>NZ_CP058552.1:4800000-7516894 GCF_013401555.1 Paenibacillus sp. E222
ATGTGCTTCCAGCAGATTTTCAGTTTGTATCAGCAAATAACCGTATGACTTTCCGTTTTTCAGCAGGGGAACCCTATACAACAGGTTGCTCGCCGACTTGTAAAACCGATTGTCCTGATTCCAGGGCCAATCGCTCAACAGCTCCATATCGGAACAGCGGGTCATATTATACAAGGTCTGTCCTTCAGAGGTAACGATGGCTAAAGGAACCCCTAAAATGCTTGTGATACTTTGAAAATAATTGGTGTACTCATCCGCCTGCATGGCAAAATCAACCAGCTTCTTCTGCGTTTCAAGCAATTCATTCAGCCGGCGGGTATCGCGTTGAAACTCGGATTGGTAGAGAGCGGTGATCTGCTCGGAGAAGGTAAACTCAAAAGGCAGCTCAATTAGGGGCAAGCCCAGCCGATCAGCTTCCAGCAGGGCTATCTCTGGTATTTCCGCCCAGTATCGACCAAGCTTGATGCCAAGTCCGGAGGCCCCACATTCATTCAGCTTTTGCAGCAAATTAACAAATTCCTCGGGTGAATCCCTAATCGCATACGCTGTAGTCAGTAAGAGTTCCCCTTCTTTCATCCAGTTAATCACATCCGGCGCATCCATCAAATTGATGGAGCTAATCGTTCGAGAAATTCCTTTTTTACCGGCTGCCAACTTCCCTTCCGATAACGGGTACACCGCCAACGCATCTTCTATAGTTAATTGCATGTCAATCCATCCTCCTAAACGATACATATCTGAATCAGGTACCGGACATCACGTAACTTTTAAGCAATTATATAGGCTCTTGTCGAATTTCTGCAATCCCTTTTGTTATATATATGTCATATAAGTTAACCCAAAACATAGAATTTTCTGTTTTTGAACCAACGTAAAGCGTATACCGTTAGATAAAAAACCAAAATTGTGTAAGGAATATTTACACGCATATTTTTTGGCTATATGATAGGACACAACTTCAAAGAGAAGAGGGGATTCAGATGCAGCTCACCCAAAATCAACAGGCAGCGGCCCAAAAGGACAGTCGTTCCATGCTTGTAATCGATGATGTCGGCAAAATCTACCCCAATGGCACTGTAGCTGTGCAGCATGCGAGTCTGCATGTGGGGGAAGGAGAATTTCTATGTTTTGTCGGTCCTTCCGGTTGCGGGAAATCTACCATTTTCAATATGATTGCCGGTTTGACGGAACCGACCTCCGGTCATCTGACCGTGCTGGGTACTTCTCCAAAGGAAGCACGTAAACAGAATGAAATTGCCTTTGTATTTCAGGAGCATACCCTGCTCCCGTGGGCCAAACTGATTGATAATGTCACCATGCCTCTTACTTTGCGTGGCGTATCCAAAAAGGAGCGGATTACCGAAGGGGAGCGGGTTCTAGAGCTGGTAGGCCTGAAGGATTATATGAAGGTGCTGCCCCGTGAGTTGTCCGGCGGAATGAAGATGAGAGTATCTATTGCACGAGCGTTGATATCCCGTCCCAAGCTGCTGTTAATGGACGAACCGTTTGGCGCCCTAGATGAAATTACCAGGCAGACGCTGCAGAATGAACTGCTAAATATTTGGGAACAGGACAAGAAGATGTCGGTTCTGTTCATTACGCATAACGTGTTCGAAAGTGTGTTCCTATCAACAAATGTCGTGGTGATGACCCCTCGTCCCGGTAAAATTTCGGATTTCATTGATATTCCGTTTGCCTATCCGAGGGATGATGAATTTCGGACCCAGCCTGAATTCGGTGAATATGTACGCAGCGTGTCCAATGTACTGAATCATTGATAGCCAGAAATGAGAGGAGAGGGAAGCAACATGGAAGAGATGGTAGCTAATCCAGCCGTTGAAACGACACCAGGTATCCGAGCTTCCGGGAAGGACAATGCCCGCAGCCATCATCCGGCAGAAGAGAGCCCAGTCATTGGACTGCTGAAAAAAATTCTGCCGCCAATCGTCGTGTTTGTCCTGTTTATCGGTGGATGGGAATTAATCGTGCGGATACTCGGAATGCCCCCATATATCTTGCCCAAGCCATCCGATATTGCCGCAGCCGCTGCTGAGAACAGCGCGAATCTGATTACGTCGGTAAGCACAACCATTGTTGAGGCGTTGATCGGTTTTACGATCAGTGTCGTGCTCGGTATTTCATTGGCCATTCTGCTGGCCCTGTCCAAAACGGTAGAAAAAAGCGTATATCCCTACGCTATTATCCTACAGACTATTCCGGTCGTTGCGGTAGCGCCAATCATAGTGATCTGGTTCGGAGCGGGAATAAATGCCATTGTGATCATTTCATTCTTAATCAGCTTTTTCCCAATTTTATCGAATACGCTGATCGGATTGAACTCAACGGATCAGAACATGAAGAATTTATTCTATCTGTATAATGCAAGCAAGCTTCAAACCATTTGGAGGCTTAGATTTCCGGCGGCACTCCCGTACATTATGGCAGGGCTGAAAATTTCATGCTCCAGTTCGGTTGTCGGAGCAATCGTGGGTGAATACATTGCAGGCATTGGTGGCGGACAAGGCGGACTCGGTTACGGGATTACCGTTGCGGCAACCCGCCTGCAAACGCCTTACCTGTTCGCCTGCGGTTTAGCGGCATCGGCCCTAGGAATCGCATTTTTTCTGATCATCAACATGGTGTCGAACAAACTTTTGAAGTCCTGGCATGAATCAGCAATGAAATGATACCAGAACCGGGGGAGAGATCCAGCATGTCCAAACATCATATGAACTTTCGTTACAAGAAATGGCTGCTGTCGGCTGCTTCTTTGATCCTACTGCTTCTGAGCGCATGCTCCAATTCCTCCGCTCTAGAATCCGCCGCCCCGGCGGGTGGGGAAGCCGGAACAGATTTGAAGCAGGTGAAACTGATCGAGGGCTGGTACGCCAAAGGGGAAGATGGAGGCTATTTTGCGGCATTGCAGCAGAACTATTATAAGGACAAGGGGATCGACATGACAATTCAGCCAGGAGGCCCTGAGGTGTCAACCATGCAGCTTGTCGCTGCAGGCAAAGCTGAATTCGGCATCTCTTATGCGGATGAAATTTTGAAGGCGCGGGAACAGGGAATCCCTGTTGTCGGTATCCTTGCCGGTTTTCAAAGCACACCGCAGGTTCTGATGTACCACAAGGGGGAGAACATTCAGGATTTCACAGACCTGAACGGCAAAACCGTATACATCGGTACAGCGGTGCCTTACTGGGAATATATCAAGAGCCAATACAATCTGACAGATGTAAAAGAAATGAAGTATAACGGGCAGCTGGTCAATTTTATCAATGACCCCAGTTCTCTCAATCAGGGTTACATCACGAATGAGCCTTACGCGCTTTCTCAGCAGGGGGTTGAGGTGGATTATCTGAAAATCGCCGATTCCGGTTATGCGAACTATGCAGACGTTCTTTTCACGACGGAAGATTACCTTAAAGAGCACCCTGATGTTGTTGAAGCTGTGGTGCAGGCAAGTCAGAAAGGTTGGAGCTATTATCTAGACAACTATGAAAAGGTAAACCCGTTTATCCAAACCTACAATCCCGATATGACGGTAGAAGCAATGAATTATGAGGCAGTGCAGGAAAAACCCTTTATTCTTAACAAGGATTCCGAAGCAAATGGTGTTGGTTACATGACAAAGGAACGCTGGAGCACCCTGCAGGATCAGATGATCAAGGGCGGAGGATTAACGAAATCACTAGATGTTACCCAGGCGTTTACAACGGAGTATCTGATGAAGCCATAGACCTGAACCAAAAGTATTTGAAGCTTCAAATCAGAAATTTCAGAAAAAATGAGGGGACTTAATATGTTCAAACTTGGAAATCGAAAGAGCTATTGGCAAGTGTCCGAAACGCTGGTGGATCTGAGGCGAACGCAAAAGTACGGCAAGTCAGTAACCCTCCCTGCACAGCCGCAGGAAGTCATATTTGATCTCGACCATACGGCAGTTATTGTCATCGATATGCAGAATGATTTCTGTACACCGGGTGGATGGCTGGATTCCATTGGGGTCGATACCTCTCCGCTCCTTAACCCGGTCAGCCGGCTGAACCGACTGATGCCCGAGCTGCGCAAAGCGGGAGTGCCTGTGATATGGGTGAACTGGGGCAATCGGGAAGACCGAATGAACGTGCCGCCATCCGTGCTTCATGTATACAATTCGGATGGGCGAGGCAACGGCATCGGGGACCCGCTGCCGGGGAACGGCTCCAAGGTGCTGGAGAAAGGCAGTTGGGGAACGGCCATTGTCGATGGTCTGGATTCGTCCCCCGATGATATCTATGTGGATAAATATCGCATGAGCGGGTTCTGGGATACACCACTGGACAGTATTCTACGCAATCTCAATATTCAAACGGTGTTGTTTGCCGGAGTAAATCTCGATCAGTGTGTCATGCATACACTGCAGGACGCGGCTTGTCTCGGATATGACGGCATACTTCTGGAGGATTGCTCGGCAACAAGCTCCCCGGATTTCTGCATAGAAGCGACATTGTACAATATCAAGCAATGTTATGGCTTCGTTACGGATTCCACCTGGTTGGTACAAGAGCTGAGCGGGGCAGCGACTCCTATAGAGAGAAATACCTCAGAAGAGCTGGCATCGTTAGAAGGCTGAGCGGAAGGATGGGATGAAGCAATGAAGGACCAATGGAACGCCACTGTCAACCAGGTGATCGTTGAACCGACAGGTCAGGGTAGGCTGAACGGACTCAGCTTGATGGTCAAGGATGTATATGCCGTCCGTGGCAATACAAATGGCGCGGGTAATCCGTGTTGGCTCCAGACGCATGGGCCCGAGGCGGAACACGCGGAAACGCTCAACCTGCTATTGCAGCAAGGAGCAAGGCTAACGGGCATGACGCATACGGATGAGCTGATGTTCAGCTTGAATGGTGAAAATGTTCATTATGGAACACCAGTGAATCCAAGGGCTCCCGATCGCATCCCTGGCGGTTCATCGAGCGGATCGGCGGTTGCTGTCGCCGCTGGGCTTGCTGACTTCTCCCTTGGAACGGATACGGGAGGATCGGTACGTGTGCCATCTTCGTACTGTGGAATTTATGGAATGCGTCCATCACATGGCATTGTCTCCGCGAAAGGCGTTATTCCACTCGCTCCCAGCTTCGACACCGTCGGTTGGATGGCACGTGATCTCGAGACGCTGTGCCGGGTAGGAGAAGTGCTTTTGCCGCAGACAGACTCGGGTACAGGCTTCAGTCGGGTGCTCATTGGTGAGGATGCGTGGGAGCTTGCTGACACGGAGAGCAAAGATGCGCTTACCCCTTACCTGAAGCTGCTATGCGGCATGGCTGCGAGCCATGAAACAGTTCGCATCGCCCCGCAGGGTCTGCCTGAATGGATGACCATGTTCAGGACGATCCAAGGCTATGAAATATGGCAGGAGCATGGGGAGTGGATTGAACGTGAGCAGCCAACCTTCGGGCCAGATACGGCCGGGCGATTCTCCTGGGCAAGCACTGTTGAACGTGCCGATCAGGAGAAGGCAGCCAAACGCCGAGTTGAGGTGTGCAAGCACATGACTGACCTGCTCAGAACGGATACAGTGCTTGTGATTCCGACGACAACTGGAGCAGCCCCGAAGCTGGGCTTGGGCGGGCCTTTAATTGAAGAACGAAGAGTGAAAACGATGCGTTTAACCTGCATTTCCGGCTTGTCGGGTCTGCCGCAGCTTACGATTCCCGCTGCGGAGGTACTGGGCCGCCCGGTCGGTATTTCAATCATTGCAGGTCCAGGACAGGATCAACGTCTGCTGGAATGGGCCACATCCTTTCTTTCAGCAGTAAATTCAGAAGTAAAAGGGTAGGAGCATCATTGGATATATGGACATGAAGCTACGCGTAAAAACAATAAAGCCTCAGGAGAAAGGGTGTCAGTTATGTTTCAACGATATGAAGGAACAGCGTGGGAAGAACGATTTTTGCCCCGTCTGACAAGCAAACAGGTCAAAGAACTGCCGAAGGATAAGGCGCTGGTTATTCTCCCAGTCGGAGCTGTGGAGCAGCATGGCCCCCATCTGCCCGTATATACGGACACTTTGATTGGGGAAGCGACATTATCACAAACGCTGGAGCGGGTTCGGGAGGATAAGGAGATCTGGCTGCTGCCTCCGATCTCGTATGGCAAAAGCAATGAACATATTGGACTTCCAGGCACCATTTCCTTATCGGCGAGCACACTGCATGCCATCATGCTGGACATTGCAGAAAGTCTGAAGGCCAGTGGATTTCGCAAGTTACTGTTGTTTAATACCCATGGCGGCAACGTGGATTTGCTGAATACAGTATCACGAGAAATACGGATCAGAACGGGGATGATGGTTTTCTATCTCAGTCCCAGCAGTCTGAATGTGGCAGAGGATCTCCTGTCTTCCGAGGAGCTGGAATATGGTATTCATGGTGGCGATTATGAGACTTCTCTCGTGATGTCCATCAAACCGGACTGGGTGAAGGAGGAGTTCCTCGTTAAAGAGCTTCCCGATATGTCCTCTTACCGCTTTCTTACATTAGAAGGGAACATCCGCTTCGCCTGGAAGATGGCTGATATCTCCGCTACCGGCATTGCTGGCGATGCTACGACGGCCACGCCTGAGAAAGGCAGGATTATTCAGGATAGAATCTCAACGATTTTGTCGGAGGCTCTGGAGGAACTGTGTGATTTTGAAATCACCGATGTCCGTGGGACTGAACCGGTTCAACAGCCAGCAGGAAGCACCCCGTGAAGCTCGTCAGTCTGAAACACGGCGATGGTGAACAGGCAGCGATTGAACATGCGGAACGATTCTTTCTTCTAGAGGAGATCAACAAGGCGGAAGGAAGCACATGGGGCACCTCCGTTATGGAGATCTTGCAGCAAAGCCAGCTAGACGAGTTAATCCAGTGGTATCAGAAGCACGGGGACAGAACAGTTTCATCCATCCCTTTCATACCTTCAGAGGGAGCCATACCTGCTCCTCTCTTCCGCCACCCTCGTAAAATATGGGGAATTGGCATGAATTATGTGCAAAAAGCGATCGATCTCGCATCTACTCCTCCAGAGCGTGAGCCGGTCTGCTTCATGAAGCCGGACTCAAGCCTGATCGGGCCGGAAGAGTATATCCAGCTGACGGCTCAGGATGTGAATGTGACATCAGAAGCTGAGCTTGGCATTATCATCGGCCGAACCTGCAAAAATGTGCCGGAAGAACGTGCGCAGGAGGTCATTGCAGGTTTTGCCGCAACGCTTGATATGACTAACCAGGACATTCACGCACGGAACCCCAGATTCCTGCAGCGATCCAAGTTATTCGATACATTTTTCAGTCTTGGACCACAACTAATAACACCTGATGAAATAAGTGATCTGCAGAGCCTCGTGGTTGAAACGGTGTTAAATGATGAGGTTACTCATAGCAATACGGTGTCTCACATGATGTATCATCCATGGTTCATTGTCTCGTATTTTTCACAGATGATGACTCTCTATCCGGGAGATGTGATCATGACAGGCACACCAGGGTCCGTCCGGATTCAGCAAGGAGATGTCGCCGAGTGTAGAATCAGTGGCTTTATGACGCTTCAAAATCCGGTAGCAGTAGTAGAGTAAATCATCCGTAATTTTCCTTGGGGAGTGGTAATGAGATGAACAAGTACAGACAAAAGGGAACTGTCGTTTTACTCGCAGCAATGATTTCCTTATCCACATTACTGGCGGCTTGCGGGAAACAGCCAACTGCTGAGAATGCCTCTGCTACGGGGGGAAGCGAGGAACTCACGGCAATTACACAGGTGACGAACTGGTTTGCACAAGCAGAGCACGGGGGGCTGTATGCGGCAAAGGAACAAGGATATTACAATGAGACCGGTCTCGATATGACCATCCAGGCAGGTGGGCCGCAGGTGTCTCCAACACAGATCGTGGCTTCAGGCAAGGCGCAGTTCGGACTTGCTACAGCGGATCAATTGCTGGTCGCTCGTGAAGAAGGAATCCCTCTTGTAGCGATTGCAACGATATTCCAGAAAAGCCCGCAGGGACTTATGGTTCATGCCAATCAGAACATGTCCTCCCTGGCCGATTTGAACAACCGCTCCGTATACGTGGGTACAGGCTCGGTGTTTTGGGATTTTGTGAAGAGTAAATACCAATTGGGTAACGTGAAGGAATTGGCTTATACCGGTTCTTTGGCTCCTTTTGTAGCCGATGAAACGGTTGCGATTCAGGGATATGTAACCAGTGAACCTTACGAGATGAAGCAGCAGAATGTGGATATTAATTTCCTGCTACTGGCAGATGCCGGTTATAACCCGTACTCCAATGTGCTGTTCACCACGGAGCAGTATATTCAGGATCATCCTGATATTGTGCGTGGTTATGTCGAGGCTTCGATGAAGGGCTGGGATTATTACAAGACCAATTATGATACCGTGAATGACGTCATTTTAAAGGAAAACCCTGATTTTACGAAAGAAAAGCTGAACTATGCCGCAGAAGCGCTTATCCCGTTTGTATATGAAGGTGATGCAGCGACACATGGTGTTGGCTATATGACAGAGGAACGCTGGACGGAGCTCGGAAAGCAGCTTAAGGAGATTGGGGCCTTGAAAGAGGAGCCTGATGTCAGCAAGGTGTTTACGGATGAATTCTTGCCGAAGTCCTAAGAGATTCCTTTGGGAGATCAGTATTACAAATACGGGAGGGGAACCGAATGAATGAACATTGGATAGCCGTATTGAAAGAACGCATGGATCCGGAATTGCTGCAGTGGGAGGAGGCGGCGCTTGCCAAATATTCGATGGATTATCATCACTTCTCTCCTGTGCTGGCCAGTCAGCTGCAGGGTAAGATCGCCGAGTGCATCGCCAGTCCGCACACCGAGGAAGAACTTGACGATCTGCTCTCCATAGCAGCAGAGCTGGGAGTTCCGCTCACCATCAGGGGGAACGGAACCGGCAACTATGGCCAATGTGTTCCGGTCACAGGCGGAATCGTCCTGAATCTGGCCAAATACAACAAGGTGCTCGAAATGGGAGAAGGCACGATGCGGATCCAGGCCGGGGCCAGACTCGGCAAAATGGAATCCACTGCCCGCAAGGCAGGTTACGAGCTGCGTACGATGCCTTCCACCTTTCAATCTGCGACGATCGGCGGGTTTTTATGCGGCGGTTTTGGCGGCATCGGTTCGATCAGCTGGGGGACGATCTGGGATGGGCTGGTACGTTCTCTAAAAATCAAGACCGTTGAGGTTCATCCCCGTACCATTGAGCTCCAGGGAGACGAAGTGCTGCCTTACCTGCATACTTACGGTACAATCGGCATTTTGTCCGAAGTGGAAATCAATCTGGCTCCCCGAGTGGAATGGATGCAATGGGCAGTGACCTTTGACCGTTTTGAACAGGCTTTTCGCTTCGGGCAGGCGGTTGCTGAGGACACTTCCTTGATGAAACGGCTAATTTCCATCCATGAATGGCCGGTACCATCCTATTTTCTCCCGCTTGATCTCCCCGCTGACCATGCTGTCGCATTACTGGAAGTGGATACGGCCAACGAATCCCAGCTTGAATGTATCCTATCGGAGTATGGAGGTCACTTGGCTATGAAGGTCTCTGCCGAACAGTATCACAAAGGTGTAGGTGTCTCCGATTTCACATGGAATCATACAACATTGTGGGCACGCAAGGCAGATCCTGGCTTGACTTACCTGCAGCTAAATTTTGATCCATCCAGTGCCCTTGAGCAAATCTCATTAATGAAAAAGGAATATCCGGAAGTGATGAATCATATCGAGTTTGCCCGCCAAAACGGAAATTTGCTAATCTCCGGCCTGCCGCTGGTTCCCTTCACAACGGAGGAAAACCTGAATCAGCTGATGGAATGTTACGAGAAAAACCGCGTTATAGTCAACAATCCGCATACATGGGATTTGAAGGAAGGCGGGCGATCATACGCCCATGATCGTTTGTGGGAAATTAAACATCACAACGACCCGAAGGGAATTTTGAATCAGGAGAAATTAAAGCGTTCGGCAGTTAGCGGTATCTGATCAACGGATGATGGAAGAATGGCGCAGCCTGCAGCAGTTAACGTGCCATGCGGATTTTAATAGTCAATCCGTATCTACAGCAAAGGAGCGAGTTGCATGAAATTTGGAAATGTCGTCATCCGCCGAAAGGTCCCTTGCACGATGCGCGACGGCATAACGTTGTATTCAGATATATACCTGCCGGACGAGACAGGAGAATATCCTGTGCTGCTGATGCGCCAGCCCTACGGACGGTCGATTGCTTCTACCGTTACGCATGCCCACCCCGTCTGGTATGCAAGTAAGGGATATATCGTTGTAATTCAGGACGTCAGGGGGCGGGGTGAGTCGGAAGGCGAATTTAATCCGTTTGTTCAAGAAGCAGAGGACGGATTTGATACCATCGAATGGGCAGCCGATCTGTCCGGCTCGACCGGGAACGTAGGCATGTACGGTTTCTCTTATCAAGGCCTCACACAATGGGCAGCGGCTTCCCTTCACCCGCCTGCGCTCAAGGCGATTGCACCGAGCATGTGTCCGGCTGACATGTATCATGGCTTATTTTATCCGCATGGCTCCTTCGCACTTGGCAACCATCTGCCGTGGGCTTTCCAGCTGGCTCGTGACACGGCACAAAGAGCGGGTGACTTCGAAACGGCAGAGCAATGCTCACGACTCATGCGCAGCCCCGAGGAGATGCTCTGGAAAATGCCATTGAATGAAAGACATCCGATTCTGGAGCAATACTTTCCCGCATTTTATGATTGGATCGATCATCAAGCGTACGATGAGTACTGGGAGAAGATGAACTGGATCAACGATATCGTAAAGGAACCCGTGCCTGCGCTTCATATTGGGGGATGGTATGACGGTTTCCTCATGGGCACGTTACAGTCGTTCGAAGCTCTGCAAGCTACGGCCACGCCGGATTGCTTTCATCGGCTCATTGTCGGCCCGTGGGCCCATATTCCATGGGGGCGCAGAGCGGGCGGAATCGATCATGGCGAGCAGGCGGATGGTGGTCATCATCTGGAGCAGCTGCGCTGGTTTGATTATTGGCTGAAGGGCAAGGAAGACATGGAACTGCCTGGTGAACTGCCGATCCGATATTTTGACCAATTGAGTCATGAATGGCACACGGCGGAACAGCTGCCTTCTCTATATGAGGATGGGGCCTCTCCGTCCGAATGGTTTTATCTGTCCGGGTCACAGACCCCGGCGAACGGTGCGGCAGGAGGCGGGAGACTCGAAAAGCATAAGGAAGATGTGGAGGAGGCTGTGCCGGATGTATTCGTGTACGACTCACGTCTGCCGATGCGCCTGGACTCTTACCTGCCCACCGACCGAGCTGCTATTCAGGAACGGCAAGAGATTCTGGTATACACGGGAGGACCGCTTGCAGAGGATATCCCTATTTTTGGGTCTCCGGTGTTATCCGTGCAGTACCAAACATTGGGAGGTCCGACGGATCTGGTGGCTATCCTCACGACCGTATCCGAGAAAGGGGCGGCCCGGCTACTGAGTGTGGGTCGCACGGAAATCTGCAGTGAAGGAGCAGATGATTCCAATGAATGGAGAACAGCGCAGATCCGGCTGCGTCCCTTGGCGGCCACCCTTCCGGCAGGCTCGTATGTCCGGCTTGAGTTGACAGGCAGCGCCTTCCCGTTATTCGCCCGGCATCCAAACGGTGTTAGGGACGAGATGAACAGCACGGGAACAGGTGGGTTGAAGATTGCCACCACGGCTGTTCGCAGTACAGAACAGGACATATCCTGTTTGAGGCTGCCGGTAAAAAGATAAAAAGCGAAGCGTAAATTAAAATCAGTCAAAGTGAGGTTGAATGTATATGGTGAACATTCCAGGTCTGGTTGCTGGTAACTTTGAGAATTGTCCCGTCCACAAAATTTCCGCACAGGATACGAATAAGTTCATCCTGCTGTGCGACAGGGAGCAGGTTCCTTTCACTTCATTCGTGGAGATCTTCGAGGTTGGAGGCAGAACTCCATCCAATGAACACCGGGAAGCTTATGAATATTTTTATGTGTTAAAAGGGGAGGGGCTAGCCAAAGTTGGCAACGAATATGAGACGCCGATCCGCCAAGGTTCATTCATTATCATTCCACCGGGCAACCATCACGATATTATTAACACGGGCAGCACACGTCTGTATTGTCTGACGACCATGGTGCCGGACGAAATGTTCTCGGATATGATCAAAGCGGGTCCGGCCACCGAGCTTGACGAGGAGGATCTGGCCGTGCTTCAGGCGCTGGCTACCGCACAATGAGTGCAGGGCTGCGTTTCATTAATGTATGCCTTCCGCGCCGGGAAGACCTCTGTCTTTATGAACTACAGGCGGAGGCTGGAAAATGGGTTAGTATCCGTCGGCAGGATCGTTTTCTTGATGCACGGGAGAGCGGTGCTTCCCGTATGATGGTCCCGCACCAGGCTGGATCGGATCTGAAACGGCTCGCAGACGCGGATTGCATCGATCTGCAGGGTGGGATGATGCTTCCTGGCCTGGTTGACTGTCATATGCATCTGGATAAGGCCTTCTCGCTTGAGCAGGTGTCGAACCGATCCGGCACACTTCATGAAGCCATTCTCAATTACAGCCAGGCTGTACAGACATTCAGCAAGGAGCAGCTAGCGGAACGCATGCTGACTGCCGCCAGAATGGCACTGAGCTACGGAACCACGACCATAAGGAGCCACCTCGACTTCCCTGTTCATTTGGGGAGAGAGGTGGCCTTTCGGACAATTGAGGCAGCCTTGGAGGTACGGGAGAAGTTGAAGGGTAGTATGACTATTCAATATGCGCTCATGGTTCCGTTCCGCGGCAATCAAGAAGCTGCGGATGAGGCAATCGAGGAAGCACTGCGGATGGGAATTGATGTACTGGGCGGAGCCCCTCATCTGGCAGACGACTCTGAAAGAGAGATTGGCAGGATTTTTCGGTTAGCAGAACGTTTCGGAGTACCCATTGATCTGCATGCAGATGAAAGTGATAATCCAGGAAAAAAGACCGTACTGAGCTTAGCAGAGCATACGATTCACTACGGTTATCAGCGCAGAGTGACGGCAGATCATCTGTGCTCGTTGTCTGCCATGACGGAAAACGATGCACAGCATGTGATGGCGAAGATGAAGGAAGCCGGTCTGAACGCGGTAACGCTGCCTGCGGTGAACCTGTATCTTCAAGGACGGGAAGATCGCGGCCTGGTAAGACGGGGCACAACACGCATTCGCGAGCTGCTTGCAGAAGGCATTCCGCTTGCTGCGGCCTCCGACAATATTCAAGACCCGTTCCATCCGTTCGGCCGCGGGGATCTGATACAGATCGCCCAAATCACATCATATGCGGCCCATATGGGCAGTGAACGGGATTTAGCACAGCTGCTGCGGATGATCACGGATATACCTGCTGCAATCACGGGCTGCAACAAGTATGGAATAGAAGAAGGACATGACTGCAACTTTGTAGTCACGGATGCTTCGGATGTCACGCAGCTGCTATCAGGTACAAAAATGAGTCGCTGGGTGTATGCCTCGGGCAGATGGCAGTCTGCTTTGCATACAGCTCAGACATTCGCGTCTGAATGGTAACATGATTTGCAACAAACAGGAATTTCCGTCAGTTGAACATAGAAGAGAAAGAAGGTGGCAAGATGGTTCCACAAGTCACAGGCACACAGACGATGGTCGTCAGTCCTCATTCTTTGGCCAGTGCGGCAGGATCTCGTATTTTGCAGCAGGGAGGTAACGCCTTTGATGCCGCCGTGGCGGTGAGCGCCTGTCTTGCTGTCGTATACCCACATATGACGGGACTGGGAGGCGATTCCTTCTGGCTGACCTATAGCACCGAAGAGAGAAAAGTCAGGGCATATAACGCGAGTGGACGTTCGGGCAGTCGGATTACCGCCAGCTGCTTTGAAGGCGAGTCAGCCATCCCGCAGCGGGGACCCCGCAGCGTCATTACCGTGCCGGGTATGGTGGACGGCTGGGATGCCATATTACAGGAATATGGCTCGAAGACGCTGGCAGAGGTGCTTGAGCCCGCGATCCAATATGCGCTGGAAGGCTTCCCGCTGTCGCCGGACCAGCATGTCAATACGGCCGAGCGTTTCGATGTGCTGGCAGCTTATCCACAGACAGCCGACATCTATCTGCCCGGAGGTAAAGTTCCGGAGCAAGGCAGCCGCTTTGTGCAGTCTGCTTTGGGAAGCAGCCTGCTCCAGGTTGCAGACCAGGGCCGAGACGTATTTTATTCAGGCAGTGTTGGTCAGGAGATTGTTCGCTCACTTAAGGAGCAGGGAGGTCTACTGACACTGGAGGACTTTGCGAGACACAGAGGTGAATGGGTGGAGCCGATCAAAGGGAGTTACCGAGGGCTTGATCTTTATCAGGTCCCGCCGAATTCACAGGGCTTTACCGGTATAATGGCGCTTCAAATTCTAGAACAGTTTGATTTGGACAGTATAGAGCATGGTTCCTATGCGTACTATCACCTGCTCGTGGAGGCGCTGAAGCTGAGCTTCCGTGATCGCGATCGTTATTTGACAGATCCACAATTTTCATCCATTCCTCTGGAACAGCTGCTATCCAAATCCTATGCTGCGAAGCTCGCGGCCTGCATTGATATGGAGCGAGCCCTGCCGATGGATTCTCAACCGGTAGGTCATGATACGGCATATGCGGCGGTAGTAGACAGTGAGGGCAATGCCGTTTCATTTATCCAAAGTCTCTACTTTGAGTTCGGCTCGGCCGTGGTTGGGGGAGACACTGGTATATTGCTGCAGAACCGAGGCTCATTCTTCTCCCTGGATCCGACACATGTGAACAGGCTGGAGCCGGACAAAAGAACCTTTCATACGCTGATGCCGGCAATGGCATGCCGTGATGGGAAGCCGTATATTTTGTACGGTACCCAGGGAGGAGAAGGTCAGCCCCAGACACAGACCGCGCTGCTGACCCGCATGGTGGATTATGGCATGGCCCCCCAGACCGCTGTACGTGAACCCCGCTGGGTGTGGGGAAGAACATGGGGAGAGGCAACGCAAGAATTGAGAGTGGAGGGCCGGATCGCAGCAGAAGTGCAGCAGCGCTTACAGCTCACCGGACACAAGGTACAAAAAGTTGAAGATTTTGCTAGAGTCATGGGACATGCGCATGCCATTATGATCGATGACAATGGCTTCCTGCTCGGGGGCACAGACCCCCGCTGCGATGGTGCGGCTATCGGATGGTAAACCAAAACCAGGTGAAAGGTCTGGGTGCATACTGCCCAGGCTTTTATTATGGCTTTAGCCAGTTGAGTGCGTGAAACGCGCGAAACAAAAACCACCGCTAAATAAACCGTTATAGTATCTGTTATACAGAGGTAAGAATAAGTAAGGAGCCGTGCTGTAACACGACTCCAGTGTACATTAACTACATAAAGAGCAGTCGGCCGCTCGGTGGTGGTCGGAATAGACTGATACCTTAGGGTGGGCGGTCTATTTCTTTTCATGTAAGCAAGAAGCACCAAAATAAAAATGTCGAAAAGGAATATTAATGAAAGTGTGTCTTTGCCTCAATGCTTGGGTTTATGGTTATTTCGTGATTGGACTTGCTTTTTTACCCATAATGTAAATTCCAATCCAGCCTAGCAATAATAGGATCTGAGCCAGAGCGACCAGCCACAACACTTGCGTGTAACCTCCTATAATGCAAAATATAGTATTGACTAGGGGGAACCCCACGAAAGTAAACATGATAGAAAAATCTTTTTTGGGAGTGATTGAATAATTAACCTTCCGGTCCCAAAACTTTATAAAAGCTAATGCTAAAATTCCGATTGTAATTACAGAAAGTGTAATCAACATCACCCATTGCATATTAGAGGTTCTTTCGAAGAACGGACCCATATAATTAAAGAAGTTAGATAAGGGTGAGAACATACACGCTAATGACAGAATGGCCGCCAGAAACGGATAGATATAACCAATTGATTTACTGTAGCCTTTCTTTTTATGCCACCATTCACCAATTAGAATAAAGATGGTCCAATATCCCGCTATATAAATCCATCCTGTAAAATTCATCACAGGTTCCCCATAGATTTGAGGCTCACCGGCTAGCGGATAATAAGTCCATCTTGCCATGAGTCCATCTGTAGTCTGAAATATCTGTTTAACAGCCACCGGGTCCAATGAAAAGTCAAAAACCATAGCGCTCAATCCCGTAATAAATGGTTTAGTCCAGGACGGTATATTTACAGACTTTAGAACACGCAAAGTTGAATAAATGATCAGAAACTCAATAATAGGGACAGTAATCGGTATATTAAATAACATTAAAATACTCCGCCCATAGGCGTAAAAACCTTCCCCAAGCGATGAAGCAGTAATTTCAAAAACGGCTGCGTAAAAAAACACAAAACCTATAAACTGCAGTAGAACCGTTTTGGGATGTGTTTCCTTATCAAGGATGTAGAAAACCATTAGAACAGCAGCAATTAAGACGATAATATCTTGAATTATCCATACAGGCACTACAGTTATATCACTCATATTTCACCTCCATTTAAGTTTAAAAATAGAATTGAACGTTCAAATAAATTATAATTTCACTGTGTTACTTAAACAACAGCCTGTTCGATTGAGATATGTTAGTTATCATACAAACCACCTTAGATTTGTTCATTATTTCAAATTGGGAGGATATTATGGCAGACAAAAAAACAGATCACAGAGTGAGGTATACAAAAATGGTTATCAAAGAAAGCCTGTTGAAGCTTTTGACAGAACGGTCTATCAATAAAGTTACCGTGACCGACATTTGCAGAGAAGCAGGGATTAATCGCAACACCTTTTATACACACTATGCTAATCAGTTTGAGCTTCTTTCAACGATTGAAAATGATCTTTACGAAGACATTAAGCAAGTTGGGATGAGTACTTCAAACCCTCAAACGCTATCTTTTGAATTATGTAAGTATATCAAAGCAAATAAAACGATATGTGAGGTTCTGTTCTCAGAGCATGGCGATAAAGAATTATTGGAACGAATCCTTTATATCAGTCACGATTTAACTATTGAACGATGGAAGACGGAATTAAAATATTTTGATCCACAATTATTTGAGTCCTGGTATACGTTCACCGCTCATGGCAGTATAGCTATTATTAAAAAGTGGGTGAGTAGTGGTCTGAAGGAAAGCCCCAGTCAAATTGCAGCTTTTATTGATAAAGCTACGGAATCCGTATCTAAAGCTTTTTATTCTGAAGAATTGTAGGATTTCCCCGCTTCTCACCAAAAAGCCCGGCAGCTTCTACGCAGTATGATTGTTGAAACTCACGAAGGCAAGGTGTGCGTTATTGTATTCGTAGGTCATGTCAAAGGAATTATCCCTATCGACGAAACTGAGTTTGAAAACGGGGAGGGGGGGATCATTCTTGGCTGCATCAGTTTAAACTTCTGGATGAATGCGCATTTCATGATCTAAAATTGAATAATACTTGCCCTAACTGTAGATCAACGATACCTTTCTTGTTGTCGAATAGACAGTTAGAACATGCATTTCAGTGCAAGTGTGGATATGCTTTTGCTACTTTTCATATGTCCAGTTGGAACGAATGGAGAAGCGCCTGATCAAATGAATCCTGCTGTCCTTCGTTGGGTGGTGTCGAGGGACAAGAACATGGTCCCATTGAAGTCGCTATTTTAGCGGCTCTTTTATTTTATCGGTACAAGTTCTTGTCCCAAGCCAAGGACAAGAACTTGTTCGAATTACCGAAATAGACAACAACATGTTCCTATTCCCGATTAGATAAACATCTAAGTTTAGAGATGAGTTTCTTTATGAGTGATTTAACAGACTAGGGCTTCAAGGCTAGAAGGTATTTGATAAAAACCCAACACTTCAAAGATCTAAAACCTTCCTGTACATAGTCTTGGTCTTCAGTGGAGAAGGGATTTGGCTAGCAAACGTGTAAAAAGAATTTTTTTAACGCTCTTCGTTTCTTATGTCCGAAGGGGCATGTACTAAAGTACTATTATTCATGTTGAAAAGAGGTATACTGGATACCGAGGTGAATCCAATGTGGTTTAAGAGAAGACTGAATACCGCTTCAGATGCAAAAGAACATATCGACCCTTTATCCGCTTCGCGGCTCCCTGTGTTAATATGGCTATGCCTTGTTACCACCGCAACCCTTATACTACAGACCATGTCAGCACCCATTATTATCCCGAGTGTTTTTTTCGTCATAGTGATGCTCGCCCATAGTTACTTTTACTGGATAACAGGTTCAGTCGTTGCTTATTCCAAGCCGTTATATATTATAATACAAGCAAGTTTAATATACATTAGTGCTATTCTTATGCCGGATGGCATGCCGGCGATCCTGATTGGTCTTATACCTGTATTGATCGGGCAAACCGTTGCGATCTATTTCGAAACAACAAAAGTGGTTTTCGTTGCATTTGTGCTCTATGCCATGTTTTGTTCTTTAACTTTATTTAATCGAACTGGCCCTGAGGCGGCACTGCTTGTTTTATTACTTTTACTCATGATGGTTGTAGTCATATCTTACGCGTCATTGTTTTACAAACAAGTTAATGCACGTGTCAGAACCCAAAATTTCTTGCGGGAATTAGAGCTGGCTCACCAAAAAGTAGAGGAACTTACACTCACTGGTGAGAGACAGCGGATGGCTAGAGACTTACATGACACATTGGCCCAAGGCCTTGCCGGAATTATTATGCAATTGGAGGCTGCAAGTATTCATCAAGAAAAGGGGAACCAGCTCAAAGCACAGGAGATCATACGCAATGCCATGGTACAAGCCAGACAATCATTGGCGGATGCACGACGAGCAATAGATGATTTACGCACGAAATCAAACCCTTCCATCACGCTGAGCGAGGCGTTTCAAGAGCAACTGGAACGATTCCGACAGGCGACTGGCATTACAACTGAATTTCAGGGAGAGCTCTCTTCACAGTTGAACAAAGTGCAGATGGAGCATATCTTGCATATTTTGAGCGAGTCCCTTATGAATATCGCTAGGCACGCACAAGCGAACCTTGTCAAGATAACTACCAGCCATAGCAATAATAAGTTTAACCTGAACATCATCGATAACGGCCAAGGGTTTAACACGGATCGCATCGGAAAATTACATGGCCATTACGGCTTAATTGGTGTACAGGAGCGCGCCAGACTCATTGGCGGGAGTATTGAGATTGACAGTAATGCACAAGGAACAGCTGTACACTTAAGCTTTCCATTATAATCGGTAGGAGGAGAGGGATAGCCGCATGAAGCACAAAGTCATGATTGTGGATGACCATTGGGTTGTACGAGAAGGTCTGAAGCTTATTCTGGAAACAGACGACAATTACTGCATTGTAGGAGAAGCCGACGAAGGTGTTGAAGCATTAAAACTGATGGAAATTTCTGAACCGGATGTCATCCTGATGGACCTTAACATGCCAGGGGGACTTGGGGGACTGGATACCATGAAACGGATGCAAGAACAAGGCCTGCTTATTCCCGTTATCATTCTTACCACATATAACGAGGACGAACTTATGATCGAAGGTTTATCCCTGGGTGCCAAAGGATATCTTTTAAAGGATACCAGCCGTGAAAACCTATTCCGTACATTAGACTCTGCACTCCGTGGAGAGACTTTGCTTCAGCCAGAGATTACTGCCAGAGTATTTGCTCATCAGACCCGATCGTTAGCCAGAAAAACGGAGCCTACCTTGCTTAGCGATAAAGAAACGATTGTTCTGCAAGCCATCGCAAGAGGAATGCGTAGTAAGGAGATTGCTTTCGATATGGGCATTGCCGAACGTACGGTGAAAGCTCATCTTACGAATATTTACAACAAACTTGGCGTAGATTCACGGTCTGAAGCGGTTGCTGTCGCTGTCGAAAAGGGACTCCTGCATCTCTAAGTAAAAAAAATGCCTCGCGTACGTCTTGATTTAACTAACGTACATGCCCCATCTTGCCCGATCGTACATTTAGGGAATGCCCTTATGTACGATTTTTTTTCGTCTATTTTTCAATACAATACAGACATAGGGTGGTGATGAAACACTTCCTAATTGCAGCAAGTTGAAAGGGGCATGACATTTATTATGGCAAAATGGTTATATCGTCTCGGAGCCTGGTCTTCGAGGAAAAGAAAAGCAGTAATTACGGCAGGAATCACACTTCTCATTGTAATGGCAGCTCTCGGTCTGGGCATGGGGCCTTCGTTTACAGGTGAGATGACTATACCTGGAACAAAATCTGAGCAGGCTGCCGAGGTATTGAAATCCGAATTTCCAGCGTCGGATGGTGGTGGTCAGATACGTCTGATTTTCAAAGCTGATCAGGGTTTGCTCACATCAGAGGGTAATCAATCCAAAATAAAAAAGGCGTTGAAAGATGTTAAAACGGATTTGTCCGTCGTCTCCGTTTCCAATCCTTACGAAACCATGACACTAAGTCCAGACAAAAAAATCGGATATGCTGATATTACGTATAAACAGGCCGCAAGTGAAGTAGGAGAACATTCAAAAGAACATGTATTAAACATAGCAGAAACATTAACGAAGAATGGAGTGCAAACAGAACTCGGAGGCAGTGTGGCTTTCTCTGAAATTGAAATAGGCGGCATCTCTGAAGTAATTGGAATTCTGATTGCGTTTATGATTCTGGCTTTTACCTTCACATCATTTCTTGCAGCCGGATTACCTATTCTGACAGCAGTTATCGGTTTGGGAATTGGCTTGATGACCGTAATCGTTGGATCAAACTTTGTATCCATGTCTTCATTTTCAATTACACTCGCTGTCATGCTTGCTTTAGCCGTAGGTATTGACTACGCTTTGTTCATTATATCCCGTTACCGTCAACAGCTGGCCGAAGGTTATGACCGTGAGACGGCCATTGCGCAAGCCAATGCTACTGCCGGAGGATCAGTCGTTTTTGCGGGATTGACCGTTATTATCGCCCTTGTAGGACTATCCGTTGTTCAAATTCCGTTTATTACCATGATGGGCTTGGCCGCAGCAATCAGTGTATTTGTCGCTGTGCTTATTGCCATCATTTTTGTGCCTGCTCTTCTGGCTGTTGCTGGAGATCGGATCAGTCCAGCACGAGAAAATCGCTGGTTGCGCAAATGGTCAGGTCAAAAGAAAAATAAAACAAAAGAAAATGCCTGGGGAGGGTTGATCACCCGAAAACCGTGGTTAATCTCGGTTCTATCCATAATCATTCTTACCGTATGTACATTGCCATTCCTGCACATGCAGCTAGGCTTGCCGGATAGCGGGCTTAAATCAACCGAAACCACGGAACGAAGAGGATACGACTTATTAGCAGAGGGTTTTGGAGCCGGCTTTAATGGTCCGCTTGTCGTTGTAGCCAAAACCAGTGTCAGCAAGGACAGCCAGACCAAGATTGCAGAGGCAACGACTTACATTAAAGATATTCCAGGTGTTGCAAGTGTATCGCCTGCTATCCCTACTCCTTCAGGACAAGCAGCAATCATTACCGTCTTGCCTGAGAAAGGACCACATGATATTCGCACGACTGAATTAGTACAAGCTATTCGGGATCAATCGGAGAACGTGCTGAAAAAAGACAACGTAGAGATTATGGTAACCGGTGGAACGGCAGTCAACATTGATATATCCGAAAAATTACAGGAGGCACTGCCTAAGTTTGCATTGCTTATCGTTGGATTAGCCTTTGTTCTGCTGATGCTTGTCTTCCGTTCAATCCTGGTTCCTATTAAAGCAGTTGTTGGCTTCCTGTTCACGTTAGGTTCAACACTTGGCTTTATCGTATGGGTCATCCAGGATGGATACCTTGGCAGCTTGTTCGGCATTCCAGAACCTGGTCCTGTCTTGAATTTTCTACCTATACTTGTAACAGGAATTTTGTTCGGATTGGCAATGGATTACGAAGTATTTCTGGTGAGCAGAATGCGTGAGGATTATACCCACACAGGTGACGCCCACCGTTCTGTAAGAAGTGGATTAACTCACAGCGGGCCAGTGGTTACAGCCGCAGGGCTTATCATGATTGCTGTGTTTGCGAGCTTTATTTTTGCCGAAGATACAATCATCAAATCGATGGGGCTTGCCCTTGCTTTTGGTATCCTCGTAGATGCCTTTATTGTACGAATGACACTTGTACCTGCCGTCATGACAATACTCGGTAAATACGCTTGGTATCTGCCTAAATGGTTGGATCGACTTCTACCTAATATCGATATTGAAGGTGAATCCATTATGCAAGAGAATATGAACGAGAGCGGAATGACAAAAAATACCAAAGTTCAGACGGAATCAAACATTAAATAAAAAAGATATCATTAAGCCTTGAGCGCTGAAAGAAACGTCGTTTTAAGAATGTTAAATTGTTGATTCAAGTCTACCCGGGTATTGAATGCATCCGTATCATGCAACATGGACATCTTTTTGGAGAAATTACCGAATACATTCATCATTGTAATCAGTGTTTCTACTGTATTCATGTCAGTTCGCACAGAACCATCCTGTTCGCCTAAATGGGCAAGATCCGTAAACAGGTGGATCAACTGATCATATGCATCCTGATAAATCTGTAGGTTCTCCAAAGGTGCTTTAGACAAGGCAACATAACATTCAAAAGCTTCTATAAGTTTGGAATTCTGTTGATAATGAGCTTGATGATAGAAAACCAAAGCGTCAAAGATGCGCTCCATTTTCTCATAACACGTACCTTCATCATGCAATACGTCTTGAAGTATCTCAATTTCTGAATGCACGATGTTAGCTGCTACCTCCACAATAAGATGCTCTTTTTTTGGGAAGTAACGGAAAATTGTTGCAACGCCGAGTATCGCTTCATTTGCAATTTCCTGCATCGTCGTTTGTTCAAAACCCTGTCGTGCAAATACAGCAGTAGCCGCTTTAATAATTTCGATCCGGCGTTTCTGCCGCAAGTTGGTACGCTCCTGTTCTAACCTTTGTTTGGGTTGAATGAGAATGACCTCCTTAAGTTCAATTAAATTATGCTATCAACTTAAATGTGGTTTGTCAACGAAAAGGGACCTTGCATAACATCAACTGATACAGATCACGTTTTAAAAAAAACAGCTCTGGATCGGCTACACTTGGTTGGACAGAAAAATAAGGGCTTGTAGATAGAACTATCATGTTAAGGAGCGGATTTCTACAATGCCTAAACAACAACGACGTACATTCACAACCGAGTTCAAAGCACAAATTAACCCACAAGGATATCACATAAAAAAGTGATGCCCTGTGGGATTTTGTAATTCAAGCTTTTGTTATTCGTAATCTGCGTTTATCGTTGTTTCTTTCCATTGTTCTATGCTGGCAAGCAGGCTGTTAAATTTATAGGTCGCTGCATCGTAGGCTTGTTGTCCCAGCAATAAACGAAGAGGCGGTTCCGTTGTTTCCACAACTTTAATAACTGCTTCAGCTGCCTTTGCAGGATCTCCAGCTTCTTGACCAACACCGAGTTCGATCCCTTGCAACATCTGTCCGACGATGGATTCTTTAAGCTCAGGGATGCTTGTCTCTGTTTTGACAGAAGAGCGGCCACCCCAATCTGTGCGGAAACTGCTTGGCTCTATTAAAGTCACATGAATATTAAAAGGTGCCACTTCTTGGGATAGACTCTCAGATATGCCCTCAACAGCGTATTTTGTAGCATGATAATAGCCAAGGGTCGGGAATGAAGTCAGACCGCCAATGGATGAGAAGTTTATAATGTGACCACTTTTTTGTGATCTCATATGTGGAAGAACAGCATTGGTTACATTCATGAGTCCCCAGAAGTTAACCTCGAACATCTTACGAGTTTCTTCCTCTTCGCTTTCCTCAACGGAGCTGAAATATCCGATACCTGCATTGTTCACAAGCACATCTATACGGTTAAACTTCTCAATCGTGCGGTCAACCACATTACGGATCTGTTCTGGATTAGTCACGTCCAGTGGGAGAGCAATTACCTGATCCTCATGCCCGGCTGCAAGATCTGTTACCTGCTCAACATTACGCGCGGTCACGACAACTTTATAACCTGCTTCAATCGCTTTCTGCGAGATGTGTCGCCCAAATCCTGTTGAACATCCAGTGATAAGCCATACTTTTGATTCTGACAATGTAATCACTCCTTCAAGGTAATAACTTTACTTTAACTCTTAAAGTTAACTTGAAGTCAACACTCATTTTGAAAAATAAATATTCATAGACTATTTCATCTTCTTATGCATCAAAACATCGTAAATCGCAATCTTCCGAATAATCTTTTCCAGATGGAACTGAGTCTGAGCCACAGTACGTTCCACTTTAGTTTTATGCATAAGCAAAAATTGTTTTCTGGCATCCAGGGAAGGATCGCCTTGGCGAATCAATTCTGTATAAGCCTTTATGTCTTCAATGGACATTCCGGTATCTTTTAAAGCGACAACCAGTTCAAGCCACTCTAAAACCTCATCTGAATATTCTCTTCTACCTGAAGCATTCCGTTCAACATGTGGTAAGATGCCTTCTTGTTCATAATAACGTAGAGTGGAGGGACGTAAACCTGTGATCTTCTCAATTTCACTAATACTGTACATGTCAAGATGCTCCTTTAATAGTTAAAGTTAACTTGAAGTAAATTGTACCTTTTTCATGAAACAAAAGCGAATTCCCTGACACTTGGTATGGTCATTTCAACTCGTATAGAAGACATTGAGGAGTTCCTCAATCTAAGCGCATCTAATTGGGTGACTTGTGGGTTGATTGAATTAAGGTTAAAACTTCTCTCATCAGGATGAACGCTCAAGAAGATTCACCTCAATTTTTATATACACTCATTTCCCTTGTGAAGTAAATAAATTGTTGAAGAAAATGATTATTCGATACGATTCAGTTGATTAATTCTAAAAAAACAATTATATTACCATATTCGATGAGTGAATTCATCTATTCTTGTATATGTAAGCGATATCATTAAGGTTGGAGGAATACTAGTGGAACGAAATTTACAAGAATTGATCAGGCAAATGACATTGGAAGAAAAAGCAGAACTCTGCTCAGGTAAAGATTTCTCGAACACCAAATCCATTGACCGCCTTGGGATTCCCTCTATTATGATGACTGATGGCCCTCACGGACTTAGAAAACAAGAGGGGAGCGTGGACCACTTAGGTTTAAACAAAAGTGTACCAGCTACCTGCTTCCCAACTGGAAGTGGAGTTGCCTCATCGTGGAATCGTGAACTTGCTCACACGATGGGGAAAGCACTCGGACAAGAAGCAATAGCAGCGGATATTTCGATTGTTTTGGGGCCTGGTGCGAATATCAAGCGTTCCCCGCTATGCGGACGAAATTTTGAATATTTTTCTGAAGATCCTTATTTATCGGGAACTTTGGCAGCCAGCTATATTCAAGGCGTACAAAGCCAAGGCGTGGGCACTTCCATCAAACATTTTGCTGTAAACAACCAGGAATATAAGCGAATGTCTGTCGATGCGGTGGTCGATGAACGGACATTGCGGGAAATTTATCTGGCTAGCTTTGAGTATGCAGTGAAAGAGGGAGAGCCATGGACTGTCATGGCCGCTTATAACAGGGTAAATGGTGATTTTTGTTCCGAAAACAGCCGATTATTGACTGAGATTCTCCGGGAAGAATGGGGATTTGCAGGCGTAGTGGTGTCGGATTGGGGAGCTGTCAATAAACGGGATCAGGGACTAGCTGCTGGTCTGGATCTGGAGATGCCTTCCAGCAACGGTGCGGGAAGCAAGAAAATTATTGAAGCTGTTCAATCGGGAAAGCTGAGCGAAGAGGTGCTGGATCGGTCTGTTGAGAGATTGTTGTCACTTGTATTCAAAGCTGTAGACAACCAACGGAAGTTAGTATCGGTTGATGTAGAGGCACAGCACCAGTTGGCCAGAAAAATGGCAAGTGAATGCATGGTCCTGCTTAAAAATGAGGAGAGCATTCTCCCTCTAAACACCGAAGATTCCATTGCAGTTATCGGAGCATTCGCGCAGCAACCGCGCTACCAGGGCGGTGGTAGTTCACACATTATGCCAACGAATTTGGATAACATCTATGAAGAAATCCTTAAAACTGCCACTGACAGTGCGAGTATCTCGTATGCGGCCGGTTATACAATAGACGAAGATGTTGTAAACGAAGAACTTATTCAAGAAGCAGTAGCTACCGCAAAGCATGCACACGTTGCAGTGATTTTTGCCGGGCTGCCTGAACGTTATGAGTCCGAAGGTTTCGACCGGAAACACCTTCATTTGCCGGAAAGTCACAGAACTTTAATTGAAGCAGTCGCGGAGGTTCAGGAGAATATTGTTGTTGTATTGAGCAACGGAGGCCCCATTGAAATGCCTTGGCTGGATAAAGTTAAGGCTGTATTGGAGGCATACCTTGGAGGACAGGCTTTGGGTGGTGCGATCGTTGATATTCTCTTTGGAAGCGTAAATCCAAGTGGAAAACTGGCTGAGACATTTCCTGAAAAACTGATCCACAATCCGTCGTACTTGAATTTCCCCGGAGACGGCGAAACTGCTGAATATCGAGAAGGTATTTTTACGGGATATCGTCATTATGATACAAGAGATGTGGAGCCTTTGTTTCCATTTGGCTTCGGTTTGAGCTACACCCAATTTGAATATAGTGATCTACAGGTTAGTCATAAACAGATCAAAGATACCAACAGTGTAACGGTTACAGCAAAAATTAAAAACACGGGTAAAAGAGGGGGCAAAGAGGCCGTTCAGCTATATGTACGTGATGTGGAATCAACGGTCCCACGTCCACTTCAGGAATTGAAGGGGTACACAAAAGTTTCACTTCAGCCTGGTGAAGAGACCACCGTACATTTTGAACTGGACAAAAGGGCCTTTGCTTACTACGATGTTAAGCTGAAAGACTGGCATGTGGAGACGGGTACATTCGACATTATGGTCGGAAAATCTTCAAGAGAGATTGAACTCGCTGAAACGATAGAGGTAGAATCGAGCGTAATAGTTACCAGAACAATTACCAGGCATTCCACATTCGGTGAATTACTGCAGCATCCCGTTGGTGCTGAAATTATGGCTGCGATGGGGCAATATGATGGGAATGAAGCAGGACTGGGTGAGGGAATGCAGGAATTAATCATGGGTACCACATTGCACAATGCAGCACTTATGAGCAACGGTCAGTTTACAGAAGAAACACTACAGAGCATCTTATCCGCTGTTAACCGTTGAATGCATGAATAATTAGAATAAGCCCGGCGCAGTCGGGCTTATTCCTGTCTCATATGATGCGTTTGTTGATACTGCTTAGGGGTTCTACCTGTGTGTTTTTTGAAGATTTTGGTGAAATAACTCTGATCCGTAAAACTTAAAAGAGACCCGATTTCAGAAAGTGGAGTGCTCGTAAATTGAATCATATGTTTAGCTTCCTCAATTTTGATCTGTTGAATATATTCATTCACGGGAACCCCAACTTCTTTTTTAAATAGTACAGACAGATAGTTTGGGCTAATACCAGCATGTTCAGCAATTTCCTCGTGTGTAATTTTGGAATAACGGTGGTTATATATATAATTTTTGCAAAGTGTTACGATTTTAGAATGCTGCGATTCTTTAACCTGAGAGACTTTCTCGGTTAACGAAAAAAATGCTTCCAAGCAGCATTGATCGATCTCTTTATCGGTCCGTAGATCCTCAAGGCGCTGTATGTAAACATCACTTACTGAAAAAGCAATCTCCGAATAGAGACCCCCGTCAATTGCTGCTCTGGCTGCAAGAGCTATACCGATGATGCCAAGATTCTTTTTAGAACGGATATGACTTGATTTGGACAGGACTCCTGTATTTTCACGACCAAGTTGTGTAAAGTGTTTGAGCATATCCAATTTACCGTCCTTAACAATCGTTAACAATTTCTTTTCATTTAGCGGGTTGTGATGGAGCATCTCATCATAGCCTTTTGATGAATGTATGGAACTTTGTATTTCTTTTTCCTTGATATGAATACCGCGCAAATAGTCCTGTACTACATCCTCAGCTTCGATCAATTCGTGATTAAACATTTGATTAACCAAGATCGTGATGTTGATTAGCCTCTCATGGGTTATCACAGGAACAGACTGATAATAATGATATACTTGTTCCCGGTTGGCAAAGAGATGTGTGTCATTGATAAGCCCATTTATTTTATGTTCAATCAAGCTAAATGGAAGGGAAGGTCCTAAAATGATGGTGCCTTCATCGTTCAAATCGTTACCAATACGAATTAAAATGTAGTTCTCAAAAAACATCGTTCTTACTACTGAAGGATCTTCTTTACACACGGATGGATCAAACCCCAACACTGAAAAAAAGAATTGTTTATCATTTTTATACAGCGGATTAAGTATTCGATTACCCATCAGTTCGAATTGAACCTCTCCGGTGGAGCTTACAAAGAAGATGGACATATCAAAAAGTTCTGCAATAAGTTTACATTGACGTTTTAGGTCCATTTTGTGTGTGACTCCTTTTTTCAATCATTTTATCACATCAAAATTATAAAATTACAATGATATTACCATATTGTATGAGGAAAATTCTTTATGATATTTTAGTAAGCGTTAACATTTAGGTGTATGAGATCTATGTTGAAAGGTGGTCATCTCATGGAATTAAAAGATTTACGGATTGAATACATGCTTAATCCGATTGGACTGGACACAGTAAACCCAAGATTCTCATGGAAATTAGATTCTACTGAACAGGACGTAATGCAATCCGCTTACCGAATAAGTGTCACACAAGATTTGCAGAAAATCTGGGATTCTGAAAAGAGGGATGAAGACGTCTCCGTTTTAGTGGAATATGCTGGTCCTCGTTTACAGGCCTCGACTTTGTATCAGGTTCAAGTCGAAGTTTGGGATAACAAAGGTAATCACGCAGTCATGGAAGGACATTTTGAGACCGGGTTGCTGAATGGCAGCAACTTTCAGGCAGACTGGATTACACATCCATTCCCGAGCGAAGAAAGTGCTCCACCCGTTTTCTACAAAGAATTCTCTGTCGAAAAGGAAATTCAGCAAGCCCGAATCTATACCACTTCCCTCGGTGTTTATGAAATTGCAATCAATGGGACAAGAGTAGGAGAAGACTACTTTGCACCTGGATGGACGAATTACAACGAGCGATTGCAGTATCAGACTTACCGTTTGGACGGGATGCTAGAGAGCCAGAATAAAATAGAGATTACGGTGGGGAATGGCTGGTATAAAGGCATATTTGGTTTCACCTGCACTCCGAACCATTACGGGGATAGAGTTGCTGCACTTGCTGAAATCCATATTGTCTATACGGATGGAACAAAAGAGATCATTGCAACCGACAAAACCTGGCAGGTGACTACCGGACCCATCCGTTCAAGTGAAATTTACATGGGCGAGACTTATGATTCATGTTTTCATGAAAGTCAGTCCTTTCATGTGGAAACAACCTCTTTCGATAAAAATCGCCTTGTTGCTCAGGAAAGTGAACCCGTCAAAATCACAAAAAGGCTCCCTGCACTTCAGTTGATTACAACCCCAAAAGGAGAATGTGTCATAGATTTCGGGCAAATCCTTACTGGGTTTGTAGAACTTCGAACCAAAGGGCGGAAAGGTCAAACGATAACCATACGGCATGCTGAGGTCCTTGATAAGGAAGGAAATTTCTATCCGGATACGTTAAGACAGGCAGTATCCATTGATCAATTGATCTGTAACGGTAAAGATCAAATTTTCCGTCCTCATTTCACTTTCCATGGATTTCGGTATATCGCCATTGAAGGGGTAGATGAGATCCAGCTTGATCAATTCACAGCTTGCGTGCTGCATTCAAGTCTGGAGGAAACAGGCCGTTTCGTGACCTCCAATGCGATGGTGAACCAATTGCAAAGCAACATTCAGTGGAGCCAAAGAGGTAACTTTCTGGATATACCGACGGACTGCCCTCAAAGAGACGAGCGTCTAGGGTGGACAGGAGATGCACAAGTATTTGTTGGGACCGCTGCGTTCAATATGAATGTTGCTTCCTTCTTCAAGAAATGGCTGCGCGACCTTGCCTCTGAGCAGACGGAGGAATATGGGGTTCCCCATGTCATTCCTAACATTCTTGGAAATCAGGAAGGTGCTGCTGCCTGGAGCGATGCCGCTGTTATTGTCCCTTGGGTCATGTACCAAACCTATGGAGATCTTCGATTGCTGCGAGAACAATATGACAGCATGAAGGGGTGGATTGATTATATTACTGCACGTTGTGGAGCGAATGGATTATGGCAGACTGGTTATCAATATGGGGACTGGTTAGGGTTGGACAAAGAGGAGATTAGTAACGATAGAACAGGGGCTACAGATGTTTATCTGGTAGCAAACGCTTATTATGCGTATTCGACCGAACTGGTTGCAAAGACAGCCAAGCTTCTGGACAAAACCGAAGATGCCGTCCGTTACGAAGAATTGCATAGCCAGATCAAACAGGCTTTCAATGCAGAATATATCTCTTCAACTGGCAGACTGGTCAGCGAAACTCAAACGGCCTGCGTGTTAGCGCTACACTTCAACCTTGCCGAGGAGAGATACAAGGATCGGATTCGCAAGACGCTTGAAAACAATATAGCGAAACATAAAAACCATCTCACGACAGGATTTGTTGGTACTCCATATCTGTGTCATGCCTTATCGGACAATGACCTGCATGACCTTGCTGGTACCTTGTTTCTGAAAGAGGATTTCCCATCTTGGTTGTACGCTGTAAAAAAAGGGGCTACCACGATATGGGAACGGTGGAATTCCATTCTGCCTAATGGTGATTTCGATACATCAGGTATGAATTCCTTGAATCATTACGCCTATGGATCCATTGGGGAATGGATGTATAGAAAACTCGCGGGAATTAATCCAATTGAGGCAGGTTATAAGAAGATTCTGATAAAACCTCAATTCATCCGAGGAATCAGTTCGGTAGATGCTGCTTTTGATTCGGTCTACGGAGAGATAAAAAGCTCTTGGTCATGCAGGGCGGGTAAAATTATTGTAAATGTAACGATACCAGCAAATACAACAGCAATTATTGTACTGCCTAAGAAACCTGTGCCTGTAGAGGTTGGTTCCGGATCTTACAGCTTCGAATATGCGACGCAAATCAGTCTCGAAAGAGAACGGTTTACCATGGATTCGACACTCAAAGAGATTGTGGAAGAGCCCACAGCAGTTCGAATGTTAAACGAGCACGCTCCCGGTATGCTGGATCACCCGATGATCCAATATGCTTATGATTTATCTGTAAGCGAATTGCTGGCCAATACGCCAGAGGAGACCGAACAGTTATTTAGAAGAGTCATCCAAATGCTCAATGCATCTTAGGTATGAAGGGGAAAGGGTTGATTATGAAGGCGCTGCAGGAAACGAGCAGCGCCATTTTGTATTACAGAAATTCGTTATGGAAGAACGAAAGATTAGCACTTAAAAAAAGGGATAAGCACCAATACGAATTTACTAAAAAAATAATGAAGTTACCATATTAAACCCTTGAGGAGGACTAAAATAATGTTTGAAAGCGGTACCATGAAGCGAATGAAATAAGGGGGAACAGCAATGAAAGCAGAACGAGAAATCCTTAATCCATCAGTTGTAAAGGGAAGCAAGAAGTCCAAGGCATTAGGTCTTGATGCCCAAGGCATTCAGAAAACAATGCGCCCTTACCATTACTTAGGTGACGGAGCAGCGCAAGTTGCCTTAAACTCCATCAGCGGACTGATTGGGATGTTAACTTATTTTTATACAGACAAGGTAGGGATTGCTGCTGCCACAGTGGGCACGATTATGCTCATCACCAAATTTATCAATGCAATAGCAGACTTGCTGATGGGTAGGATCGTTGATGCGACAAAATCCAAATATGGAAAGGCCAGACCTTGGATTCTATGGATGGCTCTCCCCGCAATGGCATCTATCATATTACTGTTCACAGTGCCCGCCGAGGCATCATCAACGGTAAAAACCTTCTATGCGTTAGCTACAGTTGCCTTTGCTTCAGCTATTGTGTATACGGGAATTGCGATCCCTTTCGGAAGCTTGATGGCGATCCGTACCAGAAGTGTAGAAGAACGCGGTAAAATGGGCCTTACCCGAACCATCTTTGGATATATTATCGGGATGATTATCGCTATCGCATTAATTCCATTAACCAATATGCTTGGTGGGGATCAAAAAGCATGGATTATCGTTGCGGTTGTTCTGGGTATTGTATCTTTCATTTCCTTAATCCTGACCTTCTTAGCATCCAAAGAAAACAATGCTGGCGAAAGTATTGTTGAAAGCGATAACATTCCTTTCTGGGAAAGCATTAAGCTCCTATTCCAGAACAAATACTGGGTCATCATGCTGTTTGCTCAGTTATTGATCAACATGCTCTATACGCTTAATGGTTCAACAGGAATCTATTACACCAAGTATATTCTCGGGAATGAGAACCTGATCGGAATCATGGGGGCAGTTGGATTAGTCCCGGTTTTTTTGGGATTTGTTATGGTGGGACCCATGATCAAGAAATTCGGACTTACCAGAACTGCACGGATAGGCATGATTCTTGGCATCGTTTCATCACTTATTCGTTGCTTTATGCCATATAACTTTATTGCAGCTATAGTACTTGGCGGTATCGCGACACTGGCAACCATTCCAATGATGGCTGTCGGCGGAGTGTTGGTGAACAACACCGTGGAATACGGTGAATGGAAGACAGGTAAACGCCTAGTTGGGATGGTCAATAGTGCAAACAGCTTTGGCGTTAAAATTGGTACGGGCCTGGCTGCCGCGATGATCGGCTGGATTCTTGCCATGGGCAACTACGATGGAGCGTTAGTAACACAGGCGGATTCAGCGATTACCAGCATCCTGGTTCTGACGGTATATCTTCCTTTGGTGATATTCGTTCTTACGTATCTCTGCTTGCGCAAGTACGATTTGGATGAGAAGTATCCTCAAATTGTAAAAGAACTGGAAGAACGCTTGAATCCTTAGGAAGATGCAAGTTATCGCGGATTACTGGGATTAAATGAACCTATTTGAAAGTGAATCGTTAAATATGATAGTATTTATATTGTAGTGATATTAATACTATCGTTTTAAGGAGTGATGTGATGTTTACCAATGAAAATCAAGGTCGTTCCAAGTCCAAAGTAGATTTCATGGATCATTCTTTCATTCAGCAGCCTTTCCCAGTCTACGAAAAGCTGCGTTCCGAAGAGCCTGTCCATCGACTATTACTGCCAAGTGGGCATGCTGCGTGGATGGTTACCCGATATGAGGATGCCGTCAACATTTTGCAGGATGGTCGCTTTGTAACCGGAGTTCTCGATAACAGGAATGATGAAACGGAGGAGACACTTCCTCCACATCAGGTAATTATTTCACGCAATCTGATCAGTGTTGGTCCTGAAGATCATCGTCGACTGCGGCGCTTGATTCAGAAGGCATTTACTCCCCGAATGATTGAGAGGCTGCGGGGACGAATTGTGGAAATAAGCGATGAATTACTAGACAAGATTCAGGCAGGAAACACTCGGGAGTTTGATTTGATCGAGGACTATGCCTTCCCACTGCCCATTATCGTTATTTGCGAAATGCTAGGCGTTCCGCTGAAGGATCAAGACAAATTCAGAGCCTGGTCCAACACCATTATGGAGAGTGTCAGCAATCCGCAGATGAATCAGGAGAGCGATGAAGTAATGAAGGCTTTTGTGGATTACTTACAAGAACTGATCACGGATCGTCGTAATCATATTCAACAGGACCTCGTCAGCGATCTCATCAGCATAGAGGAAGAAGGTGACAAACTAACAGAGCAGGAGTTATATGCACTCGTGTTCGTACTCATCATAGCGGGGCATGAAACAACAGTAAATCTGATCGGGAACGGCATGCTGGCGTTGCTGGAACATCCCCAGCAAAAGCAACTACTTATGGAGCAACCGGCTCTGATTCAAGCGGCGGTTGAGGAAGTGCTGCGATTTAACGGGCCGGCAGAAATTAGCAATGTTCGATGGGCTGCAGAAAATGTTGATTTTCAAGGAATACAAATTCGCCAAGGAGACATGATGCTGGTCGCTTTATCCTCAGCGAATCGGGATTCCAGTCGATATGAAAACCCCGATACGTTTGACATTACTCGCAAAGTCAATGACCACATTGCTTTTGGTAAAGGAATTCATTATTGTCTTGGAGCTCCACTTGCGAGACTTGAAGGCGAGATTGCGATCAACGCTTTACTTCAACGGCTGCCGGAGATTCGGTTAAATACGGATGCGGAACTGCTGGAGTGGAGGCCAGGTATGATCATCCGGGGGCTCAAAGCTTTTCCAGTCGTATACTAAATTCCGCGCATGCGATTGATTTCAGCTATTCAAATGCTTAGAAACAATGCCCTGATGGATGATACACATAGAAATGATAGATTTGACCCAAAATTAATCAATATATTGGAGAGATGAACCTAATGAGTTATGACGAGAATATCCGAATTGGTGAATTGTTGAACAACGCAGAATCGTTTGCTGTACTGGAAAAGCATTTGCCGGAATTCGTGAAAGAACCAACGTTCAAGATGGCCACTAACTTTACGTTGGATCAACTAGCTGCATTGCCTCAGGTAGATATTCCTTTACCTACACTTCAGATTTTGAAGCAGGAACTGGCAACCATTGCGTTTGAAGCAACAGTCCAGAAGCAAGAAATTGGTGCACCGACAGGAAATAAAGAAGGTATTTCTCTGGAAGGTAAAGTGATCATTGTTACGGGAGCTGGCAGTGGGATTGGAAGAGCCAGCGCGGTGATGATGGGATCTCGCGGAGCGAAGCTTGTACTGGTTGATTTCAATGAGCAGACAGGGGGAGAAACGTTAGCACTGGTTCGCGAAAATGGCGGCGAAGCTACATTTGTACAGGCTGACGTATCCAAAGAGAGCGATGTTCAAAACTATATTCAAAAAGCAGTAGAAGCCTATGGAAAAATTGATGTGGCATTCAACAACGTGGGCATACTCCAGAAATTCCAACGTTTTCAGGATATCTCCGAGGAAGAATATACACGGATCATGGATGTGAATGTGAAAGGGATCTTTTTAGGCATGAAATATGCCTTGCAGGTTATGGATAAACAGGGATACGGTCATATCATTAATACTGCGTCCACTACGGCTATTCGTGCTGAACACAGTCTGGCTGCATACACGGCTAGCAAACATGCGGTTGCGGGATTGACCAAAGCGGCGGCCATTGAATATGTACGCAAAGGTATTCGCATCAATGCTATCTGTCCAGGAGGTGTAGCTACAACATTGACGGCTGCGGTTCCCCAATCGTTGCAGGAGAGTGGCTATGTGCCTGAAGAGTTTCCGAGTATGCGGATCGGGCGTTATGCAGAGCCAGAAGAACTCGCCCAGATCGTTGCGTTTCTTGCATCTGATTATTCCAGTTATATGACAGGATCAATCATCCTCGCAGATGGTGGCATCACACTTTAATGGTTTGAAGAAATTTTATTAGATGAAATAAAGTATATAATCATCAACGTTTTTTAATTACGCATAACTCTAGATATAGAGGAGCGACATTGTCAATTAATGAGATGTCGCGGGACGTTCAAAGTCGCTATTATAGCGACTTTTTTGTTTTAAGGAAAAGCTGAGGACAAGAACATAGTCCATGTGATCAATGATTAGATGTACATCTAATCATTGATCACATGGACTTAAACAAGAAAATATTCACGATGTTATGTGATAACTGTCGAGGGACAAGAACATATTCCTATTGAAGTCGCTATTTTAGCGGCTTTTTTAATTTATCGGTACAAGTTCTTGTCCCGAGCCAAGGACAAGAACTTGTACCGATTACCGAAATGGACAAGAACATGTTCCTATTTCCGGTTAGGCGTTTTTGCATATAATTTTCTCCAGACGGAATTGTGTCTGTGCCACTGCACGTTCCTTAGCTTTGTGCATGAGCAAAAATTGTTTTCTGGCATCGAGAGGAGGATCTCCTTGTCGAATCAGTTCTGTGTAAACCTCAATATCCTCAATAGACATATCCGTATCTTTCAAAGCGATAACCAACTCCAGCCACTCTAGGACTTCGTTCGAATATTCTCTTCTACCTGAAGCATTACGTTCCACATGAGGTAAGCTGTCTTCTTGTTCATAATAGCGCAGGGTGGAGCGACGTAAACCTGTAATTTTCTCAACTTCACTAATACTGTACATGCCAAACGATCCTTTCATAGTTAAAGTTAACTTGAAGTGAATTGCACACTAGTAACGTGTTATATGCCAAATCAAAGACTGATCACAGTCAGCGGTAAAATATAAACGACAACGAAATGACTTATGCATGCTGATGTTATGAAGTTTTAAAGCATAGAATCCTCATTTTAGATAGTTACTCACATTGTTCTTAAAATCTCGTGGTGTCATGCCGTAAATAGCCTGGAACACCCGATTGAACGTACGCTGGCTATCGAATCCTGCATTCATCCACACCGTTGTTAGAGACGCATCTGTGGTACGAATTAGCATGGAAGCATACTCAACCCGAAGCATCGATAGATAGTTTCGTAGATTCATCTTGAATCGCTTGGAGAAGATGCGAGAAATATAATATTTACTTACGTTAAACTCGGAGGCAAGTGTGTCTAGGGTGATGGGCTCGGTGAAATGTGTTGCTAAGTATTCCATCAGCTTCTTGGATAAATCCTGCACGGGGAGTTGCTGTACTTGTTCAAATTCAATTTTGCGCAATAGATGCGCGATGATGATGTGAATCCAACCAAGCTTAATGGCATAATCATCATCCCGTTTCACTTTCTCAAATGCAATTGCAACGTCTTCATGAACATATGGTTTAGTAATAGTTGGATTCTTAGGATGGAAGCGAGTCAGATCAGGAAACAGACCGCCTAAGAGCTTGGGATGGATAATAATTAACACCTCCCTCGTATAGGAATTCCCAGTTGTTTCGTAACGGTGAACCATATCAGGGAATATCATTGCTGCGTCACCTTCGTGCAAATCATACGTTTGATCATTCACTTCAATCCGTTGAGACCCTGAAATGACATATAGAATTTCAAGATATCCATGCATATGTGGAGGGAAAGAAATCTCCTTCAAATTCCAGATAACCGATAATTCATCCTTACGAATCTCATAAAAAGGTAACATCCGTCTTAACCTCCAGTGCAATTTTTGGCTAGTTTTATATTCTTTATGTCTATATTCTTGTTCATTGCCATGATAAACTCTAGTGTGACGAGATCTACAACGGCTCATAATTTTTATAGTACGGCAAAATGCAAGCGATTACATGACTGCCGTGAAGGGTTTCATGACAAATGGACTCAAGATGTACCAATTCAAACAGATGGAGGAGCAGGACATGCGAAAGAGTAAAACGTTTACGAATATCTTTGTCTCGATCCTACTCCTTAGCATTGGACTCGTTGTAGGTTTTGGGAGTTATATCTATGTTTCAACTACAAAATCGGTAATAGAGCGTGTAAGCGAGGGGCACCAAAGCTTAATTCTGCAGGTGAGAAATACACTGGAACAAAAAATTCAAACCATTGAATATGCTTTTGCCACGTACAGTACGACGCCATCGTTTCGTAAGGTCATTAACAGTCCATTAAGCGGGCAAGATTATGAAGCATATCGCGAACTGAATTCCCAGCTAGGTTATATTGCAACGATGGGGCTTGATGGCGTGCAGTATTCGCTTGTGAGTCTGAAGCAAAATTGGAGCCTGTCTAACGGATCGTTATCACGAATTACAGATGAAGAGAAGCAACAGATGCAAGCCTTATTCGCTGATCCGGAAGGCAATAACCTCTATTGGACCAAAACTAAGGAAGGTCTTCGATTGCTGCATGCGTTACCGATGTATTCGAAGGACAAAGAAGCCATTGCGATGTCGGACATCTCTTTGCGAACACTGAATCAATCCCTACAGACGCAATCCGATGCTCCTATCTACATTTTGAACAAACAGGGTGAATTGCTCTATGCAGCTTTAACCGAACAAAGCCCTATATCTGCTGAGCAAATGAGCTTAATCAGCAAACAAATAGTTAATGAGCCTCCTTCAGGACAGATTACAATTCCTGCTGCATCGGGTGATTCAATTATGGGCTTGTACGCCCGTTCTACTTATAATGGATGGACTTATATCACACTTCCGAATCAAAAAGAAGTCAGCCAAGCCCTATCATCGACCCGTTTGGGTTTAATTGTAATGGGTGCCGTCATTATGGCTCTGATGATCATTCTTGCATACATTATAGCTTTACGGCTTGCCAAGCCCGTTCTTCAAATTCAGCATAGTCTTGGCGGACGTGCTGAGAGAACGGTCAAGGACGAGGTCGGTTGGATCATTCAGTCGATCCATTCTATTGTTTCAGAGAAACAACATCTCGAACAGCTTATCCATCTTGAAAAGCCCAAACTTGAAACACAATTTGTTCTAAATGTACTACAGAATAGGTTAACCAGGGAAGAGATCCATAGCTATCTTGAACGATTCGCATATACAAAGATGCACAACGAGATGTATGCAACGATGTTGATTCAGATTGACCGTCCCGGGAAAGGGGCGCTGGCTGATAAAGATACACTGCTGTTGGCCGTTAATCAGTTAGTGCAGGAGATCATCCCCCCGTCCCAACGGATGTTACCCGTCGTGTTGAATGAACGGACACAAGCAACGATATTATCCTTCGCTGGCAGTTCTTCAGACAATCGAGAAGTGATATTGCAATATGCCAAAAGGGTTATTCAATTGTCTCGCGAGTATTGGTCCGCTTCAGTCAGTGTGGGCTTCAGTGGTCAATATGAAGACCTGATGAATACCCGGGAAGCCTGTGATATGAGTCTTGAAGCATTGTACCAGCGTCTTAAGCTAGGCAAAGAGTCCGTTATTTTCTATGAGGATATCTTACGTGTTGGCAGCGGACCTACCTTACTTCACTACCCTACAGAATTGGAGAGTCGGCTGTTCGATGCCATACGTCTTGGTGACAAAGAAGAGGTGACACGTACGTTATACCCGCTGTTAGCAGATATGATGAAGCATAACCTTAATCCAATGAATCTGGAGATCACATTGATTCGATTCGTGAACAATTTGATTCAGTTGGAGCAGCTCATTGGTACGGACGTGTTGCTTACACAGAGTAACGGCACATTGTATCATCGACTGCTGCATACGCTGAATCCGGAAGAAGTTGAACACATTCTTGTTCACGAAGTCATCTATCCTATGGTAGATAGTATGCAGGAGAGAGCGAGCCAACAGTTTCGCACACTTGCAGATCGTATGGCCTCTATTGTACGCACGGAATACGACCAGGACTTGTCACTGGAATCCATAAGTGAACGATTGCATTATACGCCGAACTATCTAAGTAGCATTTTCCGTAAAGAGTACAATATGACCTTTAGCGAGTACTTAATGAATGTCAGACTAGATGTAGCAAGGAAATGGTTGGTGGACACGAACATGCCCATTAAAGATATAGCCGAACGACTGGGATATCAGAATTCCCAGAACTTTATACGTACTTTTCGGAAAAAAGAGAATCTCACCCCTGGTGCATATCGAAGGGTGCGGATGGATAGCTGAGCATCCCAGTATATGTTAGCAGTATCCGATAATCCGTAAGCACCTTCGAAATTCAACTCCACTCCATGTAAGCGTAAATCCCCTCAGGTTGATCCCGAGGGGATTGTTATTTTCCATATGTGCCTCATCTCAACCTTTCACTGAACCAAGTAAAGCGCCTTTGGTAAAGTGCTTCTGCACGAAAGGATACGCGAGCAGCATCGGTACAGTAGCCACAACAATGACACTCATCTTAATGGTCTGTGATGGAGGGACAATGTCTACAACCGAGCTGTTGCCATCCATGCCACTGGAGACAATTACAATCTGGCGGAGCAATACTTGTAGTGGCCACATCGTGGACTCGTTGAGATATAGGATCGCATTCATATACGTGTTCCAATAGGATACGCCATAGAACAGGGATAAGGTAGCAATGGAAGGTAGAGCCAATGGAATCATAATCTGCAGCAAAATCCGAAAGTCGTTGGCACCATCAATTTTGGCAGATTCCTCTAGACTATCCGGTAGCGCCTGGAAGAAATTGCGCATGATGATCAGGTTGAATGCATTGATTGCAGTAGGGATAATCATGGACCAGTACGAATCGATTAACCCAACGGCTTTCACAACTAGGAAGGTGGGAATCATACCCCCGCTGAACAACATCGAGAAGACGACCAAGAAATTGATAAAGTTCCGTCCTAAGAGATATCTTCTGGATAACCCGTAAGCCATAAGTGCCGTCAGCGTCATACTGACAATGGTTCCTGCCAGCGTGATGAAGATGGATACGCCGAGTCCTTTGAAGATGGTAGGTGTGGAGAAGATGTAACGATAGGCATCAAGCGAGAAGGATGTCGGAAACAGAATAAACTTCTTCTGTACAATCTCCTGCGTGGAAGCGAAGGAACTGGCAACGACGTTTACGAAGGGTAATAGGCAGGCCAGGGAGAAAAGAAGCAAGAACGTATAATTTATTACATTGAATATGACGCCACCGAGTTGTTCCTTTTTAACATTGTGTTTGGACATCTGATATGTTCCTCCTTGTTAAGTAGTGATTCTCCCTTACCATAACAAGCGAAGAATATTACGTACATAATCCTGACCTACTGACTTGAAATGGAACGTTGTAGTGATGCAAAAGCTTTGAAATACCATGATAATCCATATTACCAATAATAATCATGATCTACGATCTGCACCTGTTCATCTGGCCTTAAGCCGCGCTGGACGGGGATTCCTTCAACTACAATAGCTAATGATTATGTACGGAATCGCTTACATCTCATATGCTTAGGAAGCATTCAACTACACCATCCCAAACAAGGAGGTCAGCAAGCAGTGAGAGAATCTGAGCCATCAGTCGTTTCGTTGCAACACAAAGCATATCGGAATACAGGATTAGGTCACTATTTGAGAAACGCTGCATCCAACAAGCTTCTTTATTTAATGATTCTTCCCGGTTTTATCTACTTTGTGATCTTCAAGTATTTTCCGATGGGCGGACTTATTATTTCATTTCAGGATTATCAGCCGTATCTAGGAATTAGAGATAGTCCATGGGTGGGCTTCAAACATTTTGTCCGTCTGTTCACGGAACCAACCTTCGCCATGCTACTTAGTAATACATTGATCTTGTTCGCGCTTGAATTAGTGATTTTCTTCCCGATTCCGATCATCCTTGCACTCATGATGAATGAAGTACGACACAGATTATTCCGAAACTCCATTCAAACGATCGTATATATCCCACATTTCATGTCATGGGTGATTATCGTCTCCATTACGTACGTGTTTCTTAGTGTGGATGGGGGCGTCGTCAATGAAATTATAGCTGCATTGGGTGGTAGCAAGATCAGCTTCTTAACTTCACCTGAATGGCTTCGTCCGATGTATATTTTGCAGATTATATGGAAGGAAGCCGGTTGGTCAACGATCATCTACCTCGCAGCTATTACTGTTGTAGATACCCAGCTGTATGAAGCTGCCGAGATGGACGGTGCGTCTAGATTGCGTAAAATGTGGCATGTAACTTTACCCGCCATACGTCCGGTCATTATTACACTGTTGATTCTCAAAATCGGAAACACGCTAGAACTTGGCTTTGAACATATGTACTTGTTACTGAATTCGCTTAACCGGGAGGTAGGTGAGATATTTGATACGTATATCTTCACGGCAGGTTTGAAGAACGGACAATTGAGCTTTAGTACAACGGTTGGATTGTTCAAAGGTCTGGTAGGTTTGGTGCTGGTTATGTTCGCTAATCGTCTCGCCAAAAAATTAGGAGAAGACGGCGTTTACTAGCAGCTATCCCAAATGACAACCATGATGTACTGGTAAAATCTAATCGTTGTTATGCTTCAATAGTTCGTATGGTGTGGGAGCAACTCGGATTGACCATAAATTGGTGAAAAGGGGATTGAACGATGAGATATAGAACTTCCAAATTGTTAGCGCTTACGTTAAGCGGAGCCTTACTGTTATCTGCCTGTTCCGGAGGAAGTGGGGATTCAGGAACCAATGCTGATGGGAAAACAACGATTAGTTGGTTGAATATCATGCATACCGCTTCACCACCTACAGACACTGTGCTTAACAAAATCGAAGAGATTACGGATGTGGACATACAGTTTTCCTGGATTCCGGATGCCTCTAAGGAAGAACGGCTTAATACTTCACTTGCTTCCGGTTCTCTCGCTGACATCGTATCCTTGACGATTCTGGAGAATTCTTCGGTTCGCAATGCGCTCAAAGCAGGCGTCTTCTGGGAGGTTGGTCCGTATCTCGATGAATTCCCAAACCTGAAAGGCATATCTCAGGATATGCGCAATTCGGCATCCATTGAAGGGAAGTTATACGGTATTCCGATGCAAAAGCAGGTAGCGCGCAATGGTGTTATTTTACGTAAAGACTGGCTCGATAAGGTTGGCTTGCCTGTGCCCAAAACAACGGCAGAACTCATGGAAGTGGCAAAGGCATTTACAGAACAAGATCCCGATGGCAATGGCGTGAAAGACACAACCGGATTCATTGACCGCAGTGATTTGGTATTTGGTGCGTTTAAGACCCTGGGATCTTACTTTGGGACACCAAGTGGTTGGGCGATTAGTGAGGATGGCAAAGTGACACCTGAGTTTGAGTCCGAAGGTTACATTCAGGCGATGGATTATATGAAAGAGCTGTACACCAATGGATACATTAATCAGGATTTTGCCGTAACAGCCAAGAAGGATCAGCAGGAAGGCTTCGCACAGGGCAAGGCAGGGATCTACGTGGGTGCTCTATTTGATAGCAAGGGGCTGTTCAATCTTGCCCAAGGTGTCCAAGATGATATGGAGCTTGTGATGGTCAATGATATTACGTCCACAGGAAACGAAAGTGATCGAGCGATATGGTCGACATCCAATGGCGTAGGAGGATTGCTTGCATTTCCTAAATCGGAGGTCAAGGACGAAGCCGAATTGAAACGTATTCTGAAGTTTATGGATGATCTGATGAGTGAAGAGGTATTTACCTTGATGACGTATGGTATCAAAGATGTGCACTATAGCCTCGACGAGAACAATGGTGCCACCATAATTAATACCAAGTTATGGGAGCAAGAGGTACAGCCATTTTCTTCCTCGCGCCCTAACGAGAACGGATATGCCATTGTGGATGCTGACCCACTCCGTATTGAATCGACACGGTTAATTGAAGAAAATACAACCTTTGCCGTACTGAACCCAGTGTATTCGCTGGAATCACCAACGTTCTCAGAACAAGGTTCTGAGTTGCAGAAGATCATCACGGATGCAACATACAAGTATATCCTGGGCAAGATGGATCGTGTCGGCTTCCAGAATGCTATTGATACCTGGAGAAAGTCGGGCGGCGACAAAATCATCACCGAATATGAGGCAGCGCACCAAGCCGTATTAAACAATAAATAAATAGCAAATATGTACCGAGGAGGAACTCTACAGATGCTTGAAACAAAATCTGCTATGGATCTATGGGCAGCCAAAACAGCCGCATCCATCATGGAGCGAACCCCTAAGCTGTATGAAGAGAACGGGCATCACGGCAAGTGGTCTTATGATTATGGCGTAGTGCTAAAAGGATTTGAACGATTAGGGCAAGCGACAGGTGATGAGCAATATGCACAATATATCCAGCATAATATGGACTATTTTATTCAAGATGATGGATCGATCCGGGGATATCGGATGGATGAACATAATATCGATCATTTGAATAATGGCAAGCTGATGTTCGGCCTGTATGACAGGACAGGGAAAATAAAATATAAGCTTGCGGCTGGATTGCTACGTGAACAACTTGTGACTCACCCACGCACATCAGAGGGAGCTTTCTGGCACAAGCAAGTATATCCCTATCAGATCTGGTTGGATGGTCTCTATATGGGAGCCCCTTTCTATCTGGAGTACTTGCTTCGCTGGGAGCCAGAAGAGGACTTATTGAACGATGTTACTAAGCAATTTATATTGTGTGCCCAACATACCCGAGACGATGCTACAGGACTGCTCTATCACGCTTGGGATGAACAACGCGTTCAGCCTTGGAGCCATTCAGTAACAGGACAATCACCAAACTTCTGGGGCAGATCTATCGGCTGGTTTGTTATGGCTTTAGTCGATGTCCTGGAGTTATTACCAAGCCATCATCCCGATTATAGCAAGTTGGTTGATATTTTCACAGATACGATGACTGCGCTGCGCACCTATCAGCATACAGCTAGTGGGGTATGGTATCAGGTGGTGAATGAGGGAGATCGCAAAGGAAATTATCTGGAAGCTTCAGCATCCAGCATGATTGTCTACGCCATGGCCAAAGGGATTCGGCTAGGATGGTTACCGCGGGAATGGGAACTGACATTGAATCATGCTTATGCAGGATTAATCTCTGAATTCGTAATGGAGACCAATCAGGGTTGGGTGAATCTCTACAAAAACTGCCAGGTTGCAGGGCTCGGTGGAGATGCAAGGCGTGACGGAAGTTACGCGTATTATATAAGTGAACCAATTATAACGAATGATCAAAAAGGAATGGGAGCTTTCTTGCTCGCATGTACCGAATACGAGTACTTGCTGCATGCCAAAGTTTAACGATCTATGACGAGACCCGTTGGATAGGAAACCTAGAACGTGATCGCAGAAAGAGTACGGATAGGTTTCAGATTACAACGGGTTTTCGCATCCCTTTTGCTAATAACGCTTATTACGTTGAGGAGGTGATGCCAGATTAGAGAAAGGTTTATCGCATGAGCATCTGGCTCTCAGTGAGGTAACATTCTTTACAATTACATGTAAACCGGAGGAGGAAGATTCGTTGAAAAGAATGGTATCATTCGTATTGGTCGTTTTGATGTTATTCAGTTTGCTACCAGGTATGGTTGCTGCAGAAGATGAAGCTACTCCATTATTGCCCGCATTTCCCGGTGCTGAAGGCGGCGGTAAGTACGTGACAGGTGGTAGGGGAGGGTCAGTGTATGAAGTGACCACCCTCGCCGATTCCGGCCCTGGATCACTTCGAGATGCTGTTAGTCAGAGTGATACCACCGTAGTATTCAGAGTGGGAGGAACGATTCATCTAGAATCCCCTCTGGCGATTACCGGTTCTAATATCACGATTGCTGGACAGACAGCTCCAGGAGAAGGAATCACTGTATCCGATTATTGGACCACATTCCAAGCGGACAACATTATCGTCAGGCATATGCGCTTCCGGCTTGGGGATAAGCACCCTAGTGAGGATGACGTATTCGGTGGACGATACCACAAAAACATTATGATCGACCACTCGTCGTTTACCTGGTCTGTTGACGAAGTACTGAGTATGTACGCCAACGAGAATACAACTGTGCAGTGGTCTGTCATCGCTGAGAGCATGCTGATGACTACGCATCAGAAGGGGCGGCATGGATATGCAGGTATCTGGGGAGGGAACAACACCTCCTTCCATCACAACATCATTGCTCATAACGTGAGCCGTAACCCGAGATTTGCAGGGGCTCCTGGTTTTAATACCGAGTCTTACAACAATATTGTCTACAATTGGGGCTTCTTCTCTGCTTATGGCGGTGAGGAGGGCAACTATAACCTCATGAATAACTACTATAAATACGGACCGAATACGTATCGAAATGCCCGGGATCAGATTTTCCTTGATGTTGCACCTGATACACGATTACATGTGAGTGGCAATGTCGTGGACAGTTATCCCGATGTCACAGCGGACAACTGGTTAGGTGTGGGAGAACTTGCGAATCCAGATTCCAAACTACTCGCTCCTGTGCAGATGGCTAATCCCACATCCATGGACGATGCAGAAACAGCCTATGAGCAAGTTCTTGCAAAAGCAGGTGCAAGTCTGCCTAGACGGGACGCCATCGATGCTCGAATTGTAAATGATGTGAAAAACCGCACGGGACAACATATTAATTCACAAAAGGAAGTTGGCGGTTACCTTGAGTTTGAGGAGATGGCTTCAGCTCTGGTTGACTCAGATCATGACGGTATGCCCGACGAATGGGAGATCAGTATGGGACTCGATCCGAATGATCCTGCTGACCGTAACGAGATACATGAATCAGGTTATACCTATCTGGAGACATACCTGAACAGCATTGCTGGCAACGGATCTATGAATCCCACGGTTACCCTTCAGTCACCAGCCAATCATACCGTTCAGACTGAAGGGTCTTCCGTTGAGATCACGGCTTCTGCGTCAGATATAGACGGCAGCATTGCCAAAGTGGAATTTTACCACAACGATGTGAAACTGGGGGAAGATGATACAGAGCCTTACACGTTTACATGGGAAGATGTGCAGGATGGCACGCATTATCTCACTACCAGAGCGATCGATGACTCAGGGACTTCAACGCAGTCCAACAATGTCACAATTCACGTTAACAAGCAGAACAGTATTGCACCGTGGTCATCCACCGATATTGGAGAACCGGGCATTACGGGTCATACACAATTGGGAGCTAGTGATACTGACGTTACGGTAAAATCATCTGGAGATATCAGTGGAGAGACGGATCATTTCCACTATGCTTACCAAACCTTAGAAGGAAATGGTGAAATTGTAGCTAGAGTTGATCAGGTGACAGCTACCGACGATGGAGCCGAAGCAGGTGTTATGATTCGTAAAAGCCTGGATGCGTCATCTCCGTTTATTGCCGCCATGGTCACTTATGTGAAGGGTGGACAACAAGCGGTTAGCCTCGTTCGTGATGGAGCGGGCAACGAAGTTGTACATCAGGAAAAGGGCAGCATGGTCACACTACCGTATTGGGTAAAGCTAGTACGACTTGGGGATCAAGTGACTTCACTCGTATCCAAGGACGGTAACGATTGGTTTGTTATCGATTCGCAATCATTCCCGGCTGACGAAACGGTCTACATCGGATTGGCAGCCGATGCTTCCAAACCGGATGATGAAGTTGATAAGCTCAATACATCTGTTTTCTCCAATGCATCTGTTCAGGAGTTGCCTGCTGATTTCCCGACAGCACCTACTGACCTTATAGCTGAGCCAGACCTCAAGTCGATTCAGTTACATTGGGATGATGTGCAAAGTGCGGACTCTTATTCGATATATAGAGCAGAGATTCCGGGTGGTCCATACACGTTGCAGCAAGAGGGGATTACGACCACCACTTACACAGATCCCAATCTCACTGTAGGTAAAGCCTATTATTATGCTGTAAAGGCTACGAATGATCATGGCACAAGCTTCTATTCCAATGAGGCTAGTGCAGCAGCGAAAGGAGAGCTGGAAACTATCTATTATTTGGAAGATGATTTTGAAGATATCGAGATCAATACGACACCAGCAAGTTACACCGTACTACCTGATCCACAGACGAATGACCTTAAAGTCGTTGTGACCCAGATTCCCACAGGAACGACAGGGAACTCGTCTACGAAGGCGCTCATGCTGTACGACAATGAGGCTGGGATTGCCCAATTCGTAAGATCCTTTCCACCACAACAGGGTAGCTTTGTGTTTGAGGCAGATATTATGTCTCAAGGCTGGCCAGGCACATCAACAGTTCTGCAATTGCAAAATGGAACGGGCAGTCGCACCGCACTCTCCATCGAGCTACGCAAACCTTCTGCTCCGGTAGCAGAGGATCAATATACGCTAATTTACAAAAAAGACGGCAAAGATCACAAATTAATGGATGCACCGGTCAATAACCAATGGTACAACTTCAAGATCGTTGGTAATGTGGCCTCGCAAAAAGCGGATATATATATTGATGACGTCCGCGTCGCAGATGATGTCCCGTTCCAGGCCGATGTGACTACCGATGGTGTTGGACGAATGTTTGCCAGAACACCAGGCACGGGTAAAGGGACACTGTTCTATGACAATGTCAAACTATATGTTGAACCCGTTAGTTCTCCCAAAGGGCTTCGCACTGAGCCAGGCAATGGTATGGTGAGATTACACTGGGAGGAAGTGGACGGGGCTTCTACGTACAATGTAAAGCGTAGTATCCAGTCCGCGAACGACTATGAATTGATTGCTTCTGAATTAACTGAGAAAACCTACATTGACGAAGAGGTCACCAATGGAACAACCTACACATATGTCGTGACGGCCGTTGGTCCTTTGGGCGAGAGCGGCAATTCCAACACGTCTTCAGTGACACCCTCGGAGGATGCTGTACGACCGGAAGTGCCTGAGAATCTGAAGGCTGTTGCGAGAAACGCACAAGCAGATTTAACGTGGGATGAAGTCGAAGCAGCTAATTACTACACCGTAAAACGCAGTCTGCAAGCTGAAGGTCCATATACAACTGTGTCGTCTCGCACTGCTTTTCCTACTCTTCGGGATGGGGGATTGGATAATGGAACGACCTACTATTACGTCGTATCTGCTACTGGTATTGCAGGAGAGGGCGTAGATTCTGACCCTATTGCTATAACACCGACCGTAGCTCTATCTACTCCCCAAGTCACAGTAGAGTCTCTTCCCGAATCTGTTTCGATCACGTGGGAGGCTATAGAAGGAGCTTCGACTTATGTGATCAAGCGTGCAACGTCCGTGACTGGAACTTACGATGTTATTGCTGATCAGGAATCAGGAACTTCCTATGTGGACACAGGACTCGTGAACAGCAAGCCCTATTATTACAAGGTATCCGCAATTGCTCAAGGTACCCGAAGTCTTGACTCCGCAGCCGTTGGCATACGACCAGCTCTGGATGATGGTAGACCTCAGACCCCGTCAGAGATTCGTGCTGAGCCAGGTGAAAGTACAATCACTCTTACTTGGCAAGAAGCCGAGGGGGCTGAGGAATATGGAGTGAAACGAAGTGAATCACCCGAAGGGCCATTCGTTACTGTAGCTTCCAATGTAAATGATACCTCATTCTCTGATATGCAGTTAATCAATGGCACTGCCTATTATTATGTCATTACGGCATTGAATGAAGTTGGCGAGAGCATGTCGTCCGCTCCAGTCTCTGAAATACCTGCAACGGTTCTAACGGTGGCATCTGATGGAAGTGCACAATATGAACAGGTTCAGGAAGCTATACATGCTGTTCCGGACAATAGCACGCTTCCTACCATCATACGAATCAAGGACGGAATTTACCGTGAGAAGCTGGACGTTCCGTCCAGCAAAAAACATCTGCGAATCATTGGAGAGAGTCGGGAGGGTACTGTGCTGATCTATGGTGATTCTGCCAGCACATTGGATTCATCTGGTAATCCACTCGGTACCTCAGGCAGCTATAGCTTCCGGGTGCAGACAAACGATTTTACGGCTGAGCATCTGACGATACAAAATGATGCTGGCGACAATGCAGGTCAAGCGGTTGCTCTGCTGGCTCGCGGTGATCGTCTGGTATTCCGGGACGTTAGTCTAAAGGGTTGGCAGGACACACTTTATGTGAACGATGGAAGACAATATTATGTGGATAGTTATATTGAGGGTGATGTCGACTTTATCTTTGGCAATGCAACGGCATTGTTTGAGAACAGCGTCATTCACAGCTTAAGCAATGGTTACATTACTGCAGCATCCACCGCGGAAGAGAAGTCTGGTTATGTATTCCTGAATAGCCGTATTACTGGCGATTCTAGTCTTGCTGGAACTATACCTCTTGGTAGACCATGGAGACCTTATGCCAATGTAGTCTATATCAACAGCTATATGGGTAATCACATTAGTTCATCCGGATGGAATAACTGGAGTAACCCGGATAATGAACGTACGGCACGTTTTGGCGAATTTGCTAGTTACGGGCCAGGAGCGAATCCCAAAGCACGTTTTAACTGGACGACTCAGTTGACGGCGGAAGAAGCAGAGAAATATCTGCCTGCCCAGCTCTTTGCCGGAGCGGATGAGTGGAATCCAGCCACAGAACTTTCACTCGTGCAAGAGAGCGCTGATTGATAATCTATAACATTTGAATGAAGGAGAAGTTGACGTGAAAACATTTCGCAACCCCGTGTTGCCGGGATTCCATCCAGATCCGTCGGCCATTCGTGTAGGAGAAGACTATTATCTCGTTACGTCCAGTTTCGAATACTTTCCCGGCGTGCCTTTATTCCATAGTAAGGATCTGGTTCATTGGCAGCAGCTAGGCCATGTTCTTGATCGTGCTTCACAGCTTAATTTGGATGGGATTATACCTTCTCGGGGCATATGGGCTCCAACAATCCGGTATCATAACGGCATATTCTATATGATTACTACATTTGTTGATAACGAAAAGAAGGAACATAACTTCTATGTAACCACGACCGATCCGTCAGGTGATTGGTCTGATCCCATCTGGTTGGAACATGCCCCAGGCATTGATCCGTCCCTATTTTTCGATGAAGACGGCAGAGTGTACTATACGGGAAACCGGATTCCACCTGAAGGTCAGGAATACCCCAAACATATGGATATCTGGCTTCAGGAAATTGATCTGGAGCAGGGTAGGCTTATCGGTGAGAAAGTAAGCATATGGCAGGGTGCCCTTAAGGTGGCTCATGCTCAGGAAGGGCCGCATATCTATAAGAAAGATGACTGGTATTACTTGTTGATTGCGGAGGGAGGAACTGGCCATACTCATGCCGTGACCATCGCGCGAAGCCGTAACATCACAGGGCCTTATGAAGGGCACCGCGCCAACCCAATTTTAACACATCGACATCTGGGAAGAGCGTATCCGATTGTTAATGTAGGTCATGCGGAACTGATTGAAACACAACAAGGTGAGTGGTGGTTACTATGTCTTGCATCCAGAACAGCCGGAGGATACTACCGAAACTTGGGTCGGGAAACATTCATGGCACCCGTACAATGGGAACAGGAGTGGCCTGTTGTTAGTCCAGGGGTGGGCAGATTGGAGCTAGAAACGAGATCACCTAACCTGCCTGAAGTGCGGTGGTCAAGTGTATCAATTCGGGACGATTTCGAAGAGAATTCTCTATCTCCGATATGGAATTTTCTGAGAACGCCGCGCAGAGAATTTTGGAGTTTGACAGAACGTCCGGGACATCTGCGTCTGCATTTGAAAAATGAACAATTGACGGAACAGGGGAATCCCGCTTTCGTTGGTAGGCGGCAACAGCACCTGACTTTCAGTGCTTCCACACATATGGAGTTTAGAGCTCGGCATGCAGGAGAAGTGGCAGGAGTTACCGTATTTCACAATGAAAATTACCACTTTCGTATGGAGTTGGCAATGGAGCAAGGAAAGGCTACTATTCGACTTGTAGAAAGACAGGGTGGAACAGACAAACTGCTGAGCGCAAAGCGATGGAATGAATGTCATATTCAGTTGAAGGTCGTAGCTCAATATCAGGACTATAGTTTTTACTATCGCTCAACGGATAACGCTTTGTGGGAAGTCTTATTCGAAAATGCTGATGGACGTTTACTCAGTACGGATCGTGCTGGGGGATTTACTGGGACATTTATTGGTCTGTACGGAAATGTTCAAACGGATTCAGATAACGAAGAGGTGTTTAGTCAAGATAACAATCGTCAACAATATTCGTTTGTTGATTTCGATTGGTTTGATTATCAGGGTGTTGATGAATGATATGAGAAACCGCCCTTAATTTTACACACTAATAGCAAAGTGGGATAATATTTAACTATGTCTATAACTAAAGAAGCAATGCAGATAACTCAAGTTAAAAGTAATTTCAACAAGTGGTTTACAGTGGCAATGAAGAAGTGTTACAACAGATTTGGATCAATCTTTTGGATAATGTAATTAAATTTTCCATTTAGTGTCGTTTTCTATAGATAAATTGGACTTGTTTAACGTGAAAACAGTTGGCAGCCGGATAATTGCGGCTGCCAACTGTTTTTTGCATTCAAGCATTTCTTTGCGGTCATATGACACTGATGGTATGGAGATTCCTGAATTCTTGCTCTAGATTTCACTTAGTTTATTTTCAGTTTAGTTTTGTCAGGTAGTATTTACTCTGGCGGAATAAAATGCGTATCAAGTTAAGCCGAACACGGAACCATAGCGGATTCGTGTCTGAAGGCTACCACATCCTTTATTGTACGTTGGAAGGGGCGCATCGATCTTACTTATTTCTTAGCATCCAGGAGGTGATCGTTTTATGCCAATTGCCCATATGGTAATGCAAGCAGCATATCAAGGAGAAGATAATAAACCTAAAGGAGATGTTTGTTGATAAAGATAACGCTGGCGAAGGGACGCTAAGAAGAATAAGAAAGAAAAGCTTTGGCTGGTACAAGAAAGTCATAGCATCCAATGGTTCAGACTTGGACTAGAATCATCAGACACGAACCGTTATGTCGAGGGACAAGAACATATTCCCATTGAAGTCGCTAATTTAGCGGCTTTTTTATTTTATCGGTACAAGTTCTTGTCCCGAGCCAAGGACAAGAACTTGTACCGATTGCCGAGATGGACAAGAACATGTTCCCATTTCCGATTAGATGAATATCTAAGTATGAGAAGTGGGTCTCTTTTGAGCGACTAACAGACCACAAGATGGAATATGATCAAGATACCTGCTTCAACGCTAGGAGGTATTTCCACTGGATCTGTAATCCCATTTGAATTGGATAAAATAAGCTCCTTAATAAGGCACTTTAGCAAAGAAAAGGGGAGGAAGCTGAATGTAATTTTAGATCAAGGGAGGGGAAAAATATGCAGATATTGCACTTTGTGCTGATTTGTCATTGTTATGGACAAGAACTTGAACCGATTACCGTACTGGACAAGAACATATTCCTTTTGCCGATTAGACTTATATCTAATTATTATTCTCCCCGTGAATTAATTAAAACTAATGAGCAGGTTAGCGTATTTTCGTGTCTTTCTCAGGTTTTTTACGCCCCCGACGATCTTAGAGAAACCGCCCTTAATTTTACACACTAATAGCAAATTGGGATAATATTTAACTATATCTATAACTAAAGAAGCAATGCAGATAACTCAAGTTAAAAGTAATTTCAAAAAGTGGTTTACAGTGGCAATGAAGAATTGTTACATCAGTTTTGGATAATACAATTAAATTTTTCCACACAGATAGCTTAATTGAGATTCATTTTGGCATACAGGATCATGGGATAGTAGAAATTTGCAATGGCGATATAATCGCACAGAGCGAGCGGGGGAGAGACAGTAAATTTGGTGTCCTTTTCTATAGATAAATTGGACTTGTTTAACGTAAAAACAGTTGGCAGCCGGATAATTCCGGCGTTCAGCTGTTTTTTGCATTCAATCATTTCTATGCGGTCATATGACACTGATGGTATGGAGATTCCTGAATTCTTGCTCCAGATTTCACTTAGTTTATTTTCAGTTTAGTTTTGTCAGATAGTATTTACTCTGGCGGAATAAAATGCGTATTAAGTTAAGCCGAACACGGAACCATAGCGGATTCGTGTCTGAAGGCTACCACATCGTTAATTACGTTGGAAGATCTTACTTATTTCTTAGCATCCAGGAGGTGATCGTTTTATTCCAATTATCCATATGGTAATGCAAGCAGCATATCAAGGAGAAAATAAACCTAAAGGAGATGTTAGGAGTTGAAGAAGAAAGTCGTCATGTCATTAAATTGAGTCGAAATATATAAGGGAATTCCATACGCTGCTCCGTCTACCGACAAATTACGTTGGAAAGCTCCGCTGCCAGTAGAACCATAGAGCGGTGTACGCGATACAATTGCTTGGAGTGTAAGCGCAATTCAACCACAACAGGCTCCATATTCACGGTACACCAAGGAGTTCATCAATGATATTGGAGACCAAATTCAGGCGTTGAAATGGTGCAAAATAATATAGCGCAATTTGGAGGAGATCCTTACAATGTTACCGTTATAGGGAAATTTTCCGGTGCGATTTTGGTGAATGCGCCAACCGTTTCTCCTGTGGCTCAAAGTTTATTTTCCAAGACAGTGGTCATAAGCTCTGTAAATATCGAATTGCCCACGAATAGTGATGATTAAAGGAGAATGCAAAATGAAAAAAAATAAATTTCTTAAATTTTTAGGTTGGTTTTTAGGAATTTTACTTTGTATGGGTATGGTAGGTTATATAGCAGTTACAAATAACCCACAATTAGTAGTAGGTATCATTCAAAAAGGAATATATAAAGAAGCGAATCCCAATAGTTTTGAACCGTTAAATGGAGCGTATAAAGGTCTCAAAGCAAATGGTCAATACTTAATTAGTGAAATTAGATACAGTGAAGAATATCCAAATAGTTATCTTGATATTATTTACCCTGATAATAATACTGAAGTAGATCGTCCCACTCTTTTCTATTTTCACGGAGGAGGATTTTTTGGGGGAAGTAAAAATATGGGAGACCCTCTTGCTGAAAGTGAGGCTACTTATTTAATCGATGATATTGTGGCTAAGGGATATAATGTGGTTAATGTAGATTATGCTTTAGTACCTGATTATCATTTTCCAACTCCGTTAGTGCAAATGAATCAGGCAATAGCATATATTAAACAACACGCTGAAGAATATAATCTTAATGTGAACAATGTTGTTTTAATGGGTTCTTCGGCAGGAGGAATTATGACATCTCAATATGGAAGCATTCTTACGAATGAACATTATGCAAGTTTACTAGGCATAGTACCAAGTATTGAAAAAGATAAAGTAAAGGCACTCGTAATTGACGATGCACCATTAGATTATAAAAATTTTCCACTAGGAACAAAAATGTTAGTAGGGAACTATGTTTCTGGATCGATTTATTTAAGCGATGATGAAATTAAAAAATACAACAACATTTACCATATAACTAGTGAATATCCAGCAACTTTCTTATTAGGGAGTGAATATCGTAAAGATATGCTTACATTACACGAGGCACTTGAAAAGGTAGATGTAGAAAATGAGTTAGTAGATCCGTTAGTTGAATATGGAATTGAAAAACCACACGGATTTGTTGCAAATTTACGAAATGATGAAATCTCTATGGAAGCATTCCATAGATTTATAGATTTCATAAATAATGAGACAAAAAAATAAAAATGAATGTTTAAGGTTAAATATCCCTGAATCCGTGATGCTTGCCATGTGTCAGCACTAGATTTATAGAAGCTAATGAACGTAAAATGAAGAAAATGTTGTGTTTTCTAGCATTCTTTAATTTGTACCACAAAGGTGAATGTTCATGGCTCCTAAATTTACCCTTGAAGCGTCCAGCGACTTTCTCATATCGTGGGCAGGACTTGTAATTGATGGTCAGATGTTAGATCAAACTCAACTGAACAGACGCTTGAATCATACGGGCATTGATGACGTCGAAGTGCCTCATCTCTCACGAGGATATCGTTCGTGCTTATCTCGGTCTGTTGTGCCAAGGCAAGAGTGACATGGATCATATCGAGTCTATCGAAAGGATCACTTTTTCCCAAAGCTTTAGGGATCTGAAAGATGACCTCTGCACCTACGATGCGACAACGCTTGGATCAAGCCGCTCTTGGTGGGGAATGGTAAACGAATGGGAAGTTTTAGTAAAATATGCGAATGGTCGGTTGCTCAGATATCAAAAATTCTACTGTTGATTTTGATTGGTTTGATTACGGAGGGATTGAAATCATGAGATCATAAAATAGCGTAGACAAGTAGAAAGCAAGGAGTAACAATGAAAAAGTTTTAATTTTTATAATAGAAAACACAAAATGCCGCTAAAGTTAGCGGCATTTTGTGTTTTCTTTAAGTCTGGCAACTTAGATGTTGAAGCCCATGTTGTATGCTCGATATTTTAGCATTTATAAGATAACAAGAGGTTTCACCTATCATCTTATTTTATCCATTAGCCTTAATCTTTGTAATCCGCATCAATGGTTGTTTCTTTCCATTCTTCCATGCTTTCAAGCAGGAGGGTAAATTTGTGTTTGGCCGCTTGATAAGCTTGTTGCCCCAGAAGCAAACGGAGAGGGGGGGAGGGAATTTCAACAATACGAATGAGTGCCTCGGCTAATTTAACAGGATCGCCGGCTTCTTGACCAGCCCCAAGTTGAACCCCTTGCAACATTTGACCCACAATGGATTCTTTGTATTCAGGTATGGATGTCTCGGTCTTCACAGAAGAGCGACCGCCCCAATCTGTGCGGAAGCTACTTGGCTCAATCAAAGACACATGAATATTAAAAGGAGCAAGTTCTTGCGCAAGACTTTCCGAAATCCCTTCAACTGCGTATTTTGTAGCGTGATAATATCCAAGTGTCGGGAATGAAGTCAGACCACCAATGGAAGAAAAGTTGATAATATGTCCACTTTTTTGATTGCGCATGTGAGGAAGTACGGCATTTGTTACATGCATCAGCCCCCAAAAGTTGATTTCGAACATGCGGCGAGTCTCCTCTTCAATACTTTCTTCTACTGAACTGAAATATCCGATGCCCGCATTGTTCACTAAGACATCAATACGATTAAACTTTTCAATCGTTTGATCAATAGCCGTACGAATTTGATCTGGACTGGTCACATCCAACGGGAGCATGAGCGTACTTTCTTCATGGCCCGCGGTAATATCTGTGATCTGCTCCACATTACGAGCAGTTACGACCACTTTATATCCAGCACGAATCGCTTGTTCAGCGATCTGACGTCCAAACCCTGTTGAGCATCCAGTAATAAACCAAACCTTATCTTGTTGAGACAATATAATCACTCCTTCAAGTTGATAACCATACTTTAAATGTTAAAGTTAACTTGAAGTCAATATTTTTTTTACAAAGCTTTTATTTCATCTTTTTAAACATTAATACATCGTAGATCGCGATCTTGCGAATGATCTTTTCCAAATGGAATTGCGTCTGTGCTACAGACTGTTCGACCTTGGCCTTGTGCTCCAACAAGAAATACTTTCTGGCATCCAGCGATACGTCACCTTGCCGAATCAACTCTGTGTATGCCTTTATATCCTCAATGGACATTCCAGTGTCTTTCAGAGCAATGACCAACTCCAGCCATTCGAGTACCTCATCCGAATATTCTCTCCTACCTGATGTACCTCTCTGTACATGAGGCAATATACCTTCCTGCTCATAATAGCGAAGAGTAGAGGGTCGAAGGCCGGTAATTCTTTCGATCTCGCTGATACTATACATGATTGAGTATCCTTTCGTTGTTAGAGTTCACTTTATGTTTAGCTCACCCAAAATCCCCGTTGAAACTAAGTCTATAAGAAGAACTACTCCCTCTTCAGAGAAAAGGAGTAATTAGTAGCATGATGGTTTATGCAAAACAGCCTAGACTCATTCTTATCCGAATGCCTCACAAAATAGAAATTATTGTCTAGTATCAAATAAAGTTTTTGAAATTTTTTGGGTTAAATAATCGATATGAGGAACGATGAGATTATCATCCACCAAATGGAGCTTTTCAGGTCTGAATAACTGTAACTTTTTCAATTTGTAAAAATCATAAAGTACTTGTTCGATAGTCAAACCATTCATCAACAGATATTTAGTATCTAACATCGTATTTAATAATTGGTCCTGCAGAATTAGTACTTGTCCGTTTAATTCATTGAATACACTATTTCTCATACCCTCATGATAAAAGGTGAGCAATTGTTTTTCTCTTTCTTGTGTGACGACTAATAATTGTTCGTAAATTTCTGGGTAAACACTAAAAAGATCATGTTTATACTCCTCAGTAACAAACATCGTTAAAGAAACAGATTGTTCAAATAGCTGCTGAAAGCGCACAGCATATAAACTTTCTTCTTCTGGTGGTTCCCCAATAATCACCTCTTTAAAGTAATCAATAATTGTATTGGTAACGATCTGAATAATCTCTTCTTTTGTTGAGAAATACTTATATAAAGTAACTCTACTAATATTCATGATCTTTGCTATCTCATCCATACTCAAAGAATGAAATCCACTCTTTCGTATAAATGGTAATAATCTAAAAAGTAATTTTTCCTGGGTTTGAAGAAACTTCTGCATTTTTTTTTGCTCATCCTTCAAATTAGTCACCCCCTTATGTAAATAGTATAACTGAAAATAAACATTTTATAAACATTACTTAGTTAACACTAAATATAAAAGTTGTAAAGTTTGCTTAACAATGATATGCTTATCTCGATTCCACTCACAAAGGAGAGAGCGCATTGAAAACAAGAAAATTAGGCAATAGTGATGTTACAGTATCTACTATCGGGTTAGGTCTTATGGGTATGTCTGGGGTATATGGGCAGAGTAATGATGAGCAATCAATCAAAACAATACAAAGAGCTGTGGACATAGGTGTAAATTTGTTAGATACTGCTGATGTGTATGGAAACGGGCATAATGAAGAATTGCTCGGTCGAGCACTGAAAGGCCGTAGAGATCAAGCAATTGTTGCTACGAAGTTTGCAATCGGTCCTAATTTTCAAGGGGTTAATGGGCATCCAGACTATGTAAGAAAAGCAATAGAGGATAGCCTGCGCAGACTAGATCTCGATTATATTGATCTCTATTATCAACATCGCGTGGATCCAAGTGTTCCAATCGAAGAAACAGTTGGAGCTATGGCAGACTTAATTAAGGAAGGGAAAGTTCGTTTTCTCGGGTTATCCGAAGCATCAGCACAAACGATAAGACGTGCTCATTCTGTACATCCTATTTCTGCTCTACAAACGGAATACTCCCTTTGGAGCAGAGACGTAGAGAATGAAATTCTGCCAGTTATTAATGAACTAGGTATTACGTTTGTTGCTTACAGCCCTTTAAGTCGCGGATTTATTTCGGGGGAAATACGAAAATTTGAGGATCTTGCAGCTGATGATGTTCGCAGATATTTACCACGTTTTCAACCAGATAATTTTCAAAAGAATGTAGACATTACAGATGAAATTACAAGAATTGCTAAAGAAAAAGGATGTACACCTTCACAGTTGGCATTGGCTTGGACGATCGCTAAAGGTGCGCTACCAATACCAGGCACAAGACGTGTCCATTATTTAGAGGAGAATGCTGGTGCTGCGGATATCACGCTGACATCAGATGACTTGACACGAATTGAAGCTGTTAGCCCTGAATCAGCCGTTCAAGGTGGGAGATACGATGAAAATAGTATGAAAGGTCTCAATCTCTAGGAAATTTATACAAAAAAACAACCGCTCCCAATTAAACCAGGGAGCGGTTGTTTTTTTGTATTTCATATTAAATTGTTATTTCTAATCCAAATTTTTAACTCTTACATCTTGCCAATTTGTTGTATTCTTCATGATTTCCGGAGCGTTCCCACGAAATACCTTACTTGCTTCATTATCATTCATCAGAGTATAACGAAACCAAGCTGTCATATATCCATCTGCGTGAGAAAGAGTGTGACCATGCTCGACATTTTTCCTTCTTGCCATGACAGCAGGTATGCCTTTACTTAGATCGGAATAGTTCTCATATAATGATTTGTAAGGTGAAATGAGTTCCGCATCCGATTCGCCTGTGCTTGCTAACATGAAATATGGTATTTTTATTTGGGTAACGTCGTAGTCCCATTTTAAGGATTTAGCAAGTTCCAACCCCGGCGTGCTGGCAGTATAGATCGACGTAAACATATCACTGTTGCTGAATCTAGTTACCGCATTGATGGCTCCAACTCCTCCTTGTGAATGTCCAGATATGCCAATGTTATTTGTATCTAACCTATCATAAAAGATACTATCTGTATCACTATTCAAGCCTAAAATAAATTTTAAAGCGTCGGAAGATGACTGTCCCGACCACGAGCTATCATCATCATTTCCTATAACGACAAATCCCCAAGAAGCCAGATGTTTAAAGACTTCACTAAATTTCGAAAATGGTACACCGGTACCATTGGCTATAACAACGATAGGGTGTTTTTCAGAGCTTTGCTCAAGTAATGAGGGATACCATACTTTAAACTTATCGAATAATTTTTCATCACTTTTAAATTCAATGTCGCTAGTTTTGAATTCTCCAAGTCTGGTATATTTTTTTTCAATGGGGTAGGCAGCATCAACTTTATTGTAATACTTCTTTTCGATCATAGGCTGATTCAGAATCTGTTTGAAAATTAAAAAACCGAACAGTAGCCATAACCCTGTTGCAATGAGAACAGAAAGTACCATAGCTATCTTACCGAGCTTCTTATTGGGTTTCCCAATGGGAAGCTTATTTTTATCAGTCCTACAACCAAAAATGATCTGGAGCAAATCAATTAAAACACCCAGCCCTAAAAAACCAACTGTAAAAAGATATAATATGCCAGTGACTATTTTTCCTTCATAAAACCGGTGTATTCCAAATACACCCAAAAATAAACAAAGTAGAATATCTATAATTTTCGACCTTTTTGACAAAATGTAACCTCCTTGACAACCTCTTGATGCAGCTGTATCATTTTTGCGCGAGACAATGTTAAGGAGTCGATTACAAAATCTCTCTTAGAACTTATGGAAAATCGCTCATTCGATGAAATCACCATAACGGATATAGTGAAAAATGCTTTAGTCGGCCGTGCGTCCTTTTATCGAAACTTCTTTAGTAAAGAAGATGTATTAAAACAGTATCTACTCCGTTTGATTAGCGAATGGGGGACAGAATTTGAAAATAGTGAAAATCCCAACATTGTTGTAAGTTTGTTCGGTCATTATAAAAAGTATAGCCAGTATTACCTTCTGCTTTATCGTTCAGGTTTATCCTATTTGGTATTAGATAATATTAGGACGGTATGTGGTCCAAAGCCAGATCAAGATGATATACCCGCATACTTTAGCGCATGGTTTGCCGGAGCCTTGTTTGGTTGGATTGACGAATGGATTACACGGGGGATGAAACAAGAACCTGAGGAAATGGCGAGGTTATTAGAGGAGGTTGATCGGCGTTCTAAAGAAATGATTTAATGTAACGAGAGAATGAAAGGAAGGAGCCATCGGCTCCTTCACACTCTGATATTATTTTGTGAGACTGCCTTTTGTATACTTATCAATAAATTGCACTAATCTCTTAAAAGCTTCTTGTGCGTTTTTGTCTGTTCTTAAATTTGCTAAGTAACCATGGGCGATGTCACCATGTGTTTTATCTAAATAAAAATAGTCATTATCTACCTCATATGATGTAAGCTTATCGGACAATGCCTGCATATCTTTTGGAAACCCATCGCCATTGGCAGCATTGATAAATGAAGGGGGATAATCACCGTTTACATGCAAAATAGCATTATATTGTTCTGCAAGTTTGCTGCTATTGAATTCATTAGTGCCTATACCTAGGTAGTTACCAATGATAACTCTTGTAGCAAAATTAAGTTCGTCAGTCTTTATCGGTGCATCGTCAATTACTAAAGCTTTTACTTCTTTGGTAGTAAGTAATGGATGGATGTTGAAACTATCCGCATAATCTTTGAAGAAATAATTGCGCCATATTCTTCTTATTAAGGTATCCGTATTAAGATACGATATGTCCAAATAGCTATTGGATAATCGCTGTTAATATAGTTTATTACACTAAACTGGTTTGCTATCTCCTTATTATTAAAGAATACAGAATCATCTAAATTATTGGCTACGAGTACTTTGATAGAAAAAATTATCAAAAGAAGGAATATCAAGCGGTGCATCAACAACAAGTGCTTTAACATCATCTGAGGTTAATTTAGGCAATTCTGCGAAGTTAAAAACTTTCGCGTAGTCAGAACTAGATAGGATGGCAACATACTGTGCTGTCATAATGGCCCCCAACAGTTCTTTGTTTGGCACATTCGTAATGTGCCAATATCTAATATTGCTGTATTTAGAGTCCAACGTATGATCTGGAATATCATTGTTATATTCATCGCTTCTTCATCAGATTGGAATAAATCTGTCATTGCATCATTTTGGAGATACCCCGAAGTGAATAAGTGACTCCAAATCCCCGTTTACAACATTGAACTATTTATCCAATAAATCTAGTCCATAACTATTAATATTTCCATTTATTGCATTAATAATCCAGTCAGCTATACTTTTATCTTCTGAATATTTCTTACTATAAAAATTAGGAGAAGGTAAGATGGTATGCGGAGTTAAATTTTTTCCATCTTTATTTTTCTCTATCTCATTCCAAATATAAATTCCGACATTAGGAATGTTCTCTTGTAAATCAGCTACCATTTTTGCAAGGTCTTTTTCATAGATATCGCCATTTTCATTTGTTGTGGATAAAATTCCATTTCTAAAATAAGATTGGTATGTGCTTAGTGCTTCATCTCTTAAAGAACTACCAAATAGAATTTTTATTTTATTACCATATTTTTTTGATAGGCTGGTTAAACTGTCTAAGGTAATATTATCACTCACTAATCTATCTGAAATCTCTTTTGGCGTTTGCCACATATTTTCAGCGACATCATGCCAAGTGTCCGTTAAAAGTAATGAACTATCTACAGCTACTGTTACATTATTTACTTGAGGAAAATACTGTGTAATAATATCATCTGCAAGTAATGAGGTACCAAATCCTCCTGCACTAAAACCTGCGATAAGAAGTGTATCTGGATTAGGTATATATTTCATCGCTTCTTTCATAAAAGAAGTGTAGTTAATATATCCATTATGATAAAGAATTTGTTTATTACCATTTAAGTCTGTATATTCATATTCGCCACTTCCTGCATGAAGATCTCCTGTTGAATAAGGTATTGCTAATATTGTCCAATCTTTGAAAGGATTTTCTTTATTATTACTTGCTATTCCAAATTTAACACCAAAGTCAACGTCAGCATAATCTGCATAAAAACCGCCGTCATCATTTAAAGGTCTTGCAGCTGTGTATTCATCTACTGCTAATCCACCACCAAAGAAATATACTAATGTTTTATTTTCTTTTCCCACTTTTATTAAACTATGCCAATCCTTTCCGTTTGAAGACTTAGTTCCTTCTGGAGTTATACGATACCATTCTCCTACTTTTGGTTCACCACTTAATTCTGGTGCTTTCCATTTCAGAAAATTTTGTAATCCTACATAACCGACAACACCAATAATTACTAGAATCCCTAACACTAAGGCTGATATTTTCCATCTCTTTTTCAGTTTTTTCTGTTTGATTTTATTACTCATTTTAATTTTCCTTTTCTGTAAGTTTATTTTTGAAATTGATTTGCTTCTTATATAGCTATAGCCGTATCTTTATCTTTTCAATCAATAGCATTCCTCCTTGATCTTTTCATAGGTCGTTATATATGGAAACAGCACTAGTTTAGCTGTACAATGTAAACTGAAACTCAACTGTATATGTTTATTTTCAATTTACTTTTCAACGGTAAAATGAGACATCTTATGATTAGAGGAGATATTTCTATGTTAAATATATTAGTGGTAGAGGATGACGAAAGTACCAGAAAGTTAATGTGTGTGGTCTTACAAACGAGAGGATTCACAACATACTGGGCGGAAGACGGGATAAAAGCGCTAGAGATTATTGAGAGTCAGCATATAGATTTAGTGGTACTTGATTTAATGATGCCTAATATGGACGGTTATGAATTGACACGTCAACTTCGGATATTCTCGGAATACCTCCCAATCTTGATGGTTACCGCCAAACAGGAGCCGAAAGATAAAAGGCAGGGATTTCTTGCTGGTACTGATGACTACATGATAAAACCAGTAGATGAAGAGGAGCTGGTTCTTCGGATTAAAGCGCTCCTACGTAGAGCAAGGATTGCCAGTGAACAAAAGCTAACCATCGGGAACGTTGTACTCGACTATGATAAGCTGGCAGTAACACGCGCAGATGAAGTTAGCATCCTTCCAGCGAAGGAGTTTTACCTGTTATTTAAATTACTTTCATATCCAAACATGATATTCACCCGTCTGCAGCTAATGGATGAAATCTGGGGTATGGAATCGTCAACAGATGACCACACACTTACAGTTCATATTAATCGCTTACGGAACCGTTTCCGAGACTGGAAAGAGTTTGAGATTATCGCGGTTAGAGGACTCGGTTATAAGGCGGTGATTCAAGCAAAATGAGAGATTTTTTTCGCAAACGAATAAGTCTCACGATCACCTTAGTAATGTTTGTTTTCGGTGTGTTGGTGGCTACATTCTTACTGCTAATTGGCGGTGGGTTTCTCCTACAGTATCTTGGTGTGATTTCACTTGCTCCTTCCCCGAATCAAGGATTAGGTGAACGTTTGCTCTCAATTCTTTTTCTTTTTGGCCTATGTGTATTAATAGGAACTTCACTTACTGCCTTTCTCAGCAAGAAAGCATTGAACCCCATACGAAAGGTCATTGATTCGATCCATAGGGTTGCGGATGGCGATTTTAGCGTTAAGGTCAATTTGAAAGGGATTGGAGAGTTGGAAGAATTATCGGAAAGCTTTAATAAAATGACGAAAGAATTGGCAGGTATTGAGACGCTAAGAAGTGATTTTATCAACAACTTTTCCCATGAATTTAAAACACCTATTGTTTCGGTTCGTGGTTTTGCCAAAATTTTAAAAGAGAATCCTTTATCTGAGGAAGACAGACAAGAATATCTTGACATTATCATTAAGGAATCTGAGCGTTTAGCTACGCTCTCCACCAATGTACTTACTTTGGCGAAATATGAGAATCTTGAAATTCTAATGGATAAAAATCCGTTTAGGCTGGACGAACAGATCAGAAGAACTATCATATTAATGGAACCTAAGTGGTCAGTTAAGGCTATAACCATTAATTTGAAATTAGAAGAAGTGGTTTACAGTGGCAATGAAGAAGTGATACAGCAGATTTGGATTAATCTTTTGGATAATGCGATTAAGTTTTCCCACACAGATGGCTTGATTGAAATCACCCTTGCCATCTTCAATGAAGAGATTCATTTTAGTATCCAGGATCACGGGGTTGGCATGGATGAACATACGAAGGCTCATCTTTTTGATAAGTTCTTTCAGGGTGATTCTTCTCATGCCAAAAAAGGGTATGGACTAGGACTTCCTTTGGTAAAACGCATAGTAGAACTTTGCCAAGGCGATATTATCGTAAACAGCGAGCAAGGCAGGGGCAGTAAATTAACGGTTGTCCTTTATAAATAAATTTTCGTGAATATAATAAGGCTAGCTTCGGCATAAAACGGAGTTAGCCTATTCTTGTTTAACCTAAATAGCTGCTAAGAAAAAATTCGTCTGGTGCAGATACAACAAGGCATGATTCTGTTAAAAAGTAAGAAGAGAGAGGTTCTCTAGCATATCGGGAACCTCTTTTGTGGTGCTTGATGAGGACCGGTCCCCTTGTATTAATTACTTAAACAATTTTTGGAGTGCCAGACTTTAGAATGCGATATATATGTTTAAATTCCTTTATTTCACCCTTAGGGCCCCTGTTCTATACTTAGGGAAAATAAGTCTACGCTAGCTTGTATAGGTCACAAAACTACGGCAAAAGGATTGGAATCTGATAGGAAGCGATAAGGCCATGCTGATTGATACTAGCTATGGCCTGACCGACATGCCGCAGGCCATTCGGGAAATCACTGCTCTCCCGCTGCAGGTCGTCAATACACACGGCCATATCGACTATACTCGCGGGAAGCACTTGTTTAATACTGTATTGTTATCCGATTTAGACAACGAGGTTTTCGAACGTCACAACGATGCTGAAGCGGTGTTCGAGCTGTTTAAAAAATGATCCCAGTTCCCATTCTACCTTTTAATTGGTTGTTATGGCCTGCCTTGAAAAGAAGGATTAAATACAGCCCGCCGGTACATCAGCCGTTGCCGAAGGTGGGATATTTGAACTGGGCGGACGCCTGGTGCGGATTATTGAAACGCCTGGACATACGATGGGATGCATCTCTTTACTGGACGAAAAGAACGGGTGGCTATTCGCAGGCGACATTAATTGTTATGGCGGCGTGCTGCTGTATTTCCCGGAATCCTCCAATGTGGAAACATTCCGAGATACCATCCGCAAGCTGCGTAATCTTGGAGACTTATAAACAAGCGTGCGACCGAGCCATAATGGATTGTGAATTCAAGGAGGATAGACGGGATGGTAAAAAGGCTTAAAATAGCTTTGATAAAATACGTATTAAGAAAAAAACGAAAGAAACTAATGAAAAAAAATCTTATTGGAGAGCGCTTTATTGTCCCAAGAGTTGGATTGGATGGAGTGGAGACGATTTTGTATCGTCCAAAGACAGCCGGCTCAGGAACAATTCCGGTTCTATTTAATGTACATGGCGGAGGATTTGTAGGCGGAGATGCTTCGCAGCTAGATTCTTATTGCAGTGAAATGGCAGAAAGAATTCCTGCATTTATCGTCAATATAAATTATAAAAAGATTGATATCCATCCCTTTCCCTATCCTCAAATGGAGTTGCATGATACGGTTCTATATTTTTCGGATCATGCAAACGACTATGGAATTGATCCATCAAAGTTTGTCTTAATTGGTTACAGTGCCGGCGCCCATTTATGTGCGGGGGCAGCAATGAAATTAAAAGAAAACGGATTTTCTCTCGCTGGTCAAATTCTTGCATATCCATTTCTAGATTTTACTTTTGGTAGAACAGACGATGTAAGTATAGATAAAACGGGAAAGGTGATGGGACTGATTGAAGAAGTTCTCTTTCCCGATTTAAATGTAAGAGAGGCGTTAGTTTCGCCTGTATTGGCAAGAAATGAAGATTTGGCAGGCCTAGCACCTGCAACAATTATTGTATGTGAAGAGGATGAACTTCTACCACAAGCAGTTCAATACGCAAAGCGGCTGGAAGAGGTTGGTGTTCCAGTTCGTTTCAAACAATATCCGGAGGCCAAGCATGGTTTTTTAGAAGTAAACCACCCTGAATATGCTGCTGAGAAGAGTATCGCTAGGTCCCCTGAGCAGGAAAAAATTATGTGTGAGTGTAAGGGGTATCTCATACAAGAATTAGCCAAATATTTCAAGGATTCGTCCGAACGGGAATGGAACATTTAAACGAAAATCCTCCGATTATTAGAACGAAAAAATTGTGAAAGCTGCACTAAGTATGTAGTAACCAATACAGAAACGACCGCAACTAAATCGAATGGGTTGTTGGAAAAGTGAGGAATAATATGGAATCAAAAAATTAATGGTTATGTCTTTCTATTTCTTTACTGCTCTGTACTCCAGCTTATTTTAAATCACCATTTTTTCTATGTCTTGTTATAGTTATTTTGGATGTTGCATTGCCAATACTGGCTTTAATGGACTTGGGAATCTTATCGCACCAAATCTCCTATATCCCAGGCTGGGTACTCTTGGCAGCTGGAATCTGTGGAATCTATTTGGCCTCAGCTATTGTGGTCAATGATTCGTTTGGTCGAACAATTTATCCGAACCCGGGACCCCTAGTTAAAGATAAGGACGGTTCGATGCTGGGGAAGATGTACACCGAATAATATTCCATTACTAAATGAAACTGATTTAAAATCAGCTATCAAGCCGACGCTGAAACGTGATGGTGCCAAAGGTTAACCGAAGTAAGGCTCCCGAGGCACTCCCATGAGTTTCTTGGGAGTTTTCTTACATCGCTTCGTGTTTATATTGTCAAAAAATTCAACAATACGGGCGAGGATTTGGAAGATTTAATCTCAATAGGCACTATCGGATTGATTAAAGCAATAGAGTCTTACTCCCCCGACAAGGGTACCAAGTTGGCCACCTTTGCCGATCGATGTATTAAAAACGATTACATTAATCACGGTACTCTTGAACTAACGCTGGAACAGAGTCTGCAATTTGAGATGGACTTTAAGAAGATGTACAAGCGATGAAGACCGAAATCCCCGGCATGGGCATCTTCCTGTTAGATACCCCGGCTTCCGGGTTTGACCCGGAACTTCTGGGTATACAGCATACCTTTATTCTTGACCAAGCGTTTTCTCAACCTGTAAAGAATGACATCAGCCTTCATGATTAGATGTGGAGTGCAGTGAATGGAACTGTTACCGACGTAGATCGATGCAGCAGCGAGAATGTCTTGTTGGTCATCGGTAAAAACGGAATGGAATTCGCGAAGTTCAAAATCGTTCTTGCCAGCTCGATAGAAGATGGGATTTGTCATGACTTGGCGAAGCGGGGTATTCAAAATCAATAAGAGCAATGTAACTCTATCATCAAGAAAAGAGGGAATTGGTATGCCCAATGACGGTACATTTGAATTGCTTGCCGGATTGCAAAGTAAAAACCAGTCCGCTATGACTGTATAACGGGCCTGTTTACAATATGATTCCCGGGAGTGCATGATTACCTTGGTCTATTCCGGTTGTTACTGTATCAAGTCTCCCATTACAATCGTTCCCCAGCGGCCCGGCTTGATCTACATCGACGGCAAGGCAAAGGAAGCCCTGTGATCGAAAAGCCCACGACGATGTTCGGACAGTTGGGCGGCATTGTCGCCCGGGAATATTTGCTGGAACATGATCGGGAATATGAGATTCGCTATGCAGTCAGAATGGAGATAAGGCGGTGTCTCGAACGGTCTCCTACGTTGCTATTATACTGAGGTGTGCCGCAGAACGAGAAAACCCTTGCCGGAGGATAAGGTGCGGTGCTCCAGGATAGATTCCGGCTTTTCGAGTTGAAAGCTGTGCAGAAACCCAAATATATAAACAGGGGAAATAACAATGAAGCGTATCAAAGGCGTAAACTTGGGCAATTGGCTTGTTCTGGAAAAGTGGATGAATCCGACTATGTTTGCTGGCACGGAGTGCGAGGATGAGACATGGTTTTGCAGAACCTTGCCCCAGGAATTGAAGATGGACCGATATCACCAGCATCGATAGACATATATTACTGAACGTGATTTTGCTTATATTGCAGATAAAGGATTGAATGCCATACGGATTCCTGTTCCCTATTTCATCTTCGGAGATGTGAAGCCGTTCGTTGGCTGTGTGGAGTATCTGGATAAGGCCTTTAATTGGGCGGAGAAATACGGCCTACAGATTCTGATCGACCTTCATACTGCACCGGGCAGTCAGAATGGTTTCGATAACGGAGGAATCTGTGGGGTATGCAAGTGGGGCCAGAATCCGGAGGAAGTAGAATTTGTTCTGAACGTACTGGAGCGTCTGGCGCAGCGCTATGGGAACCGTGAAGGATTATGAGGGATCGAGATCCTCAATGAGCCGATAATCGATGAACTGTGGAAGCTTTGGAATATTCCCAAACGTTACCCGGCAGTTGATGAGGAGGAAGCGGAGGGATCAACTGGAATCCCGAAAGACCTTCTGCGTAGCTTCTATATTGAGGCCTACCGCAGAATGAGAAAAACTTTGCCGGAGGATAAGGTGGTTGTGTTCCATGATGGATTCCAGCTTCTCGAGTGGAAAGACTTCATGAGAGAAGAGGAGTTCGTGAATGTCGTTCTGGATACCCATCAGTATCTTATGGCGGCAGATAATCCGGAGTGCAGTAACAAATTGGAGGATTACATTGAATATATCGAGAATAACTTCGTAAAGGGTGTTGGCGAGATGCAGAAATATTTTCCGGTCATCATCGGAGAGTGGTGTATCTTTAACAGCACGGAGGGTCTTAAGGGGATGAGCCGAGATGATCAAAAGCAAATTTATCAACAAATTGCCCATGCAAAGCTGCAGGCTTGGGAGAATGGGGCTGGATGGTTCTACTGGAGCTACAAGCTGCTGCTGGATACAGTGAATGTAGCTGGATCCGAGGGCTTGGACAGCTTTGATATGGGAAAATGTTTTGATCAGGACTGGCTGCCAAATCAGTTTTGATAAAATCTTATCTAGAGTGAAGGGCAGAACAACCTGCCCCTCCTCATCAAACCGTACGACAGACTGTCTAACAATTATTTAAAAATCTTCATTTTCGGCATGAAAATAAAAGACATTTGTCGAATCTCTATATCAAGGGAGATGAGCGTGTATGCCTTATGTCGAAGGTGAAGATAGACATCAAATTTATTTACTGCCCAATACGTTGGATGACTTTGTCGAAGAAGAAAGTCCTGTCCGAGTCATCGATGCTTACGTCGATAGTTTGGTCCGAGAAGAATTGGAGTTTCGGGTTTATTCAGGTACCAAAGCGGGACAAAAACCTTATCACCGGGAAGATCTTCTCAAGCTCTACCTTTACTGCTATATGAACGGCATCCGCTCCCCTCGCAAGATGGAAACCGAAACGAAAAAAAACATTGAACTGATGTGGCTAATTGGCAAACTTCAGCCGGACCACGGCACGCTATCTGATTTCATGAAAAATAACCAATCAGCCATAAAGAAGCTGTTTAGAGAGTTCAACTTAATGTTAAAAGGTTTCGGATTGATTGATGGTCAACTTGTCGCCATTGACGGCACAAAAATAAAGGCAAACTGCTCTAAAAAGCATCACATTAATGCCACTATTATCGGTAAGAAACTAGAGCATATCAATGAAAAAAATAGATGCATATTTGCATGAATTTTTAAAGGAGGACAATCGTCAAAAAAAGCAAGAAATCACTGGAAAGTTAAACGTCTATCAGAAGAGAATGCATGCGTTGCAGGTAATTAGGTGAAAACCAGCTTTGTGTTACCGATCCGGCTGCCAAATCAATGAAAAACAACGGAAAGTATGAAATTTGTTTCAATGTTCAAACTGCAGTGGACAGCAAATATAAACTAATCATGGACTGCGATACGGTCAATGATATCAACGACCAAGGGCAGTTATCTAATATGGTCGCATAAAATAAAGGTTTTTTTCGTGATCAAAAAACTACAAATGTGGCCGATACAGGCTATTATAATTACCTTGAAATAATTAACGTTGTTGACGAAAGCACAGAACTCTTAATTAAGCCGCAAAAGGGAAAGCAAAACAAGGTGTCCAGTGGATTTGATAAAGCGAACATTAAATATGATTCCATAAACGATAGATATATTTGCCCGTTGGGTTATGAATTACCTTTCAAATGGAATGGAAAACAAGATGGGAAAGAGTATAGGCGTTACACTTGCGAAGCCTTCGTTTTTTGTGGACAAAAAGAGTCCTGTACTTCTGCCAAAGGCGGAAGGTCGGTAACCAGACTTAGTGACGAAGAAGTAATCGAACAAATTACCGAAAATACGCGTAAACAAAGTAATATTTATAAGCAAAGAGGACACATTGTTGAACACCCTTTCGGGACGATAAAACGTCACTGGGGCTATACATACTTTTTAACACGAGGGTTGGCATCAGTAGGTACTGAGACCAATTTGTCTTGTCTATAATTTAAAGAGAATGATCAAAATTGCATGAATCCACGTTTTAAAGAGTACTCAGCTATCAGTTGTTAGACAGTCAGACGTATGGTTTGATGAGGTGGACGAATTGGACAAAAAACTGATCGGTCGAGGTCTGCGATTCGTACACTACACGGACGACAGTAATATCTTTGTGGGGAGTAAGAGAGCGGGAAGCATCTTATGGAATCGATGAACCGGTTTACAGAAAGAAAGCGAAAAGTGAAACGGGAGGAAAGTGTGGTAGCCAGACCCTGGCACTGGAAGTTCTTAAGGTTTAGATTCCTGTGGCTATTCTCACTTTCCTTTGGGACTTTCCGCTCAAAGCAATAAGGATGAGTTTGCTAAAGGTTTTCTTTATCTATTCCGCTGGATTTTCGGCAAAGACTTCGACTTCACGAAGTTTGATTTTAATCATGATGTAGATTTTGTTGACGAACAGTTGGCCCCGATTCTTAATGCAAATAGCACAGAATTGCAGGATTTTAAGAACGCCGGCGGAAAAATCATCATGCTGCACGGCACGGCCGACCCGATTATCCCGTACACGGACTCCCTACAATACTATGAGCGGGTGATCCAAGCACAGAACGGTCTAGAGAATACGCAAACGTTCTTTCGGTATTTCATCATCCCGGGGCTTGCTCATGTCTTCGATGGTCCCGGCGTTCAGGACATTGGAATCAGATTCCGGGCAACGCCCAAGGATAGAGAGCATGACGCGCTTACCGCACTTTCCTCATGGGTAGAAGAGGGGATTGCTCCAGAACGGCTACTTCCTGTTGCCTTTAAAAATGGTTCTTTGCTGAATGGTTTTTTATTAGACGAATACGAACATGAAAGGCCTGTATACACCTATCCGAACCAAGCGGTATATGAATCGGGAGATCCGAATAATCCGGAAAAATATAGGAAAGTGAAGCTGATTTTTTGGAAATTTTCCAAAACTTGCTCCCGAGTACCTGGCTTGATGCTACAACTCAGTTAAATGAGATAATTTATCATACAGGCAAAGATACTAGCTTTGCTGACGCCGAAATACAATGGCGTCAGCTTTTTTTATAATTGTGTACCGACAACTTAATAACGAGATATGTATGTTTGTATTCCTCTATATCAACCGCTAAATACCCGGACCTATAATTATATTGTGACCGATGAAAATGAGGGGAGCAGTAGGATGGTTTACGAAAAAAGTGAAAGATATAAAATGTTAGGAAATAAGAACTTCATCCAAAGTGATGGATTAGGATTGGGGGAGTTGCTTCTATGAAATATGGAGAAAAAGGGTGGTCACTGGTTAAGGAAGCTAATCCGGTTGTAGAGATTAATACCGGGAAAATCAAAGGGTTTAACCGGAATGGGAATGGTGTTTTTTTAGGGATTCCCTATGGTGACAACTGCGATGGAGAATATCGCTTCAAAGAGCCCCGTCCCGCTCTTCCATGGGACGGTATATGGGATTGCACGCGATACGGTCCTATTGCAATGCAAGAGCAGGGGTCACTTGAAGGAGTACCGGAACCAGTGAGAAAAATACTGCTGGATTATGGGAATCATTTTACCGGAGGTATTCCGTTTGACAAGAGTAAAGAATATTGCGATGAGAATTGCTTAGTACTGAACGTGGTAACTCCTGGAGTTGATGAGAAAAAACGGCCGGTCATGGTTTATATTCATGGTGGTGGTTATACATCCGGCTCGGGAGCAGTAATAGCAGCCATTTGTGATTCTTTGGTGGATGAAGAAGACGTTGTGATTGTGACCGTTAATCATAGATTAAATATTTTTGGAGGACTGTATCTTGGAGAGTTTGATGAGGCATACGCTAATTCTGGAATTGTAGGGCAGTTAGACCTCGTTATGGCTCTGCAGTGGGTCAAGAACAATATTCAAAAGTTCGGCGGTGATCCAGCTAATGTTACTTTAATTGGTGAATCCGGCGGCGGAATAAAAATCGGTCACCTGATGGCAATGCCTGATGCAAAAGGCCTGTTTTCAAAAGCAATTAATATTAGCGGATCCATTCCGATCGGAGCCAAAACAAAAGAACAGGGAACGGCAGAAACCTTGAAAGTTTTGGAGCAATTGGGGATTGCAAAAGAGGACTGGAGAAAGCTTCTGGAATTACCTGCAGAAACGATAACGGATAGTCTTCGAGGGTTAAGGTTGATACAGGAAGACACTACTCCTTTTTATCCAACACCGGATGGGGTACATATTCCATTTAATGTTGAACGCGACTATAAAGCCTATGCTGTTTCAGCAGAGGTGCCGCTTCTGGTAGGTGCTTCAGAGGAAGAATTGCATATGGACTTATTAAAGAATCCGAAGATGACTTGGGAAAATGTAAGAACCGAACTGCTTAATCAAGAATTTGCGGAGGTGCAATCCTTAAAGGGGCTGTCAGAAAGTAATGTAGACACGCTAATCCAGACCTTCCGGAATGCGTGCAACGACCAAAAACATCCATGGCAGATTTTAGTGCAAATTGTTTCCATGCGTCATTTTCTAGGGGGAGGAGCCTATAAGTCGGCCATTGCAAAAGCAGGGCAAAAGACTGCGCCGGTATGGCACTATATGACGAGCTATGATACTCCGATACCTGGCGTGGAAGGTTTGGCTTGTGCGTGGCATACAGCTGAATTACCATTGATTTTTCGTGCTGTTTATCATGAAGAAGCTGAGAAGCTTTCACGGCTCTTGGCGCACTCCTTTGCTTCTTTTGCCCGGACTGATTCTCCGGAAACGGATGAGCTGGATTGGCCTGAATTCACCATGGAAGATAAGAAAACAATGTTATTTGACGAGAAATGTACCTGGAAATATGATCCCTATAAAACTATTCACGATATTCTGGCAGTCTTTTAAGTAGATAATATTATTTAGGGAGGATAGTTATGAGGAAATATGATGAATCCGATCTTAAACACTTGCAGGATAAATATGAAACTGTTGAGTTAAACGGAGTTACTATCCAAGTCAAAAAGATTCCCGGCGAAGAACGGGAGGGTTATATGGATCCATGGGTAATTGAAACCATTAATCCGGCAGCACTTACCCGGGCTGATGGAGCTATTACAGAGAACACAAACGCAACACTGGATGCAATGATGAGCCAAATGAGTCCAGAGCAATTTTTGGTTGCCCTTCGTAATGTGATGGAAGGTTCAGCTACTGATTCTACCTTCAAAGAGGAGTGGTTCGAATGCGATATCGACGTACAACTGGAGGAGCTGATACTTCATGGAAACCGGGTAGGACTCTGGCGTTATAATGTACCTGGTGATGAATACGGATTGCGCCCCTGCTTCATTCATATTCATGGCGGAGGCTGGTTTGCGGGCCATCCCAGAGGGAACGATAATTTCTTGAGATACATTGCCGAAAAAGCGGATGCAGTGGTATTTGATATTGATTATTCCCTGTCACCGGAGTTCCAGTATCCAAATGGCTTGAATGATTGCTACAACGCCTTGAAGCACATTCACGAACATTCGGAAGTATATGGTGTTGATAAGAATAGGATCGCTGTAGGAGGCGGAAGCGCGGGAGGCAATTATACTACTGCACTCGCGCTCCGGGCCCGGGACGAAGGTCTTCCCTTGATTGCATTGCAAATTCCGATGGTTCCTGCAGTTCTTTTAGCAAAGGATGGAGCTGCCGCTGGCTACACATGGGATCCGTCTCAATTTACAGTTGCACCTGAGACACAAAGGTTCGTCCCTGAGATTAAGGACCCCCAACATGATCCGCATATGGATATCATGATAGCTGGTTATCTGGGAGATGCCGATCCAACAGATCCGTATGCGTCACCCCTGCTGGCAGAAAATTTTACGGGCCTGCCACCGGCTCTGATCATCACCAGCGAATTTGACGCACTTCGCCTTCAAGGTGAATTTTACGGCAGCCAGCTTGCAAATGCGAATGTTCCTGTGCGGATTATCCGTTATAAAGGTCAGACCCATAGCAGTGTTGGCAACAGTACATTCGGCATCGTTCCACAGAGTGAGGATTGCGCCTTCGAAATCGTCAAAGCGATTGGCGAGCTTTGATACAAAATTGACTATCCTCAGGCGTAATATAAAAAGTCCCGGTTCAGTTTTCCGAATCGGGACTTTTATAATCTTATATTGGATAAGAAAACCTTCGAAATATTCCAGTACCAGGAGGGCCATTGCATTCCTGGCATATTTAAACTCGTCATGGCCAGAGCAAATGATACAGCGGATTATGCACAATGAACTTCATAATCCTGCCATGAAACAGTCATATCTAAGCCCTCTACGACATTTGCCGTAAACGATTAGCAGCTGGTACACAATTTAATAATTTGGTTCCTTCGGTTGGAGCTAGACTCCCATTTCAGTTGAGATAAACCCCATTATAAGAATCCGTGAAACGGCTGGCAATGTCTATAGAGTGGAAATCGGCTGCAACTTTCAAATGCGATATGCATGTTTGGATTCCATTATTTCGAAGCTTAAATATGTAGAACTATAATGAAGTTAATTCAACCATTAAGGAATTTATATTGTCTTTTGTTATGCTTTAATTATATTGATATTTCATGGTTGGAAAGTTGTTGTATGGATGGGAGCGTTATTAGGAAAAGGGAGAGTGTAGTTAGAGCGAAATGACTAACTCTATCTTAGGGCCAATTATGAACACGCTTTTTTGTATTGGAGAATAACTTTAAAGGAGCGAAGCTTATGTTGGAAAATAGTATTGAAGCATATAAAAAGTATTTGCAAGAGCATCAGTTACCAGTATTAGAGGGTGTACCAGATTCAGGAAAGTGGTATAGAGTCCCGGTTCCAGGAGCTACTTGTGCAGGAGGATCTCCTTACTGGGGATATCTGAGAAAAGGAACAGAGTCAGGCCTCATTGTATTCTTCTTAGGTGGAGGCGTATCACTTAATGCATATACGGCAGCGCGGCCAACACGACTAAGTGTACCGGGTGAGAATTTTTATTTTGACGAGCATTCATTACCGTTTAACGATGCGGCATTTGACCGGGGAATATTTGATGATGCGCCGGAGAATCCTTTCCGGAACTGGAGCTGCATCTTTGTCAGCTATGCTACAGGTGATTTTCATGTGGGAAATGGCGATTATCACTATACAGCACCGGACGGATCTCCAGCTGTGCTGCATCATCATGGCTACACCAATTACAGCGGGCTTATGCAGCAAGCAGTAAAGCATCTTTCAACACCCGCAAAACTGCTAATTACCGGCACAAGCGGGGGCGCCTTCGGTGCTTCGGCTCTGGCCTCAGACGTCATGAGTTATTTTCCTAATTGCCGTGATGTAACTGTATGCCCTGACAGTGCTTTGCTTCTTTATAACCAATGGAATACAATAGCCCAAAATGTCTGGCAGTCGAATGAGAAAATTTGGAAGCAGATTCAGGGTCCAAATATTACTCTTGATTGGTTGCGCGCCCTCTATGCCGAGAAGGGGGATGATGTACGGTATCTATATGTTAATTCCATTAGAGATAGTGCTTTCGCAATGTATCAACACTATATTGATAGTGGCACTATGGAAATTACGAGGGAACACTGCCTGAAATTCCAGAAGGATCTCAAAGAGATGGTTGATACGCTGAAGAATGAGATCCCCGGCATTAATTTTTTTCTGTTCGAGAACCCGACTGAGAATTTACAACCAGAATTAATGGGGACAATGCATACGCTGATCCACGATCCCGAATTTTCCCGTCCAGTCAAAGGCGGCATCAGCCTGCGGGATTGGCTATGGAGTGCCGTGAATGATACGGTTTCCGATGTAGGTATGGAACTTCTTGACGCATAAATAATTTTTACGCCACCATACTTTTTAATAAAAGGAGAATGACGTTATTGGAATTATACCCCTATGAATTGGAGCACATCGATACCTTACGTAATCATGCATCAGAATGTATGGTTCTGTTGAAGACAAACGGCGACTTCCCACTTAGAAATACTGGTGAGATCGCCCTGTACGGCAGTGGCTCGCGCCAGACGATCAAAGGCGGTACCGGATCAGGTGACGTGAACTCCAGGTACTATGTCACCGTGGAGCAAGGCTTGGAGAATGCTGGGTTTACTATCACCACCAAGGACTGGATGGATCGTTACGATTGTGTGCAGAAGCAGGCTCATCAGGAGTTTGTTGCTGGCATCAAGTCCAAGGCTCAGGCCACCGGCGTTCCAGCGATCATGCTGGGTATGGGCGCGGTGATGCCGGAACCGGAATACGAACTGCCATTTGAGGCAGTGGGCGATACGGCGATTTACGTGCTTTCGCGCATTTCAGGGGAAGGATCGGATCGTAATGCTGTAGACGGTGATTTGAAGCTGACCCAGACTGAGATTCGTGATATTTTGAATCTTGCAAAAACCTACAAGCACTTCATGCTGGTGCTGAATGTGGGCGGTGTGGTCGACCTGACACCGGTGCTAGAGGTGCCAAATATCCTGATTTTGTCCCAGTTGGGCGTGGTTACCGGCGATGCGCTCGCGGATGTGCTTCTCGGCCAAAGCTATCCCTCCGGCAAGCTGACTGCCACCTGGTCTGCCTGGGGTGATTATTCCCAGATAGGAGATTTCGGCCAAGAGGACGATACCCGCTACCGCGAGGGCGTATATGTAGGCTACCGCTATTTTGACAGCGCAGCCAAAACACCGCTTTTCCCCTTTGGCTACGGTCTGGGCTATACGCAATTCAGTATTGTTGAGTCAGTTGTCTCATTGGACGGCAGCCATGTCAATGTTACCGTAACTGTTAAAAACATGGGTTCTACTTCTGGGAAGGAGGTAGTTCAACTGTACGTCTCGGTTCCTTCAGGCAAACTGGACCAGCCATTCCAGACGCTCGCGGCCTTTACCAAGACCAAAGAGCTGGCTGCAGCGCAGTCTCAGCAGGTTACCTTGAGCTTTGCAATGGAAGAGTTGTCCTCATTCGACACAGAGCGGGCCGTTGATGTGCTGGAAGCGGGTGATTATCTGCTGCGCGTAGGAAACAGCAGCCGGGACACCCGTATTTGCGGCATCATTCGGATGGACCAAGAGTTAATTATACGGCAGCTGTCCCACGCAGGTGGAACGCCGGATTTCGACGACTGGAAGCCGGAAGCGCAGCAATGGACTTATGCCGGGGAAGCCGATGAAAGAGCCAATGCTCCGGTATTGGATCTTAGTGCAAATGCTTTTGCCGCAGTGTTGAAGCCTGTTGTGCCGGAAATCGACTCAGCCGTACGGGATCTGGTCGAAGGCCTATCAGACAGTGAATTGGCCTGGCTCTGTGTAGGGCATTATCGCTCCGGCAACGAGAGCGGCAGCGTCATCGGCAATGCAGCCTTTGCGGTAGCAGGTGCGGCTGGGGAGACCACCACGCGGCTGAAAGAAAAGGGCGTTCCTTCTCTTGTCATGTCAGATGGTCCGGCCGGTCTGCGGCTCAGCCGTCAGTACGGTGTGGATGAATCAGGCGTTTACGCTGTAGGAGATTCAATTCCGTCGGCACTTCTTGATTTTATGGATGATACGGTGATGCAGGCTCTCGGATTGCAAAAATCGGGCGGAGCGGAGCGTAGTGGCAGGATTTTCGACCAGTATTGTACCGCATTGCCTATCGGTACGGCTCTAGCTCAAAGCTGGAATCTGGATTTCTGCCGAGCCTGTGGTGATATCGTAGGTGATGAGATGGAGCGCTTTGGTGTGCATCTGTGGCTTGCTCCGGCATTTAACATACACCGTAGTCCGCTATGCGGCCGGAATTATGAATATTTCTCCGAAGACCCGCTTATCAGTGGCAGAGTGGCTGCAGCCATTACGCTGGGTGTGCAGCGTCATCCCGGCTGTGGTGTAACAATTAAGCACTACGTAGCTAACAATCAGGAAACCAACCGTTTCCGCTCTAATAGTGTCGTCAGCGAACGAGCTCTGCGGGACATCTATATGCGCGGGTTCAAAATCTGCATCGAAGAATCACAGCCCCACACCTTAATGACCTCCTATAATTTACTCAACGGGGTTCACACCTCTGAGCGTAAAGACATTATCGACGGTGTTTTACGCGAGGAATGGGGCTTTGACGGGATAGTCATTTCGGACTGGGTCGTTGGCGGTGTTCAACATGGGGTTAAAAAGTATCCTTACGCTACGGCAGCAAAGAGCATTAAGGCTGGCAACGATGTGATGATGCCCGGCGGCGAGGCGGATTACACGGATGTGCTAACGGCCCTTGCTGGCACGAACAAAGCTGTCACACTAACACGTAAGGAAGTTCAGGATTGTGCTGCACGCATTATCCATATAGCGCTCCGACTGACGGAAGCCCAAACAGAGCCATCTATCATTAATGGAATGGGAGTCTGAATGATATGAAAGTACATGAATTGATTTTGAATGAAACACGAAATGTAAAGTTTTCGGCTTGGATTCAAGATGTAGGCGGCGAATTTGGCAAGCTGGAGAAGCGCCCAGCCATTCTGATTCTGCCTGGCGGTGGATATAGCTTCTGCTCTGACCGGGAAGCGGAGGTTGTCGCTGCTCCTTATATGAAGGCCGGATTTCAAGCCTTCATTCTTCGTTATTCTACGGGAGAGCACAAGGATTGGCCCAATCCACTCAATGATTACGAGCAGGCTATGGAGCTGATCCTTAGCAAGGAGGATGAATGGCATGTGCAGACGGACAAGATCGCGGTTCTCGGATTTTCAGCTGGCGGACATCTGGCCGCTTGTGCAGCCACTAAAGGTAAGCACCGGCCTAATGCAGCAATCCTCGGTTACGCCGCTCTATCACAAGAAACAGCAGATATGTGCCAGCCGGGAATGCCTTCGCCGATTAATGATGTCGACAAAGATACCTGTCCCTTTTTCCTGTTCGCCACTCGGGACGACAGTATCGTGCCAGTGCAGGATACTGTGGACTTTGAAAAGGCGCTGCTTGACAATGGAATTATGTTTGAGTCTCATATCTATGCCTATGGTATGCATGGATTTAGCACCGGTGAAAGCTACTTGAATCCTAATAAAAATTGCAATCGTGTCTCGCATTGGGTACAGGACAGCATCGAATGGCTGAAAGATGTGTTCGGCACACTGCAGGCGGACGGCCTCGGTGCCCCTGCTTGTTCTGGTAAAGTTAGCGGAGACTGGGATGAGATGTTGTCTGCAGACTGCACCATGACCCATTTGCGGAAGCAGCCGGTTGAAGTGCAGCAGCTGCTGACCGAGGTCATTGTTGTTCTGGACGCGATTGTAGCGCAGAAAACGGGAAAAGGGTCGAATATGACCCCGTTTTTCAAGAATATCAAGCTTAGGGATTTGATGACAATGATCGGCCAGCCGGAAAGTACCATTGAACAGATAGATGCAGCGCTCCAGCAGCGCTCCAATGTGCGCTGATCTGCTGCAAACAGAAAGAATTTTATATTAGCCCAAAAGGAGCGCTGGTGCATGTTTGGACATATTGAAGAACTTCTTTTAAAGCATCAGTTACCGGTGTTAAAGTGAGAGCCTGAGACAGGACAATGGTACAGGCTTCCGTTTCCTAGAGCAATTAGTGCAGAAGGCTTGCCTTACTTGGGCGTTTGGACTGGCTGCGAGCCCTATATGCCTATGAAACCCAGATCCCCAGTATGGGCATCTACCTACTAGACACCCCAGATGCTGGTTCTGATCCGGATTTCTTGGCTACACAGCATACGTTTATTCTAGTCCATGAGTTTTCCTAACTGGCAAAGAATAACGTCAGCCTCCTGGAGTGGATGTGGGGTGCAGTGAATGGGAATGCTGCAAATCCATTACTCACGGCTTCGCATCAGGAACTTCACAATAAAGTTATGTATTCAAACAAGTAATGCCTCTTTCGATGAACATGAGATACTAAGAAATCGAGCGGTTGAATGCAGTGATGAAACAAACTTCGGACAAACGACTCTATGAAAGGTACCTGGCCGTCCATCTTCGTCTGGAAGGACATACGTTTGAAGAGATCGGTAATCTGCTCAGTCACGCGTCAAACCATCGGACTATGAACGCTCGTTGCGACAAGAAGGCAACCATGCTTAAGACCATTTGCCAAGGTAATGAGCGGCTTATATATATGTTGCAGAACTTAAAATGCGATACGAATGTTTGAATTCCTTTATATCATCGAATAATTGGGGGGACCTATAATTAAATAGATAAGCGCACAGGAGAGCGGTCATGATGCACTTATAAATTACATGATTAACTTACTTGTGCGAAGAAAATGACTGTGTGATCCGGCGACAGCCGGATGCTCCATGACTAAGAAAAGAGGGAATTTTATGCCAATCGACGGAACATTTGAATTACTTGCTGGACTGCATGACGACAACCAGGCAGCTATGTCTTTTCTCCAGAAGCCTGTCTACAATCTTGACGAAATGGATCGCCGGGAGTCTATGATCTCCTTGGTCTATTCTGGCTGTTTCTGTATCAAGTCTTCCAAGCACATCGATCCCCAGCAACCCGGCATGGTTTATATCGACGGCGAAGCCACTGAAGCTCCATTGATCGAAAAGCCCACGACGATGTTCGGGCAGTTGGTCGGTATCATTGTCCGAAAATACCTGCTTGAATACAACAAGGAACATGAAGTCCGTTATGCAGGTGCTTATGACACCGATGGTATAGAGATCTCGGAATTCACCTTCAAGCTTAAGACACTGCCCCGGATCGAGCCCGGCGTCAAATACCCGGAGCATGACGCCATCGTGCTGCAGGCAGCCCGTGAAGGCGCAGTTTTGTTGAAGAACAATAATACGCTTCCCCTGTCATCCGGTAGCTGTGTGAACGTTTTCGGCGCTGCCGCAGTGGTCTTCCGGCTAGGCTGTCTGGGTGCTGGTAAAATTAATCCCCGTTACGGTATCCGGGTGAAGGAAGGTATTGAGAAGTACTCCTCCTTGAAGCTCAACCAGGAGCTGTATGATTTCTATACCGAAGAGAGGGATGTCTTTCCACCGGGGGATATGGTTACTCGAGCCAAGGACCGTAGTGGAACCGCTGTTGTTTTCATCACCCGCGGTAGCAGTGAAGCCCATGATGTTCCTATGGATAAGGGCGGTTATTACCTGACCGATCAAGAACGGGAGCTGATTCGAAAAATCACTGCTACCTTTGGGAAAACGGTTGCAATTTTGAATGTGGCTCATCCCATTGAAACAAAATGGATTGAGGAATACGATGTAGACGCCGTCCTGCTGACTGGACTTTCCGGCATGGCTGGCGGCCGCGCCTTGGCCGAAATTCTCGATGGAACAGTCAATCCCTCCGGCAAGCTGCCTAACACCTGGGCCTACGACTACCACGATTATCCGAGTGCTCCGAACTTCCTGACCAAAGATCAGATCGCAAAGAAATCCGTAGGAGCCCCAATTCAATACGCCACCACGGTGTATGAAGAAGGGTTGTATGTCGGGTACCGCTACTTCGATACCTTCCAAAAGCCAGCTGCCTACCTGTTCGGTCATGGTCTCAGTTATACGACTTTTGATACCAAACTGAAGTCAACCGCCAAAACGGATGCCTGCGGTACGCAGATGGACATTGAAGTTACAAATACCGGCACCAGAGCAGGCAAGGAAGTCGTTATGCTTTATGCCCACTTTGAAGGCGGGGAACTGGAGCAACCGGACAAGCGTTTGGTGGCCTTCGCCAAGACTAAGGAATTGCTCCCTGGCGAGGCTCAGATTCTCTGCCTAGAGGTCAGTGAGAAGCGTCTGAAATCCTACAGCGAAGCTGAGGCAGCGTGGATCATCGAACCGGGAAGAATAAGTTTTCTTCTTGGCGGAGCCCCCAATAGGACAACGCTGGTCTGGTCAGTGGACGTTGCAGACAAGATCATAGTATCCCAGGTCAAGAACAGGGTAGCACCTCCCTTCCCAATCAAGGAGCTGTCCGCCAAAAACTCTAACGGGACCTATCCTCAAGGCGAAATGACCAAAGTGTATACGGCGGAGGAGAGCGGGGGGAAGCTTCCTTTCAAAAATAGCCGTGCCGCTGTTGGTGGCGATGGTGATATTCCTATCGAGCATACTGTGGAACGTGTGATCCGTTTCCCCGAACTGGTGAAAGATCCTGTGCTGGTAGAACAGTTTGTGGCCCAGATGACCGACTACGAGTTAGCCCGCTTAAGTATTGGCGGCCAAACCGGCTGGGGCATCGAGGATAACGGCTATGCGGGAACTCTTTTCAATGAAGAAGCCCTGGACAAATATGAGATACCTGACTATTTCTTTGCCGACGGAAACAATGGTCTCAACATGTTCGAGGTCAACATTGGCTTCCCAGTCTCCACTACGGTATGCGCCAGCTTCAACGAGGAGCTATCTTATGCCGAGGGTGCCGCCATTGCCCGGGAAGCCAAAGACATGAATCTGCATTGTCTGCTGGCTCCAGCTCTCAACCTGCAGCGTAATCCACTCTGTGGACGGCATACGGAGTACTTCAGTGAAGATCCGTTCCTCGCCGGTCGTATGGCTGGCCAGGAGAGCCGTGGATTTGAAGAATCTGGTATCTCCAGCTGCATGAAACATTTCTTCGCCAACAACGCAGAGACTATGCGTAACACCAACCACAGCATTATGAGTGAACGTACTGCCAGGGAGTTGTATCTGGCTGCATTTGAAACCGCTTTTGAAGTAAATAAACCGGACACGGTGATGACCGGCTACAACGCGGCAAACGGTGCCTACTGCTCAAATGACGAGGAGCTGCTCCGCGGCATCCTGCGGGAGGAATTTGGCTTTACGGGTTATGTCATGACAGACTGGAACGGCTATGGTGATGAAGGGATGGCAGCCCCACTTGCCGCCGGAGTAAGTTGGTTGGCACCGGGAAGTCCTGATGACACCCTGGTTACGCCAATCGAAGCAGCACTGAAATCCGGTGATCTATCTCGGGCCCGGGTGCAGAAGAACCTGGTTGATCTAATCAAGGTCGTTCTCAAGTATCGAGAGGCATGACAGATCTGTGGCTATGAAAATTTGCAATATCTGTGTTCTTTAATGATTCTGATTGAATAGAACCGTTAGGATGCGAGTCTTGAACTTATATATAGTTAAGAAAATTAAGGTCATTTCGTTAAATAATGAGCGGATAGGTTCTCGGGTAAATGAGAACCTATTTTGTGTGCTTGACCGCACAGCGAGTAAGCAGATGAAGATTAGGATTATCCCAGTCAATGATATAAAAGAAGATTGCAATAATGAAGTTTCGAAAAGTTCAAACCCTGGCAGGTCTGGTGGAGGGAATACCTTGCGGAAATCCGACTTACACAGTATTTAAAGGGATCCCTTATGCCCAATTGGAGCAGGTTTATGATCGAAAAGGGCAATGAATTAGCTAAGTAACCAAACTTCCCTGATCACATGGATGGCATGTCCAAACGGACAAAATAGAAAGGCAGTAGATGAACTTGATTGTGATACAATCCAGATCATCACTGCCTTATCCTTTGGAACTCTATATAGTTTCATCAACTTGACAATGGGAGACTATTCCTCTGGTTGGCTGCTGTTATCCCAGATCAGCTCAATGCGAATTCCACCTAGCTTACTCTGAGCAATATTTAAGCTCGCTTTGGAGCCTAGCTGAATAAGCATTCGTTGCCGTATGTTCCATAAGGCGCAGCCCATTGTCTCATCCAGCGGTTGTTCAATACGGTGCAGCAGGCTCTGGATCTCTTCCGGCTGCATGCCACTCCCGTCGTCTTCTACAACCAAAGAGTACCGGTCTCCAACGTCAGTACCGGATATGTGGATAAGCACGGCACTTTGCTTCTTCTCAATTCCGTGAATTACGCTGTTCTCTACCAACGGTTGAATAAGCAGCTTGGGAACAAGCAAGGACATCATGGATTCCGGAATATTGATTTGCGTATGCAGGCGGTTGATTCGCAAACTCTGGATATTAAGATAATTACGGACAACGCCAATTTCTTTTTCAAGGGTGGTAAGTGGATCGTTGATCCGCGTTGTATATCTGAAATATTCAGCCAGGTTCTGGGTCATGGCATTCACAGCTTCGTCATTTCCCATACGGTTCATATTGTTGATAAAGAACAGGCAATTATATAAAAAATGCGGGTTAATTTGAGCCTGCAGTTGTTTAACCAATGCTTCTCTTGAAATGATTTTTTCTTTGTATACATTTTCAATCAAGTCTTCGATTTGCTGTGCCATATGGTTGAAATTGTGATAAAGAATAGTAAACTCAGCATTAGACGTTCTACTGATCCGGTGCGAGAAGTCGCCCTTTTGTAGATGACGGACACCTTTCAGCAAGGTGAGAATGGGGACTTGTACTTTCCTGTAGAAAAAAATGACCGTTACCATTCCGGACAAAAATAACAGAACACAGGTGATGTAAAAGAAGACTTGTGTCCTTACAATGGGTTGGAGCGCTTTGTCCAGAGGAACATAATCCACCATGTACCAACCTAATGTTTCCGCTTTCAAAAAACTGACCATATAATCTATATTACCGGTTGTTATTAACTCGGTTCCTTCGTTTTTATCCCGCATCTTTGGTGACATTTTGGAGACCAGTTCCTGGACTTGAGTGGTATGAAAGGAACGGTTTGCTATGATGATGGAATCAGAGTAATAAAAAAAGGGATCATTATTTTCTAACTTGGCCGAGTCAAGCAAATTTTCCAAATTAGCCTTAGGAAAGGTTACCCGAACCGTAAACTGATCATATTTCCTGTACATGGAGAATAACTTTTGTGACCTATCCAATATCCATTGTCCTTCTGCCAAGTCATCTGGTGGGGGGGACTGGTTTTGAGATGAACCTACCCATTTGTTCAGCAGGGTTGAGTAAATGTCAATTTGGACATTCCAGCCCTGTGTAAAGCTTTGCAGTTTCATTTTGTCCGAGAGATCAAGCATAAGCTGATCCTGATCGTAATTATCCATCAGGTCCACAGATTTCAGCAGCCCCATTTTGGAGTCCGCATTTAGAGCAACAGACAGCATGTCAAGCTGCTCAACATTGTAATCTAAGGAATTGACCAAGATACGCAGTCGGTTCAGGTTGTTCGTTTCAATATCCTTTTTCACAGTGCTTAAACTAGTCTCCACGGTGTAAGAATACATCATCAAGACAACTATCGTTGAAAATAAAATAATAATTACCGCGCTGAGAAAGGTTCGATATTGCTTTAACATGACAACAATCCTTTGCAAAGAGGTAACCCCATTATATGAATTTGTGATTCCAATGGCAATGCGTATCACTTGGAATATGAACATAACTTTGGAATGCGATATTGATGTTTAAATTCCTCTATCACGCCTGTTTAGAATACGATATGTGATGTTGCGAAAGCGTTATTTAATAACCGTATGCGAATTTTTATAATTAAAGTGAATTCAAAAAACATTATCAGGGGGTTCTACATGAATATGAAAACGAGAGTGCTGACCACAGCACTTACTGCAACGCTGCTAACGACAGGGATACTGGGTTGCAGTAATACCAATAATCAGGGCAGCGGCGAAAATAAAAATGCGAACACGCAAACAAAAACACTAAATGTCGTGAATGGAAAAATTGAACCGGCAGCGTCGTTTACCACCGTTAGGGGAGAAAATCCGGGCTATAAATATAGAGAAGGAGAATCCGTTACGGACAATGTATTCACCCGCTGGGCCGAGAACAAATTTGGCGTACAGATTAAAACTTTATGGACAGGCGGCGCTACGGATGGTTCGTATGATACGAAATTGAAACTCATGCTCTCTGCGAACGACGAATTGCCAGATATCGTAATGTCGGGTAGTCCCGCTAACACCAATCTTCTCATCGATTCGGGCAAGTTCATGGAAGTGGAAGAAGTGTTCGAGAAATACGCTTCTCCAACTTGGAAAAGTGCGTTAGCCGATATGAAGGATCCCTGGTTATCGGTCACTCGAGACGGCAAAAAGATGGCGATTCCAGGAACTTCTACAGATTACGGGCAATCAAACAACGTTTTATGGATCCGTCAGGACTGGCTGGACAAGCTCAAGTTGAAAGCACCTACTACAATTGAAGAGCTGGAAACGGTCATGGATGCCTTCGTCAATCAGGATCCAGACGGTAATGGGCAGAAAGATACGTTTGCCCTGGATTTTGCCATGAAGGATAAGATGACTGGCAGCACCCTTGGAGACGGATCCTGGATCTTTGGACTTTACGGGGCCATGCCGGAAAGATGGTATCCAGGAGAAGACGGCAAGCTTCAAAATGGTTCAATTCTACCGGGGGTCAAGCAGGGCTTAATGAAGATGAAAGAGTGGAAGGATAAAGGGTATTTTGCGAGCGATATTGCGTTACATGACCCCAATACAATTGTCACCGCGGTCACATCTAATAAGGTTGGGATTGTCGCAGCGCCTTCTTTCTTCATCCAATATCCTGGTTCCATGCTGCTCGCGACCAACCCTACGGCGATGTTCAAACCCTATCCGCTGCCGCATGGGGTCAATGGCCCAGCTTTGCATACCTATTTTACGATATCCGGCGGGACCGTGATCAATAAAGATATTTCGGATGAAGCGCTTCAAGCCTACTTTCATTATATGAACTCGATGTATGCTGTCTACGAATCCGATAATCCTCTTGAATATTTCAAAGGATTTCAGGAGGGCTACCAATATGTTGTCAAAGATGGAAAGATTGTAACCGATGAGAAAGAGATTCCCGGTGGAAAGATTAATTCGAACGATTACATTTTTGGAAGCATGCCGGATGTTTCCTCAAAGATGAAGGAAATAACATTAAAAGTGGCAAAGAAAGAAGAACTCACAGAGAAAGATCGTGCCTTTATGCAAGCTCTTGGGATTGCAGACGACACCAATCCATTACAAAGAATCGTGTACGATGCGATGCTTATATCCATGGATGAAGAATCCTCGCGCGTAAGGGAACATTACATGGGTCCGGTAACGTCCACCATGTCGTCCAGAAATGAGCTGCTGCAAAAAATGCAAATGGAGACATTCTCGAAGATCATCTATGGACAGTCTCCGGTGGATGCGTTTGATCAATTTGTAGAGAAATGGAAGTCTTCGGGCGGTGATACCATTACAAAAGAAGTGAATGAATGGTACGATTCCGTCAAATAGCCTATTATTGATCAGCGGTCTTGATGTGGATTCACGCATCAAGACCGCTCTTTTTTTTGGAGCCGGCCTCCATAATTATAATATTTAGAATGCGTTATTGGTATTTGCATTGCTTTATATCAAGCCGAAATGCCCATCACTATAATAAAAAATAGATTACAAGAATCAGGTGGGAGGATTTAGACAATGGGCATGAATACTGCTGTACCTGCTGTACCGGCAAAAAAAAAGAAATTCACTAGACAAAAAGGTAGCTGGGGATTATACCTTATGCTCCTGCCCGCTGTGGTACTGACCGCAATTTTTGTCTACATACCCATGAGCGGCCTGTTAATGGCCTTTCAGGATTATAAGCCCTCTCTGGGGATTTCCAAATCTCCTTGGGTCGGGTTGGACCAATTCAAGTTTTTATTTGAATATCCCGACAGCATGCAGGTCATTTGGAACACGCTGAAAATTTCGTTTCTCAAATTAGCCATTGGCATGTTCAGTACCCTTGCGTTTGCGCTGCTGATCAATGAGGTGAAACACAAATTTCTGCGCACCTCGGTTCAAACCTTTGTGTTTCTGCCTCACTTCATTTCCTGGGTGGTGCTCGGCGGTATCTTCATTCAGCTGTTGAATCCGGAATATGGATTAGTGAACCAACTGCTGAAAGCCTTGGGTCACGAGCCCGTGTTCTTTCTGGGCAGCAACCACTGGTTTGTGCCAATCGTGCTCTTTACGGATGCATGGAAAGAATTCGGTTACGGGTCCATCATTTATCTAGCGGCCCTGGTGGGCATTAATCCGGCTCTCTATGAAGCCGCTCAGCTTGACGGAGCGAACAAACTGAAACAAATGTTGAATATTACCCTTCCCAGCCTGATCCCCACTATCTGTGTCATGCTGACGATCTCCCTGGGCGGTGTGCTCAATGCAGGCTTTGACCAAATCTTCAACTTGTACAATCCGCTGGTCTATGAGAGCGGCGATATCATCGATACCTTCGTGTTCCGTATCGGTTTGATCGGCGGGAATTTCAGTTTCGGTACAGCAATCGGATTGTTCAAGTCTGTAGTGGGCCTGATCCTGATTCTAGGCGGATACCGGCTCGCCTACAAAGTTGCAGGTTATAAGATTTTCTAAGGAGTGGACCTATGCGTAGAACAGCCAAATTCAGTACATTTCAACTCATCAACAATATCATCATGGTCATGCTGGCCGTGATCTGCATCCTGCCGTTTCTTCATGTTTTGTCTGTATCCTTAAGTTCCAGTGCAGCTGTATCTGCCAATAAAGTAACCTTTTGGCCGATTGGGTTGAATTTGAACTCTTACAGCAGGGCGCTGGAAGATACCCAATTGCTTCGTTCCCTCTGGATTTCGGTGGAACGGACCTTGTTAAGTGTAACGTTGGGGCTGACGGTGACCAGTATGGCAGCTTATGTACTGTCCAAAGGCGGAGGGCAGAAAGGGATTGCGGGCTACAAGTGGTTTGTCGGATTTTTTATTGTAGCCATGCTTTTCAACGGAGGGATGATTCCGACGTATCTGGTGGTGACCAAAATGGGTCTGTATAACACCATATGGGCGCTGATCCTGCCGACGATGATCAATGTATTTAATATCATCCTGATTATGAATTTTTTCAAGGCATTACCGCAGGAGCTGGAAGAAGCAGCATTTATAGATGGTGCCGGGCACTGGAAAGTGTATCTGAGAGTGATGTTACCCTTGTCGCTGCCGGTCATGGCAACAGTAGGGCTGTTCACGGTGGTAGGAGAATGGAATGAATGGTTGGCGGGTCAAATCTATATGAAGCCGGAAAACGCCCCGCTGAGTACGTTCTTGAAGGCCGCTATATCGATGCCAAATATTGATATCAAGAATGCAGAAGCCGCAGCGAAATTCAATGCATTGTCCCTGAATTCTGCCCAAATCTTCATCGGAGCTTTGCCGATCTTGCTGATCTATCCCTTCCTCCAAAAATTCTTTGCGAAAGGTATAGTGATTGGGGCAGTGAAGGAGTAGCACGACAAGCCTGATAAAAATACAGTTATTCAAAGAAGAAGAATGATCGCACCATAGATTGGGGCTTGCACTTGATGGCTCAGAATTATATGGGCAAAGAGCCGCAAAGTAATATATACTTTTCACCCATGTTGGCGGATGATCTTAGCGGGCTGCCGCCTGCGCTGGTCGTTACTGCTGAGCTGGATGGCCTGCGGCTGGAAGCAGAACATTATGCAGGTAAGCTGAAAAAATATGGTTTAAATGTTTAATTTTAACTTATCAGTGGAACTAGCCACGATTCACTAGCTTACTTCGGGCTTTTTCCGGCAGGTGAAGCGTGTGTTATTGAAATTGTGAACGAACTGACCAAGCTCTGATAGGAGGATGAATGAGATGAGTGAGACAAACTTTGACTTGCAACGCTACGCTGTGAAAGCGCGGCAAGCCGTAGCAGAAGGTGTTGTACTGCTTAAAAATGACTGCAATGTTTTGCCGCTTGCACCAGGGAGAAAAGTCGCGCTGTTTGGCCGATCACAGTTTAACTATTACAAAAGCGGTACCGGTTCCGGGGGGATGGTCAATACCAAATACGTTGTTGGCATTGCAGAGGCTTTGGAAAGTAAAGAAGGCTATGAGATCAATCAGGCGGTCAAGCAGTTTTATCTCGATTGGGTGAAAGAGCATCCGTTTGAGAAAGGTGCGGGTTGGGGTAAGGAACCGTGGTTCCAAGAAGAAATGCTGCTTGATGCTGATCTGGTTATGCAAGCGGCTAAGGAGTCAGAAACGGCAATCGTCTTGCTTGGCCGCACAGCCGGGGAAGATCAGGATAACAAGCCGGAAGCCGGTAGCTATTTACTGACAGAAGCCGAGGAAGCTATGTTGGAAATGGTATGCAATGGATTTGAACGGACCGTGGTGCTGCTGAATGTGGGCAACATCATAGATATGAAGTGGGTGGAGAAATATAATCCTTCTGCTGTGATGTATGTCTGGCAAGGTGGACAGGAAGGTGGAAACGGTGTTCTCGATGTATTGACTGGAAGGGTAAGTCCGAGCGGGAGAATGACGGACACCATAGCAAGGGACATTGAGGATTATCCGTCCACGGCTAATCATGGGGGATCAAAACGCAATTTTTACCAGGAAGATATCTATGTTGGATACCGCTACTTTGAGACTTTTGCCAAAGACCGTGTCTTGTATCCATTTGGCTTCGGCCTGTCCTACACCACATTTGAAACACGGACAGAACGGATAGAGCAATTGAACGACAGTGTCCAGATTAATGTTACAGTCACCAATACCGGAAACAGACCAGGGAAACAGGTCATCCAGGTCTACTGTCAAGCTCCGCAAGGCAAGCTGGGTAAGTCAGCCCGCGTACTCGCCGGCTTTGCGAAAACCAAAGAGCTGCTTCCGGGCGGGAAACAATCCGTTGAAATTGAAATTCCCCATAAAGCAATAGCGTCCTATGATGATTCAGGAATCACGGGCTGTAAATCGGCTTGGGTATTGGAGGCTGGAAGCTACATCTTCCATGTGGGGGATCATGTGAGGGAGGCGAAATCTTGCGGCAGCATTGCCATAGACAAGCTTCAGGTACTGGAGCAGTTACAAGAGGCCATGGCACCGGTTGCTGCATTTGAGCGAATGCGCTGTGCCCCTGACGGTAGTCTGATCTATGAACCGGTTCCATTACGGACCATAGAACCGAAGGCGCGCCGCGAGGAAACTCTTCCAGAAGAAATCCCTTATACTGGTGACAAAGGATATAAGCTGACAGACGTGAAATCGAGCATAGTCAGCATGGAGGATTATATTGCTCAACTTTCGGATGAAGATTTATGCTGTATTGTGCGCGGCGAAGGCATGAGCAGTCCAAAGGTTACACCGGGCACAGCCGGTGCATTCGGCGGTGTTACAAAGAGGCTGGAAGCTTTCGGAATCCCCGTTGCCTGCTCAGCAGATGGTCCGAGCGGTATTCGAATGGACTGTGGCAATTTAGCATTTTCCATGCCCAATGGAACCTGCCTGGGCTGTACTTTTAACGAAGAATTGCTGAAAGAACTGTATATGTACGAAGGTTTGGAACTGCGGAAAAACCATGTAGACACTTTGCTTGGACCGGGAATGAACATCCACCGTAATCCTCTGAATGGCCGGAATTTTGAATATTTTAGTGAGGACCCGTTCCTGACAGGCCGGATGGTGGTTGCCCAACTGCAAGGTATGAATCCATATGATGTGACGGGCACCATCAAACATTTTGCGTGCAACAGCCAGGAGGCCCATCGTAACACAGTGGAGGCAGTAGTTTCGGAACGGGCCCTGCGGGAGATTTATCTGCGCGGGTTTGAAATGGCGGTCAAAGAGGGCAATGCGATTTCGGTTATGACCTCATATAACCCGATCAATGGCTATTGGTCTGCCAGCAACTATGATCTTACAACCACAATTCTGCGGGGAGAGTGGGGCTTCAGAGGGATTGTAATGACCGATTGGTGGGCAATGGGAAATGACGAAGGAGAAGAAGGCAGTGTCCAGAATGTGGCAGCAATGATAAGGGCACAGAATGACTTGTTCATGGTAGTAAGCGACTCCGAGCAGAACGCCAGAGGAGATAACTCCGCAGAAGCTATGCAAAAGGGAACGGTAACACGCGGTGAATATCAGCGCTCAGCAATGAATATTTGTCGCTATTTGATGGGAACAACAGCCTTTAACCGGATGCAGGGATTGGAAACAGAACTGGACAAGGCATTGACTGCATACCGGAAAGAGGAAGGCGATGTAGTCCTGGAGATGATTTCGGTTCCTGTGGAGAAGGAGGCTATTGTGCCAGGGGAGATATTTGATACCTCAAGAGGACAGAGTACGTATCTTCGAGCTATCTTGCAGGAGCGTGGACTTTATCGAGTGGAGTTGACTTGCCGCGCGGCGGCCGGGAACAGTCAACTTGCCCAAATCCCTGTGAGCATCTTTCATGATAATGACATCCTTCTAACCCTTACGTTGACAGGAGAGGATACGGAATGGAAAACTATATCCTTTGATATCCAGCAGCCAATATTACAAAAAACTGTACATTTCAGGTTGGTCTTTGGTCAAAGCGGAATGGAAGTGAAGGGGTTCAAGATCATTATGACAAGTTCTTTGGAAGAACGTATTCTCCAAGCAATGGCTGCCCCAGGCAGTCAGCTTCAGTAAATGGTGTAACCTAGCCAAAAAGGCTCCCGGTAATTGTTGAAAATTACCAGGGAGCCTTTTCGCGTGTAATTGATCAATAAGTATAAGCTTAACGATTCCGGTAGTCCTGCGGCGTCGTGCCAAAATGTTCTTTGAAAATTTTAATGAAATGGGGGGTGGCCTGAAAGCCCAGCTGATCGCTGATTTCAGCTATTTTTAAGTCGGTATTTCGCAGGAGATGTATGGCTCCTTCCATTCGAAATTGAAAAATATAATCACCAATCGTTTCATTCATAACCGTCTTGTAAATTTTGGAGAGATAAACAGGATGCAGCCCCACATGGTCGGCAATGATTTGCAGTGAAATCCCCTCGGACAAATGTTCATGAATAAACGTCCGGACTTTAGCGGCAATCTGCTGTTGCGCATTCTCCATTTGAGTCGACGTCTTAGCTTTTAGTGCTGCTATAATTTTACTGGCCCAGTCATAGATTCGTTGTCTTGAAAGATGTCCCTTCTTGCGGAGCAACAAATCGAATTCTGGTCCCATCTGATCATATAGACTGGACCCATTGGGTTGGAAACACATCGTGAATGAGGATGAGAGATATAGCAGCACCGTAAATAATTGATCCTGTGAAAGATCGTGAGATTGTTCGTCTGCATTGCCGCCGACAACGAGCAATTCATCGATCTTGGCAATCGCCTCGTCCCAGTTGCCTGAGTCCAGCAGCGTTGAAAGTGCAGGCGGAGCATATAATTTTTTGATGATGGAGCTCTGAGGCTGCTCACTTTTTTCATTAATGGTCAGGAAGAAGCTTTTATTATTTCCGATATTCCGGTTAATGGCGTTGATTGCAGCCAGATATAAGTTTTGCAGGTCGCCAGGAAACTTGGCGATATTGCTTAGGCAGATTGAGAGTGAGCCTTTCAGGAATTTTTGGACATGATTCTGCAGCTTTACTGCGAACGAATCCACCAAATGCAAAGCGTCTTGCTGGTTGCCTTTGATGAGAAAAACTAAATATCCCTGCTCGGTGACGCAATGCCATAAACTGAACAGTTTTTGGAACACTTCATCAGCAATGTTTGTTACGGCATATTCAAGGAGCGATAAGGATTGAAGGTCGTACCCTGAGAAGTCCTCCTCCATGCGAACAACCATCATCATGTAGGGGTCATCGAACCGGAAGGGAACGCCTACCAGAGCAAGTCTCTCTTCCAAAACCTCATGGCGGATGATCTTGTTCTTGAGCAGGTCGTTAAGCAGCTGTGACCGCAGTAGCGGGAGATTAGCCTCCAGCGTTTGCTTAATGCGCTGGAAGGATATCACTTCCTTCCACTCCTCTTCCACCTGCTGAATCGCTTTCTTAACAGAGTTAATTAACTCTGTATAATCGATTGGCTTCAGCAAGTAATCCAGTGTCTGATAAGCCATGGCTTTCCTGGCATATTCAAACTCGTCATGGCCCGAAAGAATGATACAGCGGATTTTGTGTGAATAATGCTGCATCACTTCGATCAATTCCAATCCGGACATTTCAGGCATCTGAATGTCTGTAATCATAATGTCTATCGAATGTTTGGCCGCAATGAGCAGTGCTTCTTGCGCCGAGTATGCACAATGAACCTCTTCTATTCCATAATCCTTCCATTGCACAGTCATTGCCAGACTATCTACGACAGAGGTTTCGTCGTCAACGATAAGCAGTTGGTACATAATTTGATTCCTCCGGTTGGTTGCTGATCTCCCATTTCTGCTTGAGGTAACCCTATTATATGAATCTGTTGGCCGGCTGGCAATGTCTATAGATTGGAATTCAGCCGCATATTAGAAATGAGATATATATGTTTGGATTCCTTTATATCAACGCCTAAATACAGGAACCTATAATTAAGCTGTGAGGAAAGTATAGAATTGTCAGCATATGACTAAAATCTGATACCAAGAAAGGATCCAAATCATCTATGCAAACATCAATTAAACCGGGGCAAATCTGGCTGGATACGGAAGGCAAACGAATTCAAGCTCACGCAGGTTCCATCTTCTACGAGAATGATACTTTCTATTGGTACGGTGAGAACAAGGGGAAGACAACTCCGGGCAGCGGAATCTGGCACTGGGGAGTCCGTTGTTATTCGTCCAAGGACCTTTACAATTGGCAAGATGAGGGGGTGATTATTCCCCCTGTGGAAAATGATCCTGCTTCTTCGCTTCATCCAACCAGTTATATGGACCGTCCACACATTATTTTCAACAAGAATACCGGGAAGTATATTTGCTTCCTGAAAATAATGGAAAAGGATAGCACCCAAACCCTGACCATAATGTCCGCAGATCGATTGCTGGGGCCCTATACTATGATTACAACCAAGTACCGCCCGTTAAATATGAGCGCCGGTGATTTCGACCTGGCGGTTGCACGGGACGGGAAAGCGTATTATTACTTCGAAAGGGTTCACAGTGAATTGATTTGTGCAGATTTGACCGCAGATTATACGGGTGTAACGGGATATTATTCAACTCATTTCCCAAATCTTTATCCGCCTTACGTCCGCGAAGCACCGGCATATTTTACAAGAAAAAACCTGCATTATTTGGTGACCTCTGGTACGACAAGTTACAATCCGAATCCATCAGAAGTTGCATGTTCACGGACCTTCCACGGCCCATTTGAAATTCTGGGTAATCCGCATGTGAATGATCCTACGAATACCTCCTTCTGTTCCCAGGTATCTTCGATATTCAAGCATCCGAAGAAAAAAGATCTTTATATTGCTTTGGCTGACCGTTGGATTACCGATGAAGAAGGAATGATTCCTTATGACATTCTTTCGGACGCTTACGACCGATACTTCAATCCAGACCGCCAGAATGAACCTGTTACGTTCACCGGTTCCACTTTTAATGTGAATGAGAATACTCATAAAGCAGATTATGTATGGCTACCCTTCCGGTTCGACGGGAAGATGGCCTATCTGGACTGGAAAGACGAGTGGCGCATCGAAGACTATGATTAATCCTGGAGCGAAGGAGGAACATGTATGAAACGTGATATCCGAAGAATGATGGCACTTTTATCGGAAGCAAATGTTAAAGAGCAGGAACTGCCTTTCTCCGTTGAGAAACGGGATATTGAAATTCCTTTCATTTCAAAAGACGGCACCGTATGCCGGCGTTATATCCGTATCTATCTACCGGAACCGGCACCTGAACCAAAGCCGCTGGTGTTCATCGCGCATTACGAAATGCCCGAGAATGACGCCACGTTGAACCTTTATTTGATGAACGGCTGGGCTGTATCGACACCGATCGATTTTAAGCCAGAGTATAACGGAAGCCTGGTGGACGACGACCTGATATTCAATAGCGCCGCATTATCAGCAGTCAGGAAGCAGCCTGGCATCGACCGGACGCGTATCGTAGTCAGCGGCGGAAGCGCCGGCGGCTATATGACGCAGATGTTGTCTGTTCTGCATCTTGGAATCTGCTGCTCCATTTCCTTCAGTGGTATTACAAATATATTGTTTAACATGAAGTATCTTCAGTCAGCAAACAATCATAACAAGGATGTTCTGGAAACGCTAACTGAAGAGGAACGAAAAGACTTCATCCGCTGCCTGGAAGTGATTCCTGTGCCTATAGTTGGTGCCATTTTCGGACAGTTTGCTCCAATTCTGGCAAAGATCGAGGAGAATCCCAATAGTGAGATTTGGAACGCTATGTCTCCATCCTTCATGGCAGGATGTTTAACCGATCCGATATTATTTTCTCATTTTACCTCTGACTTATTGGTACCCGTTGATCAATTGACAAAACGATTTACATATGCTGATCTGGACGAGTCCCTTCCCGAGGGATTCCGTATCCGTATGTCGGAGTTTCCGCTTCAAGAAAAGGTGCAGCGATCAATGGCTGAAATGCTTCCTGCAGATGATTTATTTGAGCATCTCTGTCCGGCACCGCAAACATCAGGTGAAAATTTCAAGCTCTCCTTCGATAGAACCAAACGTTTCAACATCGTTGTATTCGATGAAGGCAATGCCGAAGCAGAAGGGGGGCATTTCAAAAAAATGGATCTCGGGCCCATTGACGCCACCGATTACATACATGCACAGCTTCAGAGGTCGTCCAGGGAAACAAACTGGCTGACCGTCGGGAAGTTGGCGCTCATGGCTGAGCGGTATGCGGGGAAAGGATTCCTGATTCCCGGGAAGGCTGGCATCGATGATATCGTCTATGGATCGGTTGCTATGAACCGTCAGGAGGTTCTTGAGGAGCTGTCAGAGTTTGGCGAACACCATCGTGAGGAATTAGTCGATACATTCTGTGCAGCAATGGCTGCAAAACCGGAACTTGCGGATGTACTGGATGAGATCCAAGGCCGGCTATTAATCTAATAAGGAGCGCTGTCATATGGTTGAAAATGACGAAGAGTTAAGAGAATATTTTCCCGAGCAATTCCCGGTATTAGAGGGGGAGCCGGAAGCCGGACAATGGTACAGGCTCCCGGTTCCCGGAGCAATAAGTGCAGATGGCTTGCCTTACTGGGGATTCCTGCGGAAAGGAACAGAGCCGGGCCTTATCGTTTATTTCTCCGGTGGAGGTGTATCGCTGAATGCATATATGGCGGCACGTCCCAATAAGTTAAATGAGACATCGGAGACATTTTATTTTGACGGCAAAGCGTTGCCGTACATCGATGCATTCGCAAAGCGAGGCATCTTTGACCCTTCCCAAGATAATCCGTTCCGAAATTGGAGCTGCATCTTGGTAAGCTATACGACAGGTGACTTCCATGTGGGGAATGGCGACTACCCTTATACAGCAATAGACGGTTCGCCTGCTGTGCTGCATCATCATGGCTATCGGAACTATCGGGGGCTTATGGAGCAAGCGATTAAATTTATATCTGTACCAGCGAAACTGCTGATCACCGGCGGCAGTGCGGGCGCTTTCGGTGCTTCAGCTTTAGCTGCGGATGTCATGGATTATTTCCCGGAGTGCCGGGATGTGACCTGCTGCCCGGATAGCTCTTTGATGCTCTATAACGATTGGCAGGAAGTTGCTCAGCATGTCTGGCAGGCAAATGAACGGATATGGAAACCGCTGCACAGTCCAAATATTTGTCTTGACTGGCTGCGCGACCTCTATACTGAGAAGGGTGACAGTGTACGGTATCTTTATATATGCTCCATTAGGGATAGTGCATTGGCCACGTATCAACATTTTATTGATCACGGTACTATGGAGCTTACGAGGGAACAGAGTCTGCAATTCGAAAAGGATCTTAGGGATATGACCGATGTGATGAAGGCCGAAATCCCCGGCATTGGAATATTCCTGCTGGATACCCCCGAAACGGGGCTTGATTCGGAGCTCCTAGGTACACAGCATACCTTCCTTCACACCCCAGAGTTTTTCCAGCCTGTCAGTAATGGCGTCAGTCTTCGGGAATGGCTGTGGAATGCCGTCAATGGAACCATTTCTAGTATAGGGCTGCAACGTTGAAAAGGCCCAAAACTTTAAAGGAGCGAAACCTAATGTTTGATAATGTAGAAGAGTATAAAAAATATCTCCAAGAGCATCAGTTACCTGTGTTAGAGGGAGTGCCGGATAAAGGACAGTGGTATAGAGTTCCTGTTCCTGGAGCCATTTGTGCAGGAGGCTCGCCTTACTGGGGCTACCTGCGTAAAGGAACAGAGCCGGGGCTTATCGTCTTCTTTTTGGGGGGAGGCGTATCATTGAATGCTTATACGGCCGCACGGCCAACTCGGTTAGGTGCGCAAGAAGAGAATTTTTATGTTGACGATAAGGCATTGCAATTTAACGATTTGGCATTTAATCGCGGAATCTTTGATGAAACACCGGATAATCCTTTTAGGAACTGGAGTTTCATCTTCGTCAGCTACGCTACAGGAGATTTTCATGTGGGAAATGGCGATTATCATTATACAGCAAGAGACGGCTCTCCTGCGGTGCTGCACCATCATGGGTACTCCAACTACAGCGGGCTTATGGAGCAAGCGACGAAACATCTATCTACACCGACAAAACTGTTGATTACGGGAACAAGTGGCGGCGCATTCGGTGCTGCAGCCTTAACTTCGGATGTCATGAGTTATTTTCCGGAGTGCCGTGATGTAACCTGCTGCCCTGATAGCGCTTTGTTACTTAATGACCAGTGGAAGACAATAGCACAGAACATCTGGCAGGCGAGCGAACGGATATGGGAGCCGCTCCAGGGTCCAAATATCTGCCTTGACTGGATGCGTACCCTCTATGCCGAGAAGGGGAATGACGTTCGATATCTTTATATCAACTCCATTAGAGATACTGCTTTTGCCATGTATCAACACTATATTGATCACGGCACCTTAGAAGTGAAGCGGGAACAGTGTCTGCAATTCGAGAAGGATCTCAAGGAGATGGTCGATGCCTTGAAGTCCGAAATTCCCGGCATCGGCATCTTCCTATTCGATAACCCGATTGGGGAGATGTACTCGGAATCTATGGGTACAACGCATACCCTAATTCACGACCCCGAATTTTATCGTCCGGTCAAACATGGCACCAGCCTACGGGATTGGCTGTGGAGTGCCGTGAATGGAAATGTGTACGATGCAGGTCTCGACCTACTTGAAGGCTAGATGTGAATAATTGATATTGAAATGGATAAAATAGATTCTTTATGGCTGACGTTGACGATAGACGACGTCAGCTTTTTGTTGTTCATTCAAAGTCTCAATTAAGTTTAAAATGAGATATTGCCAATGTTAATGAAGAGATTCAATTTAGTATCCAGGATTACGCAGGTGTGGATATTGGCAAGCTAATATCAGGGGAAGAAGATTCAGCACAGTTGACAAGTTACAGTTAGCACTTTTCGAATTGTGGTTTGGATTGAGATATCGAATGTTGCTTATCCGTTATTTCATGGCCGGGAATATGTTTCTATAATGAAAGCGTAATCAAAAATATTTGGGGGTTTGAATGAATATGAAATCAAAATGGCTAGCTACCGTTCTTTCTGTTGGGTTACTCACTACTGCGCTAATCGGTTGTAGCAATGGAAATAACAGCGACGGGGCCGAGAAGGGTGAGGCAACACCAGAGGCAACGAAGAAGCTGAATATCGTGAATGGCAAGATCGAACCGGCAGCGTCGTTTACCACCGTTATGGGAGAAAATCCGGGCTATAAATATAGAGAAGGGGAATCCGTTACGGACAATGTATTCACCCGCTGGGCCGAGGACAAATTTGGCGTACAGATTAAAACTTTATGGACAGGCGGCGGTACGGATGGTTCGTATGATACGAAATTGAAACTCATGCTCTCTGCGAACGACGAATTGCCAGATATCGTAATGTCGGGTAGTCCCGCTAACACCAATCTTCTCATCGATTCGGGCAAGTTCATGGAAGTGGAAGAAGTGTTCGAGAAATATGCCTCTCCAACTTGGAAAAGTGCGTTAGCCGATATAAAGGATCCCTGGTTATCGGTCACTCGAGACGGCAAAAAGATGGCGATTCCAGGAACTTCTACAGATTACGGGCAATCAAACAACGTTTTATGGATCCGTCAGGACTGGCTGGACAAGCTCAAGTTGAAAGCACCTACTACAATTGAAGAGTTGGAGACGGTCATGGATGCCTTCGTCAATCAGGATCCAGACGGTAATGGGCAGAAGGATACGTTTGCCCTGGATTTTGCCATGAAGGATAAGATGACTGGCAACCTCCTTGGAGACGGAGCCTGGATCTTTGGACTTTACGGGGCCATGCCGGAAAGATGGTATCCAGGAGAAGACGGAAAGCTTCAAAATGGTTCGATTCTACCGGGGGTCAAGCAGGGCTTAATGAAGATGAAAGAGTGGAAGGATAAAGGGTATTTTGCGAGCGATATTGCGTTACATGACCCCAATACAATTGTCACCGCGGTCACATCTAATAAGGTTGGGATTGTCGCAGCGCCTTCTTTCTTCATCCAATATCCTGGTTCCATGCTGCTCGCGACCAACCCTACGGCGATGTTCAAACCCTATCCGCTGCCGCATGGGGTCAATGGCCCAGCTTTGCATACCTATTTTACGATATCCGGCGGGACCGTGATCAATAAAGATATTTCGGATGAAGCGCTTCAAGCCTACTTTCATTATATGAACTCGATGTATGCTGTCTACGAATCCGATAATCCTCTTGAATATTTCAAAGGATTTCAGGAGGGCTACCAATATGTTGTCAAAGATGGAAAGATTGTAACCGATGAGAAAGAGATTCCCGGTGGAAAGATTAATTCGAACGATTACATTTTTGGAAGCATGCCGGATGTTTCCTCAAAGATGAAAGAAATAACATTAAAAGTGGCAAAGAAAGAAGAACTCACAGAGAAAGATCGTGCCTTTATGCAAGCTCTTGGGATTGCAGACGACACCAATCCATTACAAAGAATCGTGTACGATGCGATGCTTATATCCATGAATGAAGAATCCTCGCGCGTAAGGGAACATTACATGGGTCCGGTAACGTCCACCATGTCGTCCAGAAATGAGCTGCTGCAAAAAATGCAAATGGAGACATTCTCGAAGATCATCTATGGACAGTCTCCGGTGGATGCGTTTGATCAATTTGTAGAGAAATGGAAGTCTTCGGGCGGTGATACCATTACAAAAGAAGTCAATGAATGGTACGATTCCGTCAAATAACCTATTATTGATCAGCGGTCTTGATGTGGATTCACGCATCAAGACCGCTCTTTTTTTTGGAGCTGGCCTCCATAATTTTAATATTTAGAATGCGTTATTGGTATTTGCATTGCTTTATATCAAGCCGAAATGCCCATCACTATAATAAAAATAGATTACAAGAATCAGGTGGGAGGATTTAGACAATGGGCATGAATACTGCTGTACCGGCAAAAAAAAAGAAATTCACTAGACAAAAAGGTAGCTGGGGATTATACCTTATGCTTCTGCCCGCTGTGGTACTGACCGCAATTTTTGTCTACATACCCATGAGCGGCCTGTTAATGGCCTTTCAGGATTATAAGCCCTCTCTGGGGATTTCCAAATCTCCCTGGGTCGGGTTGGACCAATTCAAGTTTTTATTTGAATATCCCGACAGCATGCAGGTCATTTGGAACACGCTGAAAATTTCGTTTCTCAAATTAGCCATTGGCATGTTCAGTACCCTTGCGTTTGCGCTGCTGATCAATGAGGTGAAACACAAATTTCTGCGCACCTCGGTTCAAACCTTTGTGTTTCTGCCTCACTTCATTTCCTGGGTGGTGCTCGGCGGTATCTTCATCCAGCTGTTGAATCCGGAATATGGATTAGTGAACCAACTGCTGAAAGCCTTGGGTCACGAGCCCGTGTTCTTTCTAGGCAGCAACCACTGGTTTGTGCCAATCGTGCTCTTTACGGATGCATGGAAAGAATTCGGTTACGGGTCCATCATTTATCTGGCGGCCCTGGTGGGCATTAATCCGGCTCTCTATGAAGCTGCTCAGCTTGACGGAGCGAGCAAGCTGAAACAAATGTTGAATATTACCCTTCCCAGCCTGATCCCTACTATCTGTGTCATGCTGACGATCTCCCTGGGCGGTGTGCTCAATGCAGGCTTTGACCAAATCTTCAACTTGTACAATCCGCTGGTCTATGAGAGCGGCGATATCATCGATACCTTCGTGTTCCGTATCGGTTTGATCGGCGGGAATTTCAGTTTCGGTACAGCGATCGGATTGTTCAAGTCTGTAGTGGGCCTGATCCTGATTCTAGGCGGATACCGGCTCGCCTACAAAGTTGCAGGTTATAAGATTTTCTAAGGAGTGGACTTATGCGTAGAACAGCCAAATTCAGTACATTTCAACTCATCAACAATATCATCATGGTCATGCTGGCCGTGATCTGCATCCTGCCGTTTCTTCATGTTTTGTCTGTATCCTTAAGTTCCAGTGCAGCCGTATCTGCCAATAAAGTAACCTTTTGGCCGATTGGGTTGAATTTGAACTCTTACAGCAGGGCGCTGGAAGATACCCAATTGCTTCGTTCCCTCTGGATTTCGGTGGAACGGACCTTGTTAAGTGTAACGTTGGGGCTGACGGTGACCAGTATGGCAGCTTATGTACTGTCCAAAGGCGGAGGACAGAAAGGGATTGCGGGCTACAAGTGGTTTGTCGGATTTTTTATTGTAGCCATGCTTTTCAACGGAGGGATGATTCCGACGTATCTGGTGGTGACCAAAATGGGTCTGTATAACACCATATGGGCGCTGATCCTGCCGACGATGATCAATGTATTTAATATCATCCTGATTATGAATTTTTTCAAGGCATTACCGCAGGAGCTGGAAGAAGCAGCATTTATAGATGGTGCCGGGCACTGGAAAGTGTATCTGAGAGTGATGTTACCCTTGTCGCTGCCGGTCATGGCAACAGTAGGGCTGTTCACGGTGGTAGGAGAATGGAATGAATGGTTGGCGGGTCAAATCTATATGAAGCCGGAAAACGCCCCGCTGAGTACGTTCTTGAAGGCTGCTATATCGATGCCCAATATTGATATCAAGAATGCAGAAGCCGCAGCGAAATTCAATGCATTGTCCTTGAATTCTGCCCAAATCTTCATCGGAGCTTTGCCGATCTTGCTGATCTATCCCTTCCTCCAAAAATTCTTTGCGAAAGGTATAGTGATTGGGGCAGTGAAGGAGTAGGACAAGCCTGATCAGGAATGGGAGGTCAAGATTCATATGAAGAAAAAAATGAAAGCAGCATTATCTATTCTTGCTCTAATGGATGCTACGGAAACGGACGTGTTGTCTTTATTTATAAAGAATCTAAAAAGATCAATATACATGTAACTCAGTGGCGTGAAAACAACGGCTGATGAAAGGACGGAGATTAATTTGCTTCATATATATGACCTAAGGACTGAATATCTTTGTAATCCATTGGGACTTGACGAGCCGCGGCCGCGGTTCTCGTGGAAACTGAAAAGTGACAATATTGGAGTGATACAGTCCAATTACCAGATTATTGCTTATTCTAACGGGAAGATAATTTGGAATAGCGGAATGGTTACTAGCAGTGAAAGTCAGTTCATCCGCTATGATGGAGCAGAATTGGTAAGCAGACAACAAGTGGTTTGGAAGGTATCGGTGACATCAGTCGACGAAACTGGTATCCAAGAAAACGCTCATAGCGAATTTGCACGATTGGAGATGGGATTGCTTCATCCGGCGGACTGGCAGGCGAAATGGATTGAACCTGAGTTGGAGATCGATATCGACGCGCGAAAGCCAGCTCCCTATTTAAGACGAACATTTAAAGTGAAGCCTGGACTTAAGCAGGCGCGTATTTACCAGACAGCGCATGGGCTTTATGAGTTCTGGATCAATGGACATACCGGTACGGAGGATAAATTTAAGCCTGGACTGACAAGCTATTATGCCAGAATTCAGATTCAGGCGTACGACATCACTAAGCTGCTGAAGGAAGGTTCAAATGCCTGGGCGGTCATGCTTGGCGATGGCTGGTGGCGGGGAATGACCGGCGGAACCGTTAAGAATAACTTTGGCTATAAGCTGCACTATTTTGGACAGATCGAATTAACCTATGAAAACGGTGAAAGGGAAGTAATAGGTACAGATGAGCGCTTTAAATACGCTACGGGGGGCATGCTGGCTTCCGATATGCTCATGGGCGACATTTTTGACGCTAGAAAGGAATTTGTGGATTGGAAATTGGCCGTGTTCGATGACAATTCATGGATGAACGTGCACTGTACAACCGAGCATGCAGATGTCCGATTAATTGCCAGCAGCAGTGTCCCGGTCAGAGAAAAAGAGCAGTTCACTGCACAGCCGTTCCGGGATGCAGCGGGACAGCTGGTACTTGATTTTGGCCAAAATATTGCCGGATATGTAAAAATGAAGCTGAAAAACTGCAAAGCTGGCCAGAAAATAAGATTAGTCCATGGGGAAGATCTCAAGGACGGGTGTTTTTCGCTCGACAACATTAAGCATGGTGTCCTGCAGTCCTCTGAATTCCAGGAAGTGATTTATTATTGTTCCGGAAATGCTGAAGAGGAATACTGTCCGTTATTTTCTATTTTCGGTTTCCGGTATGTTCTTGTGGAAGGCTACAATGAAGACATCAACGAAGGAGACTTTACGGCAATCGCCGTTTATTCCGATATGGAAGAGACAGGCAGCTTTATTTGCTCCAACCTGCTAATTAACAAGCTCGTACTGAATAGCTTCTGGAGTCAGAAAGGGAATTTCATGGATGTCCCGGTGGATTGCCCGACCCGTGAGCGGAATGCCTGGACTGGTGATGCCCAGATTTATGTACGGACCGCTGCTGATTTTATGAATGTATATTCCTTCTTTGAAAAATGGCTTAAAGATCTATCGCTGGAGCAATATGCGAGTGGAAAAGTCGGCATCACTTTCCCTTCTACCAGTAGTGTTCACAATCCGGTGGAACTGGAACGGAACATAAAGGACAACCCTTTATGGGCGTTAGCCGGTCCTAGCGGAAATGGCAGCATAGGTGAGGACTGTGCCGGCTGGGGAGACGCAGCGGTGTGGATTCCTTACATGATTTATCTATGTTATGGTGACAAACAAATTCTCGTTAATCAATATGAAACAGCCAGAAAATGGGTCGATTATATGCTTGCCTGTGCAAAAGAGCATAATCCGCTGTATGCACAGGAATCGCAGTATCTAAATTATGAAGAAGGAGAATTAGATGCTGATTATATTTTTGACACAAAGATGCATTACGGGGAATGGCTGGAGCCTATCCCGAAAGAGAATACCGGGGAGTCTTTCGTAGAAGCAATCACCAGGATGAGAACACACGGAAATCCCCGTGTAGCTACTGCCTATATGTTCCGTTCTGCTGAAAATGTGGCACATATGGCGCAGATCTTGGGCAATCAAGAGGACTGTACGAAATACAAGAAGATCGCGGACAAAATCCGTAAAGTTTATGATAGGTACTTGATCGGAGATGACGGGGTTATCGAACCAGGCCATCAGGCGGCTTATGTTCGGGTACTTGCTATGGATCTCTGTTCAGAAGAAAAGCGCGAGAGTGTTGTAAAGCAGCTCCTAAAGGAAATAGAAAATAATAACTATCGTCTGAATACCGGCTTTCTATCCACGCCTTTTTTACTTCATGTACTGGTGGATTACGGATACTCAGAGATTGCTTTCCGGATTTTAGAGCAAACTGAAAATCCAAGCTGGCTGCATGCAGTCATGCTCGGCAGCACGACCATTCTTGAAAACTGGGACGGGATGGATCAGCATCATGGTTCTTATAATCATTATAGCTATGGTGCTGTCTGCGACTTTTTATTCAGTAGGGTGGCAGGAATTACTCCATTGTTCGAGGCGCCTGGGTATCGGGAGTTTGAACTTCGACCAATTATTGGTGGCACGCTAACACACGCCGAAGCCAGTTATGAATGCCTTTATGGAACCATTCGTTCCAGGTGGAAAAAAACGAAAAATGGTTTGATTTATGAATGCAGTGTGCCTGTAAATACAAGAGCTAGAGTGTATTTGCCGGATGGACAATGCATTTCCGTAGGAAGCGGCGATTACCGTTTTTCAGTAGGTGCTTAATATATTTCATATCTTTCGGAGGAACCCAATTGGAGAAAAATTATGAAAATGAAATTCAAACCTTACTGACGAAGATGACTATTGAAGAGAAGGTAGGTCAACTGCAACAGTGCGGGCCTTCTTTGGTAGGAGCTTTTGAGGTAAGCTTTGAAGAATTGGTTAACATGGTATACGACGGGAGAATCAGTAAAGCCGACTTCCAAAATATGATGAGTACTGCGAAACAGGACTTTCATGAGGAAGACTTGAAAGCAGGGAGAATCGGTTCTTACAATGGACTAAACAATGCGAAAACGGCGAATGATTTGCAGAAAATAGCGGTAACGGAAACCCGTTTGGGAATCCCTCTTTTATTTGGATACGATGTCATTCATGGTTACCGCACTGTTACGCCTATCCCGCTGGCGGAAAGCTGTGCATGGGAGCCAGAGCTTTGGGAAAGAACAGCAAGAATCGCGGCCGAAGAAGCAACTGCGGGTGGGGTTCATATGACTTTTGCTCCAATGGTGGATGTATCCAGAGATGCCAGATGGGGCCGAGTGAGTGAAGGCGCAGGCGAAGATACTTTGCTGTCTTCCATGTATGGTGCTGCTAAGGTGAAGGGATTCCAAGGTGATGATTTGACCAAGGAAGATGCTATGGCGGCTTGTATTAAACATTTTGCCGGTTACGGAGCGGCAGAAGCCGGGAAAGATTACAACCGTGTGGATATGTCAATCCTGCGATTATTTGAGGAGTATCTTCCACCGTTCGAAGCCTGTGTCAGCGCCGGGGCAAGAGCGGTAATGCCGGCTTTTAATGATATTAACGGAATCCCGTGCACAGTGAATTCATGGCTGCTTACTGATGTACTTCGTAAACAATGGGGATTTGATGGTATGACCATCAGCGATGCGAATGCCATCGCTGAATGTGTAACCCATGGAATTGCCGTGGATACTGCAGATGCTGCCAAGCAAGCGCTCGAAGCCGGGCTTGATATGGATATGACCTCGAATGCGTACAGCGATTCGCTAGTCGAACTGATTAGTAACGGTGCTGTGGATGAACAAGTTTTGGACAGAGCTGTTGCTGACGTATTGCGGGTTAAGTTTGAATTGGGATTATTTGAACATCCGTACCGCACTACCGAAGAACGCGAGAAAGTTGCAATGTTGAAGCCGGCTTACCGTGCCCTGGCAAGAGAAGCGGCTGAGAAATCCATCGTTCTGCTGAAAAACGATAATGTGCTGCCTTTAAAGAATGGGATGAAGCTGGGGTTAATGGGCGAGCTGGCCAATAACCGGGAAGAAATGACAGGAGCCTGGGCCATCAAAGCAGACGGGCAAGACTGTGTAAGCCTTGTCGATGCTTGCAAGGCCCAAGGAATTAACTTTATTTACATGGCTGAAGATACAGTGATTCCTGAAGAGTGCGATGTTTATGTCGCTGCTATTGGAGAATTCAAAAATCAGAGTGGTGAAGCGGCCAGTCGTGCTTCTATTGAGCTGCCCACAGAACAGATCGATTTATTGAAGAGATTAATAGAAACAGGTAAACCGGTCATTGCCGTTCTGTTTAATGGAAGGCCCCTAGCAATCCCGTGGGTAGCGGACAACGTACATGCAATTGTCGAGGCATGGCATCCGGGTGTAGAAGCAGGGAATGCCATTCTAAATATACTGTTCGGGATAATAAATCCATCCGCTAAATTAACCACAACCTTTCCTTATTCCAGCGGGCAATGCCCGGTTTACTATGCACATATTAATACCGGTCGCCCGGGAGGAAAGAGTAAATTCACTTCAAAATATTTAGACACACCGCTTGCACCGGTTTATCCGTTTGGATATGGCTTAAGCTATACAACATTCCTATATTCGGATCTGCAGGTGAGGAAAGAGCAGGAAGGAATCAGAGTGTCCGTTAAGGTAAGGAATACCGGAGATCGCGATGGAACTGAGATTATTCAGTGTTATATCCGCGATATCGTGGCGAAACGTGTCCGGCCTGTAAAGCAGCTGGTCGATTTTACGAAGATTCCATTGCAGGCAGGAGTGGAAAGCGAAGTCGTCTTTCTAGTGCCCTATCAGGCAATGGGCTACTACGACATGAGTATGAATTATGTTATTGAAGAAGGAGAATTTGAAATTTTTGTGGGAGGTAATTCAGTAGAATGTCTGTCAAGTAGGTTCTGGCTGTAAAACCATAAAACTTGCTCTACTGCGATTTTCAGAAAAAGAACTTAGCGAGATCATTACCTATTTATATCAAATCCAAATCAAATGAATTAAAGATAGAAGGGAAGGGTCTTGTAGTGCCAAATAAATTAAATGATGTTCTATCCGGAAGAGAAGCTAACTATATCTTGCCGTTTTTTTGGCAACATGGGGAAGATGAAGAGGTTCTTCGAGAAGAAATGGCCCGGATTCACGAATCGGGCATAGGTGCGGTATGTGTTGAAGCACGTCCGCACCCCGACTTTCTTGGACCGAACTGGTGGAGAGACATGGATATAATTATAGAAGAAGCTACGATACGCGGAATGCGAGTATGGGTTCTCGATGACGATCACTTTCCAACAGGTCACGCTGCCGGCCGGTTAAAGGACGCGCCAGAAGAATTGCGCCGCCTTTTTCTATCCAAACTGCATATTGATGCTCTAGGACCAAAGGCGGGCTCATCATTTGCTGTGGCCGTTCCCAATCTTCCCGGATTTTATGAAGCCGCCTCGTCCAACCTGACTGTCATTGCGGTTCAGCGGAACTCTGTTACAGGCGAATTATTAGACGAGGCTATTGATTTGACTTCACGGGTGGTGAACAGCAGATTGTATTGGGATGTACCTGAAGGATACTGGAGAATATTTACGGTTTTTGAGAATGCCATTGGAGGAGACCCTTCCAAGCGGGATTACTTGAATCCGCTTATAAAGGATTCAACCAAAGTCTTGATCGATACCGTGTATGAAGCCTTTTACTCACGTTACCAGGAATACTTCGGGAATACCTTTGCAGGGTTCTTTTCGGATGAGCCGGGCTTCTACAGTGGAAAGAATGCAATTATTACCAACTATGAGATTACCGTTGGGCAAGATAAGGCAGATTTGCCATGGTGCCCTGAGATGGAACGGCTGCTTGAGCAAGAACTGGGCTCAGACTATAAAACACTTTTACCCTTGCTATGGCAAAATGGCAGCACGGAGGCAACTTCGAAGACCCGCTATTGTTATATGAATCTGGTAAGCATGCTATATGCCGAACACTTCACCGACCAAATCGGTGATTGGTGTAGAGAACGGAAAATCGAATATATTGGTCATGTAATCGAAGACAACAATACACACGCACGTTTGGGTGTCGGTAGCGGGCATTTCTTCAGAGCGTTGGGGGGACAGGACATGTCGGGGCTGGATGTCGTACTGTGGCAGCTTAATCCCGGCTTTGATGAAATCCCGTCGGCATGGGTTGCAGGAGAAGCCGACAATGAGTTTTTTAACTATGGTCTTGCCAAGATGGCAGCATCGCTGTCCCATCTCGATCCGAAAAAGCAAGGCAGAACCATGGCTGAAGTATTCGGTGCTTACGGTTGGGCCGAAGGTCTGAAGCTGATGAAGTGGATGACTGACCACATGCTCGTACGTGGGGTTAATTTCTTCGTCCCTCATGCGTTCTCTCCAAAGGAGTTCCCCGATCCGGATTGTCCGCCGCATATGTATGCACGAGGTAAAAATCCGCAATATCGTTATTACAAACATTTAAATCATTATACTAATCGCATGTCTCATCTCCTGACCGACGGATTGCACATCGCATCGGCGGCTGTTTTGTACCATGCGGAGGCAGAATGGTCAGGACAATATATGTATTTTCATAAACCGGTAAAGGAACTAATGCGTGCACAGATTGACTGCGATGTCGTGCCGTGTGATTCGATCATCGCGGATGCAGCAGTTCAGAACGAGAAACTGACGTTGTTGAGCGAAACTTACGACTGTTTAATCGTTCCTTACAGTGAAGCACTTCCGAGTGAAGTATTGCTGCGGTTTATTGAATTAACAGAGAAAGGTTTGCCGGTTTTCTTTGTTGGCGGGCTACCAGCAAGAACGAGCGAGGGTGGGAAAGGGGAACTTGTAGAGCAATTAAAACGATGCAAACATGTAAAAGTAGTCGCTCTTGAAGATTTAGCACAGAAGTTAAAAAGCTCCGGGTTTACAGATATCCTCACGGACGGCAGCTACCCGTTTCTGCGATACTATCATGTACGGCATCAGGATATGGATGTATTTATGTTCTTCAATGAACACCCCATTCAGGATATAGGTACGGAAGTGATTCTACCTGTTAAGGGTTCGCTTGTCTTCTATGATGCTTACTCCAATAAGGTTATCCATACGTGCAGTGTTCAGGAAGGTGATTCTACCCGAATCTCGCTCGAGCTGTCCCCATTTGAGGCGATTGTTGTGCTATCAAGCGATAGCTTTGAACCATTCGAGACAGAACCGGACTTAAAAAGAGATGGTGAGGAGATTCTCATTGAATCATTGTGGTCTATCTCGACAGCAATCTCAGAACAATATCCTTACTTTACCCCATGGGCCGAGCATCAAAAGTTGACCGATCTAAGTGTACCTAGTCTTCTACCAGACTTCTCAGGGACGTTCCGATATGATACATTTTTGAACTACGATGGGCTTAACGGAAAACAACTTATTCTTGATCTTGGGAAAGTATTTGAAACAGCGGAAGTTTTCATAAACGGCACATCCGCTGGTGTCCGGATCAGCGCACCCTACCGTTTTGACGTAAGTAAGCTTATTCAATCAGGAGAAAATACCATTTCTGTTGAAGTAACCAATACGCTTTCAAAAGAGATTACGGATTTCTGTTCCCGGGTAGCACAGCTTGAGCCAAGTGGTCTTCTTGGACCTGTCCGGTTGAGTTCTCGATAGAATTTTTCCGGAGTTACATGACATTAAGTAGTTACCGCATCCTGTAGCGTGGAATCTCATAGATGGGTACGTTTAAAGCTGTTGCTTACAAATATGACAAGGAATGTGGACGTTAAAACTAAAGAGCCAACTTATGAATGAGGCAGTTGCCCCTCCTGATTTTATCTTGAATTAAGGAGGGAACTGCTTTTTGTCGCGGTGACTTGATTCCCTTATGTCTATCGCGTCTTACTTAGGAAAAATTATATCTAAGAGTTGTGAATCAATTGCACCCTTTTACATCAGTTTAGTTTCCACTAATAAAATATGAAAAAGAACAAAGATATGGGAACAATATATTAATTAATTTAACACCGTATTGAAAATCAAACTAAAAGGGTTAGGAGGATTGTCTATAAATTAAAAGTGATTGGACCGAGAGTTAATGAACTGCAAGCTAAGCTAAAGTGTTCAATTCACAAAATAAGAGAGGTTATTACATGAGTGAAAATAATGGAATTCCAGAACATCCTTCAGAAAAAAAAGCTTCTTCAAGCGTTACCGAGTTGCTATTCTTATCGCGTTTATTGCAATCGCGGGCATCGGTGCATTAGCGTATTATTGGCTTAATACCGCAGGCGGAACGAAAGTGAGTAAGCTCGGCGTTATGAAAATAAGAGAAAACGCTATTACAATCAGAAAGGAAGCGAATGAAAAGGATACTTTGGGTAAGAGAATAGTTATTGATAGAGAGGGGAAAGATCCTGTAGAAGCCATCTGGTATGAACCCAAAGGGCACACGGAAAATCTCCCAGTGTTTGTCTATGCACATGGTGGTGCGTGGATTAGTCTTGACGCAATCGATGTGGATGAATACATGAAAAAGATCGCTGACTCTGCTAACTGTGTTGTTGTCAATATTAACTACAAATTGCTTCAAACAGAACCGTTTCCTTATCAACAAGAAGAAATGGCAGATACGGTTAAATGGCTGCAGGATAATGCAACATCCTTGAAAGTTCAACCTGAAAATGTTGTCATTAGTGGAGGAAGTGCTGGGGGACATATCACTGCCGGTACTGCGCTTCTCCTTTCAAGAGAAAACACAAAAATTGCGGCGCAGCTCCTTGAAATGCCCTTTCTTGACTTTACAGCCCCCAAAGAAGACGATTTAGGAAGCTTTAGTGGCTTCATTGGACAGCTTCATGATACCTTCTTTCCTGATATTAACGCTGACGACCCAATTGTATCTCCCCCTCATGCTTCAGCGGAAGAACTCAAAAAGCTTCCCCCTGCTTATTTTATCCTTGGAAAGCAAGACCCGCTTCATTTACAGGGAGAACGATATGCACAGATCTTGGAAAAGGAGAACGTTTACACAAACATTAAATACTTTGATACTAATCACGGGTATACGGTCGAGAAAACGGATGAAAACGGCGAGACTGTTAGTGTAATTGATATCGAAAATAACGAAGCGGGTGAACAATATAAAATTGAGTTGCTCCAAAGTATATTTAATAAATAACCTAAATTAATACATTTAGTTAATCTAACTAAACCCAAAAAACACCGTAAGGTGTTTTTTTTGGTGACAAAATTCGGTAAACCACTTTGTACTAGATATGCAAATTACAGCAGCGGCTTGTACCAGAAATAGTTAAAAGTGCGCTATCAGGGTTTCATTTCCGTTATATTAATCTATTCTAGGGGGTGCCTATAATAAATTCAGATTTAGCAATTATGTTTGATGCAGTTTTTCAGTGAAATGGAGGAGAAGCGAGTGTTAAAGCTGGATTTTAACAAAGATTGGACATTCGGAAATAATATAAGCATCATTGAAGCTTCTACGAAGGGTATTAAGAAAAATTTAAAGCATGTGGATTTGCCCCATGATGCGATGATCTTGACGGAGCGCTCCGCAGATAACCCTGCTGGTTCAGGAGGAGCATATTTTCAAGGCGGAAATTATGAGTATGTAAAGAAACTCATTTTACCAAAAGAGGATCAGGGGAAAGTTGTCTTTCTAGAATTCGAAGGCGTTTACATGAATACTTTCGTTTATGTTAACGGTGATCTGGCAGGTAAAAATGATTACGGGTACACGAATTTCTATGTGCAGATCAACGATTTTCTTCGCTACGGACAAGAGAACGAAGTTAAGGTTGTGGTGAAGAACGGCTCCCAACCCAATAGCCGTTGGTATACCGGCTCAGGGATTTACCGTAATGTCAAGCTGATGAAAGCGGAACCGATTTATATTGCCATGGACGGCGTTCGGATTACAACAGTAGATGCAGAACCGGATCTGGCCGTACTCCAAATTGAGATCGCGATCAAAAATGAGAATCTGGGACTGCACACCGGTTATGCGTTCACCACAATCAAGGACGCTGAAGAAAAAGTAGTAAGCGAGGAGGCGACGAAATTCTCAGTAGCATCCCGAGGTGAGATATCGGCCTGGCAGAGAATAACACTGTCGTCTCCTAAACTCTGGGACACGGATAACCCGAATCTGTACACTTGTACTACAGTCATAAAGTTGAACGACAAGGTTGTGGACGAAGACATCACGACTTTTGGTATACGCAAGTTGCAGCTGGACAGCGTTCATGGCCTGCGCATCAATGGTAGGACGTTGAAGTTAAAGGGAGGATGCATTCATCATGATAACGGAGTAATTGGCGCCGCTGCCTTCAAAGACGCCGAAGAACGCCGGATTCGTAAGCTAAAAGAAGCAGGTTACAATGCAATACGCGCTGCCCACCACCCGATGGGCAGAACGCTGTTGGATGCATGCGACAAGCACGGTATGCTTGTAATGGATGAATTGACCGACTGTTGGACGCACGGCAAAATCGATTATGACTACGCTACAACGTTTATAGAGCATTGGGAACAGGACGTGGAACGCATGATTGGCAAGGATTACAACCATCCTAGTGTTATCATGTATTCGATCGGTAATGAACTTGCGGAAATTGGTTCTCGACATGGTAACATTCTGGGCCGAAATATTATAGAGAAGATTCGTTCACTGGATGACACCCGTTACATCACCAATGGCGTGAATCCACTCATGACCACCTTGGGAAGGATCAAAGAAATCGCAGTTGACCAGGGATTCTCCGAATTAAGCAGTTCGCTGGATAGCGGTGAGATTAATCAGGTTATGCAAGCGATGGGACCGCTTATGGGTCAATTTTCATCAAGTAACATCATTCAAGACATGATCGAGGAAGCACTGGGAGTGCTAGACATCGAAGGTTACAATTATTCACCTGAACGGTACCTCATTGAACACGAGAAGTCCAACAACAAAACCTTTGTTGGCGCAGAGTCACATCCGGCAGCACTGGATCATATCTGGGAAATTGTGAAAAATAACGGATTTGTATTGGGGGACTTTTCGTGGACCGCTTGGGATTACCTGGGTGAGGTTGGCATCGGCAAAGTCAGTTATGAAGGAGACCCAGGCATCCTTGTCTATGCACCATATCCGTGGATTACCGCCCAGACCGGGGATTTCGATATTACGGGTCACCGGCTTCCGATTTCCTATTGGCGTGAGATTGTGTGGGGTGGACGCGGTCACACCCCCTACATTGCCGTGCAGAAACCTGAGTACTACGGTCGAGATGCAAAATTGAGCCTATGGGGCTGGACGGATTCCATAAGCAGCTGGACATGGCCCGGTTGGGAGGGCAAAGGAGTCGTAGTTGAGGTATACTCGGATGCTGAGGAAGTAGAACTATTTATCAATGGTAAATCTCAAGGTAGGAAGACGGTTGGAGACGATTTCAAGAAATTTTACTGCAAGTGGGATACCACATTTGAGCCAGGGGAAGTTGAAGCTGTGGCTTACATCGGAGGCAAGGAAGTCGGACGTTACAACCTGAAGTCGGCCGGAGCACCTCAGCTGAAAGTGACCAAGGAGCGCGAAGATCTGCGTGCCGGTTCAAACGATCTTTGCTACGTTAACATTGAACTTGTTGATGCCAGCGGAATCCTTAATACGGCGGTGCAGCGGAAAGTTACAGTTGCCATTGAGGGACCAGCCGTCATTCAAGGCAGTGGAACGGGAAGAGCGAGAACGGAAAAGAACTATTTCGATTCGATGCATGAGACTTACAACGGTCGAATGCAGGTCGTCGTTCGGGCTGGTGTGGAAAAAGGAACTGCTACGCTGATTATTTCCACTGAGAAATCAGAAAGCGTAACGATTGAAATACCAGTAGTGTAAGCGATAAGCAAAAACAGTTCCCCCTCCTGGACCGCCTGATGATTCGGATGGGGAACTGTTTTTTATTCATACGATTTAATAACCTTTACAGTTTTCTTAAGGATCCGATTACAGTTTTTATAGAAGCGTTAAAAAGAATACAAGGTTGACGGTTTCAATTGCGATTACCCATTGACGGCAGCATTTTTTGTTTTAGCTATGCTGACCGAATCATATTAAGAATACGATATGTATGCTGGTATTCCTCTATATCTTTGCCTAAATACGTCAATCTATAATTAGGTAAGTGATGTGTGTGATGGATATTAAAATAACTAATTCTGAGAGGTTCTCATGAAAATTATTCGTTTAAAAACCAACCGTGTGGTGAATCCACTAGGTTTTGATTTAGGCAAACCAAGATTTTCATACACTGTAACCGACACGAATGGCAAGAAGCAAGCGGCAGCCCGGTATGTTGTGGCGCTTGACGATGAATTCCAAGACGTCGTATTTGACAGCGAAACGAGAAAGGATATCAACAGTCTTGCCTTTGAGCTTCAGCTGGAATTGATACCGCGATGCCGCTATTTTTGGCGTGTGGAGGTATGGACGGATAATGGAGAACACGCCACAAGTGAGACTGCGTGGTTTGAAACAGCCAAGCTGAACGAAGCGTGGAAAGGGACATGGATCACTCCAAAATTCGATAAAACCATTCATCCGGTTTTAAAAAAATCGTTACTGCTGAAAGGCCCCGTTGCTTCGGCTCGAGTCTATGTATGTGGACTGGGTCTTTACGAATTATATTTTAACGGTCTAAAAGCCGGAAACGAATTTCTGACACCTAACTTCAATAATTATCATAAATGGCTGCAATATCAAACATATGATGTGACCGAACTTCTGCAAACAGGTCAGAATGAGATATCGGTAAGGCTTGGAAATGGCTTATACAAAGGACGTTTTGGTTTTGACGGCCATTCGAGCGAGATCTACGGTAATACGTTTGCTCTTCTATATGAAATGGTTGTGACATACAAGGACGGCTCAACTGAGATCATTGTTTCCAATGACTCATGGACTGCGGAACAAAGTCAAATTATATCGGGAAATTTATACGACGGTGAAATTTATGATGCAACTTTTCAAGCCTCTGAAAGCTATCCCGTTAGAGAAGTTGAACTTGGCTATGATCGACTTAAGGCCAGGCTTAGTCTTCCTGTAGTGATCAAGGAGAAAAGGAAGCCTCTCGAAGTGATTCATACGCCTGCGGGCGAGACGGTCTTGGATATGGGGCAGAACATGGTTGGCTGGATCGAATATCGGACCAACGCTCCCAAAGGAAGTATCATTCGGTTACAATACGGCGAAGTGCTACAGGAAGGAAATTTCTACCGAGATAATTTGCGCACCGCAATGGCGGAACATCAATTTACGGCAGATGGACGGGAAACGCTCGTTCGTCCTTACTTCACCTACTATGGATTCAGATATGTAAAGGTTGAAGGCTGGATCGGACAATTGAATTCTGAGGATTTTACTGGATGTGTTCTTTATTCGGACCTTGATGATACAGGGCATTTTGAGACCGACAATCCTCTGATCAACCGCTTGTTTCAGAATGCAAAGTGGGGACAAAAGGGGAACTTCCTGGATGTTCCAACCGATTGCCCTCAGCGGGATGAACGAATGGGCTGGACGGGGGACGCTCAGGTATTCTCTGGTACCGCCTGTTTTAATATGGATTCCTATGCTTTCTTCAACAAGTATTGCTTTGATCTTGGAAGTGAACAGGAGGAACGCCAAGGAGAGGTTCCGGTGGTTGTTCCTGCTGTTAATGTCCGTGAGGGTGGGTCCAGCGCTTGGGGAGATGCATCCGTAATTATCCCATGGAATGTATATCTACATTACGGGGATGTAGCCATTCTTCATCAGCAGTTTGAAAGCATGAAAGGATGGGCCGACTACATTATAAAAAAAGATACGGACTCAGGCGGACGTAGATTATGGACGGTAGGGTTCCATTTTGGAGATTGGCTTTCCCTAGACAGCAGCAATCCGGATTCTCCTTTTGGCGGAACCGATAAGGATTTCATCGCCTCTGCGTACTACAGTTATTCAACATACATTGTGGCCAAGGCAGCGAAGGTCCTAGGGCGCGAAGCAGAAGCGGCATATTATGAGCGTATTTCTAAGGAAGTTAAAGTTGCAATTCAGGAGGAATTTTTTACTATAACAGGCCGGTTGGCGATCGATACACAAACTGCGTACGCAGTTGCGCTATTTATGGATTTGGTTCCAAAATGCTACATCGACAAAGTGGTTGAGGCTCTGCGGAAGCGTTTAAAAGCTGACCGTAATCACCTGAAAACAGGGTTTGTGGGAACACCTTACTTAAATCATGTACTGACATATCATGGATGTAATGATCTTGCTTATACCTTACTGCTTAATGACGACTACCCGAGTTGGCTTTATGCCGTGAAGTTGGGTGCAACGACCATTTGGGAACGGTGGAATTCAATTTTACCAGACGGAACGATTAGCGATACAGGCATGAATTCCTTAAACCATTATGCTTACGGCGCAATCGTAGAATGGATGTATCGTTGCATGGCGGGGATTAATCCAGTTGAGGAGGCTCCGGGTTTCCAGCGCGTGGCGCTCGTCCCGCAACCGGATAACCGGCTGAAGTGGGTGAAAGCAACAGTTGAAACCGCATCGGGCACCTATCGTAGCGGATGGGAGATTGATAAGGAAGGAAGGCTTGAGTTTACTTTTGATATTCCTTTCAATGCATCTGCCTGTATACGCTTACCTCATGCCCGTTTAAAAGATTTAGAAATTAACGGTGTTACCTGGGAGTTTACTGACATAACCGGAGAACAACTTGAGGAAGAGGTCCTATTGGAATTACTCAGTGGAAGCTATTCGATCAGCTATTCACCGACTAAGAGTTATTTGAGGATATTTAGCACGAAAACTCCATTAATTGAACTTTTGCACCACGATGAGGCTGCACCGCTCATAAGGACAATGATGTCTGAACAGGTTAAAGTCAATCCGGATGATTTGGGCGCTTCAATGGGTAACTCCTCCCTCCGGGATTTGGCAGCGTTCTATTCATTGCCTACACATATTTTGGATCAGATGGATGAACGGTTAAGTCAAATAAAATAACAACCATCAGGTTTAACGACTTCATTCCCGAAAAGCTCAACTAGCTGTTCGGGAATGTTCGCAGAAAGGGGTGAAAGCGGTACCAAACGGGAGGAACGGGTAGAGAATAATGAGCGAATTCGCCAAATGAGGCCATTAAACCACTTTAAAGGAGCCATCAAAGATGATAAGGAGATTATTTATCTGTCTCATGGCCATGGTCATGATTAGCTTTCCTGCTGCACTTAGGGCGAATGCTGCTGAAGGAAATGAACTTATGAGAACGATTTCATTAACTTCGGGTCTATTTGATTCGAATAAGGAATTAGCTTCGGTTACGGGTGCGGTTTATGATTTTGCAAGCACTGGGAGAGCGGAAACCACAGCCTCATTCCAGTGGACTGCAGCTGATAGCAGAGCAACGGAGATTGTTATTGAGCAGTCACCGGCTGGTCAAAACAAATGGACTAAAGCAGTTACCGGCACAATTCCAATTGACGCTACTAGCGTAATAGTATCAGAACTGATTGCAGGAACAGTCTATGATTTCCGGTTAGTTGTGATCGGAGGCGAAAATGCAGGTATTTCAAACACCGTCACGATTAAAACTGATATTGACATTATTTCCAAGCTAATCAATGGTGGTCACCTTTTTGATTGGAATCCCGGCGATGGAACCGTCTACCATGATTTGGTGTATGGTAACAAAGAGCGCAATAAATATGACTTGTATATTCCTACGAATGCTTCAAAAACAGAAGATATTGGTGTTATATTGAATCTCCACGGAGGTTCCTGGGTCGAAGGTGATAAAAGCGGGATGGCAGCCGAGTCGAAACGGTTTGCACAAGCTGGGTACATTACTGCCAGTATGAATTATACATTGATTCAGGAGGGCAATGGGGCGACAATCATGTCCATGATGGATGAAATTCAGGCATGCGTCACAGCTCTGAAGAAAGAATTGACTAATCGCGGTTATCATGTTTCGAGATTAACCATGGCAGGATACTCTGCTGGCGGACATCTAGCCTCCTTATATGCGTATTCAAGGGCAGATGTTACTGCTTTGCCAGTAGTCCTTGTCCTGGATAGTGTTGGTCCGAGTGACCTGTATCCAGATACATGGGCGCCTATGTTTGATGCGACAATGACAGCGGGTATTCTGAGTCTAATGGTCGGTGAAGTGATTACCCTAGAAGATATTGACTCTGGGATAGTGGATGAGAAGATTAAAGCAGTATCACCGCTTCAGCATGTTAGTAGCGACTCGCCTCCTACGATAATGGCTTATGGTGTATATGATCAGATTGTAGCACCGGGGCACCATCAAAAGCTTGCATCTGCGCTTAAACAGGCTGGGGTGGATCATAAATATATTTTATACCCAAACTCCGATCATGCTCTTGGTAACGATCCCGACAAAACTGCTGAACGAATCAGTTCCTCATTGGCTTATTTGGAGAAATATATGTCCCTTGAGCCACTCACTCCAATAGGTGATTTTGCAAGCACAGAAAAGACCGGTTCATCAGCGACCTTTAGTTGGACTATGCCAGTCAATGCGGACAGAATTATCATTGAGCAATCGCTAGCAGGGCAGAATAACTGGGCAACGTCCGAAACGAAAACAATTGCAACGAATGCTTCAAGTGCAACGATAACGGAATTGTCGTCAGGAACAACCTATGACTTCCGTTTGGTTGTGACAGGAGGAGTGAATGCAGGTAACTCGAACACGGTAAGTGTTACGACACGTAATGATCTTCCGGTAAACTCTCCACAATCACCAACAATCTCATCACAATCACCAGCAAAAGGAAATACCATTGAACAATCAACCGACTTAGGAGTATTCAAAACGGTTAACCAAAATGGTCAAACCCTCGAAACGTTCTCTGTCGATTCTAAAAAGTTGACTGACTATTTATCTTCGAAGAAAGAAGGTTCAATTGTTCCCATTTCAATGCAGACGAAGTCTGGTGTGTTTTCCGTTGAATTAAGCGGTCCAGTAATTTGGGCAATGGATAACAAGAAGGTGATATTGGAGATTCAAACGGAGCAAGTAACTTACCGGCTCCCGGCAAAGCTAATCCATAATTCTGCAGTCTCCAGTTCATTGGGAGATTCCATTAGCATGGATAACCTTAAGGTACAAATTGATATTTCGGCAACATTGTCTGACAAGACTAAACACTTAGAAAGTGTAGCGCAAGAAGATGGATTTTCTCTAATTGTTCCACCAATGGATTTCACATTAAGGCTCACTCAAGGAGAGAAGAGCCTTGAAATATCAAAATTCAACGAATATGTGGAGCGGACGTTCACCCTTCCCGATAACGTTAACCCAAACAAGATCATGACAGGTGTAATCGTCGGAGAAGATGGGCAGGCTCGTTCCGTACCGACTAAAATTCTGGAGAAACACGGGAAACATTATGCTCAAATCAAAAGTATGGCTAACGGCACTTACGCAGTTATATGGTATCCGGTTGAGTTCGTAGATACGGTCAACCATTGGGCGGAGAAGGCAATCCATCAAATGGGGTCACGGATGGTGACCCTTGGGACAGACCGAACTCAATTTAATCCAGACCGTGTTGTTTCCGGCGCTGAATTCGTTGCTATCCTTGCCCGTGGATTGGGACTGCAAATTGAAGGGGAAACAACGATGATTAAAAATCATCCCACCTTCCGCCCAAATGAAGCAATTACACGTGAGCAGGCGATGGTTTGGATTTTGAGAGCCATTGAAGTAACCGGTTTAAAGCCGAAGTTCTCTACTAAGACAAAAATGGTGATTCTAGAACAGTTTTCCGATGCAGGTAAGGTATCCGATTGGTCCAAGGAAGCCGTTGAATTTTGCCTAAATAACGGTATTGTGAATGGGAGAAGCCTTTCGTCACTGGCAGCGGATACGTTTCTAACCAGAGCTGAAGCTGTCACTATCGTTCAAAGAATTCTTGAGAAATCAGGACTAGTCTAAACCTTATTTCAACACAATGAAGAATAGATAAATACCAAAGAAAGTCGCTAATTGAGTTGGCGACTTTCTTTGGTATCTTTTAAAGATACTGAGTAGTTCGATCATTTTGTTTTATTAAACCTATTACTTGACAGAGGTTTAGTCAGTGAATTTTTGTTTGTTTAGAGAATCTTGACCATGTTTATTTCCGAATTGTTCCATACTGTCTAGTATAGGAAGAAAGTCTATTCCTTTTTCGGTTAGTGAATATTCAACTTTGGGCGGAATCTCTGAGAAAACATGGCGCTCAATAAATCCATCTTGCTCTAATTCCCTTAATTGTTTAGTTAACGAACCTTGTGAAATATCAGTGAAAATGGACTTTATCTCCCCAAAACGTCGTGTTTGCTTTGAAAGAAGCCAAAGAATCATAATTTTCCATCTTCCTGAAAGGACATGTTGGGTGTGAATTATTCCATATACAATGGAGTCTCCATTGATCAAATCAGTATTGATGCCATCCTTGCAGATTCGGCCCATTATCTATCTTCCTTTCGCTTCATTAGTACTAAAAAAGTGACTTGGTCACATTTTTTTGCCTACTTCCAATGTCAAAGAGATCTGTTTATTATATGAGACATCCATTACTAACTCAATCACTATTTCGATGATATGAAGGGAGTCTTTTTATGAATAGAGTAACCAAATTACTGGGGATTAAATATCCCATTATATCGGCAGCTATGAGCTGGGTTACCTCGGCTAAATTTGTTGCTGCAGTTTCAAACGCTGGAGGGATGGGAGTTCTTGGGCCGAATGCTGGTCAAAACAACTCGGCGAAAAGTTTAGATGAATTTATAGAAGGTGTACGAAGTGAGATCAGGAAAGTAAGGGAGTTGACGGATAAACCGTTTGCAGTCAATTACATTTTACCCTTCGATGTTAATGGGACAAGTTTATTCACTAACGCGTTGTTTGATGTTTTAGTTGAAGAGAATGTAAAAATTGTTGTAGTTATTGGAACTATAATGCATCAAAATGAAATAGAGAAACTAAAAAAACACGATTTCACAGTAATTTATCGCCCAATTAACCCCACAGTTCAAAATTTAATTGAAGCTGAGACTGCAGGAGTAGACGCCCTCATTGTAACTGGGAATGAAGCAGGAGGTCATATTAGCCAGTATGAAATTAGTCTGTTCACACTTGTTCCTCAAGCTGCAGATTCTTTAAATATCCCCTTTATTGCAGCAGGAGGAATTATCGATGGCAGAGGAGTACAAGCTGTAATGAATCTAGGCGCAGAAGGAGTATACATGGGCACTCGTTTTGTAGCGACTCATGAGAATCCAGCCAGTGATGCGGCCAAGCAAGCAATTCTTCAAGTTAGTAGTGATGAATTTCTCAGACTTGAAGGAGCTAATGAACGAACCATTCCTACAATTGGAGGTAAGAGAGCCTTTCAACTTATTAAAGAAGGAAAACTCGATGAAGCTGGAACTTATATCAAAAATGGATTTAAAACTGGATTACTGGACGGTAATCTGGAGATTGGCACAATTTCTATCTCTCCATCGGCAGGAGGAATCAAAGAAATTAAAACATGTAAACAGGTTATAGATGAGATTGTGAATGCTATTTCATAATCAAAAGGCTCTCATTCTCAACTAAAGACGAAGTATTTCGTTTCATAAACCAACAGCGGCGACCTTTTCCCGAATAATCCGGGAAAAGGTCGCCGCTTAATATGAAGTTTTTTTGTTGTCTATATCTAAATTATTATTTAATTTGAATTAGAAAAGAACGAATGAAATACTTCTATCAAATCGTCCTCCGCTTGAAGCCCGAGTTGTTTTTGCTCTTCAGTTGTATATTTTAGTTCCTCATCATTTTGAGGTTTCATTACCTCTGACGTATCCATAAAAGGATGGAATGCCTTCTCGTAAGAGAATACCTGAGTCGGTACGCCTGCCTTATTCAAAATATCTATATATGGCTTAGCCGAATTAGATATCTCATCTTGACCGCCTAGCACAAAAACTGTGGAGGCAAGAGGTACTTGTGCATCAGTTGGGATCTCTTCATCCATCAAGTTTGGCGTAAGTACAGGAATAACAGACATTAGATAAGGAACTACTAGGACTTGTCCAGCCAATTTAAAATTTTCTGATTGCAATAACAGGGAGGTATTTGCCACATGATAACTACCCGCACTAAAACCCATAGTCGCAAATTTACTGGAATCAATATTATACTCATCTTCATGCGCAGCAAAATAATAGATGGTGTCTCTAATTTCTTCAGCAGGATAAGGAATAAATTTTTCGTCCAGTTTTTTATAGTTAATCGAGACAATCATCGCCTGCCATTTTTCCATAACTCTAGCATTAAATGTATCTAGCATGTCTGCTGCTCCACCGAAAAATCCACCACCATGCACCATGAATATAACAGGTAATTTTTTATCTTCACTCCCCTCTGGACGATATAGAATGGTTTCTACATCATCAATACCTTCTCGTGGTACAGTAAATCGCGTTCCCAACAACTCATCATCTGACTTCACCCACTGGGCTCTATCTTCAGCTGCATCTCTTGCTACTAACCGAGCAAGTTGTACAGGATTTGTTACAAAAAATATGGCTGTTGCAGCAACTAGGAATGTTAAAACTCCAAAACCAATACCTAGTTTCTTCAACCATTTTCTATTTTTTTTATTTTTTTTCTTCATCAGCAAAGTACTCCTTTTTGTCTATTTGATATTTACATGTTACATATGTATCATTGATCTTAGAGTATCGTTTTTATTAGGTCAATTACTATGGGGAAAATGAAACAGAAAGGCAATTGTGTAACATGAAAAATAAAGATAAGGCTAGTTATGTAAAAGAAAAAATCTCAAGTGCATTTTTTCAACTGTTTGATGAAAAAGAGTTTGCGGAAATATCTATCAAAGAAATCACTATAAGAGCTCAAGTTAGTCGTGTCTCATTTTACCGAAATTTCGAAACCAAGGAAGATATCTTGCGTTATTATATCCACCAAAAAATGAGTGAATGGAGGCAAACAACCGATTTAGTAAAGGAATCTAACTTTAAAATAGTTATTGCCGACCTTTTCGAACATTATAAGGAGCATAATGATTTTTATCTTCTTCTTTATAAAAGAGGTTTTTCTTATTTGATTTTGGAAGATATTCAAACCATATGGGGAGCAAGAGAGAACCAAACTAATAAGGATGCTTACGTATATGCATATCTCACTTATGGTTTATTTGGTTGGATAAATGAATGGTTTGCAAGAGGAATGCAAGAATCGGCAAAAGATATTCTAGAGCTCTTTGAGGAAAAAGACGAAAAATAATCATCTCGATTAGATTTATCCCGCACAATATACCGCTTTTTTAAGGGACCATGATCATGTCTCTTCATGAGTACAAGAACATGGTTCCTTTGCCGAAGGGATACAACATTCTACTATTGACAATTTGAGACGTCATCTAATTCTTGAACTTTTAAGAGGGTGTACTTTCAATTTTCTTAGCAGCTGGGGAGAACAATCCAGCGATCATTACTGCAATTATTACTACAATTAGGGCATAGAGCAGTCCTACTGATTCTCCTAAAAGTCCAATGAAAGGGGGACCAACCAAAAAAGATAAATAACCTAATGTGGAAACGAAAGCAACTCTCTCCGTTGCACCATTGGCATTATCCCCAGCAGCGGACAAACCTACGGGAAATCCTAAAGATGCACCAATTCCCCATAAAAAAACTCCAGCTGCAGCAAAGTAGAAATTAATATCAAGTATCACAACTGCTAATCCCAATACGGCTAATATTGCAGCTGATACCAATATTGAAACTCGGCCAAAGCGGTCTAGTAAGAAGCCACCGGATATACGGCCAATTAGCATAGCTAATAAAAAAATACCATATACAATCGTACCTGTAACATGAGTCACCTGGTAAGCATCTACAAATAAAATGGGTAACCAATCATTTGCCGTACCTTCTGCCAAAGCCATTCCCATAACAATAATACCAATGTAAAATAGTCTTGATTCTTTGAAAATGCTAACCTTGGTTTGTGGAGAAGTGAGTGAATGATCAGTTATTAGATCGACTTTTCCTGTTGCCGTCGGTAAATACTTTATACAAATAACTCCAAACAAGATAATCACAAAAGCGATAATTATAAAATGTATAAAGACAGGAACTTTTAGTGATATGGCAAGTGACCCTAAGCCTACTCCTAAGAGAGTGCCTCCACTAAATGAAGCATGAAGAGCGGGAAGTAATGTTTTATTGGTACTTCGCTCAAGTGCTGCTCCCTCCACATTTTGAGCTACGTCTATAATTCCATAACCAAGCCCGAAAACAACAAGACCTGAGAAAACTAGTAGCTTTATAGCCAATAGAATGCTAAAACCAGCTATAAGCAATCCTAAGGACAAAATGATAACGCTTAAGGCAATTGCTTTTCGTGCTCCTATATGACGGATCACCCAACTTGCAGATACAAGACCAACAATTGCGCCAGCAGCAATTCCAAAAATGATCCAGCCCATCATTGAAGTAGAAGCATGAAGAATATCTCTTACCTCAGGTGTTCTCGAAGTCCACGAAGAAAAAGCCATTCCCGACAGAGCAAAGAAAATAAACAAAGAAATTTTCCACTTGTTAATATTAAGAATTACTGTTATATCATTATTTTGTCCCACAAGAGTACCTCATCTTTATTATTTTTTAGATTTGATATTTGTTACTGATCTACCTTGAGCTTTTTACTTCCTCCGTTTCATTTATAATTAGAATTATTGTTTTCTCTAAACTCTTTTTATTAATTTATCTCTATTTTTCGCTACATACTTGCAGTATAAAATGAAATTGTAGTACAATATCGCCGAATTTCAGGAGGTGTTTGGATTGCAGGGGGTCATATTAACTAACGAACAATATAGGGAAGTTGCCACTCACGGTTCAATCAATTTCCCCATTCAATATTATCTAGACGATACGTTATATTTTCATAATCAAACGATTAACCGTCATTGGCATCCTGAGTTAGAGTTTGCTCTCATTCAAGAAGGGATGGTTGATTATTGGATAGGCGGGAACAAACGAACGCTTGAAGCAGGGGATGGGGTTTTCGTCAATACTCGAGTAATTCATGGTTATGAAGCTATAGAAAGGGCGTTGGTTCCAAATATCGTTTTTTCTCCGGAATTCATATCAGGTGGAAATCATCTTGTCTTTCAGAAATTTGTGCAACCCATAACGTTTTCAACGATTTCAGGACTTTTCTTATATAGAAAAGTGAAATGGCAAGACGAGATTCTTCATTCTTTAAACATAGTGTTTGAATTGATGAATTCTAAGGATAAGACAAAAGAACTTGATCTTCAGGTATTAATGTCTTCCATATGGAAGACGCTTTACTTGCATCAAGAATCTTATGAAAATTCACCACATTCTTCAAATTATTATATTCTTCAAACCAGGCTACAACTGATGTTAGATTTCATTTATAAAAATTATGAAAGGAAAGTTCGCCTTACCGATATTGCAGATGCAGCGAAAGTGAGTAAAAGTGAGGCGTTACGTTGTTTCAAATTAGGTGCTAATATCACCCCAGTTGAGTACTTAATACAGTACCGATTATCAAAAGCAAAAGAATTACTCTTAAATTCAGAAAAAAATGTTACTGAAATCGCCTCACATACAGGCTTTGAAAACGTTGGGTATTTTAGTCGAATGTTTAAAAAATATTATGGAACAACACCAAGATCACTACGTATAACAAGTCTACAAAAAACAGTGAACGTCCTACGAAGCAATCATCCACATAGGTAAATAAAAACTTATTCAGAGGTGAGCGGCTAATCAAAATGCCAAACTTGAGCTCCGGAATGCAGGTGAAGTCGAGTAATTTATCGAATGATAAGGTGCTATCAGACGGGAATAACCTAGCAGAAGGGATGGAACGCAGTTGCGGAGGTACTCTTTAATTAATAATTATCTTCAACAGACGACACGTCTCCCAGTAGCTTGCACTTCAAAGAAATATATGAAGTTGAATTAGCAGACAGTATTCCCTCACAGATAAGAACCCTATTCATGAAACTGTCCGAGATGGAGGACGCGCTACCTGTATGAAGGATGACGGCATTCACCGATCATCCTTTTTGATATTCGCCACTTTTTGTACATGCTCTACATAGAGCAACAATCTGCACATGTAAAGGAACATTTCAAGCGTCCAACAACTTCAACCATGACAATAAAAAACGAACTACTGCAAAAAAATGCTACTGGAAAACTTCACGCATGCCGAATGATTCGCTTCTTTGCTTGATTATTTCATTGGTCTAACTTTCGTTCAATTGGTGTTGAAATGTATGTCATACCAGATGAATGGATATGAATTTCCTATATGATTAGGAAAAACGTTTGCTTCTCTAATGTGGATGATTTCGCTTACAATTATCCCAATCCAGTGCGGAATGTATTTTATGCTAGCCGTCAGGAGGAGGTGGCAACAAACAGGAGGAGACCATTATGAACAAAAGGCATCTGGATATACTTCTCCATTTGTTAGATACAAATAGCCCAGTCAAAGGGAGTGCACTAGCTCAGTTATTTAATGTGAGTGATCGCACGATTCGGTCAGATATACGGGCCATTAATGCAGAGCTTCATAGACAAAATATGGAGATCCAATCATCCAAACAATGGGGGTACTACATCGAAGATTGGTCCAAGTCGGAAGTTCGTAAATTGCTCAATCGGTTATGGGAAGAAGAACCAATATCTGTTTTACCTGACACTCCCATTGAAAGAATTACTTACATCGTATTTGCACTCTCTTTTTCAACCAGGTACCTAAGTATGGAAAAACTGGCAGAAGATATTTACGTATCCAAAACGACAATTAGCTCGGATGTGAAGCGACTACAAGAAATTATTGAACAAATTCCTGAGCTGGAATTAAAGGTCTCAGCAACGAAGGGATTGCTGCTCGTTGGTAGTGAAATTTCCAAAAGGGCACTAATGTTTTACGTTCTACAGCTGGAATTGACTCATAAAAAGATGGAGATGACGAGTAGGCTCAGGATTGCTTTGCCTACAGAAAACTTAAACGATAGTTTGCTAGATCTACAAAAATTAATTATTAATATGCTGAACACAGGGGGATTTTTCTTAACGGATCATGAAGTTGTTTCTTTATCCTTTGACTTTTATATTACGTTTAAGCGTATCGAGCAGGGCTTCGGTATCGTAACTCCGGTTAACGAAAACTTAGATATGGAACTGACTTCCATATTAAAAAAAGGGCTGACAGGGATTACTCAATGGATAGATGACAATGAGATTGGTTATCTACAACAGCGATTACGTTCCAAGCGGCTTTTAAACAAACAGAGTGGTCAGTTGAATGGTTCTGGTGATGAAGCAGCATATATAGTTGATCGTTTATTAGATGACATTCAACAAAGATTTGGTATTATTTTCAGTGAAAATACGGTGCTTAAAAATAATCTTATTCAACATATTTACCCGCTAATTTATCGCTTAAGGACCCATACCTTTGAGTTTAATCCTTTGAAGGAAGAGACAAGGCGCAAATATCCTTTTGCGTTTGAGATGTCTAATGTGTTAGTGCCAATCATTCATAACCAATACGGGCTTATTCTTAACGAATCCGAGCTTGCGTTTATTGCATTGCATCTTGCCGTCGCATTGGAAGAAGTCTTCGAGAAACCTTCTGTAGCCATATTGTGCGGGTCTGGATTAGCAACGGCTCAAATCCTGTACCGTCGTGTCATGTCCTACTACGGAGAACGCGTCGATTTGATTGGGTGGTATTCTGTCTACCAGTTGGACGCTTTGCTTCGCGGAGAATTCGGCAAGGTAGATCTGTTGATCACTACCATTCCGATAGAACAAGAAGTGGATATCCCTTTACTTTTGGTCAACCCTTTATTGTCCAAATCAGACATGGCTCAAGTGGAAGGCTATTTAACGGGATCTATGATGACGCAACTACCATTGAATGAGGAAATCACAGACACCTCCTTTTTCAATGAACATTGTTTCCACTACTTTAAGGAAAGTCTGGATTATGTATCCATAATGAAGCAAATGGCTCACAGCTTGTTAGAACAACAAGCCATCGAGGATATTGATGAGTTCATTACTTCGGTGTTGGTACGAGAACGGATGCAATCCACAGTATTTGGCAACGCCATCGCAATGCCGCATGCCATGGATTACCAGGCAGAGTATACATTGGTCTCCATTGGTGTCCTAAAAGAAGGTATCAGACATGCAGGAAAAAAAATCAAAGTCGTTCTCTTGGTGGCTATTAATCCAAAAGAAAAAGACAAATTAAAGCAACTATACAAGATGATTGAACATATTCTTGATCGCGAGGATATCAGAGACCTCTCACGGGCAAGTAATTTTGAACAGTTCATTCAATATATAGACTAAAAGGAGAGAATATTAGGATGAATATTATATTAGTATGTGCTGGCGGAATGTCTACAAGCATTTTGGTAACAAAAATGAAGAAAGCTTTGGCGCCGGAACAACAGGATTGGAATATTGAAGCACACCCGATCGGAGAATTGTCCGAGTACATCGATCGGTTTGACGTTGTTCTGCTCGGACCACAAGTATCCCACAAGCTAAAAAGTGTAGAGAAAGAGTTTGGCCCAACAGGTAAGCCTATTGCTGTGATTAACAGCCTCGACTATGGTATGGGGAAAGGTGATAAAGTTCTTCGTTTTGCAATGGATCTTAAGAGTAATTAAATAATTCATAGATAAAGAGGGATAGATATATGGAAATCAATACTGAACAACATATAATGAGTATTATTTTGCACTCGGGAGAAGCGAACAAAAAAGCGTTTGCCGCTCTGGCTGAAGTGCGGAAAAGGGATTTTGAACAAGCAAGAACTCTGATCAAAGAAGCTTCTGTCGAATCCGTTAAAGCACATAAAATTCAAACCAAGTTGATTCAACAGGATGCAGCGAGTGAGGAAAAGCTTGAAATGAGTCTTTTGGTTGTTCATGCACAAGACCATCTGATGAAATCGTTACTTACGATAGATTTGATTGAAGAATTAATTGAAGTATTTAGTGATCTCCACACATAACAAGAACATTGGTTGAGAAAGAGGGAGTAACAGATGGCAATTCGTATGGAAGCGGTAACAGATAAACTCCAACAGTTTGCTGGAATTTTGCAGGAAAACAAATATTTCGATTCAATTACCAAAGGATTAATGGGGATCATGCCTATCATTTTTATTGGTTCGATAGCTGCTCTTCTAAAAGGCTTACCGATCCAGATTTATCAGGACTTTTTATCGAACAGTGGAATTATAGATTATCTAACTTTAATCGGGAAATTAACAACAGATATGATTGCACTCTACGCTGTGTTCAGCATCGCATATGCGATGTCCCGCAATTTCAAGCAAGATGGCCTGAACGCCGGATTGCTTGCTTTGCTCAGTTTTTTGCTCCTAACACCGATTACTATTGAAGAGAGTGGAGAGTACGTTTTGACTTTTCAATGGTTGGGAGCAACAGGACTCTTTATCTCCATCTTAATCGGCTTACTGGTCGGAAGATTATATGCAATATTAGTTTCTAAAGGTGTTGCCATCAAGATGCCTGACGGGGTTCCTCCTTCCGTTGCCAAGTCATTCGCTGGACTCATTCCGGGTATTCTTATAGTGGCAGTGGTTGTAATCATCAACGTATTATTCAAAATGACACATTATGAAAGCGTTCATAATTTTGTATATGAACTACTTCAAACACCGTTACAAAGTTTGGGTGGAACGTACTGGGCATTCCTACTCACCATAGGATTTCTTAGCCAAATTTTTTGGGTCATCGGTATCCACGGTGCCATGGTTACGTTATCGGTAATGATGCCCATTTTCATGGCACTCGATATTGAGAATCTATCTGCCTACTCAGCAGGGCTACCACTTCCCAATATTGTCGGCATGAACTTTATGTTTGTGTATGGAATTGGGGCAGGATGTTCCATCGGTCTTGCATTCTTGTTCCTGGTTGCCAAAAGCAAGCGCTACAAGCAACTTGGAAAAATCACTGCGCCGTCAGCTGTGTTCGGAATCAGTGAACCCACTATTTTCGGTGCACCCATAATTCTGAATCCGGTTCTCGCAGTACCTTTTATTATTAGTCCAATCATCAGTTATTCTCTGGCATATTTCCTAACGGTGGTCGACATTCTTCCTCGTCTTGGTCTGCAGGTACCTATGGGATTGCCACCAATCATTAATGGTTTTTTGTCAGGCGGATGGCGTGTAGCAGCTTTCCAAGTCGTTCTGATCGCAATCTCTCTTGTCACCTACTATCCATTCTTCAAATCGATGGATAAACAGGCGGTACGAGATGAAATAGAGGTGAAGGCATAATGACTCAAGGCGTATGGAGTAGTATCGCTAGGACCGATGTCTTAAATATGAAGTTTGTTTTTGAGATTACAAGAGCGAAAGAGCCCTCGACTCAACCGAGTATAAAAATGCGAATGGAACCGTTCGACTTCCATGTGCAATTCAAGCAGACTTCATTTGAACAAAATCAACTGAAAGCAACAGGTTTTTCACACTTTTTTGGAGAAAGGCCGATTGAGTTAGAGTTATCCTTTTCTGTAGAAGAAGAGTTTGAAGGTTGTATTCTTTTTCCGAAAATTGGACGATTGGAACTTCAAGGCTCCAGGGGAGAAGGGCCTTCCTTGCTGGCTGAACTAAAAGAAGAAATTCGACAATTGCCACCAAGGGAAATGAAGGAGCGCATCGATGAAGAGATTGCAAATGAAGTCGACGCACTGCTTGCCCGCATGACGCTAAAAGACAAGATCGGTCAGATGAGTCAAACGATGGCTTCCGCTTTCTCCTTTGGAAATACCGTTCTTGCAGACTCTCCTCAGAAGATGGTAGAAGAGGGCCGTGTGGGCTCCATTTTGGGTGCATTCGATATGAATAAAATATACGAGTTGCAGCGCATAGCGGTCGAAAAATCGCCTCTCGGCATTCCGCTATTCTTCAACGCTGACGTTATCCACGGCTATCAGACCATTTTCCCGGTTCCTCTGGCATGGTCATGCAGCTGGGATCTGGATACGATCAGGGAAGCAGCCTCCATATCGGCCAAAGAAGCCGCAGCATCTGGCGTCACGTACAATCATGGACCCATGGTCGACGTCACGCGTGATCCGCGATGGGGGCGTGTCGTCGAAGGAGCGGGGGAAGATCCATTTTTGGGATCAGCGATTGCAAAAGCTTTGGTGGAGGGTTATCAAGGGAAATCGCTCTCAGATCCAAACACAATCATCGCTTGTCTAAAACATTTTGTGGCCTATGGTGCAGTTGAGGCAGGACGCGATTACAACACCGTCGATGTGTCCGAACAACGTTTAAGAGAAGTGTACTTGCCACCTTTCCAAGCGGGGGTGGAGGCAGGCGCAGGTTCGGTCATGAATTCGTTTAACACGATTAATGGTGTGCCTGTAGCAGGGAATAAAGATATACTGAAGACATTGCTTCGCGAAGACCTTGGCTTCGAAGGCATAGTTATATCCGATTATGGATCGATCTCCGAGTTAATCCTGCACGGCGTAGCCAAGGACAGGAAGCAGGCAGCGCAGCAGGCAATTGATGCTACATTGGATATTGAAATGGTCACATCTGTCTATGCTGAAGTATTGCCGCAATTGGTTGAAGAGGGGCTGGTGCAGGAATCACAACTGGATGAGGCTGTGAAACGAATACTCACCCTTAAGTATAGAACGGGTATTATGGATGATCCCTATCGTTATATCCGTCCTGAAGAGGCGGAGCAACTGTATATGTCTGACGAGCATCTCCGTGTAAGCCTTGATCTTGCACGCAAATCGATTGTACTCCTTAAAAACAATCAAATTCTTCCGTTATCACGAAGCCAAGACTCAACCATTGCTCTCATTGGCCCCTTTGGTAATAGTAAGGATTTGTTAGGTTCATGGCAATTTTCGAATTACTCAGATCAGACGGTTACGATTCGAGAAGGGATATCCAGCAAGCTGATCAATCCCGAAAAACTACGGATCGTCAAAGGATGCGATGTCGATCAGGTTTTAGAAGGGGGAGTAGACCAGGCAATCCAAGCGGCTATTAAGAGTGACATTGTAATCTTGTCATTGGGTGAAGGTAGCGATGAATCCGGAGAAGCCGCTTCAAAATCACAGCTTACGTTGCCTGAAGCACAGCTTCATTTGGCGCGAGAAGTGATAAAGACAGGTAAGCCAGTCATTATACTACTGACCAATGGACGTCCTCTTGTGCTTAAGGAATTGGAAGAACAGGCTGCTGCCATTGTTGAGACATGGTACCTTGGATCACAGTCAGGCCATGCTATTGCGGATGTATTATTTGGCGATTACAACCCTTCCGGAAAATTAACGATGAGTTTTCCACGGAACGAGGGACAAATCCCGGTATATTATAATCATTTCAACACAGGGAGACCGGTTAGTGTTCGCCAAGGGAAATATGCTTCCAAGTATTTGGATACACCGAATGATCCACTCTACAGTTTCGGTTATGGCATGAGCTATACCTCATACGAGTATTCAGATATTAGTCTGAACACAACACGTTTGTGTCGGAATGAAGAACTCACAGTTACGATTATTGTGCGGAATGTTGGCTCATCTGAAGGTGAAGAGATTGTGCAGATGTATGTTCAAGACATCACAGGAAGTGTTGTCAGACCTGTGAAAGAATTAAAAGGATTCGTTAAGATTAGACTTAAACCTGGTGAGAGTCAAACCGTTGAATTCAAAATTAATGAGGCGATTTTGAAGTTCTATGATCAAAAGGGCGATTTTGTGGCAGAAGAAGGAGAATTTACAGTATTTATTGGACCTAATTCGACGGAATTACACAGTAGGAACTTTGAATTAATCGATTAAAGTGAAGCCTCGAGAGACAAGAATACAGTTCCATTGAAAGTCGCTATGTTGGTATTATCCCCTTTTAGTAGACAAGAGAAAAAAGACATCTGTTAAGATGGACTTAATCTTGTCAAACGAAGGGGGTTTTTTCATGGCTAAAAAAGGACAAACTTTCCGGCGTTACTCCTTGGAATTGAAATTGGAGGCGGCCCGGCTGGTCAACGAGGAACATATGAGCATACGTGAAGTAGCGACACGTTTAAATATTCAAAATAAATCTCAGGTACAAGTGTGGGCAGCAAAAGCGAAACAGGGAATGAGTCTAGAACCTGCTACATCCAAACGGGGACGCCTTAGAACCAAGTTTTCTAGTATGGAAGAAGAGATGGCCGTCGAGGGACAAGAACATTGTTCCATTCAGAGTCGCTATTTTAGCGGCTTTTTTGATTTAAGGAACCAAGTTCTTGTCCCAAGCCAAGGACAAGAACTTGTACCGATTACCGTAATGGACAAGAACATCGTCCGATTGCCGATTAGATGTGTACTTAAGTAAAAAGTACATAAGCCCTCATTAGTACCAAATATTTTATATAAGAACATTCACATTAAAATATATTACTTATGTAACATTTCTCAAAGAAAGACTCTTAAATTATAGTTCTCTTTTTTGTCTCAGACTCTCAATAAAAACAGGTAGTTATCTGGATAAACTTAATTGAGCGAGTAAATGAAATAATAATTGCTTCTCGATCGTGTATGCGATATATTGCATATAAGAATAATTGTAATGAGGATGAAAACCATGCCAATTCCTAAAGATTTTTCCTTACCAGTCCGTATGTCCGCAAAAGAAAGAGCGTTTTCTCAGATTCAGCGATGGATCATTGATGGAACACTGCAACCAGGTGAAAAGCTTATTGATGCGGAAATGGCTGAATCGCTTGGAGTCAGCCGGACACCGATTCGGGAGGCATTTCAGTTACTCGAAGTTCAAGGCCTCGTGTCCATGCATCCAGGAAAAGAAACAAAAGTAACGAATATTGAGAAAAACGATATTTTTAAGATGTATTCAACGATGGCTGCTCTTCAGGCCTTAGCTGCTGAAATCACCGCCCAAACTATTGTTCCAGAACAGATCGAGAAACTAAGATCCATAAATTTGGAATTCGCAAGTTCTATTAAAAATGGACAAGTTTATCAGGCTATGGAGGTGGATGAGCAATTTCATAATTATATTGTGGAGCTCTCAGATAATCCTTATGTAGCTACATTTAATACATCTCTTCAGATTCACATTAGGCGATTTAAATACGTATTTTTAAAACAACCTATTACGGCTACACTAGCTTCAGTTGAAGAACATGATCAGATTATTAAAGCTTTTGAAGGCAAAAATAGCAACGATGCCCATAATTTAATGAAACAAAATTTTATTCGACCGATGCAGGAACTGAACGAAATACTTTGAAATGAGGGAAGAAACATGGAAAATAAAAAAGATCTTCGCATTCGAAGCAAGGTAATCAGTGAAGGTGCTAACCGGGTACCGAACAGAGCGATGCTGCGTGCAATTGGATTTCAAGATGAGGATTTTAAAAAGCCAATGATCGGAATAGCAAGTACGTGGAGTGAAGTAACACCGTGTAATATGCACATCAATGATTTAGCGGTGCAAGCTAAGCGGGGCGCACGTAATAACGGCGGTGCTCCACTAATTTTTAATACGATTACCGTTTCTGATGGGATCTCGATGGGGCATGGCGGGATGTTGTTCTCGCTACCAAGTCGGGAAGCTATAGCTGATTCGATTGAAATTGTGACCGGAGCCGAGCGTTTTGACGGCGTTGTTGCAATCGGTGGGTGTGACAAGAATACGCCTGCATGTTTGATGGCTATTGGACGGATGAATATTCCTTCTGTTTATGTATATGGAGGAACCATTCAACCTGGTAATCTCGACGGTAAAAAAGTGGATATCGTTTCAGCTTTTGAAGCCGTTGGGCAATATCAAGATGGAAAAATAACAGACGAACAATTGCATAAGGTCGAATGCAGTGTTTGTCCAGGTCCAGGGGCTTGTGGGGGGATGTATACCGCTAATACGATGGCCGCAGCTGCAGAAGCAATGGGTATGTGTTTGCCTGGTTCTTCTTCGACATCAGCTATCTCAGCGGATAAAGCATTGGAATGCGAAGCAGCCGGTAAGCAGGTCATCTCACTTCTTGAACAGGAAATCTACCCAAGAGACATTATGACGAAGAAAGCATTTGAGAATGCGATCACCGTTGTTATGGCTCTAGGGGGATCAACCAACGCATTTCTCCATCTGCTAGCTATTGCGCACTCCGTAGAAGTGGATTTAACCTTGGATGATTTTGAACGAATTCGCTTGCGTGTTCCTCATTTGGCAGATCTGAAGCCAAGTGGTCAGTATGTCATGCAGGATTTGAATGATATTGGTGGTGTTTCCGGGGTAATGAAGCTATTGCTCGCTGAGGGATTACTTCATGGGGATTGCCTCACCGTAACTGGTAAAACGTTGGCGGAGAATTTAGCGGAAGCTGCTCCACTACAGAATGATCAAGAGATTATACGTCCACTCAATAATCCGCTTAAACCAAATGGACCACTGGTTGTGCTTCGAGGAAACCTAGCTCCTGAAGGCGCTGTTGCCAAAATGTCAGGCATGAAGATCCAACAGTTTTCCGGACCGACAAAGGTGTACGATAGCGAAGATGAAGCGACAGAAGCGATCATGAATGATGAAATTCAAGAAGGGGACGTATTGGTCATACGCTATTGTGGACCGAAGGGTGGACCAGGTATGCCTGAGATGCTTTCCGTTACAGCACTCATTGTAGGAAAAGGTCTCGGGGGGAAAGTTGCTCTCATAACAGATGGTAGGTTCTCGGGTGGATCGCATGGATTTGTAGTCGGCCATGTATCCCCTGAGGCACAAGTAGGTGGACCGATCTCTTTGCTCCAAAATGGAGATATTATCACCATTGATAGCGACATTCAGGAAATTAAGGTTGAAGTGCCAGAAGAAGAGTTGGCCGCTCGAGCGCAAGCTTGGGTACAACCGCCACTGAAAGTGAAGTCCGGTGTACTTGCCAAATATGCTAAATTAGTTTCCTCCGCTTCCAAAGGGGCAGTAACAGATTTGATGGAATAGACAAATAAACATTGATGCTACCTATAAAATAGGAGGGGAGAAGCTGCTACAACGAATGCATGAAGCACGCGAAACAAAAAAACGCCAGCTTTAGAGATCAAGAAGTTCGCAAGAAAAAGATGAAGAATTTAGTTTCATCATTCGAAAATGAAGTGCACCCCCTAGAATAGACATTGGAAAAACCCCTGAGTTTAGCCGATGAAATTCTAGGGGGTGTATTTTTGCTTGTACCGTTTCTCGACTTTCATTAATTGGGGGTTCGTTACGAATAGCAGGCAGGTTCCGGCTAGTGCAGGAATGTTTGTGTCCAAGGACAAGAACATTGTTCCATTCAAAGTCGCTAATATAGCGGCTTTTTTGTTTTATGGAACCAAGTTCTTGTCCCATGCTGAGGACAAGAACTTGGTTCCTTTGCCGAAAAGGACAAGAACATTGTGTCATTGCAGATTAGATTGTACCCTAGATAATATAATGTCAGAGTTAATGTGATGAGATAAAAGCACAAATCGCTCTTATTAAACTCCAAAAAGCAGTTAAAGCATATGTAAAAAAACCAGGTGACGTTATTCCTTCACAGGGTGGTCTTGAGAACTGGTTGTTGTTTATCAAGGGTGTAGATACTACACATTGTGAGGTGCTGGAGATGAATGAACCAGGATTAGAGAAGGCTATAGATACCTGCAATTTTTGAGCCAAGATTACCTGTAGAACAGAGGATGAAGTCGGAAACTCATGTAAGAACCGAAGAGATACTTTAGAATACATAGCCCCGAAAACACCTTTGTACGCCGGGAAAACCTGATCTAGAACGGCCTGAAACTGCAGTTTCGTCTGCACGCACATCTTAGAAAAGGATTCGTATTGTCTCGTCAGATAACGCATATTAAGCAGTTGTACACCTCTTTTTTTGAATGGCTCGAAATCCTCCCTATAGTAAAGTTCACCCAGAAGATAGGCATCCGCAGTATCTGTTTTCACTTTACGAAGATTGGTTTTTCGAAGGCGATTAGAAATGAGCGGATTGATAACGATGAATAAATAATGATGCTCCTCAAGGAACTGAACAACGGGGCTTTGATAATGCCCGGTTGCTTCCAGAATTATTGTTGGTCGACGTCCTGATGCTTGTTCGATGTCCTGAATGGTTTGAAGCAATATCTTGAGACCATCCCTTGTATGTTCAAAATGAAAGGGCCCTCGGTATGGTTTTCCTCGATCTAAGAAAGCTTGTCCATGGCTTTCTTCTTTAGATATGTCTAGTCCTAAAACAGGGTTCATTTTATCTCTCCTTGAAATAAATTTACCGGCAGCCCCTATGAAACTCCTTGTCGCTCCACAGCATCGCATGTGATACGGGATCTATGGTCCCAACCAGCCTCAATCATGGTCATGACAAGTAGGGGTGAACATTATAGCGCTCGGGATCAAAGTCCCACGGGCAGGTACGTTCGACCCGGCTACTCTAATCCTCAAAGCTAATGCAAAAAGGATCAACCAAAAAGATATGGTTGATCTCATAATACGAACGGGCAGGTTAATGTAATGACATTTATGAGGAACATCTACTTATCATGAAGGTGGACTTTTTATCTTTCATTGCAAGGCCAATCTTACGTTGGGCCGGGAACTAAAATTCTTTTGCAATAATTCAATAGGGGGTAACGCTTAAAAATAAGCTCTGGCAGAATACTGATCCCTAACCCACTTTCCACCATCGACATGATGGCATAATCGTCCTTTCATGACTTGTTCAAAATAATTTAAATAATAGTGTAAGCATAGATGAGAATGATTAATAAATTGCTTCTTTTTTACGACATACATAAACGAATGCAGGGGGTATATTCAGAGGAACCAAGTCTATTTTTTCAATGATAAAACGTTCGGAAAGTGTATTTTTCATTTGCAGTGAATACTGAAATGCGATGAATAATCCCTGAGGCTTAAGTGCTTCATAGATCTGGTCTACTAAAGTATTTCTCAATTCAGGTTTAAGATTAAAGAAGGGCAACCCGCTGAAAATACAATCCAGCTGCTGAATATTTTCTTGATTCATGGACTCTACCAAATGAGCTGCATTGGGATAGCAGGAGGCGCCTGGGTATGTTTTCTTCAGATTAGTTCTCATGGTTTCATCCTTTTCAAATAATAACACTTTGGTGAAATCTTGTGCCTGGTTAAAGATATAACGAGTGATAGCACCTGTACCCGATCCGAGCTCGGCGACAGCCTTAGCCTCAAGCCAAGGTGCGTGATTCACCATTTTGTAAGCTAGAAACCGGGAACTAGGTAAGATACTCCCCACACTTTTGGGACTGTCGCTATTATAGTGGCTTTTTTTATTTTAAGGAACCAATTTCTTGTCCAATGCTGGGGACAAGAACATTGTGTCATTTCGGATTATCACGGGTTTGAGATGTCAGGTTATCATCATAATGTGCTTGGTCATTTCCTAAGTCTGCGTTCTGTTCTGAATGCAACTGGGGAAGGTAATGTGAAATTTGTTGGGTTTATCTATCGTGCAGGGCTGTAGAGAACATTAACAAATATGATATCTAAAGGCTTCACTCTTTATGTTGAAGAGGCGAAGCCTTTCTTTATTTTTGCACTCACTCCTCAGACAGGTTTGGTGTAGAATGACATAAAGTTACCAACCATGAAATCCCTTATAGAATAAGGTTTTTTTATTTTTTGGTAGGGAACTTTGTGTCAATGTATAGTGACATAAAGTTCCCTACTACCCTGGAGAGAAAGGATTCATAAGGTTAAATCATTTTTTTACTTTGTGTCATTTTGGTAGGCAACTTTGTGTCAGCCTTTGGAAATCTTACTAACTAAGAGCATATGAATACATTACAATAGATATCAATTACGCTAACGGGAAACGATAGCTCAATAGTACCAAAGGAGGCAGCGGATCAACATTATCGGCTGCCTTTATTGAACTAACGGACAGGATAGCTGAGGATTAATTAGGAAATGACAAAAGATAGGAATATAACCATTCATCCAATTCCAACTCGGCTGTTACCTTGTGAAGATTTATATCCGTCGTAAGTAAATACCCGCTTGTCCTATAGATAGGGACAGGCGGGTATTTATATTTGGTGAATAAAAACTTTGACTTACTACGATTCGATAATTGAATCAGGATATGATTCTTCAATAATTTTTTCTTTATCCGTTACTACTGCTTAAATTTCTCGTCCGTATGCCTCGAACTGTGTAAGTGCTGGGAATAGTGCAGGATCATTAGATTGAATTAATTCGCTAAGTTTCACCCATTCCACTTGTCTTGGTTCCAAGAGAATAGCCTGTGCTTTTCCGGATTTCTCAAGAGATGAAGTTATAGAACTGCCATCAGAAAAAGACAAGGTAACCTGCTTCCAGTAATTATCATGGGGGAAGTCAGCTCTCAGGTACAATACGATCTTATCAATTTCAACAAGCCGTCCAAAATGAAGTGTGAATTCTGCATCTAGTCGTTGATTAATTCCCCATGATTCAAATGGCCACTCTCCATGTGAATAGGTTACCGTATTGCCATTGATTGCATTTCGGGCAGCAAAGACGGCCTCACCACGCGTCTCAACATTAGCCGAAGCATGGGGGTACAACGTTGAGTTGGTATGATGATCATGTGAATTTGCGGCAAGGTTTTTGTAGGAACTAATCTCCTCATTGGATGCAACCCGTACAGTCAGCAAATGTAGTTGACCCGTAAATGACTTGGGAGAATATGAGGTTTTCTTCTCATTAAAAGGGATGCTTAGACGGTACTCTTGCCCAGACAGATATACAAAATCCGGATTCAAAGCATCATCCAGCTGGATATACAAATAGACGCCGTCCCTGGAGCTTCTGAGCACAATAGAATCTCCTGGTTGATACGGTTGATCATATACCAGATGAGTATGGTTCGTATCGGTATGTTCGGCAAGGATAGTTCCATCTTCACGCTGTACTTCAATCGTTAAATGAATCATAAATACACCTCGGTTTGTAAGATTAGGAATGACATTAACTTTAAGGATGTAAACCGCTTTCAGGACACTATGGGACGGGTCCCAAATATCAGGATGCGTCTAACAAAAACAACGTTCTATCACGTGAATTAAGTTGAGTAACCTCTATGGATTAAAGAACTGCCGAAGCATAAATACGGTGATTTCCTCCCGCGAAGATCCGCGATTCGTATGTACAATCTACTCATAATCCATATTTTTTCAAAATTGTAGCACTCGTCTCATAAACTCACAAGAGAAATTTCCCAATTTAACGGAGAATGTGAAAAAAATAGTATTTGCCCACTTTTATCATCGGATTTTGGGTACACTTCTAACCAATTTATCTATATCTTCATGAAGAAAACATTCTAAGGGAAGGAGATATCATTTTTATTTATGGAAGCGTTTACTTTTAATTCGATATTTTATTGAATCAGGAGGCTGTGAAATGAAGCAGTGCTGCAAAATTATAAAATGGATGGTTATTCGTGTGTTAGTAGTAAGTCTCTGTTTATTTATAACTACCGTTCCAAGCAGGGTATCCGCTGATGATTCGGTTATCCATACCCAGCCTGCAATCTTGGAGACGATAAGCCAAGAGGGATTCGTTCATCCTTCTATAGGTTTCACTGGTGATGCACTGAAGCTGATGCAGGAGAAGGTTGCCATTGGCGCAGAGCCGTGGGCGAGTGCATTCGAGGACTTCAGGAACAGTCGCAGTGGATCACTGGATTATGATATTCGGAATCAAAGCAAGCTGGATAAAACGAAACCCGCATATACCAAGATTGACAATGATGCAAAAGCCAAGGAAGCCAAGGTGGATGCAGAAGCGGCATTTACCCACGCAGTTATATGGGCTGCTACAGGTGATGTTCGTTACCGTGAGAAAGCAATGACCATTGTTCGTCTTTGGTCCCAAATTGATCCGGGCAATCCAAAAGGATTTACAGATTCGCACATTAGTATCGGTGATGCCATGGTTAACATGGTTAGAGCTGCCGAATTGTTGCGGTATACGGAGGGCAGCGGGGAATGGGCGTGGACGGAAACGGATACGACGAATTTTACGCAGAACTATCTGATGGCCTTCTACGATGGCAACTTCTATCATAACAATGGTCGCTGGATGAACCAGCATGGTATTATCACTCAGGCCTATATGATGGCTGCTATTTTCTCGGATAATCAGCAATGGTACCAAGAGGCTGTGGAGTGGGCAACAGCCAATAAAACGGCAACGTTCAAAGGGCAATCCGGTGATATTTTCCATCAGATTCGCTATGTCACACAAAATGAAAGAACGGGTGCACCTGTCGAGCCCCATGTACAACTTGTGGAAATGTTCCGCGATATGGGCCACGCTTCAGGAAATACGTCCACATTATCCATGATTGCCTACATGACTGAAATCCAGGGTACGAAGGTCAACCCGGACCCGGCTTCACCAACATTCGGAGAAGTGACGGAGGCTTCAGATGGTGTAGGAATGTTCGAATTCCTCGACAATCGGATATTGGCTGGAGCCAATGAGCTTGCCAAATATAATCTGGGTTACGATATCTTGTATACACCAGTTAATATTAGCAATGCTGTGGTTGGTGATCCAACAGGCAATTACGCTGATACCGTCAGTGATAACGGCAGAGGATTGGGGTACGCGTCTGAAGTCACATACGGATACTACATGCATCATTTGACTCAGCCACTGGATCCTGATGATGAAAGGATTAAATATCTGGCACAAGCTATCGAAAAGCAAGGTGGATTGAAAGCGATCCCATCTTATGTTCTGTTACAGGGGACCAATGACTTGGCGACAGGTGAGGTGGTTGGTCCACCAAAGCCACTAAGCAATCCGCCGTATATGGAAGTGACAGCAGCATATGACCGCTTGCAGGCGTTCGATTATGTGGGTAGGAGTGAAACCACCAGCACGAGTACGTTTCAGGATATGGACGGTATGCGTTCCGTACTGTATGACGTTCGCTATGAGAATCAGTACACATGGTATGACCTAGATCTAGACGACAGTTACAACGAGATTACGATTCGGGCTGCAAGTAATTCGAATGTGGGCACTAAAGTGGATGTAATCTTGTTGGATGGTGTGGGCGGACTTGATCGCACCAATGTTACGACAGCTGATCTTGCCAAAGGTGAAGTACTAACTACCTTGCAGGTACCGAACACCGGATGGTGGACCAATTATGCGACGGTCTCAAGCAAGCTAAGTAAGCCTTTGTCAGGTAAGCATCTGATCGCATTCAAGTATTATGGCAGCGCAAACGCATTGTCATATCAGATTGCGTTCGACTGGTTCGCATTCTCAGATGGCTATGCAGGCGATGAACATACAGCTCTGTCAGGTGTCCTCTCCGGAGAAGCTACTAAAGCTTCAGACGGTGTGAATCTGAGTGAAGGAGGGGCAATCACATTCGGCAAAATGAATTTTGATAGTGGTAACAATAGTATTGAATTACAGGCCAAAACAACAGATGCGACTGGCAAACTGCTGTTATACAGCGGGGAAAAACTGGTAGCAACCTACAAAATGCCAAATACGAGCAATGCTATGGTCAAATTCACCTCTGAAGTTGCATCAGCAGACTTGGCTAAGATCAAGGGCATTCATGATATCACTCTAAGGTATAAAGGCAGCTCACCAATTACACTTAAGACATACCGGAATATTGAACGGAATCGTTTGGCGAACGTAGAAACAATTGGCAGTCAAGCCAACTTCATTGCCGATCAGGCTATTCCGATTTCCGGTACATTTGAGACAGGCAAAGAAGGCACCCGCTCTTATATTCTGACAAAGAACGAAAGCCTTGTTTATTTGAGCAAGGCCGCACTTCAAGTGGATCGTACCAAGGACAGCATTGTTTCCTTTACGGTCAGAACTAATGGAGCGGCCAAATTGCAGCTGCAAAGAGATTCATCCACTCCCCCTTTTGCTACGATCCGAGTGCCGGATACTAAAGGCGAGTGGCTTCGGGTGAGTACTAACATATCAGATAAATATGTAAAATCGGATGACTACCCAACCTATTTGAAAAGTCTTTTCCTTTCCATCATGACGGATAATGAAGACACAGAAGTCATGCTGGGCAGCTACACACTTGATCCAGCCGATACCTCGCCAGTAATCAAGTTGACAAGTGAACAAGGGTTTGAACTTACAAGCGTAGCGGCCTACGAGAATGGCGAAGATATGAATTTGAAGGTATCCATTGAAGATCTAGACTCTGTGAATGTATCTTTATCGACGGATAATCAGGATTATATTGACAGTAGTGGACTGAATGGAAAGGCAGGCGGGACGTTAATTGTTAAACCAGTCGGACTTGCGCCAGGTGAATATGTCTTCCATATCTATGCGCAGGATGATACATCCAATTACGTCGATCAGGAAGTGAAGCTGTCCATATACCCTGAAGAGGAGAATAAGGCCCCTGAAGGATTGACTGCAGCTTTAACGGGGCCGACTTCCGTACTTTTGAACTGGCAGGAAGTCAAAGGAGCAACTTACTACACCATCTATCGCAAGCAAGGAGCTGGGGGCACCTATACCAAGTGGAAAGAAACCACTTCGACTGAATTGAGCGATGCTGATCTGAAACCCGGTACGTTGTATGCTTACCAGGTAGCAGCTGGAGGCAACGCAGGAGAAACGGCAAAAAGCAGTCCTATAGATGTAACAACCCTATCTGCGATTCAGGTTACGCAATCGATGGTCAAGGCTTCATCCAAACAGTGGGATGCAAGTGACTCAACAGGAATCGGGACTCCCGAGAGTAATGGATGGCGGGCATTTGATGGCAATATAGAAACGGCACCAGATGCGTTAACCAATCCAAGCTGGATTCTGATTGATTTAGGTCAAAACAATGCACCAATCCTGGGCGGTGTAAAATTTTATCCGCGCAGTACCCATCTTAATCGGATGAAGGATGCTGTGATTCAAGGCTCGAATGATGGTACAACATTTGAGACTCTGTACACTATTGGAACCATCTCTACTGCCAAGTGGTATTTTGTGGGAATGACGAACAATAAGGGATATCGATATCTTCGGTATTACACACCTAAGGGCAATGCCAATGTGGCAGAGCTTGAGTTCTACCAAAAAGCAGCAATTGCTCCAGAGCCTAACCAATCGCCAATATTTGCCGATTTGTCTCCGGTGACGGTGACGGCAGGTCAAGAGGTGAAGCAGACGCTTGTTGCTACGGATCCGGAAGGGGATTCCATCACGTATGCGGGTATAGGTCTGCCAGCAGGAGCGCAGCTGGATACAGCTACGGGTGAATTTAGCTGGACGCCAGAAGCAGCAGGGAGCTACGTACTGCGATTCAAAGCGACTGATGCCAAAGGTGCAGCAACTGTTGCTACCTGGACCATCACGGTAAAAGAAATAGCAGAACCACAGCCAGGAGTGGAAAATTCGGCTACACTACGCGGACCATTAACAGCTGCACCGGGGCAAACGGTGGACTTGAACATCGGTGTACATGGCGTCACGAATGGTTTCACAACGGCACAATTGACCGTAACTTACGATACGTACAAGTTGCAATTCCCAACAACCGAGGACGAACAAGGACTTACTATTCTTGCTGATGGAGCAGTGACTTCTTCAGAAGAATACTTGCAAATCATCGGAACAGGGGTGAAACCGGAATCCGGTGAAATTCTCCTTATTGTGGCTAACACAAACCAGAATCAGATTAACGATTCGGGCGATCTTATCAATTTGCATGGGCAAGTCAAGACAGATGCGACCACTGGCCAAGCACAAGTCAGCTTAAGTAATTTCGAAGTTTCCGCAGACGGAAATTCTAACATGCTGGATACCTCGACAGCGTCAATCACTATTCAGATTCAAGTCGATAAGACACAGCTAACTGCTGCAATCCAGTCCGCACAATCCCTGCATGACACGGCAGTGGAAGGCAGCGATACCGGACAGTATCCGGTTGGTTCCAAAGCAGTGCTCCTTACAGCCATCGAACATGCAAGTGCGGTAACGACGAATGAGGCGGCAACCCAAGCTGAAGTAGATGCCAAAGTTATAGAACTGAATCGGGCGGTTGAAGCATTTACAGAGCTTGTAATCGGCGTAAGCAAAGCTGAATTACAACAGACGATCTTGCAAGCACAGCAATTGTCCGCAACGGCTGTTGTAGGATCATCACAGGGGCAGTACCCGTTTGAGGCCAAAAATGTATTCGATGCGGCAATTCAAAGTGCGATGGTCGTTCGCGACAACACTGGGAGCACTCAGGCCGAAGTGAACACAGCAGTCACTGCTTTGAAAACGGCCATTACTACATTCAGGAGTAGTGTTCATACTGCAACCCCTCAGCCGACAGACCATACTGGGTTGGCAGTTCAGATCCAATCCGTTCAAAAACAACTGGACAAAGCTGTTGCTGGAACAAAAATTGGTCAGTATCCTCAACAAGCCATTTCGATCCTTAAAGCTGCTCTGAATACGGCAAATGAGGTGAAAAACAATACAGCGGCAACACAATCAAGTGTTGATGAAGCATTAGCAAATTTACAATCTGCTGCAAGTACATTTGCTGCACAGATGATTACTCTTGTTCCAGGCCAGACTCAAGTCAGTATCAAAGATCTCTCTATCATTGCGAAGTATTATGGAACAAAATCAACAGATGCAAGCTGGACCGATATTGAGAAAGCAGATCTGTTCGATGGGGGTGAGATCACCATTCGTGAGTTGGCTGCTGTTGCTCAGATGATTGTTGGTGACTGGCTGCAAAATAAATAGGTATGATCAAGGGAGGGCGCACCTGTCGCCTTCCTTCTGATCATTCATGTGACAGGGAGGGTCTCCATTGAGATCGAAGACCAAGTTGAAGCAAATAGAAATAAGGAAGGTGTGGACAAGTTTCTTGGTGCTACTGATGATCTGTACAACGAGTGTGAATGCAGCCACAACAGAGCAGTTAGCGCGTCCAAGCTTTGAGTTAAAACTGAATTCTATTAATAACAATCTCGTTGAAGTTTCGGTCATCGGACATGACCTTGAGGATCTGTATGCCTATGAAATGAATCTGGAATTTGATGCAAATAGGCTTAATTTTTCCAAAGCAAGCGCAGGAACTGTTGGATATACGGTCGTGCCGAAAGCGGAGGGGAATTATCTCAAGATTGCCCATACCAAAGTGGGCAGCGTGAAAGGTGATAGTGGGGATCAACTATTGACGACCCTGCAATTTAGTGTGCAACGTGCTGGTAACAGCACGATTACACTTCAGAATATCAAGCTGGTGGACTCAAAGCTAAATATGTCTAGCATGACACCTGCACTGCAGGAGACCATACATGCGGAATCAGGGATCAGCTTCAGTGACATAACGGGGCATTGGGCAGAGGCTTCCATTTTAAAGGCGGTTGATGCCGGATTTATTGACGGGTATACGGACGGCACGTTCCGTCCTAAGCATGAGGTCACTCGCGCCGAGTTTGCTGTTATGTTTAGCAGAGCACTTAAACTTGATGTGAATGAATCAGATGCAACTTTCGCCGATGCGAACCAGATCCCGGCTTGGGCTTCCTCCCACGTGCAAGCAGCAGTGAAGAAGCGACTTATTACCGGTTATGCCGACCACACCTTCCGACCAAACGCGAAGATGAGTCGTGCCGAGATGGCATCGGTTGCTGTTCGCGCACTCGGCAAGACACAACATGATGTGACTTACGTGAATGAATTTACTGATGCAGCCGATATTTCTTCTTGGGCGAAACCTTTCATTCATGAGGCTGTAGAATCAAGCATTATGCAGGGGATAGGGAACAATCGTTTCTCGCCAAACACGAATGTGACCCGCGCAGAGGCAGTTACCGTGATCTTAAATGTGTTAAGGAATTGAATTGGTTAGGATAAAGGAAGAATGTAAGGAAAGTTGGATTTACCCTCTTTTTTCATCGAATATTGCCTGTTTTTATATGTAAATTAACAAGTAGAATACATTTGTAAGCGATTACATTTTTATCTTGTCCACATCCATCTTAAAGGAGTGATTTTATGCCACAACGGTCTACCAAAGCAAAGCTCATGAGTACTATGCTAGTCATCATCATGCTTCTGATCCCTGCGTATAGTGTAGCTTCACCGGAAACGGCAGAAGCAGCAACATTTACTCATCCTGGAATTATGCATAATGCTACGGATCTCACTAGAATGTCTGCCAATCAGAACACTGAACCTTGGAAGTCAGCATTAGCAAATTTCAAAACAGATAGCAAAGCATCCTCATCTTATGCAAAACAAGGACCCTATAGTACGGTTTGCAGGAACGATTCTACTTCAACATGTACGAGTACGAATTATGGAAATAGTGCCTTAGAGAACGATGCGAGAGCAGCTTATTATAACGCTCTCCTATGGAATGTGACAGGAACACAAGCGTATGCTAATAAAGCCATTGAGATTCTGAATGCTTGGTCGAGCACATTAACTAGCATTGCTGGAACAGATGCACAGCTTGCTGCAGGTGATAATGGCATTTTTCTTGCCAATGCAGGCGAATTGTTACGATATAGCAACTCAGGCTGGGCTGCAGCAAATATTACACAACTGGAAAATATGTTGACCAACGTTTTTTATCCTCATATTCAATCCCCGGGGGATGCAAACTGGGGTGGATCCGCAATGAAATCCATGATTTCAATCGCGATATTCACGAACAATCAGACGATGTTTGATTCTGCAATATCTAATTTCAGAACGAATGCTTGTGCTTCTGTGACGAGAAATGTTATGTCTACAGGGCAGATTTCCGAATCGGGGCGAGATCAGGTTCACGCTCTTGGTGGACTTGGCAACTTAACGGTTGTGGCAGAAATCGCCTGGAAGCAGGGTGTTGACTTGTTTGGAGATGGAGATAATCGACTCTTAGCTGGCTCGGAATATTGGTCCAATTATAATCTGGGCAATGAACCAACTTCATGGGATTCAACATACGGACGTTGTACCATGGGACCTTGGAGTGGTATTAATGGAACGGGAAGAAGTGCTACCATCGGATGGGCACAAAATGAAATCATATATGCTCACTATGTAACACGCAAAGGATTGACTGCTCCGTATACAACCAGTTATATGAATGGCATGCCAGCAACAGATACGGATGCAGCTCTGCTCACATTTGCATACAGACTGGGTACCACTACCGATTCAACGAAGCCATCAGCACCGACGGGTTTAACCGTCAAACCGTTGTCTGACAAAGTTATTAATTTGAGCTGGTCACCTTCAACGGATAATATTGCTGTAAGTGGTTACAAAATTTACAGGAATGGGACCATTGTGGGATATTCACCAACTACGGACTATACCGATGCTGGACTGACTACTTCTACAGCTTACAACTATCAAGTAAGTGCTTATGATGCGAAGTCAAACACATCTACAACAAGCAGCACGGTAAGTGCTACGACACTGTCATCTGCGAATGCACAGATCCCGTTTTCTTCGCAGGATATTGGTAGCGTCGGTGTTGCTGGAAGTTACAGTTATAGTGCCGGGACCTATACAATAAAAGGGGCTGGAAGTGATATCTGGGATAAATCAGATCAGTTTAGATTTGCTTATGTGCCGTTAAAAGGAGACCGGACGATTACAGCTCGTGTTGCCAGTCTGGCGAATACCCATTCATCTGCCAAGGCAGGAGTCATGATTCGAGAATCTCTGTTTGAGGATGCCAGTAATGTGTATGCTGCTATGAAACCAGGACTCGCCGTATTCCAAAATCGGACGGCACCTGGCGCGATCACGAATTCTACGACGTCCGCAACGGTGAGTGCACCTTATTGGGTCAGAGCGACCAGATCGGGGAACACCGTAACGACCTACATTTCTGCGAATGGTGTTACATGGACTCAGACAGGTTCGTCATCCATTTCTGCTGCAAGTACAGCCTATGTAGGACTTGCGGTGACGTCTCATGCAAACACGACGCTTACAACTGCTACATTTGACAATGTAAGTGTTCAGTAGGAACAGTTGATCTAAAGCTAGCCAAATTCATTTCTCTAAATCTTATTTCAATTGAGAAACCTCCAAATTTCTGCTTTCGCTGCGGGTCTGGAGGTTTCTTCGTTGAGCAGGTTTTGAACGCTATATTTCATGGCTCTCCAACCCGCTCTTTTTTTGATTTAACTTATACTTCAAAGGTGTGACCTGGTACGTTTTTTTGAAACACGAGATAAAATGTGAAACATTCTGGAAGCCTACGTGATGACTTATGTATTCCACCGACATAGTTGTCGTTTCCAGCATATGAGCTGCTACTTTAATTCGTTTGGCAGTAAGATACTCGCTCAAATTGCTTCCAGTTTCATTCTTGAAAAGCCGGGACACATAGGATCTTGTGAAATGCAGTTGGTCTGCCAGCTTGTTGAGAATGTTAGATTCCATATAATGTTCATCCAACCACTGCATAATAAGCTCAGAATGTTCTTTCTTGCGCCGAGTAAGACTGGGTTCCGATTGATCTTTAGGGAAGATCCTTGCCATAGCACTAAGAAACTGAAGAACGAATACGGTAATTTCCTCCCGGGATTCACCTTGTTCCATGTGAGCAATTTGTCCGTAATCTTCCACACAGTAGCTAAAAAGATCCATATCTCTGCTTAAGTCAAATGCGCGCTCAATCTCACTGGAATAGCACAAACGATCAAACCATTCTCTGCGACGTGGATAGTCTTTTAAATACTGATCTATAACCACATGATCTAAATGGATCACTGCTCTTTCGTAATGACATTCATGAGTTACTTTAGCAAAGACTTTGTGTATTTCGAATGGCTGGAATACATAGAGCATCCCCGGCTTGATTTGATAGGTCTTGTTATTCATGACCACTGTACCCTTACCTTCAAATACGATCAAAAACTCGCAGCACTGGTGCCAATGATAAAAACTACTGTTTGTTTTGCTTGTTCGATGACGATCTGTCCACACCACAGGTTTTCCATGAAACGGGACTGATTCAAAACCGACTTCCATGAAAATCACTCCACACCATTTTTACTAGATTGTAGCATTGCTTTATCATTTGTCAAAAGTGCAACGGAACGGTATTTTCATTAAACGCAGCAAAACTTTTGCGGGTTTTAGCATGATACACTGATGCTGTTCCAACTAGATGATGAATGAGAATCCAAAACAGGAAAGCGGGAACCGGCATGTTAAATACAGAAGAGCAACGAGTCTGGCTACAAGATATTGAGCAACGTATTATTCAAAAATTAGACTGGGTGAGCGAAAAATCCAAAAACAAAATTCCATACACTACCGTTAATGGTGTACATGATGACCGATCTGTCGAAAATCCTAGTGGTACACATGCAGACGGGATTAACTGGTGGACCAATGGTTTCTGGGGTGGAATGATGTGGCAGATGTACTACAATACGGGTCAAGAGAAATACAAAAATGTTGCAAACATCTCAGAAGACAAGCTCGATGCGGGCCTTCAGCAGTATTACGGTCTGCATCATGATGTGGGATTTATGTGGCTACCAACCAGTGTCGCAAACTATAAACTGACCAAGAATCCTGAATCTCGCAAACGGGCGCTTCACGCTGCCAACTTGTTGGCAGGACGCTACAACCCGATGGGAGAGTTTATTCGCGCATGGAACGACATCAGTGGAGAAGACACTCGAGGATGGGCCATTATTGACTGTATGTTTAACATCCCCTTACTCTATTGGGCAACGGAAGAAACTGGAGATCCCCGATTTATGCAGATTGCCCTCAAGCATGCCGATACGGTCATGAACACATTTGTACGTCCTGACGGTTCCGTCAATCATATTGTAGAATTCGATCCGTTTACAGGCGGTGTTATAAAATCTTATGGTGGGCAAGGGTATGGTGAAGGCTCATCTTGGACGAGAGGTCAGACGTGGGGATTGTACGGATTTATGATGAGCTACATTCATACAGGCAAAAAGGAATATCTCGATACGGCGAAACGCATTGCTCACTACTTTATCGCCAACATTCCGGATAATGGAATTATTCCTATTGACTTTAGACAACCGAATGAGCCAGCATATGAAGATTCAACGGCTGCAGCAATTGCAGCTTGCGGACTTATTGAGATTTCAAAGGCAGTCGAACTTCATGAGAAGGAACTATATCTGAAACCTGCCCTTAAATTGCTGAAAACATTGGATGAAGACAGAGCAGACTGGACCACAGATTGCGATTGTATCCTCAAAAATGGATCAGCTGCGTATCATGCCAAAGAGCATCATCAATCTATTATTTATGGAGATTACTACTTTATAGAAGCGGTATATAAGTTAAAAGGAACTGACTTGTATTTCTGGTGAACTGTTTAAATTATGCATTTAATTATATTCCGCTGAGAATGAAAACGAGGGCTTGCTTACATAGCGAGTCCTCGTTTTTGGTTAACATTTTTATTACAAAACAAAGTTGTTTTTCCGTACTAACGGCGTTGGATTTTACCTCATGGGTCATTTATATTCCATGTTAAGATGATTTCACAGCAAACAAACATATAGACGAGGATCTGGAGGAGGCCTTAGACAAGGTGACGACAAACACGAAAATTCAAACGTACAGTTCCAAGAGCGTAAAGAGGACATCTACATTATGGGCTTTGATTAAACGAGACTGGTTCCTTTATTTGCTACTAGTTCCCTTTTTATTATGGTATGTCATGTTTGCATTCAAGCCGATGTACGGCATACAGATTGCATTTAAGGACTATAGCATATTCAAAGGAATTCAGGGTAGCGAATGGGTAGGTCTTCAACACTTTCAGGAATTTTTACAAAGTGAATATTTCTACAGGGTGTTAAAGAACACACTGATTATCAGCTTGTACGCATTGCTATTTGTATTTCCAGCACCAATTATTTTTGCTCTACTACTCAATGAGGTCAAGAGTTCCAAATTCAAAAAAGTTGTGCAAACGTTTACTTATATGCCCCACTTTATATCGGTTGTTATCGTAGCAGGAATTGTCACTAACTTCCTGGCTCCCGGAAACGGTATAGTCAACCTGATTATTGAAAAGTTTGGTGGCGATAAAATTTACTTCCTGGCTGATGCGAGTTTCTTCCGAACGATACTGAACTCCATGAACATTTGGCAGGGTACCGGGTTTGCGGCCATCATATATATTGCTGCATTATCCGGTGTTAATTCGGAACTGTATGAAGCCGCTGTTATTGATGGAGCGAGCAAATGGAAACGTACACTTCACGTTACGATTCCGGGAATCCTTCCAACGATCATGATCATGCTCATACTGCAGATCGGTAGCTTGCTCGAGGTTGGGTATGAAGCCATAATTCTTCTCTACCAACCGGTAACTTACGCAACTGCGGATGTTATTAGTACCTATGTCTATCGTGAAGGTATCGTAAACGGAAGGTATGATATGGCTGCGGCAGTAGGATTATTTAACTCAGTCGTTGGATTTATTCTCATCATCGCTGCAAATAAACTGAGCAAGAAATATACAGAATCTGGACTATGGTAGGTGATAGCTTATGATGGAGAGTCGTGGAGAAAAAGTATTCTATGTATTCAACTATATTATTCTGGGTTTGTTCGCCTGTCTGACCTTGTATCCGTTCTTATATGTCCTGTCAGCGTCTATAAGTTCCCCACAGGCAGTAGTGACAGGAGAGGTTCTTTTGCTTCCAAAAGGAATTACGTGGGAAGCTTATACTTCAGTGCTGGGTGAGAAAGGGATTTGGACCGGTTATGGCAATACGATTTTCTACACGGTTGTCGGCACATTAACAAGTATGATTTTGACGATCTGTGGTGCATATCCACTGGCGAAGAAAAGGCTGAAAGGCCGGACAACGATTAATTTGATCATTTCTTTCACACTGATTTTCAATGCTGGTATGATTCCGATGTACCTGAACTTCCAGAGTCTTGGTTTGCTGGATAATCGTTTTGGTATAATTATCGGGTTTGCGATAAGTACATTTAACTTTGTTATTCTGCGTACGTTCTTCCAGTCACTTCCCGAGGAGATTGAAGAGGCAGCGCGTATTGACGGTGCAGGCGATATCGGTGTTATGATGCGGATCGTGCTGCCACTCTCGAAGGCTCCGCTAGCTACAATCGGATTGTTTTACGCTGTATCGAGATGGAACGGCTACTTCTGGTCCATGATCATGCTGCGGGATGAGAGCAAGTTCCCGCTACAGGTTCTGCTGAACAGACTTGTTGTACAGATGAAACCATCGGAAAACATGATGAACGATGTTTCCTTTACAACAGGAGAAACTGTCATTTATGCTACAATCGTGGTTGCCATTATTCCGATTATCGCTGTCTATCCATTTATACAAAAATATTTTGTTAAGGGTGTCATGATCGGTTCATTAAAGGGTTAAGTAAATATCCGAATGTTGTCATAACAAGACTTCATTTTGATATAGAAGGTTTACTATCACAGAGGGGGCATTTGTGTGAAAAGAAAAGCGTCTTTATTATTGGCATCTCTGTTAGTGAGTGCGACTGTACTCGGAGCGTGTAGTTCGAGCAATACTGCGAGTAATACCACGAACAATACACAGACTTCATCCAAGGGCACTGAAGGTAAGGAAACAGCGAATCTGAGCATCTTCTATTTTGATGATGCGGGTGTAGTCAAGATGGACTCACCTGTCCTGAAAAAGGCAGCTGAACTGACCGGGGTAACTTTGAACAACGTGGCTTCTGCTGGCGGGGAGGAGAAGCAGGCCTATAACCTGATGCTGGCTTCCGGTACATTGCCGGATATTGTGAGTTATTATACGGCGGATCTGAACTCCATTGGAGCCGAAGGTGCTTTGGAACCACTGAATGATTATATCGATAAATTGGCGCCGAACTTCAAGAAGTTTCTGGATGAACACGAAGAAGTGAGAAAAACGATTACTGCTGCCGATGGAAATATATATGCCATTCCTTTTGTCGCAGATGGTAGCGCTTCAACAGGTTGGTTTATTCGTCAGGATTGGCTGGACAAGTTGAATCTGGATATGCCAAAGACAGTAGATGAATATTATGAAGTCTTAAAAGCCTTCCGTGACCAGGACCCGAACGGCAATGGCAAAAAAGATGAAGTGCCTTTCATGCAACGTGATAACGTTGTTGGGGTATACAGCTTGCTTCCTTTATGGGATGCTTATCATTCTTTCTATATTAAAGATGGAAAAATCGTATATGGTCCTTATGAGGACCAATTCAAAACAGGAATCGAGAACATCGCTAAGTGGTATAAGGAAGGCTTGATCGACAAAGAAATCTATACTCGTTCTAAAGCACGAGAGGTCTTGTTGGGCAACAACACTGCGGGTTCCACACATGACTGGTTTGCGAGTACAGCTAACTTTAACCAATCTCTGAGCAAAGATGTTCCAGATCTCAACTTTATCCCGTTTGCTCCGCCTGCAAGTACTTCCGGCAAAGTGTATGAAGTAGGCAAACGTGCTCAGCTTAGTGGCTTCGGTTGGGGCGTTACGGCACAAAGCAAGCATATCGAAGATGCAGTAAAATATTTTGACTTTTGGTGGAGTGAAGAAGGACGTCGATTGTTCAACTTCGGGATTGAAGGCGAGTCCTACACCATGGTTGATGGCAAACCGAAATTTACAGAGGAAGTCTTAAGCCAACCGGCGGTTAATGGCTACTTGGTAGAAGCCTTTGGCGCGCAATTGCCGAAAATGGGGGCATGGCAGGACTTCTCTTATGAAGAACAATGGACGAATGAAATTGCTTTGAAAGGCATTAAGGAATACCAGGATAAAAACATCATCTCTGATGATTATGTACTGCCAACATTGAACTTCACAAAAGAGGAGCAAAAACGTCTAGATGCGTTGAAAGGCCAGATTGATACGTATTTTGCAGAGAAAGCGCAGACCTGGGTCATGGGTGGTGAAAATGTGGAGGCCGGATTCGAGGCATACAAAACTCAACTGAAAAATCTTGGTGTAGAAGAATACATCCAAATCTACAATGATGCTTACGCTCGTTACCTAAGTATCCAATAGTGACATAACAGTGTAGCAGCAATGGAGAAGCCAAACGGCTTCTCTATTGCTATATATTCTTATGCGGTTAGTACGGTATACTATGAATTATTGATCATCGGGAGAATGAATATGAAAAAATGGCTATATTCAACTACATTCCGAGAGCGCATACAATTATCACTAATTTTGTTTACGATGGTTGCTGTAGTTGTCTGCGGAGGAACATCATATCTTATTGCCTCCCGGGTACTGGAGAACAAATCGTATTCCCTTAATCAAGGGATTATCGATAAATCAGCGCAATCTTTGGAGGAAAAACTGCGCAAAATTCGCCTTGCCGTTCTGACTTTTATGTCCAGCGATCAGTTTAATCAGTTGCTCAAGAGAACGGCAAAGGGCGGTGAACTCAGCTATTATGATCATTTCAAGTTGAATCAGTCACTACAAACGCCTATTTTTCAAATGAAGCTCATTGAGCCGGGCATCACGTCCATCTTGATTAACACTCCTGTTGGCGAGTACTTTTCTAACCCAGATAATCGAACTGGGGGAATTCCTTTCTCAGAGAGCAACGTATATCCTTTTTTAGAAAAGGGGCATCTTGCAGGATGGGTGGAATCACATCCGGATGATCTGTTTAGAACTGGTCAGAACGTGCTCAGTCTGATGTTTGTGCCTATCGTACAGAATGCACCGGCAGATACACATATTGTCGTTGATGTAAGTGAGAGTGCCTTGAAGGAGTACTTGCTCAAGAACAGTGGAGATGCCATTCCTGTTGTATTTACCGAGAATGGAAAACTTGCATTTGAAGCCGATTCCCTCTCCAGTCAACTGGCTGCCGACGCTGATTTCAGAAGCCGATTGAAGGATAATAAGGGACATTTTGAATATACGGTCAACCATATTCGCTATCTGGTCAATTATTCCACGGTGGCTTTTCCGGATAACTGGTTAATTGTACACCTTACTGAAAGAAATGTGCTTTTGAGAGATGTACGTTTGATTCAACTCGTCACGATCAGTGTCATCGTTATATTCGGTCTATTGGCATTGCTGGTATCACGAAAATTAACAAGTTTACTGCTGCGTCCATTAAATCAGTTACAATCCGTCATGAAAAAGGTCGAGCATAACGATTGGTCCGTTCGTTTTCAAGGCGAATACAAAGATGAGTTCACACACGTCGGCTTCAGGTTTAACAGCATGCTGGATCAGATTGAACTTCTTACTAGGGAGCGAATGGATGCACAACATGCCGAACGAATCGCCGAAATGAAGGCGTTGCAGGCTCAGATGAATCCGCATTTTTTGTATAATACGTTAAATACCATCCTGTGGAAATCTCACTCCAACAAACAGGAAGAAGTCCGAGAGATGATTATGTCCTTATCGGCTCTGTTCCGTGTGGGATTGAACAATGGGGAAGAGCTTACAACGGTGGGGAAGGAGCTGGAGCATGTAACCCAGTATTTGAAGATTCAAAAGCTATGTTATGCGAGCCTATTTGAATACACGATTGAATGTGATGAGGAGATTAAGCAGCTTTCCACGCTAAAATTGTTGTTGCAACCGTTGGTAGAAAACAGCATCCTGCATGGTTTCAAAGACTATCGAAATGAGGGACAGATTCATATCAGGGTTAAGGTAGTCAATAAGTTCCTGCAGATGAAAGTGATTGATAATGGTCAAGGCTTCGACGTTCAGGAGCATGAGGCAGATAATCCGCATTTTGATGTGTCGGATTGTGAAGGGTTTGCTCTCAGAAATATTGGTAAACGGCTTTCCTTGTACTATGGAAGCAGAGCAGAATTCAATGTAACCAGTACACCATATATACAAACTAGCATCGAAATTCTCATTCCGCTTGAAATCGAGGGGGCATCTTAAGATGAAGCACACATTTTCATTGGTCATTGTGGATGATATTCCTGCTGTCGTTGATGGGATTGCACATGACTTGCCTTGGGACGATTATGCCATAGAAGTGGTGGGTACCGCGTATGATGGTCTCGATGGATTAAAGCTCATTCAAGAGAAACAACCCGATATTATCGTTACAGATATCCGGATGCCGAAACTGAGTGGCATTGAAATGATTGAGCAGGCGAAACAATCCGGTGCGAAACTTATTTTTATTAGTGGATATTCGGACTTTAGCTACGCGCAACAGGTACTCAATCTTGGCGGGTTTGATTATATCTTAAAGCCTTTTACACCGGATGAGCTGTTGGAAACGATATGCAGAGCCACGGCACAGCTGGAAAAAGAAAAAGAAAGTCGTTATCATCTCATGGATGTGGAACGGAAATTGCGCGAAAGTATGCCCTTGCTAAGGCAGGAGTACTTGAATCTACTGGTGCGTTATTCTTCCCATCCGGAAACGGTGAAGGAGAAGTGGGATTTTCTGAACGTCAACATGAATGACCATTATTTCACGGTATTTACCGTGGAGATGGATAATTATTACACGAATAAGGCCGGTGTAAGTGATGTTGAATTACAGCGATTCTCATTACAGAATATTTTGGAGGAGACGATTCGTACATTTACCGGGGCCGTTGTGTTCAGGGACGATATTAACCGGTTCGTATGTATTGTGAACGATCGTGCGGATGCTGACAATGAGGAAATGCTGAAAATCGCTGAAGCCTGCCGAGAGAATGTGGAGAGATACACGCGTTATTCTATATCCATTGGCGTCGGCACCAAGGTGGAGCATATTCATGAATTACCCATCACGTATCAGCAGGCCATGTATGCCTTGTCCTATAACTTCTACACTGGAGGTAACAGTGTATTCGCTTATCCAATCTATGCGGAGAATCACGCGACCTATGTGAAATTTTCGTCGGAAAAAGAACGTGAGTTGGTCTACTTGCTTCGTTCCGGGGCTACGAGCAAAATTAATGAGGTACTGGATGGCATTTTTAGTGAATGGAAAGACAGTCAAGCCATGCCTACACCCGATAAAGTCAAAATGTTCTGGATTGAGTTAATGGTCAACGTTCGTAATGCCATCAACGAAGATCTGGAGTTTGTAGAACCACATTTCTTCGATCGCAAGATTCATAAGCTGACATATGATACAGATTCACTGACAGAGTTACAGTCCATCGTGGCCGAAATCTGTCATATGTATTGTGAGAACATAGGCAAGAAGCAGAAGGAAACTGCACATGTGGTCATTAATGAATCTATCGCCTATATTCGAGAACATCTGCACCTGAATGCATCCGTAGCGGATTATGCCAAACAGGTACATCTAAGTACCAGCTATTACTCCAACCTGTTCAAAAAAGTAACCAACCAATCGGTATTGCAATTTGTGGTGCAAGAACGAATTGAGAAGGCAAAAATTTTGATTTTACAGGGAATGACGCTTCAGGAAGTTGCCATGGAGGTTGGTTATGATGAACGCTCCTACTTCAGCGACGTCTTTAAGAAAAAAGTAGGCATGACGCCTTCCGAGTTTAAGAAGCAATATCAAAATTAATCAGTGGAATCATACATTATCATCAAAAGGCAGAACGCTAGGGAGAAGTTCAAACTCTTGGCGTTCTGCCTTTTTTGAAATTCAGTTGTTTTTGGGTACCATTGCAAGTGGATTTTGGCTTCTCTTACCACCGGAAAATATATAGGATACACATAGATAAGGTTTTGCGAGGAAGTGAAAGATGCAAAATGCTGAGATACCCTAGTTTAGCTCAAGCATTTATAAAATTTTATTGAAAACGCTTTACTTTTTTCTAAAAAGTGAAATTGCTAGTTGATCCCATAGAACATATAGAGAGGAATGTTGATATGCTGGACATTACAAAACATTGGGAGGATCCAACCACTCTACACGTAAATCGGGAGGCAGCAAGAGCCTACTACATTCCATATCATGATGCTGTGAGTGCCAAGACACGAAAGAGGGGCAAGTCACCCTATTTCCAGACGTTGAACGGCCAATGGAAATTTGAGTACCATGCGAGTGTCGCTCAGATCCATGAAGCTTTCTATCAAAAGAGCTATGATGCTAGCGGGTGGGACAATCTAATAGTCCCCTCCTGTTGGCAAGTAAACGGATACGATCAGCTTCAGTATATTAACTATAACTATCCGATTTCGTGTGATCCGCCATTCGTACCCGACGACAATCCTGCAGGGTTATATGTAAGGGATTTCGAGGTGCCATCGGAATGGGATGCCAAAGAACGATATGTCGTATTTGAAGGCGTGAATTCCTGTTTCTATCTCTGGGTCAACGGTCAATATGTAGGATACAGTCAAGGCAGCCGAATACCAGCAGAATTTAATCTGTCAACCTATCTTCAGCCTGGATCCAATCGCATGGCTTTGATGGTACTCAAGTGGTGCGATGGAACTTACATTGAAGATCAGGATATGTGGCGGTATTCAGGAATATATCGGGATGTATATCTGTTGGCACGAGACAAAGCCCATATGCGTGATGTATTTCATAAACAGCAATTTACGGCAGGGGGTAATCTGGTCACACTGGTATCGGAGATTAAAACAACAGGCCGTTTGAACGTAAAGGCTGAACTCAAAGATGCTTCAGGAAAGCAAATTGCAACAGCTGAGGGTGTGATTGAAGACAAGGGCACATTGAAACTGGACGTGGAGAAACCTGGTATGTGGAGTGCAGAGAATCCAGTATTGTACGATCTATATTTAACAGCAGGGGATGAAGTACTGCTCTCTTCTATAGGTTTTCGAACGGTAGATGTGCATGAAGGGGTATTTCGCATCAATGGCAAGGCAATCAAGCTGAAGGGTGTAAATCGGCATGATTCCCACCCATTGCTGGGACAAACCATTCCAATGGAAGCCATGATTGAAGATATCAAGTTAATGAAGCAATACAATATCAACACGATTCGGACAGCTCACTATCCCAATGACCCGCGTTTTTTGGAGTTGTGCAACGAATTTGGTATGTATGTCATTGATGAGGCAGATCTGGAGTGCCACGGCATTGGGCAGGCAGGGAACTTCAAAAATGGCTGTTACCAACAATTTTCTGCCGATCCAGTCTGGAAGGAAGCGTTCCTGGAACGTGCGATTCGCATGGTAGAGCGAGACAAGAATCACGCCTCCGTCATCATGTGGTCCTTGGGCAATGAGTCAGGCTACCACGAAAATCATATTGCCATGGCTGAATGGATTCAAAGCCGGGATGAATCCAGACTAGTGCATTACGAGGGAACCGCTTCGCAATTTGGAGGACATCCAAATACCCAATTGCTGGACGTTGAGAGCAAGATGTACTTTACCTACGATGAAGTACGCAATTATGTAGAAGACAAGAACAACCATAAGCCGTTGTTTTTATGTGAATACAGCCATGCCATGGGAAACAGTTGCGGGGATTTGGGGGATTATTGGGATCTCATCTATGCACACCCGCAGCTCATGGGAGGATGTATATGGGAATGGTCAGATCACGGAATTGCTTCCAAGACAGCGGATGGTCAGTCCTACTATGCCTATGGCGGGGATTTCGGAGATTCGCCCCATGATAGCAACTTCTGTATTGATGGCCTGGTCTCGCCAGATCGAAAGCCACACTCGGGTTTGATCGAGCTGAAGCAGATTCATGCTCCAATTCGTGTAGAAGCTATAGATCTGACGCAGGGGTTATTCAGCATTATGAATCGTCATGACTTTGTAGACTTGTCCCATATCGGGCTACACTGGAAAATCACATCGGGTGGAGTCACTGTGCAGCAGGGACAAATCTGGCAGCTTGAAGCAGAAGCCGGGTGTGATCAGCACATTTCGCTTCCGTATGTGTTATCCGCCTTGAAAAGTCAGGCGGCAGAGCTAACTCTATCCTTTTGGAACAATCGGGAGACCGCATGGGCGAGCATGGGATATGAAGTAGCTTTTGCCCAATTTCTAATGAATGAAACTCAATCGCTTATCCGAGTCCAGGAGCAGATTACGGCCACCGCAATCGCTTATCGCCACATTCACGCGGAAGAGGTTCAAGGAACTCTGGTGATGACAGGTCACGGATATCGGTATGAATTTAATCTGGATCAAGGAGCATTTGCAAGTATTACACGGGAAGGGCTGGAAATGCTTGCAGAACCGCTTCGTTTCCACATTTGGCGCGCACCGATTGATAACGATACCTATATTCTGGGCAAATGGCGTGAAGAAGGGTATGACCGTGCCAAAACGAAAATATATGGAACGACCTGGGAGCAAAAGGAAAACGGTGTGTCCCTAAACGTAAAGTACGCTATAGGCGCTTCAGATCGGTATCCCATTCTGCATGGTGAAGCGATCTGGAATGTGCAACACAACGGTGTAATCCAATTGCAGACCCGTGTGAATATACGTGAGAATTTCCCTTATCTGCCGAGGTTCGGACTAGAATGGATCATGCCTGCCGGGAATGAGGAAGTTGAATATTACGGGTATGGACCACATGAAAGCTATCTGGATAAACATCGGAGCGCACGCAAAGGCAGATATCTTACACGCGTACATGATCTCTTCGAGGATGATTATGTCATGCCACAGGAGAACGGGTCTCGCTTTGGAACGGAATGGGCGATGGTTACCAATTTGCTCGGTATGGGTATGATATTTGCTTCTTCCCAGCCCTTCTCTTTCAATGCATCACACTATACACCTGAAGATCTGGCTGCTGCTTCACATACGTATGATCTTAAACCCAGACAGGAAACGGTCGTTCAGCTGGATTATAAAATGAGTGGCGTGGGTTCATCGTCCGTTGGGCCACAATTGCTGGATGTTTATCGGTTGGATGACAAAGAATTCACCTTCGAACTGTGGCTGAAACCGATCTTCAAAGAAGATGAATAGGCATGATAGTCACAGCATATGGAGAGGAGCTGGAAAATGAGCATGGTCAAGGAAAACACCAACAGTAATCAATCTACGATATGGTTCGACGAGCCAGCGAAAGAATGGAACGAATGTCTGCCCATTGGTAACGGTACGTTGGGGGGAATGGTCTATGGCGGCATCACGAAGGAAGTTATTAAATTGAATGAGGACAGCTTATGGTATGGCGGGGCTACGGATCGGAACAATCCGGATGCTGCTGCACATCTGGGGAATATTCGTGACTTACTTATGGAGGGGCATCTTCAGGAAGCTGAACGTCTTGCATTGCTTGCCCTTTCGGGAGTTCCTGAATCTCAGCGTCACTATCTGCCTTTGGGTGACATGACTTTAACCTTTCGAAATCCATTTCCAGGGAAGATTAATGCACCTCAGTCTTACCGCCGTGAGCTGAATCTGGAGGAAGGATATGTTGCGGTAACCTATATGCAAAACGGAATATCACATCGGCGGGAAATATTCACTAGTTATCCTGACAATGCAATGATGATTCATCTGACAGCTGATCAACCAGGAAGCATCCATGTGGATGTGCAGCTGTCCGGGGTGTACGCAAACGTCATATGGATGGAATGATTCGCCTAAGAGACAACTCTATGGCGATACATGGAAGTACAGGCGGGGGCGGAGTCGAATACGCGGCAGCCATACAGGTACAGACAGTTGGAGGTTCGGTACAGATTCTGGGGGAAACTTTGCTGGTGGGAAACGCGGATGAAGTATTCATATCATTTACCGCAGCAACATCATTTCGCTACGATCAACCGCTAGAGGAATGTGATACTCGTCTGCAACAGCTTGCCAGGTATTCCATAGATACATTGAAAGAACGGCATCGGAAGGATTATCAGGCATTGTACCATCGGATGTCACTCCAGTTAGGTCCAGTAAATAAGGAATTGGAGCATCTGCCTACCAACGCGCGACTAGAACGTGTAAAGGCTGGTGAATCAGATCATGGGTTGGTGGGTCTGTATTTTCAATTCGGTCGCTATCTTCTCGAAGCGAGCAGTCGGCCCGGATCATTGCCCGCCAACTTGCAGGGTATATGGAATGAACATCTTACGCCGCCATGGGATAGTAAGTATACGATAAATATCAATACCCAGATGAACTATTGGCCAGCCGAATTATGCAACCTGTCTGAATGCCATGAACCTCTGTTCGATCTGATTGAACGGATGCGAGAGCCTGGGCGACACACGGCCAAAGTCATGTATGGATGTGAAGGGTTTGTCGCCCATCATAATACGGATATTTGGGCAGACACCGCTCCACAGGATACGTATATGCCAGCTACACACTGGCCGATGGGCGCGGCCTGGCTATGTCTTCATATGTGGGAGCATTATCTGTACAGTGGCGATTTGCCATTTCTGGGACGGGCTTATGAAACGATGAAGGAGTCTGCTGTCTTTTTCCTCGACTATCTGAGTGAACTTCCAGATGGGAGACTGGTGACGAGTCCGTCTGTTTCTCCAGAAAACACCTACATGCTACCGAGTGGGGAAAAGGGGACGTTATGTTACGGTCCGGCCATGGACAACCAGATTCTACACGAGTTATTTACAGGTTGTATCGAGGCGTCGATTCAATTGAACAAGGATCAGGAGTTCCGAAATCAGCTGGTTTCGGTTCGAGATCGCCTTCCCGGAATCGAGATCGGGAAGCATGGACAGATCATGGAATGGCTGGAGGATCACGAGGAAGCAGAACCGGGACACCGCCATATGTCCCATTTATTTGCCCTGTATCCTGGTAATCGTATTACACCTACGAATACGCCGGAGCTTAGTCGTGCTGCACGTGTAACACTCGAACGTCGTCTGGAGAACGGGGGAGGTCACACCGGGTGGAGCCGGGCATGGTTGATTAATTTCTGGGCCCGGTTGCTTGATGGAGAACAAGTCTATCAAAACCTGATATCTCTGTTAAAACACTCTACGTTACCGAATCTGCTGGATAATCATCCGCCATTCCAGATTGATGGCAATTTTGGTGCGACAGCAGGTATTGCTGAAGCGTTATTGCAAAGTCACACCGGAACGTTGTTGATTCTCCCGGCTCTGCCTCCGGAGTGGTCTGAGGGGAAAGTAAAGGGGCTGAAAGCGCGTGGTGGCTATATTGTTGATATCGAATGGTTTGCAGACGGCCGACTAGTTGCCTGCATTACCGCTACACAGACCGGGATGGCCAGTATTCTGGCACAGCAGATCAACGAGATCAGACAGCAGGGAGCTGGTACTAACCTTTCCGACGATATAAACACAAACGGCGAGCCGATAACGTTGGAACTGGAAGCAGGATACACTTATGAGCTGTTCGGTAGATACAGTAACTGATTACACTGGCCGATACGCATGATTACAATACGAGAACGAATCGATAACGGAGGGGTATAAATGAATATTAATTTTCAAGGAGAATCCAAACCATTAAATCATATATGGTCAGCTTGTGTCGGGGCAGGCAGAGCCAATGAAGGACTGCGTGCAGACTGGCAGAACCACTTGTTCAAAGCAGTGAAATATGGGGGATTCCGATACTTGCGATTCCATGGTTTGCTTCACGATGATATGCATGTATACAAGATCGTTGATGGACAGGAAGTGTTCAATTTCCAGTATGTTGATGCACTATTTGATGCGATGCTGGACTTGGGGATACGTCCTTTTGTTGAATTTGGCTTTATGCCAAACGATCTGGCGTCCACGGAACGTACCCAATTTTGGTGGAAAGGTAATGTTTCACCTCCGAATGATTATGCCAAATGGGCGAAATTAATCTCAAAACTGGTTGAACACTGGACCCAGCGATATGGTCTGGAGGAAGTTAAGAACTGGTACTTCGAGGTCTGGAACGAGCCGAACCTGAGTGCATTCTGGGATGGAACGAAGGAGCAATATTTCAGGTTGTATCAAGTGTCTGTCGCAGCAATCAAGGCTATCGATGACCGTCTTCGCGTCGGTGGACCGGCTACGAGCAATTTTGTTCCGGATGCAAGGTTTGATGGTGAGTTAGAAGACATCTCCACCCATTTAACACTGGTAACGGAAGACTTAGACTCGCTGGAATGGAAAGGGGTATGGATTGAGGAATTCCTCGCTTTTTGTGAGCGAAAGAAACTGCCCATTGATTTTATATCAACTCATCCATACCCGACAGACTTTGCCCTGGATGGGCACGGTGAGTTTCAAGGAAGATCCAGACATGCCAGTTCTACTAAAGACGATATTGAATGGCTGAAACGTGTGATTGCAAGCAGCGCTTATCCAGATGTCGAAATCCATCTCACCGAATGGAGCAGCAGTCCTTCTTCGCGAGATTGTAGTCATGACTATTTGCCCGCAGCCGCGTATGTGGTCAAGACGAATCTCGAAGTGTCTGACCTGATCGACTCCTTGTCTTACTGGGTATTCACAGATGTCTTTGAAGAAGTTGGCGCAGGGCCGGCGGCTTTTCATGGCGGATTCGGAATGCTGAACTTGCAAGGTATACCGAAACCAACTTTCCATGCCTATTCGTTTCTGAATCAACTTGGAGAGCATGAACTTGCACGAAATGAAGGTACGGTGATTACTCGCACAGATAAAGGAGAACTTCGCGGGTTGTTTTACAATTATCCAGAAGACTATAAAGGGACGGTACCCATGTCCGTATATCCTGATCAGACCGTAGCGCAAACAGCACAGTCCTTCGGCAGCAGCAAAACGTTCAATCTGGTCGTGGAGCAAGTTACTCCGGGGGGGCAATATGTATTGAGAACCGTCGATCGCGACCATGGCGTTGCGGTGCAGTTGTGGAATGAGATGGGTAGTCCAAATTCCCCGAGCAGAGAGCAGACCGAACAGCTGATTGCCTATGCAAATCAATTGAACGAAAGGAAATTTACGGCTGATAGCAATGGTAGACTAACACTCGATTTTAACATCGGGCCTTGGGCTATTGCCTTATTGTCCGAAGAGGTGTAACGGCAAATATGTTTAAGGGAAGGAATTAGTAATCATGGTGAAAACGCAGGAAACCGGCTCTGTGCTGACATTGGCCAAAGATTGGGTAGAACGCGCGGTGGTGGGAACTGAACCGGGACAATATGCTGAAAGCGATTGGAAAACCATTGTCACACTGGTGGAGGCAGAAGAACAAACACAGCGAGACAAATCGACGATCCGGCATCTACTCGATGGAATGGACCAATTCCTGAGCAGGGTACATTGTTCGAACCGAGTCATCAATGAAGAGAATAACCTGCTTGAATTTTCAACGTATCGACGAGAGCTTATCCGTCTTGTATTCAAAGCCCGGGCGATACTTTTAATAGACGCAGAGCAATACACAGAAGGGGCAAAGGTAGCCCTGATGGATCAAATTACACGAGCAGAGGCGGCATTGAATGGGACGTATACGGCACCATTTGTCCGTAATCGCGCTTTTATTGAGCCACGACCGGATGAGGATATACAGGCAGTGACCGAACATTGTACGATGGCACCCAGCTACAACATGGGCACGTATGGGCTCAGACCTGCTATAGAATGGTACACCTATCAGCATATTATGGCAGACTGTTATGAGACGGAGAAGGTATATGCTTCTTCCATTGGATGTGTAAACGAGAGAACAGCAGATCTGTCACGGGGTGACCTCCCAGCCGTAGAATTGGAGCCAGGCAGCATCGCCTATTTGTCATTCGATTTGCCTTCTCTAGATCAACGCAGGCTTCGTCATGCCCGTCTGCGACTTATTAATCATCATACCGATGGGAAAAGCGTAGATCTGTATGCCTTAGAACATTCAAATCATCACTTCCAGACACTGGAGCAGTTGACATACCGCCAAATTGAACAACAACCGAAGATGCAGCCCTGTGCGGATCAGTATCTACGTTCGTTCCAACTAGGCTTCGCTGAAGGTTTCAGTTATGCCGATTTATCCGAGTATGTCATTCGTTCCATGGAGAAGGGAGGAAAGCTGCAGCTGGCACTGACCCTGGGAGAGGGAGAGCTACCTTGCGGATTTTACACCTGTAACCAATCGGAACAACAAAAAAGACCTCTGATTGAACTGTTCTGGGATGAGGTTCAGGAGGATGTTTGGCAGCAAAAAGTAAGAGAAATATGCCAGCGAGCGAAGCAAGTCCTGGCGAATGAAAAGCCCGGTAGCGAACTGGGACAGGTTGACCCCGAAGCTTATCAGCAAGTACAGCAGGAATTGTCCAATGCGGAATGCTTAGCCCGATCACAGCTAAAGACAGAAGAGGTGTCTGTGTCTGGCAGTGAACTGGTTCGTCTTCTCAACGCTATGCGTCATCTTAGGCACAGCCGGGTTTTACGAAGCGATTTGCACGGAAAGTGGAATTTATTTTTCACCACTCAGGGATTGACCGAACTTCGTGAAAAAACGGAACGCAATGACGAACTCAAACGTGAATTTCAGAAGGTCAGAGAATGGTCTGAACGGAGAAGTCTGGCTGATCTGCAATCGTACGCTTCCGTGATGCAGGACGAACCGGACTGGACTTTGCTGAATAAACAATTTGGCTTGTGGACTCGCTCGCGACTGCTTACCTTCACCCCGCCAGAAAATGCAGCATCGGCATCCCTTGCCTTCGTTCTTCCTTCAGAAGACAACGAGGAGCATTACAAACTGGGTCATGTCTGGATTGATCGTGTAAGCATTCTGCCTGCACATGATGCCAATTTGGAAATTGAAAATAGTGGATTCAATGAAGGGAAGCAGCTTCCGAAACACTGGACGCCCGTGGCAATCAAGGGAAAACCAGTATTGCACTGGGAAGACCGCGAGGAATATGTGCAGGACGGCAGTCATTCCATTTATCTGGAAAACCCGACGTCAGAAGACGAGGGGGCCTGGATTTATGACAAGGATATCCCGTTGCAAGGGGGAGTGAACCATACGCTCACGTATTTTGCAAAGGTCGAAGGAAAGTTTAAAAAGGGTGTTCAGGCTGTGCTCACATTCAAGGATGCAGTCGGCAGAGAAGTGGGTTCTTTCCACGGCATTCATAACAAGAAATCACTACCGGGCAATCCAGAGCTTAAGCTTACGGTATCTTTTCAGGCGGATGCGCTGATGTATGCCATGACTGGCGAGCGGAGTTATGCTGAGAAAGTGAAACTCCAGATGTTATGGTTGCTTAATGATTACTGTCAGGGAGTGGAGTCCTGGCTTGTTCACAATGTACGTCCTGACGGGCTGGATGCATATGGCGCAGTACAGATCGGACGTGTCACTACGCTGATTGCCACCTCGTATTCACTGATCCGGGATGCGAATGTATTCTCACAAGAGGAATACGAACGGATGATGGCTCAACTGGATTATCTGATCCGTGATCTGATGGATCTGCGTGATCGAACAGAACTTGGAGCTTATCGCGCCCAGCAGGGAACCAGTAACTGGCATACAGACATGGCGGCAGGAGCGGCGATGCTCGCACTGGCATTTCCGGAGATGCCACATGCAAGACAATGGCTGGATAATGCTAGGTTAATCCTAAAGGGCCAGCTGGACTATCACATTAACGAGGATGGCTCCTGGCCAGAGTCAATCCGTTATCTGTTCGCTGTCATCCAGCGTTATGGTACATTCGCCAAGACACTTCGCCACATGACCGGAGAGAACTGGTTTCAAGGTACTCGGTTCAGCAGTACCTTCAAATATGCGTTGTCGGTACAAACGCCGCCCTATATGTTTTTTGACAACAAAATCAGCACACCCAACTTTGGAGATCACACGCTTGATAACGGAGGCGGTTTCGCGGTTCTTGGGCTGTATGTGGATGAGATCATCTCCTCTGATCCAGAACTTGGTGCACAGGTATATGAGACTTGGATAAGAGCTGGAAAGCCATTATGCGGATTCGGCGTGGAATCGAATATGCTGGAAAACTTCTTCATGCCATCTAGCATCGATACTTTGGCCTCAGATTCAAAAACACTACATTTGGTATCGCGAAGTTTCGAAGATATTGGCTTATATCTTTTCCGCCAGAACTTTAATCGTCCGGATGAAGGATATCTGTCGGTGATCTCAAGCCGGACACCCGTAGGGCATGGACACCATGACCAAGCTTCCTTTATCTGGTATGTAAATAGAATTCCGCTTGTGGTCGATCCAGGGGTAGAAAGTTATTTTGACAGCACATTTGCATGGTATAAAGGCTCCTCCTCTCATAGCGTAATCCAGTTCTGCCATAAAGGGCAATACGTCGATATGCCTCGAGTGAGCGAAGTCCAGCATCTACGTACTTCTGATCTGTTAGATGAGATAACGATACGTATTCAGAGTCCGACAGGTCCAGGCAGCCATACTCGTCATATTGCATATATGAAAAATGGACTGGATGCCTTGATTTTATGGGATGTGATCCGGAATGCGGAAGAAGGGACGAGAATGAATCTGCCTTTAGCAGCTAAGTCAACGTCCATTAAAGGTCAGCGTGCCTTATCCAGCGGGCATTACGGTATTGATTTAGAAACAATCAGTCTGCTTCCTCAGTGTGCTGATATCATCCAAGAGTGGGGAAGAAGTTATCCCATTGCACCATTGGTGGAAGGAAATTCACAGCTGAACTATCTGAGAATAAAAGCTGGACGCAATGAACCACTACTGACTGTTTTATTTGCTCATCCAACAGGTTGCGAAGGCCTGATAACTGAACCGATTCAGTGCTCGGAAAAGCATGCGTTAGCTTACCAGATCAGGAAATTGGATCGTGTAGAGGCCATATTAGTTGTCAACACGAGTGACGAATTTGTAACAACTGAGCTGAGGTATAAACACACGTTGATGGATACAAGAAATAAGGAGATCATTCCGGAAATAAAGAGCCAGATTAGGTTATCGCTCGATGGCGGACAACTGCGCGTATTGATTCCACATTCTAACACGTAAATTACAATCGCTAAAAACTGAAGTCATGTTAGGCGTAATAAAGCAATCACACAAGAAAGCTATTTTGCAGGACTGAATGTGTCAATTCTGCAAAATAGCCCTATGTTATATATTTAAGGTGCATGATGGAAGGATGGATCACGCATGTGCTATAAATATCATATCGGAATTGTTTTCTCCTGATGATCCAGAGCACCTGTCTATCCGAGCAAAGTTTATGGCATTGTAAACATAATGGTTATCTTACTTTTTGTCTTCGCTTTTATAAATGGAGCTCACAACGTCATACGCAAGCTTGGGCCTGCGATATTCATCCACAAGTCCTTTACTATTCCGTGTGCAGGAGCGAGTCAGCAACCAACCTTCGCCTTCAGTCACTCTGCAATCACTAAATTGCCATATAAACATGCCACAAATATCTGTTGATGCTTGATATGCATTTAAGCAATTGCGCAGGATGTCAGCTTGCCGTTCTTCTGAGCCTTTTTCCCGGTTATTACTTCGAAAGCCATAAAATCCATCTGCACCAAATTCACTCATGATAATGGGTTTGTCTGCGCCACCCAGTTTATTGGCCCACTGAATGGCTTCCAAAGCTAATTCCTCAGGCTTTTCGTCCGTATACCAACCGGGATAAAGATTAAATGATACAATTTCTGCAAGATCAAAACACAGTTCCTGATCTCTGTGATGAGATGCAAAAGAACGCGGGCGACTAGGATCTAATTCGCGAATGATGGTCAGTTGTTTGGCATAATGGACTTTGCCTTCCTCCGTATTGCTGGCACATTCATTTAATATAGCCCAAATGATGATGGAGGGATGATTAAAGTGTTGTTCGACCATTTCTCGAGTTACTTGCTCACTCTGCCACGCGAAATTGGGATTACGCATTTGTTCAAGACTCAATCCTCTAGCGTGGTTCTCTTCCCAAATCACAATCCCACGCTCGTCACATAAATCAAGGAACCTTTCGTCATACGGATAATGACTCGTCCGGACTGCATTGCATCCCATTTCTTCAATTAGATCCAAATCTCTTACCATGAGCGATAAAGGAAATGAACATCCCACCATGGGATGATCTTCGTGCCGATTAACACCTTTTAGCTTGAGTTCATGCCCATTTAAAAGTAACTGTCCGTTTGAAATATTAATTTCTCTAAATCCAACCCTGTCCACTAGGTCATCTACTAGTTGTTCATTTGTTATTAGTTTGGTTTGCAACTGGTAGAGACTTGGATTGTCAAGAGACCACTCCAACACATTCGGATACGATACTGTTTGGATAAGTTCTGCTTGTCCCCCAGGCCCAACCTCACAGCTTCCTAGAATAGATTTTATTCCCGCAAGTTCTCCAATAACCTGAACTTGTTGGGGAGATTGACTGATATTGCGAATCATCACTTTCCATCGTCCATTCCATTGATTTGCTTGGAGTAGGGGAGTAAACATAATATTTTCAATGTACAAATCGCTTATTTCTTCCAAAACAACAGGGCGAACAAGGCCACCATAAGTGTAATAGTCATTAGGGAAATGTAGCGCAGATGCCTCACTAAAGGAGTTGTCAACATACACTAAAATTTCATGTTCTCCAGCAATAGCATTGGGGATTATAACTTCGAATGAAGTATAAGCGTTGTAGTGGGTTTTAACAAATTCCCCATCAAAATAGACATGGGCCGTATGACTCACCCCTTTGAATTCCAACCGGATATGGGTCTGACTGGATACCGAAATTACTCTTCTATATACAGCTTTCCCTCTATAGGTGCCAAAATGAGGGTGACTCTCCCAGCATCCTGGAACAGGTAGCTTAAAAGGAAATTCTTTTGGTCGTTCGCCTATGGTATCTACGGGAGAAAACTCCCACAGACCTTCAAGTTCAGTGCTGATCCGAGTATGATGCGTATCAAAAAGTCTAATCATTTTTCAAAATCCTCCCATGTCGAATACAATGTGCGGTAATACATTTAAGTTAACGAATTGGGAAGAGGTTATCCATGGTCAATTCGATCTTAAGGATGTATAAATCGCTCCAAATTTGATTTTATTTATCTCAACAAACATTGTAGGATAGTCTGTGTAGGAGGTTGAACGAAATGTATAATCCCTTAGATTTGGTAGTTCGAATCGTATGGAGCTCACGGAAGCAGACACCGATGGATTGGTCGGATATTCGCAACAATACGTCTGTACATACCTTTTATTGGATTCATGAAGGTAAGGGAACATTCCATACTGAAGATCAAACTTATGAGGTGATTCAGGGAATGTTATTTTATATGGAACCTGGCGCACAGATGCAGATGGAAAATTCTAAAGAGTCACCATTGACCATTAGTATGATTTTGTTTGACTGTTGTGCGGTTTCATATCAAACACCAGAGTGGCAGTTACCTCAATCTATTCACAGGATGGACATTCCATTTTACAGCAGATATCATTCAGAGCGAGCCTTACGACTAGATCATGCTTTTAATGAAATCACGGAATCGTGGTTATTAGGAAATCACTATCGTGAGATGGAAAGTTGTGCTTTGCTATTGAAACTACTTGCTATATTGCACCGCCCGGATCATTTTTCTGAACCGGGAAACACAACTTCCATTATTTTTAAGATAAAAGAAGAACTAGAGACACGGTTTGAGGAACAATTATTCATCCGAGAAATAGCAAGCAAATATGCCATATCCGAATCTTATCTTCGTAAAATGTTTATGAGTCATATTGGACAATCTCCCAAGGAATACTTAACTGAGGTGAGGCTACGTCAGTCTGAACGTTATCTGACTTATACGAACTACACATTTAAAAGAATCGCAAGACAGTGCGGATATCATGATGAATATCATTTCAGCAAGGCTTTTCGCAATTGGAAAGGTGTATCACCATCCATGTTCCGAAAGAATGAGAAACGCTAGAAACGTAAAATTTTATAGAAGTGAAAAACTTATTTACAGGCAGAATCTCCAGTAACTATATCGCCATGGATACAAAAAGAAGTGCATCGGATAACCTTTCCCAATGGGGTCAGGGCAACCAATGCACATCTCAGGCGCAAAATACACATATAGAGGAGGCCTACATTTCTGGTGCTTATCTGCAGCCGTGTAACCGCCATCAACAGGCAAGGCAACGCCTGTAATCTGACCTGCAAGATTTGAACACAAGAAAACAGCTGCGTTGGCTTGATCCTCGGCAGTTTGCAACTTACCGGTTGGAATTGTTGATTTAAACGATGCTGCTTGTGCTGGTGCATTGTCTAACCAGCTAAGAATTGGAGTCGCCGTCATTCCCGGACAAATAGCGTTGACACGAATACCTTTTTCAGCATATTCCATAGCTACACTTTTTGTAATTCCGTTTATTGCAAATTTAGTAGCAGAATAGATTGCTTGATTCTGACCGCCGATCAGACCAAAACCAGAAGATGTGTTAACAATTGCTCCGCCGCCCGTTTTCAACATAGCTTGAATTTCATGTTTGATGGCATAATAAGTTCCATACAAATTTATTTTGACCACACGGTCAAAGTCTTCCGTAGAAGAATCCGCCATGGGGGCCGGGGGCAGTGTGATTCCAGCATTATTGTGAGCAAAATCCAGTTGTCCAAATTCCGATACTGTTGTCTGTACAAGTCTGATAATATCTCCTTCAACAGCTACATTTGTTCTAACAAAGCTTGCAACGCCTCCAAAGTCATTAATTAGTTGTACAGTTTCAAGACCTGCCTCTTTGTTGATATCAGCTACCATTACCTTTGCACCTGCTTGAGCAAATGCAATTGCACTAGCTCGGCCAATACCTGAGCCTGCTCCCGTTACGGAACCCTGCCTTTTTTTCCATTAAGTTATACATTGTTATCCTCCTGCAACATGTTAATTTTTGTGTTGAATTCTTTATGTCTGGGAAAATCCTTTTCTTAGGTTGAATAACGCTGTGTTGTGTGCTTATAATTTTTAAGCAAATGAAATTCTTTATTGTACACAGATTAATCTTTGTCCATTATTAACTTGATTTTCCCAACAATTAAATTCATAATTCTGTCACATGTCAATTATAAAAGCATAAAAATTAAATTAATATAAGCAGAGTTTGTCCAATTTGTAGGATAACCTACAGATGGCACTTCATTTGTTGGATTAGAGAAAGGTGTTACGAAATGAAAACGGAACGAGATCTAAGAGTACTTAAAACACTCGAACACATAAAAAGTGGATTTTCGTTATGTGTCAGTCAAAAAACATTTAAATCAATCATAATTAAAGACATTTCAACTGCTGCGAAAGTCAATCGCTCGACATTTTATACATACTACACCGACAAGTACCATCTTCGTGATGAACTAGTTAAAGCGACTCTTCAAGACCTTGATCGTGCTATTGACCTGACGTTTATTACGTTTGACGATCAAAGTTCCTCCCAGACTCGTAGTGTTATAGTCCAGCATCTTGAGCATTTATGGAGTCAGAAAGAATGGTATCTTCTTTTGTGGAATAAAAATCTGGAACTTTATGTTTTTGAGGATATGCAGTCCTTACTGGAGAATAAAATTCGGAACATATTTACCCAAGAAGATAAGGACGAATTCTCAGAAAGAAAGGAACTTTTTGCGCGTTTGTACGCCTCCACAACGATGAGCATTTTAAAATGGTGGTATGAAGTAGCTCCGACCACTTCTGCAGCCAAAGTAGCTGACATTATTTATAATCATTGGGAATTAGGAATGCATCGGACATTTTTCTAAAGGGATGAAGACTGATTGCTTTTAATGAATTGGGAATTTGAGGTATGGGAAGGGGGGGCGATATATAGGAATGGCACCTATGTAATTTCAACTAATTGAAGGAACACAGCAGCGAAAAGCTAAAACGCATTTAAGTAAGTAAAATTGATGACCACAATTGAAACCGTTATCAATTGAGGAGAGGTGAGTGAATGAATTTTGCCGTGGTAAGAAAATGGTTGAATAATAGACCGCTATTCTTTCGTTTAGTGATTCCCTATATTGCTGTTGTTATCTTACTGGCTTCCTGCCTCGGTTTTACCTATAGTAAATCGTTAAAGATCGTTAAAAAAGATATTTTGTATGCCAACGATATGGCTCTTGAACAAACTAGGCGAACGCTAGAGATTCGTATTTCCGAGATGGAGCAGACAATGTGGGATATCGTTTCGCTTCCCTCCGTTCGTCGAGCGTTGATTATTCGCGAACCTTTCGAGCAGGCCAACCCATACCGTTTTAAAAGTGTCAGCAGTTCGCTGAAGCAATTATCTTTGAGTAATGACTTCATTCTGGATTATTTTGTGCTTTTCAAGCGTAGTAGTATGGCTGTAAACAGTGATAAAATTTATACCTTTCCACAATTGTACGAATTATACTTCCAATACGATGAGGGTTCGCGGGATCATTGGCAGGACCGATTCTTTCAACTGAACGGAAACTTCCAGCCTGCTATGCAATTGACCTTGGCTGGGAAAACTGTCTCTGGCATACCCTTCATTCGCCCAATGGGCAACGGGAGGGAAGTCCATGGGGCTCTGCTAGTTCTTATGGATAATCGGAAAATTCATGAGCTACTGGGCAGCATGCAGTTATCGGAAGGCAGCCTGTCTTATATTGCAGATCAGAAGGGGCAGATCATCAGTTACGTGTCCGGTACCGGTGTGGAAGGCCTTGTTCCGTCCGTGGTCAAAGATGTAAATCTTAAGGATATGATCACAGCATCCACCACGTCTCATCAACTCGGCTGGACCTTTGTAACTGCTCATCCCCAAGCGATTGTCGCCGAGCGTTCTCTTGAAATTACACAGTCCATTCTCTACGTGTTACTGATCTTTGTATTCCTAGGACTTGTTATCTCCATCGGACTGGCACATCGCCACAGCCTTTCCCTACACAGGCTGACCCGCCACTTTACCGAACAGAGCGAACCCAAACTGTTTTTCGGGAATGCATATAGTTGGATTGAGCAAAAGGTAGGCGGCTTGTCAGAACGTCAGCATATTATGGAGAAGTTGCACAAGGAGCAGCTTCCTATCCTTCAAACCACTTTTTATGAACAGCTGCTTAAAGGGTACTTCAGTTCTGAGGACCATCTTCAATCACTTATGAAACATGCGGGGCTCGAATTCGACAGTACCGGTTATCTTGTAATCACCATTCATTTCACAGGATATGGAGATGGCGTTGATGCGGATATATTGAGGGAAGTCGAGGGCAAAAAAATAATTGTCAAAGAGGCACTGCGCTTCAGCGATGCCGCAAAGAGCATCCACGTGCACGATTGGGATACATATCATCTGTCCATCATTTACTGTTGTGGGGACGAAGAAATTCAAGATCTTCGTTTAGTGGAACAAATTCTACTTCATATTTTAGGAAATCATTCTCTCTACCTGGAAGAAGAGCTGGATGTGGTTGTCACCGCGAGCAGTATGGTAACAAATCTATGGGAGCTTCCACATGCGTATCAGGAGGCTATGACAGCATTTCGCCAGTATGTTTGGGACCCACGCCATCGTTTTGTTTGGTACGACGGCCAGCCTGAAAACCAGTCATTTGCATACTATCCTCCCGAACTCGAAGCGATGCTTGTCCAATGCACATTGACGGGGGACATAGAACGAATGCAGGACTTGCTGCACGGTCTGTATCAAGAAAATATGGTAAACCGCAAACTGAGCTTGTCCATGCTGCAATTGTTCCTCAATGAACTTCTTGGCACGTTGGCTAAAGTGTTGATCGAATTGAAAAATATGCAAACCAGTCCGGAAGAATATGTTCAGATTCGTTGTGTCAGAGATGCTGTTGACTATTATGGACAAATTCATGACCGTTTCCTGTCGCTCGGTTCGCTCATTCACCTAAATAAACGGAGCCATAACATAGAATTGCGCGATCGATTGACTGCCTTTATTCAGAAGAACGCCTTCGGTTCCGATCTTAGTGCCTCCAAGGTAGCCAGGGAATTCAACATATCATCGGCATATTTTTCACAATTTTTCAAGGAACAGGTAGGAAGCAATTTTTCCACATATCTGGAGCAACTGCGCATAGCCCGCGCCAAGGAGCTTTTGAATGGAACGGATAGCAACGTCCAAGAAATAGCCGTTTCCATCGGTTATAATTCTTCGAATTCCTTCATTCGAGCCTTTAAGCGGAGTGAAGGAAGAACACCTTCAGAGTACCGACAAGCGTAATGGAGGCAAATCTACAGCACAGATAGAGTGCAAATATAGACTAGCAACGAAGCTGCGGAAGATTTCACATTATGATTCAAAAACTTGGCGCACATGCAGTGTGCCAAGTTTTTTTATATATAATTCGTTGTTAGAAGAACTAGATTATGTAAATCTTAAAGATTGCACATGAATCTGAAAAATGAAACTTTACGAAATTAAGCGTTTTCATTATGTTTGTTGTGTATTCGCTGCATAACCAAATATGGCATAAGGGGGGAGAAAATGAATGCAGAAGCCGCAAGTACAGGTTACAACCAGACCACCAAAAGAGATGACTGAATCCGGGCATCGTGGGAGACCCTGGATCAAAAGTTGGCAATTGTACAGCTTATTGATTTTTCCTTTAGCGTACCTGATTATTTTCAAGTATGTCCCTATGTATGGAACGCTAATTGCATTCAAAAATTATGTTCCAACCAAAGGAATATGGGGAAGTGATTGGGTTGGCCTGCTGCATTTCGAACGTTTTTTGAACTCGTATCAATTTGTAAGAATACTGAAAAATACGCTCTCCTTGGCGCTGTATGAATTGGCGGTGGGATTCCCGTTGCCGATTCTGCTGGCGCTGGGACTTAACTATGTCCGAAACACGTTTTTCAAAAAGAGTGTACAGATGATAACCTATGCTCCGCACTTTATATCAGTTGTGGTACTCGTCGGAATTACAATGCAATTTTTGCAGCCTGGAACTGGAGCGTTAAACGTTATTTTAGGTTTTTTTGGGGTTGATTCTGTTCACTTTATGGCCAAACCAGAATATTTCAAAACGATCTACGTATTGTCCGGCTTATGGCAAAATATTGGTTTTTCCTGCATTATTTATCTGGCTGCCTTGTCAGCCATCGATCCCACGCTTCATGAGGCCGCATTGATGGACGGAGCCTCAAAAGTAAGACGAATGTGGCATGTGGATCTGCCAGGCATCATCCCAGTCATTACCGTGCTCTTTATTTTGCAAATGGGTAATTTCATGGATTTGGGATTTGAGAAGGTGCTTTTGATGCAAAATCCACTAAATATGCGTACATCAGAAATTATTGATACGTACGTGTACAATATCGGCCTTAAAGGAGCTGTTCCGCAGTATTCGGCAGCCGCGGCCATCGGTTTATTTAAAAATGTGGTTGCGCTTATTCTGCTGGTCATTGCGAATAGGATGGCACGACGTACAGGCAACAGTCTGTGGTAAGCATAGGGGAGGGAGAACGATGTCAAACATATCCATTCGCAAAAGTAAAGGAGATCTCATCTTTGACATAATCAATCACAGTGTGTTGATCATCCTGCTTCTGGCTGTGCTCTATCCTCTGGTGTATATCGTCAGCGCATCATTTAGTGCAAGCGAATCGGTTGTATCCGGAAAGGTCTGGCTATGGCCTGTCAAACCAACATTGGACGGATACAAGGCTGTTTTTGCCAACGGTATGATCTGGACAGGATTTATGAATTCATTGGTTTATGCGGTTGCAGGTACTTTTATCAATGTGATGTTTACGATATTGGCGGCGTATCCGTTATCCCGTCATGACTTAAAAGGCAGAGGCATATTTACTTTTCTGTTTGTGTTCACAATGATGTTTTCCGGGGGACTGATCCCCACGTATCTCGTTGTCCGGGACTTGGGGTTGCTTGATACCCGGTTGGCGCTGATTTTGCCTGCGGCCCTGTCAGTCTGGAACATGCTCATTACGAGAACGTATTTTCAGACAACCATATCCAGAGAACTTCTGGAAGCAGGACAGATGGACGGATGCAATGACTACAAGTTTTTATGGAAAATTGTTCTGCCCTTATCCGGTCCGATTGTAGCGGTCATCTCGTTGTTTTATGCGGTTGGCCACTGGAATCAGTATTTCAGTGCGATGATCTATTTGCGCGATCCACAACTGTTTCCGTTGCAATTAGTGCTGCGAGACATCCTGATCCAGAATCAGATTGATTTTTCCACCATGAGTAGCACAGAGGAGCTCGTCAAGCGAGAAGGGATTCGAGAATTGCTGAAATATTCGCTTATCGTGGTATCTACGTTGCCACTTATGGTTGTGTATCCTTTTGTGCAGAGGTATTTTGTCAAAGGTATGATGATCGGTTCATTAAAAGGCTGAAGCATAACGTTTTGCGCTTTTGCCCTGATATACATTCCATCAGGAATCGGAAGAGAGGGGTCAGAGGATGAGAAGAAATGTACGGTTGTTCTGGATGTTAATGTTGGTTTTCGTCTTCCTTACAAGCGCTTGCTCACCTGCCGGGAACAATACTGAGTCCTCGCAGAACGAGGGAATTGTAACTGTTGAGGAAAATATGACCGAACCAGGAAGTTTTCCTATCGTCAAAGAAAAAGTGACGCTCAAGGTACTTATCCGCGGAGCATCGGGGGTTGATTTTGATACAAATACATTTACGAAATGGTACGAAGAAAAAACCAATGTACACATTCAATTTGAGGTTGCTCCCGAGAATGGCTTCGAAGAGACGCTTAATCTAGCCCTTGCCAGTGGCAACTATCCGGATATGATTATCGGCATGGAGATCAAGCCAGCTACCGAGATGTTATATGGAAAATCCGGTACATTTTTGCCTCTAAACGATATGATTGAAAAATATGGCGTCAACATGAAGAAGATCTTTGATGAAAAACCGTTAGTGCAGCAAGTCATTACTGCTCCTGACGGGAATATATACAGCGTTCCAGACATCGGGGAATGTTTTCATTGTGATTATGCCAAACGGATGTGGATCAACAAAACATGGCTGGATAATCTGGGCCTTAAAATGCCAACGACAACTGAAGAATATTATAACGTGTTGAAAGCTTTTAAGACACAAGACCCCAATGGAAACGGGAAAGCCGACGAAATTCCACTTGCGGGCGCTGTTGGAGGATGGAATACCGAAATTGAAGGTTTCCTGATGAACTCTTTTATTTATAACCCAATGGGAAGTACCCAGACAGGTATGATGCTGGATCAAGGCAAGGTTGTCGCTGCTTTCATACAAGACCCATGGAAAGAAGGATTGGCTTACATGAAGCGCCTATATTCGGAGGGATTGATTGCTCCAGAAACGTTTACGCAGGATAATGCGCAGTACAGACAGATGGGTGAGGGAGGAGATGCTCCTAGAGTTGGAAGCTGTCCTGGCGGTTTATATGGTTGCACAGCATACGGGCAGGAGCGATATAAAGAGTACGTTGCTCTTCCACCCCTAGCTGGCCCTGACGGGACGCGCATCGCATGGACGAATCCGTATGAAGGAATCACTTCGGGACGCATCGTGATTACAAACAACTCCAAATATCCTGAAGTTGCGTTCCGATGGGCAGATGGCCTATTAGATGGAGGTGAGGTCAGTCTTCGCTCAGACACAGGAACGATGGGCGAGTATTGGGACTGGGCTGAAGAGGGAACGGGAATCAATGGCAAGCCAGCAGTCTGGGAGAAATTAAAGGAAAAAACGGCAGACAGCAATGTTGGCTGGCAGACCCGTGCACCCCGTTACTATCCAGCAGATCTACGACTCGGAGAAAAACGAAACGACGAATTTCCACTGGAGGTTATCCTCTTTGAGGCTGCTAAGCAATACGAACCTTACAAAGCTGACAGCAGTCTAGTCATTCCTCCACTGTTCTATGACGAAGAGCAGGCTGCCGAACTGGTGAATCTGGAGAAGACCATTATTGATTATAAAAAAGAAATGCTAGCCAGATTCATCACAGGGGATGCTGACCTGGAAAGCGAATGGGGCACTTATGTAGATACAATGAACCAAATGGGGTTGGAGCGTTACGCACAAATTATTCAGGAAGCATATGATGCCAGTCAGAAATAAGAGGAAGATAATTTTGCTTTAGATGGTAAAGAGCGAGCTATGGACATGTACAATTCCATGGCTCGCTCTTATATAGCTATTTGCCACATATAAGAAACCACACATAACTCAAGTTTGACGTAGTTTCGGCTGCTTAAGAGTTGCATAAACAACTGTAAAGTTTAACCCCAGTTTGTTTATCAGTGAACAGAAATTACGGTTGTCAAACATAACTTGTTATGGCAGATCGTCATTTGCACATGAATAAATATTGTGCTATTCTTCGGGTAAGAAACATGATCACTCTCTTTATCAGTATTAAGGAAGAGATTCGAATTGAAGAGTTTGCTACTTTAGATGAAGAAGATTAGAAACTGCTTACGACATTAAATTATCTCTTTGGGGGAATAAAATGAGTAAAATGAATAATGAGTCTATTAATAATAGGCGAGTTGATGACCTCTCGAATGTCAAATTCATGGCTCCTTCAATTGATGGTGGACCTGATCGCGAAGTTACTGTTGTTTACCAGCGAAAGGCAAACTATGGTATGCCTTCATTCCTCAAAATTAAAAAAAAGATTTAAAAGCCATCGCTTATTGGTATTATCCCCTTTTGGTAGACATGAGAAAAAAGACATCTGTTAAGATGAACTTAATCATGTAAACGAAGGGGATTTTTTCATGGCTAAAAAAGGTCAAACATTCCGGCGGTACTCTTTGGATTTGAAATTGGAGGCAGTTCGGCTGGTCAACGAAGAACATATGAGTATACGCGAAGTAGCGACACGTTTAGATATTCAAAATAAATCTCAGGTACAAGTGTGGGCAGCAAAAGCAAAACAGGGAATGAGTCTGGAGCCTGTTACGTCCAAACGGGGACGCCCTAGAACCAAGTTTTCCAGTATGGAAGAAGAGATGGCGTACTTGCGGGCGGAGATTGAATATTTAAAAAAGCAGTATCCAAATCTACACAAGGAGTGACGAGTAAAGCGGCCAGATTTCAAATTATTGAGGACCTACGAGCACGCCACGGTCTGGTTTGGCTCTTGAAGTTAGCTGCGGTTTCCCGCTCGGGTTATTACAAGTGGAGAAAAAGCATAGCAGCAGCAAAAGAGCGTAGACACAAGGAACATGAACTAGAATCCCATTTGCTTGCCATTCATCGCGTGCATCCTTACTTTGGCTATCTTCGAATGACCGTTGCTTTACGACGGGAAGGCCTTCGAGTCAACCACAAAAAGGTGTACCGATTAATGAAACAATTAGGCATCTGTTCGGTCATTCGAAAAAAGTGTCGATTCTTTGGAAAACAAGCCTCTGTGGTGAACCCGAATCGGCTGGAGTGTCAGTTTCAGGCGGATACACCACGAACGAAGCTGGTTACGGACATTACCTATATTCGTGCTGGAGAACACTTTGTGTATCTCTCTGTTATTCAGGATTTATACAATAACGAAATTGTAGCGTGGCATCTTTCTGAACGAAATGACCTCGCTTTAGTTCATGACACGCTGGATAGACTCCGTCAGCACGTGGATCTGAATGGCGTAATCCTACACTCAGATCAAGGATTTCAATATACGTCGAAGCCATTTAACCGTAAACTAAACCAGCTCGGCATGCTAGGCAGTCACTCCAGGCGTGGAAATTGCTTAGATAATGCCTGTATTGAACCTTTTTTCTCTCATTTGAAGACGGAGAAAATTTATTTGAATAAGGCAGCAAACAAAGCAGAGGTTGAACAGCAAGTGAGTGAATACATATTGTTTTACAACCAAAACCGATTTCAGAAAAAACTAAACGACCGCTCCCCGGTAGAATACCGGGAAACGGCCGCAGCTTAAATCTTGTCTTTTTTTGTACTGTCTACTTGACAGGGTTATGACCATATACGTTGGCTTTTTTCTTTAAAGATAATATTCCACTAGCCGAATTTTCTCAATAATAAATGGAGACAATCTCGAATACGAGTCAATTTGAAGGTAAACTGAATCCGAAAATCATTTCGAAGCATGGAGGCGAGCGTCATGAAACTGGATGCACCCTCAGTATCAACAATACAAAAATGCAATGCTTACTTGATCAGCATCGGCTCAGCAGCGCTATTGTAGACAAATCAAAGCGTTTAGGCAGCTGCAGTGTTGACGTCATAGGAAAGCGTGATTTCCGCCTAACAGGAAATATACTGTATAAACTCAAATAATAGATTCAATAAGAGACGTTCCACTCACAATTAAGAGGGAGGTTTTTTATAGTTACATAATATGGTTATTTAAGCTGTACATAATTCTCAATATAGCCAGTAATCCAAGTGGTTTCCCAGCACCATTTGCTAGTGTTAGGGCCGAGATGGACGATGAAAGAAATTCTACGGAAATGGTTACGTTTTAAAACAAAGTATGTAGCTGAACATTGTGCTCTGCTCCTTTGACTAATACTCATGTGTTTGCAATAAGAAAGTTACTTTTTATCTTCTTAAAATCTTTCTCTCGGATAAAATATAGTTCGTGTGTTGATCGGGTCATCGCAACATAAAGAGTGTTAACTTGCATAGGGGACAAATTATTATACGAAAAATGCTCATCAAATAAATCATCAAATGTTTTAGTTAAAATAATACAACATTTTTCATAAGTATCGCCTTTTGAATAACTCCAATTTATTGCTGGTGATATATTGTAAATTTGACTGTTGTTATAAAATAACTTAACAACAGTAGGATCGTTAAGAACACCTACTATTTCTGAATGTTCAAGCAATAATTTGAAAAATCCACTTACTTCACTTATAGATTCTATACGAATCCCAAGTTTCTTTTTTATAACTGAACATATTTCTTTAGGAACACGTCTGCTATTGATTAGTGAGAATTCATCAATAAAAACTTTTTTTCCAAAAAGCTGTTTGTACTCTTCTATAAACAAATACCTTTTATTCGTTTTTTGGAATGGTTTAGTTGCTGTGAAATCAGACTTACTTACTGAATGCTGATTAAAGTCACCTACTGCAAATAATTGAAGATTTGGAGTTTTGATTAGTTTTACTAGTAACTTGAAATCATCACCCATAAAGTCTTGTAATTCATCAAAGTAAATATGATTACAAAAAAATTGCAACCGTTGTAAAATCATTTTTAAAACTAATGGAGATTGAGAAAGAAACAGTGAGGACATACGAGATGAATAATATTTTTTTTTTAAAATATAATGTTTGTGGTTATTTTGTCTCACATATTTGGGATTGTAACTTCCTAATTTCCTTAAAGGTTCTGGTTCCTGAAAAATTTCCACTCCTTCAGAGATTAAACCAACCTTATCACCAATTTCTAAAACAGGTTCAAATGGTTTCAATAGCCATCTATAGACGAAGCTAGAGAAAGTTAAAACCTGTGTTTTTGAAGGGATAGAACCGTACTTTAAAATCAGCTCTCTTTTCAAATTTTCAACATTTTGTTTTGTGTAGGTAATTACTAAATTATTTAAAGTAGGATCTAACTCATTTGCGATATAATAGGTTTTTCCTGATCCTGCAACGGCAAGCATTATTGTTGAACGAGCCATTGAATTCCCTCCTGGATATACCTTGGTAACTTTATATTATTTTTATATGTTTCTTCTTCAGAAATTCTTAACGCAGATTCAGTTTTATTTTTCAACATATAAGCTAGATTTTTGTCCACTTTTTTATTTCGGTACTCAGAGATTGTTTTTGGTTTTTTTTTAGAGATACTTGAAAGTTCTTCTTGGTTCTCATTAAACAAACATATTTCAAAAGTGAACTCTTCAATGTTTGAGGGACATTTTACGCAAATGTTTAACTCTGCATCATTGAGCCCAGAAATTGTATCGATAATCTCTTGATCACCATCGTTGTCTGTAATAACGAGTAAAGTATTTTTGAGTACTTTAGAAAGTTCAATATAATGTTTATACGTAATTCCACCACCTGATATTAATTCAATTTTCTTTTCATCTAAAGTATAGTTAAGAGTATTCTTTATTAATTGAGGGAGTAGGATGTACTCACTATTTCCTTCAACTAATAACACTTTACGAGCAAGGATGTAATTAAGGAGCTGTAGGTTATCAGTTCTCATAAAGTATGATGCAGTCTCCTTAGGTACATCTTTTAGAGAAAGACATCCATTCTCAGTTACCCAAATCGTATTTTGGATATTTAAGCGGCTTACAATTAAAGGATTATGTGTCGTGATAATAATCTGAGACATGCTGTAAGTGCCTTGAATGTCAAGAATTAGTTTTCGAGTGTTGATGTAACTTAAATGATTTTCAGGTTCTTCGAGCAGTATCAGATCACTTGAAGCATCAAGTGCTATTTCAGTCTTTATGAGATTTTCTTTTCCTTTTCCCATATTCTGAATTGATATTCCGTCACTTTTTAAATCTAACAAGTTTTCAAAAATTGTTTTACTTTCATCAAAGCCAAAACTATAATCTTGTATTTCTAACTTTGTAGTGTTTTCATTCATGAATTTTTGAATGTTTTTACGAAATTGGAAAGATAGATCTTGTCTGCTGATTGTATCAACGGTATTTAAAAACACTTTTTTTGAATAGGAATCAAAGATATTATTTTTTCTTATCGAGTTATCAATTAAAATGTTTTTTAATGGTGATTTTCTATTTATGTACTTTCGACCAGCAAATGTAGTCCACTCCGCAATGTAATAGTCAATAGGGATAGTAATTTCATTTTGGTACGGTGTATCGAAGAGATTCTCAATTAATCCACGATAATTTTCATCAAATTGATATGTGAATTTCAAACCAATGCAAGGTTCTAGAGACGAACAGTGTAATCCATGGAAATATTCCATATTTAAATCTGTACTTGAACTTAAAAATAATTCTATCTCTATTTTAGGAAGAGTTTGTATGGAGGGTTTAACTTTAAATGTATTTACATTATCTATATTGAAGTATTTCTCTACCATATTGTTCGAATAGAATATTTTCTGATTCAACACAATATCAATTGCTTCTAAAATTGTACTTTTCCCAGCTTCATTTTCTCCTATCAACACATTGACTTGGGGTTTAAATGGTATTGAAAATTGTTTAAACTTCTTAAAACCTGTTATCTTTAATCGATCAATATACATATGTTCCTCCCAAAATGGCATTGTTAAAATACAAATTAGATTCTAAATTGTTGTTTTTAACACAAAACCAACAATCAAATTTAAAATTAAACTTTATAAAGTATTCATATTTCAACCATCGGTGACTAGAGTATGCTTTGACAAGTATATTTTCGTGGGTAATGTTGGAAGATAATCAATGCGTAGCTACATTTCTTTGATTGTAAAGTTCAGTAAACACTATGCTATAATCATTATGTTATGTCATTTGCAATCAATAAGCTAGAAATATTATAAAATTCTGATTGAGGAGTTTATGAACAGCATGATCAATGAATTGAAAGAGAAAATTTATCATCACAAAACAAAATCATATTTTGGAGAGATTGTCAGCTCTATAGAAAATGGAAACTATAGGTCGGCAGTAGTTGTTCTTTATTCGGTTGTAGTTTGCGATTTGGTTTTTAAATTAATGGATCTAAGAGATATTCATAATGATCTAAAAGCTTATAAAATTTTAAGTGATTTGAACGTTGAAAAAGAAGACTCACCCGTCTCATCTACATGGGAAACAAATCTAATAGAAAAGTCGTTTAAAGAAGCAAAACTTCTCGAAAATGATGTTTATACGCACATTATAACTTTAAAAAACTATAGGAATTTAGCGGCTCATCCTGTTATCAACTCAATAGATATATTATTCGAACCAAGTAAAGAACTTGTTGAAACACTAACTTTAAATATGTTGAATGGATTATTGATTAAGAGTCCAATTTTTACAAAGAATGTATTTGTACCTTTTTTAGAAGAAATCGAACGCATAAAAAGCGAGTTTGTTGAAACCGAGAGACTTATAAAATATATAAAATCCAAGTATCTGCAACATTTTAACAAAGAATTAACTGAATATGTTTTCAAGAATTTATGGAAGATGGTATTTAGAAATGAAGGACCGAGAGAGACAAAGAACCGTGAAATTAACTTTAAAGTGCTAACGATTATTTATGAACATAATGAAGAAGTTCTTTTTACATATTTTAGGAATGAGCAATCTTTCTTTAGCGAATTCCTTGATAAGGAAATGATTTTAAGTAAACTTTTTGATTTCTTCACTATTTTCCCAAATGTATATGTACAATTAAGTAATCATGCTATTGAAATTTTAAGAAATCGAGCTAAGTCTAATCATAATCTTATGATTAAATCATATTTTATGTCAGACTCAATTGAAAAACATTTTGACCTTATCGAATCAAGTTTATGGCAAGTTGGAGAGTATTATAATCAGCCATATACTCATATGTACCAATTACAAATAGATGAAATAAGGTTCTTATATCAACTAGCAGTGGATAATCAAGTAATATGGAAATTTAACGATACTATGATTAGCTATTATATACATAGTGGGCACTATAGGGCAGCTGATTTTGCATATGATCTTTGTATTGAACCTTATTATGTTAATTTTACTATTGATCAATTTCGAACCTTGTTAAAAGGATCTCATTCAAATGAGCAATGTCATGGTAATAGGTATTCAAACTCGAGATACCGGAGATTATTAGAAGAAGTAACAAGTCAGTATGGTAAAATTGAAGATTTAGAAAAGGATTATCCAGAATTTTTTCAATAAAAACATTTAACTAAATATGTTAATTACTTTTGAGGAAAACCGGGGCAAGAAAACTTTACACTTTTCGTTTGGTAAGGAGTGCGTATATATGAACTCATTTTTCGAAACTGGCATTCCAGCCCTTGTTACAGCCCTGACTGCGGCTGTATAAATTATTTAGTCATTAATTAAAGAACAAAGCACGTACACCTATTAATTAAATCTAAATTCCTGGAACCTCCTCTTATTTTAAGGGGAGGTTCTTTAAACATAAAAATAATACTTTCATTGTTTTTCAAAGTACACTTTGTCTGTATAAAACAAATAACAATGGTCAATACCACTCACTAATCTGATCACAAAGGAGAATAGATTAGTGAGTATAGAGAAAATCATTCAATTTGTTCAATCATCACACTATGAGCAAATGAACTCGACAGGTGCAAAAGTAAAATTGCTGAGACAAGCTATTGGTGAATATCAATCATCCCTGGGACTTCAACGACTTGAGTGGACTGAGCATGGTGTTGTTGGAAAATTCATAGCAAATAAACAATATGATATGAAAAATCCACAATTGTTCGACTTATTAGAGAATCATGGAGTTCTGTCTAAAGTGGTCCGGATTAAATTAAAACAATTAAATGAGACAGAGAAATTATTGCTTCAAGAATTCTGCACGGCCGGCAACACATATTTAAGATTTACTCCTATTAGAGGAATCGGTGGCCACAATGAAGAGGAACTCATTTTATACAGAAAGTATGTAACTAACAAGAATATAAACCACCTCTTAGACCAATGGAAGCATTATAAAAGGATATATTCTAGCTTTGTTGAACATTGGGAATCTATTCGTAATCTGGCATGTAAGGAGATGTTGAGCACGAATCAGCACAAAGTAACCTTACCTGCAGGAAAGCTAAGTATAGTAATTCCAGATCCAAACATTGATACCGATGCTGCATATAAAATGGGAGGGGGGAAGCTGCTACAACGAAGCGGAAAGATTAATATGGAACAAGTAAGATTATATGTAGCTAAAGGATACTTTTCATTATCAAAAGTGTATGAGCTTCTACATGTTCAGAACATCCAAACGAAATATTTGCTTTTAACATTAACGAGTGAGCGTAATATGATGGAGGGACTAGTACAGCAGAATAATAGATACTCTTGGATTAACATACAAAGTGAAGCAGCCTGGAAGGAATAAATGAAACACAAAAAAGCCGATGTCAGATACATCGGTTTTTTTGTGTTAACTATCGAAAAATTCAGATAAGAGCAGGTTAACCTTTTTTAGATCGGAAGATTTCATAGGCCAAAGCTTCTCATTGATTTCGTTTAGCAATTTCTCTTTATCATTTTTGCCAGTCTTAACATATTTGCTGTAAAAAAAGAGTTCATGGACATTGACTTGAAGAGCATCCGCAATTTTCTGAAGATTTAACAAGGTAATATTTTTCTCAGCACGTTCAACGCCCCCGATGTAGGAGAAGTGAAAACCAGCCATTTCGCCTAATTCTTCCTGTGAATATCCTTGTTTTTTTCGTAATTCGCGGACACGTTGTCCTACTAATCTTAAAACAGGTTCGTTCATTGCCACACCTCTAATTCAGTCTAAACAATGGGAAACCTTCGATACATTAATGTATATGGATTATTTAATTAAAATAATATGTTTATATATCATTTTATCTGGACATAAATGATAAAGGAGGTGGAGAGGATGATAAGTCACTTAAGAGCAGATATTGGAATTGCTACCGTAACAGCTCAAGGAATTATATTTAATGGCAGATTATACACGAACAGTGCAGTGATTAAGAAGAAATGGTTTGTGCTAGCGAGAGAGGAAGGAGAGTGGAAGATACCCGTAGTGTACTTACACAACTATTATGAAGCCATAATTATTATATCTTTAAAACACCAGGAGGTAAGTCTGGCCACATGGGTTAATGTTAGAGATTTGAATTTGGAAGAAGTAGAACACTATCATAAGCAATTAAACCAGTTAAAGGAGCTGAAGAAAAACATAACTGGACAGATAAACTAGGAGCTATTATTTGAAAAACCAAAAGAGCCTCATCTGGCTTAGATAAGGCCACCTTGTAATGAAGTTCATTTGATAATACTAGACAAAATTAAATACTTCTCCACTGCTTCAATATTTCGTTGGGCCAATTGCTGCTTTGTGTTTCTCACAGTATTTTTTTCAGCATACAGTAGACCAAAAGAATGGGTAAGTTGCCTAGTGGTCACTTCCGAGGCACCGAATTTTGAAGCATACTTTTTAACAAAAACTTGAATAGTCCTTTTAGAAATTCGTTTCCCGTGTACTTCACCATTGCTCTTAGCTAAAAAGAATGCTTCTTCCTCATTTTGAGGATTATAAAATTTCGTTCTCGTATTCATGTATTCAATAAGGTATTGTTTAGCTTTTTCCCCAAACATAACTTTATGTCTCATTCTGACTTTGGCTTGTTGTCTCGTGATTAGGATATAGTTATCGATCAGATTTAAATCATTTATGTCCATATTAACTAAATCACTTACAATTAAGCCGGATTCCAAAAGTAATGTAATAATACTCACATCTCTGGCTCGATTTTGAATATAGAACCACTGAGCTTGGAGGTTATTCTGCTCAGAAACTCCTTCCTGAACGAATTGAACAAATTGATAGATCTCATTAAATCTTAAAACTTTGTTTTGCATCTGACGAGCAACTTCCATTGGACCTTTGGGCCTCTCCATAGTAAATGTAGCAAACCAATTACGGCGTAAAACTGGAACCCCCTTGATCTCAAACTCGAGATGTATGAAGCTAAATAATGAACGTAATGCGTTAAACTTACGTACCATAGAGCTATATTGCAAATTTCTTGACACATATAGATGGTCAACAAATTGCTCCACATGCTCACGTTTAATATCATTAAACAACTCCAATTTCAGCTCACTTTCTGATGCAACGTATGGCCAGAGTTTTGGTCTGATCCAACTAAAGAATATACGAAAATCCCTTGAGTATTCTAATAGACTTGAAGGCGAGACGTTCTCATCTAGCTTCTGCTCAATAAAGTTAGTAACTACCTTAGGCAGCTCATTTGCTATGTCTGATAGTTTTTCTAAATCACGATATTCTTGTACCTTCATAACCTGAACCACATCCTTAATTCTTTTCTGGCTGTGTTCCCATTTTGCCCTTGATTTATACATTTATGATTTATTTCTTCCTTCATACGATTGGTTATTAAATAAAGATTCCAGAGGAATTTCTAGAATATGAAGTAGCAAATATAAGTTATATGCACTGATCATATGCCTACCTCGCTCAATGTTTGCTAGGGAAGAGCGGGCAAGAGGGTAACTCTGACAAATCTCTTCTTGTGTTTGCTTTTTCGATTTCCGAAGGTCTCGTAGACATTCTCCTAGCCACTTATAGAACTGTTCTTCTGACATTTGAACCCCTCCGTCTATAATTCTATTACTTCTTAGTATGTTCATAGATAGGCACTAGTTATACATAGAGAGTATAAAAAAGCGTTTCTTTGTTCATAACTTAAACAAATTATGAAAGGGATGTTCTTTGTGAAGAAAAATCAAGACATTAAGTATCATCCTCTCAAGATATTACGCAGTAAGAAATATGGAAATAATTATTGGATTTCACGTGGAAACAAAGTAAATAAACGCAATATTGAGCTGTACAGTGATTTGGAATTTGATCACTGGCTTACTGTGGAAACAAATCCGGAGGTTTTAACGTATTGTGAGCAACCTTTGCAAATATCATATGTTTTAAAAGGGCACTTACGTACAAGCATATTCGATATGTGGACTTTGAATCAGGATGGTAAGGAAACCTTTATAGAAGTCAAATATGAGAAAGAACTTACTTCAAATCATCCTAAATATGATCGAACCAAACGTCAGATTGAGGCACAACAAGAATGGTGCAGATTAAATCACAAAGCCTATGAAGTTCGCACTGAGAAAACCATTAGAAGGGGGCGGCATTCAATAGAAAACAGGAAATCCATTGTCACAGCAGTTCTGAATAGTGAAAAGCCCGCTTGTATCTCAGATGTATTGGCTTCCATAACGGTGCGTAACAAGAAGATTCAAGAAATCATCAAAGAGATATCTTGTTTTCCAGCAGACGATGTAAATTTGGCACTCAAGTGGTTATATTACACGGGCAATCTCACAGTAGACATTGAAAACCAAATTTGGGGAAGCCAAATGGAGGTATGTAAAAATGAGTAGATCACGTATCTATGAACAAAGTGGATTAGAGCAGGAACAAATTAATCCTGTACATTGGCCCAGTGTTGATGAAAGTTCAATTAAGGAGCCGATGCGTACGAATTACATTCAGCGTAAAAAAGCCGTTAATATGTACTTTAGTAGAGATAGATTAGAGGAAATCCAAGAAGTGACTGGAGTTTCTCCTCGAAACTTGAGAAGGTTAGTTCAACGATGCATGCAGTATGATCGAGATGGTGTCGTTATAGGATTTCGGGGATTAATTCCACAGAAAAACGTAAAAGTGTACCAACTTGACGTATTTAATAAAAATCAAAATAACGATCGAAAAACAGGTGAATTTAATCGATTCCTTGATATTCATCCTGATATTAGAGAACTAATCGAAGATTTATTTCTGGGAAGAAAGAATCGCTCCCTGGAGCCGGTAATGAAAGTAAAGCACGTCCACAAACGATTTATAGAAGAATGTCGGTCAAAAGGAGTAACTTACTCAGATTATCCCCTTAATACAGAATGGATGGGATATAAAGCAGTACAACGTTACCTTAAGCAATTAGCTCTACAGAATTTCAGGAAATCCGTCGCTCGACATGGCAATGATGCAATGCAAAAAGCAAGACATGTTGGAGAGGAAACACAAAACCACATTTCAAAGTTATTCCCCTTCCAAGAAGTTCAGTTTGATGCTCATCGAATCGATGGTTTTTTTGCAATAGATTTGACTACACCTGATGGAGATCTGGTAACTAAGCTTCTGGAGCGTTTTTGGATTCTAACAATTATTGACGTGGCTAGTCGTAACATTCTGGGATACTCCATAAGTTTGAGTAAAGAATATAGCGCCAGTGATGTCATGCACTGCGTTCGTAATTCAGTTATGCCACATAAGCAGTTAGAGCTGACAATACCTGGTTTATCGTATCAATCTGTTGGTGGATTCCCATCAGAAAAGTTTCCTAAACTAACCTGGGCAGTTTGGGATGTGATTTGTTTAGATAATGCTAAATCACATTATGCCAAAATGGTAAAAGATCGACTGGACAACTTAATTGGTTGTTCTATGAATTTAGGGCCTGTAGCACTACCAATGAGAAGGGGCATTATTGAAAGATTCTTCAAAACACTGGAGGAAAATGGATTTCATCGTCTACCAAATACTACGGGTAACGGGCCAAATGATCCACGAAGAAACAATCCTGAGCAGAAGGCTCTTCGCCTAAACATTACCTATGATCATTTAAAACAACTGATTGATGTACTGATTTCTAATTACAATGGCACTCCTCATGGTGGAATTTATCACCAAACACCTCTCGAACTTTTGGAAAAAAGAATGAAGACAACTGGATTAATGCCAAGACGTCTTGAAGAAGCCAAACGATCGGAGTTGCTTTTTATGCAGACTACTCAAAAAAGAACTGTAAGAGGCTCTTTAAAATCCGGTAAGAAGCCGTACATCCAGTTTGAGGGCGCTGAGTATCGAAGTGAAAGGCTTGCTAACTCAGCTTACTTGTTAAACACAGAACTTGTGCTACATGTAAACGTGGATGACATTCGAACGTTAAAGGCTTTTCTTCCAGATGGAAGTGAATTTGGTTATTTAACAGTAGCCGGCCGATGGTCACTTACAGCTCACTCTCTACAAACTAGAAAAGCCATTAACTCTCTAGTTCAAAGAAAACTTCTCCACTACACTACGTGGGATGATCCTATTTTCGTTTACACTGACTATCTCATGCGTACAAAAAAATCAAGGAATATGACAAATAAAATTACTCAAGTTCATGAAGTAAGTAAATATGAACCTTCAAATTTACCCAAAGAACAAACTAAAGGTTTGGAAGAAGCCCATCGACAAAACGAGTTATTAGATAACGTAAGAGAAGAGCAACTCAAAAAAGAGAAATTAAATGAAATGGATATATACGATCAACTATTGAAACAATTCAAAACAAAATCATTTTAATAAAGGAGATATTTTCACATGAACAAACCCACGGTTCGTATCGGAACACATCCGATTGAAATTGGTCACTATCTGCTGCCAACTAAAGAAGTTCTTCGACTAATTGAAAGTTTAAAAAAAATTGTTATGAATCGCTTACCTGGGATGATTGTATATGGGCGCCCTAGAATAGGAAAAACATTTGCAATAAAATTTGCAATTGAAAATTTCCCCACATACATCGAAGCTCCTTTACCAATCTTGATTGCTAATACCAACTCTTATAAAGTTCCTAGCGAAGAAAAGTTTTTTGTTGACATGTTAAATGATTTTAAGTTTCCTTTTATAAATAGAAGAAAGCCATCCGATTTGCGAAACCAAATTGTCAATCTGTTAATGGAGAAAGCTGAAAAGTCCCGTTTAAGAAGAATTATACTTATCATGGACGAAGCGCACCGGCTAACTGAGTACCATTATAACTGGTTAATGGATATCTATAATCAGTTGGATCGTGAGAAGATAAGTATGTCAGTGATATCGGTTGGGCAAGAGGAACTGTTGGGAAGACGAACATTCTTTCTCGAACAAAAAAAGTCACAGATTATTGGTCGCTTTATGACTCATGAACATCGTTTTTTTGGTCTTACTTCCGTTGAGGAAATAAAGCGTGTTCTGCGATGCTATGATGAACCAGACATATCTTGCTATCCAGAAAATAGTGGATGGAGCTACACACGTTACTTTTTTCCTGAGGGATTTCAAAAGGGTTATCGACTTGAGATGGATGCTGATACAATTTATCAACAATTTATGTCACTTCGAAAAGAACATGGAGTATCTTCTGATCTAGAAATTCCGATGGAATATTTTACTTATGGCATTGAAAATGCGTTGAAAATTTATGGATCACATGGCGAACAGTTAGATTGGATTACTTCACAACATTGGTTGGAAGCAATTAAGCTTTCTGGTTACATTGAATCTGAGATTTATATGGCATTAGCACACAAGGGAGCTAACTAAATGAACGTCATTTGGAGAAAAGAATGGCTTTATGAATATGAGTCACCCTGGTCTGTATTCGAGAAATTAACTCTAGTTAACTTAGCTGATCGAAACGAATTACTTCGTTATTTTGGAAATGAAAATATAAAAAACGTAAAGCATGACGTTGGTGATAAAAAGAGAGAGCTTATGGAATTGAAAAGTTTCAATGAAGAATTACTATATCAAACTTTAAAAATTAATCTAAAGGAACACAATAATCATATCATTCAATCCTTGATTAAGCCTTTTCATGGTTTGTATAGTTCCTGGGAGCATTGGTTTTACAAAGACCTGCATTGGTGTGAACGTTGTTTAAGCGGGGGATATCATTCTTGGTTTCATCAGTTTAAACTCTTTAACGAATGTGTATTTCATAAGAGTAAGTTGCTTAACTCATGCCCTAAATGTAGAGAGAAAATACCATTCTTGTTAACAAACAAACAATTGGGTCATGCATTTATGTGTAAGTGTGGGTATTCTCTCGCACACTTACATTCATCTAGTTGGAATGAATGGATGGGACCGAACAATCTGGACCAAAATATACTCCGATGGCTTCAAAACTCAGATGATAATAAAAATCAGTTTAAATGGATCATTCATGCACAACACTGCAACTTAAAATCGTTAATCAAAGCTTCTCCAGAGGAAACTATTGAATTTGACGATTCTAACCCTGTTCAGCATGATCAATATTTTTCCAGCCCATTTCAAAATAAATTATTACGTGTTTGTTCCGCTGCATACCAGAGAGTAGAGGAAGAACTACTAACAACTGTATTGGAGGAACATAGACATTGTATTTCTCAACTAATGGAACTCAAAAAAACAGATGAATTAGCTGATTTCCCGACTATATGTACATATGCATATGCCTATGTATTTTGGAGAAAATCTCTGTTGAACAAAGAGTATTTTTACTGTGATACCCTGTGTAGAACAGTAGATAATGATTCTTTTTATAGAGGACCATTGATCATAAGAGATCACTTAGAATACTTTGCGGACCAAATCATTAGTTATCAAATGAGAAGTGCAGGGGGGATTAATCAGAACGTATTATTCTGGGTATTAGAAAAGATAATAACTAAATTTAGTGCAAACTTTTTTATTGATTGGTTGAAAGTTGCAGGCGAAAGAAGTATGGAAGCCAGTGTACCTCAATGGAACGAAATTGAACAAATAAGAGATAACAGTTTCCCAAACATAGCAATAAAATATATTAAATGTGAAAATTCTTCATCAAGCTCAATTGAGTTTTATCATCTAGATGAAATTCAATCGGGATCTAAATGGAAATGTCCGCATCAGGATGAGCGTAACAAAGAAGAGATTAAATCCATGAAATCTTTTACACCTCAGAAAATCGCAATGCTCGTTATGAGTAACCCTAATGAGGAGAACTTAAAGCTACAAAAGTCAGTTGATAAATATGTGAAAAGATTAAGTTTTTAAACCCCATTAATTTTCATTTTAAAATTAATGGGGTTTTTATATGTAATAAGCGTTAAAAAAATGAAGGGAAGAACAACGTCAATCGTCAATGGGTACAAGTTCTTGTCCTTTAACGGTACAAGTTCTTGTCCTCAGACACGTTACTATATGGCCTAACGGGGATGTGATGTATGAAGCATATACATATGTACAAAATACGAGTTTTGTGAAACAGTTGTTATAATTCAAATGAAACAATCAGTTAAATCTCATGGATAAATGTGGCTTTTTCTTTTTATAACCCCCGAGATATTTTTAATTTCGTATGGATAAATATGTGATCCCGCATATTATATTTGTCGTATCACACAACTCAGTTATCTTAAATATAATATGCACTCATTCCAGCTTTATAATGAGCGCATATTATATTTGACTCTCTGAATTTCTTTTGATTTTTATCCTATGTCATTTTTAATTCACGTGCACCCAAAATTCAATAATGCTGTTCCAGGTATTGGATTCGTTTCCTTGCCCAACATAACGAATGTATTTTGCCTGAACCGGTTCAAATTCAAATGTTTCATAAGCAGCCTGTTTTTTACTGGTCACGTTACTTAATATATTTTGGTAATTAATACCATCAGTTGATATCTCCAAATCGAAATAATTGGATCGCGTATGTCCATTATAGAATTGAATGCTTACCTGCCCTACTTGAGTCTGTTGCTCAAGCTCCAACTGCAGGTATTGTCCCTTTCCATCTGCAGACCATCTGGAGTCTGGATCACGATCGATCGTATGGATCGGCAGATTGCCATCATCTGCACTTGCCGTAACTTTGGTTACAACAGCGAACGGTCCTTCCGGTTCGGCCATAGGCTCTTTGACTTCAAATTTCTCCCGTGCCTCGACCGTTACGCCATTAAAGACGCAGCTCACGATAATGTCGACCTTTCCCGCTTTTAACGCATGGAATGTAGTCCCTTCCGTATATCCGATCGTATCATCACTCGATGTGTACGTCACAGGAACGTTCAATTCTGCAATGTTTACAATCTCCCCATTATCTAATGTCAGAAACGAAGATAATTCTCCGCTTCCGCCTGCGCTGATTGCATTCCCTGCAACTCTCCAGCCGGGTACTGCTTTATTGGGACTTATGGAGATATTCTCTGGAAGTACGGGTGTATCAGCTACCTTAAACTTCACACGCACGTTCTGGGTGTGCCCCCGATAGGATACAGTGATCTCTCCAGTTCCATTAGTTCCTTGCGGTTGCTTAATTTTAACCTTTGCATCCTTGGCATAAGCTTTTGCAGAGATGATCGGCGTTTCGGTTGTGCCATAGGGCAAAATATGAACGTAATCCGTTCTTAAGAACTGCATACCCCCTATAGCTTCGCCATTCACTAACAGGGATTGAAGCCCCAGATGAATATCTTTGATTCGTTTCTTGCTCTGGTCCTGATATAAACTTTGCGGGGATAAACGATCGCCCTGTCCAATACCTTCCGCCATATCAAATGGCAGCGTATTCGCATCCGGAATGGAACCCACAATATTAACGTTTACGCCGGTGTCCTTTCCTTTTGTTCCAATGACATATCCGTTCCCGAATTGTTCTGATTCTACAATAATGCCGGATTTACTAGGGTGTGCCGCCTGACCGGTTGTATTCCAAAACACACTTTCAGTGGTTACCACTCCATGACGATTCGTTTCGGATGATCCATAATCCCGTGTAATGGCAGAGATCCCGTCCCCGTTAACGACCAGGTTATCGATCAGGTTCGCCATGCTCAAATACATATGAAAATCAGTCAATAATGATGGCTTCTCAGAATACGAACTTTGCAGGACATTCCCGTTCGCAGAGAAGTTGGCGTATGTGAAGCTATGTCTAGCTCCTATCGCCTTACTATTCATAATGAGATTATCATTGCCAATAAATTGATATAAATAACCGTTCCCATTCGCTCCACGATACTGCGGGTACTGCATGGTTACATGATCGACTGTGACGTTCTTCGTACGATCCAGAATAATCCCTTTGGATAACAGATGATAATCTGTATTGCCCGCTGGTTTATAGGTGTTAATATTTCGAATCCAGCTGTTCGCCACTGCAATCACATTGACTGCTTTGGCATTATCAGCTTCATATCCAGCAGTCCCAACGACTTTGAAGTCATCTTCACCAAGCCCTGACTTCGCATTTTGAATGTTTGCAATCGAGAAATCTTCCAACCCTACCTCCACAATCGGATCTGCGGTCTGACTAATCGTAATATCATCACGCAGCTTCATTGGATAACGCGTCGGAATGTCTAGCGTGATCGTTTTGTTCTCCGGATCTACGCCTACAATTTGGCGATAGAATAACGGTTCTACTTTCCCGAGACGTGACGACCACTTGTTTTGCATGCCAAGTTCACGTAAGAAACCTGGCGTCGTTTCGAATGAAATGACCACGTAATCATTCACCGCCAACCCGCTTGTGTCTTCAACGGGTAGCAGGACGGTTGGATCTGTAACCGATTTGCGAAGTTTCGTGGAAATTCCGGTTTTCTTCCAATCTCCGTTACCAATCCGGATAATATCCTTGTTTTTCATATTTTGCTGTGCATTATAGATATGAGTCTTGTTCATCCCGTCACCTTTCAGGACTACACGACTTGCAGGAATGTTTAGTGAATAATCCTTGCCGTCCTGAGGGTTAACCTGATATGTACCCTTGGGAAGATACACGACACCCCCACCTAACCCAACAGCAGCATCAATTGCCTTTTGAATAGCCTGTGTTGCATCACGGCCACCTGAAGGATCGGCAAAATACGGTGATTTGGTAACGTCAATCCGTTTGTTTTTAGCCGTTTTAGGTAGTTCTGTTTCCCCGCGCTGATAACCGGCATACGAATAGTCATGCAGAAACCTTCCCTGTTCATCTTTAAATCCTGGATACCAATCGTTTGGATAGAGTCTGCTTCTGCCATCCGTACCCAGAGACAGATTCTCACCCGCAAGATCAATAGATGGCTGTGAGTCACCCTCTGAAGCTCGAACCTCCTGGGTTCCAGGTACAGACCATCCAACAGTCAACGTAAATGCCAACAATAAAAAAGGCCACTTTCTACGCATGCTTTCGTTCTCCTCCTTTTGGATTCCAGAGTATGTGAGCGGTTTCAAGAAACCCTATAGTCACCTCCGATCCTGCTCAAGCAAGAGTCATGTGCATGCCAACTCAGCATGTCATAACCGATTGTAGAGCACGAGGGAAAGAAATTACATGAACAAAAACGACACTTCAATGCCCATTTTATGCAATATAAGGATTTATTTAGAGGATACAGCGCGATTATATCGCTCTAACGCCTGCTGCTGAATCTCAATCGCACGATCAATCTGTAATGACTTGATTTGCTCAACATACGTATCAAAAGCATCTATTGGCTCAATCCCAAAAATGATTTTAAGCGACATCTCGTCCACCACTTTGTTCACTTCCTGCATAATGACTGACATCTCCGTGCTTTCTTTCTCGGTTTTGGGCAGAGTTGGTACCTGATGCAGAACAGCATCCGTGCTGGACCATAACTGCACCGCCTCTTTCTGTTCCGGCAAAATATAATATTGTTCCATATATCGCGTATCCTGGACAAATGGACCGAAATAACTCGCTCTGGTGTACATCGCAAGCGCTTGTGCCGGCGACCACTTATCAGGGTTTTTCAAAATAGTCTCGGTATATGTCGGGTACCCGTCCTTCATCTTAAAACTAACACCTTCAATGCCAAAGTTGAACAGCAAATGTCCCTCAGGCCCATACCCGTAGTCCAGCATCCGTGCTGCTTCTTCTACATGATGACTGTTGCTGGATATGGCGACTCCACTGGAACCGATCGCGGGAGCAAGTTGACCAAATTTCGGGCGATCTCCTTTGTTCATGACAGGATATGGCGCTGGCACAAGCTTTGCATGGGGATCCGTCTCCTGCAAGATGGGTAGCCATGTACCGATCCCCGCACCTGCATTCCAGATACTCGCGCCGCTGCGTCCTGTGGTCATGTTTGTATCCTGAGTCTCCGAATCGACGGCGGCCAGGTTCTTGTCAATGAGTCCTTCTGCGTACCATTCACGAAATAAGGAGAGAAACGCTTTATATTCAGGTTCTTGTGCCCCAAACTTAATTTGGCCATCTTCCACGTAGAACCCCTTTTTAATACCAAATGCGCCAATAAAACCGCCGCCTTCAATACCAAACAACGGATTCGGAACACCCAGAAAAGTAAGCGGGGCGTCAGCTCCCTTTTTGTCCTTAAATGCCTGAAGCATCGTATGCCATTCGTCAATCGTGGTTGGCACATCAAGTCCAAGTTCATCCAGCCAGTCCTTCCGGATAATCGGCCCTTGATAGGTTCGCAGCTTATCATCTCCCTGGATAAAAGGAAACGCATAATAACTTCCGCTGGCTGTGCGAATCTGCATATCAATGTCTGGATGCTCCGTCAGGTACTGCTTCAGATGAGGTGCGTATTGATCAATAACATCGTTTAATCTCAGAATATATCCGTCTTTGATCGCTTTCTCCGGCCCACCGGGATAATTGCTCCACTCGTATTCAATCATATCCGGCAGTTCTCCGGACGTAAGCAGCACATTAATCGCTTCTTTGGCCTGATTGGCGGGAGGCCGGATGAATTGCAGGTTGACGCCGGTTCTCCGCTGCCACTCCTGAAAAAAAGGAACCTCATTGAAACTGGACTTAATGCTTGCTGCATTGCCATTCAATTCTGCCCAGTAAGTTAATTTCCCAGCGTCATTGGGTGCAGCAATTGAGACGGTCTGGTACTCTGATGAGCCGGAACGTTCATCCAGCTTGGCATCAGACTCTGTCCCGTTCTGATCGCAAGCAGTCAGCATGCCAAGCAGCAGGATGAATCCTGTCAACTTTGCTATGAAGGCCAACTCCCTCTTTACGTTCATGTTCCGGTCTCCTTTCATATCAATTAACTGATTTCTTTATATTTTCCGGGTGTAATGCCTTCGTATTTCTTGAATACCCGGATGAAAGTTGCTGCATCGTTATATCCGACCAATCGGGATATCTCGTTAATGGATGCCTGTTTATGCTCAATCATTTCTTTAGCCTGTCGGATACGGCACTTATGAATACAGTCCAGCAGACCCTCACCAGTCTGATTCTTGAAGAGTTTGGATAAGTAACTGCCCTTCAGTTCAAAATGCTCACCAATAGCGTTGACGTTCAGATTCACGTCCGTATAGTTATTCTCAATATACTGTGTGACTTGGGTACTGAGATGACGCAGGGAATCCTCACGTTCTTGCGATACATTTGTTGCGCGCTTGTCAGCGGCATAGGAACATACCTCCTCAAGCAAATTCTGCAAAGCCTCCTGCATCTCCTGGATGGTATCCCCGGCAATAATATCCTCAATCCGTTGCGGGTATTGGGTTAGAATATGATTATCTCTATCCCCCAGATCATTGATAGCTTTTATCATTGTACCTACCAGATTAAAAATCAGGCAACGTGCAAGTGTGAGCGACATAATCGGTTTATCAAAATTTCGCTCTGTAATCTCGTTCATATAAGCGCTGGCTTGGTCGGTATCTCCCGCTTTGATGAAATTAAGAAGCTGCTGTTCCACCTGAAGCGGATAGTAGTAGCCAAACGGGTCATCCGCCATCGCATCACTGCGGACATCACCATAGGTAATGATGCCTTTCTTGCCTAGCACCATTTTGTATTCCATCGCGTCTACTGCTTCCTGGTATGCTTCGGCGATACCAATCCACGACGTATGGCGTCCGCTGATCGAGATCGTCAGTTCCATATCATAGCGCTCCAGGAAGCGCTGCGCTTCTGCCGCAATGTGATGAAGATCCTGGTTCCAATCCGAAGAATCCGCTTTCATATTTACAAGGCAGACCATCATATCATCGACTTCAGCCACATATCCGACGTGCTGACGCTCTGAAGCCAGTTCTTCAACCACATTGGAAATAATGAGATGGATCAATTTGTTTCGTTCGTTGATATCAATACCCGGCAGTTTTCCATAGAGATTCTCTTCATTCTCGATTACAAATAGGATAACAGCAAATTCACTTGAATACAGCGGCATATGAAAGGAACGGAATGCATCTTCATAGGGCACGAGCGTATCCTGTTTCCCTTTCAGAAGCCGATTAATCATATTGGAGCGCAGCACCTGCTGATGTTTCTGCAACTGCTGGGCAATCTCGTTCTTTTCTGAACGTGTGTTCATGATGACCTTCTGAATAAACCGAAGTTCGTTCCGATCAGCAGGCTCGTTCTGACTATTTTTGTCTTTTAGTGATTCCACGAGCTGTTGGATTGGGGAGTAATTCCGGCGCATGAAGAACCAAGTCAATACACCTGCACTAATGAGACTCACCACGATGCTGATATACGTAAAATTACGGACATATACTGCCTTTTCCCAATACAGGCTGCTGGGAATAATCAATGCATACTTCAGATCGGATACCGCGGAGTCCATGTAAAACATCTCTGATTTGCCTACCTTGGCGTTATCCAACTGAACCTGATTGCCATTCATGAATGGCTTCAATTCCTCTGACCCCGGATGATTGCTCATCAGAATCTCGTTATTCTGGTTCAGAATCAGCAGCGTGGCATCACTAAAACCTGAAATGCTCTCAATCGCTTCTTGGAACCTTCGCGTATCCGCCATGACGACAACCGTACCGGTCTCCTGACCATTCAAATCATCAGGCAGACGTGTAATGTACGCAATCGAAGACTCCGCCGGAGCTGCATTCTGATGTGGCAGTATGACGAACTGATTCGTCTCTGTACCCAGCATCTGATCCCGCCACGCTTCGAAAGACATTGCACCTGTGTTATGTAGGGTATGAAATGCCGTTCGCATATCCCGAATATTACCAGAACGGAGAATGGATTGGTCTTTTTTCCACACGACGTAGAATTCATCGATGGATGCGTAGGATGTTTTATAGAGACGGAGTTCCTTTACCAGTTGGTAAGCCGTATAAGGCGCCTCTTTGGCCGGCTGATTGGAATACATCAGCGTCTGCAGATTCGGACTCCATGTCATTTCCATGTTTAACCGCTTCATCAGATCAACTTGTGTATCGATCGTATAACGCATCTGCTTCAATAAAGAATCGTTGGCCCGATGTATTTCACTCTTCAATGTCTCATTTGCTTGCATGTAAATAACCAAACTGATCAGAATCGGCACAATCAAAACAGCACTGTAAGAGACAAGCCAGGTCACAATTATGCTTTCTCGTTTTTGCCACAAATATCGAATGTTTAGCAACAACTCATCACCCAACTCTTCGTAGATTATCTATGTTTGGATCAGGAATTTATTATAACGGTCAGAGCGCAATTGGGATATAGATAAAAAGTTCAATTCGATTGACAAAAAGGATAGCAACCACCGATTTTCCCCGTCAAATCAAGCACAAATAGCCCGAATAGACTACTTTCGTCTATCGGGCTCCGTATCAAGTGGAGAATGTTTTTTAAATATTCTTATACATTTTTTAGAAAATACGATGTTTCCAACTGTTTAATTTGGCAGTCGCCTCGACGTAGAAATAGTCACCGTAAATGAGGGAGACGTTTACGTTCTGACCTGCCGGTTTATGACCGGTTCCCTCGAGAAGCATACCTTCGTGCTCAGGAAGATCCCAGGTTCCATAATGATCCCGTAGGGAACTCAGGATACGTTTGGCAACGGTAGCATAGAGTCTGCCTTCCGGATCAGGAAGTACATCTGCAAGCTCAAGCAATCCGGAAGCAGCAATGGCACCAGCGGAGCTGTCTCGTGGGATCTGCTCCCCTTCTTCGGGCTCAGCACGGAAATCCCAATGCGGAACGCTATCCTCAGGCAGGCTGGAAATGAAGAAGTTCGCCACACGCTGTGCAGCATCCAGATATGCCGGGTCCTCTGTATACCGATACGTATTCGTTAATCCATATAAAGCCCACGCCGCTCCCCGACTCCATGCCGAATCCGGCGCCGCGCCCTGACCCCCTATCGCTTCTGCACGTTCACCTGTCTCGGGATCAAAGCGAATGATATGATGCACAGAACCATCTTCCCTCACAAATTGCTTCATGACCATATCCGCATGAGCTTTGGCGATATGGCTGAAACGAGGATCTCCACTTTCCTCAGATGCCCAGAAGAGCAAAGACAGATTCATCATGGTGTCGATGATCGACCAGCCCAGCATGTCTCCATTCCAAGCCCGAATGAAGCTGCCTTTGGTATTGAAGCGGCCAGCCAGGAAGTTGGCGGCAAATAAGGCACGCCTTGCGGCATCGGCATCTCCGGTGAGCTTGTATTTGATGACGGCCGTAGGCAGGAAATGAAAGCCCACGTCGTGATCAAAGTAGTTGTTTTCTAGGAACCGTGCCGATAGTCTTTCATCCCAATTCCATGCAGCCTCTTTATATTTCTCATCACCCGTCATATCGTACACAATCCATAATATGCCCGGCCAGAATCCCGAGGTCCACCAATCGATTCTCATGTCGTCATAGATGCCATTTGCTCCAGCGACATGCGGAGACTTTTCACCTATGGCAGCAAGCATCTGATCGGCTTTACTTTTAATCTGATCCCATACTTCCTTGTTCACTTCATTTAATACGCTCATGTAACGTCATACCTCCTTACTATTCTCCAATACTTTGATTTAACCTTTCAATGAACCAACCATGACACCTTTAACGAAAAAGCGCTGCAAAAACGGATAGATGCACAGGATTGGTATCGTCGCTACCATAATCGTTGCATACTTGATGGTTTCCCCGATCTGGAAGCGATCCCCAGCCGATGCACCGGCCGACATGCTCTCTGTAGAATTGGCGATCAGAATCTCACGCAGCACCAATTGCAATGGGAACAGTTCTCTGCTCTTGATAAATACAGATGCATAGAACCACCCGTTCCACTTATCGACTGCGTAATACAGAATCATCACGGCAATGACTGGCATGGACAATGGGATAATAATACGGAACAAAATGGTGAAGTGATTGGCTCCATCAATCTTGGCCGACTCTTCCAGGCTGTCCGGTATGCCCATAAATGACGTTCGCATGATGATCAGGTTAAATGTGCTGATGGCAAAAGGCAGAATGGTCGACCACAATGTATCTAACAGGCCAACGCCTTTTACTACCAGGTACAGTGGAATCAATCCGCCGCCAAAGAACATCGTGAACACGATAAAGAACATGAACACCTTGTTCCACATCACGTTTTTACGGGATAGCACATACGCACCAAGCGCAGTCATGAACAGGTTGACGATAACGCCGAACACAAGAATAAACAATGTATTACGGAAACCTGTGGCTATACCTGGATTGGCAAGTACACTCTTGTAAGCTTCCAGGCTGAAGCCGACCGGCTTCCACAGGAGACCTTTGTTTGCTAACAGCTGCGCCGAATCACTTAAAGACGCGAATAACACGTAGAGCAGTGGATACAATGTGACGATGACGAGCAGGATTAGAAACGTATAATTGAAGATCGTAAAGATTCGGTCAAACCAACCGCTTTCCTTAATCAAAGTTACCACCTCACCATAAGCTGTTTTGACTCACTCTGCGGCTGATATAGTTCGCCGAAATCAGAAGAACGAGATTGATCACCGAGTTAAATAGACCGACTGCCGAGCTGTAACTCCATCCGAACTCCAACAATCCCTTTCGATATACGAAGGAGGAGATTACGTCAGCCGTTTCATAGGTCACCGGATTATAAAGGAGAATGATTTTCTCGAACCCGACATTCAGCATATTACCCATCCGCAGAATGAACATGATCGTAATAATAGGCAGCAATCCGGGTAGCGTAATGTGAAACATTTGCTTGAGACGGCTCGCTCCGTCTATCTTCGCCGCTTCGTACTGCTCCAGGTCAATGCTCATCAACGCAGCGATATAGATAATGGATTCCCAACCGATCCGCTGCCATATTTCAGACAAAACATAGATCGGACGGAACAGCTCCGGCTTTTGCAGCATCGCCTGACCGTCATATCCAAGCATCATGATCAGGCGGTTGATTAAACCATCCGCGTTCGTGAAGTCCGTAATAATACCGCATATGACGACGAGAGAGATGAAATACGGCATATACGTAATCGTCTGAACGACCCGCTTGAATGTGCGCTTGCGTACTTCATTGATGAGCAGCGCCAGAATAATTGGTGCGGGGAATTCAAAGACCAGGGTGTACAAACTGATAAAAAGGGTGTTCTTCAGCACACGCAAGAAATAATAACTGTTAAAAAACTCTTCAAAGTGCTTCAGCCCAACCCAATCACTCCCCAAAATACCCTTCATCGGAGAATAATCTTTAAAGGCAATAATTGCGCCGTACATTGGACCGTAATGAAATATTAAATAATATCCAATAACGGGAATCATCATGATGTATAAATACTTGTTCATCATGAAGTCCCGCACGAACCGGCTTCTAAAGGATTGACGATTGCTCATGATGTACCTTTTCACCTCTTTTCAATCGGGAGGGCTAGAGCCCTCCCCTTTTACAATTACCGGTTGTTGTAGCGTTCGAGTGCTGCTGTCTGGATTTCAATCGCTCGATCCAGATGTAACGATTTCATTTTCGTGACATAGCTCTCGAATTGATCCACTGGTTCGTTGCCCAGAATGATCTTGATGGTCATCTCATCCACGAGCGTGTTGATATCATTCATGATGGTCGCGTATTCGGAGCTTTCTTCAGGTGTAGGTGTGATTGAAGGCAGATTATATTTGGCGGCCTGTGTATTCTTCCATACATCAATGGCATCACGCTGGGTCTGTAATGCAAAGAACTGCTCGGCATAACGTTTGTCTTGAACGAATGGACCGTTATAGCTGCTGCGGGCATATAGGGAAATCGCTTGTGCAGGAGCGAGTTTATCCGGATTCTTCAGCAGCAAGTCCGTGAATTTCGGATAATCACCTTCCATGTTATAGCTGACACCTTCTTCACCGAAGTTGAAGAACATGTGCCCTTCCTCACTGTAGCCATAATCCAGCATACGAACGGCAAGTTCCGGGTCCTTGGCTGCTGTTGTGATGGCAACCGTGCCTTCCGAGGCATAACCCTGGTTAAGCTGGCCGAATTTAGGAATATCCCCTTTGTTAAGCACCGGATATGGTGCGGCGACCAGAACGGCATCCGGATCATTTGCTTCAACGAGCGGCTGCCATTTGCCGATACCTCCACCTGCGTTACCGACACTAGCGCCAGTAGCACCCGAAGCGAGGTTACCGTCGACGGATTTGGTATCCGCTGTTGAGATGTTTTTATCAATCAAACCTTCTTTGTACCATTCTTGGAATAACGTCAGGTATTCTTTGAAACCCTCTTCCGCAGGACCAAATTTGACCTGTCCGTCTTCCTGATAGAATCCGCGGTTTACACCGAAGGCGCCCAGGAAAGCACCATTACCGGAATCGTTAAAGAATCGTGGCTTACTTACAACAGAGAACGGAGCGGATGCGCCTTTTTTCTCTTTAAAAGCTCTCAGGGTTGTTGTCCACTCATCAATCGTTTCCGGAACAGGCAGTCCCAGCTCATCCAGCCAATCCTTACGAATGATGGGTCCCTGGAAGACACGAAGATACTCATCTCCCCGAATGAACGGGAATACATAGTAGCTGCCACTGTCCGTTTTGACCATCTTGTCGATGTCCGGATTGTCCTGCAGGTATTTCTTCAGATTCGGAGCATACTGGTCAATCAGATCGTTCAGCTTGAGGATATAACCATCATTGATGGCTTTCTCCGGTCCACCAGGGAAATCTCCGATAAAATTGTACTCCAGCATGTCTGGCAAATCCCCGGATGCCAGCATTACGTTAAAGGATTCTCTGACCTGACCGGTCGGTGGTGCCGTGAATTTGAGTGGTACGCCGGTTTTTTCCTGCCATTTTTGAAAGAATGGAATTTCGCTGTGCGAATTTTTGACCCCGATCAAGTTTCCGTTAATTTCACCCCAGTACGTAAGCGTCTTATCCGTTTGAATTGGATAGGTTGTTGCTTCCGTTGATCCGCTTGGTGTCCCTTTATCAGCATCGCCCGTTTTACTGTCTCCGGACGAACACCCCAGGATCGTTGTACCTAATAACAGAATCATCAAACTCGTAGATAACACTTTTCTTCTCATGGACCTTATCCTCCACCTTTTGGGAATGTCTGTGCTCTACCTCAGAGTAAGGGAGAGTGCATTGTAGCGATATTCGCAAAAGATGAAATGACATGTTGATTTCGTCAGAACCAAATGATCATTTAGCCAAAACGATAGACGAATTCTCTATATCATCATCTGCAATGCATTGAATTTACAGTGTTGGCGCGGGTTTGTGAGTGTACTTATGACAGCACAAAAAACAGACCATGAACACTGTTCATCGTCTGTCACGTGGGTGAATAGGAGTGGATTGGAATATCACGAATATATTACGGCAGAGCTCGCTATCTCATTTTTAGTCCCAGACCACTTCGGTACCTGCGATAAAATCATGTATTGCACGTTTGTCTTCTCGTACAGCAACCATGATGACACTCGCAATGAAACCAATGCCGAATGTGATTCCATATACCAGTCCTGCAACAACAACTCTCATCAGCATGGTTCCAATTCCAGGGGGCTCATGTGTATCGTATTTTCGAATTCGAATTCCGCAAATACGTTTTCCTATCGTTCTACCGTACCAGAAAACGGGCAATAAAATGGAATACAATGCACTTAATATTTTGGCTATAGGTTCATCACTATCAAAGTTTCCTGTAATCAGTCCTGCGATAACCATTAACGGCAATGCAATAATAATAGCATCCAGAATACTGGCGCCGAGCCTTATCCAAAAACCTGCATTATACAAAATGTTTCCTCCAAACTTTCTTTACTAAAAAGACGAATAAATACGTTATTTAACTCCTTTCATTCTTTTGTTCTAGCTCAACATGGGTTTAAGAAGCTCATGGGAACCGGTATTCACCATCACCTATCTGGGTGTATATACTGTTCATATCTCTACCACATTACACCATTAAAACCAAGTCTAACACATTTCATTTGAAGGCCGACATGGAACACCTAAGGTATTATCATACGTTATAGATGTTTTATTATTTTAAGACCGAGGAGGATGAAGCACATGCATAGATTCAAGTACTATGGAGATCCACAAGATTATGCCTTATCCGCAGCTCCGCAATATTATCTGAATAGAGATGTACAACACAAGAATACTTTGGCATTACCGAATTATGTGGAGCCCAAATTCACCGAGCTATTATTCCAACACATAGGGTTAAAGATTGTCATCACGACAACTGTCGGCAAATTGATAGGTATTCTGGATGATGTTTCTAGTGATTACGTAACTCTTGATGTTCTTGGAAAAAAGCATCACATTCGATTATGTGAAATCGTTTATTTTGAAATAGCAAAAGAGTAATCATGAGCAAAAAAGATGTTTATAATACGCGAGGCAAAGCAGCTTTCATCCTCCCCAGTATGTGAAGTCTGTTTGTGGCATCACTAAGATGAAACATTTCATTTAAGCATGAAAAGCTTTCCAGAATGAGCCCTCTGTATTAATAATATCCTTGATCTGGGCAAAAGGAATCGTAAATGTCGGGAATCCCGCGACGTAAGGAGCGATTTCATAAGGGCTAAAGTATAGGTGCAGTGCATCCGCTGTGACAAAAAAAGGCTGATCCGGGCTGATTCCCTCATATGTGTCCGGAAAAACATAAGAGTATTGCGGATCATTCTTGATCTGATCTCCTACGATTTTGCTAAGCACCTTCACATAATCACTGTTCGGTTTAAATAAATCCTTAAGTTCATACATCTGACCGGTGCTCAGATTAATAATCGCATAGATCATCGTCGGCATGCCATGTGCAGCACCAGCCGGGTAGTTATAGCCCGTGAGTTTAAGCTGAAGTAATTGCTGTTGGTAGAACGTAATATCAAAATCCCCTGTATATGTGTAACCCAGCTTCTGATTCGCAGGGATTGGCTTCACTTGGGATAGTGCCTTTAACTTGGCATTTACTGCAAGCTGAACGGCTTGGTCCGTTAACCCTTCCAATTGCGGATAATACACGAGGTAATCCGGGTTGGGTTTATATTTTTCTTCGCGTACACGATATGGCGGGTGAAGGGGAACGATTGTATTTTGCCGCCAAATGATCTGCCCTGCCCGGTTTACATAGGATACCCGCTGGTCGACATACGCCTTGATTAGATCTGGAGCTACCAATTCAAGGGTGCCCGACCCTTCAACACGGGGGTATCCTGATGCAGGTCGCCCATTGAGATCCAGAAAGAACGTTTGTGTCCCATTCGTGGCTGAAGCCAGTCCTCCCTTGTAATTTGATACATCCGTATATACAAAATCCGAAAGTTTCCTACCATTGACATCTGCAATTGCATAGATCGAACCAATAAAAGACTGTTTGGGGTCAATCGCTTGCCCCAGGGCCAGCCGATGTTCTCCCAGATCTCGAATGTCATTGTAGGCGGGTTGGATGATAAAAGAGCCTTGTGTATTAATAACGCCATAGATGGAGTTGTAATCCTCCGCTGTATTCACAATAGCGTATCCACCACTGAACGGAAATGCCGAAGTGAAGCTCGGCTGAATCCGGATATGACCACTTTCGTCGATATAACCGTATTTCCCTGATGCTTCTTTCTGAAAAGGAAGTAATCCGTTACCCAGAGGACCTACATAGGCATATGGATACGTTGCCAGCCGCTGACCATTTCGGTTAATTAACGCATATTCATTTTCCTTGATCTGCACAACGGCCTTGCCATCCTGAAAATCGTTCGCTGAAGCGAACTGCGCCCGAATGACCTCATTTCCAGAGGTGTCCAAATAACCGTAACGACTGACTTCCCCGCCTGTCTGACTGTTGTCTGAAAGGTAAAACAGCGCTCGGCCGTCCTTCACATCGGCAATAAAGGGATATGCCCGTTTGGTCAATACTGCGCCTTGTTCATCAATCATCTCGAACCCTTGGGAATCAATGACAATGGCCCGACCTTCTGAAAAAGGATTAATGGAATCGTATACAGGTTGAACGACAAATTGCCCGTTAAGATTGATGATGCCAGTCTTCCCGTCTTTCACTACGACAGCCAGGCCATTTCGTTGAAAGTCTTGGGCATCGTCAAGGATCGGTTCAATTCGAATACGACCTTGGGCGTCCATATAACCCCACCGGGTTCCAGTTGTCGTTCTGACCGATATCGGAAATAACCACGTCGTTTCACGCGGCCCCTCTGTGCCCATGGCTTGCCTAATCTTCTTTTCCAGCTCAAGCAGTGCTTCCCGCGAAGGGTATGGTTCATTGAATCTTAACGCTTGTTGGACCGAAACGAGCGCGGCAGGAGATAATCCGGCCTTGTACTGGGCATCTGCAAGATAGTACCAATAGAAAGTGTAGTCTGGATAGTGTTCAGTCAATTGTTCATAATACTGTACGACCTTAGGAAAGTAATATGGATACACATCTGTTGCGGGCACCCAATTACCATTCTGCCAGCGGATGATCTCGACCCGATAAGCTTCACCTGTATCATGAATCCAGAGTGCAATTTCTACTTTGCCATCTCTGCCGTGGGGACCAGGCATATCGATGATTTCCGCATGGCTGTAATACAAATCTTCTGGCGCGAGATCAGTCAGTCCTGATTCTGTCCAATCGTATACTGCAAGCTTTGACCAGATCGCACCGACCTGCCAGCCGACAATGAGATTGTTCCGCGCCGTGGATGTCACAGATGCCGCTGTCAATAAGGTAACTCCATAACCCAAGCCTTTCGTCAAAGACATCTTGATCCAGTGACCCTGGTAAAATTTCAGAACAAGCAGGATTAATTCACCGCCCTGCTCATATACAGCAGCAATCTCCGGCATTCCATCTCCGGTTAAATCTGAAGCATAAATAGCCGGATGTTTGACCGGTTTATCAATGGTGACGACAGTCGCGCCAGCCGGAATATGTTGATTGACAATTTGCGTTAACAGAGGTTCACTCATGGACATGCCTGTTTCCTCCTTAAGACAGCATTCGCCTAATGTATGGGTATGCATCATAAGTGGGGATATGACATCTGAGCGAATATAACCGTTAACTTGGGAGATTCAGAAACCCATTTTACTCCAATAAAATAAAAAGAATTGCAGAGGCTCATGCTTCTGCAATTCTTTATGTGCCGATTTGTTCAGGATGATTCTTGAGTGCTGAGCTGCACATATTGTGTGAGGCGGCAATAATGAAGCAACATAAGCTCCTCATTACCGCTCCCCAAAGCGGTTTTTCGGCCCTCTTCTATCATGTGTTCCAAAATCTCGCGAAGAAAAGTCATTTGAAATCTCGAGGTCTCTACAATTAATTGTTCCAACACATCAATATCTTTCAGTGTGAATTGGGATAATCCGCGAAGCAACAGCTCTTCTGACCAGCTGCTAATCTTCTGCATCAACTGATTATAGTCTTCCAACTCTTCCCGTCCTTCCATAACCCGTATCCAGTTTCAGACTGATCACTGTTGGACCCTTCAGGAAGCTGATCGGGTATATCCGTTGCTGCTCTATACGTACAAAAGCATAGAAGTCTTCGAGTGTTCCTGCTCCATAGCCAGACTCTAGCCGTTTGATCATGGTCTGCCATTCCGTTGAATATGGAAGAGTCAGATCCAACGTCTCCCCATGGTCACTCTCCATCGTTAGAATAAGGTCCTGCGATTGCTTATCGAAGCGATGCTCTACAACCCGGGCAACCTTGATCATCGCCAGTCGTTCTTTCGGAACGGAAAACAACTCAAATGAGCGTGCATCCTGAGCGAGTACGGAGGGTATATCTTGCATGTACTTGCCCAGATTCATCTCTTCCACTGATGTTCGTGGCAACAGTGTAAGCTTTGCGCCTTCACCGGAGGAGAGTCTATGCTCTTCATTTACTTTAACCGAACGAAACTGAACCTCTTCCCCGGCAAATTGACGAAAAGTCAGATTGGGCAGCCATGGAGTGAAGGAACCATAATGCTCTGTATATGAGAATTGATTATCTTCATAGTATACCGCCCGCACATCGCTGTACGTATAGATTTCGGCATCATCAAAGCAATAGAAATAATAAGTGATTCCACGGTAACCGGAGCGTGTCTCCCATGCATCAGCCCCCAATCCATACAGATGCAGCTCTGGAACCGCATAGTATTTACTTCGAAAACTGCCAATGAGCTGACTTTGTTTGAACGCAGATACCTTCTCTTGTTCAAGCACCTGTAGTGCAAGATACAACTTGCTTATCCGATCAAGCATCGATTGCATGGAGAACCGTACGTGTCGGTTAAAAAACAGTTGCAGTTCTCCTTGAATCCCACGTAAACCTCGCTCAATGTCGGGAAGATGACCACTATGAGCGGCAATCGCCAATGTCTCCAATTGGGCCATATACGATTGCGGTAGACGAGCAAGTCCCGTCTTTAGCAGGCCTGTCAGCATGGAACGACATTCCTTCACTGTTTGAAGTGAAAACGTGGTATCATGGACTCTTCCACTTATGACATCCGTATCATCCAAACCTTGCTGCATCCGATACCGCAGTATTGCTTCAAGTTTGGCCATATTACCGGCAGTTTGTTTTACTTTGCACAGGGCCTTAGCCAGACTAGGTTCTTCTGTAAACGAAACCTCAATTTCTTGTTTCACCAGACGCACCGTTAGAAGAGAATCCTCCAATACTTCAATCTGCTCTGGATATCTTAATCGGAACAGAACCTCCTCAATCAACGAAGAACGATATGATTTGATCAAAGGAGCAAGATCCGATTCAACCATCCAGCGGAAGCGGGACTTCATCCCATGGGAATGTGTATTTTGAATTTGACCTGCCTGATGAACATGCATTTTATCCAGACCAGACTCAGGTGCCAACTCTGCTGTTGACGCTTCTTCACCCTGATTTAATGTATCCTCAGTCTGATGTTCCCGTTGATAATACAAAATCGAAATCAGTACATGTTTGCAAATATTGTCTGCCGGACAGGAGCATTCCCAATGATCCAGCGTATTTTCAAGCATACAATGTGTACCATCAGTCAACTGACAATTCACAGAGGCTTCATTCCAAGTGTATTGCACAGTCACGCCATGATCCAACTCTTTCAGAGACCTTTTGTACAATCCCTTGTTAGCATATCGAATCAAATAATCCTCCGTACACAGCGTCGAAAATATCCGGAATTTCTGTTCAAATCCACTCACGTGATCAACGTCCTGACGCTCTTAAAATATCATAGATCGTCTCACTGAACACACGACCTGCAATTTCACCCAAAGCAATGGACTTGTGATCGCTATAATAATAGTATTTCTGACTGCCAGGTTTGAAGAAGTGCAGAGATTCCAGCGTGATATCTTCCAATCCTTCATAATATGAAATGCTGGTACCACTGAAGCGCAGTTCTGCGACAAGATCTCCATACTCTTTGTAAAATTCATGATACCAGCCGCCATCCTGTGCTGGACCTTTGATCCATCCGTATTTCTCCAGTGCTTTGGGGAATGCAGTGGGAGAGAAATCAGACTCCGGCAAGCGATCATATTCAACCTTGTTTTTGTCTTCATCCTCAGGCACATGAATTTGACGATTCAGCTGCTCAAACGGCTGCTTGATCTCATAATCCTCCAGCTGCGTTTTCCATCCTTCGAGCGTAGATTGGTCCAGTTCGAGTGGATGAATCAATCCCACTAGAGATTCCGAAGGCAGCTCGTATTCATCCTCATCGACGGTATTAAACGTTCCATCCTCCATATAACGGAACGTGGTGACCAACTGACCATCTTCATATATGCCCCATATCAGACCTACAGCAAATTTCTGCATGATTACATTCTGTACAAACAATGCTGTCCACTCATCAGCAGACCACAGCCGTTGTTTGGACAAGGACTCTTCCAGACGTTGCGCCTGGATGTTAACCATCGTTTTGAGATCCTTCTTCAATTGTGTGAAACGCGCCTTAGATTGTGCTGCAAGTTCAGCATCATCTTTCTGCGTTGGAGCAGGCAGACTCTTCACAGATTTACCCGTTTCTTCATTTACAACAACGACTTGCAGATCTCCATTCACTTTAATCAGGAATGAACGCTCCCCGTAGCTCAGCTGCATCGTCCCATTTTTATCAAAACCAAGTGTGGTGACGAGTCGATCTTCCAGTTGTTCCGAGGTAAGTCCCCTATTATCCGCTGCCAGCTGCAACGCTTCTTCAGCCGCACCCTTAACCTGGCGGTTCTTCACACTGCGTTTAATCTTGTCAATCGCCATGAGAGCAGAAGGTTCCTTAAGATAGGCCAATACTTTTACAGCATCTGCGGCAATGGCGCCTCGGCTGTTTTCTGTCCATTCCTTAATTTGGGGAGCCAAGATATTCACAATTTGAGTATCCCCAAAGAGTGCCGAGAGGTACATCACCCACTTTTCTTTCGCAGAAGCACCCACCTGAATCCACAACTGCAGCAGCTCGCTAGCAAACCGTGCGAGCGATTCCTCGCTTACATACTCACGGAGTTCATTCAGTCTTTCGTTCGGCGCAGATGTATGATCTATTGATTGGACCAAGATATATTGCTTGATTCGATCATCTAATGGTTGATTGTCCTCTGAACGTATCAGAGAAGGAAGATCGTTCAAGGAAAACCAACTTAGTCTGGTCAGCTTTTTGGCATCTGCCTGATCTGCAAGTGCCGCATGAGCATACTCTGGACTTTGATCCGCGGTATCCAGCAGAATTTGAATCAGGTTCTTCCATTCGGCAGACTTCTCACCCTTCAGAAGCTCAAGGTATATCTCCTTGCTATGATCCAAACTGCGGATGGCGCTCAGAGCCATTTCTTTCACACCCGTTTTTTTCTCCGAACGATATATTGTCGTGTATAAGTCCGGGTCAGGAATCCGATTGAATTCAGATAATGCTACGCCATTTGCCTTTTTGGATGAATCCTGCAACCCGGCACGAATCGCTTCAGCTACCTGTTTAGTCGATAGCTCTTGACGTTGTTCAAAGGTGATTTCCAGGATTAAGATACGTGTGTCCGTGGGCAGTTTCTTGTACTGTCCCAGAGCAAAGTCCAGATTTTGCTGAATGATCCGGCGATATTCATCCTGAGGCATCGATTTGTACTTATAATCGGTCATACCGTTGAGAGAGATCAGGCTGGACAGCAATTTTTCTTGTTTCACCTCTGGATCTTGGCCGTAAAGTGCAAGCAGCTTCTCACCGCTAAACGCGTAAGATTGATACATATCAGAAACGATATCCAGAGTCCACTCGGGATGCGTGGTCAGAATCACGAACCGACGCATCGCCTCCGAATCCAAAGGCAGGAAACTAATGCTGATCAAGTTATGAACGCGCCTTTTGTCACGATTCAGATTATTAAACAGTCCACGACTATGCGGATCTTCCCAGTAGTCCTCAAGGGAACTCTCCCCGTTTAAATATCGTGCAATCGCAATTCCCTGTCTGCCTCCATCTAATGGATGTCGAAGAGAGCTGAATACGGCTTGCTCAACCGTTTCATCCACATCTGGAACTGCGATTCCATGGTCCTCCAGCACTTTTTGAATACACAATTTGAGGAATGGTGGTTTTAATATGTGGTATGCACGAATTGCTTGTTGCGGATCATTCACAATCGTTGATTGCAGAAATTGCCATGGTATGGTGTACGATTCGAGTTCATTACGCAACATTTCAATGAGCTGATATGGCTCGTCCAGGGGCACCAGCCCTGACAGCAACTCATTGGCATTTTTCGTTCTTGTATCCATACTTAACAAATAGCGCCGAACTTCAAGTGGATAGATCTCATGTAATTGGTTTATGGCTTCGAGCAAAATAAGACCGGTCTCACTTTGGTCTTCAAGGAGACGGTGTTTGCCACCACTGATGTTAACCAAATACAACAAAGCATTGCTCAAAAGGATCATCGTTTTGTCGAACTCACTGTATGACAGCTGCTCCTTTTTGGAGAGAGAAGAATTCGAATAGTTCTCAGCTATAACCTGATTATGCTTCTCTCGCAGGAATTCATCATTTAATTCATATGCAGATCTGTTATGTTTCGTTTGGAAATTGCAAACTACCAGTGGCTCAATCAATGTATGCAATTCGTGCCGCAGCTTACTGGTATCATGGGTCATCACGTGTTGAAACAATGCAGGCAGAGATTGAGTGAACTGTTGCACCTGGGCAAGATGAGAAGGGCTATCATTGAGATCTGAATAGAGTCGAAGGAGTATCATTCCATTGATTACATCCCGGGAATTCCCCTTCAGTCTGCTCTTTAATTCATCCAGAATTTCCTTCTCTCCAGCATAACGATTGATTTTCTCCAAACGGGACAGCAACCCGCCCATCCGATCATTGGTTTTGCTCTTTCCACTCAGTCCATAAGCTTCCGAGTCGTTTCCAAGGCAGAGCGTAAAACCATCGGTTCTCCACGAATTCCTTCTGGAATAATTGGATTCCATATGAATTACAATGGCTCCCGCTCGAAAAAAGATATCTCCGTCATCCTTTTTGGCAATTTTCATGAGTACTTCTATCGTCTGGTACGCATAATGGCTGGAACCACCCAACATATCCGGAAACTTATCCGTCGTTCCCATCACATAATCAATGATTTCCGAACTTCGGTCCGTTTTCAACGAATATTCATTGGAACACACCTCTGCAAACTTCTCCACCAAAGCTTCTACTGCGCGGTCTGCGGTTAACATTACACATTCCTCCTCGAATATCAGTGTATAAATGATCTTGTATATAACCAATTACGTAATAATTTCGCCAATCCAGTCTGCCAACTCATTGGGGGTAATCGCAGCTACATGTGCACCCATATTGGATAACGTCTGCGCAGCATGTTTGTTGTACACGGTATCTCCGTTAAAATCGAGTGCCGTCAGCACAAGCAATTTGCAGCCCGTATCCAGAATATCCTTACATGCCTTATACATGTGCTGGATCGGGTAACCCTCCTCCAAATCGCTAACGAGAATGTATATCGTTTTCCCAGGATTTTCGATTAACGTCTCACCATAACGGAGTGCCTTGGTAATATGCGTTCCCCCGCCAAGCTGCACGTTCATAAGCACATCTACCGGATCTTCCAGCCTGTCACTCAAATCGACAACCTGTGTGTCAAAAATGAACAATTTCGTTCGCAGTGCATTCAGGCGATAGAAAATGCTGGCCATCACCGAACTGTATATCACTGAATCCATCATGCTTCCGCTCTCATCCACACCAATGATGATGTCCCACTTGTTATGAGACTGGATATTCCCGTCAAAATATAGACGATCAATTACAAATCTTCGATTGTTTTTGTCATAATTCTTCAAGTTCTTGGTAATCGTCTGCTTGAAATTCAGATTGCGCAAGGAACGCACCGAACTGGATGCATAACGGCTGCGTTTCCCCATAATGCTCGCTTTGGTCTGAGATTCCAGTTTGCGTCGCAGATCTTCAACCACGACTCGCACGATTTCCTTGGCACTCTTTAACACGTCGCCTTTCATTCGTCCTTTAAATTGCATAATGTTCTTGAGCAGGTTCATATTGGGTTCGAGGGATTCCAGCAGCTTTTTGTCCGTTAACAATTCCGTTAGGCCATACCGGTCAAGCGCCTGTTTCTCCAGAATTTCTACCGTTGATTTCGGGAATAATTCCCTGACCTTATGCAACCATTTGGGAACGGATAGATCCGAAGGGCCCCTTCCTCCCCCTTTTCTGTAACCCTGCTCTTCACCGTATTCGCGATTATACAGATATCCGAGAATCTCATCGACTTCGGTATATTTAAAATCATCAGGGGAATAGTCTTCAGCATTGGACAGTCCTTCTTCGGCGGATTCACCCAGAATAAGGCGCCAACGGTTTAAGGTTTCTGCCCGATTCAGCTCAGCATTGTCTTTCACCATTTCCTTGGTTGTATTGAGCTCATTCAGATTAGCTTCCATGCGTCAAACTCCTTCCGAAGGGCTTCATCCCATGTTTTCGTCTGGATCAGCAATCGTTCGTCAACGGAAGGCCATGACATCTCTTCGTTCTCTACCTGATGCAAGCTCGCAACCCGATCCGCAATCAGGCCTGTCTCCATGGGGGTAAAGTAGGTAAACGCCAAACGAAGCTCAGGAATCATGCGAATAAACTCTTCATAATCAAGCTGCTCGATCATATAGTTCAATTCTGATAAAAGCTGATCTTCATACAAAAAAGCGTCCCGTGCTACAGAGAACACGCCCTGTAGATAAAGTGCAGTCTGCCGGGATTGTTCCTGCGATCCCCGAATATATGCACGTGCCCGATCCACGATCTCTTCTCTATGTCTGTCGCCAAGTCCTGAAGAGATGGCAATACACACTCCCTCCAGCTGTGCCGGAAGCTGGCTGTCTGACAGAAGTTCATTCAGGTGTGCCCGAAAGGTATCATCCCGAAAATGATCTTCGGACGATTCTGCCAGCATGGCAAGCAGCTTCAGTCCCTGGACAATCGCTTCATGTTCATCCGGATTCGTTCTTGAGAGCTGCATCAGTTTGTCAACGGCATTGTTATAAGCTTCGGACACGAGATGAAGGAGCTGCGGTTCCTCAGACAACCCAAGAAGTCTGCGATGCTGCTGAATTCGATTCAAAATATGCAGACTTCCACACAACGACAGGAAATTCCCATCCTTCCGGAGCGCCGACTTCACTTGTTCATACAGCTTCATTGCGGTATCCTGTAGACCCATAAGCAAAGCCTGAAGCATGGATTTGGCAAGGTCACCGCTGTGATGATCCGGTATTCCCTGCATCTCTTCTTCCATCTTGCGCGTAGCGGCTTCCCGAATTGTGCCTCCATAGAGTGAATTCTCAATCAATCGAGCCTCAATTCTGGAGGAATAGGTATATACCCACGTCTCCCGAACAAGGTTCATATCACGCTGTGCAATCCAATCCGGGCCCGATTGTCGCTTCGCGAACTCCGGAACGAGATAGACCATACATTGAAATAATTGACTTTGCCGACGATGATCAGGTTTGGCGTATAAATCAAGTACCTTCTTATGTTGGCCTGTAGTACGGATTTGAAGTTTGGACTCTGTACAACGTTCTTTGAAATCCTCTACGATCGGAATACTGAATGGATTGGGAGCCACTTTTCCGATGACATCCCCGGTTAGCAATCTGTGCAGTTCTTGTATTGGTTTGTCTGAAGCTAACGAAAGTTCACCCTTAACGAAGGAAGAAAGTGTTGCATCCATTAGCTCATAGACACCGCCTTCTCTCTTCCCCCTCAGTCCTGCGAGGCCCTGAACCATACTGTACGCCTCAATAGCGTCGCTGGTTGATACATGTTCATGCCCTTCCCTCAGCTTGCGGGTTAGTCGGGATAACAAGTCCAAAGCGGTCAAATTATACACGGGATTCTTTTGCCGGAGCAGCTGGGTCCAGATCTGATCGTAATAATTCACGTAAGGCATGCCGCTTGCATACCCATTCAGCCGATCCGCTTCGGCAAACGTGTAGACCATGGGATACATCTGCTGATACACCGAATTCTGAGCCTTCACATGATTTTGCATCGTCATCTCTTCTGAGTCCGTCCCATGATCCTCGGGCATCAGCAGTCCATACGTATGAAATCCGCCAGTGATAACAAGCACACGTTCATGCTCCTTCCCAGCCTGTTTGATACGACTTCTCATATGAGCTTCTCTTGCCAAATCACCTGTACTGTGCAAGCGCTCCGCTGAATAACACATCCGGGATAAGGTACAGTACGTGAATACATCCTGTACAAATGCCTGTGTTGATTTCTCCAGACCACCAATCTCAAATACGTTCTCCCACAACTCATCGAAACTTCGACAGTTTGTTTTCTGACATAAACGGTTAATAAACTCAGACCCTGCGAGCAAAGTTTCATCTTGAATGGATATCTCCCGCTGTTCTGCCTTGTTGGGCTTGGAGAAATGATGATAATCCAGGTCGATAAAAGTTGCAGAGATGCTCAGCCGAGCTGCTTCTTTCAGCGCTACATATTCAGGAGAGTAACGAAGCATCGGATAATAACAGGCCGCTCTCTCCTCTTCACTCTCATAGGTGTAGTAAAGACTAACAGGAGGTAGGGTCGCCTCGTCAGCCAGAACTTGTAGTAAGGGATTGCCGCTCTCGGGGCCCTCGATTAGAATAATGTCCGGCTTGTATTCTTCAATCAATCGCAGCAAATGATAGGAACAGGCTGGACTATGATGGCGTATGGGGAAATAAACCGTTCCGTTGTTCAGGTTATACACCCGGGACTCAAATAGCGTCTGTAACTGGGCAACATCCAAATCCGCTTTTCCTGTTAACCGATCCATTTCTTTTCCTCGTAATAATCCTTCCAAATCCCTTCTTCTCTCGAACGCTCCTTCACGACCTTGGAGAAGTAAGTTTTGAGAATGGACAGATCCTTGTCGCTTTCTTTCGCTATCGTCCCTAGCATGTTTTGCACCAGCCGATCCAATGCGATTCCCTTGTCTTCGTAATAATAGGAAGTCATTGCACTCTGTACATATACAGATACAGCTTCAGCCGTACTCATGGACGCTTGGGGCGTATCCAGCTTGTAACCTTCCCGCGTCATTCCCGTGCGAAGCTCCATAAATGTCGTGGCCAGCAATTCAACCACATCCGAATTGATCTCGGTGTCTATCCCGCTATGTAATAACAGGCTGCGAGCCTGGGATTCAATAATTTTGGCTTCCATTTTCACACTGCTGATCGGTTTGATCGTCTCAAAATTGAAACGGCGCTTCAGCGCACCACTCATTTCATTGACTCCCTTATCACGAATGTTCGCCGTAGCAATAACGTTAAACCCCGGTTTGGCAAACAGCACACCGCCATCCAGTTCAGGAATACTCATCACCTTGTCACTGAGAATACTGATCAGGCTATCCTGTGCTTCAGCAGGACAACGTGTAATTTCCTCAAAACGGGTAAGAATTCCCTTTTTCATTCCGTTATACAACGGTGAGGGTACAAGTGCGGCTTCGGACGGGCCTTTATCCAGCAGCATGGCATAATTCCAGGAATATTTAATCATGTCCTCGGTTGTACCTGCCGTACCCTGAATTGTGTTCAGGCTGGTACCAGAAATGGCAGCGGTCAGCAGTTCACTGAGCATGGTCTTGGCTGTCCCGGGTTCACCCACAAGCATTAAACCCCGATTGCCTGCCAGTGTCACGACTGCACGTTCAATGAGAACATCGTTGCCATAAAATTTCCGTGTAATGGGAACCTCACCTCCATTCAACATCGCAGGCTTTTCTCTGCCAATAATAAAATCTCTGACATAGGCCGGGGACAGCAGCCAGTTTGGAGGACGTTTTCCCGTATCTTCCTCTCGTAACGCCCTTAATTCTGTCTCATATAGTGTCTCGGCGGGTGGCTTAAGCATCTCCATCGTCAAGGTTTCTCCTCTCGCAAACAGATCGTATGTTCTTATTACGTTTTATCTTATCACAGCAGCCTTTGAACGAACGCAGAAATCGTCAAAAATGGTTGAAACGTCCTTCTTATCAGCATTCTTCATAAGTCCGTGGACATGGTTCATAGCACAATTGTGAATTACTCATATCGTTACATCATGGCGGTTGTATACAAAACGAATTTGAATCCACGTTGTTGTTGTAGATAACTTAAATTTATAGGCCATACGTCCCTAAAGTTCATTAAACACCACGTAATATGGTTCAAGCAGATTAAGTCCAATCTCACAAAAAAACACAGCCCAGTAGTCTGTGTCTTTACTTCATTTCTATTGATTTTATTCCTTATTCCATGTGTTATTCTATCAGAAATATGTAGGCTTTCCATACCATATTGGCTAGTCAAAAACAAGGTTTCAATCGCTCCAATATTGAATATATAGATGGTGCAGGCTTTTCGTATGAAGCCACCGAAATTAACATATGATCCCTTAGATAAGATGCGTAACATTACGAGCTTTTGATGAGAGGAGATTAACCAATTGAATACAAATGAAACTTCACAGCCGGAGTTCTTCACCCGAGAATTTACACAGAACCCTTACCCTGTATACGAAAAGCTGAGACAGAATGATCCCATTTACAGAGTGATGTTCCCTCAAGGTGAGTTTGGTTGGATTATTAGTCGATATGAGGATGCAGTCGAAGTATTAAAAGACAATCGTTTCAGTAAAGATGTAATCAAACGTTACGGACCCGATCAACAAAATATATTCGTGCATAACATGCTTTTTTCCGATCCACCCGATCATCGCCGGTTGCGTGGACTCGTACAGAAGGCTTTTACTCCCAGATTGATTGAGGGCATGAGAAGTCATATTCAAGATATTGCCGACGATCTTCTGGATAATCTCAATTCCCAAGACAAGATGAATCTGATTGATGAGTTTGCTTTTCCATTACCGATCATTGTCATCAGCGAGATCCTGGGTGTACCTCTTGAAGATCAGGACAAATTCCGTCTTTGGTCCAATTCAATCATTGATGCAACAAGTTCGGAGCATGCCGAAGTGTTCGAGAAGCATGCCAAGGAATTCATTGATTACCTGAATAATTGGTTTGCCAAAGTACGTGAGCAGCCGGGTGACGATCTGATCAGCCAGCTCGTTGTGGCAGAAGAATCAGGAGAACAACTCACTGAAAAGGAACTGCTTGGTGTTGTCGCTTTGCTGATCATCGCCGGACACGAAACAACCGTTAATCTGATCGGTAATGGTGTTCTTGCGCTTTTGGAGCATCCGGAACAACGCGACCTGTTGATCAAGCAACCTGAGTTAATCCATAATGCTGTTGAAGAAATGCTGCGTTATAACGGACCGGTTGAATTCAGCACGTCCCGCTGGGCATCCGAGGACATTGAATTTCATGGACATCACATCGCTGAAGGTGAAATCGTTATTGTAGCGCTGGATTCAGCCAATCGGGATGAAGAGAAATTTAAGGATGCGGATGTTTTTGACATTACTCGCGAGAAGAGCGCACATTTGGCTTTTGGCAAAGGCATTCACCTCTGTCTGGGAGCCCCTCTTGCGCGACTGGAAGGCGAAATTGCTATTAATACGCTGCTTCGCCGCTTTCCCAATATGCAGCTTCAGACAGACGTTAATGAACTTGAATGGAGACCTGGCATGATTGTTCGTGGGGTTAAGGAAATTCCGGTACAGCTTAAATAAATATGTATTTGAAGAAAGGAAAGTGAGGCACCTGACTGTATGGAAATAAACACCATTGTTTTAGTCGTTTTTTTGTTTCTTATTCTTATCTTATTGGTTCGCGTCATCAGCTTGCAGACCCAGTTGAATGAATTGAAAAGGGATGTTGAACGTCTGGAGAATGGTTCAGGCCTTAACGCACACTCCCCTCTCAGTTATAACGCTTCTTCAGTGAATGTGTCTCCACTTACACCTACACCGACACACGCTGATCTGACTGAACTTGATAAAGAGTTGCAGGCACTTGCACAACAGGGCAAAAAAATAATCGCAATCAAAAAGGCTCGTGAAGCCAGAAACCTGTCATTGAAAGATGCCAAAGAATACGTTGAATATCTTGAACGCTTATAATTAGTATGTAGATAGACGACTTCCCAACTCCTTGCAAAGGTTTTTTGCTTTCAGTTGATTCATGTTCGACTGAAAACAACGATCTTCGCAGGGAGTTTACTTTTTTCAAAAGACATGATAAAGTTATTTCAATATTTGTAGAAATAAGAAATAAAGACGAAAGGACCGATTTTGATGCAAACCAATCCGATTGATAATGAACAGGCCGTCAAAATTCATAAAGCGCTGGGCGAACAAACGCGATATAAAATCATTCAGATTCTTTCGGGTGAAAGCAACCTATGTCCGGCTGATTTGGAGAATCGGCTTGTAACCGTGGCGCTTTCCACTTTATCTCATCACCTGAAGCAGCTTTCCGATTGTGGTTTGTTAACCTCACAAAAGAAAGGTACGTATATTTACTACAGCCTCAATACAGATACTGTACAGAGATTTGCTCCTTATCTGTTGGATAAATAAAATTTTTGTTTATTATTTCTATAATACTAGAAATATAAAATCATTATATTGGTATTTCTACTTGGTCTGCTGTGCCTCACCGTAGTCGTATAAATCTCCTTTTGCCATAAAACCCGGGTGCATGGATAGATTAAGTGCTCAGCCTTGCCTCAGTGGTGCATTAGTTATCTCATAATCCTGTTCTCTCGTCCTTATTTCTATATTTCTAAAAATATAATAATTATAAACAGAAAGAGGTTATATACTCATGTCTAACACATGGAAAATCTATGTCCTGGCCTTGGTCAGCTTTCTTGTAGGGACCTCCGAATATATCATTGCAGGCATTCTGGATCGGATCTCGGACACCATGAATATATCGTTGATTGCTGCGGGACAGCTGATCACAATCTTTTCACTCGTTTATGCACTTGGTACGCCCATCATTATCGCCTTAACATCCCGTATGGATCGACGAAAGCTGCTGCTCTACTTTCTGGGACTTTTTGTCGCAGGTAACGTCTTGGCCTACCTTTTACCTGGCTATGGGCTCTTTATCGCTGCACGTATCCTTATGGCGCTGGGAGCCGGAGTCGTCGTTGTAACAGCCTTGACAGTCGCTGCCAAAATAGCGCCTGCAGGCAAACAGGCCAGCTCTATCGCAACGGTCATTACAGGGTTTACCGCATCCCTAATCGTGGGGGTTCCACTGGGAAGAATGGTTGCTGCAGCTTGGGATTGGAAACTGATTTTTGCAGGTATCGCGATTTTGGGTGTGCTTGCCATGATTGTTATTGCCTCTACGATTCCGCCATCTGAAGGCGAAGCACCCGTTCCTTTGAAAAAACAATTATCGCTCCTCAAACAACCTCGTATTGGATTCGCGCTGCTTGTCAGCTTTTTCTGGTTAGGAGGCTATTCCATTGCGTATACTTACATTTCACCTTACCTGGTAACTGTTGCAGGCATGAACGAAACGGTGTTAAGTTCCGCTTTGCTGGCTTTTGGTATCGCAAGTCTGATTGGTTCCAAATCAGGAGGATTCAGCGCAGACCGTATGGGAGTAAAGCGAACACTCATCCTGGGAATGGCCTTGCATGTCGTAAGTCTGTTGATGCTGAACATCACGGCTCATTCGGGTGTGATCGTCTTTATTGTGTTGATTCTATGGTCCTTCTCCGCCTGGTCTTCCGGCCCGACACAGCAATATAATCTGGTTACAATGGCTCCGGAATCGTCCGGAATTATGTTGAGTCTGAACAGTTCGGTTATGCAACTGGCTATGGCTGCCGGTGCAGGCATTGGGGGAATTGCTGTCAGCGCAGTTTCATTGTCATCCATCACCTGGATTGGAGCTGCAGGGGTGGTTATTGCAATGATCATCATTATTCTTGCTTACCGTCCGGGAATTGCCACTACAGCTCAGGCTGAATCTTCCAATGTGGCATGATGGAATTTAAGCTTAAGCTCAAGAATAAAAATGATAACCGCAAAAAGAGAGGCACTGTAACATTAACAGTCGCCTCTCTTTCTTATGATGTCTGATAAATGCCTTATTGTGCGGTTACAGCACCATCAATAGGATAAACAGCGCCATTAATATAAGGTGCTTCGTCTCCCAGCAGGAAGGATACCAGATTGGCAATCTCTTCAGGCTTACCGAGACGTCCGGACGGAATGCTGTCAAGGGTTGCTTTGAATACTTCAGGATTATCCTTACCAAACTGAACCACCATTGGAGTTTCAATCGTACCTGGGGCAATGGCATTTACACGAATGTTTTCTTTGCCATACTCAATGGCCGCTGTTCGTGTTAATCCAACTACGCCATGCTTCGTCGCTGCATAGGGTGCAACCGCTTGAACACCCACAATACCTGCGGTAGATGCCGTATTGACGATGGAACCACCGCCTGTTTTGAGCATTTCGGTAATCACATACTTCAATCCGTAAAATACACTTCTCAGGTTAATATCAATGATTTGGTCAAACTGCTCGATAGTATGCTCAATTAATTTGATACCCGGACCAGCGATCCCGGCATTATTGAAAAACATGTCGATTCGACCGAATTCCTCGATCGTTTTGTTAACATAATTCTCTACCTCGTTCGCCTTGCTTACATCTGTTTGTACAAAAATGGCTTTACCGCCCAGCTTCTCAATCTGTTTTACAGTTTCCTGACCCGTCTCTGCCACGAGATCAACGACCACAACAGATGCACCCTTCTCAGCCAGCTTCAGTGCGGTTGCTCGGCCCAATCCACTTCCTGCTCCAGTGATAATAGCTATTTTTCCTTCGTGACTCATTTTGATCTCCTCCATGTGTGTTCGTCATCTGTCATCGGATCGATTAATTCAATATGAAGCGGTCTTGCATCGGAATGCAACATATGTAGGGTAGAAAGCTTTGAATCCTGCCTGACTTTACCTATTTTAATGGAGTTACGGCTTAAAAACAAATCATATAATATGACTACATACTATAATATTCATCACATACTACACATCTCAAGAAGGGGAATTTCTTAATAAAAGCGTGTAACATTCCCCTTCTTTTTGGTGAGACGTACAGTTTAATTTCATACATTACATAGTCAGATCGACATTTCAACATAGCACGATAATGCTAAGGCGAACGTCATCCTTATCTCAGCAAATTGGTTTTAGCCAGTTCAATCAGCTCATCGCCACGCCCATTCAGCACCGCCTTCATCATCCATAAGGTGAAGCCTTCGGCCTGTTTTATATTAATCTTCGGAGGCAGGGACAGCTCCTGACGGTTCACCACAACATCAATCAGAACAGGGCCATCATGCTGCAATGCTCGCTCTACAGCCCCTTCCAGATCAGCCGGATCTTCAACCCGTATCCCCTCCAGGCCCATCGCTTGAGCTACCATCGCAAAGTTGGGATTTACAAGCTCGGTACCGGATTCAAGCAATCCGGCAGCTTTCATCTCCAGTTCAACAAAACTGAGTGCACCATTGTTAAAGACGACAACTTTAATCGGCAGATTATGCTGTTTAAGCGTCAGAAGATCACCCATCAGCATGGCAATGCCGCCATCACCGGACAAAGAAATCACCTGTCTTCCCGGATCAGACACCTGCGCTCCAATTGCCTGTGGAAGAGCATTCGCCATGGTGCCATGACTGAATGAACCTAACAATCGGCGATTGCGGCTCATTTCAATATAGCGGGCCGCCCATACTGTAGGTGTACCAACATCGCAGGTGAAGATTGCATTTTCCGCCGCAGCATCGCTGATGACCTTGGTTAAATACTGCGGATGAATTGGCGTCTTCCCGGGTTTTCCTACGGCAAGCTCATCCAATTCTTTGCGAACTTTCTCGTAACGTTCCACACTTTTATGCAAATGTTTGTCACTATGCTCTTCCGTCAAATAAGGTAACAATGTTTCAATCGTAGCCTTCACATCTCCGCACACGCCATAATCGAGCTTTGTGCGGCGACCAAGATGTGAAGACTGAATATCCACTTGGAGTACAACCGCATCTTCCGGGAAGAATTGACGATACGGAAAATCGGTTCCCAGCATCAGGAGCACATCACAGTCCATCATGGCATGATATCCGGAGGAATACCCGATCAATCCGGTGAGGCCTACCGAATACGGGTTATCGTATTCCAGATATTCCTTGCCTCGCAAAGCAATAACCATTGGGGATTTCAAGCGATCACAGAGCTGCATCAGCGGTTCACGAGCACCGGCGCAGCCTGCGCCACACAGCAACGTAATTTTTTTGCCTTGATTCAGGAATTCCGCCAGTTTCCGCAGTTCAGGTTCGGAAGGATGGACAACAGGGTGTGTGGGATGATATACATGCTCTGGCACAGGCAGGTCAGCCGCTTCCAGAGCCGCTACATCACCTGGTAATATAATAACGGAAACTCCTGAACGAGCCACTGCGGTCTGCATAGCCATCGTAAAGGAACGCGGCATCTGTTTGGCTGTTGTAATCACCTCACAATAATGACTGCATTCCTGAAACAAATACTCTGGGTGAGTCGCTTGGAAATACTCGCTCCCGATCTCATCACTCGGAATATGAGCAGCGATGGCTAGTACCGGTACACGGTTCCGATGACAGTCGTACAGACCGTTAATCAAGTGCATGTTTCCCGGTCCGCTGCTGCCTGCACATACAGCGATACTTCCGCTCACTTGGGCATCTGCCCCGGCCGCAAAAGCAGCCACTTCCTCATGGCGGACATGAATCCATTCAATTTTCCCCGAACGACGGATGGAATCGAGTACCGCATTTAAGGAGTCTCCAACGATACCATAGATACGTTTGATGCCTGCGTTCAATAGTGCTTCGACCAGAACGTCTGCAATTGTTTTTTTCATGACAGGTCGGTCTCCTTTATTCGCTTATTTTGAGTTATGTTTCCACCGCGTTAAACTACCTATTCTTTTACCCCAATCTTTTGAAATTAGAAACAAAATCATATGTATTTATGGATATATAAAAAATCCGCTTGTCATGGACTGACAAACGGATCATGGGCTGTTATGGTTTTAAAAGTGGTTCATTGCATGTTTAGTAATTCATTCACATCCATAAATCAATATTAAATGGCAGGCATCACATTGCCACCACTGACCGGGATATAAGCCCCTGTAATAAAAGAGGACAGGTCGGATGCCAAAAATGCTACCGCATTGGCAATTTCCTGATCTTCTCCCCTGCGTTTCAACGGCACAGTTTGAATATAACCCTCATCATGTCCCGGCTCACTGCTCCGGTCGCGTTCACTGATTGTCCATCCAGGAGCAACCTGGTTGACGGTAATCTGATATTCGCCTACCTCTTTCGCCAGCACACGGTACAAACCGTCCATGCCGCGTTTTCCAGCTGTATATGCAGATTGGGTGGCAAAATTTTGCATCGCACATTCCGTATTGATACCAATGAATCGACCCGCTCTGGCTTCTTTCATATAAGGGATGAATGCTTTGGCGAGATACACACTCTGCATCACACATGATTCGAACTGGCTTATATAATCATCTGGTGATTGTTCCAGCACCGTTGTCCAGGCATATTGGATGACCGCATTGGCAACCACGATATTCACATCGCCGAGGCTGGACTGAATTTCATCCCGCATCCGAAATGCCGTATCCTGCTTCGTGATGTCGCCCTGAACAATGACCGTTTTCCGACCGATGGCTTCAATCTCAGCCTGAAGCTCTCTCGCCTTCGTTTCATTATTTATGTAATGCAGCGCGAGGTCAGCACCACAGTCTGCCAACGTACAAGCGATGACCCTTCCCAATTGACCGGTTGCACCAGTTACCAGCGCCGTTTTACCTGAAAGATCCAATTTCATGTGATAAATCGCTCCTTTGAGTCACACATGTGTAATCACGAAATTTTAGCGATGAAGAAAGAAGGATTTCAAAAATAGTTTAACTCATATTAAACAAACTGGAATCTAACTGGAAAACGCTTTCGAAGTTCATGTTATCTTCTGTTTGGTTTCAATGAGATTCATCATTTTATTACTTCCCGTGCGGAATGAGATCGATTTCCTGGAAGCGACTAACTTCTTTTTCCCACCGTTCTTCCACATATTTGCGGTGAACCGGGTGATCATTATAGGCATCATAGGCAGCCTGATTGGCAAATACCATCGAAAAACTGTAATCAAACTCGTTCTTTTCGCTCACCTGACGCAGGACCTGGAATTGCTCTACACCCGGAATATTCGCCAGTGCATCCGCGCTTTCTTTCAAAAATGCCTCTGCTTCAGGTGTATCTTTACCTGCGTAAAGTGTAAACGTTACCATATGGTTGATGCTGCTCATCTCTATTTCCTCCTCCAATATGACTGACTCTGTTTCCTAGTGTACATCCGAAAGTATTGTAAGCGCAATAATTGGTTGAATTAATTTTAGAGCAGTTGAATATGTAGGGGGATTAGAATTACTTTTAACTTTGGATTGCATGGGTCTACCTAACGGCATACAAACAAAAAAACCTCAGGACTAATCCCGAGGTTTTCTTGTAATGGTTGGACAACCTATTTGATGTTGTATTTACGGTTAAATTTATCAACACGACCACCGATGTCCACGTTTCTTTGTTTACCAGTGAAGAATGGGTGGGATGCGGAGCTAGTGTCCACACGGATTACTGGGTAAGAGTTACCATCTTCCCATTCCATTGTTTCGTTCGAAAATTTAGTCGAAGAACTCAGGAATTTGTAATCAGCACTTGCATCGAAGAAAATTACTGTTTGTGTCTTTGGATGGATATCAGCTTTTGGCATAATCTATTTACACTCCTTTAATATGGGTACTTCTTAGAATAGAACTAAATTTTATTATACTCTTTTTTTGGACGAAGTACCAGTCGGAATTGAAGAAACGATAAATATTTTACAATTCACTGTGATTTGCACAGGTTTCAGAGTTCAAGTTAAGCCCTTCTCCAGCACATTTAGCATGTATTCCAACGCTTCAAGTTCATCTCTTCCCCGTGTCTGCAATCTCACCACACTGCCATGTCGAATAGGAAGTAAAGCCATACCGAGCAGGCTTTTGACATCTACACGATGCTCATGATTCGCATCCATAAATGACAATGAAATATCCGAGGCAAAACGCGACGCTTGCGAAGATACAGACATCAGATCATCCCGGTGGAAATCAGAGTGAATCATAAATTCATGTGTTCTCACAACCTTCAGTTCCTTTCGCTAGATGCTATTTAACCAATGTGGTGTGTATCATTTTATATATTAAAATCTTCAAGCATTATACCACGTTATGGAAGCTTGTTTAATCCTTTTATGGCGAAAAATACAAAAAAAGAAACCCTCAATCTCAGGGCTCCTTTAAAGTAGATTCATTTGCCGTTCGGATACACCATTACCTTCAGACTGCCGCTCTTGTTGTGCAATGCCCGTTCCATGGCCTGCTGCGTCTCCTCAAGCGAATAACGGTCAGTAATCAGGGACATTACATCATGCTGGCCTGAACTCAGAAATTCAATTCCCGCAGGATACGTATTGGCGTAACGGAAGATTCCGTATATATCCACCTCGTTGTCCGCAATAAAAGGAACATTCAGTGCAATTTCGTCCTGTGCGGGCAGTCCTACAATAGCAAGCTTGCCTCCTCGCCGGAGCGAATATAATGCAGACTGAAGCGCCTTCGGATTCCCCGCAGTTTCCCATGCTGTATCTACACCAACGCCGTTCGTTAACTCACGGATCACCGCCTGTGCATCCTCGTTCCGTACATTAATGGTATGGGTGGCGCCCATACGACGAGCAGCTTCCAACCGTACTTCCTCCAGATCGGTGACGATGATGCGTTCTACGCCAAACGATTTGGCAGCTGCAACGGCCATCAGTCCAACAGGTCCCATGCCCATAATGGCAAGTGTGGTGCCCGGAGCCAGTTTACTGCGTCTTGCAGCATGAATGCCAACCGAGAAAGGTTCGTTCATGGCTGCTTCTTCAAAAGACAGATGATCCGGGATCGGGAAAACCATATCCTCCCGAATGGTCATGTATTGTACAAATGCTCCATCCACCGGAGGCGTGGCCAGAAATTGCACATCGGGACACAGATTATAACGACCTTCTTTGCATGCCGTGCATCGTCCGCAGGTTACCCCGGGCTCAATGGCGACCCGATCTCCTTCTTTCAGCCGTGATACTTTTGAGCCTACAGCTGCTACGATACCTGCACATTCATGTCCAAGTATAATCGGTTTCTCAACGACAAATCGGCCAATTCTGCCATGTTCAAAATAATGCACATCCGATCCGCAGACGCCAACGGCCATTACCTGAATGAGCACTTCGTCTTCAGCCGGCTGTGGTACAGCCTGTTCTTCAATGATGATGTGCCCCGGCTCTGTCATGACAGCAGCCTTCATGGTCTTGGGTACTTGATGATGTCCCATATGTTCCCTCCTTCTCGTGTATGCCAACGTTGTTCTTTCCTACGAAGAAGATCCGACTCTTGTATCCAGATTAATATATCGTTCTTCCTTGTTCATCGGCAATACCGCTTTTGCGATAGAAGTACGTGTTGATCATGTCTCGCCATTCCTTGGCATGCTCCGCCTGCCCTGCCTGTAACGCAGACACTTTATCAAATACAGTCGCATCAATTTTGCCTTCCAGCTGTCTCCAGGTCTGTGCTAATGCTTCCGCCTGCTCTGCTCCATCAAAATGTGTATCATAAATGTGCTGAATGACCGTTTTGCCAGAATGCAGAACATGTGTATACGGGACATGGTGGAAAAATAACAGCAGCTCGTCCGGACAGGAGTCTACGGATTCATATCTCTCGGCGTTTTCCCGATGGTATTGGGATGTATATCCCGTTCCACTGCTCACGGTCCGGTCCACCCCAATGCCATCACAATCGGCAAAATGGTACGTCCCCCACTTGGAATATTCATAGCCATCCACATTAGGACCATAATGGTGCTCCGGATTAACCATCCAGCCTACGCCGAGCGGTGCCGTATAACTTTCATAGATATCGAGCGAATTCAAAAGCATGCCAGAGATTAGACGAACGATCTCTTCGTCATGTCCGAATGTAAGTCTGACCCACTCCTCCGCGATCTCTTCCGATGACAGCTCCGGATTCCAGGCAAGTCTGCCATATCCGTATAGATTCGCCTGAGCGAGCGGATGTCCTGTCCAGCAAGCATCCGCACCGATATTGGATACTGCGGCAAAGCCGCTATAGGGCCTGTTGTACAGAGAACCGTCAGCAATGCGTTTTATTTCAGAACCCGGCCCCTTGGCAAACGTATCAAAATCCAATACTTCTTTCCACTGTGGGATCAGATAGCACAGATGCCGCTGCTGGCCCGTATACTCCTGCGTAATCTGGAACTCCAATACCTGATTTGTGTTCTCCATTGCACCAAACAGCGGGGATACGGCCTCGCGAACCTGAAAGTCCATCGGCCCATTCTTGATCTGTAAAATGACGTTATCCGCAAATCGGCCATCCAGCGGCTTGAAGTGGTCATAGGCCGCCCGTGCGCGATCCGTGGAGCGGTCACGCCAGTCTTGTTTGCAGTTATAGACGAAGCAGCGCCAAATCACCAGGCCACCAAATGGGCGAAGTGCCTCGGCCAGCATGTTCGCTCCATCAGCATGATCACGGTTATATGTGAAGGGTCCAGGCCGATTTTCGGAATCAGCTTTGATCAGATAGCCGCCAAAATCCGGGATTGCCGCATATACCTTGGCTGTCTGAATGTTCCACCATTCACGGACCTGTTCATCCAGCGGATCTGCCGTAAGCAATCCACCAATCTCTATCGGGCTTGCGTAGTTGGCGCTCAGGAACAACCGGATGCCGTACGCTCTGAATTGGGCAGCAACCTTCGCGACATCACCCAAGAAACGTTCCGTCAGGAACAGGCTCTCACGCTGATGCACGTTTACGTTATTGATTGAAATAGCGTTAATACCTGTAGAAGCAAGCAATCTGGCATAATCTCGAATACGCCCAAGATCACGTGTAAATTCCCCATTGGCATAGAAAATGGATTTTCCAGCATAACCACGCTCGATGCTGCCGTCTACATTATCCCACTGATTGATCATGCGTAATGCATTAACAGGCTGCTCTGAAATGTAACTTAATCTTCCCGCAGCAGGATCTACATCGTTAGAGTTTTCTTGCTCCAGAACAAGCTCCCTTAACAGATGAAAAGTACCATATAGAACACCTTGAGGGGTTTCAGAACCAATAAACAGCTTCCCCTGCGCCTTGTCTTCGCGGATAATAAAACCTTCTCCTTGCACGGTAGAGCGCTCCGTGTCGCTGAAGGCCTGAGCCACGGCTTCTGAGCCCGTCCATGTGCCAAGCCAGATCCCTTGTGCCTCCCGGTGGGCTGATTCCGACTCACTCACTTGATTGGCAGTTTCCTGACTAACTTTCGGTTTGATGCCAAACAGCTTATCGAGTCCCTGAGTCAGTTCGGCTATTGCTGTTGATATGATTTCCTCATGTTCCACCACAGTCACGGTATGGCTCCATGCAGGGACTGCCTTTTGGGCGGCCCCTTTCACTGCGGATTGACTTTGAAGATATCCAAGCCACGCATCATATTGCGGGCCTGAGATATTGGATTGAACGGTTGTGTTGCTCATTGTACAGCCTCCTTGCTGGCATAGATCTGCTCCAGGCGCTTACCTTTGCCTTCGAGCAGCCATAGAATCGATGTTACTCCGCGCGGGTAATACTTGCTTCCGACCGCCACACCTGCCAGGATCTGGTCACTCCAGCACCAGTAGGATTCCTCTGGATGCAGCAGCCAGTTTACATGAGCAGCGTCAGATGCCTTGCCTGTTTCATCCCATTCCATGCCCAGCAGTTCTCGTGCGATGAACTGGGAAAGATATATTTTGCTGAGCCATGAGTTATTGCTCGTAGAGGACAGCTTCCAGCCTCCATCTTCGAACAGGCATGTACCAGGGACAAGAACCGTTTTAAAGTGGGTTCGAAGCGCTTGCAGGTAAGGACCGAAACGACCATTAACATCCAGCACGCCTTCACAGCCGGTGAAGTATGGGAACACCAAGCCTTCAATAGCCGGAATGATACGGGAATCATTATTTTCGGCGATCACTGCCGGAATGTAGCCACCATTGGTTAACTGGGCTGCGATACTGGCTGCACAGCGATCTGCCTGACGTCCTGCGTGATGAGACAAATCAGCCAGCTTCTCTGCAGCGAACAGCTTCTCCAGTGCTACATAGACGGCCCAGCATTTGCCTGCCAGATAGATGTTGTTGCGGGATTGTCCAAGTGACACATCCAGGCTGTCGTAAGTGGTAATCTCGGCTCCGCCTTTGGTACGACTGCTATCCAGCCCCATCAGGCCGTTGCGTTGGTTTTCATCCGGATGATCCCGGTTCAACATGCTTTCGAAGCAATCCCGAATGACGGGCAGCATCTCTTTAACAAATTCCCGGTCCTGCGTCTGTTCAATATATACCGTTGCACAGCAGAGCCAGTTAACCAGTTCCTCGTGACTCATTTGCGAGAAGCAGTCATCAATACCCACCAGTTCATATGCCGAGTGTCCCGGACGTGAGAATACATTGGCTACGCCGATATCATGGGTGAACGTAATGCCGCCCGGATATTCCTTCTCTTCGCCAGGGAACCGCACTTGATCCGTATAACTGTAGCGTTTCACAAACCACTCCAACTCGTTACGCACGGTCCAGGGATTTAAGGCAAGTTCAAAATACAACTGATCTGCGGTCAGATCGAGTGTATTCATCATCCGGTATTCACCTTCATTGACGATCCAGAACGGCTCGCCGTCCGCATCCAGCAGTTGTGTACTTGCATAATAGCTATGAATGGAATGGGCAAGCATAAACGATTGATCTTCACTCAAAGCAGCTGTACCGAGACGTTGCTCAACTTCCTTACAGGAAGCAGTCAGCTCGTTGAAACGGTCAAGCGCATATTTCCCCGCTTCCAGGATATCTGCAAAATAACGTGTATACCAATAGGTTGTGTCTATACCCGAAGTAACGATCCCACCGCGATAAAAACAGACGGCAAATCGGTATGTACGCTTCTCTCCGGCGGGAACGTCCATCAACAGGGTAGCTGTTTCGCCCAGGCCGAACGCGAGATTCTCACGATGCTTCTCCTGCAATATCTTCTCCAGTGTAAATCCTCGAGCAGGCCATAGACCCTCATCCGCAGATAAAATGGCGGTTAGGCGACCTTGTCCAACTCCGGTTAATGACCCACCCTCAGGTCCTCCGATGATACGCATGGCTGAGTAAGGATCATTACCCTGGTATCCAAAATATGCTTTACGCTGCTGCTGTCCTTGCGTGTTATCAATCGTCATCTCCACCAGCACCGCAGGCACAAGCGCATCCATTAGTGCTTCACGATCGCCACTCAGCGGTTCGGGTACAGGACGCACAGGTGAGTAAATACGGAAAGTCAGATCACCCGCCGTCCATGTATCTGTTCCTGAAGTAAACTCGCGCGTAATCTCTTCATCGCGGAACGCTGAAATTAACGGGCGTGTTCCCTGTGCTGCAACTGCCGTTGGCGTGCTCAATTCACTTTCCGTCGAGGCCGAAGACACCTGATCTGAATCCGAATTGTCCCCTTTCTCCACATCATATCGAACGCTGGCATCTTCAACGGCTTCAAAAAATGGTAAAGCTTCGTAGTAGTCACTGTCGCGAGATTGTAAACCGATATATATATTCTGATCTGCTGGCTTGCCAAGCTCCAGGCCTAGTCCGCCTTTGGCTCCTTTGTAACCAAGCGTAAAGCTGGCAAAAGCCCCGATCGGTGAGTGATGGGCATTATAAAAGATGGATTTGGAAGTGCTCATGAACGATGACCCCTCTCAAAATGGTTTGCATGCGTTTTCATTAGCCCCATCCTACCATGGGCATTCCACCATAGACCATGGTCAAATCAATCGGATATTTACCCAAATCAAGCTAGTAGACTATAATATAAATAAAGCGGTTACATCTGTTTCTATACTTTTTATCAAGGGGGTCTTCCATGTCTTCCACCTATTTGCCTCCCGCTTTGGGAGAGAGTGTACATGAGGTGTTTTACCCGGATGTACAAACAACGGTGAATTTGTTCGCTATACATTTACGAAGTGTGGGGTCGGATTGGGATTATCCAGCCCACGAACATCCACAATATGAGCTGAATTATGTAACGGAAGGCGAGCAATACATGACCGTGGACGGCAAGCTGTATATTCAAAAGGCTGGCGAATTACTCCTGATTCCTCCAGGGAGCATTCATTCCAGCCTGAGCCATAACGGCAAGGGGTTTACGTATTTTTGCATGCATTTTGATATCGATGATCAGTTATTTCTCTCGTTGCTTGCACGAATCAAGCAGGTTTTGTTCGATGCAGATAGTCCGGTTACGCGCCAGATCGAGCCTGTACTTCGTAAATTAATGTCTTCAGCGGATAACCGGGCGGCGAGTACGATGGTACAGCGCATGCAGCTGCAATCGGCGGTATTTGAGTTGTTCGGCCATTTATGGGAGGCTGTCTCTCAGGAAGCCGCACAATTGTTCACGGATGGATATGAGAAGATCGAACTGGCCCATCAAATTCGTAATCGGCTGCAAGGACTGGTGAGTCAGCAATTTAAGCAGGGACGTGAGTCTACCAGCCATTATGGCATTGATGATATTGCAGCAGAGCTGGGCATCAGTTCCTCACATTGTAACCGTGTATTTCGGCAGGTATATGGTCAGTCTCCGCGTGTATATTTATCTGAAATGGTTCTGCATGAAGCCAAAGTTCTGCTGGGCAACCCTAAGTTGTCGGTTCAGAACATCGCTGCCATGCTAGGTTACAAGGATATTGCCCATTTCAGTCGTCAATTCAAGCGCTGGTCAGGGACATCACCCACACGCTATAGACTGGAACAGCCTGCTCCCGAATGAACTTCCTCCTTTGAACATCATTCCAGTATGATATTTAACTTGCTTACGATTAAACGTCAGTTATTTTATTTTAATAGACGTTTAATCGTCTTCAGCTTGTTATCGTATGGCGGATATAAAATAGATAAGTTCAATCTGGTGCTCTTTTTGAGCACACTTTTCATATGAGAGAAGGTCTCCAGGCTATACCGCCCGTGATACGAGCCAAGGCCGGAATGTCCTACCCCTCCAAACGGCAGACGTGGGTTGGCTACATGGGTAATCGTATCGTTAATGCATCCTCCCCCAAAAGAAACCTCTCGCATCACTTTATCTTGTAATTGTGTATCCGATGTAAAGAGATAGAGCGCCAGCGGTTTCGGCCGTTTCACAATACCTGCAATCGCCTCATCTATATGGGAATAACTGATAATCGGCAGGATCGGACCAAAAATTTCGTCTTCCATTGTTGCTGCTTCCCACGACTCAGCATCAATAAACGTCGGTTCAATAAAGCGGTCTTTCTCATCGGATTGACCACCAAAGATGACATGATCCTGATCGCGCTCAATAAGCGTCGTGAGACGCTTGAAATGGGCCTTGTTGACGATTCGCCCATAGTCTCGATTGTGCTGGATATCTGTGCCAAAGAACGACTCCACTGCTGCTTTCATTTCGGTGATCAACGATTCTTTCACCTGTTCATGCACAAGCAAATAATCCGGAGCGATGCAGGTCTGGCCCGTATTGAGCAGCTTTCCCCATATAATACGCTGTGCAGCCACTTTAAGATCTGCATGCTTATCCACGATGACCGGACTTTTACCACCAAGCTCCAGCGTCACCGGAACGAGATTTTTGGCAGCGGCCTCCATGACGATTTTGCCAACCGGTACACTTCCTGTAAAAAAGATATAGTCAAAAGGCGCATGAATAAGCGCCGTGGTTGTATCTTTGGCTCCTTCGACCACTCGAACGTATGCTGGTTCGAATACCGAGCTAATCATCTCGCGTATAACAGCCGAGACGGCTGGTGTGTTCTCTGACGCTTTGAGGACTGCCGTATTGCCTGCTGCCAACGCGCCAACCAGGGGTTCAATTAACAGCTGGAATGGATAGTTAAAAGGTCCAATAATCAATACCGCACCATAGGGTTCAGGAATGATATAACTTTTGGACCCGATCAGCGCGAATTGGGTTTTGACTTTGACCGGCTTGACCCATTTCTTCACTTGCCGAATGGTGTGCGTGATACTATCCAGCATGAATCCAATCTCTGTAGTATACGATTCGAACTCACTTTTGCCCAAATCCTGATAGAGCGCCTCGGTGAGACTGGACTCATACTTCTGAATCGCCTGTTTCAACCGGGTTAGTTGTGTAATGCGATACTCTGCCGAACGAGTAGCCCCTGAGCGAAAAAACTGCCGTTGCTGCTGTAAAATTTCTTCGACTGCATGTTCGCTTAATTCCTGCATAACATTCATATACGACAACTCCTCTTCGAGTTAATGATGATTGGTTTAAACATACGAACATATAGACCACATGCCTAGGCATGTTTAACAACTCTTGCTTATAAACACTCTTCTTCCAATGCCCCAACCAATTCCTTCAATAGTTCCACCGAGGACCTTAATGAAGCGGAATAATATCGCTGTGTGCCCTTCTGCTCTACAGAGATGAGCCCTTTTTCAAGCAATAACTTGAGATGATGAGATATAGCAGGCCGTGACAGGTTGAACTGCTCTGTAATTTCATTCACTGTCATGCTGCCCTTCTCGCTAAGAGCAAGCAAAATCGCCTGACGATGATTGTCGCTAAGTACCTGGAATAAGGGGATGCAGGTTTGAAAAATAGAAATCGCTTTTTGTCCCATGGTTTCACCTCTATATGTTCTACAGATATCACAATTGTCATGTCTGTTGGTTTAAACATTTGAACCTAATGACTATAGTTTACTCCACCACCCTGCTAACAGCAAGCCGTATTCAATAAAATGTAGATTAACTTATGTAAAGCGCTTCCACACTACCATACAAGTATGGTAGTATATCCTTGAAGGAGTTGAGATTATGGAATTTCCCCCTAGGTCTTCGTCCAAAGCCGAATTATTATCATCCTTAATAAACCCGTCTTCTCGGAACAAACAGGCATTCTCTTCACGTGAGGCGGTCTATACGACGTTGAAGCAGTTGATTCTGAGTTTGAAGCTGCCTCCCGGTACCGCCATCTCGGAGAAAGAAATCTCGCTTGAGTTCAATGTAAGTCGGACCCCTGTTCGAGAAAGCTTTGTCCGTCTCGCTCAGGAAGGTCTGCTGGAAGTCTATCCGCAGCGAGGTACCTATGTATCTCTGATTCAGGTTGATCTCGTGGAGGAAGCACGTTTCATGCGTGAGCACCTTGAGCGTGCTGTCATACGGCTTGCGTGTGTGCAATTTCCAGATGAACACATGAAGATATTGGAGCAGAACCTTGCACAGCAGCAGGAATGCATACTCGAACCGGACGATGAGCGAATGTTCAGATTGGATGAGGAATTCCATAGTACTCTCTTTGCAGGCTGTAACAAAAAAAACACCTGGTCCGTGATCCAGCATATGAACGTGCATCTGAACCGGAGTCGAATGCTCCGTCTGTCTTCGGATCATCATTGGGATCACTTGCTCGAACAGCATCGTTCCATGGTTCAGGCGATACAACAGCACGATGCCCAAACGGCGGAGCACATGATGCAGGAACATCTGCATCAGACCGTTACGGATCTGGCTGTCCTGCGGGATACATACCCTTCCTATTTTCAATGATGATGGATCTACCTGTTCTTTAAACTAATCTTGATGAGGTGAATGTGATGAGAATGGTTTTTCGCTGGTTTGGAGAAGGCAATGATACCGTAACACTTGACCATATCCGGCAGATTCCCGGTGTCGAAGGCATTGTATGGGCGCTGCATGATGTACCAGCAGGTGAGGAATGGCCCATGGACAAAATTCTGGCAGTCAAAGCTGCTGCAGATCAGGCCGGGTTACATCTGGATGTCGTTGAGAGTGTTAACATTCATGAAGACATCAAGCTCGGTCTGCCTACACGTGATCAATATATTGAGAATTACAAAAAAACGATGGAAAAACTCGCCCAGGTAGGGGTTAAAGTGATTTGTTACAACTTCATGCCGATCTTTGATTGGCTGCGTACGGATTTGCATAAGGAGATGGAAGATGGCTCTACCGCCCTCTTCTATGAGAGTAGTAAAATTGCCGACATTGAACCGCTGGAATTGGTTCGACGCATTACCGAAAATTCTGCATTGACGATGCCTGGCTGGGAACCGGAGCGATTGCAGTATTTAACAGGTCTGTTCGAAGCCTATAAGGATGTAACAGAGGAAGATATGTGGGAGCACGCCCGTTATTTCCTGCAGGAGATCATTCCTACTGCTGAACGATTAGGTATTCGAATGGCCATTCATCCGGATGATCCGCCTTGGCCGATCTTTGGTCTGCCGAAGATTATTACGAGTCAAGACAATGTTCGCAGATATCTGAACTTGTATGATAGCCCTTACAATAGTGTAACGCTGTGCAGCGGTTCTCTTGGAGCCAATCCGAACAATGATATTATCGGTATGATCCACGAGTTCAAGGACCGTATTCCTTTTGCCCATATCCGTAATGTCAAAATCTACGATAACGGAGACTTTATCGAGACATCCCACCGTAGTCAGGATGGAAATGTCGATATTGCCGGTGTTGTGGAAGCCTATCACGATATTGGATTTGAAGGTTATGCACGACCGGACCATGGACGTCATCTCTGGGGAGAACAATGCAGACCCGGATATGGACTGTATGATCGTGCTCTGGGAATTATGTATCTGTGGGGCGTCTGGGACTCCCTGCAAAGGAGGTCAAAAGCATGAGTGACTTTGCCAAAGAAAGATCAACTCGTCTGGAAGGCAGAACAGCTGTAATTACTGGCGGGGCAGGTGTTCTATGTCGTTCCATGGCTGAAGAGCTCGCGCGCCATGGTGCAAGTGTAGCCATTCTGAACCGTACCGTATCCAAAGGTGAAGAAGTCGTTGCGGCAATCGAGGCTGCGGGTGGAAAAGCGATCGCTGTAGCTTGTGATGTGACCCAGGCCGATAGTGTAATAGCGGCAGCAGCTGTTGTTCAGGAGAAGCTAGGACCTTGCGACATCCTTATTAATGGAGCGGGTGGCAACCATGCCAGCGCCAATACCACGAATGAAATTTTCAGACAGGAAGATTTGGAGCAGCCGGATATCACTACTTTTTTTGATGTAAGTGTCGAGGGATTCCGTCAGGTGATGGATCTGAATTTTGTCGGGTCCCTCATCCCTACCCAAATCTTCGCAAGACAAATGATTGAACGTGATGTTCCAGCTACCGTTATTAATATTTCATCCATGAGTGCCCCTTCGCCCATGACCAAAGTTCCTGCGTACAGTGCAGCCAAAGCGGCGATTAACAATTTCACGCAATGGCTTGCTGTACATCTGGCTGAATCGGGAATTCGGGTAAACGCCATTGCACCAGGGTTCTTCCTGACTGAACAAAATCGTAATCTGCTGCTTAAGCCGGATGGCTCGCCGACCGAACGTTCAAGCAAAATCATTGCGCACACGCCAATGCGCCGCTTCGGCAAACCGGAAGATCTGCTGGGCACGCTGATGTGGCTGGCAGATGAACGACAGTCCGGTTTTGTTACAGGTACTGTCATTCCTGTGGATGGCGGGTTTATGGCTTACTCGGGCGTATAACCGCAATATTATTTACTTTTACTAGGACTGACCGAATTAAATACACGTTCAAATGATCTTCCGAAGCCTGGAGCTCTTAACCAGGTTTCGGTTTTTTTGCGTTCAAGAATAAGATTATCCAGCCTAGGAAAAGCTTGATATAGCCCACAATTATGCTGTGTGGAAATGAAGCTTGGCTCTCCAAGCATTCACATTTTCAATTTGTAAGACGAAACGAAGGAAGGTGATACATACATGATGGAAGAAACATGGGTTGTTGCTGTGCGAGCGATTATCGCCTTTCTGACCCTGATCATCTATACTCGGGTGCTGGGCAAACAACAAATGGGCAACTTGACGTATTTTGATTACATTAACGGTATTACGATTGGTTCCATTGCAGGTACATTTGCGACCGATCTATCTTCCAAGGCGTGGATTCATTTTGTGGCCTTGACCATTTTTACCACTATCACGATTATCTTTCAGTATATTACGCTGAAAAATCGTACCATCTCCAAATTGATGGACTCCGACCCTACACTGGTCATCCAGAACGGTAAAATCCTTGAACAGAACCTGCATAAAATGCGGGTGAAATTCGACGAATTGACCATGATGCTGCGGCAAAAGGATGTATTTGACATCACTACGCTGGATTATGCCATTCTTGAACCGGACGGCAGTCTCTCTGTTGTGTTGAAACCCGAGAATCAACCGGTAACCGCGAAGGACATGCATATGCATCCTGCCAAGAGCAAGCTGATGACCGAGATTATCATTGATGGCGTGCTGATTAAGCAAAATCTGGAGGAACGAAATAAAGATACGAATTGGCTCAGCGAGCAGCTCAAGAAGCAAAAAGTGACGATACAGGATATTGCTTTTGCTGCTATTTTGCCTAACGATAAATTGTATATTGATCTATTTAAGGATAAGATCACCGAAAAAATCGATATGGGCGATTATGAGGGGCCTTTCTAAATTTACATGAAGGAGGCGATTGAATGAAAACGCGTTTCTGGTTGCTGTATGTGCTTCCGATCTGCCTCATTCTTGTGTTCGTTGCGATTATGGCAAGCGGAGCCCTTCTCAAAAAGCCCTTTGGTGCTGATGATCGATTGCTTGAATCTGTACAAACATTGCAGAAACAGGTTGAGGGCAAAAAATGGACTGAAGCCAAATCCCAAATCGATTATGCGATGAAAGCCTGGGACAAGATCGTCAATCGCATACAATTCAGTGTGGAGCGTGAGACGATTTACGATATTCTGGGTACCCTTGCCCGGATGAAGGGCGGTATTGCCGCGGAGGATGATAAGGCGATCATGGAAGAAATTTATTACTTTTATGTGTTATGGGAAAATCTTGGAGATTGACCCGAGACACGCAAAAAGGCACTCTCCTTTAAAAAAAAGGAAGTGCCTTTTCTGTTTTCTAAACATTCCGCCCGCGTAATCCACGAGATTTTGACGTGCGGGCCGTGCTTTCTTTTCGAAAAAAGAGCGTAAGTGCTCCCTTCGCACACCACAGTGCAAACAGTGCAAATAACGTTCCCCAGAACAGCGCTGGGAGGAATGTCTGTTGTGCCAGATTGGCTGCATCCCCTGCCCGGGACGGCTGTGTCCAGGACATGAGCCCCACATACATGGCACTAACCACGGACTCTTCCAATGTGAGGAAGGCCAGTAATAAATAATAGAATTTCGCAATTTTGGCACCAAAGATCATAATCACAACATTCAGCGCACTGAAGCCTGTAAGCCAGAGCATGCCGAATTCTCCTCTTACATAGAAGAGAAGCGACACAAGAGCTACACCCGTCATGATGCCAAGTCCCCACATGTGCCGTCCTTTCCGGTAAAGATAGAATAGCAGCCAGGCAAAGAGAGACGCCGTGACATACCCCGCTAAGGAAACCAATATAGATCTGCCTGGTGTCAGCATGGATGAATATGTAACGCCGCTGTGATCAGCGTATAATTCAATGCGCAATACTTTGCCGGATAACAACAGTGTTACCAGTGCATGGCCAAATTCGTGAATCATCGTATCCAGGTTACGGAACAATGAAGAAAACGGGATAAAGCGAGTCAGCAGCGCTGAACCTACCAGAAACAGTATGGTTTTGAGCCATTTATTCAATCGAGTCCTACCTCCCTTGCCTCCGAGTAAAAAATACATATCACTGTACTACGTGTCTGCACTATTATCGTTTCGATTCGTGAAATGTGCGGCGCAATATTGCATCCACCAGCAGAAACTCCGGTTATGACCTATGAAAAAAGAAGACAGATCATATCGACCCGTTCCTGTCTCCAGTGTAGCAAGCAATCTGCTCCGCATCTTCGACAGCGCAAAGTTCACAAAGCGATCAGCTGCCTCGTTTTGTACAAGTGTAACATAGGCATATAGGGAATGATCTATCGGTTCATCTAGTGGGCTTACACCAGCGCAAGAAAACTCGGTACGTACGCCCGCTCTGTGAAGCAAAGTCAAGGCAGCGACCAGCTCGGCATCCACTTCGACATCGTTCCAAATCTCCGTTCTTTTCGCTTCCACGGTCTGTTTCTCGCGTTCCGTCCACTGCATTAACTCCAGCTTGCGTCTTCTCCATAGATGGGCAGGCTGCTGGCTTAACAGCACTTCCTGTTCTTCATGTATATCCATAAGGCGTTTCCTCCCGTTCCCCTCATGATCTCCGTCACGTTGAACAACGCAGAGAGCACATCCCTGTGCTCTCTGCGTGGCCAAAGGCAAAGGAATGGCTGTGCCATTCCTCAGCATGTTGTATTATTGTACCTTTTTCGATGACAGGCATCAAATGGGTTTTCTTTTTACGTAAATTCAACTTGTTAAAGAAACACAAATGCTATTCATTCAGCGCCAGCTTCAGTGCCTCCAAATTCTCCCGCATTACGCCGATGTAATCCTTTCCTGCTGCGATCTCCTCTTCTGTTAACCCTTCAATGGGGTTCAACACAGCCGTTTTGGCGCCTACTTCACTGGCGATAGTCTCTGACACTTTGGATGAAACCAATGTTTCGAAGAAAATCGTCTTGACCTGGTGCTCCTTGGCAAAATCAATAACGGACGCCATTTGCGCTGCGGAAGGCTCTTGTTCAGGAGACAGACCGGCAATCGGTACTTGCTGCAGACCGTATTCCTGTGCAAGATAGCCGAATGCAGCATGCTGTGTGATGAAATCTTTACGTTTGCTGTCTGCTACTGCTGCTTTGAAATCCTGATCCAGTGCCTCCAGTTTGGCAATGTAGGCATCGGCATTTTGCTTGAATTGCTCCGCATGTTCAGGCGCAGCCTGTGCGAGTCCTGCCTCGATATTCCGAACTTCCGTCACAGCAAGTGCAGGTGACAGCCAAACGTGTGGATCAAGGCCACCGTGATCATGATCATGTGTATGTCCCTCTTCTGCCTCAGCGTCATGATCGTGATCATGCTCCTCCGTTGTGGCTTCATCCGCATGGTCATGCGTGTCCGTTGTATCGGCATGTTCGTGATCATGCTCATCTTCTTCCGATCCTTCCAGCAGATCGATGCCATGACTCGCTTCCACTTGAATGAGTTTGGCATTGCTCAGACTATCTGTAACTTGATCGATCCAGAATTCCATTCCCGCCCCATTATAGACAAGCACATCCGCTTTTTCGATGCTCGCAATATCCTGTGGTGTCGGCTCCCAATCATGCGGCTCCATGCCCGCTGGAACGAGTGTATGAACATTAGCCAGATCGCCCGCTACATTTTTGGTGAATTCGTACATTGGATAAAAGCTGACTTCAACGTTCAGTTTCGCTTCTTCAGTCTCTGCTGGTACCGGCGTGTTGGCCGAGCTGATACCGGAATCGGAAGCGGACTGATTTTGTCCACAACCGGCTACGATAAGTGTAAGACTAAATAATAAGGCAAGAGCTGATTTTTTATTGAATTTCATGTGGCGTATTCTCCCTTGAATGTATGAATAGAGTCGCACGTTGTTGTTTTCTCTCTTTACGATGACGTTTACGGTTATATCGTCCAATCAGCTTTTGTGCTGATATTCCAATCAATAGAAAGACCAACAGGATGAGAGCAATCGTTCCTCCCGGTGGTGTGTTGAGATGGTAAGAGGTTGTCAGTCCGCTAAAAATACCGATTAATCCGGTGACGACAGCAATAAGGATTGCTGCTGCAAAGCTGCGTGACAATCTCAGTGCCAGAGCAGCGGGCAGTACAATTAAAGCAGACACAAGCAATACGCCAACAATCGGCATGGCTGAAGCAACAGTCATTCCTGTCAGGACAGCAAAGGCAAAGGATAAACCTTTAACCTGAATGCCTCCAATAGAAGCTGTCTCTTCATCAAACGTCAAATTGTACAGTGGCCTTCTGAGTACAATGAAAAAAATCAGTCCGATGACGCACACAGCTGCCATAATCCACAACTGCATATCACTAACGGCAACGATGGAACCGAACAGGTAAGAGCTGAAAGTCTTGGACAAATTGGTTTTCAGACTCATGAGCACCACAGCAAGGGCCAGCCCCGACGTCATAATGATCGCTACAGGTACTTCGCTATATGTCAGGTAATTTCGCCGGAGTTGTTCCACCAGCAATGCGCCGATAATCGCAATCGCAAACCCACAGATCACTGGGTCCAGGTTCATCACAGAACCTACAGCAACTCCTGCCAATGAAACATGGGATAATGTATCCGCCATCAGCACCTGCCGTCGCAGCATCAGATAAACTCCTAAAATTGGAGCAATGACTCCGATCAGTCCGCCTGCCCAGAAAGCACGCTGCATGAATTCGTACTCAAACACTGCCACTCCTCACTTTCTTGCCGTTCCAGGGTAATCGTCCGATCCAATCGATTGCCCATCTCTTCCAATCCGTGGGTGACCATAATAATGGTTAGTCCATGGACGTCTGCATAATGGCGCATCAGATCATAGAACCCTTCACGGCTGCGCCGGTCCATGCCTGTAGTCGGCTCATCCAGTACAAGCACCTGCGGCTGGCCTGCCAAGGCTCTGGCAATGCAGATTCGCTGCTTTTGTCCACCAGACAGTTCGCCAACCCTGGCGTTGCGGTATTCCCACATGCCGACTTCCCGCAAGCTTCGTTCCACAATGGCTTCCTGCTCGGATGTAAATCTGCGGAACAAGCCGAGTTTGCGGTAACATCCGGATCGCACCAGTTCGATCACCGTACTGGGAAATCCACTGTTGAACGATGCTACCTGTTGGGGTACATATCCGATGTTCAGCTTACTGCCACGTACGGACTGTGCATTCATATGTACCGTGCCGCTCCAGGGCTGTAACAGCCCCAGCAGCAATTTCAGCATGGTTGTCTTCGCAGAACCATTCGGTCCTGTAATGCCGACAAACTCCCCCACATGAATATCCAGCGACAGTTGGTCAATGACGGGCTCTTTGCCGTATCCGAATACCACATCACGCATGGAAGATAGAATCATGGTTTTTCCTCTTTTCGTAAATATTACGATGTAAAAATGATAAAAAAATTTTATCTTGTTTCCCGGTGAATGGTCATCTTCTTCAATCGTGGTGAATACTTCTTCAATTCGATCCGTTCCGGATGGTTACGTTTGTTCTTGGTAGTTGTATAGTTGCGATCTCCGCACTCGGTGCAGGCTAAAGTTACAATGACTCTCATGGATAGGGCCTCCTTTGATTTATTTAATCGTAATTATTACTATTTGATGAGTTTAGCCCATGCTTTTACGTTTGTCAACTCCATGCAGGAAATGGATCTTTCAGTTCTCGCCAGTTCATTAGCATCTCTTCGTCGGTAAGGAGCGTCTCATCTAACGTCCGTTCGATCTCCAGTCGGTCCATATCTATCCCGATGAACACCAGCTTCGTAACCCGATCGCCCCACTGCTCATCCCAATCCGGAATAGGCGGAAGTGTATCACCAAAATGCATTTGTCGCTCTTCGTCACTCATTGCGCCTACCCACAACCCGGCTGGTCCCAACTGCTTGGATGTTCCCGCATGACTGAACGACACCGCCATATGGTTACGTGTAGCCAGCCACATTAAGCCTTTGGAACGTACAATGCTATCAGGCCATTTCGCAATCCAGCGCAGCAAACGTTCCGGATGAAACGGACGTTTCCGATGGTACACAAAGGAGTGAATACCATACTCCTCTGTCTCGGGTGTGTGTTCTTCCTTCATTAATTCGCGGATCCAGCCCGCAGACTGGCTTGCTTTTTCAAAATCAAACCGTCCGGTATTCAATATCTCCCGCGGGTCAATCTGTCCATGTGTAGTGCGAATAAGTCGGGCTTCCGGCTGCATCGCGTGCAGTGCTTTTTCAAGTTTGAGCAGCTCCTCTTCCGATACCAGATCACACTTGTTCAATATCAGCACATCACAGAACTCAACCTGATCCGTCAGTAGATGAACGATCCCCCGTACATCGTCCTCTCCTGCTTCCTGGCCCCGATCCTTCAACGTTTCTTTGGAGTAGAAGTCGCGCCAGAACTGGGCAGCATCCACTACTGTCACCATCGTATCGAGCCGCGTAAATTTCGTTAAATCAATTCCCAGCTCTTCATCAATATACGTAAATGTCTGGGCAACGGGGACTGGCTCTCCAATACCTGTCGATTCAATCAATATATAATCAAACGAACCATCCAGCGCAAGCCGCTCCACCTCTTTCAGCAAATCCTCACGCAGCGTGCAGCAGATGCAGCCATTGGACATCTCCACCAGCTTCTCATCAATACGTGACAATCCACCACCATCCCGGATCAAGCCAGCGTCAATATTAACTTCGCTCAGGTCATTTACAATGACAGCCACTCGCATGCCCTCCCGATTATGGAGCACATGGTTAAGCAATGTCGTTTTGCCTGCACCCAGGTATCCACTTAATACAGTCACTGGAACTCGGGGTTGTATCTGTTGTTCTGTCATTTCCATTACTCCCTTCCATTTATCCTTTTTAAACTAAAAAATCGGAATGCTTATGTAGCTTTCACTTGACCGTTAGACTGAAAATAACCATTCTTTAATAGTAATTATTACGATTAACAAAACAAACTATACCTGAACCTCGTTTCTTTTGTCAACCTAACAAGTTTTGGTCCAGATATGTAAATCGTAAAAATGTTGATTAATTATAGGGAACGAGTATGATGCGGACGGTACAAGCATATATTTTACCAAAGTCCCGGTTCTGGAGGTTTATCCTATGAAAATGGCAGCCCATCTTAAGCTCCTGTCATTCCTGATTCCCTGTGCATTTCTTGTTCCCGTGTTGATCACGATGGCTCCCAATTTGAAAGAGGCGTGGAACAGTGAAGCCTTACAAAATATGAAAACCGTATTTATCAGCATTTTTCTCGAAGCCGCTCCATTTCTGCTCATAGGGGTGCTGTTATCTTCGCTAATGCAGTGGTTTGTTTCTGAGGAAATGATTCGGAAACTAACGCCCAAGAACCCCGTCGGAGGTGTGCTGGTAGCCGGTCTGCTGGGAATCATTTTCCCGATCTGCGAATGTGGCATGATCCCGGTCGTGCGACGGCTGATGCATAAAGGCATGCCGCCCTATATCGCGGTGACCTTTATTCTTAGCGGCCCTGTTGTAAATCCAATTGTCTTTACCGCGACCCTGCTCGCTTTTCCTTCCCATCCCGAAATTACGATCGCCCGTATGGGACTGGCCTTTGCTGTAGCAGCTGCCATCGGTGGTCTGGTGTATATGTTCGTCCGTCAGAATCCTTTGCGTAAACCGAAGGCTACAGTGACGGAGGTCAAGACACATCCCGGATTTAAAATGGCACAGCCTCATTCCCATTCTGCCGATCATGATCACGCGCATGATAAAAACTGGCGCAGCTTTTTCATCCATGCGGGTGACGAATTTGTCGATATGAGCAAATATTTGGTGATTGGTGCGCTAATAACAGCCTGCATTCAAACCTTTATCAGCCGCAGTGATCTCATTTCTCTGGGTAACGGTCCTGTCGCCTCCTATGCCTTCATGATGGGCTTTGCGTATGTATTGTCTCTCTGTTCAACATCCGATGCGTTCGTAGCCTCAGCCTTCTCTCACACGTTTGCGTTAGGGCCGCTATTATCCTTTCTTGTTCTCGGTCCAATGCTTGATTTCAAAAGCACATTGATGCTGCTCTCCACCTTCCGCACCCGGTTTGTTATTGGCTTGAGCCTGGCCATTATTGCTTTAGTTTTCACAGGGTCATGGTTGATTAACCTTTTAGCATGAGCATTTATGAATGTATTTAATGATCAAAGAGGTGATTACATGAACCATCCGGGTTATACAGTGACCAAATCTCCGGTTACCAAATCTCACCCTATCCAATGGCATAACCTGATTCGTGCGCTGTGGATCGGCGGGCTCGCTGTATACATCATTCATTTGAATACAACGGATTCTCTTCATTATTACCTGGCTCCGACGATGCAGCGACTGCTTCTCTGCTGCCCTGTTCCCTTTTTGTTTATTGCCGCCATCATGGGCTGGCACGGACTATTCGGTAATAACCAGCTCCATTGCGACTGTGAGCATCCACCTCCTTCAGGATGGGTACGCAGCTCGCTGATGTATGGATTGATTGCCATTCCTTTAGTACTGGGTTTTCTTATGCCCGACCAGGCACTAGGCAGTTCCATGGCCAGTCAGAAAGGCATGTCTCTATCCTATGGACATCCGGAGATTCGTCGAAAAGAACCCTTACCTGATACAGCTGAACTGGACATTAAAGATCTATCCAAAAAAACTGCACCTGTCGGATCATCTGTGCCTGCCACGAAAGTACAATTTGTCCCCCCGGATGAGTACAGTCGTGAATTTGCCGAACTCGCAGAGAAGTTATATGCGGAATCGGTCATTAAGGTATATCCTGAAATTTTCTCCGAGACATTGGGGTCTATCGATATGTTCCAACGACAATTTGCAGGCAAGGCCATCAGCCTTACCGGGTTTGTGTATCGAGACAAAAGCATGGATCACAAATCTCATTTTGCATTAGGGCGATTTCTTGTGATGTGCTGCCCGGCAGACGCGGCGCCCTTTGGCGTGATGATTCATGTCCCAGATGCAAACAGCTATCCTACAGACAGTTGGGTACAAATTGATGGCACCATTGGATCGGCTCAAGTGAATGGTGAGGATACCATTGAAATTCAGGCGTCGAAAATAACTCCAGTCGATCAGCCAGCCACTCCTTACATTTATACCAGCGCAGATTCGGTGAAGGCGTATGATAAGATACAGAATAAATAAGAAAAGACCCGAAGCTATGGAATGCATGGCTTCGGGTCTTTAAATTCAGGCATAAGGTTAATCTTGTTTGCCTGATATATTATTCAGTTACGATATCATGCACCAATACAGGTGCATCCGCATGATCTGCAATGGTAATGTTTTCTTTGATCTTCGCGATTACGTCTGCCACGTCTTCACGATTCGCATGGATCGTTACGAGGGATTCGCCAGCTTTAACCGGGTCACCCACTTTTTTGTTGAGCATCAAGCCTACAGCCAGATCGATTTCGGATTCTTTCGTTGCACGGCCTGCGCCGAGCAGCATTGCAGCAGTACCGATTTCGTCAGCAACGATACCAGCTACATATCCGTCTTTATCCGCTGGTACTTCAACCAGATATTTCGCTTGTGGCAAGCGATCCGGGTGATCTACAACTGAAGCGTCTCCGCCTTGATTTGCCAGGAAGTCCTTGAATTTATCCAGTGCTTTACCGTTCTGGATCACTTCTTTCAATTTCTCCTCAGCATGCTCCAGGGAGTCTGCTTTGCCAGCAAGGAATACCATTTGACGTCCAAGCGCCAGACAGAGTTCTTCCAGATCCTTCGGTCCTTTACCTTGCAGCGTAAGAATGGCTTCTTTCACTTCAAGCGCGTTACCGATAGCGAGACCCAGTGGTTGGGACATATCGGAAATAACAGCCATTGTTTTACGTCCAACATTGTTACCGATGCTTACCATGGCATGTGCCAGTTCTTTTGCATCTTCTGTTGTCTTCATGAATGCACCAGCACCCGTTTTGACATCCAATACGATCGCATCTGCACCTGCTGCAATTTTCTTACTCATGATGGAGCTGGCGATCAGTGGGATGGAGTTGACGGTAGCTGTAACGTCACGCAATGCATAGAGCTTTTTGTCTGCCGGCGTGAGGTTGCCACTTTGACCAATAACGGCAACTTTATGTTCGTTAACGAGACGGATGAACTCTTCTTTCTCCAACTCAACGTGGAAACCTGCAACAGATTCCAGTTTGTCTGTTGTACCACCAGTATGACCCAATCCACGTCCGGACATTTTGGCAACAGGAACATCCAGAGCAGCAACGAGCGGTGCCAGTACCAGCGTTGTAGTATCACCAACGCCTCCTGTGGAGTGCTTGTCTACCTTGATGCCTTCGATTGCGGACAGATCAATGGTCTCGCCCGAGTTCACCATCGACATCGTCAAATCTGCGCGTTCCTTATCGGTCATATCCTTGAAGAATACGGCCATGGCCCAAGCACTGACTTGATAATCCGGAATTTCGCCTTGTGTATATCCTTGAACAACAAAATCAATCTCAGCTGTTGTCAGTTCTTTTCCGTCGCGTTTCTTAGCAATAATGTCTACCATTCTCATGATGATCTCTCCTTCGTTGTGGGTGATTTGTATAGAACACTTTGTGCAGCATTCGTTCCGGCCCCGGATCGTTCTTTCGATCGCTGTTGTCTCCAAATTTCTTTGAATCACCTTTAGTAAGGTTGAAATTCAGAGACAAAGGCGAACGCTTCGCTTCTTCAGAATCGATTCCGGGTCCTTCACTACGTGCTTCAAACAAAAGTTTCGATCGAAATCAATGGATTATTGAATATAATATGCAACAATATCATGTTGTCATCTTATAGAACACTTTGTTGTTAACCCGTTCCGCCCCCGGATCGTTCTTTTGATCGCTGTTGTCTCCAAATATTCTTTGAATCACCTTTAGTAAGGTTGAAATTCGGAGACAAAGGCGTACGCTTCGCTTCTTCAGAATCGATTCCGGGTCCTTCACTACGTGTTTCAAACAAAAGTTTCGATCAAAATCAATTGACTTTTGAATATAGAATGCAACAATTACAGCGTAATTGCTGTTTCCAGTGCTACGACCATCATGTCGTTGAACGTTTTTTGGCGCTCTTCGGCGGAAGTCTCTTCGCCTGTCAGCAAGTGGTCACTTACAGTCAGGATCGTGAGTGCGTTTACGCCAAATTTGGCTGCGAGTGTGTACAGTGCGGTTGTTTCCATCTCCACGCCCAGTACGCCGTGCTGCATCAATTTTTCAGTCACCGAACGGTCGTCACGATAGAAAGAATCGGAGCTGAATACGTTACCGACGTGAATTTTCATGCCTTTGGCAGTTGCGCGGTCATAGGCTTCTTTCAGCAGGGAGAAAGTCGCAATCGGGGAGAAATCATATCCACCAAATACGAGCTTGTTCATGCTGGAATCGGTACATGAAGCTTGAGCAAGGATAACATCACGAACACGAACGTGTTCTTGCATACCTCCGCAAGTTCCTACACGAATCAGGTTTTTCACACCGTATTCGCTGATCAGTTCATTTGCATAGATGCTGAAAGATGGAATCCCCATGCCCGAGCCTTGAACCGAGATACGGTGTCCTTGATATGTACCCGTAAATCCGAGCATTCCGCGAACTTCGTTGTAACAAACAACATCTTCAAGGTACGTATCTGCAATAAATTTTGCACGCAATGGATCTCCTGGCAAAAGGATTGTTTCTGCGATCTCTCCGGGTTTAGCTCCAATATGTGTACTCATAATTAAATCTCCTCCAGTTATCCATATGATTGAATGTAGGGCAGGAACCGGAGCAGCCGCAGCTGCCCCAGAGGTTATCCTGTCCGAAGTTATGTTTCAAGAAAATAACAGCTTTCCCCATGTTCAGTTGAAGATAAAAATGTTGACTATTTCAAATCCTTCAGGAAGCTTGTACCATATTCCGGCAGTTTCACGCCGAAGTTCTCAGCTACTGTTGCACCCACATCCGCAAACGTGCTGCGCAGTTCAAGCTTTTTACCCTCGCTGAAGCGTGGGGAGTACACAAGCAGTGGCACATACTCACGTGTATGGTCCGTGCCACGGTAGGTTGGGTCATTACCATGGTCAGCTGTGATGAGCAGCAGATCGTCGTCCGTCATTTTGCTGAAGATTTCCGGCAGACGAGCATCATACTCTTCAAGCGCCTGAGCGTAGCCTTGTGGATCACGACGGTGACCGAACAGGGCATCGAAGTCAACCAGGTTCAGGAAGCTGAGTCCAGTGAACTCCTCATCCATCGTTTCGGACAGCTTGTCCATGCCGTCCATGTTGGAGACGGTACGTACAGACTTGGTTACCCCTTCGCCATCGTAGATATCTGCGATTTTACCCAAAGCAATCACATCAAATCCACCATCTTTAAGTTCATTCATCACGGTACGGCCAAAAGGTTTGAGCGCGTAGTCATGACGGTTAGCTGTACGCTTGAAGTTACCCACTTCCCCTACAAACGGACGGGCAATAATACGGCCCAGCATGTAAGGATCGTCGAGAGTAATCTCGCGGCAAAACTCACAGATTTCATACAGTTCTTTCAGTGGAACAACATCCTCATGGGCTGCAATTTGCAGAACCGAATCTGCGGATGTGTATATAATCAGGGCTCCTGTTTTCACATGCTCTTCGCCCAATTCATCAATGATTTCCGTGCCGCTGGCCGGTTTGTTCCCGATCACTTTACGGCCTGTTTTTTCCTCAATGCGTTGAATCAACTCATCCGGGAACCCGTCTGCGAACACACGGAATGGCGTATCAATGTACAGGCCCATCAGTTCCCAGTGACCCGTCATGGTGTCTTTGCCTCTGGATGCTTCCTGCATCTTGGTGTAAAAGGCTTTTGGCGCGTCCGCTACAGGGACACCTTCAACTTCTTTAATATTGGACAGTCCAAGACTGGCCATATGCGGCATGTTCAGACCTCCGCGTTCACGTGCAATGTGACCAAAGGTGTCGACGTCGAAATCATCGAATTCCGCTGCATCCGGCGCTTCACCAATTCCCACTGAATCCATAACGATCAGATGTACTCTTTTGAATGTTGACATAACTTAAGCACTCCTTCCAATAATCCGGCTTTACAAGAACAGTCCGGCGATGATCGCAGACAGCACGCTGACAAGCGATGCACCGTAAAGCAGTTTCAGACCGAAGCGGGCCACCACATTACCTTGTTTCTCATGAAGTCCCTTCACCGCACCGGCAATAATACCGATCGAGGAGAAGTTGGCGAACGATACGAGGAAGACAGATACGATCCCTGTTGTTCTGGCAGACAATGTAGTCTGTTTGGTCAGATCAAGCATGGCAACGAATTCGTTGGATACCATTTTGGTAGCCATAATACTTCCCGCTTGAATCGCTTCTTTCCATGGAACACCCATAATGAAGGCAAATGGTGCAAACACATAACCAAGCAGTTCCTGGAACGAAATGCCGAGCACTGCACTGAAGATCCCGTTAACGAGTGCGATCAAAGCAACAAAACCGATTAACATTGCAGCTACGACGATCGCAACTTTGAAACCATCCATAATGTACTCGCCCAGCATTTCGAAGAAGGATTGTTTTTCCTCTTCCTGTACTTCCAATATATCTTCTTCCGGGGAAACCTCATAAGGATTCACGATGGAAGCAATGATAAAACCGCCAAACAGGTTCAGCACAAGCGCCGTAACCACATATTTCGGATCAATCATGGACATATAGGCACCGACAATCGACATCGATACCGTGGACATCGCCGAGGCACACAAGGTGTACAGCCGATGTTTAGGCAGCAACCCAATTTGTTTTTTTACAGAAATGAACACTTCAGATTGCCCCAATACAGCCGAAGCAACCGCGTTATATGATTCCAGTTTGCCCATTCCGTTGACTTTGCTTAATACCAGACCAATATATTTTATAACAAAAGGCAAGATTCGGATATACTGCAATATCCCAATGAGCGCTGAGATGACGACGATCGGCATCAATACACTGAGGAAGAACGGGGCGCCCCCACTGTCTGCACCAACGGTAGTCAAGCCACCGAATACAAATGAGATACCGTCATTCGCATAGCCAAGCAAACTTTCAAATACGGTCGCGAAACCGCCAATCAAAAATGTACCTACTTCTGTGTTCAACAAAGCGTATCCCAATATAAGTTGAAGAACAATCATGATGATTAGTGGACGATATCGGATCTTCTTCTTACCGTTGCTGACCAGATAGGCTAGTCCAAATACAACAAGTATACCAAGAAGGGCAATTAGGAATTTCATTCTATCTCTCCTTTGAAGGTAGTTAAGCCGGATGTTCATTCAGCTCAAAGGTTTCCCATTTATGTGATGAATTAACCTTTCAGAAAACGGTTGAAGCGCTTACAATAAATTCGGTTTTTATGATCCTGTTTTAATTAAAATATAGAAAATTGGGATCAGCTTTAAAACTTGTTCTCCACATCCATCGAGAGATATGAAGAACAAGTTAAACCCTTTTAAAGCATCCAACCATTCCATCTAGCGAAATTTATCGAGCGAAGTTACTCACGAATTAATAATTAGATGTAGATTGTTCGCCTTGCATGATTTTCACACCAGAGCTGGCACCAATCCGAGTTGCTCCTGCATCGATCATTTTTTGCATATCTTCCAGACTACGCACGCCTCCGGAAGCTTTAACACCTACATCCGGACCTACGGTACGGCGCATCAAAGCGATATCTTCTGGTGTTGCTCCACCCGTAGAGAAACCAGTTGATGTTTTGACAAAATCAGCTCCAGCTTTTACTGCTGCCTGACATGCACGTACTTTCTCTTCATCCGTCAACAGACAAGCTTCAATAATGACTTTCACCAAAGCTTTACCCGCTGCTGCTTCAACAACTGCACGAATATCCTGTTCAACAATGTCATCTTTACCGTCTTTCAGAGCACTAATGTTGATGACCATATCCACCTCAGTAGCACCTTTAGCGATGGCGTCTTTGGTTTCGAATGCTTTGGTCTCGGAAGTGGAAGCTCCCAGAGGGAAACCAATCACGGTACAAATATCTACGCCAGTACCTTGAAGCTGTTCAGCAGCATAAGCAACCCAACCCGGGTTAACACATACAGAAGCAAATTGATATTGTTTAGCTTCTTCGGTCAATTTGGCCATTTCACTTTGTGTTGCATCTGCACGAAGCAAGGTATGATCGATCATTTTGGCTAATTGTGGTGTAGTCAATTAAATCTCCCCTTATCTGAACTAGTTATTTTCTATATTCCTACCCTAACATGAACATATGTAAAAATCAATATGAACTTTTGTTCAATCTTGAGATTTAAACACATTCCATAGAAACTTCATTAAACATGTGACTTCGCTCACTGGGATGAATCGTATAATATAGCTTCTGCCTAAGAAAGCAAAACATCCGCCCATGTCGCGTGGCAGATGTTGTCATCCATTGAATTATAATCGGAGCAAAGCCTGGGCTGTGTATTGGTCTGTTACCAAAATGTTGGCGTAATGACCTTTGAGCGCAGCATGAATCGCTTCTATTTTACGTTTGCCCCCGGCCACGAGAATCGATTTTTCCTTATTTCGCAGCTCGGCCAGATCAATTCCGACGGTTCTGTTGTTAATTTCTTCACTGATCAATCGGCCCTCGGCATCAAAAAAACGTGAACAAATGTCACCCGCACCTGAATGCATCAGCAATTGCTGTTCTTCTTCATTAAAGTACCCCAGTCTGAACAAAAGTGCATCTTCCTTCACTGTACCTACGGTAAACATGGCAATATTCGCCTGTCGTCCAAGCTCCACAATCCTGCCAATATGTCGGTCTGCTTCTACCATTTTTTTGACTTCAATGTTGTCGAAGATCACGGGCAAAGGCAAATATCGGGGAACCGTATGGAAAGCTTCCGCAAATAAATGAACAATTTCTGCTGCATACGTATTCACATGGGAATGGCTTACGCCTCCCTTAAGTTGAACCACTTCTACGCCTTTGACCTGCTTGGGACGAAGCTGACGGGCTACGGCGTTCATCGTTGTCCCCCAGGTTACGCCAATAATGTCCGCATCCTGCACCGTATCCTGTAAGTAATCTGCTGCTCTTTTGCTAATATGCTTCAAAATTTCTTCATCACTCTTCAACGGGGCAAAACATACAAGCGCAGTATCCAAATTATATTTGGCCTTGAGCTCCCCTGAGATAATGTCGATATCCTCCAGCGGATCCATGATTTCAATGCGAACGTAACCGCGATCTTTCGCATATTGAAGTAACCGAGATACCGTTGGACGTGACACGCCCAGCCTGACCGCAATATCCTGCTGGCTGTAATCCGACTGATAATACAATTTCGCTGCTTCAATGCTTAATCGTTGCTTCTCCAGATCCATTCCCATATGCGCTCATCTCACTCATTCCTATTATCGTTCGAATTCACCGTACACCATTGTATTATACATGATTGAGTACCAGGTCACTATCCAGGTATAAAACGTTACAAACGATGCATACTACATCGGTCGCTTATTAATGTCGGCCCTTTTTGACAAAAAAACATCATAGAGAGGAAGAACCGTTATGTCTACATTATTGTATATTACTGCCCATCCTCATGATCATGAAACATCCTTCAGCATGGCTGCAGGCAAAGCGTTTGTGGATGCATATCGTGAAAGCCATCCCTCAGATGAGGTTATTCATCTGGATTTGTATCGCTCAGATATTCCTCATATTGATGCAGATGTGTTCAGTGGTTGGGGTAAGCTTCAATCCGGCAGCGAATTGACTTCTGGAGAACAGGCCAAGGTCCAACGATTGAATGAAATATCCGATCAATTTGCCGCGGCTGACAAATATGTTTTTGTAACTCCGATGTGGAACTTCTCTTTTCCTCCAATTATGAAAGCTTACATCGACTCCATCTGCGTGGCTGGTAAAACGTTCCGTTATACGGAACAGGGCCCGGTCGGACTGCTGTCCAACAAAAAAGCGTTGCATATTCAGGCCCGTGGCGGCATTTATTCCGAAGGACCTGCTGCCCAAATGGAATCCGGACATCGGTATTTGAGCATTATTATGTCTTTCCTGGGTGTTCCGAAGCTTGAAGGCATATTTGTGGAAGGACATAACCAGTACAAGGAACGGGCAGACGAGATCAAACGGCAAGCCATAGAAGAGGCACGTACACTCGCCAAACAGTTTTAATCTTCATTACAAAAATACAGCAACAACACAAAACCCGCATGACAACCCCTGAATTATTAATTCCATAGGGCGGCATGCGGGTTTTATTTTTTTATGTTAAACAATAGAGCTTTATTGATGTCCAGCGCTGGCACGGCTCATCGTTTCAAGTTTACGAGTAATGGCATGGCGGTCTACTTTCAGTCCCCAAATGGCTTCAATAATCTGTTCTTTTTCTTCGGGACCATCGGCATTTTTCAGTTGCAGTAACAGATCGTGCATCTGTTCGTTAATATCTTCAAATTGACTCCAAAGATCCTGTCTGACCTCGGTTGAATCCAGATGACGATTAGCATCCACTTCTTCTTGCAGTGCTTGCAGAATGGCCTCTTTCCACTCCTCATCACCCAGCTGTTTCGCTATGTTCAGGAGATCCAGATAATCGTCAACAAGAAGTGAGTTCAATTCAGCATGTGTTTTCATCGTTTATTGCATCCCCTTTGCATCTATTTACCCAGTATTATACTCGGTATTTCGGGATATGCAAGACTTGTCGAAAAAAGTTAGTTATTTTATCAGGGACTATTGGATGATTATGGGCCAAAATGAGTGCTTTATTAACAAACTTTTGATCTATGTTTCATTTTGTTAAAAATTAAGCTTGCTATGTTCCTGTACCCTTTCTACAAGCAACCGACACAGAATAAAGCCGATTACCACATACACACCAATCATGCCCACAATGCCAATCCAACCCAGATGGCTGTAAAGTAGTCCCCCTCCAGTTCCGCTGACACTTGATCCCACGTAGTAGAAAAACAAATACAAGGCATTAGCCTGGGATTTATGCTGATCCGCCACGAGTCCAACCCAGCTGCTTGCGATGGAATGTCCGCCAAAGAAACCAAAGGCAAACAGGGCAAGTCCAATGATTTTGACCCACAGCTCATGGTGAATGGTACATACTGCACCGGCCAGTATAATACCCAGCGCGATTCCAAGGACATTGGATCTTCCATACCGATCTGCAAGCCTACCCATCCAGGTGCTGCTCAACGTACCCATAAGGTACACAACAAAAAGGCTGCCGACAACGGATTGGCTTAAATCGTAAGGTTCTCCTGTCAATTCAAATCCGATGTAGTTGAACAACGTCACGAAGCCCCCCATCAGAAGAAAGCCCAGTCCATATAGGCATAGTAGCCTTGGATTCCGACACTGTGACCACAAAAGCGGAATGATTTTTTTGAATCCAGGAGTCGCTTTGACAAAATGGCGGGATGGCGGGATAACAAGCCAGAAGATAACGGCCGCACATAGGCCAAGAATACCGATAAAACCAATTGCAGCACGCCAACTGAGCCAGTCAGTGATCACGCCGCTGATAAAACGACCAGCCATACCTCCAATCGAATTTCCGCTGATATAGAGGCCCATAGCATATCCTAGACTGCCAGGCTCAATCTCTTCGGAAAGATATGTCATAGCTGTCGCGGGCAGTCCGGCAAGTGCAATTCCCTGGAGAATGCGAAGCAGAAGCAGCTCGGTATATCCAGGGCTAAACGCGCTAATTATAGCAATAATAGATGAGACTATTAACGCTGCTGTCATAATAAAGCGTCTTCCCAATGAATCGGACAAGGAACCGATGAACAACATGGTCAGCGCCATGGCAATTGTTGTAACTGAGAGGGTAAGACTGGAATGTGCTGGCGAGATCGCAAATGCCTCGCTAATCTCAGGCATCAGGGGCTGGAGGGTGTATAGTAACGCAAAAGTCACAAAACCTCCGGCAAACAGCGCAAGGCTAATGTTACGAAACGTCTTAGTTCCCTGCTGAATCATGATACTCCAACTTTCTCGACAGGAATGCTCCATAATCGGCTGCTGACTGATCGCTTGGCTGAAGCCTTCCATTAATCATTATTTGATAAACAGTTTTCGCTCCATATGGGTCAAAAACTCATATCCATCCGCAGTTACAACAACCGTATCCTCGATCTGGAAGCCACCAGCGCCGAGCTCATAATAAGGTACCTCCACACACAGTACCATGCCGGGCTCCAGTATACGCTGGTCACCAGGAGAGAGGGTCATATCGTCGTACAGTTCCAAGCCAATGGCATGACCAACATGCTGACGTCGGTAATGCGGAATTCCCTCACGCTGCACGCGAGACACAGCCGCATGAAATACGTCGGAAGCCTTGACGCCAGGGCGCACGGTTTCAAGTGCCGTCTCCCATCCGCTTTTCACTGCATTAAAATGCTTTTTCATCCAGGGAGTAGGCTCTCCTGCCACAACAGTACGTCCTGTATCTCCCCAGTATCCTTCCAGCTGCAAGCACAGATCAAAGCGGATCTGATCCCCTGACTCGATGGTATGAAAATAATTTTCGATGAGCGGCAGCGCACTGCGCGGACCCGCCCCTACCGCAGTCATTGCAGGTGTCCCGCCTGCTCTCATCACAGACAGCCGATAATGGTCGGCAAGCTGCTTCTCATGAACACCGGCTGCGATCAGATCAATCAGCTCTTGCTCAATTCTCTCATTTACTTGGGCAGCCTGTCGGAGCTGCTCAATCTCGAAAGGTGTCTTAACCAAGCGGATTTGACGAAATAGCTTGTACGCGTGAACAACCGCTCCTTGAGGAGCATCCTCCTTGACCCGTGCCAAAAGTTCAGGAGCAATTCGCATCTCATCGATTCCAATCGGTTGATTCTCGATGTCGAGCTGTTTCAGTGCAGCCTTAAGCGCTTCTATAGGCCCCGGATGAATGACTGTCGTTTGTAGCAGAGAGTAGAACAGATCAATATCATCCGTAGAAGGTTTGCCTTCGATCGTACCTTCCACGAAGAAGTCACTGTAGGCAAATATATCTACTCCCGTGATACCGAATTGAGCCACAACGCCCAAACGATTCGTCGGAATGACGATGCATGGCCGAGCGGATCGATCGGCAGGCAGAATGGCGTAAATCTGCATTGTCCAATTGCTTGCGCGTAGCTGGGAGCCAATGACATAGTGAATATTTTCCGGAGTTGTTGCGATCAGGGCACTAAGCCCCTGGGCTTTCATCACGTCTTCCGCCCGGTCCCGGTTTAGACCCGAGCTATGGGATATATGATGTGAATTGTTCATAATCCAGACCTCCTTTTGTTTTTCCTGCCCCCAAACAAACTATCAAGTCCGGGTACTGAGCGCAATACCAGCTTGATGATCATGAACAAGGCCAGTGCAAAAGCGATAAGTACGACAGATACAACCGCGATCGTTGGGTCCTGCCACTTCTCCATGTACAGGAACAGTTGTATTGGCAAGGTGTAGCTGTCCTGACGAAGCAGCAGTAATGCAGCCTCTACCTGGTCAAAAGTGAAGACAAATGCAATTGACCCTGAAAGGAGCATAGATAGCCTAAGCTGTGGCAATGTGATTGTAAAAAAGATACGCAGTGGACCTGCTCCAAGGTCTGCAGCCGCCTCTCGGTGTGCGGGCTGCAGGTTGGCCAATGCACTGCCTACAAGCGTTAGCACGAATGGAAGCACGATGACCGCTTCACCCAAAATAAGAGCTAACAATCCACCTGCAATATGCATTTTGGAGAACAAAATTAGGTACGCAATACCGAGCGTGATTTTTGGCATAACCATTGGGGATACAAAAAAGGCTCTCAAGATGCCAGCACCCGGGAAAGGGTAATGCACGATAGCCAGCGCCACAAGTGTTCCGGTAATCAGCGCCAGCAGTACCGCTCCTGTGGAGGCGATCAAACTGTTCTTAAATGCAACCAGAAATTGAGTCTGCTCTCCCAGATTCGCATACCACTTCAGGGTAAGACCTTCCGGCGGGAATGTACTGGCCGATCCGGAACCTACCGATGTCAATAGGATCATAAGCAATGGTAATAGTAGGTAAACCGCCACGGCCCCTGCAAATATATAGAGCAGCAGCTTGGTGAACCTGTTCGATTTAACCATAAGCCTGCCCTCCCTTCCGGGAACGACGGAACATCATCATTTCCGCTCCTTTATTGACCAAAAGTGAAACGATGATGGAAGAAACGAGCAAGAATATACTTGCTACCGCAGCCATCGGCCAGTTGGTATCCAGTGTTCGCTGGTAAATAAATACCGGGAGTGTCATGACTCTGCCTCCACCAATCAGTTGAGGCGTTGTAAAGGCCGTGAGGCATAGCGTGAATACAATTTGGACCCCGCTAGCAATACCTCTCGCTGATAAAGGCAGGGTAATCGTCAGGAATGTCCGCCAGCTTCCTGCTCCCAGATCCTGAGCAGCCGCTTTCAGCGAAGCGTCACTTTGTGACAATACATTCAGGATCGGAAAGACCATGAATGGCAGAAAAATATGAACAAGTGCGACTATTACACCAGTCTCGTTATTTATCATACTGAAGCCTTCATCCGTGATTCCAAGTCGTATGAATATCCAGTTCATGAAGCCCTGTTTGGATAGCAACAGCTGCCAACCATAAGATCGAACAACCGCGCTGACCAGCAGCGGAAGAAACGTAAGCAGCAGCAGCAATTGCTTCATGCCCGGTTTCTTCAGGCTGGCAATACAATAGGCTAGCGGGTATGCAAGCAGCAGGCTCCATAGTGTAACTTTGAAGGCAACGCGAAATGTGGTGCCTATCAGCTTCCAATAGTAAGGATCGGACAGAAAAGCCCGATAGGCATCCCACTCCCAGCCCCGGATGAGCTTGCCATTTTCATAGATATCAAAACTGTACCTGCCAAAAATAAGCAGACCACCTAGATACACGATGCCCATCAGGACGAGAGCAGGCAGCAGAAGCAGCAACTGGGTAATCCACCGACGGTTTTTGGATGAATACAGATTCACGATCCGATCCGCAATCCGATTCATATCCCTTCCTCCTGTACCCGATCATGCAGCAACGGTTCGGATAACAAGAGCGCGTCCTCCGGATCAAAGCCAATCCGAATCGGCTCCCCCGGGCTATAACGAGAGGCTCCCCGCTGGTGCAGTACACTGGCCTGAACCAGAAACCCCTCAGCAATCTGGATCGTGTAACGGATATTTGCCCCGCCGTATACTGCTTCTATGACACGACCATCCAGCTTGTTCAGGCAAGAGTTTGCATCCTCTCCAAGACGAATATATTCGTTGCGAATGGACAACGAGTGCTGGGCACCTACTAGGGCAACCGGGGTGCCCTCACTTGTCTTCACCAGCAGCGAATACCCGAAGCATTCAACCTGGATTCCATTCTCCTCCTGTCCAAGCACCGTTGTAGCCAGAAGGTTGGTATCGCCGATGAACTTGGCCACGAAGCTGTCTGCCGGTCTTTCATAGATTTCATCAGGTGTAGCATATTGCAGCAGCTTGCCAGCGCGCATGACACCGATCCGGTCTGACATATTCATGGCTTCATTCTGATCATGCGTTACAAAGATGAACGTACCGCCGAACTCTCGTTGTATGCGTTTCAGTTCGCGCTGCATATCCAGACGCAGCTGCATGTCCAGTGCGGAAAGTGGCTCATCGAGCAGCAAAACTTCGGGTCTGTTGATTAATGCGCGAGCAATGGCTACGCGTTGAGCCTGCCCCCCGGACAACTGGGAAACAGCTCGTCTGCCATAATCCCCGAGTTGTACCAGCTCTAACATTTCGTGTACCTGTCTCCTGATATCGGCTTTCGGTAACTTCTTCACCTTTAGCCCATAAGCGATGTTGTTGAATACGTCCATATGCGGGAATAGCGCAAGCTGTTGAAAAATCATGTTGCTGTTACGACCATAGGCCGGAATGCCGGTTACATCACGACCTCCCAGCAAAATGCTCCCCTGATCCGGTTGCTCAAGTCCGCCAAGCATCCGCAGAAGTGTTGTTTTGCCGCAGCCACTCGGACCTAACAGGGAAACGAATTCTCCCTTCTTCACCTGCAGTGATACATGGTTAACCGCGGCTCGCTCTCCGTAGGTCTTTGAGACTCCTCTTGTTTCAATGGAAACGGGTTCTTGTTCACTACTCATTTTTGTTTCCCTCCCGTCCATAACGGGTTCGAAATAGAACCCGTTATCGTGGTTTGTCTGAGACCATCATTTATTGAAGTTTGGTTTTGACGAGTCGGTCCCATAGTTCCTTCCAGGAAGAGCTGTTCTGAGCAAGAACATCCCAGTCCGGATTGATCCCGTTACTCTGTGTTTCCACGGAGAAGGAAAGATCGTCCTTGTACTTATCCGGAACGGCAGCAGTTGTGCTGGTTACCGGTGTACCTGTTGCTTCAGCGTATTGTGACAGCGCGTCTGCGCTCAGCAGCTCATTAATAATTTCGTTGGCTACACGTGTCTGCTCAGGTGTTGACCCCTTCACAACCTGAAGTGTGTACGGGAAAGAAATGGCTCCTTCGCTCGGATACGCTACAGCGAGTGGAGAACCGCCATCAATCCATGTCTGTGCAACCTGTGCACTGAAAGGAGCAATCAGAGCATCGCCCGACTCCAGGAGAGCCTTCAACTGGTCATTGGATGTAACCAATGTGCCGATCTGGTCACTGTGATCTGCCCAGAATTGGAATGCTGGCTCAGGATTCTCATACGATGCGCCAAGCTCCTGTCCTTTGACTGCAAGAAGTGGAGAAATATAGGAATAGAACATGTAGTCCCAGAGTGCGGTTTTGCCTTTGAATTCCTCGTTATCCCACAGATCGTTCCAACTTGTTGGTGGTGTTTTTACAAGGTCTTTGTTATAGACGAGAGCGAAGCTCGAAACTCCCCACACGACACCCTTATTGTCAGGCTTGTGGAACTGATCCGGGATATCCTTGATATTGGTCACGATGCTTGTATCCAGTGGCTCCCACATATCATCGTTCAAGCCTTTTGCCGTCGCATCTGCGTTAAAGTAACCAAAGTTGACAACCGGATTGTTGGGATCTGCCTGCTTGCCAGCGACCATTTTCGGATACATGACTGCGTTGGATGATTCCTCAAAGGTAACCTCGACGTTTGGATGCTCTTTGACGTAATTTGCAACCACTTCTTTTGGAACGACATCCTGATTGGAGCCAGCCCAGATAAACATGGTCAGTTTAACCTTGTCTCCGCTTCCTCCGTCGGACTCTCCTGCTGTATTGCTGGAGCTGCTTGCTCCACCGCATGCTGAAAGCACCAGTGTACCGGCCAGTGTCAGTGAGGCGAGGCTGAGAAAGCGTTTCTTGTTTGATTTAAACATGCAAAATTCCCCCCATCGATTTAGTTGGTTTTATGGATGTGACAAAATTAGATCGTTTTCCTTCATGTAACTGATCACTGCAAACCTATTTTCTGACGCAACCCTTCCATAATGCCGGATATCTCATGTGGTGCTACGGAAACGGCCGCTGTTTGCTTCTCTTCCACGACTCCCATAGTTTGACGCTTCAGGTAGTCTCTGAGTGCCAGCGGAACATTCAGCAGTGCCTGATTCAGCGATACCTGCATCTCGTCAGTCCATATGGCCTCGAACTGTTTCCTTGTCCAGCCATAATCGAATTCTTCCTGCTGTCGTTCCCACTTAGCCCGCAACTGTCTGGTCTCACTCTCGTTCAGGTTCCGGCCTTCTATGACTACACCATACAGTTCAAGAGCCTTTTCGGTAGATACCAGCCCTCTTCTAACATCCTCCAGAACCAGCAATGGATCCCGATCAAATGGATCACCATAACCACCTCCACCCTGTGAAAGAAACGTCACCGTCTCTCCGGGTTGGAGCAGCAACTCATCAATTCTTCCCAGATGATGTTCACTTGCACGTCCAGCGTTGAGAATCGCTTCCCCATGGGTACCTACACCTCCGCCAAGCCTACCCCACGGATGAAACTCCATACGCTCCATATTTCTGGCGGTCATTACGGTATCTGGTGTAAGAATTTTGACACACAGGTCGATTCCGCTTCCACCACGGAAGGTTCCAGCACCAGCAGAATCCGCACGAAGGCCATAATGCTCTATGAGCACAGGCATCTCGGATTCTACTGTTTCCGCAGGAATATTTCGAAGATGACCCACTGCAAAATCCATGCCATCAATGCCGTCTTTCATCGGTCTTGCTCCTGAACCGCCACATATCGGCTGGATCACACCAACCTTTTTCTTGCCATCTGATGCATCTGTCATCGCCATCATTACGATGCATGCCTGTCCGGCTCCTGCAGCGGGGACCTTGCTGGCCTGGGCTTTGCCAAGAGCACCTGTGATGACATCCATTAGCCGAATAAAGGTAGCTGCTCGTGCGCCAACCGCTGCCATCGGCTCCGGGTTGAGAACTGAAGCCGGTGGTGCGTAATTTCGAACCATGCGAATCATGCCCGAATTCCATGGAATCGTTGGATCGAGCGTACGGAAATAACGAATGAGTGCGGGAACCAACATGTAATGCCCCTGTTGATTGTGGGTAGGAATATTGAACGAAGCTCTGACCTGAGGGTCGGTTCCGCTAAAGTCCAGATGAATATCACTGCCCGCAATTGTCATTTTGCAGCGCAATCGGATGGGATAACCGCCAGGGCCTTTCTCAAGATAGTCCCAGAACTCATACGAACCATCCGGGATCTCCTGTACGATGGCGCGTGCCTTCAACTCAGCGTATTCCAGCAAATGCTCAATACCCTGCTGAATTCGCTCTACACCGTAGCGGCCGATAAGCTCTTCTAGTCGCTGCTCCCCCCGATTCAAGGCTGCCATCAGTGCCTTGAGATCACCGAGGTTTTGCTCCGGAATGCGGCTATTGTCCAGAAACATACGAAGTATTTGCTCATTAAGCACGCCTGCTTCATACAGCTTGACTGGAGCAATTCGAATGCCTTCCATATGAATATCGTAGGCGCTAGGAGATACGCTCCCCGGTACCTTACCACCTACATCGGAGGAATGAACGAAGCACATGCCGTATGCGACGATTTTCCCTTTGTGAAAATAGGGCTTGATCAGATGAACATCCGGTAGATGTGTCACCATGCCTTTGGTGGAATAAGGATCATTGCAGATGACCAGATCCCCTTCCTTCCAGTCTGTAATGCTGTTTATGGTCGCCGCTGCGGGGATGCCAAGGGACAGATTGTAACCCGTCTCCAATGGCGACCCAAACGTTTCCCCGGATGGTGACAAGAGGTAGGTTCCAAAATCGCCCGTTTCTTTAACAAAAGCGGTGAATCCCGTGCGCAGCACGACATTGGCCATTTCCTCCACCGCAGCTTGAATCCGGTTGTTGAAAATTTCAAGAAAAACCTTGTCGCCAATCATTGCTCCATCTCCCCAATCACATTCCCGTAACCATCCCGATATACCGTAAAGCCAGGCGGGATGAAAATGGTTGTATCATATTCCTCCACAATTATGGGCCCGTGAATGGGCATATCCAGTGGGATCTGTCCCCTCTTTAGAACTTTTGCTGTTCGCTGTTCTTGGTCAAAAGTGATAATCCGTTCTTCTGCTTCACTCTCATCGAAAGGCAACTCTGCCGGAGATGCTGTGCTTTGGGTGGGCAGAATGCCAACAATGGTCGCTCTCAGACTGACGAACATCACATCAGCTTCCGGCTGGCTGATGCCAAACACATTTTGGTAGTACATATCGAAATTGTTCCTTGCTTTCTCAGGATCGGCGATTTCTTCGGATGTGAGCGCAACCTCCAAATCAAAGGCCTGACCTTCATAACGCATGTCAGCGCTATATAAGCAATAGATATGTTCCAGTTTCACTCCGCCGCGTGCTTCCTCCTCAACCCAACTACGCCCCTGATCCTCCAGTCTGGTGTATAGATTCGATAACTCGCCAGGCTCAAGCGTCTGACTGCTTTTGTGCAAGGTATGAACGAAATCATTGCGAAGGTTGGCAACCGTACAGCCCATGGCACAAAGTGTTCCTGGAGATGGTGGGATCAGCACTCGGCGAATGCCCACTTCACGCGCCATGAGAAAAGCATGCATCGGCCCAGCTCCACCATAGGCGAGCAGCGTAAAGTCACGGGGATCAACACCCTTGCGTGCCATGAGCGGCGAGAACTGGGCATACATATTGGCGGTGGCCACATCAAGAATGGCCTGTGCAGTTTGCGTGGGACTTAGTCCAAGTCGTTCGCCAAGATTGCCAAGAGCACGTTCTGCAAGCTCGGGGTAGAGACGCATCTGTCCGCCAAGGAATCGATCAGCCTGCAAAATGCCCATTTGCAAATAAGCGTCCGTTGTTGTTGGCTCTTCTCCCCCACGATGATAGGAGGCTGGACCCGGATTGGCTCCTGCGCTTTGTGGTCCTACCTTGAGTACACCTACGGAATCGAGCCAGGCAATGGAGCCCCCACCCGCTCCAATCGCGGTTACATCCACAGCGGGAATGATGACTGGAAAATCCCCAACCTTATTCTCGGTAGAATAGGCAGGCTCTTTATCGATGAGGGCAACATCAACGCTTGTCCCGCCCATGTCGAACGTGATGACTTGATGAATGCCGGCCTGCTCGGCAATATGGGTTGCGGCGATTACGCCGGAAGCAGGTCCGGACAGAAGAGTACGTACAGGCTCTTTGGCCGCTCTGGCCGCCGTCATGATTCCACCATTGGACATCGTGGACAGCAAATTGGCTTTCAGACCGTAAGCGCCAATTCCTTCTTGCAGACGAAGAAAGTATGATCCCATACGTTCCCCGACATATGCATTCATGGCCGTGGCGAGTGTGCGTTCGAATTCACGCTGCTGCGGCCAAATGGCACTGCTTCTGCAGAGAAACAGGTGCGGATGACGTTCCCTGATTAACTCTTCCGCGAGTTGCTCATGATCAGGATTGACATAAGCGTGCAAGAAACTGATCGCCAAGGCTGTAACCCCCTCTTCCACCAGCTCGTCTACTGCTTGAAGAAGTTGCTCCTGATCCAGTGGTTGAAGTATGCTGCCGCTCGCAAGCGCTCGCTCATCCACTTCCTTAACGAGATGTCTCGGAACAAGCGCATCGGTCTTGTCACCATACAGATTGGTAGTATCCTCGAGTCGCAGCCTTCGAATCTCGAGAATATCCCGGAAACCTTTGGTGACCAACAGACCTGTAACTGCGCCGTTACGCTCAATTAGGGTGTTAACACCAAGCGTTGTTCCGTGTACAAACAAATCGATCTCATGAAGATCGATTCCGCTTTCCTTGAGCTGATCAAGTGCATTAAAGATCGCCTGTTCCGGAGCTGCTGCAATCGATGGCGTCTTTAGTGCCGCAATCACCCTGCCATGATTGTCCATAATCAGGGCATCCGTGAATGTGCCTCCGATATCTATCCCCAATCGATACATTGTTCTCACAAGCTCAACTCCTTTATCACCGGGTCTCATCCGAAGTTATATTAAGGTTCTGCATGGCAAAATATCGTTTGACATCCTCAATCATCTGGTTAATATGATTCACCATGGCCGCTTCAGCCTGTTCCGGGGAGCCCGCTGCTACAGCCTCCAGAATCCGCTGATGGTCCACAACCAGTTCGCTTCCTACTCTTTGCCTAATATAAGCTGTTTCCAGGAAATCACGGCTTGTCTCCCAGACCAGTTCAACGGCATGCAGCAAAATCTGGTTTTGAGCCGCATAAGCCAACAGCCTGTGAAATTCCCGGTCCTCCTCATAAGGAATAATATTCTGGGAAAGCAATTGATGCTGGGTAGCAATGGAGGCTTCCAGCAGCACTATGTATTCTTTTGAGGCTCTTTGTGCTGCCAGGGAAGCAATCTCCCGTTCCAGAGCCCTTCTGGCTACAAGGACATCGAGCAGAGCCTTTTCACCGGAATGGTTCAGCATCTGAATGAGCTGGGAATTCACACTCTTTTGCTGTAAATCCTTCTCCAGAATCTTGATTTGCTCCAGCCCCTGTTCGGTCAGAATCCTTCCCTTCCGTCCCTCCAGTATCGTGAAACCTTCAACGTCCATCTCCATAAGTCTTCTTCCGATTGTAGCCTGACTTAGACCGTACGTTTTGCCCAGGGTATGAACCAACGTGCTGGCCCCGATGGGAGCGCTCGCGTCCCGAAGCTGCTTCAGCAGTTCGTATTCCAACTCCAATTCGTTTAGTTCAGGACCCACTAAATTCACTCCTCATATATAAATATTTGTATTTCTTTTATTGTTACTCACTGATGATTAACGACAGTATACCTTCAATTGTCAATATTTTCAATAATTCTCACCCAATTACTATGTATTTTTTTTCGACCATGTACTACCCGTTTGATCCAAAATAAAAAAAGAGCAATTCACATCCTGTATTCCAGATTTTTCTGGAGGACGTAATCTGCTCTTATTGAGATAACCTTCTATATACTTCGTTTAATTATAAATATTCAATTATGACTTGAGTTGTTGCAGCAGCTGTACGCGGTAGGCTTCACTTTCAAGAGATTGGATCTCCTTGTATTCTTCCGCAGTAAGCACTTTAGGCTCCCCTGCTGCCTTGGCGATCATGTACACCTTGGCGCTTTCCTCCACCACCTGGGTGCGGTAGTAGGCTTCGCGCAGGTTTTTACCTGTCGTGACCAATCCGTGGTTAACCAGAATAAGCGCTGTGTGATCTTCAACCTTGGCAGCCACCGCATCAGCAAGAAGTTTGGTCGTGGGCAGAACATAAGGAACAAAGCCAATATCTCCCACCAGTGCAGACTGATCAGGGAACAAATGAGGCAATTCATCGAAAACAAGACTCAGGGCGATGGTGTATGCCGGATGTGTATGCACAATGGCTTGAATGTCAGGGTTGACCCGATAGCTATACAGATGCATCAACACCTCCGAGGAAGGACGTGTCGATCCGGCCCGTGTCTCTCCTGTCGCAATATCAATCGCAATCCATTCGTCAGGCTCCAGATCCTCTAGTGCGTAACCACTCGGCGAAAGAAGCATCGTTCCTTCAAAACGGGCGCTCAGATTGCCCCCAGGTCCAACCACCAGCCCCTGAGCAACCGCTCTGCGGGCATATTTGGTCAATTCTTCCCTTACCTGTTGTTCAGACATGTTCTGCTCCACTCCTTTGACTTTTCTATTTGAGCATTTTACCAAATGCTCATCTAATTGGATTTGCTCGCCAATGTTTGATTCAGGTATTGGTATCTTACGTAGGCCTCCTGCCATCTTGCGGTGTCTTCTGGCTCATAGGTTTCGGGAGAAAAGGAAGCAGCCATAACTTCTCGCACCTCAGACAAGCTGCTCACTTCGCCATGTGCCAGGAACTGCAGCATGCAATTTCCGGCGGAAGTTGCCTCGGCAGGACCCGCTATCACCGGAATCCCTGCTGCATTCGCCGTAAATTGACACAATAAGCGATTATGCACCCCGCCACCGACCATATGAATCACCCGTGGCCGGGTGCCTGTAACTAGCTCCAGTTCATCCAGAGTCTGTCTGAACTCCAGTGCCAAACTCTCGAGAATACAACGCACAATGGCTCCGGTCGTTTCGGGTATTGCTTGGTCGCTGGCACTGCACTGCTGCCGGATTCGCTTTGGCATGTCACCAGGTGCCAAATACACTCCATCACCTGGCGATACATAACATTGATGTGCGGTTGCCGAAGCAGCGAGCTGGACCAGCTCCTCATGGGTAAAACGTTGATTCTCCCGTTCCCACTGCCGTTTGCACTCCTGTAATAACCACAGGCCTGAGCGATTCTTCAAAGTTCGCACTTTGCCATTTACCGTGCCCTCATTGGTGAACCCTAGTTGACGGCTACGATGATCCAACACAGGACTGTCGCGTTCCACGCCCATGAGAGACCAGGTGCCACAGCTGATAAAGGCAAATTCCGAATCTGTCGCAGGAATGGCTGCCAATGCAGATGCAGTATCATGTGAACCTACCGATATCACTTGCATTGGTTCAATCTTCAGCTCTGCACACAAGTCATCCGTTAACTGCCCCAGCACCGTGCCTGGCTGTACAAGAGGTGTGAATAACGTGTCCGGAATACCCAGTCGGCCCATCAATTGTTCATTCCAACGGGCATCTCCGGCATGCAATAGTCCACTTGTACTTGCAATTGTGTACTCGCTGGCCTGCTGACCAGATAGATAATAGTTAAATAAATCCGGCATTAATAACATGCGCACATCTGGCCGCAGAACTTCCGAGTGCTCGCGCACACTTCCAAGCAGTTGAAATACCGTATTGATTTGTTGTGGCAGGACGCCGGACATGGAATATAACTCTTCTTCATTCACCATGCGCAGGGCTTCTTCCATCCACTTCGCATTACGCGATTCCCGGTAATGGCGTGGGTTGAAACATAATCTTCCCTCCTCGTCCACTAATCCATAGTCGACTCCCCATGTATCCACAGCGATGGAACGGACCGGTTGGGAGATGCCTTGCATGCCTTTTACAATCCCTTGTTTCAGTTCGTGGAAAAGTCGCAGGAAATCCCAGTACAATCCATCTCCCAGGTGTACAGGATCGTTACTGAATCGATGCACTTCCACTAAAGAAAGCTTGCTCCCGTCAAAAGTCCCACGGACCACTCGGCCGCTTCCGGCGCCGTAATCGGCAGCAAGCACATGTGTTGCTTGAGTTCCCATCTCTCATGCCTCCTTCGCTTCCGCGACAAGCCGTTTGGATGTTACCGATATAACGGTCCAAAGACGCTGCATGCCCGGTAATCGGCACTTTCCGGTTCACTTGTGCCGAACAGTCCCCAGGCACGTGGACGGAAAATCTCGGATTCCGGTACATTATGCATACTCACCGGGATACGAAGCATGGAGGCCAGTGTCAGGAGATCTGCTCCGATATGTCCATAAGAGATGGAGCCATGGTTCGCGCCCCATTGATTCATTACTTCATAAACCGAAGTAAAAGCTCCTGAGCCCGTCAGAACAGGTGCAAACCAGGTGGATGGCCAAGTCGGATCTGTCCGCTGATCCAGCGTATCATGCACATCCTCAGGCAGATCGACCGTGTAACCTTGAGCCACTTGCAGTACCGGACCAAGTCCTTTCACCAAATTGAGACGCGTCATCGTAACAGGCATACCGCCCTTGGTCAGGAAATCAGCCGAATAGCCGCCGCCCCGGAAATATTCTACAGATGCCGGACGCCACGAAGTGGCTTTCAGGCAGTCCTGAACTTCTTCGTCTGTAATTTCCCAGAAAGGCTTGAGCACAGGCTCACCCGCTCTTGATTGTTGCCCTGTACCGTCCAATGCCGCAGAACCGGAGTTGATCAGATGCAGAATACCGTCCTTTGCCTTTCCTTCCAACTGGTGCCCTGTCACGCGTTTTACCGAATCCGGGCTCCAATAGGTGCGTACATCTGCGAAGATTTGCGCGGTATGGGTAAGCAGGGAACCAAATAACATCGACACACCATTCAGGCTGTCGTTCTCTGTTGCCACCAGATAAGGGGAGCGTTTGCCATTCCAGTCAAAGGAAGAATTCAGGATGGACTCCAGAAAATCACCGTTGGGTGAATGATCCGTCCACTGTCGTTGTCCCTGAAACCCGGATACAATTGCGTGGTGGCCCATGGATTCTTCAGTGAATCCCAGCTCCGCCAGCTTCGGATTGCCAGCCATCAGGTCACGTACGATCTGCGTCATTTTCACAACCGTTTCCCATTCATACTCTTTACGTTTGCGATCTGTTTGCAGATGGGCAGGATTGTTGTCAGGTCCTTCACTACAGTTCTCCTTCACCCAAGCCAGTGCCAGCTTATACTCCTCAGGATCGTAGATTTCTTCTTCTATACGACGAGTAAGTTCACTCATATCCACATATTCGTTCCGCATGCCCAGATACTCCTGGAAAAAGGAATCGTTCACGATGGAGCCGGCAATACCCATGGATACCGAGCCGATGGACAGATAAGCACGTCCCTTCATGGTTGCAGCGGCAAGACCCGCACGGCTGAAGCGCAGCAATTTCTCACGAACGTCATCAGGAATCGTCGTATCTCCTCCGTCCTGAACATCCTCGCCATAGATACCAAAAGCCGGAATTCCCTTCTGTGCATGGGCAGAGAGTACTGCTGCCAGATATACTGCGCCCGGACGTTCGGTTCCGTTAAAGCCCCAGATCGCCGTAGGAATGGAAGCAGACATATCCATCGTTTCTGTTCCATAACACCAGCAAGGTGTAACGGTAATGGTCACACCCACGTTGGAGCGACTGAATAGTTCCGCTGCTGCCGCTGCCTCGTTCACGCCGCCAATACAGGATTCGGCAACGACGCATTCTACCGGTGATCCATCGGGATACCGAAGTTCTGCTGCGAGCAGTTCGGCAACGGAAGTTGCCATGCGCATCGTCTGCTCTTCCAAGGATTCACGAACACCCTTGCGTCTGCCGTCAATTGTGGGACGAATACCAATCTTGGGAAATGCCTGTTTATAACGATAGTCCTGATGTGTCATACGAAAACGTCCTCCTTCAATGGTTTCATAGAATAGGTACGAATTACTTGTGACTTGTCTGTTTGTAGTTTGATGGGGCCAATTAGGATTCTGTTCCTTCTCTTCACCGATAACCGAGGTAATACACCACGATTGCATGTCAACGGTCAGTTGTTTTCTTATTATGAATGCGTTTACAAATACTTGATTAAATAAACCGCTCTATATTATTGACTCCGTTCTGCTGTCCTGTGATGGAGTATGAAGGAAGCGATATGAGCAAAAATGAAGAACGGTTAGACTGAAATACATCAATTTTTTTATAATTAGGGTTATCGGTAACCCTAAGATAGCATGAGCCTATGTTGCTGTCAATCGGCATTATCCTATAGAATGGAAAGACTATGTTGCGGAAAGGTTAGATCCTATTGATTACCATTTATGATATTGCCAAAAAAGCCAACGTCTCCGCCATGACCGTCTCCAAAGTCATTAATCAAACAGGTCGCATCAGTCAGGCGACACGTGAGCGTGTACAACAGGTCATCGAAGAACTTGGTTACATACCCAACTCGAATGCGCGCAGTCTTGTGCTGCAACGGACTCAGATGCTGTCATTGTTGATTACAGATATTACGAATCCCTTCTATACAACGCTGGCCCGGGGGGCTGAAGATGCTGCCAATCTGCGTGGGTACCGTCTCTTGTTCAGCAATAGCGACGAGGACTACGACAAGGAGAAAAATTATGTGGAAACCATTCTGTCTACCCGCGTCGATGGTGTACTGTTTGCACCTGCAGGGGACCGCTCTCTGAATCACCTGAAGCAGCTTCAGGAACGCAATATTCCGTTTGTTATTTTGGACCGCACTGTCCCTGGAATCACATCTGACGTTATCGCTGGAGACAGCCGGGATGGTGCGCTTCAATTGATTCGATATCTGACGAATCTGGAACATCGCTGCATTGCTCTGGTTAATGGTTCTTCCGAGGTTTCGACTGCGCGGCTGCGAGAAGAAGGATACATGGAGGGGCTCCGGGAAGCCGAGCTGCCCTTTGATGGAGACTTAATCCTTCGAACGGGCTATCGGGATTTCAGCGATGAAGTAGGTATCGACAGTTTGCTTGCACATCCACACAAACCTACAGCCATATTTGCAGCAAATAATATGCTTGCCATTGGCGTCATTCGACTTTTACGTAAACGGGGGCTGCGTGTTCCTGAAGATATCTCGGTCGTCTGTTTTGATGACCTCGATCTGGCTTCTGCCTTTGATCCCTTTCTCACGGTTGCTGCACAGCCTGCCTATGATTTCGGTGCCATCGGCATGCAGATGCTCATCGACCGAATTGAAGGTAAGGCTCCCGAAGAACCGCAGACCGTTATTATGCCATCAGAGCTGCGTATTCGCGCTTCGGCCTCTATACCTTCCCAATAAAGAGGAAAATCAATTGAAGATCAACTCTGACTTGAGAGAAACTGTTTTGTTGAAGCAAATAAAAACAGGACGCATCGGAGAGTATCTCTCTGACCGCGTCCTGTTTTTTATTAATTGTACCTCTTATATATATGGAATTTATATAAATTGAACTAAGCATTTACACAAGAACGTAGAGGACAGAAATAACCTGAAGAAGCGAAGCTAAAAGCTTTCTGAAAGAAAGCTGCATCGGAAGCATACGCTTCGCCTTTATCCCCGGATTTTCCCCTTTGAAAATGGGAATCCAAAAAATCTGGGGATAACAGCGATCGGAAGGTTGTTCTGTCATCGGAGTGGCAAGTGTAAATATTCTTTAGTTCCATTTATCCCTCGGATTGAAGTGCCAGAGCAACTTCGCGAACCAGACCCGGGAACCAATCCATTAATGCTTCGAACGTATATCCCGCCTGCTCTGCTTTGGACGTATCCATAGTCCAGGATTCCGAAATTCCAAAGGGTGACATGTCTTCTTCGATCGTTTCCGTCAGTACCTGGGATTGCATGCCTGTTACCGTTTCGATCAGATGCATCATCGCGGAAAGGGTTATCGCTCCTTTGGAAGCTGCATTCACAGGTCCAGTCATGGATGAATGTCCAAGCCAAGTGAGAAATCTCGCGGCTTCGGTGGAGTTGATAAAACCAATCTCGGCGTTCGGATTGGGCATGCCGATAGGTTTTCCTTTTTGCACATGTTCAATATGAAAATGGAGTCTTCGCGTGTAGTCATCAATTCCGAGTACAATCGGAATGCGCATCGCCGCCACCGGGAAATCCGCTTCCTGGAAAAACACAGCTTCCGCTAAGCGTTTACCCTCTCCATACGAGAAATCTTCATGGCTTCCATATTGCACCGGGTAGGTGTACGGATCAAAATCGGCTTCCGTAAATCCAGGTCGAGGATCTCCATATACGGAGAGCGTTGACGTCAAAATGTATCTTTGGGTACGCCCCGCAAAAGCTTCGCAAGCCGACTTCGCCGCATCCGGCGAGTAACAGATGTTGTCATAGACAATATCCCACATGTCGGTCTGCGCAACCTCGGCAAGAGATTTCGGGTCCTCTCGATCCATTTTAATCCGATTGACCTCGGGTCCAAAGTCTACATTCGTTTTGCCGCGAGTTGCGACGGTGATTTGAGACTTTCCTTCCCACAGTAAATGATCAACCAGACGTTTGCCGAAGAACCGTGTCCCACCAAGTATAAGTACTTTTTTCATCCGATAAAACCTCCTAACCTGTTCTGGTCATGCGTATCTTATTAAAACCTTCATGAATGAAGTGCTGTCTGTGCTGTTGCAATTCAGGTATGTTTACCGGGATTTCACAATATGGAGCATCGTGTGTGCTCCACGCTGGAATTCGTATAAAGTTTTCTCTTCAGATGTAATATATCCGCGTTCTTCCAGTATAGCCTTTAATTGATCCATATGCTCATAACGCTTGCCAGACAAGTCTACCGTAGGAAAAATACGCAGCTCCCGTTTGCTCACACGCAACAGCTCAAGGATCGTCTGAAGATGGAATTCGGCATCCAGACGATCTGCATACGTAAACAGGAAATGCGCAGACAACGTCAGGTCGAATTGTTCATCGGCAAAAGGTAACTCCGGCAGTACAGAAGCCACATAACGGTCAGGGAAACGTCTCATATCCGCTACACAATCGGTGATTGCACGTCTACGTTCTTCTTCCAAGCCATGGATCGAACCGAAATCATCCCATCTATATTTGTCTTGTACTTGTTCCATTTGTTTCATCGTATGTTCAATATCCTGAAGTCCCTTCACTTCCAGTTGGCCGATCTCATGTTCATAGGCAATATCCGCTGCCATGGGATCTGCACCCCACTTTCGCGAATGGCTGCTGAATGAACAAGCCCCACCTGGACAATCGAGAATAGACTTACCTTTAATTTCTTCCACGGTCAGGTTGAACATCTTCATATATTCCTCGAAGGTTCGCCCGATAAAAATAATCTGTGCCAGCTCCAGGCCGGCTACTCTGCTCTTCTGCTCATCTCTGCTCATCTCGTCTCAGCTCACTTTCCAGAATTAATCGTTAGGAAAAACAAGACCAATCTGCTGCCGGATCTGATCCATTACCTGCATGGTAACATAGGAACGTTCATACGTGTTCATGGCCGATTCCTTTTTGCCCTGCTGAATCAGATTGACAAACTCCTCCACCTCATAATACATCGACGGATGAATTTGCTCGGCAGTGAGTTTTTCCACCGTACCATCATTGTAGCGTATCTCCGCATGCTCAGGTGAACCAATTTTGTCAATGATGATGCTGCCGCGTTCGCCCATAATTTCGCTTGGAACATGAGAGTTGGAGATTTTGGAGTACGTCACTACCGCTTCCATCTCATCATAATTCAGAATGACACTGCCTTGTCCATCTACCCCGGATTCCAGCATCACTGCCTGGGACTGAACTTGTTTAGGCTCGCCAAACAGCGTAATCAATGGATAGAGACAGTATACACCAAGATCCATTAACGCCCCATTAGCAAGATCGGGTTTGAACGCATTCAGGACGATTCCTTCCTTGTACTTGTCGTACCGGGAAGAGTACTGGCAGTAGCTTGCCACATATTTGCGTACCGGGCCAATTTTATGTAGGTGAGATTGTACCATTTTGAACGAGGGAACAAGGGTCGATTTCATCGCCTCCATGAGCAGAACTCCATGTTCTTTCGCTGTATCAATCATACGACGGACCTCTGCCCCATTGGCAGCCAAAGGTTTCTCGCACAGTACATGTTTGCCGTTTCTCAGAAACAACTCTGCCTGCTCCGCATGAAAGGTATTGGGTGTTGCAATGTACACCGCATCAAGACCATCACTCGTCGCCATCTCTTCGAGGCTGGTGAATCGAAGTGCAGCCTGATATTGATCTGCAAATGCATTAGCTTTATCTTCAGTCCTTGAGTATACGGCGGTCAATTCGAATCCTTCGACTTGTGCAGCGGCCTCAAGAAGTCTCTCTGTAATCCAGTTGGTACCTACCACGCCAAAACGAATCATTCAATCTACCTCTTTCATAAATAAATTTCACGCTTAAACAGCTTGCCATCCTGTACATTGTAGCCTATATTTCATTCAGATTGAAGGGATGTCCTTTTCCAACATATTGATATCTTGCTTTTTTGTTTGAAACTTCGTCCATCTCCGTAAATCAGGGGTATAATGAAACTTGAGGTGATTCTTTTGGAAAGTCACAATTCCTATCAAACAGATTCTGTTCCTATAGATGACAAACAGTGGAATGCCATTATCCACAACGACAGCAGCTTTGATGGTAAATTCTATTACGGTGTCAAAACAACAGGCATCTTTTGCCGACCTTCCTGCAAGTCGAAAGCACCCAAATATGAGAATGTCTCTATATTTAACAACCCTGAAGAAGCATTAGCTCTACATTTCCGTCCATGCAAACGGTGCAAACCAACGGGCGAGCGAATCCCTGATCAGGAATGGATTTCTGTTGTAACAGACTATATTGAACATCATTTTGTCGAGCCTCTAACACTAGATATTCTTGCAAATGTGAGCCACGGGAGTCCATATCATCTGCATCGGGTGTTCAAACGGATTACAGGTCTAACTCCGGTGGAGTATATTCAGGAAAAAAGAGTCACCGAAGCCCGGAAATTGCTTGAAAGCACCCGGCTCACTGTTTCAGATATCGGTCGACAGGTTGGCATAGCCAATCCGGCGTATTTTATTACTGTATTTCGAAAACATACAGGCAGCACACCTGCCAATTATCGTGAACAAAGGCGTGATCCATCATGAAGACCAATTTGGTATACAAAGTACCTAAAACATTGCTGAACAAAGGAACCGGGTTCCTTAATGGTTATACGCATACGCTGAATCCCTACACAGGCTGCGCTTTTGGCTGTTCCTACTGTTATGTAAGGCAAATGCCCGTCTCTTTATTTCGTAATGAACCATGGGGCAGCTGGGTTGATGTGAAACAGGAAGCCGCCAATGTGTTTGCCAAAGAGCTGAAGCGTGCGAAATCAAAAGGTAAAGTCACTCTTTTTATGTCATCCAGTACAGACCCGTATCAACCCATAGAATATAAGGAGCAAATCACGCGGTCTTTGCTAGAAGTCATGGTCCAGCATCCACCTGATTTTATATTGGTACAGACCCGAAGTCCATTGGTGACCCGAGATATCGATCTGCTGCAAAAGTTGGGTGACCGGGTCCGGGTTAGCATGACCGTGGAAACGGATCTGGATGATATCCGCAAGCAGTTCAGTCCTTCAGCTCCGCCAATCGCTGGCAGATTGCGTGCACTGGAACAACTCCGAGATGCCGGTATCCCCACACAGGCTGCTATTGCGCCAGTATTACCCAGCAGCGAAAATTTTGCAGCCATCCTGAGGCCGCTTGTTGATCGTATTTGCGTTGATGATTACTTTATGGGAGATGGCAGTGAGGGCAAACGAACCCGGAGACTTGGCATAAAGCCACTTTACGAACAAGTGGGCAAGGAAAATTGGTACAGTCCTGAGGCATACAAAATGGTAGTCGAGCGAATGAAGGCACATTTTGAGGAAGATGAAATTTGGATTAGCCAGGCCGGATTCGAACCCTGAAACCCTGATCATGCCTTGATATAAAATGAAAATAGCCCTGCTTCCCTCGCATCGGGAGTCAGGGCTATTCTTCTAACTTAATCGATTATTGATCAAGTGTGTACAATGGAAGATCTGCCGGCAGTGCAGCTGGGCGCTGACATGTGCTTTCCATTTTATAAAAAGTCTGCTCATCCGAAGAATCATGGAATGCCCACATGGCTTCAAGTACATGATAGGCCAGCTCTCCACTTGCTCTGTGAGCGCGACCGCTGCCCACTGCATAAGCCATATCTGCAACACCGATGCCACGTGTATTTTCCTGATATCCTGGAAGAAGAGGCACCTCAGTCCACTCCTGATCTCCCATCAACCGGTAACGAACCGGACCGCCGAATGTGTTTGGATCAGGAACCTGTAGGGTTCCATGGGTGCCGTATACTTCAATCGGTGGCAATACACTTCCGCCAAATACGTCAAAACTCGTAATCAGCGTGCCGATAGCTCCCTGCTCAAATTGCAGCAATCCAGCTACATGCGTCGGAATTTCTACAGGGATGCTCTGACCCCGCTTTTTTTCACTCGTGATCGTCCGCTGCTCCATCGCTTTGCCCGTCATGCCAGCAATGGACTTGATTGGCCCAAGTAATTGTACTAGCGCAGTCAGGTAGTAAGGCCCCATATCAAACATCGGCCCACCACCGGCTGCATAGTAGAACTCCGGATCGGGATGCCAGTGCTCATGCCCACGGCTCATCATAAATGCGGTAGCTGCCACAGGTTTGCCAATGACACCATCCTCTACCACTTTGAGTGCAGTCTGTATGCCTGAACCAAAGAACGTCTCTGGTGCACAGCCTACCAGCAGACCTTTACGCTTGGCCGTTTCCAGAACCGTCTGACCTTCTTCGCGTGTAACGGCGAGTGGTTTTTCCACATATACATGTTTGCCTGCTTCGAGCGCTCTCAAGCATACATCCGCATGAACGGCAGGGATTGTCAGATTGATAATCAGGTCGATCTCAGGGTCTGCCAAAATTTCATCTACCGTATATACGTTAGGAACAGAATAAGCAGCTGCTTGCTCCTCTGCTCTGCTCCGGTCAAGATCCGCAACCGCAATAAGATCGAGCACCTCAAATCGGTGACAGTTCTCCATATAAATACCGCTGATTTTACCGCAGCCAATAATGCCTACTTTCATTGTTTTCATGCTTGGACTCCCTTTCTGTTCCCACTGGATATAGCGCTTCCATAAAAACTCTAGATGGCTGTGATGTGGGGCAATATTTTTTCTCAACGGATGTGAATTAGATTGAATATAATTTAGTGACTTTGGTTATCAGCCATTCCTGTGTAAACTTCCGCCAATTCGTTCGTACGGCTATGCGCAAGTGCTTTACCTGCGGCAGTCCATTTGAAACCACTACGCATCATTTCAGTAACTTGTTTCATCTCCACAATATCTGCATGGTGTCCGAGCGAATTGTAGAACACACGGCCTGCACCCCAGCGCTTGGTCCAAACGACTGGCATATCTACTGGGCCATTGGCTGCGTGAGGACCGTTAACAATTGGGAAACGTGTTGTTGCCAGCACTTCCACTGCAGGGTCCACATGCAGGTAGTACTGTTCACTTTTCACCTGGAAATCTTCAATATGATCCAAGAGCGGACTGGAACCACGCTTCATGTTTACCGTGTACTCCACGCCGTCGTTCCCTGGATGCGCAACCCACTGTCCACCCGTCATGAACTGCCAGTCGACGTTGTTGCGGAACGCATCACACATCCCGCCATGAAGACCCGCAAGACCCACGCCACTCTGGACAGCCGCAGATACATTATTGACCAGTTCCTGTTCAATCTGCCCCATCGTCCACAGCGGAATGATTAGGTCCAGACCCAGCAGTTTCTCTGCATCCGCATAAGCTTCCAATGTATCTGAGACTTCAACCTCGAATTGTTCTTCCTTCAAAATGCGTTCAAAAATTGCTGCTACCTGCTCTGGTTCATGTCCATCCCAGCCGCCCCATACGATTAGTGCTTTGCTCATCACTGATCACTCGCTTTCCGGAAGTTAAGTTATTGTCATTCTCTATCGGACCTTACGCAAACTCAAGACCTCTCCGAGGTCAACATCCTAGCTAAAATCTAGTTTATTTATTTCAAATGGGTGCCACCATGATGTCCACTTCGCAATTCAGTGAGTGGCTCAATACTTACATTTCTTCTAGCGACACCCAGCGGCGCTCTGTAACGGAACGTTCAACGGCTTCCAATACTGCTTGACAGGCAACCCCATCATGGAAACTTGGCTCAGGCTGCCGTCCTTCGGAGATCGCAGTCACCAGTTCCAGCATTTCATGTGTGAACGTGTGCTCGAATCCAATCGTATGTCCTGCAGGCCACCACGCCTCAGCATATTTGTGTGCCGGATCGGTCGCCAGAACACGGCGGAAGCCCTGCACATCTTCATCGTCCTTCGTAAAATACACTTCCAGTTCATTCATCCGTTCAAAATCAAACCGAACGCTTCCCAGACTGCCGTTGATCTCAAAGGAGTTGGTACTGCGATGCCCTGCTGCAAAGCGTGTAGCCTCAAAGCTTCCGAGTGCACCATCTGCAAATCGTGCCAGGAACAAAGTGGCATCATCTACCGTCACTTCTCCCTTAGGTGCACCTGCGTTCGAACTGCCTTTGGCACTAAGTCCGGTCATTTCCGAAGCCAGCGGCCGCTCTTTAATGAACGTTTCGCTCATCCCGATCACTTCCTTGAATTCACCCACCAGGAAACGTGCCAGATCAATTAGATGTGCGCCAAGATCGCCATGCGAACCGGAGCCGGCCACTTCTTTTTGCAGACGCCACACCAGCGGGAACGAAGGGTCCATAATCCAGTCCTGAAGGAAAAACGCACGGAAATGATAGATTTTGCCCAGACGTCCGCTTTGCACCAATTCTTTGGCCAGCTGCACAGCAGGAGAGAAACGGTAGTTAAATCCGACCATGTGAGCAACCCCTGCTTCTTCCGCAGCCTGGAGCATTTCACGCGAATCAGCGAGCGACAGTGCCAGCGGTTTTTCACAGAACAGATGTTTACCTTGGCGAGCGGCTTCCAGCGCAATTTCCTTATGGGCATCACTTGGAGCGTTAATATCGATCAGATCGATGTCATCACGTCGCACCAGCTCGCGCCAATCCGTTACACTTTCAGACCAGCCGAACTGATTGGCAGCCTCCTGAACCCCCTGCTCGTTACGTCCACAGATTACCGACATCTCGGGCTGCAGCGGTGCAGACGGGAAAAACATCGGCAAACTGCGATAAGCATTGCTATGGGCTTTCCCCATAAATTTGTATCCAACCATTCCGACACGAAGACGATTTGACATGGTCATTTCCTCCTTTGGAATATAACTAGCAATGTATTAATTACGGATTGAAGAGGTACGGATAATCAGTTCCGTAGGCAATAACTGCCTTGCAGTTTCTGAGGGAACTTCGGAATTCACTGATGCAGCTGCTGCCCCCAATGATTCATGAATAAGCTTGGATGCAGCCAGTTCACCCATTTCATAAAAGGGAACCCTGACGCTGCTCAGCGGCGGAACCGCCATCTCGGCTGCATCGGAGTCATCGTAACCCACAAACGCGGGGAAATCCTGAACCTTGATCCCACGCTCACGTAAACCATGCATAACACCGATCGCCATCCGATCATTCGCAGCAAATACAGCGTCAATCTCGTCAAGTCGGGTTGCGATGGTGGCAGCTGCCTCCACACCGCTTCGTCTGCTGTAATTTCCCTCCAGCAATAGACTGGAATCCACCTGCATTCCGGCTTCATTCAGCCCGATCTGGACGCCCCGAAGCCGCTCCTGACTGTTGGAATAGCTGTCTGGTCCATTGAGAAAAGCAATGTTCCGATACCCTTGATCGGTAAGGTGACGGATTGCCTGCCTGCTGCCCTCCACATGATCGGCATCCACTTCCATGAATGATTCGCCTGCAAAGTGCTGGCTCATAATGCAAAAGGGATGCCCTTCCTGCTTAAGCTGCTGCATGGCAGCCAGTTCCCCATGATCATCTCGCGCGCCGAGAATGATGCAAGCATCCACTTTCTGACGGCGGAACAGATCCGTATAATTCATCACTTCACCCGGTGTCCTGAACATGACTAGCAGGTCCATGCCGTTGTCCCTGGCTTTGCTCCCAATGCCGCTCAGCATTTCCGAGAAGAAATACGCCGAGAACAAGTGCGCCTTCGGAACATAGGGCAGCACCACGCCAAGGTTACCACTTTTACTTCTCGCAAAGCTGCGGGCCAGTGCGCTGGGCACGTAACCCAATTGATCGGAAGCTTCAATAACCTTGCGGCGGGTTTCCTCTTTAATAGGACCAACGCCATTAAGAACTCGGGAAACTGTAGCTTCCGAAACACCGGCAAGATCAGCCACTTCTTTACGGGATGCCATGGATCTCACCTCCTTCATGTTTCCTGAACACATGCAAAACCGGTGCCATGTATCAATTAATTATGTACGCGCGTACATCTTCTCATGTGTTGTAACCGTTGTCAATGCTTTTAACACAAAAAAAGATGGGGATTTGTGTAAACAAATTCCCCACCTTTTGCTTACTATATTTTCTTGTAACTTGTCCTACATTCCCTAATGATTCAACTGTCTACAAATTGTCATTTATTGGCCCAACTAACTAGAGCCCATACCTGCATCAGGTCGTCACGCCGTTACCGACGGATGATTGACTGAACTCAGCCTGTTCCAAAATAGTGACATGACTTTGAATGCGATCCGAAGGCTCAGGTGTCGATTGAAGCTGCCGCACTTTGTGCAACACTTCCTTATTAGGAAGGAAATGCTGAGAACGGATGAAACGAATGGTTTTGGTTTTGGCACGCATGACAATGGAATCGGTCTCTGCCCGGTCATCTGCGAGGTAACGCACTCCTCCAAGAATCTCACCTGGGGTAACACCAGTTGCTGCAAAAATGACGTCTTCCGTGCCGATCATATCCTGCATCGTTAATACTTTGTAGGGATTATCGATCCCCATTTGCAAGCAGCGCTGGAATTCATCTGCGTTCGCAGGCATTAGGCGACCTTGAATCTCGCCCCCCAGACAGGACAAGGCTGCTGCTGCAAGTACACCTTCCGGTGCTCCGCCTGATCCAACATACAGATCAATTCCTGCCTCTGGAAAAGCAGGTGCCATCGCACCAGCAACGTCACCATCACTGAGGAACTTGATTCGCACACCAACCTTGCGTAATGTCTTGATTGTGCTCTCATGTCGTACACGGTCCAGAATCATGACAGTTAGATCAGAAATGTTTTTGTTCAATGCTTCAGCAGCTTTCTCCAACGTCACTTCAACCGGGTCTTCGATACTGACCTTGCCCACCAGAGCCGGCCCTACAGCCAGCTTCTCCATATACATATCCGGTGCGTGGAGCAGGTTGCCTTTTCCCGCCACTGCAATAACCGATAAAGCGTTGTTCAGGCCCTTGGCTACGATCTCTGTACCTTCCAAAGGATCTACAGCCACATCAACCTCGGGTCCCTCAGCGTTCCCGACTTCCTCGCCGATATACAACATGGGTGCTTCATCCATTTCTCCTTCACCGATTACCACCGTGCCGCGAATGGACACGGAATCGAACATGGCGCGCATAGCCAAAGTAGCCGCCTCATCTGCACTGTTCTTGTCGCCCCGCCCCATCCAGGGTGCTGAAGCTAACGCAGCCAATTCTGTTACTCGGACAATTTCCAACGCCAGTTCGCGTTCCATTTTTCCCACTTCCTTTCCAGTTTCCAAAAGCATACATTGAAAGCGGTACTAAATCCATCGCAAATCCATATGAAATTGATCTAAAACGGGCGTAATAGCCCGATTTTGAGAAATGAGACCATTCTGTCCCTCGTCGATAAATGAACACATTTACACACGAATGAACATGCCATGTTACAGGTCTACTCCACCGGATTATATCTGGTTTGTAGCAGTGTCTTCATTTTTTTTTTCGATACTCCATATTCATTGCGTTGAGTGTGTCTCAGGAACAGATTAGCGCAATAATAATTCATATAACAACGTTATTTATGTAATTAAACTTACATTGCCAAAGAGAATTATCATCCATTCCCACGTTCCTCGAAAACGATTTAATTAAGGTTGCTATAACCATTCTGCACTTTCAACGAAACAATATTGAAGACCTTATAAGTGAGGTTTATCATTCAAAAATTCGAACTGAAAATCCACCTAAATCCTGCTCTATCCACCCCTTAAACATGGTTAACAATATAGATACAGCTTATGGATGTCATCGAAAATAATAAGTTTACATAATAATTATTACGTTGTTAAAAATTCAATTCTTTTTATTTCCCGTCAAAAGGTTTTCTGCCTCAGTCCCCAACATGGCAACTGCAATTTTCAGAAAATCCTCTCTTTGAATCTGCAAATGACCATATCTAAAAGGATATCCCCATCGCGCCTGTCCCCTAGTAAGGATCAGTTGATCCAGTAAATCAGCGATCTTCACCTGCTGACAAGGATAATAGTGAACATTCCTCCGATGCGGTACAAAGGAATCCGACACATGGTACGTGTACACCTGATCGTCTATTATACGCCCTATGGCGGTAAATGCTTGAAGTACCTTGCCTCCTTGCATGCTTGTTCGGGGCGAATAATAGATCAGCCAGTCTCCTGCATTCATTCTTCGCAGTGAAGCTACCTTGCCGTGACAGAGCTGGGCGAAGCCCCCTTCCACCCCTTTTTCCACATGGGATGCAGACACGACCCCGATCCAGTAGCGGTTTCCTTCATCAGATTCTGCTTCTATATCTAACTGATGGGACAGAAATTCTCTCGTATGAGTCTGCTGAATTTCTGTATTATTTGCCATCAAATCATGCTTTGCCTGTTCATTCATCTCTGCACCTGTTCTTCCCATGCCTTTTTCAAACGCTCAAGCTGCAAGAAATGATGACGATAATGCATCTCCACCAATGCAAACCATTCCTCAGCATTTAAACCACCGAACCTAGGATGTGGCAACGTAGATTCCAGCGTTGTTCCTTCCAACAGCACTTCTAATCTCCGAATTTCATCCCTGACCTCATTAAATCCTTGAATTATTGTTTCTCTTCCATCCGGTTGTAGTGGAGTATACTCAGGAGAAGCAGGAACGTGGATACGTATTGGTGGAAAACTTGCTTGCGCAAAAACAACTTCCCCTGTTTCTGTTTTCCCCTGGTTTTTCTTCTTACCCGAGTTCTCGTCTGGGCTTATACAAAGTTGAACATTGGCTAAATGCATTTTCATCGCAGACTGAATTAAATGCTGGTACATCTGGCCCACCGACCACTCAGTCTCACTGGGTTTGTAGCTTAACTGAGCATCGCTCATCTGCTCCAGTTCCTGCAAATAACGTTCCAGCGTCAGTTCAAAATCTCGTCGAATCTCATCGTTGTTCCTTGTTATTTTCGTTTCCATACCAATACACAGCTCCTTCAATCGGTTATAAACCGATCATACACAAACACTACTGACAACGTTATGTCAGTAGTGTTTAAGGAGATTGCTTGCTTCCTCGCGAATACGGATTCTCAACGATTCAGGCTCCAAAACCAGAGCCGAGGCTCCCCAGCCAAGTATCCAACGCAGTACATCTTCTGGATGCCTTACACGAAAATCTGCGTATAATCCATCTGTTTGCAGCTCTGCTTTCTCCATGTAGTAATTATTCGCTTCAATCACTCGATCTGCAATTCGACCATGAAACCATACACGGACATGAACATCACGGTTGTCAGGTGGTGAGTAGCTATGAATATTAAAATCAGGAGGAAGATCGAATGAATCTGTACTAATCTCCAGATCGCTCATCCGGGATATACGAAAATGACGAATCTCCTGTCGCAAATCACATCGGGCAATCAGCATCCATGAACCTTGCATCCAAAGCACCCCGTAAGGGGAGGCCAAACGAATGGTCTTTTGCACGGTTTCATTCATAGTTCCAGGTTTATGGTAATGAAAACGAATTTTGAGCTTAAGCTGCATTGCCTTGCGGATGATTCCCATATGTTCGATCTCTCGCTCGCGTGCATCACTGTCAGGTGAACGAAGTAAACGGATACCCTGTTGTATCTGCCCCACCTCTTCCCGAAGAGGCACGGGCAGGATGGCTTCAATTTTGGAACGGGACGTAAGAGATGTACTTTTGTAGTAGTTATCGAAGCGCTGCTCCACAAAATCAAGTCCGATGAGAAGTGTTACCGCTTCTTCAGCTGTGAAGCTGATCGGAGGCAAAAAGTATCCTTCCATAAGCGAATATCCTACTCCGGGTTCTCCCACCACAGGAACTCCTGCCTCACATAACGCCTGAATGTCTCTGTATATGGTTCGGACACTTGTTTCAAACAAGAGGGCCAAATCTTCCGCACGTTGAACCTTCCCCCGCTGCAGCTCAAGTACAATGGCCAGCATACGATCCGATTTGTTCACGAATCATCCCTCCTTGTGTGTAATATCAATTACACCATCTTCATAGGACATTTATTATAAGTAACATATGGTCAAATGAAAAGTATACTAACGAACAAGTTTTCGCAATGCCCGCATCGAACCATTTTCGTATGTTGTTTCATCAAACAACAACAACAACAGCAAAGACCAACCCCCAGAACATAGGTTGGTCTTTAAAAACTCTTATGATATTGAAATTCAGAGAAAGCTCTGACCTCACTTCTTCCATGATCATGGGGTAGAACCCACCCTATCGCGCTCATCGATCACCTTGTTTACCGCTCGTAGTATTCCTCCATATCCAGTGCAGCGGCACAGGTTGCCGCATAATCCCGTTTCAATCTGTTCCTGACTTGGCTGCGGATTGCGGTCCAAGAGAGCCTTGGTGGAAATGACCATTCCGGGTGTACAATACCCGCATTGGAAGCCGCCCTCTTCCACAAAAGCCTGTTGAATTGGATGTAACTCGCCTTCCTTTTCACCGAGCAACCCTTCTATTGTTGTTATCTCACTGCCAGCACATTGATAAGCCATTACGAGACAGGAATTGACAGGCTCTCCATTCATCAGAACCATACATGCACCGCAGCGGCCAACTTCGCAGGAAACTTTTGTTCCCGTCAGATTCAAATGCGAGCGCAGTACGTCCACTAGACGGGTCGTTTGGGCGATGTGCAATTGTTTCTTTTCCCCATTCACAACGGCTGTCCAGAAGTTGCTCAAAGGCTCAGTCATGATGAGCTCACTCCTTCCTGAAGCGAGACGCTAAGTGGTTTGATTAGTTGATCTCGTGGAACCGGTAAACGATTAACCCACACCCCGGTAGCCTGATGAATTGCAGCGGTGATGGCCGGAGCAAGCGCCACCGAACCAATCTCGCCAATGCCCCGCGGTCCAAAAGGATCGCCCTCGGGCAGATCTTCAATTGCCTCCACTTCCAGGTTGGTGTGAATGTCGCGAATCGTCGGAATCAAGTAGGTGTCCAGATTGGTTGTCGTGTAGCGGCTGTCTTGCATCACAGCATCCTCGGTCAATGTAAAACCCAACGCCATTACGCTCCCGCCTTCGATCTGTCCAATGAATCCCATTGGATTGATGACAGGGCCAGCAGCTACCACATGCCTCGTATCCAGCAATTTGGCTTCCCCGGTTAGCGTGTTTACCTCCACCTCTGCTGCTACCGCAGCATACGTATATAAATAATGCCCACCTACAACATTGTCCGGCGTGGTCGGGTATTCAAATTGAGTATCAAAAATCCATTCTTCCGCTTCTCCATGCTTCGCCAGATCAACGTAAGAAACAAGAACTTTGGAATTCATCGTCGGTTCATTCGCTGTAACTTCTGGAGAAAGCTGATCCTTGCGCCATACTCCCTCTATTCCAGTAATCAGTTCGTCAGCCGGAATTCCTGACAAGGTAGAGGCTACCGACAAGATTTTGGAGCGGAATGGTGCCTGTAATCGCTGAAGAGCCATCCAGGCCATCGTCGTTGAACGCGAAGCGGTGCTTGAACCACTGTGCGGCACTCGATCCGTATCCCCAATGATGATGCTCAGATCGGAGGTTGAGCAGTGGAACAGATCGCAGAGCATCATTTCAAGCGTGGCGATGAGTCCCTGACCGAATTCTTCGTAGCTGAATGCCACTTCAATCTTACCTTCGGCATTCAGGGATAGACGACCGCCCGCCGGATCGGGTATGCCATAACCCAACCCTGCCCCGTGCATGGCGATGGCTGCACCCACACCACGTTTAATCCAGGGAGGCAGAGCCGGATCTGCCGGGGGATGCAGATGCTTTTGCCATAATTCCGAACGATCCATTGCCTCCCATACTTGCGATAGTCCATCCGTGACCAGAATCCGTTGATTCAATGGCCCAGGATCGGACTTTTCCCTCATGTTGCGTCTCCGAAACTCCCAAGGGTCCATATTCATAATCTCTGCGAGTCGATCCATCTGACCCTCTATTGCAAAGATCGCCTGATTACCGCCAAATCCCCGGAACTCTCCCGACACGCCATTATTCGTGTACACCGAGACACCCTCCACATCTACGTTGGGAATCGAATAAGGCCCAAGACAGTGTTCTGTGCAGAAATTCAGGACAGGTGCCCCCAGCGTTGCATATGCTCCGGTGTCTGCGGTAATGCGGACTCGGTGAGCCTGGATCATGCCTTCACGGCTGATTCCGGTCTGCATCTCAATTTTCATCGGATGGCGCTTCAAGCCTGCACGTACGGATTCTTTGCGTGAATTGTGCATTTTCACAGGACGTCCGCACCTTAAAGCAAGCAGTGCTCCATAAGGCTGTACATTCAGCTCATCTTTCCCGCCAAAAGAACCGCCTATCGGAGATGAAATCACCCGGATATCTTCTTCGGAACATCCAATGATTCGGGCAAGCTGCATCCTGTCCTTGTAACCATGCTGTGTAGCTGCGTAGACATGGAGTCTGCCATTCTCATCAGGAACAAATAAACCGCCTTCTGTCTCCATATAGGCGTGCATCTGACGAGGGGTATAATAAGTCTCACTCACAATATGTTCGCATGCAGCAAAGCCCTCTTCTACATTGCCTCGCTTGATTTCGGTGCGGTGCAGCACATTGCCGGGGCCATGTTCATGGAGCTCTGGTGCACCGGGTGCCATTGCAGCTTCGGGGCTGTCCAGTGGAGTCCATTCCTCATATTCAATCCGGATGGCATCCAGAGCGAGCGCTGCACGTTCCGGGGAATCCGCAGCAACCGCGGCAATGGCATCACCGATATAACGAACAACATCCTCGCAAAATACAGGCTGATCCGGAGTTGCAATGCCAAACAGGTTCAAACCGGGCACATCTTTGGAGGTGAGTACGGCAAATACCCCCTCCATAGCCTCCGCTCCGGTAATATCGATAGACAATATGCGGGCATAAGGATAAGAGCTTCGAAGGACCCTTCCGTGGATCATATCGGGCAGCGTCATGTCTGTCAGATATTGAAGCTGTCCCGTTACTTTGCCTACCCCATCTGGCCGCAGATGCCAACGTTTCCCACTACTATTCCGATTCAACAGCATGCTCTCTCTCCCCTTTCTCCCTTTCCAAAATCTTTTAGGCTCACGCTTTGCTTCTTCAAAATGGTTTTCTTCTATAAGCGAAGTGCTTCCCAGAGTCCGGCACCGAGCAAATTACCTGCCGTTTGTTTGCGATACTGTTCTGTAGCGAATGCATCACTATACGTTTCGAATTCCGCCATCACTGTGGCAGCTAGAGATGAAGCTTGCATAACAGAAGCCTCCACGCCAAGAAGCAGTTTTTCCGACTCAGGAAGTCTCATGGCCATGCCTGAACCTCCACCTGCTGCGATTGCAATCTTATTCCAACGACCATCTGCGCCCAATTCTCCGTGAAATGCAATCGTCACCAGCGATGCTGTAAAGGTCTCCCGCCGACCCAGCTTGCGGTAAAATGAAATTTCACGCGTTACAGATGTCCGTTCGCTCGCGACTTCAAGGAAAGACGTATGTTTCATCGGAATATGAATGGCGATTAACACATCATTCGGGTTGCGACTGCCTTCACGACCGCCGTTCAGCCAGGAGGAAAGACTGCGCGTCTCCATGCCATTGTCCGTCATCCAGTACAGCTGTGCATCGTAGACAAGCAGTGCGGGAATGGAGTCGCCTACTCCCGATACAATGTTTCCGCCAATTGTCGCCATATTCCGAATAGAAGGAGCGGCGATAGCGTTCATTGCAGATTGTAAAATGGGCAGCTTTTGCAGAAGAACGTCTGTGGCACAATGACTTAATCGCGTCACTGCTCCAATGACCAGATCATCTCCATCCACATATACGCCGCTTGCACCTGGAATACGAGCAAGGCTGATCATATGCTCAGGTACAGGAAAGAGGCCGCCCTCCCACTGAGTACGCAATAATGTGGCCCCTGCTGCATAACAATACTTTCCGGACAGTTCATTCTTTAAAGCTTGAAGTTCATCCAGATTAACGGGCTGCCAAACGGTTGGCTGCGCTCCAGACCCATATGCCGGCATGACCATCCTTCCATCTCCCTTCTCTACCTGGAATCTGTCTGCGGGGTGTTGGATATGAACGAATGATCCAAATAATTCTTCAAATCATATGGGACTGCAGCAATAAGGTCAATTATCTTCACATCATTTTGGATAAATGTATAAATAGATTCTTTGATTTGTGCCTGATGCATTATTAACTCTCCAAAGCTAACACAAGCTACTTCATAACCCGTTAGATAAAAAACAATAAAGAGGCCAACCAGACGGTCTGGCTGACCTCATTACTTCAAGAAATAATACACAAGGAATCGCTCCTTCTGTCTTGATTTTCATTCATTTTATGCCATTCACATAATCCAAAATGCGCTGCAGCTCTGGTTCGGTATCCGCATCCCAAAAGCTAAAATCAGACAACGATACATGCGTGCCTGCATACTTGGCATTGCGCATGATTTTTCTCGCCCCCTCATCTCCGCTGAGCGACAAAAGAGGCCCCAGCATATGCTCACGAAAGGCGACCGGAGGCTTGCCTCCACCGCCATCCGTAGCTGCTGCATAATCACACCGTTTGTTGGCTGCTAACGTCTCAGCAACCCTGTTAATATCTTGTGCCTGCAATAACGGCTGATCTGCCAAAATCATCATCACACCTTCTGGCCTGTATGCCATAGCAGACAGAATGCCGCAGTGAAGGGACATGGCCATACCGTATGCATAATCGGTACAGATTGCAATCTGTAGCTTCGTCCTCGTATCTGGAGTACAGCCATATGACGCTTCATTGAGCCACATGGAGGGGATCCATGCCAATGAATCCTCGGGTTTGACCACACAAATGACTCTCTCCAAATCGGAATTCAAGGCGGATTCCAATGTCCATGCGGCCAAACATCTTCCGTCAGGCATGACGATAGACAGTTTATCCCGCCCCATTCGGCTGCTCTTACCTGCCGCTAGCACGATGCCCGTCAGTCGCATGTGCAATCCCCCTCTGTGCGTTGCGACACTCTGCGGCAACTACTGTACGTTTACAGGAAATAAGTTCTGCTGCGATACTGATTGCGATCTCTTCCGGTCCATCAGCACCAATGGTCAAGCCGACGGGTGAATGCAAATGTTTTAGCGGGGGGAGATCGTTAAGCAAACGTGCTGTCCGTGTTCTGGAGCCCATAATACCAAGGTATGCATAATTCCGATCCTCAAGTAATTCAAGAAACTCCCGTTCTCTCGGAAATTGATGACTCATCAATACGATATAATCCCCGCTTTGGATATCCAGTACATGCATGATCTCACGAGGGAAACCATGAATAAGTTCAACCCCCGGAAAGCGTTCAGCGGTGCATAAGGTTTCTCGCCAATCTGCTACGACCACATGAAATCCTGCTGATTTTCCCAGAAGGGCGACCGGAATTACATCATTTCCGGCTCCAATGATAATCAGACGGGGTTTGGGCTCATATCTTGCAGAGATCTGTAGAGGGACATCCCACCGCTCTGCCTCAGTCAATCCATCCTTCTGAAGATTACTCTCTCCAGAATTAGATGCAGTAGCATCAGCTTCTGACGAATGAATAACGACCAACGATAGTCGCGGTATCGGTGTTTCCTCTATAATCATTGTATTTATTGGACCTAGAGAAGCTCCTTTGGCAACTGGAGAAGGGTATAATGATGTCTTGCTTTCTGCATCCTCAGCAGGCTGAATCACATAATGAATCCGTGTGTATTGATCGTAGAATGAACGGGTTAGCTCCACAGCTGATCCAGATTGAAAATACGTATGCATACGGGACAAGATCGACCAGAGTTCGCCACATACCGGCTCTAGCAGCACTATAATCAACCCGCCGCAGCCAATCGTTTCCCCCCAGGACAGATCATCTTCCGGACGCATATCATACTCCACGAACTCCAACTGCTGTGTAGACAGCACACGGTCCACCCTAGCCTGCAGATCACTCTCCAGACAACCCGGACTGATACTGCCATACATCGCACCATCTTCGGTCAAAAGCATAGAGACACCCTGCTTACGGTAAGCATGACCTTCTACCTTGACCGCTGTTGCGAGAACGCAGCGCGGCTCCCCCGCTGCAATTGCACACAGATCATGCATTTCCATCGTTGTCTCCATCCTTTCAGGGATTTGAATCCGAATCCGAAGAAGCGACTCAGTACTTCTTAGCGAAGATTGAATGTCCAACTTCTGCTCAGATAGTTATTGGATGAGTTTCGTCTGGTTGCTGTTGATTAGATACGTTTCATCAATCTTGCAATGCTTTTATCCGATTCACGAAGCACGATGCCGCGATCAATTGTTTGAATCTTCCGGTTTTTGAGCACGATACTTCCATCAATAATAACGGTGTCTACACAGCTGCGAGTTGCGGAATAGACCACACGGGAGTACACATCAGTCTCATAGGAAGGGTACGTATGAAAATCATCCAGATCCAGCAGTAACATATCTGCTTTTTTACCCACTTCCAGACTGCCGATTTCCTTGGACATTCCGAGTACTTCCGCTCCACCCATCGTCGCCATGCGCAGCACTGTCCGAGCGTCCATCACTGTTGGACCATGAGGCACCTTTTGAATGAGCGCGGTCAGGCGCATCTCCTGGAACATATCCAGATTGTTGTTGCACGGCGCACCATCGGCACCAATGCCTACCGCAATCTGACGATTCAGCAGATCGGGAATATCTGCTATACCCGAGGACAGTTTCATATTCGATCCAGGGCAGTGGGTGACTTTTACCCCGCGTTTGCGAATAATCTCCTTCTCTTCCTCACTCAGCCACACACAGTGGGCAAGCACCAGTCTTGGAGTAGCCAGACCGATATGATCCAGATAGACAATGTTGCGCATGCCACGTTCGTGTTCTACCAGTTCGATCTCGCCACGATTTTCGGAGGCATGGGTGTGCACTTTCACATGGTACTTATTCGACAGGTCACGTACCTCAACCAACAATTCTTCGGTGCACGAGACGACAAAGCGTGGACAAAATGCATACTGAATGCGGCCACCGCCGAATCCGTTCCATTTCTCCAGCAAATCGACACTTTGTTGCAGCGAGGTAGCCGTATTTTCACGCAGCGGTTCAGGAACTTCATCCCCGTGATCCATCATCACTTTACCGGAAATCACCCGAATGCCGCTCTGTGCCATCGCCTGAAAAGCCGAATCGGTATGATGCACGGTCTCCATATCCAAAATCGTCGTTGTCCCGCTGGAAATCAATTCGCCCAAGCCGAGCATTGCCGAGTAATAGACTGACTCTTCATCATGCGCCGCCTCAAGCGGCCAAATGCGTTGACGAAGCCAATCCATCAATTCCAGGTCGTCCGCACGTCCACGGAACAAAGTCTGACACAGATGAATATGCGTCTGGATAAAACCTGGCAGCAGCACTTTGCCTCGAGCATCAATGACCTGATCTGCCTGAACATCGATATGTTCTGCAATCTCTTTGATTTTGTTATCCTCAATTATCAGATCTCCCGTAAATACATCCTCTTCTGCATTCATTGTGACGAGTTGTGCACCTTTTAGCAGGATCGTTCCCATGATAATCTCCCCCATCCGTATCTATCTGCGTAAATTTACTTATTCTGATCCTGCACAATGAGGATAATCTTCTTTGGATCTATACTTGATCCAGTACATAAATCACGTTACCACCCGATAGCCATGCCATCTCCTCTGGGGTCTGCTGCTCCACTGATCATGCCATCTTCACGGATGACAATCCCTTGCGACTGCCCCATAATCCCGTCCCACGGCGCTCTGGCTTCGACGTTATGCCCCCATCGGGCAAGCATGTCACACACGTCGTCATGATAACGGTTCTCCACTCGCATCGTGTCACCTTCCTCGCCCCAGGTACGCCCATACACCCAACGCGGCAGCCCAATGGCTTCCTGAATGTTCAGACCATAGTCCAGCACCCCCGTAAGAACCGATAGCTGTGTCTGAGGTTGACCCTCACCGCCCTGCGTGCCTACGAGCATATATGGTTTCCCGTTACGAGTGACAAGACCCGGCATTAGGGTGTGGAATGAGCGTTTACTGGGTTCCAATACGTTGGCGTCCTTCGGATCAAGCGAGAAAAAGGACCCGCGGTTCTGCATGATCACACCTGTATCTCCCGGCACATAAGCAGCGCCAAAATCAAAGTACAGGCTCTGAATAAACGAGACGGCATTGCCTTCATTGTCCACAACCGCCGCATAAGCCGTATCCTGACCCATCATTTTGGACAGAAAAGGCTGTGCCACAGGTGGAGCGGACTGGATCTCATTCCATAATTCATCTCCATAAGCCTTGGACAACAGATTTTCCAGCGGAATATCCCTGAATTCCGGGTCTGTGAGATACCGATCACGGTCACGAAAAGCCTTTTTGACCACTTCAGCCATCAGGTGATAAAACTCGGGGGACGTACGCGCCACGGACGATAGATCAATATGTTCCAGCATATTCAACATCATCAGCATCGAGAAACCCTGTGAATTGGGCGGCATCTGATGGACTTGATAGCCACGGTAATCGGTAGTGATCGGCTTCACCCAATCTCCCTTGTGAGCTGCGAAATCCGCTGGAGCAAGCATGCCGCCATCCTCACGAATAGCCGAAGTTAGCTGCTCCGCCAGTTCCCCGGTATAAAAAACATCGCGTCCGCCTGCCTGAATCAGGCGAATAGAGGTGGCAAGATCAGGCTGCTGGAGCAGGTCCCCTTCCTGCAAAAGTGTACCAAAAGGGGCAAATACCGCTCGCAGCGGTGTATGCCCCATAATGAAATCCTCATCACGTTCCAGCCACAGGCGCAGATTTCGGGATACAGGGCATCCTTTTTCTGCATATTGCGCAGCTGGTTCAAGTAACTGTTCCCACTTTAACTTCCCATAGCGGGACCAGACTTCCCACCATGCATCTACCATTCCAGGAACGGTAATCGCACTAAGCACGCCTCGTTGAGGAATGGCGCTCATCCCCATCGCTTTGAATGTGTCTGCATGAATGCCTGCTGCTGAACGACCGCTTCCGTTGTAAGCAGTTATGTCACCACTTGCTCCATCATGAATCAAAAAGAAAGCATCTCCGCCAAGTCCTGTCATGTGGGGGTAGACTACGCCCAGTGCGGCACTTACAGCGACAGCAGCATCATAAGCGTTACCCCCTTGCTGAAGGATTGCGCTGCCAACCGCACTCGCCAAATAATGCGGGGAGGTGACCATCACCTCCCTGGATATCGGCATCTGGTTCAACATAAGACACCCTCCTTCCCGGCATACACATCCAGAGCTGCCTGCACGGCTTCCCCTGCTGGCAAGGTGTGGCGATGACGCAACAGGACAGCCTCCAGGGCACCCAGCACATGCAGTACATTTTTGCGCTGGCAGCTGAATCCCATTGTACCAATACGCCAAATCTTGCCTTTCAATGGTCCAAACGAACTGGCAATTTCAATACTGAAATCGTTCAGAAGCATGCTGCGTACCGACTCTCCGTCTATGCCTTCCGGAACTTCGATACAGGTGACCATTGGAAGTTTACTGGACATGTCTCCATACAGTTTGAGCCCCATGCCCTGAATGCCTGCGACTAACGCACGTTCATTGATCCGATGTCTCTGGAAACGCGTATCCAGACCTTCCTGAAGCAAAATCCGCAGCCCCTCGTGAAGACCGTAGAGCATCGAAGTTGCCTCTGTATGATGGTTTAACCGCGCCGAGCTCCAGTAGTCCTGCAACTGGCTTAGGTCAAAATAATTGCTGGCAATTGTACGGCCTTCAGCCCGAGCACTTGTCGCATCCCGGAGTCCCCGTTCGACGGTTTTGCGACTCATCAGCTTCTTCTCCACACGACTGTTATACGTTAATGGCGCCATCCCGGATGGAACGGACAAACACTTCTGCGTTCCACCCATCACCGCATCCAGATACCAGGCATCCGTCTCCACAGGTGTACCGCCGATTGTGGCAACAGCATCAACGACGAGTAAAATATCAAGTTCGCGGCAGGTTTTGCCAATCTCGGCGAGAGGCTGCATTTGCCCGGTTGATGTCTCGCCGTGAACCATCGCGACCAAACTCGGCTTATGGGCATGGATCGCCTTGATAACCTCTTCGGGATCAAAAACCGTTCCCCATTCTGTTTCAAAAAAAACAACCTCTGCACCACAACGTTCCGAAATTTCAACCAACAGATGTCCGAAGCGTCCATAGATGGGAACCAGCACCTTGTCCCCCGGTTGAATCAGACTGACCAACACAGCTTCAATACCTGAGCGGGATGTGCCATCTACCGGATAACACCACTCATTATCTGTCATGTATAGTTCACGCAGCATGGCCATCGTCTCATTCATCAGGGAAGTGAACTCCGGATCAAACTGCCCCAGGATCGGGAAGGACAATGCCCTAAGCACTCTTGGATCGACTTCAACTGGCCCCGGTGTCATGATCGTCCGCAAGGACGGGGACAATTCTTTATAGTTGGACATCTTCACTCAACTCCCGTAACCGTATTTATAGAGTAGCTGAACCAGAACCCGGAAACCTTTCATCAGGTCCTCTTCAGCTGTATATTCAAGGGGATTATGGCTAATTCCATCCTGGCTGGGGACAAAAATCATCGCCGTAGGACAAGCCGGCTGAAAGATCTGCGAATCATGTCCTGCGCCGCTTGGCATGTGAATATAGGATAACTGCTCCACTTCACAGATAGCTCGAATGTCTGACGTAATCTGTTCGTTCATCGGAATAGGGGTGACAGACAAGTGCTCCTCCCAGTTCAGTCCGAGCTGTTGCTCCGCTGCGATTCGGCTAAATTCCTGTAGCATGTGCTGCCAGCATTGGTTGATGCTCTCTTGCCTGATATGCCGGATATCGAGCGAGAATACGGCTCGGGATGCAACAACGTTACCGATCCCCGGATCAGCTGTTATTCGTCCAACAGTAGCTACAAGTGGTTCTCCCGCTTCAAGCGCAATGTGTCTTACAGCAGTAATCATCTCGGCTGCACCTGCAAGTGCATCCTTACGCCAGGTCATCGGTGTAGTTCCGGCATGATTGGCTTCGCCACTTACTGTAATGCTAAAGCGTTTCTGGCCTACAATATCCGATACAATACCAATCGAATGGCCCAATCGTTCAAGAACCTGACCTTGCTCGATATGAAGTTCGATAAACGCACCGTAGTTATGTGAAGCCGATCTATAGCTGCTATCTGGTCCAAAGCCTGCATCACGTATCGCCTGTGCAAAGGTAATGCCTTCCTGATCCTTCAAATGCTGAACGTCTTCCAGCCCGCTTACCCCCGTTATACTTCGTGATCCCCAATAAGCGAAGGGGAATCGACTACCTTCTTCCTCACATAAGGACACGACTCGAAGTGTTCGTTTGGGGTCCCCAAAATGTTTCTGTAGATACTCTAGGGCGAGCACTCCCGCAACTACCCCATATGCGCCATCATACTTTCCACCATGTACCACCGTATCGATATGGGACCCCGTAACAATCGGTGCCGCTTCGATTTCTTTTTCCACTCCTGAACCCACACCTCTACCGTGCAGAGTTCCATACAGGTTGCCTGATTGATCGAATTCCGGTGCCAACCCTTTCTCCTGCATTTTTTCCGCAAGCGCATGCTGTGCCTTACACCATGCTTCGTCGTACAACAGACGTGTCACACCTCCTTGGGGATCAGCGCCATATGTAGACAACCAGTCAAGCATGCCTTTCAGCTCCACCTGCTCCAATTGCGGCAAAGGCTGGATGGGACGTTCCGTCCACGAAGGCGTGTGTACTTCAAAATCCGTCATGATCCCCCCTCCATTCCTTCAACGCCAACCGGAACAGATGAGTTAGCACGGATAAACCGTCCCACAGGTTCATCCGATAATCCTGTTTTTGAACTGTATACTCGTGTGCCCCGGCAGAACACCTCTGCAATGCTGGAGGAAAATGTGCGTCCCACATAAGGACTCTGTTTATGTGTGTAGTGCAGGTCTTCCGCATTTAAGGTGGTACTCTTCTTCCAATCAATCAGTACCAGATCCGCGTCCTTGCCGATGGCAATCTCACCTTTGCTCTCCAATCCAAGCCTTCTGGCAGGTTGTAGAGCCAGGATTCTTCCTAGCAGCGGAAGGGCTACATTTCGCTGAAGATGTCCTTCCTCCAACATGAGCAGCAGCGTGCTTTGTGCCCCAGAGATGCCACCCCAGATTTCAAAGAAATGATCAGATTGTTTCATCGATGGCGGACAGGGTGAGTGGTCAGATGCAATAACATCAATCAGACCTGCTTCCAGCGCATCCCATAACCGATCTTGCTCAGCCTGACTCCGCAATGGCGGCGCACACTTGGCTACAGCTCCCAACCGGACAACATCTTCATCTGTCAGCGTCAGGTAATGCGGGCATGTTTCAGAAGTTACATCCAGTCCGCGCTGTTTCGCCGCTGCAATCAGATCAAGCGCTTCCCGTGTACTGATATGCACAAAATGCAATGCACATCCGGTTTGCTCCCCATACTGCAGCGCTCGGGACACCGCCCGAACCTCCGCTTCTGCTGGGCGAGATTGCACGTAATCCATCGGGCCGATTCGTCCATCTGCAATACTTCTTGCTCCAAGCTCAGCAACCATCGCTTCGTCTTCGGCATGAAGCGCCAGCACACGGTTTAGTTTTGTAATCTCGTACATGCCATTCAAAAGTGTATCGTCATCCGCTCTGGCGAAGATGTCTTCCCCTTCTCCACCAGGTTCGGACATAAATGCCTTGAATCCCGCCGCACCTCTTTCGGCCAAAGGCGCAAGCTCAGACAGATTAGCGGGAACGAGTCCTCCCCAGAACGCATAATCAACATAGGATTGACCGCTGGCTGCTTTCATTTTCAACTCCCATGCCTCCGGTCTTATCGTTGGGGGGACACCATTAAGCGGCATATCAACATACGTCGTAATTCCACCAGCAGCCAGTGATGCTGATCCAGATTTGAATCCCTCCCAGCTCGCGAGTCCAGGTTCATTGAAATGGACATGAATGTCCACCGCCCCTGGCATCACGGTGAGGCCATCTGCTTCTATTATTTCAGTGTCTTCATCACCCTCCAGGTGTGAGGACACAGCAGATATTTTTTCACCCGTAATCCCAATATCCAGTTCCTCCACGCTATCTCTCAATACAACCCGGGCCCCCCGGATGATCATATCTAACTTTGTCATATGGATGACCCTCCCCTGATCAGAACCGGATTCATAGATTTCAGCTTCCCCGGTATGTACTGTAACCACCTGGCGCAATCAACAAAGGAATGTGGTAGTGACTTGCAGCATCCGATACGGCAAACCGAATCGGTACAACTGTCCATAATGTCTGCCCCAATTCTTCAAGAGATCGCTGTGCGTAATACCCTTCAACGTTGAAATGAAGCTCATAGACCGCTTGCTCAAGCTTCCCGCCTTCAAGTAACGGAGCATCCAGACGCCCATCGCTATTAGTCACCGATTCAGCAACTTTCATTCTACTTTCCTTCTCGCCATCCCCATGCAATACAAAAAGTTCAACCCGCACGCCCGCGGCCGGAACGCCCTTGGAAGTATCCAGCACATGCGTAGTAATCCGTCCTCCAGCCACCGACATCATGCCTCCCTTTCTTTCTTCGAGCCCCAATGGTCATCCTCAAGATCATCCCTTGTCATTGAGAAGCTTTGAAATCCATAAGGAGGTCTGCCCTCCGTGAATACCTTGCCTTCTCCTTCTTTGACTTCCTCCAGCACCGTTTCCCATGTCCGATTGTTGGATTCAAATGAAACCTCACTAAGCTGTCCAAATCGACGCAAGAGCCTAAGTCCAATCTGGTAAATCAGATGCTGAATGGATGCCGAGCGACACGCATGGAACACGGCAGCAGCTACATCTCTTACCTGCTCCGCCGCTACATAACGTCCGCACTGATCGTCTATGCCATCTCTCGGGTCTTCGTAACGCCAATTGATATTCAGGAAAATGAATAGTGGACGGTCCCATGTCTCGGGTAAGGTGGTGTACTCATCCTTGACGAAACCGGCAAATTCACTGCCTTTGACCTTAATAAGCCTGATATCTGCGACACCACTGAAATGATTGCTTAGCTCGACCTGATTTCCTTTTCGCTGCGCTTCAATTGCAGCCGTAGCCCGATCATTCTGGGAATAACGGAATACCAGCTCGCTTGCACGAAGGCTTCCCTCTCTGCGAACAGGCACATCTTCAAAAGGAATCTGATCTGCTGTCATCTGAACTTTGGTCATCTGCGGATATGTCTCCAGAAAACGTCGGCTGACATAAGCAAGGAAACCTTCCACTGTAGCTCCGGAGTAATCCGCAGCATGTTTCAGGATGAAATTCTTCATTGAATCCGTTGCAACGACGAGAGAATTATCTCCTTCGACAAAAGAAGGCAGAAATTCCTCGCCTTGAACGGCTACTTTAATGTTCATTCCGAACAGGATATTATTACGTCCTGTAAATGGAGATTCCGGTATGGCCTGAATATCCGTCAACGGTTTGGCGTATGAACGGTACATCCATACATCTCCCTTGCCGTAATACATGGTCCGCTGCTTTACTTCGGTTGGCTTTAATTCAAATTCAAGTTCATGACCAATCTGCACCAGCCATTGCTCCAATCGAATGGAAGCAATTTTGAACACTTCCTTCAGGGCGGTCTGGAATTCTTCCTCTCTTCCTCTCCGATTGCGCTTCCTCATGGACTCCAGAATGGACTGAGCTGTGTGACCTTTCACGGCCAATATAAAAGGAAAGCCGAATTGGCTTGTATATTCTTTGTTCAATTTGCTAAGCTCGTTATATTGCTCCGCCGAAAGTGAATCAAGCCCTGCCCCAGCCTGTTCCTGAACAGAATTGCTGCTCATGCTGATTCGCGCCCCGAGATCCGGGTGATTGCAAAGCAACTGCAACTGGATCTTTTCATCGGAGGATTGCACTACGTTTTTCATCACCTTCATCAGGTGTTCAAAAGAGTCGAATGGCCGTGAAGGCCAGGAACGCTCCGCCACCCAAGGTGATTCTTCGAATAGTCCGCCAAACGTATGCACGAACTGTGTGATAGACCAGTTGTTAACGAGTTTAATGAAGTCGCCCATGTTAGAACCTCCGGTCTTCTGTGGATTGTTGTTCTTCATTTTAAGTGTCTCTCTGTACTGCGACAACAATATTTACGCAATTTTGTAATATAACATAACATCAGTTCTGTGATTTGTTATCAGTGCACGGGATTTGGTTGTTCAAATGTAATGAAAAGCGAAAAAACCGTACTTCCTCAAGGGAAATACGGTTTTATCTAACATGCCTGCTTCATTGTCATGCTGCACAACACTTGTTTTGGATAATGGTTATGACCATAAAAGTATTAACGTATTAAGGGGTCAAACTTTAGATTAATGATGCTGCGAATACGGCCTAGCCGCTGTTTTATCCCGCACAAACTTGCGGAAGGTGAACACCAGCTTTAATTTCAGCAGATCATTAGTCTTCTTAAAGTCCATTTGCAGCAAACTCCCGACTTTCTCCATCCGATAGGTAACGGTGTTCCGATGCACAAACAGCTGCTTCGCAGCTTCGTTAATGAGTCCATCATTCTCGATAAAAGATTCCAACGTATTCATCAGTACCTGATTGGGATCGCCGTCCCTCGCCAATAAAGGCTCAAGTACTTTATTGCAATAATTCTCCATGATGTTATCAGGAACATGTTGGAATACATAGGCGAATTCCAGCATCTCAAACTGGAGAGCTCGATCCTTCATCCCGAAACGGCGAGCCAGTTGGCGAGTATCCAGACATTCCTGATAGGCTTCGCGCAGCGACTTCGGCTCATGCTTCATTTTGCTGATCCAGAACCGGGGTGCAGATGCTCCCTTGGCTTCCTGTGCTGCAAGAACATCCCCGAACCGATTTAGCAGGAATGCTGATAATTCCTCTCCATAATCCCGTCCTGTTGGACAGGTATAGATGGAGAGTATGCCATCTTCGATCTGAAAATGCTGTGAGGCCGTGAATTGCATAAGCGGATTGTACTGCAACTCGCGGTGAATCTGCTTCAGCAGCTTCCCTTCTGCAAATACAGACGGTTCCAGCGTGATCAACACACATTGATAAGTCCCCTGGAACAGATGAACGCCTTTATTCTCGCTGAGCTTGGTGAGTTCCTCTACCGTCATTTTGTTTTCTAGATATTGGGTTAGCAGCGTACGCATCTCATCCTGAACGGTGGGATTAATGTGTTCTCGATAGGTCATATCCATATAGAATGCCAAGACATCCGCAGCCTGCTGAAATAATTCTTCCTCTGCTCTAAGAGATAGCGCCGAGTCTGTAAAGACGAGCAAAAATCCGTATTCTTCATCATTCTGCTTGATGGGTACCCGGTGGCAGCTTCCCTGATTCCATTTCACACGGTGCATGACGGATTTCCAGGGCCAACCCTGTACTACCGCATCACCTGCAATGCCTTCGCTGCCATACAGCACATGGCCGCGGGAGCCAATAACCGCAAGCGGATAATTCAACACGGTAGCTAGTTCGGCAAATACATTCCGATGCTGTTGCTGCTGCAACGCAAACTGCATCAATTTTTTCTGTTTTTGCACCACCTCGTGCAGTAAACGATTGCTGCGTTCATGTTCTGCCTTGAATAACGCATTCATCTGGTCGGAAAATGTAAACTGAAACGGCAGTTCCAGCAGCGGTAACCGCAGTCGATCTGCTTCCTCAATAATTCCTTGCGGAATGGCCTGCCAGAAACGGCCCAATTTAATGCCTAATCCGGCACAACCACGTTCGTTCAGGCGGCGCATCAAACGAAGTGCATCGGTCTCGTTGTCTTTCATAATAAATGCGGTTGTGAACAGCAGTTCTCCGGATTTGATCCAATCCGCTATATCTGGAGCGTCCATGACGTTAACGGATTTCATCATCCGTGAAGTCCCTTCCCCACCTGCAACCAGTCTGGCCTCAGACAAAGGGTATACCTGTAAAGCCTCTTTAACCGTAAGCTGCATGGACATTACCTCCCATATATATAACACGTTAAACCTTTTATATCCTTAACTGAACGAAAACAAAGGCTATACACTTATATCCATCCATTATTTTGCAATAAACCTTAATTCTTGTTAAGTATTATAACATCATTTTCATTTAAATAGCTTACATGAGAAAAAAATAAAACCCATGACACAATTGCAGCAATCGTTGCGCAACTGGCATAGGTTTTATTTTGGAGTTGATACATGTTGAATTACAAACGAAAAAGATCAAATTCCCAACGTTTCATGACTCAGCCATAATTTCATCCGAGACAGTACCTCTTTTATATTCAGCGGTTTGCTAATATAATCCGAGGCCCCTGCTGCAATACATTTATCACGATCTTCTTTCATGGCTTTGGCAGTCAGAGCGATGATAGGGAGCTGCTTGAGATTTAATCTCTCACGGATCTGGCGAGTGGTCTCATACCCATCCAACTCTGGCATCATGATATCCATCAAGATAATATCCGGATTCGCTTCTCCGCTCTCTAACATCTCCAGACACTCGTAGCCATTCTGAGCTGTAATCACCTTCATGTCATACTGCTCAAGGGCATTTGCCAACGCATATACATTTCGAATATCATCATCGACAACGAGAACCTGACGACCATTCAATAATGATTCTTCCAGTGGAGTCAGTAACATCTCGATTTTGGTTGAATTCATTGCTGAAGCACTGTTAATTTCAGGATCAGTCACGGCAACCTCGTTCAAGAACAATCTGGGGTTCTGCATAACCTCAGGCTCTTCCCTTCTAAGTGGGAGGAATAAAGTGAAGACACTTCCTTGTCCTTCACGGCTCGTTGCTGAGATTGATCCTCCCAACAGATTGGCAAGGGATTGAGAGATCGACAGTCCCAGTCCAGTTCCGCCGTATTTTCGGGCTGTGGCTCCATCTGCCTGCTTGAACGCATCAAAGATCTGCAGCAGTTTGTTCTCAGCAATGCCAATCCCGGTATCACTAACCGAGAAGGCTATAACCTCCTTCTCTGCCCCGCTGTCTTCCAGATTGGCCAGACTCACTCTGGAGATGGTTAAGGCCACTTCACCTTCATTGGTAAACTTGAATGCATTGGAGAGCAAATTCCGCAAAATCTGGTGTAACCGCATCTCGTCGGAAACAATTGTTTCCGGAAGAGGGCTTTGAAGCTGAATCCGGAAATCAATCCCTTTTTGCTCCGCCGTTTTCAAAAAATATTGATTCATTGCTTCAGGCAGGGTTTCAAGATGCACATCATCCAAATCCACTTCCATCTCCCCGGCTTCCACTTTGGAAAGGTCAAGAATGTCGTTAATCAGATTTAAGAGGTCCTTACCTGATGCATGGATCACCGAAGCATATTTCTGTTCCTCACTATTTAAGTGCTGATGTTTGTTTTCAGCCAAAATCTCGGACAGAATCAGCATACTGTTCAGTGGAGTACGAAGTTCATGCGACATATTCGCCAAGAACTCAGACTTGTAACCAGAGCTTGTCCGCAGCTGATCCGCTACTTTTGCAAGTTCACTGGCAGAAGTCTCTGCCGCATTTTTCTGCATTTCCAGACGCTCGTTCAGTATATGCAGCTCTTCTGTTTGCATATGTAATTCTTCCGTCTGAGATACCATCTCTTCAGTCTGTGCCTGCAGTTTCTCCGATTGAGCCTGCAATTCTTCATTCAACACTTGGGATTCATCATACAAATGCTGTAATTCCATGCGTGTTATGGTGGAATGAAGAGAAACCCCGAAGATTTCGATCAGTTCGGTTAACAGCTTTGTTTCCTTTGGTTCGATTGGCTTCATGGAAGCAAGTTCGATAACAGCTATCGTTTTACCTTCAAATACCACCGGCGCTACTATGAGTGATGCAGCTGACGCTTCACCAAGTCCCGATGAGATGCGAATATAATTTTGAGGCAAGTCGTTCATCTGCAAAACTCGCTTCTCAATCGCACTCTGACCCACTAATCCCTCACCCGGTGCAACGGATACTTTACCGAGGGAACGCTCTTTCTCTCCATCTGCTGCATACGCAGCTACACGAATAAGACGATTCTCTTTCATCGCATATAACACGCCATAAGGGGCTTCTAGCAGGATAGCGACTTGGTTTAGGAACAACCTTGACAGTCCCTCCAAACTTGTAGGGTTCTGCAGGAGTGTAGCTATGCTGGCAACCTGATCCTTAAGTCGATTCTGTTCCTGTACCGTGTCCAGCAATAAGTTCGTCTCCTTACCTAAATCACCGACCTCATCATGTGTACGGACAATAATACGCTGTGTGAGATTGCCACCTTGTGATATGTCGCTGATGGTATGTTTGACTTCACGCAGGGTCTTGACGATATTGCCCGAAATGACGAGCGCAGCGGCAACAGATAGTCCGGCAACGGCAGCCCATAAAGTATACATAATGGTAAGCAATGTGGAGCTTCGTGCTGCGAGCTCTTTCACCCGGCTTTCCGTCAGTCGCAACTCTGTATTGCGGAAGTTCTCGAACTCGGATCTTAACAGATCCATTTCACTTTTCCCTGGGTCGGAATGGAAAAATTCAATGACTTTCTCCTGATCTCCTTGTTTCTTTAAGGCCACCGAGGCTGATCCGGCAACATCAATCCAGCGGACAATATGTGTATTAATGGTTTCCAGAGTCTTTTGCTGGGATGGGTTATCACTAACCAGCTCATACAGTTCGGCATAATTGGAATTCCACTGGGTTAGCGCTTGATTGTAAGGTTCCAAATAACTTTCTTCCCCGGTAATCATGAATCCCCGCTGTCCTGTTTCCATATTTAGAACATTTTTCTCAATGGCATTGGTCAGGTTATGCACTTCCAGGTCGTGGTGGCTGATAAAATCAATTTCCTTCTGCGATGCATCAATTTGGGCAGATAATACTAGCAAAACGGCACCAAATAACAACACAACCACTAGATAGCCCAATAGAATTTTGGAGCGAATCGTAAATCTTCTCTTTTTCGACAACGCAGAAACCTCCAATGAAATAAACAGTTCCGATCAATTAAAAAATAGTCGCATATGTATTTTATATGTATACGTATAGACTGACAAGCATTAGTTCAAGAACATCACGAGCTAAAAAACGACCTGCGTATGCAGGTCGCTTGTTTATTGGAATGAAGTTCGCATGATAATGACTGATTAAGCTTTCGGGGCAATCATTTTCGCTGGATCAACATACTGATCGAATTGTTCTTCCGTAAGCAAACCTGTCTGCAATGTTGCTTCCTTCAGAGACAGTCCTTCCTTATGCGCAAGCTTGGCAATTTTGGCTGCATTCTCATAACCGATATGCGGATTAAGAGCGGTAACCAACATAAGCGAGTTATTCAAATTGTGTTCAATCTGGCCGAGGTTAGGCTCAATGCCCACCGCACATTTATCGTTAAATGCAACGATGGAATCAGCAAGGAGCTGAACAGATTGCAGGAAGTTATAGATAATAACTGGTTTGAACACATTCAACTCGAAGTTACCCTGACTTGCCGCGAAGCCAATCGCCGCATCGTTCCCCATGACTTGCGTAACCACCATGGTCATCGCCTCGCTCTGGGTTGGATTCACTTTACCTGGCATAATGGAGCTGCCCGGTTCATTCTCTGGAATACGAATCTCTCCTAGACCACTGCGTGGACCACTAGCCAGCCAGCGAACATCATTGGCAATTTTCATCAAGTCAGCTGCAAGCGCTTTAACTGCACCGTGGGCATAGACTACTTCATCATGACTTGTAAGCGCGTGGAATTTGTTGGGTGCGGATACAAAATCTTTGCCAGTGTGCTTGCCAATTTCCTTGGCTGTATAATCACCAAAGTCAGGATGTGCATTAATTCCGGTTCCTACAGCTGTGCCACCAATTGCGAGTTCTTTCATATAATTCACACTATCCCGGATCATGCGTTCACTCTTATCAAGCATCGCTTCCCAGCCGCTGATCTCCTGACCGAGTGTAATTGGCGTTGCATCCTGAAGATGGGTACGTCCAATTTTGATAATATCTTTGAATTTTTCGGATTTATCTGCAAAGGTGGCTTTTAGCACCGCAATTGCTGGCAAGAGCTGATCTTCAACAGCAAGTACCCCTGCAACATGCAGAGCCGTTGGGAATGTATCATTGGAGCTCTGGGACATGTTCACATCATCATTCGGATGCAGACGTTCTTCCTTGCCCTTTTGTTCAAGCAGCTGGTTACCCAGATTGGCAATAACTTCGTTTACGTTCATGTTGGACTGTGTTCCGCTACCCGTCTGCCACACCACGAGCGGGAAATGATCATCAATCCGGCCAGCAATAATTTCATCAGCAGCATAAGCGATTGCATCCGCTTTGGCAGCGGACAATTTACCTAATTTATGGTTACTGGCAGCAGCGCTTTTTTTCAAAATGGCAAGAGCACGAACAACTTCCATCGGCATATGCTCGCGACCAATCGGAAAGTTCTCCTTGCTGCGCTGCGTCTGAGCTCCCCACAGCCTGTCGGCTGGTACTTTCATTTCACCTAACGTATCTCTCTCAATGCGGTATTCCACTTGCTTTTCCTCCTCCAAAAAGATGGTTTGGGTCCCTACAAAAATACGTATACATTCTTTTCTTCACAGCATCTTGCATCTGTTGATTCCAAAGTCATCCTTGGGATTTATGCAAAATACTTTTATGAGCAAAGCTTGTGTATCTTGTCATATTATACATGATTGCCTGACCGGTTTTCACCTTTTCGACAAAAATGTAAGCGTGACGCAAATCCTTCGAGTATTTATTTTTGCGCTTTGATCGGATAAAGACGGCTGGCTTGCTCGAATAATTCGCCCGGCTCAAGACCAATAAGACCGATCTCTTCAGCAGGAATGCCTTGTACATTCGGAGCGTTAACCAGGTTCATCTGAGGCTCAGGACAGAAGAACCCACCAGCCATGTTGTTATTCCAGATCATCCAGTGCTTGTAAGACGTCCCGACATCATATACCAGCTTGTCACCGGTACGATGATCGGTAAGCTCCATATAGTTGCGACCATTTTGCGGTTCAGCCGTGTAGTGGTTGTCCATGGCTGCAAAAAACGGATTAACGCCCTCACCTTTTAATTGCTCTTCCTCTGGTGTAAGCGGTTGAAATTGTCCCGTAGGCAAAGAACGTTCATTCAATTCACGACGCTGACCAATCGTTATTTTAGCCGTGTAATCAGATGCCTGGCTTTCCGGTGCAAAAGGAACGCTAATGGCTGTATGGAATGCGAACAAATTCGGCATACGTTCTTTCCCGTGATTGCGGACATTCAATTGCTGCTGAAGTCCCAGACTACTCAGTGAATAACGGAGCGTCACTGTGAAGGTGAATGGCAGGTACTTATAGAACTCATGTCCTTCTTTCACTTCCTGACTGAGCACAACATAACTCTCCAGCTCGTCAGATCCGTAGCCCACAACCTTCCACTCGGCATCATGCAGGAATCCATGCAGGTGGTTGCCTGTAGCTGGTTCGTTTACAGGAAGTTGATAGACTTCACCGTTCCAGGGGAAGCGACCATCCTCATAGCGATTCGGTGGGGAAAGAATCGGAATACCGTATACGGCAGGTGCAGCCATAAATTCGTCCATATGTTCCAGGTCCGGCTCACGCAAATAACGGAATCCCTGCTCTGTATCACGAAAAGCGACAAGGTTGGCACCCACGCTCGGAATAACAGCCGCTTCGAATTGATTAAAACGAAGCCAGACGGCTGGTATACCTCCAAATTGTTCTTCGAAAGCTGCATTTTGCTGTGTCATCGTTATATGTACCTCCTGCATACTAAGGTTATATTATACGGCTCGACTATATCATGACCGCGCACAAAATACCAATCTATGATAGAGAACAAATTCATGATAGAACGACAAAAAAGACAGCTACGATGCTCCGTGGCTGTCTCCATCCCCTAAAGCTGCCGTAATGAAATCATTCCTGTTTTCAATGCTATGCCCAAGCAGCGCATCAGTTCGCTTAATCCACATATTTGCCGTGATCCGGGATGGCACTCTCTTCAAAATCAAGATCGAGCCGCTCCAGCGAATCTCTCAGCATTTCTCCGGTTAAGGAATGTCCGTGCCCGGTAACAGCAACCATGGGCTCCAGTCTTCGAATATGCTGAACCGATCGATGGGCCGCTTGCCAATCCGTCGTGAAATATGCGGGTGGACCGTGTAACTGTTTGTCCTGAAGCAGCACACTCCAGAGTGATTCCTGTTTCACGGTCACGATGGCGTCTCCCGCAATCAGAATACGGTCTTCTTTTCGAAATAGCGACACATGGCCCGGTGTGTGACCGGGTGTATGCAGCCATTCCCAGCCAGAAACACCTGGGATGGAATGATCATCCGGCAGACTGAATATCCGATCATCCAGATTAATAGCTTCATTAGGATAAACAAATGACAGCCGTGCCATCAAACCGCCACCTACAGCAGGGTCTGCCGGAGGGTAATCCTTCACACCTGTCAAATAAGGCAGTTCCAGCAGGTGTGCGTACACCGGGACACCCCAGAATTGTTCCAGTTCGATGACGGTCCCCACATGATCAAAATGACCATGTGTCAAAATAATCGCAGACGGTGGACCAGGAAAGCGTTCAGTTGCAACATGAAGAATCTGATCAGTGAAACTCGCCATTCCAGTGTCCACGAGCACCCAGTTCCTGCTTCCAGGCTCCCCGATGAACACAACATTAACGAACAGTGTACGCAGACTGAGGATATCGTGCGCGACTTCTTCAAGTCCCGTCATTCCTGCTGTAATCAGATTGTCAGATGCCATTCACGGTTACCTCCCATTCAGGCGGATTGTCTCTCTGGTTCCATTCATCTGTCATAGACTTCCCTTTTCTGGAGTAACTATTCCTTATTCCCAATAAAATAGACGGTGGACGCCCTGTTTCAGGCATACACCGTCTAGTATAATCAGCTGCATTCCATATTAGAACAAGAACCTCTCGGTCCTATTATGCAGGGAAAGCGTCCAGTGCCGCATCAAGCAGCTGATTGTACATATCGTCATCGTTTTCCAGCAGCTCGTCCATACGCAGCAATTCGTCTTCATCACCGGATTGTTCAGTGAAATGCAGACTATAATCCCAGTCCTTGCCGTTCTTGCTCATAAACGTAATCTCATAAACGGACTTTTCGCCTTCTGCACGAAAAACCGTATTTCCCACATAATTCTTCTCATCTTCACGACGCATCTCTGCACGAATAATCTCAATATTCACAATCGTTCTCTCCTTTAATCTCTCATCAGTTGCAGGTCTCCATAATTTATGGTAAACCTAGTTTGGTAATTATTATTGGTTAATTGTACAATATATATCGTAGCAACGTATACCTTATTCAATGAGGGAACCATACTGACTCCTTACATACCTGTAATGAGGACTATAATAACAAACAGCTACGACATTATATCAAACGGGAGGAACAAATAGCATGAACCATTTTGAAACGAATTTACAACAATATGCCGAACTGGCAGTCAAAGTCGGTGTCAATGTGCATCCTGGGCAGACTCTCGTCGTGAATGCACCAATCTCGGCAGCGCATTTTGTACGCCTGATCGTTAAAGCCGCTTATGGCACAGGTGCCAAGCTGGTCAAAGTGAACTGGAGCGATGAGGTTATTACACGTCTTCACTATGATCTCGCACCAGAGGAATCCTTCTCCATTGAACCAAAATGGTTTGCAGGGGAAATGACTGAACTCGTAGAAGAAGGTGCCGCCATCCTGCATGTGATCGCAGAAAATCCAGACCTGCTGGCAGGCGTTCCTCAAGAACGGATCGTGACTAGTCAGAAAGTTCGCGGTAAAGCGATGGAGAAATATCGTTCCTATCAAATGGCAGACAAGTTCAGCTGGTCCATTGTGGCTGTTCCTTCCCCTGAATGGGCAGCCAAAGTATTCCCTGATCTCCCGGCAGAGCAGCAAATCGATAAATTGTGGGATGTCATCTTCAAAACCGTACGCATAGGTGAGCAGGATGCTGTCGCAGAATGGAAAACACATTTGCTGAATCTCGACTCCCGCGCAGATCTGCTTAACGAGAAGAAATACAAAAAGCTTCACTATACAGCCCCTGGCACAGACCTGACGATCGAGCTTCCTGAAGGCCATCTGTGGGTATCCGGTGGCAGCATCAATGAGCAGGGACATGTCTTCGTTGCCAATATGCCTACAGAGGAAGTGTTCACCGCTCCATTGAAAACCGGAGTTAACGGCACAGTTCGCAGCACCAAGCCACTGAGTTATGGTGGCAACCTGATCGACGGCTTCTCCCTCACTTTCGAAAATGGTCGAATTGTCGATTATACTGCTGAACAAGGACTTGATTCATTGAAAAGCTTGATCGAAATGGATGAAGGCGCACATTATCTGGGCGAGGTAGCTCTCGTTCCACATCAATCACCGATTTCGGATACGAATATTTTGTTCTATAACACGCTATTTGATGAAAATGCATCCAACCATTTGGCTATCGGTAACGCCTATGCCTTCTGTCTGGAAGGTGGCAAAACGATGTCCAAGGATGAATTGATCAGCCATGGCATGAACTCCAGTCTCACTCATGTGGATTTCATGATTGGATCAGGAGAAATGAACATTCACGGTGTCACTTCCGAAGGTAGCGAAGAGCCAATCTTCCTGCAAGGCAACTGGGCTTTCTAATTTAAAACGGTGTAAATGAGAGAGAGGGTCACTCCTCTCTTTTCCTGCGTAAGCGGGGAATTCATGATATGGAGGAACTTGATATGTTGAGTTTTGAACAAAAACTGGATCGTTATGCTGAACTGGCTGTAAAAGTCGGAGCCAACGTTCAGCCCGGACAAATCTTCGTGATCAGCGCGATGATTGATACAGCTGAATTCGTGCGTTTGTTGGTGCGCAAAGGCTATGAGGCCGGAGCAAAGAAAGTTATCGTCAAATATGGAGACGAAACTGTCAATCGGCTGCGATTTGAAATGGCGCCTGAGGACTCCTTCCAAAACCCGCCGAAATGGCATGCCGCTGAACTTGAGGAGCTGGCAGCGAACAATGCTGCGTTCCTGACCGTATTGTCATCCAGTCCAGACCTGTTGAAAGGCATCGATCCAGAACGCATTTCCACTCACCAGCGTACATATGGTCAGGCGATGTCCAAATATCGCCAGTACCAGCAGGCCGACAAAATGAGCTGGACAGGAGTAGCCTGTCCTTCGCCGGATTGGGCCGCCAAAGTTTTCCCTGACCTTCCCCCTGCCGAGCAGATGAAACAGCTCTGGGAAGCCATTTTTGCTGCTGTAAGAGCTGATCTGGAAGATCCTGTAGCGGCTTGGGAGCAGCATATCGAGCGTTTGGAGCACAAAGCCGTTGCCATGAACAGCAAAAAGTATAAAGCTCTGCATTTTGTCTCACCGGGAACCGACCTTACCGTTGAGCTTCCTGAAGGGCACATTTGGGCGCAAGCGGGCAGCATTAACGAACAAGGCACTCGTTTTGTGGCCAACATTCCGACAGAGGAAGTGTTCACCGCACCTGCTAAATACGGGGTGAACGGCAAAGTGTCCAGTACTAAACCGCTCAGTTATGGCGGAAGTATCATTGACCGCTTCTCTCTTACGTTTGAGAACGGACGCATCATTGATTTCCATGCCGAAGAAGGACAGGATACACTAGAAAGACTCATCAATATGGACGAAGGCTCGCATTATCTCGGCGAAGTCGCTTTGGTGCCCTTCCATTCTCCAATCTCGGAAAGTGGTATTCTCTATTACACAACGCTTTATGATGAGAATGCTTCATGTCACCTCGCTATCGGTAGTTCCTATGCATTCAATATTGATGGTGGCAAAACCATGTCAACCGAGGAGCTTGCAGCTCGCGGCATGAACTCCAGCATTACTCACGTAGACTTCATGATGGGTTCGCCGGAAACGAACATTTACGGCGTGACAGCGAATGGCGAGCGTGAAGCTATCTTCCTGAACGGCGACTGGGCATTCTAAGCCAGTTTCTATTATTCTACGATTATTAAATAACACATAGAGGCCGCACTCCTGACCATAATTTACTTGGTTCGTGAGGTGGCCTCTCTTTGATTCGGCTATACTTTTTCTGCATCTGTCGGACGAACCTCCCATTGTATCGCTTCCATATAATGTTGTAAAATGAAATGATACCAATGTTTGTGGATTGTTCACCAGAAAGGAGAACATCATGGCCAATCGGCTCCAATTACTCTTAGCCTCAGATTTCCATAATTTGAGCCCTCAGCTTCAAGAAGAAGTGTACTACGAATATTATAATATGGTACATGGTCTCATCGTTTACATCATCAAAGAACGTGCTGCAGCAGAAGATATCATTCAGGAAGCTTTTATCAAAATCATTAAAAACAAACCTCTCTTCGACAACGAAGTCAAATTGAAAGCATGGCTGAAGGTTGTCACACGAAATACCGCCATTAATTATCTTAGAAAAAATAAAAATAACCGTAACCAACTGGATACGGATAGTGTTTTTATAGATATGGAGACAATTAATCAGACGGCAGCTTCGGTGGAGAGCACGGTGGAGACTCAAATGATGCAGGAATCCATCGAGTTCTATCTGGAGCAGCTTAAGCCGGAATACCGTGTACTCGTGGAGCTGCGCTGGAAAGAGGGTCTTTCCTATCGGGAAATGGCTGATCTGCTTGATACATCCGAAGAAATTGTGAAGCAACGTTTGTTCAGAGCCCGCGGAAGTATCAAAAAGAAATTACATAAGGAATGGGGTGGAAGCATTGAGCAAAGGCAAGTCCGATAAGCAAATTGATTCATTCGATTCAGAGCTGGAAGACGATTTTTTCGATGCCGCGTTTGATATGGCATTTGACGAAGCCTTCTATCAGGCTGTATCTGCTCCCCTAGATCCAAAGAATACAAATTCCCAAATTATGCATGATTCCTGGCTTAAAGTTGAATATGAAATTAATAAGATTAACGCACGCAAAAAAAGAAGGCGGACCTTGCGGCTTTCTTTCGTTATCGCCGCTTCAGTCGCCTTAGGTGCAGTTTTATTCAGTGTTCCTACGGACACACAGGCAGTGTCCCCTTTTGTGCAAACGATCAAAGATTGGGGTAATGGAATGAAATCCATTATCATTAAAGACCGCACAAACGAAATTGTTGGATTGGATCCTTTAGCTGCAAAGACGTCTGCACCACCTGAGCGTGGTATCGAGGACGCTTCTCAAATTCCCCCTGAAAATTATGATGACAATCCATATGAATTCGATAGAGATTCAACACAAATTTTGGTTCCTGTTGAAGTAACTGAAGAAGAAGCACGCTCAGGGTTTATTGGTGACTTTCTACTTTCAAGTGTAATCCCCGAGCGATTTACCGACATCAAGTTCGAGCTGATGCTTGATGCAGAGTTGCCACTCCCTATAGACAGTAATATTAAATCAAACCATATGCGAGTACTCTACACTGGTAAAATCAAAGATAGACAAGAAGAAATATTACAATTTGATTATGCCTGGATCCAACCTGGTGAAGTAGTTGAAGGTCCTTTACTTCGAGAGACAAGTGTCGTTAAACTGGGCGATGGTAGCGAGGCTTTTATGTCAATTGGCCCTCGTTATAACTCTTTTCAATGGATGATGGGTTCAACCAACGTCAGCTTGTTCGGTACTCTCAGCGAAGAAGAGATGTTGTCCATTGCCAATAACCTTCAGAATCAAAGGTTTCCTTGGAACAGTCATTAAAATTGACTAGAATAGCACATTTGATGATGTATGTGTGCTTGTTTCAGTTTTTGAACCATTATTTGCGCTGTGAATGCTCACCACACGATAATAGTAACCAGTTATAACTGTCCAGCTGGAGCTTGCATCCAATGCCGAAACATTATTTTTCGTGACAGAATTCGATTGATAGTTAACCCATGCGGATCCTGTCCATCGTTGGAGACTATACTGTACCGTTATACTGTTCATTTTGGTGTAAGTTGTTGTCGTTGTACTCACCAATGCAGTGAGTCCTCCTACAGGAATAACATTGCCACTTGCTTGATAAATGTTCTCGTATTGAGCCAAGCTCTGAATGCTTTGGCTCTCCGGTGGTGGTGCGGTCAAGGCTACGGGGCTAACACTCGAAATATCTGGAGTAGCTTCGACTTTTCCATCAGGTATTGCTAAGATCATGGGTAAAGTTAATGCGGCTGCTAATGTCACCTTTAAGACAGGCTTCAAACTCTTTATCATCATTTAGTTCATTCCTCCAATTTCATATTTTGGATATTCATAGGTGTTTACGCAATATGAAACAATGTGGTTTCAAAAAAATTCCTTTTTAAAATAGTACAGTAGAGTTATGGAGAAGTTTGGCTTAAAAGCTATAGTCAAATCAATCACCCGGGTACGTAAAATGCCTATTAAGAGAAGGTTTTGAAGTTGCGTATACATCAATCCAAATAAATACACCGTCATTTTATGCCGACCTCATCATTCATGCTCCATCGTCGCAATACCGATGCTTCAGACCAAATGACAGGCTACAAAATGATCCGCTCCAACGTTCCGATACGCTGGAATTTGCTGCTTGCAGATATCTTCTGCCCATGGACAACGTGTATGGAATTTGCAGCCAGTTGGCGGATTCACTGGACTTGGGATATCCCCTTTAAGCACAATTCGTTCCCGTTTCAATTTGGGAATCGGCACAGGTACAGCGGATAGCAAAGCTTTTGTATACGGGTGCAGTGGATTGCCGAACAACTCATCTCTGGAGGCCGTCTCGACCATGGAGCCCAGATACATTACTCCAATGCGATCACACAGATGTTCCACCACACTCAAATCATGCGAAATAAACAGGTAAGCAAGGCCGCGCTCTTGCTGAAGCCGTCTGAACAGGTTGATAATCTGAGCCTGAATGGACACGTCCAGTGCTGATACCGGTTCATCTGCGATAATCAGTTTGGGATTTAAGATCAAAGCTCTTGCAATCCCGATCCGCTGTCGCTGTCCGCCAGAGAACTCATGGGGAAAACGGTCAATATGATAAGATGACAATCCGCAGGCTCCGAGTACTTCCTTAACAAGATCACGCACCTCGCTTGCGGTCGCCAATCCGTGATCCAATACAGCCTCTCCGATCGCATCACCAATACGTATGCGCGGATTTAGTGAACTGTAGGGGTCCTGAAAAATCAGTTGAAGCTGCGGACGAATCTTCCGCACTTCCTGCATAGACAAATGATGCAAGTCAACACCTTGAAAACGAATCTGTCCTTCCGTTTTTTCCGTTAAGCGCACGATCGTTCTTCCAACGGTGCTCTTGCCACTTCCGGATTCCCCGACTAATCCAAACGTCTCGCCTTCATGAATCGTGATGCTGATATCATCAACCGCTTTCACATGGGCTACTGTACGATTCAATAAGCCTTTGCGCACTGGAAAATAGGTTTTGAGATGTTCGATTTCCAATAGAGGTTCAGACATGACTCAACGCCTCCTCATACAGCCAGCATGCAGCCTTCTGTCCGGGCCCAAGCTGCTTCAGCGTAGGCATTTGCGTGGTGCATATCGACATACAGTGCTCACAACGATCAGCAAAATGGCAGGAATCTTTTAAGGATAGCGGATCAGGTACATGTCCGGGTATCGAATACAATTCGTCCTGCCGTTGATTGATAATCGGCTTGGAGCGAAGCAATCCCTGAGTATATGGATGTTTGGGAGATTCAAACAATTGCACAACTTCCCCCTCTTCCACCACTTTGCCTGCATACATGACTACGACATAATCCGCCATTTCGGCTACAACGCCAAGGTCATGCGTGATCATCAAAATAGAGGTTCCTGACTGGGACTTGATGTGCTGTAACATATCCAATATCTGCGCTTGAATCGTCACGTCAAGAGCGGTGGTTGGTTCATCCGCGATTAACAGTTTCGGGTTACATGAGATGGCAATGGCAATCATAATGCGCTGGAGCATACCTCCACTCAGCTCGTGCGGATAACTGTTCGCAATCTGTTCCGGGCGTGAAATGCCAACTTCGGCAATCAGCTCAACCGCTCGTGCGCGAGCCTGCTTTTTACTCATTTTCAAGTGTACAATCAGCGGCTCCATCAATTGCTCACCGATCTTAAGCACGGGATTCAACGAGGACATCGGTTCCTGGAAAATCATAGAGATGTCATTGCCCCGAATGGCACGCAGCGAAGATTTACTTTCACGAAGCAGATCCCGTCCACCAAAACGAATTGCACCGCCTACCACCTTGCCTGCAGGTTCCTCAATCAATCCCATGATTGACATGGCGGTTACACTTTTGCCACAGCCCGATTCACCAACGATGCATACCGTCTCCCCTTCTCGTACGTTCAGGCTTACACCGTCTACGGCTTTGACATGGCCTTCTTCTGAGTAAAAATGAGTTTCAAGATGTTCAATTTCAATCATATTTTGCATGAGGCGTGCTCACCTTCTCTTCTGTTTGGGATCTAATACGTCTCGAAGACCATCACCAAAAATATTGATCGCAATAACGGTCACGAAAATGGACAGCCCTGGCGGAATCCATAACCACGGATGCTGTTGAAAATCAATCATGTTGTTGGCCGCATCGATCATATTGCCCCATGTAGGCGTTGGTGGCATGACACCGAGTCCAAAAAAGCTGAGTACCGATTCGCTGAGAATGGACCCTCCGATGTTCAGAGTCGCCATGACGATGAGAAGCGGGACAATATTGGGCAGAAGATGGTGAAACAGTTTGCGACGGTCACGCAAGCCAAGAACAACAGCAGCCTGCATGAATTCACGCTCGCGCAAGCTTAACATCTGTCCCCGTACCATTCGGGCCATACCGGGCCAGTTGACAAAACTGAGCATCAGCATGACGATATACATTCTGGAATCCGGCGGAACTTTCCAATCCGATAACAACGCACCGAAAATGAACAGCAGCGGCAGTCCCGGGATCGTGAGCAGCAAGTCAGCAATCCGCATAATGACCTGATCAACCATGCCGCGATAATATCCGGCGATAGCTCCAAGCAAGGAGCCGATAAATACGGATAGAACCATGGAAGCCAAACCAACAGTGAGCGAGATACGACCAGCCATCAGCACACGGGTGAGCACATCCCTGCCGAGCGCATCTGTGCCAAGCCAGTGATGAATGCCGGGACCTTGTTTCATCGCTGTCATATTGATCTTGTTATCGGTATAAGGTGAGAACAACGGGCCAATGAAACAAGCCACAAACATCAATAAAACTACGATGAATCCGCCAACAGCAAGTTTGTTCTTGAGCAGTCTTCGGATCGACAATTTCCATAAAGAAGACTTGGGTGGAACCTTTAAAGGTAAGGCAGCTTCTGCGGCATTTCTCGTTACAGGCGATGAAGAGATTGTCATGTTCAAAGCCCCCCTTATTGCAAACGGACACGCGGATCTGCGATGTGATAGAGCACATCAGACAGCAGCGTTCCAATGACAGTCAGGATGGCGATGAACATGGTAAAGCCCATCAGCAGCGGATAATCCCGCAGCGAGAAGGACTGCATATATAACTGGCCGATACCGGGCCAGCTGAATATTTTCTCAATAATCAGTGAACCGCCGAATAAGGACGGCAGCTCGAATCCAATCAGTGTTATCGCAGGCAACAGAGCATTGCGCAAGGCATGGGTATATAACACTTTGCTTTCTTTTAAACCTTTGGCTCGTGCTGTTCGAATATAATCCTGTTTGATCACATCAATCATATTGCTGCGGAAGTAACGGGTAAGTGAGCCTACCCCAAGCAGAGTCATAACAATTACGGGCAAGGTCATGTGCTGAATCACCTCTTTGACATAGGCCAGACCGGTAGCATTACTTCCCGTGGTCATCATGCCCCCTGGAGGCAACCATTTTAGGTCAACCGCCAGCAGTTTAATCAAAAACAATCCGATAAAGAAAGAAGGCACGGACATGGCTGCAAATATGCCTATCATCACAAAAGTATCGAACCACGAATACTGCTTATAGGCAGCAATCACACCGATAATAACCGCGATGAACCAGGTCAGGAACGTGGTCACAGCAGCTAACAGGAATGAATTCCAGATATATTCGTTAAACAGCGCGAGCACGGGTTTTTGTTGTGCCAATGAATATCCGAAGTCCCCATGTACAGCATTTTTCATCCAGATGAGATACCGTTCGATAACAGGCTTGTCCAGTCCATACAATTCTCGCAGCTCGGCCTTGCGCTCGGGACTTAATTTAATGTTGCTGGAGATGTAGTCGCCAGGGGTAAGTGCATACAGGCTGAAGATAAGAACGGAAGCGGCCAGCAAAATAAGAACCATATATGTCATCCGTTTCACAATGTAAGTGCTCATATCAGGCTCCTTATCAATGCGTCCCCTGCATCTGCGACATCGCAAACACAAGGGACATTTTGTTTATTCCAGTATTGATGTTTCTTGATTCATACCCCTGCTTATTTCAGAGACCATTCCGGCAAGCTGGTTGCAATCCCGCGGTATGGACTGACAGAAAGTCCATCGATGCGACCGTTATAGGCGTAAACTGTTTTTTTGTAACTGGTGAAAATGACAGGCAGCTCATCGTTGAGCAATTGGTACAGCTCTTTGTATACTGCCTTGCGTTCCTCAATGTCTGTCGTAGCCAGACCTTTGTTGTACAGCTCTTTCACTTTGGGATTGTCGTACCCTTTAAGCTCGCCATCCACAAATTGCAGTACCCCGTCTGAAGGATCCGTTAACATCGGTGTGGAGAAGGAAGCCACGTCGTAATCGCCGCCCTCCACTTTGGAGACAAGTGAGTTGAAATCGGCAAACACTTCAGGCTGGAACTGCACACCAATCGCTTCAAAGTTTTCTTTGGCTACAGCAATGAAGATATCTGTGGCCGGACTTTTCGTTCCGAGTAAATGCAGGGACAACTTCTTCCCGTTTTTCTCACGGATGCCATCCGCTCCAGGCACCCAGCCTGCGTCGTCCAGCAATTGATTAGCTTTGTCCGGATCATAGGCGTATGGATTAATACCTTCTTCCGTATATGACCAGGAAATAGGTGAAGTCGGGATGTTGGCAACAGCACCTGCCCCTTGGTTGGCGTCCACATAGATGGACTGACGATCCAGGCCATAGGTGATGGCTTGACGTACTTCTTTTTCCTGAAGCTGTTCATGCTCCAGATTAAGCTGTAAATATCCGTATGTACTTGGTGTGTAAGGCAGAAGGTTGAGGTATGGGATTTTTTTCAGCTTATCAATATTCTCTTGGGTAGCCGTGAACGAAGTGAAGTCGATCTCTCCGGTCTCAATAAACTGCCAGGTGTCTCCTTCCGATGTTTTATATATGAAATGCTCGGTTTTTGGTTTGCCCTTGTAATAGAACTCGTTGGCAACGAATCGAACTTCCTGACCTGGAATGAACTTTTCAAGTTTATAAGGGCCATTGCCTACAGGTGTTGCATGAAGATTTTTAATGTATTCGAGCTTTCCGAATTGATAGTCTTTGCCGTAGTAGGCTTTGGACAATACCTCTGAGCCCAATGTAAGCAGAGCAGTTGCGTTTGGTTGTTCCAGGGTGACCGAGATCGTTAACGGATCAATGACCTTAATACCCTCAATGTGATCTGCCTTTCCTTCGGTATACGCTTTCCCGCCCTTCACCTTGGTGGAGAAAATATCAAATCCACCGTCATATGACTTGTCATGCAGAATTGTCCATGTAAAAGCAACATCATCTGCGGTGAGCGCGGAGCCGTCACTGAACTTGGAATCTTTTCTTAGATGAAACGTGTATGTACACTGATCGTCGGACACATCCCAGCTTTCAGCGAGATCAGGAACAGGTAAACCTTTCTCATCTACGGTTACAAGTGAAGCAAATAGCAATGAAGCCACGTTGCCATCATATCCACTCTGATGGAAGTACGGTGTGAAAGCCCCGCTGGGATCCGTAAGTCCCACAATCACCGTATCCGTTCTTTTTTTTGCCGTCTCAGGTAATTGATTCAAGTCCGTTGCCTGAAATGGCGCATCCAGTGCTGCTGAAACCGGAGTCGCTTGAGTGCCCGAATTTGTTGTTACGCTTCCAGCAGTATTGGTCTCTGCTCCCCCACCTCCAGCACATGCCGATAACACAATTGCGCTGCTGATGATTAACGATGCCACGGATAAACCTTTCACTCTCATAAAATCCTCCCCAATTCATAAATGATCCATATTTTCTCGCTCAGCCGTTCCTAATTTCCGAAACAATTCAGAATATATACAATTCCTATGAAATTAGTAAGGTATAAGTTCGATAAGCCCTATTATAAGAACCGCATGTGGTTCTGTAAATAGAGAACCACAAAAAAATATTTATATTAAACCCATTAATATCCACTTTAAAGCGATAAAATAGCCGTATGTTTTGCGCGGATTTCCTGAATAAATTTCAGTTCGGCCACAACAAACATACGGCTGTATCGAAGGTATACTTTTTTTCTAAAAACCACATTTTGATAAACGTTATTGCTCCAAATAATTCATGACATTCGGCAAAATTTGTTCCAGAGCATGAAGACGAAGTGAATACTCAACCAGACTCTCTCCTTCAAAATGCGCATAGACCAACCCTGCTCCACGAAGCTTGGATAGATGGTCATGAGTAATTCCTTTGGAGAGCTTCAAGTGACGAACAATTTCAATAAATGAACGTGGTCCCTGATGCAGAAAACGCATGATTTTCAGTCTGTTCTTCTCTCCCAAGCTGCGGATTACACGCAAATGATGGGTCGGAATATACTCATGATCTCCCATATACAATCTGGAGGAATAATGGCACAGCAGCGTATCCCCAAAATGCAGGATGACATTTAGCGGCTGAAAATGAAATTGTGGCACAAGCAGTAGTCTATCCAGCCCCTTCATGTCCCGGAACATCAACCCGTTGGTCGCATCGTCGAGTACCTCTTCCTGAGGCGATTGACTTAACTGTTCCTTGCGGTTCTGAACCTCCTGGCGCAGATGTTGTAAGATGGCGGGATCAAGCAAGCGAAAATATTGCTCATTCCAGCCGGTTAAAACATAGGTCATCTTGGTCTGGAAAGCAGCGATATCATCCGTATACGGGAAACTGTACTTGCTAAAAATGTCATGAAGGTCAAGCACTGTTCGTTGGCTGAACCATTCAATAAAATCCTCCGGCTCCTCAGCTTCCACTCGCAGACAGACAAGCAGATACATCCATTTCCAATCATCATCCACGTTCATATGTTGCAAGACAGCAGCAAGCTCAGGGGTTAGCTCTCCTTCTATTTCTTGGGCCCACGCTGTGGATAAATCAATCTTTTTATGCGATTTTCGGCAAATATATGTATGCAAACTGGCCATGAATTCAAATACAGGTGTAAATCCAACCTCAATGCGATAGCTCAATCTCAACCTCTCCTATCTTGCAAGGTTGTTCCATTATACCCTGTTTGCAGCCGTGCATGCTACGATAATAGGGTAAACAAAAAGCCGCACAGTGAAATAATCCACCGTACGGACTCTCTATAGACCGGGATCTCCTGTCTCCAAAAATAATACTTTGGATTAGGCGCCTTCGCCTTCAACCATCAGATCCAGCTTAATCACATTTACACGCGAAATCCGCTTATGCTCGGTCTCTTGAATTACAAAGACATATCCACCATACTCTACCGACTGCCCTACTTCAGGTGGGATGGTTTCTACTCTGGAGTATAACCAGCCGCCAATCGTATCATAATCCGCCCGGTCCATATCCAGCCCAAAGCGCTCACTAACCTCTTCAATCAGCATAAGGCCGTCAATGGAGTATTCCATCTCATCCACTTTCTCAATCGCCGGACGCTCCTGGTCAAATTCGTCTTGAATCTCGCCCACAATCTCTTCCATGATGTCTTCAAGCGTTACAAGGCCGGAGGTTCCTCCGTACTCATCAATCAGGATTGCAATCTGTGTCTTGCTGCGCTGCATCCGCTTGAGCAGGTCACTGATCGGAGTGGAATCGGGTACTGCGAGAATCGGACGAATCACCGAGATGGTATCTGTAAGCTGAGATCGCATCAGGTCTTTAATGTGAATAAATCCGATAATATGGTCTTTGTCGCCGTTATAAACCGGATAACGGGTACGCATGCTTTCACTGGCAATTTCCAGATTTTCCAGCATGGACTGATTGGCATTCAGGCAGATCATTTCCGTCCGCGGAATCATAATTTCACGGGCGGTTGTTGCCGTAAAATCAAATATATTATCAACAAGCGCCAATTCAGTATTGTCAATTAAACCGCTCTTATTGCTTTCTTTCATCAGAATGCGTATTTCATCTTCACTATGCGCTGAGTCATGCTCCGAGGCCGGTGCCATGCGAAATACTCTCAGCAGGCTGTTCGCCATACCATTCAATGCCCATATAAAGGGATACATTAATTTGTAAAAGAACGTAAGCAGCGCCGCAGACCATAACGTGATCGTCTCTGATTTGCGGATAGCCATCGTCTTGGGAGCAAGTTCCCCGAGTACAATATGCAAAATCGTAATAATAACAAAAGCAATCGCAATGGAGATGCCGTGTACGTATACTGGACCCAGTCCAAATGCAGTAAACATGGGCTCTAACAGGTGAGCAATCGCTGGCTCTCCCAGCCACCCGAGTCCAAGTGAAGCAAGCGTTATACCCAATTGGCACGCGGACAGATAAGCATCCAGGTTGCGTACAATATTGGAAGCATAAATCGCATTTTTATTACCTGTCTCCACCAAAGCTTCAATCCGGCTGCCACGAACTTTGACCATCGCGAATTCTGCCGAGACAAAGAAACCATTCATCAATACAAGCAAAGCAATTAAAAATAAATTTAATATACTCGGTAAGGGGTCACTCAAATTATCATCCTATTCGCCGTCATTCTTCGGCAAATAGGTCCACCTCCTTCGAAAATGTAGGATATTTGCCATTCTGCCGCTCATATGCAGTTTCAACTTCCCAATGCGTTCACCTCCACCTTCTTCTGTCGAATAACAAGGATATGCTTCTTTTATTATATTATTCTACACTACACAGTCAATCCGTGTCCTATGACAACGAAATGATGCATACGGGCTATTTCGTTAACAAATGTATCGAATACGCCGTTTTTTTTACGTTTTACTAACAAATATATGCATCTTCTTGCTTACGGTTTAATTTTTCTCTTACGCTCAGTTAATCATTCAGCTATATACTTCCAAATAGAACAACAAATTGATCTCGGAGGTATGTTCATGAAAAGCCATCATGCTATGAAATGGAATGCTCTACTACTCAGCGCGGCTGTTGCGATTACAGCCTTGCCTTGGCAGGTCAATGCTGAACCCGTATCTGCCCAGCAACAGACGGCCCCCGCCGCATTTACCATTTTACCTATTGACCGCGCTCAGATTCTGGCAGGCCAGAAGCTCGATTTTCGGGTTGAGCTGAACGGTGCCAAGCTGAAATCGAATGACATTAAAATCCAGGTTAATGGCTTGTCTCCGGACAAATACTTCGGCAAGTCCGGAACGTGGACAAGCAGCACCGACTTGAGCACGGAATACACCATCCGGGATGTTACTTTTAAAGAGAGCGATTCCATTGTGGTAACCGCGGAAACGATTGCTACAGGCAAGCGTACATATTCAAGGGTCGTATACCAAGTGTTTGATCCTTCCAAAGACACGGCCCTACTAACAAACGGTGAGCAAGCCAAAAATGTCGTTCTGATGATTGGCGATGGCATGAGTGCCAATATTCGCACCGCCGCTCGTGTTGTATCCAGGGGTATTAACGAAGGCAAATTCAAGGGTTGGCTGGAGATGGAGCAAATGGATGCTATGGGCATGGTCACGACGTCTGGTATGGATTCCATCGTCACCGATTCGGCCAATAGTGCTTCCGCTTATGCAACTGGCCACAAAACGGCAGTCAATGCCGAGGGGGTCTACCCGGACAATACACCAGACCCTTTTGACGATCCGAAGGTGGAAAACATCGTTGAGCTGGTCAAACGCACCCGTGGCATGGCTACTGGCCTTGTAACGACTGCGGATGTGACAGATGCAACACCTGCTGCAATGGCTGTACATACACGTAAGCGCGGTGAACAAGAAGCGATCGCAAGTATGTATCTGAATGAAGCGAATCGACCAGATGTTATTCTGGGCGGTGGACTGGAGTGGTTCCTTCCAGCAGCTGACGGCGGAAAACGCAAAGATGGACGCAATATTGTGGAGGAGTTCAAAAAAGAAGGATATACCTATGTTACAGATGCAACGAATCTGGACAAGTCTGCCTCTACCAAATCTTTGCTGGGATTATTCCGCAAAGGCAACATGAACGTATATTATGACAGAGAATACACGAAGCCCAACAATACCGATATTGTGGGCAAGGACACGGACCAACCTACATTGATGGAAATGACCGACACAGCCCTTCAGGTACTGGAACAGAATAAAAACGGATTTTTCCTGATGGTCGAAGGTGCATCGATTGATAAACAGGCTCACACGATGGATTTTGAACGTTCCGTATGGGATGCAATTGAATTCGATCAAACGGTGGGTCGGGTTAAGGAATATGCGAAAAAACACCCGGATACGCTCGTCATCGTCACATCCGACCACGGTCACTCTCTTACCCTCAACGGAACGTATAATACGGAAGCCGCCAAAGGTAAATCGGGCGACGAACTCCGTGAGTTGATCGGCACATATGCTGACTCCAAGTTCCCGACGTACGTGGATGCAAACGGAGATGGCTTCCCGGACAATCCGGATTCCGAATGGAAGATTGCTGTTGGCTGGGGCAATATGCCGGATAACAATGAGGACTATCTCGCTAATCCGGTACCAATCAGTCCTACCATCCAGGACCCTAATGTGAAGGACAAAACATGGTATATCGCTAACCCGGACAAAGATCCGGACGGTGTTCACTACACGGGTAATCTGCCTCATGATGAAGGTCAGGAAGTCCACACATTCGACGATGTGCCAATCAATGCCTCGGGACCCGGGTCACGCCTGTTCTCAGGCTATCACGATAATACGGACGTGTTCCGCAAAATGGTAACCGCATTGAAGTTGGATGCGTCCAAGTAGAATACGGTTGAACTAACAAAAGAGTATCCTAGCTCATGCTCAGGCATGGCGGGATACTCTTTTTTCATGATTTTATGGATAATGAGATCAGATGCATGTTAGCTTACCAATTAATGTTCACTGCCACTACTGCTTTTACTGCTTTTACTGCTTTTACTGCTTCTATTGCTTTTATTCAGTTTCTGATTGCATCCATCATTCTCTATAAAATCACTACGTTCTCATTAACGGTGTCCCAGCGCCACGGCGTGTCTTCCCCTTCGCCTATTTGAAGACCGCCAATCCAGGATCTATCTTGTCTTAATCGTGCCCAATCTGCTTCCCCGCTCAGCACCTGAATACCGAATTCGGTCAAAGACAAGACACCATGGCGGAATTCGTCATGATGCTGCTGGAAGGTAGGAAAAGCTTGTACACCCCTTATTTGAAGTAAAGCATGAGGTTCCTCCGTCATTCTCTTCAGATGAGCCCAGTACTCCAGATCACCCATTCCCAAGATATGCAATTGATCTCCAACATGCTTGAATAATGAATAAGGGCTACCCACGCCCTCTCTTACGGCCTCCAGTGTGGATTGCTCAATTATGCCCAGTCCGTTCGATACAGAAGGCAGACGGGACAGGTGGGCCTTGAATGCAGCATGTGCAAAAGGGAGCACCGATGTATTTTTCAGCAAGTAGTCCTTGTGATCCTGAATGTCAGATGATGCATACGCTGTCCAAAACTCACTGCCAGCCTGAATTTCCTCTGCCCCCATCACGTGCCAGGTACCTGATAAACGTCCGATCTGTGAGGGTGTAAGCTGCCCAAGCCCCCGAAAATGTTCTATTTCCGGATAGGTATCGATGCATAACAGATTCAGCTTGCTATTCTTCAGGTCCTGTCCCTTGAAATAGTGCAGCAAGTACGATAGCATTGCCTGATCATAGAGGTCATACTCAAACCACAGGACGATCTCCTCATATTGATGGAAAGAGCGAAGTGTCTGCTCAAGTTCCTTGATTTTCAGATATTCCGTCTGCGGAATGCCCAAGTGCTGCTCCAAATATTGTGCACGTTCACTTCGATCCTTCTCATTCCTCATATTTCTCGTTATCGGTCCAAATGAATAGAGCTCTCGCCAGACCAAAATTTCACCTTGAATTCCGCTTTGTCTTAATCGTTCTGCCGCATGATCACCATTCATAATGTGAAGCATTCCTTTTCCTCCTTCGTATAAATCACTAAATACTGAAATCACATCCGCCACAGGCAATGCACGTCTGAGCCTGGATCTGGCGTCATACAACCGTTTCTTTAGAGCCGGAACATGAACCCCGAGGAATTCCGACATCTCCTTGAGGGAGTAGCCCTGAAAATAAAACAGTTCAACAGCAAGCTGCATGGAGGTTGGCAAAATGGAAATCGAATCTCGCAGAAGGCGATGCACCTCTCCTTTCAAAGCCTGTTCTTCGGGATTATGAGTCTGATCCTCTTCTTGAATTACATCCTGAATCTCCAGAACCGGGACAGTGCCATGCTGCTTACGCCTCATTAGACGGTAACACTGTCTCTCCACGATAACTTTGAACCACCCGGGAAAAGCATCGGGATTGTCCAGTTTGGACAAATTCGCAAAGGCCTCTGTGAACGCCTCTTGTACCACATCTTCGGCCAGGAACGTATCCCCTAATTTTTGATAGGCGACAGCCAGTGCCATCCCGCGAAATTGCGTCACCAGCTGTTCATAAGCCTCGGCTTGCCCCTGGATTGCTCCCTCGATCCATGTCTTCAATATGTTTTGCTCCTTCCTGTGCGCTTGCTGCTTGATGTATTTATCTTTAAGTGCCTTGATTTGAGAAAAAGGTTACTTCTGTTTAGGTTCATTTTTTATTTGTTTATTTGTTTATTTGTTTATTTCTTTAATGCTCTATACCATCATATAGGAAAAGCTGCCCCGTTTGCGTAATAACATCCGCATTCGAGACAGCCTGTGTATGGCCGTATTATATTATGTTCTCTTTTCCCTGCTAATTAACGTCTGCTTGGTTGTTGCGGATAGTTCCCGATCACACCTGGATATTGATACAACAACGGCTCATCGAATGTGGCGTAGTCGAAATTGACCATCAAAAGCATGATCCGTTTTCCAGTGTTCGGGTCACTGATAATGATATGGTCACGACCAGCTGCTTCCAGAATACCTTGGAAAATGCGGGCATTCCACTCTTTGTTTCCTTCGTAAGTCATGTAGAATGTTCCACATTTACCCAGGTTAAGCCGTAAAATATTTTCGATGTAGGATTGTTCAAACTGTGGCGCAGTTGTGGTTGCAACTCCACCCGTAGGTGTCATTGGAGCACCGCTTGATACGAGCGGAGGTACGCTTGTGGAGCTAGGTGAAACCATGCCTGGAGTTGGCGACATCATCGGCATTCCGTTACCAATTTTATAGGATGTTCCTTGGACTTGCGAATTGGCCTGTTGGCCCATAACCTGTGTTGGTTGATAAGGCTGGTTAATCATCATGATTCCTCCCAAAATTTAATATACGGATGGACAGTCTTCGCCTGTCGGACTGAAGAAACAATGCGCCTTGAAGCGGCCTGTATTTTGCTGGTTATACCAGGTTGGAGGGCATTCCCCCACGGGACGGAAAAACCACAGAGAGTTGCTGGCTGGCCAGAAGCGTTCACCATTAATGACACGCTGTGCCAAGCGTATTTCTGATTGTCTTGCCCGTTGGTAGAAGTACCCTTTTTGCGTAGACTCGAAGCCACCCGGATTCTGAAACACCATTCGATTAATGTCCCGAATATCACCGAAATCCAAGCAATCACCAAGCACCCGGTTTACCCCTACATTGCCTACAAGCAGCATGCCTTGTTCGCCGTCACCTTCAGCCTCCGCTCTCATCAGTCTAGCGAGCAGCTTGACGTCTTCCGAGTTGGCTTTAATAACAGCCATATCCTGTTTCCTCCCTTGTTGAACCTCTTCATCACCGTATATAATATTGTGCAGATGCCCATTCGGTGACACGATTTTATTTTTTTACCATAAAAAAAGCCCGGAACCTCACCTTATGTGAAGTCCCGAGACATAACATTTCCTATATAACCTGCCTATTCAGGGCTTGGCTTGAATCCAGTAATCGTATGCATGTACAATATTGCCTTTGTAGGCTTTATACTCGCTTAACAGATCTGGAAGCAGTGCCAGCTGACGCTCCATCTCCGCTGCTCCCTTATCATAAAATGAAATATGTCTACCTTCAAAATTCTCTTTCATCTCCACCGAGATCAACAGCGGTTTACCCAAACGATCCGCAATTTTCATTTCCTGACTGACCACGTCGGCAATTCCATTGGAGCCTTCGGCAATGTTGCGGAATGCCATCAGAGAGACGTGATCCAGCGTTGTGATCATGTATTCACTGACAGACATGTCTCTTCCCGGTAACGGGAACGTATCCAGCCAAACGGCCAGATCGGCACTCGTTTCCAGATCACTGTCCTTTTTCGTCTCTTCATGGAAATAAGCAATATTGGCAGCCCATTCGGTCAGCAGCGTATCCCGATCATTTTCCCATTCAGGTAAGGTGTATGGCTCAATATCGAGATGGATTCCCTTAAAACGTTCATCCGGTTCCGATTCGGCGTTATAATTTTTCACATAGTCGATCAAGCGTTGTATCCGTGGCCGATTTTCCTTTTTACCCCAGATTGGATGGCCGCCCATAGCGTGAACCTCAATACCTTGAGCCTGTGCACGTTTCACAAAACTACGATAGCTGGAATACGGTTGATCCAAATCAAGCCGGACGTATAACCAATTAATGTTTTGCGCTTTGGCGAACTCCAGAATGTGATCTCCACCGTCATTCGTAACCTGAGAAGCCTGCCAGATATAGGTTCCTCGGATTTCAGGTTGATTGGATGGATTCTCTGGTAATGGTACTTCCCCTGGCTCCAGCTGCCCCCAGTACACGATGTCATGCACAGCTGAACCTGCATAGGAAGCATGATCTGTGAATGCAGATGCCACTTCACTTAAGACACTCTCCAATTGCGCCGCACCTTTGCCAGCAAAAGTCGTGAACTCTTCTCCAGGCATCGGCTTGGTGTTTACGCCAACGGTAATCGAGCCATTTCTGGCGTCAGCCCATATCATTTCTTGTTCTACCAAACGTATAATTCCATTGTTTCCTTGCGCACTGTCACGGTAAGCGAGCAGCGTAATATGATCAAATTGTCCGATAAACCAGTGTGACAACGACTCGTTATCCGCATCGTCAGTCGTTCTGCTACCCGTCACCGTGTAAGAATCCAGCCAAAAAGGCAAGTCGACATTCACTTCAACCCCATCCTGTTTCACCTGTTCCAGCAAGAGCTTCATATTGACCACCCAGGACTGGACCAGTGGCTCGGCATCTTCTTTCCACTGTGGCAATACATAAGGTTTGATATCCAGGTGGATGGCGTCAAATCGCTCTTCCGGCTTTGCAGCCAGGTTATAATTGCTCACCCAGGACGCCAATTTGAGCATTGGACCTTCACGACCACTCACTGCCCATGAAGGATCTCCGCCAAGAGCTTCAACTGCGATTCCCGCCTTGCTGGCTTTGGATATAAACGTATGATAGACCTCTTCTGACAGATTCATATCCACATTCACATATAGTCTGTTAATCTTATGTTTAGCCGCATTGTCCAGCAGCTCATTTCCTCCATCACTGACAGACTTGGCCTGCCATACCCAGGCTGCTCGTATATCTGCGTCAGCTTCAGCAGTAGATTCAAAGCCTGTCATTATAATCCCTCCAATCAGCAGTAATAGCCAAAACACTTTCCGGGATGAGTTCCCGAACATAATCTCCCTCCATTCCTGTACTGTGGTAAAATCACATTTATTATAGCAACCGAGTTATCAAAATCAAATAAGCCCAAGTGCTTAACTTGGGCTTATTTCTGCTATGTTTTCAAAAGTTTACAATTGACCGGAGAAATCCCGGTACTAGTCCTCATATATCATTTTTCGGGTCATGCCCCCATCAATAATCAGGTTGGTCCCTGTGACAAAGGTATTGCTCGGATCGGACAAATATAAACAAGCACGGGAGATATCCGAAGGAACGCCTACACGTCCTGCCGGGTGCTGTTCATGGTCCTCTGGCTTCAATTTTTCAACATTGCCTGTCTCAATCCATCCCGGACTGATACAATTGACCCGAATTTTGTCCTTACCCAAGGAGACCGCCATCGCATGCGTCAACGCCACGATCGCACCCTTGGATGCAGCATAGGCCTCTGTTTCCGGCTCTGACATGAAGGCACGTGTTGAGGACATGTTCACAATCGCTCCACCATTTTCGTTGTGCTTCATATGTTTGGCTGCTTCCCGACTTGCGAGAAAGCAACTTCGCACATTGGTATTGAGTATATCGTCCCACTCTTCCAGCGTTAACTCATAGGGAGATTTCCATCTGGAGACACCTGCATTGTTTATGAGCACATCAATCTTCTTGAATTCATCCATTGTCGTTTGAATGAGGTTCGTTATATCCTTCTCTTGACGTACATCACATTGAACAAAAATCGCTTCTCCACCTTCATTGCGAATCGAAGCTGCCGCCGCAGCCCCTTCCGCTTCCTCATAGTCGGCAAGTACGACTTTAGCCCCTGCAACCGCATAGGCCTCAGCTACACTTCGACCGATTCCTTGAGCTGCTCCCGTCACAACCACGACTTGATCTGTAAATGACATCATTAGTTCCTCCTCTATTGGGATGGTCCATTCATCATATAAGTCTACATCGACTCACCGAATATGAACCATAATATGAATAAAGTCTCTTCTTATATACAAACATGTTAGCCCCATTAAGAAACGCTTGTCCATAAAAGAATATTAAAAAAAGCTTACGCCACTATGGCGCAAGCCAGCCGGTTTATCCGCGTACACGCTCTGAATACAAACGATTGTAGCGTTCAAAGCCTACATAACGCGTTCCCTTGAAAGAGAGTCGACCTTCATCTCCCTCGGCGCACAAGCCGTACTCATCACCATTCACCTTGAATTCGAGCCGATCCCCGCTCTCCACTTCAAAAGTGATGTAATAAAGCGTACGGGCTGTACTTCCTGGTTCGGAGTGCGACTGACTCATCTGCATTCTCCTGCTGGTAATCCGTGAAGGTACAGTAAGCAGAGGCTCTGAGTTATTGCGTCCCCATCTCCATACCTCTTTCCCTACCGACAGAAGAACAATACCTATAATCAGGACAAATACTACCGGAAAGACGGTTCCAAAAAAATCAAACATCCAGGATGATTCAATGCCCATGTCTCTCCCCTCCGTTCATCAAACCTAGGACAGCCGGAGTCTTGACCCGTCTCCTGTAATATATATGCACGTTAACAGGGAACTTGTTATTCCGATTCAAATTGACGGGAGATCTGATTAACCTATACGTCTTTGTTCAAACCAAATGAAGCCAGTTATGTAGCCAGATCATCTCGTTCAGCTTTCCTTAAAGATCCAACGTTGGCTCCAACTGAGATAACAGCCTGATGAAAGACCGGTATCTCAGTCAAGCTAACCGATGTTATCATTCTGAATGGCGATCTAAGCAGATCCCAGACAAGCAATATAGATTTTGATCAAGTTTAAGCTAATTGTGTGATGACAAGATGTGCCGATACCGGTCTTGTTCCGCCTGCAAGAGGAGTAATCGTTAACGCTGTTGAATTACCCGCGGGGTTCCGTACGGTCAGTATTGAGTTAATAACGGTTGTTTGTACTAAGGCTACCCCTACAATCTGAGATGTTCCTGTTGCACGTCCAACGACCGTTGGAGCCAAGTCAGCACCATTGAGGGTTAGTATGAGTTGCCCCGCTTCATTGATACTCACTTGAAATAGTACTTGATAAGTGCCTATCGCTGCCAGATTGAATGAGCTAGGTCCCGTACGAGTAATTGTCGTTCCACTAGTTGGACCATCTTGGGGAAAACTTACATCCGTACCTGGAGCAACCGTTGCGGCATTATCAGGGGGCATCAGTGCAAAGAAATCAGCAAATCCCAGAACACCTCCGGCTGCACCTGTAGCTCCAGTAACACCTGTAGCTCCGGTGGCACCCGCTGGACCCGCAGCACCAGCTGCGCCTGTGACTCCGGTGGCACCCGCTGGACCCGCAGCACCAGCTGCGCCTGTGACTCCGGTGGCACCCGCTGGACCCGCAGCGCCGGCTGCGCCTGTCACCCCAGTAGGCCCCGCTGGACCTGCCACTCCTGCCACTCCTGCCACTCCCGTAGCTCCAGTGACACCGGCTGGACCCGCAACACCAGCTGCGCCCGTGGCCCCAGTCGCACCAGGAAAGCCTTGCGGTCCAATAGCGCCAGCTGGGCCGGGCACACCCTGAGGTCCTTGTGGACCCACAAGTCCTTGTTCCCCAGGAATACCCTGCACGCCCATCGGTCCGGCTGGACCAGCCAGTCCCTGTGGACCCATGGCTCCCGCTGGTCCCGGTTGACCTTGAGGTCCTTGTGGACCTGGAGGGCCTCCGGCTGGACCCTGAGCTCCAGGTGGTCCTTGCACCCCTTGCTGGCCCTGAATTCCCTGTACGCCCTGAATTCCCGGAATTCCCTGTGGTCCTGTGGGACCAGTAACCGTAGGCGTAATAATTTTCACTTTAGGCGGCGGACATTTAACCTTAACTAATTTCTTTGCCACCTTCACTTTGCAATTTTTTCTTTTAGATTTGCAAGGATATACCGTTACCTTTTTTCTCCTAGATCGCTTCTTTTCTTCTGAACTGCTCATCGTTTGGACACCTCCCTATAGACATAGTTTAATGTACGTATGTCGTTAGTTTAGTGTATGGACGGAAAACCATTCTCAACTAAACTACAACCTATATTTAGGAAAAAAAGGCTATTTGCTTGGTAGATTAGCCCTTTTTAAGAGGAATAATGCAAAAAAAGACTCTGACAGCGTTAGCCGACAGAGGTATAACATTCCATATTAATAAAGCCAAGCCTGTATAGAGTTGGCTGCGGAAAGGCCTCTACACAATCCAAATTTATAACAATTCATATGAGCTTATCTGAGAAGTAAACAAGCAGTGACACTCAAGCTTATTGTTTATTCAAACACCCAAAAAGAAACGTCCCCGTTTAGAGACGTTTCTTAATGAATTGACGGTAATATTAAGAATATTGGATACTCATCCTATGAGTCTAAGCGTACATCAGATCCATCTTACTGCTCTTTTCTATCTGAATTCAACTGTAGTCTTCATCACCACGTACAAGTTTAACTCGTCTGCTTTGCCTGTCGATTGATTCCACTACTCCCTTTATCTCTTCATCGTCGAACGGATTGAATACAGTCAATTTGATTGACCTGCGTTCCTGATACGATTCGAAGATAGCTTCTTCAATGAGCTGGATCTCCTGTTCGTCCGGTACCGGCTTTCCTCGTCTTTCCTGCACAACTCATTTCCTGAAGAAAGGCCTCACGATGTTCGGGAAGAATAATTCGAGATCCTTCAAAAATACCGTTACCTGTCAATTTACTAGCCATACTACACACGCCCCTTAATACTCAGTCCAGTAATTTATATTCGATGAATTGGTTGGCGACATTGCCTTGGGCAGCTTAGGCTTTTTCCTCTTCTCGCTCCCATCCCTCCAGGATCACAATATTGGCCGTATTAGACTTATCCTCCCAGCGTATGGATACGTCGTTTTGTGATCTTGCCGCTTTGATCCTCATAAATAATCTCAACCAACCCAAGTATTTAACTGGCATGTTCATCCTTTCGATAAGAACATTTGTTTGCATTATATGCGAACTCACGTTCTTTATACAACAAGAAAAAAGCCCCATTAACTTAGAGCTACTACGATGTAAGTTTCGCTCTAAATTATATGTGACAAGGATAATAATATTGTGGGCTAATCCTATTTATACATCATTATTTGCCAACTAAGACCCAAAGTAAACATCGAGCTTCCCAGTAGGAGGAGTTGTTGCCATCCAAACTGCTGCCAGATTGTCCGGAGCATATGTTGTAGCAGTAATATAATCTCCTATCAACACAGTCGGTACTGGAGAATTGCCATTGGGATTAAATGAGGTTGTCGTGAGTCTGCGGTTCGCAAAGGTAGCTCCTCCGTCAAATGATTCAGCAACATAAACGTCTAAAAGAAACCCATTGATTTGATTCGAATAATAAATGACCCTTATTGTTCCCGTGAATGGCGACACAGTAATGGATGGAAAGAAATTTTGTGAACCTGCTGGTGCTCCGGTAATACTAACGGGATCTGACCATAAAAGTCCATCTGGAGATTTACACAAGAAAATATCGGTGTATCCATTCCTTGCATCGTTCCAGGTCGCATAAACAGAACCACTGTTTGGCCCATTGGATATATCAGCACCCAAACTCAAATTTGTCTGCACTCGAAAAGCATAATCGGGAACGGGTAATGGCGAAGGTGCGGGTACCACGGAAGAAATTAATGTAGATTGTCGATTAACCGGCGGTTGGAATGAAGCTCCTCCATCATAAGAGATTCTTAATAAAGCATACGGAGTATCCGGGCCTGTAGTAATATATCCTGCGTATACTTCGCCACTAAATCCAACTGCAATAGCCGCTCTATCATGAAAACCTCTGGGGCTTGAAATTCGGCTTGGAGTTTCCCATGTTACTCCCTGGTTCAAAGATCTTTGCAAAAAAATAGATGAGGCCAACGTAGCAAGAGGGGTGTAGCCAACATAAGCATTCCCTCTGTACGGACTCCCTGGAGAGCGATCTACTGCAATAAAAGGCTCATCATTATGAACAATAAGGCCATATCCCTTGTTCACAAATACTGGAGGTGACCAAGTCACTCCATCATCCAGGGATGTATAGCTAATAATCGTACCATCATTGTCTCCGTTAAATATGTGAACCGTCACAATAAACGTGCTCGGAAAGGTATAATCAATGGTTGGGGCTTCTGCACCAGCATATCCTGCAGGCTGCTGTAAAATAGTAGTCGACCATGTCTGTCCAGTATCGGTAGAGCGATAAAACCCTATAAGTGTAGGGCCTGTACTTGTATCAACAGCAACGGCACACATAATATTAGGAAGTAACTCGTTGGAAGCGATCGAGGGTTCAAATTGATTCCCACCGAGTGCACCTGTAATATTAACAACTGGCAAATCGCTTACCTCCATTTCGTTAATTAAGGGATGTTGGTAAATCTATCAACCCATATCATTTCAGACTGTAACACACGTTGAATAACTCCACCTGTTGAATCTACACCGTATACATGAATAATTGTACTCGTAGCACTAAAGTAGTCACTTTGAACTTCATAAAACGCTGCTGTAATGAGCGGGTAAACAAGTGTCCGGGAGACCTGAGGTCCAATTTGGAATAAATCATGACCGATAGGAACTCTTGCATTTTGAGTTGTATCCCATTTAAATACTTCTAGTTCAATGTTTGCAGGAATATTAAGAGAGTCGTTTATACAAGTTACAATAATCTGGGTGGCCATACTTCCACTTGTTGGCGAGTTATAAATCAATCCCGTAGAGTTTGGCATTGGAATTAACCTCCTCTCATTTGAAAAAATGAGAATTTTATTACAATAATATTGTACGTCAACATTCATTTGAGTGGCTCGGCTTCTGTATAGATACAGTATTTAAATACCCCCTGCTATCCCTGTAGGGGGGCATGCTCACAAGTACAAGTAGGAGGTAGACCCATGAATTAAATATATGTTAAAAAAATTTAAAAGTGCCACAAATTTTTAGATTGGGAATGCAACTACCTTGAAGTACAACAGCACAGGAGACATCACTTACATTTATGTGAAGTAGGGCAGATAAATATTATCAAGCGGTCCAGATCCTCAAACGATTACTGGGCCGCAAAGCTGCAGCTGAGCTGCGGTCAAACAAGCACCGGACGCGTTATGTGATTAAACAATACATGTAGAAAAAAATGGCCATCTCCCAAGATACCGTCCACCAAGTGCCCAACCGCGACCATGGCAAAAATAAAGACCTTCGGGCAATCCCGATAAGGCCAATTTTACTCTTAAGTTTTCCAGTAGCTCCACCTGCAGCAACACCCGTCAAATAATCAAGTATTACAAAGAACAGCAATACTCCACGCACAGCAGACCAACCCCCAAATTATGCCGCTATTGAAGCTGTGCGTTTCATCATAACCAAGTCAATAGTCAGTACATCTTAAATCTAAAAGTATGATTTATATGCTATTTAGCGTCCATCATTTTGTTGATGAAGCATAAATTAGTTTTATAGTTCAATGAAACTTCTTGCCTTTAAGCGGATAACTCTTTCAAACCAGAAACATATGATATTTCAAAATAATAGATTGGAGGAAAACATTATGGTTCGTACGCTTGACGCCCGGACTTCGCTTGGGTCTAACGGCGTTGCTCCGTTTAATGTCCCGCTCGTTCCAAATACTCCTACTTTGGTGGGTATCGTTGGTCTGAACATTGTTAATCCAGGATTAGTTATTCGCACTCAATTTAACGGAACCTATCGGATTTCGGTAGCAGATTTGTCCTCACAACCTTCTTCCATTCGATTTGAAATATTCAGAGGCTCGACTCATACAGGTACCCCGATTTATGTCGTTTCCCAACCTATATTTCCTTCTGAGGGAAGCATACTGGCAAGCTTCGATGGTTCTGATTTCAATGTGCCTCCTCCTCCTACCGGGCAGCTTATCTATTCTTGTTTTGTGACATTTGTTCCGGCATCTCCATCAGAGCAAGCCAGCCGCGTTGGCCCAGAATGCTTCAATGCGGTTGTATACAGCGACGATTAACTCAATGCTAAAAGGACTCTATGAAAATAAGGAAGGAGGAAATTTCATGGTTAAAACGTTAGATGCACGGACTTCCCAAGGCTCCAACGGACAGAACATTGTAACCCCCAGCTTTACGAATGGAGTCCCACAATTATTCGCTCAGGTTGGACTACAGGTAAATAATCCAGGGATGGTTATCCGGACGTTTTTTTCGGGTATTGTTGAAGTTACTGCCGATCAACTGCCTGTTAACGGAAATCTTGTCATAGAAGTTTACCGAGGATTGGGTAGTTCTCAGCAGCTTGTTTATCGTGCGGGTACAATCGTTCTGGACAACCCATTTTTCAGTCCTTGCGTGTTAAGCTTTTCCGGTTCAGATTATAATGTGACACCACCCGTGAATGGGCAGCTTGTCTATTCTGTGTACGCTATATTCACTTATAATCCAATTTACAATGTTAGCAACCTGCGCCTAGGACCTGAAAGTTTCAATGCTACAGTTTATTCCAACGATTAATATAAATTTCAATAATAGTTAGGAGTTAATTTCGCGATCATTTTCTCACTTTGTATTTATTAGTTCTAAAAAGGAGAGCTGAACTCATTATCTCTCCTTTATACTGTAATTCATTTTCTAACAAACAGATTCCTTACTAAACTCAATGTCTTTCAATAATTCTAACGCCAATGCGGTTGCTAAGATTTTAATTGCCCCAAGCTTAATTCTTCTCAATTGATTTTGCAACGAGTGGGTCATCGAGATGAAAAAAATAACTCTGGGATTATATACTCATGTCACTCAGAAAATGCAAAATAATGCGGACCAAAAATTAAAAAAACATTTTGCTGAAGTGTTAAAAATGAGTGTGCTGCAGGAAATGTGATTTTTTTTAGTGATTTTTTAAAATAAGAAAGCCCCCTGTTGGGGGCAAAACGTTGATATATCAGCTTTTTTTGATCAGTTTTGATAACTAAGCGTACATCAGATCCATGAACCCTCGGGTTACTTCCCCACCATCCGTCTGCTCCGGTTCATCTGCCTGTGCGTATTTCGCCATGCAGGCTTTAACTTCTTCCTCGGTGGTACAACGGTTGGCATCATCACATGTGTAGCATAATTGGAGCATGTATCTGGTTAACTCGTCCGCTTGCGTGAATTGAGCTTGTTCATTCGTTCTCATGTTCATCACTCCCATCTCTTCTTGAATTCAATATAACATCATTTGAAGGGATTTATTGTGATTTAATTCACAAGGTAAGTGAAATGAAAAGAAACCCGCAGGTTCCTCTTCTAAAGACGTTCTATTCTAGAGCAATTATAGTACTTTCCAGCGCACACCGCCGTCTACGGTTTGCAGCAACAGCGATCTTTTGGCATCCGTATTTTCGACCAAAATCCAGCCTAGTTTCGAAGAAACCATTTGGAGCTTGACGATCTCCGGGTATTCTTTGAGAATGTTTTCCAATACTTGACTTGCAGGAAGTGCCTTCCATGTCTTGCCAGCATCTTTCGTATAATAAGTCTTTTCATTCTGCATGACCCAGCCTTCCGAAGAATTCAGAAATGTAGGAGTCAGACCACGATTGATTCCGGTTTGTTTATTCAAACTGAACGTTGATAACTGCCAGCTCTCTCCACCATTGGTTGTGAAAAAACCGTTGAATTTGGTGCTTTCCCCTTGAGAACAGGATATCGACATCCAAGCTGTTTGAGCTTCCCGTCCAAAAAACTGTGGAGAGCTGATATTAAAATTACCACATCCGTTAAATTTGTTTCGGTCAAAGAACGACGGTCCCGCCTTCCAATGCTGGCCACCGTCCGCTGTAACGTACAATTTTGGCGTACCGAACTCTAGAGCGGTCAAGAACCCGTGATCCGCGTCCGAGAAAGTCAACCCAGTCGTATACCCCCGTGTAGGGATCTCCGCAGATGCTGGTTTGCCGTCCTCGTCACTGGATGTCATCTGATTCCAGGTAATACCGCCATCTTCTGTAAGATAGAGTTTCTTGTCTTGCTTGCCTATGGAAGTATCCACTGTAGTCAATATCCAGCCTTTTTCAGGAGAAACAAATGTAATGGCCGTCACCTTATCCGTCTTCGACAAAGAGGACAGGCTCCAGCTCGCTCCTCCGTTGTTCGTGCGCAGCACCATTGTATCTGTTCCGCCCATTCCTTCACGAACAATCCATCCATGTGTACGATCTACAAAATAAATGCTTTGTCCATATTGCGGATTAGCAGGAAACTGTACATTTTCCGAAGGTGAGATGTTAGTCCAGGTACTTCCCTGATCCTGAGTATAATACAGACGCAGGGCGTTCCGCGTCACTCCCCATGCTAATCCACCGTTACCATTAAGCAACTGGAAATCGGTTAAACGGGTCTGAATTTGATATTTGGCTGTATCCGCAGCTTGTGTACTGTTTGCGGGGGGAACAACAGTTAAGGTCTGGCCCATATTCCCGTTATCTTCTTGCTCCTGCGGAGGCTCTGCCACCGGGGTCTCTACCGAATCGGTGCAAGCCGCGAGCAGTGCAGCTATGCCGATAAACAGCAGTGCTGTCTGCGCGATTTTGATCCATTGCGAACGCAAGTGGTTTCCACCTCTCTCATCCAATAAGCAGGCGCGCATGCCTGTCCATTCATGTTGTTTTTACGATTCATCTGAATCCACTTCTCCTATTCTACCACAAACGATGTCGAAAAGGTTCATCTCCACTCCCTGGAAGCAGACAGCGATCTTTTTGCTGCATCTGTTTTTTCTATAAAACATAAACCAGGTTTTCGACGAAATTTTCCGTAAAAAGACATGAAATGTGAAAAAGTTTATAGACACGACTCGCTTTTCGCACGCTTTTCCCTTAATATGAATGGAAGTATACCCCAAAAAGGAGAGGATATGAAAATGGTAAACAGTGCAGCGCTCAAACCAAGTCGTGTCGTTATTGTAGGCATGGGTGCGGTGGGAACAACAACAGGATACACGCTGATGTTAAGACAGCGTTCGTCCGAGTTGGTATTTGTGGATGTGAATCATGATAAGGCTACTGGCGAAATGCTGGATATGAACCACGGTCTCCCTTTTACCGGAGGCGTTAAAGTCTGGGCAGGCGATTACTCCGACTGCAAAGACGCAGACATCATTATTATTACAGCGGGTGCTTCCCAGAAACCAGGAGAAACTCGCATTGATCTGCTGAAGAAAAATGCAAGCATTTTCAAAGAGATCATTGAACGTATTACTGAAGTTAATTCCCATGGTATTCTTTTGATTGCAACGAATCCTGTAGATATTTTGTCCTATACCTCATGGAAACAAAGCGGATGGCCTGCTTCTCGCGTAATTGGTTCCGGTACGTTACTGGACAGTGCACGTTTCCGTTACCTGATTGGTAAAAACAAAGGAATTGATCCACGCAGCATTCACGCTCATATTATCGGGGAGCATGGCGATTCTGAAGTACCCGTATGGAGTCTCGCCAACGTTGCAGGAACGAATCTGGAGCTGGATGAAGAAACACAACAAGATATCTTCGACCGGACCAAAAATGCGGCTTATGAGATTATTAATGCCAAAGGAGCCACTTCCTATGCAATTGCGCTTGCTTTGGACCGAATTGTAGCTGCCATTCTGGGCAACGAAGGCTCCGTACTGAACGTATCCACATTGCTGGAAGATTATAATGGCGTATCAGATGTATATCTGGGTGTTCCATGTGTGGTTGATCGCAACGGCGTGCGTGAGATTCTGCCACTGCCTTTGAATGAGACGGAGAAAGTCGCTTTCCAGGCCTCTGCTAACAAATTAAAAGAACAAATCGCTGGATTGGAATAGTATACTTAAAAACCAGTAAGCACCTGAATTCCCTTAATAACGGATATTCAGGTGCTTACTATTCATATAATCCACAAATAAGTTTACATAATATATCTTTTGTTAATCTTTAATTTATATATTTTTGTTCCCTCCTAATTATCAAGATGCTACCACACTGTAGCTGATAATATTTACCAACTCTCAGTTACTCTAAATACCACATCAACTGTGTTCGAACCTGCACCACCAATATTCGATACGGCTAAAGTTACAACCTGATTTTCCGGAAGAGTGAAATTCAAAAGTTCTGAAGAGGCCAATATTCTGGTATTCCCTGCTCCCCCTCCTGTAATGCCTTGAAACACCACTTCTCCTCCTGTAATTGTTGTAGAGATATTGTTGACCAGCAGTGCGGTTTCGCTATCAGGAATAATGGTTGTAGCCGTGGGATAATTAACAAAAGATCCATTTAGCGTCCCCCCCACAAGAACTTGGTAACTTAGATCAACGGATGAAATAATATTGATTTCTTCCAAATTCACCTGTACCGAATTCGTTCTAGCTGAACCTGCTGGAAACACAGCTTTTCTAGTAAATGAAATGACAGGCGTTATTGTTGATGTCACATTGGTAATTCTTCTTCGTTCGGAAGTGACTCTATAGGTTGGATCATATTTTCCAATAATACTATATTGTCTTCCTCCAACAAATATACTATAAGCAGCACCGGTTCCATTATTAGCGATTTGTGCTCTTAATGGAAGATTCGGGTCCACAAAACTTGTTTGACCTGTTGGGGAGAATCGATGAACGGTTATTACCTCTTGCGCTAAAGTTACGGGGTCAGGTATGACAACTCTAAATTCGATCACTCCGTAACCATACCATGTGAACATGATTTGAAATATATTGCCTTTAGACAAATTTAATGTCGCTCCGCTTGGTCCTGTCCCGTTTAATGGATCTACGTTCCATAAACTTTGAGGAACTGTTGTATCAACTCCAGCTCTACGTACGGATACGAAAACATTTGTACTATTCACTCCAAAAAAGGCTCCGTTTTGAGTATCAAATAATCCCCATTGTCCAACTTGGCTACCCGTAGGTAGTGAAGGGATACGAACGCCTATTCCTGCCTCCCCTGCATAACCTGGTTCATATCTCCCCCGCAATACACTTTCTAAAATGGCTGAGTCTATTCCACTGGCAGTGTTGCTTAAATTATATTCAGTCGCATCATTTGTAACCGTGCCAGCCCCAGTAGTCGTTACTACATCTCTTAGAATCGATAGGCCATATACAGAAGTTAACTCTACGATCGGAGTTTTTTGTGTTACGCGCAGCTCATCGAATTGGGAACTGACATTTGGTCCAATATTGGAGATGATAATGTCTGACAATGTTTTTCCTCCTTTGCAGAAAGAGGGAGAAGAAGTGAATATTCTTCTCCCAGCTTTTTATTGACTACCATTCTTCAGTGACACTAAAGGTTGCTGTGACAGAATTCGTACCGCCACTTAAGTTGGCTACAGCCAGTGTGATAAATTCAGTGTCTGGTAATTGAAAATTCAATAATGAAGCAGAAGCTAAAATTCTGGCACTTCCTTCAACTCCAGCTGCTAAGCCTTGCAATAGTACTTGACCTCCAGTAATGGTCGTTAGCGTACTATTTACTAACAGACCTGTCTCCGAGTTTGGAATATTCGTCGTTGCCGTTGGAAAAGCTGCAAAGGCTCCATCAATTGTTCCACCTAATATGATCTGGTAGTAAATATCATCTGATGTTACAAGGTCGATCCCTTCAAGTTTTACACTGACTGAATTCGTTCTGCCCGAACCTGCTGGGAAGGTTGTTTTTCTTTGGAAGGCTAATATCGGTGTAAGGGTTCCTGTTGCAGTTACGGTTCTTCTTTCAGAAGTAATTCTGAATACGGGACTATATCTACCCACAATACTATATTGTCTTCCTCCAACAAATAAATTAAGTGCAGAGGCCGTTCCACTATTCGAAATTTCTGCACGGAGAGGAAGATTAGGGTCGGCCAGACTCGTTTGCCCGGTTGGTGAAAATCGCTGAACGGTAATTACTTCTTGCGCTAAAGTCGTAGGATCAGGAATAACGACTCTAAACTCAATGACACCATACCCGTACCAAGTATATAGAATTTGAAATATATTTCCCTTAGCCAGACTAAGCGTCGCTCCACTAGGACCTGTTCCATTTAATTTATCAACATTCCAGGATGCTTGAGGGATAATGGTGTCAGAACCTGCTCTTCTAACTGCTACAAATATTCCATTTGCAACACTCTGACCAAAAAACAAGCCATTTTGGTCATCAAAAAATCCCCATCTTACCACTTGTGTCCCAGTAGGCGCAACAGGTAACCGGACACCTATCCCTGCTTCTCCAGCATACCCTGACTCGTATCTTCCTCTCTCTGAGCTTTGTAGAATGGCAGTATCTGCTCCAGATGCTGTTGTGCTTAATTGAAACTCAGTATTATTACTTCCAACCGTTGCAGCTCCCAGTGTGGTTACGATGTCTCTTAGGTTAGATAGACCATACACCGAAGTCAATTCAATGATCGGCGTTTTTTCACTTGTTCTTAATTCGCTAAACTGAGAGCTAACATTTGGGCCTACCCCCACTATAGCTACAGTAGGATCAACTGTGCCTGTTGAACCAGTAACCCCAGTAACTCCAGTAGCTCCAGTGACCCCGGTAGCCCCGGTGACCCCGGTAGCTCCAGTAACCGCAGTAGCTCCAGTAACCCCAGTAGCTCCAGTAACCCCAGTAATCCCAGTAGCACCAGTAACTCCAGTAACTCCGGTGACCCCGGTAGCCCCGGTGACCCCGGTAGCTCCAGTAACCCCAGTAACTCCAGTAACCCCAGTAGCTCCAGTAACCCCAGTAATCCCAGTAGCACCAGTAACTCCAGTAACTCCAGTAACTCCAGTAACTCCAGTAACTCCAGTAACTCCAGTAACTCCAGTAACTCCGGTAACCCCAGTAGCTCCCGTTACCCCGGTATCTCCGGTTACCCCGGTAGCTCCAGTAACTCCAGTAGCTCCGGTAGCTCCAGTAACTCCGGTAGCTCCGGTAACTCCAGTAGCTCCGGTAGCCCCAGTAACCCCCGTTACTCCACTAACTCCACTAACTCCAGTAACCCCGGTAGCCCCAGTAGCTCCAGTAACCCCGGTAGCACCAGTTACTCCAGTAGCTCCCGTTACTCCGCTAACTCCCGTTACTCCGCTAACTCCAGTGACTCCGGTAACCCCAGTAGCTCCCGTTACCCCGGTATCTCCGGTTACCCCGGTAGCTCCAGTAACTCCGGTAACCCCAGTAGCTCCAGTATCTCCAGTAACCCCAGTAGCACCAGTAACTCCAGTAGCACCAGTATCTCCAGTAACCCCAGTAGCACCAGTAACTCCAGTAGCACCAGTATCTCCAGTAGCACCAGTATCTCCAGTAGCACCAGTAACCCCAGTAGCTCCAGTAACTCCAGTAACCCCAGTATCTCCAGTAGTACCAGTAACTCCATTATCTCCAGTAACTCCGGTGACTCCAGTGATCCCGGTAGCTCCAGTTACTCCGGTGACTCCGGTGACTCCAGTGACCCCGGTAGCTCCAGTAACCCCAGTAGCTCCGGTAACTCCGGTAACTCCAGTTACTCCGGTTATACCAGTAGCCCCAGTTACTCCAGTATCTCCACTAGCACCAGTATCTCCAGTAGCACCAGTATCTCCAGTAACCCCAGTAACTCCGGTAACCCCAGTAACTCCAGTAACTCCAGTAACTCCAGTAACTCCGGTAACTCCGGTAACCCCAGTAACCCCAGTAGCACCAGTATCTCCAGTAACCCCAGTATCTCCAGTAGCTCCAGTAGCTCCAGTATCTCCAGTAGCACCAGTAGCTCCAGTAACACCAGTAGCTCCCGTTACTCCAGTAACACCAGTAGCTCCAGTAACCCCAGTAACCCCAGTAACCCCAGTAACTCCAGTAACCCCAGTAACCCCAGTAGCTCCCGTTACTCCGCTAACTCCAGTGACTCCAGTGACCCCGGTAGTTCCGGTTACCCCAGTATCTCCGGTAGCACCAGTAACTCCAGTAACCCCCGTTACTCCCGTTGTGCCATTTGCTCCTAACAATTCTGAGGATACGATACGGTGAGGCGTTACAAGCTGTCCTGCAGAATTTTTTCCCCATACTGATATTTCTATTTGCTGTTCTGCGACACCACTTGTTGTAAAGACAAATTCAAATACATCTAGATTCGCAAAATAGTTCTTCGTAATTGCTTGATTTGGATTTATACTAATTAGTTCAAGTGCGTACAGAGTTCTGGTCCCATTCAAATAAAATCCTTGAATCAAAATACTCGCATTATTGACCAGATCCCTATTATCGATCTTAATCGTCAACTGTTGCGTTGGCCTTACGCCACTAACCGGATTATTCTCAATAGGTCCAGTTGATAAAGTAGCCATATTATACCCCTCCCCTCTTAACCATTTCACTCACTCAAATACCTCAACTTATTTCATAAGGTATTCAAATTTTTGCTAAGAGTGAGACCATCGCATAATTCAGCATTTGAGAAGTAAAAAAGCCTGTCACTTGGACAGGCTTCTTGAACTGACCCCATAACGTGAGACAAATCAAAACACCTTCAAGAGAATGAAACCTTGTCGTAAGATAGGGAAATCATCTTGGAGGTGTTTTTGTAATGGCAACCAGAGTGAGTTATCCCGTGGTGGATAAGCTCGGAATACGAAATAAGACACAGTTAGAAACGTGGATGAGATGGTATCGAAATGGAGAATTGTACCGCTTAGAGCAACCGGTTGGAAAGCAATATAGCTACGGAAAAGGTCCAGAACACACGACAGAACTCGAAAAAATCAAAGCAGAAAACCGATTTTTGAAACAACAACTGAATTTGCTAAAAAAGTACAAGGAACTGGAAAAGAGGTGGAAGCAGAAGTCGTTATTGCTTGGATCGAGTCCATTCGAAAAGAAGTAACCATATCGGAGGCTTGTGCATGGCTTGGAATTGCTCGAGCGACTTACTACCGGTGGAAAGCAACCGGGGAGAACAAGCGTCCAGATCCGATGGTGGAGAAAGTAATTCAGCTTTGTACTCAGCACAATTTCCGGTATGGATATCGAAAAATCACTGCCTTGCTCCGGATTGAAGGCCCCATAAATCATAAACGAATACAGCGGATTATGCAGTACGAGAGCTTACAGTGCCAAGTGAGGATGAAAAAACGAAAGAACACGGAGCAACCTGCAAAACCTGCGGAACATCTTCTAAAACGCAAATTTCATGCAGAAGCTCCTTTGCAAAAACTGGTGACCGACATTACTTATTTGCCGTTCGGTAATAAAATGTTATACCTTTCAAGTATTTTGGATCTGTACAACGGAGAGATTGTCGCTTACAGTATAGCGGACAAGCAGGATACATCCTTGGTTTTGGATAAGCTGGATCAACTTCCAAAGCGGACAAATATGCTGCTCCACAGTGACCAAGGTAGCGTGTATACTTCTCAAGTTTACCAGACGGTAGTAGAGGAAAAAGGCATTACCATGAGCATGTCCCGTAAAGGAACGCCTAATGATAATGCCCCAATGAGTCGTTTCATTCCACACTAAAGTCTGAAACGTTCTACCTCGAAGATCTCATGTGTACAACGACGGCCATCGTTGAACAGACCGTTCGAGACTACATCACCTACTATAACTTATTTCGGATTCGAGCGAAACTAAATAACCAGTCTCCGATAAATTTCCGAAGACTGGCTGCTTAAACTTGCAAGGTGTTGGATCCCTGTCTCACAAAAGGGGTTCAGTCCCTCTCTACCATTACTTTCTTCTATTATATAAACAAGTTTCTCTTTTACATATCAGCCACAAACGCGGGAAGTTTGACATCCAGCAAGGCCATCGCTTCTTCCTTCTCACGACTGGTTACGTGGGTGTACACCGTGGTCGTTTGAATGGAGGAGTGACCCAGCAGCTCCTGAACCGTTCGCAGATCTGCTCCACGTCTAAGCATCATGGTCGCGAATGAGTGACGCAGTTTATGACTGGAGTAGTTCACACGCTGATTGGAGGCTGATTCCTGCTGAAAGCGTTCAAAGGTTTCGGTCGATATAAGCTGAATACTGCGAATCGACAATCGTTTCCCCTTTTGCGAGACGAATAATGCCTCTTCTTTCGCCCGCCATGGATCCACTCGCTCCTGAAGAGCCTGGGATAACAGTTCGGCAACGGTCTCTGGCACAGGCAATGTACGCCATTTTCGGCCCTTACCGAAAACGTCCAGCGTGCGCCGTTCCGCATTATAGTCTTTGCAGTTCAAGGCATGCACCTCTCCGACCCGCAATCCCATGTATCCCATGAGTAGAAAAATAGCCAGGTTTCGTGTACGATATTTGCCCTCCACCGATTGCAAAAATCGTTCCAAACCGCTTTCGTCAAGGAAGACGGGGGCACGATTTTGCTCGGTTTTGGATTTCTTGATTCCGAAAGCCGGGTTATTGGTCACCAATTCAAGCTCAATCAATGACTTATAAAAACAGTTCACCGCTGCGTGTTTTCGATTCCGCGTCGAGTCACTGACCCCTCTTTCCCGAGCTCGGGATAAGAAAGATAACACATGAAGTTTTTTGACCTGCTCCAATGACTTCCCATGAATAGAGACGAGAAATTCAGCAACGTCACCTGTGTATGATTTTACCGTATGTCCCGTGTAGCCCGCATCTTTCATCCATATATGAAAAGCTTCAAGCTCATCGGCGTATTGCTCCTGAATCTCTTCGGTCATCATTTGTGTTCGTCACCACACTTCTATTTATTAATCTACAATTACGACATCTATTAGTGGGATGATCGCCTCGGGCTGTCCCTCGGTGCGGGTGAGTACAAATGAAGGCAGTGGATTTTCGTGCAGTCCATTCACTGATTCACAGATCTGAACATACAAGTCCATATGCAACGTCTCCCCTTCACCCGCAACATCGATGACAGGCCATGCTTTCTCAGTACATGATGGCCAGTATGCCAATTCGTTTATCGGTACGATACTTAATCGTTTACTTTCAGGATGCACACGGTATATTCCCGTGGTCTGAGGTTCATCACCCAGCTTGTCTACCGAAAGTATAGTTCTCGAATGTTCATCTGGAGCTGAATATATTGAATAACACCATGGTGTTACTCCCCAGGCAATCGCCATGAGACCGTCCTCCAGCAAGGTGTCCGAAAGGTCACCCTGACTGAATTGTTCAATCAGATTATGGTTTCCAGAACCGATCAGATCTTCTACACGTTTCGCCATACGAGGCAGATCTGCGAGAATAAAGCCACCACTGCCGTAGGAGTCAAACACATGATTATCCCGTGTCCAGACCTTCTCGGGTACAGCGTTCATCTGTACAACTTCGGCTGGAAACAGACATATCGCTACAGTTACCACCTGAGCATATTTCACCATGGCTTGCTGCTCGGGCTCCAATGGTCCCTCTGCGATGCGGGGTGTTTTGACATGCAGTGAAATTCGCAGCTCATACTCCCCTTCTGCAAAGTCACCCCAATTCAATACGATCGGATGATCTATTCCTTCAATGGGAATGAGTGAGCATGTACTGTCTGGTCGCAGGGTAACTGCATATTGTGCAAATCCCAGCTCTTCCCCATATATGATAATGGCATCTTGCCGATCCAGCGGTGTATCCATATGCTGTGCAACTACCGATACTTTGCGTCCATCCTTCAAACGGCGCTGCGGATCAATATCCAATTGAAATTCGTATGTATCCTCTGAATGTGAAATGATTAGCTTCGCCTCGGCAAGTACAGATGAGTCAGCCAATGCAAAACCGAAATTCGAATTTTGGTGATGTTGATTGGTATGTAATGGTGTGTTCATGATACATCCCCTCTCCTATGTCTGATGGCATGTCACACCCCCAAATATATGTCATATTTGCCCTGACCGCAACCCCGGTTCCGCTCACAAGGACAGATATATTACTTATTAGATACCCATATATAACCTTAAATATTACCGTTTTTTTTAAATCAAACGAACAGCTCACAAAAAAAAGCCCCATACCGCGCCGCTTTGGCGATGCAGTATGAGACAATACAGTTGACTCTATTCACGTATAGTTCCAGTGTTACAACTTAATTTACTAACTTTTCACGATATCTCTACAATATAGGAATCAGCTATGACAGCTATTTCCCCTTTGTTGTTTTGAACGAGTCCGATATACGCCGTGCCGGATTCAAATGACTGTGATGACGACCGTAGGCAAAGTAGATGATTAAACCAATAATCAACCAGCCGAAAAACGTAATCCAAGTCAGAGCCGCAAGACGTGTCATGAGATACATACAGCCAACAGCACTTAGAATAGGAATCAGTGGAACCAAAGGCACGCGGAATCCCCTTGTCAGTTCCGGGTTGTTTTTCCGCAATACGATAATCCCCAGACTCACAACCGCGAAAGCGAACAGTGTTCCGATGTTGGTCAACTCTGCCAGATGGCCAAGTGAGATGAATCCCGAGAATAAAGCGACGATGATTCCAGCAACCCAAGTTCCCGTAGCAGGTGTTTGGCTTTTGCCACTGACTTTGGAGAATACCGGAGACAACAGTCCGTCCCGTGACATGGAATAAAGCAAACGTGTCTGACCATACATCATAACAAGTAATACCGTGGTAATTCCCGTAATCGCTCCAAGCGAAACAATCCAGGACAAGCCCTTCAACTGCACAAATTCAAAGGCAAAAGCAACCGGATCGCTCACATTCAACATGTGAAAGGGCACCATTCCTGTCAGGATTAACGATACCACGATGTAAAGTACGGTGCAGATTGCAAGGGATGCAATAATACCGATCGGCAAGTCCCGTTGAGGACGTTTCACTTCTTCCGCAGCTGTGGATACCGCATCGAAACCAATGTAAGCAAAAAATACTGTTGCTGCCCCTGCGGTTACCCCTGAGATGCCAAACGGAAGAAACGGTTGCCAGTTATCTGGCTGTACATAGAACACACCCACACCGATAAAGATCAGCACCACGATAATTTTAATCGCTACCATGATTCCGTTGGCACGAGCAGCCTCTTTCACCCCACGGGTGAGCAGGAATGTAATGATTAATGTGATCGCCGCTGCGGTGACATCAAAATAGGTTCCTTTTTCGGGACTAAATGCACTGGTGAGCGCATGGGGGATTTGCAACCCGAATCCGGACAATAACGTTTGAAAATATCCAGACCAGCCGCTGGCAACAGCCGCACTCGCAAATCCATACTCCAGAATAAGATCCCACCCAAGAATCCAGGCAATGACTTCGCCAAAAGCGGTATAGCTATACGTATACGCACTTCCTGAAGCAGGCACACTGGATGCAAACTCCGAGTAACACAAAGCAGCGAAGGCGCAGATAATACCTGCCAGCAGAAAAGACAGTACCAAACCGGGACCTGCATATTTTGCGGCAGCAACGCCTGTGAGTACAAAGATACCCGTACCGATAATCGCACCTACCCCTAGAGTCATCAGATCCAATGGGCCAAGCACCCTTTTCAACATATTGCTTTCGTTATCTCCGGTGGCAATCGGCTTTTTTCTAAACAGGGAAGATCGATTCTGGTTTTGATTCATACACAGTTTCCTCTCGTGTTGAAAATATGAATGTGTCCTATACTTTACGAATTTTGTTTTGTTCATCTGTTCTATGAAAAAGCCCTTTGTTCTATCTTACTAGCCAACTACAAAAATCTATTGATTTCTACACTTTGTCGCGTTGCTTTGTTAAATTTATTCTGGGAAGATCGTATATTTTGTGCGATTCAGGCGGAAATTATCATGATCTGTTGGACAGGGACGAATATGAAAATCGATTTAAACGAAAACTGCGTATAATTTATATTATGCGCAGTTTTTTAACCCCTTTTTTCTATAACAAAACATTATTAACTCGTTGTTACATGCAACTATGTAAATAGAGTGACTTTTCGCCTCTTTTTGCGGTTTATTTCTTGCTCCCTCTGTCATGACGCACCATAAACAGGTACGCCAAAGAGCCGCATATCCGTATGCGGCCCACACTCGCAACACTATTAGATCCATAATTCAGATAAGGACATCCACTCTATTGAATTCTGAAAAAGAATTACTCTTTCATTCACATGGATCATCTAACTTATGAAAATACAATTCGCTCTGCATCCGACATCCGATATTGAGATAGCAGATATTCCTTGCTGTCCAAAGCCTTCCGACGAACCTCGTTCAGATCGACATGCAGCAGCTTGCCTTCACGCTTCACGGGCCGACCTGCTACAAACACGGTATCCACATTCGATGGATTGGCAAATTGAACGACGGCTCCAACCGGATCATGCACCGGGAACAAATTAAGGTCGGTGGTTCGGATCATAATCAGATCTGCTTCTTTACCTGGCGTAAGTGTGCCTATCTTTCTTTCAAGTCCCAGAGCCTTTGCTCCAGCAGAAGTTGCAAATCTTAGCACTTGACTGGATTGCAGATTTAGCTCCCCAGGCATTTCACATTGTTGCAAAAGTTGTTCATTGCCTCTGGAACGCTCGGCCTGAAGTGCAAATTTCATCTGGGAGAACATATCCCCACCTGTTGATGTTACAACATCCACTCCGAGCGTTGGAGTTCCTCCATGTTCGAGAAAGTACCCCGTTGCCGGATACCCGTGCCCCATCATCATCTCCACTTCCGGTGTAACAGACAGTGAGGCGCCGCTATCGGCCAACATTTTATACTCATCCGTATCCATCGTATTACCGTGTACGACGTTCAGACTTGGGCTCAGTAAACCAGCCTCATACATTTTACTTATCGAACGATCTACAGATCCCCAGCTTCCAAAGCCAACATGCATGGAACATATCGCATCCAGCTCTTGGGCAAGCTGAATTTCCTTCACTGTGGTATCCCAATGGCTGAACTCCGGTCCACGAATAGCTAGGCCGAACGTAAGCAACTGATCCCGTGAGGAAAAATACTGTTCCTTGATTCTTCTCACATCATTCGAATACGTCAGCTGGCTCTCTCTGTTCCAGTAGGTAGTCTCACCCGGTACACCATAAGCGAAAACCGACCGAATCCCCGCATCCTGAAGTCCGCGAATCAGTTCATCCGTGTGCTCCGGTGAATACGGCATACTCCAGTCAAGTAGCGTGGTCACTCCTGCGTTAAGCGCTTCCAATGAACCTAGCAAATTGGCGATATAGCTGTCTTGTGGCCGGAGTTTACTTCCCATCGCCCCATAGTAGAGATTTTGCAGATAGACCGGCAGTGACCAGTTCGTTCCCGCTGTTTTTACAAGCGACTCCCACACATGCCTGTGCGTATCTACAAGTCCAGGGAGTATGATCATCTCCGATGCATCTATCACTTCCGCTTCCGTGCAACTCAGATCAGGCTGAATAGCAGTAATAAGAGAATCCTCAATGAGAACGTCCGCCCGCTTATATTGACCCACCGACGAATCCATAGACAATACACAACCATTTTTCAGTAGATAACTTGTCCCCACAAGACACATCTCCAATCATTGTTTTTTTGTTGGATATACGCTTGAATCCCGAGTGTTAATCTCTGACTGAATTGAATTGAATTGACTGAACTACTAACTGAATTATTTTAAGTACATATATATTATATAGCAGTTATTGGTAACATGCAATTTCTGGATTTAAATATTTTCTTTGGAGTATTTTCCTGGTTGTCGCAAAGTACAGCAAATCACACTTTCAGTGTATACGCCTACTCTTGCTGCTGTTCCTTCTTCCGTTTTGCCCGAAACCTTCTAACCTTCATCAGATTACCACACATCTTGTCATCACAATATTTCTGGGTTCTACTGCGTGTATCGTCATAGAAAATCCAGCGACAATCTGCATTGTCACAGATACGAATTCTTCCCCCATCCCCTTCAACTACTGTGATTGCAAAATCGGCTGCGACCTCTGCCATGACCTGCTGCCAACGAGTTCCCACAGGAATAAGTGAAAGTTTCAGTCCCTCATCTCCAGCGTTCAGTCTTCTTATGACTTGACCTTCCTTCATCTTGGCGTTAAGCCATTCCTGATCTTTGCTCGATAATGGATTTCCTTCAGATAAACGAGTTGCAAGAGCCTGCAATTCATTTCTAAAGTTTCTCAAGGCTTCCTCCTCTTCAGAAGAAGCAGGTACAGATGCATTCAGTTGCCATTGTTTAAGAAATCCTTGCTGCCATTCGGTTTTGCCAACCCTGTCCTCTGAACGATCCCCACCACGCCAGTCGTGGTAATCACTGTTCACAAAATCAGTCCATAGTCTATCCATACGTACCTCCGCTAAATTGTAACTTCCTAAAACGAAAAAGATAGTTACAAACATTCATGTTTGGGTTATATTAATTGTAACCACATTTTTGCACTTTAGCTAGTTACCATGAACTTATTTTAGGGAGGAAAAATCAATGACTACAACAGCAACAGAACTATTGCTCATTCAGAAAGATGATACCTGGGATCAATGTAACTGGATTGTGCCTTTATCCAAGGCAATCGAAGGACTGACTGCTGAACAGGCAACCTGGGTTCCATCATCCGGTGGATTAAGCATCTGGCAGTTGGTCAACCATATGTATTACTATAATCATCGTTTGTTGAGTCGCATTCAGGGCAAAACACCCTCCGGTACACCTGCCGAAAACAATGAATCCACCTTTGGAGATCCTGGCGACCCTTCCGATACCACTGGCTGGAGTACACTTATGCAAAATACAACACTATTAGCCGGACAGCTTCGTGATCAGCTCGCTTCATTAGAAGAATCTGATCTTGAAGCCTCTTACATGAATACGGATGAAAAATGGGCACATGCACTTGCCCGCTGGCTGCTCCACGATGCGTATCATGCAGGACAGATTGTATTACTACGCAGACAACAGGGAAGCTGGAATATCATATTCTAAAAAAACACTTGAACTGCTAGCGCTTACAGGAATAAGATGGACTTATTAATGTTACAGCTTGTTCAATACACAATATAATTGAATAGGATCTTCGGGGTAGGGTGCAATTCCCAACCGGCGGTGATGTTCTTCGGAACCAGCCCGCGACTCGCTGTTTGACCCAATGTAGGGATTCAGCGACTGACTTGGTGTGACTCCAAGGCCGACGGTACAGTCCGGATGAGAGAAGATCAACACATTAACATGCCGTTAACGAAAGGCTTATTTTCGTACGACATGTCAATGATTGAGCCCCCGTTTATTTGGTGTATACCAAAACGGGGGCTTTTGTCGACTTTGCCAACTGAAGATTCCGTGTTCTGACGAAGGAGTCCTGAATATGGAAAAGACCCAACATGCATCAACAGTTTACCTCAAGGAACGAAGCAATACCGGATTCTGGCTCGTCGTGCTTGGCGCCGCCCTCTGGGGTGTAGATCCGCTGTTCCGCATTATTTTGCTTAAAACGATGACCTCCACTCAGATTGTACTGGTGGAACATATTATTGTCAGCCTTGTAGCTATTCCCGTGTTATGGAAGTTCCGGGCTGATCTGAAAAACCTGCGTGCACGGCACTGGATTGCCGTGATCTTTATCTCCTGGGGAGGATCTGCTCTCGCTACAGTATTGTTTACCCTTGCGCTCACGCATAACGATCCCAACACGGTTTTGTTATTGCAAAAGATGCAGCCGCTATTTGCGATTGTTCTGGCTAAGCTTTTGTTGAAAGAAACATTGCCTCGTCGCTTCGGTGGACTGTTTATCATAGCACTTGCAGGAACATACCTGCTCACGTTCGGATTCACTCTTCCCCTTGGCAACTGGAACAATTGGATTCATGCAGGCAGCCTGTTATCACTGGGTGCAGCTGCCTTGTGGGGCGGTTCAACGGTTATGGGGCGGCTGATGCTGGGGCAAACCCGTTATGAAACGGTCACCTCCCTGCGCTTTGTCGTAGCCTTGCCACTGCTGATCTTTATGACGTGGAACGAAGGTGCTGCCTGGACATTCCCTTCCGCTACAGGTGAACAGGCGGCTGTGGCACTTAATATTCTGGGTCAGGCCTTACTGCCAGGCTTACTGAGTCTTCTGTTATATTACAAAGGTCTCTCTTCCACCAAGGCCTCAGTTGCAACACTTGCAGAACTGAGCTTCCCGATGGCCGGTGTACTGGTAAACTGGATTGCATTCCGTACTTTAATTACCTGGGAGCAGCTGTTGGGTTTCATCCTCATCTGGATCGCCCTATTCGCCATCTCCAAACAGCAAGAACGCTCAGCGACTCCGGCTGATGGTGCACCAAAGCTTCGTACAAATTAAATTTTATATAAAAGCCAATCAATTAAGGCACTGCACATCCTTCAAGATGTACAGTGCCTTTTGTCTTTTCGCTATTCCGGTGGTACGATGACTTATGAAATAGTAGATCAAGTTAATTTAGAGAGGAACGATCATCATGTCTTCATCTTCATCATTTTCATATACATCCTACGATGCCATAGGTTTGGCTGAGTTGGTTCGCGCACGGGAGATATCCCCTGTCGAATTGCTGGAAGCGGCGTATGCACGCCTGGAAGAAGTGAACCCACAGCTTAATGCAGTCATTCGTACATATGAAACACGCGCCCGTCAGGAAGCGAGTATGGTTCGCCCGGGAGAGCAGCCCTTTGCCGGCGTGCCCTTGTTATTGAAAGATATCTCTCAATCCCTAGAAGGTGAAATTCTCACCTCGGGTTCTCGTCTTCTCCGTGAGCATCATGCACAGCGGAATTCCAATTTCGTATCCCGTCTGCTTGATGCAGGCTTCATTATCATTGGACATACCAATACGCCAGAATTTGGCCTGAAAAATATTACTGAGCCCCGCCTTCACGGTCCAAGTCGAAATCCATGGAATATCAAGCACTCGCCAGGCGGTTCAAGTGGAGGCGCCGCTGCCGCAGTAGCTTCGGGTATTGTACCCCTTGCGGGAGCCAGTGACGGTGGTGGTTCCATCCGAATCCCTGCTTCATTCAGCGGCCTGTTCGGACTCAAACCTACACGTGGGCGGACACCTGTTGGACCGGGAGTTGGTCGTCAGTGGCAGGGTGCTTCGATTGATTTTGCGTTGTCCCGTTCCGTTCGCGACAGTGCTGCTTTACTGGATACACTGCAAGTGATTCAACCCGAAGCTGCGTTCCATGCCCCCCTCTTTCCAGGCAGCTACTTGGCTGATATGCACTATCCTCATCAACGCAAATTGAAGGTTGCATACACGACAGCTTCACCTGTAGGTACACCTGTGAGTGATGAAGCCAAAGAAGCCGTTTATAAGATGGTTCGTTGGCTGGAAGAACAAGGTCATGAGGTTGAAGAAAAGCTGAGTCCGGTTAATGGTGTCAAACTGATGGAGAACTATTACATGATGAACAGCGGCGAAATGGCGGCGATGATCTCTTCCATGGAACGTTCTATGGGTAGAGCTTTAACCTCTGATGATATGGAGATCGAGTCCTGGGTTCTGGCAGAAGCCGGCAAAAAAGTATCCGCTGCCGAGTTCGTACATAGTTTGGCCGAATGGGATGTTGCCGCAGCTCAGATGTCCACATTGTTTGAACGGTATGATTTTTATGTCACACCTGTAAATGCTTTTCCAGCACCCAAAATCGGCGAATTAACGCCTCATAATGAACAGATTGAACATCTGATGCGTATTAGCGATTTGGACAAGATCCAGCAGCAGCAGTTGATTTATGAGATGTTTGAACCAAGTTTAACATACACTCCGTTCACTCAGCTCGCGAATCTGACGGGTCAACCCGCCATGAGTGTCCCTGTGCATCTGACTCCTGAAGGTCTACCCATGGGTGTGCAAATTATGGCAACGAAAGGCCGTGAGGACTGGTTGCTTCATCTGGCTGGTCAGCTGGAAACATCCGAACTATGGGTCGGCATGAAGGGTAATCCACTGTTTCCAGTATAAACACTGAATACAACCTATATCATTTTCAATGTGAGTTTTATGTTTGCCAAAGTGCATGAAAGCCATATCAGCTCCGCATACTGAAAGCAAAAACAGCGGAGGATGTGACGAATGAATATGAATACAACGGAACGCCATAAACAGTCTGTTCGTATCCCGGCCAAAACGGGTTATGCCGTCAAGGTAACTAAAGGTTCATTAATTCGGGTGACCGATTTGGAGGGTCAGCAGGTCGTTGATTTTGTTGCATATGATGCTCAAAATGCCAATAATCGACTAGACCCTGGTGTAACGATGGATGTGCTGCGGTCCTACCGGATCAAACCAGGACAATCCGTGTATTCCAATCAATATCAGCCACTGCTCAAGATCGTTCGTGACACGGTTGGTGTTCATGATTTCTTCAACTCCGCCTGTCGTCCGGAAATGTATGAAGTGTTATATGGCAAAAAGGATCATGCCAGCTGCTATCATAACCTAAATCAGGCACTTGAACCGTTCGGGATCTTGCCGCCGGATCAGCATTATCCGTTTAATCTGTTTATGAAATCAGTCGTAGATGATCTGGGCAAAATTGATGTCGTAGCTCCAGATTCGCGCGCCGGTGATTATGTGGAGATGGAGGCATTGACCGATCTGGTTATCGGTTTATCCGCCTGCCCATGTGAAGAAAGCTCATGCAACGGATATCACTGCACAGCCATCCAGCTTGATGTAGAGCCGATAGCAGATTAAGTGATACACGGCTTGTTCTAATTTGCTCCAGACGGGAATACGATGACTTGTACCCATATGTGTGTGACTTACCGGTACAATTCGTTGTCGAACCCGTTAAGGAGTGAACGCGTATATGTCTGTACTGTTTAGTTATATTATTCTGGGAATCTCACTATCCGCTCCAATTGGTCCGATTAATGCCGCTCAGCTGGATCGCGGAGCCCGGCACGGTTTTATGCATGCCTGGATTTTGGGACTGGGAGCCATGTTTGCCGATTTGGTGTACATGCTTCTGATCTACTTTGGAGTTGCACATTTTCTGGACACGCCGTTCATGCGCTCGTTTCTTTGGTCTTTTGGCAGCTTTATTCTGGTGTATACCGGTGTGGAAACACTGTCCAAGTTAAAAGACGGCATCCAGACCTCTTCTACAGCGGAAGCAAAGGTTGGGAAATCCTTTGTCTCTGGCTTTCTCATGGCTTTGTCCAATCCCCTGAATATTTTATTTTGGCTGGGCATTTACGGCTCAATTCTCGCTACAACGGTGAAGCATACCGACACCGCTCATCTGCTACTATACAGTTCTGGTATTTTCATAGGAATCCTTGTCTGGGATGTCATCATGGCTGGCATGGCCAGCCGATTTCATAAACGCAGCAACGAAACCGTTTTGCGCTGGATCTCCATCATCTCAGGTATCTGTCTGATCGGTTTTGGCCTGTACTTCGGGCTTGAAGCAATACGATCCATCTTTTTCTGACATAAAAACTACACTGGACAGTCACCCAACGCCTTCCGCATTAATACGTTAACGGTATCATGTGGAATGGAGTTGGGGAATTCATGGCAGAGCTGTTCAGTGCCGATGAAATAAATGCATCATTCAAAGGTCTACCCGAATGGCAGCAGGACGCATATTCTAAATTTGCCAATATGATTGCAGATGAGGGGAATACGTATCCTTGTGTACCCGGACGCATGGGTTTTCTTTCAGGACATCTAAGATACGGATTCACAAGGGATCCACGTACACAAGCTTCTGCTGAAGACATGGCGGAATTGCTTCGTCAATATGGGCCTGTTTCCCGGGATACGGGACACTATGCTTCTTTGGTTGTCATATGCGAAACACCGGATGATTTGAGAAATAACACAACGGTAGAGCAGTATCAGTCCTTGTTCTGGGAGATGCTTAACCGGGTAAGCTCACTTGATACTGCCTCCTGGCCTGAACATATTTCGACTGATCCGCATGAAGCCACATGGGAATTTTGCTTTGGCGGGGAGCCATACTTTTGTTTCTGTGCCACTCCCGCGCACGAGCTTAGAGCCAGCAGGCACTTCCCTTATCTTATGTTTGCTTTTCAACCACGGTGGGTATTTGAATCGATTAATGACAGCACACCTCTTGGCCGGAAAATGAAAACCTTGATTCGCAAACGTTTGGCAGCCTATGATGCCGTTCCCGCTCACCCTTCGCTCATGTGGTATGGACAGCAGGATAATCTGGAATGGAAACAATATTTCCTGCCCGATGACGAGCAGATCCCTTCCAAGTGTCCCTTCATGCGTATGAAGCAAGCCATGAGTAAATTAACGAAATAGCTGATATAAGACACCCATTCAGGACTTGGATGGCTCAGTAGAGGGTGACGGTCGCGGTTTTCGTACTTTGTTTACAATGTAAGTAATCAAGGCAATCAATGCAACAAGACCTATACTGGCCAGCAGACCTCTTCTGCTGGCTTTTTCCATGGCTGTCCCAGCTACTGCAGCTAGGATAAGAATCATAGCAGTCCATACTTTGATGCGATTCCAGTTTGTTGGCTTCATTTTCTTGATATACGTGATACAAATCAGAAGCCAGGTATACATTAATACCAAGCTGCCTGCGGTTGTTACATATTCAAACAGGCTCTTAGGCATCCATAACGCCAGGAGAGTAGAAAGGATTAATCCGGCCGCAGTGCATCCTAATGCATATAGGGGCATGTTCTTTTTTCCCCAAGTCTTCGTAAACATCTTCGGTGCATCTCCGTCTTCACCCAGTTTAACCAACATGGACGTAATCGCATAGATTGAAGCGACCATCGTGGAGAACCCGGCGATAATCAAAATCCCATTCAGAATATGAACCACGACCGTAAATCCAATCGATGACATCGCTTTGACGAGAGGACTCTCGTCCGGTGTTAATTTAGCAGCAGGAACCAGAAGAAGGATTAAGGCAATCGCCACAACATACAGCGTACTGACGGTTAACAACATCACTCTGCCTGATTTCACTGCGTCCTTAGGTTCTTTCAGCTTGGCTGCCATTAAACCCATGACCTCAATCCCGGCAAAGGCAAAAAAGGCATAAATAAACCCGGTCCACACGCCTTTTATTTGGTGAGGGAACCATTCATTCGTTATTTTCTGCGGTGTAATCTTCACATCTAACCAGCCCAGACAAGCCGCTGCTGCAATCGCGATGAAAGCAACCGTTGCGGCTAACTTGATTAAGGCCAGCACATTCTCCGTTTGAGTTAACCCTTTCGCTCCCAATGCGGCGATGAATAATCCAATGCATGCATATACCGCAACAAACGTCCATAATGGGAATTTGGGAAACCAAAATTGAGAGAACAATCCAAGCGCCGTTAATGAACTGCCCATGATCAGCATTTCGGAAGACCAATACATCCATCCGCTTCCGAAACCGGCCCACGGGCCGAACGCTTCACCGGCATATGTTCGAAAAGCCCCTTCTTTCGGATCTTCTGCCGTCATCTGTGCCAATGCTCCAAATACAAAATAGGTCCCCGCGGCAGCCAGCACCAAAAGTACAAGCACGGATAAACCGGACCAATGAATAGCCAGACTTGTTCCGAGGAAAAATCCGGTTCCCAGTGTACATCCTGCTCCAAATAAGGAAAGACTAATCCAGCTCAGCTTCTCTTCTTCTTTTTGATGCACATGATCTTTCTTCATATGTATCCTCCTTCATGCGTACCCCATTACGGTTTACATATGATGGAGGTTTTATGTCATTAAGGCAGAAAGAAATGAAACTGGAATTTCATTTGGTTTACATAATAATAGTTTCGTTAACCTAATCTATTTCTTGCCCAACAATTGTTGGAGCTCAACCAGTTCTATCTTCGCTTCCGGTTGGAAGTCCTCACTTTTTACATATTGTGCAAGGCTGTAAAGTAATTGGCGCCCTTCTGTATGGTTAATCAACTTATCATAATTTAGTGCCCCAACCAACAGCTTGCCTTTTCCAACCTGGCATTCAAACAGCAGCCCCAGCTTATGATTACGTTCAAAATTATCAATGGTTTGAACGAAAGGCTGAACATTCTCTGCGACGTTATCCATAATAATAGACCGTGAATTCATAACGATATGCCACCAAGGATACGTGGAATACGCCTCACTTGGGAAGTGCTTCAATGCCGGGTGCGCGTTATCGATTAATAGACCAAGCGTGCCAACGGGAACTTGCTTGTTCATGCTTTCCGAAATGGATCGGAACATCGGATAACACCAGAAGTCGGTACAATATGTGCCTTCGATTGAATGTTCGTTATCCTCCAGTGTTGGGAGTAACAGCACACTCTCGCCTTGTTCCAGTAAGTGAATGACTTCATCGGACAATTCCTTATAAATATGGTCATGTTCAATAGCTGTCACATCATGATCAGGGTATACCCATAGGTCATACTGCTTCCGAATATCGGTACCTGGAATATACAGGGATAGAGTGATTGGCGTCATCCTTTTCACATCAGGCAGCTTGAACTTTATTTGGCCAATCTCAAACCAAGTTTCTCCAAAGATAAAGGAAATATCGTCTTTTCCTTGTGCAATCAGCTGATCCGAATCACGCATCTCCCACTCCACGGTATGACCCTTCAATGAATCTGTTCGGTAGTACCTTAATTGAATGTGGGCATTGAAATCTTCACCCGAATTGTAATTGTATTTTTCGAATCGGGCCAGAAGGACAGCATCCGAGCAATACGTCCTCCACTCCTCGGGAGTAACTAGCCCTTTCGAATCCATGAAGGCATCCAAAATACCTACCAGTGCTGTTCCCTGCCCACTAAAATCCTGAAGATCGAGCAATTGAAATCCTGCCAGATGATTGGATCGAAATGCCGCCTCAAGCTCCTCCTTATAGCAGGCTACTGCAAGTTTGCCAGAACTTTTGAAAAAGGGTTCAGCCAGATGTCCCATCCCTTTGGATTGCAAACGTTCCCGAAACACCTCGAAGTTTTTTGCCTTCAGTGACCCGGTATACTTCTCGATTTCTTCATAATTCGGATACATGGCATATTGTCCAATTTCGTGGGAAATGACGGGCAGATGTGGAATGAGCTGTTCTTCAACAGAAGCGGCTTTCACGGTCTTGGCTTCCGTGCCATATTGAATTTGAATCTCCGATTCTTCTCCTTGAATTCCCTCACTCACCAAAGCTGTCCTATCTGGCAAGATCATGTCGTCGTAGTCCTTCAGGGTACCAGGCACGTCGGTTTGCACATGACCCAACGGGGCATCACACATGGCATAGGAGCCGCGGAAAAGTCTATCTTTGGAAAAGCGTACACCACAGTAAAAATCTTCTTCCTCTAGAATAACCGGAGTGAACTGAAAATTGTTTGAACCCTGGGTGTACAGATGGCGTGAATCAAATGCTCTATACGCTTTGATAATGGCATTCAGTCTTTCTTTACTGCCCCAGAGTTCATTACCAAGTGACATCATTACAAAAGAAGGATGATTCCCATACGCCTTGAGCATAGCAAAACCTTCACGAATGAGATAGTCCTGTTCAGCCTGATTATGCTGTGGGTCAAGTTCATCCGTGATCGTTCCCCAGAATGGCAATTCAGGCTCCATATAGATGCCAAGCAGATCTGCAGCAGTGAACGCTGCTTCAGGCGGACAACAGGTATGGAAGCGATAATGATTTATACCATACGATTTGGAAATGCTCAGGATTCGCAGCCATTCATCCACATCGGTTGGCGCGTAACCTGTAAGCGGAAAGATTAGACCATCATGTTTTCCGCGAAGAAAGGTCTTCCGACCGTTGATGGTAAAAGCATCTCCATTAGCTTCAAAATCTCGCAGTCCTGCTATGATTTCGGTTGTATCCAGCACATCGCCATGTTCCCCCAACAGAGTAAGGGTCAGCACATACAGATGTGGGTCTGAATCACTCCAGAGCAATGCGTCGTCTCCCATCTTGTAGAGCACATTAACTTCGTCCTTGCTGCATGGATAGGTTTGCTCATTCACCACATGATTTCCATCTGATGGCTTATATCCATGAGTCTCTTTTAAAAGGGGCTTGAAGGTTTGCGCAGTAACAGACAATACAGTACCTGGTATGCATTTGGACAATGTACTTGTGATTCTGAAGGTTCGCTCTTTAGCATCGGGATAGATCTGTACCTCACCCATGTGCACGTCGTCGTAAAAATGAAGCTCCAGCTTTCCGGTTATTCCGTTCCAGTTGGTCTGGGTATCAACGGATGTAAGATGTCCGCCTTTCGTCGGATAGTCCGTATTGTCGACCCGGATGGTGAGGGTGTGTTTCCCCTCCGATAACCCTTCCGGCAAGCTGTACACATGAGGGGTGTTAAGGCTATTCTGCGCTCCAACTTCTTCACCATCGACCCATAACTTGGTGATGCGCGTGCGTTCCAGATACAAACTGCATTTCTTGCCAGCAACCGTTGCCGGTATATCAATCTCCCGTTTCAGCCACACCCAACCTTCAAAAGAATATTCATCGGTTAAAGACCCAATGTGAGCTACATGATTCTTTCTTCCTTTACGTGCATGAGAAGTCGTGTTCGGCAGTGTTATGGTATCGTCAAATGGGCCTTGTACGCCTTGTTGATGTTCATCCAGTTGAAGCTCCCAGCTTCCCTGTAAATTCATTTGGGTTAACATGATCTTAGCTCCTCTATACTTTATGTATGCAATCTATTCTTCTGGTTACGTATTTCTATTATATAACTGTAATCTTAGTCCACCCATATAATAAAATTTATGATGAGTATAACAATATGGAAATAATCCAAAGGCTGCAGCTAACAAATTCGTCTATATTAATGACATATAAAATCTAAAAAAGTCGCCTTAAAGGCGACTCGTTCTACTTGTTTGATTGACTCCATTCGTATACGCAGCTAGATCAGACAATACGAGCATGTTTATTCCGTTGTAAAGGTCCCTGATTCCTCATACAAATCGGCTGGCAAGGCCTGTATGAAAGGCGACCAATCGCACGTCGTGTATAGATGAAGGCGATGCATAGCGCGCGTACACGCCGTATAAAGAAGCTTGCGTTCATTTTCTCGACCATAAGCTCCAGAGGAAGCATCATACACCAAGACTGCATCGAACTCTACACCTTTGGCGAGGTACACAGGGATGACCATTACACCTTTTTCAAAGTTGAACGTTTCCTTCGTAACGAGCTGCAACGTTTCGCCTCCTTGAACCTGTAACGACTCATGGGCCTTGAGGCTTTCGGCGGCGGTCTTCGTAATAATAGCGATGGAATCAAAGCCCTCGGCTCTTAGCGCCGCGATATCTGCCACCATTTGTGCATCCAACCTCTCTCTGTCGTTGCTTCTTGTCAGCAGGGGCTTTAGGCCTTTTCTTTCAAAAGGTACAATTTCATCTCCGTCTGGAAGCATCGCTCTTGTAAATTCAACAATCTCCTTCGTAGAGCGGTAACTGCGTACTAGGGAGAAAAGGCTTGTTTCGGCTTCACCGTAGAGACGGACCAGTGGTGAATCAGCTGCGGTCAAATGGGTAGCCTGCGTGAAAATCGCTTGCCCGAAATCGCCGAGCACGGTCATGCGGGCTCTTGGGAACAGCTTTTTGAGATATTCATATTGAAATGTTGAATAATCCTGACCTTCATCAACGAAGACATACTTGATTTCTGTGTTCGTTCGGACACCTTCAATCAGTTCTTTAACATACAAATAGGGAGTCGCATCCTCATGGAATAACTCGTTCCGGAGCAGGCTGTCCTTGGTTTGACTGCATATCTCAGGCCATAGCGCAGGGATAACCGCAGCATTCGTTTTCTGCCGATAAGTGGCTTCGTCAACAAACAATTCGCCATATATGCCTTTGATATCAACAAAAGAGAATTTCTTGATACCTTTTCTTAGTGGGCTAAAACGTTCTTTCACGATCTTGCGGCTGAGCAGGTCCTCCTCCTTCTGGGCAAAGTCAAAATCACCTTCATCTTCCCGACGTTTTTTGCTTATTTTCTCGCGAATTTGAGCGTATTGCTCCGCGATATCGAATACTTCCTTATCTTTATGCAGCATTTCGAAGATATCCGCATACTGATCAGTGTCTAGATAATTCAATTCTTCTTGCACCCACGCTTCTTCACGTTCCATCCGTTCCAGGGAATCCAGCTCTTTCAGCAGCCATTCCTGCAAGAGTACAACGCGATTTAGCAAGGGCAGGGAACGATCATAGCCGTAAAATTTGGCTCTCATTTGCTCCGCAGTAATCAAATCGCGGTTCCGGAAGCGTATGCTGTTGAATCGCATGCCTTCCTGCCCCAGCCAGTTTCCATAGTTCTGCAAGGCTTGCAGAAAAGCATCGGAGGCTTTATATTCAATCCCCTGAAGCCGAGCCTCATAGCCTGGAGCTTCATGCGCGGTCAGTACATATTCAATCTGATCAAACACATCCTCCGGACGCAACGAAGAGCCGAGCCAGTAGTCGAGATATTGTTGAAAAGTAGTCTGCTGCATATTATCTTCACCGAGCTCCGGAAGAACAGTGGAAATATAACTGCCAAACATCGGATTCGGTGAGAACAGGACGATCTGATCAGCACTGATCGTCTGGCGGTGTTTGTACAATAAGTACGCCACTCGCTGCAAGGCTGCGGAAGTTTTACCGCTACCGGCTGCTCCTTGTACGATAAGCATTCGGCATGTGTCGTTACGGATAATGGCGTTTTGTTCCTTCTGAATGGTTGCCACGATGCTTTTCATTTGTGAATCCGCACCTTTGCCGAGCACTTGCTGCAACAATTGGTCACCAATCGTTTCATTTGCATCAAACATGTTGTTGATTTGTCCGTTTTGGATCTGAAATTGCCTTTTGAGCTCTATTGTGCCTTCGATTCTTCCGATCGGCGTCACATAGGACGCTATGCCGGGGGAAGAGTCATAGTACATGCTCGCAATCGGTGTACGCCAATCATAGATCAGAAAGCTCAATCCGTCTTCGTCGACAAAGGAAGATACGCCGATATAGATCTGATCGTTGTGGGCCAGACCTTTCTCTTGAAAGTCGATGCGGCCAAAATAGGGGGACGGGAGCAGACGTTTCATGTTATTCCATTGCTGCGTCAACCGCATGTGACCCCGTTCCCGCTCGGCCAATACCGCGGACTGCTGGTTAATGGTGTAGAAGGTCTCTTCGAAATCTTCTTGGGTGCTAGTATTGATCGTTACTTCTTCCCAAAAGCGCTTGCGAATTTCCGAAGCCTGGTCCCACATCCCGGCAACCTCTGGCTCCAATTCTGTGATTCTGGCCTGTAGTTTGTTCCTTACAGAGTCCAGTCTTTCCTGTTCCAGCTGCCACTCTTTTGTTTGCATCTCTCCGAACCACTCCTTTTCCTATTTTTGGGATGAAAAAGAGCATTGACAAATCAAAATTCCAGATGTAAAATTAAAGTAGGGATAAAAACAAGTACATACTTTATTTTTTTTGTCAATGGCGCTAACGATTATATCATAGCGTTATTTTTCGTTCAATTCTTTTTTTTCGTTTGCCAAAAGATGGCCTTTGAAATCATCAGGGGTCATCTTTTTTTTACGTGTGGATTGGGTTTTCCCTCTCCTCCTTCCCTAACCGGACAAATTAAAGCACATAATGACAGGTTCTTGAATCAGTTTTCATCTATTATAGGAATCAAGGAGTGGTTCATCGTATGAACTGGATCGAATCATTACAACTAGCTATTGCTTATATCGAAGATCATTTGTTCGAAAATATGACTATGGAGCAAATTGCAGCTCAAGCTCATATTTCTCCCTTTCATTTTCAACGTACGTTTGCCTTATTAACTGATGTTACGGTAGCCGAATATATCAGACGAAGACGGTTAACCTTGGCAGCCAATGAACTTATACAAAGTGATCAAAAAATCATTGATCTGGCGCTCAAGTATGGTTATGACACTCCTGAATCTTTCTCCAAAGCTTTTCGGAGGCAGCACGGAATTGCCCCCAGTGAAGCGCGTAAGAACAGTACTTCTATCAAATCGTATAATCGTTTGGTTATTCAATTAAGTCTAAAAGGAGCAGAACCGATGAATCACAGAATTGTTGAACAAGATGCCTTTACCGTAGTTGGGATAAAGCAGGCTTTCTCTTATATTGATGGGGAAAACTTACGAGGCATAGCCAAGATGTGGCAGGATGCGTATACGAGTGGTACAGAAGATCGTTTATTTGAATTGAATAATGGTGTAATTAAGGGGTTGCTAGGCGTCTGTGTGGATCAGAACGAAATCCAGGTGAAGCAGATGGAATACTGGATTGCTACGGCGTATGATGGTGAAGTACCTGAAGGGTTATCCTCATTCACCTTTCCGGCTTGCAAATGGAGTGTTTTTGAAATCGAAGGTCCGATGCCAGAAAGTATGCAGCGCTTATGGAAGCAGATTATCTCCGAATGGTTCCCTTCCAATCCTTACGAGCATGCAGGTATACCCGAGCTGGAAGTATATCCAGGACCGCACCAGCCACCTCAAATTTGGATACCGATAAAATAAAAAGAAATCCAATTTGGGTTTTGATTCATTACTCTGTCCGATCAGAAAAGTATCCGTTCTTGTTCTCCATTCGGACAAGAACGGAATCCATCTCTATTGAACTCTTACTTCATTTTAATGATGACCTTCCCTTTGGCACTTCCCCCTTCGAGATACTGAAACGCTTGCCCGACATCTTCAAAATCATAAACCTTATCAATAACCGGTTTAATGAGACCTTCCTCCACGTAACCCTTTATTCGCTCTAATTGAACCCCGCTTGGTTTCATAAAGAGAAAATGATAACTTGCTTGGTTTTTCTTCTCAAGAGTTGTAATCTTATGGCTCACAATCGATAGCAGTGTGGTCTTTAACCAGCCCAAATTGGCTTCTCGCCCGAATCTCGCGTTTGGCAAGCCGGAAATGGATACTATTTTTCCATGGGGCTTAAGTACTTGAAAGGATTTTTCCAGTACCTCGCCTCCTAATGTGTCATACACCGCATCATATTCCGACAGCATTTCTTCAAAATGTTCTTTACGATAATTGATAATACGGTCCGCACCAAGGGATTGGACCAATTCGTAACCTCTATCGCTGGCAGTAGTGGCGACGTAAGCTCCCATTAATTTGGCCAACTGGATGGCGAACGTGCCAACCCCTCCTGATCCTGCATGAATTAATATTTTTTGGCCTTTCTGAAGCTTCAAAATATCGTAAAAAGCTTGATATGTCGTAAGACCGACCAGTGGTATGGATGCTGCTTCTTCAAAGTTTAAGTTTTGGGGCTTCAGCGAGATGTCTTCTTCATGGACAGCAATGTATTCAGCCAAAGTTCCAATTCGGTCTTTACGAGGTCTGCCATATACCTCATCTCCAGGTTTATAAGCGTTCACCTGTTTACCAACCTTGACCACAACCCCGGAAAAATCATTCCCAAGAATCAATGGCATCTTATAATTCAACAAGAGCTTTACCTTGCCCTCTTTTATTTTAAAATCAATCGGATTTAAGCTTGCTGCATGGATTTCCACCAATACATCATGATCTCCGATTTGAGGAGCAGGCATTTCTTTCTGTATCAAGGGAACATTCTTCCCGTATTTCTCAATAACCATAGCCTGCATTTAAATCACTCCATTACGTTTAAGAGTTTAAACATATGAACATATTATATCTAAGACGTTAACAAATCAAGCATAATATCAGGATATCCAGACTGGAAGCTGAGGTCAGGTTTACCTCTCTTCCAGTCTGAAGTCAAAAATCCACGTAATACATGTTAAATAACCAACCATGGTTTTAGGAGATAAGGAGTTGCCGATCATTTTAATTCAAGTCAGCTAGCGGTAAACATCCTGTTAGAACTGCTCCACCGTCAGGGTGGTTGCTTACCATAAGTTCGCCTCCATGTTGCTTCATCATTCGTTGTGAGATCGTTAATCCTAATCCACTGCCTCCAGTTGCACGACTTCGAGACGTTTCCCCGCGATACAGAGGTTCAAAAACGCGCTCTAATTCTTCGAAAGAGAAACCAGGTCCGGTATCACGGATCATAAACCTGATTTTATTGCCGTCTTTACAGCATTGGACTGTTATTGAGCCACCTGATGACGTATATCTAACCGCATTCTCCAATATATTGTTCATCGCACGCTCCAATACATACGAATCTCCGTTAATCAAACAACCATCAGTTAATTGCTTTAAGATAGAAATATGTTTCTGCTCAGCTTGTGGACTCACACTCTCTATCGATCTTCGGAGGATCTGTGTTAAATCAAGCGTTCTCGTGTTAAGTTCACTTTCCAAGTACTCCATTTTTGTAAAAGTGAAGAGGTCCTCAACCAATCGATCCAATTGGGCGGATTTCTCTTTGCATACGGCAATATACCGTGTGACCTTCTCCGGCGACTGAGCTATACCTTGTTCCAATCCATCCAAATACCCCCGCAAGGCAAACAACGGTGTGCGTAAATCATGTGCAACGGCAGCGATGACAAATCTGCGTTCTTCCTCGAGCTCCGCTTGTTTCCGGTGGGATTGCTCGAGTCCTTTTACCATAACCTCAAATCCGTCCCGAACTTCGGCGATTTCCGTAATTCTGGAGTTGGGTAACTGCACTTCCCAATGCCCTGCTGCAATTTGTCTGGCCGCCTTGCTCATCTTCTCAAGTGGTTTAAGGAGGAATCGTCTCATTTCAACTCCAACCACAAAGAAAGCAAGCAGCAGCCCAATAAATGCTGCAAGCATTGGAACTCCGTTGGATTTGGGAAGATAAAGAACTACCCTTCCCAGTAATTGTCCATCTTTTATGACAGAAAACTGCTCAGTCGACGATAATCTACTATGATACTTTTGGGCGGAACGATATATTTCCGAATTGGACGCAGATTCAATCACCACATCCATCTTTGCTTTGCTCAACTTGGTATGAAGTTCGTTTTGCCAACCGGTATCCGTCCATTTATCCGTACCCGCTTCAATCGTGTGAATCATCTCGCTCAGATGTCTTTGCAGCGTTTTATTTTGCTGTTGGCTAGTTGAGATGCTAAACGACTGAGTGTCCATAAAGTGAGCCGTGACAAAAAAAATCCAAGGCATCGTAAGCAAGAAGAATAGGCAAAGCATAGTAAATGTACGAATGCGAAGTTTTCTCATGTTACACTCCCTCAAAGCGGTATCCTACTCCCCACACGTTGATGAGGAATTGTGGATGGTTTGGGTCGGATTCAATTTTTTCACGAAGCCGGCTCAGATGAACGCGAATGGTGTGCCTGTCGCCTACACCCTCCCAAAACTTTGCAAGCAGTTGTTCGTAGGAGAAAACCTGCCTCGGGTGTTCCGCAAATAATCGCAACAACTCATATTCTTTCGGTGTAAGCTCGACTTTCACCCCTTCAATCAGGACCTCTCTTGCTGTCAGATTCAACTGGATGCGTCCATAATCCAAGATCTTCCCTTCCATGGGATGCCTGGAAGTAGTGCGTCTCAAAACGGCTTTCACTCTGGCCACAATTTCCCCAGGCGAAGCAGTTTTGACAATATAATCATCCCCGCCGAGTGTCAAACCACGGATCTTGTCCACATCATCACTGCGGGCACTCAAGAATAGGATTGGAACATTGCTGTCCCCTCGAATTCGACGGCATAACTCAAATCCGTTTTGTCCCGGCATCATGATGTCCAGAACAATACAATCTATCGAATGTTGTTGAAGTATGGTCCACGCTTGCTCCGGTTCACAAGCAGTCTTTACATGGAAATGATCGTTCTCTAGAAAGTCTCTTAATAGTTCGACGATACTCTCGTCATCATCAACAACAAGTATCGTATGATAATTACTCATGCTTATCCCACCTCTGCCATCTAGTTTATCATTTTTTCTTCCATTACCAAGATGAAGCTGTACTCTGTGATGATTTGTTTATCGTTTTGTGACCTTTCTACGACTTTCTTTGAGATATTCATTTGTTATGATTCTACCTGTTAGCAAGAACGACCTGTATCCTACTTCGTCCAGTCGAATGGCTAAAGGAGAAATTGACGACAAGGAATATCACTTGCTGAAAGATCTTTTGACAAAATATAGTTAAGGGGATGGGTTAATGTTAACTGTTCAAATCGTCTTATTTGACGGCTTCGACCTAATGGATGCTATTGCACCTTACGAAGTATTTTGCGCGGCTTCCACGTATACGGACAAGGCACTCAAGGTAGAACTGGTCACGGCTGAAGGACCAAGAGCTGTGACAAGCGGTGTGAATGGATTGACAATCGAAGCGATCGACACACTGGACCCGGAACGTGAGGGTATCATACTTGTGCCTGGTGCAGCTGGTGATGTTGAAGGAGATGGTCCAGACTCGATTCCAACTATTCTGGGCAAAGCCATGAATACGGGATTGACCACTAAGGTCAAGGCAGCTCTCGAACACAAAGACATCGTAATCGCTACCGTCTGCGGTGGTTCCCTTTTGTTAGCCATGGGAGGAGTCCTGGAAGGCAGACATGCGGTAACGCATCATTTGGGTATGGATTTACTTGGTGCGACTGGGGCAATTCCTGTCCCGGCACGCGTAGTGGATGATGGTAATCTGGTTACTGGTGGCGGTGTGACCTCGGGACTCGATGTTGCGCTGTATCTGGTCGAACGTGAACTGGGACCGCGTATTGCACACGAGATAGAACAGTTGTTTGAGTATGAGCGAAGAGGAACCGTTTGGAGAACGAAAGGCATGATACCCAGCACTCACAAGTCGTTAACGGACAACGAACCAAGCATTGTCATGAATCAAACGACAGTAATCTCGGACATATTGCCTAACGAGAAAACACAGACATCCATCTTTGACGGTAATTGGGACACAACAATCGCTACACCTGTAGGTAAGCTGGAGGTCAAGCTCTACATAACGACAAGTTCCAATGTGATTCAGGGCACGGCCACACAAGGTGATGAAACAATCCCTTTTGTGAACCCTGTACTCTGCGACAACAAGTTGACCTGGTCCCTGCCGATTACCAAACCCATGCGTTTGAATCTGAAATTCGAAGTTGCCGTGGATGGAGATCAGATGAGCGGATTCGCTAAAGCTGGCCTTCTTCCTGCTTCCAAATTAACTGGAAAACGAATAAACTAGCCTGGTTGTCATATTGCACAAAAAGGAATCTTGGGGGTTGTAGGTGAATATGAAGAAACGAGGAACATTATACGGATGGCTGGCCTGTGTCAGTATTTTATTTATTGTGTATGCTTTGGTGAAGAACTATTGGATAGACCCACAAGCCTCAGACTTTTTAAGCCACAAGACGGGTTTAAAGCGTGAGCTTCATCTTCCGATCTGGCTGAATGTCATGTACGTTCATGTTGCATTTGCATGTTTGGCCATGGCGTCTGGACTGGTCAACTTCTCTAATCGGATTTTTAAAAAGAGCCGCAGGTTCCACCGTATAAACGGTTATGTTTACATTGTATCCGTAGTGCTTGTTGTACTGACTTCCGGTTATATGGCACCTTACGCCACTGGCGGGAAAATAAGCAGTATGGGCTTCAATGCGCTTAATATCATCTGGCTGTTCATTACGATTACGGCTCTCATTCAGATTAAACAGAAACGAATGATCCAACACCGGAACTGGATGATTCGTAGTTATGCCTTCTGTTTCACGAACATGTTGATTCACCTCATCACTTCCCTTCTTCATCAAGGTTTCGGGTTGGTTTATGCTGCAAGCTACACTATAAGTATTTATGGCTCTATTGCTTTGCTGCTAGTTATTCCAGAATTCATTATCAGAATGAACTTCAAATTAAGAACAGCCCCCGAATAATTTTTCGGAGGCTGTTCTACATTCTAGCTTTAGTAGAATAAGTGAGAATACATTGGTGATCCTTCTCTTCTCTATTTCAATTCGTCAGACTTGCTCTTATCTCATTCCAGAGTGGATTGTCTGCCGTACCGCGTGCAGGCTGCTCCCCTTTTTCAATGGCATCCCAATACTTCCAGTTGGGCTTCTCACTGCCTAATTCATAATCCATCCCATCCCACGTATCTTCGCGAAATGCATAGAAAGCCCAATGCCATCCGTACTCATTAAAGATAGATATCAGATCCGACATGTAGCGATCTGCACCGTGAACCATTCGGTTCGTTCCGAATTCGGAACCTATAATCCGGTTCGCAGGTATGTTATGATCGGACGCCCACTTGGCGACAGGCTCGACAAATTGTTTCAGAGTCTGACGGTTAAACACTTTTTCCGTCTCATCATCTCCAACCTTTACGTTCCCTGGATAAGAATACGTAAATCCTTTTTTCTGGTTCTGGCTTGTCATCTCATAAGGCTCATACATATGAAAAGCATACAGCACGTTAGGATCATCAATCGGCTTCAGGTACGTAAAAGCCCAAGGTGTTGCGTAGAGACCCGAATCTACAATGATGGGAGTTGTCTGGTCTACCGTCCTGATCTCTTTGGTTATCGTGTCATAGAGTGAATTCAGATCAGCTGCGGTATGTTCCACTTTGGCATACCACTCCAAATAATCCTGCGTCCAGAAATCATGAAAACCCGTACCCGTTTCCGGATGAGGCTCATTAATCAGGTTATAGCCGATGACGGCAGGATGATTCTTCAATCGTGCTGCAAGATCCTTCCAAAACTGAGCGGCCTGATTGTGATATTCAGTATCATTCCAGATCCGATCATCATTCTTGGCCCCGTTGAACTGCCGCCAGCGATCACCCGGTAAGCTAAGCACTGTAATAATCACTTTCATCCCTTTATCCTCGGCGGCGTCAAGATCCGCTTTGAGTCGGGCAAAATCCGCTTCCACGATACCTTCGTACTTATCCGAGCTGCCTATCAAAAAGTCTGCGTTAATATGTTTATCCGGCTTATCGTTGAACAAAAAATCCCGATCCTTACTCCACTTATCGGGCGCAAGCCGGACGAACTCTATGCCCTGTTCCTTGGCTGCTTCATAGTTGACAGGAAGAGAGGTGGAGTTCATAAAATTGGTCCCTTTTCGCTGCTCATTCCAGTAGCTCATTTTCTCCGAAGGAACAGCCTGCTTCTCCTCCTGACTGCTGTTCATCCCTGATATCTCCAATGGCTTTGTCGAAACAGAGTTAGAACTGCATCCACCTAGTGCAACCAAAATGACCGCCGAGAGTAAAACATTTTTTCCGATGGGCCAACTCGATTTGGTTGATATTTTATTCATGATCAATCACCTCGATAGCCATCTTACCTGTTGTCTGTTACGCCAATATGACAATATGATCTATTATCCAATCGGTATTCCGTCAGGCAGCTCGATATCTGGTTTTAACAGAACGACATCCCCTTTTTCGGGTATTCCTCCCAGAACCAATACTTCTGATTTAAACCCGGCTATCCGGCGCGGTGGAAAGTTCACTACCCCTATGACTTGTTGTCCGATCAGTTCCTCTGCTGCATATCTTTTGGTAATTTGTGCACTGGAGTTTTTCATTCCAATCTCTTGTCCAAAATCAATCTCAAGTTTGATCGCAGGCACTTTCGCTTCTGCAAAAAACTCAGCTTTTGTAACGGTTCCGACGCGAATATCCAGTTTCAAAAAATCATCAATAGTAGCCATATATATTCTCCTCTTCTACTTGTCTTATCGTTTTCGTTGTATAAATTCACGTCAAGTTCGAACTTTAGAAATGGTGTATCGCCAGGATTTTGCCCAAAAATACACCCCCATGCCAAGTACAGTCACCATCCCGCCTATAAACTGAAACAGAGAGATGGTTTCTCCCAGAAATAGAAAGGCGAGTATGATCGCAAGAACAGGCTCTCCAATAATGCCTACAGAAAGCGTCGTTGCACCTAAAGATTTCAATAATAGATTAATAAGAAATTGTCCAAAAATGGTTGGAATGATGGCAAGCAACAAGAAATACATCCAATCTGAAGTGTTATATCCGGTCAGGGGGATATGATTGATTAGACTGTAGATAAGCAAGACAATCCCCCCAAGGAAGAAGACAATAACGCTGTACACATTTGCATCGATTTTGTGACTGACTTTTTGTCCAGCAAGCATATATGCCGAAACCGCGATGGTGCCCAATAAAGATAATCCATCTCCGATCAGTGCCTCTCTAGATACTCCGATGTCACCCCATGCGATAATAATTGACCCTGCAAGGGCTGTAACCAGACATAGAATCGTAACCATGTTTGCTTGTTGCTTGAAGATGAAGTATGACCCCAACATTACAAATAAAGGCTGCAACGATAAAATGACCATGGAACTTGCAACGGAGGTGTGCACCAATGACTCCATCCAGCATAAGAAATGCAATCCGAGAAAGAGTCCGGCTAACAACACAACACTCCAATCTTTTTTGCTCATCATAAGGTTTCGAAGACTTTTCCAAGGTACAAAAGGAAGCATTAGTATTACCGTTATGAACAATCTGTACATCCCAGCTACAGAGGTTGGTGTCTCTGAGGACTTTATCAATATGGAAGATATCGAGATGGACAAAATGCTGATAAAAAGCAACAGGTACGGATGAGGCGGATACAACGATTTATTCATTTTCATACTTACTCCTTCAACATGTTCTATCCAAATTCTGTGCACAGGATTATAGTGATAAAACAAAGATTGGATATAATAATATCATCGTTAATGTTTTATTTGTGTAATAATATCGCTATATTGTATATAAATATCACCATTTGAAAGGATACATTTAAATGTCAAAGCAGCTTCACGAGACGATTCTTTTCCCTGATGCTTCATTTCCATACATTATGTACACAGCTAATTCCGAGAAAATTATTCCTGAAGGTAGAGGATTTAATGACTTGCATTGGCATGAAGAACTACAGATTACATTGGTTACTCAAGGAAGGTTGGTTATACAGGTTAACGGTGTTGATCATGAGTTACTGGCGGGTCAAGCTATCCTAATTAATAAGGGAGTCCTGCATGTTACAACCCATCTGACCCACAACGGTCAATATGTGAGTTTTAATTTCCCTGAAAAGCTGTTAGCCTTCTACGCAGATAGTGCCATGGAGAAAAATTATGTTTTACCTTATACAGACTCTTCACTGGTGTCGCTGGTAATCAAAGGGGATGTAGAATGGCAACAGAATGTGCTAGATATGTTATGGGATATGAAAAAGAGATTTGATATGACAAAAAAGTGGGGATGGGAATATGAGGTTTCGATCAAAACCGTTCAATTGTGGCTAATTTTGATTCATAATATTACGCTTCCCTCCGAGGAGGCGCCCAAATATGTAAAGCTTCAGCAAGAGCGCCTTCAACTCATGCTCAGCTATATCCATCAGCAGTATTCAACGAATATCACACTGCAAGAAATTGCTGATACAGCACATCTGAGCATCTCGGAGTGCACCCGGAGTTTTAAGAAAACCATTCATATGACACCGTATGATTACTTAATTAAGTACCGGATCAAGAAAAGCGCGGAATTACTAATTTCAACTGATTATACAGTAACCGAAATAGCTCATAGGGTTGGTTTTAATCATGTAAATAACTTCATTCAGTCTTTCAAAAAACATCAAAACCAAACACCTAAGAGTTTCCGGAATTCGAGTAATGAGATTAAATAGTAGATATACGAAAAAGGAGACCATCGAAGAGACTTTCACTTATGAACTGAATCCGGCTATTTTAAAGAAATAATTAAAAAAAGAGATTAGGTGGCTCATAATTAGCCACCTAATCTCTTTTCCATTAACCTGATTAGTCTTACTCACTTCTTCGTTTAGAGAACATCTTAATTTGAGGCCATTACGATTTCTTTTTCTTGCGTATGAAACGCAAATCAATATAGAGAATAATAAGAAAAGTCAGTACGCCGAGCAGCACAGGAATGAGAAACGCTTCCAAGGAAAAGGCGCTGCCCTTCAGGTTCAGGTGATCGGTCGCACGATATTCAAGGCGCTTGGCAGCAAATTTCGCGGTTCGGATGTCCTCTTGTTCTGCCAGATCTTCGAAAGCAGGTTCCATTGCAAACCGTTCTGATGCATCACGATGCAGAAACAGCAGTTCCGCACGATTACCACTGTTTCTCCAATTATTGATGTCCTCAGCGGCGACAGAATCCGCATTTGCACCGACAATAATCATTTTCTCCAGCTTCGGCACGTTTTCAATCTGATAGCGCGCCACGATGTTCAGTCCATGCTTCGTTACAATGGGGTCATTTTGGTTGGAGACGGTCAGTGTCCTTGTAGTACCGGAAGCACCATACGTATCAAAAGCGGAAGACAAATCCAATTCATCTGCTCCGTTATACAACAGCACCCCGGCCTTCACCTTTTTCCATTGAAAAGCATTATTCATTATGTACGAAATATCGCTCAACTTGGCATTAAACGGCTTCATATGCGGGTTTAAGACGTAATCATATGATGGATAGTTCATCTGCTCTGCTACCTTCTTCGCAGACGCATCACCCAATTGATCCGAAATTACACGAAGTGTTGCATCAATACCGGAAGTTAGACCCGCGGAAGATATAATCGAGCCATGTTGAACATAACGCTGATCCTTCACCCACTGGATTTCGGGATATTTTTTGATGAGACGGTTAACGTCACCCCAGTGCGTTGCGGCAGACTTGCCATCCAGCAAACCCGTATCAGCCAGGTTTTCTGCTCCATTGCAAATGGAGAGTAATGTTGTGTTAACACTTGAGTGCTTCTGAATCCACTCACGTACAGGTGCGTATTGGTTTTCGTCCAACATTGGCATAAATGGAATGACAATGATGTCCGGACTTTTTCCGAGCAGCGTATCCATCTCAGCAAAAGAATAATGCGGGATTACATCAAGTCCCCCGGTTAGAGATTTAATTTCCCGATTGGGTGCAACACCGTACACATTGTAAGCTTCCGTCATCGCAAACATCTCGTACGGAACGAGAAAATCAAATACTTCGGTGACCTCGTTTGCCAGCAGCACAGCCACTGTCGGTTTGCTGGCGTCATATTCCGGCACTTGTACATTGTTTAATTCAGGAGCGGATGTATCGTAAGTCGACATTCCTGAATTCATCGTGCTGATGAACCCGATTGTTCCTCCCCCTGCCACCACAACAACTATAATGATCAGATAAATCATGAAACGTAATACAGACTTCATTTTGGATTCTCCTTCTGGTTATAAATGATTTACCTATGGAATTATATCAATCCAAAATGAAGTTATCGTCTGTCTGTGGTCGGTTAGAGGAACTCGACTAATGTCGGGTGTTACTACTAGACTCTAAGCTATTTACTTTGTAGTAAACGTACCCATTAACTCATCTTCAGCATATTGCTATGACTTAAATCCAGCATTAAGTCCATATACCGGATGAGGTACATACGGTTCTTCCAAGCTTGCCATTTCTTCTGATGTTAATGCAATCGACAGAGCTTCAACTGCATTTTCGAGATGGGATGTCTTCGTAGCGCCAATAATCGGAGCTGTAACCGGATTCTTGTGCAGCAGCCAGGCAAGAGCGATTTGTACCCGGGGAACGCCGCGTTTTTCAGCGATTTCTGCTACCTGCTCTACCACTAATCGATCGGTGCTGGCTGTTGCATCGTATTTTGCCCTTTGAACCTGATCCGTCTCGGAACGCTGTGTGGTTTCCTGCCAATCTCTGGTCAACCGTCCAGAAGCAAGTGGACTGTAGGGAATTACACCGATTTTCTCTTCCTGACAAAGAGGCATCATTTCCCTTTCCTCTTCACGGTAGATCAGGTTATAGTGGTTCTGCATCGATACAAAGCGGGTCCAACCATTTCTCTCGGCGACATATAAAGCCTTTTGGAATTGCCATGCTGACATGGCTGAAGCACCAATATATCTTGCCTTGCCTGCCTTCACCACATCATGTAATGCTTCCATGGTCTCTTCAATAGGGGTATGGTTGTCCCAGCGGTGAATTTGATATAGATCTACATAGTCGGTTCCCAATCTCTTGAGGCTTTTATCAATCTCACTCATAATTGCCTTTCGAGAAAGTCCGGCGCCATTCGGACCATCATGCATACGGGAAAACACTTTTGTCGCAAGGACAATTTCATCTCGATTAGCGTAGTCCTTGAGAGCCCGACCCAGGATCTCTTCACTTGTTCCGCCTGCATATACATTAGCTGTATCAAAGAAATTAATGCCTAACTCCAACGCTTTTTGAATGACGGGACGACTATTCTCTTCATCCAATACCCATTGGTGAAACCCTCGTCCCGGTTCACCAAATCCCATGCAGCCAAGACAAAGTCGAGATACATCCATGCCTGTATTTCCTAATTTCACATATTCCATTGGTTAATCCTCCTCAGCTTTTGGGTTGCGACAACGTGTAACGCATGAGACAACAATAACAAGAAAATAGATGCATTTCTTTGCTGCTAAGCTCATGGGATTTGTTTATTTAGCTCATTTTTTCGAATAATGAAAAAAAGCGTCTCACGATATTTATCGCGAAGCGCTTTACTCAACAGTGGTACAACGTTTCTTGTTTATAAAGTATGGACAGATTAAGCTGGCTTTATGTGATTTTTGCCTTGCTTCGTTTGCATTGCTGTCTAAACTCCGAGGGCGGAAGCCCGAACTGAAGCTTAAACACTTTGGAAAAATGGGCAACGTTTTCGAAACCTGTTGAGAAACAGACATCGGTGACGCACAATGATGTCTCTGCCAACAGTTTCTTGGCTTTATGCAGCCTCTGATTACGAATCCACTTCAAGGGTGACGTGTGGTATAGGGCCTGAAAATCCCTTTTGAAGGTAGACAGGCTTCTGCCAGACAAATAAGCCAGATCGCTTATAGAAATGGGATTCGTAATATTCTCCTCTATTATTTTGCCGAAGTCGCTGTTTTTATCATGATTTGGTTGCAGAAGTTGATGTAAAAATCGATCATTGGCGTGTGCCAGATGAAACAGGAGTTCCATGAATTTAAGCCGGATCAGTCCGTCTTGTACCTCGTCTGGATTTTCGAAATAGGGTTTCAATGATGCTATATATGAGCGGGTGAGTTCATTGACCGGTATAATTGACACCGGCACGATTTCATTCACGGTATCCGTCGGTTTGAATCCAGAAAACTGAACAAACTCCGCAAGCATATTTTCGTTAAGGAAAAACATCATATAGTCCAGCATGAACTCAGATCCAGGTTCACCCGACTTTATGTAATCAATACGAATCGATTGGTGAAGAAACACCATTTCATTACTTCGCACAGTGTACTCCTGATCCTTGAAGCGAACCGTGTATACGCCCGATATAACGAACAACAACATGTGATCTTTCAGAAAATAGGAGCCTGTTGTCCCCTGTGTATGCAAACAAAATTGAATGACGGATAACCCATTCTGCTTTAAACTTCCTTGTTTGTCTGGAGCACGTTCCAGTCCTTGTGGTGCTTTGATGATCTTTCCGTTTCTCATGGACATGAACAGTCCCGCCTTTTTAGCTTTTAATAATAGAATAACAGGAAACGGAGTCACGCTCGACACACTGTATATTGATCTTATAAGTAGACTCAACAGTCTCTCCTTTTAACATCTGAATGAGTACATGTCCAGCAAAGGAGCCTGCATCTGTTTTGGGTTGGCGAAAAGTCGTAAGAGGTGGATTTAAGTATTCAGTTACATGTATGTTATCAAATCCAATAATAGATAGATCTTCGGGTATGGAAACCTGGTGTTCTTTGAATGCCTCTAAACCTCCAATGGCCATTTCATCATTCGCAAAAAAGACTGCCGTTGGAAGCTCTCCCTCCATTAGCAACTTGGCTGCGTCGTAGCCACCTGTTTTCAGAAATTGGCCGCCAAGTCTCCAATTCTCATTCTCTTCCACCCCAGCTTCATGCATAGCTCTCAGATAACCCTGATATCGCATCAGATTACAATCCGAACTTAAAGGTCCACTAATATAGGCGATTGCGCGGTGACCTTTATCCAGAAGGAAACGGGTTGCCATATAACCACCCTGCTCATCATCCATCAGAACATTTACAATATGCTTACTATGAAGTTCCCGGTCCATCACAACAATTGGAAACCCCGTTTCGGCAGCCTGCAACAACAACTCATCTTCAATATTTTCAGCGATTACAATCACACCGTCCAGCCTTCTCTCTCGGATAAAGCGTGCGGCTGTCGATCGCTCCCCGCCTAAAGAACTGCATACGATGAGGTCATATCCCTGACTTATGGCGCTGGATTCAATTCCACTCACCAAGTCGGAAAAATAGGGGACAGACATATCATGAACGATAACTCCGATCGTTTGTGTGTGTTTTCGCTTTAATTCGGATGCGGCTCCGTGCTTGATGTAATTAAGCTCACTTGCTACTGCAAGTACTTTCTGTCTTGTATGCTCACTTACATGTTTTTTGCCGTTGAGTACATAGGATACAGTTGAACTCGCGACACCCGCTAACTTTGCTACATCTTTAATCGTTATCATTAAATACTCCCCAAGAAGACTGTTATTGGTTCACTGACATATGAATTTTTTATATCTTTCACCGCATTTTAACACAGTCATCTTGGGAAATGCACAAAAAGATACAATACAATCATTCTGGAATTTCAGAATATATTATCGATCAGGTCCAAATACAAGATTGGCGGATTGTTTGGCTTGTTCAATAACCTCCATCACCTTCTCGCTATGCTCTAACATAGCTGTGACTTTCTCCAGATCATGTTCACGAATCATACGCTCGAATTCAACAAACTCGTCATACATACGATGAGGATGATCCTTAATATCTATTCGAATCGGCGTTTCCTTATGAAGCGCAAGATCAAAGGATTCACATTTGTTGGCCGAACTGGTCATGTGGATATATCCTTTATTGCCCTGGATGTTCGTGCTGTCTTTAGAGCCTATGCAAACACACTTGAACTCACGGTAGTCCAAAAGCAACATGCCTGAAGTGTCAATCCCGCGTTCCATGTTGGCCCAGTATTCCACCTTCTTCGGGCTTCCGAAAAGCCCTACGACCAGATGAATATTATACAAATTAATATCCATCAAGGCTCCACCAGACATTTCCGGATTAAATGCCGGCAACACTTCTCCAGCCTGAAAAGCCGCATAGCGGGATGAATATTGGGAATAGTTACACTCCACAATTTTGATGTCACCCAGTTTGCGCAGATTCTCCTTCATGGACAAATAATTCTTCAAATATTGGTTTGTGATGGCTTCAACCAACACCAGCTGTTTTTGCCGTGCAATCTCTTTAAGTTCAAGAAATTCTTGAAAATTGGAAGTGAACGGCTTCTCACAGATCACATGTTTGCCGCCCAATAACGCTTCTTTGGCATATGCATAATGAAGATGATTTGGTAGTCCGATATAGATCGTATCCACTTCATCATTTGCAATCATATCGCTGTACTCCGAATATATTTGTGCAATTCCATACTGCTCTTGCAGAGTCAGCATTTTATCCAGATGACCAGGTCTGGAACAAATGGCCTCCAACGTAATCGCAGGAATTTCATGAATAAAGCTCAATAGATCCTTTACAATCATTCCAGCTCCGACAATTCCCAGTTTCATATTAGTTACACTCCTCCATACCTTTTTCTAATATTTCCATAACCGCGATCGTTTCTTGGTCTTGAATCACTTTTTCTTTGCCATGGTTGATGGCTTCATAGATATCGTCGTACACTCTTGCATAATCGCCTTGTTCAGAAGTTACTTTTTCTTCATGATAGATTCCTTCGTCATCCAGATACGTCAGTACGCCATAGTGCTGAGGCAAATCCTTACCAAAATCGGGATGTCCTTTGGGAAGGTAAAATAACTTCAGATGTTCCTCTTGACGATCCTCCGTTTGTTTTACGAATACCCCCTTTTTGCCGTATACTACAAAACTCGGGCGTGGCTTTAAGCGGAAAAAGCTGGATTTGACTGATACTTTCAGCGAAGCGTAATAAAAGTCCAGATCGAAATAATCATTCATTCTGCCAGGCCCCAGCAATTGACGAACATCGTAATGTATTTTGTCCGGTTGCCCGAAATAGGATAATACCTGATCAATGGTGTGAACACCGTGCCCGTATAAATAACTTTTGTATTTGGAAAAATGGGTGGTAGCATTCGGGATCTCCGGTCGATAATAATCGTAATGCATTTCCACTTCCAGCAAATCGCCAAGCTTTCCTGATTCAATCACTTTCTTGGTCGTCAGAAAATCCGAATCATATCGTCGGTTCTGATAACATTGAATCAAGAGATTTTTTTCTTTGGCGTACTGGAAAATGGATTCGGCTTCTTCTTTGGTCAGCATAAAAGGTTTCTCCACAAGTACATGTTTTCCATGAACGAGTGCCATCTTTGCATACTCATAATGGGATTCGGTATGTGTACAGACCACGACCAACTGAATGTCATCGTCATTCATTAAAGCTGCAAGATCATCTGTATACAGAACACCAGGCGCTTTCTCCCACTCCGTTTTCTCTGGATGACGGGCGTATATCGTTTTTACTTTCAAATGATCCCGATTCAATGAAAAAGGAAGATGATAACGATTTGTACTTTTGCCATTGCCAATGTAACCGATGGTCAACATATGAATTCCCCCTCAGGCTCTTTTTCATTTATTATAGAAGAAGAAAATCCGCCGGAGGGGCTTTGAAGAAATTACGGTACATTTGACCAATATTTTGTATTTCTCATGCCCTCTTTTTAAACAAAATGTTTACTGAACGCTCTACATCAACATTATTTCAATGATTCCGGGGTGAACCTGTTGAAAATATTGACCCAACTAACAGACATGAACCACTTTACACCAAATGAAAAAAGCATCGCTTCTTATATTCTGACTCATAAGGAATTAATGCTTCACTTGAATATTCAAGAGCTTGCCAAAGCTACATACACGTCACATTCTGCCATCAACCGCTTGACTCATAAGCTTGGACTTTCGGGGTTTAAGGAGTTCAGCATAAAGCTTGCTCGAGAGTTTCAGCAGGATGCTCAGAACATCTCCAATATCGATCCCAATTATCCGTTCGCTCTTGGTGAATCTTCACTCCAGGTGGCAAAAGATATAGCTGAACTAATGAAAGAAACGATTGAGAAAAACTTTGCTTTTATGGATGAAGCCTCTCTAACAGAAGCAGCCCATTTGCTGGATCAGGCAAAACGAATCTTCATCTATGCGTTGGGGGATTCTCAAATCCGCGCGAAGAGTTTTCAGAATAAATTGATTAAAATCAATAAATACGTCGTGATTACAACAGAGCTATCTGAATGGGCTTACCATACCATCAATCTTACGGCGCAGGATTGCGCCATTTTTCTGACCTATCATGAAAAATCGCCCATTTTCCTAAAGGCAGCTCAACATTTCTCGCGTGAAAAAATCCCATTTATTACGATTACCGCGAATCATCAAAGTGAGTTGGCCAAGATGAGTACGATCTGTATCCAGGTGCCGAATGACGAAACAAAACATGCAAAGATCGGTACGTTTTCATCACAAATTGCCTTTGATTACGTGTTAAACGTGATTTATTCCTGTATTTTTCAAATCGACTACGCCAAAAACATGCAAATGACTACATATTCGTTGAAGAATTTCCAGTTGGATGAGTAATATGAGAGGGGGCCCTATTCTTGCGTCTTCCCTGCTAACAGAGGTTGCTGCCGCTGTCAAAGTGATGGAGAGACATCAGACCGGGTGTAAAAGCAGGAAATTACAACATACCAAAAAACCTTCAAGAACGAATTCTTGAAGGTTTTTTGGTATGGTTTTAGAGTACTTTCTCGAGGAAGCTGATCGTCCGTTCATTTTTTGGATTTCCGAATATTTCATCAGGAGTGCCCTGCTCTACAACATATCCACCGTCCATGAAGACAACCCGATCCGCAACTTCACGGGCAAAGCCCATTTCATGGGTCACGATAATCATCGTCATACCTTCGCTCGCAAGATCCTTCATTACACCAAGGACTTCGCCTACCATTTCGGGGTCAAGTGCCGAAGTTGGTTCATCGAATAACATAACGTCCGGATTCATGGCAAGCGCACGAGCGATCGCTACGCGTTGTTTTTGTCCGCCCGAAAGTTGGTTGGGATAGCTGTCTGCTTTATCCGACAAACCAACCCGATCCAGTAAACGGAGTGCCGTATCGCGTGCTTCCTGTTCTTTTAAAATCCCAAGTTCTCTGGGGGCAAACATAATATTTTTGAGCACGCTAAAATGAGGAAACAGGTTAAAGTGCTGAAATACCATACCTATGTTCTCGCGAGCTTTGTTAATGTTCGTTTTGGGATCATTTAAATCCCGATCATCTACGATAACCCGTCCAGCTGTGATCTCATCTAACTGGTTAATGCAGCGTAAAAACGTACTTTTACCTGAACCTGAAGGTCCAATGACACAGACAACTTCACCTTCGTTGACCGATATATCGATGCCCTTCAACACATGATTCGTGCCAAAACTTTTCTTTAATCCTTCTACTTTAATTTTACCCACGACGAACCCTCACCTCCAGGTAGTCAGCAATTTTAGTCAATGTGATGATAACAATCAGGTACATAATCGCAACAGTCAACCAAATGTCGAAAGAGGCGAATGTTCTTGCGATGACAATCTTACCGGATTGCGTCAACTCCACCAGACCAATGACGGACAAGATCGACGTATCTTTCAATGTAATAACCATCTGATTAATAAATGAAGGAATCATAACCCGTATGGCCTGAGGGATTACAATCTTTATCATCGCTTTGCGATAAGGAAGTCCCAATGAACGGGCTGCTTCCATCTGTCCACGATCAATCGATTGAATACCCCCACGAATAATTTCCGTCACGTACGCCCCTGCATTCAGACTCAACGTCAGAATGGCGGCCAGGAACAGTGGCATGGTGAAGCCCATCGCCTGAGGAATTCCGAAATAAATAAAGAATGCCAGGACAATCAACGGTATCCCGCGGAAAATATCCACAAATACAGTAGCAACAATTCGAAGGAACTTATTCTGACCCACTTTCATAAAAGCAAAAATCAAGCCGATGATAAAGGCGAAAAACAGCGAAATAATCGTATACAAGAGTGTTTTCCCCATACCTTTGAACAGCACAGGTAGAGATTTTTGAACTAATTCCCAACGACCCTGGTTTGCGACAGTGGCATTCTCGCCAACATATTCCTCGGTAATGCGCTTAAATTCACCGTTAGCCTTGATATTCACTAATCCTTCATTAAACATCTTTAGGAGTTCTTGATTCTGTCCCTTGCTTACCGCAAATCCATAGGAAGCGCCGTCTTCTCTATCGGTAACGGTTTTCAAACCGTTATTCTGTTTTATCCCAAATCTTAGGACAGGTTCATCTTCAAAACATGCAACCGAGTTTCCAGTTTTCACATCATCATACATTTGCGAAGAATCATCGAATGGAACAATGGTAAAGCCGTATTTTGAGGCGATGGATTCAGCAAAGCTGTACCCTTCTGTGCCCGTTTTCACAGCGACCTTTTTACCGCGGAGATCTTCGTAGCTTTTTACGGTATCATTATTTACGCTAACACCCATTACGACGCCTGATTGATAATAAGGTTCTGAGAAATCAAACTTTTGTTTTCGTTCATCTGTAATACTCATCCCGGCAATGACGCCATCCACCTGATTGGACTCAAGAGCTTGCACAGCCGCATTAAATCCCAGCGCTTTGATTTGATAATTGAAGTTCTGATCTTTGGCGATCGCATCCAGCAAATCCATGTCGATGCCTACATAATCCCCATTTTCATCTTGATATTCAAACGGTGCAAATGTGATGTCTGTGCCGATCACATAGGTTTTACCTGAATTGGAGTTTGCATTGGCATCCCCCGACCATCCGGATAACCCCGCCACTAGGAGCAGAATTATTGATAGTACATAAAATGAGACCTTGGTTGTTTTCATATGTCCTCCTCATCTCGGTGTTCTCCGAATTCTGATCATTTTCTTGTCATTGATGTTACTGTCGTACAGTTTTAGGTGTCTTTGCACATTATATTGTTATTATTTGCAGTATATTAACAATCAATGCTTTCCCTAACATTCTTCACTTTCCTCCGCAACGTTTTATTTGACAATCCACTTAAAGATCCACGTTATATTTACCCTTCAGGACAGGTTTTAAAAACCTAAATTGAACTTAAATAAAAAAGCCGCCATATAGGCGACTCTGTAACAGACAATATGATGATCATCCAATGACAATTGCAAAAGGAAATTTTAATCTTTCTTTATAAGAATGAACACTTCGAGTTATTCCTCAACAAATAATTTTGAAAGTGGATTTTCCACTTTTTTATCCAATGTTACCTTGCCCGTCTTGTTCAACATATAGTACTGATAATAAGCGCTGCTGAATCCAGTGGATTCCTGCATCTTCATCATAAAGGGTTCAAGACTCCCACTGCTCAGATGATCTTCATTCCAGAAATAGTGCAGCATCAAACGATTTTGATTATAAGGGTGTTTGATCACATAGGCTCCAGCAACTGACGGTTGGTTCATAGTCGTTTTCCATTGAAAACCGATATGGTTAGCACGGTCCATAATGCTGGATTTTAAAGCTTGTACAAAACCATTTGATTTAGCACTACCAAGTACTATTAGGTTGCTGGTAGCCAATTCTTTTTTCATTTTTTGCTTCAAATCCTGCCGGTCCCGGATCACGTCATACTTCACTCCGCTTAAATCCAGAAGAGTTGTTAGTTGGTTTACCATGGCTTCCTGTTGTTTGTTCGCTGACTTGCTCACCTGATCACTGACCACAATGGCTAATGGCTCACCTTGAAGGGCTTTATCCATCACACGGCTCATCGTTTCAAAAGGTACATTCGGAACCTGAGTTAATGCTGATTCATATAGCGATTGAAACTGATCATGCAGATATGCCGTTTTTTCCTCATTCGACAGTTGATATTCGGGCTTCAGCACAAAATTGGGATCATATAAGGCTTTATTCATATCATTTCGCGTCTCTTTCCCCAGTACATCTTCTATCGTTTGCAGAAGTCCGTCAATCGTAGCATTTTGATACACATAGCGTTTAAAATACTCTTTCATAAAGGCATCGAATTTTTCTTCCCCGACGGAACGGTACAATTGGTATATTGCTTGGCGGCCTTTATCGTAATAAACTGGGCTTGCCCAATCTCCCACCTCGTCATTGGTTGAAGCAATGGCCTTATCCACAGTGGAATCGTCAAATTGGATAGACTTAAAGCCATTCATCGTGTCCCCCTGCTTCTCAGAGAAATACACTTTAGAGAAATCTGCAAAGCCTTCGTCCAGGAAAGACTCTGTCTCCGAATTATTCCCGATTAACGCATGAAACCACTGGTGGGCGATTTCATGCACAAATACGGTGTCTTGTTCTGGAGCAGAATTTATTCCGATTTGCCCCATTTGGATAAGTCTTGAATACTCGATAGCTACACCTTCTACATACGATTCAACAATCCGGAATTCAGGATAAGGATATTTACCGTATTTATCACTAAAAAAATCAATGGCTTTGAATGCTTGATCAATATATCCATCAACGATTTTTTTCTTACCTGGCTGGTTGTCAAAATAATAATACTCTACGGTGAGGCCATTCCGGGTTACGCTGTCCACTTTGAAGTTCGGGCTGGCAAAGAAAGCAAACTCCCTCGTATTCTCGGCTACGGTGGATACCACTTTGCGTCCAGTCTCTGCATCATCCCGTGTGGTTATCGTACCAGGCATCACTACCTGATATTGATCGGGAACATTGAACTGAACTTCATAATCCGCGGAAGTATAATAATCCGTTTCGAATGTTTTACTATAAGGTTTGGTATCCCATTCATGCTTGGCCTCATCATAGACTGACATTACAGGGAACCCATGAGCCCCATTGATAATATCTTTGTAATACGATAACCGCTGAGAGCCATAGGGAATCTTCAGATTAAAGTGGACTTGAACCGACACGGATTCACCAGGCTGAAGGGGTTGCTCCAATTTCACCGACATAGCTTGGTCTTTATTACTGAAATCAAGGGCTTGCCCACCGGTCGTCACCTTCTCAATATCAATTCCTCCAAGAAAGTCTTCCGGTTTCTTATCAGGGTTATTTTTGCTAATCTCTTCATTGGAATGTTTAAACATGGTCGTCTGTGTCGATTCCGAAAGGTTGGCATCAGCATAAGTATGAAAAACCAGTTGCTTCAATGTATCTTTGCTTGTATTGCGGTAAGTAATGGATTCACTCCCCTCGATCATCATCTTCTTCTCATCCAGCCGGGCTTGAATTCGATATTGGATAGGCGCTTGAGCCTTAATATCTTTATTGGCTTGTGAAATAGCTGATACAGGAGCTGCATTAGCGGCAGCACTACCCGTACTTATGATCGGGCATGCGGTCAGAATCATAGCGAGTGCGCTGATAGCTGTTATTCTGATTCGATTTGATGTGTATGAACGTGAATGATAGATATAAATCTCTCCCTCGAATGATTTTTGAAGCTCAGAGGCAAGTATAGAAGATCAACCTTACATTGGTTTAATGCGTATCTTAAATTTCGTTTAAAAAAAGAAGCTGTTTGTATTAAACGAGCATGACCATAAAGCAAAAAGTCGCCATTTAGGCGACTTTTAGTAATTGTGTCTCTTTACCGATTTTCAATGAAAGGTGTCACAAACGAATTATAGAATCAGGTACGAAGCCAAACATTCATTTCTCCGGCTTGTCGATTGCCCCATAAATAATAAGGGATTGCTGTGAGTTGTACTGGTTTGACGTTTTTGTTTAACGGCTGGTAAGGTTGATTATCCAACCACACGGATTCATCCACAAGTAGCCCATCAACTTCTACAGTAATGCAGCCACCAAGCAGTTCAGGCGTTTCGTGTTCTCTCAACTCTGGCTCCTCTGCGAATGAGAGTGAAGACAGTGAAGATCCATTATCCACTTGCTCCAGGCAATAAACGAGTGGGCCGCGTTGGATGGCAGCTTTCCCAGCATCTGGCCGGATCAGAGGATGAGCAGCGATCAATTGGGTCTCTAGTGGCAATATCCACTCTACTGTATCACCATCGGACCAAGCACGTTCCATTTTTGCATAACCATTATGCTTACGATAATGTTGAGGTTCTCCGTTGATCTTTAATATTGGATCCTGACTTTGAAACCACTGAGGAATGCGGACTGCAATCTCAAATGGAGCAGCTTTAGCATCATTACCAGCCAAAGAAATCGAGAACTCCACCTTTCCATACCAGGGTAATTCAGATCGTTGATGTACTGTTACTTGCAGACCGTCTCCTGTCACCCATTGAAGCTCGCTACCGATAAACAAGTGCACATACACCGTTTTTCCGTCATTAGATATGTCATAAATATAATCATGAAGTGAACTCAATAAACGTGCCACATTAGGCGGACAGCATGAACAACCAAACCATTTCTGCCGTACGGGCTTCACATGATGTTTGTCTGGATTTTTTTCACTTGCGTCCGGGTATACCTCTAGTGGATTTACATAGAAGAAATGTTGTCCATCTTTGGACATGCTGCCAAGTACATTATTGTATAGTGCTCTTTCCATGACGTCAGCATAGTCACTTTTGGCTTCCAATTGCAGCATCCGACGTGCCCAGAAAATTAGTCCAATGGAAGCACAGGTCTCTGCATAAACCGTATCGTTAGGCAGATCATAGTCAAACGTAAATGCTTCCCCCAGATGTGTTGCACCTATGCCGCCGGTAATATACATTTGCTTGCGCGTTGTATTGATCCAGAGCCGCTCACAGGCTTCTCGCAAACTTGAATCATTCGTGAGGCGTGCCAAATCGGCCATGGCGGTGTACATATAGACTGCACGAACAGAGTGACCCACAGCGACCGTTTGTTCTCTCACTGGCAGATGAGACTGATATACCTCAAGATTGGGAGTCCCCTGTGACCAAATATTTTTCCTTCCCCGGCGTTCCCACTCTTCCACGAAATAACTTGGCTTGTTACCGCGCTCATTAATGAAATAACTGCTCAGATTCAAATAACGTTGTTCTCCTGTAACGTTGTATAGTTTAACCAGAGCTAATTCAATTTCCTGGTGCCCACAATACGCCTGAATTTTACCTTGCTCGGTTCCAAACAAGCTATCAATGAGATCAGCGAACCGACATGCGATGTCGAGAAAAATGCGTTTCCCTGTCGCATGATAATATGCAACTGCTGCCTCTATCATATGTCCAGCACAATATAGCTCGTGAGCTTCATACAGATTGGTCCATTGTCTTCCAGGCTCTTTAATGGTGAAGTAGGTATTTACATATCCATTTTCATGTTGAGCTTGACCAATCAGATCAATCACTTCATCAGCGATGCTCTCCAGCTTGGGATCAGGATGGTTACCGATCGAATAAGCAACCGCTTCCAACCATTTGTAGAGATCACTATCCTGAAATACCCATCCCCCGAATTCACCTTTCTCCAAGCCAGCTGCAATTCGGAAATTACGGATGGCATAGCTCGGCTCCGCGCCTTCGATTCGGTCATTTAGCGCTTCCCATTGATAAGGAATGACAGTCTGACGGACTAATTCGGAGTATTCTTTCCAGAAGGTGTCTTGAATGGCTACTTTGGCTTTTCGCATTATGGAATTCCTCCTATAAAATTGACTCTTGTGGTTTTCAATTATAAGCTGTGATTACATGGGAAAATAGAATTGAATTGAACTTTTTTCTATAAAATTTAACACTAATAGGGAGGGTTATCTGTTTTGAATGGAGATGGAATCATAGAGCTTAACGTCCCCCAACTCCCCTATTATCTAGGAGCAGGACGTTCTGAATATGAAATCGGAGATCAACATCCGAACCGGAAAAAGCTTGGTATCTACGATGTACTGATTGTGGTCAAGGGAGAATTATATATTGGAGAGAATGATCAGCAATGGACTTTGGTAAAAGGAGACTCACTAATCCTGCTGCCAGAAGGAGAACACTATTCGGTCAGGCCGTGTTCACAGAAAACGGTATTTTACTGGCTGCATTTCGAGCATGTTGAAAGATATGAAAGCTTGCTGACCTCTTCTGATTATGAACCGGAGTTGCAAGATTCCTCCAGACCGTTTGGCAATCCTTATACGTTAAGGCTTCCTAAACATTCGAAATTAGCCAATCCACAAGCGGCTTTCAATCTTCTGGAGCAATTATTGACACTAGAAATGGATAGCTCCTTTTGGCAGGAGCAGCGCTTGCTAGGTGAATTGCTTTCCATACTGGAAGAAGGCAGCTTGCGGGTTATGGATTCCGTGCAGACACGATTAGCAGAACAAGCAGCAATATATATTCAACAGAATTATAAGACAAAGGTCACGAATGAAACGTTGGCAGCAGCTCTCCATTTTCATCCCAACTATGTTATCCGCTGCATGAAGATGAAGTATGGTAAAACACCAATTGAATATTTAAATGAACTTCGTTTAGAACGTGCAAAGCGATTACTGGTTACTACAGACTGGTTGATTGATCGCATTGCAGAAGAAGTGGGCTTTCGTTATGCTCCATACTTCTCATCCTGTTTCAAACGGTATATCGGGTTGTCTCCGCTTCAATTTCGAAAGCAATATATGACTACGTAATGATATGAATTATGAGATTCGGCACTATAACGTCTGCGTTGCGGATGATTTCTGGCGTCGTAAGGTCATGATGATTAAAGATGCAGCTAATACTGTCAGGATGATTCCAAGCGTTTGAAATCCTATAAAACTGAATGTGTCTCCCATGACAATTCCAATCAACAACGATGACAAAATGGTCCCCAGATATCTCGATGTATTAAAAATACCTGATGCGACACCGATCATATCTTTGGGTGTGCTTTTAAACAAAGCCGCCTGCATACCAACACTGTTGAGCCCATTACTTATACCAAATACAGCTAAGGGCAAAATGACATTCACCACTGGTGAGTCTTTATCCAATGCCACAATCAAGATGGACCCGCACGTCATTAACACCGCTGAAACGATCAAAGCTGGCCGCGTACCTGATTTGTCAATCCAGCGTCCGGCGAGAGGAGAACTGATGAGTGAACATAAACCAAGGGTTAGCATCAATAGTCCTGTATGAACTTCGTTCAGATGGCGTACCTGCTGTAAATAAGATGGCACACCAAAAAACAGAGCGTAAAACAGAGTGTTAACCAGCATAAATTGTACATTCACCCAGGTCATTTCGGGATATTTGGCAAATACCCTCAGCGGAATAAAGGGGGACGCTGTTTTCAATTCATGTCGGATAAAACTTGCTAATGCAAGCAATCCGATCCCTCCTGCCATAAGGTGCCAAGTTAAAAGATGTCCGATTGATTTAACGGAAAGCACGCTCATTAGCAGAGTCACCAATGCGACGGTGAACAAAAGTATGCCGGGCGCATCAATCAGCAGGAACCATTTTCTGATGGACATGTCGCCATAGTTGGATTTGAGGGTCGCTTCTTTGGGAATGGTTTTCCAGGCGAATATAAAGCTTGCGATTACCAATGGAATATTCACTAGAAAAATACTTTGCCAGTCCCACCAATGAATCAATACACCGCCAATAAAAGGGCCTACCGCGGCTGCACCAGACAGGAACATCGCAAGGATAGACAGGGCAGCAGCCTGTTTCTCAGTAACGTGGATTCTTACAATCGCCATTCCGACGGCTACCATCATGCTTGTGCCAACAGATTGAATGATCCGGAATACGATAAGCCAAGAAAAGTCTGGAGATAACGGAGCTAACATGGAGGAACCAAAGACAACAACCAGACCGATAAGGAATATCTTTCGGCGGCCGAACAGATCACTGCACTTGCCCATGACCGGTTGAGCCACAGCACTTGCAATGTAAAAGGAAAAAATAATCCATGACACGGTCGTAACATCAAGTATAAACTCCTGTTGTAGTCTTGCAATTGCTATAGATATCATGGAGGAATTGAGCGGATTCAGCATGATTCCCAAGCCCACAGATATCATTAACCATATATTTCGAGCGTTCATTATGTATATCCCTCCTTCTTCTGTTGTCATCTTAATGGAATCCCTTTATTTATTCCAACGCATTTTATGTTATGATTTGATGAACTAAAAGGAATAAGAGAGTGGTGCGAAATGGAACTTCTTCAGCTACGCTATTTTCTGACGTTAGCCCGATGTGAACATGTTACAGAAGCTGCGGGTAAGCTGCATGTCACTCAATCCTCACTGAGCAAGACGATACAACGTTTGGAGGATGACTTGGGTGCACCGTTATTTGATCGATTGGGCAGAAAACTGCGGTTAAACGAATTCGGAAGAACATTCCTTCGACGGACCGAAAAAGCCTTATTCGAATTGGAACAGGGAAAACAGGAAATGGCTGATCTCTCCAACCCGGATCACGGTACACTTCAATTGGCAGTGACTACAGCAAGCACATTACCAGGAATCCTGCGGGAATTCCGAAAAAATAAGCCGAATGTTCAGTTTCATGTACAAATGGTTACGTTGGAAGACATGTGCACGCTTCTCCACCGAGGCGAAATTGATTTTTGTCTGTCTTCCCCTCCAATCCAGGGAGATGATATCGAATGTCAGATGCTGTTCCAGGACCCAATTGTAGTTGCCGTGCCTCTCGGTCATCAATATGCGGATCGAAGCAGCATCACATTAGAAGAGCTTAAGGATGAGTGGTTTGTGGGGGTGAAAAAAGGATATGGTATTCGTGATCTGGTGGACTCCAAATGTCAATCCGTCGGATTCGTACCGAAGTATGTTTATGAAGGAGATGAGCCTGCAAGATTAACTGCACTTGTGGAGGCGGAGATCGGGATTGCCTTTATACCCAATACAGCAAGAAACCCGCAGGAACGAATTGTATATCTCCGGATCGAGGATCAGAACCTAGTGAGGGAAATTGCTTTATTGTCGCATAAAAACAGATATATCTCGAAAGCAGCTATCGCGTTTCGCAGCGTAGTCATAGATTATTTTGGTGCAATGTCCAAACCAATTGCTGAATAACCCATTACAAAGACCCCGCTCACCGACGTAAGTGAGAGCGAGGTCTTTTGTTGTAGGCTATCGATCATGCCTATTTCCGCCAAAAGGTTGAACAGTCTGCTTTTTCCGTAATGTTGAAATCAATCATTCGTTCCAGTAATGAAAAATCAACCGGTCCATCCCACCGGATACGCACCAACTCCTTGGTGTGCTCATAGCCGGCCTTCACAATTTCATCGGAAAAATGATTAATCCCTGCCTTCTCAGGCGCCACAGCCAAATGATGTTTGGATACACTAAATCCAATAATAAATGTGCCATGATCGGTAAACATGGGCTGATTCCACGCTATTTTAGGTACTAAATTTGGGTACTTCTTGATAATCCATTCTAAAACTTCTTCCGTACGGTCCCGATGTCCCAGGTTATCAATTCGTGCTAGATATTCTGCAAAAACGTCCATATTATCTTCTCCTAACCAAGATTTATTTCGCATACTTCATCTCATATTATCATGAAAATGAAATTGAAAAACCCTTTGGTCCAGATTCGCCAAAGGGTTGAAAAAATATATATTACTCAAAGACTACTTCACCGAAAGCAGGCTGTCTGATATAAACTTCAGCTGACCTTCAAGCGATACAGGGTCGTTGTATGTATCAGAGGTCGGATCAAGCTGGAACACATGGCCCTCTTTGACCGCAGTTAGGTTTTTCCACACCGTATTATCGTAAACAATCTTCGGATCGGTTGTATCTCCTGACCACGGGCTAGTGAAGATGATGTCGCCTGCATATTCCGGTAACACTTCCATCGAGATTGAAGCCCAGCCTGTGCCACTATCAATTGCCTCTGTCTGAGCCCTTTTTGGTGCCTTGAGACCAAATTCGTCATAGAGTATTTCACCACCACGACCGTAATTATGACCAAATACAAATAATCCTTTGGCGTATGGATTCAAAATGGAGACTGTACGATCTCCTACAGCGGCAAGCACTTTTGGCTTCAACCCATTGATCTTCGCTTCCCATTGTGTGATCCAGTCTTTTGCTTCGGCTTCTCTATTGGTCAGCTTGCCCATCTCCAACATGAGATCCTTGAAATTGCGCTTACCATATTGTAACTGTACCACTGGTGCAATCTGCGACAACTTGTCGAGACCCTCTGTACCTGTGTATGCGATGATCAGATCAGGCTTTAGGCTGATCAGCTGCTCCGCTGTTGGCTGCTCTCCCAGATCTGTTGTCCCCTGACTTTTGAGTTGGTCCTTAATGTACTTGTTGTTTATTGCACCTGACGTTGCACCGACGACTGGAGCATCGAGTGCAACAAAGTACCCTGTTGAAAATGCGGTCAGATCGACAATCCGCTTCGGATTTGCAGGTACTTCCACTTCACCTGCATCCGATTGATATGTAACAGTCTCTCCTTCGGCACCTGTTGTTGTATCGGCGTCAGAAGCAGAAGTGGAGTCAGTTGATGATTCCGTGTCCGCGGCTTCGGTTGTGGTGGTCTCCGTTGTATTGCTTTTCGTTGCGGCCTGACCGCATGCACTTAGTACAAGTAATATAAAGAGAGCAGACAAAAGCCATATCGAGTTTCTTCGTTTCAGCAAAATAAACCCACCTTTTTCAAATGATATTGATAATCGTTATCAACGATACCATGCTATAGTACATTTGACAAGATGATTTCATATTCGACAAATGAAAAAACAAAAAAACACCCACTAAGGCAGGTGCTTCGATGCATATAAATTAATTTCAAAACAAAACAGGCTGTTTCCTGTACATTAAAGGTTTAATCATTCAACCCTTTTCCATCCAGAATTTGCTGCGTACATTTCTCCACCCTGGACACACGGGTTTTGGATTGCTTCGGTTGGGAAAAATAAAAAAGGTATGCCCGTTGACGTCCAGGCGTCAATGCTTCAAATGCGGTTTTCAACGCAGGATTTTCATCCAGTTTAGTTTGAAACTCTTCTGGAACAGCATACTCTATATTCTTTTTGAGTTCCACTTTCAATCCGGCCTTTTCAACCTCAATGGCTTCAAGAATATACTCTTTCAGGATAGCTTCCATGTCAACGATTTGTTGAAGATTAGTGAACCGGATTTGGCGAGCAGCTTGTACATTTTCTGTTTGTTGGATTAGAATACCTTGCTTATCTTTTAACAAGGCTCCTTTATGGAAAAGAAGCGCACAATATTCCTTAAATCCATGAATGATAACGATGTTCTTATTCTCCAACGTGTAACAAGGATGCATCCACTTAAAGTCTTCAGTCAGGTCGCAGGAAAGAACGATCTCTCTTAGCTTCTCTGATTCTTCCTTCCACTTCTTTGCTTTGTTTAAATATCCATCCACCTTGGGATTTGTTTTATTAGTTGTCATCAGGGACCATCCTTCATCATGCTAGTCATATTGTTGCATTTCTAAAATGATTCTTCTTTTACATATGATTGCCAAGAAAAAGCAGTTAATTTCATTCAAAACCATGTGTGTCGCTTAAATATTATGACACCATTTGGCGTCTGGTCAATACTAACTATTATTCAACTCATATACATATGTCCTTTGTCCCACCTCTTATCCCTAACTAGGAAGCCGATATTAAAAGAACCAAAGTGAGAAAGCCCCTAGGATTTGGCGTATTGTAAAATTGCCGCCGCTGCGCGGATTCGCAGGCCCTCTTCTTCGCTATGCAATGCCTTTTTTAGAACATTGAGTGCTTCTTGAATAGTAGCTTCATCTACTCTAACTGAGGAATGATTATCTCCTTCAGTAGCTACAGAGGTGATCGAAACCCAGGGCTCCAGTTGAGCCTGCGTAATTGAGTGTTCGAATTTCGCAATGATTGAGTAATGACTCACAAGTGCAAGTACTTTATCATTTAACTCTGCTAAGGGAATGCGCCCCAGCCAGGTAACTCCCCGTCGATGGCATATGTATTCCTCTCCGGTTCCGTTGGAATCATCGTAAAAATAATCGCCCAAATCCCCTACATATGCCCATTCATCATCGTTTATCAAGACATAGTCCCCATCCTGCATCACGTAGACAAAAGTATGGAGCGTATCCAGGACATCACGAAGCTCCGTCTTTCCTATCCTGTAGTGTTGAACTAATTGCTCTGTCCATTCTTCTGCAGGCTCGTGCTCCAAATCTCCTGTCGCAGGCCAACCAATGCCGATAAAGTTATTCTCCAGAAACGACTCCGTCCAATCGATCTCTTGCAGTGTGGCTCGTATATGAAACAGATTCATGTGGTTCCTTCCCAATAGTGATTTCAGGATTTAAGACTAAGTATATACTCCAGACATTCGTCGCTGCATTAAAATTAATCAAAGATTAAGCTTATAGCAGTACAGACCTGACTCTGTTTTTGCAATATCCATGCAACACTTGACTACCTACTACACGTTGTAGTAACTTGTATGTACTACGTAGTGTAGTAATAACCTTCGATATGGACGCATAACGAAGTTAAGGAGTGTTCACCGTGAACCATCTGCAAAAATTATCGGATACTGAAATGGAACTGATGGAAGTGATCTGGGAGTGTGAGCCACCTGTCACCTCCACCGAACTGCTGACCATGTTTTCCCAAAGGGGTAAAGCTTGGAAGGCGCAAACGATCTCTACCTTTCTCTCTCGGCTGGTAGACAAAGGGGCCCTTACAGCTACAAGGGATGGACGGACCAACAAATATGTGCCCCGTATTTCACCCGAAGACTACAAGCTATTGGAGGCACAACAAGTTCTGGATGGATTATATCAAGGCTCTGTAAAAAATTTGATTTCAGCTTTGTATGATGGCGACAAGCTCTCAGATCAAGACATTGCAGAGCTGAGACAATGGTTTTCAGAAAAGTAAGTGTAATCTATGAATACCATTCTTGTATTACTGTCTACGCTGACTGTTGCCGGAAGTGTCGTTGTTGCTTTCATTCTGTTATTGCGCCTCGTTCCCTTTCAAGTCTTCCCTGCAAAATGGCGTTTTGGAATTGGGAAAATGGCTTTAGGTTTGTATCTATTGCCCATTTTTCTGGCCTTTAATTGGATGTTTTCATTGTTCCCATCCAGTAATACAGTAAACGAGTTACCTATAAATGCTCAACATGTGATACCTGGATCATTTAATCCGACTCCAGCCATTCAGGTACAGACCATTTCAGCAAACGTAGCTCTCGTTTTTATATGCTTATGGGTAATCGGGGCTATAGCTTTTGCAGCATGGCAAACATATTGTTACCACAGGTTTATCAAGACATTAAAACTTACGCGAACCAGTGTTCCGATGACCAGCGAAATTGCTATGCTGCTCCTTGTAATCAAGGAGAATCTGGGTCTTAAGAGCGAGGTTCGGCTCGCTTACAGCGCTATGATTCGCAGTCCTTTTCTAATTGGGCTGAGGAAACCTACTATTTATCTGCCTCTGAAGAATTCTGCAAACGTGGATATAAGTATGGTGTTCCATCATGAACTGATACACCTGAAAAGGAAAGACTTATGGATCAAGGCGCTCATATTAGTAGCCCGTGCATTGCATTGGTTCAATCCCTTGGTTCATATGCTTTCCAAAGATATTCATACGTGGAGTGAACTGTCCTGCGATGAAGAAGTTGTAAAGGGAATGACCCTTGCGGATCGTAAACGCTATGGGGAAACCATCCTGAACGTAGTGGCAGGATCAAGGAATCTACCTATACAATTTTGCTCCTCTTTATCCGGGGACGGTAAACAACTAAAAAGGAGATTAACTTTTATGCTTAACGTAAAGAATGTGAATAAGAAAACCTTTGTTGTAGCGATATCGACGCTATTCGTCGTTGCTGCAATTAGTACAGTGACAACCGCTTGGGCTTCGAGCAATACTCCGAGGGTGGTTGCGAGTGAAGAAGTTTCTGCAGTAACGCGCCCATCGCAGCAAACGGATGGCCGCGAAGATGCTCCTACAGTAACACGTCCTTCTGCTCAAGCCGCAGTCCGTGATGAAGCTTCTGTAGTATCACGCCCAGCAGCTCAAACGACACCTCGTGATGAAGTTTCTGTGGTACCACGTTCGGATGACCAAGTAGTAGCTCGGGAAGAAGTTCCTGCAGTAACGCGTCCATCGGCTCAAGAGGTAGTTCGTAAAGAAGCTTCTGTGGTAACTCGTCCAGCAGCTCAAGAGGCAGTTCCTAAAGAATCTCCTGTAGTAACACGTCCGGCAGTTCGTGAAGAAGCTTCTGTGGTAACTCGTCCGGCAGCTCAAGCCACAGTTCGTGAAGAAGCTTCTGTGGTACCAGCGCAAGCAGCTTCCCGTCATTAAGAGCAATTTCATGAAATTACAAAATAAATAGGCTTGATATAAAGACTCCAAGCAGCATGCTTCGTTCAACAATTGGACGAAGGATGCCTCATTATTGTAGAGAAGAGAGTTTTCGCTTGAGACTAACCGGCTACCTGCTCAAACAAGAAAGACCAACAACATTTTTGTTGTTGGTCTTCCCTGTATTTTCTCTCCGTTCATCTTGCTCATCACCGAAAACTATGGTGAGTCGCCTAGACACGACCCCAAAACAGCTGTTTTCTTACTGTTCTTTATACACACGTACATAATCCACTTGCATGGTTGCCGGGATATCGGACGCGTTCGGAGTACGACCGCCGTCAAAGTTTCCACCGATTGCCAAATTCATAATGAGATAGAACGGCTCATCAAATGGTGCATTCGGATTATTCGGTGCAGCTGCGGAATACCACTGCTCGTTAGTCACTTTATAGAAAAACTTGCCGTCGACATACCATTTAATGTTATCCTCTTCCCAGACTACCGAGTATACATGATAATCATTGGCAAAAGTTTGCCCTTCCGGGAAGTGATAATCTCCGCCCGAATACTGGTTCCCGGGCCATTGACCACCAAAGTGTATGGTACCGCTTACTGATCCAGGCAGACGGCCTCTCGCTTCCATAACATCAATTTCACCTGATGCAGCCCAAGTGCCGTATACAGAATCTTGTGGAAGCATCCACAGTGCTGGCCATACACCATCACCTGTAGGAAGTTTGGCACGAAAATCGACTCTGCCGTACTTCAAGGACAGTTTATCCTTGGTGTTAATCTTTCCTGAAGAATACTGTGCATACCGATTCGGGTCTTGCGGAAAAGATTTACTGTCGTTCATGGCTTTGATATTCAGCTTTCCGTCCTGTACATAAATATTTTGAGTGCTGTTTGTGTAGTGCTGCAGTTCTGCATTTCCCCATCCCCAAGTAGCGGGATCGTTATTGAGATAATATCCTGTTTCATAGTTCCATTTACTTGTATCCAGTGCAGTTCCGTTAAACTCATCCTGCCAGATGAGGTTCATGCCCGCGATTGCCGGGTCGGTTGGTGTTCCGATCGCGATATCCTCTTGATCGGATACATCTGGACGCGGAGCATTTGGATTGCCGATAAAAGTATAGTTGACGAAGTTGTTGCCAATATTTCCACCCGCCTGTCCGTTCAGCGGATAGCCGATACGAATCTGCATGTTCTCTTGGATTGGCTGGAACCAAAGACCATAGATATAATCGGCCCAGTATCCCCACTGGTTGGCATCCGACATATTGTTGTAGCCATTAGCGGAGTATGCAAATTTGCTCTGACTGGAGTTACTCAAATCCACCCATTGGCCATTGATGTTAATCTGGTATACGAAATTACCAAGTTCTTTGGCGATAGGCGCACCCCCATCAATTTTGGGAAGCGGAAGTCCAATGGAACCATTCGCATCTGCCGTGAAGGTTGTTCCTTCGTATGGCGTAATGACATATGAATTTCTAGTAGGTTCATTAAAGGTAATTGTATAAACAAGGTTAGCTGAGGAAGTCTTTGATTCCAATTTGACGTTGATCGATTCCGTTACGTTAAACCAGTAGCCTCCTCCACCGTCGGTAAATTGGCCGAAGTTGTGATCATAAATCCAGCCGCTGGCTGCATTATTGTCAATATCAATCCATGTGCTGCTGTTTACAGGTTTTACATACACCTTCAAATCATCTGCTACGGCTTCATACGTTACCGCAGAATCATTGTTGAACGTTGGATATGTAAAGCCTGCACCGCCTGTGAAACTTGCTGTAATTTGCGGGCCTTGTGTTGGATTCATCGCTGTGATGGTTGTTTTGTTAATGTTTTGGAATACAAGTTGATATTCAAGCTTGACGCCATTCGCTTTGGAGTACAGTTGAATTTCGGTTGTTGCGGAAAGGGTGAACCAATAACCATTGAAACCGCCATCGCTCCAGTGCCCCCAGTTCTGGTTATAGATATAACCTCCGGCTTGATCAATATCAACCCAGTTGTTACCCACTTTCACATTAACACCCACGTCACTGTAAACATCATTCCAGGTAGCGGACCCCCCATTGAACTTAGGCATAACAAATCCGTAGCTGGCTTTGCCAACGCCGGATTTTGAAATAACAGGTCCATCTGCCGGTGAGAAGTACTCCATTGAGGTAACGGTCGTTCCAGCTGCTTGAACTTTCGATGCTGGCAGCACGCCAACACTAGCCAGCATCACAACCGCTAGGAACAAGCCAAGTACCTTTTTCATAACCCGTTTCTCCGTAAAGTGAGATGGTTTCATAATTGCCCTCCTTTGATAGGATCATAGTTTCTCCCAATCTATGCGCATAAAGGTAATCGCTTACATCGGGGAATATCTTTATTCTATCGAATGGCATAATCCGCTGAAAGGTACAATTATTTTTGTTGTATCCCATTTTTTTGGGTTTTGATTCAATTTATAGATAGGTACTGTGGTATTGCACTTCACGTTCTCCCTTTTGGCGCATCATTTGTCGATACTCTGTGGGTTGGATATGCATCGCAAGGCGGAACGCCCGCGTAAAGCTTTTATAGTTTTCATAACCAACCATAGCAGCAACTTCAACAATCTTATGATCGGTTTCGGCTAGGAGTCGCCGCGCTTTATCCAAACGTACATCTCGCAGGTATTCGGCAAAACCTTTGCCAATATTCTTCTTGAACAGATTTGAGAAATAAGCGTAATTAAGCGACACATGATTGGATACCATCGCGAGATCCAGCGGCTTATGATAGCTTTCGTGTATAAAACGGATGGCTTCATTTAACTCCTGCGAATTGCGATAGCTGCACTTATATTCAAAATAGAACTGATTCAGCCGAAGCAGTTGCTGTTGCAGCGCTTGAATATAATCCCGCATCCCAGGATAATCAAAGAGATTACGCAAAGATTCAAGATCCAGCGCTTCTTCCCCCATGTAGGGGCGAATAACTTGTTCATACTCCTCCATCATCTGCACTGTTGCGCCGCAGAGCTGCTGGGTGTAGCGAATATGATAGCGCTGCAGCACATTTTTGTGAAATATTGCGGAAATGCCCTGAGCTATTCTACCACTGTTGTCGGTCCCCACAGACTGGAACAGATCATACAGCTCTTCATAGGGAAGTTGCCACTGCTGCTCCATATGCTCAATATGTGCTGGCAGAATGATACATAGATCCGGAAACAGGTAACTATGACGGTATAGCTCAAGCAATTGTGCATAGCTGCCAGGCAGCGTTTTTAATCCTTGCTGCGGGTCAGTCATAACGGTTATCGCGTCGATCATTCCTTCCTTGAGCGCCGCTGGCAAAGCATCCGGATCTATCGCTGCATTCACTGCAAGAATTAGGTACGGGCTGTGCTGCAGACAAATACAACCTTGTCTACCAAACACACCATAAGCAATAGCTTCCATGCTATGGACACTGCTCGCCCCCGGCTGGTTAATCCAGCATTTCTCCCGCAGCAAGCATAAGCGATAATGATGCCACAGCGCAGGAGTTTGTTCCTGAATTTGGAGAATCCAGGCTTCATCGTTTAACGCACCCTGCATAAACATTTGTAGCCCTTTACGATCTGTCTCTCGTGCGAGACGGGAGACATGCTGCATATTGTGCGTAAGGGCCTGCCGTGTCTGGATTTCTTGCCATACATGCTCCAGTGAAGTTTGCAGATCCTCTCGCTTCAGAGGCTTTAACAAGTATCCCTTTGCCCCAAATTCGATGGCTTTTTGGGCATATGTAAAATCACTATAACCGCTAATAATGAGGTATTCCACCTCAATACGCTCCTCTTTGGTCTGTGCCATCAGTGCCAGCCCGTCCATGTCCGGCATCCTAATGTCAGTAAGAACGATATGAATGTTATGTTTGCGCAAAAGAATTAGCGCCTCCATCCCGCTTGCGGCACAGTAAATGTTGTTCAGCTCCAGAGGAAATTGATGCAGCATCGCCTGCAGACCGTCACGTATGTGCTTTTGGTCGTCCACAACCAGAATATTGATCACTCCTACCACCCTCCAAGATTTACATTTTCCCAAGGTAAACGTATCGTTACACAGGTATAAGCGCCTTGAACACTATCAATCCAAAGACCGCAGTCCTCGCCATAATGAAGCTGCAGCCGTTTATTCACATTTTCCAAACCGAGTCCATTCTTGCTGGTAACCATCGGCGAATCCGAGTCTCCTCGCAGTGCCGCTTGCAGTCGAACTAACCTCTCCGGGTCTACGCCCTCTCCATCATCTTGTATGTTAATGAGCAATCGGTCATTCTGCACTGAAACGGTGATCTGGATACACACACTCCCGCCTGACGGTGCAGCGTGATGCACTGCATTTTCCACGATGGGCTGCAAGCACATTTTAGGAATCGCATAGCGGAGCACCTCCTGCGGGAGATCTGCCGTCAACATGATGCTGCCGCCTTCCATCAAATTAATAAATTGAATGTAGCTTTGAATGTTGGCAAGTTCCTCACGAAGGGCAACGGTATCGCTCCGCCACTGCATGCTGTAGCGAAGTTGCGAACCTAACGATACCAATGAATTCGCAATAGCGGGTTGCCGTTGAACCTCCGCGAGCATTCGAATAGATTCCAGTGCGTTATATAAAAAATGAGAGTTGATTTGCGAATGCAGGGAATGCAGCTGTGCGTTTTTGGCGATCAATTGTTTGTCCACGACCTGCGTCATCAAATGTCTGACCTCATGCAACATTTTGTTGTAGCTCACAGCCACCTCATCGATCTCATCCCCTCTTTCGTTCTCATCAAGGCCGGTATCAATCATTGCATCCAATTGCCCTTTTCGTACTTGACGCATTGAAGCCAGTACGCTGTCCAGCCGACGGAAAATTCGCCGAGTTGTATGTGATACGATCAGCATGATGAGCAGCAATACACATAATGTAATCGATACCACAAATGCGTACCAGCTTCGTGGCCCCTTCATCAATGCCTGATGAGAGGCGATATCGACCACATACGTGTTTAGCGGAGCGATGTAGCGATATAGGGCATAGTAGCTCTGATCTCCTAACTTAATCTTAACGGGATTCTCCTGTGGCAGTACATCCAACTGACGATGAATACCGCCAAGGATATCGTTCAGTCCTTCTCCGGCTTGTCGAGAAAACTCATGCTGGGGATTATACACATATTGGGGAGGATCGCTTTCGTTCATCAAAACAGAAAAAAAGTTTCCCTTGCTCTCCTGGAGCAGATCACTGAAAAACATACGATGCGGGACGCGAATTTCCATAATACTAGGTCGTTTTTTCTCCTGACCCTGAAGGCGAACCAGCCGGTAGTAGGATAGTGTATGTTCACCATTCTTAAAAGAAAATAAGCGGTAAGCCGCACCACCTTCATCCCGAAGCTTTGTCCAGTAATCCTGCGGCCAAAATTTCTGATAATGATAGATTTCAGGCCAGATTTCATACAAGTTTGGGTTATCCACGTAAAAGCTGAGCTCACTAATCATCGCATTGCTTTGAATGATGTTTTGCATTTGCTCAAATTGGTTTTGCTTAAATTTCACCAGTCGCAGTCCATCCACAAGCATATTGGAATGAATAAAATCCACAAATGACTTTTGAGTGAGCGCAGTGTTGGAAGCGTTCTCAATGATATCCATTCTACTGCGCAATTGTTCGTTTAACCATGAAACGTGACTGTTGCCTGCTGCCATAGCGTCCTTGTATAGCTGGGTTTCCTGCATCCGAATATATAAAAAGGATACCAAAATAACAGGTATGGCAATCATCAGGCTAAATGCCAGAAACAGCTTTTGGGAAATACGGGCATTGCGATAAAGCTTCCTCAATCTCGTTAGTAGGTATTTCATTCTGATGTATTCACCACCTTTGTTATACCATATATTACCTGTTATCTGATAGAGAGCGAGGATGTCAGGGAATGGTTATTCAGCCATCTTGGCTTTTCGCGCCTCCAGCTCTGTCTGACGGTATTCCATCACTTGATTAAAACCGTAATTCACACGGCGGGTTAAGAAATTTTCGAAAATTTTATCAAAAGCAGCTTCATCTTTGGCCGTAATCAGTTCAGGCAGCACCTCTTCCCAATTCTGAGAAATACGCAACCAGGATAAGGCTATATCGGAATCTCCTACAGGATCAATTCCCTTGTAGATCCCGCTGTCCATATCCGCCTGTTTGTTGGCGAAATCCTCCATTTGCTTAACGGATGGCGCCTTCTCCGGTCTCCACTGGTTAACGAAGGCAGGGTTTCGCAGCATCCAGTAAGTATCCATGATGCCGTATTCCTTTTCCAACCGCTCCCTATTCGTGTCAAGCAACTGGACCATTTCCGCCTTCAACTGCGGTTTCCCATTCACCATCGCCCATGTTTCGCCTTCTTTGCCGAGAAATACATCCCTTTGGCCTTCTTCGCTGGCCAGATAGGTCAAGAAGCGGATGGCTCGTTCAGGATGCTTGGTGGATTTGCTAATCATCGTAACCATCCAGCCATCCATGCTGCCGGGGAACAGTTTGGCGGATTCTCCCCTGCTGTTCCGAGGTCCATCTACTGCAATATAGTATGAACTCTGATTCGTACGGGCTGCCAGCTTCGAATTGGGGTCTGCTATGTCTGTCCATTCCCGAATCATCATAAAATATTGGGCATAGTTGGTTTTTTCCTGCACCTGTGCGCTGGAGTCCACCAGGAAATCAACATTAATCAGGCCCCGCTCGTAAGCGGTACGGAAGGTTTTCAGCCACTGAATATAATCGGGATCTGTCATTCGGTCGTATACTTTACCGTTCTGTTCATGGGGGATCGCGAGCAGATTTTGCAAATATTCGGTCATCCCGTAGGATGCATTCCCCTGTGCCCAAAACGGACTGATCAGTTGGCCTTTATAAACAGGATATTGATTCTTCAGCAATTGCAGTGCATTTAGAAAACCTTTCGGCGTGCTAAGGTCCGGTTTGCCCATCGCCTCATACAGATCTTTACGTACGAGAAAGGTTTGGTTCGCTCCCGTCAAACCGGTTGCACGCATCTGTTCGGGACTGTACGCATCATTGGGAATGACATAGGTATGGCCATCTTCCTGCCGATACCATTGTAGAGCACCATCACCTGCTACCTTGTAAAAGTACGGATCATACTGCTTGGCTAGCTCCTCCAGAGGATAGATGAGATTGCTCTCCCGAAGCTTGTTAACCGCACTTTCCCAGGAGCCGATGGTTATTAAATCCGGCAGAATACCGGTCGTCAACATCCGTGATAACATCTCGCTTGGTTCACCAGTTGATACTTCAAATTCGATATTGACCCCTGTTTTTTGGGTGACATATTCGGAAGTCAGGCTTTCACCCCAAGTGTGTCCGTACCATTCGGCTCCAACGAACCACGTTAGATTCACGGGTGTGGTATCCAGCTTCCATGCCGGTTCTTCCGGATCCATACTGAGGCTCTGCACAAGCTCCGTTGAGTCAGCCTCTGTCATTGCAGCACCCTTATCTTCCGATTGTTCTGACTCGGAACAAGCCGCCAAGCCTGACATCAGAAACATCATCAACAAGGCTAAACTAAAAGGCCTTCGAAATATGAACATTCGAGCTCCTCCTTTCTATACCGGCCAACTCCAATCCCAATCTGCATCTGCACCAGCATTCATACGAGTGGTGGTACAACCGATTTTACTACCCTTGGATTAAAATGGAAATGATTTCATGGTTGATTCTCAGATGATCCGCAACATTCCGCCTGACGAAACATAACTTGTAATAAACCAATGGAAGGGAGACCAATTCTTGTATCTAATCTGGATACTCATTGTCGGTGGGCTTATTGGCTGGTTAAGCGGCAATCTGATTGGGCGGGACGTGCCGGGAGGCGTGCTTGGAAATATCATTGCTGGCTTTATTGGATCATGGTTAGGGTATGAACTGTTGGGACCGAGGGGGCCGGTAGTGGGTGGATTTCATATCATACCCGCGATCGTCGGGTCGGTCATTGCTCTCTTGATTTTCTATGCTCTGGCGCGAGGTGGAGCGTTCCGAAGACGTTAACAGACGTAAGACGTAAACCTGTTGTATATTGGATAATCCTGATCAGAGACGCTGTGACATTAGCGACTTTCACCGGGGTTATTTTTTTTGAAGCACCGCCCAGTGAATGATCGCCAATGACATGCTCTAGCAGACAGGTTTTCAACAAGGTCTAGTTTTCCCCGCGTAACCCGTCAGTAATTTTAACACGGCCTAGTCGTCTCAATGGCCAGTAGGACGCCATCAGCGTGGCGGCGATGGCACCCAAGCTGGCCATGCCGATGCTGCTCCAGGGTATGACCCATTCCAGCTGTACAGCATTTCTCATCAGATAGGCCACCCCATAGCTCAAACCTGTTCCCAGGAGGCTTCCATAAACTGCTGCGAAGACACCGTAAAACACTCCTTCCAGGAGAACCATCTTACCAATCTCCCTTTGAGTCATACCAATTGCCTTCAATACGGCAAATTCTTTTGTTCTAAGAATAAGATTGGTGCTGACGGTATTTAAAATGTTCAGAAAGGCAATCGCGACTATTACACCGATAAAGCCATACAGGAATATATCCAAGGTCTTGGCGTCGTTTTGGTCTTGTTTCATTTCTTCTACCCGATCACGATAACTATAGGCTGCATCCTTCTGGACAAGGCTTTTGAGATAACTGGTAATGGGCTTGTTGTCTGCCTCCGGATTAGCCTGAATTAATATTCTGCCATAGGAATTATCACCAGTGATGTTCTCTATCACCTGGGGTGTCGTTATCCATTCAAGAACTGCACTTTCCCCATATCCCTTGGAGAGCGGCTCTTTATCTGCTATTCCCACAACGGTAAGCATCTTGTATTCCCGATCTCCTTCCAGAGATCGTACTGGAATCCGGTCCCCTACCTTGAAGCGGGTTTGATCAATGATCATACGCTTTCCTTGTTCTGTTGTCATGCTGATTTTTTGGATTACGATGACACCATTTTCATCGTTCATTTGGCTTACATTAATGCTTCCCGAAGTCAATTTAGTTCGAAGTTCATGAAGTCCGTTAATGCCGTAAGACACCAGATAGTTGTTGTCTGTCCGATATCCGTTCTCCTTTTCAACCGTGTACATCCCCTTCCGATCCTTGTAATACTCAGGGTTCACCTTTTCTTTTGGAATGATCGCCTGAACCTGATGATTATAAAATGTATAGGCTTGGTCAACCGCATCAAGTGTGGTCATATTGGTGTACACAGCGTTCGGGATGCGTTTGGACGCCCCCTCATACTCCAGCGAATAGGAGTAATCAATGCCGGATGCGGATGTTGTCTCCAGATAACTCGCCAGCCCACTGAATACGATATACAACACGATGCTAATGATCATGGAGAATGCCGTGATCCGAAATCTTTTTTTGTTACGCCGTATATTTCTGCTGGCGAAGCGTCCTTCGAAACCCAGCCATCGGCTGCTCATATAAGATTGGCGCTTGAAGCTACCCGGTTCTATTACCGTACTACCCGAGGCTTTCAGGGCTTCAAGTGGTGAAACGCTGGAAGCCATCTTGGCGGGTCCAAGGGCTGACACATAAACAGTCAATAATCCTAACCCCGCTGCAGCAACCATAACGGGTAGTGAAACAATCATATGCATATCGTTCAAGAAGCCTAACGTCAGCAGGCTGATATTATAAAACAACACTTTCATGAGAATCGTTCCTGTAAATAAACCGATGGGAATCGCAACTAAACTAAGAATGGCTGCTTCCTTCAATACGATCTTGCGAATCTGATCTGGTGTTGCACCAATACACCGAAGCATCCCGAATTGTGATATGCGCTCCAGCACCGAAATATGGAACGTATTATATATGACTGCGCTCGTGCATCCCATAATAATGAGAACAATTGCTGAAAATGCGAGAAGCGAGCTTTGGTTAACATTTTTATAGGTACTCTTTCCATACAGCTTCAGCAACTCATTATTAAATTCGATGCTTGCATTCTTGCTGACCGCTTCCCGATTCAATGCCTGGGCAGCACCCTGATCAACTTTTCCCCAAGCCAGGGATGAAAGAATGGCCTCACTCTTCTCGCGAATGTTGTCCATTGATTTCATGGTGGCATAGATAAAATACGTTTTGGACGGATCTGTCTTTTGATGATCGTCATACGTAATGGCTGAATAGATAAAGGTTGACGACCATGTCACATTTTTGGCAGGCTTCATAATCCCTACAACGGTATACTTCTGTTTGGTTCGTGGCTGGAACTTCTCATCCAGATCCCAACCGTAATCACCGATTGTATTAGCACTCTTCACCTTTCCAGTGGAAGCCACAAGCCGATCACCGAGGTTCAGCGTGATGTTGTCGCCGATTGTCGGCTTGGAAGCAAAATACTCCAGACTCCAGGATGACAATATAATTTCATTATCTTTTTGAGGCAAACGGCCGCTCTCCAGCTGAATCTGCAGCTTATTCATCGCCTCTGAATCGTATCCTTTGACATTTAAATAGCGATAAGGCGCAGAAAACGGATTTTCCTTTTTCTCTTTTTCACTTGTAGAACTAATCGCTGCATAACCGACGCGGTGAAGGACGCCTGCACTGCCTATAACAGCGTGGTTGATAATACGGGAAACGTCCTTCCCAGGAACTCCCTTGAATGAAACCTCATAATCCCCGTATTCCTGTGTTGTCTGTCGTATCAGCTTGTCCTGATAACTAATGGCGAGTGTTCCGACAGCGGTGAGAAGCGTTACCGATAAAATGATTCCGACAATGGTAAGTATGGAACGTTTTTTCTGACCGAGCAGATATTTCTCCGTAAGTCTCGTATACTTATGCATCGTGCTTGCCCCCGGATTGCTGCATCAGAACTCCATCTTTAATGTTTACGATTCGATCGGCTCTTTGGGCGACATTGGAATCGTGCGTAATCATGATCAGCGTTTGATTATATTTCCGGACTGAGAAGGTGAGCAAATCGACGATCTCTTTACTGTTTTTGCTGTCCAGATTACCTGTAGGTTCATCAGCCAGAATGATGGATGGTTTGTTAATCAAGGCTCGACCAATAGCTGTACGTTGCTGCTGCCCGCCAGACAACTGGTTTGGCAGATGAAGTTTTCTGTCACTCAGACCGAGTACGTTCATTAATTCGTCTGCGTAGCTTTCGTCCGTTTTTTTGTTGTCGAGCAGCATCGGCAGCTTGATGTTTTCTTCAGCACTCAATACCGGAATCAGGTTATAGGCCTGAAAAATAAATCCAATTTTGCGTCTTCTGAATATAGCCAGATCTTTCTCACCAAGAGAATACAAATCTGTGTTATCAATGATCACTTGACCACCAGTTGGGCGATCCACACCACCAAGCAGGTGCAGTAAAGAACTTTTCCCCGAACCACTGGCACCAACAATGGCGACAAATTCCCCCCGTTCAACCGTTAAGTTGATATTCTTCAATGCTTCGACCCTTGCATCGTTGCTTCCGTATGTTTTGCATAAATCATGGGTCTTTAAAATTTCCAAGACATGTGCCTCCTTTAGAGTTGTGAATGTTTGCTGTAACTTATATTAGTTATTATAGGCACGGAAGCTTACGTTAAAGTGAAGAGGAAGCTTACGTTTTAGTAAGCTTCCTCTTCATGCACAGTTTTAATGAATGTAATTCTGAATTCGGAACCCTTCCCGGGTTCACTCGATACCGAGATGGTGCCTCCCAGACCTTCAATAATTGATTTGGTCAGGGATAGACCGACTCCTGTACTATGCGGCTTGGCGTTGCTCCTCCCTCGGTAAAATCTGGTGAATACATTGGGTATCTCCTCCGGTTTGATGCCTTCCCCTTCATCCCGAATGACGATTGAATCAAACAATGAATCCTCTTCCAGTGTAATATACACCTTGCCCGACACCGGGGAGTGTTCAAGCGCATTTTTGGTCAGATTGATGATGGCCTCGGTTAACCATTCTTCATCCGCGTGCAGGAACATCTCTTCCCCGCCCCGAATGAGAATGGTCTGTTCCTTTTGTTCTGCCAAGGCATGCAAAGATAACGCCGTTGACTCGACAATGTCTTTTGGTCTGACCTTTTGCTTGTGAAAAACAATTGCACCCGCTTCCACCCTTGCCAGCTTCAACAAGCTGATGATCAGCCACTCCATGCGCTCAATCTGTTGCCTGCTTCGCTCCAGAAAAATTTTTCTTGTCTCCAATTTCATTTCGGAATTATCCAGCATGTTTTCATTAAAAATAAGCAGGGATGCCAAAGGTGTTTTGAGTTGATGCGATATATCCGTGAGCAGATGGCTTAGAAATGTTTTCTCCTGTTTAAGCTGCTCCACACTATGACTCAGTCTGCCTGCCATCAGATTGAAGCTGTGGCCAAGCGCACTGAGATCCCCCTCCATGCTTTCCGGTAAGGAAGTATCAAAGCGACCTTCAACGACCTGCTCTGCTGCAAACGCAACATTGCGAATTTTGCAAAAAAGTTTGCGGTACTCCCAAAATAAAAGCAACAATACAGGGATACCAAACAGAAAACAGATCACTGCAGCATTCACAGGCAATCTTGTGCCAGAGAGTGCAGGCTGATCTTGAATCGTCATCTGTTCCGTATACCCGTATTGGGACAATATCCGTTTACCCAGTGCAATGTCCTTTTCATTCGCACCCTGAGTAACATGATGAATGAGCTGTGGTTCCAGCTGGGGCTCCTTGCTCAGGACTTGTCCAACGAAGGCTGCCTGTTGATGAACAATGGCATCATTGATTTTTTGAAGCTGAACGTTCATCAGAAGATATACGCATAATGCCAAAAAAAGCTGCAATATGATCAACTTGGCGGCGACAGACTTCCATTCCGGATTACGGATCACTTCATGCATCAGCTGTATACTCCTGTCGTTTCAGCATTCCATTTGTATCCAACGCCGCGAATCGTAACAATATATTGAGGTGCAGCGGGAGTCTGCTCCACTTTTTCCCTAAGTCTTCGAATGTGCACCGACAACGTATTGTCGTCAATGAATTCGCCGGAGACATCCCATAATTTTTCAAGGATTGAGGTTCTGCTGCAGATTTGCTTTGGGTTGGACATCAGCATCAGGAGCAGCCGAAACTCCATGCTGGTCAGCAAAACTTCCTTTTTATTTTTGAGAACGGCCCCTTCAAGGACCCGAACTTCAAATTCACCGGACCTCCATATATTCGACTTCTGTTCAGGGTGAGGATGACGCCGCAAAACCGCTTTGATTCTGGAAAGCAATTCCTTGGTGCGGATCGGCTTGGTCATGTAATCGTCTGCACCCAGATCGAGTCCCGCGACCACGTTGGTTTCTTCGTCCAGTGCAGTCAGAAAAATAATAGGAACCTGAGAATCCATGCGAATATCCCTGCACAATTCATATCCTGTTCCATCAGGCAAATTAATGTCCAGCAGAATAATATCCACTTCCGTCTGTGCGAGCGCAGCTCTGGCTTCCTTCAGGCTTCCGGCATGAACGACCTCATAACCTTCATTCGTCAAGGTATACTCTATCCCGAATACAAAATTTTCGTCATCTTCTACAAGTAAGATGCGTTTCATCCAAACACCCCCATTATAGCGTAACCTTATCTATCCAAGCGTATGTGCTCAATCATTCTACTAAATGGACATATTGAATTTCAAGAGACGGAATGTCTACGTGCTTTTGAAATACATACATTGGTGTTCAACACAAAAAGACAACCGATGCGATGCCACGCATGGATTGTCTGACAGGAAGAATTATAGAATGAGCAGTCCAGACCTATCGTATACACACGTTCAGAAACAAGTGACAATTTTTCATTCACGGGCCGCAAATTTATGAAATCCATCGCTTCAACAAACGAGATACAACCGCATTTTTATATTGTCATGTCAAACCTTTCCCTTTCTTCTTATGTAATCTCAATTCAACTTTATACTTTCCTGCATACGCTGATCACTAGCGGACTTGATGGTTCAAAAGGTGCTTTATCCCAGTTCGCATATTGATGTTCTACGATAAATCCATGGCTTGTCAGCAGATGCTGAAGGGCCTTGTTATCTGTAAAGCGGCAGGCAATTCGAGATATGGTTTTGCGGTGTCCCCAATCCCGAATCGTAACCCAGTGCATGATCTGCTTCCCCGCATCATAGGTTTGGGTTCCGGATACCTTGACAGTGACGCCATCCGTATCCACAAACGTGCCCCAACTCTCTTCTTCTTCGTCAGATAAATCATTGCCGTCCGGGTTTCTCGTCTCAAAAACAAATATGCCGCCAGGCTCCGATGGGCATAAACGGTTTGCAGCAAAGCAATCTGATCCTCATCGCTCAGAAATGCCTGAAATGCGTTTCCTGTCAAATAAATCATGGAAAAGCGCTGATCAGATTCAAAGGTACGAGCATCTGCTTCGATAAATTCAACCGGCAGATCCTTCGCTTTGTGCCGCGCATAAGCCAGCATGGGCTCTACGATATCCACACCGGTTATCTGAATGCCCGCTTCGGCTAAATAAATGGTGGTTAATCCGGTTCCGCAAGCAAGCTCAAGCACGTTCCCCGGATGGCTCTTTGCCAACTCAAGGAAAAAGTCATACTTGCCGGTCTCACCGCCAAATTCCAGATCATAGTTCATGGGCTCCTGGTATTCTTCCAGATTGTTGTGGTCAATCAATAAGTTTCACCCTTCTTCCAAAAAAATGTATTTACAACTGGGATTATAGCATATTATGATGGTTTACAGATTGTAAAGGTTAACACTGTGTAAACAAAGGAGAATGCTTCATCATGAGTTCACTACCCAAGTCCGTCCGATTCCCGCTTTTTATTCTCATGTTAAATCTGTTCATTGCCTTATTGGGGCAAGGCATGTTGATCCCCATATTGCCTGAGTACCTTAAGCTTTTTCATGCAGGAGGTACGGTTGCCGGATTTTTGGTAGCTGCATTCGGAGCTGCTCAATTCCTCTTCTCTCCACTCGGAGGACAATGGGCTGATCGCTTTGGACGAAAAAAATTGATTATGGCCGGCATGTTTCTTGTTGTTGTGTCGGATATCATATTTGCATTGTCCACCTCCCTGCCTCTCCTCTATATCGCACGTTTCATCGGCGGAATCAGTCTGGGTTTGATGGTTCCGGCCAATCTGGCCTATGTTGCCGACATTACAACACCGGAGACCCGGGCAAAGGGCATGGGTTATTTCGGTGCCGCCATGAACCTCGGTATGGTGCTTGGACCCGGTCTTGGCGGCTTGATTGCGGAGATGGGTGTGCGCATGCCCTATTTCTTTGCTGCCGGATTGGGACTTGTTGCAGCCTTGCTCACGCTGCTGCTTCCTGAGACACTTCCGCCTGAGAAAAGGACGAGCGCTCATTCGAAAGGGAAAGGGTTCGCTATCGGAAAACAATTCTGGAGTTCATTCCAGGTTCCCTATTTTGGCTACTTGTTGATTATTCTGGTGATGACCTTTGGTCTGATGAGCTACGAGACGGTCTTCTCTCTTTTTGCCGAGCATAAATACGGCTTTAATGCTTCAACCATCTCCATCATCATTACGATGGGAGCGATCATTGGTATTGTAGTGCAAATTTGGCTGCTGGACTTCTTTGTGAAAAGAATGGGAGAGATCAAGCTCATTCGCCTGTCCTTAATCATTACACCCATTGCGCTCTTGCTGATGTTAATTAAGGTCAACCTGCTGTTCCTGTTATTCGCATCAGCACTGTATTTTGCTTTTAATGCTTTTTTGCGGCCGACAGTCAGCTCGCTTATTTCCAAAAACGCAGGCGATCGACAAGGATATGCGTCCGGATTAAATACAACCTATTCCAGTCTTGGTACGGTGTTCGGCCCTCTGGTAGCCGGTCTGCTGTTTGACAAAAACGTGAACTTCCCGTATATTTTTGGTGCCATTATGCTTTTGGCCGCATGTTCCCTTACGTTAAAAGCACATCGTTCCAGGAAAGGACTGCCCTATACAAGTGAATGAAAACTGGCATCAGCAGATAAAGAACCAACATCGTGATGATCTGATTGAAGCAGGCAAGGAGCTCTTTTTGAAGTACGGATTGCTTCAGGTGAAAATCAAGGACGTATGTACCAAGGCGGAGCTTAGCCGAGTGACGTTCTACAAACATTTTCAATCGATGGATGAGCTGCTGCTTACGGTACAGATGCAGCTGGTTGAGAAATTAACGGATCATGTCAGGCATGCCGCTATCCCGAATGAGAGTGGTCGTGAGCAGCTTGCAGCTATGTTGAACGCGTGGGTCCATTTTGCACAGAATCATCCCGACCATATACGCTTTATTCAATTATTTGATATTAATTATGAGGTTTATGATTTTCATCCGGAGTTAAGAGAAGTGTATGACCGTTTCACCCAGAACGGTAAGGAAAATCACTTCCTGCTGGGGGCACTAACTACAGGGATTGCTGATAGCAGCATCCAAAATCCCTCCCCTCCGCTCAAGCTTGCACAGTTTATTTTCACGGTGATGATGGGCATGCTTCAGAAAATGGTTACAAGCCGCTCCAATGACCTTTACCCTCCGGATGATCAGATGACTGAGCAATTGGTGAATATGCTGCTGCATTATGCGTGTAACGAGGACCAGAGATAAGAATGACAGGAAGATACCGAATCAAAATGATTCACAGAAAGAATAGTCAGGTAAACTGCACTAAATTAGATTGTACAAAAGAAGCCCTTCACGAAATGGTTGCATGACACGTCCATGCTACAAAGGAAGGGCTTCTTTCAATTGTTGAGAGCGCAACTGTACTAGACTCTTCATAATGCAGTTCATTGATGGTACGTGTTATTCTTCTGCATAACATCTTTCATACTCTTTAACCAGCATATAACGCTGGGCACCGTTGGTGGCACTCACTGCTTCCTCAGCGTGCTGAATGGCCATCTCACGATGACCTAATTTACGTTCAATTTCGGCCAGCAGTGCAGATTGCATCCATCGTCTTCTAATGGATTTCAGGTGCTCCCTGGCTTGCTCACCCATCCCTTCTTCTATAAGTAGACATGTTTCGTAATATGTACGATAATCGGATCTGCGCATATTGGGTACGGCTTGCCGAACAATGAACATATCCTTGCGATAAACACCGTAAGCTGCCTGATATATCGCTTGCATTGATTTATTCGTTGAGTTGTTTCTGAGTTTCTCCATCGTGATTTCGACTTCTTCATCAAGTCTGTTGGCAGTCACATAATAAAAATAGATATAGGGCTTATAATGATTTCTTCGTAAAAAATTCTCTACACGATCCATCCTTTTTTCCCAAGCCATGGGATACCAAACGTAAATGGTAAAAGCAATAAGAGTGGTAGCAAGCATCATGCCTGCGACCAGAAAAATCGATTGTCCATTCCACAGCATCACAAGGCCAAAGACAAATAAAGCAGCATAATACACAACTTCCCGCCTATCCATTTCTATCTTCACCTCCCTCCAACATCCATATTAAATAAGCATCTAGTATATCAGAATAAACTCCGCAATTGTATAAATTTAGGTGGCCCATGTATTAGCATCAATCACAGGGACAAATATGATCGTTGCACCATTAAAAATGAGTTGGATTTGGTTAGGTTCCAACCCATTTGTTTCTCCGTTGCACAAAAAAACGAGCAGGCCACATAGGTGACCTGCCCGTTAACTTATTGAATCAGCGGACAAAAATGGATCCGTTCGTTAAATGAGACAGTCGTAATCGAACAGGGTTTGTCCACCATGGATACTTGTATCTTTCCATTCGTTCGATTATAAGTCTCACTCGTAAGCACCGATATTCACGGCAGCTCCCTGTACTCTCGGTTTCCCCTCAATATCCAGTGTTCCGATAATGGCATTGTCCGTGTTCCCGGCATCAATCGCTGGAGATGAAGATTGAAGATGGAAATCGTATGCTGAAGCATTCACAAATTTGGGATCAATGAACAAGGAATGCGCGTCATTGCCAGTTCCCGTTTTATAAGCGGAGAATCCTGTATAATCTTTATTTTTCCATGTCCAGCTCGCTCCATTACTGCCGCCAGGGGCGAAATAAAGATTATAATCCACAACGTTTCCGGAATTCTTGGTGTATTCATTGTAAATCAATACATCTGTGGAGCTGGCTACGAAAATGTTGTTCTTAATTACGTTGTTTTGCGTGTCATACTGAACGAAAAGCTGGCCGCTGCCATCGCCAAGCGTGTCATTTTTGTATACGGTATTGTTAACGATCTTACAGTTTACTGTGGAGCCGCGTTTGGTATCATAGCCGCCCATCGCAATGCCGGTGAGTCGGTTGTTGTAGACTGCGTTGCTGCGAACAGTAATATTGCTGGTAGATTTACCGGCATGCTCGGACGCAATCTCGATACCGATATCATTGTTGTAGCTGTAGTTCTGTTCAATAATACTGTCCTTACCACCATCGACATAAATGCCATCGGCCGCATTACTGTTATTCGGAAGTGACTTTCCATAGGAAGGATTATTATTGGAAGAGATATTGTAGACCTTGTTCCCCTTCACGAGTCCGTTCCGTACCTGATCGTAAGCCGTATTCGGTGCTTTCCCCTCAAAACCGATGAGATCAATACCGATGTTGTCATTATCGTGAATGACATTATTCGTCACCGAGAAGGTGTCCACGTTCCCGTTGAGAACCAGCGATTCGCTGGAGCCGAGCACGAGATTGTACAGTTCATTACCATTAATCGTAATATCGTGAATGGAGTCCGGTGCCTTTGTACCATATACGGCGATCCCATGTGCGTCACGACCCAGCAGATCACTGCCAGTTGGAGTGGCTGTGTTCTTGATATCATGGACTTTGTTGCCCGACAAATTGATGAAGCTGCCTGATCCGTGAACATAAATGCCTACGGGCATGACGTCCTTGGTAGCTGTAGTATAATTGCGAATTTCAAATCCCTGAAGGGTAACGTAATTTACATCGGTCAGGTCAATCAACCCTTCAATCCCACTAACCGAAAGTCCTGTGCCATCAATAATCGGAGTCTCCGTGCCATCGTTAGTGAATACAATCGGTCCCTGTGAAGCGGAGCCTGAGCGGGTGATCTTCAGCTTCTGGTTGTACACGCCGCCACGAACATGCACTGTACTGCCTGCTGGAACAGCATCCGCTGCGTGCTGAAGGGTCTTCCATGGCGCGCTGCTTGTTCCCGCATTGGAGTCATTTCCGTTTGTCGCCACGTAGTAATCCGTACCTGCTGCACCAGCAGATGAGGACCATTCAATTCCTGAAACCAAACCTATCCCTACTGCCATACTTAATCCCACCAGCAATGTTTTACCGAATTTCAACATATCCTCAGCTCCCTTTGATCCATTTGGTTGTGTTAGATTAAAATCAGGATTTATTGTTCATGTTCAGCCTGCAAAAGAAGCACAGATTCCATCGTCGGCAGGCTTCCTGTGCCACCAATGCCAAGTGTGGACAATGCTCCACATGCATTGGCAAATTGCAGCAGTTCACCGCTTCGCATCCCAAGCAAGTATCCATATATGATGCCTGCGTTGAAACAGTCGCCTGCTCCAGTCGTATCGACTGGGGTCAACGTGTAAGATCTGGCCGATATTGTACTTTCGTCCAGTTCGCGTAGTGTAGCACCTTTTGACCCTTGTTTGACCGCTACAATTCCTGCCACAGCAGGAAGCATGGAATCAAGCACATGGCTTACCCCGTCGGCAGGGAAAATGTGCAGCAGTTCATCCTCACTGGGAATAAACAAATCCGTCACGGTCAGCAGTGAACTTATCCCTTCTCGGTCCCATTGATTGGATACATCCCAGCCGGTATCAAAAGACGTGCTGATTCCATCTGCCCGCAATCTTGTAAAGAGCTCTCTCCAATGAGGTCTCATTCCATCCTGCAAATAATAGGAACCAAAATGAAGATGCGTGGCCTGCTGCAACAGCGAGTCTGGAATATAATCCGGTTTCAACAACGGGATGCTTCCAGCGTATGTTAGCAACCCGCGGTCGTCAGGTGTGGAGAGCGAGAGGGTTACCCCTGTCTTGATGCCAGACAATCGCGTTACATGCTCTGTATTCACGCCCATACGCTGCAGCTCAGCTATACAGAATTTGCCGAAATCGTCATCTCCCACTACGCTAACGAATCTCACATCCGCTCCCAGGCTTGCCAGCGCACAGGCCGTTATTGCTGAAGAGGAACCAAGTACTATCTCGAAGCCATCAACCATTTTCTCCCGATTCCATTCCGGCATGACATCCGTTCCCGATACAATAACGTCTACATTTAGCTCGCCAGCGATGACAACAACGGGACTTGTTTGCTGTCTCTGCATCATTTCAATACCGGAACAAATCCCTGTTCCGCCTCATACAGTTCATCGAACATACTTCCGATCTCCTCCAGGGAGCATACGGCAGCAGTTAGCGGGTCGAGCATCAGTGCATGACGAGCCATTTCCCTGTCGCCCCTCCGCACAGATTCCACAGCCAGATCAAAAAAAGCCATGTTCGAGCGGCACAATGCGGCCAAATGCTCGGGCAATCTTCCAAAGCGACAAGGTTGAATGCCTTTCCCATCAACGAGACAGGCCACTTCCACCACACCATCAGCCTGTAGATTTTCAATCAACCCCCGGTTGGGAACATTACCATAAATGACCTTCGGCTCATTCTTCAATACTGCTTCGATGATCGTGGCTGCATATTCATTGCTGGATTTCAGCTCAAGCGGTGCCGTTCCTTCAAGCTGTGAAACGATCTGCTCATCATTCTCTCTCCGCCAGATCGGCCAGTTGTCAGCGTAGAACCCCGTAGCTCCGTTATAACCTGTATTGCAGTGCTTGTCGATAAGCGATTGGCGTTTGCGGTAATACGGGATATATTCCGAGAAATGGCCGCTGGATTCCGAGACGAAAGCACCCAGGTATTTCATCGCATCGAAGCGGACCGGGTCCTGCCGCAGCAGCTCAGGAGTTTGAATGTTCTCCAGCAGTACAGGATACAGATCCCTCCCGGCGTGCGACAGTTCCACAAACCAGGACATGTGGTTAATGCCTCCGGCTTTCCATGACATCTCTTCATAAGGAACTCCGGCATATTCGGCCAGTTGAGCCGACGTATTCTGAATGGAGTGGCATAGTCCCACTACCGGGATATCCGTAATGCGGGAAGTCAGGAGTGTAACCGCGGACATCGGGTTGGTATAGTTCAGAATGATGCAGTCTGGGCAGAGCGCTTCGATATCCCGTACGATCTCCATCCAGCTGGGAAGGGTACGGAGTGTCTTGAACAGTCCTCCAGGTCCCAGCGTATCACCAATGCACTGCTTTACCCCGTATTTCAGCGGAATTTCATATTCATAACGAACCGTCTTCAGCCCGCCTACTTCAATTTGGTTAATCACGAACTGTGAACCGCCGATGACCTCTCTGCGATCCGTAGAGGCAATCACCTCCCACGTCTTCCCTGTCCGTTCCACGATCTGAAGCACCAGCCTGCGTGCCAACTCAAGCCGCCGCTCGTCAATATCAACCAGGGCAATGGTGCCACCCTCCAAGCCTTCAATCAGCAGGATATCCATAGCGATCTCTCGCGTAAATGCACTGCCTGCTCCGATAATTGAGATTTTAGTCATAACTCTTCTCCTCACCCGTTATTTCATGCCCGTCATAGCTAGGCCTTTGATAAATTGCTTCTGGAAGATCAGGAACATTATAATAACCGGTATTGTAATCAGTACCGCAGCTGACATGACGACGTTGTAATTTACCTGGTGCGTTCCGTTAAAATAGACCAATGCCAGCGGAACGGTCATCTTGCTCTCATCATTTAATACAATCAGTGGCCACAGGTAGTTATTCCAGGAGTTCATAAACGTGAATATCCCCAACGCTGACAGCATCGGCAGAATAAGCGGCATAACGATGCGAAGCATCAGCCTGAATTCACCAGAACCGTCCATCCTCGCTGCCTCCAGCAGCTCCTGTGGAATCTCTTCTATGAATTGTTTAGCCAGAAATACACCGTAAGAACTGACCAGATTGGGCAAAATAATCGCCAGCAAATGGTTAACCAGTCCAAGCTCAGCAGTGATCAGATACGTGGGAATCATAATAACCTGAAAGGGAATCATCATGGTTGCCAGGATCAGAATGAACAGCAGTTTCTTGCCTTTAAACTGATGCTTGGCAAATACATATCCGGCTAGAGCGCTGGTAAACAGGGTGACCACCGTTATGATGACGGAAGTCACCAGACTGTTCAGCAGCCACGTAACAAACGGCGCCTCGCTAAAAACCGTTCGGTATCCGTCCAGACTGGGCTTAGTTGGAAAAAAACCGCCGGAACCCGAGACGATGTCCATGTTACTTTTCAGCGATGACAGCACCATCCAGACATAAGGCAAAAGCATAACAGAAGCTATAACTGCCAGAACTGCGATAGTAAACCCTTCCCACAGGCTGAATTTACGCGGCATCGGCTTCTTCTCCCCTCTCCTCTCAATGTTCCCATTGCGTTCGTCCCCATCGAAGTTGCAGCAGCGTCACAAGCAGAATGATCATTAGAAATACGGTTGCCATAGCAGATGCGTACCCCATATTGGAGCTGGAGAATGCCTGTTCATAGATTTGCAGTGACAGCACTCGTGTTTCGTTGAAGGGTCCGCCCTTGGTCATAATCTGAAATTGTGGGAAGGCCTGAAAATAGGAAACAACTGTCGTGATGGATACAAACAGCAACGTTCTGCGCAGCAGTGGCAGTGTGATGTGAAGAAAGACATGCCATCGGCCCGCCCCCTCCAGCGTTGCTGCTTCATAATACATATCGGGGATAGAATCCAGTCCCGCAATGAAAAGAACGATATTATAGCCAATATCAGCCCACAAGGTCATCATAATGACGGAGTAAAGCGCATAATGCGGATCACTGAGCCACTGGATCGGCGCCATATTCAGCTTAGCGAGAATCATGTTGAACAAGCCGTCATTGTAATTGAACATGGTATTCCATACGATGGCCGTTCCCGCCAGCGGAGCGATCGTGGGAAGAAAGAATACGGTCCGAAAGGCATTTTTAAGCCACGGGATGCGGACTCGCTGAATCGCTGAAGCAATTAAAAGCGTAATGACAATGTTGATCAATACAGCGATAAATACAAATTTGAAGGTTACCCACAGTGACTTCAAAAAGATGGAATCCTGGAACATGCGGATATAGTTCTCCGCCCCCACGAATATCGCGTTTGAGCTGAGCGGGTCATACTTGAATGCGGACAAGCCCAGGCTCCATGCGATGGGAAGGAAAGCAAACACCCCGAACAGAAGCAAGATCGGTACGAGTGAGATGATGATGAACCTTCGTTTTGCCCTGTAAGCTGTTGACTTTACCGCTGGGTTAACCTTGTCCGCCTTGTTGGTAGATATAGCAGTACTCATGCCCCAGCACCCCTATCACTTATGTTGATCCTGATTATTGTTGATCGTCTGTTCGATATTCGCCAATCCGTCCTCGACACTCTGCTGTCCACTGGCCATCAGCTGGAAATTGTCGTTAACCTGCTTGAAGAAGAAATCTCGGTCTGCTATAGGCCCGATCCATTGACCCAACGCCAATATGTCCAGCGAAGGCTTTAGATGAGGATTGTTCTTCAGAAACTCCGGGTTTTCGGCAATTTCTTTTTTGGCTGGAACGGTAAAAGTGTCCGTATTCCATGTCGAGAGGTTGTCCTTCTCCGAGATGAATTGGATGAAATCAAGTGCAGCCTCCTGCTGTTTGCTTTTCTTGGACACCGCAAGCCCCCAACCGGATTCGGCAGCAAAAACGGGCGGATTTTCCGTAAAGGAAGGTACCGAAACGTATTCAAAATCATCAACCTTATAGTTGTTCTGTCCCGCAGCAATCGTCCAGGGACCGCGATAGGTCATGGCTGATTTCCCCTGAAAAAAATAGTCAGAGGTATCCAGCTCACCGCCAAAAGTGGTTAAATCCGCAACTTGATCATCGGCGACGAGCGAGACCAGGGTGGACATCGCTTTCTCCGCCTCCGGTGAGTGGAAATTAACATGTCCGTCTTCACCCATAAAAGTTGCGCCTTGCTGCAAAATAAGGGATAAGAAAGTAAATGTAATATTGTCTGCTGATACAAAATCGAAGCCTTTGACTTTGATGACATTGTTCTCGCGGACAGTCAATTTTTTGGCGTAATCCACAAGCTCTGTCCAGTTGGACGGTGCGTGATCGAAGCCTTGGTCTTTGAGCATCTGCGGGTGAATCAGCATTCCACCGTTCTCAATGTTGTATTCAAGTGGCAGCCCGTATAGCTTGTTATCCCGCAAATATCCCCCCAAGGGGGCATCATAGTACTCTTTTTTCACATTTTCACTATCAGGGATTTCGACAAGCAGATCGTTCTTGGAATATTCGGGTACCCACGTGCCGAAAAATTCGGCAATATCGGGTGGTTTTTTCGCGGAGAATGAGGCTTTCAGCTTCTGGCTGTATACATCATATGGAAAGGTCTGATACTCGATCGTTATATCGGGGTGCAAGGTCTGGTATTTGGATATTAATTTCTTGTATGCGCCCACAATGGCGTCTTCCTGATGACTCCAAAAGACCAGCTTCACCTTGCCTTGCGGGTCTGCGGATGTATCGCCGCCGGATGAGGAGGAGCTGGAACAGCCCGCTTCAGCGAATACAACACAAACCATCGCAATGATTAGCATAAACTTGGAAAAATGCATTCGCATATCCTCCCTTGTCCTGCAAATTAGCCAGCATATGAAGGGAAGGGCGTTTGAGTTTTACGCGTATTTATATAGAAGCAATGGGGTCTGTCGTTGTATGTATTGCAATCTGATGCTCCCGGCACGCCTGCTCAAACCATCCCTCCGGCTGTTTATTCGTAATTACCCCTGTCACCTGTGTTAAGGGAGCAATCGTAAACAAAGCACTTTTCTCAATCTTGCTTTGATCGAATACAGCATAAACTTCGCTGGAACGTTCCATTGTTAATTGGGCAATACGAGCTTCAAGCTCGGAATGCATCGTAAAGCCGAAATTTTGCGTTACTCCGTCCACCCCGAGAAACATTTTCGTAATGTTAATTTTGTCGATCACACTTTCTGCCAGCGGACCGCATAACTCGTAGCTTTTCGACCGCATAACGCCGCCAATCACGACGACCTGAATATCTTCGGCATCAGCCAATTCATAAGCAATATTCACCGCGTTGGTGACAATCGTAATATTACGGTGCTTTTTGAGTGCTTTCGCAATAAAGAACGTCGTTGTTCCTCCCGTCAGGCAGATAATGTCTCCCTCTTTAACAAGGGCTGCCGCCGTGGCCGCAATCCGTTCCTTATCCATCCGTCGGAAATCGCGTTTTGCTGCAAAAGGCAGCTCCGATACTCCCGACGTCAGGCCTCCTTCATATATGGCTCCCCCATTTGTTCGAATAATCTCGCCCGCTTTTTCAAGTGCGTCCAAATCTCTTCTTGCAGTTGCTTCCGAGCAGCCAACCGTCTGGACAATCTCTTGCAGCGATATTTTTCCATGCGATTTAATCAGTTCCAATGTTTGTGCTCTGCGCAGTTCACCCTTTGAATATTGCATAAGTCTCTCCTTTAATATGTCTGGGCCTGCATGATATCCGTTAACTTCAGCCCGTGCTAGCTCTATTGTGTAGGATGAAAGGATGGATTGCAATATGTCGACGTGAACTGCATCCCATAAGAAAAGCATCTCTCTAACGGTTATTCATGAGGGATATGAAGCCAATTTTCCAAACCTTCAATCATCATAAAGGTATAATTTGCACCTGATGTTCGTACTCCTCAAAGAGAACATAGTCGATGTCACCTGCTTTGGAAGACATTGCATTCGCAGCAGCAGCAGCGACAGCCGTACGCAGTCTGGATTCGGCCGAATCGCCGCGCTCTCCTGCATATGCCATGCCGGCAACAAAAGAGTCTCCGCAACCTACCGTATTCACAGGCTGAATGGATGGCGGCTTCACCATATATGCTTTTCCGTTTAAAATAGCCAAAGCACCGTCACTGCCGAGTGTTATGCACACCTCGTCAATGCCTTGATCCGCCAACATGTGCGCTGCACGGACCCATTCGTGTACGTCTCTCGGCTTCTGCCCCAGCCACTCGGCCAGTTCCAGCTCATTTGGCTTCACGAAATGGGGCGTTGCACTCAGCCCAATGCTGAAACTTGTTCCACCTGTATCCAGAAAGGCTCTCGCGCCTGCTGAACGGACAATACAAATCAGTTCTGCGTACAATGTGTCCGGTGCACCTGGGGGTAAGCTTCCAGACATAATAACTGCACTAGACTGGATGGCGAGCTCCTGTACTTTTTCCTTGATCGCTTCAACTTCAGCTTCTGACATATTTGGACCCTGCCCAAGCAGCTCGGTAGAGGTACCACTGGAATCATCCACAATGTTAAGGCAGACTCGTGAGTCTCCCGCTGATTGGATAAAAGCAGTCCCTATCCCCCGTTCAGTCAGACTGCTCTCAATAAATACACCGTTATTGCCGGCAATAATGCCTGTGGCTGTAACTTGACCACCGAGCTGCCGAATCACCTTGGCTACGTTATTGCCTTTGCCACCCGGCTCGTTAACCTGTCTTGTCACCCGATGCACTTGGCCTACGCCAAACTTGTCAACGTACAACGTCCGGTCGATGGCCGCATGGAGTGTGACTGTGGTAATCATCGGACTACGCCGGCTTTGCCAGTGCTTCCACACAACCGTATTTTCTCCATGGCAAGCCGTTTGACTGCTTCCTTCGCTGGAGCCATGTATTTACGTGGATCATTCTCTTCCGGATGAATTACAAATACATCCTTAATGGCTTCGGAAAATGCAATACGCAGCTCTGTCGCTATGTTTACCTTGGACATCCCCAGTGCAACCGCTCGATGAATCTGTTCAGCTGGTATACCCGAACCACCGTGCAGTACCAAAGGAACCGATACTCGATTCGCAATGCTTTCAATTCGTTCAAAATCTATGTTCGGCTTTCCTTTATAAATACCGTGTGCGGTTCCGATCGCAGGAGCGAGGGTCGTTACGCCGGTGCGTTCAACAAACTGCATGCAATCTTCCGGATCGGCCAGGGAAGCATGCTGTTCCTCAACGACAATATCATCCTCAACGCCGCCGACCTTGCCAAGCTCCGCCTCCACGTTTACGCCAGATGCCTGGGCAACCTCCATTACTTTACGAGTTAGGTTCACGTTGTCTTCAAAAGGGTACATGGATGCATCGATCATAACCGAGGTATATCCTGCTCGAATGCATCGGATAATCGTCGAAAAATCAGTGCAGTGATCCAAATGTAGTGCAATGGGGATATCCGTTAAGTCCGCTGCGGTTTTAGCCGCATGGGCAATGTAATCCGGACCCAAGTGATTGACTGTGCCCACCGTGGTTTGAATAATGAGTGGTGACTCGGTTTCTACAGCCGCTTCAACGACAGCCTGAAGCATCTCCAGGGTATGAACGTTAAATGCAGCGATGGCGTATTGGTCCCTGCGAGCGGTTTGCAGCATTTCAGTGGACGAGATCAGTGGCATATCCATTCCCCCTTTTAAGGTTTCGTCGCTCGCGACGATTTGAACGATCCTGCACCTCCCTTCACGGGTCAGATGAGACTGGCAAACATTTGATAATTTCTAGCTTGTGATCATAATAATCTTTTTATTTGATTAAATCAATCATTATTTTGGAAAACTATTGCAATTTAGTGGGATATACAGGCATAATTATGATTAACACAATCATTTAAATATATATTTGATCGAAAAGATCACAAACTGAAGTTATCAATCTAAACCATTCCCGGGAGGTATTTTTATGAGTTTGACGTATCGTGAAGTAAAAGAACAATATAAGGCCCTGCAGCAGACCTACAACTATGTACTGGCCAAGCGCACGGAATTTACTGCCTTTGTCCAAGCGCAAGGGATTACCTCTGTAACCCTTGTTGGCGCCGGGTCCAGCTATTGCTTGAGCGAAGCGGCTGCTTTTTCCTTCCGTTTGCGTGCCGGCCTGCCTGCAATGTCACTTGCCGCCGGTGATCTCATGCTCCATGCAGACCGCTATCGTCCCATGCTGGAGGGCAGCCTGATCATAGCGCCGTCACGATCTGGCAGTACGAGTGAGGTCGTTGAAGCGCTGCGTTTACTCCAGTCCGATCAACGTATTCCTTTATTAACGATTTCTTGTGTAACGGACTCGCCGTTATCCAAAAGCGCCGACTTCCCTCTGGAACTGCCCTGGGCTTTTGACCATAGCGTTTGCCAGACCCGCACCGTAACCAATCTGTATGCAGCCAATCTGCTGCTTGCCGCTTTTCTTGCTGGTGATGAGGAGCTGATTATCGATATGCAGGAAGCGATTCATCAAGGTGAAGCCTACATGGCACGTGTAGAGGACGGTATCCGCCGCGTCTCCGACTTCAATTGGACGAACGCAGTCCTGCTCGCAGACGGTGAACTTCAAGGGCTGGCAGCCGAGGGTGCCATCGCTCTGACCGAGATTGCCAAGACACATGCCCACGCATACCATCTTCTTGACGTTCGGCACGGGCCGATGGTCACTGTGGGTTCGGATACTTTAGTGATCGCCGCCTTGTCGGACAGTGGTATGGAGCATCAACGCAATCTGTTGAGAGATATTAAGGAGCGTGGAGCCACCATTATTACGTTTGCCGATCGGGCTATGGGCATCCCGCAGGAGTTCATCGACCTTGAGATCACAACTAGTCATCCGCTTAATACAGCGGTAAGGGGGATCCCATTCATTTTCATCTCGCAAATCGCTGCTTTGGCAAATGCCGAACGCCATGGTATTAACCCAGATCAACCCGATGGGCTGGTGGCCTGGGTCAAGCTGTAAACAGAAAAGTTAGCTCTTTCGATTGGCTTGGTCGGTTGAAAAATGGGAATTTCAGAGGGAGATGCAAAGACTTCTATTCGAGCAGAATAGAAGTCTTTTACTTGAAGGTCAAAAATCAATTTTATACGTCCTGTGAGATAATTAGGCAAACATTTGGTATGAATGATATAACGCTAGAAGTATGATTGGGTACATAATAAACCTATAAGAAGGAGGGCTTTAACATGGAAAAAGTAATACTTAACAATGGTGTAGAGATGCCCATTATGGGTTTTGGTGTTTATCAAATTGCAGATCAAAATGAATGCGAACAAAGCGTTTATGATGCCATTATGGCAGGATATCGCCTGATTGATACAGCTGCCTCGTATCTAAATGAAGAAGCCGTTGGTCGAGCTATTAAACGAAGTGGCGTACCAAGAGAAGAGTTATTTATCACTACGAAACTTTGGGTTCAGGATACCGGATATGAAAATACTAAAAAAGCATTCGAGAAATCTCTGGAACGATTGCAATTGGATGTGCTGGACCTGTATTTAATTCATCAGCCATTTGGGGATGTGCATGGCTCTTGGCGCGCTATGGAGGAATTATATCGTGAAGGAAAGGTCCATGCCATTGGAGTTAGCAACTTCCAGATGGATCGTCTGATCGATCTAATCATTCATAATGAGGTAATTCCTGCGGTAAACCAGGTTGAAACGCACCCTTTCAATCAACAAATCGAGAGTGCTGCATTTATGAAAGAGAATCATGTTCAGATTCAATCCTGGGCGCCTTTTGCTGAAGGCAGAAATGATCTGTTCCAGAATGAAGTGTTAGTATCCATCGCGAAAAAAGTAAATAAATCCGTTGCTCAGGTCGTATTACGCTGGTTGACACAAAGAGAAATCGTGGTCATTCCGAAGTCTGTTCGTAAAGAGAGAATTGTTGAGAACTTCAATATCTTTGACTTTGAATTAAGCCAAAATGATATGGAATCGATTACTGCATTAGATACGAAGCAAAGTCTGTTTTTTTCTCATAACAACCCAGAGATGGTAAAATGGCTTGGTACACGTAAACTTGATATCTGACCCTGTATATTGATAAAAAAGTCGCCATTTCTGGCGACTTTTTGTGTTCATGCCATACACAACGGTCTACTACAACCCAATAAACATATTTCTGCTGAACGGTCCCCAATTTCCACCAGTAAATCCGGATCTCCCCTCCAAATTGACAAAGCATGGAAGCAAAATATAAAGTACTCCCATAGTCGCGTTAACGTTGAAGGTTATAACAAATCTCGTTTTGGAATTATTAATAGGAGTGATCATCCCCCGATCAGCGCGAATCGAATTATCTTTCGTGATGGCTTCTCCCATTCCTACACTGGCTATATCCGATGGACTAGACATGTTACTTCTTATCCAATAGTTCGATATGTTGGTTGCTGATGCTAAATCCGCTGGCTGATCGTACGTCACTACAATCTGATTGGATGCGACTTGCCTAACCTCCACAACTACAGGATGAGGAATCATGGCTTCCCTTTCTCTCCCGCCCGCGTTCTCGATCCAATAAGGATGTGCTGTATTCGAATGATGATTAATTGACATAAGATTAAATACCTCCATGACTGACTTCAATAGTCATTTGTCCTGAGATAATGTATGTAGGTGAATGACCAATGGTGTCTTACAAAGCACCCCAGATCACCAGCCATAGCTTTAAATCCTCAGCACCCCAATGTTATTTAAGGTTTTATCTCACGTACAGTCACCAAAAAATACACTTCACACAATGATAAAGTGTTTAGTGTATTTTGGGGTCAGCCTATTACTCTAATATAATAATTGGGTTGATGAGTATATGAAATCATATTATTTATTTAAAATAGGTATTTCACCCAGCAAGTTTTTCAAGTTAATTGAATCCCATGGCATATGCTCGGTTATACCCAATCCCACGACATCAGCTTCTTCCGATAGTTCTTTGAGCAAGTGAAGGAGCTGAGGGATTTGCAAGCTTCCCGCAGGAGAGAACGTATACGGTCCTTCAGGATTCGCGAATAACAAGGAGCGAAAAGCCTTTGGATCAAGCACATCTAGATCCAGGTGAATAGCCAGATGTTTAATGCCACTCTCTTTGATCCACTTTTTGATGGATGCTGTACTTTTCGTTAATTCTTCGGCTCCGGCAGTTTTTATGCCAAGTCTTTGAATCATTTCAGTATCTGATTCTGCAGTCGTTATACCTAATCGTTCAAACGCTTCTGAGATCACTTCTCCCTCCTGTTCTGTAGGTGTCGCCAACCCTGCGATAAAGACATTTTCAGGTTTCAAAGGGATTTTTACATGTTTTGCAAACTCCTCATCCCCTTCTCCCAAAAGATTCCCCAGAGGTAGCGTATGTCCGTTATCATATCCCTTATAACCAACCAAATCACTGTGCGCATCGATCCAGATCAAGCCTAATTCTCCATGATACCGTTCGTTTAAATAGGCAAACGGAGCTTGTTCGACCAAGCAGTCTCCGCCAAACATAACGATGCGGTCAGGCTTGTGAGCATAAATAATATGCTCGGCTGCTTCCAATTGTTCAATGAGCTGTTTTCTCCCATTTATACCGTTCTCATTTTCCAGTGGAGTTCCATCATATGCTTGTACAGGAACTTGAATCAGGGGTTGATCATTATCAGGAGCCAGCCAGGCAAGCAGTTCCGCCCCAAAAGAGTAGTTAGGATTATTCCCCCCTTGCCATTGGGGCATTAACAGACGTATTGTTTTTTGATTCATGTTTTTCTCTCCTTTACTTCAAAGTAAGGTTAGTATAAACTGAACGCAAATCAAAAAGTAGTACGCACTATTATGACAGGTACTACCCGAAAGGATAGCATAAATATGAGCATGGCTGAATATCACGGCAAGGTTAAACATATTCAAGATACGCCTTTTGGCTATACATTGTCTGTCATTGGCGGCAAATGGAAGATGGTCATTATTTATCTTTTGGCAGAAAACCAACCGGTACGCTTTAATGAACTGAAAAGACAAATTGGAGCAATTACCTTTAAAACACTGAGTTCTCAACTAAAAGAATTGGAAGCGGATGGTATGGTCGAACGGAAAGAGTATCCTCAAGTCCCGCCTAAAGTCGAGTACAGACTGACTGATAAAGCGGAAACGTTATTACCCGTTCTGGAAGGTTTATGTGAGTGGGGAGTACAAAACCAAAGTGAAAGAGATGTGTTGGAGGATGATTAACTTTAGAAATAAAACCTATCGCTGTACCTCGGAAATTGTCATGAGCTTACTTAGCGGCAAGTGGAAAATTTCTATACTCAATCACTTAACTAAAGGTCCCATTCGGTTTAATGAACTACAGCGACTTCTTCCGGACGCAACCCAACGCATGATTACGATGCAGCTCAGAATGCTTGAAAGCGACGGTCTGATTATTCGCAAGGTCTATCCGGTTGCACCAGCAAAAGTAGAATATTATTTGTCCGATCTGGGTGAGGAACTGGCCCCCATGCTGCAGATGTTGTGCAAATTTGGCACGACTTATATCGAGAAATTCCCCGACGAAGTATCCTGCGACAATGATGACTCTCGCCGCGACATCGTTAACGTAAATTAATGTATTCATAAATTTGACGGCAGCAGCTCTGTACGTATACGCTGCCGCCGTCATCTCATCTGTCATGAATGGTTTAAGGCATTACAACACCAGAAATTGCGTTCCATACCCCTTCCCAGAAACCAAAGCTGCTTCCAGCTCCTCTTGATCTCCTTTGTCCAATAACACCACATTTTCGGGATACAGCTTACCTAACAAAGCCCACTGTACAAGTTCATTTCCGCCTGTTGGTATGACATGGACTCCATTATCCGTATTTGTCACCAATCCGGAATACGACAGAATGTCTGCTACCTGATGAATACTGGTCGATGTTCGCTTCACAGCAGCATCCTTGGAATGGTTGTCCTTTTCAGGCCGATATGAAAATCGGTGTCCCCTGAAAAGCTGACCGAGATCCACACTAGATGATGCATGACCTTCTCTCTCCACACTGAAACGCACGGTTGTTCGATCTGACTCTGTATTCGGAAGCAACCGGGCGATGGATGGAAGATCACTTTGATCTTCTGAAATGTCAAGGTGATCCTTGCTGCCAGGTATACCCGTTCTTGCTTCGTTACGTGGTGCTGCATAATAATCGTCATATTCATATTCGAATGAGATGGCAACTATATCTTGTGTCTCTTCAGTCTTAATGGTTTGTACCGGATGCCACTTGAGAAGATAACGTGTAGCCTCGCCAGCCGACTCTCCCAAGCCAGCTGGCAATATGGTCCCCAAAGGATATTGAAAGCCGTAACCAGCAGAGGTCAAACCTGAGCTAAGCACACTCTGTGCATACTGGACAATCCCCTTGTGAGTTAATTCCTTCCCGAGCAATTGAGTTAAAAAGACTTTACGGGCAGGCTCCAGAAAACGTAATCCTTTGAATTGTGTGTGTTCCTTGACTTCAAACGGGACTTGTTCCCAATTGGCAAAGGGAAGTAATGCATCCCGCAGCAATACAAATTGGTGCAAGTATTCATTATATAACTGCATAACTCTTGGTCCCCCAGCAGGTCCCCAAACCTGAGCAATTGCTTCCGGTATTAGGGTATGACCGTAGCAATGACTTCTAAATTCCAGTTCTCCAAGGGTTTCCGGTCCATATTGCGCCAGTGCCCTCTTTTCAGTATTAATCTCTCTTGCCCAGAGGACCAATTGTTCACCAATGCGTGCCGCCTGTGCCGTAATTTCAACACCCGCTTTATCCTTCAAAGCTAAAGGTCCAAGCGGTAGTGATGAAAGATCACCGGAGATCGCCAAATTGGCTTGAAGGCTATCCAATAACACCGAAGGATCACCGCTTATCGGTTCACCCAGCTGAACCAGTATTGCCTCAAGCAGTTTATCCAGCTCTATGACGACCTCTTTTGCTCTATATATGCCGTCAGGCAATTTCCAATCCAAAGCCCCATTCTCGCGTGATCTAATCGAGTCCTGTGAATATGCTCCAATGTGGGACTCAACATCTATTTCATTTCCCCATACGATCCGTTTATCTTTCAAGTGAAGCTGATATGCTGGCATGTTCCCCACCCCTTCAGTACGATTTTATATCGAACGACGATTCAACTTGCCCTTCGAATGTTAGATTATCAGGTGTCCTGATCGTTGAACAGTACGCACTTTTTTGTATGATCCGATAATTTTTGTATCGTAGGATACTTTTTGATCCTGCAAAATAAAGGGTGGATTTGTACGACAAACAATGCATCACATTTCCGATCCTGTGCATTAGAATGAAATACAAGCATTTCAAAAAGAGATGCCCTAGCTAATCTACATTAGCCTGGGCATCTCTTTAAGTTCAACGACCTACTTTGCAGCATATGAGGCCGTCCTAAAATATTTGGTTGCTTTACAACGTTTAGACTATTCTCCGCGAACCACACGAAAACCCTGATCCGGACCAAAACCATTTGCATCGAATTTGCCTCGAAAAGCGATCTCGTTATTGTTGAGACCGCCGATCCAGCCCCCGCCCTTCACAACCCGAAATGAAGCGATTTGACTCTCAGCATCGCTGTACCAGTCCCAGCACCATTCTCTTACATTGCCAGACATATCGTAGATTCCAAGCTCGTTGGGCTTTTGGGTACCAATCGATTTGGTTTTGTTTTTGTTGCTCTCTATGGCAGGCCAGTTCCAGTCTCCAGTTAAGATTTTGTCCCCGGCGTTCTTCCAATACCATGCGACTTCATCGGCGTTGTTGCTGCCGCTGTATGTGTAATTCTTGCTCTCCTGACCTCCGCTTGCGGCATATTCCCATTCCGCTTCTGTAGGCAGTCGGTAACCGTTAGTTCCCTCATTAATGGTCACTGTCCATTTTATATTATCGTTCTCATTCTTATTATTCAGGTCTTGCGTATCCTTATCGATGTTGTAATACGGCTTTAAGCCCTCTTTTATACTTCTTTGATTGCAATACTCTATTGCGTCATACCAACTCACCATTTCTACTGGTAATTGATCTCCTTTGAATCCAGAGGGGTTATTCCCCATGACATCTTCCCACTCTTTTTGAGTTACCTCATATTTCCCGATATAAAAGTTCTGAAAGGTCACACCTTTTCCAGCGTAAAATGACTTGCTGCTCTTAAACGTCCCGCCTTCCACGAATACAAGATTATCTTCTTTTTTAGGTTTATCCTGCTGCGAACAAGCACTGATTACTACCGTTATTGCTATTAAAAAAAACATTAATAGCTTTCTCATTGAAAAATCTCCTTTAAGCTAATGGGAAAATAATAGGCTATGATGCCTGTCATTCGCATCCGGCAACGTCGAAGACCGTTTATTTGACTGAAACGGCCTTCAACATATCCGGACTAATGGTAGAACTGAGGAAAAGGTGTTGAGCCTATCCCTAATGTATAAGAAACTGTTTCACTTTCATAAAATGGCCTAATTTGGATAACTCACCACACCGTTACATTGGCACTTCCGCTACTTTGATATCCTTCTGTCGCCAATACTTGATAGGACCAGCTGCTACCCAGATTCATTCCTTTGCTTTTCCAGGCGTTCACATGGTTGCTGAATGTAATCGCAGAGTTGACCCCAGTCGCTCTCTTCGACTGCCTTACACTCCAGTACTGGGCAAAGGTTTGTGTGCCATCAATAGAAGGTGCGTTGTATCGCATCGTTGTATAAATATCATACGTGCCACCATCACTGTTTACTGTACCTTTGTAAGTTCCGGTTGGTCGATACGTTCCCCAACTATCTACAACGTAATATTCAATGAGTGCATTTCTTGTCCACCCGTAGAGTGTCAAATACCCATTGCCGGATGGTGCAAAGACACCTGCATTATAGTTAACTGTCCGGTTTGGAGATCCCACATTCCAGCCTTTACCAACTACAAAGTTCCCTGTATTTTGCCATGTTACACTGTAATTACCGCCTGATCCATTAACAGCATTAACTGTTCCGCCGCCATCGGTCCAATTTTGCCAATAATCTGTCGCACTTGAGGTTGCCGCAAAGACCCCAAAACTCATGGAAGCTGCCAACACGACCGTCAACATTTTTTTGCCAAATTTAAACATATTATACCTCCCAATATGATTGTATTTGTCCTATCTACTACTTTCGTCTCATTCTCGGTTGAAGTTCTCTTAACAATTGACACTTTTTTCCTTTAACCTCCTTTCTGACTAAATTATAGAATGATAGCGGTTACATAAAAACCTGATAAACTATAGATTAATCTCTAATAAGTTTAGATTTATGTCTGCTTTCCTTCTAAAAATCGACTTGTACCTACAAGAAAACAAATATGTAAAAAGCCGCCCAGAAGGGCGGCTGAGAAAATAAATGCTATGCTTGGAAATTATATAATCCTCTCAACTTCTACTGCGTCATCTGTACCCTCAACCCACATATAATAGCGTGTTTTATCTTTATATATGCGTACTTTCGGATACAACGAATAGGATTGCAGGCTAAAAAAATTCGGCTCAACTTGCTTCCATACTTCACCATTTAAGAGTTGATAACTATTCCTTATACTGTATCCATTAAAATATTCGATCTCAGTATCAACATAATCAGTCACATTGTTTTGGAGATAATCTAAATAAGTGCTAAGAGGCTCCAATCTATTTATTTCTTCATTTAGCTGTGAGAATGGAACCTTTATATCTATGAATCCCTCTGACAATTCTGCAACTTGAGAGGGATAAAATCGAACAATTATACCATTGTCGTAGTAATAAAATGGTGTGGAAGAGTTTATTGGAATATCATATATACTCTTTTCATAAATTGTAATTCCCTTATTATACTTGAGCTGAAGGTTATGAGATAAAATAGACATAAGATTGGCCTTTTTTTGATCAGAATCTACTACATCGTATAATGTAATTTGGTCACCTGTTGCAAGATCAAAATTATAAATAATGGATACATATGTTCCTATATTATCATCGCTGTAATTAAGTCCATCTGTGTAAGCTACAGATAATATTTTATTATTATTGTACGTTGTTTTCACGCTCGTTTTGTACCAAGCTACACTATTATTCTGTTGGAGTGCCTTATTGCCATTAGCTACTTCTACTGTATGTTCCTTTAAAGTATCATTTATTTTTTTTATAACTATTGCATTTCCACCACTAATTTGAACATACGGTTGACCTTTATAGGTATGTACAGCGGTTTTAACTGTTGTTGAAGCTTCCGTTGAATTTGATGAGAATAATACGTAACTCGTTAAGAATAATAGTGTTGCCAAGATTAATTTCTTCAATATGACCTTGCACCTCCAACATTTCTATACCATCTGTGTATTTACTCAATAATAAAAGTTTACCATTTTGAATTCAGTTTTTTGCTCAAATTATTGTAGCTGTGTAAGCTAAATGATCTCCCCTCCTTTTTTTTATTTTACCATTAATTTTATTTTTGAAGGAACTGTCTATATCTCAAAATGTCATCTTAACACTTTTTTTTAAGAAGTTATATCCTCCCCTTCCCTTTTTTCTATCCCATATCTTTTTAGGAACTTGATTCGTTTACAAAGAGATACTTTACTTATCAATTTCTTTCTACGGAGGACGAATATTATGGAAATTTCAAAGGGAGTCGAAATGCTCCATCTGGACTATCACGGGAATGTGATCCACCCTATTCTTTTAAAGGATCATGAAATGACTATTCTAATAGACACTGGTTTTCCAGGTCAATTTGAGGATTTACGTGTGGCAATGGAGAAGGCTGGTGTCTCTCTAGACAAATTAAATGCGGTGATTTTGACCCATCAGGATGTGGATCATATAGGGAATCTTCCGGAGATTTTGCAGACACGTGGCAACGCTATTAAAGTATATGCACACGAACTGGATAAGCCGTACATCCAAGGGGAACTGCCTCTGATCAAAGATAGTCACCTGAACAATCCCCCCAAGGGCACAGTGAACATTACTTTAATAGATGGTCAGGAACTGCCGTTTTGCGGCGGGATTCGCGTTATTCACACGCCTGGGCACACACCCGGTCATATCAGTCTTTATTTGAAGGAAAGTAAAACGCTCATTGCTGGGGACTCCATATACAGTGCAGACGGTATGCTTGGGGGAATTCACGCTCCGACTACACCGGATATGAATGCAGCAAAGCTCTCGTTGAAAAAGTATGCAGATTTCGACATTACATCTGTCATTTGTTACCACGGGGGATTAAGTAATGTAAATGTGAAAGATCAGATCGCAGCACTCATCCAAGATTAAAATTTCAATATACACTTTTGGAGAGTGAGAGTATAAATCAGTTATTTTAATATCGGACTGCTCATTTTGCTGTCAGTATAAATCTAAAGACGATTCTTCAGGTGCTCGCCCACCCGTGGAACGTCTTTTTTCGTTGAAGAGAATAGGTAACTCTTTGGGCATTTTTGTTGCAAACTTTTAAATGTTCGTATACAATGAAACAAATTAGTAGTTCTATAAATATAGAACAAGAAAGACGAGGGGAAAATTCGAGCTATGAACTACAAAGTGGAAGTTGATTTCGCGCCCATTTATGAATGTGTAAGCAGCCTGACGGTTTTCATGAGCAAACAGAATCACAATGCTCTGGATGCTGGAAAACTATGGGTCAGAGAAGTACAAGATCGGTTCGCACCTACCAAACTGCAACAAATGCGGGAGACGATGAAACTTGTAGGCGATTTTAGCCTTGCACCTTATATTTGGAGTTGTCCTGGAGAACGGTCAGTTAGTGGTTTTTTGGATTGGCTTGAAGACCTAACCACAGGCCAGCTATATGACATCGCTGCTAACGTGAAGTTGTCCGTTCCCTCCAATCTCCCGGAACTGCGCAGTCGGACATCCGAAGCGCTACGTGAATGGGATGCCCACTATTTCAGTCAAATCGATTCGGCGATTATCGAAGGCCTTGCCTTAGAAGCTGAAACCAGACGGTCCAGTCTAAACGGAACCAATGATCTTGAGGTCTATGAGGAGGCAACGGAAGGTATGCGTCTATACCCTACCCCTCTGCTCAAACAAGTGATTCTAATCCCTCAATATCATGCTCGTCCCTTTGTCACCTCAGCCATCTTTGATGAAGTGATTTTCACCAGTTACTCTGCCGATATTCTCCCACCAGCAACGGGCCGGCCTGAACATCGGTTGTTACGTCTAACACGAGCATTGTCCGATGAGACCAGATTATATATCCTCCGCCTGTTGGCTGGAAAGCAGTTAACATTCACTGAGATCGTAAGTGAGGTTAAACTTTCTAAGAGCACAGTACACTACCACCTGATTTCATTGAGGGCAGCGGGGCTTGTCATCGTGCATTATAACCAGAAAACGACCTCTTACAGCTTGCGTCTTGAAGCACTCAACAAGCTTTCGGAACAGATCTCAGCTTATATTGAAGAATGATGATAATGCCCTTTAACCTACACACACGGAGGAACACTCATGCATAAGCGCAGTTATTATGGTTTACTAGCTACTGTCACTCTGAGTTCATTTGGTGACGTTTTTGGTCTTCTGGCTATGGAATGGCTTGTTTATGAAATAACCGCATCTAAGATGGCCATGGGTGCGATGGCACTAAGTTTTAGCATTCCAGAAGTGGTCATTCGATTGCTTGGCTCGCCGTTATCCGATCGGTTACACCGAGGGCGGTTCATGGCAGTGCTTGCTTCTGTTAGGTTGCTTGCTCTCTTATTACCTCTGACTTTGGGACTCGTAGGCCACTTGCAATTATGGCATCTTTTTCTGGCCGCAGGACTAAGCGGAGCATGTTCTGCCCTATTCATGCCCACCGCAATGGCCATTGTTCCCGGAGTATCAGATGAACGCAAACTGGTGCGTGCATTCGCGGTGATCGACGGTTGCCGTAATGCAGCTGCATTGTTGGGCCCAGCCTTAGCCGGAGCACTTACTGCCATAGCTGGGGCATTGCCAACGCTGGGCATTAACGCCGTTTGTTACACCGCCGCCATTGTCACGTTGCTCTATCTGCCCACAATGCAGAAGCCAGTAGCAGCCAAGTCCTCCTTTTCAATTAAGGCTTATCTCAGAGATATCCATGAAGGCTTCTCCTTTTATCGTAGCTTCCCGGCCATGCTTTCGATTATGGGAATGGTTTCGATCAGCAACATGTCTTCTGTAGCGATCTGGACGATGATGATTCCTTTTGTTCGCGAAGTGTTAGATCGGGATGCCGCTGCTATGGGTACACTCACCACGGCTTCAGCATGTGGCACATTAATAGGACTTTTGGTCATCTCGTGGTTGGGCGAAATCAAAAGACGACGGACAGTCATGCTGTGCAGCCTAGCCGCCATTGGGCTTTTTAACGCCTTACTGGGCGTATTCCCAAGTTACCCGTTTGCGCTCGTTGCTTTATGTGCTGCTGGTGCAGCAGGACCTTTCTTTAGTTCTCTCAGTTCCTCATTGCATGGCACGCTTGTCCCTGGACCTCTGCAAGGCCGAGTCAACTCAATACGGTTTCTCATTGGTGGTGGACTACAGCCTGTAGGTGCTTTTGCAGGTGCAGCGGTTGCAGAACTCTATGGTCTGCCTTTCTTATTCTTGTCTTTGGGCCTGCTCCCATTGCTTTGCTCAGCCGCCGCAGCTTTCCTTCCAAACCTGAAGAATTTAGATGGTGATTTATCTGATTTACGGAATAGAACACAATTCAATTCGTATAACAAGGAAATTAAAACATTATAAGAATATCATTTATATAAAATAGATGAATCTCTCGATTAGTCGTGTGAATCCGTTCTAGCTAACTTGTAAATTACAAATCGGATACACACCCCATAAAAAAAGAACGACAATCCCGATCAAGGCATTGTCGTTCCTCATTCATTTGATTTCTCTTCCCTACATCTTGCACGCTACAACAGTTCGAACTGAAGCTGAGGTTCAGTTATCTCAGCTTTCCCTTCGGGCTGTTCAGTGCCATATCCCAATTCCAGAACCGCAGCAATCCGCTCATTGCCCAGCACGCCGAACGTTTCAGCACGACTCCGGTCGTACATCCAGTCATGCAACGTACTGCGCACACCCAGGCCCTGTTCATGGGCAAGCAAACGGAAATTTTGGATCAGACAGCAGACGGCTGCAAAGTCCTCTTCCCGCTTATGATGATCCGCCTCTTCCTTCACCAGGACAAGAAGATAGGCTGGAGCGTACTCCTGCAATCCCTGCATGAGTTTCCCATTACGGTTATCGGCAAAAATAAATCGCCACGGCTCACGGAGTCCATCATTTGGCGCCCAGACGGCGTGATTGAGCAATTCGAGAATTAGCTCCTGGGACACCGGTCGATCCAAAAAGTCTTCTGGACTGTGTATGCTTCCTAGCAGATCGGTCAATTCCATTTTTAATCCTCCCCTTCTATGTAGTCTGACCCTGCAATACAGTCCACTTCTGCTCAGCTGGTGTTCTTTTTCGGCTTCTTGGCGCTTTGTCGTAATATCCCATATGAAGAATGCCAACAAATCTTTCATCCTCACGCAGTCCAATTCCTCTGAAAAAGCCTTCATTCTGAATCATGGACTCTGTATCCCACAGCATTCCTAACCCTTGTTCCCAGCCCAACAGTTGGAAGCTCTGCATCATCCCGCATGCAGCCGCATAATTGCGGTCATTGGTCAGACGATCCGGTCCTACAGTCGACATAACAATGACGTGAGCAGGAATATCTGTAAACCTCTTTTTAAACACATCCAGCAGTTTTCCCGGAATCAACTTGCCGAGCTTGCTCTGCGACATCTCTTCCAGCATGCAGTCCACCAACCGTTTGCGTGCTTCGGGAGTACCGGCATAAACAACACGCCATGACCCAGCTTCAACAGATGGTTGAAGTCGTGTGGCCTTGTGCAGCAATTCAACAACCAACTCCTGCTCCACCGGTGCAGAATTGCATTTACGAATACTTCTTCGTTCCCTGATCAATGCTGCCAGACTCAAGTGTTTCACTCTCCTTCAGTTTATCTGGATTCCATATGCATGCTGCTGTCTTGAAGAAATTGATGTATGATTTTCAGCTCCGGTTCCGAATATTTGTCCAAAGCACGATAGAACCGTTCAGCCTCAAGCACATGTAAACGTTCATGTAGTTCAAAGATCTTTTTTCCTTGCGGCGACAACCGGAAATAGCTCTCCTTCTTGTTGTCATTCATTTTCGTACGTTTGACGAAGCCTTCCTCCAGCAGTTTGTTGCCGATCTTGGTAATGCTTGCTTTGGACAAATTCATCGCGTCGGCAATACCTGTGTTGTTAATAGGCTCATGCTTGCCAATGCAATCTATCATATGAACCGCAGTCAGGTGCTGAGGGATTTTGTCGATGCTTTCCCGCTGGGCGATACTTAGAAAATGTTCAATTTCCGTATCTTTGTGATTCTCATATACATGTAAAAATCGAATAAATTGGTCATACACTAACTGTTTAGTTCGATCGTTTGAATCCATTCAGTTATCGCTCCTTATTTACTAATAAACAATAAAAAAACTTTAAATGATTAAACTAATACAGGAATTCAATATAAAATAGTTTACTGGTTAACAATATATCACAACTGATAATCGTTATCAACTATATGACGAAGATTGTGGCTACCCGGGAAACTAATCCCCCATACAAATCAAAGTGAAATCCATTAACTATTGAACAATTCTTCTTTTTCAAGTACTATCAATCTAAACAATTTAAACGATCATATGTAACTGGCGAACACGGTGAACCGTGAGGGAGCATATGGTTTTGTAATAAGCCGTACGCCTGGGCAGAGGTAAGGAATATTTATTTCCTTGCCTCTTTTTTATGTTGAAAGGGCGATGTGAAAATGAGTACTGACGCACTGATCTTAAATGGACAAACGGTATCGGATTTTATGAAGGAAGACATGGCCTCGAAGGTTGCTATTCTGAAGGAAAAAGGCATTCAGCCTTGTCTCGCTACCATTCTCGTCGGAGATGATCCTTCCTCAGCAACCTATGTGCGTATGAAAGGAAATGCTTGTGCGCGCTTAGGCGTGCATTCCATTAAGGTCGTTCTTTCTGCGGATACCACCACAGATGAATTGATTCAAGAAATTAACAAGCTCAATGAAGACCCTTCTGTACACGGTATTTTGCTTCAGCACCCTGTCCCGAATCACATCGATGAAAGAGCAGCTTTTGATGCCATCAGCATCGAGAAAGACGTTGACGGTGTAACGACCCTTGGTTTCGCACTTAATGCTTTTGGAGAAGCCGAATTCCCTTCCTGTACACCACAGGCTATTATGCGTATTCTGGATTTCTACAATATTCAGATCGAGGGCAAACATGCGGTTGTTATCGGAAGAAGTCCAATTCTGGGCAAACCTGTCTCAGCCATGCTGCTCAACCGGAATGCAACGGTGACGACCTGCCACTCCAAAACCGTGAATCTGGAGGAAATCGTGAAGCTTGGCGATATCATTATCGCAGCCGTGGGCAAACCCCTCTTTGTTAAAGGAGACTGGATTAAACCAGGCGCTGTCGTTATTGATGCAGGTTATAACAAAGGCAATGTCGGAGATGTGGACTACGAAGCTTGCTTCGTTCCTTCTTCAGCAATTACACCTGTACCGGGCGGCGTTGGTCCAGTAACGATTGCGACGCTCATCGAACATACGATTAAATCTGCCTACAAGTTGTCTGAAAATGCATAATTGAATTAGCGCAAAAACCAGGTCCCTCCAGTGACGAGGGGCCTTATTTGTATTTGATTAAGCTCGAATTGAAAATAGGAAAATATATAGATCTTTTTTTCTCTTTTTACAATCGGACCATATCTATATTATTATGAACAAGGCTTGGGAAGGAGATAAGCATAACTTGAAACCTTTAGTACAGCTCCTGCATTTTGGTTATCATCAGGCGATGAGTTGCATTTTTCCTGTGGCGATCTTTGGAACGTTTGCCCTTTCTAGCGTAATTCAGATACCCTTTCTTTATCGCTATGATGCCATTCTGCTTGTTTTATTAGCAGTCCAATACCTTATGTACCGGAGCGGATTGGAAACACGTGATGAAATCAAAGTCATATGTATATTTCACGTGATTGGATTGGTACTGGAGATGTATAAGGTGTGGATGGGTTCCTGGTCATACCCTGAGCCTGGTTATACCAAGCTCTTTGGTGTCCCTCTTTATAGCGGATTTATGTATGCAAGTGTAGCAAGCTTTATGTGTCAAATATGGCGCAGATTGCGTATGGACATGACAGGCTGGCCGGGATTTGCATCTTCGGTTCTGTTAGGAGGAGCCATCTATATCAACTTTTTCACACATCATTTTATTCCCGATTTCCGTTGGTGGTTGACCGCTCTCGTATTTATTGTTTTTCGAAAAACATGGATTATCTATCGGGTACGATTAACTACCTATCGAATGCCGTTAACACTCGCTTTTATCATCGTCGGTTTTTTCATCTGGACCGCTGAAAATTTAGCTACATTTTTTAACGGCTGGAAATACCCCGACCAGCATGATTCCTGGCAGCTGGTCAGTTTTAGCAAGATCAGTTCATGGTTCCTTTTGGTGATTATTAGTGTCATCATTGTGGCCCAACTGAAATATGTCAAAGCCAATCGAAAATAATAAGTAGGAGGATATAATGGAAGACTTTATTTTATGGTTGAAATATGTGTTATTAGGTATCGTACAAGGGGCTACAGAGCCTATTCCGGTTTCTTCAAGCGGTCATTTGATTATCGTTCAACGATTGCTTGGCATGGAGCAGAACGGATTATCCTTTGAAATTTTGACGAACACCGCCTCACTGATTGCCATTATGTTTATCTTTCGGGAAGATATCAAAAAGCTTATTGTAGGAGGCTGGCGATTCCTAGTTTCTCGCAATGCGGAGTACAGAGCAGATTTTATGTTTTGTGTATACATAATTATTGGTACCCTGCCTGCTGCGATCGGGGCTGTGCTGTTCAAGGATAAAATTGAGGAAATCTTCACTTCTGTCTATACGGTTGCGATTAGTTTACTGATTACAGGGGTTGCGCTATGGCTCATTCGAAACCTTCGTGGGCGAAAAAGAGATGGAGATTTGTCTGTGAAAGACGCCATACTGGTGGGTCTGGCTCAAGCAGTGGCTCTTATTCCGGGAATAAGCCGCTCCGGTGCAACAGTCATTGCATCTATTGCTGTAGGGATGAAACAAGAAACGGCGTTGAAATTTTCCTTTATGCTCTACATTCCGATTAGCATCGGCGGGGTAATTTTAGGTGCCTCTGACATCGTAACCGATCCGCACCGAGTGCAGTTGGCTATCCCTTACATTCTAGCGTTCATTACGACCCTTATCGTAACCTACTTTTCAATGAGATGGTTCATGGGAATTATGGCAAGAGGGAACTTGATTTACTTTTCATACTATTGCTTTGTCGTCGGAATTCTTTTGCTTATTTTTTTGTAAATCGGAATTTTCTTGTAACGGGAAAGGGAACAACCTCTATACAGTGGGTTGTTCCCTTTTTATTGTTTTCCAAACTTGACGATCCCCGCCCTACTCGCAGATTCCGTACGAATACTCATTAAAGCTCTCCAACAACCATGGAACCCATGCCATTCGGGTCATCCATTTTTTTATGGGTGACGAGCTCTCCTTTATCGTTGAATCCCTTTATTTCATACGGAATTGTTGCGGACGAGGGTAGTGATACAAACCAGATTATGCTTTCCGGCCCCACCTCAACCAGCTTGGCTTCAGTAACTACTGGTTTCTCATCCCCCTCGAACTCGACAGTTACACGCTGAATCGCCGGGTCTAATATATGTCCAAACAGCATAGGGAAAGGTGTCGATATATGACTCAATTCAGGTATGCTCATATAATCCATTGCAGACGTGAATTGAGATGATTCACCAATAGAATATCCGCCCCCCCAAGCCCACTTCCATCCGAATATTATTTTCCGAGCATACTCCATCTGAAGATTGCTGTTATTCTCTTGGCCGGATTTTTGTTTAAACAAAATTATGCCCCCGTCTACCGGTTCTTGATGAATGATGTGTAATGAATTATCATTATTTCTAAACTTCTGAATCGCTTCTTCAGCAGTTTTCCCTATAGGAATATGCATCGTTTCACTCATTCCCATTGCTTTGGACATGCGCCGATCGGCTAGTCCGCCAGGTCTGTCATTCACATAAACAAATGCGATGCATGATATGAGCAAAAGTAAAATGAGTATCGCAGTAATTCGAATAATTCGTTTGCTTCGCATTTTTGGTCTCCCCCCCTGATATCAAATCATAATTTTCTGTTTGCGGCTGTGTCGTTTCATGGGTTTCCTCATTCTCTGTCATGGGAGTTGAAACCGACTCATTGGTTTGTAGAACGAAGTTCTTTCAATTGTATCACTCTTTGCAGGAACTCATCAGATTATCTCCCTCACTCCAATTAACACTCAAACAACATCACATGTTTAAAACGAAAAAAAGTCGCCATAATGGCGACTTTTTACGTGAATTAGATTGTACAGATTGTAAAATTAATCGAACTTATAGGTCCAAAATGCTTCTCTTCCAAACCGATTTCGGATTTGTTCATCGTCCAATTTCCCCTTGCCGACAAGTTCCGGCGCTTGGAATTGTGAACGGTGAGCTCGAATCGACGCCATTTTCTTGGCAAGGAATCCGCTCACGTCTTCAATCACATCCGCTTTCCCGATGCTCTCTTCGTGATTGTTCGAGAATGCACAGCAGTAGACGATAGGTCTCTCTTCAGCGGGTAATCGGCCAATCGTTCGCGTAACCGCAGCTCCGGTTGCATCATGATCGGGATGTACGCTATACCCGGGATAGAACGTAATGACCAGTGACGGTTTAAGCTCCTTGATGAGCGCCAAAATGTGGCCATCCAGCAGCTCAGGGTCTTCAAACTCGATCATTTTATCATGAAAACCGAGCATCCTTAAGTCTTGAATACCAATCGCATTAGAGGACTCTATGAGTTCATCCTTACGGATTATTGGCAAGGTGACCCGGTTGGCAAATGGAGGAATGCCCATATTACGTCCCATCTCCCCTAGAGTCAGGCAAGCATAAGTGACTTGAGCACCGCCTTCTATGTACTTCGCCAACGTTCCCGAAGCAGTGAATGCTTCATCATCGGGATGGGGAAACACAACTAAAATGCGCTGATGTTCAATCTGTTTGTTATTCATGCTTATTTGATCCTCCGCTTTCATCAGAACAATTCCCGACTAAGTTGTAAAGCTACAACCAGCTTTCCTTGACTATCGTGACCAGCCAGGATGAGTCGTTCTTGTTCCAGCTCGTCAATGTGTGTAAGTCCTTCAGCGTATATCCAGCCGTGAGTGGTTTTTAAACCAACTCGGTATGGGCCTGTGCCCGAGATAGATCCTTGCGTATATCGTATGACCGCATTGGAAATGAATGCCGACCCCGGATGCCTTGTGCTATCGAAGTGACTGGCGTAAGCACCTGACGTGAGTTCGAGGTGTAAATATAGGTCCTGATCGAGAAGTTGATTGATCCGGTGTTGGATGTCTTGAGGCTCTATTGGCTGCATGGCGGCCTCCTTTTTAGTATAAAATAACGTTCTACATCCATTTTAACATATGTCCCGTGAGAATAAACATGGAATGAGTGAGCGAATGTTTAGAATACTCTCTATTTACTGTTTTCTAAAGAATCCTCTTCCTTCTGCACGGGTTCGGAGCACTCTCTTCTTAACAAGGCAATTTCATGTCGATAAGGTGCACTTTTATATTTTATTTTGCCAATCGACGGCGTCTCAAGCAGTTTCGGAAGTGACACGAGCTGGGGATGATGTACGATATAATCCAAAGCCTGGAGTCCGATATGTCCGTGTCCGATGTTCTCATGGCGATCTTTCCTCGATCCCCGCACATTCTTGGAATCATTGATGTGCAGTACTTTCAAGCGATCAAGGCCAATTACCTCGTCAAACTGCTCAAGTACCCCATCAAAATGATGAACAATATCGTATCCGGCATCATGAACATGACAAGTATCCAGACATATGGAAATCCGTTCATTCCGTTGCACGCCATCGATAATCTTTGCCAGTTCTTCAAAGCTTGTTCCGCACTCTGTTCCCTTTCCCGCCATCGTCTCTAACGAAATCTGTACCTCCGGGTGATTATCGTCTTGTAATACTTCGTTTAACCCCCGAATGATTTGTCGAATACCGATGTTCAATCCAGCGTTTACGTGGGCTCCGGGGTGAAGAACAAGCTGATTTGATCCAAGCGATGCCGTTCGTTCGATCTCATCCCGCAAGAATTGTACGCTAAAATCAAACACCTCTCGCTTGTAACTGTTGGCGAGATTAATCAGGAATGGAGCATGCACGACAATATTGGAAATGCCGTGCTGCTTCATGTGCAAATGACCTGCTTCTATATTATATTGCGAAATAGGTTTTCGTTTCGAATTCTGCGGTGCGCCGGTGTACATCAGAAAAGTAGATGCACCATAAGAAGCGGCTTCTTTACTAGCCTGGAGAAGCATCTCTTTTCCTCCAAAGGATACATGCGATCCAATCAGCAGATCACTACTTTTCATTACCAACCACCCTCTCCTGTCGAATCCATCATTCAATTATCAATGAAATGGGTTGGATTGGCTAATGGGAAATGACGGTGGTGAAGGAGATCAGAGGAAGGCACTCCCGGGTTGCAATAACTTGTATAGTAAAAGCAAGAAAGCCGCCAATTGGCGGCTTAATATGCATTCCAGTTCTCGTTACAATCATTTTCATCCTCAACGCTTGGCTTCCGGTTCAGGGAGTAACCGATACGTTATCGAAATGTGTATGCTTGTTTGCCGTTCTAACACCGATTTTGCCATGCGTGAACGGATTCAGGCTGTTGTCTGTATAATCGATCTTCGGGTTGACCATATCATCCACATAAACTTTGATGTTTGTACCATTAACGGCAACTTTCATATGATACCAGGTATTGGTGGAATATGACTGCGCGTTGCTCTTGAGGAGTGCCCAATTATAATTCATCTTGCCCAGACTGACTCCGCTAGTGGTCAGATAAGCATAATATCCTTGTAGAGCATCATAATTGTTCTGGCCTAGCTCTGTGCCATGGGATGGATTGGACACTCTGACAAGTAAACCCCCATCTCCCCCCGAGTCAATCATCTTGATATCCGCCTCGACCGTATAATCCGCCCATCCTGTATCCCCAAATGTCGATTTGGCAGGTCCGGTGCTCCCTGCACTGTATTCACCATTCTCTACAGCCCAGGTTCCTTCAAACCGTGTCCATCCATTGTCGTCGCCGTCGTTAAAATTATCACTTACACTTGTCACATCAGCATTCTTATGAAACGTCATTCTTGAGAAATCAGCTTCGCCTGTTACGAATTCAACCTTTAATTCCCGTTGTCCAGCGTTTAAATAGACCTTTTTCTTGGAAATACTTTTCCAATTATCCCATCCGCCCGTATTAGGTACATTGACGATACCCGTTAAGTCAGTCGAACCATCCCACACTCGAATCTGAGCCCCGTCCAAAGAAGTAGCCATGCGAAAATCAATATTGTAATACCCACTTGACTCCACGTTTACTTTGTATTTGTACCATTCTCCGGTCTGATTCCAGCCCAAGTTGAACAGTCCTTCGTTATTCAGGCGAATATCCCCGGCATCAGTCCGATAAGCCCCGCCCAGGTTCCCAGCCGTTGTATCGTGATAAGCGACACCTTCGCCTCCTTTCATATAATGAACGGCCTCGATTGTACCTGGAATTGGCTTGGAGGCATTCCATGCACTGCTTCCGTTTACATCGTTGTTAAAAGCAGTATAGCCGAAGTCCGCATGCGTATCCTCTGTCAGAACACCAATTTTGCCTGCTCCTATATTGGCGGTACGCATTGCTTTGAACATACCATCTACGTAGTATTTAAACGTTGATCCCGATTTTTCTATCCGTATGTTATGCCATTTCGAATAATTGAAGTCGGCAGGCAGATCGAATGTTTGCCAAGCCTGATCTACACCGTTAATTCGGAAAAATGTCTCAAGTCTTTTGTTTTTCGAACTGATCAGCGCAACACCGTAATTGTTCTCATTCGTATAGGAGAATGTAGCGCCGTATCTCGGATTGGTGGACGTTCCCCGGTTCATTTCCTTCATGTTAAATTCAGCTGTATAATCCGACGCACTGCTCGAAGCGGTCACTTGTTTATACCAAGTTGAGCTGCCCATTGAATTTTGCCACATGAGTTCCTGATTGTAGATGCCCCAATTACCACCGTTCACGTTGGACCACTTGCTTCCGATTGCAGAACGATCGAAGTAGTCATAGAACACAGGCATTTCTGGATTGGGTTGATCCGTTGATGTCGGACCTTGCACAATCATCTTGTCGTTATTCCATACAATTCGGTCCATGTTCAGATGCCGCAGCGGTCCAATAATTCCGTTACCTTCCAAATTGTGATACATCATATAGTGAGTGTCCAGATTAGGTCCTGTTACTACAGTGTTGTGTCCCAACCCCACGGTTGGGCCCTCCGTACGAATTAATACCGGGTTTGTGCTATCAGTAACATATCCGGACCTCGGACCTGTGGTGCTAACAGCCACATCGACCCGATATCCTTTGCTAAATACATGGTTACCTGTATAAGTCATATAGTATTTTCCATTTCGTTTGAAGACGGTTGAACCCTCCGTCCAGCCTCCCATCCCCACTCCTGTTGACGCACTCGCTCCGATCTCAGTCGGACTGCTCATTGGTGCTGCGTCTATACGTCCCTGTGCGGCATGATAGAAGCTGAACGAACCATCATCGTCAACGAACACATTACCGTCAATCGACTTTCCAAGGTTGCCCGTTACTACATTGAAGGGTCCGGTAGGACTTGTGCTGCTCAGCACGTAATGACCTTTTCCGGCAGGTGATGTATACATGTAGAACATGCCATTCCAGTAAACGACTTCAGGAGCATAAGCTCCGTGCGTAATGGGATCTGTTGCAGCTAATCCACGGTACGACCAATTCACCAGGTCTTTGGAGCTCCAGACTTTGACACCGTCGTCCGTATCTCTTGTGCTTACATACAGGTAATAATATCCATTAAATTTCAATACATAGGGGTCCCCGAGTCCATATTGTCCCCATTCATCCGGTAACGTTTGCGGATTTTGATAGGCTGTGGCAGGGAGTGGCACTGACGAAACCATTAATAAAATGACCAACAGCGTGAACATGAATCGACGACTCTTCCTCACATGATTTCCTCCTAGTCTGTTTTTTGTTGCCGCTTACAAATACATCAAGGTTTCTCTACGTACGCTTCTGTCTTACATCCGAAGAACTTGTTTTCTTCGGCACAACGGCTAACCCTCATAACCGTATGTACAGACTTAATCCTGTCTCTTCATCGGGTGTTGAAATCTAGCATAAAGTAAGCCGTTACAAATAGAAATAACATTTCGTTGTCATTTATTTGGCATTTTGTTGGAATAAAGTGCTTATCTTTTATTAGAACTCACTCGTTCATATAAACCAGAAAAAACCTCAGGAAAACTCTCCTGAGGTTTAAACGTCTATCCCGTTTCTTACGTATTAATCCAACAACGGCGTAACGGTGAGACTTAAAAGATTGATCTCGCCATGTCCACCTGAAATTTTAATTGTGTTAACATTGCCTGGCTCCAAAGGAACGGTGATATTGGTGATTCCGCCGAACTCCTGCAAACCGCCAGTGGATAGCGCATTCAGCAAGGAATAGTCCTGGTCATTGACCGTCAGATGCAATTTGGCTAGTCGTTCGCCTGTCGCATAATGAAGCTCAATCGATGCTCTGCCGCCTTCGCCTCCATCTATATTTTTGAACAAGGCGTACGCTTCTGAGGATTGAAGATTCCCGACAACGGTTTGCCCGGATTGCAATGTCCTGATTTCAGCTCCTCCAAAAACCTGACTAGCTGCACCCGCATAAACCCTCCGGGGCTGGACAGGAACCGGGGCTGGACCGACGGAGGACACACCTTCCCTTGTCTGAACCACAGGTCTGATGGAACCATCTTCATCGAACTCCAGATAGTCGATACATACGCTGCGCAGCGTACCTTCTCCAGAGATCGCTTGATTGTGATAAAAAAGATACCATTGCCCTTTGAATTCCACTACAGAGCCATGGGTTGTGGAACAGCCTGTCGGCTCCAGAAAAATCCCTCGGTACGTCCATGGGCCAAGCGGATTCTCGCTTGTTGCGTATCTCATACGGTTGTTGTCTTCCAGATTGTCCGCATAGGTAAGATAATAAAGATTGTTTCTTTTGAACACCCAGGCCGCTTCGTGAAAATCCTCAAGTCTTTGCATTTCTGTCATGCCGTTCTCCAGAGACATCATATCTTCATTGAGCTTGCCTCCCAGACAGACACTTCCCCCACCATAGTAGATATAGGCGCTATTGTCATCGTCTACGAGTACACACGGATCAATCAATGCAATTCCAGTTCGAATCACTTGGATGCGGATAATAGAAATAATAGGTCCCATTCTTATATGCACAGTCAGGCGCCCACATGAAGCCGCCCTCCGGTCTGCCCCAGGAAACGTCGTCTGAACGGAGTATTTCCCCTTCATCCAACCAGTGAACCATATCCTCCGAGGAGAAAACATGATATCTGTCCATGAGATCGCATCCTCTGGCTGGGTCCATGTCATGAGATGCGTAAATATAAATTTTACCATCATTCCATACATGGGCCGAAGGATCTGCTGTATATATCGATGTGATTGCCGGATTCATGGATGTAGTCTTTTGGCGTGTGGTTTCAAAGTCAATATCATTAGTAGTCATTTTATATCCTCCTGAACATATACGAACTTGTTAAAATCATGCCATTTGAGCTCTATTGATGACTTGTTGGATGGTTTGCCGTCACTGGAATCTGGTTTTTGAACATGCGATTGATATCCCCTGCAAGTCGGAGATAAAAGTCTGAAGATACGGCAATACCGTCGGCATCCAGCGTTAGAAAATATGGATTGGTTGGAATCATGGAGCTGTTCTCTGCCGCCTTAGCAACGGCAGTACCTTCATCGTATTCGTCAAACATCGCAATATATCCGGTATTGATACCAATACTCTTGAGGTTGTAGGCCTGCCTCCACATGAAGTCACCATGCAAACGCGGGATTTGGTTTTTTGCACCACCGGTCATGTTGGACCATGCGAAACCCGGCCAGATAACGGGCTGATAATCAATTCCATTCTGCTGGGTGAAGGCCAGGTCAGGTTGAAGTAAATTTGTTTTGAAATTGTCGGCTTCCTGAATATTACCGAAGCGGCCAACGGACCAAGGCGAGATCATATCCAACGATTTGTAGACGTTCATGAAGTCGGATCGGGAGTCATTGTTACCCGTTCTCCAATACGTAGGCACGCCGCCGATGACATAGATCCCCTGGTTTTTGAACCAACCGATCAAATCGGCCGCCTCTGCTGCAGTACCTGGCCGATCCGTGAAGCCAATACCCCAGATACAAACAACCATCTTGCCGTTCTGCTTTGCATAGGCCGAAGATGATGGGAGGTGCATGTTGTTCACAACATTGGTCGTCCAGTCATGCTTAACTGCCTGTACCCAATTGCTCGCATTCATGCCGGTAATGTCATACATGACATAGAACTTGCGATTATAGGATTCCGCGGCATTTTTAACCTTGACGGCTACGCTGTCCCGGTTGCTTTTCCAGTTGTTAGGTGTGTCACTCTCATCTGCGCCGAACCGTTGCAATGCTGCACCGTCGATATTGTAGGTTTGCATCCACTCAAAATGTTTGTTGACCGTCTCCTGATCGTATGAGGAAAACAATTTGGCAGGAGAACCATTACCAAGGTTCGCCAGACTTGTCTGATACAGCTTGGAATATTCGCGAAGGTCTGGATACAACTCGAAATTCACGTTGCCATTTGCTGATGGCGCACTGCTATTTTTGGACCAGTGCACCCAGCCCCCGTTCGGTGAACCGTCTCCGGCTGCGTTGAACCAGCCTTGATACCCGGCATACAGTTTGCCTACGACATCGCCTCCGCTGCCTGAGGCGGAAGCACTGAACTTGAACCAGAGTAGGTTGAACAAATTTCCGGTTCCGCCAGTGAATTTAAGATAGACCGTGTGTACACCAGTGGCACCACTGATCGACCCCGACTTGGTTTGCCAGGATTGCCATCCACCCGTGCCTGGAACTGCAACAGTACCCGCAAGTATCCCGTTTAGGCTATCCAGACGGACCTCAATCGTACCGCCACTGTTATTACTGGCCACTCTCACGTCGATTGAATTGGCACCGCTGCCAAAATCCACATTGTTGAATACAATGTAATCGCCGTTGTCGATAAATGCGACATTTTGCCCTCCTTCGCTGGAACTTTCCAGTTGGACTCCGGATTGACTGTTATAACTGGAAGCCTGTGTTTGATTAAACGCGGAAGCTGCTGATACGATGGAAGGAGAAATAGACAAACACAACGTAAGAATCAATAATGCCGCACTTGCAAAAGCCAAAACCTTCTTGTTTTTTTGCATGAAATTTAGCATATTATCCCCCTATTCATATTAGTTGCGCGTAAGCTGCTCCTGTTCTTCATCCGCCCACGAATGCATCGGACCACCCCAGGATAGAACGTCTTTCACCATTCCATTACTAACAATGGCTTCTCGATTAGAGAAAGGTGTCCGTAGATCTTTGACATCGGGATAGAAGGTGGCGAGCAATTCTGTCGTTTGGCGATCACTTAACGTATCATTAGCAGTAACATTAACGTGAACAGCCCCATCATAATCAGCGTGCAGAGCAGCCAAACAAGCATCCACGGCATCCCTGATATCAATGTAGCTCCACAATATGTGCTTGAACGTTTCCGCCTTCGCAATAGCCAGATGTCTGTACTCTCCTGGTCCAACAATCATTGAAAACCGGAGGGAAATCACCTGCATCCCGCTTCTCCGATGAAACATCTCGGCAGTGACCTCATTAACGATCTTGGACAGGCCGTAACATTCCTGCGGCTGTTGCGGATGCTGTTCATCCACCGGGAAATAATCGGGAGCGAAGGGTTTGTTGGCCCAGGCAAATCCGTAGGATGATTCACTGGAGCCCATAACTACCTTTTTTATACCGAGCAAAGAGGCTGCTTCCAGCACATGGTATCCGGAAAGTGTATTATTAGCGAAAATGTAGGTGTGTGGGTAGTGAAGCGGCGCAGGAATCGCTGCCAGATGGATAATCGCATCCACTCCGGCAAGTGCTCCCACGACTTGACCATAATCGTTCAGATCGACAATAATCTGTCTGCAACGCACCCGGTCAGACAGGTGTTTATCCAGCGATACGACATCATGACCTTGTAATTGCAGCTTCTCAATGACCTGTGAACCCAGCTTTCCGCCTCCGCCTGTAACTGCAATCGTCTTCATTCCTATATCTCTCCTGTCTGTTCTTGTCACTTCGTTAGGGTCGCACCAATGTCCCATCCGCTTTGCGGTCCAGAGGATACGGCCGATGATATTTGTTGGAATCCCACGCGTCACTTCGTAATGATTTAGCCTTCACTTCATCCAGTTCAATGCCCAGTCCCGGTTTGTTGGAAGGATACAGATATCCGCCCTCTCTGACGATATGTCCCGGGAATGCTTGCAACTCATGAGCTTTAAAATGATTGATTTCCTGGATACCAAAGTTCCACAGGGCCATATCCAGATGGACAGCAGCTGCCTGGTTAACAGGATCATTCTCCCCACCCTCCTGCCAGGCTGTTCGTACTCCGTAGGCTTCGCCAAGCGCAGCGATCTTGCGACAAGCGCTGATTCCGCCTGCTTTCGATACCCGAACTCTGATAAAATCGATCAACTTCTCTTGAATCAGACCGGTCCACTCCTGAGGGTTAACAAATAATTCTCCCACGGCCTGCGGTGTAGCGCTCTGTTGACGAAGCTGTCGATACCATCCGATCTGTTCCGGCGCAAGTGCATCTTCCAGAAAGAAAAGATGATAAGGCTCCAGCCGCTTCGACAGCTGAATGGCATGAATGGGAGATAGATGCTCATGCACATCATGAGTAAACTGAATCCCATTACCAAATTCCAGACGCAACTTCTCGAACATGTCAGGGATGGCATGCAGATACGCATGTTCATCGAATACAGGACCGCTGCTCCAGGGCTCGCGCGGCAAATTTGCGTCCTCGCCGCTGACAAATCCCCCGCCACCGTAGCCTCCCATTTGCACTCGAATGACCGTGTATCCTTCTTCCATAAAACGAGAAACGTCTTCTTTCAACTCGCTGATATCAGCACCTCCGGCATGGCCGTAACAGGGAACTGCCGAACGGCAGGCCCCTCCTAACAATTGATATACCGGCAGATTCGCTTCCTTGCCCTTGATATCCCACAGGGCCATGTCAATTCCACCAATGGCCGTATGAAGTATTGCCCCATTTCTCCAATATCCGCTCATATGCATGAGATGCCACAAATCTTCAATCTGGGATGCATCCCTTCCTACGAGTAATGGTGCCAGCAGTTGCTCGATGACCTGTATCACCGCTTCGGGATTATAAAGATCGGAAGCAGAACCCAATCCGTAAAGACCATCCTGATCCGTCGAAATCTTCACAATGGTCCAGCTTCCGTCATGTCTTGTACGTATGCATTCTATCCGTGTAATTTTAGCCAAGTGTTCACTCTCCTCATCTGCTCCATTTCGATCCTACTGGAAGATTTAAGGCAAACGGTTGTATAAACGATACAGCAGCACTGCGGTCTCAGCACGAGTCATTGTATCTTGCGGATGGAAGCTGCCATTGCTTCCTTCCATAATGGTTGATCTGGTTAATGAATCAATGGCATCGCGGGCATATGCCTTAATCAAATGAGCATCTTTATAGTCATTCAGACCGGATTCACCTTCAGGAAGAGGCTGCATACCGATAACTTGCATAGCTCGGTAGATCATAACCGCTGCTTCTTCCCGGGTAATTGGAGACGATGGCGAGAATCGATCCGCGCCTGCCCCTTGAATGATGCCCAGCGTTCTTGCGATATTTACGGACTGTTCGTAATAAACATGCTCAGGTACATCCGCGAAGCGTTCCACCTTGGTTCCCTGATCAGATTGTAATTCTAAGGCATTGGTAAGCAGAGTTACGAAATCTGCTCGGCGGATCATGGTTTGAGGCTGATATTCTGCCTCTGACATTCCACGAATAACCCCTTTGGACACTAGAACTTCGATGGCATGGCGGGCCCATGATAGCTGCTGTATATCCTGAAATGTTCGATTATCCTGAGTAATTGCGTAAACTCCGTTTTGCCGTGTTTTGAAAATCATTTGTTCCGATTTTTTGTTGAACTTCCCATTTGGAATGGGGATCATTTGCCCGTCATCTGCGATACGTCGTACTGCGAGTTTTTCCGGGTCCAGCAGTTCAGTTACATTAGGTTGATAGGGTAAATTTACTGTGATTGGCGTAATGGTATTTTGCCATGCAACGGATTTGCCATCCGATATCACAGATAATGAAATTGCAGGCCGCTCTCCTAAGTCTGATTTCAGCTTGTCACTCCAAGAGCTTCGTTCAGCCTTACTTAATACCAAGGTAATACGCTCTCCAATCGTTCCTTGGGTATTGGCCAGCAAATGGCTCGGAACCAGCAGCACTCCCCATGCTGTTCGCATCTCCAGCCAATGGGTAGATGGTGTTTCCTGAAAAAAGCTGGATGGAAGTGTCAGAGCATACCCTGCAGCACCATCCACGGATTCGATGTCTACAATCAGCTTCTTTTTCCCGTCCTGATCAGGGGTGATGCGGTTGAATGCATCCTCCATCATCTTGTTGGTGAGCTCGGCTGTTGCCAATGCAGCAGCTTTATCCAGCTTGGGCTGAAGCTGCATTGCAGCACCAGAAGCGGCGGGTGTTGGTTCATTTTTCCCTCCAGTCGTAGAGCCCCCTCCAGCACTTGGCTGCGAACCAGAACCCGAGCCTGGCTGTGGATTGGGGCCCCCGGGATTCGGATTGGAACCTGATGTAAGAGCAGCGAGTCTCACGAGTAATGAGGACTTCAACGTGCCGCCAGGTAGCAGAGTGACGAAGTTGGCTGCTGTATCTATAGAGGTAACATCTTTCTTTTGCTCCGCAGCATGGACACTCGCCTCGGCCGATTGCTCCAACAATGTCACGTAATCTCCCGTAAGCAGATACAAGTTTCCGAATAATCGTGCATCTTTACTTGTACCGATCCCTCCATTAAACTCCATAAAGCCTGATCGTCCTTCGCCATCGTTTTCATTGACAAGCAATGCAAAACCGATAGGTTTGTCAGGTTGGAATGAATATCCTTCCTGATGAAGTGCTGCAAAAGGCAGCGTAATTTGATAATGAGTAATATGGGTCGTCTCGTCCCGGGTGATGTTTGCTGAAGCGGATTCCAATAATCCTGTAGCAACGCCTTCCGGAGCTCGCCATCTCCATTTCGTGACGACACCTTCCTGATTCAGTGCAAAACCAAGCTCATTCACCTGTTTGCTGGCCGCACCATCCTTTTTGCCAAGGTCAATACCAAGCTGTAAACTGTCTCCTTGCCATATATCGCCATTGGTATTGGATTGATGGTGAATATCGTCCTTGACGTCCACCTTGAGAACCAAATTTTCCGCATCCCAACTTGCTTTAGCTTGAATGCTGAGGTCATTCGGACCTCCCCAGCTTCCACCGACACTGTTGTAATGATCGGGACTGGAAACCTCAATGAATGGCAGCGTTCCAACAGCATCTTTTTGTGCCGCAAAGGATTGTGACAGTTTGACTGAAGTCTCATAACGGAATCCGTTTTCAAGCGTTACTCTGAATTTGAGCAAGTCACTTGATATATAGGGAAGCGCCACATCCATGCTTTTCCCAATGCCCAGCCCCTCGAATCGTACTGGCTTAAACATCGCCTTATACACACTCGGTTCAATCAGTTCGATCTGCCCTTGAAGTAAAGCCTCACCTGCAACATTAGTCAAAGTCAGCGTGCTTCCGGGATCACCTGGTCTGGATGGATCATACCCAAGCTGGTTCAGTTTGAGTGCCAAAGGAAACAGATTGGTACCCGTCACTTTTCCAGGAGGGGCTTCATTCTCCATCTGAAAACCGCCATTAAACAGGTTGTTGGATATTACCATCTTCTCTATGTTTGGACCAGCAACCACATGATTCGTACGTGGCTGTTGAAAATAGGAATTGTAGAGGGTAATATCACCACCGATTGCGTTAATACCGATTTCACCAACGTTTGTGAAGTTCCCCTGCTGTATGCGGATATCTCCTCCGTGAATATCAAAGGATCTTGTTGTGTCTCCCCACATGGACGTATTGAAGAACACCGCTTTGGAACCAAAGTCTGGCCCAACCTCCACGTATACCTTGTCTGTTGTACTCATGGAAACAAGCTCTGTATTGATAAACGAAAGACCAGCTGTTCCCGCATGTTGTAATACGGCTCCCTTTTTACTGCCATCCGTACCATGACCAATAACGACACCTTCGGGCCCTCTTCCATTCTGTTCTTCAAAATGAATACCGTACTTTGATCCGTATACAAATGTATTAAAAATAACCTGATTGGTAACATCCCCAATACGGAAGGCGTCCAGATTCTCTTTTTGATAATTCCAAATTTGATTAAATTCTTCATCATTCGATGGATGATTCGGATAATTGTTCCGACCATAATAATGCGGATTGAACTGCACATTCCGCATGTATCCTCCGTCTGACCCGCCACCAAGATATATGCCTTCCTTGAGCGGTGATCCCGCTACATAATCGATATAATGACCACTTGTATCATGGTTGCCAAAGTCGACAGCCTGATAAGGATTAACCAAGGTTGTATCGATCAGGTATACGTTTTTCCCTTGACCTTGCACAGTCCAGGCATAAGGCTTCACCGGATTGGCATCAGACCATGTTTGTTGATCGTAATAGACGGATAATCCGCGTAATCCTGCTGCTTCCTCTAGCTGAATGAAGGCATCGGCATCCGGAGCATTTTCTCCATAGTTCGTAAAGATAACGGTTCCGTTCCCGATCGTATGATGAGGTACATCATAATTGCCCCGCAGTTCTACGGCAGTCGGGACCACCAAAGCCTGTTCAACGCGGTATATGCCAGCCGGCATATAGACCGTTCCTCCACCTGCTGCTTCGGCATCATTCAATGCCTGTTGAATAGCTTGGGATGAATCCGTATTCCCTGTGTTATCAGCCAAATAGGGCTGGCTCACTACGTTAAACAATTCGCGAGTACCCGGCTTGGGCTGCACTGCAATATCCACTGAAGGAACATTAGGGATGGTTTCCAACACCAAATTTTCTTCCTGATGGATGTTCAGTTCCGCCGAGGTACTTTCATCGTTCACTGCAAGGTTGCCTTCGTATCCGGAATGTATGGCATTAATTGTTGCCACATCTCCCTGAAGAAGCAGGTGCCGATCCGGCTTGGCGAAGGTAGAACTACCCAGTATAAGCGAACCACTTTTGGCAACTATGGCGTAATCTCCGCTTCCTTCACTCCAATTCTCAAAAGAACTGCTCTCAAAGGACAACGTTCCACGCCCTTCATTCACAACCGCATGTTTGGGCTCCCCGCCCACTGTTACGCTGTTAAACTGGGCAATGGAGTGAAAGCCTTCCGTTGCATAAATGGCAACAGGATTCGGACCAGCACTTGCTTCGAATTGACTGTCTGTTACCAGCAATCCATAATCATTGACGCCTTCAATCTTCAGCGCTACGTTGCAGTCGTCGATCTGAATTTTGTACAGCTGCGCATTGGCTGTTTCAAGGCTTCCTGTTCTTGTCGTGATTCGTATCCCTGTCTTATAACCCGAGATATGAATATTCGACATATACTCCCAATCCGAGCGCCCCATTACAATACCTTCGGATTGCTGTATCATATATTCACGCAATTGAGACCGTTCAGGTGCTCCTGGCAAACCAGAGTTCGCCCATACATCCGGGGACAGGTGAAGCCCTTCCAGTCTCCCAATGTCTGTTGTGAAATCCAGAAAGATACCGGTTTTCAGTGTGGTGCCGTATACATCCTTCACGTAATGAAGTTCGTTCCATTCCGGGCCAATCTTAATCCCTTGGTATGCATTGACGAGTGTTACATTTTTCACCGTGGCACTGTCACCTGGAAGTTGTTCCATCGTCCATGGATAGGCCACCGGGTTATTCATATTCTGTTCGGGATACCAGATCGACACATGTGTTACCCCACTGGAAGGCTCCATCTTTATGAAGCTGTTCCCGTTAGCTTGACCTTTGCCGCCATATACAGCAAGGATTGTACCTTTGACTAACCCGCCATGCTCGTCGGGATTCCCCCAATCTCCGCGAAGCGTAACGCCTGTTGGAATAACCAGCTCTCCGGTTAATTTATAGGTTCCAGATGGTACGAACACAACTCCGCCACCTTGATTTCCGGCTATTGCCAGCGCTTCTTTGAATGCTTGAGTATCGTCCGAGACACCGTCCCCTATTGCTCCATAATCGGTTACGCTCCGATCTGCAATGACGATATCTGATGTAGGGAATTCCGTATCATAGACCTTGGTCTGAGTACCCGACTGCTGCTGAGGCTGCTTATGGACGGTTACTTTCGCCAGATGAAGTTCCGGATTGTTGGCTGGTGCCCCTGCGCCGCTAACCCCGATCCGGAAATCCGCCTCATGAGTGCGGTTACCGAAATTGACATCGCTGAGCTTGAAGGTATGTGTCTTCCAGGTTCCCGTATTTTCATACCGGAACAAAGGTGCATCCTTGAAATTGGATTGCTTCGAATCGTATTGCAGAGACATCGCTCCACTTTGGATATCGTAATATTCAACAGTGACGAACACGTCCTGATCGGTATTTTCAAACAAATATTCATCCGCAACATTAAAGTAAAAATACAGGATGTTATCGGCTGGATTTGTTGGATTCACCGTCTGATTGGTTTTCCAATACGCCTTGCCGTCAGATATCCCCACTTGAAGCCCTGCTGAAGGTCCATCGCCGGGACGAGCCGTTATGCCCTGCTGCACAGGAGTTTCCCCCAACGTAATACTTACTGAGTCAGGTGACACATCATTTAGATGGACGTCTCCCTGTTCAGTAATATCTTCTCTCTCTGCTGCCGCGTGTGTGGTTGCTGGTGTGATGTATAGCCCTGAACATAACATGACAATCGTCAACAGCACTGAAATGGTACACCTGGCACCTAACCTTAATCGTTTGTTCACAATCGTACCTCCCATTCACTTGATCATGTAATCAAGCTGCACGAAAACAGGGTTGTCGTATGTGGAACATGATGCATCCGTTTTCAATCCGCAGCAGTGGAGAGAACTCCAAGACTGAATTGTTTATATTAAACGTGTTGTGGGTTGAATACCGATCGTCTGAATTTTTGCCGGTCCCACATTCAAAGCATACCTTCCCTCATCCGCTACCTTCATGGCTTCACCTTGATCTTCAACAATTGTACTTTCGTACACTTCCTTAGCCTCAAACGAAGGCGTTACCTTTAGTGAAGTCGTCTCCGATGATACATTGAACACCCTGAACAGCATGTCATCATTTGCCTCGCCCCTTTTAAGCGCACTAAAAGCGAGATGATCACCCTCCCATTGCAAAAACTCGTGGGTAGCGGGTAACGTTCCACCATGTACCCCTGTCTGTTGAACAGTCCAGGGAACCGGGAACTGGTACGCCTGCACATAGGCATCGGACTCAATAACATCCAAATCATGTGAGATGAGCTCCATTTCCAGAATGTGCTGTCCGAGACATTGGGCCTCTGGCGTTGCAAATACTCCCCAATCCCCAAGCTCACGTACCCCACGCAGCAGTGTCACAGCAATAGTATTCTGACTAGCTAATACCTCGTACTCATTAAGACCTTTATTCGCAATCGTCAGCCCTTCACGACCATTGCTGATACTGACAAATGCATTTTGATGCTGCGCATTGCTGGGATTTCTCCATTCCGCTTCCGGCTGTATCGGGCGCTTTGCCAGTTCGTAAATAGAGTCAACGGTAACATGACTTGCTTCGAGTCCCGTTTGGAACAACATGCGAATTCGATGATCCTGAACCGTGTTATCGATATAGCTTTTAATGCCAACCGAACGTCCCGTTTTTTCAAGGCTTAGCTCTGTACGAATGCTCACCTCTCTAGTTTCATCAAGCCGCAGGGATTTCCGGTAACGAAATGGAACCATGGAGCGGATCTCTTCATCCAGCAGTTCATCTGCGCCTACCGGAAGCTTCCAGTTATGCACGATCTCATAAACGGCTTTCAGTGGTGTATGATGTACCAGCTTAATCTGGGCAGGCAGTCCCTGCGTAGTCAACGGAGCTTCCTGATCCGGTTGTCTGTACATATACTCATTTCCGATATCCCCCGTATCCTCATAAATGCCAAGCCCTGTATAATTACGACCGTTCACTTTATCCAACATGCTAAACGATCCATCCCCCGCAATCTCGATCCGCACATAATCGTTCTCCATCACTTGCTCTTCTGTAACAAGTTCAGTGGCAGTCAGTTCGCTAAGCGCATTCTCTCCAGAAACACGCTTAGGCACAAGAGCAAAACTATGATATCCAATACCAGGGATGTTCTGGACATGAAGCTCTACATCCACTTGATATGCCCAGTAAGGTTGACGGAATCGATCATCTGGCAAATCATATCCAAATGTCGGTCCAACGGGTGTGATTACGGCTTCCACTTGCTTGCCTTCCGCGTTCAATACAACCCAATCGTTCGAGTCAAAGGCTTCATATTCGCGCTTAAACTCCTGATACTTTTCATGCGGAGGCTGGTGGTCAAAGTACCGTCGCTCAACATCCATCCTAGTTACAATCACATTGGATCGACAATGTCCCGAAGTGTTAAACACTACAAAAGGCAACGCACAATCTGCGTCAAAGCCAGATGTATCCACAGATTCGGCTATTGTACGAGCACTCTGAACCGATATGGCTTCCGCCACTTCTTGCGATTTGGCAAATCGGGTCATCATTTCCCTATGGACCTCGTCAACACTGCACCCGCAGATGCTGTCATGAGGATGATTCTTCAACAATGTCTTCCAGGCATATAACAGCTCATGCCGTGGATAAATGCCTGTGGACAGAGAGGCCATGACTGCCAATGGCTCAGCCACTTTCTCCAGTAACGTCTGACTTTTTACATTTTGCTGTTTGATATATACCCTTGCTGAAGCAGTATTTACAAGTGTGATCCAGCCGTCGGTCCATTGGCTTCGAAGTTCACCGCGAATGACGTCCAATGATTGTGGTTTCACTTTTTGCAAAGCCTGAATGTACTCAGGAAAGCTGGAATGACGAAACGTCACGTCTGGCATAATCTCGGTGGCCGTCTTTAACGCTTGTGTCAGATCCTTCTGAAGCGGCTGATGATCACATCCGTTCATGAACAGGAGTTCCGAGCTTGAAGCAAACTCTTCTGCTGCAGCCAGCTTTTCGGCCCAGTAAACTTTCGCCTTCTCTGGTTCCACCGGAATTTCCATGCCGTTGTTGTACCAGTTGGCGAACAGGATCGCCAGTACACGAGTACCATCGGGTGATTCCCAATACATCTCCGAGTATTTGGAGGTATGTTCATTGCCTGACTGAATTTCGTTATTGAACCCAACAGGCCTCACTCCACGTCCATATACAGCTACCTCAATGCCTGCCTGGCTAATGAGCTGTGGTGCCTGCCCCATATTGCCGAAGGAATCCGGGAAATATCCGATTTTTGCATATCCTCCCATTTGTTCTGAGGCTTGAATCCCAATTAACAGATTGCGTGCATTGGCTTCACTGCTGACGAGGAATTCATCTTGAAGGATGTACCATGGACCAACGATCAGCTTGCCCTCTTCAATTAACTTGCGGACCTGATTCGACCTATGCGGCATGATTTCCAGGTAGTCCTCAAGTACAATAAACTGCCCATCCAGATGGAAATTCGTAAATTCCGGGTCATTTTCAAACGTCTCGATTAAATTCTCCATGAGCTGAACGAGCAGCATTCGGTGCTTCTCGAAGGATAGATACCACTCCCTGTCCCAGTGAGAATGTGCGACAATATGCGCGGTTTTTGTAGTCATTCATTTCATTCCAATCTTGTATGATTTAGTTGTTGTGTATTTACATTTTCACTGAACCTACCGTCATGCCCTTGACATACATCTTCTGCATGAACGGGAAGGCAAGCAGGATTGGAATGACCGTAATCAAAGCCCCTGCCATGAGTTCATTCCATTTCTTGAAAGAAGATGAATCCAGATACATGAGTCCCATCGGTAACGTAAACATATCCCGGCTATCCACGATGATCATCGGCCACAAAATATTGTTCCAGCTTCCGATAAAGTTCAGAATCGCAATGGTTCCGATAGCTGGCAGCGCTAATGGCAGATAGATTCTGTAGTAGATTTTGAAATTGTTGCATCCATCCAGTACGGCGCTCTCGTATAACTCATGTGAGATTGTGCGGAAGTAACTGGTGAATAGGAAAATGGCGAAGGGTGCAGCACCATTAATCATGGGCAGGATCATGCCAATATACGTGTTTTGCAGCCCCAGATTGGTCATGTTGATATATAGCGGTATCAATGTGGTTACACCTGGAACGAGCAGCAAGGCAATAAACGTGTAGTAGATGAATTTTTTGCCCCGATAGACAAATTTGGCAAACGAATAGGCCATCATGGTATAGATGAGAATAACGCCTATAATCACGACTGCACTTACGATCACGCTGTTGATGAAAAACTGATAGAAATTCAATTTGTTCCATACGTCACCAAATGTGGACCACATCGGTGCAGCTTTTGGAAACGGACTCTGTGGATTGGCTAGTGCATCCTGTGATGTCTTCAGCGAAGTGCCGATCATCCAGACAAAAGGATACAGGCAGGTCAATCCGTACAAGATTAGAATGATATGCTTAATATATTTGACCATGTGCTCCTCCTTTTAGATGTCTGCCTTGAATGAGCGAATACTGAATATGGCAATGGCACCTGTAATCAGAAAGGATACCCATCCGATTGCGCTGGCCAGACCATAATCATTGTTAAGAAAAGCTGTACGGTACACGAGTGTACCAATAACCTCCGAACTGCCAGCCGGTCCGCCGCCCGTCATGATGAACACATTCTCAAAGGCCTGAAAGGCTCCGTTCACCATCTGAATGACGGCAATAAGCGTGATGGGCTTCAGTAACGGCCAGGTAATTTTCAATATCATGGTTGTTTTCTTGGCACCATCCACACTTGCTGCTTCATACAGTGTCGGATCAATGGAAGTCAGACCCGCGTAGTATAGAATCAGCGTCCCAGGCAGACCGCCCCAGATTGATGTCAAAATAATACCGAGTAAAGAAGTAGACGAACTCCCCAGCATTCCCCCAGGTACAGCAAGGAAATCCAAGCCCATCCATAAGAAGAGTGAGTTGAATGCTCCACTAGGTTCAAACAAGCCTTTCCATACATAAAAGATAGCTACGCCAGATGCAATCATCGGCAGAAAATAAATTGTCCGGTACCACGTTGCTGCCTTCGTATTTTGCAGCACAAATGCCAGCACAAGTGCGATTGGAACGACGACCACAACCTGTGAAACGGCAATAATCAGATTGTGCAGAACGGCATTATAGAAATTCCGGGTTACAATCGGATCATCACCGAGCAGGAACTGACGAAAATTCGCCAGACCTTCAAACCTTGCGGTGGAAAAATCGATCCCCGACCAGTTATAAAAGCTGAGCATGATCGAGAATCCGACCGAATACACGCCGATGGCAAGAAACAAAAGCACGCCAGGCAGTAAAAAGAGATACGGCATCCACTTATTTCGACTTTTTATCATGATCAATCACCTTTTGCTCTCAATTTGGCAACCGACAGCCCCTTACGGGGCTTGCCGATTGCTTTGGTGTTCTAGTTCCCGCTCGCTTTCAGACTTTCCATGGTGTCGTCGAACTTCTTGGCGACTTGTTCAGCAGTCATCTTTTTCTCGATCATGGATTGCATGGACTGGGCATACACTTCCCACTCTTTGTGCTTGCCACGATACGTATTGATTGCAGGTGACGCTTGACTGTAAGGGCCAGGCTCGGCAGCGAATGCTTCTGAGATTGATTTCAGGTTCGGGTCCAGATCATTTGCACGATCACCCAGATTCAGCGCAGGTACTGTATACGCCGCATTAGCAAAAGCAACAGCAGCATCCGGATCACCTGTCAGGAATTTAATGAAATCGAGCGCTTCAGCCTTGTTCTGCGAATCTTTATTCACTGACAACATCGTTAACGTGAATGGATCAGTCGTCCAGCTGTTAATTTTAGATCCTTCAAGCGGGGGTACAGGGAAGGTGAAAATATCGTCAGGACTCATTCCCATAGCCAGCAGCGTAGACATTGTGAACGAACCACCGAGATCGAAAGCGGCTTTGCCAGCAGCAAACGCCTGGTCTGCTCCATCAATATCCGTTGACAAAATTCCCGGCATCAGCAGATCTTTGTTTGCCAGTGTCTCCATCGCTTTCACTACCGGCAGATTTGAAGGGTCGCTTAGTTTGGACTTTCTTTCGAGCAGATCGATGTAGCCTTGAGGTTCGTTCAGCATGATGGACAGTGCCGAACCGGCCCAGTTTTCCCACAGATCAGGCAGCTTTGCACCAAACACAAGCCCAGGAGTACCTGTTTTCTCTTTGACAGTCTCCATCATGGTGACGAACTCTTCCCATGTTTTGGGCGCTTCAGCTGTCAGCCCTGCTTCTTCGATCAGCTTCTTGTTGCCATAGAACGTAAAGAATCCTCCGATATCAAGCGGCAGTCCGTAGAACTGTCCAGTCTTCAGTGACTTTTGAATGGTGGTGGCATTCTTGTCTTCTTTCCAAGAGTCAACCTGACTCTGTGTAACGATGATCGGGTCCATTGCAGCACTGTAATAGCTGTTCAATAGATCATCGTCGATTTCACCTGACAGTTCGAGCACTGAGTTCTCGATGGAATCGCCCGCCGTTGCCCACCAGTTCACGATATCCGGCAAATTTTTGGAATTGGCTGCTGCCTGGAATTTTTGGCGATACGTATCATCCGGTGTAAAGGTCTCAAGTTTGACTTTGATCCCTGTTTTCTCTTCATACAATTTCGCGGCTGCTTCAATTCCTGGCGTGTAAGCAACCTTCCACGTCCACATCGTCAGCTCTTTACTCGCTTTGGGTTCCGTCCCCCCGGACTGCGCGTCACCGCAAGCGCTTACAATGAGTGAGAAAACAGTTAACAAAGTAACGATCATGCCTGCTCTTTTTTTCATCCCGCAACCACCCTTATTTTTAATTTTGGTTCGTTTCTGGCTTAATGAATATCCCACGACAACAAATTGGCGTTAAAAACTGCTGCACCCCCTTTTTGAATGAAGGAAGACTTGCGAAAAAATTTGTGGTATTACAAAGATTGTGAAGGCTCATTGGAAACGCTTTATCCAACAAACTTTAAAAACAATATAAACAACATACTTTTACTTGTAAATGTTTATTTTTAGATACAACTTAATGAGGTTCAGTCCTAACAAATTGTTTATTTATAAGGTTTTTTCATCATATTTGTTCGTAATTTTAATCTTTTTGTCTTACATACTTGTTATTGATTTTTAACACTTGTATATGTTGTATTAATATAATATATTTAGAACGAACTAATAGTGAATGGAGATAAAATGCGATGGTGAGAACCTTCAAGCCAATGTACAAGAAAATCGAAACATATATCATTGACCAGATTCGAAGCGGAAATTGGAAACCGGGCAGCCGAATTCCTTCCGAAAATGAACTGGCTGAACAATTCAGTGTGAGCCGTATCACGGTGAAAAATGCCCTCACTGCTCTGGTCGATAAAGAAGTGGTCTACCGACTTCAAGGCAAAGGCACCTTTGTTAACGATCACAGCCCCGAGGAGATTCATAACATCACTTCAGCAGTGAAAGAGCAGCTCACAGCACCAACAATCGGGTTCCTTCTCCCCCGTCTCGACAATCGGTTTACCGCCAATCTGCTGAGTGGAATTGAAGACATCCTTTCAGAGAATGGCTATCAATTGTTATTTGCCAAAACCAATGATTCACAAGAGACGGAGATTCTCAAAATCCAGGAAATGAAACAGGCAGGCGTCCGAGGACTAATTATCTATCCCGTTGAGGGTGAGCACTATAACAATGAGATTCTTGCGCTTACGCTAAATCGCTTTCCGCTTGTCCTTCTGGACCGTAATCTAAAAGGGGTTGAGACCAACTCCATCAGCTCGGACAACCATGAGGCAGCTATTCAGGCGGTTAAGCATCTTCATGAGCTTGGGCACAGGCGAATTGGCTTTATTTCCACTCTTGCTGAGGGGACATCAAGTATTGAGGACAGATTGCATGGGTATGAGAAAGCCTTGGAGGACCGTCATATTCTGATTGATCGCAGTATACAGATGACACGTCTGGCCATGAGTGACAGCGATGAAGAGGTTATCATGATGATTCAGAAGTTCTTACAGGCAAATTCGCAAATGACGGCCCTTCTATCCTCCAATTTCAGCCCTCATGTTATTCAAGCGGCGATGCAGATGGGAATCTCTGTACCTGAAGATTTATCTGTCGTGTTCTTCGATGATGTCGAATTTCCTGAGTTTTGTATCATTCCTCCCACGGCTGTTGTCCAGCAGGAACTTGAACTCGGACGAGAAGCGGGCAGAGTCATTCTGAAACAAGTGGAGAATCCAAGCAGTGAGTATCTTCAGGTTAAGTTACCAACGATGCTTATTCCCAGACAGTCAACAGCAAAGGCGAAATCATAGTTACCGTTATTTGGATTCAAAAAGGATTCCTTTACTGAAAACGTTTATAGTAATCCAATGAATGAGAGTATTACGAATTACGAAGAAGGACCCTTCCATTTCAGAGGGGTCCTTCGAGCTGTGTGAACCATGACTATTGTAAATTTGCGGAAGTAACATCCTTCCAATGTTTATTCGTTCCTATTTCAGCATGCTTTCCAACAAAGGCCGTTTTTGCTTCCGAATCATTCATTAATTGATATCTCATCCAAGCTGTCAAATAACCTCTATGTTGTCCTCCATCCTGCTCTATCGCTGTATGTGCTGCGCCTTTAGCCATGGCCATTAAGACCGGAAGAGCCGGATTGGTATTCTCCAATGCCAGTTTGTTGGAGTCTGACGGGGAAATGATAAAATCTCGGGTTCCCCCTATAACAAAAAATGGTACCTTCAGCGCTGATGTATCATACACATCCTCTGGATCACAATATTTCAGATCAGGCAGAGCAATCGATACAACCGTTTTGATGAGATCCCCGTTCTCAAAATTCGTATGAGCGTTAATTACACCCGTTGATCCCTGCGAATGCCCTGCCGCACCGACCCGATCTTTTTGAATCCTGTGATAGAACGGGCTGACTCTCGCTTCATTTTCATTAAGCATATATTCTATCGCAGCCATAATTTCTTTTCCTGTACCTGTGGTTTGGCTGTATGTATCGATGACAATAAATCCCCAACTGGCCAGGTGTCTTAACAACTGATCATAATTGTCAGGTAATGCCCCCGTTCCGTTGCCCCAAGCGATGAGCGGGTGCAAGACATCGGTTGATTGAGGAGAATAAACCCTGTAAAGCTTCTCGCCTTGTTTGTCCTTGATCTCCAGCGTATCTACCTCGTACGTGCCGGGCAGAGCATATTTTTCTTCAACACTTCCGGCTTCAAAAGTAGCCGATACCGAATTTACGAGGAAGAAGGATAGTACGCAAAATGCAGCGATCAAAATACCGACAACACCCGTTATCCATAGAAACCACTTGCTCCGAATTACTCTTTTCACTTGCGGCATACAATCTCCTCTCACATTAAAGCGATATTTGTACGTAAAACATACCACAGGTATAGCGCTTTTTGTTTAGAGATATTTTTGTTACATCAACCTTTTCGCATTTCATAATAGAACACCCACGAAAAAATGAACATGCCTTAACGAAGGCTTCGCTATGATGTTTCTTAGTTAATGGTCAATAATCCAAATGTATGACTTGCAATATTAGGAAATCGTGCTAATATAAATTTAAACACTGTTTAAAACATTGTTTAAATGACTTTATTGGAGGTTTTACATATGGAACCAGACAAGAAAAGTGAAACAAAAGAAAAGATTATGCAAGCCACACTGGAGTTCACCAAACAAAGCGGATTTGAAGGCATCACCATTCGGAAAATTGCCGAAGCCTCTGGCACAAATGTATCCCTAGTTAATTATTACTTCGGCTCCAAAGAAAATCTGATCAGTGAATCTATTAAAATGATTCTGAGCAGCTTTCAGCATACCTTTGCTATACTCGATGAATTATCCATCCCCGCCCGAGATCGATTAAAGCAATTCTTAATGGATTATTTACAAGTCATCCGTGAATATCCCGAATTATTATCCAGAATTATTCTTATGGGTTCAGCAGATTTCTCATCTCAACAGGAATACGGTTCATTTTTAAATCTATTGGGGTTCCCCAAAGTTCAAAATACATTAAAAGAGATCACTGGAGAACAACAACCGGAAAGACTGACCACAATGATGACACAAATTTTTGGGGCGCTTTTTCTCCCCGCACTTATGAGCCCTATTCTGGAAAAAGGTGCTTCTGTGAAGATTGCTCCTATAGATGCACAAATAGACTTGCTCTTTGAAAAATACTTTCATTAAAAAATAATGATGGAGGTGATTCAGTTGAACATGTTAAGAAAACATTGGCAGGACTTGGGATTGATCATTGCATTCCTTGTATGTATTTATCTCATCTTGGATTGGGGAACACTTCCGCGTATTAACAGCATTTTGTGGTTAAGCTTTATTGCCATACTCCTGCACCAATTTGAAGAATATCGATGGCCGGGTTACTTTGCAGGCTTGTTTAATAAAGTTTTGTTCCAAAGTAAGACACCTGAAAGATATCCGTTAAATCAGCAGTCAGCCATGATTATTAATCTGATTATCGCCTATGTGTTTTATTTACCGCCCGTATTCTTCTCTTCCGTTGTATGGTTGGGTTTGGCCCCTATATTAATGGGATTTTTTCAGATTATCTGGCATGGCATCTTCGCCAATATAAAGGCAAAAAGTATATATAATCCCGGATTATTTTCAGCGATATTTCTGCATTTGCCAATTGGAATCTGGTACATTAAAAGTGCCTATGAACAGAATATGTTAACACCAGTAAATTGGATGTGGAGCACCATTTATTTTGTTGTAGCTGTCTATGTTTTAATTGTTAAAGGCAATATGTGGCTGAGAAACAAAAACTCTGTTCATCCTTTTTCACAGAAACAATTAGGATCTTATACTGAAAAATAAATCTATGACTTCAAATATAAATAAACGCATTGAGTCCATGGACTCGATGCGTTTTACATTTCTCTTTTGAAATGATTAAGTTTCTAAATCTTGAACTTTATTATAAAACATTTTTTACACAGGATGCTGTTCACGAAGGGCATTTCCAACACAAAAAAAGCCGCCATTTCAGGCGACTTTCCTCGTGAACAGAAAAAAAGATCTTAAGAGATTGGTAAATCTGTTTGAGTCAACTGGGCGGAAACCTCCCATAGACGACGGGCTTGCTCAGGATCGATAGCATAGTCCTTGACTCCAAAGAAGGCTCCATCCGCAGGAGCTGGCTCACTGATGTCACAATCCTCGCAATACACGCCACCTTTTCCCTCGAGTTGCGGAGATGTTGCTGCCCATACTTGCGTTGCTGCCCCTTGCTCAGGCGTTTTAAAGTTTGGATTAGCGACTTGACCAGACTCATCAATCCAGCCCAATGCGATCATTTCCTCTTTCGGCATATGTCGTTGCAGCGGCGTCAGAATTCCACCCGGATGTACAGAGAACGCACGCACTCCCTGATCTGCACCACGTCTATCCAGTTCAACGCTAAACAGAATGGTTGCTGTTTTGGACTGTCCGTAAGCAGGAAACTTTTCATAGCCGTTCTCAAATTGCATATCGTCCCAGCGAATTGGTGAGAAATGATGTCCTGTTGATGCAACAGATACAACCCGTGCTCCTTCCTGACTTACGAGTGCCGGCCATAATAAGTTAGTTAGTGTGAAATGTCCAAGATGGTTCGTAGCAAATTGTGCTTCCCAGCCCGGCCCTACGCGAGTCTCTGGACAAGCCATAATCCCCGCATTAAGGATCAACATGTCGATACTCTGGTTGCTTGCCAGAAAACGATCGGCAAAAGCACGGACACTGGTGAGATCTGCGAGGTCCATTTCATCGATCTCTACACCAGCTAGTCCTGCAAGAGCCTCTTTGGCGATGGCTGGCCGACGTGCGGTTACAACAACCTTGGCTCCAGCACGAACGAGTGCACGTGTAGTCTCCAGACCCAATCCGGAATATCCACCCGTGACGATGGCAAGTTTTCCGGATAGATCCGTGTTACTCAATACTTCCTCAGCTGTTGTGCGATGGTTGAATCCGGAACCGATTTTATGTTGTAAGGTTTTTGACTTGTTATCCTGGTTCATCAAAATAATCTCCTTCCAGATCTGTCTTCTTCAAGTTTACAACTTAAAGTGTACTCTAAGTCAAATATGAACGAATTCCTCTACCTCAATGCTCCAAGACTTTACGAATACAAAAAAAGCCCGATTTATCACCGAGCCTATAAACAAAAGTATAAGGTTGTATTTCTATTATATTTCTATTATATTTCTATATACTTCACCCATTGCTCATACAGTTCAGTCTCACTACATTGAAAGATCCCTTCAAAATCTTGAGGATTACGAATCAGTTTGTTTAATGCCTCTATCCCGTATCGCTCAACCACAAATTCCACCATCATATAAGAGAACTGAAAACCTTTCATCGTTTCAAAATCCCACGTATCGTTATTTAATTCATCAAAAGATGGAATCGACTGGTTACGAATATTATCTTCCGTTGATCCTTTAATGAAATCTTGGGACATCTGTTTAGCTTCATATCCCCCAATGCCCTGTCTGATCCATTTCGGAGCTGCAGGATTAATATCGCTGATTAGCCACATGGAGAACAAGTGGACTGTGCCTTTCAGAATGGATTGATACGTATGCTCCGGTCCCGGCTCCAATGGAGAGACAATTTTCAGAGTACGCCCTTCATATGTGCCCATAAACCAATTCGGAGCATCTGTTTCGCCGACAGCTTGATGGAACGTTGGCAGATCAGGATAAATTTCAATAACTACCTTTTGTGATGGATGATGTTTATATTTGGTCGACACTCGTTCAACACTATTGTTGAGCTCATCGAACAAATCTTGATGCACTTTCTTCGTACGATCATTCGTATCTTGGTTTTCACCTTTATTTACAATGGAAATCAGGTCTTGAATAGACATGATGGCAATATCCCCCCACTCTTTTAGTTCTTTTCTTAATTTCTCCAAAGCCCGGTACAATCTGTTCTTTACTGCACTTTCCCGTCGTCCAACAATCTTGGATATTTCGGGCAAGGTGCAGTCAACGAAAAAGCGTAATGCAATAATTTCCTGATCAATCTCATCCAGCTTTTGTAACGCAGAGCCAATATCAATGCGAATATCAACATGTTTCGTAAATTCAAGAGAGATCGATTGCGATTCATAATCTGTAAAATCATAAGGAGATTCTTTTTGTCGCGATAACCTGCGATATTCGTTCTTCACCGTGTTCTGAGCAATCTTAAAGATCCAGGTGAATAGATTAGAGCTTCCTTTAAAACTGTGAATATTTTCGACCGCTTTCAAAAACACCTGTTGGGTCAAATCATCTGCAACCAATGGATTCAATTTCAGTGAGAAGTATTTGCTGATTCTCTGACGATATTGCTCATACGTGTTCTCAAAGATGGCGATGCTTTCCTGTTCATCCGGATAAACAGGTTTCGTGTCATGAGCTCCTGACATGGTGGGGAACCTCCTCTTGATTTACATTTAATTAGACACCGGAGGAAGCAAAAAAGCCACGCATGAGAAAAAATTATTTTTGGCTATTTCACCTCTTTAGTATGAATTCTGTTTTTTTGAGATAAAAAATAAACAAAGGCAGCCGATCGCAGACCCGCTACCTTTGTTCTTTTCTTTTATGAAAACACAACTCAGCCTTTGCTTATCTCAGCGATGCGGGCAGCTTTACACCGAGGAGTTTACCCTCCGCCTGTATTATGATCATACCATCTGTCTTCAGCGTCGCTTCGTGCAAATCTGCCCCGGTGGTTACCCGAAAGACGGGTGTAGCAGTCAACATATTAATCCCGAACATTGTTCCGTTACGCTGCGTCCGGTACATTCCTTTGCCGTACACGCTAATTTGAGCAACAGGGGCGTCGCCATACCACTTGATTTCCTGTCCATTCACCAGCTTGATACCCGCTAGTTCTCCCGTTGTTTCATTTTTGTATATCAGCCTTTCCTGCACGATACCAAGCGACAGCCCGTTTTCTTTATAAAAAGGGCGCGGATAAGTCCGAAGAGGATCCGCATTAGCTGTATATTTGTCAAAGTTGTATTCCGCCACCCGATCTCCTTGTTCAATGTATACCTTTCCATTGCTTGCAAATACACTCCCATACCCATAGTCATACGGTGGATCACCATTCATTTTCCAGTTATATTCAAGGCTCCCCTTTTGTACGCCAGTCTTGAGGTTATAGGCATTCACACTCACTTTACGTTCCGGTTTTGATTGATATTCTGTCAGTTTGGAAGAATGATAATCAACCGAATACACGAGACCGTCTTTAATTTGAAGTGCTTCTCCTTGACCGAAATCGTCCCATAACTTTTTGCCTGTCTTCTTGTCATATGCATTTAGTTGAATGGACGTAAGTGCCCCCTGTACATAAAAGGTTCGAAGCACAACGCCATTAGATTCCTCCAGGTAGTCGGTACCGTTTCCTTCACCAAGCGGCTCGTCAGCCCTCCACTTCAGCTTGCCCGTCTTCATATCAAATGCAAATGTTGTACTGCCTTGGATAATATAAAGCGTATCGCCCGTTGGAACTAACATTTCTGTACGATATCGTGTATCGATCCAGGTGGATGAGCCTGATTGCCAAATTGCTTTTCCTGTCTTCGCGTTCAAAGCATAAGGCTTATGCTCCCCAGTAAGACCGTAAATGACGTTATTATGATAAACAACATAGGGTTTTAATCCTTTTCCGTATGACCATAGCCGTTTGCCTGTCTTTGCATCCAATGAGATCAGTTTGCTATCAGCGAAAGTGAATACCTTACCCTCTTCTGCTACTGCCTGATGACCAATATAAGGTTCGTTCATATTCAAATAATTGTCCACCTTTGCAGTCCAGGAAGGCTTAAGTTCTGGTACCGAAATCCCCATGTAGGAATACCAGTTGCGTACCGAAACATCAGGTGCGTCTGCATGTGCTTGAGACAGAATAACGGCGTTCCCCCCCAGAGCAAGAAGCCCCACAGCTGTAAAGCTTGCGACGATACATCGGAATAGTTGACCTTTCAAATTCGTAAACGGTCGATTCTTTTTCGTTTTGAGCATAATACCCTCCATTGTAATAGTTTCTACATTAGTTACCTTAATAGATGTGTATTTCTTGAGAGAGCTATCGTATCTATAATCTTTATGAATATAACGCATTGAATTGCTTAAGAGTTACACTCGTGTTAAACGATTCAAATTGATTTCAAAACAAAAAAGCCGCCAAATTGGCGACTCCTTGTTCAGCAGGATGAAGCTTTTAATTGAATCTGCATAAAGATCAATTCCTCAGCCAATTTTTCCAGCCGACTCAGGGCTTCAATATCTTTAATGTTATTCTCAGCATCAAAATGATCACTATTCAGATATACATAGCTTGGGGCGACATAGGAGCGAAAAAAGCCGGCAATCGGTTTTAATTGATTTTCCACAACCAAATAATGCTGATAGGTGCCCCCGGTTGCTATGAAACCCATCACTTTATTGTAAATGCTCTGCACAGGCAGAAGGTCGAATACATTTTTCAGTACACCTGTCAGAGAGGATTGATAAATGGGTGTGCCGATCACGTAAAAGTCGGCATCAATCATTTTTTGGACCACCGACTGGGTGTGTTCATTATAATCCTCCAACTTGCGACCATCGCAAAATTCAATCTCTCTATAATCTCTTAAATCTATGAGTTCCACTTCAACTTCGGGATGATTATTTTTAACGAATTGGAGTACAGCATCCACACCCACTGGTGTCTTTGATCCAATCAGTGACCCGGACAATCCGATTAATTTCACGACATTAACCTCCAATGATTTCTTCTTCATCATCAAACGACTCCACGGTTTCCAACGCACATTCCTTCATCACATGAAGCATGCTGCCTAGGGTGATTTTTTCTAACTGCTGCATTAACTGTTGTTCACTTTCTATGAAAATGCTTGCGAGCTGTATATCTACCTCGGTTGTTAAATTCCCTTTTGTCATCATGGATGGTTTGGGAATCTGAAGCGGTTTGGAAGATACCAGGGTGTACACATCTTTCAAGGTTATCTCATACGGATCTTTGGACAACACATAACCACCTTCAATACCTTCCTTTGCCTTAACATATCCCACTTTTTTGATCGAGCTAAGGACTCGGCGTATCCTCGCCGGGTTCACCCGAATCTTTTCAGAGATCTGAGTACTGGTTAGCTTCTCATTTTCATGTGAACTAAGGAGAACCAGAATATAGATGACAACACTTAGCTCACTGTTCATAGCAGCCTACTCTCCCAAAATAATGACTTCCGTCTCCAATTCAATATTAAATTGGTCACGTACTGTTTTTTTAATTAATTTGATTAATTCCAAATAATCTTCAGCAGTGGCGTCATCTGCATTAATGATAAAACCAGCATGCTTCTTGGAAATTTCCGCCCCCCCAATGCGAGTGCCTTGTAAATTGCATTCTTGAATGAGTTTTCCAACATAATGTCCCTCAGGGCGTTTGAATACACTTCCGCAAGAGGGGAATTCAAGGGGTTGTTTGGATTCCCGTTTAAACGTTAAATCCTGCATGGTACTGGAGATGATATCCTTGTTCCCTGGTTTAAGCTTAAATTCGACTTCAAGTATGATGTATTGATCCGCTCGGAAGATACTGTTTCGATAACCAAGCTGCATGTCATCTCGGACCATGTTAAGCAACTCTCCATTTTTAGTAACCACCAGCGCTCGCTCAACGACCTCATCCATCTGACCACCGTAAGCTCCCGCATTCATATATAAAGCGCCACCTGTACTTCCGGGTATTCCACATGCAAACTCCATACCCGTTAAGCTGTTATCCAAAGCAGTACGTGACACATCAATAATGTTGGAACCACTCTGTGCGACAATCTTGTCTCCACAGACTTTAATCTGATCGAATTGGCTCAAAGAAAGCGTTATTCCGCGCACGCCCTGATCTTTGATGATGACATTTGATCCTTTTCCAATAACCGTCAGCGGTATTTGATGTTTTTTTGCAATGTTAACCGTGTTAACAATTTCTTCTTTCGTTGTAGGTTGGATAAGTATGTCTGCTTTACCACCCAGTTTTATATACGTGTGGTCTTTTAATGGCTCGTTCCATTTCAATTTTTCCAAAGGTATGTGGTTTTCAAAAATATTCATGACATTCTCTCCCTGAGTTGAAAAGACATGATTGCACGATCGGCGAATAAAAAGCTCCTTCATTGTATGTTTAATATGAGATATTGGTTGAAAATATGCCGTCATCCTGACAATTAATCACATTTATTGACCTCACCACGGTAATTTGCCATTCGGAAACTGGCCCCGCATCCACATGAAACTTTTGCATTAGGGTTATTCATGGTGAATCCCCCTAACATTCCACTCTCTTCGTAATCAATCTCAAGCCCTTCAATATATGGAACCGTATTGGTGTGAACCAATATACGAAATAGACCTTTATCTAATATGATATCCCCTTCTGCTTGCTGTTCATCCACGATAAGGGTATAGGATAGACCACTGCATCCACCCTCATCCACACCGACTCGGAGGAAAGAATCTTGGGTATCCGCACTTGCCAGGATTTCAACGATTTTTTCTTCTGCTGCTTCACTGACTTGAATCATTGTTATACCTCCCTGGAGCGTTTTTTGGCTAACCTATTGTTTTTCAAACGCAGCCCATTAAAATCTTAATGATTTCTTCAGGACTCGTATATGCATTAAAATAACGACAACCTATTGATTGCAGATGGATAGGAATATCCATAAGTTCCAGAGACCCGCTATACAATATCACTCGATATTTCTCGGGAAATTGTTCTATAAGCAGCTTGATATTCTCCAGATTCATATCTACGATGATCACAGAATTATCCGGAAGATGATCCATGTTACCGATCACATCACGAGTAGCGTCCAGTACATGTAACGACGGCTCGGTTTGAATCAACAAACTTAAACTTTTAACAATGTGATGCGTATCGGATAGGATTAACACATGGTTCATTCAGAAAACCTCCGGATAAAATGATGATCGCAAATGCAGGATATTCCTTTGCGCTAATTCATATTTGTAGTAAACCAGTCCATCAAACAGGGTATGAAAGCAGCTAGAGCGGCCCCTTTGGGTGTAAGTTCATACATGATCTGTATGGGATGTGTCAGGGCTGTTCTCTTTACCAACTGATCATCCTGAAGACCTTTCAATCGTTTGGATAGGATCGCTTCTGAGATGGAAGGCACATTTTCGTAAATCTCGCTGAATTTCTTAGGACCTTGCGAAAGAGTACATAGGATATGGATCGTCCATTTCGTCCCGATAATACGATAGGCTGTGAAAAGTTTCTCGGTATCCGAAGTCAACATCGCATGAACACACCTTCCTTGGCTTACCCCCGTTTATTTGTTTTTCCAGCCTAACAATTGCAGCCCGGTTCTTACTTGTTCTGTTACTTGTGTAATCCGAGTACTGGCAATCAAGCTCAAGACAATCAACACCAGATGAAAACCCATCGTTACGATTAATCCAGATTGCAATGACATCCCCCCAGCTTGACACACCACCAGGATGGAACCGCCGATCCCGATGACTACGCCCGGTGTAAACGAATCTGCAAATTGCAGATTTGCCGAAGTTTTGCCAACGCCGCCCTCTCCTGTTTGGGAAAACGCCACAACACCGCTAATCGGATGTGCTAATCCAATGCCTATTCCAGCTATGATCTGGCCCATAATCGCTACGGTAACGGTCACCACAGGAACCCAAAATACGATGGTAATTCCAAAGGCAAGCAGCAGTACACCCAGAATAATTCGTGTATGACGTCCTCGGCCCTGATCTGCTGAGTCCCAACGCCCTTGCAAATAAGCAATGACACACCAGCTCAGTGCAGCACTTGCTACAATTAAACCGGCCTGAGAAGGTGTAATGCCTTTCACCTCAATTAAAGCCAATACCAAGAAATTTTGTGTACTGGTATAAGCAGCGAAGAACAGTCCACGCGTAGCGAGTATAGCGGGCATACCTCTTCGCAAAGCAAGCGTTCCTTCCGGCAGCAGTTTGCGCAGTGGGTATACCATCAGTACTCCCCCGATAAGGACGATAACAAATCCAATAATTGACGGAAGCTTGCCAAGTCCCACTAATAAAGTCCCCGTACCTATCGTTAATAGCAGCGCCATCCATGTAGCGGCAGATCCTTGCTCCCCTTTTGCTGGCTGTGATTTTAATTTCGTAAACGCAGGTAAGCTAAGGAGTGCTGAAATCAACAGGATCGGCAGGATCCCCCAGAACACAAAACGCCATGACCACAAATCTGCAATAAGCCCTGCAACATATGGACCAAGCATGGACGGAAGAACGTAGGCCGTACCGAATGCTCCCAGTATCTTGGCACGTAATTCATCAGGATAACTTAAGGAAATGGCCGTGTACACGCAAGTCATCATAGCTCCGGCACCCAAACCCTGCATGGCACGTGACGCGATCATGGTATACATATCTCCTGCCATTGCGGCTGCGACCAGCCCGACAATAAACAAAAGAAGTGCGAGCGTAAATGGTACTGCGGGTCCCCTCCTATCAATAATCCTTCCAACAACCAAGGTGCCGATAATCTGTGCAAGCAGATATGTACTGAATATCCAGCCAAACAGGTTAAGACCGTTCAGGTCTCCAGCAATGGAAGGAGCAATCGTCGTTACTGACAAACCTTCAAATCCAACAGCCATCACTGACAATATAATTCCTATCGATAATGCAAAATAACGCGGACTGAAAATACTTTGAGAATGGGACGACATGATATGTGACCTCCAAGAGATTTTTATGTATACACCGTATCCGGATACTTAGTAAACATTTTACTTTACAAAGTTTAAACTACAGTTCGTTTTTGACTTTGTCAATGTTTTTGTTTAAAATGTATGGAATAATGAAGATTCAGTTGTTTAAAAAGGAGGTTCACCATGAGCCGGGATCAAACGAAAAAAGATGCCTCAACCAGTACCCGAAAAGCAATCATTAACCTGCTTAAGCATCAGGGTGGAATGGATGTGGTGGCACTCTCCTCCCAATTTGCGTTATCTGGAATGGCTATTAGGCAGCACTTAAATGCACTGAAAGAAGAAGGATTGGTTACTTTCGAAGAAGAGGCTCGTCCCATGGGTCGACCAACCAAGCTATGGAGATTAACCCCAGCTGCTGATCGTTTTTTCCCTAGTGGATATTCGGAGTTATCCGTCAGTCTGATCAATTCCATGAAAGAAGCTTTCGGAAATGAAGGACTGGACAAGCTGCTGAGTGTGCGGAACAAGAACATGCAAGAGCAATATCTACAGTACATTGGTGATGCATCCGGCGTGAAGGAAAGGCTGGAGAAACTGGCTGAAATTCGAACAAATGAAGGTTATATGGCCGAGGTTAAGGATCAAGGCGATGGTAGCCTCTTATTTATAGAAAAGCATTGTCCAATCTGTGAAGCTGCAGCAGTATGCACCGGGTTGTGTAAGAATGAATTGCATTTATTCAAAACAGTCCTTGGAGATCAAGTTCATATAGAACGGGGAGAGTATATTTTGGCTGGAGGAAGAAACTGCATATATACGGTTAGAGAACATCATTCGTAACCAAACAAACTTGCACAACTATAAAAAAAACAGCCAGCAGGCGTCTTTCTGAATGGTTATGTTTTGTTCCCGTTAAAGTCGATTAAGCTTATGGATATATATAAACGAAAAAAGAACCTTGGGCTTGGCTCAAGGTTCTTTACGTTCAGTTGTATAGTGAAAAGCAAGTTTAGAAGATAGTTGGCACCATTCCCCCATCCATACGAATTGGAGAACCTTTGAATGCCGATGCATACGGACTGCATACAAATGTGGCCAATCTGCCTATCTCATTAGGCTTGATAAATCGTTGAATTTCGGATTGAGGCAGGTTTTTGCGCATAAAATCCTTCTCTTTTTCTAAAAAAGTCATCGATTCATCAGGGTAGATGCTCTCAATGATTTGTTGCACATTTTCAGAGAGGGTTGGTCCTGGCATGATTGTATTGACGGTAACTTCTGTTCCTGCCGTTAATTTCGATAAACTTTTGGACAACGATAATAACATCGATTTGGTCATGCAATACTGAGGCATTTGTCCTGAAGGCATGATGGCTTCTTCACTCGCAATAAAGATCATGCGGCCATAATCATTTTGCAACATTTTTGGCATATAAAATTTGGACAATGCATTTGCAGCGAGCACATTCGTACGGAAGTATTTCTCCCATACCTCATCGCTGATATCTTCATATTGCATCATTTCATAAATTCCCATATTGTTCACTAGGATATCAATTTGGGGGTATTTCTCAAATAAGGCTTCTCTTTGACCTATATCCACCAGATCAGCTGTAGCTTTTTGAGGCGAGGTAGCGGGAAAATCGGATCTCAGTTCATGAACCGTACGCTCAACCTCTGCATTATCCCTTCCATTGATGAGTACATTAACCCCTTCTTTGGCAAGTTCAATGGCAATGGCTTTCCCGATCCCCTTCGTCGATCCTGTAACCAAAGCTGTTTTACCGTATAAACCCATATCCATATCACACTACTCCTTTTATGATCTTGTAGCGGCAAGCTGATTCGTTATCATGTTATAAACAGTCTTGTGCTCCGGATAGGATTTATATTACCTTGTCTACATAGCCGAGTAACTAGCGTGTTACGCCAAAGTTCTTGCATAACACGCCAAATGATATAAAGCAATCAGTTAATGAAGCGTTGATGATTTTGGCGGTCCTTCGGATAGCGAATTCGTTCCTAAATATTCCGTACGCCAATTCGTTGGCGTATCCCCTTCCCATGAACGAAAGGCACGGTAGAACGAGTTCTGGTCTTCATATCCAATTAAGAAAGCTACTTCTTTAATGTCCAGTGTAGGGTCGGCCAAGTAAGCTCTTGCCTGCTCATGTCTGGCTTGCGACAACAGATGCTTGAAACTTGTATTCTCTTCTGTAAGGCGGCGCTGCAAGGTGCGATCGCTCATACCCAATTCCTTGGCAACGACCTGAATGTCGGGGCGACCTCCTGTAAGACTGCGTTTCAAAATCCATTTGACCATGTCTGTAATAGAACGACTGCCCTGCTGTTCGTCCAGCGATCGGTCCAGGGCGGGAGTAAGGATTTCCAGCAACTCTTCGTTGTATGAAAGAAACGGACGGTCCAAATCTGTACGATGTAAGGTGAGCCGGTTACAGGTTGCACCAATCCGAATCGGGCAGCCAAAATAAGTCTCAAGGGTGTGAACATCGCCCATGGTGTGCGAAAATTCAACAAGCCGCGCAGTCAAAGGTTGACCTGTTCCCCGGCGCCCCAGTTCGAGGAGAAATGCCAGTGTGACTCCAACCAGCAATGACGGACCAGAGTGTTCGTTAGTTAACCATTCCAGTTCAATTGAACAATCATCGCCCTCCTCAGTAATACGCAAGCTTTCAGGAGGGCAGAGCTGTTTGTAGCGAGCCATTCGTTGTAGTGCATCACGATAGTCACGTGCGTGGTAGGTCGCTAAGACGCTCGGTGGGTATTTCCCTGTTTCAAAGATGGTTGCTAGCTTGATGATTCCTTCGGCAGTGTCACCAACGAGATCGGAATATGCCTGCCAGATCGCAAAATATTGAGCGGTCGTGACAGCTGGTTCAGTTATAATCGTGAGCGGTAGTTGTGCCTTGCGAGCTACATCATGGGCGGCAATCCCTAATTGATGCAAGCCTGTCCAAAACCCTGCCGGGAATTTAATCCGCTCAGAGGTGTGAGACTTCATAGATACTCCCCTTCTTGAAATCTTTGTTGCTTAATGATTCATCCACTGTACAGGGACTCTGATTCTTTTGCAATGTCACTAATATTTCCTGATCTCCAGAATAAAACAAGAAACCAGTGCGGAAACTTCCGCACTGGTTTCGAGGGAATTCGATATAGCGTTATTTCGATTGTTCAAGAAGTCCAACAATAAGTGTAACTGCCTCAGCCCGGGTAGCTGTCTGCAAAGGAGCAAATCGATTGCCACCTACACCGCCCACCAGACCTGCTTCCACGGCAGAAGCTACATAGGATACTGCCCATGCCGGGACATCCTTGGCATCTTTGAAATCCAGTTTCGCATTGGAATTCGTTTGAATTCCGCCAGCGCGTGCAATCATAGTTACCATCTCCGCCCGGCTCAGCGTCTTGCTAGGGCCGAACGAACCATTTTCGTAACCATTGACGATGCCAGCGGATGCAGCTGCTGTAATATAAGGCTTCGCCCATGAAGGAATCTTGTTATCATCCGTATAGTGAATACTCTCGCTTACGGTATTCAGATTCAAGGCACGGCCCAGCATCGTTATGAACTCGGCACGTGTGACTTTCTGATTTGGACGAAAGGTCTGATCGCCATAACCATTCACGAATCCAGCCGCCAGGGCTTTATCAATTGCAGATTTTGCCCAGTGTCCGTCTGTATCTTTCAACGCTGGCGCAGTGCCTGTGCTTCCGTTATTACCTGATCCAGTACCCGGCTGGTTGCCGGAATCAGTTCCGCTGCCGGTACCGCCGTTCGAACCGTTACCGGTTGTTGTATCGCTACCGGTTCCTGAGGAGGAGCCATTACCACTGCCGGAACCATTACCTGAACCTGAACCGGAGCCGGGATTCGATGTTCCCGGATTGGACGTTCCTGGTCCCGGATTCGATGGTTCCGTCTTCTTCACAATACCGAACTGATCAACAATGAACGGGTCTGTTCCCTTCAGATTTTGGTCAATTTCATATGTTACAGCTGTCAGTTTGCTGCCGTCAATCGTAATGCCCACAAAATTCTGGACCTGACTGCGCATTGGACGACGGCTGTCATTCGGATCAGGACCATATTTGGCTGCATGATTCTCATCTGCAAGTTCAAAAAGACCGTAATAAGCATCACCGAGACTTGTGCTCGGATTTTTGTAATACACTTTTGGACCAGCTGTTGCCGGAATTAGATAGATCGAGCCATTCGGATTTACAGAGTATTCGATTTTCTCTCCATTCATCACCTCGGTGATGATTTCCGGCTCCCGTGCTGCACCCTTTTGATCAATCGGTTTTGTGCGGGCGTAGATATGGTCATGCCCCTGGAGAACAAAATCAATGCCAAGCTCCGCCATGATCGGTGCAATTTTGGTGCGTACTCCATTGGGTCCCATAATGTCGGAATCGGTCGCATGGTTTGACGTCGTGTATGGCCCCTTGTGAATGTTCACAATAATCCATTGGGCTCCGTTTTTCTTGGCAGCCTGGACATCTTTTTTCAGCCACTCGACTTGTTCTAATGAGAAGTTGTCATACTCCTCCGAATCCTCATTGGAGTTCAACACAACAAAATGCGCATTACTGTAATCATAAGAATAGTAAGCTCCCGTCTCCGTTGCGGAATTCACTGGTGTCTGGATGTTGAAATGATCGATAAACGCATAATTTTTGTCCTCATGGTTCCCTGCGGACGGCACGATGGTTGTGTTTAAGAGGCTTTCCTGCGAGTGCCCTAGCAGCCAGTTCCACTGTTCCTCTTTCACACCAGTATCCACGATATCCCCGTTATGAACGACAAATTGTGCGTCTGGTACTGTAGCCAATGCTTTGGCCAATGTCTCCGAGGACAGAATTGCCTCATCCTCTTCCTTCGCTTGTGTATCCGCCAGATCAATGAAAGTGAATTTGCCTTTTTCCGGTGCTGTACGGAAGGTACCTGTCTCGCTCCATACTTGCTGGGAAGCATCCCCTACACGGAAATAATAGGTGGTATTAGCTTTCAGATCTGTCACTTCTGCTTTGTGCATCAGTTCTGTAGGCGCATTCGCAGGTTGTGCAGAGCGCCCTTGAACCGATTTGGCTTGCGTGAAATCAGGTGCTGCCGCTGTTTTCTCCACAACCTGAAGGTCGCTATTCGTTACTTGATCGGAAGTGTACCATGTGAAGCCTTTGCTCGTGGTAGGATCTCCATGGAACGTTACCGTTACCTTGTTTACCTGTTCTGGAACAGGAACGGTATCCGATTCCTTGATGATCCCGAAAGTATCCACGATAAATGGTTCGGCATTATTTTTATTTTTGTCAATCTCATACGTTATGGCGGACAGCTTGTCTCCATTAATGGTCAAGGAGACAAAGTTCTGTACATGACCTCTAGCCAAACTTGTAGTGTCACCATATTGCCGTGCGTGGTTTTCTTCCGCACGCTCGAACAAGCTGAAATACGCATCTCCTAGTTCAGTTTTCTGGTTTTTGAAGTATACTTTGGCTCCTGCTGTAGCCGGAATCATATAAATGGTTCCATCTGGCTTAACTGCGTAATCGATACTCTGTCCATTAAAGGTCTCCGTTATTTTGGACACATCTTCAGCGGTACCATCGCTCTTGATTGGCTTCGTCCGTGCATAGATATGGTCATGTCCCTGAAGGACCAGATCAATCCCCAGTTCGTTCATGAGCGGGGCAATTTTTTTCCGTTCACCGTTCGCACCAATAATGTCGCTATCCGTGGCGTGATTCGATGTCGTGTACGGACCTTTATGGATATTCACGATAATCCACTTGGCTCCTGCGGCTTTTGCTTCCGCTACATCCTGCTTCATCCATGCGACTTGCTCATTCGAGAAGTTGGCGTACTCCGTTGAATTCTCATTGGAGTTCAATACGATAAAATGGGCTTTGCTGTAATTATACGAGTAATATGAGCCTGTTTCCGTTGCAGCACCATCTGGCTGCTTCACATTAAAATGATCGTAGAACGCATAATTTTGATTCTCATGATTGCCAGCAGATGGTGCAATGGTCGTGTTCATGAGACTGGCTTGCGAATGACCAAGCAGCCAATTCCATTCTTGTTCTGAAGTACCATTCTCTACAACGTCTCCGTTATGGACAACGAATTCAGCATTAGGAACCGTTGCGAGTGCTTTGGACAGAGTTGATCCAGACAGGATCGCCTCATCCTCTTCCTTCGCTTGTGTATCCGTCAGGTCGATAAAGGTAAACGCTCCGTCAACCGGAGCCGTTTTGAACGTTCCAACTTCACTCCATAGGCCCAGTTCCTGATCACCAACACGGAAAGAATAGGATGTATCTGGAAAAAGCCCCGTTGCTTCCGCCTTATGCACCATTTCTCCAGGGGAGTTGGAAGCTACGGTTGCACGTCCACTGAAGCTTTGGGCCTGACTGAAGTCGGCAACGCCTACTTGGTTCGGCACCACTTGAACAGTGCTCTGTGCAGATGCAAGAGGCGTATACCAAGTGAAGCCTTTGCTACTTGTTGCATCCCCATAGAAAGTAACCGTTACTTTGCTGATATCCAGCGATGGTGCATTAGCCAAAGCTTTAAGTTCCATGTCAAAATACAGGTCCGAGCTGCTGTCGCTCTGTTGATGTACTTCGACTGCAATTTCGTTTGAGCCATCACGCAAATTGGCTTTCATCGGCGCAGTGAGGTCAACATCCTCATACATTACCGGCAAATCCTTACCAGAAGTTGCTTTGGTAGAGTAATCAATCTCGCCGTCAGGCATGCCAAAGCGACGAACTTCCACCCCATTCACATAAATCACTGCACCATCGTCAATACCAAATGTGCCGAGAATTTGTCCGTAACCGTCAATTTGTTCCTTGTTAACGTTTAGGTTGGTCCGGAAATAGGTAGTGCGGGGTTTTAATTTTTTGTCCAGACCATAGCTGACTACCGTTTGGAGAGATCCAAAATAGGAAGTGCTTATGCCACTCCCGTTGTCTTTGTAACCAAATGGAGCCGGTCCCGAATTCCAAGATGAATCATCGTATGAAGCACGCCATTCCGCTTGTAGATCCTGACCCTGATCGAAATAATGCCAATTGGCATTCCGCTGTAACAGTATCTCAGGCTCAGACATTGATGCGGCCTGGGCTGAATGGACTCCCCCAAATCCCGCAAGCCATCCGAATACCAAAGCAATGGATAACAGGATGGATAACACTTTTTTGTAAAGGTGACTGATCATAATTCTCTCCTTTGTATGTATGATTGGTTGGCTTATGTAACTCCAAACAGGCCAAGCATAACAAGTAGAGATCAGCATCCGGTAAGCGTGACGTAAAACTTATGTAAACTCTTACATTTATTTAACTTATAATATATGTAATATGTTTTTAGTTAACATAATAATTAATATGGTTTCTCACTCCTGTTTGCACCAAAAATATAGAGACTATTTTTAAAGGTTTGAAGAATAACTGGGTTCAACTATACTTATTTCCAGCGTAGTTAAGCTCCGCCTTTCGAATTCAATGCAAAAAAAGCCGCCAATATGGCGACTTTATTGTGTTCATATTCTTCCCCGACGAATCCAAACCCTAAACCTGAAACGTACATTATTTTAATAATTTAGTTACAAGTTTTACCGGACCATTTATGCCCGAAGGTAGTGATGACTTTCCGTATAGATTCTCCAGTGTATTAGCCACATGAATGTCGATTACATTATTACCTGGCACCATGTAAGGCGTGACGTTCCAATGATAGGGTGGCCATAACCGGATGCCAATCTGTTCCCCATTCACGTATAGGCAAGCCGTCTCTTTAATGTCTTCTGCTTCCAGCCAAATTTCATTTCCCGGATTCAAGCTGACATCAGACAAATCCAGTTGCTGCGAGTACACTCCTGCTCCCGAATAGAAAGGATAACCTTCAACGTTCCAAACCCCAGTCATTTGTTCTGGCTCAATGGTTAATGTAGTCTGATTTTGTATAGAAAATGAACCAACCAGATAAGCAGGAAAGGAAATGGCTGGCATCGGTTCCAGCAATGTGACCGTGAGAACTTCAAGCACATTCTCGCCTTTCACCAGATGTTTGGTAATATCCACACCAGCGTAATGAGTATCTTGCCACAGTGAGGGCCGGAGTGCTTCCATCCGTACTCCATTAACATAGATTTCAACATTACGTCTGCGTTGCAGGAAACCAATATGGGATGGGATTTTTTGCTCAATATCGTCAAGGATTAGCTCAATCGTGAAGATCCGATCAGTTCCAGGTTCTTTTAAAAGGACTTCATCCCACTGTGATTTCATAAGCTCAATCCATTCTTCTGTTACGACAAATGTTGTCCGGTACGTGTTGACTTGGCCTGGCATCGTTGCATTCATTCTGGACAGACGGTCATTCAATGTGACCTGCCACTGGTCCAACACAAGCACATTGGGATCGACGGTCTGAAACTGCCAAGGATCACCTAACACCAACACATCGGTGGTATGTTGCACTTTATGATTTATAGGCTCTTGCGGTTTGGGATGCGTCGAATCTTCAGTGTGAAGCGGATCAGGTACATAATTAGGTCTAACGGATAGAACACGAAGCTCTCCCGGTACAAATGTTAGAACAGCATCATGACTCACCGGGTTTATACTCCCGTTTTCCAAGTTCCATTCTTCCATCTGTTCTTCAATGTGTTCTTTCACAGGGTTTTGATGGAGTTGAATGGTCACGGGCTGCTCCGACCAGTTCATCAGCCATGTGTGCACATGATCTTCAAATTTGCGTTCAACGCTAATCAGATCCTCAGCTTGCCCCTCGATCTGTTTCCAGGCAATAGTTGGTGATGATGTCGTTAACTCTCTTAACTGAACACAAAAGGTCATAAGTGTGTCGTTATGAGCGGTGTTTTTCATGGAATAGAATAGGCTGTACCCTTTGCCCACCGCTTGTAATTTCCCTGGCTGAGGATCGGAGCCATATAGTTCGTTCATATACTTCCGTAATTCGGGATCTTGGCGCTGTCGCTCACTATCACAAGGAATTGCCCCAACCGCAATAAGCGTTCCACCGCGGTTTACAAAGGTCACAAGCTGTTTTGCAATAACTATAGACATGACCGTAATTTCCGGCAAAATTAAAATTGAATATTCGTTTAGTACTCCGTTAAACTGATATCCTCCAGCATGAGTAATCTTTGCCTCTCTGAGCTGACACTCATCCACATAATCGTAATCAATGGAGCTGCGCAGCATGCGATCTGACAATAACGAGAACACTTGATCCGCAGCTGGATGCTGGTTCGATTCACCGGATAAGAACATCTGCTCATATACCGTTTGGATCGGTGATAACAGAAGGACTTCAGGTGTACGCTTCGTGAAAGAACCCAGTACACTCAACCGACCAAGATAATCGGCAAAAGTCCGATAATGCGGCCAATGCGGTGCATGCTTGAATTCGGTAGGTGGAAAGTCTGTTTTCCGATACCCTGCAAACGAATAGTAAAATGCATGCGGGATAAACAAATTAACACCCAGAAATGCCATGAAATTGGCATCAAGCCGCCTTTGTCGCATGGCATAGGCATGACCGCTCGCACCAAATGACTCGCAAATAACTCTTTTTTTTCCATCCAACTGTGCGACAGACGCGGCCGTCTTTACGGATACGATACGATGTGGATTCTCCTTTGTACCGATTCCATGTGTCAGGTAGTCCACACCCGCATAATGGAACTGCTGCAATACACGGGTTTGATTACCCTGCGACCGAGCCTGCCCCCAGACGGGTTCTTCCAGCGTATGGCCGATGTACAGCAAGCTGTGTGATTCACACCACGAACGAATAGCTTCATGATAACCTTCCACATACCAACGGGTAATCGTATCATAATAGTCCTTCCTCACAGACCTGCTGCCATCGACCATCCCATATAACAACGCGCCTAATCTTGGAATCAGATCATATCCGTTCTCCTGTTGATAGCGCTCTACCATCCCATGTGTCCAAGCGAATACGATTCCGGGCAGAGTTGCATTCACATCCTGAACCGACGTCCGGATGGCTTCGACTCCAAAAAAACCGTCGTGGATCATGAGTCCAGGTTCATCCGTGAATACACCTTGAATGGTCACTCCGAAATGAGGCTGAAATTGCTGAAACGGCTCGTATGCCGACTGAATGAAAGCCTGCACGGCTTCCGGGTTCAACGTGTCCAGATAATACCCTTTTGCAAACGTGATCCCTTCAGCAATTTCACAGGACCAGCAGGCAAGTATAATATAATCCTCGTCGGTTTCAGGCCTCCATTTCTGTCCGCATAACTCTGTAATATCCTCAGGTTGATCATATATCAGCCATTCCCCTTCTTGCTGGATGGCACGATAAGCGAGAATTGCGATGAGTTCATTGTTAGCGTAGGTGGCAAAATCGAGAGATAACATTTCCTGCTGTGCATCGTGTACATATCTTCGTTCCTCAACCCTCAAGTATCTCATCCGATATTCGGGATACTGTCTCGTCAGCTTACCTCCCAGTGTTCCACTCGGCCAATTGTCCTCATCATACAGCCAGACCACCATATCACGCTTCTGGCACTCTTTTGTGCAGAAATCCAGCGTATCCATGAACTCCTCTGACAGGTACGAGGCCTGCATCCCGTGACGCGCATGCAATACAACACCGCCAACACCGGCTTCAACCATGGATTGAATTTGGTTTTCCAGCTCTGGTTTGGTAAAACTGTGGTTCAGAAACCAAAAGGGCTGTGGCCGATACGTCGCCTCAGGATTCTTGAACTGCTGTTGTAATGCATGAATATCCGTGATTTTCAACTCCAATTCATCATCTGGTCTCATCATGATTTTGATACAGATGTCTTTCTCAGCAAAGGAATGAAAAACCCACCGACAACCGACCTATTTTGAAAATTTAACTGCTTTCCGGTGATGGTGTCATACCAGTCTGTTACAGGTACACGGCTCGAAGTTTCATTCATAAAGTCCCACAGAGGTGAGATCATCTGTTCGAATTGAGACTGCGTTTCGCTCATGGAGGCACACCATACGAGCCAATCAGACTTGGTGTATGTCTCACGGCTATCCAGCGGTATACCATATCGATTCTGTTTTAGCTGATAATGCGCCAACTCTATAGCAGCCACTTCTTTGGGGAAAAGGTTGAAGTCCAACAGACGATCCCACACCAGATTGTATTTCATGCTCCATGATTCATCCGAGCTGTCAAAAGTCAGCTTGTAGTGATCACCTGCTGTCGCCATGGATGACCACTCCTCTGCCATTTTTGCAGCCGCTTCACGATAAACGGCACCATCCGGCACACCAAGTTCATCACACATATACGCATAGGCGGCAATGCCTAATATCGCTTTTATCGATAAGTTCGCATTGTGCGCCAGATGTCCGGCGAAGTCGTCCGTGCACAGTTGATTGTCAGGGTCCAGTCCATGTTGCAGCAAATATGAAGCCCAAGTTGTTAGAAGTCCCCAGTGTTCACGTGCAAATTCCGCGTTCTTCTCATACTTGCATACCGTTGCTGCCATCAGGAGCATATTGCCACATTCCTCGATAGGCATCTGGTATTCAAGTTTGTTCTCTCCGTAAACCTGGCCGTTAGCTTGAGGGTATGTCCCCACGTCATGTGGAGCAAAATCAAACGTCCAATCCGCGCTCTCGGCATACCTATAGATTGGACGCATCATACCTTTGACCAATTCGGTGTTATACCTCAGGAACAACGGAATCGACGGGTAGCTCACATCCACCGTTGCGATACAGCCATTACTAAAATTCTCTTTGGAGAAAAATAATACTTCTCCTGCTTCATCAGCAACCAATTTATGTGCAGCAATCGCTTGCCGATAGGTTAATGCCAGAATGTCTCTATATTGGTTCCCGCCTGCAGCCTGACTTTCCGTTAAGAGTTCCCGATTAAAGCGGGCGCACCGTTGTACTACCTCTTCATATTGATCCACTGCGTTTACCAGCATCTGCTCAAATGTCACACCATCTTTCTTCCAATACGCATTCAGCGGTTGGTGAAAATATTCAATTGCATGAATATCATCATAGGCGAGCATCAGGTAGCGGGATGCTGACTCTTCATGGATAAGCCCCAGATCCATTTCGGTTGCCATAACAGGCATTTCACCAGAGATGGATTTTGGCTGTGTAGAATCATCTCCTGTCTTAAACAGACCCGACCGGGCATACTCTTCACGCCTGGATACCGAATGAATGACCGATTGAGATTGATGGGATCGCTGAACCACCAGGTACATATAACCCCAGTCTATTCTCGTATCATCGCCGGCACGTTTTAATATAGGTTGTTCCACCGTTCCTATAGACATGGCATGTAACTGTTCATGGATTACATGAGACGCCCAGGTGACTTGCTGATCAGGAGTATGTACACACCATTCACCTGTCACATCAAAATAGATTTTCACTTGATGGCCTTGACCATCTATCGCTCGAACATGGAACGTAACATACGTCACAGGTCTGGATAACAGTTCAAGATCATCGAGCAATAGGGGTGTGGTAAAATGAACCTCAAGTTCGATACCTTCTCCTTCAAAGGTGTAACGGGTAGTCACCGGCTCAACGGTTAGATTCGTCTGATTGAGCACGTCAGGCTCCTCAACGGTTGAATTTTCGTGAACGCCTACTTTCCCCATAAACCTTCTGATTTTGCCGTCAATGACAATCATGCCAACCATACCTTGAGTTTTGTTCGTCCAGTGCCTGGTGTGATCATCATAGAGATGGTCCGCAGCAGACCATACGCTAAAATAAGGGTCTACCGTGATCAAAGGTACGGATGGTGGTCTAAACGTTGTCATTTGTTTCATCTCCTTCAATTCATTTTTTCAATGTAAACTGTGCTTCTTGATCCAACAGGGAAAGGCTTCGCTCGCCTTGTTGACCAAGGCGCTGCAAAGCCTATTTGATTTCCGTAATAATCGGTAATTTAACCCTTCAGCATCAGTTCGGCATTTGAACAGTTACGATATCTTTTCCTTTCAGATTCTCATTGGTGAACTGCATCGCTTGGTCGTATCCGGTCTTCCGAAGCTGTTCCCTGAGGTCGTTGATAATGCTAAGAGCCGCTTCATCCGATTTTGCAAAAATGGCTTCCTTCCAGGCATCTCCCATCCGGTCCATGGAAGGCTTCAACATTTCCCATTCCGGTGATTTGGTAATCACATCGCCCGGGTTATAGGCTGTAATTACATGAATGCCGTTTGGACGCAGGATTTTCCGGGCATTTTCCATGGCATCGAGTCTTTCCTGGTCTGCCCAGATGTCGCCACCTGCTGCCGAATTAATCCGGTCAAGCCCCGTAATCGATTCCAGTCCGATGGTGATACCTTCGTTCTTGCGAACTTTGCCGGTCTGATCTGCTGTAAACTTATCAAACCATTCTTTATTCGGTACAGGTTTGCCATCCTTCATATCCCAATGAACCCCTTGAACTCCGTACCGGGCCAGCATGAAGCCTTCGTCAGAAGCCATGTAATCGAGAAACTTGAGAGCTGCATCTACACACGCACCCTTGCAGCTGCTAGTGATAGCCGTTACGTTGTTTCCTTGAATGCCAAGATCAACAGGCCGGCTCGGGTCAACATCTGCCCGCTCCAATGGTCCAAGTGGGATGTAATCGCTTCCAGGATGTGAAGTAACATACTCTTTGGAAGCATCCAAAATGGCCGGATAATGTGCAGCAAGGATAGCAATGCGTCCTTGATTAATTTTTTCCTTGGCGATAGGATCTGTTTGAGTAAAGGCTTCGGGGTCCATCAGCCCTTGCTCAACCAGTTTACGATAGAACAACGTGTAGTCTTCATATCCTTTGGTGAAAAAGTTATGCTCTACCGTTCCGTCACCTTTGTCTACATAACCTGCTCCCGAATAGAACATCGTGTTTCCGATGCCTACAGACCATCCGTTACTAAATCCGCCCAGTGGAAACACGGGCTGGCCGCTCTCCTTCAGGTTGGCATCTTTGATTTTTTGGAGGAAGTTATAGAAGTCTTCCTTCGTCACGACTGATTGAGGGTCCACGCCGACTTTCTTGGCGATATCTTTACGAACATAGAAGCCATACAGCCAATCCATGCCATCTTCGTTCGTCGCGGGCTGATTTTGTAAAAGTAAATATTTCTTGCCGTCATACGCATCTATCGCTTTTTCGTATAATGCTGGCGGCACATTTTCTTTCGCAATGGATTTCGCCAGGTTCGGGTAATCCCCCAATTTATCGGATATATCTACCAGCTGTCCCTCTTTGGCAGCCTTGATGATCCCGTCCAGCTCACCGCCCCATGCAGGTCCGGTGTAAATGTCCGGCAAATCCTGTGTGGCGAAAATCTGGTTTACTTTCTCCGTCTCGCTGCCTTTCGTATATTCCCACTCCAAAGTGACGCCAGTTTTCTCTTTGATGACTTCCTCCACAGGGGTGATCCCGTTATCCGATCCGCCTGAGCCATTCCAATTGTGCAAGATTTTGAGTTTACTTCCGTTCTCCCCTTCTGCGCCTTCCCCGTTCCCTGATGAATTCGTGCAACCGCTCAGCAAACCTCCAACCATGATGGACACGAGCAAGATGGATACGCCTTTCGACCAAATCCTGTTCAAACCAATCGCCTCCTTGAATAAATGATCTCGGTAAAGCTCTAGCAAATTCAGGTCAGGATGATCTACCCTTTAACCGAACCAATCATAACCCCCTTCACGAAATATCGTTGTAGAAACGGATATATACATAAGATCGGGAAAACCGTAATGACAAGCAAGGCCATTCGAAGTGATTCAGGTGTTGCTCCTGCTCCACCGACTCCACCAACCGTCTGACCACCCTGCTGTGCTGCACGCTGCATCGAATTGGATAACGCCTCTGCTTCTGTCAGCATTTCTTGCAGTAGGGTCTGTACCGGGATTAAATCTTTGTTAGATACGTAGTAGGCGCCCGAGAACCAGTCATTCCAGTGGGCTACCCCAATGAACAGCGAGATCGTTGCAAGTACCGGCCCGGAAAGAGGCAGAATGATGCGTACGAAGATTTGAAAATCTCCATACCCGTCAATACGCGCAGATTCCTCTAGTTCCTCCGGTATGCCTTGCAGGAATGTCCGAATAATGATGATGTGCATGAAGTTGAACAATAAGGGCAAAACGTACACCCAGAAACTATTAATCAGATGCAGTTTTTGCAGCGTAATGAAGAACGGGATGAACCCTGCACTGAAAATCGTGGGCAAAAAGATGTAAAAGGTAAAAAAGGAGCGACCTGGCAATGTTTTTTTGGAAAGTGCATAGGCCATGAGTGTACACAATACAACGTGGAGAAAAGTACCCAGCACGGTGCGCATAATCGTAATTTGATATGCTTTCCAGATCCGTGCGTTATCGAATACCTGGGCATAATTATCCAACGTGAATTGGCGGGGAAGAAAATAAATCGCGCCTTGCATCGAATCCTTACCGTCGTTCAGTGAATAAGCCAAGATATATATAAACGGGTAAATCATCGAGAATCCAACCAAAGCAAGAAAGATATAGTTAAGCACCGAGAATAAGGACCATTTTCGTTCCATAAGGTCACCTCCTTAGAACAGGGATACATCACTGACTTTGCGGGCGATGCGATTAACGGTTACAACCAGAATAAGTGCGATAACACTTTGGAATAGTCCGACAGCTGCAGCGTAACTGAGACGCCCTTCTCGAATCCCGGAGTTAATGGCATGCACGTCCAGTACACTGCCCAGACTTGCGGTTGCCGGTCCATTCAGGAGAAGCAGTTGTTCATAACCTGCGCTCATCAGACTACCCACAGCGAGTATGAATAATATGATTGCTACATTGCGGATACCTGGAAGCGACACATGCCACATCTGTCTGAAGCGTCCCGCACCATCCATTTTGGCAGCTTCATAAAGCTGCTGATCAATACCCGCAATCGCGGCCATAAAGATGATGGAATTCCAACCGATATTCTTCCAAATGTCTGAACCGACGATCATCTGATAGAACCATGTTGGATTGTTCAGGAACTGGATCGACTCGGCTCCAAATGAACCCAATAAGTCATTGACTGGTCCCCCATATGGCGTTAGGAGTCGTTGCATCAGCGTAACCACAACGATCCAGGATACGAAATAAGGCAAGTAAGAAAGGGTCTGAACCGTCTTTTTGAATTTAATCATTCTGACTTCATTTAAGAGGAGTGCAAGTATGATTGGCATCGGAAAGCCAATTAGCAGTTTCATGAGACTGATGATGATCGTGTTACGGATGATGTCACCGGATTGATAGTAATTGAAGAACTGTTGAAAGTACTTAAGGCCTGCCCATGGACTTCCGGTGAATCCGCCCACGAAATTGTAATCCCTAAAAGCAACCTGAATTCCATATAGCGGTACATAGGAGAACAGGAAAAACCAGACGATTCCGGGCAGCATAAACAAATAAAAGAGTTTATGCTGCCAGATTCGCTTCATCAATCGATTGTTGCTCACTCGTGTCTTGATCACATTCCAACCTCTCCTTTCTCATGATGGACGGTCAACCATCCCAGCTATAGCTGTCCTAGCTTCAATCGTAACGTGATAATCTCAAATGGCATGAAGGATAAAGCCATCTCGGATGCTCCTGCAAATGAAACGGGTGAAATGATATTTTCCATAAGATCAGTCGTCCAGGCTTCTGCTATATGGAATCCAAGATGTAATGCCGTAGTGGCATGTGTTCCCGAAGTTTCATATAGACGGACGATGATGTCGTCTCCATCCTCGGCTTGTTTGACGGATTCCACCATGATGTGCGGATGATCCGGCTTAAGAAATGCTTTGGAAGAAGGAAGCTTACCGTTCTGTTTCGCAGATACAGATGATAAGGAAACGGTACGAAGCGGAATGTTCAGTTCATTACCTCTTCGATAGATCTCGGCCTGAACATGGTTGCCTTGATGCGGATATAACGAATAGGTGAACGTATGCTCCGCACGATCCGCTTCCGGATCAGGATACGAGCTGCTGCGCAGCAGATTCAGACCAAGCACATTATCGATGGCTCTATGACCATATTTACAATCATTGAGGAGGGCGACTCCATAATCCGGCTCAGATAAATCAATCCACTGATGAGCACATATCTCATCCTTGGCGAAGTCCCACATGGTATTCCGATGAGTGGGTCTGGTCAAACTGCCAAATTGGATCTCACAGTGAACCTGATCCGTACGGATATTCACCGGGAATGAAGTGCGTAGCATTTTCCCGTTCTCTCTCCAATCCACGGTCGTCTCGAAATCAATCCGTCTGCTGCCTTCTGTCAGAACCACGGTCTGGATCAGAGTCGACTCTCCATAGTTATATTCGAAGACCAGCCCGACTTTTGGACCCTCACGAAGCTCGTGAATGTCATGGAGCGTTAATGGCATTCCTGTATGTGCGGAATAGTCATGACTGAAATCCCAAGCATCTCCTTCGTCGTGATACACACGAAGTGAATTTCCCGGATGATCTTGCGGAATGACTTCCCGCACTTCTGCCTTGTCCTTAATGGAGAGAATAGCTCCGTTATGATCAAACTTCACGATGAATGTGTCGTTCTCCACGCAGCGTTCTTCAGCGGAAACGTGAACTTCCGACTCTTGTATTCCCGGAACTAACTGGGCACATGATGCGATCTCATCTATAGCGCCCTGGTCCACATAATCTGATACCACTGTGTATCCCATGGATGGAACCTGAACCTTGCGCCAGCTTCCATTCGTGTGAATCCATTCCTGACGCTCCCAAGGCAATGAATTGAATATCACTACGGAGGAGCTGGATGAGGATTCGATATTTGAAGAGATCTGGTCTGCCATATGGCTGTAGGTTTCGTTGATCATATTTTCTGTCTGATCTAAAAGTTCTTCATAACGTATGAGTGACTCATCGTACACACGCTTGATGGAAGACCCGGGAAGGATATCATGGAACTGATACAGGAGGACTTCCTTCCATATCGTTTCCAGTGACTGCGACGGATAAGACTTGCCTAGCTGTGAAGCCACAAGTACTGAGGCGAACTCCAATTCGCGCAGTGCTTTCTCCATCTTCCGGTTATACCGCTTACTTCGCGCCTGACTGGTCAGGGTTCCTTGATGTTTCTCCAGGTAAAGCTCACCGCGCCATGTCTGGAACCGTTCACGTTCTTTATTAAGCCGTTCGAAAAATTTCCACGAAGGTTCCTGTATAACAGGAGACAATCCAAGCAGGTTTTTCTCTCGTGTCAGCCGCTCCAAATGCTCTTCGCCAGGCCCTCCGCCTCCGTCTCCTATACCAAACAGCATTAGCGCATGATTAGATACATTCTTATCCAGATACCCCTGTTCAGCTTTGATGATCGAACGCGGAGCTGCCGGACTGTTGTACGTATCCTCTGGCGGCATATGTGTTAATACAGCTGAACCATCAATTCCCTCCCACAGAAAGGAATGATGGGGATGCCGGTTATACTCACTCCAGGAGAGCTTCTGGGTCATCATGTAATCCACACCGGATTTCTTTAATAACTGGGGCAAACTTGCCGAGTAGCCGAATACATCAGGCATCCAGAGCGATTTCATTTCCAGGCCAAATTCCTGCTGAAAATAACGCTTGCCATACAAAATCTGGCGTACGAGTGATTCACCACCAGGCACATTGGTATCCGATTCTACCCACATGGCGCCTTGCGGTTCCCATCTGCCTTCACGTACACGTTCCTTGATCTGCTCATACAGCTTGGGATAATGCTGCTTGATCCAATCGTACAGCTGCGGCTGGCTTGCTCCGAACACATAATCGGGATAACGCTCCATCATGCGAAGCACAGTTGAGAACGTTCTAGCTCCTTTACGGATCGTTTCACGGATCGGCCATAACCAGGCCAAATCTATATGAGCATGACCCACAGCGCTAACGGTTAAGACGGGATCGCCTCCCTCTAGGGATAGCTGTTCATTCAGTCGTTTCTTCGCTTGCTCGACATGCTCTTTGGAGAAATCGGTCAACTGTACAGAAATGTCATAGAGCGTCTGATAAATTCTCTCCTTCCGAGCGGAACCGTCATGGAGCTGCTCTGCCGTTTCCAAGAGCACCTCGGTATCGTAATAAAGCTCCCGAATATCTTCCCTGCAGAAGGCTATGAGTGCTTCTTTTAACGTGCCTCCCCGATACTTGCCGAACAGATCGTTATTGCCTGCATCTGCCCACACTTCAAATTCCTGTCCATTTACAGATGTCTCATGGAGCTGCACGACTCGTTTGCCAGGCAGACCTAATGAAAAATCAAATTCGGAGTTAATCGTCGTCAATCCTTGGATAGGTGAACCTTCATGGTCAACCAGACACAGCTCACCGTTGACATCCAGCAAGAGGACCGTGGTTTGGTTACCTGTGACTGCTGGAAGATTACCTGCAAAACGGAACCAGGCACAGTCCCATAACTCTCCCCATTGTTCTCCTTGCTTGAGTGTCACTTTCGTGCCGGTCATCCGTTCCTCGTAAGGTACGGGCTCTGGTGTAACCCAAGCCGTCACTTCCAATTCGGCAATCGGCTCATATATGGCTTCCCGAAGTTTATTTAACATCTGTTTTAACCGTTCCGGCCTTATCGGTTCGTAGGGCATGCTAGTATACTCCTCTCTGTTCTATCAATCAGGCTGTATTGTGAATTCAGGAAGTCCAGCGGACATGAACCTCTGCATTGTTCTCGTTGCCATGTTCGTACTGTAGAAGCACTGTCTTTGAATCCGGGTCCCATTCCCACACCACCGGGGCCATCTGCTCTTGAATGACATACTGGGCAGATAAGGGTCTGGCCTCGCAGTACAGCCTTGCTGTTGCCTTCATGTTGGCAGGCCCTCTTGCAATGAATCGAAAACCTGAGGCCGACTGGGACAGACCTTCTATTCGGGAAGAAGCAGCAATGACGGATACTTCTCCAGCCGTTGGACGACCCGCTTCAATATCATAGAGCAAGGCTTGCTCACCCGGATTCAGGGTCACCTGGCTGAGCACAGAGAGCTTGGAATCAAACAAATCCACAACCGGACCTGGAATGACTACTGCATCTTCGCTGACCGATTCATCAAGAACGGATACGATTAGATAAGGACCTCGTCTAATTTTGAAATAAGGCTTCGATTCCCACTGTAGTTCTGATCCATGGACAACTTCCATCGTTTCTTTGACAGATTGGCGCATCCGATCAGCCCCTGCCTTGGATAAAGCGAAGTTGGCAGGATGTTCATCCAGCCAGCAAACTCCCCCTTTTCCTACCTTATTGACACCTTGCCTCTTATCTTGCAGACCTAGCTGTTCAAATAAATGTGCTCGAGGGGAGTTATACGTCGGATCTGACTGCCCTTGCTTGCGGCCATGATTCCACCATGCACGAATATCGTGATACGGGTCGCTGTCATCGCCTACATAGATTAACGCTCCGCCATCCTGTACCCACTGTGCAAGGGCATAATGAATGTCCGGATATTCCGGTTTGATAAATTCATAGCTCAGTATGAGTACACGATAAGTTGCCAAGTAACCCGGATACCGCCTTACATTATCCAGTTGAAGTGGACGGACAGGAATCCCATGTTTTAATAACGGCAGTGTCAGACCGTAAAAAGGAGAGAAATCTAGCAGTTCTGTATCGCCATCCTCCTGGAATCCTTCAGGATCTGTTCCATCATATTTACCGGCATGAGGTGCATTAGGGTCTGGCTTCATTCGTTGAAACATCGCTGAGTCTGCAATAAAAACGCCAACTTGTAATGGCTCCTCTGCTGTTTCAATCACATCCTGATTCATGTTACCAAGGGTGTGCATGACCTGAAGCAAAGTTGTGGCATAGTCTGACGGAATTTGCTCCTTGCCAGTGCCATCCTCGGATGGATAAGTGCCTTGAAAGATGCGTCGAGGCCAAGGTGCGACTTCATAATGAGCGACCCCGGGATGCAGCAGTGAGGCAACCACCGTTTTTAAATAGTTCTGGCGGTAATCAGCCCAGGTGTAATTCGGGTTATCTTCGATCGGATCATGCAGGAACCACATTCGTCTGTCGGTCCCACGAACCAGTTCCTGCATGACGCCGTATTCAAGGTAAGCGGTTTCAAACGTACGTTCCTTACGCAACCCTTCATACACATTGGGGGTTCGGGATGTCCCGGTCCAGATCTGTGCAATATACCCATCGATGGAGGGCAGCTCTAAGAGTTGAGATTGTGGACTGACAATACGCCACTGTGTGTAATTAATCAGACTATGGGTCGGAACATAAAAGCGAAGGACACGATCATAACGTTTTAACGCGTAGTCCTTCATCTCGGCACATAATCGGTCCAGGACACGTGTATATAAATATGCTTTTAATTTGGAAGCACGAAATTGTGCATCAGGTGAAGCGTGTGGCGGAATCCAAGGCTCTTTGTAATACAACTGCCATTCCCGTTTAAAAGCTTCCGAATAGCCTCCATTTACCCAGAATTCAGGTTCCTCCAGATGGATGGCTTCCACACCGGCGTCAACGGCAATACGTATTCGATCCGCTATGTAACGGCCATAGGAAATGGTAGGCACCATGTATGGAATAACTGGTTCGCTCCCATGAAGAATCATGTTGCCTTCCCGGTCCATTTGAGCTTCATCCCAATGTGTTGCCCCATCGACCTCGCCATCCAGATAGCTGTTATAGGTCCCCCAAGCAACTCCAGTCATCAAATGAACCACATATCCTTTTTCTTTCCACTTCAGAATGCGTTCCTGCATCGACTCATCAATCCCGTAAACCATCACAAAGTCAGTCTGCAGATCATAATCGGGATGGTAAGCAGCAGATTCTTGAAATCCGGTACGCTCTTCCTTTCGATCTCGTGCCATCTTCTTATCCTCCCCAGCTCGTATTTGATTTGGGTTGCAATGTATGACTATCCATCTTTTTCTAGACTATAATATATGATATGAATATATTCAATATGTTTTTTATACAAACCTAAAAAAACCTTCTCCGCTTCTCTACGGAAAAGGTTTTCTTGTCTTGTGAAAATTAAGCTTGAGAAACCGTTCCGGTGGTTTGACGTACAACCAACTCGGGTTCAATCAGCATTTTGCTATAACTTTTCGCTTCCCCACGACCACGTAATACTTCAAGTAATTTAACAGCGGCCCGATACCCCATATCCCGCTCAAACTGCTTCACATGGGTAAATATACTGAATTCCTCCACGATGGAGGTGGGATCATCGAAGCTTACAATCGATACATCTTCAGGCACTCGAAGTCCTGCTTGCTTGGCCATTTGATAGATTTGCACACCTAACCTGCCGTTAAGCGAAACATAGGCCGTGACCATTCGGTTTTGGATATATCGATATAAAGGGTGTGCCTCCGCCTCCTTAAGTACACTTAACGGCTGGAAATCCGTGATCATATGAGCAGGATTGATTAACGCGCCTTTGCCTTTTAAAGCCTCAATATAACCTTCGATCCGCTCTTGAACCGTAACTGTCTGAAGGGGTGAATCGGAGCAAATAGCGATATCCCGGTGTCCAAGCTCCCATAGATGCTCCACAGCCAGCCTCGTGCCCCGTCTGCCATCTGCCGCAATATAATGTGTCTCGACCCCTGGCAAATAACGGTCCATCAGTACAAAAGGAAAACCCGAGAGCTTCATGCCGAGGATTTCCTCGTTGTAGTTCTCTTCATCAACAGGAAAAATTAACAAACCTTCTGCTCCGAGCGCCTTCATTTCCTTGATGACGTCCTTCTCTTTATCCACCTTGCCATGCGTAAACATGATCATGCTGCGATATCCTTCCTCACGCAAGGCTTGCTCAATGCCCTCAACGAGCCGGATGGCAAAATAATCATGGATGGAGGGCACAATGATGCCAATCATTCCTGTAGACAGTGTCCCCTCTCTACCTTTCATTGTGGTCGCTTGCGTTGAAATCACAGAAGCACTCTCCGCTTCTTCAGCAACAAAACTGCCTTTCCCCGGCACACGCGCAATTAACTTTTCATTGGCTAATCCGGTTAAGGCATTGGCAACCGTAATTTTACTGACCTGAAACTGATCCATCAGTTCCTTCTCTGTCGGTATGCGATCGCCGGGTTTCATATTTTCTCGAGTTATGACATGTCTGATATAGTCCTGGATTTGTTGATACAGTGGAATTCGATCATTTGTACTCATTTTGATCACATCACCAATTCATTCATAATATTTGAGATATATAATATATCCTTTCATCTGCAAGTGCAATAAACAAGCTGAGCTTATCTGCAGTTGCAAACAACATCTCCTTGATATCATCGCATTAAATATGCCTGATTTCCAGGAATTATGGGAAGTTTTGTCGAACCTATTGTAAAATTATATATGAATATATTTAATATGTGTTGGATAGAGATGTGTGGATTGGCTTTTGACCAAAAAAGGAGGGTGGGTATTACGAAGGCACAGCTCTAATTCTTGACTAAAACAAGGAGTGAATTCGCCATGGCTCGTAGATTCACGATGCTCTGTTTAGCTCTCATATGCGCTTTTTCATTAACCGCCGGCGCTGCTTCAGCTTCGGAAACGGATGTACAGACAGCCAAACCTGATGGGTCCAAACACCGTGAACTGCCAAGTTTCAAAAACCCGAAACATTTGGACGCAGCCGACATCTATGATGCGCCAGGTGACATCAAATTGTTGCTGGGAACATTACAGGGAATCGTTAACAGAGAACAACCGCGAATCTATCTGATTGAGTCCCAGGAAGAAGGAAAACTGACCTGGCTTAAGGACATCAAGGTGCCTTACACGCTTCATCAGGATTATTGGGAAGTGTTCTCTGCTTATCGCAGCGAAGTCAAAGGCATGGTTGTATATGATCCCGAAGTACCTGATTCGATCAACGTAGCAACCACACTCGCAGGACTAAAGAATGCTGTGGTTGCAAGTCCCGAGTTAGCAGCCAAATTGTCCAAAGCGCCTTACAAATTAAAGATTATGGATGACCTGCGGGGTAAATTCAATAATCGAATGGATGCCTATACCTGGCAATATGAGAATCTGTGGAAGAAAACGAACCACCAGATGTTAATTGGACTTGATCCGGATACAGCGATTCGCATCCCGTCCGGCATGCCTGAATCCTTTGTTACGATCGCGGAGGAAAAACAACAGATTCGGGATGCAAGCAACCGTGATACGTATTCCCTGGATCTTTCTTCACTCTTGGGAAAATCTTCGGTATATCTCCGATTTGATGACGCCTTTACTCAGGATGGCTGGGGACCGGCTGTACATGAGGTTACGGTCAAGGCGGATGGAAAAGAGATCGCAAACTTCATCGCAGGAACACCGGAAGAAGAACAATTCCTGTATGATAGACAAAATTCCAAGGTCGCTGAAGGTCAAGGCGGCCACCGTTTCGCCGATAATGGCAATTATTTTGTGTATGAATTCACTCCTCCGGCAGGTACTCAGAATCTGACGGCTGAAGTGGACATGTGGAATCAGTATAAAGTATCCGCAGGTAATATCCGCCCTCTCTCCGCTGAGCAGCGGGAGCCCTACGCATATTTAAGGGATTATGCAGTCGCTAATAAAGCGATGGTATTCTGGTTGGATTCCAATGTGCCTGAGCAAAAAGCCCTCTTCGAGAAGATCATGTCTGATGTAAAACCCGGAACTCCCTACCTTGGCTGGTTTAGCAATGATGTCGAAGGTGAGTTCAGCTCCGTTGAGATTGCATCTCGATATGGCGTCTATGTTCTTGCAGCCGATTGGTTCAGCAACCTGACTGTTTTCTCGGGAACCAAACCGAAGCTCACCCCGGTGAAAAAATCTCCGCGACCTGCACTGGAGAATAAAATCTATGTAACGTATACCTTTACGGAAGGCGATAATTTTCAGTATAACCAGCATCGGATGCGTGTGATGTGGGATGATCCGGCCAGAGGTAAGGTTCCGATTAACTGGACTTCAAGCCCGCTTCTCTACGAAGGTGCACCAGCAATATTGAATTATTATGTGAACACAGCAACCCCGAATGATCTGCTGATCGCAGGACCGTCCGGTGCAGGATACTTCTATCCAGGGGCTTGGCCCGACACAAGCTTCCGGCAATTTTTGCAGCAAACCGAAAAATATATGAAAAAGACCGGCATGACCATTCCTTATGTGTTGAACCGTGTAGACAGCGAGAATGTACCTCTCACGCCATTTAAAGCCAAGGCTTACGCGCAGGATTACAATGCACCCGGCTTATTCATCAGCTACGAAGACAACTATGGAGTGGAAATCGTTGACGATAGCCTGCCCGTATCCACAATTCGTGGGATAAGCACCGTACAGGACGGATTACAGGTGCTAAATGATGCGAAGGCGAATTGGGATGGCAAGTCTCCGTTGTTCGTTTCTCTTGGATTGCTTGCATGGAGTACGACTCCATCCGATGCACTGGCGATCACTGAAGAGCTCGGATCGGAATTCAAGGTGATCCGTGCTGACGACTATTTCTCCTTAATCCGAGAAAGTTACCACTTACCCGCGAGCAAGTAATAACCATACTTACAATGAAATTGCAGACGCCTAAAAGCATCGTACCTAGAGATATCGGGTACGATGCTTTTTTCGGATGAAAATTTCACCGCTGAATTACCATTAGTTCAACAATAACACCGGAATATAACAGCACCGCATGATCTTTCTCTTGGAAAGACTCATGCAGGCGCTGGCCTCTAATATTATGATCCTATTAACCTATCATCCACTCAAATGCCTACTTCTTCACTGGTTTACCCGGATTACCTGGCTTAGCCACTTTGCCTGCTTCCAGCTTGGCAGCCCCTTCCAGCAGAAATACGCCGCTGAGCTGAGCGGTAAGGTCAAGTGGGTTCTGGGCTGCTTTGCCCCAAGCCTGACCGAATAATCCAATGTCCCGGCTACCTTTCAGCAAGGCATCGGCGTTTCGATAAATCGCCTTTTTCAGGCTTTTGTTATGCCCGACTTCATACAACTCAACCATGTAGCGGATCAGTATGCCCTTGAACAACGCACCGTCCCCGTCGCCGTCCTCTTTAAATATACCCGTCTTCTCATCCGTTAAGGTCTTCAGAGAACCTTCTGCCGTTTTCTCGGCATCTTTCAAATACGTCTTCTTCCCTGTTATCCGGTAGAGTTCAACACCTGCTCCGATAAAAGTACCCTGATTGTACGTGAAGATCCATGCTTCATTCACATCCAGTGTGCCATCCTCCTTCAGCACCAAACCATCCGCTACCAGCCCCGTTTGAGGATTTACCAGATATTGTTTCTCCCAATCAAATATTTTTTGGGCCCATGCCAGATCCCGCACATCGCCAAAACGTTCATACAGCCTTGCAGCCAAAATGGCGGCAGGCCCGCTGGAGCACGCATTTCGGTTATATCGCTGATCCTTTTTCCAAGCCATACCGCCAAGCTCATCATCCCACCAGGCGGTCTTGATGTCATCCCACAACTCCAGTACGTATCCCTTCATCTCTTCACTGCCTGTTGCATCATACAGACGAAGCCCGGCGAGCGCGAGCCATTCCATATCATCGTAGAATTCATTGTGAAGTGAACCGTTGCGTGCAATGATACTGCGAACGAGTTCTTCCGCACGTTCAGTGTACGCTTTGTCTACTGTACGTTCATATCCGTCCACCAATGCATCAACCGCATGAGCCTTCCACCAGTAATTCAATGCCTGTTCACCTTCTGGTGTTGATGGATAAGCATTATTCATCATTTTTGATGCATCATTCCAGTAATATTCATACAGCTTCTCTTGCGCCCACTGCGCCTGATCGGCATAGCGATTCTTGCCGCCGCTTGTTGCTCCCATGGTGGTGACCAGAATAAGGCTGAGTACCAGCGTGAGGCTCACCATTTTCCTTTTGCTCATCAGATCCCTTCCCTTCTCGAATTGACGTATAACTAACAGTTCACTCATAAAGCAGGGTTAATCCTTCGCTGCATCTAAGTTCGAGCCTGTCCCTGACGTGTTCCTTGTTCCTTCACCCCCTTCCACATTTCTCAGGCAGAACGGCTAATGATGATAACCAGAATTACTCTTTTACGGCTCCGAGTACGATACCGTGGATTAGATAACGTTGCAGAAAAGGATAAATCAGCAAAATGGGAATCATGGATACCAGAATCTTGGCAGAATTCAACGTTGTGTTGGAGATTTTATTGAACTGCTGCAGCTGTTCGACCGAAAGATTCTGCATCTGATCGCGTGTGAGACTCAGCTGTTGGAGGTAGGTCTGGAGCGGGATTTTGGAGCTGTCGTTAATCAGAATGATCCCGTCAAAGAAATTGTTCCAGTGCCCCACAATGACAAACAGCATGATTGTTGCCAGACTCGGCATGGAAATGGGAATGAAGATTTGGAGCAAAATTTTAAGTGGACTGGCACCGTCAATGAATGCGGCCTCTTCCAGTTCCTTTGGAATTCCCTTGAAGAAGTTCATGAGGAGAATTACATTAAAGACAGGAACTGCCCCCGGCAAAACTAGCGCCCAAATGCTGTTGATCAACCCCAACTTGCTGATGACCATATACCAGGGTACGATTCCGCCGCTGAACAGCATTGTAAACACAATAATCCACATATATGTGTTTCTCGATCTGAATTGTGTGACGCTTCGTGACAACGGATAGGCCATGAGAATGGTCAAAAACATGTTGATTGCTCCTCCAAGCACCACCCGCTCGACCGAGATCAGAAAAGCCTTCCAAAACTTCGTATCATTCAGAATCTGGCCATACGATGAGAAATTCAGCTCCACTGGAAAAAAATAGACCCGACCTGCATTAACAGCCGTACTGCTGCTGACAGACACCATAATGGTATTGACAATCGGCGCCAAGGACATGAACGTAATCAGAATTAACGCAAACATAATCAACAGGCGGGATAGCCTGGAGCCGAGCGATTTGGATTGAATCATGCTAACCCTCCTAGAAAATTCTGTACCCCGCATACCTCGAAGCCAGTCTGTAGGAAATCACGATCAGCACAAAGCTGATTACCGATTTCATCAGTCCAATTGCTGTTGCAAATGAATATTGCATGTTGATCAGACCCATACGGTACACAAAAGTATCGATAATATCTCCCGTTTCATATACCAGCGGATTATACAGGTTAAACACCTGATCAAAACCCGCATTCAGTACATTGCCAAGACTCAGCGTACCCAGCAGGATAATCGTCGGGAACATACCTGGCAGCGTGATATTCAGCGTCTGTTTCCAGCGACTTGCGCCGTCCATTGCGGCAGATTCGTACAAGGCCGGATTAATTGCCGTTAATGCAGCCAGATAGACAATCGTCCCGTAGCCAAATTCCTTCCACGTATCCGTCACAATGAGCAGCGGTCTGAACCAGTCATTACTCGCCAGAAACATAATTCGCTCGAGGCCGAGAAACTCAAGGAAGTTATTTACCATGCCATCGAAAGAAAAGATCATGGTCAGCATCGTGCCCAGAACCACCCAGGACATAAAATGCGGCAAATAGACGATGGTTTGAATCGTGCTCTTAAATATTTTCAGACGAACCTCATTTAATAGCAGAGCGAATACGATGGGTACAATCAACCCTAGAGCAATCTTTCCAACTGCAATGACCAATGTATTGATGAAAATCTGCTTTGCGTCTGGCAGTTGAAACATATACGTGAAATTGGATAACCCTGCCCACTTGGACCCGAATATTCCTTTGGCAGGAATGAACTTTTGGAATGCCATCACAACCCCGAACATCGGTACAATTGAGAAAATGAAGAGCATGATCATGCCAGGCAGCAGCATAAAATGATAGGTCATTTCGTCAAAGGTTTTACGTTTCTTTTTTCTCCGGTAACGCACTTCCCGCTCTCGACTAACGGTTGTTTCCATTTGAGCCATTGTCCTTTCCACCTCCACCATGTGCCTAATTGGACAGGCTTTATCGGCGAAAGCCCGTGCGGAAGTCCTGAAGTCCACCATCAAGCTTCCGCACCTAAGCTCACGCAATCGTTATCTTTTGCTCATCTCGTTAACTTCTTCTGTAATCTCATCGCCACCCGTACGTTTCCAAGTGTCGACAAACGTATCGAATTCATCTACTGGCGCTTCCCCCATAATGATCTTGAGCATGGTTTCCTCTTCTAGCTTCTGCAGATTCGCCCACTTCAGCTTCATCGTCTCGGTTGTTCCATAAAAGCCTGCGGGAATCACTTCCAGGTTCGGATTGTTTGCCTCACGCTGCCCTTCAATCCGGGAGAGGTATTCACCATAGGTGTTTGCATCAATCGCATTTCCTTTCTCTTTGAATTCCTGATAGGCCTTGAAAGAAACCACTCGATCTTCCTGAACAGCAGAAGCATCACCTGTCTCATCTGCTTTGATCAGATCATCGTAATAACGCTTGAGCACATCATCATAATCCACTTGCATCGGAATCTGGGTAGGATCATTATTCCAGCGGCTTGCATCGGTCAGCAGCTCGTCAGGATGCTCTTTCTTGTAATTGATCGCGTCCTCCGTTAAGGAGTACAGGAAATCCGTTGTTAAATTGACTGATTTCATAATCGCTTCAGGATGTGCAAAGTCCTTCTTCACAACGACGATACCACCGCCCACCGGGTCTTGCCGGATCGTCTTGAACTTGCCATTCTCATCCACTGGTGCGGATACAGCAACCCAGACTGCTTCTGGATCTTGCTTAATGGAGTCCTTGTAGTTGGTGTAGCCGATCCACCATGGATTAAATACCATTCCGGCCTGTCCGTTGATGACGAGAGCTTCCTTCTCTTCATTCGATCGGACAGCAAACTGTTTATCTATTAAACCTTCTTTATACATGGCGCTCAGTTCTGCCAGCGCTTGCTTTACTTCAGGCTGAACAGATCCATACTCAACCTGACCGTCTTTCTGTATCCAGTTCATGGGGAAGGCACCGTGCGCAGCAAAGATTGGCGTAAAGTTCATCGCATTGGAATCCATGACCATGCCTACCGTTTTGCCCGTTCCCGAGACATCCTTCTCTACAAATGTTCTCGCGAGATTCCATACATCCTCGACAGTTTCCGGCAGCTTCGCACCGACCTTATCTACCCAGTCCTTCCGGACCCAGAGCAATTGGTGCTGGTTTCCAATATTGGTCATGGGCAGACCCATGATCTTACCGTCCACCTTCACCTGATTTAACAGCAAATCTCCGTAGGAACCATAAATATTTTTAACACCCTCCGATGCTGTCTTCTCGTAAACCTCTGTCATGTCGGCAATGAGATCGTTATCCACCAGTTGATTAAATATTTCACGGCTGACAAGCATTACATCCGGCAGATCGCCAGTGGTCATTGAGAGTGACAGCTTCTGATCCATATCATCTGTTTCCCAAGCTACCTTGGCTTTGACGTTCACCCGGTCTTCTACATAGCGTGTAGCCAGATTGTTTTCAATGGTATCACCGGCAGGCAGGTTGTTCACATGATTGGTATTTCGGCCAATTGTAAATTCCACGGGTGTCTCATATTTACCATAAGGTTCATAGTCCTGTTGTGAAATTTGCGGTTGTGTGCTTTCGTTATCGCCTCCGGTACAGCCACTGATTACAGCCATCATCATGCTGCCGATCAGCAGTGCAGCCATCTTGTTGCGCTTCTTCATCCTGTCATCCCCTTTATCTGATTTGCATTTGATAACCAAATTGTATGCGTTTTCAAAATTGGCGTATATGCCACATTTTTCGGATATGTAACACTTTTTTTATGACCTCCAATTCACTTTATTTATCTGTATTAAAAGATTCTTACAGGAAGAAATAAGCGGTTGCCACAGCAACCGCTTCAGTACTAATGCTATGTTTTTAATATAACTGCACGCTTTACACGCAATCATCTGGCAGGAAGGACGATTGACACTTCCGTTCCGATGCCTGGCTCACTGTGAATAACAAGCCCGTAATCCCGACCATAATACAGCTTAATTCGGTCATTAACGTTCCGAACACCACATCCGCCGTTCTCTCCTGTTAACAAACCTGCGGTCTGCATAGGCGTCATGCCAACACCGTTATCACGAACGGTTAATTTAATCCCCTCTTCCACCCGGCTAACCGCAATGTGAATGTGACAATCGGAGACATCTGCTTCCACAAAACCATGCTTGATGGCATTCTCCACAATCGGCTGCAAAATAAAATGAATCACCTCGGTATGTAGTACATCATCATCGATATGATAATCCACATCAAATCGACCATCGTTCATGATGAGCTGCAAATCCAGATATGCCTTAATATGCTGCACCTCAGCCTCAATGGTGGCCATATTCCTCCCTTGATTAAGTGTTGTTCTATAGAAACGAGCTAAGGCAGATACCATATAACTCGTTTCGATATCCGCCCTTTTCTCGGCTCTCCAGCGTATAAATGAAAGTGTATTGTACAAGAAGTGTGGGTTGATCTGACTAATCAACTTGTTATATTCACTTTCTTTCTTGGCGATTTCGGCGTGATACACCTGGGAGATCAGGCTGTTGATCCTGGTCAGCATTTTACCGATACCGTTAGTCAGCTCACCGAATTCATCTCTGGATGAACTTCGGATAATCACATCCAGATTGTTCCGCTCTACCTTGTCCACCTTGTTCTTGATATGGATAATTCTTTGCGTAAAATTATTAGAAATGACATAAATGAGCAGGAAGGTAATCATCAGGCTGAGGATAATAACAAACAGCGTAATTTGAAAAATACTCATTGCGTTGGCGTACGCATTGGTATTCAGCAGATTATAGTGAATGGTCCAGCCGTTGTTGGCAAGTGAGCGGCTAAGACTCAGATCGCCAGACTCCTTAACTTTCGAACCTGCGGCCACAGCAGCACGCTCGTGGTTTTCCTGAAAAATCACATGCTGCTTCGCATCCTCAATATAGACGGCTACATGTTCCGACAGATTGTCCAGGTCGGCAAAGATGCGATCATGCTGAATGGAGATCACCATGAAATTGCTGTCTTTCGGATTGCTGATCAGTTCCTGAACGAGATAAAGCTTCTCCCCCTCGACAATCCAGCGCCTGCCTCGAAATCCGTCATACCAGGACTTGCTCTTTAGCTCCCCGATTGGCAAAATATTATTGCGGATTCCCAATAAATCTCCGGACGTATAAAAGGTAATGTCTTCAATATCATCATCCATCAGCCGGATGTTCGAGATCAACGGCTCGAGAATGTCCCGGAAATCCAGGTACATATGATAATAATTTCCCTCGTAGTCTTTCGTAAATATTTGCGATAAATCCCGATTAAGCACCATGAACTCACTTAACGTGTTATACCGATTAATCTTATAATCCATAATGTTAGACACCTGGTCCAGACTCGCTTCTGCTTCGCTCCGCAGCTCCTTCATTTGAATTCGGTAGGACTGAATGAAGGAGAGCAGTCCAAGCAGAAGAATCGGAATGAGTGCAATCACCAAATGCGACAACAGCAGCTTGTTGCGGAACCTAATATCATTGAATTTGCTCTTGATCCATCCGATCATGAAGCACCCCGCACTCTCTGAACTGTAACGGACTGACACCGAACCTGTTTCGGAACAGCTTGGCAAAATAAGAATGATTGTCGATGCCAACGGCCCCTGCAACATCATTGATTTTCATATTCGAATGAGCGAGCAGATGGCTTGCACGCCGCAAACGATAATCGGTCAAATATTTCGAGAAGTTTTCCCCGGTCTCTTTTTTAAACAAAATGCTCAAATACCCTGGCGATAAATAAACATCATGGGCTGCCTCGGACAATGAAATATCTCTCTGATGGTTATCCTTCACATAATCCTTCACCTGTCGAATGACCTTCGATTCCACAGATTCCTGTTCGGGACCTCCGGCATAAGCACGTATTTGCGTAATATCTTCCATCACCTGTAAAAACTCTTCCTTAACCAGTGGCTTGAGCAAATAATTCACTACGCCCAGCCGAATCGCGCTGCGGGCATATTCAAATTCATCATAACCGCTGCAGATGACAATCTTTATATTCTGCTGTGTTTTCCTGGCTTGTTTGCTAAGCTCCAGTCCATCCATAAGCGGCATTTTGACGTCGGTGATGAGGATATCGATCGCGTTCTGAACCAGAATTCGCTCTGCGCTCATCCCGTTCTCAGCTTCCAGTACTTGAAAGGGAAAGCCGTAGTGAGAGATCAAATCCTTAATGCCTTCTCTTTGAACGCTCTCATCGTCAACAACAAGAACATTAAACATCGTGACATCTCCTTTGCAAGTGAAAGTGAAGAAAACGATAAGTTGGAATATCTTTTTTTCCATGGTATGCCAGTCATATCGTAGTATATCATAGATTTTTGGAAAGGCTTTCAAAATGGTATTTCGCCACCTATCAGGCAACAATGTCCATGATATAAGTCCCCAGCGATATAAAAATCTTACCTGAAATAGCAAAAAAGCCGCCATGAAGGCGACTATTTTCCGTACACATGCTATCCTTTAACCGCACCCAAGGCAACGCTGCCTATAATTTGTCTGGAGAATATCGCAAAGACAATGATAATAGGCAGAATCGAGATCGCCACACCCAAATACAACAGTCCGTAATCCATTCCATAATATCCTTGCACCAGTGCAACGAGTACCGGAAGCGGATATTTATCCAAGGAAAAGAACAAGACCAACGGCGTTAGGAAATTATTCCAAGAACCGATAAAGGTGAATATGCCAAGGGCCGAGATAGCCGGGCCCAGAATGGGCAAAACAATCTGATTGAACGTGCGGAACTCCCCTGCACTATCCACACGTGCCGATTCAATAATCTCGTCCGGAATGCTGCTCTCCATAAATTGTTTAATAAAAAATACATTAAATGCATTCGCCGCTGCCGGCAAAATGATCGCTGCATAGCTGTCCAGCAAGCCTAGCGTACTGAACAGGCGATACATCCCGATCAGTGCGAGCTGCCCAGGCACCATCATGGTCGCAAGCAAAAACAGGAATAGCCCGTTGCGACCTTTGAATTTGAACTTCGCGAAGCCATATGCCGTCAGGGAACCGATATACAAGGATAGCACCGTAGACGTTCCCGCAATGAAAAAGCTGTTGGCAAACCCGCGCCAGATGTTGATTTTGGAAGCCATGTTCGTATAATTATCCAACAGGAACGGTCCGGGCAGAAACGTAAATGTCGATGCAATCGTTGCATTATTATGAGTGGAATAGATGAGCATGAGATAAAATGGAATGATACAGATCACGGCAAGGCTAATCAAACATAGATAAATAATGACTTTGCCCAGTGTCAGACGCCTTACAGTATCGTATTGCTGTATAGTGACTTTTGGTTGTTCGACTGGTTTGACGGTTTGCATTTCATTTCCCCCTCCCTATGCACGGCTCTTGCGCTTCGTCATCATGAAGGATACGACCGATAGCAGGATAATGATGATGAACAGACAGAATGCAATGGCCGCCCCATAACCAAAACGTGTACTTTGGAATGCCACATTATACAGATACATAATACTCGTCATGGCTGCACGATCCGGGCCACCCGTTCCATTCGTCAATGTAAACGGCTGATCGAAAATCTGAATGCCCCCAATAATAGACGTGATCATCTGAAACAGAATGATTGGGCGCAGCATTGGAACGATGATATGAATGAAAATATGTTTCTTTTTCGCCCCATCCATTTGAGCGGCTTCCTGCAGAGCGGGATCAATACCCTGAAGACCTGCCAGATAGATGACCATGGAGTAACCAAAGTATTGAAAGAACAGGATGGATGAAACGATCAGTCGCATAAACCAGGGATCATTTTTCCAGTTAATCGGGTCATCGATCAGTCCTATTTGAACCAGAAAATGATTCAAACCGCCGGATTGCCAATCAAAGATCAGACTTACAAGCAGACCCAATGATGCTGCGGTAACGATATTGGGGAAGAAATAAACTGCTCTGAAAATGTCTCTTCCCTTAAGCAACTTGTCATTGAGAATAAAGGCGAGTACAAGCGAAACGGTAAGCTGTGGGACTACAGAGACACCCCAGATAAACAGGGTATTAAATAACGTCTTGTAGAACAACGGATCTTGCAGAACAGCAATATAATTACCTATTCCGACGAAGTCCGGCGTAGTAATCCCGTCAAAGTTGGTGAAGCTGATATAGAGAGAATACAGAATGGGGTATAGTCCAAAAATGGCGAAAAGAATAAAAAACGGAGCAATGAAATAGTATCCGTAATGGTCTTTGCGGATTGACTTGGCAAACATGATTTGTACCCCCAGTCATCGGATGATTAAAAGGTATTTGCTTACTTCTAAGCTAATCCACTTCCAGCTCCGGAAATCTCAGTTTGACATCACGCTTGATTCGTTTTACGGCTTCTTCTTTGGTTAGAATGTCGTTATTGAGATACAACTGGAGTACATTTTTGAAGATGTCATTGTTAATGATTGAGTCATATTTGGTTCGCTCATATACCGGGACCTGCTTGGCTGCTTCCGAGAAAAATTCAAAATGCTTCTGCCCTCCCAAATACGCTGAAGATACAGAACCTGCAAGCTGATCATTCACGACCATATTGCTTGTGAAATAGTCCTGTTCCTTCGCAAGTTCAGACAGAAAATCATGATTAAAGTTATAAAACTCAATAAACTTCCAGGCCAAATCCTTTTTGTCACTTTTGCTGTACATCGCAATATAAGTTCCACCGGCACTAAAAGCGGATGGACCAGGCGCAAGACCCCACAATCCTTCGGTATCGGGAGCGTTCGCCTTAAAGGTGTATTGCAATGCCCAGGTTGCTCCAGGATAGAACATCACTTGGCCTTTTTGCATCGAAGCCGCATATCCGGCACTACCATCATCCAACTCTGCAAGCACATGCCGCTGACGGGCTTCACGAACAAGGTCAAGCACCTTCATGTAAGTGGGATCGATGACTAACTTGCCATCCTTAACCCAAGGAATACCATCATATGAATTGGATATCGCATTCCAGTTGGCAAGGGCGTGAACTTTATTTCCACTTTGCTGCTCTACCCTTTCTCCAATCTCGAATATCTTCTCCCATGTATCAATTTGCGGCCCTACCTTCTCCGGATCGTCCGTACCCAAGTATTCTTTAGCCAAATCTCTCCGATAGTAAATGCCCCCAGGCGTTCCCTGATAACCGATTGCTCTAACATTTCCTTCACTATCCTTCTCATTGGCCTGCACAAAAGCGTACTGCTCTGAAATCAGTTCATTGGCGTTGTACGGTGCTGCCGATAAATTCTCCAGATAAGGCACATCAATCAGCTCTCTTATATTTGCATTCTCGATCATAAACACATCCGGAGCCTTGGACGTTGTCTGTAAGGCGGACTTAAGCTTGGTGATATAGAAATTGCCCGGAATATTAACAAAGTTCACCTTAATGTCCGGATATTTCTCTTCGAATTTCTCAATGGCATAGCCTGCTTCATCCGTAAAACTCCAAACGGTAATCTCTTCCTGCTTGGGCTGGTTGGCTCCATTGGGTTGGCAGCCGGACACCATTATCACTGCGCTTACGAGTGCAATCATGGAGATATATTTAAGCTTAAACTTCTTCATGGGCCCCCTCCTTCAAAAAGGAAACGCTTACAATTTATTAGAGTATATGGATTTTGGAGAAGGCTTTCTCTCCAAATATTGTGAATCATCCTTCATATGTTGTGATATTTGTACGATGCTTCTTGCGAAATTCAGACGGAGTGCAGTCATTATATTTTTTGAACAGACGGTTGTATGAGTTCACATTGTTGAATCCATGACCAATGGCAATATCCAGAATGGATTCTTCGCGAAACAATAACGCCCACTCCGATTTGATGATTCGAAAATGATTCAGGTATTCCATCAATGTGATTCCTTTAATCTCTTTGAACAATTTACATACGTGAAATTTGCTGAATTTGATGTGCTCTGCGACCTGATCGAGTTTAATGGGTTCAGCGTAGTGCTCCTCCAGGTATTCACAGACCGATTCGAGAAATTCGAATTTTTTGGAAGGCGTACAGGGCCAAGCTGAAGTTATTTCATCTGTAATCGGTGCCTTTGTACGCAGCATATGAACAATGAGATCATATAATCTGGCCACCATTAACCAGCGATATCCCGCCTGCCGATCCTTCTCTTCATTTGCTAAGGCATCTATATATTTCCCAAGGTTTTTCTCATGACAAAGGCTGCACGGGATGACCGTTGTTTTATTGAAAAGCTCACCCAGGTCCTGGGTTTCTCTTTCGGTTGTGAAGCTTCCCGTTAATAATTCCAGTCGAAACAGGATAATGGTTAAATGATCTGTACCTGGCAAGAAACAGTGAATGTCTCCGGGTTTAATAAGCAGCACATCTCCGTGTTCAAGGCTAAATATATGGTTATTGATGCCAATTCTCGCGCTTTTCCCATTGACTACAACCATTTCAACCTCTTCATGCCAGTGTGCGGCAAAATTAAACTGTTCCTCGGTATGAATCACCCGGATTGGAAAACCCTCTGTCATATGACCTGTTTCAAGAAAAGTAGGTACACCCATCGAATCACCCTTTCCACATTTTCCAGCGTAACAAGGATCTATATAAATTGAATTAAAGAATATTTACACTTGCCACGCCGATGACAGAACAACCTTCCGATCGCTGTTATCCCCAGATTGTATTGAATCCCTTTTTCAAAGGAAAAATCCAGCGATAAAGGTGAGGTGTATGCTTCCGATGCAGCTTTCTTCCAGAAAGCTTTTAGCTCCGCTTCTTCAGGTTATTTCTGCCCTCTCCGTTCTCGTGTAAATGTTAAATTCAATTTCTAGTTATCATTATTATGCATCAAGTATAGCTGTCCCTTCTAATCGAGCTTAAAAAAACAGTTGGAGAAACAAAAAAACTCCCCAACATTTGTTAAGGAGCTACTGTACTGATCTATCTATTTACAATCGGTTGCGAACACGCACGCCATCATAAGTCAAATGAAGCAATTCGGTTTCTTGGGACAGGTTCAATCTTTACCCGTTTTCTTGATCCATTCGTAGATGCTTTGCAAATTGGACTTGAAATACGTAGTAAAAAACCAGTCCTGATAGGCTAATGGTACAGTAATTTCGTCCAAACTTTGGTTTCTTTGAGCAGCATCAGTCACGATTTCCAATAAATCCGTTATGTAAGCTCTGACTTCATGCAGTGCGTTCAATGAGCATACTTCTCCATGCCCCGGTACGATGATTTCTATATCCAGCTGTTCCACTTTATCCAAAATATCCAGCCATTGCTGAGGATTCGCATACATGAGAACCGGATGATGTTTAGATAACACCAGGTCGCCCATTATGGCAATTCTGTCTTTCGGAATATAGACCAGGGCATCACTCTGGGTATGACCTCCGCCAAAAGTAATAAGTTCAACACTGCGCTTACTGCCATGAATAGTCATGTGCTGATCAAACGTTAAGTTCGGCAATGAATATACCAGGTCGGGGAGCATCTTCATATATTCACGATCACTGGCATTATCCCATTGCATTTCCTGTCTTAACTTTTTGTTCGTCTCTCGTTGTATTTGTTCATCAAGTTCGTCTATAGCTTTATAAATCGCTTCAGGTTTTGCCAACTGCTGCATTATTCTGTTCCTTACAAAAGTATCCATGATTTCGCGAGTAATCGATGTGGAAATAATCTGTGCTTCAGGGACAAATACTTGATTTCCACATGTATGGTCACTATGCCAATGCGTATTAATTACATAAGAAGCCTTTCTTCCGGTGAGGTACTCAGTCGCTGCCTGCAAATCCTCTGCCGCCTGTATCGTCGTGAATGTGTCCACAACTAGCGTTGTATCACCTAAATCAACGATTGTGGCATTACCCAATGAACCTGAACCGGGAACTGCAACCGCAGCAAATACACCCTCAGTAACCTCATTTAGTTGAAAATGCCTTGATCCTGCGAAAGCCATTATTCGGCTCATTATGCAATACCTCTCCTTTCTGATTTCAACTCTGTTTTATTGCAATTCTAATTAAAAAAGTTCCCGGGCTTCAAATATGAAAAAAAGAGTTGATGCACAGCATTCTCATTTTGCTTCGAAAGACATCTTCATGAGTCTTTCTTCTACTTGATTTCGAATATCCTGATCCAGGATTCCAACTCCGAAAATCTCGGAAAACCATAACCCGTCTGTTGCTAACTTGATAATAACAGCATTCACGGGATCAATGCCATCGTTTAAAATTTCTTCTTGAAGAACGTTATTTTTTTCATTATACGCTGCAAGTAATTCGGGCTTTGAGAATAATACCGCCAAAAGCGCAGTACTCAAAGCTGCAGTCGTTTGGGGGTCATGGAAGGTCGTTTCGATATAAGCCCTGCTCCATTTCCCGACTTCGTTTATGCTTTCGCTTGATTTTTGCTGTAGTTCAGAGAAGAACGTATCCCCGAATTCCTCGATCATGGCAGTAACGATTGCTTCCTTATTGGGAAAATGATGAAGCAATCCGCCTTTGCTTACTCCCGCATGTTTAGCAACAGCTTCCAGCGTCAATTTCTCCATGCCCAAATGTTCGACAATATGTGATGCTGATGCCAGTAGCTCATGACGTCTTGAATTACTTCTCATACAGATCTCCTCCTTCATGTACGTTTATTTAAGACTGACTTGTGTTTGATGATTTGGCTGGACTTTTGGATAAGTTTAAAAGTACTACACCTCCGATAACCATAATGAGTCCGATTCCAGAAAGCATGTTGAACGGATCATTCCATAAAATGACGCCAAGCAAGGCGGTTATTGCTGTCCCTACACCTGCCCATATGGCGTAAGCTGTGCTCAAAGGAATTGTTTTCAAAGTCATTGTCAAAAAATAAAACGATAACGCCATGCCAACAACAAGTCCAATTGAAGGTAGCAGATTGGTGAATCCAGCCGATAATTTTAACATGGTAGTACCGAAAACCTCAGCAATAATGGCAATGGCAAGTGCAAAATAACCCTTCATTATTCATCCCTCCATTCTTGCTCAGCTATGAGCCAATTTCATAATCACAACCCCAGCAATGATAAGAATTAATGCTGAGATTTTTCTGAGGTTCACGCTCTCTTTATAAAACACTATGCCAACGAGTGCTGTAAGAGCAGTTCCCACACCCGACCACGTTGCATATGCGGTACCAAGCGGAATGGTTTTCAAAGCCAGTGAAAGACAAAAGAACGCTGTACCCATTCCCAAAATCAATCCTACTATCGGAAGTTTCTTTTGGAATCCGTTTGATAATTTCATCATGGAACTACCAAACACTTCAGATACAATCGCTAAACCCAATAAAAAATATGCAACCATCTCTCATTCCTCCTCCCACATACGTAACGTTATTCAACTTCCATTTAACTATACCGTCTGGACGGTTTTCTGTAAAGTTTTATAATAACTTAATGTTTGTCATTATTACTTGCTTTCATGCTACACCGGTATAGCCATAGGCTATAGCTAGATATAACTTAATGGAATTACATTATAACTCCGGATATGTGATAACTTTTTGGTAACATATTGTAGAGGAGTTTTACGTCATGGCAAAAAGCAGTGTATTGGGATATCCACGAATTGGTGCAGATCGGGAATGGAAGAAAGCCTTGGAGGCATTCTGGTCAGGCAAGCTCGAAGAAACAGATTTTCAAGCAAGATTGCAGGAGATTCGGTTAGATCACCTGCGCAAGCAGCAAGAAAAAGGTATCGATCTTATTCCTGTTAATGACTTCAGTTACTATGATCACATTCTGGATACTGCCGTTATGTTCGGAATTGTTCCAAAACGGTTTGCATATGACGGTGGCGCTGTACCTTTGTCCGTCTATTACGGAATTGCCCGGGGAACGAAAGATGCAGCCGCAAGCGAAATGACAAAATGGTTTAACACAAACTATCACTATATCGTGCCTGAACTGGACGGTGCTTCCCCTGCCCTAACGGAAAATAAACCCCTTCTTGCTTATCGCGAAGCCAAAGAGAAGCTCGGTATTGAAGGCAAACCGGTTCTTGTCGGACCGTTGACCTTCCTGAAGCTGTCCAAAGGATACGATAAGTCCGAAACAAACGCTTGGCTGGACCGCCTGCTTCCACTCTATGTTCAAGTGCTTCAGGAGCTTGCAAATGAAGGTGTTCAGTGGGTACAGATTGACGAGCCAATCCTCGTTACCAAAACAAGTGATGCTGACCTACAGCTGCTAAGTAAAATTTATGAGACGTTTGCAGCTGCTGTACCAGGTCTAAACATTATGCTGCAGACCTACTTTGAATCCGTAGAGAACTATAGCAACATTGTTGCCCTACCGGTTCAAGGTATCGGACTTGATTTTGTACACGGGGCTACGGGTAACATTCAGTCCATTCAAGCGTCCGGTTTCCCTACGGATAAAGTTTTGGGTGCTGGGGTTATTGACGGCCGCGGGATCTGGAAAGCCTCTTTGCCAGGAAAACTGAAGCTGTTGGATGAACTGGTTGAACTCGTAACACCTGAACGTTTAATCGTGCAATCCTCATGCAGCTTGCTTCATGTTCCGGTAACGACAGAGCGTGAAACTAAACTCACATCCGAACTGAAAAATGCTCTGGCATTTGCAGATGAAAAGTTGGACGAGATCGTTCTGTTGACAAAAGCATTGTCTTCAAGAAACGCTGAAATCATCGCTGAAATTGAAAATTCTGATCGTACGATCCAGGCTCTCCAGCAATCCGAAGAGCGTAATCGTGTTGCTGTTCAAGAAGCCGTGGCAACACTCAGCGTTCAACAGCCGGAACGTTCCCGTCCGTTTGCCGAGCGTCATATCGCTCAGCAGGACAAATGGAAATTGCCACTTTTCCCGACAACGACTATCGGCAGCTTCCCACAATCCGCAGAAGTGCGTAAAGCACGTCAATTGTGGCGTAAGGGTGAGTTGAACAATGAGCAGTATGCTGCTTTCATCCGGGATCAAATTGATATCTGGATCAAAATTCAGGAAGAGATCGAGATCGATGTTCTCGTACATGGTGAGTTTGAGCGTACCGACATGGTAGAGTTCTTTGGCGAAAAACTTGCAGGGTTTGCCTTCACACAATTTGGATGGGTACAATCATACGGTTCTCGTTGCGTAAAACCACCAATTATTTTCGGAGACGTTGCATTTACCGGAGAAATGACCGTTGAAGAAACCAAATACGCACAGTCCCAAACACAACGTCCTGTAAAAGGTATGCTTACTGGACCGATCACTATCATGAACTGGTCATTTGTGCGTGAAGACATCCCGCGCGAGCATATCGCATATCAATTGGCGTATGCACTGAGACAAGAAGTCGAAGCACTGGAGCAAGCAGGTATTGGCATGATCCAGGTCGATGAGCCAGCGGTTCGCGAAGGACTGCCGTTGAAGGAAAACGAGCAAGCCGATTATCTGGCTTGGGCGGTCAAAGCTTTCCGTATTTCCACTTGCACGGTTCAAGACACAACTCAAATTCACACACATATGTGCTATTGCGAATTCCATGACATGATTGATTCCATCGAAGCGATGGATGCCGATGTTATTTCGATCGAGACATCCCGCAGTCACGGTGAACTGATTCACAGCTTTGAGTTGAACACGTATAAACTGGGCATTGGCCTTGGCGTATATGACATCCATAGTCCACGTGTTCCAAGTGTGGATGAAATGACGAACATGATCGAACGCGCCTTGCGTGTATTGGACCCTAAACTGTTCTGGATTAATCCGGATTGCGGTCTCAAAACTCGTGGACTCGAAGAAACTGTCGCTTCCTTGCGCAACATGGTTGATGCAACCAAAATTGCCCGTGAAAAGCACGTTGCAGCAACGGTTTAAGTTAAAATAGATAAAGAACTCAAGAATTCGTTGATAAAAGGCGGACATTCCTATGCTATGGAATGTCCGCCTTTTAATATCATTTTTACGCTGCCATAATGAATCCATCCAATCCCCGTTCAACCGCAAGTTCAACCGATCTCAGTTCTCATCAATGGCGATCTCGATGAGCTGGTTAAGAATATTTGCATAAGTCATGCCGCCAGCTTGGAGCATGTTGGGATAACGGGAATTCGATGTGAAACCAGGTATCGTGTTGACTTCATTGAACACAATTCTTCCGTCAGCGGTCAGGAACATATCTACTCGGGCAAACCCTCTGCATCCAAGCGTTTTATAAATAGTCAGAGCGCTCTCCTTAACCTTCGTTTCAATGTCTTCATCAATGCGGGCTGGCAAGTGAATCTTCGAACTGATCAAGGAGTACTTTTCCGAGAAGTCAAAAAAGTGCCCCTGTAGTTCAATCTCATCAATTACACCAATCATGGGATCAGAATTGCCCAATACAGCACAACCCACTTCAAAACCGTTAATATTTTGCTCAATGACAACTTTGCTGTCGTGTATGAAGGCATGTTCAATTCCGGTAATCAACTCTTGCCTATTGTTCACCTTCGAAATGCCTAATGATGATCCTGATCTAGCCGGCTTAACAAAGAGTGGGAAGCCCAGTGCTTCTATTGCTGGTAGCGCTTCTTCCATCCGTTCACTCCGTTGTATTGTAAGGGAACGCGGCGTATCTATACCTGCTCCCTGCACCAGTTTATGAGCCAGTTCCTTGTCCATACATAACGCAGAGGATAACATGCCACATCCAACAAACGGTATACCCGACAGTTCCAATAATCCTTGCAGGGTTCCATCCTCACCGTATTTGCCGTGCAGCACTGGAAACACAACATCGATCGTTGTTACATGATATTCTGTATGCACAAGCTCAATTAGTCCTCTGACTTCTCTACTCGGCGAGAAAAAGGATGGGATACAACTCGGATGCAAATGCCATCGATCATTGCGAATATCCTCAACCGTTCCACTATATCGGAGCCAAGAACCTTGCTGTGTAATTCCAATTAACACAAGATTGTATTTTTCGGTATCCAAATTTTCAATCACTGAAGCGGCCGAGCTCAAAGATACGTTATACTCACCTGAACATCCGCCAAACAATACCGCAATCGACTTCTTCTGCATCATAAGAGCCTCCTAAAATGTGATATGTCTGAATCATCCTTATTGCTATAACTTAATTTTTAGAGAATGTCGTAACAATGAATCCTTCTCGATTCGTTCCTGATATGCGATAAGAATCACAACTCATGATCGGGATATGACTAGATATCCCTTTATCTGCGGGAACATAATAGATATGGATTGCCATGTCCTTTTCTTTAATCGTAAGCTGCTCTCCAGAGTACCGATATTGCTGTACAAAATCGATGTACTCCTCTAAACATAGATTGTTCTCTTCCATGATTTTGGAATGGGGATATCCTACATATCTAAAATGCCATGGCTCATAAGCAATACGAGTGATTGATTCTTTTTCTTGTTTATATCGAAGGATAAAACCGAATTGAATGGCATGTTGTCTGAAGGACTTGTAAATGCCCGTATCCGGAAAGGAAGGAGCAATAAAATCGATATTCGATTTCAATTTCCCCACATCGACAGCCAACCCCGTTTGGTGTTCACTATGGTCAGGCAAGGCTACGTATTTGGAAGTATATTCGGAACCCTGTTCTATCAAACAATCATGATAGATTTGGACTTGATCTTCTTTTGTGCGATATGCGCTGACGGCGACAATTTCATCCATCCCCCCACAAGCTTTAAGCAGAGCATGAAATTGATTGAAGCACTGCTTCTCCAGAAGCATCTGCTTATTTAACTTCTTTATTGAAGGCAAGGAATCCAATGACTCTAATTCATGTACTTTTACTTGCCTTCTGATTGGGTTTTGATCATTTATTAACACTAAGTGCCCTTGAAATAATTGTTCGTTACTTACGCTGATTTCAATATGTTTTTGTACGACTTCCCGTGATTTCATGATGAAGTACCCCACCTTCTTTATACATTCGTAACACTCTGTCCGTGATCGAACTCGTTATTTCTTGAGAGACACCACCGATATGATGGGCCAGTTCCTGAATCGGAATTTCCTGCTCACCTGAATAGCCAATGAAGGTCACCTTTGATCCTTCGGGAAAATACATCGGAAGCTTGACCATCAATTGATCCATGGAGATTTTCCCTATAATTTCTGCACGATACCCTTCCACTAACACCTCCGAATTTTGCATTCTCTGCGACCATCCATCGGCATAGCCGATAGGCACTGTTCCGATCCATTGATCTGAGTTTGTTTGGTAAGCATTGTTGTAACCCACATATTCGCCTTTTTTTAATTTTTTCGTTTGTAATAATCTACTGTGCATACTGAATGCCGGATTGAGTTGGATGTTAGGCACTAGTTTTTCCGGATAAAAGCCATAGATTGCAGCTCCTATTCGAGCAATATCCATGCACAATTCCGGGAATCGAAGTGCTGCAACACTTCCCGCACAGTGATAATGACTGATGGGTATCCGTGACATACTGCTCCACTCTTTCATTTCCAGGAAGTGTTGAATCTGAAGCTGTAGATAACGGTTGTCTTCCTCACCTGCTGTCGCGAAGTGGGTATAGAACCCGTCGACTACTACATCTGGTGCTCTAAGCCAAGGAACCATTTCAAGCCACTCTTCTTGCGTGCGTATACCGATTCGCCCAAGTCCAGTATCCATTTTCACATGCACAGATACCTTATGCGGGGTATGAACAGGCTTGTATTTTCTCATCTCATGAAACCATGACGCCTGTGTAACGGTAAGCATCAAATCATGTTCCAAAGCCAGAGGTACAAGTTCGGGACGAATCGGAGTCAAAATAAGAATCGGTTGTTTTAAGCCGGCAGTCCTAAGGCGAACGGCTTCTTCAATGAAGGCACACGCTAAATAGTCCGCACCTGCCTCTACTGCTTCTTTGGCAGTTTCAATATCTCCATGCCCGTATGCATTTGCTTTAACAACGGCCATTAGTTTGGTCGAACGAGGTAGAAATTTGCGGATCTGTATGACATTCTCGCGAATTTGCGTTAAATCTATTTCAGCCCAAGTATCTCGATACATCCGAAGGATCTCCTCAACCCAATAGATGGTATATTTTTAATTACTATTTTCAATAGATCCGCATTTGCACTTTTCATTGTTTGGCCTCCTAAAGGTGTGAATACAGTGCGTTGAATTGATTTAAGTGTATATTAAGGCTGCTACAGCTCCTATCGATCAAACTTACACAAAACTGACAACGTTGTAAGATTACTGATTTGCACCTCTCATAGTTGCAACAAAAAAAAGCCGCCAATAGGGCGACTCGTAAATGACAACGGAAATGGACTTCGATAATAAAGTATACAAAAAGAAGCCTGCGGTAAGGCAGGCTTCTTTCATTATTGCGGATTTTCATTACTCATCCAGCTGTCGACATGCAGTGGTTCACTGTAGTCTTCCCGGTCAGTAAATTCTTTGAGGTGTTTCTCTGCATCTGCACGATTCTCGAAGGCACCCATAACGACGGTGAATTTTCCATTTTGGGTCTGCACAACACTGCTGCCATCGGCAGAATACTGTTCAGCCAACATGGCCAGTGCTTCGCCCTGCTCCATGTCTTCGCTACGTACAAAGAAAAGTTCATGTGATTGCGTTGTCTTCCCGTCGGAAAAAAGCTTCAACTGAATATATCCGGGCTGCTGATACTCTGACACGGAATAATCCACATCATCCTTAAGTTCAACCACAAAGCCAATGGCGGAATCATCCAAAATGATATTTTGATAGACATCTTTTACATTCTTAAGTGCTTTAATGTCCTTCTCCAACTTGTCATAATCCAGATGACGCACCCCGTTGAAGGTGAAGATCAAGCGATTTGGTCCTTCTTTGTGATCCACAGTATACGATGGAGCAGAGGTGATCTGTTCACCATCGATCTGAAAATTAATGTTTAGTGTATCCGATTCTTTGGTCGTTGTAACCGAAACCCCATCTGTGCGCTCTCCGCCACCACCAACTTGCAGAATTTTGACGACAGAACCTATAACAGGTACATCGGATAATGCCTTGGCTACACCTGGAACGTTAGCTGTTATCATCACCGCAGCACAGGCAGCAACCAGGGATGAACTACGCCAGATCATCATTTTTCTTCGCTTTTGGTTTCGTGCGCGCTGACGGGCTTGCTGAATAACTCCGGAAAGGCCGGATGGAATATTGATCTGTTCATATCTTTCTTTTCCTGTCATGTAAAATCAACCTCTTCCTTGGTTAGATGTTTTTTGAGTTTGTTTAAGATCTTATAGAACCTGGTCTTCACCGTGCTTTCCGGCAAGGACAGTACCTCCGCCATATCCTTGAATCGCTGATCCTGGAAAAATTTCAAAACGATAAATGCCCTATCTTCGGGATGCAGGTGATCCAGTGCTTCGTATAAATCCCATTGCTCTTCAAGCCCCATGGAACTCTCTTCGGCTGCAAATGGTATGGTGCTGTCTTCCATATACGTGTATTTCTTCTTTCGTCTGATGTGATCCAGAGAACAATTGATGACGATTCGGGTCATCCAGGTTTCAAAATAATCAGGACTCTTCACTTTTTCATAAGATAGAAAACCTTTATACGAGGCTTCAGATATAATTTCCAATGCTTCCTGTTCATTTTTCACATAAGAGAACGCGAAGCGATAAAGCTTTTCTTTACATGCCTCCAGACGATCACTGAACTGCTGTTCAGTTAGTGCTGTACTCACCTTGCTCAGTTTGTCCACCCCCGTTGCGACTGTATATTTTGATTATTGCCGCATTTTTAATAAAGCTTACTTTGTATGTTGTTTCGCATGTTAGACAGCTGAGAGTCGAAAATAGTTTTAAAGAAGATGAATTTTTTTATCTGGGAACAAGAACTTATATCGTCCCAAACGAAAAAAGCCGCCAATAGGCGACTTCTTTTCTCTTTCTTCATTAGGAAGAACAGTAATTGCATATGCCCTCTTGCCCCAATCAGTCTCCAACCCAGCTCAAGAATGGACAACTTATCTTTTAGAGCCATGTCCATAATCAGCTGTACCCTGCTTTTCATGTCATTGGATGCTTCCACAGGATCTGGAATGTCTGGCAGCTGGCCTTCAACGGGATATTCCGAAAGGTCTAATCCATGTCTGCTATTTGTGCAATAGTCCTTCCATACATCGTTTGTCCTCGACGCAGAACCTCACTGAAAATTACGTTCTTTGAGGTAAATTAGGTATAGATATTGCCTACGCTAAGTTTTGCTGCCTTGGCGATATCGTTAATATTGGTTGAATCAATTCCACATTTAGCCATGTCTTATAGTGCTAAGCCCAGTTACCGTTACGAAACACAGGTTCCAGGCCTCCGTTTTCAAGTTCTCCATCAATGTCCATATGAGCCGATCCAATCATAAAATCGACATGAATGAGGCTTGTGTTCACACCGTTTGCCGCCTTTTCCGCTTCAGTCATCTCGTTCCCTCCCTCAAGACAGAAGGGATAAGCATTACCGATCGCAAGATGGTTGGATGCATTTTCATCAAAAAGAGAGTTGTAAAAAACAAGCCCTGATTCCGAAATGGGAGAATGATGCGGCACCAACGCAATCTCGCCCAGATAGGATGCGCCTTCGTCGATGCTAATTAATCTTTTTAGCACCTAAAGCCCTTGCGTTGCTTGAATATTAATAATTTTCCCGTTTTCAAACGTCAAGGTGAAGTCATCGATTAGATATCCTTCATAACTTAGCGGCTTGGTACTGCGAACCGTGCCGTTCACCCCCTGCTTTAACGGGGCAGTCCATACTTCTTCTGACGGAATGTTTGCCAAAAATGAAACACCCTTTTCATTGATGTTATCCGCATCACTAACCCAGATATGTTTAGGCGACAATTCTATCCGTAGATCCGTACCGGGTACATCGTATCGATCAAGCACTCTTCGGCAACATCAGGAAACACCTTGGCAGCCCATGCTGTTGATGGAACCGTAACTATAGACCAACTGACCTTGTTGGACATGCCGTAGCTGCGAAATTTGGCTAATGCCTTACCCTTGGATGCATTCAAATTCATGATCCGCTGTGGATCTATTCCGTGCAGAAGATCGGGATTGGGTGCAGTGATCGTCAGGAAAGCGGCATTATTTTCGGCAAAAGTCTCCCAACCGGCTGCCCGGAACGCCGGGTATTCGTGGAACACCGAATCCGGTGCAAGTTCATACTTTAAACGCATAATCTCATCATCGCTCCACTCGATATAGACATCATGAGCGCCGGCTTCATAAGCATGTTTCACAACTAGTCGAACAAACGGAGCAGCCGATATTGGCGCGGTTATGACAAGCGTTTGTTCCCTCTGAACATGAACACCAACGTTGACCACAAGTGCTGCATAACGCTCCAATTTTTCACGAAAGTCCAATTGCATTCTTCTCCTCCTCCTGAATCCTGACTAAAATTAATATCACTGGTTTAATTATTACTCTTCAAAAGGCTATCATATCTTGTAATTGGAACTCTATGAAAATTTTGCTATACTATTTTATGCTAGATTACCGTCCAGATGAGCTGCAAATCTACTATATTTGATGAGTTGGAGGAATATAAAAAACATGTTACATACACGAATAGGAAAAACTGCTGCTGCCGCTATTCTTGCCATATCCTTGCTCGGAACTACTGCAAACCTTAATGATGCCTATGCTGCACCCGCCATTTCGGTCTTGCTGGATGATGTTCCTCTGAAATTCGATGCAGCCCCTCTGATTGATAAAGGTGTAACCTATGTCCCTTTCCGGACAGTTGGCGAAGCCCTGGGAATTAGCATTACATGGAACAGCAAAACGCAAACCGTGAAAGCGATTGGAAAAGTAAAAGGTCAGGCGACGGAAGTCCTGCTTCAAGTGGGAAGCACTACAGCAACCGTCAATGGAGAAAAAGTTAAGCTCGCAGCGCCACCGGTTCAGCGTGAAGGTCGTGTGCTTATTCCACTCAGTTCGTTCAGTAGTCAGTTCGGTGTTAATGTAGGCTGGAACCAATCAACTCGTACCGTTTCTCTTGTTTCACCTCAACGTGAAATGCATTTGAGAGCCTTCTACGCGCTGCAATCCTATAAGGAAATCGATTTGGTGTCATCCATGAACTCCGTTGCTTTTGGCTGGAGTCGCATCGATCGTGAAGGTCAATTTACGCTTCAGGGTGATGAGTATCAAATTCCTGCTGCTGCCGGTGACGTTACCCCTCAATCCATCGTTGCTGATGCAGCGAATCAGAGTATTAAACCGTATCTTATGGTTTATTCTTTGGATGGAAACGGAGAACTTACCAAGGTGCTAAGTGACAGCAGCATGCGCCAGAAGTCCATTGAGGGCATAACTGCTGCCATCGCTGAGAATGGTTTTGGAGGGGTTGTTCTTGATTTTGAAGGACTAGGTTTTAAGCTGGACGCTGTAGAGCAGCAGAAGCTGCTGAACAATTACGTCAAGCAATTGAAGGATTCCTTGCCTAAAGACATCGCCCTATCTTTGGCCGTACCTCCATTAAATAGTGCATATAAAGGTTATGACTACAAAACGCTCGCTTCATTGGCAGACGACATCATTATTATGGCTTATCAATATAATCCGGTCGGCACCAAAGCGCAGGTTCCCGAGCCGAACAGCCTTGTGGATCAAGCCATCCAGCTTGCGTTAGATGCAGGCGTTTCGAAACAAAAGCTTTTGCTCGGTATCAGCTTAAATAGTGAAACCTCATCTTCCATTGATGATAAACTGGGTCTTGCCAAGCGGTATGATCTCAAAGGTGCAGCCTTCTGGCGCCTTGGTTTATTCCGAACCTACAATAATCAGATGGAAGGCGCTGTCAATGCTTCTGTTATAAAAGAATAAAGGAATTCCGTTATTCTTGAATCCATTAGCTTTTCACACACCAAAAAAAACGAACCGAAATCTCTGGATGCGAACAAGAGGTTTCGGTTCGTTTGTTATAGATGATATCTATGCGTTCAATGAGGAATGCTCGTTTCTGTGGCTTGCGCTAAGTACCAGATCTTTCTGATAGGCGAGTACCTGGTCCCAGTCCCCGTGGAAAATCGGTATCCGATAGTACCCAACTCTTTCATAAAGGGCCGCTGCCTCAGGCTGCTTGGGGCCAGTCTGCAGCTTCAGATTGGTATAGCCAAACTCCAGCGCAAGACGCTCTGCTTCGGCAAGAATGGCCTGTGCCACACCCTTGCGACGGAAATCCGAACGTGTATACATGCGCTTGACCTCCACGGATGTAGCATCAAGGGGTCTGATGGCTCCGCAGCCTACCGGATATCCATCCAAACGCGCGACAATAAAGGCTGCTCGCGGTGTCTCCACATCGGATGGCTGAAATCCCGCCGTCCCATCGCCGCCATATAACAATCCCAATTCTTCGCTTAGCTCCTTGATTAATAGTTCTGAATCCTGGCTTCGTATATCTTCGGCGGCAGCAAGCACGATTGACGACATTGCGTAAAACCCCTTTCCCTCATTGGATTTATTGGATTTTGTGATTTATATAAATTATCATGAACAGGTCCTGAGCGTCAATTCCCCATCGATTGAATATTTCAATAAGCAAACTGAAGAGTAGGTACAGAGTAAAAAAAGCCGCCAGATTGGCGACTTTCTCCATACGTATATGATTACAATTGAACGGACGCATTGGATTCCAAGTCCCTGCTTACCCTTCAACCACATCAGCTCGTAAATCCGTTGCAACCTCGATCATTTGCGGAACGACAGCTTCATTGACTATGGCAACATACAGATCTCCCATATACAGACGAAATGGAATCTGCAGGTTCTCATACGTCCACATGAAGAAATCCCCATCGATGGACATGACGCTCTCCGGTCCCTGGACGGTAAGAACCGATGAGTACGTAAAGTCCGGTTTGGATGCAAAATACTGTTTGCATTCTTCCAAGGAGATGGATTGCTCCGGGTTATTTTCTTGCATGGATCGAGTGATCCGAAAACGTTGATTCATGAAATATGCCTCCAATTAGAATTTGTGCAGAACCTGGCCCAGAATTTCGATGCCCTTCACAATTTGCTCATCGGAAGGTGTTGAGAAATTAAGTCTGATGGCATTGCAGGGTTCGTTCTCATCGACGAGAAAAGCAGTGCCCGGAACAACCGCTACACCTTCCGCAGCAGCTGTTTTGGCATAATCCAGCATCGGGATATGAGCTGGCAGATCACACCAGAGGAACAGCCCTCCATCCGGTTGGGTAAAGGTAATGGATTCACCCATATGCTCCTTCAGCTTGTCAATCATCAAGGCAGACTTCCTGCGATAAATCGCACGGATACTGCTGATATGCTCTGCATAGTTATACTCCGTCATGAACTTGTGTGCCAGAATCTGCGGCAGCATGGCTGTATGTACGTCCTCTCCCTGTTTGGCAACCACCATCTTCTGAACAACCTCGGAAGGAGCCAGAACATAACCAACACGCAGGCCAGCGGACAGAATCTTGGAGAAGGAACCTACGTAAATGACCAGACCTTCATCATCCATCGACTTAATTGTCGCTACATCTTCTCCGCGAAAACGAAGTTCTCCGTATGGGTTATCTTCCAGAATCATGACTCCATACTTCTTGGCAAGATCATAGATTGCCTTGCGTTTCTCCAGGCTGGTGGTAAAACCTGTAGGATTTTGGAAGCTCGGAATGACATAGATCATCTTTACATTCTGCTCGGTTTGCAGGGCATGCTCCAGCTTCCCGATATCCATACCGTCCGTCTCCATCGGAACGCCGACCAAGTTTGCGCCTGAAGCCCGGAAAGAGTTCAGTGAACCGATAAAGCTTGGGCTCTCACAGATAATCGTATCCCCTTCATTACAGAATACTTTACAAGCAAGTTCAATCCCTTGCTGTGCGCCAGATACGATGAACAGTTCATCCGATGTTTTACCCGTGTCAAAGCCTGCCTTCAGGTGTGTAGTCAATGTATCCCGCAGCGGGGCATAGCCTTCGGTAATTCCGTATTGCAGTGCTGTTACCGGGTCCTGTTCCAGAATCGATTGGGTGAATGTGCGAATCGCCTCAATAGGGAATGTCTCCGGAGCGGGGTTCCCAGCCGAGAACGGAATTACATTTTGACCCGAAGAAGCCTTCAGGATTTCACGAATGATGGATGGCTGTAATGCAGCAATCCGGTTGGAAAATGAATAGTTCATCTTAAAATAATGCCTCCCGAATTCAAATCAGACTCTTGTCTGTATAACTACAATTAGATTCTATTATACGAGTATTTGGCAGATTTCTAAACGGTCTCGTCAAAATTGGCAGAGAAACAACAAAAAGAGGCTGACATAAGCCGTCCCATGCTCTTAAGCTTTTACTTTATGGATGTCACTATACTGCCATCTATGACCGATGCACAAGATTGATTTCCGATAATCGTGTTGCCTTCACGAGATAAGTCGCCAGCCCAGGAACCATCCGGGCCAAACCAGGATAAAATTTGTTCGTTTTGGCAAAAGCCAGCTTCTGAATCCGTCGTGCACGCCGGAGCAGTCGGGAGAATTCGTGATGAGCTTCCTTCGAATACCCGTGCTGCCACTGCTTAAAGCTGATCTTCCTGTGAAGATACCTGTCCGTCCATTCAGCACACAGCAGTGAGGAACGAAGCGCAACGGACATCCCGTCACCACACAAGGGAGGGATCATCAGCATGGCATCTCCAATATGAGGATATTGGGACCACGGTTCAGGAACATTGGATAGATGGAGTGGTGCAATCGAGACCTGTGTTCCTTGGACTGGACTTCCCTCCGCAAGCCTCGCTGCCAATCTTTCGTTGGTCAGGGATGCAGCCAGCAGAATATCCTTCACAGACTTGCCGCTTCCACGCACCGCATCAAGGGTCAGCAATGCAGCTACATTAGCGATACCCTCCTCAATCGGCGAAATGCCGACATACCCTCCCTTGCAAAAATACAACTCTACCCGCGGCGGGATCGTGATTCCCCGATAGTGCGATTTGACACCCACATATGCTGTTTTATCCCGCAGCTCGGCTGGCGAGGTCATCCCGCGCGGCTTCTTCGAGCCATGGGCTCCAATAACGGTTTTTGCTCTATACTGAATCTCGTCATTTCCTTGTTTGGCTTCGACTTCATAGCTATAATCCTCTAACTGCCGAATGTTGGTTATCGTTGCCTTCGTAACGATCTCAACGCCTGCGGCTGTGGCCTGCTTGTGCAAATTCCGATCCAGCTCATATCGGCTAATGCCGTAGGCCAATCCCGGCAGAGGCGCCTCGATCTCCCCGCCCTGAGGCATAATGATCTTGGCATGATCCATGGTACTTGGCTTTATCTCTTGTTCACTAAGGTTGATCCCCAAATAATCCAGCATTTCCGTTGTCTCAGGCGACATAAACTCACCGCATGTTTTGTGACGTGGAAACTCCTGCCGATCCAACAGCAGTGTGCGGTGCCCTTGCCTGGCAAGCTGCAACGCACAGGTACTGCCGGCAATTCCAGCTCCGATGACTATGGCATCCATTGGTTCAGACACGCAAGAACACCCGCCTTTCATTGTCCATTTATGATAACTGCCTATCCATATAATGTAGCTATGATAGCTTCCCATGGTGGGGTATCACGACCGAATAGCGGAACAAAGGCTTCCATTCATAGGTCATCGTGTCATGGTTCAACTGCTGCTTCAAGTCCCGCCAATCGCTTCCCGTGAAGCCTTTTGCAACAGACAGCGGTCCATCATGACGAATATACCGATTGCGAGAGATCATTCGAGTGGTTATCCAGACAGCCGCATAGGATACAGGATGGCGATGAATATCATTAATGACAACGCCATACTTAGAGGCACGCAGCATATGCGAGACCATCTCCACGAGTTGCTTTCCTTCAAAATGATGGACAAATTGCGAGCCGGTCACGATGTCTGCTGAGGCATCCGGCAATTCCCTGACATCGGCACGTCGAACCTTGATTCTCGGTTCATTCATGAATAGGTTTCTCGCTTCCTCACATGCTTCCTCAGTCAGATCGACCAGAGTAATCTCAAGCTTAACTCCCTTCTGGTCCGCCCAGTGCAATAGTTTCTGGTTTACATCACCTGAACCCGCTCCCACATCAAGAAGAGTCAGCGTACTTGGACTGCCTATCGCTTTCCATAACTTTTCCACCCCTGCACGGGTTGGCGCGGGAGCAGCAAATATTTTGTTCAGCCGCCTCAGATGTTTGAGCGCTTCGCTCAATTCTTCTCCCCCCATGGAGAAATCGTCCATCAACTCGTCTTCCCTTGCCCGTACGGATAGTGTTCTAAAGAAGGACATGATTCCGCTCCTTTACAGCTGTATAGTATGAATGATTTTCTCCAATTAACAGTTATCCCCTTAACTCGCCCTTATAATCCTAAGAGGTGCGATATGTTATTTTACGAAGAGTTATCCAATCTCAGAATGCTTAATTTCATTACTCCTTAGCCTACATATTGTTTTTACGGGGCCAAATAAACGAATTCTCAGCAAAATGGATAGCAGACTTAGTATGAGAATCTTTCATAAGAGGAACGTCACGCTTAACCTTTGTTATATTATAAAAAAAGTCGCCACCAGGGCGACTTTATACGGTATAACGTTTTTCCTGCATATAGCGAAGTAAACAATACTAAGCTATTTTTTTAACATTTTCCCCTGACTCTTATTATCGTTGGCATTTTCTTTAAAATAAATCTCGTTCAGAACGTTGACACGAACGTTGATATCTTGCTCAAGCTTCGGAAACCACTCGGTTTTCCATTCCTTTAACTGTTTCTCTGACATCTTGGGACGGAATATCATGCCAATCCCTAGAACATCCGATTTTAAGGAATGAATCTTTCTCACGGTTTGATTGAATTGTCTGCTCAGTTGTTCCTTCATTTCTTTCTCAATAACCGCATTGCCTTTTCCTTCAGGACTTTCAGTAATGACGACATCAAGCGTAATATTCGTCTGGATTGAAGGGCCTTTTTCCGACCACTGGGTCCTATGTTTGATTTTGGCATCCTGAATAAGAACACTCGTGTTCTGAGCCACTTCAATGGTTCCCCCTGAATACTTCCCTTTAAATAAATTAAACAAAAGCGTCTCTTCCTGATTCAGTGTTCCTACCATGCGGTCATTCCGCATGACGGCCGTGCCTCTAAAGGTGAACAAGGTTCGAACACCGTTTTTGAGCATTGGAATGGCCATGTCTTCCGTATATGAATTCTCGTTTTGGTAAGCTTCCCATATGCGAACGATGGATTGATTGGGCGTCCACCCGGCATCCTGGCTAAAGAAGTCGTAGGAAGAAATTTCAGGTGTTGGCGATATTTGGTGGTACATCGTCTTCTCAAAATCACCGTCAATCACCGCCACCAAGCCCTTAATCGAAATATCGTTCGCTCTGACGGCAAAATCGATAATGTTTTCAATCCCCTGTTCTGCTACTTTTCTGTCGATTAGCATCAGCCTCAAATGTACCAATTCGATGCTTTTTTCGGAATCCGTACGTATCAAATCAATCGCTTTGCTAATGGATTTGGCCTCTTTGTCAAGAATTTGGGTTTTACCTGATGCATCAGGGATTTGGAGTACAATCCTGTACTTCTCCGTCTTCCCCTTCCCCACGCCCATGACAACAGGCAGATATTGCTTGTTAATATCCTTGGTATCCCAACATCCCGAAAGTAACATGATCATAGATAGAGCTACAATCAGAGTCTTTATGGTGCGCATGTTCATGTACTCACCTTCTTTCGCTGCCATTGCGCGGCGAGGAATACAATGATTGGAAAACCGATAACGCTATAAACGCAAAAGAAAGAATTCAGGTACAGGTATGAATTCAATGCGTTGACATCCGGTATCAACAGACTAATCACGTACAAGGATAAGCACATCACGGAAAGAACCCATAATCGGTTGATTTTCGGCATAAATAGCTGATGCAGCAGCGCCACCAGAATCCAGAGTAAAACAGAAACCTTCAAAACGCCGAGAGCACTGGAGGCCACCACGTAGAAGCTTGGAAGCCAGTCAAATACAACCCACTCCAGATCAATGGTATCCGACGCCATGAGCATGGGATATTGCAGATTGATTACCGTTTCCTGTCCGAATACAAGAAGTGGAACATATACAGATCCCAAAGCAAACACAAATATGATACCCACCGCAGCAGCTGCTTTGCCAAAACTAAGCCGTTGTTTGGAGGGAATCATGCCAAGGAATAAAAACCCCGCTAAAATTACCGTACATACATAGAAATCTGAATGAGAGAAAAACGACATTCCGCTATCCCAAATCGGAAAAATGTAGCTGATTCTGAAATTCTGGATGCTGATCATCATGGAAAAGAATATGAATGGCATCAAGAGAATACATAATCCGATGCTGGCCCGGATCATTACGTTAAGTCCCTTCCAAATAGCATAAAAACAGAGAATGATAAAAAGTGCCGTTGTTGCTGCTGGCGGTGTTCTCTGTAGTAATACGGCTTTAATCTCGACTGACTGAAAGTACATAAGTAACATCAGCTCGATATATAGGAAGATCAGCATCGGCAGAACGATCAGTCTCGTTGCCCACTTGCCCAGTGATTCATTACAGATGTCCACCACTGTTTTCCCCGGAAACTGCGACAACGCCTTTAAGTACATCCATAGAACCAGCAGCTCTGCCAAAAAGAGAATCGTTATGGGTTCCCAATGTCCTTTGGAAGTCGCAGAGATGATGCGTTCAGGGAAGATGGCAAAGATCGAAGCGAGGTGAAGCAGAACAAACATGGTTAGAATCTGGGCTTTATTCATCCGAAGCCTTTCCTTTCACGCTTAAACTTAAGTAGGGAACGGAGAACGTATTCAACGAGGCAAAATACAGTATAATCCAAATCATCGCAGCCTCAAGGCCCCATATCCCGAAAAAGGAACTGATAAGCATGACAACGTATTTGTACATTCGAATTCCGGTCGTGTTCATATAGCCTGCCAATACAAAGTTGGCAATTGCCGAGGCAACCAGAATAATAATTAATAGATTACTGACGAGTTTGGCCTGAACGATGGCTTGTCCCAACAGAATACCGCCAATCATGGTTATGGTGGGTCCAATGTTTTTGGGAAGTCGAATGGTGGCCTCAATAATCATCTCCAAAAGCAGCATAACCAGCAGCATTTCGATCAACGAAGGATACGGAACCCCTTCCCTGCTCTTGGCTACTGTAATGGCTAACTGGATTCGCAGCAATTCCGGATTTACCGAATTCAGCACGATATACAAACCTGGAAGCGTAACAGCCAAAAGTGCGCCAATGGCCCGTACGGTTCGTAAAAACACTTGAAACAAATACGGGTAGTTAACGTCCAGCGTTGTTGACCATAGATCCGTGATGATGGCTGGAAAAGCAAAGGCAAACGAAAACTGATCAATTAAAATAATCACTTTTCCGTTCATCAGATTCTGTACCATCTCCCCAGGTAGCTCCGAAGAGATATACGTTGGAGTTAAGGAGAATTTGGGATGCCCCAGCATACGCATCAGATCCCTTACCGTAGTCAATTCCTTGTCCTTGTTTTGTTCCAGCTTATCCCGAATAGACGCGATGACCTTGGCTTGGGCAACTCCCTCCAAATACACCATGGCAATTTTCTTGGTAGACCGGGTCCCCGTTTCTCGTCGTTCAATAATCAAATCCTCGGAAATCATCTTTTTCCGCAGCAAACCGATGTTTTTATTAATATCTTCTGTAAAAGCATCGTATGCAGATTGAAGGGGATTCTCACTCTCCGGTGCGCTGACAGAACGCGAAATGTCAGTATGCTCCGGTTCCATGACAGCTGCCATCCCTTCTGTGCTGAACAGAACAAGCTTTCCGTGCAAGAGATGACCGCATATCTCATCCATTGACATGGAGGCCTCTTCTTCAAATGGCCTGAACATATTTTGAAATGATCCATTCTCACTACCACTAGCCGCCTGATTAAGCGTTGACAATGTTGATGGAAGATCGACAAGCGTCTCCATGTAATATGCTCTGAATTCCTGATCCGCGATAACCACGTTTTTGCTTAGGAAATCCGAACTCTTTTTGAAATGGTCATGAAGTTGCTTTTCTATATCGTGAAGATCTTGTTCATGGATTCGCTGCAAATTTTACCACCTCTTCTGAAGTAGTATGTCGTGAAGAAAAAAAGTTTATTCAGAAAAGCACCTTCACTTTATATGCCCCAATTGAAGTTAATGCTGGGTTTATTTAATCCATCCTGAGGTAAATTATGTTGTTATTTTTGAACTGGAAACCAAAATTTAATATAATGTTGTAATGCACCAATGGTGGGAGGATAGGCCATGAACAAAGAGGAACAGGTCCTATTGGGTTTCAGGGACTTATATAACAAGCTGGTTTGGCTTAATAAAGATAAGATGGAAGAAAGTCTTAAGGGTTATAAGCCTTCTGAAGTACATTGCATCGAATACATTGAAAAAAATGCAGATTCCAATGTAACAAAGCTTGCGGAGTCCTTCTATATGACTCGAGGTGCGATAAGTAAATTAACGAAGAAGCTCATCGAAAAAGGCCTGATCGAAAGCTATCAGAAGTCGGATAACAAGAAAGAAATTTATTTTAGGCTTACGGAGCAAGGGAAAGTCATTTATCAAATCCATGAGGACCTGCACAACGAGTTTCACGAGCGAGATAAAGCCGTATTTGAACAGGTAACCGACGAACAATTTGACAGTATGCTTAACTTCGTGGACAAGTATAATCGGCATCTGGATGCAGAAATAAAGAAGCTGGGTACAGATCTGAAGTCGGAGTAAATCTGAATAATGAAGTTAAACTTAAGGCAGCCGGACTCTATTTTTGAGAACAGGCTGTTTTTTTATTGTTATTATTTTGTTGACAAGGAAACAAAGCAACTGTACGATATTAATGTTTCCAAGGAAATAAAATCACGCCTTCTGAGAGGAGAATTGAATGTTTAAATTTCGATTAAGATCACAACATACACAGAACAAAGAACAAACCATAAACAAACACGCTTTATTATTCGGTCTGATCTCTGAGTTCCTTTGCGGGATAGGCTTCAGTATTATCGCGCCTGTTGTCCCATTCTTAGTACAGCCTTATATAAGCAGTCCAGGACAACAAGCTATCGTTGTTACACTGCTGACCTCTGTTTATGCCTTTTGCGTATTTTTTGCGGCCCCTGTACTTGGAGCTCTGAGCGACAAATATGGCCGTCGTCCATTGCTCCTGATATGTCTTTTGGGTTCCGCAATCGGATACTTGGTTTTTGGCATAGGTGGAGCTCTCTGGGTACTCTTTGTGGGGCGTATCATCGAAGGGATAACCGGCGGAAGCATAGGCACAATCTTTGCATATTTTGCAGACATCATCCCACCGGAACAGAGAACCAAATACTTTGGATGGGTAAGTGCAGTTGTAGGTGTGGGCACCGTCATTGGCCCGACTGTAGGCGGATTACTCGCCAAAATTGATTATTCTGCACCCATGTATTTTGGAGCAATCATAACTTTGGTGAATGTGATATATGGATTCTTTTTTATGCCGGAGAGTCTTGCCAAGAAAAATAGACTGAAAGAAATTACAATGGCAAGACTTAATCCATTCATACAGCTTGCAAATCTGCTTTCCATGAAAAACTTGAACAGATTACTGATCTCAGCGTTCTTACTTTGGATCCCCAACGGATCTTTACAAGCCGTTTTCTCACAATTCTCAATGGATACTTTCAATTGGAAGCCTGCAATCATTGGACTTATGTTCTCCATTATGGGTGTCCAGGACATCCTCTCACAAGGTCTCATCATGCCCCAGCTTCTGAAAAGACTTAGTGATAAACAGATCGCCATTCTTGGAATGGTTTCAGAGATTATAGGCTACAGCCTCATTGCGTTATCTACTTTGTTCTCATTCTATCCACTGTTTATCGTGGGCATGTTTATCTTTGGTTTTGGTGATTCGATCTTCGGGCCTTCCTTCAATGGCATGCTTTCCAAGTCTGTCGACTCTAGTGAACAAGGAAGGATTCAAGGCGGGAGTCAATCTCTTCAGGCATTAGCTAGAATGATTGGTCCTATCATTGGAGGTCAAATCTATGTATCCCTTGGTCATGCAGCTCCCGCTATTATGGGTGTGATTCTTATCGCAGCGGCCATACCTGTTTTGTATAAGCGAACGCAAATGATTATTTAAAATGCCTGCTTTCATCAGGCAAGTATCGGATTGCTGGGAGTCGAGACACCATAGAACAGAGAATAGGGTTTCAGAACATAGGTACAGGTACTGAAACCCTATTTGTCTATAGTCCGGGATGTCAAGATAATGGATCCGCCTTTCCAAACTCCAGCACATCGATGGATGAAGGATGTAATACGTAACCACACTGCCAATTCTCGGTCAAAACACTTCGTTCTGTGTACTTCATATGATCGGGTTGAAAGGCGGGGAGCAATTTTTCAGCATCCAAAAAAAGTAAGCGTTCCCCATACCGGACATCGGCATGTTCAGGATCAGCTAGAGGTTCTCCGCATCATGATTGGAGGTACTTTATAATAGATTTTGAATGCTCTGGTAAATGAATATATATTCGGATAACCGAGCGACAAAGCAATCTCCGTAACGGTAACATCCGTATCCTTTAGAAGCTGTTTGGCCTTATCCATTCGTATTCTCTGCATGAATTTTAACGGGGGCAGACCAACCTGAGTGGTGAACATGTTGGAGAAGTAAGAACGATGTACCCCTGCGAAGTCGGCGACCTGCTGCACGGAAATGCCCTCTGTTGCATGCAATTCCATGTAATTCATGCATTCATGAATCCAGCCAGCCAATTCTGTAGGCTGTCCATAGTTGGTGTCTGGAACAAGACTGGCTAACAATCCATATACCAACCCGTGCAGCTCCAGCGATACTGCTGGCTTCCATCGTTCCACACATGCCAATGCATGAATTAAACGTTCCGACGTTTCCTGGACCTGAGTGGATATCATCTGTTTGCCGAACGGATTTTCAGGAGTCAAACCAGCCAGCTCCAATAAAGGTTTGACTTTAGGACCATCCAATGCCAGCCAGTTCATTTGCAGTGGAGATTCCGAGGGAAGCATGTGATAGTAATAGGTTCTCCCGGGAAACAGACAGAACAGATCATTCTTCTGCAAGTCTACCCGCTTGCCATCAAACTCAAGCCTGAGCCTACCTTCATACACAAAATGAAGACTATAACACTCGATACGTTTGGGACCAACCCGATAATTGGATTTCGCTATACTTCGCCCCGCCCGGACGGGCCAGATGTGTTCCTCTTTATCCAAATAACCTGGCTTATAGTCGATGAATTCTGCATGCTCATACTCATATTCCTGCATCGTAGGGAGCCCCCTCCTTCTCCTATTTTGTTTGATCGTAACAAAATGACAATAAAAATAAACTCCGGGCTATTTTGATTAAGTAAGACGAATCGGAGCGATTAAGATGTATTGGGACCTGTACATGATGTTTATACGTGTGGGTCTCGTTTCATTTGGTGGCGGTTATGCCGTTATTCCGATCATTCAACACGAGGTAACGGAAAAAGGATGGCTGACAAGCGCTGAATCCCAACAAACTGTAGCGCTGACCGTTACGGCTCCTGGCTCGATTGCAACCAAAGCCGCAACGTTGATTGGTTATTGGACGGCAGATTATATCGGAGCCGCTGTCTCTCTACAGGTATGATTTTGCCTTCACTCTTCGTAATTGTGCTACTCTCCGCCTTATTCTATCGGATGCACGACAATTCATGGGTAAAGTCCTCTTTATATGGCTTGCGCCCAGAGAGGACGACTGGCTAAATTCACTGTATTCAATGGTTTTTAAAAGGAGCAGCGATCACAGCATTAGCTGTCCTGGCTGCTCCCCTTCATATCTATTTTTACGATTGACGCAAATATAATCTGCTCGTTTCCTCCCAGATCTCTCCCGGCTGCAAACTAAATAATCCAGCTTCCTCGGCCTGCATATCCAGATTAGGTGCATTCACGAGATTGATCTGGGGTTCGGGACAGAAAAAACCTTCTTTCGCATGATTGTTCCAGATCATCCATTGTTTATAGGAAGTTCCCACATCGTAGATCAGTGTCACCCCATTCTTCATATCCTGAAGCTCCATCCGGTTTCTTCCATTTTGCGGTACAGCAGTGTAATGGTTATCCATTTCTGCAAAGAACGGATATACCCCTGAGTCACACATCTGCTCTTCCTCCTGAGTAAGGGACTGAAAACGTGTCGTTGGCAGCATACGTTGATCCAACTCCCACCTGTCTCCAATGGTCAGTTTAAGCTTGCAATCACGGGCCGATCCTCCCGGATTAAAGGGAGCGTTAATTGAGGTATGAAAAGCGATCAGGCACGGCATGCGGGAGCTTCCATGATTGCGAATCCGGACATGCTGCATGAGTCCATCGCTGCTCAGCGAGTAGCGTAATGTAATACTGAATTGAAAAGGAAAGCACACGTATACCGGATGAGATTCATCAACCGTAATGGACACGGAGACATGGCTTTCTTTCTCGGTATGTCCATACTCATCCACAACCCAGGGCGTATTATACAAAAATCCATGCAAATGATTGCCTGTTGCTTCCTCATTGACCGGAAACTGAAGTGTCTGCCCGTTCCAGGCAAACCGCCCGTCCTCATAACGATTCGGTGGAAACAGAACGGGGATTCCATGAATCATGGGTCTTGCCTTGAATGATTCCATCTCTTCCGGTGACGGTTCATGAAGGAAGCGAAGCCCTCGCTCAAGATCACGATAGGCGACCAGATTACCACCGATCTCCGGCAGCATAATGGCCTCACTGGAACCAAAGCGAAGGTAAATGGCCTTTTCCCCTTGAAAATCGCCTTCCCAGGAGCTACTTATCTCCTTTGTGTTCAACATACGTTTCCCCTCCTTATTTGCCAGCGGACAATGGATAATGTCCTTCAATGGCCCAAATCTGTTCCATCGGCATCTTGGGCTATCTGTCATACGTCAGCAGACTATTGATCTCCTGCTCCACATCCGTCAGCTGGTGTAACAAAATCCTTCTACTACGGGAGAATCCAATAGCGGCTGTACTACGGCATGCAATTGCTGTGCATGATGTTCAGCTCCCTGTCACCCCAGATTAATCTTGCGGATCACTTCCAGTGGCACTTTCGGTTTACGGTCTTCCGTTAACAGACCATTAATCTCCTGCTGCACATCGGTGACTTGTGTATAACAATAGCCCGAGATATAAGGAATGGCTTTAATCGCTTCGGTGATGGAACGGAAACGTTCAATAAAGGCTTCAACCGAGTCCACCTGATTGCCATAACCCCAGCCTTTATCCGATTGGAAAGCAATACCACCGAATTCACTGATGATAATGGGTTGTCCTTTGTAGTGGTAACCTTCCGCAAAAGCAAACTTCCATCGATTGGAAGCCATCATGTTATTTACGATCAAGTCCTTATCCTGATACCGTTCCAGAAAAGCTTCTCCCGTCTCCACATAATCATGGATTGTCAAAATATCCGATACCGTATGCTCCCAACCGTCGTTGGTAATGACCGGACGATACGGATCAATGGCTTTGGTCAGATGGTATATGGATTGCGTGAATTGCTGCTGCCTTACCTCGTGACCAATCGTCGGTATTCCCCACGATTCATTAAATGGCACCCAGGTAATGATGCTTGGATGGTTGTATTGCTGGGGTACAATTTCAAGCCATTCTTTGGTGAATCTACTCACGGCCTCATCATTAAACTCGAAGGTAGCTGCCATCTCTGACCAGACCAACATCCCTTTCACATCACACCAATACAAAAAGCGTGGATCTTCCAGTTTCATATGTTTACGAATTCCGTTATATCCCATCTCGGCAATTTTATCGATATCCTCAATCAGTGCTTCCACTGAAGGTGGGGTCAAATGGCTCTCCGTCCAATATCCCTGATCCAGAATCATTCTTTGATACAACGGAGCATTGTTCAGCAGAATTTGCCCATTTTCAATCGATATTTTCCGCATACCAAAATAGGAATGAACCCGATCGATTTCTTTCTCATCTTCGTACATCACAAACTCGATATCGTACAGGTTCGGTGAGCCCGGTGACCATAACGACTGTTTCCACGGCCCGCCTGCTTCATGTTTCACACTGGCTTCCACGGTCATCCAAGGTCTGTCTGGAGACAGGCTGATGGTTTGCACATGCTGACCCTTCAGCTCAATCCGTGTCTCCAAACGCAAATTGTTCTTGCCTTCGATCCCATTCAATTGAAAGTCCAAACGAATCATATGACGATCGATATCCGGTGTCATCTTGACTGCTTCAACCCTTGCTTCACTCACATGCTCCAGCCAAACACTTTTCCATATTCCCGTACTTTGCACATAAAAACATTCAAAATTGTCATCCACCCAGCGTTGTTTCCCCCGAGGCTGCATCGCACTCTGACTGTCTTCTACTTCAAGCACAATGTTATTCTCCGAGCCGTAAGTGATATAAGGGGTAATGTCGAATGAAAACGCAGCGTACCCCCCTTCATGTTCACCAACAACCGTTCCGTTCACCCAACATTTTGCGCGATAATCCACTCCCTGAAAATGCAGAATGCTCCGCTTTCCTTTTGCTTCCTGGGGAATCTGAACACTTCTCCGGTACCAGACCAGAGGATGAAATGTCTCAATCCCGATACCGCTCGCTTGGGTCTCATACGTGAAGGGAACCTTGATTTTCGTCCCTGCCGGAAACTGTTTCTGGACGTACCACTGCTCGCTTTCACCCGCCTGATTGTCATCAAAACTAAAATCCCATTCTCCATTCAAATCCACCCACTCATTGCGTACAAATTGCGGCCTTGGATAATCCTTGTTGTAAAATTTAGTAGTCATCTTGTTCTCTCCGATCTCCTCTGTATTTGGCTCATAGGCCTGAAAAAGTGTTAACCCTTAATACCGGACATGCTGATACCTTTAACAATCTGTTTCTCAAAAATGATAAACAATATAATGATAGGAACAGAAGCCACTGCATTGATAACCATTGGTTTAACGTAATCTTCTGAATACTGACCCATTAGCGTTGGGATACCCATTGGCAGCGTAAACAGATTATCATCAGTTATGGAAAGGAATGGCCATAAGAAATTGTTCCACGAGCCGATAAATGTCAGAATCGCCATGGATGCCATGGCCGGACGTGTCAAAGGCAGCATGATGCTGGTAAAGATTCGCCAAAAGCCTCCACCGTCAATTTGCACACTCTCCAGCAGATCATTCGGAACCCCATCGAAGAAGCTTTTGAGCACGATGACAGCCACTGGTGAAGCCAAAGCAGGAATGATCAATCCACTGTATGAGTTCAGCAAATGCAAATCCTTGGCTACTTGATAGAGTGGAATAATGGTTGCCTCTCCGGGGATAAGTAATCCACCAAGAATGAAAAAGAAAACAAATGTACGGAAACGAAACGGTACTTTGGACAGAGCAAATCCAGCCATCGCCGCGAAAATAACAGTTAATACGGTCACAACCACTGCGACAAACAAACTGTTAACCACCCACTGCGACAGCTTTGTTGTTGTCAGAATTTCGTTATAGACAGCAAGTGAGTAAGGCGGTTTAAACCAGTCCAGGACCGTAATAATCTTCATGCCTTCTTCTTTAATGGAGACCATCAGCATCCACACTAGTGGGGCCGCAAACATAACCGCCATCAACGCAGAACCTGTGCGATATAACCATTTCATCAGTATTCCGCCCCTTTCCGGTTAGTCATCCAGTATTGCAGCGCCGACAGCACCAGCAGGATTACGAATAAAATATAGGACATCGTTGCGGCATAACCCAGGTTATTGTTCTTGAATCCGGTTTGATAGATCAGCTGAATAATTGGACGTGTCTGATCCAGCGGTCCCCCGCCAGTAATAACATAAATTTGCATAAAGACCTTGTATGAAGCGATAATTTGCAACATGGTAATGGTTTTGGTCAGTGGCGTCAGATAAGGAAGCGTAATCCTCCAAAATATTTGTGTATCACTTGCACCATCCAACCTTGCTGCTTCATAAATTTCATCCGGTATTTCCTGCATGGCGGAAAGATACAAAATAAAGTTAAATCCAACTGTCCACCACAAGGTAATTACGGTAATAACGACCCAGGCGAGTCCGGTCTCCGTCAGCCAGAAAATTTCGGCATTTTGAGGCAATAATCTGACAAGGTGCAGGACGGAATTGACAAACCCGGTATAAGGCTGAAATACGAATAAACCCAGATAAGCTGCGACGGCGACGGAGAGTACGCTTGGTATAAAGAAGATGATCCGGTAGAACTTTTGCAATGACGATTTTCGGTTGGCGATCAAGGCCAGCAAAATCGCGAGTATAATCATGGTCGGTGTACTCAAGAAAACAAAGAAGGTTGAATGCCAGATCGCTTCCCAAACCTCTCTGTCCTGAAACACTTTTCGGAAGTTATCCAGGCCAATAAAATCCATTTTCTTGATCAGCGTCCATTTGTAGAAGGTCATCTCCACACCTTTAATCATGGGCCAGATCGTAAATAAACCATAAATAATTAAGAATGGAAGCAGAAATACCAGTGCCTGCATATCCGCCCTCATTTTTTTGATCTTCATATGCGTCTCCCCTTTGATTGGCACGCAAGCCAGCGATTTCTTATCTAGAGATGGTGAATGCGCAGGCTTGCGTGACCCGTCTTCCTTCTATTCACTCACTATTTTCTGAATGGCTGTCTCCATGTTGTTCATGGCATCTGCCGGGGTCATCTTGTTCGCCCATACTTCATTCAAAAATTTAAAGGCAGCTTCATCGCGGATTTGTGCATTTTTGGTGGAATGTTTGCTGAATTTAACTACACTTGCTACTTCGGAATAATCACTGCGGTATGGCAGATCCTTGAATTCCTGTTTTTCCAGCACGGATGGCTTGGATGGAATATGTCCGGCTTTCGCCCAGACCTGACCATTGTCAGCAACCCAGTCAGCAAAAGTCATCGCGGCTTTTCGCTTAGCCGGGTCCTCATCCTTCGTCAGTGGCAAAACAATGGTGTGGGAATCTCCCCATGTTGCTTCCTGATCGTAGAATTTCGGAATTGGCATAGCTCCAAACTCAAGTCCTTTGGTGGATTCCCATGTTCCTGTCGTCCAAACCCCTGTCATGATAATAGCGGCTGTTCCACTTTGAAAGTTTTTATAGAAGTCCGGATCATTTTTCTTGATATAACCTTCGGTGTAGAGCTTCTGAATATAGTCAGCGGCTTTGATGCCTTTCTCCTTATCAATAGCTGCGGACTTCAGATCATCCGACACCACGTCGTTACCACCCAACTGGGAGTACAGCGACCACCACAAGCGGTAAGGGTCATCATTATTATTGGATAATGCAAACGGGGTCGTTTGGGCAGGCAGCTTCTCTTTTAAAGTTTGAAGGAAACTCACAAACCCGTCAGCAGATTGCTCCAGGATCGGTTTTCCGTCTTCACCAAGCAAGCCTGCATCTTTTAGCAGTTTTTTGTTGTAGAACATGATAAAGGGATGTGTGTCAATGGGGACAGCATAATGTTGACCTTCTACAGTAACCGCATCCAAAAGATTCTGGTTATAGGTGCTCCAGTCCACACCTGCATCTGTAGCCGGAGTATCAAGCTCTGTGACAACCCCTTGATTGATCAGATCGGGCAGTCTGGAGGAATGGGAAATCCCGATGTCCGGTCCATTACCGTTACCAACAGCAGTAATGAGCTTCGTATAGTACTCGCCCCAGGCCAATTTGGTATTCTTCACTTCAATGTCTGGATGGGTTTTGTTAAACTCATCGACCAATGTCTGCATGTTTGCGCCATCACCACCATCGAACAATGTCCAGAAGGACAATGTCACTTTTCCATCACCAGATCCACTCTCACCCGCTTCATTACTGCCTCCGCTACATGCACTCAAAACGGTTGAGAATGAGAGCAATAATGTCAGTGCTAACCTGCCGATCTTCTTTTTCATGCGAGTATCCCCTTTACTCTAATTTGTAGATACAAACGATATAATTGTTTTATTACATTATTACTGTATCTATAGGGGATTATATAAGGCTAACCACCTCTTGTCAACGCTTTCAAACATATTTAATGTAATTATTAAATAAAAAAAGACCTTAGTTACATAATATCTGCAACCAAGGTCTTTCTTCCTCATCTCATTCTAATGAATGGCATAATGTACAGTCATCTTGATATTTTGGTCATAATCTCCAAATTGTCGTCCAAAGAGATTTATGCCTCCTTGATGAACCGCATCCGGCTTGATACCGATTCGCACCCTTAACTTATGGCTGTTTTGAAGGTTAAGCTGAGCCAGATCAACTGCTGAAATTTTCTCCATATCCAGCGTCGTCTTGTTTTTGTCCACTCGCCATGTCTTTAATAAACCATACTGTGTTGACCATTCAAACCACCACGCCGGGTTGAGCTTTCCACGCCGATCTCCAAAGTCACCAGGACATGTCCACATGCCAATTTCCACACCGTTAATCCATACAGAGATATCGGAAGGCCAATTATGATCATAGTTTGGCGCTTCAGAACATATTTCCATAGACAGTTCCAGCGATTCGATTACCGCTTCTGCCGGAATCTCCAGCGGCATCAAATATTCGACATATCCCTTTCGAAACCACATAATCTGCGCTCCGACATGCTTCGGATGATAAAAGCTTGCAGGTTCATCCTCTCGAATGATCATGCCCTCGCCATTCGCCATACCGCAAGTGGGTGACACTTCACAATCACTATAATGACCGATAGGCATATCCACTTCGTACACCTGGATGTCGCCTTTGGGAATTGCTTTCTCCAGATTAAGAGCAATATGAATATCATCGTAATTGCGGCTGCATACTTTCATCGCCCCGCGAGAGGCAGGCAGCAGTTCCGTATTAATCAGCCTTGCAGCTTCCAAAACCTTGATGTTGCTGGCTACCGTGGATACAGGAAGTTTGAGAGCTTCCGCGATTTCAACGATATTCAGGTTTTGGGAGATCAGTAGTCGGAGAATATCCACTCTGGATCGAGTCGATAACGCATGCGTGACCGTGACCAGCTCATCTGGATTATCAAAACTCAACTCAAGCATTCGTTCACCACCTCTTATGTATTATGGAACAGGAAATATAAACGTAAAGTTCAATTCAGTCGATAATATTGTAACAAAACATTTATTTTGTATCAAATTACTTTTCACTTCATCATTCTTCTTCGTTTTTCATACAATTCCCCGTTAATGTGCGATGATCGATCTGACATAAGATCAAAATCAAACCGCTTTATTTCTGGAGTGTTGCCTATCGTTATGTAACTTATAGCTAACACAAGAAATCCGCCAAACATGGCGGATTTTTTGGGTATATATTTTTCTTCTTACAAATAGAAGCTTATCTCTAACTCTTGCTGCTAAAATGCGACAGGCAAGGCAGCCAAGCTCTGTGAACTTAGCGCCAAATGCCACTCAATGTTTTCCCGAGGAATATTAAGTCGCAGATTAGGCATGCGTTTTAACAAGGTTGTAAAGGCGATATCTCCCTCCACACGAGCAAGTGGAGCTCCCAAGCAAGAATGAATGCCATGACCAAAAGCCAGATGACGATGAATATGACGGGCAACATCCAGATCCTCTGACTGTTCAAATTGAAGTTCATCCCGATTGGCTGATTTCAGCACGGGGATGACCATATCTCCCTTTTTGATCTGTTGCCCTGCCAGCTCTATATCCTCAGTCGCAAAACGAGGTCCGGCAATGGTTGCAGGCCCGTTAAACCGCAGCAATTCCTCTACAGCAGAAGGTGCCAGACTAAGATCAGCCTTGAGCTTCTCCAATTGTTCAGGATGATCCAATAACATTATTGCACCCGTAGCAATCAGATTGGATGTCGTCTCGTGCCCAGCAAAGATCAATAATGTAATCATGGATAACAGTTCCGGTTCACTGAGTCGATCGCCCTCTTCTTCTATAGCAATCAATTGGCTGATCAAATCATCTGCAGGATGTTTGCGTTTCTCAGCTACCAGCTGTGCGGTATAGTCACCGAAAGCTCGGAGGTGTTCCTCCACTCCCGGTTCACGCACTCCGAGACCCAGACCATGTGCAATTGCGGAGGACCAGGTCTGGATCTGCGGGCGATCTGCTTTAGGCACTCCCAGCATATCGGATATCACATGAATCGGTAAGGGATAGGCGTAATCCTTGACCAAGTCCATCTCGCCCTGGGCTTGAACCTGATCCAATAATTCATCAGCGATCTGCTGTACACGTGGACGAAGACTTTCCATGTATTTTGGGGTAAAGGCTTTGGAGACCAGTCGGCGTAATCTCCGATGATCAGGATCATCTACAGACAGCATCGATTTTCCGGTAAAGAACGTTGGAGGAGCATCTGGATCTATGTTTTCCACATAGGCTTTCAGGATATTCTCATTGCCGTCAATGGAGAGTGGGTCTACTGTGAAGTGGGCATGATCTTTGAGTACCTGTGACGCTTCTTCCATTCGTGTGACCAACCACTGCCCGCGATCTGTACCACCCATTGGCAAGGATACTGGAATAACAGGACCTGTTTCACGCAATTGCTTGATCAGTGAAAACGGGTTTTCACCACTATCCCCACTAAACAGGCTCAGTGCTGCTTTTTGTGAAACATTAAGATCTAACTCACTCATAATTACCATCCCTTCGCTTCGACCATTTTATTGGTTTACATTAATGCATTGATCCAATCATCTACAGCCAGCACATCAGCTTGTTGGGGGAATACGCTCTCTACAAGAACTCGATGAACTTCAGGGTCCCTATCCAGACAAGCATCAGAAAGTACAGTCAGCGCGTAATCCTTATCCGCCGCCTCACACAAGGTAGACAGCACTACTCCACTTGTTGCGATACCGCTAAGAATAAGTGTATGAATGCCATGGGATTGAAGAAGGGTTTCCAGGTTGCTCCCTGAGAATCCACTGACGCGGAACTTGTCCACCACGAGCTCTCCTGGAAGCGGCTGTACCGATTCGTGAAGGTCCATTGCCACTTTCATCGCCGGATTAGCTTCGTTTCCACCATCGCGGCTTGACTTTTTTCCAAACAACTTGTTACGCTCACTGATTGGAGGGGAATCCTGGCGATGACCAACCTTCACAAAAATCACGGGTACGTTATGTCTACGGGCTGCTTCTACCGCTTTCTGAAACGGGAGCAGTTCATCCTCGTGCTTCGCATATTGCGATACAATGATGTTCTGCATATCCATGACTAGAAGTGCAGCTTGGTTATGATGACTCTCCATGGGTTGCACATCCCTCTCATTTTGTTTAAAATCAAGAGGAGAACTCTCCGCTTAACCTCTTCTTGATATTAAACGGAGGGTTCTCCCCTTGTCAAATTTTAGACGTTGAAGGATAGGAAGTGACAGACAGTGGATAGAACCAATACAGCCTCTCGCTCGGAACGACGGGATGCCGCCGAAAATCGCCAACGTATTTTGGATGTAGCTAGCAAACTATTCGAGCTGCACGGCGTCGAGCGGGTCAGCATGAACCAGATCGCTTCCGCAGCGCAGATTGGAGCGGGTACCTTATACCGACGATACCGCAATAAAAGTGAGTTATGTATGGACTTGATCAAAGATAACGCAGCGCTGTTCTTCGATGATGTGGAGATATATTTGCAGGAGAACGCACAGCATCCACCATCTGAGCGATTGCGGGGTCTGCTGACGTTATTTATCCAGTTTAGAGAGAAAAATGCGGAGCTGCTCTCGGGTATCGAGAATGCAGTATATCAAGGATCAGAGTCCAGAACCTCAAGTCCTCTTTATGACCAATTGCATCAACAGCTATTCGGATTATTCGAAGAGATGGCAACAGGGAATGACGAATCGCAAGCCATCAGTTTGTTCAAAACGGACATGCTCCTGACCGCCATGAGTAATGATTCATATCTGTTTCAAAAAAACGTGCGCGGCAACTCTCCCGACCGCATTGTGGAGCAGCTCTGTTTGACGTTTCTTTAACGTATATGGATATATAAAATGCAAAAAGCCTAATTCAATGTCGGCAATCTGCCGCTAGAACTAGGCTTTTGGTGCATCATGAGGTGTGAATATTATAATGTTTTGATATACCATGCATCACAAGCGAAATGCTCTGTTGCATTTAACGGATCATCTAATGGAATAAAACCGTTCTTGATATAGAACTTGTTGGCTGCGACCATGTTGTTAAGCGTCTCAAGATAACATTGTTCATAGTGTTCTTTGGCAAAATCAAGGGAAATCTGAAGCAATTCATATGAGATTCCGGTGCCTCGTGCTTCTTTTAATGCATACATCTTCTGCAATTCACAAATATGTGAAAATCCCTCCACGGGTCCGATACCGCAGCCAGCTACCACGGTGGAGTTATGCTCAACCACCCAATACCTGGAGCCCTCGCGCTGATAAAGATGATAAAAATCGCCCAGATTCGGGTCAGCCCACGCTGTTCCTGACTTATTGGCCCCGAATTCGATCAAACAACTTCGAATTAAAGACTCTACTTCTTGATTATCTTTTTCTTCTATCTCTCTAATGAACATGCAGTAAGCCTCCGCATCATGAAATAATTGCTGCTCTTCACTGCACAAATTATACTACAATTCTGATTTAACACACTACCATTCAACTACAATGAAACAGAGTCACTCGTTTTGGTAGGCAGTGTCTGTTTGATCTTCAACAACCGTCTTACATAGATTATGAAAAGCAGAAAAGAAACCTGGACTGACAAAGCACTGACCATAAACAATATGTGATAGCTCATGTATTGGGATACCAGTCCCAAGGCCATGGCACCCAGCCCGATACCGAGATCAGTCGCCGTCGAAAAGAAGGCATTGGCCGCCCCTTTCCGATCCTCGGGAGCGAGGCGAAGCGTTATGGCCTGAAGAGCTGGCTGAGCGGAACCAAAGCCGATCCCGTACAGAACTGCTGAAGCGAGCACGCCAAGTAAACTGGTTGCAAAGCTAAGCACAATCAAAGCAATGATCGTAATGATCAGCGCCGGGACAATGACTGCTGTGTCTCCTTTCTTATCGGACAGCTTTCCGGCAATGGGCCGGGATAGCGCAAGTGTCGCGGCATAAACCAGAAAGAATGTGCCAGAATTGACTTTGATCTGCTCCGCAAACAAGGGTACAAATGTAGTAATTCCCCCATATGCAATGAAAAGAAAAAAGATTGGCGCCATCACAGGCAAAACTGATTTTTCGAAGATTTGGATTTTCTTTCTGTCCGTATGTGGTTGAAATGGCATTTTGGCTCCCAGCGTCAAAAGCAGGGCTACGACGGACAAACCAACAGCAAAGAGAAACATCGTCTGATATGATGTGCCTTGCATAATCCCCAGACCGATCATAGGGCCAACCGCCATGGCTAGCGTCATTGAGGTGCTAAACCACCCCATACCTTCCCCGCGCCGAGCGGATGGAATCAGGTCAGTCACAGCTGTCATCATGGAAGTTGTGGATACAGCCCAGCTCATTCCATGTATGATACGAAGTCCGATCAGCATGATGATTCCACCAACCCAGTTGTACATGTACATCACCAATATAAATAGAAGCAGCCCCCCAATCATAAACGGACGTCTGCCGAATCGATCCAGTAGTCCACCCACAAAAGGACGAAAGATAACGGAGGACAGCATTAAAGCTCCCATGGCCAAGCCCACCTGTTTTTCATTGCCACCCATCTCTTTAATGAAGAGCGGCAGTGTAGGATACAGCATATAAAATGCAGTAAATAAAAAAAGCAAACCCAGCGTCATTAGAATAAATGACTTTGTCCATAAACGTTGCATCATTCATCCCCCCAACTGTTGTTATGATATCTATGATGCGATCTGATCTTGTACAAAAACAAATATTGATATATTAATGAACATCTGTTAATAATTATAAACAGAATGAGTAAGGTTACCATTGTTAATTGGACTCGTTTCGTTAATTAGTGAACATTAAACATAAATTTGTTTATTATCTTTAGAAAGTTTGGTGAGAATCACATGACCAAAGTGGATCGAAGAATTCGAAAATCACAAGAAGCCATCAAAGCAGCAGTGATTGAATTGATGTCAGAAAAAAATTTCGATGATATCACTCTACAGGATATTTCCGATAGGGCAGACGTTAGCAGAGGCACCATTTATCTGCATTACGTAGATAAGTATGATCTGTTGGACAAGCTCATTGACGGGCATATCAAAGAATTAAGTGAAATTTGCCATTCGGTTGCCGACTTGGAATGGAAAGAATCCATCATTCCCTGGTTTACCTATTTGGAACAGAACTACTTGTTCTTCTCGACGATGATGGCCAGTAAGGGAGCGGTACAATTCCGCAACCGCTTGGTTGAGTTTCTTAATGAGGATTTTAAGGAGGAAGTACACTTATCTCAGGCCAGAAAATCCGGATTAAGTGAGGATATCATCCTCCAATATGTGGTCATGTCTTATGTAGGGGTCGTTGAGTGGTGGATCAAGAACGAAATGCCCCATCCACCCGAGGTCATGTCTGAGCAATTAGGAGAATTAATCAAAATGAATTTGGGGTAACGTGCAATGTGCACGTAACTAAAATAGCGGTAGTCTCAGGATATGAAGTTAACATCCTGGGACTACCGCTATTACTTTTTGAAAAAAGCTGATTTTTCTGCTAGTGGCGCCGAACACCTGCTGCCTGAATTGTTATTGCATGTGGACTAATTACGATATGGATTCCAAAAGACTCTTGGACAGCGTTTTGACAACCAAGTCGTATGAATGGTCAATCATGACAAAGATATCCTGCTCCGACAAGGAACCATCTAGAACAATGGTATTCCAATGCTTTTTGTTCATATGATACCCCGGTTGAACGGCTTCATGCTGCTCTCTCAGGTTTTCCGCAATGATCGGATCACATTTTAAGTTCAAGCGAGCGTTATCCGCCTTGTCCTCAAACATAAGTGCAAACATTTTCCCTGCAATTTTGATAACAACCGGATCGGCTCCGAAGGGATAATCCTTCGTTGCACCTTTTTTCTTCAAACAGTACTCTATAATCTTATTCTTCAATTCAGTATCTCTCCTTTGCGCAGAAGACAACAACTTTTCCTACCCAATCTAATGATACCGAATGTACGTTTGCATGTAAATATCAAGCATTCCATTTCAACTATTCTTCCAGTAATAGAGAAATTATCTTCTCAGACAGGTTCTTTAATCGCTACGATACGTAATCGGGTAGTGTCGAGAAACCATTGACCTTCTCGCTCAAAGTGGGGCTTAACCTCAGTCAAGATAGCTTGATAAATTGATTCCATGTCTGCGGAGGAAACATCTTTAAAGAAATAATCAGTGAAACTATCTAACCAATTCCGAAGTCCTTCTTCTTCTTTGAGCGGAGCAGGCTTGTCAAAATACTGAGCGAATGTGACACGAAAGCCGTTCTGCTCCAGCAGGGTGGCGTATTCACCAAGAGTAGGATGATACCAGGGATTCCGTCCTGCCCATGTATAGCCATGCTCTTCCAAAACCTGTTTCATCGCAGTGGTCAAGATGGAGACATTGCCACTTCCGGCAAATTCAGCTACGAATCGTCCACCTTCGCGCAGGGCCAACCAGATGGATCGGGTTGTAGCTGCAGGATTATTGATCCAATGTATAGCTGCATGTGAGAATACAGCGTCAAAGGGTATATTGGTCCGATATTGAGAAGCGTCTTTCACCTGAACATTCAGGTCAGGATACTTCTGTTGGGCAAGTGACACCATTCTCTCCGATAGATCGATACCTGTCGGTATCGCTCCGGCAGCTGCGATCTTGGCTGTCAAATCTCCGTTGCCACTGCCGATATCCAGAATACGTTCCCCGGTTTGGGGCTGCAATAAGGACAAGATATCCACTCCCAGATTAGATAAGAAATCCATTGAATGAATTTGGGGTACTGAAGTATGACTTTTTTTGAATTTTTCATCACTCATGAGTTCAACCTCCTTTATAGACCTTAGATATCTATAATAGCTTTAATAATTAAAACCTGTCAACTTGCGTTCTTAAGACTGCATTATAGTATTTATTAAAAAACCTATACATAGAAATGATGCGACAAAACTTCAATGGACATACAAACAAAAAAAACCAATCCCATGAGAGAAATCATAAGATCGGTTTTTCATCATTCGAATTAAGCATTCGATACTCTAGCTGTCTTCACTTTCTGTACTTCGTACATATTTACCGTAGTGCTAATCAGATACTCGGGTTTCTCCTGTCCTCTTTTCTCCTTATGACCTTTAATATGAACATCACTCTTCTCCCAATTCTTCCATGCTTCTTCTGATTCCCAACGAATTAGCACCATTACTTCTTCGTGTTCTTTACTCTTTTTATTAACCATTACACTGAAATCAATCAGTCCCGGCATTTCCTCTACAGGGCTAGGGGCACTACAACATTGGCCTTGGGACATTTTTTTAAGTTCCACTCTATTATTCTGTTATTATTGAGAATCATTATCAATATCATATCGATTTTGTGTTCATAAAAAAAACCTCCTCCACGAAGTGGAGAAGGCATTTTGCTCGTTTTTTTAGAGAGCTTTATTCACTTTGCTGCTCTTTGGTTTACTGTGACTTGTACTATTGTGGTTTGGTTTACCGCTATTTGGCTTACTGTGATTAGCTTTACCGCTCTTCTTAAACCACTCGGATTTAGGTTTGCGAGCCGGATTCGCTTTTGACTTCGCTGGTTTATCAGCTGCAGATTTATGGGTCGCAGACTTTGATGTTTGATTCGATTTTACAAAAGTAGGCACACTTGTCATCGGATAAGGATGATTTTTCACTTCAGGAATGGTCTTCTTGATTACTTTCTCGATATCCTTCAGGAACGGAAGCTCTTCCTTTTCACAAAAGGAAATGGCCATTCCGCTATGCCCTGCTCTGCCCGTACGGCCAATTCGGTGAACATACGTTTCTGGAATATTAGGAAGGTTGAAGTTGATTACATGTGACAGCTCTTCAACATCAATGCCCCTTGCGGCTATATCCGTCGCCACCAGCACTCGTGTAACTCCGCTTTTGAAATTATTTAGAGCTCTTTGACGCTCATTTTGAGATTTGTTGCCATGAATGGCCTGCGCCGTAATATTCACTTTGGACAAATCGCGAGTTACACGGTCAGCTCCACGCTTTGTACGGGTAAACACCAGTGCCGAAACAATAGATTTATCCTGCAAAATATGATTCAACAGACTCTGTTTTTTGCCATTTTCCAATAAATACACAGACTGTTCAATTCGATCCACTGTGGAGGATACGGGCGTAATTTCTACTTTTACCGGATCAACAAGCAGCGTTTTTACCATTTTTGTAATTTCCGGAGGCATTGTAGCTGAGAAGAACAACGTCTGTTTCTTGCTCGGCATCTTGGCGATAATCCGTTTAACATCATGAATGAAGCCCATATCCAGCATACGGTCTGCTTCATCAAGAACCAGTATTTGCACATGTTTCAGATCAATGCGCTTTTGATTGACCAAGTCAATCAGTCTACCAGGCGTTGCAATAATAATATCTGCACCTTGATTAAGGGCACGCTCCTGGACTTTTTGTGAAACGCCTCCCACGATTGCTGCACAACGAATATCGGTGTAACGGCTATATGCCTTAATATTATCTGAAATCTGAATCGCAAGTTCTCTTGTTGGTGTTAAAATCAATGAGCGAATATGACGTGCGGCTTTGGGGCCATTCGACTTTTCGCTTAATAACTGAATGATAGGCACAGAAAATGCTGCCGTCTTGCCTGTACCTGTTTGCGCACAGCCAAGCAAATCTCTGCCTTCCAATACGGCTGGAATCGCCTGTTCCTGTATAGGTGTCGGGGCAGTATAGTTTGCTTTGTTCAAGCCTTCCAAAATTGCGGGTATAATATTCAAGTCTTTAAATGTCATTAGGTCTCCTTAATTTACGCAACAAATATTCATTTGACGTATATCTCATTTCAAAACGTAACACATAAGGATAACATTAAAAAGCACTTCTGTATATTATATTTTCAAAATCAAGTCCCGAACCAATCCATTAACTTATCAGTTTCAACCCTACTGCTGATCCAAGCACCATGGCAATAAACAGAATTCTTAACGCATTTCGAGGTTCTCCATAAAATATCATGCCGAGAATAGCTCCCCCGGAAGCGCCGATTCCCGTCCATACGGCGTATGCCGTCCCCATCGGAAGAGTCTTCATCGCAATCGATAGGAACAGAAAGCTTAGTCCAAAACCTGCAACCAACAGTATAATTGACATCAGGTTACGATCTTTGTGCAATTTATTAATCATCATAACCCCAATCATTTCAAAGACACCTGCCAAAATAAGATATACCCAGTTCATGATTCATATACCTCCTTTGTTTTTCCTTTGCTTAGAATTTTAAGACCGATTACACCCAATAAAAGAACCCCAATGAGCAGCATTTTCCCAGATTGAATCGCCGCATCGAACAATATAATTTCTGCCAGTACAGTTCCTGCTGTACCCAATCCAACGAATACTGCATATACCGTCCCTACATCAAGTGAGCGGGAAGCCGCAATCATCAAGGTGAAACTGACAATAATGGCAATCAGTGTAGCCCCCCACTCCAAAAAATCACTGGCATGTTTCAATCCAATGACCCAACCGACTTCAAATAAAGCTGCAATAACGACGGACAACCAGGTTTTGTTCATTTCTATCCACTCCTTATCAAATTTTGCTACGTGTATTATTCGTTACATGAAGCCAAAATAAAAAAAGCCCGGGAAACAAACTGCATTAAAGCAGTTCATCTCCCAGGCTTTTGTCCCTCCGTGACACAACCAATAGGCTGTGAGTTTTCTCTCGGACCAGACCGACATAACTGTCGCGGAACCCTAGAAAACATTTGAATATTTTGATGTGACTCCAATTATACACAATTCTTTTTGATTGGCAACATCTGAAGTTAATTTTATCCAATAACTGAGATACAATTCTTTGAAAATCGGATTTTCTTCCCATTTGATCTGGGACTCCAATCTCTCGATTACAATTTTCTTCACTTGGTTCGATAAGCGTTTACTCAACCTTTCCACCCATCTTTCTGGCATACTAAAATGGATCAAAGACCCGTTCTTCTCTCCAATTCTTCCGTATATCTTGAACCCAACAGAGTGATTTTTGAAGCTGCGTCATTAATGCTCTGTACATCTTCATTTGTAAGTTCAACGTACGCCGCATCCATATTTTCTTTGAGACGACTTGACTTGCGCGTTCCCGGGATCGGTACAATCCACGGTTTCTGGGCTAGCAGCCAAGCAAGTGCGATCTGTGCAGGGGTGGCTTGGATCTTATCCGCCTTCTCTTTTAACAGATCAACCAGCACATGATTGGCCTCGAGGGCCTCTGGAGTGAAGCGTGGCAGAATATTACGCAAATCCCCCTGATCAAACGTTGTTTTCGCATTAAAACTTCCCGTGAGATATCCTTTACCCAAAGGACTAAAAGGGACAAAACCAATACCGAGCTCCTCAAGCGCTGGAATCAGTTCTTCTTCCGGACGTCTCCACCATAAGGAATATTCGCTCTGAACAGCAGCGACCGGCTGAACGGCATGCGCACGTCGAATCGTGTTCACGCCAGCTTCCGATAACCCCCAATGCTTCACTTTACCTTCTCGAATCAGATCCTGCACGGCTCCGGCAACCTCTTCAATCGGCACATCCGGATCAACACGGTGCTGGTAAAACAAATCAATTGCCTCGATCTTAAGTCGTTTGAGAGACTCTTCGGCAACTTTCCTGATCTGCTCAGGACGGCTATTCATTCCGCTCTGTTTGCCACCTTGAATGTCAAATCCGAACTTCGTCGCTATGACAACCTGATCGCGTACAGGAGAAAGTGCTTCGCCGACGAGTTCTTCATTGATATATGGACCATAAACTTCAGCGGTATCAAAGAAAGTTACGCCGCGTTCAACAGCTTCACGTATGACCGCGATCATCTCCGTTTTGTCCGAAGCTGGACCATACCCGTAGCTCATTCCCATACAACCAAGCCCAATTGCCGAAACTACCAAGCCGCTATTTCCAAGTGTCCGTTTTTGCATCATATAACTTCCTTTCCTGATCTAATTTGTAAGCCTAACTTACCTTGAGTTTATTTTTCCTTTTGGGATCAAACTGGATTATTCAGCCTGCCAACTTACTATTATTATGCCGAACTGAAGGAGCGAAGCGGTATATCATTTGTCTTAATTGATTGCCTGATCCTCTCAGGCCTACTTTTGTCTAAAGTCGTTAAGTCTTATAATGAAGCAAGAACAACTCGCAAGGAGGATATGTATGTCCGATAACGCAGTTCAGCAGAAACAGGAACTCACCGAACTAATCAAACGTCACTCCATTCATAACAGTTCTAAGGAAACTGCAATCCCTTCCCTGTATGTCTATCAGCATTCCAGCATAAGCGAGCCTGCTTACCGGGTTTACAAGCCTTCCTTTTGTGTGATCGTTCAAGGCTTGAAAGAAATCTTGCTTGCACAGGAAAGATTCAAATACGGACCATCCAATTATCTCATTGCTTCCATGAACCTGCCGGTGATTGGTCAGATTATTAAAGCATCCACTGATAGGCCTTACCTGGCTCTGAAGCTTGAGTTTACAAAGAACCAGATTCTTGAAGTACTGAATGATTGTAATATTAAGGTCACGTCTAAAGAAAACGCCAGACGTGCCCTATTTGTTGGACAGATGGAGCCCTCCATTCAGGATGCTGTACTTCGATTGGTTCGGCTGCTGGATACACCGGAAGAAATCCCGTTCCTTGCCCCACTGTATACGCGAGAGATTCTGTACCGGCTTTTGCAGGGACCTTATGGAGCTGAACTGGCCCAGATTGCCGTGGAAGGCAGCAGCAGCTATCGAATTCGAGAAGCCATTGAGCATATTGTTCGGCATTGGGAGCAGCCTTTTCGGATCGAAGATCTTGCGGAGACAGCTAATATGAGTGTGTCCTCGTTCCATCGACATTTCAAAGAAATTACCGCCATGAGCCCACTTCAGTTTCAGAAGCAGCTAAGACTTCAGGAAGCACGTCGACTCCTCATGGCTGAGTCAGCTGATGCTGCGGATGTAGCGTTCCGGGTTGGTTACGAGAGTGCGTCGCAATTCAGCCGAGAGTACTCCCGCATGTTCGGCGCGCCGCCGAGAGCAGATATCCAACGTTTGAAGGAAAAATATGATCATATTATGAGTGAATAAGTACACCGGCTGAAAAGTTGAAATGTTAGAGAAATGGATAGCCATTAGGCTATCCATTTCTTAATTTAAAGAGTGAATATCTAATTCTATTCCCATCCTTATATTGACAGCTTGTGATTCATGGAACTATAATCCTTACTAAACCAAGTTACATACCATGTTTTATAAAGGAGAGGTATCCGGATGGCTAATGTTCAGACTTTCAAAGCTACTGCCCATCTACAGGATGGGGTTAAAGTGATCACTAAAGCAAGACAATTCGAACTGATCATCGATGAGCCAACAAATCTCGGGGGTACAGACACAGGAATGAATCCTGTAGAAGCTTTACTTGCCTCCCTTGGCGCATGTCAATCCATTGTGGCCCGGGTCTATGCTTCCAAATTCGATGTAGTCCTTGATGATTTCAGAGTTGAAGTTGAAGGTGATCTGGATCTTGACGGATTTTTTAACCGATCTGATGTACGTCCCGGTTATTCTGATATTCGATACACCTTCTATATTAAAACCAGCTCATCTGAAGAAAAAGTTGAATCATTTGTACAATTTCTAGAAAGTAAATGTCCTGTGGGTGATACGATTTCCAATCCGGTAAATACCAAACTCAATCGTGTCATTATCGAAAATGGGATATCGTTGTAAAAAACGAATGAACCAGATACAAAGAGAAATAAGCAATATAAAAACATACACACAATACAGAAAGGCTGCTCTCCAACAAGTTAAACTTGCTGGAGAGCAGCCTTTCTAAAATCTTGAATTTATTTTGTTAATTTATTTTTTAATTGTTTTGATCATTATTTTGTCAATTGAATAGTTCTTTCGATGAGTGTAGCGGCTTCTGCGCGAGTTGTATTCCCTTTTGGTTTCAATGTTCCGTCAGGATAACCGTTAACAAGCCCATTGGTAATGGCCGCAGCAAGTGCTGAACAAGCCCAGCTGGATATTTCAGCACCATCGGAGAAGCTGATAGTACTATCTGAATCCGCGATCTGCGCTGCACGAACGATCATTGTCGCCATTTGCTCGCGGGTCACCAGTTCATCTGGACCAAAGGTGTTATCAATATATCCATTCACAATGCCCAGACCTGACGCAGTGGAAATTGCGTCTTGCGCCCAATGCGTCGTAGTATCCTCAAATTCGCGGCCCCTAGCTTGCTAGATGCGGGAATCTGAATTCCTGCTATCCCTTAAGAAACATTGCCATACCATTTATACGTCATGGCGGACTTGCCTGGAATGGTGACAACGAAGCTTTGGCTGCCCCATTGGATCTTTACATTTTTCGACGAACTGGAAGAGTTATAGGCAACTACCACTTTGGAACCATCCGGATTGCGGAAAGCCACATTTTTGACTTCAGATCCGGTGTTGCTGTCAATGCGGTATGCATTGGGTACTACAAATTTACTAAAGTGACCCAGCAAATAATATTGTTTGTGATATGTCACATTATTTTCAGGAGCGTCATTACGGTTGTCCGAGTTGCGGATGGTAATCATGCCTTTGTTCGTGTTGTTCGGTGAAAGCAATGCCGGACCGTCTTTTTGATCCAGAGCAGCATTCCAGAGAATGATCGATTTGGACCAGTTTCTTGTAATATTAATGAACTCGTTCATCATATTATCGAAACCTGAAGAGGTACCATTCTGCGGATCATTCCAGTTGCCGAAACCACCCTCCGTGAACCAAATTTCCTTGTCCGGGTGACTGTTATGCATGGAGGTCATGGTCGATCCGTCCCCACTGTCATAATGGTGGAATGCGCTGCCGGATACGTAGCTGCCCTTGCCTGCGTTCTTCAGATTCGTAATGACCTGGTTCGGGAAGTTCCAGTCCAGAAAGTTGTGGTCGAATGCAATAATCTTGGTGTTAATTCCGGCATTGCGCAGTGTTGGTCCAAGATAATCGCCGATAAAGCCCGTCTGATCCTGTACATTCATCCCCATGGAAGGATAATGGGATGGCTCGTACAATGGCTCATTTTGCAACGTAACAGCATAGATGGGTACACCTTCAGCCTGGTAGGCTTCAATGTATTTTTTGAAATAATTCGCATATGTTCCGTAGTGTTCCGCTTTCAGTTTGCCGCCGTTCAGATTGTTGGAATATTTCATCCAGGCAGGTGCACTCCATGGGGAACCCATGACTTTGATATTGGGATTCTTAGCGAGTGCCGCTTTGACCATGGGCAAAATGTAAGCCTTATCCCGGTCGATCGTAAATTGATTGAGTGAAGTATCATTTGGCGTATCGGCATAAGTGTAGGCGGCCCAGGCAAAATCAGAACTTCCGATCGGCTGTCTCAATAAACTAAGCCCAATGCCTGTGTTACCAAACAACCTCTCCATCACTTCCGCGCGCTTATTGTTATCCAGCTTGTAGTTCATGAGCCATGCGGAAGCATCCGTTAATGAAACTCCAAATCCATCCATCTGCTGATACGTTTTGTTCTCATTTACCGTAATGGTAACATCGGCATTGCCTGAGTTGCTGCTGAAGTTTTTGGATGCAATCTTGGTAAGTCTCGCATCTGTTCTAAGTCCAACTGCTGGTTCGGAGTTGGGGTCTGAAGTTGAAATCCATACCTCCACCTGTTCACCCGCTGCATGCGCAGTCTTGGGCATATATGAACCATATGAACCCGCCGTTACCAGAAAAGTGGACAGCAACACTAAAGCACTCTTTTTCCATATCTTCATCAACATATCTCCTTTAATTTGTTATAATTTGAGCTGCCAAATATTGAATACTACAAAATGAAATCGATTTCATTTTCAAAAGCATAAAGTCCATTTTTCAGTTATTGCATGTTGTTGTACTACCACCTCCTTTTTGAAGGGTATCGGAGAAAGATATAGATCAAAATCTTGTAAGCGTTAACAAAGATATTTATACACTTTATTGGAAATAATTTCAACAGTAAAATTCATTTTTTTATTAAAATTATAGAGAACCCCTGAATAGACTGCTCCTTCTGCTCCTCATTTCCCTTGGTCTACCATCATATAATACAAAAATGACGTACTCTGGAGGTATCCCTGGAATGAGCCATGTACTGAGCACAATAGATAAGGAAATAAGTCGGATGACGACTTCCTTGCTACAACAGCAGCGACAAGACGGCTCCTGGCATTTTTGTTTTGAGAACGGTACGGTTATTGATGCTTATGTCATCATTCTCTTTCGGATATTGGAAGTCCCGAATGAAGCGCTGATCCGGGAATTGCATGATCGTATCCTTAACGAACAGCAACAGGATGGATGCTGGAGATTGTACGCCGATGAAGAGGATGGAAATTTATCCGCATCGGTTGAAGCCTACTACGCCCTGCTTTACTCCGGATACAGCCAGAGTACGGACGAGCCAATCCAGCGGGCCAAAAAATATATTCAGTCCAAAGGAGGTATTGGAAAAGTTACGAGCATTTTGACCAAAGCCATACTTGCCGCTACCGGACAAATGAAATGGCCTTTATCTATCTCTATGATCCCGCTGGAGATACTGATGTTCCCTATCTATTTTCCCATCAACTATTTTGAATTTTCCGGTTATTCCAGAGTTCACCTCACTCCCATGCTCATTATGGCAGACTTACGTTTCGCCCTTGCAGCCCCCCATGCCCCCGATCTGTCTGATCTGACCGACTTACGAAATGTTGCAGATGAGCCAACTGCTCGCGGATATCAGGAAATGCAGGACGACATTCTAAGCGGGAGAAGCCGACTGCTTGGTAACCCTCGCCACATCCACAACACTGCAAGAACGAAGGCGGAACAGTTCATGATAGAGCGGATTGAATCGGATGGCACATTATACAGCTACGCTAGCAGTACAATTCTCATGATCTTTGCCCTATTGGCCCTAAAATACGATAAGCAGCATCCCCTGATCACAAAAGCCATAACAGGACTCACGGCAATGCAGTGCCGTTCTTCTGGAGGCAAAACAACGATTCAAAACTCCCCATCTACCGTGTGGGATACGGCCTTAATCACCTACGCATTGCAGGAGGCTTGTCTTACCGATGACCATTACGCTATTCAACTCGCGGCCTCCTATTTGCTCTCCCGTCAGCAAGATAAAACAGCCGATTGGAGCATCCATAATCCGAATACAGTCCCTGGAGGATGGGGATTTTCGGAGTCGAATACAATCAACCCAGACGTAGATGATACAACAGCAGCTTTACGGGCTATCCGAAGCTTGTCCACTACTCTTCCAACGTTTCAGGAATCCTGGAATCGCGGACTGAATTGGGTTCTGTCCATGCAAAATAAAGATGGCGGCTGGCCGGCATTCGAAAAAAATACGAACAAGGAGATGCTCACCTGGCTCGCCATCGACGGTGCCAAATCTGCGGCCACAGACCCTTCAGAGGCTGACCTGACAGGACGTACTCTAGAGTATCTCGGAAACTTTGCCGGGCTTGACACCAGGCATGAATGGATCAATCGTGGAACTACATGGCTCATTCGAAACCAGGAGAAGGATGGCTCATGGTATGGAAGATGGGGCGTATGTTATATCTACGGTACCTGGGCAGCATTAACCGGTCTTATGGCCGTTGGGCTGCCTGCAAGCCATGATACAGTGCAAAAAGGAGCGCAGTGGCTCTTAAGCATCCAGAACTCCGACGGTGGCTGGGGAGAATCCTGTCAAAGTGACCGACTCCTTCACTATGTGCCATTAGGGGAAAGTACCCCTTCTCAGACCGCTTGGGCACTTGACGCACTAATTGCAGTCCAACCCAAACCTACACCTGAGATGAATCAAGGTATTCTAAGGCTTATTGCATCAATGTACGAGAACGATTGGAGAACCACTTATCCAACAGGAGCTGGTCTGCCCGGGAACTTTTATTCCCATTATCACAGCTATACATATATTTGGCCTCTTCTCACATTAAGTCACTACAGAAGTAAATATGGGGCATCTTGAAAACTTACTTTGCGCGGCTATTTTTTCAATATTTCAGATCCGGATCAATGTTCACCCATACTTCATCAAAGTAACCTAAAAAACAGGGAACTCTTAGAGCTCCCTGTTTCTGTTTGAAATAATTTATTGAATGATCAAATTAAAGCCATTTTGAATCTGATTCACATTAGGGTTGGCAATGTTGCTTGTTGTCAGATTATTGAATGTGGCAGAACCATTACCCGTATAGGTGTAAATTGCTGCACCTTTATGCGGAGTTGTGAACCTAGATGTCTCAATTCCGTCCAGACCAGTACCATTAATGTTGATGTTATTAAACACAATGTTCTGGAAACCGCCGCCGTATCCGAATTGAACGGCACTGCGCTGCGTGTTGAGTATATCAATATTGGTAAACGTTACGTTCTTGATGGAATCGTTGGAAGCTTCGAGATCAATAGCTCCGCGTTCACCATTGTACAGATCTTTACTTGTGCCGCTGTTAATGATCGTTGTATCGGAGAACAGAATACCTGTGTTATTTTGGAAATGGTATCCAGGGAAAACAGTGTTCATCCGGATCGCCGAACCGCCAACCGTGTCAACAATCAGGTTGTTGGTTGCCTTATGTCCGCTGCCACCAAAGAATGCAATGCCTGCTGCGCGCCAGTTATTCTCAATCGTGTTGAACGAGAATGTATTGTTCACACCGGCAGGCGCACCATTCACGTTGCTGGTCCATACGGCCAGACCATCATCACCATTGTTGCGGACGCTGCTGTTGCGTACAGTCGAATTGCTCGTGCCTTGGGCAAAGTTGACACCGTCGGCAAGGTTGTTCCGAATACGACTGTTCTCGATCACAAGGCCATCGGCAATGATTGCAGGAGTGTGGGCGTAATCCCCTACCCAGAAACCACATTCAAAGTGCTCGACCCATACGTTGCTGACCTTTGAATTTTTACCAAAATTGTCCATAAAGCCTTTGTAAACTGCATTCTCGTTATAGCGCGAACGCAGCATGGAATTCATATAAATATTGCTGAAATCCAGCTTGCCCTGCACACGGAAAGAAATCCCGCCTGAGGCTGCATTAGGGTTGGTAAATTGAATGTTCGTATGCCAGATGCCTGCACCTACAACGGTGAGGTTGTTAATCATATTTGTCGGCGTACCAATTTTCCACATATTGCCCAGATGGAACGTGCCCTCAGGGATATATAGAGTCTTGCCTGTGGATACCGCGGATTGGACTGCCGCTTCGAATGCGGCAAGGTCATCTTTTCCATCATTTGCAATCGCACCGAAATCGGTTACAGAGACGGAGTTAGCCGGGCGCGGGATTACCGCTTGAACGGGTTCGATTTCGAGGAAATCCACACCGTATTCCAGGTTATCTCCATTGTTTTTCTGAATACGAATGGTGTCTCCAGCTTTTAGAGGTGTATCCAGTTTCCAGTGCACTTCATCAAAACGGAACAACGGACGTCCTGCACTTTGCGTATCCCCCGGATGATCACTGGAGAAGTACTGCCAATTGTAGTAGGAGGTCAAAGGAACCGTTTTGGCCTTGGTCCCGTTAACATAGACGTCAAGTGCGCCGTTAAGACCCATGCCATCTGTGGAATCCGGCATCGTGAATCGCATGGTTACACCTGCGCCTCCCTCCCCTTGTCTAACCGTCCATTGTGCATAGGAACCGTTGGAAGGAAGAGCGATATAGCGCTGGCCAGAGGCTTCCGAAGCCGTCAGAGCCTGATCAAAGGTCGGTGCGGATTTCAATGCGGCACTGCCACCACGTGTAGCATCATCCGTATCATACCGGGTATAAGGCATGCTTGCACCACGGGCTGAATATACGTTCAAACTTGTTGTAGCGACGTTATTCGTTTGTTTGACCGGAGCTTCATTGTTGTCCACTGCTACGGTAGTTGTCACATTGTAGTTACCGGTTGCAGCATTCCAGGTACCTACATTGACATTGACCGAAGCTCCGGGTGCCAATGTACCGGTATAGGAACCACTATACGTCTGAAGCGTTGCTCCGGCAGCATTCTTGAGAACCACTGTAACTCCGTGTGTACCACCTGCGGAGGCCATGTTGCCTTGATTTTTCAAATTAACTGTAAATGTTACTGTACTGTTTGCTGTAGGGGTTCCTGGACTCCAAGAAACCGTGCCTACCAGATCAGAACTTGTAATCGGTGCAACCACCAAAGAAGAGGTGTGTGTGTAACTGTTGTTTCCTTCATTCTCTTCGATGATCTGGTTATTCTCATCTACCTTGGCACTGAGCGTATATGATGCAGCTGCTTTATTGCCAGCATTAAGCGAGACCGTAGTCGAAGCCCCTGCTTGCAAAGCAGCTACAGGTGAGGAACCCGCCAGTTCGTTGTTCAGATAGAAGTTGACGCTTGAAGCTGGAGAAGCGGCAGAACCAATGTTTTTGACGATAGCATTAAGGGTGACGGCATTGTTCTCCACTGGAGACGATGGAGACCAGGACATACCTGTAATCGTCAGATCAGGATTGGGTGCAGGTGTACCGAATACCTGAAATTCAGCAATTTGCCCGGCAGGAGCGCCCGAGTTCGCGGTAATGTTCAATTGCAGACGTTTAACCGTTGCTGTAACGGGAATGGTCACTGTGTTACCGGAAGCCGGATTGAATGTATATGATTGGGCGGAAACCAGATTGCTGAAGGTTGTTGTATCCTGGTTATGTCCAAGCACTTGAATAGTCTGTGTTCGGGTGCTCCAGACCGGATCCGGGTTCAGTTTAAGTACAATGGATGTAATCTGATGATTGGAGCCGAGATCCAACGTCAGTGAGCTTGGATTGCTGCCCCCTTCCCAGTACGAATTGATATTGTTATCGTTTGCATTCGCAGCTACGAAAGATAAGGTGCTGGACGATGCAGTTATCGACTTCCCGATGGCGATGTTGCTTCCCTCTGTAGGGATTGGGGGATCCACAGGATCGGGGCCAGGTAGCGTTGGTCCCTCACTGCCTGGACCGTAAATTTCAAATGTCGACAGTTGAGCTGCCGGCCACTCGGAATTGCCCGTTACGCTTAAGCGAACGTACCTTGTCTCAACAGCAGGAAAATCGATAGTAACCGAGTTCTCCCCCACCGATGGATTAAATACATAATCCGCAGAAGCTACGATATCTGTGAACGATGAACCGTTCGTGCTGCCTTGCACCGTTATCGTTTGGGTTCTCTTTTCCCACACTTTCGGAAGCTTCAAAACAATTTGGTCCATGGTGGTATTGGTGCCAAGGTCCACTTGAATCCATTGGGGGAACGCACTATTGGTACTTTCCCAATAGGTTGCTTGGTTATTGTCAATCACATTGGTCGGGATGTATGTTTGGTTGTACCCGCTCGCGGTCACCTGTTTGCCCTGTGCCAGGTCCGGCCTTTCGGCTGCTGATACAGGAGATGGAAATCCGACACTCAGGAATACGTTCGAGATCAGCATCGTTAATACGATTGACCACATCATGTACTTGTTGCGCAAATTCAATTCCTCCTCAGGTTATTAGCAAAATGGTTTTTCAATGAAAATGGACGGTTGATCTGCCTCATTCTTTCGCTGCGCCGATCATCACCCCCTTATCAAAGTACAAGACAAAAAAATAGCAAAGGCATACAACAAGGCTTGCGAAACCGAAATGCGTAACCGCCACTTAACTTGGGGAGTTTTTTGGAGAGCTGATCTATTTTACCGCTTTCTTTTGTCATTTCTGGAATAAATTTATTATAAACCGCTTTCATTTCTCCTTATCGGACTCCTAGAGACGGTATTCGGACTTCTGATGTTCCTTTTTGGATGTTTTCGAGCAGCCTTGAGGCTTGCGAGCAGAAAGTACATCGTTATCCAGACTTTCCTGTGTGCATTCCAGACTTTTGAACCAAAAGAGGAAAAAATTTATATTTTTTCAAGTGATGGATTTATACTATTCCTTTTGTGTTCGTTCTGGATCTGATGACCATCACCTCTCGAACAACAAAAAGCACACATTGATCCACTAAGGGCCACTGCGTGCTTTTTATTAACGTTATGAAGGGAATACCTAGGTTTAAGCACATTCCTAGTTCAGGCCAAAGCCACGAACAAGCATGAATCCGAGAATGGACAACACCATAGATCCCAGCAGTCCTGCCAAAAAAGGTTTCTTGCCCAGACGACGGAAGGTTGCAATATCCACACCCAACCCCAATCCAGCCATGGCCATCGCGAGCAGCATATAGGAGACAACCAGAAGTCCTGAGATCATCTCTTGCGGAATAATACCCAGCGTGTTTAACCCACTCATAGCCAGAAAACCGAAAATGAACCAGGGTACTGGCAATTCACGCCACCGGATTCCTTTAGATGATTTTTGCTCTCCCCCACGCGCCTGTCGTCCACTCCACAAGCCGATGATCAACGCAATGGGCACCAGCATGCTGACCCGAGTTAGTTTCACGATGACTGCCATATCCAGTGCTGTTTGCCCTCCAGGTGCAGCCCCAGCAATGACATGTGCCACTTCATGAAGCGTGGCGCCTGTGAATATGCCATATCCATTCGCACTTAAACCCAATACCGGGTATAGCAATGTATAGACTAGAGTGAAGATTGTGCCCAATATCGCCACCGTGGCCGCACCTACTGCTGTTTCTTCATCTTTGGCCTTGATCTGTGGCGCAATCGCGACCACTGCCGCTGCACCGCAGATGGCTGTTCCACAAGCGGTTAGCAGCCCTATTCGTTTGTCGATCTTTAACCACTTGCTGAGTCCGTAGACAACAAAAATCGTAACAATAACATTGATTGCCGCTAGCGCAAAGACTTTGTAGCCTGCATGGACAATATCCAGAAGGTTTAGTTTCAAACCCAGCAGGATGATGCCGAACCTTAGCAATCGTTTTCCGGAAAAGGATATTCCTGATTGAGCGTTCAGTGGAACGCCGCGCACCGCCCGGTATAGGATACCTAGCAGAATTGCAATTACCAGTTGACCCATAATATCTAAGAGTGGTAGATAACCCAGCAGCTTGGCGATAAACGAGAGCAGTAAAGTCAGTCCGATCCCCTGCAGAAATCCCCTGTTCCTAACACCGTTTATGTTTTTAACGAATTTCAATTGTGTCTGTAAAATCATAGCTCCACACTTCCTTATTGGATAAGTATATCCTCACTATAGAAGCAGACAGAAAGGAAGTGAAATATGAATCTGCGATCCTAATCATTACAAAAACTTATGATTGATTGGATATCTTATGCTAAAATGAGTTCACTAGGCTTATAACGTTGAAAATACACTACTTAAATGAGGAATTATAATGATAACTGATGCGTTAAAAGTCTTCGTTACCGTTGTAGAACAAAGCCATTTCTCCAAAGCCGCAGAACTGCTGAATCTGTCCCAACCGGGGGTGAGCCTGCATATCAAAAATCTGGAGAATGAGCTGGGAGCCAAGCTGCTGCATCGTTCGCCAAAGCAGGTGTCCTTGACTGAAGCGGGGACGATCCTCTACAAACATGCCAAAGTCATTCAGGCCCGCTACGATGAAGCACGACAGGAGATCCAGATGCTGCGGGATGAGGTGACCGGAAGCATTCAGATCGGGGCCAGCTTCACCATAGGTGAATATATTTTGCCTAAGAAGCTGGCAGAATTCGCAGCGCAGTATCCGCAGGTCAACATCCAAGTTACCATCGGCAATACCCAGGAGATTCTGTCGGCGGTTAGGGGCAATCAACTGGATATCGGATTTGTGGAGGGTGAAGCACAAGCCTCGGCAGAACTTGACGTTATCCCTTACATGAAGGATGAGATGATCGTAGTAGCTCCTTCCGGTCATCCCCTCTCCGGTTCCGTCGTGGTAGAGCAAAATATGCTTCAGGATCAGGTCTGGGTGCTTCGTGAGTCGGGTTCAGGAACACGCGCGTTTAGCGATCATTTTATGGAAGAGACTGCGATCCGTCCCAAGCGGTCCTATGTCTTCACCAGCAGTCAGGGTGTGAAGGAAGCTGTTGCTGCGGGACTCGGAATTGCAATGGTATCCAGATGGATTGTTCATAAGGAGCTGGCAACCGGGGAAGTCGAAGAACTGCGAATCAGACAACTGCATCTGGAACGCAGCTTCTCCATCATTCGTCTCATCGAGCATTCACATTCCATGGCGCTTGACGTTTTCTTGCAAAAGCTTCTTTTCGTCAAAAAAGAGGGTTGAAGGCTATTTGCCTTCAACCCTCTTTTGAACTACACAAGCAGATACATTCTTGCTTCATAAGGACGAAGTGTGTTCTCTGAAACAACGTCCGAATAGTTACTAATCAATAAACTTTTATCTCCTGCAAATTCGCTTGTAAGCTGGAATGGAATAACTTTGCCGTAAAAGTTGCACAGGACTAGCAATTTGGTTTCACCAAGTGTTCGTGTGTAAGCGAAGAGGTTCGTGTCTTCCGGGTACAGAAGTTCATAATCCCCATAGATGATCACTTCATGCTCTTTTCGCAGCTGAATCAGTGTTTTATAGTAATGGTAAATGGAATGCGGATCATGTATAGATTCTTCTGCATTAATCTCCGTGTAGTTCGAATTCACCAATATCCATGGTTTACCTTCCGTAAAACCCGCATTTTCGGAAACATCCCATTGCATCGGCGTACGTGCGTTATCACGGCCTTTTGCATAAATGGATTCCATCACTTCTTCCTCAGCGTACCCATTCTCGACCCGTTCCTTATACATATTCAGCAACTCAATATCACGGTATTCTTTAATAGGGTAACGAACGTTCGTCATCCCTAACTCTTCACCCTGGTACACATATGGTGTACCTTGCATGCCATGCAGAAGAGTCGCCAGCATTTTGGCAGACTGCACACGATATTCCCCGTCATTTCCCCAACGGGACACGATCCGCGGAAGGTCATGGTTGTTCCAGAACAAACTGTTCCAGGCTTCGCCCTTCAGCTCGGTCTGCCATTTGGACAACACTTTCTTTAATTGAAGCAGATCCAGCGGCTGGAGGTCCCACTTGCCTTTTCCCTCCTGCTCATCCAGGCTGATATGTTCAAATTGGAAGACCATGGATAGTTCACTGCCGTCCGGGTTGCTATAAAGCCTGGCACTTTCGGGCGTTGCTCCCCAGGTTTCTCCGACGGTTAGCAGATCACCCTTTTGGAATGTCTCTTTACTGAGTTCACGCATATATTGGTGCAGATTTGGCCCATTGCCTGTAATTTTATGGTCAGGCTGTTTGCCAATCAGATCGATAACATCAAGACGAAAACCACCTACACCTTTATCCATCCACCATTGAATCATGTCGTATATCTCCCGCCGTACCTTGGGATTCTCCCAGTTAAGATCCGGTTGTTTAACAGAGAAAAGATGCAGATAATACTGTCCCAGCTCGGGCACCCATTCCCAGGCCGATCCACCAAACGTTGAACCTAAATCGTTGGGAGGTGTGCCTTCCACACCATCTCTCCATACATAATAATCGTGGTATGGATTATCCTTGCTTTTCCGGGCTTCCTTAAACCAGGGATGCTCGTCGGATGAGTGGTTAAGCACCAGATCCATGATAATTCGGATGTCCCGCTTGCCTGCCTCCTGAATCAGCAATTCCATATCTTCAAGTGAACCAAACATTGGATCGATATCCTGATAATCCGAAATGTCATACCCGTTGTCATCTTGCGGCGATTTGCACACTGGTGACAGCCAGATCGCACCGATGCCAAGATCCTTCAAATAATCGAGTCGGGATAATATACCTCTCAGATCCCCGATTCCATCACCATTGCTATCTTGAAAGCTGCGGGGATAAATTTGATATACGACAATTTCTTTCCACCATTTTTTATTTCCCATATGGAACCACCTTTCTCTTGAACCAGTTTCTGCTCATCCGGATTCTGTTCCATTACCTATTATTCTTTTACCGAACCCACAACAATGCCGGTTACAAAATATTTTTGCAGCAGCGGATAAATCAGCAGCAGTGGGATGACAGCCACTACGATTTTGGCTGCATTTAGATTTTTGTTTGAAATCTCAGTCAGATTGCTGAGCTGAGCAGAGTTCGTGCCGGATTGAAGAAGCTCTGCGATATTCACGTTAAGCGACTGAATATAGGTCATTAGCGGATAATTGCTAACTTTGGTCATATAGATTAATCCACTGAAGAAATCATTCCACGTGCCCACGATACTGAACAGGGATACGGTCGCCAGCGCAGGAATAGACACGGGCACATATACTTTGAACAGGACCTGCAATGCATTTGCCCCGTCGATGAATGCCGCTTCTTCAAGCGCTTTTGGTACTGCGGCGAAGAAATTCATTACAAGAATGACACTGAATATTGGGACAGCACCCGGCAGTACAAGCGCCCAAATGGTATTGAGCATATCCAGGTTTTTGATCAACAGATAACTGGGGATCATGCCCCCACTGAACAGCATGGCAAAAATCATGATATTCATATATATATTTCTGCCCTTAAACTCCCTTTTCGATTTGGACAGCGGGTAAGCCATCAAAACAATAAGAATCATGTTGAGTACTAGGGATAGAGCCACACGTAGAACGGAAATGCCAAAGGATCGCCAGAACTGCGCATCATCAATAATTTTTGAATAAGCGGCTGTTGTAAACTTGACGGGTAACAGACCTACGGCATTGGCCGATACGGCCTCACTGCTGCTGAATGAAATCGCAACGATATTCCATAATGGAAGGAGGCAGATCAAGGCCAGCAATATAACGATGGCGTAGATGACAAACCGGCCCATTCGGTCTTTCAGGCTTGCGGAATAAGACACAAGTTTCGCCTCCTTAGAAAATTTTTCTGTCGGTGTATTTTTTGGCCAATTCATTGGCGGACAATAATAGAACAATACCAATCACTGACTTGAACAACCCAACTGCCGTACCGAAACTATACTGTCTGCCAACGAGACCAATCCGGTATACATAGGTATCCAGAATATCGCCCGACTCATAGACAACCGGGTTATACAGATTGTAGATTTGATCGAAGCCTGCGCTCAAAATATTGGTCAGACTCATGACCCCCATGAGCAGGATAATAGGCAGCATACCCGGCAACGTAATATGCCATACTTTTCTCCACCAGCTCGCTCCATCTATCCCTGACGCTTCATATAGACCCGGATCAATTGAAGTTATTGCAGCCAAATAAACGATGGAGCTATAACCGAATTCCTTCCATACGTCCGTCCCGATAATCAGTGGCTGGAACCAGGTGTTGCTTCCGAGAAAATTAATATTTTCCAAACCGAAAAAGGCTAAAATCTGATTTACACTTCCATCCAGGCTGAACATGTTAACGACCACGGAGGCCAGAACAACCCAAGACAAAAAGTGAGGCAGATATACAATGGTCTGCACGGATTTTTTAACAAACTTAAAGCGGATTTCGTTTAATAAAATGGAAAAAATGATAGCCATCAGTGTGCCGAGTAGAATCTTGGCAATGGCAATCACTAACGTATTACTGATCACTTGGCCGATGTCCGGCAGCTTGAACATATAAATAAAATGCTTGAGCCCAACAAACTCCGAGCCAAACATACCTTTGGCTGGTACATAATCCTGAAACGCCGTAATGACACCAACCATTGGAATGTAGCTGAATACGAGCAAAAATAAAATGCCTGGCAGCATCATCATATGATACATGGCACCCGTGCCCAATCGGTTTCTTGCTTTATATTTTTCCTGCTTCATGGATGAACCCCTTTCCTGAAGAAAGGCTGCGTAGCGCAGCCTGTCAGCAGTGTTAGCTTAATTATTTTTGGGATGTAGTCTCGGCTTCGATCTCCTGAATCACTTGGTCTCCGCCTTGTTTTTTCCAATTAGTGACGAATGTTTCGAAGTAATCCAACGGTTCTGCACCCGTTATGATTTTGATGAAAGATTCCTGTTCCATTTTGGTCAGGTTAGCCCATGTCTGTTTCATGCTTGGTGTAGTTCCAGAGAACGCTGGCGTCATCCAGTTGAATTTGCCTTCCTGTGTCAACTTATCGATCAGCCCCACTCCGTTCATGCGTGAGTGATATTTAGACCAAGCTGTTACATCATCCGTATCCTGGTCTTTCAAGTACGTTTGGATACTGCCAATATTGTTCTTGGATTCCGTTGTACGGACCTGATCCAAACCGATCTCGCCTTTAATTCCACGAACAACGTCGGAGTAATCATCCAGCAGGGATGTTGCCGAGTTGACTTCAATATTAAAAGGTCTGGTTGAACCGTCTACACCGCTTTCCAGATACTTAGCTGCCTCAGGCATGGTAGTTGCGACATCTTTGTCATTTGCCAATTTATCGTAGAACAGATTAATAATTTTAATCGCGAGTTCCGGGTGTTCATATCCTTTTCTCACTACGATAAACTGACCGGATGGATTGGCGTGTGCCACGTTTACCTTACCGTTTGCATCCTCCAGCGTATAAGCCGTGAATTTTGCATGTTTATCCATCTGCTTGACACTGCTCAGTCCCCAGTCTGGAATATGCCACGGTCCAAAAGCAATCCCGCTCTGACCATTGGTGTAGAGTGCAGTGATATCGTCAAATGTACGGGTTCCAAATTGCGGGTCAATGATACCTCTCTTGAACCAGTCGGCCATAATGCCCAGCATCTGCTTGGTTTCCTTTGTAGTGGAACCATAAACGATGCTGCCATCTTCACCCTTCATCCAATATTGAGGATATGCCCCTTCGGTTGAAGCAACACCCAGCATGGTATAGGCAGAACCGTTATAGTCCGTCGTATTCAAGGTGTTCACAAAAGGAATACCGACCGGTTTCCCGGTTTGCCCAGGATCTTTTTTCAGGAACTCTTCTGCTGTTTTCTCTACATCTTCCAGCTTGATGGCACCGTCTCCGTCAGCATCGAGTTTGATTCCCAGCACATCCAGCCAATCCTGACGAACCCAAACCATCGTTGGTGCGGAGTCCAGAGAGGTCGCCGGAAGGCCCATCAGTCGGCCATCGATTGTGGCATTGTCCAGTGCACGGCCATCGTAGGAGTCGTAAATCTGCTTGATATTATCGGTGGCATATTGTTTGTATACCTCTGTCATATCTTCAATCAGATCATTATCAACCAGTTCTTTAAGTTCATCCTTGGAATCGACACGCATCATATCAGGCAATTCTCCGGAAGCGATTGCAAGAGAAACCTGACGACTGTAATCTTCACCGTTAGCCTCAAATTGGTCCTTAATTTGTGCATTAAACGCTTCTTTGACCAGACGGGTATACGCATTGTTCTCATATGTATCTCCAGCCGGCAATTTCGGGTTCGCCGTTGTAACACGCCCCATCGTTACCGCCACTTCGTCTTTATAAGCACTGAACGGATCTCCAGGCGTTACCTCATATTGACCTGCATCCTCAGCAGTCGGTGGATTGGAAGCTCCCCCACAGGCTGCAAGGACGGATACCATCAATGCGGACATGGACAGCACTGCCAGTCGTTTTGTCAACAGCTTGCTTTTTATTGACCAATTATTACTCATCAAATTCAACTCCCCTTCGTTCTGATTATTTCTCTATCATGTTGTTTGCGCTTTCATTATAAAACTTGGAGAAGCTTTATTGAGATAGGGATTAAACGCTAGTTTGGATAGAGAAATGTGTACACATTTTGCTAAGATCAACGATCAACATTAACGAAGTGAACATTTATCTTACCTGCCGACTTACATTTGTCTATCCTCGTTAATAAGAATGGGTAGACAGCGAGTGTGGCACAACGAAAAACCGGCAAACTCCTAAAACAGGAGTCTGCCGGTTATGAATGATCTCGAATTTAGTACACAAATGTGTAGAATTGTAAAATTCAGCGTATATAGGTTAGCAACTCACCGTTGATTCAGGGATGCAGATACTTCAGCAGTTACTTGATCGCCACCTTGTTCCTTCCACTCCTGTACAAATGGATCGAATGATTCGATCGGCGCAGTCCCTAAAATAATTTTCAGAAATGTATCATGTTCCAGCTTGGACAGTTTGCTCCACAACCTCTCCACTGCTGGGGTACGTTTGTAGGTAAGGCTTCGAACTTTATGGATATTCGGATCAAAGAAGTTTCTTCCACCCACAAGCAGTGAATAACCACGCATAAAATTCTCGTTGTGCTGATCCCAGTACGAAATGCCAAGTTGATCATAAGGCTTTAGCTTGGTTTGTTTTATCGTCGAAACTGTATTTTCCAGCAGCTTATATTCGGACTTGTCCTTGAAATCGGCTGGGGTTTTGGTTCCGGCCAGAATATCCTGCACGGCTTTGGATTCATATCGAGCTTCATCTGCCGGGGCAAAGAAATTGCGGCTCAGCATAAAACTGGTACCATACTTGAACTCATCCCGAAGGTACAGATTGTTAATCTTAATGATCGCTTCGGGATGAGCATACCCTTTGCGAACCACCAGGAAAGAACTTGAGGGATGATCCACCTTCACACGAAATGCTCCATTTGCATCCAGTGGGAGCGCGTAAGCCTGCCAGTTCGCCTTGGGATCATTCAGCCAAGCGCTTGGGAGCGGCCAGTATCCTGCAAAGAAACCTTGAAAGAACATCCCAGCCTGTCCGCTAATGACGGTTTCCTCTGGTTCTTTTCGGATGCCCAGATCTGGATCAAGCAGACCTTTGGCATACATATCACGAAGTCTGACCAAAGCGTCCTTTGTCTCTGACAGAATCGAACCGTATACAGGTTTTCCATCTTTTTCGAGCCAATATCCGGGGAAAGCTCCATAAGCCGAGAAGATCGGCGTTAGATCAAAGGCAAAAGCGCTGTTGTTAAAATCGTTAAACAGACTTGTGCTTGAGGCAAGCCCGATCGTATCCCGTTTCCCGTTCCCATCCGGGTCCTGCTCCACAAAGGCCTTCGCTATTGCTTCCAATTCGTCCACCGTTTTCGGTGGTTTTAATCCAAGACGATCGAGCCAGTCCTGCCTGATCCAAAGCATACTGAAGTCCTCCGCCGTCACAGACGGAACAGCCATCATTTTCCCTTCAAAGGTCACTTGTTCCAGGGCCAATCCATGGGTGCTGTCGATGATTTTCTTCATCTCAGGTGAAGCGCTGCTTGCATATGCCTTGGTCAGATCTTCAATTTCTCCCGCTTTGACCATCTCATTCAACTGAACCTGATTAACAATCATTGCATCAGGCAAATCATTGCTGGCAATAGCCAGATCGATTTTCTGTCCAAAATTCTCCTTGGATACCTGCCACATGACCTCGACATCAATGTTAAGGTTTTGCTTAATCACCGTTTTCCACTTATTCTTTTCTACGGTCTCTCCTTCGGAGAGATCCGTACCTGTGGGGTCAACCACATATCCCAACCGGATGGAAACGGGATGTTCATATTTGCCAAATGGTTCGGTGGCGGCGGTGTCAGGTGTGCTGGTCGCTGGTCCAATTGCCGTTTTCCGAGAGTACGAAATACTGAAAAATACGATACCTGCAATCAAGCTGACGACAACAACACACACAGCCATCTTCTTGATCATTACTTTCCCTTCTTTCACCGGATCGCCAGTCGGTTGTGCGGAGCGTACACTATTTGTCCGTTCTGCCTAATTGTCGATATTCACTAGGCAGCACACCTGTCAGTTCGCGAAAGATTCGGCTGAAATATTTTTCATCCGTATAACCCACCCGCTCTGCAATCCAGAAAATCGTGTTGTTTGTGTTCAATAAATACTCTTTCGACTTCTCTATACGTATATATCGGGAATAATCGTTAAAGGTTTTCCCCATGATGTCCTTGAAGCATTGGCTGAAATAGCTGCGGCTAATATTCAGTTGCTGGGACAGCCCTAAAGCTGTAAAAGCCTGATCCAAATCATTCTGCATGATCATCACGGCTTTTTTCACCCCATCAATCATTTCCTGAGAATACGAGGTCTGTTCATCCGCCTTTCGAATACTCTCAGCGGTCTGCTTGATCCACTGTTCCACTTCGTACCAGGATTGAAAAGAATGGATCATTGAGATTCTTCCCAGCGTAGTCTGGGCAAAAAGATGGTTCCACTCCATGACCAGGGAGTACAGTAATCCCATCAGCTGCCCTTTTTGCAGCCTTAGAGATCTAAACTCTTCAACAAGCTGGTTATAATAATGATCGTTATGCGTCCACGGAGATAGAAACCAACTTCGTTTAATACGATCCATATCCTCATCCCGAGGTTCTATTGGAAATGTGTCTTCTTCATTCATGGAAACGACAATAACCGGATCTAGGGGTTCATATGCATAAAATAAGGACGTTTCTGTATAATTCATAATCCAGTTTTGAATTTGCGACCATGTCCGTTCCTGTACATCAGACAACACCAGTAGCGCAGCTTGAGGAACTTGATCCAAGTACCCCTTCAATCTATCAAATAGCTGATCCTCTCCACTCTGAGGTACCGCCCACATCCAACTGTTCCGTTCCACTTCAAATCGGACCTCGTCTACATTGGATTCGATTTCAATGGGCCAGTTCTGGCCGGATTTTCGGTCCAGTGAAACCAGTGCATACACTTTACGGTAATGGACATTGGTTTCACCTAGCTGCGGCAGCGTTCGTCTTGTATTCGTGAGCTCACCAATCCGGGTATGTATTCGATTCAGTACATGTTCGAATTGTTCCTTCTCAAGCTGGACTTTGGCTATATAGTCGATAGCTCCCAGCCGAAGCGCTTCCTGAATATAATCAAAATCCTGATGAAGAGTAAGCACGACAATATGAAGTTCGGGGTAGTGCTGCCTTGCGGCGCGCATCAGTTCAATGCCTGACATCACGGGCATCGCAAGATCCGTTAACATCAGATCCACCGAGTTGGATTCGAGAAAATCCAGCGCCTTAGCTCCGTTACTCGCTTCTCCAACAACCTCCATGCCAAACTCGTTCCACGGCATTGCGGAGCTTATTCCTTTTCGTACCAATTTATCATCATCCACAATCAATACCTTAATCATGCCGAGATATCTTCTCCTTTGATCGGAAGTATAAGCAGTATGCTTGTCCCTGTTCCCAATTCACTTTCAATCACCAGTTGAGCTTGATCCCCGTATTGTGCTTGTAACATGCGGTGAACATAATTAAGCCCGATGCCCATCCCAACTTTTTGATGATCAGCTACACGATTGTTCAGAAGTCTTTGAATCGCTTCTTCCGTCATGCCTGCTCCATTATCCTGAATCATGATGTTCAGCGTTTCTTTGCGCGTTACTTCAATTTGAATAAAACCTTCGTCGCTCAGTCCATGGTAAAGTGAATTTTCAACCAACGGCTGTAGAATAAAACGAGGTACCGGTATTTGAAGCACGTGCTCATCAGCCGAGATGCGCACATCAAACTCAAAGTCATATCGGATTTGCTGCAGGATCAAATACTGTCTAAGCGCGTCAATCTCCTCTTCCATCGTCGAAACCTGACCTAATTTGCCCAAATTGTAATACAACAGCTTATTCAGGGACTGTACCAGCTTGTCGATCTCCCCTTGTCCATTCATTACCGCGAGCCAGTGAACGGTATCCAGCGTATTCATCAAAAAATGAGGATTGATCTGGTACAGCAGCTTCTCCACTTCAAGGTCTGCACGAATTTTCTCTTTCTGCTGCACCTCTTTAAAGAGGTCACCGATTTGATGCTGCATATTCGAGAATTCACCCAACAGAAAATCAAATTCTGGAATCTGCGTGCGGGCCTGGCTGCCTGTTGTTTGTGGATTTTGTGACATTCCGTTGATCTCTGAATGGAACAGACCGAGGGGTTTATAAACCATCTTCCACAGCAGCCAAGCCAGAAATACGGTAAAACCAAGGAAAAATAAAGCGACCAACAATATTTGAAGCAACCACTGATTTTTCTCCTGTTGATACTTGGCCTGCGAGATCACCGACACAACGCTCCAGTTCTGGGTAGAATCCTGTCTGAACCAATGATAATCGCGAGCTATTCCGTCCGATGCTGCACCCTTCGATAAGCTGGAGAAATTCTCCCCGACTTTCATCGCTTCCGGAATCTCACTGTACACAATGTTTCCCTCTCCATCGAGGATCAAGTGGGATAAATCTCCTTTGTACTGATTGTAACCCAATATATCCTGCGCAAGGTGAAAACCGGATTCGACGTAAATATACACATCGTCCCTCTGGGGTAATTTTACCTTCCGCATGGCGGATAAGACGAGCTGATCATCAAACCGGTTCATACTGACATGAGGACCATAATAGGTAATCCCATATGCTTTGGAGAGCACAGGCAAAGATTCGGGTGCAAAACGATCCTTTATAGGAAAGTTTCCAAACTGTGTGGAGCTATCCTTCTGAAAATAATACAATGTCAAACCTATATTCGGGTTGGTAAACGTGACGACATTTAATTCGCTTTTTAGTTCATCCCGAGTTTCAATCAATTCAAATATATTGGAGGATGGCTTCAACACCTCATCCAACTTTTTGCCTAATGTACCACTGTAGGATAATTGCTGTGTAACATGATTCAGGTTGGTGATCGAATTCTCCAGTGAGGAAGTCACCTGCTGTAAATTGCTCCGAATGCCATCATCGATCTTGTTCGCAAAAATGGAATCAATGGTGTAATAGGAAATTGCAAATATACTAATGAAGGGAATAAACGCACTGAGAAAAAACAGCAAAAAGATCCTTTTTTTAAGTGTCATTCCAACCTATTCTCCTTACCTTCATCCATTCTATGTTGAATGCATAACTCCATAATTATAGATTGATAATTCAATATGTCAAACGCTTTCAAATTGTAATCAAGACAAAAAGACCCTGCCAGCGGAATGCCGGCAGAGTTGTTCATAAGGTTAAGAAATTAAACCAAGAAAGCTTTAGAGATGATGACCAACAAGATGAACAGAACAAGGATTGCGCCGATGGATGTGAAACCACCGTATCCACCAAGACCTCCAACATTTCCATATCCTACTTCACTCATGTAATCTCCTCCTCTTTTGTGTTATGTCATAAGGTATTCATATCGTTGTGTATTGACAAGGCTATTGAGACAATCATCAAAAAAAGGGCTCTGTCCGCTTATGCAGCAGACAGAAGCCCCCGTCATCACAGGAAGATGACAAAAGTCACCTTAAACGAATTACTTTGTACACTGATATAAATTTTAAAAATCCTCGATACTTAGGTTACAAAAAAACAGACGAGGTGCTTACCATGAATCCAATATCTTTAACAATTTCATTATTAATTGTCGTACTTATTTTGAAGGGCGTGATCCAGGGCAGCAAAAAGCCATTGCACGAATCAGGTCGAAAACTATTAATTCCGATCCTCTATATCTCTACATCTTTGTTTGAATTGTTCGACCCTACTTTGGTGCTTACATCTGGCAGAATGATCAGTTCAATCGCTTTAGGTGCAGTTCTGTCGATCCCATTAATTCTGGTGACGCAATTCGAGCGAAAATTGGATGGCAGGATGTATTATAAAAGAAACGTATCTCTTTATGTTCTAATTATTGTTATCTTCTCAATTCGATTCTTTGACTTCATGTTCATCTCAGGCATTGATCCCAAGACTCTTGGATTCCTGAATAATGTAGTTGCTCTATCCTATATTGCCATTTGGCGAATGGCTAGCTTCATTAAATTTCATAATTCCAAGTCCAGTACGTTCAGAGCTTGGGACAAAACCGCTTAATCGTACGATTAGCCAGAGCTGGTTGACTAGCTAAATCAAGCATGTTAACCTAGGCCGAGTATTAACAATGATTGTCAAACCCTCCTACTCTTATAATGATGAAAGGTAATTCAACAAATGATGATTTATAGTCGTCTCGCCATCATGATGCCCCCCTTTCCCTAGCTAGGCTCATATTCTTGTTGTCATAACAGAGTATAAGCTTGTAGGAGGGCTAATATATAATGAAGAAATATGCTGTACCATCTTTGCTTTTAATGATTGTTCTTATCGGTTTTCCACAAATCAGCGAAACCATCTACACTCCATCTCTGCCAGATATCGCAGCAGCACTTGGTGTATCTAATAGTTCCGTACAATTCACGTTAAGCATCTATTTTATAGGATTTGCCTTGGGCGTCTTCTGCTGGGGCTGGCTGTCCGACTTGATAGGTCGTAGGCCTGCAATGCTGGGCGGTCTCATCGTATATGGGATCGGGAGCTTGATGTGCTTTTATTCGGAATCGATTCAGTTGCTTCTCGTCGGCCGTTTCGTACAGGCTTTCGGTGCCGCAACTGGCTCGATTATCACCCAAACCATGCTTCGAGAAAGTGTATCGGGAGATCGAAGACATGCGATGTTTGCCCAAATCTCTGCTGTCATTGCATTTACGCCGGCAGTTGGGCCACTTATTGGTGGTTGGATTGATCAGGCCCTTGGCTTCAGATGGGTATTCTTGGCGTTAGTACTAATGAGCGTTTTGTTGTTCATATATGCTTTTCTTAAACTGCCGGAGACAACGAATGTTTCTTTACGATCCAAAGTCGCTATACTTTCGGTTGTTAAAAAGATGCTCGCTATGCCGCGCGTAATGGTGTTTGGCGTATTGATCGGAGGTATTAACGGCGTTTTATTTAGTTATTATGCCGAAGCTCCCTTCATCTTCATAGAACACTTTGATCTGTCGCCTGGCGTTTATGGTTTTCTGGGCATTATTGTGGCCTTGGCCTCAGTGGTCGGAGCAATGATCTCAAAACGATTATTGACCGTTTACACACCGGAAAAGATCATTCGTCTGGGTTGTCTGGTCATGACCAGCGGTGCTCTGCTCCTGACCCTTGGAAGCAGCTTGTCTATGCTGCCCAATCTTTTGCAGATCATCTGCATGTTAACTGCCATGTTTGTTCTGTTGATTGGCGCAGGTATTGCTCTGCCCAATTGTCTAAGTCTTGCGCTTGTTCATTTTCAAGATGTAATTGGCACAGCAGGTGCTATATTCAGCTTGGGCTACTACTTGCTGGTAAGCCTTACGACATGGGGAATGGGTGCTCTGCATAACGGTTCATTGCTGATGATGCCTTTATATTTTCTAATCATTAGCGGCGTAATGTGGTTGCTTGGCAAAAGATTTATCTCAGAAGAATAATCTATTAGGATCATTCATTAGGATCATAAATAATACGAAGAAATGTCCCGGGGCACATTTCAACAAAACAGAAGCAGTCCAGTACTTTTATCGTATCTGGGCTGCTTTTGTTAATTTTATTGAACATAAAGTCTGAAAGCCACATCGGCTTATCCAAAGATCTTAAATACTTTATATTCATATTCATATTCATTGCCCTAACTTTGAAGGTTCCACGCATATACGGAAGAAGCGAAAGTTCAAATCTTGAGCATTTGAAATTCCCGACATTGAATACGTTATCTTCCACCGTCCTTTCGGGCGGTTTTTAGTTTGATCACATCTATTCCATGAAATACAACTGATGCTTTTTGCGGTATTCTCCAGGCGTGAGGGAAGTTTGACGTTTGAACAACCGTGTAAAATAGTTATGGTCCTGCAGTCCACACAACTCGCCGATACGCTTCAGCGGAAGCTCCGAATGTGCCAATAACCGCTTGGCCTTCTCCATTTGCAGGTGATGCCTGTATTGAAGCGGGCTCATCCCCGTATACTGCTTCAGGCAGCGAGCCAGGTAATCAAAATGATAAAGCAGATCACGCTCCATCTGTCCGGAATCAAACGGCTGCTCGAGGCGTTGACCAAGATAAGTTGCCACTTTCTCGCTTAGAAAATAGGAGCGAGCCTGCGGGCTGTTCTGTCTCATTCCCTTCTGTAATTGCAGCAGGAATTGGCCCAACAGAACATGAAGCTCGAAGGAACGCTGACGGGTGAGTACATGGTGCAGCTCAAGCATTTCTTTCAGTATCGGCTCCAGGTTACGTAGATCCACTACGGCGAATTTGGGAATTTCAATGACTCCTGGGGGAGCCTCAATATCCTGGTCTGTTTGTTGAAGCAAAGGCTGCTCCCAAGTCGTCTTTTCTTTCAAAATCATCTTTTGCACAGAGGACAGCTGGAAATGAATCCAGTATACTTCCGTCTGCACATCCGTTGGTCTATAGCCACGGTGGTCTTTGCCAGGTTCAAGAACCAGCATCATACCTTCCGCAATCTCGTAACGGAGGCCATCTTCCTCCATGTACAGCGCTCCTTTGGCGCAAATAATAAGATCGAACACATCAAAGCTACGCTGGGCATGCTGCATCCCCGGCTGCCATTCGGTGTGCCCAATGGCTGCTAATAGCGGAAACGGCGGAACTTGAAGTTCAAGTACAAGCATTAGATTCCTCCTTTGTTCTAAATGTAGATAATGTGCTATATATAGTCGTAATTGTCAGCTGTATCAAAGCTGATGATCGATTAGAGTGGTAGATATAATATGATTCTATCATTTAATGACCAGGGGGAAGCAAGCATGAAATTTCGTCAAGTTCATCTCGATTTTCATACGTCAGAAGCCATTGAAGGCATTGGCCGTGATTTTTCGAAGCAGCAATTTCAGGAGATGCTCAAAACCGGGCATGTCGATTCCATCACCATATTCTCCAAGTGCCATCATGGCTGGGCCTATCATCCGACTACCGCCAATCAAATGCATCCACATCTGAATTTCGATCTTCTGGGTGCCCAGATTGAGGCTGCTCATGAGATAGGTGTGAAGACTCCGGTCTATCTCTCCGCTGGCCTTGATGAGCGGCTCGCCCGCAAACATCCACAATGGCTCATCCGCAATCAGCAGGAGCAGATCAGTTGGACAGCCGACTTCATGACGCCAGGATATCATCAATTTTGCATGAATACCCCTTATCTTGACGTTCTCACCCTACAGGTCGAGGAAGTCGTAAAGAAATATGATGTGGACGGAATCTTTCTCGATATCGTTGGTGTTCGGGAATGTTATTGTCAATATTGTGTTGCCGAGATTCGCTCACAGGGCTCCGATCCACGAAACATTCAAGATATGAAGAAACTGTGGGAACAGACGTATACTCGTTATGCTAATCGAATGAATGAGACTGTGCATGCAGTGAAACCCGGATTACCCGTGTTCCACAACAGCAGTCACGTCGACCGTGGGCGGCGGGATCTCGCCCATGTGAATACCCATCTGGAGTTGGAATCGCTACCAACGGGCGGCTGGGGCTACGACCACTTCCCGCTTTCTGCTCGTTATGCGCAGACATTGGGCATGGATTTTCTCGGCATGACCGGAAAATTCCATACGTCCTGGGGCGAATTCGGTGGATACAAACATCCCAACGCGCTGCGTTATGAAACTGCTCTGAGTCTTGCGAACGGGGCACGCTGCTCCATTGGAGATCAGCTGCATCCGGGTGGTCAGATGGATCATGCCACGTATTCGTTGATCGGGGAAGCTTACCGTGAGGTAGAAGCGAAGGAAGAATGGTGTCGAGATACTACGGCTATTGCCGATATCGCATTGCTGTCAGTTGAGGCAGCCTTATGGGAAACCGGAGGCGATCCTCATAACCAGCACATGCACCACCACGATACCGGCGCTGTAAGAGTTTTGCTGGAAGGCCACTATCTCTTCGATGTGGTCGATCTGCAGGCTGATCTGTCCAAATATAAAGTTGTTATTTTGCCGGATGCCATTAGCATTACAGAGTTAATCAAAACCAAACTGACAGCCTTTCTTGCCGGGGGCGGCAAAATTCTGGCCACTGGCCGTTCCGGTCTCTCACCGGATGGAACGGGCTTTGAATTCGATTTGGGCGTAGAATATCAGGAGGTTTCCCCATTCCGTCCCTCCTATTTCCGTCCGAATTTTGAGCTTCCTTCGCTGCGTACAGCCTCTTTCGTCATGTACACCGAAGGACAGGACGCAGTGCCCACGACAGACGGCATCGTACTTGGCAGTAAGGAAAATTCATATTTTAACCGTGACTTGTTCACGTTCTGCTCTCACCAGCATACCCCTTCTGATCTGCAGGAATCGGGAACTGGCATGGCTGAGGGTCAGGATGGAATCTATATCGCATGGAATGTTTTTGAAGATTATGCGACGAAGGGGAGCTTGGCTGTCAAGGAAATCATCTGTTACGCGCTGGACCGTTTACTGAGTAACAACAAGTCGCTAATGACCAATCTGCCTGCGCAAGGGGTTACCACGCTGCAGATGCAGACGAACTCGAACCGTTGGGTGAATCATCTGCTGTATGCCTCTCCAGTACGTAGAGGACAAGGTGTAGAAGTTATCGAGGATATCCCTCCACTTATCAATACAGAGGTGACGGTTGCGGCGGCTGAAAAAGTACAGGACGTGTATCTGGCGCCACAGAACCTTAGTCTCCCATTCAATCAGGTGAACGGGCTCGTTAGCTACACGATACCACAATGGTCCTGTCATCAAATGGTCGTGATTCAATTTTAGAAGTGCATTTTTGGAACATAATAACAGCAGACAAAAAAAAAGTCGCCATCAACATGGCGACTTCTTTTTTGGCGTTTTACTCCGCCAATGTACTATCCTTTAGAGATTAATGACTATACACAGGCTTTCAATTTGTTCAGACTCTGGGAAATATCGCGAATCAGTAAATCCACATTTCCCCGCTGAGTTGCCCAACTGGTACAGAAACGAACGACGCTGTGAGTGTCGTCCACCTTTTCCCAGAATGTGAACGAGTAACGGCTGCGTAAATCCTGAAGCAGGTCATCTGGCAGAATTGGAAATTGCTGATTGGTTGGTGAGTCATATAGGAAAGCAATGCCTTGCTCCGCAAGTGAATCATGAATCAACATGGCCATGTCCACCGCATGCTGGGAAATTTCAAGATACAGACCATCTTCAAACAGCGTTTCAAACTGAATACCCAGCAATCTGCCTTTGGCAAGCAGGCCGCCTTTTTGTTTGATCATATAACGAAAATCCGGCTTGAGCTTGTCATTCAAAATGACTACCGCTTCCCCCATCAATGCTCCGATCTTGGTTCCGCCAATATAGAATACATCACACAGGCGGGCGAGATCCGCGAGCGTCGTATCACAATTCCGGGAAGCAAGAGCATACCCAAGACGTGCCCCATCAATAAATAACGGGAGACTACACTGTTGGCTCACATCAAACAATGCTTGCAGCTCTGCCTTGCTGTACATCGTACCGTTCTCAGTAGGCTGGGATATGTAAACCATTCCGGGCTGGACACAATGCTCCGGAGACGCATCATTCCAATGAGCATCATAGACCGCTTTGACCTGATGTGCTGTGATCTTTCCATCTTCACTTGGTACCGTAATCACTTTGTGACCTGTGGCTTCGATCGCTCCTGTCTCATGGACCGCGATGTGGCCCGAAGTCGCTGCAATCACGCCTTGGTATGGACGTAAAATGGAGGCAATAACCGTTGTATTGGTCTGTGTACCACCAACCAAAAAATGCACATCCGCCCGTTCATTTTCACAAGCTTGTCGAATGAGACTCCTCGCCCGATCACAATGGGCATCTTTACCGTAACCGCTCGTTTGTTCCATGTTCGTTGAAATCAGTCTTTGCAAAATGCGCTCATGCGCGCCTTCGTTGTAATCACATTCGAATCGTATCATCGTCTTGTCTCTCCTGCTCTTTTGTTCAACTTATCCTGAATATTCATCATGGAAGCATAAACTTCTCTGATCTCTTCCTCATCCAAACCTTGCATTAACTTCACAATCTGCTGATCTGAACGTTCATTCAACTCACCGTAAAGCTCCTGCCCTTTTTCAGTCAGGCGAATCAAACTAACCCGGCTGTCAGCGGCCGAATCTACTTTCATCAGCAGCCCTTCTCTGGTTAGTTTACTTACAATTCGACTCATGTAACTGCGATCAATGGTCAGTGTATCCACCAGATTGTTCGCAATGCTCTCCCCTTGAATGCCAATTTCAATAATGACCCTTGCTTCGGCGAAGGAGTATCCCGTTCCCAGGATATGTTTATCAAGTACACCGAGTATATTGGTATAAAAACGGTTAAAACGCCGCATTTCAGTCAACATATCTGCATTTATTTGCTGAGAATCGATGTCAAACCCTCCCTTTTAGTGGACATTGTCAACATTATGATAATTCGTTTAGTGGACGTTGTCAACAATATAATATTGATGAACCTTATAGTCTGAATCAGTGTCACTTTATTGAAAAACAAAAAAACAAACCGCGCAAATGCACGGTTTGTTTTTCGGCTATCAGGAATGGCTGTATTGAACCTGGTGAAGCCTGCTGTATATCCCCCCTGCAGCGACCAGTTCCTCATGGTTACCCTGCTCTGCAATACCATCAGCATTGACTACCAGGATGCGATCTGCATTCTTGATGGTTGTCAGTCGGTGTGCAATAACAAGTGTTGTTCTGCCCACTGACAGTTCCGCCAAGGACTTCTGGATTAACGCTTCGGTTTCGGTATCCAGAGCGGACGTTGCTTCGTCCAGGATGAGAATCGGTGGATTTTTCAGGAACATGCGAGCAATGGACAAGCGCTGTTTCTGACCTCCGGAAAGTTTGACACCACGTTCGCCGATGACTGTATTGATCCCTTCCGGCAAACTAAGAATCAATTCTTCCAGAGATGCACGACGGGCTGCATCCCAGATTTGCTCGTCTGTTGCCGTTAAATCGCCATACGCGATATTTTCCTTAATTGTGCCTGAGAAGAGAAATACATCCTGTTGAACAATACCGATATGTCTGCGCAATGATTCCAGCTGAACCTCACGAATATCCATCCCGTCAACAGTGATCCGGCCTTCCTCTACTTCATAGAATCGTGGAAGCAGACTGCATATGGTCGTTTTACCTGCACCGGAAGGACCCACAAATGCAACGGTTTCCCCTGGCTTAATGGACAAACTGATATTATTCAGAATACGTCGATTCTCTTCATAACCGAACGAGACATTTTCGAAGCGAATATCTCCTCGTACGCTTTTTAGCTCAACGGCATTTTTCGCATCGGCGATTTCCGGCTCCGTATCGATGATCTCCAAGTAACGCTTGAAGCCGGCGATCCCCTTAGGATAACTTTCGATTACGGCGTTAATTTTTTCAATTGGACGGAAGAAGATATTGGATAACAACAGGAATGCCATGAAATCACCCATATCAATCCTGCCATCGATAAAGAACCAGGCACCGCTGATCATAACAAACACAGTAACCAGACGCATCATCATGTAGCTGACTGATATACTCTTCGCCATCGTTTTGTAAGCAAGCAGCTTTGTTTTACGGAAGTTCTCGTTGTCTACGGAAAATAGTTTTTTCTCATGCTCTTCGTTAGCGAACGATTGTACGACACGAATTCCGCCTACGTTGTCTTCAATACGGGAATTGAAATTCCCCACATCGCCGAAGAGGCGCCGATAGGTCTTCGTCATGCGCCCACCAAACACGATAATGACCCAGGCCATGATTGGAATGATGATAAAGGTGATCAATGCAAGCTCCATATTAATGTTCGCCATGAGCCAGAACGAACCGATTAATGTCATCACTGCGATGAAAACATCCTCCGGTCCATGGTGAGCCACCTCGCCAATATCGTTAAGATCATTCGTCAGATGACCAATCAGATGACCCGTTTTACGATTATCGAAGAACCGGAAGGATAGCTTTTGCAAATGAGCAAACATCTTCGAACGCATGTTGGTCTCAATGTTAATACCAAGCATATGTCCCCAGTAGGTCACGACATAATTCAAGACCGTATTCAGCGCATAGATCGACAGCAATACAATACATGCGAGGATAATGAGCGGCCAATCTTGACCTGGCAGCAACTCATTAATGAACTTGCTTACCGCAAGTGGAAATGCCAGCTCTAGTAAACCAGCTATTACTGCACAACCAAAATCAATTAAAAACAGTTTTTTGTAAGGACGATAATATGAGAAAAAACGACGAATCATTCTTATTCACTCTCCAGATCCTGATTAGGGCTTTCTTCTTCAAGTTGTAATTCAAAAAGTTGGATATATTCATCAATAACCTGGTCAATGGCTTTCAGCTCTCCACTAATCATTTGGTGAATATTCCTGAACTCCTCCTGACCAAGCTGTCTGGCCAATGTGGCTCTTCGGTTCTGCATTTGTTCCAAAAAGACAAGTATTCTTCCACGTCGAAACGTTTGTGCCCCGTTACCCCGTTTTCCGTGATGTTCGCCATGTCCTCTTCCGCGTCTGGAACGTTCACCTTGTTTTTCTTGTTTTTCTTGTTTTTCTTGTTTTTCTTGTTTTTCTTGTTTCTCTTGTTTCTCTTGTTGCTCTTCTTCCCCGCGACCGCGTCTGGCTCGCTGTCCATGGCGATCAGGTTGCTCGTTCTCATTTATATGTCTTTCTCTCATTTGAGAAGCACCTCCAATTTCGTATACATCTGTATACATTTCGTTTATGTATACGATTGTATACACAACAAACTGTTCTGTCAACCCGTATTTTTCCATTTTTTCAGGTCAATTCATATTCAGTTCATCGCCCTAGAGTACACTAACTCAGGTACCACCACAGAGATTCCCAATTCACAGATAAGACAGGAGAAGATGAGATTGACACTGAAAAAACGAACTTCATTCGCGGCGGTAACCCTGATGTTAACCATGTTAGCCCCAATGTCTGCTCTCGCCGCACCGGCAACCAGTACCAGCAGTAACCTTACGTATGATATGACCCAAAAAGTGGTGATGGAAAAGAGCAAGCTCCTTACCGAAACATATGGTACAACCAGTGTGCAGTATGCACTCATGGATGAGGGAAAGATCGTGATCTCCGGACAAGTAGGCCAAAATGACCCGGAGGATCGTATCCCCCTTTCTTCTAATACAATGTATGGCATCGGTTCAACCAGTAAAGTGGTGCTTACCGCCGCTGTGATGAAGCTGGTTGATGAAGGCAAGATCGATCTGGATGTGCCGGTTGTGAACTATATCCCGGAATTCAAAATGAAGGACAATCGTTACACAAAAATTACACCTCATATGCTGCTGAATCATTCATCCGGGATTCTTGGAACCTCAAGCGGTAGTGCCATACTGTATGGGGACAATGATACCTATGCACATGATACATTTTTGGATCAATTGGCCGAGCAAAATTTGAAGGCAGATCCAGGAGCCTACTCGGTGTATAGTAACGATAGCTTCACATTAGCTGAAATTCTGGTCGAAAGAGTTAGTGACATGAGCTTTACTGCATTTATACACAAATATATTACAGAGCCCTTGGGCATGAGTCACACCAAAACACCGCTGGATCTGGTTGACCCTAATCAAATGGCAGTAACTTATTCCCAGCCGGAAAAGAAACAACTTCCACTAGAGAACACGAACATGATTGGCTCTGGAGGCATTTACTCTACTGCAGAAGACCTGGTTAAATTTTCGCAAATCTTTACAGGAGAGATCAAAGGCATTCTTTCTAGTGAGTCGGCAAAAGCGATGACGCAGGAAGAATACAAAAGAGGCGTGTGGCCAGAGGACAGCGATTCATCTATTTCGTACGGGTTAGGCTGGGATAGTGTAAACCTGTTCCCATTTAGCGAATACGGGATCAAGGCACTTACCAAAGGCGGGAATACGATTGCCTATCATTCGTCATTAATTGTACTTCCGGAATACAACATGGCTGCAGCCGTTACCTCCTCAGGTGGGTCGAGCACCACCGACCAATTGATCGCGAGTGAACTGTTGCTTAGCGCACTTGAGGAAAAAAAGATTATTAAAGCGCGGAAGCCGGATAAATCATTTGGCGCACCTGTAAAAGCAACCATGCCGAAAGAACTAACGCAGTATGCAGGCATTTATGGGGCTGTTGGCAGCTCGTTATTGAAGTTGGAAGTGAATGATGAAGGGCAATTAACAACGTCTCTGCTATTATCGCCGAACAGTACGGAACAAAAGTATACGTATACCGCAGATGGCTCTTTCGTGAACGAGCAAGGTACAGAAAAGTTGAAATTCGCCCAAGAGGATAACGGGAATACCTACCTGTGGTCTCGCTCGTATCAGTCGGTGCCAGGGCTTGGACAAATCGCCTCCTCGGAATACAAGGCAGAAAAGCTCGAAACCAATACATTACCCGAAGATGTAACAGCCGCTTGGCAGAAGCGCGAAGGCAACATTTATTATCTGGTGAATGAAAAATACACCTCGACGGTATATGACAGTGCAACGCCGATCATCCCTATTCATATGTTCAATGAGGCACCAGGGTATGTGTATACCAATAAAATTATGGATCCAAACCTGGCCGTGAACCAACTGCAAATTCCAGGCTTGGCGGGCAGGGATACGATGGAATATAAGTTCTTCGAGAAAAACGGCGTGGAATACGTCTCAGCAGGAGGAAAGGTCTACGTCAGTCAAGAACTTGTAAGACCGCTCTATTCGGGGAAACAATCGAAGACAACGATCCAAACGAATGGTTATGCGACATGGTACTCGATACCGGCAGCCGCCACAGGTAAAGTGATGACAGTAAAAATGCCTTCGAAAGGTGCTTTCACTGTATATGATCAGACGGGTATCAGTACGAATCATACCGTGGTAAGTGGTGTAAATGAAGTTACATTACCTGTAAATGGTACGATTGTATTTGCTGGTGAAGCTGGTTCAAGGTTCGAAATTACGTTAACTAATCAATAATAATGAGTATGGAAAATACGCCCCTTCCCCGGTGTTCTACTGGGGAACGGGCGTTTCGTTCTTTCTGAAATCAATTCTGAAAGGTACTACGTTGATTCTAAGTTTATTTCACTTCATTCATAAACTTCCTGAAGTTTTCGACTATTTCTTTGGATCGGGTATGGTGTAAATAATGCCCGCCTTCGAATGTCATCACTTTACCATGTACAGAATTTTCAACTTGCTCTTCATGCAAAGGTATCCATCCTTCCGTTTCCGTATCATTCGCTTGTAAGAAGAAAATCACAGGCAGATCTTTGGGGAAGGTCAAGTTCTCAGTTACTTTGAAGTTAGGAGCAAAGTTTTCGCCTTCACTCAGATTGTTCGGATTAAACGTATTTTTGAGTGAAAGGATTCGAATTTGCTCTCTGGTTTCATCATCAACATCGGGTGCAATCAGTTGATCAGGGGCCAATTTCATTAACAGTCGGTAGAATCCTGATTTTTTAAGCAGTTTGTACGTTCCGGTTGGGAATGGATCATCGTTACCTCCCTGCGTTGGGACACTGCTCTCGATGCCGACAAAGGAAGTTACTTCGTTTGCATATTTGTTCACATAATCCAGTCCGTATATCCCTGAAATGGAGTGAGCCATGAGCGTGTAACGTTGAATACCAAGTTGCTGTAACGCTTCATGAATTTCACTAACCATATTTTCCGTAGTACGCTCTTTTTCAGTAATGTCACTTAATCCATAACCGAAAGGTTCAATGACAACGACTTTGTAAAATGGAGATAGCTCATCGATTAACGGTTTAAAATCGAGGGCTGGGGCAGGTGTTCCGTACCCCGGAAGCAATACCACGGTTTCTTCACCTTTTCCTTGGATCAACACATTCATGTTTTTCCCGTCAACCGATACGGACTGACCATAGGGTTTGATTTTCCCTGCCTCCGACTTGTTGCTAAATACATTTACAAAATAAACAGTGGCAATAAATAATGCAAAAGCGATAACTATGGCTCCGAATATTTTGAGCAAAATGATTAATATTTTTTTCATCATGATGGTATTCTCCTGTTGAGTTCGTTTGTTGTACCGCCGCTTGAATCTCTATTCATTTATATTCATTTATATTAATTTACTTTTTTAATGAAATTTCAAATTGGGAGCCAGCCTCACCTGCAAATACAATACGGCCGTTTTCGGGTAAAACAACAACATTCTTACCGCTAACCACGCTGTGATTAATACAAATTCCGTTCTGATCATAGATAGCAAAGGCTCCTTTTGCAGGTAACTTCACTGTCATGACTTTTCCTTTCGCAGTAGCGGGTACCGAAAACCATTTGGCATATCCATCTGCTTGAATGGTTGTTGCGGATTGTTTACCGGAATAGATTGGTTTCACCAATCCCTCACTGGCGAATACATAACCTGAAAATGTAAGATACTCTCCTCCGTTCTTTTTGGAGAAATGAATGTCCATCGGTTCTCGTCCGGCACTACCCGGAATCTGCAATTGATTGGCTGCTTCGCCTGCTCCAATAATCTTATTATTGGACATATACCCTGGATTCTCTTTATTCAATTGAATAGGCAGGATCGATGTAGCATTAAGATAGAGCATTGATGTGTATTTCGCATTCACCAGATAATATTTTTTACCATCACGCTTTGCCCATGCAGCGTTAATCTCCTTGGGTAATGTATTGGCTTTGAGCTTTTCCGCATTATATTCTGAGAGAGCCACCTGTCCGAGTCCTGGAACGGAGATATAAGATCGAGACCACAGGTAGGTATTCCCATTTTTCTCCACAACGAATTTCAACTTTTCTGTACCATCATCACTCACAAAAGTACCATCTGATGTATAGGTGTATTCTTGAACCGGATTACTTGGAGCCGTGAGAGAGGAGAGCGTCATTTGTCCTGCCTTATTTATTTTGATCTTCGTAACTGAATTATTGCCACCATAATTCCCTGCAAACTTGGAGATTTCTTTAGGCATATCAGCCTTCACAGGTACACCAAATGATTTTTCCGGTTTCCGTTCTTTAATAATGCCCTTTTCTTCAAGTGCGCTAAGTAATAACTCACTCGCAATGAATTGATTGGTTATGCTTGCTCCGCCTGAAGAGATCACGGCTGCAGCCATGTTGTATTCCGGAAGTACGACGAGTGAAGAATGATAAGATAACGTATCTCCACCTTTCGTAACAGCCTTGATGCCGTAGTCACTGAATGGGAACAAGTCCACACTATCCCACCCTAATCCGTAAGACATAGAAGAATCACTATCCTCTGGCCACATGCCTCTTCTGTATTCTTTTTGCTCCATGGCTTCTACCGACTTGTTGGAAAGAATCCCTTTGACCTCTCCTGTGAAGATTTGCGAAAATTTCACCAGATCCTTAGCGGTGGAATATATGCCTCCTGAAGCAATGATATTATAATTCTCGTGTGGAAGCTGCCCCTTATACAAAGGAGAGTAGATTCCCGCCATTTCTCCCGTATTAACTATATCCTGTGGTGTTTTGGTATGATTCATTTTCAGAGGCTCTGTAAAATATTTGTGTATAAATGCCGTAAAGCTCATACCAGTGACTCTCTCAACCAGAATTTCAGCTAATGTAAATCCATCGTTAGAGTACACCGAATACGCACCTGGCTCTGCCATCAGATTCTGGGTCGCCAATTGATCCAAAAAGGTATCATGTGCATAGGTATCATTGTCCCCATACAGTATAGCACTACCGACAGAGGTTCCGAAAAGCCCGGCCGAATGATTCAGCAACATACGGGGTGTAATCTGTTTGTATCGTTTATCTTTCATTGTAAAATCAGGCATATAGTTCACAACAGGCACATCCAAATCGATCTTGCCTTCATCAACCAGCTTCATTACAGCGGCTGTAAGCATCATTTTACTGGTTGAACCAATGCCATAGATTGTGTTCGAAGTAAGAGGTACCTTGTCGTTTAGATCGTTCTTGCCCGTTTGACCGGACACCGTAATCTCTCCACCATCAATGAGCGCATATTGCAGACTCGTCGTACCGTACGTCTCAGTCAGTAATTTGGCTTTTTCGATTACGGTTTTCTTTGTTGTCTCATACGTAAGGTTAATGCTGTTATTCATGGCAGCCGGTGCGGCCATTGCAGACATTGGGGCAAGTATCGTCAGCATGAGAGTCACAGCAGCTATAGTATTTCTCTTTCTTGCTCTCCTCACACTCATCTTCAGTTTTGTTACCTCTCTTGGTTTCATTCTTGCATCTACTCCTGTCTTCATCATTGTGTTAAGCCACCATAACGTGGGCGCTAAAGACAATATAACAAACCAAGATGTCCCCCTAATGACTACAACATGAACGGAGGATGAACAGGCAAAAAAAGTTTGCATCATCATACGCAAGGAGGTTTATACAGGGTGTCATAGCCTAGTGAAGGCATGAAATCCAATCACTCTGTGGGTGTTGTGATTGGCAAGATGACTATGAAGGTCGTTCCTCGTCCATATTCGCTCTCCACCCGGATGTCCCCTTGATGAAGCGAGACGATCTGCTTTACAATAGCTAGTCCCATACCGCTTCCTTCATATTTCTGACTGTGGGAACGATCAGCTTTAAAGAATCGGTCAAATATACGCTTTTGGTCTTCCGGGAGAATACCAATACCCGAATCCGATATGCGGATCATCACGTTCTTGATATTCTGTTTGATCGTGACGTTAATTCGGGCACCTTCTTCGGAAAATTTGATGGCATTGCCGAAGATATTGATCCACACCTGATTTAACTGGTCATAATCGGCCGTGATTTTGGTGGGCTGCAAATCAAGATCGATCTGAATGTTACGGGCCGACCATTGGGGTTGAATAGCAACAATTACTCGTCTGATCTGTTCATCCAGACTGAGCGTGGCGAGCCGCATTTGCAATGATTGAGATTCAAGCAAACTCAGCTTTAGCAGACTATCACTAATTTTGGACATTCGTGCAGTTTCAGTGATGATAATGTCGAGATAATCGCTTCTTTCGTCATCCGGGAGGTCTACCTGCTTGAGCGCTATAGCAAAACCGGAAATGGAAGTGAGCGGAGACTGAACTTCATGGGACACGTTTGCTACGAATTCCCTGCGCATCTGCTCAAGCTGCTTTAGATCGTGCATCATTTCTTCAAAGCTGCGAGCCAAAGTACCTATCTCACCTTTTTGTTTAATATTAAGCTTGACGTTGAAATCTCCAGCAGCTATAAGCCGGGTCGCTTCTGTCAATTTTTTGATTGGTCTTACCAGAAAAATAGCCGCAATTAGTATCAATAGGCTCCCTGCTAACAAGGAACAAATCAAAAAGGTTACAACAAACTTGATAAGAAATGAGGTGGAAGAGGAAGTGAGGGGCTCTACAAACATTGCTATGCTTCCCATTTCAGTTTTTATCGGCAATCCCAAGAAGATCGTATCGATTCCATTAACTTGGACTCTTCCTCCATCCAGCACTTTCTTCACTTGTTCTGTAGTCACTAGGAAAGGATGTTGTCCTTTAAGTTCTCCATAGGATTGAAACTGACCCGTTGCTTTATAGATTCGAATGTGGTAAGAGTTGAGTTGTTTCATTTCACTTATAAACATTTCTGCTTCGCGTAGAGGCATTGTCTCGTAGATGCGGACGATATCCTGGCCAAAGTCAAGCAAGGAGCCTTGTAAGTTTTCGTTTAATTTATCTTGAAATATCCAAGTTGTAGCAAGAAAAGAAAGGATTGTGCCCCCGATCACGGAGACCAGAAAGGTCAGGACTACACGTGTATAGAGGGAGCCGGTCACTCCTGCACCTCTAGCCGGTAACCAAGTCCCCGCACCGTTTCGATACGAAAATCGGAGATATCGGCAAAACGTTCGCGTAGACGTTTAATATGCACGTCTATCGTTCGATCATCGCCAGTATAATTAATTCCCCAAACTTGATCGATTAATTGCTCCCGCGTATAGACTTGTCCCGGTAATCCAGCAAGTTTATACAATAATTCGAACTCTTTAAGCGGCAAGGTGAACGACTCTGTACCCCTCAGGACCTTATAAGTCTGCCGGTTCAGAATAACGTTTCCTAATTGGATGGTCTGCGTTAAACCTATACGGTATCGTTTCAACAGTGCCTTGACGCGAGCCATCAACTCAAGCGGATCGAATGGCTTCGTCATATAGTCATCTGTCCCGAGCTGAAATGCTTGTACTTTCTCCCAGGTCTCGTTTCTTGCCGTCAACATTAGTAACGGAAGATCCGGATTGGCTCTTCGAAGTTCCTCGCATAATGCCCAACCGTCCATGACTGGCATCATAATATCAAGAATAACCAAATCGACTGGCGTGGAGGTATAGATAGCCAGGGCTTCCTTTCCGTCTACGGCGTTGATGGTTGTAAATCCGTCGTTGCGCAAAAATAAACAGACGAGTTTGCGAATGTTCGCATCGTCGTCAGCAACTAATATCGTAGGCATCGTTTCCACTCTCCTAAAAAAGATTAATTCTTCAGTTGAGCAAGAGCGAAGAATTCTAAATCATGCTACCTCATTGGTTGAAATCACTCTGTTCTACTATAAATATATCTTCTTCAATTGAACAAAAGCAGCCGATTACGTGAACTGCACCCCAATTGTTAGATGGTGTCTAACAATTGGGGTGCAGTTCATTTGATCGGCTGCCTTCGTTAAACATGCTACCTTACTAGAATTCATCTATTTCAATGAAATTTCAAATTTGGAGCCAACCTCACCTGCAAATACGATGCGGCCGTTCTCTGGTAAAACAACTTCATTCTTACCACTGACCACGGTGTGATTAATACAAATCCCCTTTTGATCATATACGGCAAAGGCACCATTTGAAGGCAGTTTAACGGTCATAACTTTTCCTTTCACAGTTGCTGGTACCGAAAACCATTTGGCATATCCATCTGCTTGAATCGTTGTTACAGATTGTTTTCCCGAATAGAGTGGTTGAACAAGTTCCTCACTGGCGTATATGCTACCTACAGCTGTGATGTACTCCACTCCGTTCTTTTCGGCGAAATAAATCTCCTTGGTATCACGTCCAGCCATGCCAGGGATCTGAAGCTCAGTGACTGCTTCGTTTGCTCCAATAATCTTGTTATTGGACACATACCCCGGAGTCTCCTTACTCGTATGAATCGGGAGAATTGGTGACGAATGTAGATAAACTGTTGATGTATATTTCTCATTCACCAGGTAATATTTTTTACCTTCACGCTGCTCCCATGAGGCCGTAATATCCTGGGATAATTCATTGGCTTCCAGCTTCTCCATTTTATATTCGGAGAAAGCCAATTGTCCAAGTCCTGGCAAGGATATATAAGATCGATACCACAGATAAGTCCTTCCATTCTTCTCCTTAACGAATTTCAACTTTTCCGTGCCTTCATCGTTAACAAAAGTACCATCCGCTGTATAGGTGTATTTTTGAGCCGGATGACTTGGAGCTGTGGGTGTGGATACAGTCATTTGTCCAGCAGTATTCATTTCGATCTTCTTAACCGAATTATTGCCGCCATATATACCTGCATTCGTGGCTATTTCTTTAGGTACATCTGCCTTCACTGGTACACCAAACGATTTTTCTGGCTTCCGTTCTGTAATAATCCCCTTTTCTTCAAGTGCGCTGAGTAATAATTCACTCGCAATGAACTGATCTTTGGCACTTGTCCCACCTGATGAGGTAACGGCTGCAGCCAGATTATATTCCGGCAGTACGATTAAAGATGAGTGATACGATATGGTATCTCCACCTTTCGTAACAGCCTTGATGCCGTATTCACTGAATGGGTACAAATTTACACTATCCCACCCTAACCCGTAAGATATAGACGTATCGCTATCCTCCGGCCACATGCCTCTTTTGTATTCTTCTTGCGCCATGGCCTCTACCGACTTACTGGAAAGAATGCCCTCGACCTCTCCCGTGAAAATTTGTGAAAATTTCACAAGATCTTCAGCAGTGGAATAAATGCCTCCAGTAGCGATGATATTATAATTCTCTTGAGGAAGCTGGCCTTCAACCAAAGGAGAATAGATTCCCGCCATTGCTGCCGGATCAACCACATCCTGTGGTGTTTTGGTGTGATTCATGTCCAGAGGCTCTGTAATATATTTGTGAATAAATGCAGTAAAGCCCATGCCACTAACTCTTTCGACTAGAATCTCCGCTAATGTAAAACCATCGTTACAATATACGGAGTACTCTCCTGGATCGGCTTTCAGGTTTTGATTCGCCAATTGATCTAGAAACGTATCATGTGAATACGTATCATTATCTCCATACAATGTGGCATTGCTTCCAGTGCTGCCCAACAGACCGGAAGAATGATTCAACAGCATGCGCGGTGTGATTTGTGTGTAGCGATGATCTTTCATCTTAAAATCAGGTAAATAGTTCACAACAGGCAGATCCAAATCCATCTTTCCCTCGTCAACTAGTTTCATCACAGCGGCTGTAAGCACCATTTTGCTAGTTGATCCTATGCCATAGATTGTATTTGAAGTAAGAGGCACCTTGTCCCTTAGATCGTTTTTGCCTGTTTGAGCGGACACCACAATCTCTCCACCATCAATAAGGGCATATTGCACACTGGTCGTACCGTACGTCTCGGTAAGGATCTTCGCTTTCTCCGCTACAATTTTCTTGGTTGCTTCATACGTCAGATTGCTGTTGTTACTCGTAGCTGGTGCGGCCAGTACTGACATTGGAGATAACATCATTAACGCCAGAGTTAAGGCGGTGATTGACATTCGTTTTCCCTTTTGTCGTCCCATTCACATCATCTCCTGATTTAAATGTTTAGGTTGATTAAAGTTCTTTGGGATCTATAAATTTCACCTCTGGATACAAGTCGCTCGGTCCCTGAATCAGAGTGCCACCCGTTCCTTTCAATTGCTTATTAAAGAAATCAAGTACATATTGATTTACGATGTTTGCTCCTCTTTTACCATTGATGTCTCCTGTGATCCCGGACAGTTTAACCAGCTCCGAATAGAATTGAAGATCCGTGAAATTGAAGTGCTGGGTTCCTTCTATATAAATCACATTTCCCCCATGTTCAATAACATTTTTCATAATGTGCAGCTCATCTGAAAGAAATTTATTTACTTCGTCATCCGAATTTCTATCATTTTCAAAATTGACTAACCAGTCTTTAAAACTTCCCGATCTGATGAACATAAACGGCTTGTTTATATCATCTCTATTTTCCACTTCATTCAGTGACCCGTCCATATTAACCCCGGCCTTGATTCGAGGATCCAAATACGTTGCATTAAACGCCGTTGCACCCCCAAAAGAATGCCCCATCGCACCGATGTTATTTAAATCCATTTTCCCTTTGAATTGACTTTCAATTGCACCTGAATTCAGCTTTTCGATTTGATTGATTACAAATTCCACGTCTTTTGTCCATATATCCCCAATTTCTCTGCGGTCATCTATGGTTGTCATCTTTGTTGTATAGCCCGTTACACGGCCATCCGGAAAAAGGGTCGCAAAGGTGCTGTACGTATGATCGATTGTCGCTACGATAAACCCATGACTGGCCAGATTCTCCGCCTGTGATGCTTGTAGAACTCTACTGGTTCCCATACCATGAGATAGCAGTACCACGGGATAAGGACTTGTGGAAGGTAATATTTCTACATTTTCATAAGAGTTGGTTTGACTATACTTCAAGTAGTCGAGCAAAAATTCGGGCAGTTTTAAAGAAGCAGAGAAGCTCTTAATATACGTTTTGAACATTTCTTTATCATTTGGAAACAGCGTGTCACGCTTGTTGTTATTCATGTTCTCCGTAGGATACCAGACTTGAACCATTAGTTCCCTCTTGTCGCTCTGATCTTCAGTTAAGACTTCGTCTCTGTTCTGGTCCGTAAAATGAAAGGTTTGAGTACCCACTTTCTCTGGACCATCCGGCTTCGGCAAATTAAATACAGGTAGGTATACAGACAAGGCAGTAGATATCACAAGTAGAATGACGATTAAGGAAGATAAACTATATTTCAAGAACTTCCCTATTTTTAGATTCACCATTTTTTCGGAATGCCTGAGTAAAACTATGATTATGAATAGAGCCGTCATGATATATACCAAAAGCAGCTGCCATCTGTATCCCTCAACAAACAATTGAACTAATAATATAACGCTGCTTCCTATACCCAAACCCAAGCCTGTTTTCTTAGAACTTCTTTTAATAAATAGTAGGTCTATGAGTAACGCGAAACAGGATAGAACTAAAAGTATTTCAAATAATCTCATGTTGAATTCCTCTCTCTTTCATCACGGACATCATCCGAATTGGATTTACTATGGAAAAACCGCCCCGCAGGACGGTTTTCATATTCTTTCATGCACACCTGGTAAGTCAAAGAGTGTACGTTTATACCATATTTATTTCGCTTCGTTCATAAATGCTCTAACATCTTCAGCAATTTTTTTGAATTGAGTATGGTGTAAATAATGTGAACCATCCATTGTGATTACTTTCCCATGTACCGAATCTTTGATCTGCCCTTCATGCAGCGGTATCCATCCTTCTACACCTTCATTATTCGCTTGTACAAATAGAAGAAGTGGAAGGTCTTTAGGGAAGGTTAAACCTTGAGCACCTTTAAAATTGGAATAAATATGATCCATCTCGTTTAATGACGTGGGATTATACATATTTTTATTCGAGATCATTCTCATTTGCTCAACGGTCTGATCATCAAATGCCAGTCCCTCATAGGGGTCTGCACTCACTTTCATCATTAATCTTAAGAGACCTGTATTTCTAAGAAGAGCAAACGTTTTTAATGGGAACTTCGCATCTGTAATACTTGGTTGGGTGGAAACACTACTGTCAATACCGACGAAGGCAGTTACCTCATCCGGATATTTGTTCACATAATCAATGCCGTAAATACCTGCAATAGAGTGACCCATGAGCATGTACTGATGAATATCAAGTTGCTGCAGAGCTTCATGAACTTCACTTACGATATTTTCTGTGGTTCTTTCTTTTTCTGTTCCATCACTTAATCCGTAACCGAAAGGCTCAACTGCAACAACTTTGTAATATGGAGATAATTCATCAATAAGCAGCTTGAAATCAAGCGCTGGTGTTGCTGTTCCAAAACCAGGCAGAAGCACAATCGTTTCCTTGCCTTCACCTTGAATGAGCACATTCATATTTTTCCCGTCTACAGATACGTGCTGACCATAGGGCTCTATCTTTTTCGCCTCTGAATTACTACTAATCACATTTGTGATATAAACAATACCTAGAAATAAAATAATGGCAATTAAGATTGCTCCTAGTACTTTAAGTATAATATTTCGTACTTTCCTGGCCCTCGATCCATTCTTCGCTTTCTTTTCCTCTGGTTGTGTCACTCTCATCTTCTCCTGTCTTGAACTGTTTGTTGGGTTCTCTTCTCTGCTGCTAATTAAATCTTAACCCGTGAAAATGTACTCCCCGTGACGTCAATATGAACTGAATATGAACAAGCAAATAAATTAATATTTACCGGGACGTCATAAATCCCCTGAATTTTTCCGCAATTTCTTTGGCATGGGAACGATACAGATAATGATTCGCTTCCAGCAGCACCACTTCACTATGCACAGTGTTCTCTATTAGCTTCTCATGCTCGGGAATCCAATTCTCCGCTGCCGGATGATTCTTTTGAATAAAGAAAAGAACAGGGAGATTTACAGGGAACGTTAGCTGTTCAGCTGCTTTAAAGTTAGAATACATGCTCTCTGCCTCATTTAATTGAGTGGTATTATACATATTTTTTCGGATCAGAATGTTCAATTGTTCTTTGGTCTGCTCATCATATGGTAGTCCATCATAAGGGTCAGCACTCAGTTTCAATTGTACTCGCGCAAATCCTAAGTTACGGAACCATTTAATCGGTTGTGTATCTGACGAATCAATCTTCTGTTCACTTATCGCTGGAACACTGCTATCCAATCCCACGAATGCACTTACTTCGTTTGAATATTTGTTCACATAATCCAGACTATAGATCCCCGATATGGAATGACCCATCAGGATATAGCGATCAATATGGAGACTCTGTAACGCGTCATGAATTTCACTTACGATATTTGCCGTACTGCGTTCCTTTTCGGTCTGATCACTTAATCCGTAACCAAAAGGCTCAATAACAACGACTTTATAATATGGGGATAGCTCTGAGATAAGCGGCTTAAAATCAAGTGCGGGTGACGCTGTTCCAAACCCTGGTAAAAGGACGATCGTTTCTTCTCCTTTTCCTTGAATGCTGACATTCATCTGTTTTCCATCTACAGACACGCGCTGTCCATACGTTTCCATTCTTTTTTGCTCCGAATGACTGCTGATTTTGTTAACGCTATACACGGTGGCCACGAAAAGTAGGATGACTATAACGATTGCACCTAATACTTTAAGCAAAATGTTCAACACTTTTCTCGTTCTGGTTCCACCCCACGGTTGCTTCTCTGTTTCTGGTGTCACACTCATCTGCTCCTGTCCTCATCTGTTTACTGGTCGTAACAAGCCGTTAATCCAAGCCTAACCAACCCAGATGTCCTCATCATGACGACAATATGAACGGAGTATGAACTAACAAAAAAGGGCCACGTTTCACATGCGCGGCAGCTTGCATGTGAAACGTGGCCTGAAAATATGGTTTAAACAATGAGATGAATATTCTACACATCCACATTATCCTGTAAGTAAGCCTAACTATTCCGTTGGTGGAGTGATGGGCAACGTGACAATAAAGGTCGTTCCATGACCAGGTTCACTTTCTACTCGGATGTCCCCTTGATGAAGCGATACAATCTGTTTAACGATGGCAAGTCCCATACCACTGCCGTCATACTTGCGACTGTGAGAGCGATCCGACTTGAAAAACCGTTCGAATATACGCTTCTGGTCTTCAAGAGGGATACCGATACCTGTGTCGGAGATTCGAATAATCACGTTCTTGATATCCTGCTTGGTGCTGGCGTGAATTACACCGCCATCCTTGGAAAATTTGATACCGTTGCTAAGAATATTCGTCCATACCTGGTTCAACTGATCGTGATCAGCCAAAACTTTAACAGCTTGGAGATCAAGCTCAAAGTGAATATTGCGAGCAGACCATTGTGGCTGGAGAGTTACAATAACCCGCCTGATCTGTTCATCCAGGCTAAGTGTGCTAAGTTGTGGTTGCTGTGACTGTGATTCAAGCATACTCAGCTTGAGCAGATTATCACTCATTTTGGACATCCGCTTCGCCTCGGCGATGATAATATCAAGATATCGGCTTCGTTCTTGCTCTGAGAGATTTACTTGTTTCAGCGCTTGAGCATAACCGGATATCGAAGTCAACGGAGATTGAACCTCGTGTGACACATTCGTTACGAATTCCCTGCGCATCTGCTCCAACTGCTGCAAATCATGCATCATTTCTTCGAAACTGCGCGCCAGTGTTCCCAGTTCTCCGGTTTGCTTGATATTCAGCTTGACGTTGAAATCACCAGCAGCGATCCGCTTCGTTGCTTTTGTCAGTTTTTTGATCGGTCTAACCAAAAATACGGAAGCAATCAGAATGATAATACTTCCTGCAATCAATGAACAGGTTGCAAAGATCGAAGCCCATTGGACGACAAACAAGGAAGAAGGTGGAGCGAGCGTCTCAAAAAACATGGCTTTCGCTCCCATTTCCGTTTTCACCGGCAAACCTAAAAGAACTGTGGCAATACCGTTCGGATTGTCCTGGACCACGCCTCCATCTAACACTTTCTTTAGTTGCTCCTTCGTCACCGGGGCCGATTTATGCCCGTTAAGCTTTCCATAAGACTGGAACTGACCCGTTTCATCGTAAATTCGAATATGATATGAATTCAGTAGTTTCATTCCACTAACGAACGATTCAGCTTCACTTAATGGAAGGGTCTTGTAAATCTGCACGACATCTTGGCCGAAGTTACGTATGTTAATTTGAGCATTTTCATTCAATTGATCTTCGAATATCATCGTGGACATAAAAAAAGAAATGACTGTGCCGGCGATAACGGAGACCAGAAATGTCAGGACCACACGGATATATAACGATCTAATCATTCGTAAACCTCAAGCCGGTACCCCAAGCCTCGGACCGTTTCGATCCGAAATTCAGATGTCGTCGCGAACCGTTCACGCAGGCGTTTAATATGTACGTCTACCGTTCGATCATCTCCAGCGTAATCAATGCCCCAGATCTGATCGATCAATTGCTCACGTGTATAGACTTGTCCGGGTGTTCCAGCGAGCTTATAGAGCAATTCGAACTCCTTCAGCGGCAGCGTAAGTGACTCTGTTCCTCGCGTCACCTTGTAGGTTTGTCGATCCAGAATGACGTTGCCGAAATGGATCGTCTGTGTGGACCCGATTTTGTATCGTTTCAGTAATGCTCGGACACGAGCCGTGAGCTCCAACGGATCAAACGGTTTCGTTAAATAATCATCGGTTCCCAGTTCGAAGCCCTTCACCTTCTCCCAGGTCTCACCTCTCGCAGTCAGCATGAGCAACGGAAGATCAGGATTGGCTCTTCGCAGCTCTTTGCATAACGTCCAGCCATCCATGACAGGCATCATGATATCAAGCACAACAAGATCAACATGGGTTGAGCCGTATACAGTCAGTGCCTCCTTGCCATCTGCGGCTTCAGCCGTTTCAAATCCGTCATTTCTCAAAAATAAACAGACGAGTTCACGAATATTCGGATCATCGTCAGCAACCAGTATTGTAGGCATTTGTTTCCTCTTTTCTTGTTTCCATGTCATGTAGTTGTAATCATTATACTATTATTGAATTTGTAAAAAGCAAGAAGCACGTAAGAAATTTAATCACGCCATCCCCTCAGAAGGTTCTGCATCCCCGCTTTGTTATGAAAAAATTGTTTCACACGAGAGCCGTTGACACCAGATGGATGAGGGAATCCCCATAAAATTTTCCCTTCAACTAACCTATGTTCATCTAGCAATTGATGTAGTACAGCCTCCACCGACTTTCCTAATGGAATAATAAGAGGATGATTTAACTGTTCCAATTCAGGCAGAAATGACTCAAGTACGGCTTGATACAAAAAGGCATTTTGAGGAATGGAAGGCTGATGTCCATTGTAATTTTGCTTATTTACCAGGACTGGATACCGAATCAGAGAAGTTGTATGTAACAACGTACAATCAGCTTCAAATAACCTTTGCACATGGGGCACTCTTACATATTCATGCAAGCCTATTTCATGGAGCATTTGAATCAAATTGCTGCGCATGGAGCCCGCCATTCTTGCCGCTATTTTGGCTTCTTTACAGGCTTGCTCATATGAGTTGTGTGCTTTCAAAGCCTGGATTGCCGTTCTATAAGCAATCTCCATCTGCTGCCAACCTGGTGTGATGCCCACAAGCATGACTTTTGCGGAGGGATTGATATATTCATTATGTGGAGAGTAGAACATCTCCACTTCTCCTGATGAGCTTAATTTCAAATCATTAATCAGCAGCTGTGCTTTGGAGTATTTAGGTTGTATCGGGAATGAATTCATCACGTTAATCAGACGCTGTTGTTGAGTGGGAGATATCAGCAGATTGCTCACTCCTTACGGACTTATGTAATGGCTACCCTGCAGCTTATCACTTATATACCTTATTTTGTACAATATCAGCCGAATGAATTGAAATAAAAAGGGGAATTGACGGACACGTCCATCGATTACCCTTTTTATGATTATGAATGGACAGGTAGTTGTACAGTAAATGTCGCACCTTCCCCCAGTTCACTGAACACAGAGACAGTGCCCTCATGCATCTCCACAATTTTATGCACGATGGAAAGTCCAAGCCCACTGCCGCCCAAGGCACGTGTACGGGATTGATCCGCTTTGTAAAACCGTTCGAATATGCGAAGCTGATCCTGCTTGGTAATGCCGGGTCCGCTGTCAGTAATACGCACACTGACCTTGCCTTCACCTTGCGTAAGGAAAACATCAATTTTTCCGCCTTCTGGTGTGAACTTGATTGCATTATGAATCAGATTGATCCACAACTGAATCATCAAGTCCTCATCAGCAAAAATTTCTACTTCCTCCAGGTCTACATTCATATCAATTTTTTTGTCATCCCATTGGGGTTCACAGGCCAGAACCAGAGTCACCAGCTGCCGATCCAAGCGGTAAGATGTTTTGTGAGATGCATGCTCGGATGAATCCAGAACGGCGAGCTTCATTAAATTATCACTCAGTCTGGACAAACGAACACATTCCGTCTCAATGATCGTCAGATACTTTTCCCGTTTCTCCTGGTCCATATCTTTATTTTTCAGCGCTCTGGCGAAGCCACTGATTGACGTGAGCGGTGATCCGATCTCATGTGATACATTCGAGATGAATTCCTGACGCAGATCTTCCATCACTTTGAGATTTGCCGCCATGTCATTGATGCTTTCAACTAACTGCACATACGGGTGGGGATTTCTCTGTCTCCCGTTTCTATTAGCAAATTCAGGATCCAGATTCACACGAAAATCCCCCCGGGAAATGCTTCTCAAAGCCTGAATCATCTCATTAAAAAATTCATACTGCCTGCCTTTAACCAGCGGACCGATAATGGTAATGCATATTCCAAAGAAAATGAACCCAAGCATGGCATTGATCAGAAAAGCAAGCAATTCATGTGGTACCCATGGGATAAAGGAATACACATATCTCGTAAGGTAGAAAGCTGCTGTCCAGCAAGCAAACAGAGCCAGAGATACCAGAACGACGTTTCTGGCAATATGAAGAAATCCAGCCTCCTGCTTCATTGTCGTACCTCCAGGCGATAGCCCAAACCTCGCATGGTACGAATGACGAAAGCATGCTCTTCCTCCGGAAACCGTTCACGAAGTCGCTTGATATGCACATCAATCGTTCTCTCGTCCCCTTCGTAATCATAACCCCAGATCTTTTCGATTAATTGATCACGGGTAAAGGTCTTGCCAGGATAACTCGCAAGGGTGAATAACAGTTCAAATTCCTTGCGTGGCAACACAATATCCTGATCACCTTTCTTGCACTCAAACGTATCACCACGCAGGACCAGTTCACCAAGCAGGATCACTTGTGAAGTCATAATCCGATAGCGTTTCAATAAAGCCTTCACCCGTGCAACCAGCACTAGCGGATCAAAAGGCTTCACCAGATAATCATCCGTCCCAAGGGTAAAACCTTTGATGATCTGCGAGGTTTCTCCTTTGGCCGTCAACATCAATAGCGGTAGATCCGTCTGCTGCCGCAACTGGCGGCACAATTCCCACCCGTCCATGCCTGGCATCATAATATCAAGAACGACCAGGTCAACCTTATGGTCAGCGAGTAATCGCAGTGCATCCAAACCGTCAACAGCCTCGATTACGTGCAAACCCTCCTGCTGTAAAAAATGTCCTACCAGCTCTCGGATATGCGGGTCGTCATCAACGACCAATATGCTTGTCAATGTGACCACCTCCATTTTTCCAACCTTGCCTTATACTCCACATTCTGTCAAGAAGAAGACCTTATACCATGAAGGCATAACGTCTCTTTCCTGACATACTAGACTTTTTAGCAAAATTTGATGATTTCCAATTACGTTCTGCGCATATATGCCCGTACTGTCAATGGTGCAAAAATGGCTACAATAACCGCAGCTCCGGCAAGGCTGGTCACCAGATCTGAGCCCATTGTCCCTTGATTCGCCAATTCCCGTACAGCCGAGACCAAATGGGATATCGGATTGACATTAACTACCCACTGAAGCCAATTCGGCATCGTATCTACCGGAACGAAGGCGTTCGAAGCAAAGGTGAGCGGAAACAATACGAGCATGGAAATCCCTTGTACACTGGACGCTGTACGTGCAATAACACCGAGAAAAGCAAAAATCCAACTGATGGCCCAAGCGCACACAATAACCAGCAATCCTGCCATGGCGACATGACCCAATCCACCTGCAGGGCTATATCCTAATAAATATCCAATTGTAAAGGTAAGGAACGTTGCAATGGTATAACGAATTGTGTCAGCCAGCAATGCTCCGGCCAGTGGTGCAATACGTGCTATAGGTAATGATTTGAATCGGTCGAATACCCCTTTATCCATATCCTCACGCAATTGCACACCCGTAACGACTGAGCTTGTAATTACCGTCTGCACAAGTATACCCGGAATAATGACCAACAAATAAGCTTGAATATTTCCCGAAATTGCACCGCCAAAAATGTACGTAAACATCAATGTGAAAATGATCGGCTGTAACGTCACATCGAATAATTGCTCTGGTGTTCGTCTAACCTTCAAGATCCCGCGATAAGCCATCGTTAAGGAATTCCGGACGGTTTGTCCAAAGCTTGTGTATTTTCTCAGCTTACGGCTTGGGTTTTGTTTCGCTGTTGAACTATTCATACTTGCAACTCCTCCACTGCTTTTGATTCTTGAGACGTATGAGACGTTTTGCCACTCGCATCTTGGCCCGTAATGGTAAGAAATACTTCATCAAGTGTAGGTTTCTGGACACTCATCTCAGCCAGATCAATGCCTGCCGAACGGAAGGCAATCAGCAGATCTGCTGCAATATTCGCATTTGCCATCGGCGCAGTAATCTTCCCTGCTTCCGCTGATACGCTGGAATCTGTCCGAAGGATCTGCTCCACAATCTGACGGGCGTGTTCAATCCGTGTCGGTTCCTGGATGCGCAGTTGAAGTGAGGCAGTGCCAACGGAGGCTTTCAAATCATCTACCGTGCCTTCGGCCACAACATGACCCTGATCAATTACGGCAACGCGGTCTGCCAGTTGATCCGCTTCATCAAGATATTGTGTGGTCAGAAGCACCGTTGAACCAGTCTTGACCAATTGGCGAATCGTATTCCACATCTGTGCACGTGTCCGTGGGTCAAGTCCAGTCGTCGGTTCGTCCAGAAAGATCAGCGGCGGCTGAGCAATAAGACTTGCTGCCAGATCCAGACGGCGGCGCATACCTCCCGAGAACCCTTTGATCGGACGTTTCGCTGCATCCGCCAAGCCAAACTCTTCGAGCAGCTCGGCTGTTTTGCGCTTCGCTTCTGCTCGGCCAAGACCCAGGAGCCGTGAAAATATCATCAAATTTTCGTTGGCACTAAGTGACTCGTCAACCGATGCATATTGTCCTGTAAGTCCAATCAATTGACGTACGATATGTGACTCCTTCACCACATCATGCCCAAATATTTTGGCTGATCCTCCATCGGACCGAAGCAGCGTGCCGAGCATCCGAATGGTTGTTGTTTTCCCTGCTCCATTCGGGCCCAGTACGCCGTAGATCGTACCTGCCTTCACGTTCAAATTCACACCATCGACTGCACGTTTATCTCCAAAGATTTTAACAAGCCCCTCTGCTTCAATGGCCCAATCTCCAAGTTCATTACCTGTTGCTCTTTGCTGTGTATTGTTCAATTGTGGTTCCTCCCATATCGTTTATAGGGGAAGAATATCGTACTTTTATGAACTGAATATGAATGGAATCAGAAAGTTTTCAATTTCAAAACGCAAAACCCCGCCAAGGTCCAAATGGACCTCAGCAGGGTTCAGATCGGATTTATGATTCTCTAATTTGCAGGTTTGATATCAAAGAAGTCCAATTCTCCATATCCTTCACCTTTGGAGAAACGAATTTTGTTCACACCAGCCTTTAGCTGAACTCTCGCTGTAGACAGCCCCCAATTCTCCCATCCCTTGTTCGTAATGTAGAATGGGCTGGCTGTACCTTCATTCACACTCAGCAGCAGATTGGACCAATTTCCACCTGCTGTGCCATTCGCCGTCCTTGCCAGAAGAATATATTGCCCTGCAGCTGCTGCATTGACGTTAAATTCTACATAGCTGTCCGCCGTATCGATATGACCAGCTTTCATGCCGCCTGAACCAGAAGGACTCTGGGACGCATAAGCAATCCCCCCAAAGGTTCCCTCTTCTCCTTCATATCGAACGATTGACTTTTCTCCCGAAGGTAAAGCAATAGGTGCGTTGGGATTCACCGGTGTACCCAAGTTCGGGGTCTTGTCAGCATTCCAGGCGAACTTCTGTAGGCGAATCTCACGATTCCATCCGGAATTATTGGATTTCGCTGTATGATATATGATCCAGTCCTCAGTCCCATCAGGCGATTTCGTAAAAGAATGATGACCTGGACCATACAAGCCGTTGCCCGATTGGAAGATAGGCTGACTGCGCTTGTTCCAGGATGCCGGATTCAGCAAATGGCTTGAGGCGTTGGCGGTAATAAGCCCCAGACAATAGTCGTTGGTCCAACTACCACTTGCTGAGTAGACTAGACTGATAACTCCGTTTCGAACGATTACCTGCGGTCCCTCATTTACATTCGGGGAATGATTGGTTTCCCAGGCGTAGGTTGGTCGTGCAATTTCCACGCGATTTGAATCGATCGTCCAGGGATTGCTCATATGGGCAATGTACAGATTCTGCCTTACATTCGCATCTGCTTCCCAACCCGACCAGATGAAGTAGAGCTGTCCATTCACCTGTAATACCGTCCCGTCGATGGCCCACTTGTTGGTGGAGTCCGTAATCTGTCCTTTGTATTGCCAGGTTCCCTGTGTAGGATCAGCTGACGTATTTTCCATAACATACATGCGGTGATTGACGTTGTCGCCATCATCCTTGGCATAATAGATGTACCATGCACCGTTGATGTAATGAAGCTCAGGGGCCCAGATGCCGCAGCAGCCGGTATTCACCACTGTGGTTGGAGCGGCATCAATGGTCGTTAATTGAGCTGACTTCCAGATGGTAACGTTGCCACCTGTTGTTTTGGTGAAATAATAGAATCCATCTGTGTGCTTGTAAACCCATGGATCTGCTCCATCCTGCATCACGACATTGTAGAAGTTATTTTGCACGGTGGCTGCATGCGTCGTCTGTCCCATTGGGAAAATAAGAAATGCACATAAGGCCAGCAACCATTTGTTCCTGTAATTGATTAGTTTCATCTACAGTCACGCTCCTTAACGGATGATGGATCATGCACGCAACTAACCTACAACGTTCAATCTTCGATGGCAGCCTTGCGGGAATTAATGCGACGAATCGTTTCCGGGTCGAATTTCGGACGACGGTCATAGGTGTACAGTCCATTCACTTCCTGTTCCACATCGTATAGCTGGGTATAACAAAATCCGAACATGTTCGGATGGTCCAGCAGGACGTTGGTTAAGCCCTCATAACGTGCAATGAAAGCTTCTTCGGATTGCGGTCTGTCCCCGTAGCCCCAAGCTTTCTCATCTTGCTGATCGGGGTTCCACCAGATACCGCCATACTCGCTAATAAAATAAGGCTGGCCCTCATACGTCTGCCGCTCCGGAAACGTATTGAACACTTCCCCGCCGCTTTTCATCGGTTCATATCTTTCCCGGAACGTTTCCGGGTTCTGATCATAGTCATGCAAATCGAAGATATCCGTCACCACATGAAAATTACCGCTCGTATCAATGACAGGACGTGTCGGGTCCATACGTTTAGTCATCTCATAGACAATGCGGAGCACGTCGTTATCCTGCCGCGTTCCATCGCGATCCCACGTTTCGTTGAACGGACACCAGCCGATAAGCGATGGATGATTGAAGTCACGTTCCATACCTTCCATCCATTCCGGCAGGAACCGGGCAAGGCTTTCGGTCGTTGTAATATCCTGTCCCCAGTTAGCATGTTCTCCCCATACCAGGTAACCAAGCTGGTCAGCCCAATACAGGAAACGTGGCTCGAACATCTTTTCGTGCAATCTCGCTCCATTAAAGCCAAGCCCTATGGAGATCTCGATGTCCTTGCGCAGATCCTCGTCGCTGGGTGCCGTGTAGATGCCATCCGGGTAAAAGCCCTGATCCAGCACAAGCCGCTGAAAAACGGACTTCTCATTGATGCGAAATGCCATGCCATCCAGCCTTACCGTCCGCAGTCCGAAATACGAGCCTACTGTATCAATGGTCTGATCCTGCCCATGCAGATTTAACTCCAGATCATACAATCTGGCATTGCCCGGCTCCCATAAATGGATTTCAGATAATGGAACGGTAAGCTTCACAGCAGGTCCATGAACAACCGCCGTTGCCGATCCAACATCCTTGCCGTCAAAGCGGGCAGTTGCAGCCAGCTTCCCTCCAGCAGTGTTACCGCATATTTTCACTTCCAGGTGCACACATGCATTATCCGGGTCAGCGGCGACTTTCATGTCGGAGAGATACACCTCTGGCACCTGCTCCAGCCACACCGTTTGCCAGATGCCGGTCGTCCGCGTGTAATCGCAGCCATGCGAGTGGAATCGTTCGCTCTGCTTGCCTCGCGGCTGAAGTCCTGAACGCACATCGTCTTCCGCATAAACTGTGACTACATTCGTCCCCGACGAAACATACGGTGTGATATCGAAATGGAATGACGAATAACCTCCCCGATGCTTGCCAACAGCTTTTCCGTTGACCCAGATCTCGGCTTCGTAATCCACAGCGCCAAAATGGAGCAAAATGCGTCCATTCATCCAGGCATCCGGGATGGAGAACTCACGTTTATACCATACTGCTGCCATAAAATCGGTATAGGCCACCCCGGACAGTTTACTCTCTGGACAGAATGGAACAGTGATTGTTCCAGAGAGGTGATGTTCGGACTTTTCATAACCTCGTTCTTTTCCACTTTTGCCGTGATCCATTTCGAACTGCCAAATTCCGTTCAGATTGATCCAATCGTTACGTACCCACTGAGGGCGAGGGTATTCCGGGCGTGGTGTCAATGTCATCTTGTCGTTATTCATACGTAAATCACTCCTATTAACCTTTGATTGAACCGATATATGATTTTCTGGATTTGAATCAAATTATAATTACACAATAATTAGATGTAAACGTTTTCAATTTATTTTCTTGTAATAAAATATGTCTTGTATTCTTACTTACATCTCCTTCAAACAACATGATAAAGTTATTTATTAACTGGGCCAAACCATTAAAACGCTGTTACAATGCAGTAAAATCCAGTTTAAAGCCAAAATAATTATTACTTTCTTCGTCTATTGAAAACATTCGTTTTTATCACAACATTTATCTATTTCGTTTTTAATTACAAAATATTTGTAACTATAGGCATACCCATCCCCTATTCTTGAGTCTTATGTCTTACTCTCCCGATGGAATGGGGAGCGCATGATCATCGCTGAAAGGCACACCAAAATCAGGTGTTCCATCCCTGTTCCATTCAAATTTTTGTACGCGTGTTGCCCGTAAGCCGGTATCAGCACCCGGTGCCGGAAGAGCATGAAATACGATCCAGTCCTCCAGACCATCCGGTGATGTAGTAAAGCTGTTGTGCCCTGTCGCATATACACCATTCTCCGCACTCTTCCGAAAAACGGGCTGTGGTGACTTGATCCATGATGAGGTCAGCATCGGATTATCTTCTTCATTCATGGTCAACATGCCAAGTGCATAATCTTCCAACCAGGTTGTGCTGGCCGAGAAAATCAGAAAAACTCGTCCATTGCGAAGCAGCGTAACCGGGCCTTCATTAATCGCCATCCCGCCTTGCTTTTCCCACGAAAAGGTCGGAGCTGTTAACAGCACATGGTCACCTGTCAGAGTGTAAGGATTAGACATCCGCATTATATAGATCGCTGACCCATAGTCCGGAAAATGACCGTAGCCTGCGTACAGAAAATAGAGTTGACCACCCAGCTTCAGCACGGTACCATCCAGACCCGGGACAGGAGTGTCCAGAGCCCACTTCCATATCCACTCGCCATCCATGGGATTTGAGTTTTCATTCTCCAGCACGCAAATCCGCCGTGAATCGTCCCCTCCTCCATCATTGGCGGTATAGTAGATGTACCATTTTCCATTCAAAAAATGGATTTCCGGTGACCATAAATGATGGCGTAACGCCAGCCAGGCTCCGGTGACCAAATGATTTTTCACATCCCTTCGTCAATCTGAGATAGTCGGGTGGATTGTATAAGCTCCAGGTAATTAGAACGTGTGCGCATAAAATAATAATGACCATCGACATGCCTGTAGACCCAAGGGTCTGCGGATTGCAGGACCACCGGGTTACGAAATGTACTGGTTTTCATCTTTTTCCTCTCCCTTCCTGTCGCGCTATTTTCTATTATCTGGCAGGATTTGTTTGCAGACAACAGTGTTATTTCATCATAAGCATGTGAACGGGACTTGGATATACCTTCACCCTGCTCCAGATGAAACAAGTTTGGTTTAAACCGCTCGATACTCACGATAAATGAAGTACCGTTATTTGGCATATCTCGGATGCTTATCACCCGCATTCATCGTATACCTTACCTGCATAATAATGTTCTGTTCATGATCTCCGAACTCATGCCCAAACAGATTCATGCCTCCCTGATGTCTGGCATCCGGATGGATTCCAATGCGTAATCTTAACTTGGGTTTATCCTCCAGATCAAGATCTGACAGGGACACATCCGAGATTTTCTCCTGATCCAGCATGGTCTTGTTGCTGTCCACACGCCATTTTTTGAGAATGCCATATTGTGTGGAACCATCAGACCACCAAGCCGGATTCAGTTTACCACGGCGGTCGCCCAAATCTCCGGGACTAGTCCACATCCCAATCTCAGTGCCATTCACCCAAACGGAAATATCCGAGGGCCAATCATTGTTATAGGTCGCTACTTCAGAGCAGATTTCCATGGATAATTCCAAAGCTTCAATCGTTGCACCTTGCGGAATATCCATCGGAAGCAAATATTCCAGATAACCTTTTGCCAGCCAGATGATCTGAGCATCAATATGCTTGGGATGATAGAAGCTCGCCGGATCGTCTTCCTTCAGAATCATCTCCTCCGTACTCGCCATGCCACATGTTGGCTCAACTTCACAGTCGCTGTAATGCCCTATCGGCATCTGTACTTCATAAACATTCGTCTCCCGTGCGGGAAAGGATCTTACCCGATCCAGGGCAATATGAATATCATCATAATTGCGGCTGCAAACCTTCATGGCCCCGCGAGAGGCGGGGAGCATTTCCGTATGTATTAAATGGGCCGCCTCCAGCACTTTAATATGGTTGGCTACCGTTGACACCGGCAGGTTAAGTGCTTCGGCAATTTCGATAATGTTTAATTTGTTGATATTTAAAAGCTGGAGAATGTCAATCCGGGAACGAGTTGACAGGGCATGTGTTACAGTTACCAGTTTTTCCGGGTCGTTAAAGCTGAGTTCCAGCACGTATTTGCTCTCCTTTGGAAAATATTAATTAAAAATAATTCTACTGAATAAGAAGAATAAACACAATGTTGCCATGAGTAAATTATGCTTGCGAAAGAAAGCATTTGAGAACATTTTCCACGTAATCTTTTCTATAGTAAAGGCAATGAATAGAAGTAATCTGCATTTCTTGCATTTATTGCATTTCTTGCATTTCTTTCGAAAGGAAGGTTAAACGTGATAAGTGAAATCAACAGCTGGATTAGGCATATTGCTTCTAACTATATATTGATTATTGCGGCAGCTTTCATTTTCTTTGCGATTAAGGCTGTAATTGGATTCTATACCTACAAGCATTACAACAAACAATTGGACCATCTTCACCATAAAGTCGATCTGCTCATTCAGGAGCAGCAGCTTCTCGCTCAGCAGTTTTCCGTTCCTAACGAAAACAGAGAAATAACGCAAAAAGAAGACCACCTCGAGTCTTCATCGCAAACTCCTCTAATGTGAGCTTCTATCTTTTATCCATTTTTAACCACATGAGAAGCAAATGAAAGCATCATTTATACAGGATTACATACAGTCAGGGATGAACATGTCTAAACTTAATACGTGGACCATATGGTTTACTATGGTATGCTTGAACACTAGACTCATTCTTTGCACATCGGGGTTTCGTTCGGGAGGGATACAGTGAATTGGATACGTCCAGTGAATAGAGGGGAATCTGTCTTTAAAGTTAAAAATAATCGCATTATCTACTTTGCAAAATTATCTATTCCACTCAATGCCCTTATCGCAGTTGGAAAAATATTTTTGGGAATCTTCTCGCTCTCCTTCTTTTTATGCATTAACGCCTTTTATAATATCGGCATCGCTGTTGCCAAATATTACGCAGCAAAAGCACATGAGGACTCGAATCTTACTGATTCCAGCCCGGAGGATATTCTAAAGAAACAATACGCTGCATACCGATTTATAGGCAATATTGTACTCGCTTCAAGTGTGGTCTACATCATCTATTGCAGCAAGTTATTGTTCTTTACAGGCAGTAGGACGCATTACCCTCACTATGTCGCCTTCATCATCGCTGCCGTTACTTTTACTGAGATCGCCGTTTCTCTTGGGGGCGCCATTATGGCGAGACGGAATAATGAACCGGTCATTGAAGCCATCAAACTGACGAACTTCTCCTCATCATTGATCTCACTTTCATTAACACAAACTGCAATTATGTCATTCTCATACAAAGGAGATCCTACCTTTTACAATGGACTATCAGGCATCTTTTTTGGTGCTCTCGCAGCACTCATCGGACTCTATATGATATTACGAACTCCGACAGTAGAATAGCCCTTTTATAATCTGTTGAAAAGACATCCGCGTATAGTTGAGCCTGACTATAGCTGGATGTTTTTTTGTTAAATCAAATCATTGTAAGAATACGCACGAATTAATGAGAACTGTTTAGCTAGAAAATGCGGTGCATAAGGCATGTCATTGCGAAGCCAGGATACAATGGTACCAATCAGGGCGGAGGAACTGTACCAGATGGCGATCTCCTTATGAATACCCGCTTGTGCAAGAGAGTTCCCCAGCTCCAAGCTTTCGATCTTGGCCGAAACGAGTTTCGATAGCAATTTCAACAGCCTCTCCGTAAAAATAGGCGTTCGTCTGGAAGCGAGAACGACGCGATAGAATTTGGAATGGTCAGCAAAGTGTTCAAGCAATTTCACTAGCACTGGCCAACCATCGTCTTTGGCAGCATCCTCAAATTGAGGAGCATGTTCCTCCACAATGCGTTCAATGTTCTCAATCATCTCATCCGCCATTTTCTCCATCATGTCTGTGATATCCCGATAATGCAGATAAAAGGTCACCCGATTGATCGTCGCTCGTTCTGCAATTCGATTGACGGACAATTTCTCGATGTCCATTTCCTGCAACAGATCTACAAAAGCATCACGAATCAACTGTCTTGTACGAAGTATACGAGGATCTGTAGCAGACTTCTTATCGTTTTTCATGCAAAATCACTCCTCAAATTTTGAAAATTACAATTTTAAATGATCAGTCGTTTATTTCCGAATTAGACGACATATTTTATTATTTCGTAAAATAAGCAACGAAAATACCCAAAATCGTAAATTGTAATCTGCGGGAATATGTATATAATTCAATAGATACAATGTAAACTATACAACACGTTGTAAATTTAGTCACGTGTGGATTGAAAGGATGGAATGGATTGAGTCAGGCTAGATTAAAAGAAAGAGATGACGTAAAAAAGGGCCCCATACTGTTTGTTATGATTTTGGGTGCATTTCTTGCCACATTGAACCAAACCGTTATGAGTGTGGCAACGCCGGAGCTGATGGGTGATTTTAATATCTCAGCAGCAACAGCCCAATGGTTTACGACAGGCTATATGCTGGTGAATGGAGTCCTCATTCCCATCACAGCCTATTTCATGCAACGCTTTTCGACACGGCAATTATTTCAAGCTTCGATGTTTATTTTCCTCATCGGTACGATTATATCTGCCCTTGCGAGTAATTTCGGTACATTGTTAACAGGACGTATGGTTCAAGCAGCCGGTGCTGGTATTATCATGCCATTGTTGATGCATGTCATTCTTACCTTGTTCTCTCCTGAGAAAAGGGGGGCCGCGATGGGTATGGTCGGTTTTGCCATCATTTTCGCTCCGGCCATTGGGCCAACCCTTGCTGGTTATATTCTTGAGCACTACACATGGCAAACGATGTTTTACGGGATGATTCCCCTAACCGTTATTGTTATTGGTTTTGCGTTTGTATATCTCAAAAATGTATCTGAACGGGTCAAACTCAAATTCGATACGCTCAGCGTGCTGCTGTCCACGATTGGATTCGGCGCATTGCTGTATGGCTTCAGCCGGGCGGGAAGTCTGGGATGGACAAGTGCAGAAGTCATCATATGCCTTGCAGCAGGAGTTGTTGCTCTTGGACTGTTCACATGGAGACAGCTCGCGTCAGCAAATCCCCTGCTCGATCTGCGGGCTTTCAAGTATAATATGTTCTCTCTGACCACGATCATTAATATCGCGATCACGATGATCATGTATGCCGATATGATGTTGCTTCCTTTGTACCTCCAAAATGCACGGGGTTACACGGCATTGGAGTCCGGATTATTATTGCTTCCAGGAGCGCTTGTCATGGGCTTCCTGATGCCAATAACCGGTAGATTGTTTGACCGGTTTGGTGCAAAATGGCTGGCGATTATCGGGATGGTTATCACGATCGTAACCACTATTGGTTTCATTGATCTAACCGATTCTACCAGCTATACCTACCTTGTATTAATGTCAACAGGTCGTCGAATTGGTATGGCCTTGCTCATGATGCCGATCCAAACTGCAGGTTTGAATCAACTGCCTCCAAGACTTGGGCCACACGGTACAGCAATATCCAACACCGTCAGACAGGTAGCCGGCGCTGTGGGTACTTCATTGCTTGTAAGTGTAATGACCAGTCGCACAACGGCACATGTACAGGATATGGTGGCAACGGGGGCAGCCAAAGGCTTAACCCAGCAGCAGTTGGGAATGGAATCCATGATCCAGGGAATTAATGATGCTTATGTTGTCATTATCGGCATTGCCGTTGTCGGATTGCTACTTTCCTTCTTCATCAAACGTACCAAACAAGCAACGGAGGAAGACTCCAAGCAGCCTGTAAGACAAAAAGTCTCGATGAATACAAATTAAGAACAGCATTTACATGAATTACATCATGTAGAGCCTATTGTATCGTATACCAAAAGCGGCAGATCAGGACCCTAAGCTTTACGTCCAATCTGCCGCTTTTTTGTGTATGAAATAATAAAATAAACCGTAGCCTCTCCACTGAAGTGAGAACTTCCGCGCTAACGTAGAATAACTCCACAACCAGCTTTGTTTCTGGCAACATCATCGGGACCATAATCTGATCCACCAGTAGATCAAAATCGGAAGCATAGCTTTGGCTCTCCAAATCTTTGCGAATCATCATGTCTTCCTGTACACGCTGCTCCAGAATGGCAAGAATACAATCATCCTTTGAACCAAAGAATTTGTAAAATGTTCCTTTGGACACACCTGACTCGTCTAGAATCATTTGTATGGAAGTGTTGGTTACTCCATGTTTCTCAAAGAGCACAAGTGCTGAGTCCAATAACATTTGTTTCCGTTTATTCATAAGTTCCCTCTGGATGAGTTAGGCGGTTCACGTTACGATATTCAACACTCTACTGCAAATCCACTGCAAACATCACATGTTCCTTCCAAATTCCCTTGATTTTAATATTCTGACGGTCCGTTTCCTGGAAGCCCGCTTTACGCAACACTCGAATTGATCCGGCATTGTCGGGAAGTGCACCTGCCTCCACTCGTTTTATTCCCCCGTCATTCACGGCAAAATTAAGTGCTAGCCGCAGAGCTTCACTCATGTATCCCTTACCATTCTGGGCCTGATCGAGCACATAACCAACAATCCATTTGCTGATGGAATCCAGTTCAAGTTCGAACAGAGAGATCTCCCCAATAAGCTCATGCGTATGGTTCAGGAAGATCCCGAAAGAGTAACGTTTCCCTTCTTCCCTCGCCTTGTTCCAGCCTTCAAGAAGGGCTAACTGGCCCTCCAGTGTATAGAATGTCTCTGATCGTTCACTTGCCGATATCTCTTCGAAAACAGCCCGGTTACGGAACTGCAAATCCAGCAGTGTCGGCGCGTCCTCCACGTTCAAAAATCGTAAATAGATGCGTTCCCCATGATTGTTCATCTGTATGTTCATCCTTGTCTCTGGTTGTAATAGATTTGAGATTTCATTCATCAGAAGTACGAGAGTTGCTGATTATAAGCCATATCCCAGAACAGATATTCAAATTCAACACTTCTTCTAAATATGTCTTCAATGGCCTCCAGTTCCTGCTCGGTTTTATGTTCACATAATGCATCCAATGTATCATAGAACCATTCGAATGAATCGCGGAATTCATCACTTGCATAATTTTCGATCCACGTCTGATAGAAATTGCCCTCTAATGAATCTCGATATTGTTCTTTTAATCTTGTTGCATAGTCGTAATACGTCCACGCACATGGGAAAATGACGGCGATGATTTCGGCAACACCACCTGTTTGTGCAACACTCATCATATTCGACGTATACGCCTTGTTGTACAGAGATGGTTTGACCGTATGATTTTCATCCAGCGTAATCCCAAATTCCTTCATATAATTTCGATGCAAATCCATTTCTTCGTACAGAATAGCGTGTTGAATCACCGTAAAGTTCGTCATCAGTTTTTCATCTGTCGCCTTCACCGCGCCCATGGCAAAAATCTTCGCATATTCAATCAGATAGGTATAGTCCTGAAGAAGATAAAACTTAAACGCTTCCTGATCCAGTGTGCCTTTCCCCATTTCGTGTAAAAAAGGATGGTTGTATCCATCTTCCCATACGATTCTGGACTTATCTTTTAACGTTCTCGAAAATGACATGATCATTGCTCCTTTTATTAAAATCATAATGTCCCCGCTTCACACCCAGCTATCGCGTTCTGTCCCCCAAAATGCAGACCAAAAAGCCCTTGACCTATTTTCGGCAAGGGCAAAATAACATGAGTACATGTCATTTGCTCCCTACGTCAGTATTAACTAACAGGTTCAAAGGGTCAGGTTTTAACCTTCTCAACTGCGAACAGTCCCCCTGCAAATAGCTCAGGCTTATTACAACATGTGTTTTTCCAAATGTCAAACTATTCCTATTAATCTTCAAGTTCCCCTAAATCTTCTTGCAAGTTCTTAAGTCGTGTCCGGATGGTCTTAATCATACTGTGTACCTTGTTTAACTCAACCACTAATTTTTGCTCATTAGAGATGTTCGTTGCTGATGTTGAATGATCTGGAGACTTCCTTAACTGATCTAAATCCGATTCGTATGCCCGCCGCTCTTCCTCGGCTTTTGCCAATTCCTCCTCGGCGATGCTAATCTGGTGCTCCAGATAAATGATGTCTGAGGAGTTGCCGTGAGTTAAGCGCTGTGAATACGTCATAGTTCACCTCATTTCTGATGATCCATTGCTTTTCCAAGGTCATATGGCTGAATATCGATATCTAACTCCATACCAAGAGCCAACTTGGCCAGTTGACTTCCAATAAAAGGCCCCATCGTTAAACCGGAAGCTCCAAGCCCGTTGGCTGTAATCAAACCATTCCAACCTGGGACAGCACCCATTACCGGAAGAAAACCTGGTGTAAATGGACGAAATCCTACTCTTACTTCCTGAAACGTGCTATCAGCTAAACCGGGAGCCAGTTCCAATCCTTTATTCAAAATTTCCTGCATTCCGCCTGCGGTTACTCTTGTATCGTATCCTTCAATATCATTTTCGTGAGTCGCTCCGATCACAATCTTCTGTTGATCAAAGGCTAACAAATATTGATCCGAAGGAGGCATGACTACAGGCCAGTTCCCAGTGTCCTTTCGATCGTGAACCTGCAAGTGCATAATTTGTGCCTTCTGATAATGAACCTTAAAATCAATGCCCAAGGGCTTCAACAGTTCATTAGCCCACGCGCCGGCACACACAATTACCTCGTCAGCCGATATGACTTTACCGTCCACAACCACTCCAGTTACTCGGTCCGATTCATATTGAAGTGTCGCGTCTCCATCAATCAGAACCGCTCCATTACGCTGTGCCGATCGGATTAAGGCATCACGCAGTGCACGTCCATCGATACGCGCAGCACCGCTGATGTATACTGACTGAAAGCTCTCCTCCAGAAGAGGAAAACGCTCATGGGTTTCTTTTGCATCCAGACAAGTAATATCCGCAATCTCTGGTGCATCTTCTTTACGAAGGTGTGCTCGCTCCTGCATCTTGTTGATTTTCTCCACATCCGTATGAATACTAAGAGCACCCACTTGAGCGTAACCTGTTTCCGTTTCCCCTTCGCTCTTGAGTTCTTCAATCAACCCGGGATAAAAACGTGCACCCGCCTTGGCGAGCTGATACCAATCCTGATTGCGGCGCTGAGATAACCAGGGACAGATGATCCCGGCAGCAGCATCCGTAGCCTGCCCTCGATCTTTCCGGTCTATAAGAAGAACTTCCGCACCCCTTTTTGCCAATTGATACGCTGTGGAAGCCCCAAGAATTCCTGATCCTACGACGATGACTTTCTTCATGACTGCATCCCTTTCCTAAATCACTGTATCCATTATAGCGTATACTATATGGTCTGATAATGGCAAAGCATCGACATGATGATACGTGTTCCTAAAAGGTTTTCGATAAGTGGTTCATCGAAGTGAATAGACCGTTTAAATTAATGTCATTTATGTAATATAATTCAAATCATGTTTCTTTTAACGCTGTATCTTCGCCATTTACGCACACGACCTTTAACGAAATGAGGAATAACACAACGATGCCGAAACCTAGTACGGGGAATTCACTGGATACCGATATGCCGCTTATGATTACAGGTCAAAATCAGCTGACTGTAGATGAATTAATGAATTGGAACGGTCATTCACGGGATTACAGTATTGTGCAGTGTATCGGGGGAACAGGGAAAATCACAGCCCAAAATCATGAGTTTTCAATTCGGGAAGGAACAGCTCTTATTCTGTTTCCAGAGGTGACATATCGTTACGACAATCTGAGTGATTCATTGTTGTTCGATTGTCTGTCTTTTAATGGCTATTTATTGCCCCGGTTTCTGCATACCTTGCAGATCGGGGAGCTGCGCGCCTTCAAGCCGGATGGAATGCTTCATATCCTGTTGCATGAAATAACGTTGGCGCTGCAGTCCCGACACAAGGATCAGATCTGGCACGTATCCGCATTGCTGTACATGCTTCTGGTCAGGTTAACTATTGATGGCGATCGTTATGGTACTTATGAACGCTCGGATGCCCGATTAAAGCTGGGCGGACTAGTTACTTTTATCAAGCAAAATTATGATCAGGATATCTCGCTCTCCATGCTGGCTCAGCAAATGGACGTCACCGAGCAGCATTTGAATCGGATATTCAAAAAGGAATTCCAAATGACTCCGCTTGATTATCTGACACGATATCGGTTATTGAAAGCGAAGGAAATGCTTGTCCATGACGCCGGAATAACGGCCCACGAGATTGCTCGGGCTGTCGGTTTCAACAGCGCCAGTTATTTTGGATCCGTATTCAAAAAATATGAAGGGATCTCTCCTATTGAGTTACGCAAGCAATACCAGGGTTAAAGAATCTCCATCGTAATCTCTGCCAGCGAGGTTAACCGCAGATCATACTTCGAGAATTCCAAATTACGTGTTACCTCGTTAGGCACAATGACACAGCGAATTCCCGCGGCTTTGGCTGCCTTCAGTCCATTCGGCGAGTCCTCGAACACAACCGCTTCGGATGCCCCGATCCCGAGACTCTCCAGAGCAAGCAGATACAATTCCGGGTCCGGTTTGACCCGCTTCACATCCTCAGCTGTATGAATAACATCGAATAGTTCGAAAATGCCGAGTGTACGCAAATAACCATGAACCCAATCCCGGGTAGAGCTGGAAGCAACGGCAAGCCCAATCCCTTTTTTACGGGCAGACTGGAGCAACTCATGCACGCCTGGAAGAATTGCTGCCTGTCCAAGGTAGGCTTCGTATTTCTGTTCAGAGAGTAACTTGATATGATCGTGATCGATCGGTTTTTGCAGCGCTTGCTCCAGATATTGAAAAGGATGAAATTCTTCAAACGATGTCCCTACATTTTTCGACCAAAGCTCCAGGCCAAGTTCAAGTCCATGCTCTTTATAAATATCGCGAAAAGCATAGAACCAAGGTGTCTCCGTGTCCACAATCAGTCCATCAAAATCCAAAATAAAAGCTTTTACCATTCCGCTTTTCTCCCCCCAATGATCAGCCGATTAGCAGGGAGATGGGCTTAAAAGCGTGCAGTCACATCCGGACGGGTAACATTCATCGATAAAAAGTGACAGGTGCATCCCGTTCCGGCTGGTGACTGTCCAACAACTCCAGCCCGGATCTCCCCCTCTATTGGCATGCCGAAATATCTAATTAATTTCCACTCCACCCCATCGGGTGAATAAAAGAATGAAATGCAGTCCTCCACTTTACGTATGCGCAGATAAGGATTGGTTACGGGAACTTCAACCGAATTGCAATCGTCGGATGAACCTTCCTTCGTTACTACCGACACAATGGTAGCCGCTTTTCCATCATATTCAAAACAAAGCTTGCACCAGTTTCGCTCATCCGCCATCACCATCAAACATCCGGAATCATATTGGTGTTTCATGTCCACGGTTAGCTGGGTCGTCATTTCAAAATCGTTAGGCACCGGCATCGACAGAAATGGCGCGGTTGCACGGATATGCTTACCCGCCGGGTCCTGGAAAAAGTCCGTATCAGCCTGAGCTTCTACAATTAGAACGCCTTGATCGGTATAAGACCAGGTCTTCGGCTCATTAATCCAGTTCATTTGGTTTCTTGTTTCTGTTGCAAATACGTTTGTCATTTCTATGCCTCCCAGGTTCATTTTCTGTATTATATATTCGTTTCATATACAGAAAACCCCTTCTCCTACATATTTTTGTAAGTGCTAATCACTTGGGAGTGTTTCTGAGGATCAGGGAGGAATAACATAATGACCATGAGTACGATGTAAAGTGCAAGAATGACACTGAACAACAGCACGGGATTATAGTGATACAGCAGACCTGTCAGGTAACCTGATGGAATCGCTGTTAATGTCATGACCGTCTGCACGGCCGAGAACATATCCGCTTTTTCATGTGTACCCAATCGGTTCATAAGCAGTGAGTCCCGGTACGTTTGCAAGATGAAATTGCCTGCCGCCAGTACAATTAGAGTCAGAAATAACATGGCTATATTCCCCGCAGGTATCAACAGAAAAAGTATTGCCCCCACTGTACTCAAAATGATCGAGAAACTGACATACTTTTCTTCTGAACGCCGTTTCAGACGCGGGATAATGACTAAATACAAGAGCATGACGGTTACAGCGGTGACGACCGGGATAAATGATATAATCTGATCATTGAAGTTTAACTGTTCCTTGAAAAAAATTACCTGGAAAAAGTTCAACTGCAGGATCAGATTGGATAGCACCGTGATCAGAATAATCGGTAAAAGCCTCCGTTTATAGAACGATTTGCCGAAAAGTCGCAGACTGGAAGCCAGACTCTGGATCACCCGGGTTTGGCTATGCATTCCCATAAGTTCCTTCCCTACTGCGGTCTCATCCGTATATCGGTTGCGAATGAAGAACATGACGGTCATGAGAATGCCACCGACAAAATAAATACTGGCCAGTGTTGGCACAATGCCAAAATCGGCAATCACTACCCCGGCGATCGGTGTCAGTACTCCAGCACCCGTAATGATCATGTTGAGAATGGCGAATACCTTGGATCGCTTGTGTTCCTCAACATCCTCAATAATTAGACAGTTGAAGGAAACGGTCACAAATTTGGAGGTTGCATTCAGCAGGTAAGCGATCAGAAACAACCAAAAGTTCTGGGAGAAAGCCCAGATGAACATGGGAACACTCCAGGCAATCAGATCAAAGATCAGCGTTGTTCGCTTGCGCCCAAGCTTATTCGTGATTGAACCCGCAAATAACTGAAATATAAAGGCAAAATAAAGATTCACCGAATTGATCAAACCAATTTCAATATCCGAAAGTCCGGCTTCCTTCATATATAAAGGAGCATAAAAAAGAACAATCGTGCCCGGGATGGCCCACACCGGTTCAAGTAAGATGGAGTACCGCGGATTTCTCGGCAAATCCTGTAGCAGCTTCAATCGATATCTCCCCCCTTTTCTGCGGTGTTTCACCGCTGCGAATACCTGCTTTTCGCAGCGGCAAAACCGCCAATATCTACATGCTTACAAGATCAGAGCTGTTTTAACCGAATTCATGGGCAATTTCTCTCCGGTACGCAGATGATATCCGATTGTCCCATTGAATGCCTGTTCATAATCACTCAGCAGTTCCGTAGAGGTAACCATTTGCTCCAGTTCCGGAATACTTTGTGCAAATTTCAATGCTGTACTGATCATCGAGTGATTAGCTACCGCACCAATGATACTAATGCCATCATTAATCACGGCAGTTGATTTAAACGTCACTTCATAGCTGTCGTCATAACCCATAGGAATGATCTTGCCGCCTTTGGCAATCATCTCAAATCCTACATGAAGCTGGTTACCAACCGCGTCCACTACAATATCAAACTTCTTGTTATTATTGATCTCGTATACTTTATCCAGTGTCAGATCCTGAGGATAGAACACATGATCCGCGATCTCTGAAGCGAACTCTTTGCGGAATGGATCAACTTCCGTGCCTACAGTAAGCCTTGCCAATCGTTTGCTCACAAGCTGACACAAGGAACCTATTGCACCAGAACCGAGGACCAGTACAGAGTCACTTGGCTTAGTCCCTGCTTTCATGAACGTCTGAAGTACACATCCGAGTGGTTCGATCATCATGGCCGTTTCCCAACTCATGGAATCCGGTATGGGGTAGATATATTTCTCGTCCCCAACGTAATATTCTGCAAAAGTACCGTGAGTGGTCATACCTACTTGGTAGTCATCAAAGTTTTCGCAATAGATGAACAAACCTTCACGGCAATAGGAGCAGGTACCGCAAGATTGCGTGGGATCAACCAATACCCGATCACCCACCTTGAAACCACGAACTTCGTCGCCCACCTCAACCACTGTACCTACACCTTCATGACCAATAATCGTTCCTTTATTCGCCGGAACTTTGCCTTTGACAATATTCAGGTCTGTACCACAGATGCCTGAACCATAGATTTTAATCTTTACCTGGTTTGGCTTTTGTATGGTTGGCTCCTCAATATCCTGGTAAGTCACCTGTTTAAGATCCTGATATACGAGTGCTTTCATTGAATATTCCTCCTAGTCGATGTTTTATATAAGTTGAAATAAAGATTTTACACAATCCACTCCGATGACAGAACAACCTTCCAATCGCTGTTATCCCCAGATTCTTTAATTCCTTTTTTTAAAGGGGAACATCCGGGGATAAAGGCGAGCGCTCCGCTTTTTCAGGTTTATTCTGTCCTCTCCGTTCACGTGTAAATGAATAGTTCAACTAATATAATTTGAATAAAATTTTAAACGTTTTCGTAAATCTCAATTCGAAAGGTGTTCCTGTTTCAGCATCTCTTTCCAGTCGGAAAGTGTCTGCAAGAGAGCTTCCTCCACCCATAGCAATTCTTCCCGTGTATGTGCATCAGAGAAAATTAAGTACCCTTTGGTAAAAATTCCGAAGTGGGCCATTCGTTTGACCATAAACTCACGGAAAGGATCGGTATGGAAGTTTTCCTCCGAAATAGAGCTAATGGAGAAGCTTGCATAGGTCCCCTTCAGCACCAATTGATCGGTTAATCCAAGAAGCACGAGTTCAGCTTCGATCAGATCCATAATCCGAATGGTAGCCTCGCGCCAGCTAGGCCATACTTTAGCGCTTTTCATCAATCGCTCACATGCAATCGCTGCCGCGAGTGCAGTGGTCTCGCTGGAATGGGCGTTGCTGAATCTGACCTGTCCTGATAATGACATCAAATGTTCCGGTCCCATTACGGCTGCGAGTGGCAGTCCATTCGCCATACCTTTGGAAATACAGAGCAGATCCGGCCAGATGTCATACTCCCCAGCTGTAGCTTGCTTGCCCATTCGAATACCGGAGGTGACTTCATCAAATATGACAATGATATCCAATGACCGACATAGGGATACAACTTGCGCCAACGGCTCACGTTTCCATTCATTTGGACAAAGGACAATGCAGGCGATATCCTCGGGAGAGGATTGGATTTGGGCCTCGATACGCTCTGGTGAGGGCTTGTCTATCCAGATCGTTGTGCGCTCGATATCCACGGGGATGCCTCGCTCTTTCGTTTCGCGGCCATAGTATCCATAGGCAGACCAGTCATGCCACCCATGATAGGCCGTCGCGATGACCCTGCTTTTGCCACTTCCTGCACGAGCCAGACGCACAGCTCCACTGACTGCATCTGCGCCGCTTTTGGTGAATCGCAAAGAGGGATAGCGGCCTTCAAACCGCTCCAAAATCAGTTCAGCGCATTCAAGTTCAATGTCAGCAGGAATCGAATAACTTGTCCCTTTTTTCAGCTGATGGATAACGGTCAGTTGAACTTCGTGCCGTGCATGTCCCCATGGCGCCGTACCCATGGCCATCTCACAATCCAGCCATTCATTTCCATCGATATCTATAAAACGGGAATTGCGTGCTTCTGCGCAGCATACGGGTGTATATCCCGGAAATAATCGCTCTGGTGCTTTGGCTAACGTACTGCATCCGCTCGGAATGACCTTTTCGACATGTTCCAACCACTCCAGATTCCGTGTAAACCTTACGGCACGATCCAGCGTGCTCTCTTTTGATTTCACCTTTGGTTCCTCCCTGTTTACTTGGTTTGTGAGTTAGCGAACTTTGGAGCCTGGCCAGCAGCCGTCATATATGCGATCCATGGTAATGACATTGCCATACAGATCAATGATCAGATCTTTAGCCCGATGAGCGTGTCTCATCTCGATCCAGTAACGGTTTTCCAGCAACCGGGCGAAATTGTCCACCAGAAACAGTAATCGGTTCTCGCTATGAATCAACTCCTTGCCCAGAACCTGCGGCAGCCAGATAGCACCATTAGAGTTAAAGCGGTTGGAATAGTCACGTACCTCAGCAACAGGTGCAATGTCAGCTTCCTCCAGCTTGGTCCAGAACGTTTCCGCGTCACTGCGAACCTCTGCAAGATCAATGCCAACGATCGGCAGATGCTGATATTCACTCTGGCTATCCAGTTGTTCTTTCAGATGACCGAATACGAATGGCCAAACATCGGCCTCAATTTCCCCACCCCACTTTTTCCAGAAACGTGCCAGATTGTTTTTCCGGTTGAAGTTGCGGTGAATGCCACTGCTCCGTTCCCAGTGATAGGCGAGAATATTCGGATTAATGACCGTATCATATCCGGCTGACCGTGCTCGCATCTGATAATCAAAATCCTCATATCCGTTAAAGAACTTCTCATCCAGCTCGCCTACCGTTTCATATACTTCCCTCTTCATGCCGAACATGGCGAATACAACAAGCTGAACTGAAAAAGTTTCCTTCGGAATATCATCAGGCGATGCGTTCAGGAATAAGTGGCGGCCAATTGTATCAGCAAATGCAATACCACAATGCTGCACACCTCCCGTTTGCGGATAGAGCAGAACACCGCCAATCATACCGATCGTAATGTCGCTGTCCATCGTCTCCTTCATCATTGATTGCCAGTTCGGTTGAAGGATCGTATCGGAATCCAGAAAGAAAATATAATCACCCTCTGCTCGCCGAAGTGCGCTGTTGATTGATACAGCACAACCGAGTGGAAAATCATGCTGAAGAATTTCAATCGTTACCCCTTCTCTAACCTCTTGTTTCAGTTTCTCCAAATGCTGTAAAACAGCAGAACCGGAACCATCGTTGATAAAAATGATTTGAGTGGACGGGCTGACGGTCCGCAGCAATGAATCCGTAAACAGGTTCAAAATGTTATAGTCCTGGTTAACTGGCACTATAATGGTGTAAAGCATGGAATCCCTCCTGTTGGATATGATGGAATGCGTGCAAAAGCGAGTTGAAACGGTATCGCGTTTAGTGCGGATTATCGACCTCCTTGTCGCAAATACACTGTCTTAATTTGGTAATGATTTGAATCTACTAGAAATTTATATCATTTTTTGTAAGTTTGAAATCTTAAATTCTGAACTCTGTTAAAATTTGAATATGTACCGAAAAGAAAATATGCGCCTTTCAAGTATCGCGGATAGCTCTCCACGCAAAAAAACACCTCCAAAGTGAGTCCGTATCCAATGACAAGACCGACTCCACAATGGGGTGTTATATTGCATTAATATATGTTGTTATAAGGTAGCGGCTCTTAGAATTTATATTTATATCTTTATCTTTCCCTTTTGCTCATAGCTCGATAATTCTTGTTGCTATATTTGAGCAAAACTCACTGTCATGCTCTACAAACAAAAGGGTCGGGGAGTACTCCAGCAGCAAGTCTTCAATTTGCATACGAGAGATGACATCAACAAAGTTGAGAGGTTCATCCCAAATATGCAAATGAGCTTGCTCACTGAGACTTTTAGCAATCAGCACCTTCTTTTTTTGGCCTGCGCTAAACGTCGAGATATCCTTCTCCAATTGCAGCCTGGAAAAATCCAGCTTTCTTAGGATCGATTTAAACAAGCTTTCATCGATTCCCTGTGTGACAGCATAATCCGATAATTGGCCGCTGAGATCAGACGTGTCCTGCGACACATACGAGATCTTAAGTTGGTGATCCTTTCGAAAATGACCTGTATAAGGGATGTCCTCACCACAGATCAGTTTAAGGATGCTTGATTTCCCCGATCCGTTTTTACCATAGAGTGCAATCCGATCCCCCTTTTCAACTGTGAAACTCACGTCCTTACATACCGTATTGGAGCCATATGCAATCGATACATGTTCCAATTCGACAAGTTCTTTTTTGTGAAAATCCAGTTGATGAATCTGTAGACGTTCAGCACTCTCAATATTTTTTAGAAGTTTGGACTTTTCTTGGATGGCGGATTGCTGTCTCTGCTCAATATTTTTAGAACGTTTCATCATTTTGGCAGCCTTGTGTCCGATATAGCCTTTATCCACCTTTGAACCGGAATTTCTCGTACCATTTTTGGTTCTTTCCACTTCATGCGACCATCCACCCGTCCGTTTGGCAGAATCGGACAAACGCTTGATGTCCTTTATTAACTTCTCATTACTTGCAAGTTCAAACTGATCTTGCCTTTGTTTATTTTCCCACCAAGCGGAGAAATTCCCTCTCTGAATCTCGATGTTATTTTTATTAATGGACAGGATGTGGTCTACGCAGTTATCCAGAAAGGATCGATCATGCGACACCAGAATAAATCCACTTTTGCTGCGAAGATAATTACTGACGAGTTTTCTCGCATGAATATCGAGATGATTAGTAGGTTCATCAATGAGCAAAAATCGATTATCCTTCAGGAACAAGGCAGCCAGCATGACCTTCGTTTGTTCGCCATTTGATAAAGAGTCGAAAGGCCGATACAGAATATCTTCCGAAACCTTTAACAGGTTAAGCTCTCTGACAAGCTGCCAGTGCAAATATTCAGGATAGACCTCTTCAATGACATCGAGGGTCATAGCTTTTTTATTCTGAACCTGAAAAGGAAAGTACTCAAAGCTGACATTCGCAGAAATAGTTCCACTGTATTCATATTTACCAAGCAGCAGGTTGAGGAATGTCGTTTTGCCTCTGCCGTTTCTTCCGGTAAAGCCCAATTTCCAATCGGAGTCCAGCTGAAAACTCACATTTTCAAATATATTATCGTAACTGCCATCATAGGCAAAGGTTAGGTTGCTAACGTTAATTAAAGACATAAAGATCATCCTTTTTATGTGAAATATAAAAGTTAACCGACGTGAAATTTACCACGACATGGTCCCTCACTTTATATTTGAACATAATCAGAATTTCAATCCGCTCTTGCATGAATGACATATCCCTCGTGTCAGAGTGATTGGAATATCCTCAAATGAAAAAACGCAAAAAAGCGCCATTCACCGGTGCTTTTTTGCGTTACATCAACCTGACTATGATAAAGAAACCTGGCGCCTGAGAACTTAACGCCAAGATAATCTATGCATAGGAGGATTAAGTGCCGGTTTCTGATTAGTTATGTTGTGAACCATGTCAGTGTTCATGTTCGTTGACAGGTTCACATAAACATCTACAACCTCTAATTCAGTCATCGCTCTATCCCCCTTTAAAAGCTCAACAATTTAATATCAGAAACTTAACATGGAATACAGCCATGGGTCAAGGCGAGAAACAAATCGTGCCGCTTTTAAAATCCAAATCCATATGATTAGACCCACAAGGGTTTATAGTCACCACGCACTGTATTCAGTTATTAAACGGCCGCATACAGCGGTTTGTACACCGGATGCCACATGGCAGCTTTTACAGCCTCTTCAACGTCTTTCAGCTCTACACGCGCAACGCCATCTTCCACTGCCGCCTTGGCGACCGCCACTGCAACTTTGTACGATACAGCATGCAGTTCTTTCACTCTGGGCAGAAGTGGAGCACCTGGTGCAGAGGAATCTACCGAATTAGCTACGGCCACTGCAGCTGCGGTGAACATGTTTTTGGTGAATTTCGATGCTTTCGCAACAATCGCTCCTAGACCCAAACCAGGGAACACAAAAGCATTATTGGATTGACCAATTTCATACAACGTGCCATTAAACATGACAGGTTCAAATGGGCTACCTGTTGCAATCAGTGCTCTGCCATCTGTCCATTCAATCAAGCTTCTTGGTGCTGCCTCGGCAAGCGAGGTCGGATTGGACATGGGCATAATGATTGGGCGTTCCACATGCTTCGCCATTTCTTTGATAACTTGTTCATTAAAGGCACCTGTCACACCGGACGTCCCGATCAGGATCGTTGGTTTGATCTGTTTCACAGCTTCCAGCAGACTGACCTGCCCTTGCTCATTCAACACCCAATCTTTCACTTCCGCAGCTTTACGCACATAAGGTTTCTGGAATTCAAATAGACCTTCTGTCTCATCGGTAAGGATTCCGCGGTAATCGAACGCCCAGAAACGGCTCTCCGCTTCCTCCTGCTCAAGCCCTTCCTCCATCATAGCGTCACGAATCTGATCTGCGTTACCAATACCAGCGGCCCCCGGTCCAAATACCAGGACACGATGCTCACGAAGAGGCATACCCGTCACTTGAACTCCGGACATAATCGCCGCAAGTGTGACCGCACCCGTTCCCTGAATATCGTCATTAAACGTAAGGAGTTCTTCCCCGTATTTCTGAATAATATTTCTGGCATTCACGCTGCCCAGGTCTTCCCAGTGAAGCAGGATATCCGGGAACCACTTTGTTGTTTCTTTCACAAAGGCTTCGATAAATTGCTCATATTTTTCCCCGCGAATACGTTCATGGCGATTACCTACATACAATGGATCATTCAGCAATTTGGGATTATTGGTTCCAACGTCCAGCACAACAGGCAATACACGGCTTGGATCAACGCCTACGGCTGCTGTATATACTGCGAGTTTACCAATGGCAATTTTAATGCCGCCAACGCCCCAGTCTCCGATGCCCAGAATACTTTCCGAGTCGGTTACCACAATCAAATCCACATCTCCCGCATGTAATCCACTGTTGCGGAAAGCTTCCTCCAGCCCATCCATGTCATTGATGGATAAATATAGACCTCCAGGTCTATGGTACTGATGGCTATATTCTTGAATGGCTTGTCCGACCGTAGGTGTGTACACAATCGGCAGCATTTCACTAAGATGATCTTTCATTAGACGGTAGAATAGTACAATATTTCGGTTGAACAAATCACTGAGCATAATGCTTTTACGCAAATTATCCGATTCATTCTGCAATTGCTGATATACTCGACTCACTTGTTCTTCAATATTTAAAACCATCGGTGGCAAGATGCCATTCAGGTTAAGCTCTCTTCTTTCTTCTTTGTTAAAGGCAGTACCCTTGTTCAACATGGGATTGGACAGAACATCCTTGCCTTTCAAAGAGGTTTTTAAGTTTCCATCAGAATCTACAAAAAATGAGTTCATTTACTGATTGCCTTCTTTCATGATGTCTGTTGACGTCTTAACGCCTTTTTAATTTATTTTTAACACTTAATAACTTTTAGTTAGTTACATATCTTCCGATGACAATTATAAAATATTTTCTATGTCATGTAAACGAACTCATGAAACTTCCATGAATGAAATTCAATTTCATTTCGATAAATAAAATTTATCACCTTGTCATTTTTCAACAAATTCATTTTATGAATTTATACATATCTCACGCCAAAAAGCCACGATCTTCGTGGCTCCAAGCGGTGTTCCTTTCTGAATGTTCATTTCCTAATCTTACATTGATCCAGATGCTGTAGTCAGTACAGATATCCTAAAAAATCAAGTTCTCCCTCACTCCAAGGCAATGTTCCGACTTCTTTAACCATTAATCCGTCGATCTGCTCAATTCCAACTCCAATTGTAGTTAAGGTCTCATGGTCAATTTTCAACCACTTACAGGTGTTGCTGACCATTTTGAACCCATTTTTGCTATACAAGCCCTCATGATCAGCAAATAATAGCACAAAATCAATATGCCCTCTGGACAGCTTGTCCACTTCTGATAGCAACAACGAACCGATTCCTTGAGAGCGATATGCTGTCGAAACACACAGATCAATGACCCCCAGCACTCTTATTGCTTTTCCATTTAAATTCATCATTCTGTAATCTAATCCTACATGTCCAATCAGTTGATTATCTGGGTTAAATGCTAATATTCTGCAATGTGGAATTTGTTTAAAAAACAAACGGTCCTCCGGATAAACATCTGGAAAACTGTCAATAAGCAATGCCTGAAGATGCGTTGACCTTTCTTCGTTCAAATCCATATCATAAGCTTTAACTAATTTCAAAAAAATGTCCCCCTAAATTAAATCGATTTCTGTTCTATATTTGTCTCAGCTGAGTTTTAAAAGTTCAATTACGGCATGTAAGCACCTTCTACTTCAACCTTTCGTTCATTTCCGTTTGCTATGTATCTTACGTGAATGACATTTCCTTTCTGAAATTGTGGAATATGTGTAACCGGGATATATGTCTCTACGACAGAGGGAAAGGTACGGCCGTCAACTTGGGTTACGGTCAAATCCAGTCGTACTCCCGGCCTTCCATCCATACTGGATGAAGTTTGTGTAATATCATGAATAACCGCCTCCGCGGGAATCCCTTCCATTAAAACCCTTTTTCGAGTGTGTTGTATCTGTTTGTTGTTACGGAGCATTTTAAATATCATAACCATAGTGATCGTGCCTGTTATAAGCCCAAAGCCAATAATAGCAACAATAGTAAATAAAGTAGTCGTCATAATGGCCTCCTTTTATTTGAAACTTATGTTTATTAGTTCTTGATTATATCTCTTATTCCTGCAAATTTGCTTGAACAGGAACATCTTCATGCCAAAAAAGCCACCTTGTTGGTGGCTTCATGCAGTTTATGAAGTTTTTGAATTGTCTATAATACTGGCATGAACTGTAGCAGTATATGTTCAACTTAGTCTACTTTCGCACCATATGAGCGTACAAACAGAACCGCTTGTTCGCGATCCAAACGTACGCCTTTAATATCCAATGATTTCAGATCGATTCCTTCCAGATTAGCGCCTCTAAGATCCGCTCCTTGCAGCTTGGCTCTGCTTAAAACTGCTCTTGTAAGATCACAGTCTCGCAAATCCGCTTTGGTAAAATCCGTGTCCGTAAAGTCCGCTTCAAAAAAACGAATTCCTCGCAAATCCTGTTTACCCAATCGGGTATGTCTCAGATTCGTATAAGACCAATCGCCCTGACTTAGTGTGATACCATCCATTTGTGCACCGGAAAAGTCCGACCCCGTCATTTTGCAGGAGGTGAATTTGGAAGCGAAAAGATTAGCACCACCAAATAAGCAGTTTTCAAAAGCCGACTCTCTATGGATTGAGCCATTCATTGAAGCGCCTTTAAAGTCACATTCGATAAAACGGCAGTTGCTAGTCTCGATTTCCTCCATCGAAGCGTTCATAAAGGTACACTGTTTGAAAACACAACTGACCAGTTCTCCATACCGCAAGTCACGTCCTTCAAAATGTACACCTTCATACTCTTGATCCTTATATTGGTACATCACGTACACCCCATCTTGTATGATTATCATGTTTTCCCCATTAAAAAGCTTTTTATAATATACCATACGGCTGTCAAGTACCTGCTTAAAAGCCTGCAAAAGTCAAGTTACTTTTTTTTGAAAAACGTAGCTACTCAAATAAAAAAACCGCGAAAATCGCGGCTTTTGGCTCTATAACTGTTTTTAGCTAGTACTTCAATCGGATATGAACAGGGATGGGAAACGATGCGTCTCTTCCCTTGTCTCTGTGCTCGTCTTTGTTTTGTTCTTCTTCTTTCACAATCCACTGTCTGCCAACCATCAATTGCAGCAACTCGATCTCTTGTAAGGTCAGGTAAATATGTTTTAGTGACAGTCCCTCCTGGATATAATCCTGTTCTACCTTGAGGTTAAACCGGAAATAGAGCAGTCTTTTCAGGGCGTTAATATGCAAAAATTTGAATTCATAGACTCTGCTGCGTATGGCCTCTTCCCAGTTGTCTCCTATCTCAGCTGCTGTGTCCAGTCTCTCCACCAGATCCATCGTTGGTTCCTTGATCTTGGATAACAACGAAGAAAAGTCTTTTCTCTGTAAACAATCAATCATTAATTCGCTCGGTTCACCGCTCGTTAGAACATTTTCCACTAACATAGCTACGGGAATGGATAACCGAATACGGCTCATGCTCCGCCCTCTCCATCTCTGAGGTATTGATTAAACCAGGCATTTACTTGTTCAAAGCTATCCACGCGCAGCGAGGGTTTTCCGCTTTTGAGCAAAGTATGATTGGAGCCTGGGTATCGAATCAGTTTAGTCGTTTTTCCATATCGTTTTAACGTGGTATATAACTCCTCCGCCTGTCCGATCGGTGTACGATAATCTTGCTCTCCATGCATAATCAGAAGTGGCGTTTGAATCTTGTGCGCATGAGCAAGGGGAGAACGGGACCATAACATGTCTGCATGTTCTGTCGGATTGCCACCAATTACGCCCTCCACATAAGAGATTCCAATATCACTGGTTCCATACAAGGACAACCAATTGGATATACAACGCTGCGTAACTGCCGCCTTAAATCGATGGGTATGAGCAACGATCCAGTTGGTCATGACACCTCCGTAACTACCTCCACCTATACCAAGACGTGTTTCTTCCAGGAAATCATATGTTGCCAGTGCATAGTCCACCGCCTCAAGCAGATCTCGACAGTCTCCCCCGGCAAAATCTCCTCGGCAAGCTCTGGCGAATTCCTGCCCGTACCCCATACTTCCTCGGGGATTCACCCATAGTACGGCATACCCCTGTGCAGCAAGTGTCTGCATTTCGTGGCTGAAGATGCCTGTATACATGGCATGCGGTCCACCATGAATCTGTAATATCATCGGTACTTTGGTATCCGATTCCTGCATAACCGGCTTTAACAACCAACCCCGGATCGGCCATCCGTCTGACGAAGTAAACTCGATACGTTCAGGTACATTGACTTTCAAGCCTGCCAAAAATTCATCGTTTCGCCGGGTGAGTCTGAACATGTCCCCACTGTTAATATCCACACGGTACAGTTCTCCAGGGTGATCCTCAGTCAATGCACCAATGACCAGCGTCTTACCATCAGGTGACAGGGTATATTGATATACATCCTTCTCCCCGCTACCCGTAACGGATTGACAATGCCCATCCTCGGTGATTTGATACACGTCCACATTTCCACCCTGGGTACCCAGTACATATGCCGTACGTTGCGCATGATGGTCATCCATCAGTGGCGACGGGGATGGACTTGCCGATTTCATGTCCCCAAGTGCTGCGTTCCCCAACTGCATATCGACATCAGGTGCCAGCTGCTTTGGAATACCTCCACTACTCGGCACTTCATATAGTCTATTGTGACTGCCACTGCCGTACTCTCGGTCGCTGGCGATCAGAACCAGTTGCTCTCCGTCGGGTGAATATGCGAACTGGCTCACCTGAAGACTGGAATCCGTTACTCTATACTGCTCGCCGTTTGCCAGATTGACAGTATGTACGTCTGCAAAGTACAACAGATCCGCATCCACCCCCTGATCCTGTACCTGCTTGGAAATGAAGGAAATAGCCTGACCGTCTGGCGACCAGACCGGAGCAGTAACATTCCATGGTCCGGTTGTGATCTGTCTAATGGTTCCACTTCCAATCTCATATACAAACAGATGGCTATTCAGACCATCCCACCAGCCAGAGCCTTCTGCCTTCGGTGTCGTGCGCTCAAAAACCTTGCCCCTCAGGGGAGATACTTTAAGTGATTCGTCTGTCTTTGATGTTTTGTCAGCTATTGCTTCTTCTTTGCCTGCTACAACTTTGCTAGTAAACGCAATATACTGCCCATCCGGGGACCAGACAAATTGTAAAAGCTTGCGCTCAGACGAGATGAGATTTATAGCCTTTGTATCACCTGACGCAAGGGTCCACAATCCTTTACCCCCACTTTCCAATCGTAAAAAAGCGAGCTGTGTTCCATCTGGTGACCAGGAAGGATATGAATCCTTTACTCCATCTGTAAGCGGCTTGTCCCCACTACCTTCAAGTGAAACGCCACGAATTTGCGTAATATATTCATTTTTCTGCTGATCAATCGTCTGTTCAACGTACGCCACCTGACCATCTTGATTGATTACAGGCTGGCTAACCCAGCGGTAATGATATAAGTCCTCTGGCAAGATCGGTCTTTTATTCATATCCATGGCTATCCCCTCCCGTTCCTCTTATTTCTTGTTTGTATCCGTACGTGGATCAAGTACATCGCGCAGCCAATCTCCCAGGAAAATGACACCCAGAACCGTCAGGGTAATTGCCAGTCCAGGGAAAGTTGCCACCCACCAGCTTGTTGCTACATATTGCCTTCCATCACTGAGCATACCTCCCCAGGAAATGTCAGGTGGCTTAATGCCCAGACCCAGGAAACTGAGCGAAGCTTCCATAATGATCGTGGTCCCAACATTCATACCGCAGATCACGATAAAGGAAGATAAAATATTCGGCAGAATGTGTTTTAGAATCAATCTCCCATTCTTGGCACCAATCGATCTGGCAGCGTGAACAAAGTCCCGTTCCTTGATACTCAACACCTCACTGCGGACTACACGGGTGAAAGGAACCCAGTTCGTCACACCGATAACCAAAATCAGCGTCGTAATCCCTGGCCCCACAATAGCCATTACAACGAGCATAAACAGAATGGTAGGGATGGCCATGAATGCATCACCTACGCGCATAATAACCGCATCCAGCCATTTTCCGTAAAATCCGGACAAGAGACCAAGAATGGCACCGATGATTCCGGACACGATGACTGCTCCCATACCTACGATTAATGAAACACGCGCACCATATACGATTCGACTCCACATGTCCCTGCCCAGATTATCCGTACCCAGCCAGTATTCAGCCGTTCCCCCATCAAGCCAAGCTGGAGGTTTAAGGCGATTAAGGGGATTCACTGCTCCAGGATCATGACTCGTTAACAGAGGTGCACATATGGCGATTAACACAACCAACAATACGAGCACAGCGCCAAATATTCCGGTCTTGCTGATGATCAGTTGTCTCCAGATGTAGCGAAGTCCTGTTGGTGTACGTACATTCTCATGTTCCTGTTCTGCACCCGGCATTGGCATTTCATTGCTGCCTGTCATCGATTGCACCTCCTTCTAATCGTATTTAATGCGTGGATCAAGCAGCCGGTAGGCCACGTCCGTCAGAATATTCGTTACAACCACGATAAATGCAATGACAAAAACAGCGGCCTGTACAATCGCCATGTCATGGGTGTTGACTGCAACAACCAGCAACTGACCCAGCCCAGGCCAGGAGAATACCGTCTCCGTAATCAATGTTCCACCAATCAAGCTTGTAAACTGCAAACTCATAATCGTTACGACCGGAATCAATCCGTTACGAAACGCATGTTTGCCAATCACGACCATCCGGCCAAGCCCCTTACTCCGTGCTGTACGAATGTAATCCTGACTCAGAATTTCCAGCATGCTAGAGCGAATCAGACGAGTCATCTGAGCAGCAAGCCCGACCCCTAGTGTAAAGGCAGGCAATATCAGATGTGATACTCCGCCGCGGCCGGATACAGGCAAAACTCCCCACATCACGGAAAATAACAAAATGAGCATAATGCCCATCCAAAAGTTCGGCATAGCTTTACCGATGACCGATATACCGGAGATGATCAGATCGGTAAACGTATTTCGTTTGACTGCTGATGCAACTCCAAGCGGTACAGCCATAACAATGGCAAAAAACATCGCTGCAACAGCCAGTTCAAAGCTGGCCGGCAATCGTTCCAGTACAAGCTGTAAAGCCGGTTCTCCATAACGGAAAGATTGACCAAAGTCACCCTGCAATGCGCTGCCAAGGAACTTCATATACTGTGTGTATAACGGCTGGTCCAGTCCGAGTGCCTGCGTTAATACAGCGCGGTCTTCCGCAGTAGCTGTTTCAGGCAGCATCAGAGCTACCGGATCACCCGTGACGCGGACCAATATAAAAACGATCAATGAAACAATGAACAGAACCGGAATAACCTGCAGTAGTGACTTAAGTACATATTTGCCCATTTCTCTATCCACCTCCTTTTAAAAAAGAACGACAGGAACGTGGTACAGTCCCTGCCGTTCTCGGCTTATCCTTGTCATAACAGGTTGTTCTGTCTGATGTTACTGTGCAGGTGTAATCTCGTCAGCATAGAACATTTCATCGCTACGCGGCTCGAAGTTCACACGGCTATCGATACCATAAACTCCTTCCATTTGGTACAAATACACAGCCGGGCGATCTTCAGCAAGAATTTGTTGTACTTGCTGGTATTCTTTCTCCCTGGAAGCCGGATCCATGTTAACCAGCGCAGACTGGAGCAATTTCTCCACTTCCGGATTGTTATAGTCCGACTCACCTTTGGCTTCGTCCAACATGTAACGATTGTAGTTATTGGAAGCATCAAAGAGGGAGTTCCCAATTCCGATCATGAAAATTTCCTTGAATGATTTGGAACTGTAACGTTCACTGAAAGCACTTGGTTCAAGCACGTCCAGATTAATTTTGAAGCCCACTTGCTCCAGCATTGCTGCCACGACTTCGGCAGGCTCTTTGTATTGAGAAGATACCGAGATGGTCATCTCCGCTTCACCTTCTGCGTAACCTGCTTCCTGCAACAGTTGCTTCGCCTTCTCTTGATCATACAGTGATGTTTTGTACAACGAAGGATCTGCCCCGAAGTTGCCAGGTGTTACGGATGTGCGAGTCACGATACCTGCACCTCCGGCAATGCTGTCTACAATACCCTGCTTATCAATCGCTAGATCAATAGCCTCCCGAACCTTCGGATCAGCTGTGACGCTGCCCTCTGTTTGGCGGAAAATCAACTGAAGTACACGCTGAATCGGCGCTTTGACGATCTTCTTGTCTGCTTCGCCTTCAATGCGGGCAATATCTGTCGACGGAATAGATGCTGCGATATCAACACCACCTGCCAGCAGTTCAGATACACGTGTGGAAGCTTCGGGGATGACACGGAATACAACCTCATTCCATTTCGGTTCACCATCGAAGTAATTTTCATTTTTCACAAGTTCAACCCGATCATCTTTTGTCCACTTCCTGAATTTGTACGGACCTGTGCCAACCGGTTGTTTAAGGAATTGATCAAAACCATTGTCCTCAATATATTTTGCTGGCAAGATGCCTGCCCCCATTTTGGATAGACGATTAAGCAGCAACGGATCTGGTCCGTCGGTAATAATATCTACCGTATATTCATCGACCGCTTTCACTTCAACAATGTTTTTGAAGTAGCTGTTTTGTTTCAGTGTACTGTCTTTGGCTACGCGCTCCAGTGTATACTTTACATCCGCTGAGGTGAATGGATCACCGTTATGGAAGGTCACGCCTTCACGCAGCTTGAAGCGCCAGGTTGTGTCATTCACTTGCTCCCATGAAGTTGCGAGACCTGGAACCTTCTTCTGTTCACTATCATTTTTGATCAGATAATCAAATACGTTGACCAGCACCGCTTCACTGGATGTATTATTGTTGTTGTGCGGGTCAAAGCTCTCAATATCCGTAGCAGCTGCAATGGTAAGTGTAGTGCTGGCAGAAGTACTACTGCCCGATTCACTTGATGCCGAATTGCTATCCGTGCCAGTGCTCTTGCCACCACAAGCGCTCAGTACCAGTACTACAGCCAATAATGTGATCCACATGCTAGTCCATTGTCTTTTTTTCATTTTCCATGCTCCCCCTCAGAAGTTGTGTGTCTTGACAAATATTCAAGTGCTACGGCCGACAGCATGCCCACACCATACGGCATGGCCGTCTCATCCAGATCGAACATCGGATGGTGAAGCGGATAACGAGTTCGCTCTTCCTCGTTCCCTGAACCCAATCGGAAGAAAACACCCGGAATCTGTTCACAGTAGAATGCGAAATCTTCGCCGCCCGTGGACGGCGGAATAATGCTCCGTCCCTTCGCCCATTCGAGTCCGTCAACGGTCTCCGTAAGCAGGTCAACCATACCCAGATCGTTAACTACAACGGGGTAACCATCGCCATAGATGACTTCATGACCCGCCCCGAACGAACTGCACACACCACTTACAACCTGTTTAATCAGGGCTGGCATGCGTTCGCGAATGGCTGGGGAGAGTGTTCGAACCGTGCCGATCATCTCAACCTCCGGCGCAATGGCAGTTCCCATGTAGCCTCCAGTTATTTTACCGATCGTTACCACAACCGGCTCCAGCGGGTCTACCATACGACTAGCCAGATTCTGTAGTGCAGTGATGACCTGAGCAGATACAGCAATGGCATCGATGCCTTCATGCGGGCGGGCAGCATGTCCGCCCTTGCCAAGTATCCGAATCACCAGACGATCTGCCGAGGCAAACGCCACACCTTTGCTAACCCCGATGGTACCCGTATCTTGTCCTGGAGTCATATGTAGCCCTGCAATCGCGTCCACCTTTGGATTCTCCAGTACTCCATCCTGAATCATGGCACGTGCACCTGCCAATCCTTCCTCCGCAGGCTGGAACACAAATTTGATGTTGCCCGATTTCGGTCGGCCAAGGCTTGTTAGCAGCTCAGCCGCCCCCATTAGAATGGTTGTATGAGCGTCATGCCCGCACAGATGGGCCTTGCCTTCTACCTGTGAGCTGTACTCAGCCACCTTTTGGTCCTGAATTGGCAATGCATCCATATCTGCCCGAAGTGCGAATGTAGGCCCTTCCGTTTCTCCCCGCAGCACTCCTACGACTCCTGTTTTCCCTACCTTACGTGTTACTTCAAGACCCAGACTTTCCAAGTGTTTGGCTACGATCTCTGAAGTTCGAAATTCTTCATAGCCAATTTCCGGATGGCGATGGAAATCTCTCCGCCAGGCAATGAGTTTGGGCTGAAGTGCTTGTGCGCGTTGATATAGTTGTGATTGTTCCATTAGTTCTCATCCCCTTCTTTTTCATCGGATTCTGAAACGAGTCTGGCATAGATTGCATCAGCCGAGAATTCAATGTGTTTTTTCATCGTCTCCCGGGACTTGATGCTGTCATGTGCTTTCAGCGCTTCAAGAATCTCCATATGTATCCCATGATTGAGGGAGCGAATTCGGTCATCATAGGGCATCAAGTCCAGTGCCGGATTAATTTTTGTCCGGATTTGTCTAACAGCCGTCTCACAGTACGGATTACCGGATGCCTTGGCAATGGTCAGATGAAATTTCACATCCAGGGCCCGGAACCATTCCCTCGTACAGTGAGGTTCAATACTTTGCTCCATATAGGCTTCAAGCAGTTCCAGCTCGCCTGCGGTGATCCGCTCAGCAGCCAAAAAAGCCCCCTCCGGCTCGATAATGGTCCGGTATTCAAACACTTTCAGCATCTGATCCCAATCCCGCATAATTTCTTCTCTTGTGCGTTTATGAGAATTCGCTGTCAGTGGCAACACAAAAGTACCACCTTTGGCCCCCACGCGTTTCTCGATCAGGCCTTTTTCCTCCAGCGCAGATAACGCCTCGCGAACCGTAATTCGACTGGCATTAAATATCTCGGCAAGGTCTCGTTCGGAAGGAAGCTGTTCTTCACTCATTAATTCTTTGAGTATGATGGCTTCTTCAAGTTGCTCCCTTATAAATTCACTAACCTTTTTGGTAGATACTTTCTCAAAACGAAATGAAAACGTACTGGACATGTAAACACTCCGATCTGTAAATGGTCTAGACCTTATACCATTAATATAATTCCGACTAAACAGATATGCAATACTTTTTTTTATGAATTTATAAATCGTTTTCAACTCAGTCTGTTTTCCAAGCAAAAAAGGATGCATCTGCATTAGACAGACACATCTTTTTAGTTTGAATTATTATCTCTATAATTCCTTATCTGCATATGATCTGAAATTTCCCGTAACAGCTAACCGTTTGCTTCCTGCTAGGTAAAAGCTATCATCTGCTCTCCAGGTATGACTTTGTTTATTTTGTCTCCGGTGATACACATAGTTATATGGTGACGTAGCATAGGTTTTGAATCCTCTTTTTCTGCATTGTCTTAGAAAGGTTACATCTTCCCCAATGGAACGGTCCGTGAATCGGACCTTCTTTAATACTTCCCTTTTGAACAGAAGTGTTCCGCCTTGTATGAATTCCACATGTTTATTCTTTTCTTCGGGTGATCTGACAAGCAGCGTTTTAGAAGCACCCAAGTAAACCAGACATGAATGTTTGCCCACGATATCACTTTTTGTTCGTCTTAGCCCATTCACTTGTTCTTTCAAATAAAATGGCGAGTAGTAGTCGTCATCATCAAATTTGGCGATCAACGGGAATCGGGCTCGGGTAATTCCCGCATTTAGACTTTGTCCGAGCGATATGCTTTCTGGTACTTGATAGACGCTAACATTCGCATGTTTTCGAACGCGATTTTGATATAATTGCAAATTCATGCTGTCATGATTCAAAATGATGATAAGCTCTTTTGCCTTATAGCGCTGTCGATTGTAATTTTGCAGGATGTTGTCAAAGAATTGTGGCCGATTGGTACATACAATAATGGACACACCGTTTCCCGTTTTATTTCCAGTCATGACATACCCTCTTTTCTGCACATATATATTTTTTCATCATACGTTCAGAAGTAGAGAATGGTATAGACGAATCGATAGCGTATAAAACACCAAAAAACCCTCTGTCCTCAAGATCAGACAAAGGGTTCTTTTCATGCTAGGCTTAATTGGATTCGTTCATATATACGGCTTTACCTGTACGAGCGGACTCATAGAGTGCCTCCAGGATCTGTGAAACTACCAAAGCCTGTTTAGGAGTTACAACTGGCTCCAGATCTTTATCGATCGCTTCAATCCATTTTCTCATCTCTACATCCGGTGCACTTTCACTCTTTCCATCGTAGAAAGCGACCCCGCCTGCACTCAGTTCAATTTCGTTGGTGTACAAACGGCTGAATTTCTCGCCATTGATGCGCAGGCCATTCTTCATATCCGCACCCGCTTCGCTTCCGCTCAAGCTGCATTTCGCTTCATCCACGTCCAGTGAATTCAATGCCCAGCTGGATTCCAGCATAATTGTCGCGCCATTCTCCATTACGATCATACCAAAAGCGGAATCTTCAACCGAGAATTTTTCCGGGTCCCATGGGCCCCATGCATTCGCTGCATTTTCTCTTTGTGAAAGCTCGTGATACGTTGTGCCCAGAACAACCTTCGGTTGATAGTTATCCATCATCCACAGCGTCAGGTCAAGTGCATGTGTACCGATGTCAATCAACGGTCCGCCGCCTTGTTTCTCCTCATCAAGGAAAACACCCCAAGTTGGTACCGCTCTTCTTCTGATCGCATGTGCTTTGGCAAAGTAAATCGAACCCAGTTCGCCAGCTTCACACAGCTGCTTCAGGTACAAGCTGTCTTCTCTGAAACGGTTATTGTATCCGATGGTCAGTTTTTTACCCGTACGCTCGGCTGCTTCAAGCATTTTTTGCGCTTCAGCAGATGTCTTGGCCATTGGTTTTTCACACATGACGTGTTTTCCGGATTCAAGTGCAGCAATAGAAATCTCTGCGTGAGAGATATTTGGCGTAAGAACATGAACAATATCAATCGTTTTATCCTGAAGTAATTCTTGATAATCCGTATATACCTGTGCTTCGGAACTACCATACTTTTCTTTGGCTTCTTCGGCACGTTCCTGAACGATATCGCAAAAAGCAACCAGTTCTACATTATCTAGCTTGCTCAGACTTGGCAGATGTTTGCCGTTTGCAATCCCGCCACAGCCAATAATCCCTACACGATACGTTTTACTCATATCTAATCACCCTCACTTTTGGTTTGGTTGTTTCATTTTACGGAAAGCCGATGGGGTCATCCCCAGACGCTTGCGAAAAACAGCATGCAAATAATTCGCATTGGTAAACCCTGAAGCCAGGGCGATTTGTTCGATGGAAACATTGCTTTCTTCCAGATTTCGGCACACCGCGCGCAGGCGAATATCCTCCAACACACGGCTGAAAGGCATTTCCGGCTGAACCTGATAAAAGATGCGTTGCAGTTGTCTGCTGCTAATATGCAGCTTCTCCGCTACATTTTCCAGCGTTACCGCTGAAGGATGATTCGCTTCCATATACTGAATGGCATAATCATACCTGTACACAGACATGTCTCGCACAGGAGCTTCCGCCCGATTCCCCCCGATATCGTAGGCTCGGACGGTCTTCAGTAGAATGCTGATCACCTGCTGTTTAATAGACGTGTAATATCCGATCAGTTTACGGTCACAAGCCTCATAGGCTTCCAGAAAACAGTTCATGGCGCGATGATAATCATGTACCGGAGCAAGAGGAAGTGTTCTAAGCTTTTCGATCGTTTCCTCTGATTCTGCTGCCTCCCACGGATCTACATCCTCTCTGGGATGTTCAATAATATCCACGTGCAGGCATAATTCATCCATGGCCTCTTGGGAATCCGCCTCCTGATAATGAACAAGACCCGGACCCGTTAAATACAGCATGCCTTCAGAGAGCGGATGCATCTCATCCCCCAAAATGACTTTTCCTTTCCCTCTCGGGATGAAATGGAACTCGAATTCCGCATGGTTATGAAAATCAACGATTCTGCCTGCCGGAAAAGAAGTCAGATGAAATCGCAGAACCCTTATCTCGTAATGTCCCCACAGGATCGAGACATCCAGTCTTTCCAGGATATCCTGTCGTTCAAGCATCTTCTCAAAAGGATATCGGCTCAATGTGGCACCTCCCAATACCTATCCCTGTAACTCTTTCAAGGAGATTTTGCGCCCTTCCTTCGCAGAAAGGTTGGCTGCCTCCATCAGGCGAGTTAACTGAGTAGCCGTCTGCAAATTCTCGGTAGCCATCGTATCATTCTGAATATGGGATACCCACTGGCTGAATGCGCTTTCTCTTCTGTCCAGCAAAGGAATCTCCGTCCATTCTTTCTGTTGATCTGAACCCACATTCGTACGAATTAATAGCTTATTCTCCGGTGTTCCGTATAACAATGTGCCCTCTGTACCATGAACCTCTATCGCAAACGGCGAATGACTGTTCACAAATCCAGCCTCAACTACACCGATCGCTCCGGAATCCGTAAATAAGGTGGCTACCGCGTTATCTTCCACTTCTTTTCCAGTAACATATCCAAAATTAGCATTAACCCCTGTCACCTCTTGACCCAGGAACAGATTTGTCAGATACATCGGATGACAACCGAGGTCAATTAATGCTCCGCCCTGGCAATCTTTCAGATCGTAAAAATGCTCAGGCAGCCAATTGGCAATCGCACCGTTATGCGAGAGACGCACACGAACATAAGTCACCTTACCAAGTAGTCCTTGGTTCAGAACATCTTGAATCGTTAATGTATATCCATCGTTCAAACGCGGTAAAGAAACCGTCATTTTCACTCCGTTATCCTGTACATCCGAAATGATCGTATTTACTTCTTTAATGGTTGAAGCGATCACTTTCTCTGTAAAAATGTGTTTGCCCGCTTTCGCGGCAGCAGTGATCACATCTTCGTGAAGACGTGTCGGTGCATCCACAATGACGGCATCGATGTTGTCCTGTGCCAGCATATCTTCAAGCGAAGCATAGAAGGGTACGTTCAGACGTTCAGCAGCTTCCTGTCCACGCTCGGCATCTTCATCCCATACAGCAGCCATCACCGTATCTTCGTGCTCCTGAGCCTGTTTAATGTAATCCCAGGCATGTACGTGCCATAAGCTTATTTTCCCTATTCGAATGGTCACTATGATTAACCTCCATACTATATGATATTCTGACATCTAACTATAAATTAACACAGACCTGATCTAATTTTAATAGGAACTTACGACAATAACTATATAAAATTACGACACGAATTAGAATTACCTTCTGAGAACAACAAGCAAAAAAGCTTCCTGTTCACCAAGTGGTGAGGATAGGAAGCTTTCTCTGCATGTAACCGTTCGAAATCAAGGATGTCCAAAGTTAGGTTGAAGATTTTTATAGCTTATGATCTGTATGGTGGAAGTACCCGATTACCTTGCGATACATCGTCTTATCTTTTAATTGATTAAATATATATGGATCGGGCTTGGCATTCACTTCAATGATTCAGGGTTTCAGACTTTGGTCAAGTCCAACATCCACGCCAATTCTCTAACATCCCATATCTGGTTATCATAGATTTTAGATTCACCTTGTTAAACTTTTGTGTATCAGGTATGAACGGTTTTATTGAATCATTATTGATAAGCTGCTTTGTTTTTAGCCATTTGCTTCTTAACGGTTGTGATTTCTCAATATCCGCAGCTCGTTCCTCCCGTCTTCATATCCAACACATCTCGCTGTTACATTAAGCTGATGCATTATATGCAATATCATTGAAGAATCTTAGGCAACACTTCTTGAATTTACACACAAAAAGCCGACAAGCCCCTATCTTTGGGCTTGTCGGCTTTTCAACTTAACAATTTCAAATCATCGGTTCCGTTTCCATTTGAAGCTGGATGATCAGCATTTCTCCATACTTCAATTAAGGCAGCAGATTTTCGTCAGCTGGTACATTCGTCTCCGGAGCTTGTGCTGCTGAAACGAACAATCGTCCTGGCGCTTCCACTTCGACTTTGTTTCCTGCCTCATCCTGCGCACGGATTACGATCACTCCACCCTCAAGCACCAGCGAAGATGCCGTGGTATAGGTGCCTGAATAATGACCAGGTTCTGTTTCCACCAATGGAATCTCTGCACCAGCCTGTGTGCTCAGATTGGATGGCAGTTCGATCCGGAAGGAAGCCTGCAATTTAGGGACACTATCGAACGAAACCGTTACGGTTTCTCCTGCCACAATCCGTACATCCTCCGCCGGAGAGATATTGGTCAGTTCAGGCAAAGACGTTTCCACATAAACCGTCCGTATCACGGTTGTTTTATTGCCTGCAATATCTGTTGCAATGATTGTGATTGTGTTCTTGCCCTCATTCACAAGTACGCGGTGATTAAAGCTTCTATCTTGCTCCAATTTCACCTTCTGTCCGTTAATGGTCACTTTATCGAGGAATTGGTCCTGTGCATCACCCGTCACATGAACGACTTCTGTGTTGGTTCGGCTTCCTTCCTCAGGTGTAAGAACCGTTAACACAGGTGCTGTCTGATCCAAGATGATGACAACTGGAAGGGAGCGGTCTGTCGTTTTACCGTTAACTACTGCCTCGGCAGTTATGGCATTAACCCCTGCACGAAGTTTAACATTCAGCTTGAATTTTCCATTCTCCACTGTCGTTGTTCCGGCTAGTTCTTTCCCGTTATATATCTTGATTTGAGCCCCAGAAGCTGGGGAAGTTCCCGATACATCAAATGTCGGCTGGTTGGTATAGGTGTTCGTCGGTTGCGTGAGTACTGGTGCATTGACCGGATATTTCACTACTGCACGAATCATATAGTTACCCTCTTCTGCTGGTGCAGTACTCCATACACCGCCTACACGCTGCCAGCTCCGACCTGCATTCACACCATTTTCATCAGTTGCCAGTCCCGGTGCGCTCGTTCCGACAGCAGTCTGTACATAGACGATATAGAAATCACCTTGTACCACTACAGGTTCAGGAAACTCAACGGTTGTCCACTGATCATTGCGCAATGCGGTACCATCGAATGGTCCTGCCAGCAATCGGCCTGGCGCTCCACCCGATCCAGAGGCATCATAGACGGCATATTTAAATGCCGTTCCACCTGGTACTGGCCATTGTGTATTCCAGAATCGAAGTGATGCACCTGTAAGCTGTGCTGTCTCCAATTCTGGCGTCATACGTACAGCCCATGCGTTATCCGCGGCCACAAAGGCTCTTGCATTTTCAGCCGTTCCATCGTCATAAGCGATTTCACCAGGAAATCCGATAAATGGTTTTAAGGCAACTTTCGCTTCGACTGTACCGTTTCCAGGTACCGTTACGTTTACAGTTTTGCTATAATAGTCCGTCGCGATGACCGACAAGGTATAGCTTCCTTCCAGAACATCCAGAACGAATTTGCCGTCTGCTCCTGTGCGAACAGCGCCCACTTGAACATCTTCCAACACGAGAACGGATGCTCCAGCTATAGGTTTTCCTGTCCGTTCATCGCTCACAATACCTTCAATCTTACCTTGGGGGATGGTTTCCAGATTGAAGTTGGCTGTTGCTCCACTACCGTCCGTGATCGTTACCGTCTTCGTCTGAGGATAATATCCATAGGCCTCAGCCTTCAACGTGTAATCACCCGCCACGTGAGTGAAACTGTATTTGCCTGTTGTCGGGTCCGTCTTCACTGAACGCCCTGTTTCCAGAACGGTAACCGTTGCACTTGCAGGCAAGCTTTGCGGTGTCACAGAACCTGTGCCAGGTTTCTGCACTTCTGGCTGCTCCTGCTTGGTTTTATTGAACTCAGCCTTGTCCGTGCTTGAAACTTTGTACCAAGGAGTATCATATTCCGGCTTAGGCTTGTCACTGTTCAGAACAACCGCAGTATCTTTCGTAACCGTCTCAGCGGCGATACCCAGAATGCGGAAGTCATCAATGTACCAGCCTTGCTTGACAACACTGCTGTCCGAAGTCAATCTGAACCGGAATTGAACTTCATTTCCTTTCAATGCAGCCAGATCATAGAATACCGGAGTCCATTGTTTTCCATTGGAAGAATGAGAGAACTTGCCAAGCTCAGACCATGTGTTGCCACCGTCTTTCGTGGCTTCAACATAACCGTAATCATATCCACTTTCGATTTCATACCAATGATTGAACGTCAGCGTAGCTTGATCCACCTGGGTTAGATCCACGACTGGTGATACCAGAGAATAGTTAGAACCGTTCTCATAGGTGCTGTCCAGATCAGTTGCCCATACATTCGGCGAAGAAACCGCACTGGCAGGTCCAACGACGGGTACTCCGCGTTCCCACTCGTCCTTGGTTCCCGAATGAGTCCACCCATTGTCACTGTTACCATCAAAGTGATCGATGAAGATATCTTCAGGGACCTCCACCGTAATGGATACCTCATTCGACTTGTCACTCTCATTGCCACTATAATCAAGAGCGGCTACCGTATAAAAATAAGTCGAATCTGTTACTGTAGCCGTATCCGTAAATGTCGTTGCAGAAGTATTTCCGAGCAATTCATAACCTGAGCCTGAATTTGTTGAACGATACACGTTGTAGGATTTCAGATCCTCATCGTCCGATCCCGTCCAGGACAAGTTTACGTTCCCCAGAATGTCGGCAGAAGCGGACAATCCGCTTGGTGCTCCCGGAGCAATATCATCTGGAGCTTGTACTGAAAAGTCATCGATATACCAACCAGCCTTTTGAACAGAATTGTCACTGGTCAGATTAAATTTGATAAATACCTGTTGACCGGCGTACTCACGCAAGTCAATATATTGCGTTTTCCAGCCTCCACCGGCACCTGTAAAGCTCAATGCCTCTTCAAATGCAAAATCACTATCCTCTGTTGCAATATACACTTTGCCAAAATCGATGTTGCTCTCCAAATCATACCAGTGCTTGAAGGTTAATAATGCTCCCTCTGGGCTCTCGGTAAGATCAATTGGTGCTGCGAGCAAATAGGCATTGCTGTTGGCTGCATAAGTACCCGTCAGATTGGTTGCAATCAGCTTGTCACCAGAGAAGGCACTTCCCGGTCCACTTGTTGGTGCTCCCCATGTCCAAGTGTTGCCAACTCCACCCGAAGTAAAGCCCAGATTGTTTTCCTCAAAATCCTGCAGATACCCAGGCTGGACTCCATTCGATACTGCGACCTTGTAAACTTCACTCTCAAATCCGTTATTGCCATAATCATTGACCCGGATATAATACTCCAAGCCTTGTGACTCGATCAAAAATGCCGGAATTGTCGCTGTGTAGGTTCCATCTTTGGCATCCCCAGCTACTCGATTCATCGGCAGATATACGTACTGGCTCGTACCTGTTGTTTTGGCAAAAGCCTCCACTGTGGTTACCCCGACATTATCGGTAACACGCGCAGACAGTGGAATATCAAGCCCGGAAAAAGCAGAATTGACAGGCGTATGTTCCAGGACCGGCGCTTCCAGATCGTCACCTGCTGTAACAACTCTGCCGGATACCGTGCCTATGCCTTCAAGGACGGAGCCCACAGCATCCAGTGCATTGATAATGCCATGACCGTAGCCGTTATTAGGCGAGGTTGGATACCGGCTGTCTGTTCTCGGTGTTGCTGTATCCATAATAATTTGCTCCAACTGATCAACCGTAAGGGAATGATTGGCTTGAAGCAGGAGTGCGGCCAGTGCAGTAGTATGCGGGCCTGCCATGGATGTACCGTTCCAGCCCCCCTCATATACTCCGCCCGGAACAGAGGAACGGATGTTAACACCTGGAGCCGAAACTTCCGGTTTAATTTCCTCATAAGGGGAAGGACCAAGGAGGGAAAAAGAAGCCAAGTTCCCGTTGATATCCGTTGCTCCCGTAGCAAAGCTCTCTGGATAGTTCGCAGGGTTTGCAACCGAACCTGGGCCTCCCGGATTCGTCAGTGTCACATTCCCGGCTGAGAATTCCGGAAAGATCTGTGCATCACGCCAGGCCTGAACCATTGGACGGAACCACTCGTCCAATCCTGGACCACCACCCCAGGAATTGTTAACCACATCCGGGGCAAGCTCAGGATGCAAGTTTCCTTCAGCATCCACTGGAGCAATCAGCCATTGCCCGCCATCCAATATAATGGCATCCGTGGTACTCGGATTGAAAATCCGGACTGCAATCCATTTTGCTCCAGGAGCTACCCCGATCTTGTTGGTGCCGTTCGCTTCGGAGCCTACCATGGTACCCATCGTATGTGTACCATGACCGTCTCCATCCGCAGGAAGGGAGGCATGGCTATGGGGATCATACCAGCTTAGCTCAGGATCAACGACATTACCCGAAGCATCAAGCCCTCTCCATTTGCTGCGGAGCGCCGGATGGGTATAATCCACCCCGCTGTCCAGGTTGGCAACAACGATTCCTGTACCGTCGATTCCTCTATCCCAGACTGCTGGCGCATTGATAGAATCAATGTTCCATTCAACGTTCTCTGTCTGCAGGCTCTTATCGTTAGCAGCTGCACCTTCCTTCGACTCTGCCTCTTTGGCTGGTGCCTTGGCAGACTCCGTTGCCGGAGCAGCTGTTGCATTTTCGCTGCTAATCTCAGTTTTCTGCATATAACGCTGCTCGTTAGGCAGTATTTTATCCACCTCGGGAAGAAGTGCAATCTGTTCCATGACATCCTTCGTACTTGTTACTGCAAGTGCGTTAACGATGAAATAACTTTTATAATCTTTGACTTTGCCAAGGTCAAGTTCCTGTTCAAGAAAACTTTCCAGGGAGTACTGGGATCGCGAGGCCGTTTCCCGCAGAGAGCTGACAACGGTACTTCGCACGGACAGTTTCGTTGCCGAAGCCGTTTGCTTTTCGATTGTTGCCTTTTGCAAGGCTTGTTTGGAGACAGAGGCTGTATCTACCTGTTCTTTCATTTTCACCAGATAAGTAACATAATCATTGCTCTCAAATTCCTTGCTCAGCTTGGCGTTGACTTTAGAGGTGGTGATATTGTCCGAGCTGGATTTCATGTCGATCTTCTGCGATGCGGCGTTTTCAGCTGAAACCGGATGAATGATAGATAATGCAAGGAGAAGCGACAGGCCCATGGAAAGCGGCTTGCGTAAACGATTCATCTTTATCAAACTTTTCCACTCCTTTTACCCGGTTTTTGTAATACAGCGATTCACTGTATCCATTTCTTTAAACGAAACGATGATTGAAACGGCCTCCACTGGACAGACTTATTGCGTTTATTTACACCAAGCCTCACCTCCTTTACAGGACAGGTAATGAAATTACATCGTATGTGAAAGTTAATAGATAGCCAATTTCAGCTATATGAAAGAGGTGGATTTCAGATCAATCCATCTTGTGCGCGGAAGTTTATTTGCATGCATTTAAGGAGGGTAATCACCGGCGTTAGCAAGAACGCATACTTTACATGGGAGTATTATGGATCTGAGTAGATCAGGAGATTTCTTTGCCTATGTACAAACCAACACTTAAAATTACATATAATATAAAATTTAGAATCTAATTGTATATTTATGGTATATTATAGAGTCACAAAAAGAGATATACAAGCACTTTTATAGAAAATAATAGAAAATAAGCCTTTTTAATGCTTTTATAAGTCTAATGACTCTCCCTTATTCGTCCGCTTTTCACAAATGCGAACAACTCGGCTTTTTGATTGTCCCAGACAGTTCTTTATAACTATGTCTGATTCATTTGGACATCAAAAAGAACGACGTGAGAAACTTCACGCCGTTCTTTGTAGGTTCTCCCAAGCCAATCATGTTATGTGCGCTGCTTCAGACGATCCAACACCAGATACACAACGATCGCATCATCCAGATAACCAATCGGAAAGAGATAGTCGGGAATCAGGTCGGCAGACGAAATAAAGTATAACAATGCACTGCCGATCAGAGAACGATCATTCTCAGGTGTAATCTCATCACAGTATTGAATTTCCCTCACCGCAGTGATCGGCAGTTTTGTTACCGTATGGTTTGGTGTGTGGATGGGGTCCAAAGCGGCTAACATTCGTATTGGTTCATTCACATTGGGACAGTTCGGAACGCTTGTCAGCGGGATTCTCTTATTACTGATTGCGGCCAATAATTTGTTCTAATCATTTATGGCAAACTCCAAAAAAGGAGATATCTGATCAGATGTCTCCTTTTTGAGCATTTTAGAATTTTGTTGATGGAAATTGTCTTGTCAGAATCCTTGGCTATATACCCGGCTTATCTTATTTCAGTGCCGTAACCACTTCTTCACTGGAGCGAATCCGACCCAATCTGGGGAAAATGGTTTTACAAACGTAGTCATGCTCTTCCTTGGTAGCAGCTGTCATTGCATCTTCTACGAAAATCTGTTGATAACCATGCTGATAAGCTTCTCTGGCTGTAGTATCCACGCCGATTGACGTGGAAACACCACATAATACAATGGTATCTATTCCCCGACGGCGCAACTGTAGATCAAGATCCGTACCAAAGAAAGCACCCCATTGACGCTTGGAAACCGTATGATAAGGAGTATGGGCAGTCATTTCAGGCACAAATTGATCCCAGTCTGCGCTAAACTGAATCGCTCCCCGTTCCATATCCGTCTTTGGCTTTAACATGTCTTTTCCATCAACGGACGATACTTTTACAAGCACGACAAAGGCTCCCTTTTCCGTAAAAGCCTCTGCTAACTTGGCTGCATTCTCCACCACCTGCTCACCTGTGCGTGGAGCCTGCAGCGGGCTATTCACAATCCCCTTTTGCAAATCAATCACAACCAACGCTGTTTTTTCAGCTGAAATTTGTTCAGCTTCTGCTTTGTTCAAGTTTTCCATGATCTTCTCTCCCATTTGTTTCAAGTTTTCTGTATACCTTAAAATACACCCAGCCAGCATTGATCCATATCAATGCACTGGTAATGAGAAACACATATCGTATTCCCATCCAGGCGGCCACTTGTCCACCCAAAACGGCACCGCCGAATACACCCAGATATCCTGCTGACATATTAAAACCAAACATTCTACCTGTCAGGGAAGCCGGTGTAATTTTTTTGATCAGCGTATTCACCGAAGGAATCAGTCCGGCTGCTGCCAATCCCAATAAAAAACGCAGACCCATCAATTGCCACGGACTCGTTACAAAAGCCTGCGCTATGAAGAGAACTCCGGCAGCTAGAAGAGCAGCCAGTATTACTTTCTGCGCACCTATTCGGTCCGATAGCTTGCCCATTCTTGGTGCCGCAATGAGATTGGCGAGTCCTGATGCCGAGAACACAATTCCGGCCAACAGAGCAACATGCGAAGTGTTACCGGAAAGCTGCGTAATATACACGGTAATGATAGGCTCCACCGAATATAAGGCCACAGTGAGTACAAAAAAAGTAACAAACAAGTGAATCGTCAGACTTTTCTCGGGCACTTTTCGCCAGACTTCCCTGAGGCCAAGCACCACCTTGTCCTCTCGCGTGAACGATTCCTTCACAAATAGAGCGGTCGTAATAAAGGCGACCATCATCAGACCACCCGTTATAAAAAACGAATTCTGGAGGCCCCAATTTACCCCAATGAACCCACCAATTGTTGGACCGATCAAGGAACCTGCGATGTTGGCGGTTGAAAGTGTGCCCAAAGCATAGCCCGCATGTTTGGAATCGGTTTGGGTCGCTATCAGCGTTGTACAGGCGGTGCTATATCCTGTGATGGCACCCTGTAGCAGCCGAAGTCCAATGAGCATGTACACATTCGTTGAGAACCCCATACAACCTACCACTACAGCCATGCCCAAACTGGCTCGAAGCAGCATCGGTTTTCTTCCCCATCGGTCGGCAGCCGCTCCCCATATGGGGGAGAAAATGGCGGAAAGCACAAACGTGATGCCAAAGGCAATTCCGGAGAATTGGGCAATCGCTGCTGAGTCATTCACACCAAGCTGCTTGATGTACAGCGGCAAAATCGGTGCGATCTGACTCATGCCTACTCCGGTCACAAACATTCCGAACCAGCATACAATCAAATTTCTTTTCCACAGCGGCATATCAACAAGCCTTCCTCCTGCTTCAGAATCATATCCTCATCTTAGCGATCAGAACGGCTATGCACCATGCATTATGTTAAACTCCATGGACATTTTTGCTGTAAAATTCCGATGGACTCATTCCTTCCAATTGTTTAAAAAGCCTACTGAAATAAAACTCATCCGTGTAACCAAGTAACTGCGCCACCTCTTTCACTTTGTTGTTTCCTTCCAGGATCATCTCTTTCGCCTTATCCATCTTCAGTTTGTTAAAAAATTCGATGATGGAATATCCTGTAATCTCTTTGAAGGCTCTTGATAAATACGGGGCAGATAGCTGCACCAGCTCAGATAATTCGGTCAAGGTGACTTTACGATGCAGATGTTGATTCATATAGTTAATGATCTTTTCCACTTTCAAGGATGTGGCGTAATTACGATGACGTTTTTTTATATTTTGGCCGATCGCGATAATCAATTGCTGTAGTAAGGACTTGGTGCTAAACTCATAACCCGGTAATTTCGTATACCAGGTGTCTACCATATGTTTAAATACTTCTTCCAATTGATAATAGTCCTGTAATTGCTGGACAGCGGGCAAGGGAAACATCTCAACGTCCTCGTTTACAGTCCATATATTGTCATTCTGCTCGATCCGGACATAACTGAAGTGAACCGAAAAAAAACTTATGGGATTCTTAAGGTCAATCTCTATCAAGTGAGGGACATCCGGCTGAAGGTAGATCAGGACGCCTTCCTGAATGGTATGTCTTTTCCTATCAATGGTAATTTCCGCTTTGCCACCTGTAATAAAAATGAGTTCGTGATGTTGGAGCGTCCTCACCCCTTTATTTGAAAATGTCCGAAGTTCATTCGGTTTCCTTGAGTTGCAGTATAAAATATGGAAAAAGAGCTGATCTATATTCATGGTTCCCTCCACGCACATATCTTTCATTCAATCCTGTTTCTGACGAAGATAAACCTAAACGAACAAAAAAACAAGCTGCCTCCACTAAAATATGGATTGCAGCCTGTTTCGTGATTTTTTATTTTTTTGATCATCAAACGAAATCAGGTGATGTTCACGCCACCACTTGCATAGCCGACAACATCAAGTTTTGTGATGAATACACCTAAACGTATTGCCATTTAATTAATTCAATTTGTTAAACGACCATCGTTGTGCATCTGTACCATTATCATTCCATTGCTGGATCGCAGCCCCATCCGCCGTTGAAGAGCTCGACACATCTACTGCCAAGCCATTCACCTTGGAAATGATTTTGTAGTAACCGTTACCCGCATCCTGGATGCTCCACCTTTGGGCGTTAGAGCCGTTATCATCCCATTGCTGGAGCTGTACGCCGGGTGATGCTGTTGAGTTAGGCACATCCAGAACTTTTCCGCTGTGAACAGCCGTGAGTTTATAGAAACCATCTCCAGTGCTGTCGACCCTGAACGTTTGGTTACTCGCACTATAGTTGGTCCATTGTTGTACTTTGGCTCCGCTTGCCGTAGATACATCCACGATATCCAACACTTTACCGCTTGCTTTGGAACCGATCGTATAGAGGCCTCCGCTGACAATGTTCGGTGTACTCGCTGCTTGATATACCCGCACATAATCCACCAGCATTTGTGATGGGAAAGGTGTTGCATTATTAGGGCTTCCAGGCCAATTCCCGCCCACAGCCATATTCAACAGGAGGAAAAACGGACGCTGGAACTCCTCGGTGTTGCCTGTTCCATTTTCGATGTAAAACTCATTGAATTGTTTGCCATCCACAAACCATCTTATATATTTGGAATCCCATTCGATGCTGTACACATGAAATTGGGAAAAATCAAGATTCTCCGATATCTTTCCATAATCGGCATGCCCGTTAGCATCCCAGTGCACGGTACCGTTTACAAAAGCATTGTTGTTGACCCGCTCCATAATGTCAATCTCTCCGCTCTTGGGCCAGCCGACAGAATTAATATTACTTCCCAGCATCCAAAAAGCAGGCCACAGCCCCTGACCGGACGGCAGCTTGATGCGTGCCTCAACCTTCCCGTAAGTAAAATCCTTCAAACCTTGGGTTTTGATTCGTGCGGAGGTATAGCTGCTGCCATTGTAATTTTCTTTACGTGCAGTGATGACCAGATTGCCACCTGTAACTTGCAGGTTCTCGGTGCGATTCGTATAGTACTGCAATTCATTATTTCCCCATCCACCGCTGCCGGTACCAATCTCTGCAGACCAATTCGACGTATTCAGAGAACTTCCATTGAATTCGTCACTCCATACCAAATTCCAGTTGGTCGCTGCGTTGGTCGTCGTGCCAGGCAGCAAAGCGATTAGGAAACTGAACAACACCAGCGTACTTACGATTTTTCTTTTTTTCAACAATCTTTCCCTCCCCATATTAACGGACCGATTCTGAACGGGATACCCCTATTTTTCTCAATCCGTAACAACGTTTACATTAAATGTATTCTACCTGCGACTCGATTATTTCTACCAGCGAACATGATATATCCTGGACAAGAAAGCATTCGAAGTATTTTATCAGGCCTGTGCGAATGAACGGTCCATACCTTGTGACCTTTAATATATTAGGGAAATGGAAAATGATTCGTTCTCAACGTGAGGAAGGAGATCAGAGGTATGAGCAAGCAAGTGATCATTAATGCGGATGATTTCGGGCTGTCTCCCGGCGTTAATGAGGGAATTATTCAAGCGTATCAGGCGGGTGGAATTACGAGTACCTCGATGATGGTGAATATGCCGGGCTTTGATCATGCACTGAGTTTAGCCAGGTCACTGCCGGACCTCGGAATCGGTTTGCATTTTAACCTGACTTACGGGAGACCCGTGTCCGATCCGGCCCTTGTGCCTTCTTTGGTGAATCCTGACGGTTCTTTTCATCATGGCCAGTGTGGTTTAATACGAGACTTCGCTGATATTGCCAAAGAACTCGATGCTCAATGGAACGTTTTGGTTCAAGCGTTTCTTTCACCCACACATCTCGATTCCCACCAGCTGCTGCATCAGAACGATCCCATCATATTCAAAATCATGGCGAAGAAAGCCATCCGTGAAAACATCCCGCTTCGGAGATCACAAGTCCGGCACGCAAGCCCTGATATGCCAGCCCCTCGGATGACGGATACGATTCTGTTGGATACTTATGGAGATCATGAGGGTTTGCAGCGAATGCTTCAACATTTATCTACGCTCCCAGATGGCATAACCGAGATTGTATGTCATCCGGGATATGTCGATGATGCTCTGCGTGAAATCTCCAACTGGCTGGACATTCGCGAGCATGAGCTTGCCGTGTTTGTCAGTCAGGATGTTCCCCGAACGATACAGGCGTTGGGCATTGTGCCAATAAACTACAGAGCGTTGATGGAAACTACGGAAGAACCATGCGAACTGCCACCAATACAAATGACATCCCCTCTCAAACCAATAGAAAAAAGGCGGCCTCGTCATATGCGGCAGCGCTTATTGAAGCGGCAGCGTATGGCGAAGGTACGTCGTCTGTCCAAAAAGCGAAGAATGCTCCGTCGATCTTCTTCAACCCGCAAACGAGTGTAATTCATTGCTGAATCGCACAAGGAATAGGGCTATAACCAGTACATATCGCTGCTGGTTATAGCCCTTTGATCTTTTCTCTTAATCCAGCTCTATTTTAAATACAACGGGTGAGCCGCTATGCACGTTCCTTGTCGTGATCGTCAAGGACTCTTCCGTTCTGCTCCATTCCGGTTGTTCCTCGAAGCCCAATACCTGAATGTCCCTAATCAGTCCATGGAAATGATGAGAGTTTTCCTTCAACGAACGGATATGAACAATCCCGTTCTCCGGGTAGGCCATAACCGTGGCATAAAGGCAGCTTTCTTTTACAGTGAAACGAATGTCCTCACTTGTAAAGATCTTGGTCTCGCCATCTGTAAATTGTCCTTCCTTCACCTCGGTCGGCCCTTCCCCATACGTTCGCCAGAACGTCGTGTCATAGATCGCCTCGCCATTCACTTTCAGCCATTGACCTATGGCAAGCAAAATATCTCTGTCTTCATCCGGGATGCTGCCATCTGCTTTTGGACCGATATTCAGCAGCAGGCTGCCATTTTTACTCACGATATCGACGAGATCCCTAATAATCTCATCCGCTGTTTTATAGTTGTTGTTTTCTGTATAACACCAGGAATTTTTGGCGACAGCCGTATCCGTTTGCCAGAAATACGGTTTCAGATCGGCGAATTGTCCACGCTCCACATCGGGAACGGCACAGCCGAGCATAAAGGCATCATGTTTATAGTTAATCGCTACCGGAATGCCCCACTCTTCACCTTTGTTATAGTAGTAGGCGCTGAACTTTTTCAAGTAAGGTTTGAACGCTGCCGTCTGGATCCACCAGTCAAAATAAAAAACGCTCGGCTGGTATTGATCCACCAGTTCACAGCAACGAATCAGCCAATCTTCCAGATATTCATCCGTTGGAGGTGAGCCGTATATGTCCTGATGATCCGGTTCTGGCATGGCAGGCCAGTAGAAATCACCGCGTTTGAGCGGCTCCTTAACATCTGAATCAAATTTTTTTCCATGGGACATGAAAAACCAATGTTCAGCACGGTGTGACGAGACACACAAGGTAAGTCCCTGCTTCTCATACGCGACCTTCATCTCACCCAGCAAATCCCGTTTGGGTCCCATTTCATATGTGTTATAGTGAGAGATGGAGCTTTTGTACATTTGAAAGCCATCATGGTGCTCCGCAACAGGCATCACATATCGGGCTCCTGCTTGCTTGAAAAGTGTTGCCCACTCGTCTGCGTCAAACTTCTCGGCGCGGAACATCGGAATGAAATCCTTATAGCCAAACGCCTTGGGATGACCATAGACAGCAAGGTGATGCTCATACGCTTTGGAGCCCTCGATATACATATTTCGTGAATACCATTCACTGTCATAAGCAGGGATCGAGTAAAGACCCCAATGTATGAAAATACCGAACTTGGCGTTCTTGTACCACTCGGGAACCTCGAATGCGCTAAGTGAATTCCAGTTGTCCTTATACTTACCTTCGGCAATCGTTTTGTCGATCTGCTGCAAATATTCATTTTTGTCCAGCATTGTTCTCATTCGGTTCTCATCCCTTCCGTTATCGGCTGCACTTGTATTGTAGTAGCTGATTGAACAGATAAACATGCAGAACATTAACTTTTGCTTGGACAATACTAACCTTGTAGGGGAGATGAGGATCATGAATCATCAGACACTGCTCACAAACTACCTGTCCAATCTGCAAATTGAATTGTTCATGGTCAACTTCAATCGCTGCGATACGGATTGGCGGGACATCGATTACACACCCGATTACAGCAAATTTTATTTGATCTGTGAGGGCGAGGGCTGGCTCAAGATCGGCGATCAGGAGTATTATCCTGCACCGGGACAGCTTTTTTTGATGCCGGAAGGGGTCACGCAGTCTTATTCTGCCATCAGTGATCGTCCTTTTCTCAAGTACTGGTGTCATTTCAGCGCGAAGGTTGGAGGCATCAACCTATTTCAAATTTTGAACTTCCCCCACTTCTGTTCATCGGATCGGCCCGAGCTGATACAGGAAATATTCAACAGCATTCTTGATTACGCCCGATCCGGTGAAGTCTATGCGCATATGATGGCAAAAAGCAAATTAATAGAGTTGTTGTCCCACTACATTATGCATGTGGATCAGGAACAGATTAGTTATATCAATGTGCCTGTTGTGGAGAAAATATCTGCGATACTGGCCTATATTGATTCCAATATTGAAGAAAATATTTCTGTCCGGGATCTGGCTCAGATTGCATACATGCATCCCAATTATTTCATTCGTTTCTTCAAACAGCACATCGGTGTTCCACCCATGCACTACATTGCCAGCAAAAAAATGGAAAAGGCAAAAGAACTACTGACCTGTACGCCAAAAACAATTACTGCCATTGCAGAGCACCTTGGGTTTAGTGACTTATATTACTTCTCCAGGCAATTTAAAAAGCATACTGGTCTTAATCCAACGGAGTACCGCAAACAAATCATGGTCTGAACATCGACAAAGATGACATCATTTCACTTGCCCAAAAGCAAATGGAGCCCCACACAGGGAACTCCATTGTCATATCTTGCTGCGCTTGCCCGCTTCTTGCTCAACCACTCTTTTGACCTCTCTCAAGTAGGCGTACCCATAATCGTCATCGGGTTCAAGGTACGCCCCTTCCGCCCACTCATTCCATGCGTTGACAAACAGGAAGCCACTGCTGTTCAATTCCCTGGCTCTCGTTATCTGTCGCGATAAATACAAGCCGAATTTTTCAGGAGTTGACCCTACTGTACTTTGTCCATCAATCGATCGGCGCGGTGTATTGTCCCAATTCACAAATGCACCAGGATATACGACTTCCCCGTTTCGGTGAGGTGTTCTTTCGAGAATGGATGACCACACTTTATCGTAGTTCACCACAATGTGCTTCTGCCCCTGGATGTCCAGTTCAATCCAGATTCCATTCATATGACCATGTGCAAACGTATAGTGGGGCTCAAATTCCATGCTTGCGTCAAAGACAGGTTGATTAAAGGTAGGAAATCCACCGATCGTCTGCACAAAATGAATACCCTCCAGCCCGTGTTCTATCGCAAGCCTACGCCAATAATGAATCATTTCCTGACATCGAGGTATGCTTGCAGGCCGATAAATCAGAAATAGCGGTTTTCCCTCTACACGAATGTATCGTTTGTCCTTAAACGCTCTGATTAGATAGTCGAAATGTTGTTTCCAGTCACTCTCTTCCCCGTAGTCCTGAGAAATAAGAATATCCGATTCGCGTCCATCCCATTTGCGTGTCCACGTTTCATTAGCCCATGACAAACAAAAAGGGAAATCCGGTTCCCCACTTTCCAAAATCTCATCAAACGGCTTTTCAAGCAATCGTTTTCCTTTAAACCAGTAGTGATAATAACAGAATCCGTATATTCCGTACTTTTTGGCCGTGTCAGCCTGCCATTTGCGTACTTTGGGGTCCGTTAAATCATAGTAGTTCTGATGCAATGGCTTTTTGGGTTGCAGATGGCCTGGATAAAGGGGGATTGTTTTTTTTACATTGGTCCATTCTGTAAACCCGTCCCCCCACCACATGTCATTCTCCACAATCCGATGAAATTGAGGTAAGTGTAATGCAATAAGCTTCAAGCAGGACTCCTCCAATTAACAGACATATTCATTGGAAAATAATATCCATAAGCTGCAAACTTTTATGAAGATAGGATTGATTGTACTTCATATAAGAAAGTGCCCTGGAGGCAGCTAATCTTCGTTGATCCACATGGTCCCAATAATGTCCAAGCTTCTGTACAAGCTCTTCAAATGTTGCATAGCGTTGGAAATCATCCGTGTTCAAAGGGCCGCTTGAAGAAGCCGAAATAAGTTGAAATGTACCGCACGCAGCTGCTTCCATGATATGTCTAACGGAAGAGTTGTCCTGAACAACAATTTTGGTGCCGTTGTATAACTTTTCCGGAATTTCATGAGGTTGCACGGGCACAAATGCACCGAATCTCTCCCACCCCTGTCCTTCAACTCGCACTCTTTTATCCGATAACCACGCATGAGTGGCAAGAGCAAACAGGCAGCTGCCTGGGTGTGCATCCCCAATGATATAAACATCGGATTCATATTCTCTTCCCACCACCTGTGGACAGAACACAGCGGGATTCGGTGGAAAAGGTATGGCATGGCATGAGACATTCCCCATATGCTGATCCGAGGGAATCTGGGTCGAATGCTGTGTAAACACATAATCAAAAAAAGGGATGATTGATTCCATCTGTTTTACATCCGACTGGTCCGACAACCAAATCGCCTTTTTGGCAGATGATGTCCTCAACGCCTCCAAATTCTGATTCGACAGAGCATCTTCTCCATCCAGTACCAGAATCAAATCCAAATCCTGCCCCGCCGTATGATCTGCCAACGACTGAATCGTTTTGATTTCATTAACATATTGAACCAAATGCCTCAAGCTCTGTTCAATCAGAATAGAGTTCGCAGAACCTTTTCGTTCTATTGAAGGAGTAATCAGGAGGACCTTCAGCTGTTTATACTGAACACGGGGAGAATCCGAAATATTCCCATTGTCTTCACTAGCCATGGACTGTTCCTTACCGTCCTGAATCATTTTCATAAGATGCTGTTGCAGATCCGATTGCTGTAACACCAGATGACGCCGGATTGATTTGAGTTTTCGGTTCAATGTTGCGTTCATTTGTCTGAGGTATACCTGATTGGGATGCTGGACAGGACGCCGACTCTTTGGGGACTTGGCTGGCATACGCCTCCTTTTTTTGATGACCATACCCTCCAATCACGAAGCGGATTAACTCTCATTGCCTACAATATGCATTTGTCTTTGGCTAGGTTTCTATTGCCTCATTTTTAGGTGTATAACTATTCAAAGATGGGCTTCACCCGTGTCTTTAAATGTGCCACAACCCCGTGTCCATCCGGTTCTTGTCCTCATAAAATATATCAAACCAGATAGGAGTTGATATGATTGCCAACATTCGATAGCATTCTTGTCACGGGAAATCAAACCATTAATCAGGATTTGCAGGTAAACGGTAATGTAACCATTGGCTTGGATCTGCAGGTGAATGGAGAACAGACGGTTGCTGGCAGCTTGCAGATTAACGACAGCTCCTCCATTACAAATAATCTGGGTGTCGGTGGGGTTATCGAGGCAGGAGACAGTGTAAAAGCAACAACTCAGCTCATGGCGATGAATCAGCCGACTCATCCAGTTGCCTTGCCACTCATCCAGCAGCTATTATATTATAATCCCGGTGTACTTAATCAGCCGGGTCTAGTATTAACAGGCACCAGCGGGAATAAGTATGTTCTGTTTATTGATGAGAGCGGAGGAACACCAAATCTAGCGATTCAACGCGTGTAGGTTTCGCACGTAATATAGGCCGTAGTATAAAGGGGATGTCCCAAAAGTCATGAATATGACGATGGACATCCCCTTGTTATCGTTATTTTGTTTTAACGAATCTGGTACACGCTATTTGCTTCTATTAGCCTAGGTCTGTGATCTAACGAATTACAGAGACGTTATTTCGTTAATGGGGCCAATTTTTAAGGTTATAACCCCGTTTTGTAACGGAATAACGTCACTGAGGTTCGTTAAAATGTGCATTCCTTGAAAATTCGCCGTTTAAGGTGTAGTAGGTTCGTTGGCACCTTAAGACGACTTATTCAGGGTTGATCAAAATGGACAAGGCCCCTTTGGATTCCAATTGCAGGTGTAAAAGCTCATCATTGCGAAGGTTCACCTGCACATTTCCGGTTTGCTCTCCATCATTGAATAGAACGACGGCAATCGAACCATCCGTATTTTTGAAGGCAACCGAACGGATGGATGCCTCATTGGAGGAAGAGTCAATCCGCACAGCCTTTGGACGAATCAATGCACTGAAATGAGCCAGGGCATAATAGTCCAGTGTATAGGTAAGCTCTTTTGTTTGCTGGTTAACCTTCACAATGCCGCGGCATGTACTTTTCCCGAAGCCAGGAACGGTAGGACCGTTGTTCTCATCCAGTGCCATATTCCAGAGCACAAAAGATTTGCTGTAATTGCGAAGAATCTCAATACCTGTTCTGATCACATTGGAGAAAGCCTGCTCGAATGGAGGAATCCATTCCCCGCCTGATCCTTCAGTGAAGTGGACCTCTTTACCAGCAAAGGCTTCATACACCTTAGTTTGTGCCGAGGCCTCGCCCCCATACCAGTGCCACGCGACTCCATCTACCTCTTCTGCCGCCTCATCAAGTACTGTCAGCGGATAATCCGGACGATCCCAGTTGTGATCATAACAGAGGATTTTGGTTTGGATGTCGTTGCGGACCAAAGCCGGCTTGAGATGATTTTTGATAAAGTCTGCTTGGGCTTCAGCTGGCATCAACATGCCGGGATAATGTCCTGGTTCATAAAGTGCCTCATTCTGTGGTGTTACTGCATGGATAGGCAATCCATGGGATGCGTAGGCTTGAATATATTTCACAAAATAGTCGGCATATGCCGGATACCACTCATGTTTCAATTGACCTGTAATCATGGAGCCGCTAGTTTTCATCCAGCCCGGGGCGCTCCAAGGAGAAGCGAACAGCTTCAATTCAGGATTCAGCTCCAAAGCCTTTTGAGTCAAAGGAATAACATCCGCTTCATCGTGTGCAATGCTGAACCCGGATAATCCCGGGTCCGTTTGATTTTCTGGCAGATCATTATAGCTGTATACGGTTCTGGCATAGTCGGAAGCTCCCATCGGATTGCGGATGACCGACAATCCAATGCCTTCCTCGGGATGGAACAACCGGGTCATGACTTCAGCTCTCTGCTCTTCGCTTAATATCTGGTTGATCAGATAGGCAGATGAGTCCGTAAAAGAAGCCCCAAATCCATCCATTTCCTGATACGTTTGCTGATCATCCAGAAGGATGGTTGTAGTCTCCTTGCCGGAGTCCTGCGGTTTTAATTGATCCTGGGAGACGGATACAAACAATGCATCTTCTCCCGTGGATTTGTACATTTTCAATTTCGTCATATGCTTTCCCTCCATATTCCTCTTATTGGATACCCAATTTCTCTTTATTTTGCTTCATTTTCTCACTACGGACCTTCACGATGTCATCCCAACGGTTTTCACCTAAAAATGAATTGTAAGCAGCGAGTGCATTGTCAAAAGAGGCATCATCTTTGGCACGCACCATGCTTACCAGTGTTGAATTCCACTTGGCGTTGATCGCTGACAACGCACGTGCTTCAGGTGTTCCTTGATTCGGACTAATATTCTCCAGAATAAAGTGTGGTTTCAGTTTGCCTTTGCCCCACTCTTGCATTTGTTTAATCGCTTCCGGGAATGCATCCGCACTCAGTGCTTTGTGACGGTCATGACCAAAGAACATGAATTCGCCCATCCGGTATTCCTTCTTGAATTTGTCCGCATTGTGCAGCTGCAGATCCTTCACAGCTGGCAGCAGCTCAACCGTACCGTCTGCATTCTTTTCATACGTCTCGCCTTCAATACCATAGTTCATCAGAAGCTGACCTTCTTCACTCAGCAGATACGTAAAGATTTGAATGGCTTTAGCTGGATCTTTGGCGTCTTTGGAGATGAAGTTGATCATCCAGCCTGTAATGCCGGATTGATTGAGTGTTGGTGCATTACCCTTAGTGCTTTGCGGTCCATCAACGGCTACATACTCTTTGCCTTCATTGGCACTCAGATAAATTTGCAGATTTCCACCCTGTTGAGGTGTGCCATCCAGCAGCATCGTTGCATATTTTCCAGATTTCACTTTTTCCTCAAAAGCCGTACCATCATCAGCAAAGCTGTCATCACTGATATTTCCGTCTCTGTATACCTTATTTAAAGTCTTCAGCCATGTAAGATAATCTTCATCCTGATTGCGATCATAGAATTCTCCATTTTCAGTTTCAAGCGGCACACCAATGAAGTCTTGCAACGTATCTCCGAGTGAACCTGTTCCTTCCCCGATTGAGTTAAAACCAAATGGAATCAGCGTTGGGAACTTTTCTTTGATCTGTTTCATCACATTTTCGAATTCCTCTGGCGTTCCCATGACAGGGCTTCCCAAAGCTTCGTACACGTCTTTACGGATGATAAAGGCCGTTTTGGCCGGGATGTTGCCACTATCATAATCGGCCTGAGTATTGGAGTAGTTCGGATAGCCATAGGTCTTGCCATCAGCCAGCTGGAACCAGTTCAGGGTATCCGCAGCTGCGACTTTATTGAAGTATGGATCATATTTCTCCGCAAGATCATTCAGCGGCAGAGCCCAGGTTGCAGCTTTTTGCACTACAGGAGAGTTGGAGTCAAACACGGTCAGCAGGTCAGGCATGTCGCCACCGGCAAAGAATGTATTCAATTTCGTGTCATCACCAGTAATGAATTTGATATTGATGTTCAGATCTTCCTTGATCTTTTTGGTCACAATGTCTTTGCCGAAATCCGTGTTCCACCAGTCCGCATTAACATACCAGGTAAGGTCCGTGACTTCTTCCTTTTTATCGAGCTGCCACGCTGGTTTTTCCGGATCGACTGTATAGCGGTCTTCAATGGAAACCCAGTTGCCTTCGCTTGAACCCCCTGAACCACCACTGCAGCCTGTAATCATAATCACCGCTGTCAGCAATGCCGCGCACAGTTTAACGCCTTTTTGGCCTGCTGCCTTATTCATCTTGAACATATTGTTTCCTCCTTAAGGTTAGGTGAGAAATATTGAATAGAGCGAACTTTCGAACAAGCTTGGATTTCTTTTACTCCTTGACTGCACCGAGCATCATACCCGAGATAAAGTATCTTTGAAGGACGGGATAGATCAGTACAATCGGCAGCGTGGTAATAACAATCGTGGCCAGCTGCACCCCTTTCGTCGTTGTTTCGATGACTGCCGAGCCGCCCACATTTTGCATGGATTGTGTTTGGGATTGAACAATAATCTCGTACAGCATCATCTGAAGTGGATACAGCGACTGATCGGTAATGTACAACTTGGTTGTCATAAAGTCATTCCATTGCCCCACCCCATTGAACAATGCAATGGTTGCCATCGCTGGCATGGACAGCGGAATGAAGATTTTGAGGAAAATATGCCAGTCTCCTGCACCATCGATTTTGGCAGACTCCTCCAGGGAATCCGGTACATTCCGGAAGAAATTCATCAGAATGACGACATCATAGAAGCTGAACAATGCCGGAATAATGTACACCCAGAAGCTGTTGAGCAAGCCGAGTGATTTGATCAATAAGTACGTTGGGATCATTCCGCCTGAGAAGAACATCGTGATAACCCCCATGGCAACGTACAGTTTACGGCCACGTATGTACTTTTTGCTCAGACCGTAGCCGACCATGGCACAGAAGAACACGTGTGTAACAACTCCGATTGTTGTTTTGGACACGGAGATGAAGAACGCCTGCCAGATGCTCGAATCGTTGAACACGGCTCTATAGTTCTCCAGCGAGAACTCCGGTGACCAGAAGATGAACCCGCCTTCCGCCAAAGCCTTGCCCGAGCTAAAAGAAGAGATGATGACATTCCAGAGCGGAACCACAATAACGACAGTACAAATAACGAGTAAAATAATATTTAAGGTATCAAAGATCCGACTATCGAGATCTTCTTTAGCCACCTTTCCATTCACACGGGATGCCTCCTTCTACAGCACAGATTGATTATCGTTTAATTTGCTTGTAATTTTGTTCGCGGTGACCAGCAGAATAACGGACACGATCGAGACGCCCAGACCAACCGCGGTAGCATACGAAAAGTCACCCTGTGACATCCCCATACGGTATACATACGAATTGATAACTTCTGCCTTATCACGGTTTTGCGAGTTCATCAGAACGAGTGTCTGGTCCAGATTGGAACCAAGTAAACCGCTTACAGTAAGAATCAGATTAAGGCTGATGATCGACTTCATGTTAGGCAATGTGATATTCCAGATTTGTCTGAGACGGCTTGCACCATCAATTTTGGCTGCTTCGTAATACGTAGGATCAATTTTCGACATAATCGCCAAATACAGAATCGTTCCCCATCCGGCCTCTTTCCAAATATCGGATAAAACTGCAATCCACCAATACTTGCCTGCATCCAGCAAAATGTTCTGCGGTTGCGAGATCAGTCCCAAGCTGAGTAACAGCTGATTAAATAATCCCGTTGTTGAAAACCAGGTGATCAGCATACCGCCCAATACAATCCAGGACAGAAAGTGAGGCAGATATGAAATCGTTTGCACGAACTTTTTGAAGCGTCCGCTGTTCAGTTCATAGATCATGATCGCCAGGATAATAGGAATAACGAACCCGATACCCAATTTCAAAAAGCTGATCCCCAGCGTATTCACTACAGCATCCCAGAAGTATTTGTCGGACATAATGATTCTGAAATTTTCCAAACCGACCCACGGTGCGCTAGACAACGTATCAATGACGGTGTAATTTTTGAATGCAATCGTCAATCCGTATATGGGAATGTAACAAAAAATAATCATAAAAATGATGCCGGGTATAATCATCGATTGAATTTCCCATTGTCTTCGATAATCGATGACAAACTCTTTTACTTTTTGTCCAATTGTCTTCCTTCCCCCCGGTCCTACAGGCTTTTTACCGGTGGACGACGTCTCTACGGCTAATTTACTCACGCTCTTTTGCTCCCCTCCAACTTAAGCATTCCATCATAAAAACGTTTTTATTTTCCGACAAAAAAACCCCCTAATCTCAAATCTATAATTAAAAAAGACCGGAAATGATTGAATCACCTATGTTGAAAAATCACTCCGGTCCATCTTCACATGACTTGAACCCCGTATGATCAGTTCACCCGCCAGTTTCTGTGAAACCCCATGTTCCTTCTTCTTGATCATGCGAACCAGGTGATTGACCGCCAGGATACCCTGCCTTGCAATCTGGTTTCTTACCGTACTTAATGGCGGGGAAAAATATTGGGCAATATCAATATCATCGAAGCCTACTACACTTACATCCTGAGGAACTTCGAAGCCATGAGACTTCAGGGCATGAATGCAGCCGATTGCGCTTACATCGTTTCCTGCAAGAAAAGCATCAGGCAGCTTGGAAGGATGCAGATGAAGAAAAGATTTTACCGCACTATAGGTGCCCTCTTCCTCAAAATATCCCTGTAAGATGTAATCATCATCCATTGGAAGCTGGTACTCACGCAAAGCGGCCAGATAACCATCTCTACGCTGATTACTGTCAAACATGGTGTCCACGCCGGATATGTAGGCAATTTTCTTGTGTCCCAGTCCAATTAAATATTTGGTCGCTTCGTAACCCGCTACATAGGAGTCAAAAATGACGCTTCCCATCGTATCGCTCTGATAGACCCGATCCAGAAATACAGCCTTGATCTTGTCTTTCTCCATAGCGATAATATCCTGCTCATCAATCCGCAGTTCTTCGTAGATGATGACACCATCCACACGTCGACCCAGAATATTACTCATAATGACCTGCTTATCCTTGGTCACAAACACATTGAGCCCGTAACCCAGACGATCGCATTCGCGAGACATGGATTCAACCAGCTTATAAAAATACGGACCCGACACACTTGTGGTGAAAAAGCCCAGCATCTTGGTTTGCCCGGATTTTAGCAGCTTGCCGTTCAGGTTGGGAACGTAGTTTAAACGCTCAGCAACCTTCAGGACATGTGATTTGGTCTCTGGGTTTAAGACATCCACGCCGTTCAAGGCGTTGGAAACCGTAGAAATGGATACCCCGGCTTCCCGTGCAACATCTTTAATTGTAATCTTTCCCATAATTTTTTGGTCCTTTGCTATAAAAACGTTTTTATATATTTTAAATTAGCATAAAACCGTTTTCAATACAACACTTTTTCTTTTAATTATTTTTCACATTCTTTTGCTATGATCATGGCATGGCTGCTTAGCACTGTCGTTAGAGACAGATATGTAAAAAAGCAGCTCCTCTGTGAGCTGCCGATAATCATGCTTCTTGTTCCCCATTCTGCGTGTACATATGATAAATTTGTTGTACCTGCTCTTCCAATCGATGCAAGCGAACAAAACGATCAGCTCGAATATATTCCTTCTGCTCCACCAACATAATCATCGTGGGAACTGTGAAAATAAGAAACCTGGACGCCACCTCTTCCACTTGGTTGGCATTGATGTGGGCCAGATACACCATCGGATAAGGTTCAAGTAACTCCCTAATCTTGGGAAGTAAAGCATGACATACACTGCACTCTGGCCTTGATACATACAAAAAGACCAATTCATATTGTTGAATCATCTCTTCGATCATTTCTATGGATGTTATGTCATTAAGCTCTCTCATAAGGATCATCCCTTTCGGTCAGTTGACAGCTAGAGTTAAACCCTAGTTTATCACGAATGTCTAACTGTACAAATCTCGCGCTCGCCTAAACTTTTCTTTTCAAACACAGCCTGTTTGCATTAAAATATAGTTGGAAGATCATCCCATATGAAAAGAGGTTATTGTATGAAAAAATCATTTCTTTTTCTGCTTACTGCCCTCATTGCTGTTATCTCCTTCTCCGCGTATGCACCTGCATCTGATGCCTCTGGTAATATTGGAGTTAGCCTGCTATCGGATCGTGAAACAGGCACCGTAAAATAACGCGTTCACACTCTTTCCAAGAAAAGAATTTGCACAGAAACGAGCAGGCGACCCGTTCGGATAACATCCGGAGTTGGTCGCCTGCTGTCATTGTCATTGTTCTTTTCTGCAACCCTTACTTCCAGTCTCTCTTGCGAAGATAGGACTCGAATACAAAAGTTCCAAAAGGCAATAAACCTGCTACCAAGCCCATGAACCAGCGTGAAGCTTTCCACTTCTTCACAACAGCCAAATGTACAAGCGTGATCAGATATAGTGGAAAAAGAATACCGTGAATCATACCCATAATCGCTACCGGGGAAGACATATCGGCAAAATATTTTAGCGGCATGGCTACAAAAATCAACAGCAGTAAGGATACACCTTCCCATATGCCTGCAATTCTGAATCGACCTGTGACCGTCTTCATCCTGTTCAATCTCACCTTTCCAGCGGATAGTATGTGAATTATGTAACTTGTTACAAGATGTTTCAACTTGAAGCCACATCATCTGTACTAATGCAGCTTCATTTGAAACGTCTTGTTCAGTATACCGCATGGTTCTGGTTCGGAAATGCTTCAATTTTGAATAATTAATGACTGAACTATCCGTGCAGGTGATGTTGAGTTTTAAATTCGAAAATCGCATCAACAGCATAATGATATCCGCCTGATTTTCGAAAGGATTCCCTCAGATTCGCAGCAGCTCTCTCAAAAGAAGGAACCTTCAACACATGATCTACCGTTTCATGGAGCTGATTGGCAGTCAAGGTTTGCATTTGTAAGCTGATGCCTGCTCCCCTGCTAACAACCTGCTCAGCGATGATCGGCTGGTCCGCGCTCTGAGGGAGTACAATGAGGGGAACCCCGTAATATAAACCTTCATTGGTACTGTTCATCCCGCCATGTGTGATAAATAATTTTGCGGACTGCAATACATCCATTTGTGGAACATAACGTTTAACGATAAAATTTTCCGGAATTGTTCCCAGTGCCGTAATTTGTGTTCTATCCCCTACAGACATGACAATTGTATGCTCGGTATTCCCCAATGCTTCCATGCAAAGCTTATAGAAATCAAGAGCCTGGTTAAAAATTGTACCCAGTGAAATGTAAATAGGTCTTTTCCCTTTAATTGCTTCCATGTCGAAGTCTTCATGCGTTAATCTGAAAAAAATAGACGGTCCTACGAATTTATAGGTATGGTCGAATGCATCTCCATAAGGCTGGAATTCCCTTGTTGTATATACGATGGTAAGCGGTGCGGGATTGCAAAACACTTCGTAGGGAGAAGCAATCTCTACATCATATTTTTCTTGTAACCTGCTCGTCAGACTATGGAATGTATCGTTTATAGGTTGAGCGATTTCGGCAGGAACATTTAAGAAAAAGTGTTGCATCAAATGATTGAATGATTCTTCGGTCTGCGCAAAAGAAGTGCATGAATTAATTGCAGGCAGCTTCAGTATTTGCGCAAGCAAACGTCCGCAGCCAAACATGGAATCATGGACGATGTAATCAAATTGTTCACCCTTAATCTGTTCAAGGACACTCGGAATGACGATATCTGCCGTAAGCAAAAGACCGTTGACTCGTTCAAGCAAATAATCTCTGCCACCTGAGATAAAAGCTTTAATAAATTTTTGACCGTCAAAGGTTCGGACTACAGCCCCTGTCTTTTCCATACGTTCCCGATACGCTTCTATAGTGAAGTACACAACCTCTTCCCCTCGTGAAATAAGTTCTTGTACCACACCAATCGTTGGATTGACATGTCCCTCTGATCCACCGTTAATAAATAAAACACGTGCCATAATTATCCCTCCTTTGTTATACTACGTGCTTCAAATGGTGTAAGAATTTTCGTAAGCAATGACGTACTTCCCCCCAAAAAAAATTTTAGGTAGTCGCACGTTCTATCAGATGAAATTCCAATTGCCGAGGCTGCAGCTCCTGCTTGCCAAGGACGGCCCATAATTGATGAAAGGCCTGCGTAGCCTGTTCTGCAATGGGATTATGTATAGTGGTTATTCCAAGCACACGAGACAGTTCAATGTCATCGAAACCAACAATGGCAAGTTGTTCGGGAACTTGTATATTCTGTTTGCGTGCTTCGGACCAGATTCCGATTGCAGCATAATCATTCGAACATAACACCGCTTGAGGAAGTTCTGGTCCACTAGCCATTCTTCGCATCGCCTCTTCGCCATCAGATGAACTGAACACGGAATATTGATAAGCTTCACGCAATACAGGCAGCCCCTTATCTGCCATAAATGATTCATAGGCTTCCCGCCGACTTTGGGTATTCAGGCTTTCTGCTCTACCAAAGGCATTGGCAATGCGTATATATCCTTTGGACACCAGATGTTCAAGAGCCAGCCTGTAGCCTTGTGCCTGATCCATAGCCACTGACGGAATTTCGTCATTCCCCATCCGCTGCCAGGATACAATCGGACCATACTCGCAATAGGATTTCAGTTTGTCTGGATGATTAACACAGGTCATAATCACCAATCCATCCACCCGTTTACTCCGCAGATCCTCGAACGCCTGCAATTCAATCTCTTTATCTCCACGCGAAGTATAGATCAGGGTCTGAAATCCATAATCCATCGCTGTATCAATGAATTGATTCATGAACGTAAGGATAATCTCGTTGGTTGCGGATGTGACAATTCCAATTTGCTTGGTCTGTCCGGTGGATAACGAAACGGCATTTCGGTTCGGGATATAGTTGAGCTGTTTCATGATTTCCGTTATTTTCTGCCGGGCCTCGTCACTCACATGCGGCGAATGATTAATTACTCTGGACACCGTGGCTTTCGAGTAGCCGGACAGCTTCATAATTTCATCGAACTTGGACACATGAAGTCTCCTTTCTTGCTGACTATCTATAATGATTTACAGTTTGCCTCAAAATAAATAAAAAGTAAAACTTGACGTGTAACCCGTTCCAACGTTTAAGCTTTTTTTATACAGTGCTGCTGTATGTAACATCCACAACGAATTCTTAACGATTGGAGCGATACTTATGAGTCAATCTCAACATCCATCCTTTAATTTCCCCAAAAACTTTCTGTGGGGTGGTGCGATTGCCGCCAACCAGGCCGAAGGTGCATATAATCTAGGTGGCAAAGGATTGTCCACTCAGGATGTGGCCCCCAAAGGTATTATGGGTCCCATTACCGAAGAACCCACTGAAGATAACATGAAACTGATCGGGATTGACCTGTATCACCGTTATAAAGAGGACGTCAAGCTGTTCGCCGAGATGGGATTCAAGGTATTCCGCACCTCCATTGCTTGGTCCCGTATCTTCCCCAAGGGCGATGAGCTGGAACCCAATGAAGAAGGTCTTCAATTCTATGATGATCTCTTTGACGAGTGTCTTAAATACGGAATCGAACCCCTCGTCACCCTTTCACACTACGAGACACCTCTCCATCTCTCCAAAGAATATGATGGCTGGGTCAATCGGAAGATGATCGGATTCTACGAGCGTTATGTGACTGCCGTATTCAAACGTTATCAAAATAAAGTGAAATACTGGCTCACATTTAACGAGATCAATTCGATTCTGGAAGCACCCTTCATGAGTGGTGGTATCTACACACCAAAAGAGAAGTTGAGCAAACAAGATCTTTATCAGGCAATTCATCATGAGTTTGTAGCCAGCGCTTCTGCTGTGAAGCTCTGTCATGAGATCATCCCAAATGCGCAGATTGGTTGTATGATGCTCAGTATGCCGACCTATCCGCTAACACCGAATCCCGATGATATGATTAAAGTGATGGAATTCGAACACAGCAATTATTTCTTCGGAGATGTGCATGTGCGAGGCCGTTATCCTGGATACATGAAACGTTACTTCCGTGAAAATGGAATCCAGATTCAGATGGAAGATGGCGATGAAGACATGCTGCTCCATACCGTCGACTTTATTTCTTTCAGCTATTATATGAGTGTCTGCCAAACGGCTGATCCAAATAAACAAGTTGCAGGGGAAGGTAACCTGCTTGGCGGTATACCTAACCCTTACTTGCCTGCAAGTGAATGGGGATGGCAGATCGATCCGCAGGGACTGCGGTATGTGCTGAACATGTTCTATGACCGTTATCAGAAACCACTTTTTATTGTGGAAAACGGACTGGGTGCTGTGGACGAGCTTATTACCGGACCTGATGGTGAGAAGACCGTTGAAGATGACTATCGCATTCAGTATTTAAATGATCATCTCGTTCAGGTCGCAGAAGCCATTGAAGATGGCGTTGAAGTTATGGGATATACGTCCTGGGGTTGTATTGATGTGGTCAGTGCTTCGTCAGCACAATTGAAAAAGCGTTATGGTTACATTTATGTTGATCGCCATGACGATGGTTCAGGAACACTCGAACGTTATCGCAAAAAGTCGTTCCACTGGTATAAAGAGGTGATTGGCAGCAATGGCAAGAGCCTGAAACGTTAAGCATATGATATACCTGTAGCAGGTGCAAACTTGCGCTCCCCCAGCAGAAATCAAGTACAAGCATTGGGTACCCGATGTATTGATGCATTGTTTTCTGCTGGGAATTTTTTTTCATATAGTACGTTCAGTTAAATTGGACCAAGGCTGGCTCCAACGCTTTCAATGTTAACCATCTCATTCCGGCTTCAAAGTCTTCCTGGAAAGAATCGATCAGAACAAGGCCAGGATCGGATGGCATCGACAGCTTGGCTTGATACTTTTCCCATGCTTGAATAACTGCATCTTGGTCAACCAACTTCTGATAGATTACTACCTGGTCTGGAGCAAGAATTGCATTAACCGTTTGAATCATTCTGCATACCGTTTCAATAAACACTTCCTCTTCCACTGGGCTATACCAATCCACTCCCATTGGAAGGTATTTGACTTCCCCGGCCATGCCAAGTTTTCCTTTAATCACTTTACCGTTCAGATAAATGCCCATGCCTGGAGGATATTTGGTTGGAAAATACATTCCGATGACACACAGGTCCTCGTCCAACTCTTGTTTGGCGCAATATCCGCTAATTGCAGCATTCACATCATTTTCCATGATGACTGGTAATCCGAACTGTGCTTCAAGATCTTCAGTCATTCGGATGCCTTCTAACTGCTGGTGACTGCTCACCGTAATTTCCCCATTCACGGTTTGCCCTGGAATACCAATACCGATCACTTTAATGGAATCATGCAGAGCCAATACGTTCCCAATGATCTCATAGAAGTGTTTCTGATCAAACGTAGGCATCGTATATTCTTCTCTGAACACCATGTTATCCTCTAGGTTAATGACGGTGGCCGTAATCAGGTCCTGCCCTTGCTTTTCGTTGATATACATGACCAAAGCCAAGCTGAAATCGTAATTATATCGGTAGGTTAACGCCGGTCTCCCCCCATTGGAAGGCACTGTCTGATCTTCAAACAGTTCACCCAGGTCACACAACTCTTTTACCAGTGAATTTACAGTTACGACACTGAGCTTGGTCAAGGAGGCCAGTTGTGGCTTGGTTGCTGTTTCCACCCGTTTCATGACCTGGCGTACATGGTTTATATTAATTTCTTTCATCAAATACGCGTTCGCTATTTTCATAAGCACCCCTACTCCATAGTTTCTTCTCCAATGTAGTAACTATACAATATCTCCAGAGGTATTAAAAATACCCGATGAGAACATCGGGTATTCTAAGGGTTTCGTATACACTTGGTAACTAGCTTCTGCTATACTTCGTTTTGTCTGCTTCCGTTATTTTGCGAATAACTCTGCATGGATTACCCGCAGCGATTACATCAGAAGGAATGTCTTTGGTAACTACACTGCCTGCCCCGATGATTGTATTATCTCCAATGGTCACACCCGCAAGCACAGTCACGCCGCCACCGATCCATACATTATTGCCCACTGTGATGGGACCTACAATTTCAAGACCTTCGTTACGTTGTTCCACATCATAAGGATGACCCGCAGTGTAGAATCCACAGTTCGGAGCAACAAAAACATTGTCACCAAACCGGATTTTGGCTCCATCCAGCATAACGATATTATGATTGCTATAGAAGTTCTCACCAATTTCTATGTTATAGCCGTAGTCACATACAAACGGCTGCTCGATCAGGAAACGATCCATCGTTTTTCCAAGCAGCTTTTTGAGCAGCGCTTCTCTCTCGGTGATCTTGCCTGGATGAAGCTGATTATACTCGTAACAAAGCCCCTTCGCGTACATACGCTCATCAATCAATTCTTTGTCGTAATTCGCATTATACAGCAGTCCCAGTTGTGATTTCTCTTTTTCAGTCATGAATTCTTGTGCCTCCAGCTCTTCTCTATATATTAAAACACTTTATAAAACCATTTTAATTATAGGGGTTAATTTCAATTAATCAAGTAACCGTATAACCGTTTGCTCCTTGCGACTAATTGCATAAACGGCTGACACCAGACCCATCAGGATTAGAATCGATCCCACCCATCCTGTATACATAATGGAAGAATGATCGATAACCACCCCGCCGATATAGGTTCCCAGAGCAATACCGGCATGTGCAATGCCTGAATTGGTGCTAATTAACGTTTCAGCCGTTGCCGGTGAGGTTTTGATAATCAGACTATTCTGTACCGGGGTAACCGTCCAGCTTAAGGCACTCCATATACTTAGCAAAATCAAGAAAGCAATTAAAGGCAGCCCGGTACTAAACGGAATAACCGCCATGCTTATCATAAAGGGGATCAGCACGATAATAATGGCTTTGGCCGGGTGCAAGCGATCTGATAAGATGCCGCCAATGCCGCCGCCTGCTACGGCAGCGATACCAAACATCATATAGATAAAGGTAACCATGGTTGAACTGGCTCCCAGCGCTTCCTGGAGAAATGGTGTGAAATACGCATATAACGTCAAGTGTCCTGCGAGCACAAGCAATGTTGTAACATGGATTGCCAGCATTTTCGGATTCCATAGAGCCGTAAGCTGCTTCTTCAGGGATACGGCCGGAATTGGCTGCACACGATCCATGGCAATGCCAATGGCAACCATGACTACTGCAGTTAGAATCGCAATCAACATAAACACTTCACGCCATCCGGCGAGGTTACCTACAAAGATCCCGAGAGGTACACCCAAAATCAGTGATGCACTTCCTCCCATCGTGATAATTCCCACAGCACGCCCTTTATACTGAGGCTCCACAATACGTGCAGCGAGCGTTAGTGATAGTACAAAAATCAATGAGCCTGTTGCCGCCCCCAATGCTCTGCCTGCCAAGAGCATATAGAAGTTGACACTAAAGGCAGAGATGAGATTACTGATTAGAAAAACGAATAAAGTCCACATATAAACTTTTTTACGTTCGAATCTGGCCGTCATATTTAACAAAATAGGCGCAGATAACGCATAGACAAGTGAGAAAATCGAAATTAAATACCCGGCTTTGGCCAAGGTCAAATGAAGATCTGTCGCAATCAAGTCCAGAATCCCGCCTAATATGAGTTCAACGGTACCCACCACAAAGGCCGCGATTGCCAGAACATATACTTTTTTATTCATTTTTGAAGCCTCCTCAAAAGTTACAACTACGATAGTAACTTAATCATGAGAAGATTTCAATACAAAAAAGCTATTCTCAGAAAGAATAGCTTTTGGAACCATCGGTTTAATAAATTAATCGTGCCAGCAAACGTGCAATTTCTTCATCCTGAAGCAGATGATCACCGAATCTTTTGGTAATTTGAGTAAGAGCGACGTCATGATAGAAATAATCCGTCATGGCTTTAACAATCGGTTTGGACGTAGTCTTGATGGCCTTCCATGAATCATGCTCGATCCCTGCAAACAAAAGATATTCATGGTCAACAATAATTAGCTGCGAGGGCTCAAGCTTACTGTCCTCAAGCATGGGTATTAACGAATACTTATGCGTTAAAGACGTTTGCAATCCGCCTACAGCCAGAACCTCAACATGTACCCCTTCATCCTCTTTTTGCTCCAGCAGCTTCCGGTACTTCTCCATTTGCTCGTTCCACGCCAGAAAAAGGATCGATGAATCCGCTTCTTCAATAAGCTGTTCAATATTCGATGCAATGGATGATGCATCCTTCAACGTCCAGATATGTTCATCTGTGAATGTACGTTTGATTTTATATGTCTTTAACTCTTCAATATCCTTCTCAAAGTCGGCCCTTATTTTGAGGATAATGGACTGAAGATCAACCGCCATGTACAATTTTTTCTTCCCATGCATGGTGGTTAGGACCGTTCCCTTATCAATAAGCCGATTAAGCACTTCGTATATTTTAGCCTTAGGTACATTGGAATAATTAACAATCGAGGTGGCATCGAGCGGCGCATCCTGTGCAAATATAGCCTCATATACCTGACTTTCATATTGTGTAAAACCGAATTTCTGCAACATGGTTCGATTCGGGCTCCTTCTTGTTTTGTATCGTTCTATACAGTTTAGACGCCTGAACTTCCCATGTCCAGTTTATCCCACCATTCCTTTGTATCCAAATATAATGACCTCTCTGTGGGTATATTAACACTCAGGCTACGCATTTTATCTTGAAGGAGGTGTGCTTAAACATGGAGAGTACCCATGATTTTGTGAAAAAAGTGAATGAGAATGCCGAAAAAGCACGTCATAACAAAAACAATGGTAAAGGTACGCCAACAGACAAACTACCAGCAAAGCAGCACAGCACCAATAAATAAACTTGTAATGGCATTACATCATGTTAAGGGGATAAGTTAAGCGAATCGCTCAATTTTCTTTCAGCAAGAAAAGGACCTCTGGAGAGAGATCCTTTTCTTGCTATTCGTGATTGGACCTTTCAAAAGCTTCCCGGCTGATTACGTTCGATTCCAGAAGCGTTGTTGGGTCATGGCTTGAATGAATTGATCTGCAAAAGCCGCAGGTTGTTGCTCCACAATGACACCAGGTTTGCCGATAATACCGGCTGGCTGGATCAGTGCTGCACCGGTTGGTGTGGCTCCTATGGGCTTAAAATGATTATACGTTTCAATGGCATAGGATCGGGTGTATTTTTGAAAATATTCATCTTGGTTCTGTCCTCCAACAATGAACAGTCCATCGTATACCAAGGGTGATCCGGTTAGGAAGCTATCGTCCACTTTGAGCTCCACACCTTCTGTTCCATGCACCACACCCTGTCTTTCATGAACAATGACCGGACGAAGCCCTGCTCCCTTAAGCTCATTCAAAATATATTGCGTGCTTGGACCATCAAATCCTTCACCAACAATCACCCCGACACGCAGTGTCTTGGGAGAAAATACGGTATTGGCCATACTTAGCGCAGGGGAGGACTTTGTCACCGTAGATTCGGAGACGTTAGGTACAGCGACTCCAAGTTCGCGAGCCAGAGTGGTTGCCAGCTCTGTGCTGATATGGCCCAGCATATCAACGACCTGTTGACGAATCGAAACGTCCTTAACCTTCCCAAGCTCAAACGTGAGCGCCTGAATGATATGACTCCTCTCCACACCTGTCATGCTGTTCCAGAATAAACGGGCCTGCGAGAAATGATCCAGGAAGCTGGGTGCTGTTTTCCGTTCCTTGAGTCCTTGCACCGTGGAAGGGTAGGTTACAAATCCACCTTTGGTACCGGGCACAGTATAGGGAGAATTATTGGCAAGAGAGTTATCGTGATAGGCGACTCTCCCCCGATCAATCGTGTAACGGGAAGCGCCGTCTCTCTGGTTGTTATGTACAGGGCATACGGGACGATTGATAGGTAATTCCTGATAATTCGTGCCCACTCTTGCCAATTGTGTATCCGTATACGAGAATAGTCGGCCTTGAAGCAGTGGATCGTTGCTGAAGTCAATGCCACGTACAATGTTGCCTGGATGGAATGCCGACTGTTCCGTTTCTGCAAATACATTTTCGACATTTTGGTTAATCGTCATTTTGCCAATGATTCGTACCGGAATGTCTTCTTCAGGCCATAACTTCGTTGCATCCAAAATATCAAAATCATACTTGAATTCATCTGCTTCCTCCAGCACCTGTATTCCAAGTTCGAACTCCGCGAAGTTGCCTGCATTGATATTCTCCCACAGGTCCCTGCGATGAAAGTCCGGGTCCGCCCCGCCAAGCTTCTGCGCCTCATCCCACACAAACGAATGCATGCCAAGTAACGGCCGCCAATGAAATTTCACGAATCTGGATTTGCCTTCTTTGTTTACCAGCCGGAAGGTATGTACCCCGAATCCCTGCATCATTCGAAAGCTTCGCGGTATCGTGCGATCCGACATAATCCACATGACCATGGTTGCCGACTCCTGATTATTCGCAATAAAATCCCAGAAGGTATCGTGCGCAGTGGAACCCTGTGGAATTTCATTATTGGGTTCCGGCTTCAGCGCATGTATCAGATCCGGAAACTTGATTCCATCCTGAATGAAGAAGATCGGAATATTATTCCCGACCAGATCAAAGTTACCCTCTTCGGTATAAAACTTTACTGAAAACCCACGCACATCCCGATTCGTTTCGTTCACTCCTTTGGAGCCTGCAACCTCGGAAAAACGAACAAATAGCGGTGTTTTCACACCGGGATCCTGAAGAAAATGCGCCATCGTTAACTCTTCAAGTGACTCATATAACTCGAATTCACCGTAGGCTCCGTATCCCCGTGCATGCACAACTCTCTCCGGAATGCGTTCCCGGTCAAAGTGCGACAGTTTCTCACGCATCAGAAAATCTTCTAGCAGCGTGGGTCCGCGATCCCCCGCTTTTAGCGAGTTGCTATCATCCGATATTTTAACCCCTTCATTGGAAGACATCTCTTTTCCGTTATTATCCCGAAGAAAGGCATTTCGCTGCTCTATCTTTTTGTTCTCATCCATGGGTTCCTTGCTCATTCCAATCACCTCCAGCATTATATGTATGGGCTTGGAAGTAGACTTATGATTGACCGGCACACCATACTTTGGTCCGAGTCATGTGTGTGAATTACAAATATGAATAACATGAGCTTGGCTATGAGGCATAGCTGATGATTGTCCATTTATTAAACATCGCATCTTCTGTCTAGCACCTTCTTCATCTACTTTTCATTTACTATAAAGAATCTAATAGAAAAGAGATGATGAAGATGGCATGTGTAAAGGCTGTTCCACAACCGGATTTGGTATTGATCTATTGGTCCAGAAACCCGCTCGTTCCTGGTTCTGCACGCCGAATCAGAAGTGTACGTGTGATTGGAAACACGTCCCCTTGTACCTTCACACTGGTGCGTGGTGCATTGCTGATTAATGCCTTAAACTGTTTGCTGGATAATGATATCGGTTTTAAAGTGGTCTATAGCAAAAAAACATCGAGCATCAGTGGCGTTTTATTGTTAAAACGCAGATCCTAAACGAACAAACAGGTGCCCTCCTTCAATAAGGAGACGCACCTGTTTGTTATTTAATCAATGAATGATGTAACTGAACTCCACTCTATTTGACGTTCATATAACGTTCGAAGGCATTATTACGGATGGTCAGTAACTGTTCAAGTCCCATATCATTCAACTTTTTGATATAAGCATCCCAGCCCTCTTCGATACCGCCTTTGGTTACCCACTGTGCACGCATCGTTGCTACATAACCGTCAATATCCGTTGTCAGTGTTGGCAGCTCCTGGAACTCTTCTGCATTGTACATAACCTTTGGATAAGGTGTCGTTACATCCGCACTGCCTAACTGATCGATTTGCAGCTTGAGTCCGTCACCTGCTTTCGGATTAAGCTTAATTTTTTCTTCAAAGGAAGGGCTTACATATTTGGGCCCGAAATCACGCAGGGATTGATCCCAGTACCATGCATCGGCGCTGGTGCCTGCTGGCGGGTCCATCAGCGTATATGTGCCATCATCATTTTTCTTGATTACAGTTCCGATCGCACCCCAGAAATTCTGAATGCTGGCTTCGTTGGAATAGAACTGATCCGCCCAGCGTGCGGCTACTTCCGGAACAGTACATGAACTTGTAATGAGCAGTTCATTACGGGCCAGATTCATGCCGCCAGGATCCCCTGGCTGATAGCGTTTGCCATCAGGTCCGGCAATAGGCGCAATCGCTTCATATTGGTCGCTCCACTTTCCAAACACAGCATCAGGTGTCCACTGATTGCTGAAGCCAACGATTGGAATGTCTGCATTTTGCCATTTGGCTGATGTCATTGTATTGTCTTGGGTGAACAGTTCCTGATCAATCAGGCCTTCTGAATACAGCTTGTGTGTATAAATAAGAGCTTCTTTATAGGCATCGGTCGTTGGGAAGAAGACCGGTTTACCGTCCTGGACAATCATACTGCTGGCATTAATGTCGGTGATTCCGAATGGATTCAGGAAGTCCACATTCAGACCCGTTTCCGTGTACGGAATTTCGTCCTGTTTTCCATTTCCGTTCGGATCTTTTTCCTTAAACGCTTTCAACACCTGGTACAGTTCTTCTGTTGTCGTTGGTGCTTTCAGCCCCAGCTTATCAAGCCAGGCCTTATTAATTACAGGCTGGTTCCGGCTCTTCGGACGGGCAGGCAGTCTTGTTGGCATGGAATAGATTTTGCCATCAGGAAACGTGCTGATTTTCTTCATGTCTGGCGTCTCTTCCATCGCAGCCTTCAAGTTGGGCATATATGAGTCAATGTACTCATCCAGTGGACGGAAATAGCTCAGGTTGTTTACAATGTCCGAATCGCTGAACACCTGATCACCTAAGATAATGTCCGGGAGTGTACCACTGGCAAGCATAATGGATTTCTGCTCACCCCAGTCATTAGAGGACATGACCTGCCACTCAATTTTCACATTGGAATCCTTCTCCAAATCCTTAAGCCATTGATTCTGAGTAAAGGTATCGCCCATATTCCCCCAACGAACCGTCAGTACCTTGAGTGTGACCGGTTTATTGACAATTGGCAGACCTTCCTGATTAAAATCGCTGGATACCGTAGTCTCCGCAGGTTCACTACTATTTCCACTACTACAGCCAACCACGCTGACCAACATCACCGACGCGAGAAGCACGCTGCTCATTTTGGTGAATAACTTCTTGCCTATCTTTTTCCCCATTTGGGAACCCCCTTGATTGGTATTGAATTTCAACCTGCCTTATTCTTTCACTGCGCCGATCATCACCCCCTGATTGAAATACTTTTGGATGAACGGATACACACACATGATTGGAATTGTGGCGATAATAATAACGGAATATCTCATCAAATTGGCAAGACGCAGAGCAACTTGTGCCGCTTCTCCTGTACCCATGCCGGACTGCATCTGATTCGTGATGAGGATATTACGTAAAATTAGTTGCAGCGGATACAGATTCGGATCTTTCAGATAAATCAGGGCATTAAAATAGGAGTTCCAATACCCTACAGCAATCCATAGTCCAAGGACTGCGATGATTGCTTTGGACAGCGGCAATACGATGAGTACAAAATACCGCAGGTTTCCACAGCCATCGATCTGAGCTGCTTCCCATAAATCTCCCGGAATACTGGTCTGGAAAAATGTCCGGGCGACGATCATGTCGAAAACCACCACGGAGAACGGAAGCACCATCACCAGGAACGTGTTATAAAGATGGAAGTCACGGATCGTCAGGAAGGTTGGAATCAAGCCGCCGCTGAAGAACATCGTAAAGATAAAGAACAGCGAGAAAAATTTGCGCCCGACCAGATCTTTTCTCGATAATGCATAAGCCGCCGAAATATTGACGACAAGCCCGAAGAGCGTTCCCACCACCGTATACAGAATGGTATTTCGATATCCGATCCAGATGTTCTCGTGTCGCAGCAGTTCCCTATATCCTTCCAGCGTAAAACCTTTCGGAAACACCCACACCTGTCCGTTAGCCACAGATGAAGGATCACTGAACGAGGCGATGATTATAAAATAGATTGGATAAATGATAGCTATTAGAAAAAGAACTGCAAAGGCATACAGTACGACTTCTGCAATCGAAACACGTGATCGACGTTTGGCTCGGGGAGCTCTGGTCATTGCTGCCGGTTCCATAACACTCATCTTGTTTGTCTCCCCCCTACCATAGACTGTTTTCACTGTATTTCTTGGACAATTGATTGACCAGAATAAGCAAAATGAAATTAATGACGGTATTAAACAGGTTGATTGCTGAGGAGAAGCTGTATTGGCTGCTCAGCAACCCGATTTTGTATACATAAGTGGACAGAATCTCACTTGAGAGAATGTTCAGGTCATTCTGCATCAGATACACCTTCTCAAAGCCTACACCGAGTAATCCGCCCACCCGCAGAATAAGCAGTGTAATGGCCGTCGGCAGCAGCATCGGAATATCGATATAACGAACCTTATGCCATCGACTTGCTCCATCTACCGTTGCCGCTTCATAGAGGCTTGGGTCTACGGCGGACAGCGCGGCAATGTAGATAATGCTGTCCCAACCGACATGCTGCCACACGTCAGACCATACATACACACTGCTGAACAGAGCTGATGAACCCATTAAGTCCGGTGCTTGTGCTCCAAACAGCTGATACATATTGCCAACAAGTCCTGTACTTGGCGAGAACAGAATCAGCATCAATCCGACCATAACTACGGTTGAAATAAAGTGAGGCATATAAGAGACTGTCTGAAAAAACCTCTTGAACCTCCCTGCTCTCATCTGATTCACCAGTAGTGCAAGCATAATTGGAATCGGAAAAGTAGCCAAGCTGTACAGACTGATCACAAGTGTGTTACGAATCGTATTCGTAAATTGATAGGATTTAAAGAATTTCTCAAAGTATTTGAATCCAGCCCAAGGGCTGTCTCCGATCCCAAGCGCCGGACTGTAGTCCTTAAAGGCGATTAATACGCCGTACATCGGCTTGTAGGCAAATAAAAGTGTCAACAGAACCGCTGGAAAAAGCAAAACATAAAGGCCCCAGTTTCGCCTGATTCTCTCCAACGTTCTTCCCATATAAAGTGGATTGGTCCTCATGGTTCTTCCTTCCCTCCTGTAAATATACTGATGCTGCTCTCCCGTAGGACCTGTCATCTCTGGAATAGCTTCAGTATAAACTGCTTCACATTGGGTTTACCGGACCGCTAAGGACGTTATTCGGACTTCTATGGTTCCATCCATGAACTTTACAAGTAACCAAGACGCTTACGAACAAAAATCATATCGTTATCCAGACTTTCGTGTGTGTAATCCGGACTTCTGGATCAAAAGATGCAATTCTTTATGTTTTTTTCAAATAAAGGTTTTATACTATTCCTGAGATATTAAAGCGTATTCATAACCAAGCAATCAAGAAAGTGGTGCATTGTTCCATGGCAAACCTGAACGCGATCAAACCCTACCCCATCCGGCATTATATCCGTATGATGTTCGTCATTTCTTTTGTTGTGCTCATCTTGGATCTCGTGATCAGCATTGCTTCCATCTCCATGGTCAAACAGCAGTCCACCCAATACTTGCAGGATGCGGCCGATCTGTATATCAACCGCATTAATCACGATTTTGCGTACATTAATCATTTCATGGGGTGGACACTGGCCAATGACGAGAATCTCGACAACATGAATACATATGGCGTGAACAGTATTCCGTTCCTGAAAGCCAACGAGAAATTACATTTGCTCTTCGCCGAACTACAGCGAAACTACGGGCAGTCGTACAATTTCTTTTATTATTTGGAGAATAGTGAATACTTCCTCAACTGCGCGCCAATAAGCATCTCCTATTCGGATTATTCAGAAGTAAAAAAGCAGATCATTACACTCACCCGGGATAAAGGTGTATATGAGAAGTTCTATTCCCATTGGACACCAATTCACGTGAACGGCACTTCTTATCTTATCAATATTGTGCCGTACTACAACCGTTATCTTGTTGCCTTAATATCCGCAGATGAACTGATCGCCCCTCTCCAGCAAATTAATCTGGGTGCCAACGGATACGCCTCTCTGGTAGACGAGAATGGACTGCAACTTTCCGGACCTGCGGGCGGGGATCACATACCAGAAGAGAGACACTCCTTTCTCGATCTGTTCCAGTCTCATAATATTGTCAGCAGCGAGTTCTCCAATGCAGCATTCAGCGTGCATATGGCCATCAAGTTTGGCACATTCGAGAAAATCATGGTCGCTCAGCTGCTCATCATGCTGCTTTTTCTGATCGTGACCTCCACGTTAAGCGCAATCATCATGTTTTTCAGGAGAAATTTGCTTGTTCCCATTCAGCGATTCTCCAAAAATCTGGCGCGTATTAACGAAGGGGATGAAGCGACAGACTTCAAGAGCAGCCGGATTATGGAGCTGGAGCAGGTCAATGCACAGTTTAAAGAACTGGTAGGCCAGATTAAACGATTCAAAATCGATCGCTACGAGCAGGAATTGGAGAAACAAAAAATACGACTGGATTATATGAAATTGCAGATTAAGCCGCACTTTTTCCTGAATTGTCTGACGAGCATGTACAGTATGGCACAGATGCAGATGTACGAGGAAATTGAGAATATGGCCCTGGCTACGTCCCGATATTTCCGATATATCTTTCAAAGTGGGGAGAATTTCGTTCTTCTGGAGAATGAAATTGAACATGTGAGAACGTTTCTGGATATCCAGAAGTCGCGTTACCGCGATGCTTTTTCCTATCGCATTGAACATCCAGATATGATCACGGGCATCGCAGTGCCACCACTCGTCATACAGACATTCATCGAGAATGCAGTCAAGTATGGGGTATCTCGGGACCGGGAACTATGTATTACTTTATCCGTGACGGAACAACGACAGGAAAATGGCGATCATGTGCTCATCCGGATTTCGGATACGGGTCCAGGTTTCAGCCCGGATGTTCTTGACGCTCTGGTGCGTGGAGAAGCGCTGGAACAAACCGGCGGCAACCGGATCGGCATTATGAATACCATCCAGCGTTTGGAATTGTTATATCGGGATGAAGCAAATATTACGTTTGCAAACGACGCAAGTGGCGCTCGGATCATGCTTTCCTTGCCTAAAATGATACTGAATTCAGATACTCCGGGAGAGGTGACAAACCATGAATGCATTGCTGGTTGATGATGATTACTTTGTCGTCATGGCTTTGGAAAAGAAAATTGATTGGAAGGCATTGGGGATTCATACAATATTCACAGCCTACAATATTGCGCAGGCCAAGGAAGTTTTGCAAAATCATCCCGTACAGATTCTCATATGTGATATTGAGATGCCCCAGGGAAGCGGTCTGGAACTGCTCGCATGGGTCCGGGAGGAGTCGCATAATGTACAGACGATATTTCTGACCAACTATGCCGATTTCAACTATGCCCAGAAAGCAATTGAGCTGCAAAGCTTTGATTACTTTCTGAAACCTATTGAGTTTGACAAGTTAACGCTTATTATACAAAAGGCGGTTGCCAAAGCCCGAGACCAGCAGTTTATAGAGAAAGCCATTCATGAGGGTGAACTGTGGCAGAAAAATAGGAGCAAACTAATTGAGGACAGCTGGCGCAGGCTGATCTCCGGTAAAGCTTTTCCTTCCGGCCCTGCCGACGTCTCTGCCTTTTTGACAGAACAACATCTGCCTTATGAAACAACGGATCTGTTTCTGCCTATTCTGGTTAACCTGTTTCCGTATGATCATACGCTGGGCAAGACAGACAAGAACCTGTTTGATTACGCTTGTTTGAATGTGATGGTTGAACGGTTTCAGGACACTCTTTTCTCCATTGAAGCCATTACCGAGATCAGGGATCATAACTGGATGATCATTCTAAAATGGAACGGAGCACCGGATGCACAGCTGATCGAATCCATGTGCGGTTCGTTCATCCCGGAGGTTAATAACTACCTGAAGTCGGATGTCTGCTGTAGTATCGGGTTCTCTCTGCCGCTGGGTCAGATTCGTCATACCATCAACGAGTTGTTGCTTATGAATGAAGAACGAATCAAACACCGCAACCAAACCTTTTTACTGGAAAACTATAATAGACCCGAGTTGAATTACACCCCACCTGATCTGGGATTACTGGAGCAATTGTTGAATGAAAATCGCTTCCAGGCATTTCTGGATGAAACGGGTCGTTACATGCACCAACTGGTCCGTGAAGGTGTGGTGGGTACCGCTGTACTAAGTTTGCTGCGTCTTGATCTGGTGCAACTTGTGTATGCCCAATTGAAAAGTAAGGAGATCGAAGTGCACAAGCTGTATATGGGCAAAACGAATGATCAATTGTTCATGCAATCTCTGCATTCTATTGAAGATATGCAATCCTATATTGCCTACCTGGTTAATACGGCTGCGGAATATCTGAATGTTGCCGAACAGCCCAAGTCGGTTGTACATGAGATTACCCATTATATACGCACACATTATGGAGAAGATTTAACGAGGAATAATCTGGGGGAGATGGTCTATCTGAATCCGGATTATCTGGCAAGACTGTTCAAGAAAGAGATGGGAATATCACTGGGCCATTATGTCATTCATACCCGTCTTGTGGCGGCCAGGCACTTACTGGAGACCACCGCACATTCGGTGCATACCATTGCTGGAAATGTCGGTTATACCAACTACTCTCACTTTACCAAGCTGTTTAAGCAAGAAATGGGCTGCAGCCCCAATGAATATCGCAAAAAGCAGAAAGAAGGCTCTCATGAAACCGGATGACCTTTCTCGCTTTTAATACAAAATGCCACCCTGCGTATCGTACGCAGAGTGGCATTTGCTGTTTTAATGTGCCTTTACCTTTACTATGCCTTATTTATTTGCATTAATGACCTCATTCACTTCCTGAGTGATCTGGTCACCACCAAGCTTTTTCCAATTTGCAACAAATTTATCGAACTCGTCAATGGAGAGGTTGCCATAGATGATTTTCAGAAACGTCTCAGCGCGCAGTTTATCCAGGGTTGCCTGTTTCGTGTTCATGGTTCTGGTCGGGGCGTAGATAAATTCATTCATGACAATGAGGTCGTTATCCCGATAATATTTAATGACGCCCTGCGAGCTTTCCGGTCCAAAAATGCGTTCCATATGCCACTTATCCAGATTGCCATTGCGGTAATCCATAATATCATCGTAGAACAGCTTCGCTTCAAGCTCTAATCCGGATGTATCTCCCGTTTTGAGCGCCTGCTCGACTTCATCCTGTGCTTTTACGTTTTTGTTGGCAGGCAGATTGGACACAGTCGCATTATGAAAACCAAGTCCGGTCAAGCCGTTCAAATACGCAGCACGTTCTTCCTTGGCTGACTCACCGAACATTTTCTCTGCCTGAAAATTCAGCAGCTTGATCAATGCTTCCGGGTGCTCATAACCTTTACGTACGGCAAATATGCCGCCCAAGCTTAGGTGGTTCTGCGTTTTGGCAGGTTGATCATCGATCGATTGAACCGGGTAAGGCAGCCAGTCCACGTTCTTATCCTTCTTGATCATGCTGCTAACCTGAAATGGTGCCCATTGTGGCAGGAAGAACATGCCTGATTTGCCTGCATTCACATCTTCCATCATCTTCGTAAAATCCTTCACTCCAAACTCAGGATCAATAACGCCCTTCGAATACAGATTTTGCAGCTCGCGTAACCCTTCCTTCACCTCAGGCTGAATGGTTCCATTCACAACCTGACCTGAAGCATCCTTGATCCAGGTTTCGAGATAACCATGATAACCGAGCAGGAACGCATTAATTGGCAAATCCTTGTTGAGTGCAATACCATACGTATCCTCTTTGCCATTTCCGTCCGGATCTTCAAAGGTGAAGGCTTCCGCAATCTTGATGACGTCCTGCATTGATTTTGGCGCTTCAAGCCCTACCTTCTTTAACCAATCCTGGCGAATCCAGATCATATCCGAGGAATCCAGCGAGCCTGGAAAACTCACCATCGCGTATATCTTGCCATCTTTGGTTACTGGCTTCAACCCTGCTCCGTCCTCAGCAGACATAAATTCCTTGACCAGATCGGATGCATACTTATCATAGACTTCTGTCAAATCTTCCAGCATCCCCGCTTCATGCAGCTGCTCGAACTGCACAGCACTTACTTTCAATACATCTGGCAAATCGCCACTCGCCAGGGTAACGTTCATTTTGTCGTTATAATTGGCATCCGGGACAATCCAGTCATAGGTGACATCGATGCCCAGCTCGTCCTTGTATCCTCTGGTCCAAATGTTATTGGCGTGTGTATCGCCCTCAGCAAGTGATTCTTTCCCGGTTTCATTCATGGTTGAAGTTAATTTGATGGGTGGATCATATTTCGTAAGCGGACCTCCGGCATCCTGCTGTGTGTTCGGCTGGGCTTCATTCTCAGCATTCCCCGTACCAGATGAACAAGCTGCAAGCGTGGTTGCCAGAACCATGGTTAACGTTAACAGTGCGAATTTCTTTAATGACATGTTCATGCGAATCCCCCTTTTTATTCCTCCCGTGAGGTATATAAGATGAATTAATGAATATTAAACGTGGCACTCCGATAGCAGAACAACCTTTTGATCGCTGTTATCCCCAGATTTCCTTTATCCCTTTTTGAAGGGAGAAATCCGGTTATAAAGGCGAGTTTATGCTTACGAAGTAGCTTTCATGGAAAGCTTTTAGCTCCGCTCCTACAGGTCTCTTCTGCTCTCTCCGTTATGATTTAATCTTCTTTCATCTTATATATATTTTATTTTAGTAAGAAAGCGCTATCACTTCGAGTGTACCCCGTTGACATCTGGTATCTTTGATTTACCATTTCAGACTTGATCTAACTTTTTTTGATCCCGATATTCCTGCGGCGTGCAGCCGGTGGCTTTTTTGAAGAAACGATAAAAATAGTGCTGATCACTAAATCCGACCTTGGCGGATATTTCATGCATTTTGCAGGTGGAGCCGAGAAGTAATTCCTTGCTGCGCTCAATACGCCGGTCGTGAATATAGTCGGATATGCCTTTGCCAGTAATACGTTTGTACCAACGGGACAGATATGACGGATTGAGGGAAACCTCCTGTGCAATTCGGGTTAGCGATAGGTCATCCTCCAGATGGTGCTTGATATAATGATGAATGGTAATGAGAATCTGCGACTGATCATGGATGCGCGTAACACTTCTTTTGGAGATGATCCATTCATATGCCGATTGATAGAAGACCAACAGATCAGACCAGGGCGTATGGATGTCAAAATGAAGCATTCGAGACAGCGCAATTTCCTCCATTGCTGATTCGTACAAGCCCAGTTCATGAACAAGCTCAATCAGTGCATTACCTGCGCCTGAATAGATCTTCATTCGAAAGAATGGGTCCTGAAGCCCTTCTTTTGCAGCCTCTGTCCATTTGTGAAACGACTCCATCCACTCCCTGTCACCTGCTGTAACAAGCTGCCTGATCTGATCCAGATGAAGAATCGCAACACTCTGCTGATTCAAAATATTGGGAGTGTACGGCGAATCATGCTGCACCTTGACGCGAAGAAGCTTCTCCATCCCAAGTCCAGGGCCCTCATGGATCGACAGACGTAACTGCGCAATCGCCTGACTTAACTCCATCCACTCCACCGCCTGTTCACTCACCATAATGGAGACGGAGAGATTCAGACAATCCGCACAGGATTGCTGCACAGACTCCAGCGTTCCATAGACGAAACGCAGCGTCTGTTCCCACTTCTCCTGCTGTCCCGTATGGAAGCTCGATGGCTCCGTCTTGGGCTGAACAAAGCAGGCGATCACCTGATAATCCAGATCAATGGCTTTGACCTTGGCCTTATCCTGAAGCAGCTCCTCCGCAACATTGGCAACCGCATAGCGAATTAAACTCCGATCCGCCTGGGATTGATAGTTATTCCACTCCTCAACCCGTATGATGACCGGGATTACCGGCTCGTTGGACATGAAAGGTAGCTGGACCGCATCCAATTCTTCCTGAAGCGAGGCGATATCATGCCTTTCCGTTCGTTTTAGGAGATCCAGCAGTAACTGTCTCTGTAGCTGCGGCAGCGCTCTGGGCAGCTTGCTGCGAAACCAGGCATGCTGGTAACGGAAATCATTTTCCTCCGATAGTTGTGTTAAGGCCCGCTCTACCGCTGCACGAATATGACTCATGCCCTCTGTTTTTAACAGGTAATCCACGACACAAGGGTTGCGTATCGCTTGATGTGCATAATCAAATTCGTTATGACCTGTCAGCAATAGCACTTTGCATCGTGGCCAGCGATCCATAATCTTCTCGATCAGCTCCATGCCATCCATACCGGGCATACAGATGTCGCTCAGCACGATATCAATTTTGACGGAATTCAACCACTCGATTGCTTCAAAGGCAGAGTATGCCTTAATGATTTCCATATCCTGAAAATCCGCTCTTTGAAAGAAAGCATAAAGACCATCCAAAATAACCGGTTCATCATCTACAATTAACATCCGCTGCATACGATTACTCCCGTCTCCATGGAATATTTAAAATCATGCATAAACCGCCCAACGCACTGCGCTGCGCACTAAGGCCATAGCCCGTCCCAAACTTGATCCTTAAACGTTGATTCACATTCATCAGTCCCGTAATCTCTTCATTCCCATGTCTCTGATTCGCAGATTCTTGAAAGGATGCTTGCAGGCTGCTCAGGATTTCATCCGATAATTGATCGCCATCATCTTCTATCCGAACGGACAACTTGTCATGTTCGACTTGATAGGATAATTTCAGAATCCCGCCCTGACTGCGTTTGGCAAGGGCATGCTCGAAGACGTTCTCCACAATCGGCTGAATAATGACTCGGGGAATGGTGATGTCTCTATACTCCCTGCTTAGTTCCTCCAGTTGCAGTTGGACTCTTGAGCCAAATCGGATTTTCTGAATGGAAGCATAGACCAAGGCATGGTCCACTTCTTCACCAAGCGAAACCTCGGAATGAGAATCCCTGGACATATACCTGAAATATTGACCCAAATAATCGGTAAATTCCTGAATCAATTCAACATTCTCGACCTCGGCCATTTGCTTGATGCTGAACAGACTGTTATATAGAAAATGAGGCTGAATCTGGGACTGCAAATGTTTGAGTTCTGCCTCGCTGGTTCGAATCCGGGCAACATAATTTTCATCAATCAAAATATGTAAGCGCTCTATCATGTGGTTGAAGCGAGAGTATAAATAACCGAATTCATCGCGTCTGGATTGCGGAATATGAATACTGGTCTGACCTTGCTCCGCCATTCTGAACCCGCGAATGAGCACAGATAACGGCTTGTGAATGGACCTGTAGATCGAAAAAGAGAAGATCATAATGATAACAATGGAAATAAGCGTCAACGTCCATAGCCATAGGTTGTACTGTTCCAGGGGTGCTTGGAGCACATCATTAGGGATGCTGGCTGTCAGCGTGAACGAGTGATCGGGATCATATAGCGAATAATACAGATATGCATCGGATTGAAATCTCGTCACTTGCATGGATTCTGCTGAATCCGGTGATACCTTTTTCAATTGTGCGGCCGATACAGGTTCATCCGAAGAAGAAATGAGCACATGGTGCTGCTCACCGAAGCTCAGTGTAATATCACTGCCTCCTGTTTCCGCGAGCTGCTGTAATCTGTGCTTCAGTTCTTCCGCAGACAAGCGGATGCCTAATATAAAATTGGGCGCTTCCTCATGATTCATGTTATACGGATTGCTTTTGAGAAAATAAAGATTGTTATCCGAATAAGACAACTCACCATTCAGATTTCCCATAGTTGCCAGCAGATCCTTCCATTCTGAATCCTCCACATTGCGAATTCCGTCCACTGCGCTGACCCGTTTATGCAGAGCCGGAACGTAATATACCACATCGCTGATATAGGGACTCGTCACCATGATCTGCCCCAGCTTGTTGTGGATATTATTGAGACTGGAAGTCACTTCATATCTGTTCATAATGGCAGCTCGTGTACTTAGGGTAGACATCGTTTCATCGAACGAGAATTCGGTAACAAGTCCACTCATTCGCTCCAGTTCAAATTGCAGATGATTGTGGTAGAAATACAACTTCGATTCATGCGCCTTCTCCACTTCCGTCTGCATTTGCTTGGAGCTGGTATGCGTGATCATAATGCTGATCCCATATAAGGGCAAAATGACGAGCACAAAGGCAATCATCAGTTTGACGACGATGGATGCATTTTTCCAGCCACCCACTGCAAATCTCATTTCCCCTTCACTCCTGTCCTCAACGGCAAAAAGGAGCCGGAAATCGGCTCCTCCCATTGGTTTTCCTCCATCGATCTTATCCCTTTACACTACCGACAACAAGTCCATGAACGAAATACCTTTGCAGGAACGGATACACGAGCAGAATGGGTATAACGGACAAAAAGATTTGGGACGCCTGGGTCGTTCTGTCCGACACCTGACTTAACAGGGTTGCATCCTCCAGGGTCATCATCTCACTCTGAATCATCGTCACTTGCTGGAGCATCGATTGCAGATACGTGGCTAGTGGATAACCTTCCGGACTTTTCATATAGATCATGCCGTCAAACCAAGCGTTCCAGTGCCCCACCATGGCAAACAATGTGATGGTTGCAATACTGGGCAATGAAATAGGAAGGTAAATGCTGCATAGTGTGCGGAAATGGCCTGCTCCATCCATCCAAGCCGCCTCTTCCAGCTCCTTCGGCAAACCCCGGAAGAAATTCAGCATAAGCAATACATTAAAGATCGGAACCGCTCCCGGTAAAATCAGGGCCCAGATCGAATCCAACAGACCTGCTTCCTTAACAACTAGATAACCCGGAATCAATCCACCACTGAACAGCATGGTAAAGACAAAAATCCACGCATAGAACGTTCTTGAACGAAACTTCGCTGCCTCTTTGGAAAGCGGATAGGCTACAAGAATCGTGAAAATCAGGTTGGTCGCAACTCCGAGTACAACACGGAGAAGACTTGTACCGAATGAATTTAGAAACTGCTGATTTTCGAGAATGTATTTATACGAAGACAAGGTGAAGTCCACCGGCCAGAATGTGACACTCCCCGCCTTGACTGCATCACTCGAGCTAAAAGAAATTGCCAGAATATTCACAATGGGAAACAGGCACAGCAAGGCAAGAAGGGTCAGGATGACATAATTCATCCCCAGAAACCAACGATAGGCTCTCGAAGCGTGATGCATGTTCTTGCCTCCTTTCTAGAAAATCCGATAATTGGCTAATCGATAGGCGAGGAAATAACCCAGCCCGATAAAGATAAACGAAACGACTGACTTAATGAGACCTAATGCGGTTGAGACCGAATATTGTGCATCCTGCAGACCGATCCGATAAATCATCGTATCCAGAATGTCTCCGGATTCATAGACGAGCGGATTGTAGAGGTTGAACACTTGGTCAAAACCACCGTTAAGCACGTTACCCAGACTCAGTGTAACCATCAGAATCACGATGGGACGAATGCCAGGAAGCGTAATATGCCAGGTCTGCTTCCATCTTCCTGCTCCATCCATTACAGATGCTTCGTACAGGGATTTATCAATGTTTGTCAGGGCGGCCAAATATATAATCGTGCCAAATCCGAATTCTTTCCATTGGTCCGTAATGACGAGTATGTAAGGAAACCATTCGTTACTGGCCAGGAATTGAACAGGTTCAACCCCTATCGCCTTAAGCAGCATATTGACGATCCCGGTACTGGGGGATAATACATCCACAATGATTCCAGCCAAAATGACCCAGGAGAAGAAATGCGGCATATAGATAACCGTCTGAATCGTTCGTTTAAAGCCTGTTCTGCGCACCTCGTTCAGGAGCAGGGCCACAAGTACCGGAATGACCAAACCGGACACAATCTTCATCACGGAAATAAATACGGTATTCCATACGACCTGTCCGAACCCCGGCAGATCAAACAGATATCTGAAATTGTCCAGGCCGACCCAGTTCATATTTTTGAATCCGGCAATGGGAGAGAAATTCTGAAAGGCAATGGAGAGTCCCGCCATCGGAATGTAACCGAATACAATAATGATGATCAGTCCAGGCAATATCATGAGATGAAGCGGCACGTTTCGTATAAATTGTTTGTAGTTGGAACGCATAAGCTGTCTCCTCCTTCAAATTCATTATAGAATCCGTCAGGAATCGGCAATAGTGTAGGCTATTTACTTTAGGTATCTTTTGTTGACTCTCTTCCCGAAACACCAAAAAACCGCGAGTATCGCGGTTCTAAGGCTGCATCAGGTTATTATTGAGATATTAACTATATAATTTGTACTAGACATTTACACGATAACGGAGAGGTCAGAAGGAATCTGGAGAAGCGAAGCGTTCGCCTTTATCACCGGATTTCCCCTTTTAAATAAGGGATTCAAAAAAATCTGGGGATAACAGCGATCGGAAGATGGTTCTGACCACGTAGTGACTTTGCGTGAAAAATACTGGTTCAACTTATATAATTAGTTCTGGACATCCATAACCAGTACATTGACCGAATGAGCAGGAAGCTGCAAAACAACCGAATCCTCCTGCAGATGTATCACTTGTTCTTGTGGAACAATTTTCTCATCATTCTTCTGGTTCACATTAGGCACATGTAACAATTCTTCATTTCCGCCAAGTGTTATCCATTTCGCAACAGAGGTAACGCTCAGATTCTGAAGGCAAATTTGGGTTGCTTTGTCCACCCCGTCTGCGTTCACCAGCTTCACATACACATGCTGCGCATCCCTCGTAACGGAGTGAAATACGTCCCGGTTGTACGCTTCCAGCTTGTAATCCAGAATTCGGCTGGTCGTGTGACCATCGGTATACGAGCAGATCAGATTCTTCCCTGTGTCACCACCATAATTGACCGTAATCGTATAATTCGTATCGTTCTCCAGCGGTTCATAATTGGCTGCCCGGAGATTACCCGCCGCGGAACTGGAAGAATAATCACCGAGTGTGTATCCTTCTACGCCTTGTTTAAATACTTTGACTCCCGTTGCATTGCCGCCATATCCAATTGCGTACTCGATGGCATCCTTTTTCTCAGGTGATATATCCGTCAATCCAACACCGATAGTGAAGCCATCCTCACCCGCTATGCGCTCCGCCTCGACTTCCACTTTATAATTCGACCATTCATCATTCAGTAGATATAACCCATTCAGTCCGCTTGACTGGGCTTTCAAAATCAGTCCTTTTCCCGTCTCCAGCGTGTATCCTGCCGATCCCGGAATCCAATTCCACGCCTCATTCAGCGCTGTCCGCTCCCTGAAATCTTCTGTAAACAGCACGCTGCCATCCTGGTTCGATGTGACCGTAATCCGTTTCACCACAATGTCGGCATTGCCTGTCGCAATCTCGATGCCTCCACGTGGAATGAGTGCTATCGGTTGACCCTTGCTGTACGTTGAAAATGAAGTGCCCAGCACCTGTTCACCCACATACTTGGCAAAAAGCTGCTGCACATAGTAATTGGGTGTGTACCACACCGTTTCATCATCAAACCAGATGCAGTCTGGCGTCCAGCGATAGGTGCCGTCCGTCAGTACTTTGTTGAACAGCGGCGCATAGGCAGCGAGGCGAACAACATCCGCATTATTTTCAAAGCCGGTCATGACCGCAGCTTCTGCGATCGCACCTGCCAGTGTATTTTTGTCCGTGGATGCATATTCTCCCACAAATACCTTGGATGTCTCTGTCCAATCCATACTGCCGTCTTCATGATAAGCCCGCTCATAATAGTTGTACCGATCCACGTTGTTCAGCAAATAGTCATTGGAGCGATAGTAGTGCTCATCCGCAATGGTATCCATATAGTTGTCCTGATTCTCATACCAAGTGATCGTCTCTTCGATGACCTCTTTGCCATCTGCAAAAGCCACCTGAGCTGATCCGGTCAGATTGCCGCTCAGGAATTTCCAGCCCTGCTGGTACGCATCATCGTCTGCCTGGGCGCCGACTGTCGATATGATATGAAGCTCATGATCAGGATAATTACGTTTCATATACTCATCTATTGACGTCTTGAAGACTTCAAAGTTGGCAAAAAATTCGGTTCCCCAGTTCTCATTGCCCACGCCAAGATAACGCAGATCGAATGGTTCAGGATGTCCCATGCTGCTTCGGATGGCAGCCCATTCGTTATGTTCAATATCCGTGCTGAGCGCGAAATCGATCAGATCTGTAAAGTTTCGGATATAATAATCCCTCAAAGCGCCACCCGCCGGATGTGCGTAATCTGAACGAGCCTGGCACAGGACGCCGCAGGCCATAACCGGAACCGGAGCAGCATTCAAATCTTCTGCCAGTTGGAAATACTCCATATAGCCGAGACCCATCGTCATCATGTAACCCCAGACGTTATAGTTCTCTTTGCGGAGCTCCACCGCTCCAACCGAATCCTTCCAGTCATACACATTGTCCCAAATGAACGAACCTTCGGAAATACATCCCCCCGGAAAACGCAGAAACTTCGGATGCAGATCGACTAGGGCCTGAACCAGATCTTTCCGGAGTCGATAGTTCGGATTCCCGGTGTAGTTGGCATGTGCTGAAGCGGATACACCCTGCTCTTTCGGATCGGCTCCCCATACATTCTGCGGAATCAACGACACCATGTCGATGGAAATGTCTCCTTCAAAGGTAAGTGCCAATTGCCCCAGCGCGGTCTCCGTCCCGGTCAGGGTCACTTTCGAATGGGGGCTATGGGAAGAATTGGGATGAGTCAACACATGGCTGCCACTTGCATGGCCGCTGATTTCGGCATGGGCTACAAGGACGCGGGTATCGGAATAGGCAATCCCGTACTTCTTCCATGTGTTACCACCCTCAACTTGCAGCGTAACTGAATCACTGATAGCTTCACCGTTACCGTCCTGCAATTGAATCGTAATCGTCCCCGCGGATACTGCCTTGGCCCAGACGGTAAAATCATATGCCTCTCCTTTCTGGATGGACATGGCACAATGCTGATTGGAATCCGAGAATCCGCGATTTCGAATGGTCGCACCCGTCTGAACCGTTACATAATAAGCGTTCACTTCCGGGTCTTCTACGTTAAGATGAGTGTTTATTCCATCGGTATGCTGTACGATCATTTTCTCGGTATCCCCTGACCAGGCAAACAAAGGATCACGGTTCCGGCCTGTCGAACAACCACATTCGCCAGAGTCATGCGAGTACGTATCGAATGCAAAGGATTCGAACGAACGGTTCTGAACTAACTCCGCATAGATTCCCCCATCTGCTGCATTGTTGATATCCTCGTAGAACAGGCCGTACATCACTTCACTAATATCCGCCACATGCTGGTCCCCATGGATTGTAACGGTATAAGGCGGAAGATGTTCTGGCACAACGGACACATCAAAACTTTTGTTCAGCGTATTCCCACCTTTGGTTAAAAGTGCGTTCAAACGAATCTCCTGTGCTGAGCTCAGAGGTTGAACTGCTCCATTCGCTGACAGAACTTCTGGCTGACTTGAGTTCCATTGAACGTTTACCTTGCCCCCCAGTAAATCTAAAGGCAATGACACATCTTTGGTAATAATCCGGGCTGGAGCAGACAAATATTTATCTCCTGCCAGCTTCACGATCTCTTCATCCGTCAGGGACTCGCACATGACTTCGATCACTTCATCCATGGACAGAGCGGCCTGATAAATCCGAAAATCGGACAGCGAGCCTGCAAAGTCCACATCTGCCGCATACTGAGAGCGTCCAATATAATTGCGGCTATAATTCGCTGGCTCTACGAAGGAATCAAACCATTTGCGCAGCTTGGCATAATTGCCACTGGATGTCTGACTGATGGAACCGTCAGCCACCTTCTCACCATTCACATATACAATGGGACCCGCACTGCTGCGTGTGCCGCCCTGACTGCCAGCTACGGACAAAGCAATATGCATCCATTCCCCACTGGCAAATCCGCGTCCCGGGTCTACAACCAGATCATCGCCTGCATATAACGTGCCTCGCATCTGACGAGTCAGAAATAAATAGGGACCCTTCTCGCCTTTACCGAAGTCGAAAATCCGCTCCCACACATTTGATCCCTTGCCCAAATGGACCCATGCTGCAACCGTCACTCCAGTGTTGTCGCTTACATTTTGCAGTAAATTCGAAGGCAGCTCCAAATAGGATGTTCCGTTCGATCCTCCGGTAAAAGTCACCGCCCATCTGCCATTCACTTCAGAAATGTGGGGCGATTTCTCTCCTGCAGCAGCTCCAACGTGCCCGTTCCCTGAACTATCCTTGCCAATGTCGGCTGCATCTTCAAACTTGTAGTGTGCAATTAGTTGATTATGAAATGTAGTCATGTTCATTCCTCCTATGTAGCATAAATTATCGTAGGTAAGTCTTCTTTAATTCGTATAAATATAAATTGATTAATAAATTTATAAACACATGATCTAATCGTATAGTATCTTATTCCGCGTAAAGATTTCAATCCCAAAATCACAAAAATCCTTTGTATGATAGGAATTATTTCGAATACATCGACCTTTTGCCTATCTCCCTTTCCATCTTAAAGTCACTCTAACCCTGATATTTATGGTTTACAAACATATAAATTGATTGATAATATATCAAATGAAAGCGCTTGATAATTGATGAGAACCCAAAGGAGGGCTGCCCGACCAAATAACGTTTATGGCAATGCATAGGGTTATTTTTCATTTCAGGTATTGGGAAAGGGGAAACGTATGAAACGTTATTGGGTAAGCGTACTTCACATTTCTTTACTGAGCTCTGCACTACTTACGACAACAGCTTTGGCTCCTGTCTCCGTATTCGCGGACAGTCCGGGGGCAATCAGTTCCAGCCCGCAAGTTTCCACATCCATTGAAAATGCGGTTCCAGCATTCAGGAATGTTTCCGTTCATGACCCTTCCGTTATTAAGGTGGGTGATACCTTTTATATTTTTGGTTCACATCTTCAAGTGGCAAAGTCCAAGGATTTGATGAATTGGGATTCGGTCGCATCCGGAGTTACGGATGACAACCCTGTTGTCCCTAATGTAACCAAGGAATTCGCTGAAGCCCTGCAATGGGCGCAGACGGATACGTTATGGGCAGCAGATGTCATCCAGTTGGCGGATGGCAAATTCTATATGTACTATAATGCGTGCAAAGGGGACTCTCCCCGCTCAGCGTTAGGCGTTGCTGTGGCAGACAACATTGAGGGGCCTTATAAGGATCAGGGTATTCTGCTCAAATCCGGCATGTGGGATGAGATCAGTGAGGATGGCACCATATATGATGCAACCATACATCCGAATGTGGTCGATCCCGATGTATTTTTCGATAAAAACGGCAAGCTCTGGATGGTATACGGTTCCTATTCCGGGGGGATTTTCATCCTGGAGATGGACGAAACGACGGGGAAACCACTCCCTAATCAGGGTTATGGCAAAAAACTGACTGGAGGCAATCACAGCCGAATTGAAGCACCTTATATGCTCTATAGTCCCGAAACCGACTATTATTATCTGTATCTGTCCTATGGCGGATTGGGTGCTGACGGGGGATATAATATTCGGGTAGCTCGCTCCAAAACACCTGACGGCCCTTTCCTCGATGCTGAAGGAAACGATATGATCAACGTCAAGGCGGACAAGGACAAACCCTTGTTTGATGACCGCTCGATCGAGCCTTTTGGCGTCAAATTGCTGGGGAACTTCCTGTTTCAAAGACAGATCGGTGACCCAGGCACAGGTCAAGGTATCGGCTATGTATCACCAGGACATAACTCCGCTTATGTTGACGCTGAAACGGGAAAACAATTTCTGATCTTCCATTCCCGCTTTCCAGGACGCGGAGAAGAGCATGAAGTACGCGTACATGAGATGCATATGAACTCGGAAGGATGGCCTGTCGTTTCTCCTTACCGCTATGCGGCACTAGAAGAAAACACTGCCGAACTGACAACCCAGGAGGTTGCTGGTCAGTACAAATGGGTAAATCACGGGAAGGAAATCACGCCCGAGATCAAATCTTCACAGACTGTTCAGTTCACAGCAGATGGGCAGATTAGTGGTGCGGTGACAGGAACATGGAGTCTTGAAGCAGACAATCAGGTGCAAATCACATCGAATAATGTTGTGTATAAAGGTGTCTTCACGCATGAATGGGAGCCAGATTCCCAAAAGGCGGTTCTGACCTTTAGCGCTCTCTCCTCCTCTGGCGTGGCAATCTGGGGAAGTCAGATGGCTGCAATGAAGGATCAGGATATTGTCAATGCGGTGAAAAAGGATCTGAGTATCGGCGACACAGGGAACGTATTCTTCAACCTGTCCCTCCCGATCAAGGGAACTCGTGATGCAGAGATTACGTGGAAATCCTCCAACACCTCTGCGCTGTCCGCTACCGGAGTAGTGAATCGTCCTCGCACGGGTAAGGGAGATGCCAAGGTGGCATTAACGGCAACGATTCGCAAAGGTAGTGCGGTAAGCTCCAAATCGTTTAACGTTATCATTCCACATCAAGCGGTTAGTCCTTTGCTTGGAGAATATACTTTTGAACAAAAGAAACTTGCCAAAATCGCACAGGATTTCAGCAAAAATAAATATCATGGACAAGCCTTTAATGTGGTGACTTCTGCTATTAGCAGCAAGGATCAGGCTGCTGCTTTTAATGGAACCGACAGCTACATCCAGCTGCCCGGAATCATTACCGATACGAACGATTTTACCTTTAGTGCATGGGTCAACTGGAGTGGCGGCGGAGCCTGGCAGCGAATTTTCGACTTTGGAAATGGCCTGACCCGACATATGTTCCTTACTCCCGCTCAGCATACCGGAGCTCTGCAATTCACCATTCATAATCAGGGACGGGATCAGAGCCTGATTGCTGCTGAACCGCTGCCCTCCAATCAATGGATGCATGTCGCTGTTACCCTTCAGGGAAATACCGGCACGTTGTACGTGAATGGAAAAGCTGTAGCAAGCAGCACGGAAATCACGTTTAACCCGAAGGATCTGCAAGTGACGGAAGCTTATTTGGGCAAAAGCCGCTATACAGCCGATCCTTTCTATAAAGGCTCAATGGATAACGTAAAAGTATATGATAAAGCGTTAACCTCTACAGAAATTCAGCGTCTGGCAAAAGAAAAGCCTTAATTTATTCAAAGCCTTACGCATGGAATTGATTTGAAATAACAAAAACGCCAATCTATCGGTCGAATTCACAGACTGTTGTATTGGCGTTTTATTTCATTTCACTTTGAATAATGAATGACCATGCTTAATTTATTCGCAGAGGCTCCCGAATTTTTATAGCCATGAGCCTTATCCGCGCGAAAACGAATCGACTCCCCTTGTTTTACCGTATAATCCTCCTCCCCAACCCGAATCGTTACTTCTCCTTCAAAAACCGTAATAAATTCCTCTGCCCCTTCTATATGCGGTTCAGCATTCAAAGAAGACTCTTCATCCATTTCCATCATGTACATTTCAAAACGCCGCCCCTCTTCGAAGGTAAAATGCGGATAAATGCGAATCTTCCCCTCATCCTCCATCAATGCTTGAATATCACTGCCAGTTACAACTGTAGTATCCGACTTCGGCTCGTGGATCAAGGCGGTAAAAGAAATTTTCAGGCCGTTTGCAATTTTCCAGACTGTCGCAATTGTAGGGTTGGATTCACCCCTTTCAATCTGACCAAGCATCGTCTTGCTGATTCCCGACATCTCGGCAACCTTGTCCAGACTAAGCTTTCTTTGTTCCCTGAGCTGCTTCAGATTCTGTGCCAGAACAACATTAATGTTTTTCATTATTAAGTCACCTCTGTTTGAAAAATTATATTGTGCTATATAGCGTACATATTGTACAATTATAAAGAACGTGCGTTATAACGTACATTCCATTTAAATATAACATACAAGAAGAATGAAATGTGGAGGACTTATGAATATCTTACCGTTACTGACTTACGCAATTGTGGCTTCATTCACTCCGGGTCCCAACAACATCATCGCCATGACGCATGCAAGAAACGAAGGATTCAAAAAAATTGTTCCGTTTATTGCCGGCGTAGCAGCTGGCTGCCTGCTTATTATGTTTCTGTCCAGTTATTTCAACCTTATTCTGCATCAATACATCCCTAGGATCAAACCGGTCCTGAACATATTGGGGTGTGTATACATGATCTATTTGGGGATCAAAATTATGCGAAGTAAACCTGTGAATGCCAAAGATCCTAAGGTCAATCGTTTTACGTTTCTCTTTGGCTTCACCCTGCAATTCATCAACCCCAAAGTCATTCTGTATGGTCTTACGGCCATCTCGGTATTTGTTATGCCTCTCGGAGACTCTCATGTTCATATGATCGCATTTTCGTTGCTTCTAACCATCATTGGCATTAGTGCCAATATGACTTGGGGGTTATGCGGTATGTTATTTCAGAGCTTTTTATTGAAATATGAGCGTCCTTTTAATATCGTGATGGGTGTTTTGCTCATCTATAGCGCTTTATCCATTTTAAAATAAATGCAAGAGAAAAAGCGTCCTCCCCTCTCATGAGTTGGACGCTATTTTATTTATTTCAAATTACCTAGTTTGATCTCCACCACGGTTGGCTTGGGTAAGCTCCCATATGCAGTACAACCTTCTCACCGATTTTGGGCGTTGCAATGGAGACATTCAAGGCATGTGCAGCCTTGGTGATCCGTTCAACCGGCTCGTTCCAGGCATGATAAGCAAGCGTAAATGCGGCCCAATGAATCGGAATGAGCAGCCCTCCCCTTACATCCAAGTGTGCCTGTACCGTTTCTTCCGGCATCATATGAATGTTGGACCAACGCTCATCATATTGTCCACATTCCATCAGGGTCAGGTCAAAGGGTCCATACTTACTGCCGATCTCCTTAAAATGAGGACCGTATCCGCTGTCGCCGCTAAAGAAAACCTTCGTTTCTTGTCCAGCAATAACCCACGAACACCATAGTGTCGAATTGCGGTCCAACAACCCCCTGCCCGAGAAATGTCGCGCCGGCGTGCAGGCTAATGTCAAACCTTTGAAGGATAGCTCATCCCACCAGTTATGTTCGGTAATCTGTTCCGAGGGCACACCCAGTTGAATCAGTCTTCGACGCACGCCAAGGGGGACGATAAATCGCTGTGTTTTATTTTTCAATCTGCGGATGGAGGAATAGTCCAGATGATCATAGTGGTCATGCGATATAATGATTGCATCCAAGGCTGGAAAGTCCTCGGGTTGAATCGGCAGGTTAGTGCTGTATCGTTTCGTACCCGCCCAGGATACAGGAGATGGACGGTTGCCCAGCATCGGATCAAAGAGCAATCTGTGTCCTTCAATCTCAAGCAAAAATGCGGAATGACCGAACCATGTCACCTGTGGATGATCGGATACATGCAGCGATTCCGCTGGTTCATATTTCTCCACAGGAATATCACCCGCAGGTCTTCGCTCTATACTTCTCCGCATGGAATCTTTCAACATGCTCACAAGGGAGCTGAAGCTCATACTTGCCGATGTCGGTACCTGATTTTCGTATTTTGTCATTATTCATACCTTCTGTTCTCTATAATCAGTCATTCAAGCAATAATTCAATCTTGAGTAAAACAGGAGTAATATTAGCCTTTATATTAAATCATTGCTCGTTTATAATCAATTTGCCTTGAAGAGGTTGAACGTCGAAGATTTAAAGCCCACCGACGAGCATCTCCACAGGACTATATCACTAATAACTATTAAAAAAAATAATTAAGGTGGAATTAAGACTCTGTTTTCTCTCCAATAAGATTGGGCATATATGATAGAGAAAATACAACAGAGAGTATGTGAGAGAACATGAAAAAGTGGCGCAAGAGATTCGTTAAATTTTTGATATTTGACCTCGTGATCGTTCTATTGCTCCTGAGTACCGGTCTCATCTACCAACAAGTGGGTGCGAGAGAGGACGCAAAAATACTTGTCCCTCCTGGAAAGCTGTACAAGGTACATGGTGACAATATGCATTTATACACTGGTGGAGAAGGTGATGTAACTGTAGTACTTGCCTCCGGCTGGGGTACTGCTAATCCCTATGTGGATTATTATCCATTATATGAAAAGCTCGCTCCCAATACAAAATTCGCTGTATATGATCGCTTTGGATACGGTTATAGCGATAGGACCGACAAAAAACGTGATGTCGATACTGTGGCCGATGAATTGCACGAGTTATTAGAGGTATCTGGGCAAAAACCGCCATACGTTCTGGTGGGGCACTCCCTCGGCTCGTTGGAAACGCTCCGGTTTGCGCAAAAATATCCGGATGAAGTACAAGGTATTGTCATGATTGATGGTGGAAGTCCAGAACATTACGCCAATGACACTAGCGATACGGCAAGTGTGATTGGTGGCTTCATGAACCAATTCCGGATCAAAACCGGTTTGCTTCGTTTGAGTTTACAGTCTGACGCTGTTGTGGAAGCCTCCAATGCCAATCGTAATGAGCTGAAACTTGTGCCCGATAATCTGAAGAAATTGGATACCACTGCGCTGTTGCACAACTATGGGAATGCGAACACGGTGGATGAGTTACGTGAAATGTCTGCCAATGCCAAAGTTGTCGTTGATAACAAAAAGCCCTTCCCGTTTCCGCTTACCATACTGACCGCAGATTACTTCGGAGCAAGTGAACCAGAATGGGATAAAACGCAGGCTGAATTTACATCCTGGTCGGAACACTCCAAACATGTAACTGTTAAGGATACCGAGCATTATATTCATCAATATCACCCGGATCTTGTTGCCAATGAAATATTGGAACTGGTCAAGAAATAGACTCCCTGAACCAACATTGAATAAGCAGTACAAGGAAACGTTAAAAAAGCAATACCATTTTTTCAACATAAAACCCTAACGATTCGGGTAATCGTTAGGGTTTTTATTTCGTTAAAATCGTTATTGTGCTAAGGCCATTCTCGGTGTATGCGATCTGAAATGTGCTAAGGCCTCTTGGACCTCCGTGGTCGTAAGACCGTGTCGATCAAAATAATGCACGACCTCCTCCAGATCAGTTTCATCGCCGCTGTAAATCCGCTCAATTTTCCGAATGATATTATGTTGTAATCGCTCCCGCAACCGCATACAACTGACAGGTTCACATAGCCAAAAATCAGTTCGCTTGACCTCCCCTGTTGCAGTCCATAACAAATTTTCATATCGAATGACATCCCAATCACGATAACCTGCCTGAATCTGTTGAAGTTCTGTTGAAAACAGATCATATATCAGATTGTGCGGTATGTGTCCGTACGTTGCTCGATGCTCGCTCAGATTGAATCCTTCAATCCATTCTGTAAGCACAAAATTCCCAGAAGCGTACGCATACAATTCAGGAACATGAGGGTTGTTTTGCAATGACAAGAGCGCCTCACACTCCAATTCTCCATCCACTTTTCCACGAGGTGTATACACCTTAAGGCAGTATTCTTGTAAACGATAGACTACCGACTGTTTTCCCATTAGCGAAGCTTGCATGGTCAGATGACCATTTTTCTCATAGCGATCTAGCAGATGTTCAATATTCGCAGGTACAGATTTAACAATTCTCATAAAGACGTCTCCTTGATTATAAAATATATTCTAAAACGTTTTCTTCTATCCGTTATTATTAATCTACTCTCTATATTATCTTTAAAATTTCATATGAACATATACTATTTCGCCAGAACATGAACTATTTGCTTTCATCATCAAGATTTTTTCTATCCACCTAGCAGGTTTATTTTCACTCTAATGGTTGGAACCCGTTTCATGTCAAGGTACAAAAAAACGATGCCCTCCTGTTGTAGAGAGAGCATCGTTTCATTTCATATATGGCTTTCAATTAATGCATAGGACCTTGTTGTCCCTGCTGAGCACCGACCTTCACTCGTTTCACAAAGATCGAAATGATCAGTCCAATGACAGCAAGAACCAGTGCGAAAACAAATGCATTTTGTACACCGGATGTGAAACCTGCCAACTGATTTTCTGGACTCTCAGGGTCTGTCACACCGCTCAAGAAGCGGGTCTGACCTGCGCTCAGTATACTTACCGCAACAGCTGTACCAATAGCTCCCGATACCTGCTGCAATGTATTCATGATCGCCGTTCCGTGAGGATAAAATGCAGGTGGCAATTGATTCAAGCCGTTGGTTTGTGCAGGCATCATGATCATTGAAATACCGATCATCATAAACACATGCAGCGTAATAATTTTGCTCAGAGTCGTAGTTGGAGTAATTCCTGTGTACATGAAGAGTACAACAGTTACGATCGCAAGACCGATAATCACAAGCCACTTCGGACCGAATTTGTCAAACAGGCGTCCCATAACCGGGGACAAGAATCCATTCAGCAAGCTGCCTGGCAGTAGTACCAGACCGGCAGTCAGTGCCGTTACCGCCATACCTTGTTGCAGGTACATCGGCAGGATCAGCATGGATGACAACATCATCATCATACAAAGGAAGATCAGAATCAAGCCGATTGTAAACATTGGATATTTGAACGCCCGCAGATCCATCATCGGCTGTTTCATTCGCAATTGACGGATGCTGAACAGCAGCAAAGATAATACTCCGATAACCAATGTGGCTACAACGATAGGACTGGTCCAGCCACCGCCACTATCCCCATGTCCTCCTGCACTACTGAATCCGTACACGATGCCACCAAAACCAAGTGTGGAAAGTACAATGGAAAGAACATCAATTTTGGGCTTGGTCAAATTCGAAATATTCGGTAAGAACAGCAAGCCGCATACCAATGAAATAATGAAGAACGGCAAGGAGATCCAGAAAATCCAGTGCCAGCTCAGATTGGCCAGAATCAGACCCGAAATACTCGGACCACTTGCTGGTGCAAACATAATAACCAAACCGATCAATCCCATGGCAGCGCCACGTTTTTCAATCGGGAAGATAACCAATATGGTGTTGAACATTAGTGGCAGTAACAGAGCCGTACCTACAGCCTGCAATACCCGCGCCACCAACAGAATTTCAAAGCTCGGTGCAATAGCAGCAACTAGCGTTCCTGCAATCGAAAAAATCAGAGAAGTTGTGAACAACTGTCTCGTTGAAAACCATTGTAACAGCATACCGGAAACCGGCACCAAAATACCCAAAACGAGCAAATAACCTGTTGTTAACCATTGAATGGTCGTTGGTCCCACTTCGAGCAAGCCCATAAGCGGTGTCAATGCCACATTTAGTGCTGTTTCACCGAACAGACCAATAAAACCGCTAAGTAGCATGGCGAATAAAATCGGAAATACTTTATATTGTTTTGTTTCTTGTTGATCCTGTACAGAACCAGCCTTCATGGAAGCCTCCACGATCCCATCCTCCTCAAACGATCTGACGATTTCTATTTCTCTTTACGAAGCTTATTGCTTCTCTTTTGCATTCTTCGCCACAACGGACAAATAATCAGCAGCCGTCAGCAAGGGCTGTTTGTCCTGGTTGGTCAAGCTGATAATCAACGCGCCCTCCATTAAGGAAATGACGAGTAGTCCCATCTCTTGTGCTTTCTTTTCACCTATGCCATCCAAAATCAGATGTTTCGTAATGATACGCTGCCATCCGGCAAATACGTCCTGACAGGCAATTCGCAATTGATGACTGATGCATGAGGTTTCCACGGCAGCCCAGAAACTAAATGGAAGAAAACCTGTAAAACCTGCCGCTTCCGTTTCAATCGCCAAGTCATGAATAAATTGCTGAATCGCATCCCCCGTATTATCATGAGCAGCAAACACTTCTTCAAACTTATGCAGAATGTTTTCATTGGCTTTTTGAATGCACTCGTGAGCGAGCTCTTCCTTGCCATGTGGGAAATAATGATATAACGAGCCTTTTGGCGTACTGCTCTCCTTAATAATCTGATTTAGACCGGTCGCATGATATCCTTGTGAAAAAAACAGTCTGGCTGCTGTGCTGACGATGAGTTCTCTAGCATTAGACTTTTCACTCAATAAAGCCACATCCTTAAATGAATTATAACAATCGGTCTATATAATTAAAACCGTTTCGAAAACTAGTGTCAACCCTATTATTTAGGCTGATTCGCATGAAAGCATTTTCATATTAGTTTCTATATGTATAACTATTTTTTTCTCATTATCGCTTTTTTTGCACTCAGATCTGTGAAAACAGTGAACTTTTCAACATATCCGAATAAACATACATCAGTGTGAATTACACTTAATTCCATTGTGAGAAAAGGAGTGAGAAAATTTGGCAGTCTTGCTTACTGGCCCTATTGATAATAGTCCTGTAAACGGGGTAAGGCCTACCCAGACCGTTTCAATTAAAATTGAAAATCAGAATACTGTGAATGCTGCAACGATACTCATCCAAGGATATTCATTAACTACCAGCAGGATTTTATATGTAAGTGAACAATTTACGATCTTACCCGGTGCAGTAGCTACTCGAGATTATTTTGCCAATATTAGCAGCTACGAGTACGTTGTTACTATTACGGGAGCATCCCCCCAGGACAATTTAGTTTCGATTTGGGGTAAAAACAGTATCGGTGCTTTGGTTGCTGCTCACCGACTCGTTTATTCCGAATTATTTGGCAGCGAGAATTCTATTGAGCTACTGGAGCGACAGGAACGACTGGCGCAACAGGACTTATGGGTGCGACAGGGGTCACAGGCTCTACGGGCTCTACAGGTGCGAAGGGCCTTACTGGAGATACAGGAACGACTGGAGCGACCGGCGGATCAGGTCCTACCGGGACTACAGGCATTTCCGGCTCGACAGGAGTTACGGGTGCAACAGGAATTACAGGCTCTACAGGAGTAACAGGTGCGACGGGTCTCACTGGAGATACCGGTACGACAGGTGCAACGGGGGCAATGGGCCTTACCGGAGCGACGGGTATTTCCGGCTCGACAGGAAACACAGGGGCAACGGGGGCATCAGGAAACACGGGGACAACAGGCGTTACTGGAGATACGGGGGCGACAGGGGCAACTGGCGCAACTGGTGCGACGGGCCCTACCGGAGCGACGGGTATTTCCGGCTCGACAGGAGCTACAGGAGCTACGGGGGCAACAGGAAACACAGGGACAACAGGCGTTACCGGAGATACGGGAGCGACAGGAGCAACTGGCCCAACTGGTGCGACGGGCCCTACCGGAGCGACGGGTATTTCCGGCTCGACAGGAGCTACGGGAGCTACGGGGGCAACAGGTCCCACAGGTGATACAGGTCCATCTGGCGGCCCAGAAGGCCCTACAGGTGCAACTGGTGCGACGGGTATTACAGGAGCCACAGGAGCCACTGGAGCTACTGGTACCGGAGCTACTGGAGCTACTGGCTCTACGGGAGCTACGGGTACAGTTCAACCCAATCCCTTTGATGTGTATGTTTTGCAAGGCGCGGTGGGTGGAGATGGAACGCAGGCCAGTCCTTTTGGAACGATTCAACAAGGTGTAACTGCGGTATCTCCAACGAGTACTGTTCATATTCTTGGTGGAACATACCCCATCACTACGAATATTACCATTAATAAAGCTGGAATAACGCTAAAAGGTTATCCAAGTACAGTCATCCTTTTGCAAGCTGCTGTCATCCCTTTCACCATCATTGGAAGCGGAGTAACTGTAGACGGATTAACGATCACGAGTGATAACCCTTATGCTGTTGAGTTTATTCAATTAGGCGGGACCAATCATACCGTAAAAAATAATACGATATTTGGCCCACCTCAAGCAGGCCCCTCCTCAGGTTGGGTCGTCAATCGGGGGCTCGTGACCCAGATCGGAAACATGACCGGATTGATTGTAAGAAATAATATTTTTTATTCTTTGCGTCAGCCAGCCTATTTTAACCCGAATACAACCGGAGAAATTATTAGCAATGTTGTTTATAACACCAGAGGATTTGTTAATGATCAGGCCATCATGGTCTTCTCTGGAAATTCATGGGGCAGCCCAGTAAATGCCGTGGATATCGCACTGCTTGTAGGCACAATAACAGGACCTCCTTTCGACCCACTTACTGATTTGAGCGCCAACAATAGCTCTGCAACAATTCAGGATTCACGGTAAGATTCTCTTTGGAATTGAGTAAACTTAAATTTCATTGGAGGGCGTATGCCCTCTATTTTCCATCTCTCATTTTCGAAAAAAGTTCTTTAAGACTTGCATCAAAAATCATTTTATCTTCTAAAATCAGCTCACACTTTCATAGAAGTTGCTCACGTACAGACCTTTAGCTGAATTTACGGCTCGTTTACCAGCCCATATATCCTGTACGTAACGCCCTTCCGATTGAAGCTGATTGATCCTATCTTATGCCAATGATTCTGTGATTCTGCACACAACAAAAAAAAGCGAGAGTAGTTCCTCGCTTTTTTTGTGTATCATTTTTTAAATGGGATGTTTAAGTCTTATTACACCCCTACTAGCTCTACCCATTTAGAATCCTCTTTTTCAAAATACGATTCACTTGCTCTGAGTTGGCTAGCATTAGGATAAGGAAAACAAGTACAACCAGCGGGAAAAAGCCGATATTGGTTTTCGCAGCAAGCACGCCAAAAAGCGGAGGAAGCAATGTAGTTCCTGTGTATGCCAGTGCCATCTGGTATCCCATTAATCGGGCAGAATTCGCTTTGCCGAATCGAGCTGGAGTTTCATGAAGAAGTCCGGGATAGATGGGTGCAAGCCCCAATCCAATCAGCATAAATCCAGCCAGCGCAAACGAAATCGATAATGGAAGCAATAAAATGACTCCACCCACAATGGCGGTCACTTGACCCGCCAGAATTAATACCCGATTTTTTATTTTTAATGTGATAAAGCCTGTAATCAACCTTCCTATCGTAATACCACCGTAGTATAAGGAGATCCATCCTGCAGCCGTTTCTGCCGAGATATTTCTTGCTCCTACCAGATAGCTGGCTCCCCATAAACCGACCGTCGTCTCGACGCCACAATAAAACAGAAATGCGATCAGGGAGTTTTTGACTCCCTTAATCTTCAATACATTCCGTTCGGGTCTATCCTCACGCTGTACTAACGTGTTGTCTGCTTGCACATGATCTGTTTCGTTGTTCAGACTCGCACTCTCCCGACTTGCAGCAACACGCTTCCACAACGGCAACGTGGCAAACAAAATCAGGACTAGACAGCACTGGACCACGGCTACAGCTGTATACCCGCTTCTCCAGGAATGATGTTCCGCAATGTAATACGACATAATAATCGGCCCTGTCGTCGCGCCAACACCCCAGAAACAGTGCAGCCAGTTCATATGGTGTGCTTTGTAATGCTCTGCGACATAATGATTCAGTGCGGCATCCACGGCACCGGCCCCTAGACCGAGCGGAATGGCAAGAATGACGAGCCATACCAATGAAGGTGCGAAGGAAAATCCAAGGAGTGCTCCGGCGGTCAAACAACAGCTAATTAACGTAACCTTGCCTGTTCCCCATTTTTGAATAACCGTGCCGCTAGCCAAGCTTGAGACGATAGTTCCCCCTGCAACGACCATCGACAGAATTCCTGCTGACCCAAACGAAGCGCCAAGTTCAGACCACATGACGGGCCATGCCGAACCAAGCAAGGAGTCCGGAATCCCCAAACTGATAAACGCAAGGTAGATAATGATAAGAAACCAAGTTGCCATAATTAGATCCCTTCCCTGCATATAAATTAAAAGTAAATGAACACAATAATGCTAGTGAACTACTTTATTTATATACTTTATAAAGTTATTTTATTATATTGCGTCAAAAATTTTTCTTTGTCAATAGATCGTATCTGCCAAATTAACACAGCCGCCGATCTAGTTGAGAACTCCAGATCAGCGGCTGTTTTTCGACATAAGAAAAAGGCGGCTATTGCCGCCTCCTTTTTAACGTGTCTTCGAATACTGGGCCTGCCTTCTTCATAAATCATGCCCTTCAGGCAGCAGTATATCTTGAAAGATGAAATTGTACATCGTTATTCTATGGGTTTAGATGTTTACCGCGCTCATCCCAGGCTTCCATATTTAGCTCACTGTTGATCGTTACAGCGGTTAATGCACCAAGGGACGCCGCAGTAATGGCCTGGTACAACTCCGATGCTGCATCTCCAGCGCTGAACAGACCCGGTACGGTTGTTTTGCCGAAATCATCTACAACGACTGTACCCGCATCCGTAACCTCACAGCCTATCGTCTGCGGCAGTTCTGATCCAGCCGTTAGTTTCGGTCCAAAGAAAATCCCCGTGCACGAGATTTCGGTACCATCGTCTAACACCACTTGCTGCACCATACCATCGCTTGATTCAATAGATTGAATTGGAGAGTCCCATACCGGGACACCATGCTGCTTCAATTCCTCCCGCTGCTCATCCGTCAATTCATCAGGTCCATTCGTGCAAATGGTAAACTGGCTTGTCCAGCCCGAGATCGTCTTGGCCATATGAAATGCCTTGGCTCCATTCACAATGATGACAAGCCGTTGATCTCTTAATTCCCATCCATCGCAATAAGGGCAGACAAAAGCACTCTTGCCATATACCTCTTTCAACCCGTTAATATCCAGCGGCAGGTCTTTTTTCCCTACTGCAAACAAAATTTTCTTCGTGTGATAGACGACTCCTTGGGCCGTTGTAACTTGAAAATCACCATCTGTTCCTGTCACTGAAGTCGCTGTGTCCCCTACAAAATGAACGGACGGGTAAGCGCTAATCTGTTCTTTCGCAACCTTCCGAAATTCACGTGGACTTGCACCATCTCTTGTCAGAAAACCGTGTGTTTCACGCGTAACCCAATTACGGGGACGTTCATCATCTATGACCACAACATGTTTGCGAGCTCGTCCTAGTACAAGTGCAGCATTAAGACCCGCTGGTCCTCCGCCTATAATTAATACATCCATCTTTTGATCCATATTTAACACCCTTTCCAGATATTCAATGTCCTTTATTGTTACAAAAAAAACCTATACTGATTACATCCTGCCTCCTGCAGCTGTTCTTTAATAGAAACAATGCAAGACGAGATCACTTAATACCATTAAGGATCTCTTATATCTACAATAAACAAATAAAGCTCAACATGCAAGAAAAATATGCTTCTCTTGTTATCCCTGCTATTCGGTTTCAATGACCTGTATCACAGAAAATCATTTTTAACAATTAAAAAAAACCTTGTTTTTAAATTGTTCACAATCAAATGACATTATTTTAAATACTAAATCGTTAATTAATTCACATACTGTATTGAGTGCTATAATAAAACCACGAGATATATAAGTATAGATATAGGAAGTGAGTTCTTGAAAACATTGAATAAAGGGGCACGGTCCGAAATCAGCCTGGAGTACACTAGCTCGATTCCGAAAGTATTTTTTGATACGATCAAGATCGGAATCATCAAATCCAATCTGATCGCCATGTTTGCCGGTTTAAGTTTGGCTTTGTATGTATTTGATGCATCTATTTTAGCAAATATTGTACCCATTATCCTATCTGTTATCGGGTCTTCCCTGATTATTGGAGCGGCCGGGGTGTTTAACAATTTGTATGATCGGGATATCGATGCGATCATGGAACGCACCAAAACACGTCCAACGGTAACTGGTCGTGTAGATACCAAAACAGGTTTGATCCTCGGTATTGCCATTACGATTATCGGGGGCATCATGTTGTATATCGCTTCCCCTTCGGCTGCCGTATTCGGCATATTGGGACTGCTGTTGTACGTGTTCCCTTATACGATGTGGACCAAGCGGACAACGGTATACAATACGGAAGTTGGAAGTCTTTCAGGCGCTGTTCCTCCACTCATTGGTTGGGCAGCCATTTCACCTGAGCTGGGTCACTATGAAATTTGGGCTTTGGTCGTTACCATGCTGTTGTGGCAGATGCCTCACTTCTATGGCATTGCCATTCGGAGATTCGATGAATACAAAGCGGCTGGTGTTCCCATGCTTCCTGTTGTAAAAGGAATCAGACGGACATACATCCAGACGAATGTTTATCTGGTATTGTTGCTATTCTCCAGCTTCTTGTTCTGGCCGATGAGTCCGTTTATTGCCATTGTTGCGTTTTTGGTAAGCCTGGCCTGGCTTATTCTTAGTGTGGCAACCTTCGATAAGAAAGAAACCAAGAAATGGTCACATAAAATGTTTATTTTCTCCATTAACCACATTACGATCATCTTCCTGGTCATCATTGCGTATTCATTGATTGCACAGCTGATCAAATAAAGGTGGACCCAATGAGCAATAATAAAAGCCGTACAGATCTTAACTCTTTCGAAAAGAGTTGTCTGTACGGCTTTTTTCATTTTTTTATCGTATATCTTATCCTAACCCACTTTAACCGGTGTTTGTTCACCTTGCCAAAGCAGCTGCATCTCTTCATTAGTGGCAAGCAAATCTGATAAGCTGCCCTCGGCTTCAATTCGTCCATCCTTCATGACGATGATATGATCTGCCTTCGCAAGTGCTGCTCTGCGGTGAGACACCGCAATACAGGTGACATCTGGCTCCTGGAACAAACCTTCCCAGACCTGCTGCTCGGTTTCCACATCCAGCGCACTGGACAGATCATCGAAGATGAACAGGTCTGCTTCCGTCATCAGCATGCGTCCGGTAGCCGCGCGTTGAATCTGACCACCCGACAGCATGACACCTCTTGGACCTACGGACGTTTCGAGTCCTTGATCCAGGTTTTGAATATCTTTATCCATAACAGCCAAACGAATGGCTTTTGCAAGTGCGATTTCCGTACGGCCCTGTTTGCCCTGAACAATATTCTCTTTCAGCGTATCACTGAACAGTCGGGGTACTTGCGGCGTATATGCTGCTCTAGGCGGCATCAGGAAGGTAGCGGGATCTACATCTGTACCATTCCATCGAATTGAACCCTCCTGTTTGGGCAGCAGTCCCAGAAGTGTGCGGACCAGAGTCGATTTGCCAGAACCGATCCGTCCAGTGATGACCAGAAATTGTCCCCGCTTCACACGGAAGCTGATATCCTGTATTCCATTTGCGGAATGAGGATATTGGTACGCCAGATTGCTGATCTCCAGCTCTCTTAGCTTCTCTTTGGGATCTCTCTGTTCATCAGGAAGCTCAGGCGGATCTTCATTCAGATACGTCTCTCTGAAATCCATGATCCGGTCTTCCTCACCAGGGCGAAACAAGGTTCGCATGCGGTCAAAAGATACTTTGAGCCGTTTATGCTGGAATACCATATAGCCAAACAATGAAATACTAAAGCCAATATTGGCAAGATAACTGGTGAACAAAGCAAAGTTACCTACGGTGAAATTGCCGGATTTCATCTCGGCCGCACACATCAGGAGAATGAGACCTGTACATATACTGAGCACATGCTGATTAAGTGATCTCATCCACTGTTTGAACAGATTATCCCGGAGTGCGGCTTGACGACGTTCTTCATTCAGTTTGTTAAAACGAGTAGAGACATGCTCTTCTGCCTGCCCAAGTTTCAGTGCCTGCACAGCCCCAAAGGTTTCGGCAATGAAACTGGTGATACGTCCTGTCGACTCACGATTGACCTGAGCATATCGACGAGCCCGATTACCAGACAAGTTATTCAGCAACGTTACGACTACCAGTGGCAAAACAGCTACCAAAGTGATTTTCCAGTTAATGTTCGCCATAATGATGATGGATACGATGGCGAACACAAGCCTTCCCCAGAAATCCACCCAGGATTCTACGTACTCAACCACTTCATCCACATCATCCCGAAAGCGACTCATCGCTTCTCCCGGTGAAGCTGGCAGATTACGTCCTGGCCAGCGCATAATACCAGCGAGCATATTGGTACGCAGAATGGCCTGAATATGGTAAATGTACGTAATCCATGCATAGAATGCAGCAAAAAACGTACCTACTCTTACTGCCCTGATCAAAGCAATGAAGATCAGGGGAGCTGCCAGCCACATATAATCACTGGAACCCGTCGTTGCCCGGTCAAAGAACCACTGCATCCCGATCCCTATTGCCAGCGGCAAAGAATGAAATATACACCATAATAATCCGTTGATCAAAAATAGAAAAGGCCTGAATCGAAATAAACGGCCTATAAATCCTGTTACATTCACGCCAATTCCTCCTCTCGCCCCGTAATCAGCAATCTGGCATAATGTGACGACGGATCGCTGGCGAGTGCTTCTCTGGCTCCGAATTCCAGTACCTTGCCATCACCCAGTACCATAATCTGATCGACCTTTTCCAAAGTAGCCAAGCGATGTGCAATGATAATTCCCGTACATTGCTTCATCAACTGATCAATGGCAGACTGAAGCATGCTCTCTGTAGCGGCATCCAGCCGTGAGGAAGGCTCATCGAGAATAACCAGGCTTGGTTCAGTCAGAAATACTCGCGTCAAGGCAAACAATTGAGCTTCCCCTGCGGATAATGAAGAACCGCCTGCCTTCAGATGGGTGTCCAACCCTGCGGGCTGTGATTCAATCCAGTGACTTAATCCAAGTCGATTCGTTGTCTCCTTAATAATCTGATCCGAGACGTCCTGGTTGAACAGCGTTAAATTGTCTCGCAACGTACCGTCGAACAGCTGTACATCCTGCGTAACCATACCAACCCTGTGGTAGAGTGCAGGCAAGGTAAGCTCTGAAATGTCTTTGCCCCCAACTCGAATCGTTCCGCTATCCAGATTATACAGGCGCAGAAGCACCCGACTGAGACTTGACTTGCCGCTACCTGTACGACCGATGATGCCAAGCCGTTCGCCAGGTTTAATGGCAAAGTTAATATTTTGTAACACAGGTTTATCCTCGTTATAACTGAAGTTCACCTGCTTGAATTCCAGACCAAGCGGCCCTTCTGGCAGCTGATCCTCTTTTCCGTTTTCGATCTCACTGCGCAAAGATAACAGCTCTCTTGACCGAAGCATGCCGGATTTGGCCTTCTGAAACTCTTGAACCTGATCGCCCAACATCTCAATCGGATCATTAAGCATCTGGGTGTATTGATATATCAGAAACAGGGTACCGATGCTAATGATGCCTTGCATGTAGTAATGAACACCAAGCAGAAGTACTGCCGTGACTGCGAGTGCGAACAGAATGACCGTTGTATTCCATGGAATCACCCGAAGCAGCCAGGCTTTCCTTCCTTTTTGAAATACAACACGCATCGTACGATAAAAGCGATTCATCACATACGGGACATGCCCGTTCGCTTGAACATCTTCAATTCCCGCAATACGCTCTTCAATTAATCCAAACAAGGATGCACTCGCTTCCCGCTCATTTTTGGAAGAGTTTACTCCCAGATTCCGAATGAACACCATAAACAGAATCGATAACAATGTAAACACCGTCATGACGATCGCAATCGGGATGTTTACGGTGAACATAAATCCGAGAATTCCGGCAAGCAAGACAAAGCTTCCCACCACCTGCACAATAAACATCGCGAAGAAGTTGGAGATACTCGTCACATCACCATCCACCCGTTCAATCATTTCTCCCGGCGTCTTCACATTATGAAACCGCATATCCAGACGCAGACAATGCTTCAGGAGATCTCCCCGTAACCGGTTCGTTGCTCGCCAGGCCACATCATTCCCCAGATAACTTACGGCTACTGTAATCAATTGATTTACGACGGCAACAATTAGAAACAATCCGGCAAGCTGGATCAGGTTAGAAAGGATTCCCCCACTTGCCGCTGTATCAATGAATCGTTTGATAATCTGTGGATTCAGGAGCTGCAGCCCTGTTGACGTTAGCAACATCACCATAAGTATGGCCAATCGGCCTTTGACTGGTTTTAGATATTGCAGCAGCCAGGACATGGAGCGTTTCTCTGTTTTGGGCATAGCCCCTCACCCCTTCGTATAACATTTCTTTTCATTTTGGTGATTCAAAGCATTTTGCTCCCTCACTAAGATGAATCATACATAACAACAATAAATGCAACGTTTCCAACTCGTGGATGAATCTTACCAAGTGTATTTACCATTTAACATTCTCCCAATCTCTTTGGCATTCTTCCCGAAATCTTTGCACCCATTGTTCAGAAATCTCGTCTGCGATCGGGTCAAAGAACGGGGGCGATACGGTTACACCGTCAGTCTGAACATCCAAAAAATCTAGCACCTGCATGACGGTCCCTTCGTAATCCTGTATAAAATCCTCATAAACAATTGTCAGCGGCACAATGCCTGACTCGGACAGAAAGTCTTCAATTGCTGCTTCGCACATATTACTCTCCACAAGCAGATGTTTAATCGCATCAAAATTATATTGATCTGCAATATCTTGTAACTGAGGGCTGTCTCCGTGCTTGCGGTGCCATTCACCCGAGACAATGGCTCTCCACCATGACACAGCCAATCTGACTTTGTTGCGACGCGTCATGTAAATGTGCTTGGTGCAATTAGGGAAGCCCGTACTCCATACCTCAGCCCGCGATAACGTTGTTGGCAGACTATAGAGACTGCGGAATGCGTCAATCCATCGTTGTTCAAAATTAATTTTGATGCCGAATACTCCGTTCGACGTTGTTCCCTGATCCCAGATCCGTTCCAGATCTTCACGCTTTAATGTGTCTGGGCTCTTATGCTGATAATGCAACCACTCCCTCGGATATCCTGCGACACCCGTAGAACTTAAGGCTTCACCCAGCAGAGTACTGCCGGTTCGTTGGGAAAACCAAATGGTATAACTTTGAGCAGGTCGTTTCATATCGCTGCCTCTCTTTCTCCCCTTAGGGGTGATTTCCCATCAAAAAGTACTACAAAACCTCCCTTCTATGTGCAACAAATTGGGTGGAATGCATGCAAAAAAGCCATAGATGAACTAATGTTCATCTACAGCTTGTAACAATAAGAGAACCATATGAAATAAGAAGCGTTTCCGGATTTCTCCTCTGCACGCAATAATGATGAGCGTCCACGACAGGGGTGCACAAACATGACTGTCTAAACGCCAACACAAAAAAACATTGGTTAAGTCACTTGCTCATGCGTATTCAGTTATCGATTCAGAATGCGCCCTGTCTGGAACATGTTCATCTTAACCACCCGTCACACATATTTGTTGTTTATTGTAATCGCTCCACTGTAATCCGTCAAGATAATATTAACTCAATTGTTATTTCCTTCATGCCACTGAACATCATATGCTACGATTTCAACGATCATAACCCAAATAGGGAATTTCTCTGAGATTAAACATTAACTGATTCACTTTCCATACTCCATTACTGTAAACAAGTTCAATATTTCGATCATTTACATAATGAGAATCACCCGTTAATGTGTTTCCGATTACGAACGATTGGGATAATGTCGCTGTTGTACTGCTTGTGTAATAGACGGAGGTCTCTGGAGCATCGTACACCATCCAATCACTTACGAGATCCTGCCTTTTGAGAATAAATTTGATTAAATCTTCAGTGAAATAAGGCTTGAAATACGTACTGACCTGCTTAATCTGAGACAAGCCTGAAATTTCATTCAATTTCTCTGACAAAACATTTATTCGTCCCTTGGTTATTTTCACAGAATCAGGTATCTGAATGGTCTCCTCTTGCATACTCACTATCATGTTTTGTTTATTCAAGTGGATGATTGCCTGTTTAGTTTGTGGATTCCACTCTAGCTTGGCTCCTAATATTTGGCTGACAAATCGCAGCGGAACGTATGCTGTATTTCGAATTATTTCAACAGGAGAATCCATTTTGATGATCTGTTCATTCACTCTCGCATTTTTAAAGTTAACCACAAGCCAAATTTCTTTTTCATCCGTTTTAATTCGAATGCTTTTCCCTTCCTTATACCACGTTACATCTGCCCCCAAGTTGCTGGACACAACCCTCAAAGGAATTAGCACCCGGTTATTGGACAATACGCCAGTCCCAATCTCTAACGTGTCATTCTCAGCTAAACTCGGCGTTGAAAACGCGGCAAACATAACACACGCCAGCAATGTTAAGGTGAACTTTTTTAATATCATTTGGAACCCCCATGAGGAAATGTTTAACTAATTAACGCTGATTTCTCAATGAAAGTTATGGTCCCCAAAAAAAAATTAAAACAGCTAATGCTTATGTGTCATACAACTGGCATCGCTTAAGCTAGGCACTCACTTGTATGGGTGTGGTCTCCTTCTCCCTGACTACAAGACGCTTATGGGCTACGATAAGAAAAGGCAGTCCAAGTGCAGTGGTCAGGGCCAGCGGTACAAAAACGAACAGACCATTCCCCGTCCCAAATTGGGTTAATAACAGACCTCCCAGAATCGGTGCCATGACGCTGCCCAAGTTATTGAATCCAATTGTGCCAAAGTACGTCCCTTTCCATTCGGGTTTGGCAATACGGTCAATCAGCACATCCATCATGGTGAACATGAGCACTTCCCCAATGGTGAACAGAATGACACTGATCATCAGCAGCATAACGCCTTCAGCTATGCCAAACAGGAACAGACTTGTAGCGACCAGCACGTTTCCAAGAATGAGAGGTACAACCGGTGGGAATTTGCTGGCCACCCGCACAATCGGGAATTGGATTACAAGCACAGTCAACGCATTGAGTGAAAGCATATAGGAAAACACTTGACTTCCATGTTCAAAAAGAGGATTCTGGGCCACATACTGAGCCAGGGTCGAGCTAAAGTGCCCATACCCGAGCACGCAAAACGTAGTTCCGATAAGTACTGGCAAAAATACACGGTCGCGTCCCGTAGTAGCGAGTGCATCTCGTAAACGAGGTGCAGTGACCTGAACATGTTCCGGCAGATTTGCGCGCTGCAATCGAAATTGCAGGAACAAAACCAGGCCGTAAACGATATATACCAACCCGGAGATCATGAACGGAAATGTAGACTCCGCTGATCCAAGCTGAAGACCGATAATAGGTCCAAACACGACACCCAGATTAATGGCCGCATATCTGAGGTTGAAGACAAGCAGTTTATGTTGTGGTGGAGTAATATCCGATAGAAGTGCACGTGACGTGGGCTCAAACACGGCGCGGCATAAACCGTTTAACGTATTGGCCACAAAAAATACCCACAGGTGCTCAGCTGCTGAAAAGATGAAGAAAACACAGGCCCAGCCAAATACGGAGACCATCATGACCACTTTGCGGCCGATTCGATCGGAAATGTAACCTCCATAAAAGCTGACCATAACCCCCGCCAGAGAACTAACCGCGACGGTAATTCCAGTCTGTGTGGGTGTAGCTCCCAGTACCTGAGTCAGATAAATGGATAAAAACGGGATGCTCATGGACGTCACCAGACGTCCAAACATCGTTCCAACAATGATGGTCCAGGCTAAAGGGTGAATTTGACGTAAATGCTGCTTCATGCGTATGGTTCTCCTGTTCTAGATGTTTTTGTCTCAGATGGGCTACCTATGCCCTATCCCTTTATGTATAATTGTATGGATAAAAGGGGGAAATAAAAGTGTAAGAAAACGTGAGCACATTTCACCCTTTATGAAGGAGCACATTCATATGGATACAGCAACAACCCATTATTTGCGTCTTGCCAGAGCAAAAGAACTTGCTCTTCAATTTCATGAATCGGTTCCGGTAACGATCGAGAGCCTTTCCGCTGCCCTATGCTGCACCCCACGCAACGTGAAGTTTATTCTGCGCAAGCTGGAGGAACAAGGCTTTATTCACTGGCAGCCCGGGCGAGGCCGGGGACATCATTCGGAGATGACATTACTGCGCAGTGTGAATGAGGCACTCGAAGAGAGCTTTCTGGAACTCATGGGCAGAGGTAAAATGAAGGAAGCGATCGAGTTGATCGGCAGCACAGAGAAGAACGACGCTCTCCGGGAACGGCTGCTGAATTCATTGAATAAACAGATGGGATTCCAAAGTCATGTTGAAACAGCTTCCGGTCAGGATGTGCTTCGCATGGTGAGATCACGAAGATTGGCAGACCTTGACCCTGCTTTTGTGTATACTGCTTTTGAAACCTATCTGCTTGGACAGGTATGCAGCACGCTAATCACCTATGACGCCAAAACAGGAACCTTCCTGCCGGATCTGGCGCATATGTGGGAGTACAATGAGGAACAAAGAGTTTGGACTTTCTATCTGCGCAAAGGTGTACGATTCCACCATGGTCGGGTCATGACATCCCGAGATGTCCAATCTGCATTGCAACGCTTGCGCATTGTAGACAGTCCATTCATTTGGCTATACCGGGATATTGAGCATACCGAAGTTGTCGGGGATTACTGCATTCGTTTTTATCTAAGTCGGCCTAATCGCTTCTTCCTGAACTTGCTTAGTTGTGTCTCAATGACGATTCTCCCCTATGATGTCGATGTAACCCAACAATTGATTGGTACCGGACCTTTTCGGATCAATGAAATAAATGAAACGGTACTGGTCATAAGCGCATTCGATGCCTATTATGGAATCCGTCCTCATCTGGATCGAGTAGATATTTGGTTTGTACCCAATCTGGGTCCTTATGAGCGCCATTATGAGTTGCCGGGAACAGACCGACTGAAATTAGCTACAGACGATACAGGGACCAACAGTGTTGATTATCCAGCATCAGGATGCCGATACATGCTGTTTAATTTCCGCAAAGCCGGTATTCACCATCAACTGGAATTTAGGCAAGCCATGCGCATTGTATTCGATCCCGTCGCTTTGGTAAGGGAACTGGGCAGCAATCGAATTACACCGGCAAACAGCTTTCTTCCCTGGAAAAGCGCTGAGCATGCTTGGCGCGAGTCTTCTCTTGAGGATGCCCGTGAGCTCCTGCACATCAGTGGATACCAGGGAGAGAAGATTATCCTTGCGTATACTGTGGCTAAAGACCAAAAAGAAGCAGAATGGCTTAAACAACGCGGAGCCTCCATCGGCTTATGTATTGAGCTGCAACCCTTCGTTGAATTTCCCAATGTGAGGGATACAAGCGAAGCCGACCTGATTATCGCAGAAGAAGTTTTGGAAGATGACTGGCAATTTGGCATGATTAATTTCTTCATCAACAAACGCAACTATTTTCATATTTGTTTATCACCTGATTTACAGTCCGTATTTTATCAACAAATGGAGAATTTCCTTCAGCAAAATGAAGAGCAAAGGGCGTTGCTGCTCAATAAAGCAGAGGATTTGCTTCGCGATAACTGCTGGATATTGTACGGCTGCCACATGAATAAAAAAGCCCTGCTTAATCAAAGTCTCTTTGGCCTTCATACCGCTGAGTTTGGGTTCATGGATATCTCCAAACTATGGATCAAAAATCAGTAATTTAGTGATTCCCGGAATGGGACATAGCAAAAAAAGCCGCTAACATATCTATCGATAAGTTAACGGCTACATTGCTAATCAAAAGTCCCTTCTTACGGAATGTTGAATTGAATGGTATGCAGTGGGATGATTCTTTATTTGGTAAAACTCCTCCATCACTTGCATAATGGATTCACTTTTAATTGGTTTGCTTACATACGCATCCATTCCAGCCTTCAGACATTTGTCCATATCCCCTCGAACTGCGTTTGCAGTAACCGCAACAATATAAGGGCATGCCTCTGGCCGGATTGATTCCTTAATCGCTTTGGTCGCTTCAAATCCATTCAGTCGAGGCATGTGCACATCCATGAACACAATATCGTACGAACTTCGTTTGACAGCTTCCACTGCCTCTAAACCATTCACGACATGATCAACAAGATGTCCTTTCTTCTCAATCATCCGGCGCAGAACAAGCTGGTTCACCTCATTGTCCTCCGCAATCAGAATTCGAAGTTGATCCGTTTTATTCTTTTTCTGTTGTAGATCGTATCTGTTGAATTCCTCCATGTTGCTGGTTTTAAACGACGCTGTAAACATAAATGTGGTCCCCGGATCGCCGGACTCTTCAATCCAGATATCACCCTGCATAAGCTCTACAAGCTTCTTGCTGATGGCCAGTCCAAGTCCCGTACCTTGAGGCTTGCGTGTCATGAAATTCTCCAATTGGTAGAAGGCTTCGAATAAATGCTCCCTTTTCTCCACTGGAATTCCAATCCCTGTATCCTTCACCTTGAACTGAAATTGAATGTCATTGTATTGTTGTCCGGTAACCTTCACCTCGATTTCAATACTGCCTTCCGGGGTGAACTTCACAGCATTGCCGATGATGTTGGTTAGGACCTGTTTTAGACGGTAAGCATCCCCAAACACGGGAACAGGAATGGCGTCATCCAGGCTTAGACGAAGATCCAACTGCTTCTCCCGAATCATTGGCGTTACGATCTTAACCGTCTCCGTCACAATTTCCTTAAGATCGAAGGGTTCATCCATCAAATCGGTTTTACCCGACTCTATTTTGGAAAAGTCCAGAATATCATTAATAATCGCAAGCAACGAATCCCCGCTTTTTTGGATGATTTCAATATATTCCTTTTGTTCTCCGCTAAGTCCAGGTGTGTCCAGAAGCAAGTCCGTCATCCCAATTACTCCGTTCATGGGTGTACGGATCTCATGGCTCATCATCGCCAAAAACTCACTTTTGGCCTTATTCATTCGTTCAGCAGTCTCTTTGGCTACAAGAAGCTTTTTCTGTTCCGTAATATCCTTCGCAATTAAGTAGAACCCTACGTTTTTCTCATTAATAATGATAGGGGCAAGCGTTGCCAAAACTTCTGTCTCAGAACCATTTACGTGCTGAATAGCATTGATTTCTTTTTCAGCCATCTCATACTGGCTATTGAGAATCAGTCCCAGATGATACGGTCCGATAAACCTGCATATACTGGTTCCGATCATTTCCACAACCGGGCATCCCGTCATTTTCATAGCTACCGGGTTGGCATTTATGATATTGCCGTCCATATCAAAAGAAATGATGGCATCATGATTATATTTCTTGAGTGAAGTATAACGTTCCACCGACTCCTGAAGCTTGAATTCGACGAGTTTACGCTCTGTAATATCCTGCAAAGTCCCGTTTAGCTGTATCGGTCGTTGATCCTCATCAAAGGTAATTAACCCTCGCAGATGAAGATACTTTTCTTTACCATTTGAGCCCAGATGCCGATATTCAAAATCAAGCGGTTGGCCTGTTTTCACCCATTCAATACAGTCCTTCAACCGCTGCTCCTCCGCCTGTTCCATGAATGCAAAGATATCGCTGGCCTTATACTGCTTATTGTTATCAATTTCAAACATCTCGTATATTTGATCGGACATTGAAACATGGCCACTCAGCATGTTCCACTCCCAACTGCCAATCATGGCTATCCGTTCAGCCTCTGCACTAATTTCCTCATGTTTCTTTCTCTCCGATATATCGCGCCCAATGGCAAGGATTTGTTGTTCTTGCCCAGGCTCCCCGATAACCTTATATGTGGTTTCAAACCATAGACTGTGCCCATCTTTATGGCGAGCCTGCATATTCAACATATGACCTGTGCTCAAATCGATCTGTGAGACACGTTCCAGGTCCTGTGGGTGAAAAACGGCAGTATTGTTATTGCCAACCACTTCTTCTGGAGAATAACCAAGCAGATTATAAATAGAAGGAGAACAATAGCGACAAATCCCGTCAATGGTCGCAATATAGATGATTTCTTGTGCATTATCAGAAATAAGTTTGAACATTTCTTCCGTTTGAAGCAGCTTTTGTTCGGTTGTTTTATGATCCGTAATATCTACAACATGGCAAATAAAATACAGAGGTTCTCCACTGACTTCGTTCATAGCCAATGAGACATGTAGTGATATCCATACAACATCTCCATTTTTCTGAATATAACGTTTTTCGAATTTGTACTCTTGCGATTTACCTTCACACAGTTCGCGCTCGTACATCAGATCCTGTGCAAAATCATCGGGATGGGTGATATCCTTGTAATGAAGATGGATTAATTCTTGAGCTGTATAACCCAGCATTCTGCAAAAAGCAGGATTCACTTTCATCCACTGTCCTGTTGGAGCAACAAGTGCAATCCCAATAGGTGCTTGATTATAAATCTGCTCAAACAATTCGTGATGATCGACCTTTTGAACCTGCATCTTAAGCTCTCCTTTTGGTGTATAAACACAATATTTGCTTAATACCCGAATTTTTCATTGTTGAAACATCTCATTTTCTAAACGTTTGTGTCATTAAAGCAAAATAAGACCTGGATTCTATTCACATGGAATCCAGGCACCTTTGTTTTATTTCATATAAACCAGCCGAAGATGGGAATGAGATTTAGTCAAAAAAAGAATTTACCGCTCCCGTCCAATGATGTAATCCAACAGATGCCTCAGAAAAGAGATCGGCTTCGGCATTTCGTTCAGCGCATCGGTTGCAAGACAATAGTGCTCCCACATCTCTTTCTTCGCGCCATCTTCACCCAAAATGGATACAAAGGTTGAGCTATTGTTCCGTACATCCTGACCTGCCGGCTTTCCGAGTACCCGATGATCCCCTTCCAGGTCCAGCAGGTCATCCTTAATTTGAAAGGCGATACCCGCATGATACGCAAACTTCTTTAAGGATGCAATCTCCGCTTCCTTCACTTGAGCCAGAATGGCTGGCATCACAAGTGCAGCCTCGAAAGCAATACCTGTTTTGTAGAAACAGATCATGTTCAATTGTTCAAGGGACAGCGTTTTTCCTTTAGCATTCAGATCCATCGCCTGTCCCATGCACATATCCTCTGCTTTTTCAGCGGAATATTGAATCAGGGTAAGCACGGTTGAGGCATCAAACTGATTGAGGGAAGATTGCTCGCCAATGGCCTTTTGGATGAGAAATAAACCTGTCAATTCCGCTGTTGCGCTGTTGTGCACCTGATGTAAGGTAGAGCGCCCCCGCCGGGTCGAAGCATTATCCTGGGTCGGCAGGTCATCAAAGATCAGTGAAGCGGTATGCATGTATTCCAGTGATCTCAGAAGAGGAATGATAGATGATTCATGCAGACCATATTCACGCACACCCATCACCCAGGTCAGAATCGGCCTTAGCCGTTTTCCATCTCCTTGAAGACTGTAATTCGCAGCATCAATAAGCGTGCCTTTCATCTCTGGAAGACCACCCGGCTTGGATATCTGTAATTCAATATTGATCTGTTCACGAACCGTGCGAATCGTATCCAGAAAATCCTGTTTTTCGCGCTTGTCATTCTGCAATTGGAGGATGACCTGATCCCGCAGCAATTTATCTAGGAAATCCACATCATCGGCTTTTCGCACCATTTGTTGAATGAGGCGATTGAATTCCGGTTGTCCGGAGGCAAAGATGTTCATCACTTCGTTGTATTGTTCCTGACCCAACCGCTCTTTACAACGCTTAAGTCCATTAATAGCACGATCCAGTATGACCTCACGAGTCTTCGCATCGGAATGATACACCTCATGAATCAGATAAGAGATAACCGCCCAGTATAGCTCATACGGATTAATTAAATCGGGCCGCAGGTCACGATACTTCAGATAGTAGGTATACGGAGTCACGGCTCCTTCCTCCATATCGTCAAACATATCCGCGAAATCGTCTGCGAGCTGATTATATATGCCATAGTAGAACGTCCGCAGATCAAACCCTTCATCCGCCGATGCACTAAGCACAGAACGAACAATGAGTCTGGAGGATGAGGATTTAATAATAATCGGGATATAAAGTTCTTCATTGGAATAATTCGCGTTGGACAATTTCTTGGCACGGTCTATTTCCTGAGACTGAAAGAATACATAGGATTGCTCGAAGAACGTACGCTGCGTCTCAGGGCGCTGGTAGTTCTTGATATACTCGAACGCATCACGCAGCTCGCCATGAACATATTGAATGACTTGGAGATTGGCTCCCTTCCATTCGCCGATATCCGGTACGATCCCGGTGAGAAGCGCATTCCGAATCAAGAGAGAATACTGCTGCTTCTCTTGCGCAGTCAACGCCTGCGAATCCAGCAGGTCATCAATAAATGGATAGGTCAGTCCGTAAGAATAACCAAGCCGAATTGCAGCATCCAGCCTCTCGGAACGCTCTGCCTGGGGAGTCTCATCATTCATATCATCGTTCACATGCAGAACAACGCCAAGAATGATCTTGAGAAGCTTGCGCTGCGCCTGTTCTGCATCCAGTTCTTTGGGGATATTGGATGCGACATTTTTTAATTTGCTGATGACCCAGATAACGGCTGTTTCCACGTTCTCCTTCTGAGCCCAGCGATACAAGGCAGCCAGACTGATATAGTCCTGGTTTCCCTTGCGTTGGGTTGTATTTGAACGCATAAAGTACGCTTTGGTATCCTGAGCAACTCGCTGAATGCGTGCTTGGGTGTCCGGCGAATCCAGTGCTTTGCCCAGATCCCGCATATAGATGTAAGAAATACTGCGATCCAGGTAATCATCCAGTTTGCCTGCAGCATTAAGCCAATGGATATATCTATGAGCATCCCGGGAATCCGGTTTTCTTCGACTTGTTGATAAAAAAGATAACCAGGAAAACGGTTGAATATGTTTCTTTTGCCACAACTGAATATCTTGCGTAAGGGCAGTTATATACGTGTTATTCAGAAGTTGTTCATGAAGAGAAGTAAAATACTGAGCGGCCTTCTGCTCAGCCAGCCGATATCCTGCATCAGCCTGATCTGTAAGTACGTTATTCATAGGATGGTTACCTCAACTTCTCATAATGTTAAACATGTATCCATGAAAGGAGTTTGAGGGTGCTCCATGGACGAAAACTGATGTGAATTCATGCAACAACAAATTCCCCAGCTCATGTTCATAACCTTTATACGGCATTCCATCCGTTTGGTTACGAAATCGTCATGGTCGCTTTTATCCTATGCGGTTTTACAAAATGGAAGACCATACCTTCACTGCTGTAATGGCGATAAGAACTATCAGTCCGTACCGAAGCAGTCTCACATTAATCATTGAACTCACTTTGGAACCGAGAGAAGCTCCAAGCAGACTCCCGATCACCGTATAAATGATGGGCTCCAGCGGAATGTCTCCACCCAGAATCTTGCCCACCACCCCACCAATGGCGGAGATGAACACTATCGCAAGTGAAGAAGCAATGGTCGTCCGGGTAGGGATCTTAAGCACGGTGAGCATGATTGGAATCAATATAAAAGCACCACCCGCACCGACAATTCCCGAGACGATCCCCACGGCAAGAGCCGATCCTGCCGCAACATATGTGTTGAATGTCAGCTGTCCAGCCGAGCCTTCTGTTCCCTTACCAGGGATCAGCATGAGCACAATCGCGATAATGGCCAGAATGCCATAGATCAGATTGATGACTTCTCCATTCAGATGACCTGATATGAATCCGCCGATCAGACTCCCAACCAAAATACTGGAGCCCATGTAAGCCACCAGACCTTTATGAATGAGAACTTCACTCTTTTTCCCGTTCCCTGTTCTTCTAATGTAGGCAATCACACCAGCGAGTGAGGCAAAAAACACCTGAAACATGCTGATCGACGACACCTCATGTGCGGTGAACGGTTCCAGCCCCATGAGAGAAGGTACATACAACAACAACGGGTAATTAATTATGGCTCCACCAATACCCAGCAAACCGGAGAAGAAGGAACCGACCAGACCCAGTATAAACATGATGACAAAAAGCAGAGTATCCATCGGTTTTTCTTCCTTTCTTGCGGTGTGAAACATGATGCAAAAAACAGTATACGCAGTTAAAATAATCAGCTATAATAAAAACCAAGTAAATTAATCCGAAATGAGTGATTAAGCATGTTTAACGTGTTGAAGACTCTTTTTGAAAATAAATGCCCGCTATGCAACGAAAAATTACAATGTCACAGTGATGCGTTATGCGCAACAAAAACATGCTCACACTGTCACTACAAAGAAGAGAGTTATGGCTCTCTCGGTGTGCGTATTGTCTATAACACCACAAAATGATAAAAGACGCATGTCCACTTATTGTATCATGATCTCTGAACAACCGGGATGACTATATAAAATTATTTTCATAATGAATACTCTTCGTATATGGAATACAAAAAGGGGATGTCCCATAAGTCATGAATATGACAGGGGGCATCCCTTGTTCGTGTTATTTTGTTTGAATGAACCTGAGACACGCTATTCGCTTCCATTGGCCCAGATCTGAGAACTAACGAATCACAGAGACGTTATTTCGTCGATTTGGTCCATTTTTCAGGTTTTGGCAAAGTGTTATGACGAAGTAGCGTTACTGAGGTTCGTTAAATCTTGCCAGCGTTGATGATCCGCCTTTTAAGGTGCGGTAGGTTCGTTAGCGCTTGAGGCGAGGAAGAATTCCTTTTGAGATAGCCTCTTATCCTTTTATTTTTCGGAGACGGACTGGATTACCTTACAGCTCAAATCTTATTTTGTTTTGAAGCTGAGGAATCCATCATCTACCGCAATCGTTGTACCATTCACTGCACTGGCAGCGTCACTGAACAGGAAGGTTACAACACTCGCAACTTTCTCCGGTTGAATGAGCTCTCCCCGCATATGTTGCGTGGCAAGTGCATCCTTCATCGCTCTGTCATCACCCAGAATCGGTGTCTCGATGAAGCCTGGCGCTACACCAACCACACGAATGCCATGTTCGGCAAGTTCCAAGGCACCGGATTTGGACATCATTACAACAGCCGCCTTGGCTGCATTGTAGTTAAAGCTTCCCACAGCGGCAATACTTCCGTAGATCGATGCTGTATTGACGATGGTGCCTTGTACATTCAGTTCAACCATTTTTTTGGCGCCATAATACATGCCGTAATACACACTGTGCTGGTCAACATCGATTACTCTGTGATAGGATTCCGGGTCCATCTCCAGAAATGGCTTCACAAGTCCAATGCCCGCGTTGTTGAAAATACCGCTCAATGTTCCGTATTTCTCTACGGTCCAGTCGATCAGGGCCTTGATCTCGTCTCCTTTGGACACGTCTACTTTGTATGCTCCGGCTGTGCCACCACTAGCTTCAATCTCAGATGCAAGCTTTTTGGCACCCTCTTCGTTATAGTCTGCTATGACAATCGTTGCACCCAGATCCGAAAGCTGAAGCGCTGTTTCTTTACCAATCCCACTCGCTCCGCCGGTGATAATGATTACTTTTCCATTTTGTTCAGACATAACGCAGGTCTCCTTTGATAAGAACATATTTTGTACACTAAAGTAAGCAACTATATTTTCCTCTGTTCTTTAATCATATTAAAAGTATCACCGCTTCTTCAAACTATGGGAAATGATTTCTCTATTATGAGAAAAATGTCATATCCAGCACACAAATCCATTACATAGTCTTGCTAGTGTGAAGTTAAATATTCATCCGATTCGGAAGCAGAATCGAATTTTTCCTTACTCATAAAAAACGCAGCCAACAGAGTAATAATAGCTGGAAAATGACCCCAATGACCGCCGTAAAGTCATCATTGTGCCTTTGTACGAAAACAAGGAAGAGGGTCAGCAGCACATACCTCACCCTTCACGCAGCTATGGTTAATCTGGCTTCCACATATACAGAGGAAGAGCTGGAACTTATTAAAGGGTTTCTGAGTAAAGCAGGAAACGTCCTGGATGAACAGATAGAAGATTTAAGCTCCAAAATCCGTGGCAAATCAACATCTTAATATTAGAAAAATAAAAAGGACGAAATCCGCAAGTGATCAAAATCACTCCGTTATATCGTCCTTTTTGGGCATGAAGCCCCTTTGCTCTAAGCCTAACATGGTTTAACTCTTAATTGGATTGGTTCCCCAGCCCACTTAACGGATCTTTTAAACCATTAATATTGGTAATCAATTCGGGAATCCCTGTCTTTTCCCAGTTTTCAGCCGTAAAACCCTGCTCTGCAAGCGTGTTCTCAAATTGACCCACAACTTCGGTTAATTGATTGTTGTAACTGACCAGATTTTCATGAATGCTTTCCCCGATCGCTGGTGCTGTCAGCTGAGAGAATTCGCTGGCTTCCGCCTGAATCTGATCTATTTTCTCCTGTACCTGGTTTGTTATTTCCGGGTTACTCACCGCTCCTGATGCGAGTTCTTGCAGATCGGCTCCGGCGTTCGATACTTGCTCTATATAATCAGTAGCCCCACTAACGTAATTCAAACTTTGATTCGCTTGTTCTATAACAGAACAGGCAGATAACACAAGAATACTTGACGTAATAAGGCCTGCCATCATCAATGTGTGCTTTCTTTTCCGTTTGATTATGACCATCTCCCCTTCTTCAACTTGAAGTGTTTCTTCCAAATTTATGATAACTGCTCCGTATGCTACATTGCAAATGGGTCTGCACTCAGCGTTATTAACATGTATAATAAAGGAATCATACGGTAAAGGGATGTCATGAATATGCTTCAGGCCTTAAATGTACGCTTGAACCGCATCATGCCACTGATTACTCCAATCAGTATTATTATTGGCGTTCTTTGCGGGAGTCTTCTTTCTTCTTATACCTTTTTGTCGCCATGGCTTTTTGCGTTCATGACGTTTGCCGGAAGCATCAGTCTCGGGATACGGGATTTTGTGAACGTGATGAAGAAGCCTTTTCCGCTATTTGTTTGTCTGTTTATTTTGCATCTGGCGATGCCTCTCATTGCTCTGGGCATGGGTCATCTCGTTTTCCCAACGGATGCCTACACGATAACTGGGCTTGTGCTGGCTGCCCTTATTCCGACAGGTGTGAGCAGCTTTATCTGGGTTAGCATCTATCGGGGCAATATCGCGCTGACGCTGTCGATTATCCTGATTGACACTATACTTGCTCCTTTCGTCGTACCTGGCGTGTTATCTTTGCTGATCGGCACTAGCGTATCGCTGGATATAGCAGCCATGATGAGCAGTCTGTTCTGGATGATCGTTGTTCCCTCTTTGCTTGGGATGCTTTTGAATGAATGGACCAAAGGGGCCATTGTCCCCGTCTGGGGGCCCAGACTGAATCCGTTCTCCAAATTGTTCATGGCAGCGGTTGTTGCGATTAATGGCTCTGTTGTTGCTCCTTATTTGTCTGACTTTAACTGGCAGCTTGCTGGTCTGGCAGCGATCATTATTTTTCTGGCCTCATTCGGCTATGCTCTGAGTTACTTCATTGCCCGATTACTCGGTTGGAATGAAGCCGATCAGGTCGCGCTTGTGTTCAACGGAGGCATGCGCAATATTAGTTCAGGAGCGGTGCTTGCCGTATCGTATTTCCCTCCACCAGTAGCCGTCCCGGTTGTGCTCGGCATGGTATTTCAACAGATGTTGGCCTCGCTTGCAGGATACCTGCTTGGCCGCCGCTCGCAGACGCTTCACAATGCTGATAAGACGTCTGCAGCCTAGTACAAAATAAGCAAAGCAAAAACGCCGACCATATGGTCGGCGTTTTTTTGGGGTATCACTATACACTATTTGCTAATTCTTCTTGAAAACTAATAATTCGAATCGTAGAACGTTGCTGAAACACCCAGAACAACGAGAAGTATCCATATTACAATTCCAATCGCTGCCCACAGCAATGCTGCTTTGGCATAATTGGCTTTGGAAGGGTTAGAATCTCCAAATGCCCATACAAACAACATAATAATGTTTACAAGCGGAATCGCCATAAGGAACAATGTGAGCATCCAACTACCGAAACTTACTGGCTGTGGTCCTGGCTTATGTACTCTTTGACTAGCAACTTCTGACATAATGTTTCTTCCTCCTTTCTTCTTCATTTCAATTGCTACCTGCTAAGACAATCTACTTCTACTTTATAAAAGAAAAGTTTGCCGTTAATAAAAATACCGGAAATCTCATGAATTTACAATGTAATATTTACCATATCAGTTTTAACATCAAATTTTTATTACATATCCTCCATCTCCAATACACAAAGGACCTGCAATGAGTGACACTTTGAAGTAAAGTGCCTATCCTACAGATCCCCGTACACTCTATTTCCATTTTCCTCACACTAATTCACAAGGTATCACAACGATTTCAGAAAGCCCACAATTCTGGAGGATCGTACCGAGACCATGTTAATAAAGAAGAAGATCAGCATCTATCGCTCATACGTTCCAGGCATTCTCCACTAAAATATTACCTTGTTACATCACGCACGGTGCTGTTCCTCGCCTGTAGGATGTCTCCAGCGGAAGCCATCGGTGTATCACCTGCTACGGTATGCGCCAGCATTCCGGCTGTTGCAGCAAAAGAGATGGTCTCCTCTGGCATCCAAGCCTCCAGTTCACCATACATAATACCGCTTGCAAACGCATCGCCCGCGCCGATCCGGTCATAAACGGAAAAGGTCAACGGCTCGGAATAGGCGAACGCCCCTTCCTTGAACAGATAACCCTGTAGGCAGTGTCGGTTATCGCTGTATATGGTACGATGCGTTCCGGCAAGGGTACGCACGCCATACCGTTCAGCAACCACGGGAATGAGCTCATTCAGCTGCTCTTCCCTCTGTACTTTATCCGTATTCAGCCCCAGAATATGAAGAGCATCCCGCTCATTCATCAGGACAATATCTGACAAATGCAACATTTCCTCATAGTGCGGCTTCGCAGTGACATAACCCTGATCCCCCCATAGAGCGGGACGATAATTACAATCAAAAACAACTGTGCCGCCTTGTTCTTTGACCGCCTGTGCCAATTTTTTCATCGCCAGTCTCACCGAATCATTCATCGCCAGCGTGATTCCGCAGAAATGAATAGCATCCATGCCCGATGCAATTGTCGCAAAGGGATACGTGCCTTCTGAGGCAATATTAAAGCTGCTCTCCATCCGGTTAGAGTAGGTCACCCGCCCAGGTCTGGCCCCATAACCATTCTCCAGAAAATACATCCCGATATACTGCCCTCCGCGAAGCACATACTCGGTGCTCAGGCCCAGTCCGCGCAAATAGGATTCGGCGGCATCACCCAGCGGATTGACTGGAAGCCTCGACACCAGCAGGCCTGAGTATCCGTAACGTGTCATCGCCGATACTACATTGACCCCACTGCCCGAAAAGGAGTATTTCAGCAGATTACTCTGAATCAACAGATCATGTCCCGGAACTTCAAGTCGCATCATGACTTCGCCAAAAGCCCCTACGCGTTTAACCATACTTCTTCGCCAGCATCTTCATTGATGCATATAACGACTGCACATCACGTACAAGGGTCAGACCCTCCTGATCAATAATGGAGGAATACACATGTGGAATAACCTGCGGAACCCCCGCCTCCAGTGCAATTTCGAGAATGGCTTCAAAATTATCCATATCTATGCCACCGGTAGGCTCTAGCGCAAAGTCTGCTTCAGCACACGCTTTCGCTACTGCTCGCAGCTCCTCTTCCCTTTTCAGACCCTGCATCGGGAAATACTTCAACGCATTGCCACCCATATCCCGCACCAATGCGATGGCAGCGTGCACAGGCACGACGGCAAGCTCGGATTGGGCAGCGCTCACTGGCCCCGTCGAAATATTGACAAAGCCCGGCTGACCTGTCGGGGAGACGAGACTGTTAATCCAGCTGTCCCGGTCTCCGAGATTTGCCCGTGTCGCACCGACTGCCGGAAATACCTGATTGATATGACTGCCCGGAAAATGTTTGACGATTTCGGCGACGACAGCAGCCTGCCGATTGTCTCCGGCACCCAGTCCAATTGAAACGGCATTGTCAATTTCACGGCCATAGGCTTCCATCGCCTCGACTGCTTCTGACACAGTAGCGTAATCCTTGGAAAGAACACCGACGAGAACATGGCCCTCAGCCGCATCAAAAACCTCTTTTGCATTCGTAATGTCCTTGGCAAGCACATTCAAAGCCACCCGATTGTTATAAAATCGTTTTGCGATCTCAGACATGTCCTTCTCCTCCTGTCAGCTGTCGAATTCGATCTTCAATGACACGCATGTCATCCCCCATCAACGGGCGTGGATCAATATCGAAATACCCCTGCCTTACGCCATAATCACGTGTATAAATGGCGATAGGTCCGCCCCTCAGCTCCTCATTGAGCTGTTTGGCACTGATCCCCGCCTTCGCCTCGTCGACCTGAATGCGCCCTCTGTAAATCGCTCGGCCCGCTTCGTCCTGAACGATCGATACCTGAATCCCGGCTATCTGATTGAGTGACATTAGCGCCTGCAAGGAATCCTTTTCCTGCTCACTATGGTCCGCTTTGACTGCATATTCATCCAAAGCCTGAAGCAAGCCAAACGTAGTTTCTTTACCAACCTTCATACTGCGCCCGATCCCGTGAAGCTGAACCTTCAACCATTCGATATAGGTTCGTTTACCTGCCACAATACCGGAAGTTGGGCCTTCAATGGCCTTGGATCCGCTGTAAATGGCTAGATCCGAATACTTCACATATTTGTGCAGGTCCTCTTCCGCAGCCGCATCGACTATGAGGGGTACCTCGCACTTCTGGGCAACCTGCCAGGCTTCCTCTACGGAAATCATGTTTTTCTGTACCGCATGATGGGATTTGACGTACAGGATGGCAGCCGTTTTGTCGGAAACCGCATCCGCGATATGCTCAGCCCGACCTTCGTTGGCATATCCGGCTTCGATCAGCTTTCCACCACCAAGGTAAACCATCGTCTCCACAGGAGCTCCGTATTGTACATTGTGGCCTTTCAGCATAACAATTTCATTATTCGTGATTACTCCCTGATGCAGCTTCAAACTTGCGTGGCGTTTACCCTTTGTTACCATGGCAGCTACGGAGAGCGCGATGCCGCTTGAGGCGGAATTGACAACAACGGCCGCTTCGGCACCGATTAGACGGGACACATAATCCCCTGATTTGTCTACAAGGTCTGCGATTTCCACATAAGTCTGCCCACCTTGCTTCATGGCGTCCATGACTGTGTCCGTCGGTGCCGATACGCCGAGAATACTCATCCGGCCGCTGGCGTTGATAACACGTTTCAGTCCATATTTAACATTTAATGAATTGCTCACCCACAATCACTCCTTTTACTTCAATTTGACGGCTGGCTATCTTGCTTACGCCCTCGGAGTCCACAAGCGTTACAGGCTTGTCCACTACTTGAAAAAGAGTCAAATTGGCTTCATCACCTGCCTGAATCCTCCCCAGCTGCGGTCTGCGCAGCCACTCGGCTGCCCGTACGGTCACTCGATCTATCGTCTCGCTCAACGAGTAACCAAGTGCCAGAAACTTGCTTAACAGATTAGCCATGCTGTAGACCGGGCCGTTCAGGCGATTGCCCCTGTAAATATCCGTACTGATTGTGTCCGGGTCAATCCCATGCTGCTTGGCAGCTTCTGCAACCTGAAATGAAAAACTCGCTGTCCCATGTCCTACATCCAAATGCACCCCACGCTTGATGGCATCCTGCAATACTTCCAGCGGCGCGCCGCTATCATCGAACAAATTATTGCTTTTTCCATTCAAATAGTGAGTGACTACATCACCATCCTGTAAGATCGGCATCACCTCACGAATATCCGGTGGGGCTGATCCAATGTGAACCATAAGCGGCAGGCCTGTTTCCTGTGAAAACTCTCTTGCCAAATACAGCGGCTGCAGGCCGTTTTTGCCGACCACACTTCCACTGATTCTCGCTTTTAATCCCACGATGAACTCAGGATATGCCCGGGCAGCCTCTAGCACCTTGTCCCGATCAATCCAGTCCAGATTCGACAATTCGTCAGTACGCAGTAAGCCGAGTCGAGATATGTTCAAAAAGGCAAACAGCCGGGTAGCCGCCTTATGAGCGCTTATCGCCAGATCGCCAATTCGATCAGCCCCGCAGCTGCCTGCGTCCACAATTGTAGTAACGCCCTGCTTTACACCGATTTCATCCATATCGTCCCCATAAGGATCAAGCTCTGGAAAAGCATGTACATGCATGTCGATCCATCCGCTGGATACGTATGCTCCAGGCGACTCCCACATCCGATCTCCCGTTGCCGTTCCGCCAGGAGCGATCTTCACAATCCTGCCTTCATGGATAACCACATCCACCTCTTCACCGCTTGTAAGACGGACTCGACGCAATACCAGCTGACCGTCCATCACAATCCCCTTCCTGTTCTGGAATATTGGATTCACCTGTTCCTGCTTCATATGTATTGATATGAGAATACCCCTCTGTTCAACAAAAATAAATTCATCTTTCCAGATGCTCATACTCTTGTCTACTAAAAGGGGTAGCCTGTCAGTCATATTCTATTACTTCTATTCCTATTTCCACAATCCTGTTTATTTCGGCTGAATATATCCTTCAGCTTTGAGCAATTCAGCGATCAGTACAGCACCGCCTGCTGCTCCGCGCAGCGTGTTGTGAGACAGTCCTACAAACTTGTAATCATACAGGGAGTCTTCGCGCAGTCTGCCCGTAGAAACACCCATACCGCGCTCGATGTCACGATCCAGCTTCGTTTGGGGTCTGTTCTCTTCTTCGAAATACGTAATGAACTGTTTCGGTGCGCTTGGCAGACCCAGTTCTTGCGGACGACCTTTGAATTGCAGCCAACGGTCCAGAATTTCTTCTTTGGATGGTTTTTTCTCAAAGGATACAAAAACTGTCGCCAGGTGACCATCTGTTACCGGAACACGAATACATTGTGTTGTAATTAATGGGGACGACGCTTTTACAATCTCATTATTTTGAATGCTTCCCCAGATGCGAAGCGGCTCCTGTTCACTTTTCTCTTCCTCGCCACCGATGTATGGAATCACGTTATCCAGCATTTCCGGCCAGTCGGTAAAGTTTTTACCTGCGCCAGAGATCGCTTGGTATGTGGAAGCCACCACTTGAGTTGGATTGAACTCGCGCAACGCGTGGAGTGCAGGCACATAGCTCTGAATCGAGCAGTTTGGTTTAACTGCGATGAATCCGGTTTTGGTTCCGAGACGTTTGCGTTGAGCTTCAATCACGTCCAGATGTCCCGGGTTAATTTCTGGAATGACCATGGGTACATCCGCTGTCCAGCGATGAGCCGAGTTGTTGGAAACAACCGGAGTTCCCGTTTTGGCATAAGCCTCTTCGAGCGCTTGAATTTCATTCTTTTTCATATCTACAGCACAGAATATAAAATCAACCTGGCTCGCAAAAGCTTCCACTTGGGAAGCATCCTGCACAACGATGTTTTTCACGGCTTCCGGAATCGCAGCAGCGAGCTTCCATCTGCCTTGTACGGATTCTTCGTATGTTTTGCCTGCCGAGTTGGCACTTGCTGAAATAGCCGTTACTTCAAACCATGGGTGTTCATTGAGCAGATCCACAAAACGCTGACCTACCATCCCCGTTCCTCCGACGATACCGACTTTCAATTTTGCTGACATAAAATCATCATTTCCTTTCGGTGTGAGTTTCCTCTAATTAAACACTATTCAGGCATTTCCAAAGCGTGTAGCCAACATCCCGGAAAAACCAAAAAATCCCATCCCCAAGACAAAAGTCTCAGGGACGAGATTGTTACACTCGTGGTACCACCCAGATTCGCCAATATGTCGCCATACCAGCCTCTTCGAGTTAAGGATAACCGCACGCACTCCATCATGCCGCATCCGCATATACTCTCGCTCTGTAACAGGAGCTCCTGTCACACCATCCCTCGATCATGAAAGTTCCGATGTGCTGCTCTGAGTCTTTATTCAACAAAAAATTCTTTACCCCTTTTCAGCTGCCGGAGCTCTCTGTGAAAGAAACCTTTTATCTACTCATCTCTTCATCGCATTTGATATTGCGATTATAATATCAAAATTACCATCGTGAAGTAAACACATTTTTTTAGATCATGGAATTTATGCGTTTTCAGCGGAACTGAACAATTCAATTATCGCAACAAAAATTGCAGCTAAACGCGGTCTGTCTTCTGTGTAAGTACGTCGATAGACGTTTTTCTTATAAATTGCTGCAAATGGCTATTTCTTTACTGCTTTTTGGCAACCATCGCATACGTTCCCAGTGGACTCCCAGGCCCCGTCGCATGATGTGTCCTAAGTAATTTAAGTTCAGAAAGAAGGAGTGTTTTTACCTTGTCCGGGATCGGAAGCATTTGCAGTTCCACAGGCGCTTCTGCCAGTGTCATTTCGGTTTCCCAACGACCGTCCTGCAGCTCGGAAGAATGGATCGAAATCTCTTCCTTAATTGTCCAGCCCGCCGCAGAGACAAGCTCTTGGATATCCTCCGGTGTAAAAAGCGTACGCACATTGGAGAAGCTGTTCTCCTTGTAACACTCGACCTGGGACTGAATCAGAACGGATAACCAATGCGAGAGCTGGCTCACATCTGTAACTCGTGCATCCCATTCAGCGAAGCATAACTGATGTCCCCACGTCCTAACCTTGCTAAGAATCTGCGCGAGTTCATCAAATGATTTCAAATACCATGAACAATGGGAAAGTACGATCACATCAAACTCATTCTCGGCAAATTGAGCCTGATCACTTAGGATGTCAAACTCATAATCCATTCGAATTCGGTCACCCAGCGGAGATTTCAGCAGCTTGGCTGCTGCTTCCCCTACGGTCAGTGGTGCACCATAATCCTCTGGTGCAATATCTACACCATGAACGTACCCATGCTCCCCCACCAGATGTGCAAGCACGGCCGTTGTATCTCCCTGACCACAACCGATTTCCAGAACGCGGCTGCCTTCCTTGATTCCCCAAAAGAGTCCCAGTTTCAACCGATGCTCGGTCTGAATGTATTGAATGGCGGCGTTATCCTCCACGTCCATATAGTGAATAAGATCCCTGATGATAGTCTCACTCATGATTCCTCACTCCTCAAAGAGCAACTTGAACTTCCTGCCATTGTAGCGTGACAGGCATCATTGTACAAGGCTGGAGTCTATGACAGGACCATAGCACGGAGGAGCCCCACCTACAGCAGATCTAAACCTCTGCTACATATCAATCCCTATGCCCATTGGGTAGTAAGCTTCTGAAGATATGGTGTCAGCATGGGCTGTAGTTCCTTACGCATCAGTCCAATCTCCAGGATGGCCTGAATATATCCGAACTGATCACCAATATCGTAGCGGCGTCCTTCCAGCTCAAGGGCCAGTAATTCCTCCACCTGGCTTACTTCTTTCAACGCATCCGTTAGCTGATATTCCCCTCCAGCACCTCTCTCAATTCGATCGAGAATAGGAAAGATGGAAGGTTTCAGAATGTAACGTCCCATCACAGCTGTTCGGGAGGGCGCTTCTGCAATGGAAGGTTTCTCTACCAGATTGGTGATCCGGTGAACCCGTTCCTCTGCCCCTTGTGAATCGATAATCCCGTATTTACTCACGTCAGCAGGTTGCACCTGCCGCACGCCAACAATCTGGCTGCCTGTCTTTTCATATAAATGAATCATCTGTGCGAGCGCCGGTGGATCTGACACCATAATATCATCACCAAGCAGTACGGCAAATGGATCATCTCCCACAAACTGACGAGCACATCCAATCGCATGGCCTAATCCAAGCGGCTCTTTTTGACGGATAAAATGAATACTCGCCATTTCGCTGATCGCTTGCACTTCTTCCAATAGCGCTTGCTTGCCTTTGGCGTACAGGGAATGCTCCAATTCAACCGATTTGTCAAAATGATCTTCGATTGATTTTTTATTGCGTCCGGTTACGATGATAATATTTTCAATGCCCGATTGTACCGCTTCTTCCACAATGTATTGGATGGCCGGTTTGTCCACTATCGGCAGCATTTCTTTGGGTTGTGCCTTGGTTGCAGGCAAGAATCGGGTGCCAAGCCCCGCTGCCGGAATGACTGCTTTTTTAATTCTCATATTATGAAATACTCCTTTCATTAGCATCAGATGAAGGGTCAGATCCTTGAACAGGCTCAGCCCGGAACACCCAATACCGACTGGCGATATAGTTTATAACCATGCCCGAGAGAGTCGCCAGTATTTTACTCATGACAACGCTCCAACCTAATGTGCTATTGCAGATGTACAGAATCAGAGAGGATAACGCCAGAACAACTAGATTGGTAATTACAAAACGTATGATTTCGTTTTTTTTGCCCTGTCTTCCCGCATTCTGAAAGGTCCATCTGCCGTTCCACCAGTAACTGTTCACGACCCCACAGCTATACGAGATCACCTGGGCAATTAGAGCATGTGCGCCTGCGGCAGCGAGCAGCGTGAATACCATCGCATCCACTGCCGTATTCAGGACACCCACAATTCCGAACTTAAATATAGTGACCAACCGATTAGTCATGATGAGCAACTCTGCCCGTTAACCGTGACTGACTCGACTGACTTTCCACCTGATACACATCTCTTATGATATAGAGCGGACGCGCCTTCGTTTCATCATAGATTCGGCCAACATACTCGCCAAGAATGCCCAGCATGACCAATGTGAAGCCGTTAAAAATCAGCATGATGCTGACCATTGAAGGCCATCCTTTGATCGTTGAATCGGTAAATATCGCTGAAGCGATGACACTTAGCATATAGATGAAGCCTCCGATGGATAAAACAGCTCCCACGTAACCTGCAAGCTTGAGCGGTTTGTGTGAGAATGAGGTGATGCCGTCCAGACTCAGCTTCAGCATGCGTTTTAGCGGGTATTTGGTCTCCCCTGCCAAGCGTTCATCCCGTTCATACTCAATGGCCGTCTGACGGAATCCCACCCAACTGACCAGACCGCGGACAAATCGATTTTTTTCAGGAAGACGTTTCATCTCATCACATACCTTGCGATCAATCAAACGGAAATCCCCCGTGTCCACTGGAATATCCGTATCCGTCGACGCACGCAGTACACGATAGAAAAGGCTTGCCGACCATTTCTTGAAGCGGGTCTCCCCGCTTCGTCTGGTCCGACGGGCATAGACAACCTCATAGCCCTCTTTCCACATGGCGATCATGTCCAATATCAGCTCGGGAGGGTCCTGAAGATCCGCATCAATAATGACGACTGCATCGCCTGCTGCATAATCCATCCCTGCCGTAATTGCGATCTGGTGACCGAAGTTGCGTGCAAAATCAATCAGCTTCACACTCTCGTCCCAACGGGCGTAGTCACGGATCATCTGTGCACTTTGGTCCACGCTGCCGTCGTTGACAAAGAGAAGCTCGTAGCTCTCTCCCGTGCTGCCCATGACTTTTTTCAAACGACGATAGGTTTCCTCAATCACCGCTTCTTCGTTATACATTGGAATGATAATGCTATAACGGCACTTTTGAGCCATGTTCGTTCCCTCCCTTGTACCATTTGATCACGCTTATAATTTCACTTCATATAAAGTGGTTTGACCACCGAAACCGAAACCGGAACCCGAACCGCTATCCGTACCTGTCTTCCACTCTGACGTTGGAATTTCGGTACCATGCTCCTTGATCCAGTCACCGATATCCGAACTGCCACCTCGGCCGCCCATGCCACCTACCATGAAGTATTTCACCTGTCCACTCTTCACGAGTTGTTCCAGTTTTTCCGGGGTATACACCGGATCTGAGCCGGAGAATCCGCCAAGCGTAATGACTGCTTCATTCTCATCGATGATATATGGGGCTGCCTGGTTATAGTCCGTTGTTGCAAAGAGATAGGTTTCACCTGTGTTATGCTCTCTCAGATAATTCAGTGTTGTGATGTCCACTTCTTCGTTGCGGTTTCCCGCTCCACCTCGACCACCTGTCGTCGGCAAGCCTCCTCCGCCATTCATGTTTCCGCCTGAATTCGGAGGTGTTCCCATGCCCGCATTGTTCGGGTCAGCTTCATCGGACGATGGAAAAGCCTGATCGGTGTTGGTGTCATTTGATGTATTCGGCTGAGCCATACCCATACCGCCACCATTGCGATCACCTTGTCTATCTCCCATCGCCATGCCCATTCCGCCGAACATCCCATTGGAACCTGTCGGTCCAGCCGCCGGAATCATGCTGTTGCCTCCATACGTGATAGGGGTAAAGGCCCAATAGGTCGGACCGATCAGCATGACCATGAAGCCTGCGATAATCAAACCCTGTTTCCATGGATGTGAACGATTAAGCATCACAATCAGGATAACCGTAATCAGAATGCCTGCAATTAATTCAGCTATAGACCAAGCTGCCCCGATAGTTTCGTTATACACCTGCATGATATACCAGCCGAAGATGGTCGTAAGCAGTACGGATATCGGAAGCAGCCAGGCTTGCCAGCCATGGCGTTCACGGTACGCCGTCCACATGGCTGCAAATCCTGCTCCGGTTAATGCCGCTACTGGAGGGGCGAGCATAATCAGATAATATTGATGGAAGAAACCAGCCACACTGAAGAAAGCAGCTACCGGAAGCAGCCAGGCCAGCCAGAACAAAGCTTCCTTATGCTTCTCGGTTATATTTCTCCGTTTTAACCCTGCAAATATGGCGATGCAGCCAAGCAATACCATCGGCAAAAGCCAACTGGCCTGACCGGACAGTTCGGTCTGGAATAACCGCAAAGGACCTTTCTCCCCGGTGCCAAACATGCCGCCCATGCCACCACCGCCGCCATTACCACCACCGAAATTTCTTCCATTAGGCATCTCGCCACCGTTAGGCATCTGACCACCCGGGAAAGTCATTCCATTCATGCCACCCATTTCACCATTTCCCGGTGCATTGCCTGTTGGAGCCGAGCCGCTGGCCGAATGATCAGATGCTGAGGTCTGGGAAGCTGCGTTGCCACGGGCCTTGCCTTCATCGGAGGCGTTTGGCATGCCAGCATTCGCTGATCTGTTCTGTTGCCCTGTGAGACGGGATAAGCCGTTATATCCAAAAGCCAACTCCAGCACTGAATTGGTTTCACTGCTGCCGATATAAGGCCGTTCATCTGTAGGTATTGAATCCACGGTGACTGCCCAGGATAAGGAAACGACTGCCAGCACCGCCGTACTTCCGATCAGCAGAATGATTTTTCTTCTCCACTTTGCATTGAATGCAAGCAGATAGAACAAGTAGAAAGCCGGAAGAATCATATAGGCTTGCAGCATTTTCATATTAAATGCAAGCCCAATAAGTGCAAAGGCAACCAGGATACGCCACGTACTGCCTTGTTTGCTTCCCTTGAACAAAAACCATGAACCCAGCAGCAATGTGAATACCAGCATGCTGTCAATATTGTTGGTGCGGCTGACTGCTGCCACAACAGGAACAGTCGCCATTGCAAGTGCCGAGATTCGCGCTGCGGCAAGACCAAATGTAGGCTTGACCATGAAATATATCAGCAGCACCGAACCGATCCCCGCTAACGCTTGCGGTAAAATAACACTCCATCCATGCAATCCAAAAACGTAAGCAAAAGCGGTTTGAATCCAGAAGACAACCGGTGGTTTGTCTACGGTTACCGAACCAGCCGAGTCAAGCGATGCATAGAAAAAGTTATGGAAATTCCTCAGCATGCTCCCGACGGCGGTCGTATAATAGGAATTGGCATATTGGTCGTTCCAGATGCCATACCCGTTCAGAAATGCCGCCAGTAAAACAATCGGCAGAAGGACAAGGTCAATCCTTCGTTTGGCGTTATTCAATCTCAATCACTCCTTCAAATTCTTCATGTCTACTATTGTGACAGGCCAAAATAAAACTGGGATGAGTGCCCGCTGAATGTTGCCTGAGGATAACTTGCAAACTTTTCAGCTAATTTTCAGTTTGGCGAGCGATAATACAGCATATAGACCTCTAGAATTGAGGGTATGTAATTGATGGATTTAACGGGAGGGAACGCCTGCTTATGAAGCTAAGTACTGGCATTAAAATACTATTGGCCGATGATGAACCACATATTTTGCAATTTCTGGAGCTAGGACTAAGCAACGAAGGATTTGACGTACGTACGGCCCCGGATGGAGCCGCTGCGCTTGAATTGGCACTCGACTTTCGTCCACATATGGCCATTCTGGATGTCATGATGCCCGAGATGGATGGGTTTGAGGTTGTTGAGCGTCTGCGCAAGAGCGGGGCTCACGTCGGGGTGATCATGCTGACAGCCAAAGATGAAGTCGAAAATCGGGTAAAAGGCCTATGGCTTGGTGCTGACGATTATATGATTAAGCCTTTTGCGTTCGATGAACTGCTTGCACGGATTCAGGCAAGGCTGCGTAATCAGTTTCCTTTATTAATAGGGGCTGTGACTCATGGCCCATTCCGAATTGATGATCAACGCAAAGAGATTACCTATCACGATCAGATTCTGGAGTTATCTCCAACCGAATATGAACTATTAAAATTCATCGTGCTCAATCATGGTATTGTCCTGAGTAAAGCGACCATTCTGAACCGCGTGTGGGGATATGATTTTGGTGGAGAAGAGAATATTGTGGAGGTGTACGTCCGCTCCTTGCGTGACAAACTGGGGGATAAAGAACATAAGCTCATTCGTACACTTCGAGGTGTCGGATACAGGGTGGATCTCTGATGGTCTCTCTATTAAAGAAAGATAAACATCTTTGGACATGGCTGCATCAATGGATATCGCCACGTTCGCTCCGCTCTCAATTACTTGCACGCTCCCTGTTCATTCTGGCTGCTCTGCTATTGTTAATTGGCATTCTTCAATTCTGGATTATGGAAAGCTTTCTGTATCGCAACCAGGCGAAAACCATGGAAGAGCAGCTCATGTCCATGCCTCCTGTGTGGCTCGGATCGTCTTCACGAAGTGGTGCGACAAACAATCCTTTTGGCGGGCAATCCGGATCAGATCCAAGAGGATCAGGCAATCGTTTCTTATACATTCCTGATCGTTCACTGGCTTTATTTGATAATCAAAGTGGCTTCGAGGATATTTTTGGTGAAGACGGTCTGACAGCTCCTCGCTTGACGTCAGTTGAATATCAGAACATTACAGATCGGATCAACGATAAACAGCATGTTCCGTACCGGATTGTAACGGATAATCAAGGCAATGAGCAGCTAATCGTCTTCTCTTCGCCTGGACCGCGTAATCGCGGCTTACCCATGGTGCAGATGGGCACGGCTACGAAACCGCTAAAAGATCTGATTGTGAAACAGCTTCTGATCTTCTTGATGTTATCCCTGCTGGCTATGATGGCCGGACTCGTTCTATACGCCAAAGCACTTCGCCGGACGTTAATTCCATTGTCCAGTATGGTAGATACGGTGCAACGAATCGATGCAGGCAGCCTGGCTGAACGTCTTCCTTCTGTCCAGGGACAACAGGAAGTGGATCAGCTGGCGCTTTCATTTAACGGCATGCTTGAGAGGCTGGAAGACTCGTTTGAAGCAGAACGGGAGTCAAAAGAACAGATGCAGCGTTTTCTGTCCGATGCTTCCCATGAACTACGTACCCCTCTTACCTCCATTCACGGATTTATTGAGGTGCTCCAGCGTGGCGCAGCCTCCAACAGCGAGCAATTATATAGCGCACTGAACAGCATGTATGGTGAATCGGTGCGGATTAACAAACTTGTAGAAGATCTGCTGATGCTGACCAAGCTGGATCAGGCGCCTCACCAGGAGCAGGAAGTCATCCAACTTGACAGTCTGCTGCTCGAAATGCAGCCACAGTTGATCATGATGGCTCAGGAAAGACAGGTTCATCTCGACCTGACCGCTGAAGTTCATGTAATGGCCGATGCTCACAAATTAAAACAGGTTGTACTCAATCTGTTCCACAATGCAGTGCAGCACACCGATTCAGATCGGGGAACCATCAGTATTTCGTTGTATGCCGCTCAGCATAAAGCCGAGTTAACCGTCAAAGATAACGGCTCTGGGATTGAACCGGAACATCTCCCTCATATCTTTGAACGCTTCTATCGCACAAGCTCTTCCCGTTCCAGAAAACAAGGAGGCGCGGGTCTAGGGCTTGCCATTACCCGTTCGATTGTGGAATCGTATGGCGGGAAAATAACAGTGCGCAGCCAATTAGGAGCAGGAACGGAATTTACGATTTTGCTGCCTTTGGTCAAGATCGAAGCCTAGCTAAACGAGGCTTGTAAGACGACGCTTTCGGTTTTATTGCGGCACTTATCGCATGCTAAATAACCTTTTCATTTCTGCGGAGAAATGAAAAGGTTATTTGTTTGTTATTGGATTGGTGGAATGGTGAACAGTGCCTTTGTATCAAGGGTTATCGTGGGTATGCGAGCCATTCGTCAATTTCAGCAATCCATTGATGCTGTTCATCAGCAAGTAATGTTTCCCATCCCAGCTCAGCAGCAGGCTTCAAATTTTTAGCCTGATCATCCACGTATATAATACGTACATCCCTGTCTAGATGAGATTGTACAAGTTCATATATCTCTATATTGGGCTTGCAATATCCGACCTGATTGGAAATGGTTATGCTCTTGCAATACGGCTGGATCAACGGCAAAATAGCTTGAATCCATTCATGACAATGATTGCTCAAGAGATGAAGTTCTGCCAGCTCGCTCCATCGTTCAAGACAATGCATGGCAGGTAGCAACTCTGTTGTTTGATCAAGCAATTCATAGGCATACATCTTATCCATCTTGGGATATTGGGTTTGCATCCAGATCCAGAACTGCTCCTCCGTCAACCTTCCTGTCCACAAATCCTTACGTATAGCACTCAATTGCTCGATTAAAACAGGAAAAGGCGTACCTGCATACCTAGCAAGCTCCTGCCAGAATGAAGAGGAAAGATTGGTGATCAGAACACCGGCCAGATCTAAAACAAGTTGGGGTTTGGAATCCATGGGATCACTCCTGTGCAGTCATCTTGATTCATTACTGTAGGGTTATCGTGGGTGCTTCAACAGTTGGTAATGGTTGTACGGTTCATTCTCGATTTCAATCCTATTCAGATATTCAAACTTGCATTTCTGTATTACCTTGCTGGATGCCTGATTCGTTAATAAAGCGATGGCATTCAATACTTCAACGTTTGTATTTTCAAATAAATACTGCGTTATTCCTTGTACTGCCTGCGTTGTAAAACCACGGTTCCGGAAGTGTTTCGAAATGCCGTACATAATCTCCCGATTGGGCGCTGGCAGTTCATCCTTGATCCCCGAGCAGCACCATCCGATGAACTCATCATTTTCTTTGAGCACAATAGCCAACCGTAAACAGAGGTTTCCGATGTCTCCTCCGGCCAAAACAGCTTGTTTAAAATTCTGATTCTCAGGGATTTCGTACTGAGTGAGCCAAAGGGCTCTCTCTTCAACTGTCGCATTCCAACCCGGCAAAAATTCGTAAACCTCCGGTTGCCAGGTGATTTCCTGCAATTTCTGCAAATCCTCAGGTCGATACTCACGCAAATAAATATCTTTGCAATCAATGATTAATTCATCACTTTGTATAATTTGTTTCATATATGCCTCTTTTCATTGCTTTTATTGGTTTATTGAGAACCTAATTTTCTTTACAATATAAGGCCGTGTACCATTGCCATAAGGGCAATGCGTTGGCTGTTATGGAGTCAGGATCTTGCGTTTTTTCAAGTTGGGGGAAATACTCTGGGTATTGAGCCATATATTCGCTGACACACCATCGAACTGACCAATTGATATCTGTCGCCCAGTTCATCCAATTATGTATTTCCTCCTTTGGAGCATTTTGCAATAACCCATGCATATACCACCCCCTTACGCCACCTTCTTTTTCATGCAATAAGCACTCCCAATAAAACTGCCGCTCTTGTTCGTTCATTGGTTCACGGAGGGTTGATACCGCAATTTTACGAACAATAGGGGACGAATCCTCAGTGAAATCCCATAACTCTTCTCGTGATAATACATTACTCCGAACTAGCATAGTTAACGCAAGCGCTCTTTCAATCTCATCCACCGAATGAATACCCATAAAGGGGTTTTCAATACTTGTAATTAGTAAAGTATTTGGTATGTACATTGGCCCATCAGCAGTTTTCAGATAACGTATCGTATTAGCAACATTAATTCTCGGAGCAGGGTTATCGTAACTCTCAAATGTGTCACCATGCTCAACCAAGGCGCGCCTCAACATATCGGAACTTAGTTCCGGAAATTGAGAGAACAAATGGGCGGCAACACCAGCGACAAGCGCAGCAGCTCCAGATGTTCCTCCATAATAAGATACACTGCGATCACGTTCTTCCATTTTATAAGAAGGAATTGTAAGATGTAGTCTGGGTGCCAAAATATCGGGTCTGAAGTGACCGTCTCCATTTCTGCCATAAGGTTCATCCGGGAAAGAAACATGTGATGAACGATCAGCCTTTCCACGATCAACGTAGCCACCAACCGCTAAATACTGTATTGGCGGCATAACGTTATTTAAACGTGTATTTCCATTCGAGCAAATAACCAGAATCCCCTGTTGAACGGCTGAATCCAGTGCTTTTACTGTCGAGTTTTCTCTCGTATTCTGAAGATGAACTTCATTATCTAATGCCTGCCAACCCGTGCTTAGAATAATTTTTATATTCCAGTCGATTCCATGTTCAAGGATCCAGTCGATTCCTTTTTTCAGACGTTCTCCTTCTCCTGCTGTAAATGCTCCATGATCAAGAACGATAAATGTGGCCGCTGGTGCAATTCCGATATGTGTCATTCCCTCTAATCGGATTGGCTCATGGGCCAAAGCCAGCACACTCATAAGACCATGCTCACCTTTAAGGTGATCTTCCTCCCCGTTATTAGTTGAAATGTCCTTCATGGTGACGGTCAGATTTTCATGTACGGTAACACATTTAATTCGAGTATTTAAGTGATTTATGAGATGATGTGGCTTGATTGAATCAATAATTACGATCCCTACTCCCTGACCTGAAGTATGAACATCAGGCTGTTCAGAAAAACCTAACCTTTTCCATGTTGGATCGGGTATTGCTCTATCCACACGATCACCTCAGATTTGGATATTATTAAAACAATTTCACCTCTTGCACATTGTCAGTATCCTAACTAACATTTGCATACCATCAACCAATTCCCGTCTGGATCTTGAAAATTAAACCATTGTTCATGTTCTATTGGTGTTCTTATATTTACATTTTTGGAGTGCATAAACGCATAGGCTTCCTCAATGTTGAGTGTATCAAAATGAAATGCCGGGGTTTTAAATGTATGATCCTCTGAATAAATTTTGCTATCTAGCACAATACGTGTTCCATTCATCGGAATAATGTACAGATGACCAAATAAAATCTCCCCGTCAACAGGCAATCCTAATATATCGCAATACCACTCACGTGCCTTTTCAATATCACGAACAGGAATAAACACCGTACTGATCTGATTTAAAATAGGGCTCACGCCAGTCCCCCCTTATCAATAAACTCGTCTTTGGTTAATCCGAACAGGATCATATCCTGGTATTTTCCATCGGTATAAATCACCTGACGACGCACGCCCTCCTGTACACATCCAAGCTTTCTCATCATGGCTGCGGAAGGTTCATTGCCTTCGAGAACAGAATCATTGAATTTATTAAGCCTACGCTCGAAAAAGGCATATTTGAGCAAAATTCGAATGGCTCTCGTCCCGTATCCTTTTCCGCGATGATCCCTGTCAATTTGAATTCCAATGCTAAAGGTACCATTCCGCTCATCGATGCTGTTCAGGTTCAGGCCCCCGACATTCTCACCATCCATATTTTCAATCGTGAACATGATCCGTCCCCTGTCTAGAGAAAAATCGGAGAAGGCTTCCGTAAATTTCTTCGCCTCAGCATTCGTAGGTGGCAGTTCTACCTCACATTCCAGTAAACGACGAGCGGGTGAATCAAACCGGTTATAATAATGATCCTCCCAATCTTCCTCACGCAAAGCACGTAATCGAACCTTATCATCCTGCCAAAAATAATCGCTATAGTTAATCTCTCTCATTCTGATATCCCTCGCTTGGCCATGAATTGTTATCAATTTAATATGAGCTACGCCTATGATAACCCATATTGTGGAATTTGAGGAGAATTGTTTTCATCAACGATACAACTAAAAATAGCCCCCGGACAGGAAAATCCTGCCGAAGGCTATCATCTATTTTATATAATACGTCTTTACGATTCTTCTTCTTCCGGGTATTGAGGCTTGGTTACATTATCGGGAACCGTTTCATCGTAAACGTCCTGACCGGGATAATCCCGAACTTCCCCTTCGTGCAGCTCATGATTTTCATAATCGAAACGATGTGCGGTCCTTTGATCCACTCGCCATGGCGAGCTTTTGCCAAGAGATTCAGACATTAGAGATGAGCCGTAAGGACCTTCAGGGAACTCTTCGAGTGTGATATCATTTCGCTGCGACTCCACCGTGGACACATCGGTATATTCTTGCCTTTCTTCTTGCAAAAATTTATCCTTCATCGTTCGTCCCTCCATATCTGCTTCGTGGTGATCAAAGCATGTTTATTTTGAACGGAAATGAAAGGATTTATGCATGAACCATGGCTAAAATCCATTCTTCAATCTCTAATCCAGATATAAAATACAAAAACAATAAGTCCGAAGATGCAAATCCATGTATCTCGTTTGGACCATACCAATAAGGAGGAACGTGCTCCAAGCAGGGAATTCTCTCTAACTTTCCGCATTTCCATCGCAATTGTCATATCTTCTGCACGCTGAAACAGCGCCATGAGCAAGGGAATGACCATTGGACCAAGATCACGCACACGTACCGTATTCGGTCGTAATGCAGCTTTGCCGCGTGCCCGGACGATCAGCGAGAATCGCTGCCATTCACTCCAGATCATCGGGATAAAACGAAAGATTAAGGACACGGCGAGTGCAAACGACGACACGGGCAGTTTAATTTTTTTGCCGATACCAAGCACCCAATTCAGTCCCTCGACCATGCGACCATAAGGTGTAGTCAGTGAAAACCAAAGACTTGCCAACGTGACGATAAACAAACGATATACATTCAGTAACGTCCCCTCCGCCTGTATCAGGGAAAATCCGAAATGCAGACCGCCACCTTCTGTAGAAAGAGTCGTCCCTGACAACGCGGTTGATACGATAAAGAACAGTACGAGCGGTTTCATTAATTTCAAGCATCCCATAAGTGCCTGCCGTGGCAGCACAACGAGCGCCAAGATGACTGGCACCAACGTAAGGGAGAGACCTAACCAGTGGTGTTGAAGCATCGTAGCGGTCACGAGTAAAATGTATAAAATCCATTTCAGACGCGGGTCCATAGCACCATACAATCCTCTGCTTGATCCTGATTCAACGTGGGCGTATATGGCCTCCTGTGTGCCTTTTCCTCCCGAAGTATCGGAGCTTGTTAAGGCAAGCTTTGCTTCATCTATTCTGAATTGATCCTCATTACCAATAACATCAACCTTCGGCTCTAAAGGCTCATTGACGGACTGAACGATACCTTCAGCCATTTCCTCCGGAGTCAACGCAGTACACGTAAAATGAATGCCCGCCGCCGCAAATTGTTGTGCCAGTTGCATAGAATGTGGCAGACCAATTCCGGCAAGCTCCAGCAGATCTGGCCTTGTATGAATTTCCAGTGGTGTGAGATCAGCAACCAGACGTCCCTCTTGCAACAAAAGAACCCGATCTGCATGCGGCAAAAATGTGTCCAGGTCATGTGTAGCCACAATGGCTCCCTCACCTGCAGTTCGATGCTGGTCCAATGCATCCAGGAGCATGACAACACTTTGCGCTTCCAATCCGGCGCTGGGTTCATCGAGCAATAGCCATGAAGGCTGCGTCGCAGTTCCCAAGGCAAGCCCTAATCTTCTCCGTTCTCCCCCACTTAGTGCAAAGGGGGATCTGTCCGAATGGAATCTGTCTCCCTCTCCCTGACCTGCTGGGGAATCCCAACGTTCCAGTGTCTCGGAAATCTGCTTTTTCTTTTGTTCATCCGGTAGCCGATATGGACGCAGGGAATAAGCAAATTCACGCCCAATGCTTCGGGCGAACAGCTGTTGCTCTGGGAATTGAAAGACCAACCCCATTTGTAGCAGAATGGACTGTGGTACTTTCCCGTTCTGCCAGAAAGGCTGTCCGTCCAGCTTGAGGCTACCCGTATCTGGCGGTTTTAGACCGGCGATGGTTTGCAGCATTGTGGTTTTGCCTGATCCTGTGCAGCCTAACAATAAAGTAATTTCGCCACGGTTCAGTCGGACAGTGATATCTTGAAGCAGCGCTCTTTTGTCAGGTTGTGATGAAACTATACCTACATGTTCTAATTCGATTGCCAAAGCGTTACCTCCTTAACCAACTGCTCTGGTCGCAGAGGTGTTGCATGTTGCAGCATACCTTTCTGTTTCAGGAGTAGAGCCGTCTGCACTGTAAAAGGTGGAGCAAGCCCAAGCTGTTTGCAGGGAGAGGGTTGTTTTACTTCTTTTCCAGCGTCAGCCGCTGTCTCTTCCTTATCTTTCCCATAAAAGAAAGCCGCAGGCGCTCCATCGTAAACACAGCGTCCCTCTTCCATGGCAATAATTCGATCGCACAGCGTTGCTTCCTCCAAATGATGCGTAATCCAGATTACCGCCGTCCCTTGCTGGACAATGGCTTGAACTACCGCTTCCATTCGTTCTCTCGCTCCCGGATCAAGCATGGCCGTAGGTTCATCCAGAATAAGTACATCCGGCTTGGCCGCCAGCGCTACCGCGATATTCAGCAGCTGCTTCTGCCCTCCCGACAGCATCGATATTGCCGCCTCTGGCGGATGTTTAAGTCCTACCGTATGTAATGCGTGCTCTCTCCGGCGTAATTGTTCATCAGGAGATTCCAGCAGCGAGGATAAGGCAAAATGAAATTCCTCCTCAATGGTATCTCCAAGTACCTGCGCATCAGGCTGCTGGAGGACTCCACGAACAACCAGTTCTGGAGCAGCCTTTCTTTCTCCGCCGGATAGCGGAATGAATCCAATCAGCAGTCCAGCCAGCGTACTTTTGCCGCTACCATTGGCTCCCACAATACTTATCCATTCTCCCGGAGCTAATTCCAGCGAAACTCCATCCACCGCCTTACGAACACGTCCTGACTCGGACGCATAATGAACACGAACTTGATCCAGTGTAATCAAAGGTGTAACGTCTTGCATCGCAAATTGGTCCTTTCCCTTTTGAATCTTTTGTGGTACGATCCAAATCGTTAACCACATACGTTTAATCGGTTAACAATAAGATTACCAAAATTGAAAGGAATGTTCAAACATGAAATTATCTTTGCGAGGTATTGTTTTCAGCGCACTCATGGCAGCCATACTTGTTCTTTTTGGTTACATAAGTATTCCCATTGGTTTCTCTCCTGTGCCGATTACATTGCAAACACTTGCGGTTATGCTGGCAGGCGGACTGCTTGGCCCATTATATGGTTTTCTAAGTATCGCTCTGGTCGTCATTCTGACTGCAATTGGATTCCCGCTTCTGCATGGCGCAGGCGGACTTGCAGTACTCCTTGGGCCTACCGGGGGATATGTCATGATGTGGCCCTTCTCCGCATTGCTCATTGGGTTATTACTCAGCAGAATCAAACTGAACGGATTCGTTGGTTATTTCCTGGCCTTTATTGTATTTGAGGTATTTGGTTCAATGTTGATCTATGTTTCGGGCGTGCCATGGCTGGCCTATGCTTACAAAATGTCGTTACCCGAAGCCATGATACAAGGGTTCTATCCCTACATCATCGGTGATCTGATCAAAGCCTTGTTCGCTGCGATCATCATCGCACCTGTACGCATGGTCTTCCCTCCACAACGACTGACAGGCAACATGAACTCAACGGTTGTAAAGGTTGAATCCTAATCGTAATTGGTTAGCGTAAGCTTGAACTGAAATTACGAACAAAGCCGCGTCCACGTAAACAGAAAACGTTCTGTTCCACGTTGGACACGGCTTTTGTTATTTCTACTCTTGTTCCTGTCCTTTTCCACCATACAGGGTAAGTAACGGCTCTTGTACCCGAACTTGTCCCGTAATCAAAGGAACTACTTCCTCATAATTCGCAGAATTCGTAACAATGATAGGGGTTACCGTATGATAACCAGCGGCCTTGATTGCAGCGATATCGAATTCCAGCAGCAAATCTCCTGCTTTAACCCGATCACCTTCCTGAATATGTGATGTAAAGTGCTGACCATCGAGCTTAACGGTATCCACTCCGACATGGACCAAAATCTCCGCACCTGTATCTGATACAACAGCCAGGGCATGTTTCTTTTTGAAAGCCACGGTAATGGTACCGTCAAAAGGAGCAACGACTCGGCCAACTGCCGGCTCAATCGCAATGCCTTTGCCCATCGCACCGGATGAAAATGCCGGATCTGGCACCTCAGTCAGTTCAACAATGGTCCCCTCAATCGGGTTTAGAACTTCTTGATCAACGGAATCCGCTGTTCTTACTGATGGAGTGGTAGATTCCGTGCTTTTTTCTTGTTCTTCCTCTTCAACCGGATCTTTGAATCCCATAATGTACGTCAATGCAGCCGAAACAACAAAGGACACGCAGATCCCAAGAATCAGTCCAGGGAAACCCTCTCCACCCGGTCCATAGAAGATCGGCAAAGTCAACAGTCCTGGAGCGCCTGAAGCGAATGCCTGAGTACCTGCTTGACCAATGATGGCTCCACCAACGGCACCCCCGATCACTCCTGCGATAAATGGACGTTTGAGTGGCAGAGTAACACCATAGATGGCAGGCTCCGTAATCCCGAACAAGGCTGTCAGTGTAGATGAACCCGCCAGCGTTTTCAGCTTTTTATTTTTGGTTTTCAGCATAACACCGAATGCAGCACCAGTCTGTGCGAAGATGGAAGCCGTCGCAGCAGGTTTGACACCATCACGTCCATATACAGCAACGTTATTGATAAATACGGGAATGAGCCCCCAGTGAATTCCGAAAATAACGAGCAGCTGCCAGCTTGCACCCATAACGGCTCCTGCCAATAACGGACTGAATCCAAAAGCGGCCACCAGTCCTGATGCAATGGCATTACCTACATATACTCCAAATGGACCAAATACGAGCAGGGTAAGAGGAACCATAATGACTAGCAAAAATAATGGAGTGACAAAATTTTTCACACTTTCGTGAAGAACCTTATTGAAGAATTTCTCCAATTTGCTCATGACGATGACTGCCAGAATAATAGGGATAACGGTAGATGAATAATTCATCAATATCACAGGGATACCGAAGAAATCGGTTGGCGTTCCCTCCGCCTTGAGCGTGACGATGGAAGGATAGATTAATGCGCCAGCAATGGTCATCGCCACAAACATGTTACCCTGGAATTTGCGAGCGGTTGTAACCGCTAACAGCAAAGGTAAGAAATAAAACAAGCTGTCTGCTGCTGCAAATAGGATCTTATACGTGGTTTCTGTCGTTTCCAGCCAGCCGACATTACTTGCAATGAGCAGCAGCCCTTTCAATATACCGGCTCCCGCCATTACCCCTAGCAGCGGTGCGAATATACTGGAAATCACATCGATAATGCCGCCTAAGCCTTTTGCGGACTTCTTGGACTTTTCCTTTTCGGAAGAGTCATCCAAAATGTTGCTGATCTGACCAATGGCGTTATAAACCTCAGGCACCTTATTGCCAACGACCACCTGAAACTGTCCCCCGTTTTCCTTGACTGCGATGATTCCTTCTGTCTTTTCCAGCTTGGCTTTGTCTGCCTTGGCGTCATCTTTCAATACAAACCGCAAACGTGTTGCGCAATGTACCAGTGATACCACATTTTTTTCCCCGCCGACAAGCTCGACGATCTCTTTTGCGAGTTTTTCCTGACTCATGATGTGCACCCCCATATTTACTAAAACAGGCATCATACCGATTTTTTTGCACGCAAAAAACCTAAGCCTAGAGTAAGGTTTGGACACATGGGTCCTGCCTTCTCATGACTTAGGTTTTGCCTGCATAACCAGTAACAATCCCAGTTAAATCGTATTCAATTCCTGTTAATCTCATATTATTATGATTTAACCAAATTTGTCAACATTTTAATTGTTATCGATTAACGACCCGTTCAATGTGGACGGTCAGATACAATTTCTCTTCGTTGGTAAGCTGATGGTTGTATTCCTTGTTGACGAACATTTCGATTTTCTCCGTACATGCCGCCGCTTCCGGGTGCTTCTCTTTGATCATGTCGTAAAAGTGGTCATAATTATTGTCATAATGCGTGCCGCTTAATACCCTCTGGGAGAAGAACTTCAGATGCGTAATGAAGCGAAAATAGCTGAGAGACTCCTCATCGAATTCCATCTTGAAGTGATATTTCGCTATATTAATAATCTGCTGAATAAACTTCGTGATGTTCATCGTTGTAATGACTTCTTCATTCATCTCCGCATTGACAATGTGCAGGGCAATATACGCAGCTTCATCCGGTGGAAGCTCGATATGAAGTCTGGACTTGATCTGCTCCAGCGTTTTCAGACCCAGTCCGAACTCCGCCTTGTACAGCTGTTTGATTTCCCACATCAGTGCATTCTTGATTTCTACTCCTTCACGATATCGTTCAATCGCAAAGTTAATATGATCTGTTAGGGAAACGTAAATATTTTCATTCAGGTTACGGCCCAGATTTTCTTTGGCGTAGGTAATAATTTCTTCCACAATTTCGATCAGTTCCATAGGCACTTCGCGCAGCAGCATTTTGAAATTGTCGGATGTCTGCTTGTTTTTAAGCGCAAATACTTTCTGGATGCGGGTCTCGTCTACTTTATCCCCCGGCTTTTTCTTAAAGGCAATCCCACGCCCCATCACTACAAGCTCTGCTCCATCCGCTTGATAGATGCTAATGACGTTATTGTTGATAACCTTTGCTATTTTCACTTCAATCCCCCCGTCACGATCCACTCTCTTGGCAGTCATATATCGTCTTTTGGGCATACAAAAAAAACCTGAAGCATCACAAAATAAACAAGACATGTCGGTCTGCTTTTTTTGGTGCTTAGGTTTTGCCTACTTCAAGTAGTAACAATCCCAAAACGATATAATTGCGTCAAGTATAGCGCGAAGAGACACATATGTCAACGCTTTCAACGAGGGAACAATCGGAAGTTCCATGAAGCGTGGTCCTTCCGATATGATATGGAGAATATCCCTCCTCTTCCCCTGCTTATTCCGATTCTAAATTGCTGCCATCGGATTGAATTACATTTTTGTACCAATGGAAGCTCTTTTTCTTGATCCGCTTCAAATCACCCTTACCTTCATTGTCACGGTCCACATAGATGTACCCATAGCGTTTTCTCATCTCGCCTGAAGAAGCGCTGACAATATCGATAGGGCCCCAGCTTGTATAACCGATGATCTCTACACCGTCCTGCAGAGCTTCACCCATCTCGACAACATGGCGTTTCAGATAATCAATCCGGTATTCATCATCAACCTCACCATCAGGGGTAACCACGTCATTGGCTCCAAATCCATTCTCTACAACAAACAGCGGTTTTTGATACCGGTCATGCAGCTGATTGGCTGTAATACGGAAGCCTTTGGGATCAATCGTCCAGCCCCACTCCGATTTGGCCAAATAGGGATTGGCTACAGAACCAAATACATTGCCGCTCGTCATGTTTTTGACGACTTCCGGGTCTGTGGAGGTTGTACGACTTGAATAATAACTAAACCCGATATAATCAACCGTATGGTTTTTCAGAATTTCCGCATCACCTGGCTGCATGGCAATATTCAATCCATGATCCTTGAAGAAACGTTTGGCATAGCCTGGGTACTCTCCACGCGACTGAACATCAATGAAGAAGTAAGACTCCCTGTCTTTCTCCATGCCCTGGAACACATCTTCCGGATTACAGGTATAAGGATAAAAGCTTCCTGCCGCAAGCATACAGCCGATCATTGCGTCCGGGATGATCTCGTGACAGGCTTTAACCGCCAGTGCACTTGCCACCAGTTGATGGTGTGCTGCCTGATACTGAATCTCTTTGACATGATCACCATCCTTGAAGACCAGACCCGCACCAAGGAATGGCAGATGCAGCAGCATGTTAATTTCGTTGAACGTCATCCAGTATTTCACCTTGTCCTTATAACGGCTGAATACAGTTTTCGCGTAGGTTTCGAACAGAGTCACCAGCTCACGGCTTCTCCAGCTGCCATATTTCTCAATCAGATTAACCGGTACATCGAAGTGAGCAAGTGTTACTACAGGCTCGATGCCATGCTTCAACAGTTCATCGAATAATCGATCATAAAATTGCAAACCCGCTTCATTCGGCTGTGCATCTTCTCCGGTGGGGAAAATCCGTGCCCAGGCAATCGATACACGCAGCGCTTTGAATCCCATCTCCGCAAATAGCGCGATGTCTTCGGGATAACGATGATAGAAATCAATCGCTTCATGCGAAGGATAAAACTCGGTTTCCAGCGGGGTTAATGCAGGGACATTACCCTTCATGATGCTTCTGCGATTCTCTCCTGTCGGCAGCAAGTCAACAATGCTCAGCCCTTTGCCATCTTCCAGATAAGCACCCTCTGCCTGATTGGCAGCAATGGCTCCACCCCACAAAAAGTCTTTGGGAAACTTAAAATTAGTCATTCGTATTCTCCTTCCAAATATGTAATTCTGTTATCCGCTCCAATCGCATGAAACATGAATAAGACAAAGTATTTAAGTTGAACTACACATTTACTTCATAAACGGAGAGGACAGATAAAATCTGGAGAAGCAACGCTAAAAGCGTTCTGAAAGAAAGCTGCTTCGGAAGCATACGCTTCGCCTTTATCCCTGGGTTTCCCTTTAAAAAGGGAATCCAGAAATCTGGGGATAACAGCGATCGGAGGATTGTTCTGGCAGCGCAGTGTCCAATGTAAAATCGTTCTTTCAACTTAAATACAAAAAACCCGAACCAGCCCGAATACACGTTGCAGTGTATACAAGCCAGCTCAGGTTATGCCCATATCGGTAACATTCCCAGATCACAATTATGCGGATTGGTTAAAACTTTAACAAGAATTAGGGGACCTGTCAACATCGTGCAGCCTGATTCTGCTGTCTAATTCAATCACGATAACTGATAAAAGGTAGCACAGGTGCCGCCGAATATCATCTGCTTCTCTACCTCAGACATGCAAGAAGTATGCTTTGTGATAATCTCAAGCACTTGAGCATATGTACCAGCCACCGTACATACAGGCCAATCCGAGCCAAACATCACCCGATCTGGACCAAAGGCTTCTAAGGCGATATTCAGATAAGGGGCAAAGTCCTCCTGTTTCCAGTTTGTCCAATCGGCTTCCGTTATCATTCCAGATAATTTGCAGTATACATTCGGTTGTTCTGACAAAGAGTATAGCGCTTCCTTCCAAGGGGAAACCGTTCCTGCCTTAATATCGGGCTTCGCCAAATGGTCAAGTACAAATCGCTGTTCAGGAAACATCTTAACCAGCTCTACAGCATAAGGGAGCTGCTCCTTGGACACGAGCAGATCGTAGGCCAGATTATATTGCTGTAGCAAAGCAATTCCGCGCTGAAAATCGTCACGCAATACAAACTGGACATCCGGTTCATCCTGTATTACATGACGCACCCCCTTCAGCCAAGGGCTTGATGCATACTTCTCAAGTTGATGCTCAGCTTCTACAGAACACAGATCCACCCACCCCACAACACCCCTGATGAACTCATGCCGTTCTGCCAAGTCCAGAAGCCATTCGGTTTCCTCCAACGATTGTCTAGCCTGTACCGCCATACAACCGGATACCCCTGCACGGGTTAACAGAGGCTCCAAATCTTCTGGAAGAAACGATCGTCGAATGACGCTCATGTGTTCCTCGATCCAACCATATTCACGAATATTATAATTCCAGAAATGTTGATGCGCATCCAGTCTCATTTAATATCCCCTCCTGAGATTTATTTAACTTCAACCACGGATGTAATGCAACGCTATTTATTTGAATGAATTTAGAATAAAATAATCCATTAATCACTAATTATGACATGGATTTTGTGCTAATTACGGGGGTGTTTACTTTCGATGAATCGTGCTATATTTGCATTTCAGAAAACGTTTTCAATACTTAATTTGGTGGTGATTCCATTTAAATCAATCCAGAATCCTGTTCTATGCCGAGCTTAAATCTTCATTTTTTTGTAAGCGCTCTATATTAGTTCAACAATAATCATTACAAAGGAGAATATGTTAATGAACAAAAAACGCAGATCGTTCCTCTCGCTCACTATCGTAACGGCAATGATTCTATCCCTGTTGTCATCCGCCATCGCTTCTGCTGCTACAGATGAATCTATTCAGGCAAGTGCGGCCGCTGCTCCAACGAATATTCAGTCCTATGTTAATGCGATGGAACCGGGCTGGAATCTGGGAAACTCGCTGGACGCCGTTGGTACAGATGAGACGGCCTGGGGTAACCCGCTGATCACTCAGCAGCTGATTCAAAATATTGCTAATCAAGGCTACAAGAGCATTCGTATTCCAGTGACCTGGCAAGCTCATATAGGAGGAGCACCCAACTATACAATTGATACCGCTTACATGAATCGTGTACAACAGGTTGTAAACTGGGCGCTTGATGCCAATCTGTATGTCATGATCAATATCCATCACGATTCATGGCAGTGGATCAGCTATATGGAGAATGACCATGCCAATGTTCTTGCTCGTTACAACTCAGCCTGGACTCAAATTGCAAACAAATTCAAAAACTCATCCACGAAGCTGATGTTCGAAAGTGTAAATGAACCACGCTTCACGGAAGGTGGTACAACGAATACCGCTACTGCTTACGCTTTGCTGGATGAGTTAAATGTATCTTTTCATAACATCGTGAGAGCATCGGGGGGAAATAACGCAACACGTCCATTGGTCCTGCCAACGATGCATACCTCTTCCGCTCAACCAGATCTGGATGCATTATCCCAGACGATTGCGAAATTAAATGACCCTAACATTATCGCTACCGTTCACTACTATGGTTTCTGGCCATTCAGCGTGAATATCGCAGGGTACACCAAATATAATGCTGAAGTGCAGCAGGATATTATCGATACATTTGACCGAGTGTACAATGCATTCACAGCCAAAGGTATTCCGGTAATCGTCGGTGAGTATGGCTTGCTCGGCTTTGATCAGCACACAGGTGTCATTGAGCAAGGTGAGAAGTTAAAATTCTTTGAATTTATCGGCCAGTACCTGCGTCAGAAACAGATGACCACCATGTTATGGGATAATGGACAGCATTTTGGCCGTACCAGCTTCACCTGGTCTGATCCGGATCTGTATAACACGATGAAAGCAAGCTGGACTGGTCGTTCCTCCACAGCTGAATCCGATCTGGTTTATCTGAAAAAAGGGGCTGCAATTCAGGATAAAACAGTAAAATTGAATCTCAATGGCAATACATTTAGCTCTCTTGCTAATGGCAGCACAACTCTTGTTCAAGGTACAGATTATACGATCAGTGGTGATGTGCTCACATTGAAATCAAGCCTGTTAAGCAGACTGACCACGTCCGGCAATCTTGGGGTTAATGCCAAGCTGACCGTCAAATTCAACAAAGGCGCAAACTGGAACCTGAATATCATCAAGTATGATACGCCTAAACTGAGCAATGTAACGGGCACAACGAGCTCGTTTGCGATTCCGACAACCTTTAATGGCAATCAGCTGGCCACCATGGAAGCCACTTATACAAGTGGCGGAAACGCAGGTCCGCAAAACTGGACTTCGTTCAAAGAATTTTCCTACACTTTCAGTCCGAATTATAGCAGCAACGTGATTGAATTGAAACAAAACTTCTTCAACGAAACGAATAATGGCGAAGTTATTCTCAAGTTCCACTTCTGGAGCGGAGACGTCATTACGTACAAAATAACGAAGAATGGTTCCAGTGTAGTCGGAATCTCTTCCTAATAGGGTTTCACAATTCAATGTATAGCACATAGGAATCAGCACATAAAAATTCACGAAACGTTGTGTCCAGGGCAACAGGCTCCGGACACAACGTTTTTCATTGATACTCGGTTCATCGGACTGGCGACAGGAACCCATAATCAGGTGATTCACAATAAAAATGAGACATCTCCACTCCGGCTGTGAATGACATATGTCGCTCCCAGACCTTTATAAACCAGCCCAACAGGAGCTCTGTTGCTGGAAACAACGTAGAGTTGTTGCGGACACAAGCTGCGACACAGCTCAATGTCCTGACAGCACTGCGGCAAGTTATTTTCAAATACAAAGGCGTGTTTCACTACAAATTCTGGCGAAAGCTGATTACGGAATGCCATTTCCTGAATGTAACGCACGGTGACTGCACCAAGCGACTGAAATTGTTCCCCCTCCTCTTCGCTGTGTACAAGCACGACAACCGCAAATCCCCTTTTCAATAATACATCCACAAAATTCTTTCCCGCCTCACTGTGTCCTGTTGATACCACCATCATTGCTTCATCCATTGCCGCCAACCTCGCCTTCACATCAGATCCTGCAAATGCCATCTGGAGTACGTTATGTGCGAATCATAGTCCTCTGTCTGCATCTCTGCAATTGAACTGCATGCGATTTCTGCACCGTTCTGATCGATTCCAGACAATCCAGGTGAGCAATTCTTGCCTAATCTCCTCTTTTCGCAGTCATGCGGCATGTTGCTTGGTCTGTCATGAGCTGAAGAAAAAATCGAGATAATGGAGTCCAAAACGCAGATATATCTCTTGTTAATCGCTTACATGTGTGGATTTCAAATCAAACATCGGAAAATCAGGCTTATATCCATTCCGGTTGATTTTACTTAAACTGTGTTCAGTCGTAACATAATCCGCAGGATAACAAAAAAAATAGAAACAATAAGATGATTTTGCCTATGGAGGTTGGAGCGTGTGATTGCAAGTTGTGATGTGAAAATTCGACCGGAGATTCGTGTTGATGCCCGGATTAGTTCCATGGAGATTATTCGGTACGATATGCGAAAATTACCTTTCGTAGCGCAGGAACGTTCATCCTGCTACTGCGGATTGTTCAAAATCTCATGCGGGAATGTTCATGGTTTTGCCGAATTTAAATTGCCTGTAGGTTCCCATCCGTCCGATCTGGTAAAATGGGCTTCGGTGTTCAGAGCTTTAAAAGGTATGGAGTTGTCACAGGTCATGCAATATATCCAGCAGCATCAAGAACTATGGGGAAATGAACGCATGCTTTTCCTGCACGAAGCCGTCAGCAATTTGCTTTTCAACCTGGAGCAAGCCAGCACATCTGATGTGGTGTTAAGCCGGGACGAAATTCGTGCCTTTCTGATGCAATACGCACTCACCTATTATTCTTTTTGACACCTTCCGTGAATAGAAAAGATACATAAAAGTGCAAAGAAACCCTGGTGATATACACCGGGTTTCTTTGCATTTTCCAACCTGTCTTTTTCAAAGGTTTTACGCTTATTGCGGTTCAGTAAATTTCACAACGATTAGTGCTTCTCCATTAGCTTGAACAGGGCCTGTCATCGCTGGCATCACCTGCTCGATTCTATCATTCCCATTCGGGATGAGCACAGGTGTAATCAATGGCAACCCTGCGGCCTGGATCGCTTCCATGTCAAATTCAATCAACAGTTGTCCTGCAGTTACGGTATCTCCGCTATTCACATATGCGGTAAAGCCTTCCCCCTTCAGTCCAACGGTATTAATTCCAATATGCACAAGCATCTGAACACCTGTTTCATGTTCCAGGATTACGGCATGTTTGCTCTTGTTCATCACATGAGCGATGACGCCGTCAAAAGGTGCAAATACTTTGCCCTCAGAAGGCTCAATAGCGATCCCTTCTCCCATATGCTTTTCCGAAAATGCAGGATCAGGAACCTGCTCCAAAGCAACCGCTGTGCCTGTGATGGGTGATGCAATCTCCAGCATAGCTACCCTCGCACGATAGTTAACAGCCTGGCTGGCAGATGAGTTTGACTTTTGCGACAGCACTTCCGTCTTGCTCTCTTCTCCTGCATTGCTCGGAACTTCCTCCGCAACCGGCTGATCCTTATATCCGAAGAACCAGGTAAGTGCAAATGCAATTCCCATGGCTACCACGTTGGACAAAATGTACAAAGGCAATTGGCTGTTCAGATACAGCAGGGTGCCCGGAATAACCGTCACCGCCATACCTGTACCTTGCAAATGGAACAAGGACGCGATGAATCCACCGACAGCGCCTCCGACAAGACCCATGATAAACGGTTTCATATACCGCAAGTTAACCCCGAAGATCGCAGGTTCAGTAATCCCTAGAAATGCAGAGAATGACGAAGGCAGTGCGAGTGCTTTCAGCTTTGTATTTTTGGTCTTCAACCCCACTGCCAGACAAGCTGCTCCTTGCGCAGCCATAGCACATGTAATAATCGCGTTAAACGGATTAAAGCCCGTTTTCTCCAGTAATTGAATCTCCAGAAAGTTAAAGATGTGATGTACACCGGTAACAACAATAATTTGATGGAAGAAACCAATAATAATGCCCGCAATACCGAATGGCAGTCCCAATACGGCTGTCGTCCCATGCAGCACCCACTCCTCAAGAGAATGGAATACCGGACCAATTGCGAAGAGCCCCAATGTAATCATGACCGTCAGCGTAATAAAAGGAGTCAGAATTAAGTCTAGAGCCTCGGGTACCCGTCTTCTCAGAACCTTCTCAAACTTCGCTCCGATCAATCCGACGAAGAATGCAGGCAGCACCGAACCCTGATACCCGACCACCGGTATGAATCCGAACATATGCAGCGGTTGTGCTGATCCATCGGCCACAGCGTATGCATTCGGCAGCGCCGGATTCACAAGCATTAGTCCCAAAACGATACCGAGAACTGGACTACCGCCAAACACGCGGAACGCAGACCAGGCTACGAGTGCAGGCAGGAATGCAAATGCCGTGTCCGTCAGGATTTGAGTAAATAACAGGAAATTGGGCGAAATGTCCTCCGGTGTTGCACCAAACAGCGATAGAATTTCATTTTGAGTGAGCAGCCCGCGCAGACCCATGAATAGCCCCGTTGCTACAAGCACAGGGATGATCGGTACAAATACGTCACCGAACGTGCGAATGGCCCGTTGAAAAGCATTACCTTCCTTTTTGCCCTGACTCTTCACGTCTTCCTTGGAAGATCCTTCGATGCCCAGCTTCTCAACCTCTTCAAATATCCGGTTCACTGTTCCTGTTCCAAAAATGATCTGATACTGGCCCGAGTTGAAAAAGGCCCCTTTGACTTTGTCGATGTTCTCGACCTGCTTCTGATCGATCTTGTCCTTGTCATTCACCATGATCCGAAGACGTGTTGCACAGTGTGCAAATGATGCGATATTTTCTTTGCCCCCGATGGCACGAATAACGTCCTGGGCAATCTGCTGATTATCCGACATGGTCCTTCATTCCTCTCACGTTATATCTAATAATCCCATTTGGATGCCTGAAATCCTGCCTTGCCTCCATGTGCAAAGAAGCGAATCTCTGTGCTATCCTTGCTTGGAAAGATACGGCTAGTGAATACCTCTTCTCCATCATTGACAAAGATCTCAACAGAAGAAGAATCCACAAAGATATGGAACTTAAGCACGTCTGCATTCAATGTGCAGCGCCGTACATTCCCGTTCTGTTCCGCAAGCGTTGCGCCTGATTGCGAGCGATCCAGAATTACTTTCTGATTCAACCGATCATACTGCACCACGGTCTTCTCTTCTGCACTCGCCCGCAATTCAATGCCTACAACCTCTGCCTCAACACCAAGGATTTCACATTCCAATTCATAAGCCATTCCAGCAAAGTCTGCGAAAGATCGAGTCTCATCATCGATTGTGAATTCCATATGAGTTCCTTCAGAATTCCCACGCAGCTTCACCATTTCAGAAACTGGCTGCTGAATTAACTTCCCCTCCCGGAGTGACAACTGCCGCGGAATCGTCAAGCAATGTGCCCATCCACTCTTATCTGTCGGATACTCCAAATCGGGAAGTCCCATCCAGCCCACCAAAATTCGTCTTCCATCCGGCGCCTGCATCGTCTGCGGGGCATAAAAGTCAAACCCACGATCCAACTCCTGAAATGGACCATGTTCGAAGTGCCTTGTCTGAAGATCCAGTGGTTCACCAATCAGATAACCCGACTGAAAAATGTTGTGATACTCATCTCCCTGACTCTCTATACCTTGCGGCGAAAAGATCAGCACACCCTGACCCTGCATCTCCAGATAATCGGGGCACTCCCACATGTAGCCAAAGTTAGGTAGTCCAGTGTGAATCTCTCCAAGAAATGTCCAGTTTCTGAGATCTGACGAGCGATATAATACCGTGCATCCCGTTTCATCTACACGCTGGGCTCCAATCACGCAATAATACATGTCACCCTGCTGCCAAACCTTGGGGTCTCTGAAATGTTCCGTGTAGCCAGAAGGTACTTCTGAGATCATAGGTTGATGCACTTTGGTTATTGAACCGCTTTCATCCATAATCGCCAGACACTGATACGGATGCCTGTTCCAGTTCTCATCTCTTGTATTGCCTGTGTATAGCAGATTGAGCTGGCCATCTTTTTCAATAGCACTGCCCGAATATGCCCCGTGTGAGTCATATGTGTCGCCCGGCTGGATTCCAATTCCGACTTCTTCCCAGTGCACCAGATCCGTTGAACGGGTATGGTACCAATACTTCAATCCATGCTCGGTTCCGAGTGGGAACCACTGATAGAACAGATGATAATATCCCTGGTAATAGGAGAATCCATTAGGATCGTTAAGCAGTCCGGTTATCGGCTGGATATGGTAATGCTGTCTCCATGGACAAACAGAAATCAAAGCTTCCAGCTTGCCTATTTCTCCAGGCTCTGCCTGCTCGATTCGTCTGTAGCGTTGCTCTCTAGTCATTTTCATAAAAAGTGTTCTCCATCCTAGCTAATATAAATTAGAAAAAGAAAATTTACACTTGGTCACTTCAATGGCAGAACCATCTTTCGATCGCTGTTATCCCCAGATTTCCTTGATCCCTTTTCTAAAGGGTGAAATCCGGTGATAAAGGCGAACACTACGTTTCTACAGATTTTTTCTGCCCTCTCCGTGATCGTGTAACTCTTAATTTAATTTATTTAAAAATCCAAAAAAAATAGAGGAACCGGTTCCAACACACTCAAAAAAATAATTCCATATGGCTTTTCGCCTGCCACCTTGTTCCCATATCCGTATTGGCATCCAGTGTGGAACCGGTTCGATGGAATTATCATAAAGGATTCATTTATATCTTGTCAACGCTTTCTCGTGGAATAATCTCCACATCAAGAATCGTGCACTGCTCCACTGGCTCGCCTTGTACCAGACGAATAATGTGTTGGGCCGCCACTTGACCTGCCTCGAAATAATGATATTTTACGGTCGTTAGTGTAGGATGAATCATCTCGGTAATTTCATAACCGCCAAATCCGGTAACCGATAAATCCTGAGGAATTTGTATCTTATTGGAAAAAGCAATCTTCATCACACCCAGTGCGATGTTATCTGTTGCGCCCACAATAATGGTCGGTTTGCTTTCTTTCAAAATCGCTTCTGCGGTAATGATAGCCTCGGACATTTTGAAGCTTGTCTCATAATACGTCACATCACATCCGCCACATTCGTCAATCGCACGCTTGAACCCCTGTTTGCGATGGATACCCACCGCCTGATCTCTCTCGGTAACGCCAATATAGACGATTTTTCGATGGCCCTTTTCCACAACATGCTTACCCATCTCATACCCCGCCTGATCATCATTATGAACCAGACTGTGCAGATGTTCATGCTGCTGCCCTACCAATAGCACCGGAATTCCGATGTCTTCAACGGCTTTGAGATGTGCGTCCGTTACTTCTGCGGCAAGCAGAATAATGCCGGATACCTTCTGTCTGGCAAAGTCATATATGGCATCAATCTCGCGCTGCATATCCTGGCTCGTATTCGCGATCAGCATCTGATACTGATTATTTCTTAATTCTTCATCGATACCTATCAATGTCTGAGAGGTTGCAAAGGAATCCAGACGAGGCACAACCGTTCCAATAATGCTGGTTCTTTTGGCCTTGAGACTCTGTGCAAACGTATTGGGTACGTAATTGTATTGTTTAATAATGCGCTCAATTTTCTGCCGTGTATCGTCACTAACAGAACCACCATTCAGGAAACGAGAGACGGTGCTCTTCGCCACGCCTGCCATTTGGGCGATATCCGAAATCGTTTTATTCATAACTTCTCCTCTTATTCTCATTCACTTGAATTCACTTATATTACCTTATATTATACTTCGAATGGCAAACCCTTGCGAATACTATTCCCATGGAGATATTAGTAAATCTCACAGAAGACTGGAAGTGGATGCTTAATGCGCCACGGTAAAGCGTTATTGATGCATGGCATTAATTCAGCTTCTTGCAGATAAGTAACATGAGATGCTAGTATAACTTCAATTCATAACGTGCATCATGAACTACAGAACAGAATATCAATATTCATACAGGCTATGACGGAAAGAGTACGCGGAGTTATCGTTCATTACAGGGACGCGGTGCCGAAGACTGAGAGCACCCGAAAGGAACACGCCGCCGAAGTTCACTCCCGAGCCGATTGCTGAAGAGCTGCTCCTCATGGATATAGCTTCTAGGACAATCCGTTCCTTGCGTTAAAAGGTCAAAGTGAGAAACAGATCGGCTGTATTCAATCAGCAGAACCGTTTCTAATTAGGGTGGTACCACGGCTTCTTCGTCCCTTACGGATGAAGGGCCTTTTTGTGTTTTTTTATAAATCTAAATTGAAGGAGTGGATCAGCATGGATCAAAGCAAGAACTTGGAACAATTAAGAGGCCGATTGAGTGAGATTAATCATAACCTCCTGCACTTGTTGTCAGAACGGGCCCAAATTACACAGGAAATTGGTCAAATCAAGGAAAAACAGGGTGTACCCAAGTTTGATCCGGTTCGTGAAAAAGAAATGCTGGAGGAACTGACTGCCGCCAATCCGGGACCTTTCCAAGACGATGCCATCAAACTTCTGTTCAAACAGATTTTCCAAGCTTCCCTGAACCTTCAGGTCGACGAACATAAGAAACAGCTGCTCGTTAGCCGCAAAAATCAGCAGGAAGATACTGTCGTCTCCATCGGAAACGTCAAGGTTGGCGCTGGTAAACCGATTCTGATCGCCGGACCGTGCTCGGTTGAAAGTTATGAACAGGTACGCGAAGTTGCCGCAGCGCTGAAAGAAGCCGGCATTACTGTGATGCGCGGAGGTGCATTTAAACCTCGTACTTCTCCATATGACTTCCAGGGACTTGGAATCGAAGGATTGAAAATTCTGAAGGAAGTTGCCGATGAGTTCGGATTGAAGACCATTAGTGAAATAGTACATCCAAGTCATATTGAAGTGGCTGGCCAGTATATTGATGTTATCCAGATCGGTGCACGTAACATGCAAAACTTTGAACTGCTCAAGGCTGCCGGGGATGTTCAGATTCCTATTCTGCTCAAACGTGGTTTGGCGGCAACCATTGATGAATTCGTTCATGCTGCGGAGTACGTTGTCTCCCGGGGAAACAAACAGGTTATGCTGATTGAACGCGGCATTCGCACCTATGAAAAAGCAACACGAAACACACTAGACATCTCAGCTGTACCGATTCTGAAACAGGAAACTCATTTGCCTGTGCTTGTGGATGTCACCCACTCTACCGGGCGTAAAGATATCCTTGCCCCATGTGCCAAGGCAGCTCTTGCAGCAGGTGCGGATGGTGTTATGGTTGAAGTTCATCCCAATCCGGCTGTAGCCCTCTCGGATAGCGCACAGCAATTAAATATCGAGCAATTCCACCAGTTCCTCTCCTCTGTGAGACAATCCGGATTGCTGAAGGATCAATAGGTCATTAACAATAAATAACAATAAAAGCCTGACTGAAATGTACGGTTCATACGAAAAACGGTATGATCCTACATTTCTCAGGCTTTTGATCATCATAATCTTAATCTTATTTTTAATTCACATCTTATTCTTATCCTTAATCTCTTTACATCGGCCCTGCTCCATTATTCTCAAACCTCAATAATAATGGGCAGAATCATCGGTCTTCGTTTTGTCTGGGCGTAGATGTAATGACCGATCTCGTCTTTCAGCTTTCTTTTGATCACATTCCACTGATTCGCCCCGCTTCCGGTTAACTCATCCATCTTGTTCTGAACCAGCTCATGAAGCTCTTTCATGAATTCTTCGGAATCCTTCACAAACACAAAACCTCTGGAAATCATCTCAGGTGCTCTCACCATATGTTTCTCTGTTTTGCTCAACGTAGTCACAATCACCAGCATGCCATCGGATGACAGCTGCCGGCGATCACGCAGCACGATATTCCCGACATCGCCCATGATCAGACCGTCGACCAGACTGTTGCCTGAAGCAATTTGGGGGCCAGGAGAAGCCACGCCGTCTTTGTACTGAATCATATCCCCATTGTTCACGATGAATACGTGATCCCGTTCGATGCCTACGGACTCCGCCAGTTGTCTATGCTGATACAGCATGCGGAACTCACCGTGAACAGGAATCAGGTAATCAGGCTTCATCAGGGTCAGCATCAATTTGAGTTCTTCCTGACTGCCGTGTCCTGATACATGCATACCTGCTGCTCCGCTTGAACCGTAAATGACGCGTGCTCCGAGCACATACAGATTATCAATGACATGCGCAAGATTTCGTTCGTTTCCAGGGATCGCCCCAGCAGCTATAATGACGGTATCTCCAGGTGCGACCTTCACATGAGGATGCTTGGAGGCCGCCAAACGGGATAATGCTGCCATCGTTTCACCCTGACTTCCCGTACAGAGCACAACGACCTCATCAGGTGGAAACTGGTCCGAATCAATAGCCTCTATGAGCAGCCCCTCAGGTACATCGAGGTAACCCAGTTCACTGGCTACAGCCACTACATTAATCATGCTTCTGCCCAGCAGAGCCAGCTTGCGTCCTGTTTCGAATGCTGCATTTACAATCTGCTGCACTCTGCTTACATTGGATGCAAAGGTTGAAATAAACACTTTTTGTTTGGCACGAATAAACGCGTCCAATATGTGGTCACCTACGACACGCTCGGAAGGAGTGAACCCGGGTCTCTCTGCATTGGTGCTCTCGGACAACAGCACATGCACACCTTGTTTGCCAATCTCGGCCATACGATGCAGATCGGGATAAGGCCCATTTACAGGTGACATATCAAACTTGAAATCCCCGGTATGCACGACATTTCCCCCAGGTGTCTGAAAGAAAATACCCAGGCAATCCGGTATGCTGTGACTCGTCGCAAAAAAAGAAACCTGAATTTCACCCAGCGTAATGCTGGATTTGGAATCAATCGTATGCAGATCGGCTTTGCGCAACAGCCCATGCTCTTTGAGTTTCAGTTCAATTAATCCACGTGTCAGTCTGGATGCATACACCGGGATATTGATCTGTTTTAACAAATAGGGAATACCGCCAATGTGGTCTTCATGTCCATGAGTAACCACAAGCGCCCTCACCTTGTCCTGATTTTCCAGCAGATACGTCACATCCGGAATGATGAGATCAATGCCCGGCAGCGTTTCATCCGGGAATTTGGAGCCACAATCGATGACAATGATGTCCTGATTATACTGGATAAGATACATGTTCTTGCCTATTTCATTCAAGCCGCCAAGTGCTGCGATATACAATTTGTTGTGGGCGAGATTCAAATCCGATTCATCCTCCTCTGCGTTGCAGTAATAGGCAAACGATACTTTGCATTTTTCTATGTATTTTTAGTATGGAAATTCTGACCGCGGTTATGCATTTTGCATTTTTTTCATGCAAAAAGGCCACAGCAGAGAGCTTCTCTACTGTGGCCTGCATCATCCTATACGAAAGATTTATCTCGTTGAAGCAAAACTTCCTGCTCATAAGTTTTGATCTTAGCAATCCACTGTTCACGTACAGGTACTTGCTGTTGTTCGCAATAATAATCCCAGATCGCGCCGAAAGGATAGGACTTAAACTCTTCTGTCAAAGCAAGACGAAGGGTGTAATCTCCTTCCAGTTCCGCTGATTTCAGCGCATCCACAGGTTCCAGCATCGCACGCAGCAATGCTTTAATCGTGTTGCGTGTGCCAACTACCCACGCCGCAACCCGGTTGATGCTGCCATCAAAGAAGTCGAGTCCGATATGTGTCGTTGGAAGCAGATCATGACGTACCAGTTCGCGGGCTATTTCCAGCAGCTCATCATCCATAATGACAACATGGTCACTGTCCCAACGCATTGGACGGCTGACATGCAGCAGAATGCCGTTGGTGAACAGGGCCAGTGAAGACAGTTTGTTGGATATGACTTCCGTTGGATGAAAATGTCCAGCATCGAGGCAGATTAACGTATCATTTTGCAGCCCATAGCCCATATAGAATTCATGAGAACCAACGACATACGCTTCGGAGCCGAGGCCAAACAGCTTACTCTCGACCGCATCCAGGTGATACTTGGGATCAAGCTTCTCAGCAAACACCTCATCTAGGGAATCCTTCAACCGCTTCCGCGGTGTCATCCGATCGACCGGATTATCCTTGAACCCGTCCGGTACCCACACATTGGTTACACAGGTCTGCCCCAGCTGCTCGCCAAAGTAAGCGCCAATGCGGCGGGATGCTTTGCAATGATCAATCCAGAACTTGCGAATCGCCGGATCGGAATGACTTAGCGTGAAGCCGTCACTTGATTTTTCATGCGAAAAGCACGTTGGATTAAAATCCAGGCCAAGCCCCTGTTCTTTGGCCCATTTTACCCAATTCTCATAATGCTTCGGCTCAATCCGGTCCAGCTCCACTTGTTCGTCCGTATCTGCGTAGATGGCATGCAAATTGACCTTATGTTTGCCCGGAATCATGGAGAAAGCTTGCTCCAGGTCTGCCCGAAGCTCTGCAGGTGTCGTTGCAGCCCCCGGATATTGACCTGTAACGGATATTCCGCCCGTAAGTTCCCCGTCTTTATTGAGAAATCCTTTCACATCGTCCCCTTGCCAACAGTGAACAGACACTTTGATCTCCGCGAGCTTCTTCAGCACTTCATCCGTATCAATTCCATGCTGAGCATATAATGATTTGGCTGCTTCATATGCTTGCTTGACCTGATTTTCCATGTGCGAGAACCCTCCTTATTATCGTGTAAATGCTGCTGGCACACCGCCATCAATCGTCATCATGCAACCGGTTGTTTTTTCCGATTTGGAAGAGGCAAAGAAGGCGATGCCTTCCGCAATATCTCTCGGATAAATATTGACGAGCAAAGTTGTACGTTTGCGATAGTACTCTTCCAGTTGATCCGGTTCGATACCATAGGCTGCTGCACGTTCATTTCTCCATGAACCGTTCCAGATCGCTGAACCTTGCAGAATGGCATCCGGGAGAATCGTATTTACACGAATGCCGTATTCTCCACCTTCAGCCGCGATGCAGCGGGCCAAATGAGCCTCAAGTGCTTTGGCCGAGCTGTAAGCAGAAGCGCTTTTACCCGCATATACCGAGTTTTTGGAACCGATAAATACCATACTACCGCCAATTCCCTGCTGTTTCATCAACTTGAAGGCTTCACGCGCCACGAGGAAGTACCCTGTACCCAGCACGTTCATATTCAAGTTCCACTCCTTCAACGATGTTTCGTCAAATGGACTGGAGGTGGCCAGGCCTGCATTGTTCACGATAATATCCACGCCGCCATATTGTACGGCAACTTCGGCATACGCAGATTGCACGGCTTCCTCATCGGTCACATCCATCTTCAATGCATATGCGCGATTAGCACCATATTGATCGTTAATTTCCTGAGCTACCTTCTGCGCTCCTTCAAGGTTAAGGTCCGCAAGAACGACATGTGCCCCTTCGGATACCAATCTGCGTGCAGTTTCACTTCCAATTCCACCAGCACCCCCGGTAATAAACGCCACTTTGCGGGAAAATTCAGTCTCCGCTGGAGCCAGCGATAATTTGTATAGCTCAAGCGGCCAGTACTCCACATTGTAGGATTCATTGGCACTGAGGGATACGAATTGGCCCAGACTTGTCGCACCGCGCATCACCGCAATGGCTCTATGATACAATGCCCCGCTTACCTGGGACAGGGCCCAGCTCTTGCCTGTGTTGATCATGCCCACACCGGGGATAAGAATGACGCGAGGTGCAGCTTCGAACATCACGTCACCTTCATTTTTGTTGCTCTCAAAATATTGTTGATATTGCTTTTTGTAGGCGGCCACGCCCTCTACCAGCTTGGATTTCAGCCCTTCAATATCCTCCGCGTCCGGTGTCCAATCGATGAATAGAGGTACCACTTTGGTATGCACCAAATGATCCGGGCATGCCGCGCCTACCTGTGACAGCTTCGGTGAATCCACTCCACCAACAAAAGCAAGCACATCCTCCTGATCGTCAAAGGACAAAATCATTTTTTTGCTATCCGATACCGCTCCCCGAATGGTCGGCATTACTTTGGATACGATCTGGCGACGCACTTCTGCCTCAAGCGCAGGATGCTTCTCTCCGCCAAACAGAGTTCCTTCGTTCACACGTGCTTCAATGAAAGCTTCCGCTTCATTAATAATTTTGATCGTCTGCGCGTAACATTCTTCCGATGTTTCTCCCCAAGTCACAAGCCCGTGCTTCTCCATCAGAACCAGTTCCGCATTCGGGTTCGAGAATACGCTTTCAGCAATCATCTTGGATAGTGTGAATCCCGGACGCACATAAGGAACCCATACAAATCGATCCCCGTAAATCTCTTTCGCCAGTTCTTTTCCGTTATCTGCACAACACAGACTAATAATCGCATCCGGATGGGTATGGTCCACATGTTTATATGGAAGGAATGCATGCAGCAGCGTCTCAATGGATGCACGCGGGTGTTTGGAATCGATCATGCAGTGCCCCAGATATTCGACCATCTCTTCATCCGACATGGATTCACGTTCGATTAATGGACGAATGTCTTCGAGTCCAAGGCCTGTAAAATGCTTCGCCTGCATGGAAGCCAGGTCAGATCCACTACCTTTTACATACATCACTTCTATATCACGGCCGCGAAAATCTTTCACCGTCGTTTTGGTAGACGTGTTACCTCCGAAAATGTTACATACACGACGATCTGACCCAATCAAATTGGATCGGTAGACCAGCTGCTCCAGTCCGGTTGTTTTCTCCGAAGCCTGTGATGAATTCCATAAACTCTGTACCATTTGTTCCCCTCCGATAATGTTTGTTTTATTCCTAATCAGAGTTTATCATCTTTGTTTTGTTTTGAAAACAAAAGATTTTAAATATAAACGGAAAAATTCAAAAGAGTTTCTGTTTTGATGATTTTTCTTTCAATAAAAAACACCCTGACGTGTTGGTCAGAGTGTTTGGAAGAGAATTTTTGGTCAGAACAAGCTTAAGGTCACTAGTTGATTAGATGAATCTTTTTAGAAATGCTAGACCCTATAGACCTTAGTAGATCCCTGCTTTTTTTGAAGTATTTTTAATTCCATAAGTGTCGTTCACAACCGTGTTTCCAAAGGATGTCAAACTTCCGTTAGGACCTGTAGCCAAGTCCAAATAGTTCAAATCGGAGCTGTTGCCATACCAGGACCATGCGAGCCAGCCTACCCCTTTTTCCTGACCATATTTCATGATTGCATATTCATCGACGTCTCCGTTCGTGTGGTATCCACCGAATTCACCAATGATCAGGGCCAGACCTTTGTTTAAAACGCTTTCCATGTTGGCTTTTACGGTTGCCGCGTCTTTACCGGCATATTCATACATGTGAATCGAGAACACAGTATTTTTCTGTGTATCTGCTGCAAATACACTTTGTCCATAATCCACGATGGATTGCGGGTATTGCCCCCAGCCTGCTGCATCCACGATCAATGTATTGTTAATACCGGCATTTCTCAGCTTGGGAATTGCTTTTTTGTATCCGTCAGCCCAGGCACTGCCGTTCCATGTTCCATACCATTCGTTCGCAATATTTACGATAACCCTGTCTTCTTTGCCAATGAGTGCTTCCTTGATGCTAATCCAGTAGTTCACTGCTGCGTCCAACGAATTATAGTCATCCTTACCTGTTGCATCATGTACTTCAAGCACCGCAATCATTTTGTTTGCGCTTACAACATTAATGATGTTTTTAACAGAGTTCAGATCGTCTTTGGTGTACTGCACGCCATTGGAGAGCACAATCCGTACGGTGTTGGCACCTGTTTTGGCAATCGCAGGAATCGCCGTGTTCAGGTCGTTCTTAAACCATGAATGTCCATGATTGACACCTCTCATAACAAATGCCTTGCCAGTGGAATCGTACAATTTGCCTCCGTTTACATAAAATCCTGTAGCAGCAGACGCTTTGGGTGCAGCACTCCCCAGAATCACCAACATAAGTGCAGCAATTACGGTAAAGACTGTACACTTTTGCAACTTGACCATTCGTTAGAACCTCCTACATTTTTTTGTTTATTTCAATTAACCCTGCTCAAGGCAATAAGTTAACTAAAATCAAGAGTAAATCATCATTAAATAAGGTTATAATCAAGAAAATATAACCTCATAATAAGATAAATGATTTAATTATATTTACCTTATCGTTAAGGTTATGGACATATAATAAAATGAAAACGCTTACCGGTCAAGTTATTTTTACCATGAAAAGGAATGAAATTTTGTGCTCCACAGCAAAGAGAGTACCTCATTCACCGATAAAAGAAGTGAACAGGTACTCTCTTGGTCATATGGATGGTCAATGGATATCATCTGCGCCGGGCAAAATCCACAAATCTGAACTTGTCGGGGCGATGCCTTGCTTCTGTGAACTGGAATTGACTCGCGTCCTCCAGGTAAACCTGGCTCCTTACCACAACTACATTGTGGAACCCTTCGAGATCAAGCAACTCCCTATCTTCAGCGGTAGGCTCCTCCACCAAAATTTCCTTTTTGGCAAAAGAGATGGTCAGCCCGAGTTCTTCCTCAATGTACTCGAAGATAGAATCATTACATATTTCCCTGCTCAAACCGGGAATAAGCCTCTGGCTTATATGGTCCTTATCGAGGATGACATGTTCGCCATCCACTTGCCGTACACGTCTGATCTCCCAGACCTTTTCATTCAGGCCAAAATTGATTTTCTTGAACAAGGCCTGATCAACCTTTTTTTCTTCAAAAACCTTAACGTACGTTTTGGCCCGATGTCCCATTTTTTTAGCCAGTTCCTTGAAGCTAACGAGACCTGAGATAGGAAAATCAATTTTACGTATATCCAAAACAATGGAGCCCTTACCTTGAATTTTCTGAATATAACCTTCTTCAGACAGCATTTTCAGCGCTTTGCGAATTGTCTCTCTGGACGTTTGATAACTTTCCGATAAATCCAGTTCCGAGGGAAGCAGCGTGCCAGCTTCAATTTCTCCAGTCCGAATACGAGCTGCGATATCTTCATAGATTCGGATAAATTTATTATTCATCATTCATCACCACTGTCCATTACCCTTTTTTTATCATATTAGCAACCTATTATAACATTAAAAGTCGAATAACGGATAATGTCGCAACTATCGATGATAAAATGATGAATTGACATGTGATTCAATCCAAGTCTTTTACGTCAAATTTTGACGCGTTATCCTTACCATCTATGTCGCTACTCGTTCCTTTATCATCCATAGTTGGATTCTCTTCCTCCATAGTTTGGTTCTCTTCAATAATACGGATCAGCTTGTTCAGTCGGAAGATGAGGGCTGCCGCCTCGGATCTGCTCAGATGCTGCAAGGGACGGAAACTGCCATCTTGGTATCCCGTAAGCATATACATTCCAGCAAGCTCTTCAACCTCTTCTTTGGCCCAATCGGATACATCCATCTGATCCGTAAAAGCACGACGTGAAGTTGCGGGTTCCGGCTTGATTTTGCGAATAACATTCGCGATGATCTTTGATGCTTGTTCCCGGGTTACCAGCGCATAAGGTGCAAATTTACCATTCCCCATACCATGTACCATACCACGACTTACGGCTGCTTCGATCTCCGGAGCAAACCAATCCTGATCGTTCACATCCTGAAAAGCATTTTGATAATCCGCAGATGTGTCCACACCCATTAATCGCACAATAAGTGCTGTGAATTCAGCTCTTGTAATGGGACGACGGGGTTCGAAGCGGGTTTCACTCACACCTTGAATGATGTTTTGCTCTGCCAGCCATATAATCTGATCTTTATTGAATGTTTGACCAATATCAATGAACTTGATCTCTTTCTTGGCTGTTGTTTCCGCTTTGTCATTTTGCTCTGGTTGAGACACAACGGACTGGGCATCCTCCGGTTTGGAGGAAGTTACAGGTGAACCGGCCCCACTTCCGTTTGAAGGTGGATACGGCATAGTCACAGCCACGGCCTGCTGGCTTTCACTTTTTTCCCCGGCTGAATTTTCAGTCCACAATATGACATCATAGCGCTGCCCACCCGTTAATCCTGTCCAGATGTAGCTTCGATCCTTTCCACGATAAATCTCCCGCCCACTACTAGAAAGTACGATTATTTCATTCAAAGATTCCAACTTCCAGCTCAACGCAATGCTGCTTGTACTCTGAGAGGTGGCTGAAACGGTGAATTCTTCTGATGGCAATGTCTCGAACTCAGGTACATTAACTGTCTCTCCGTCTCCCGCCTCATTAAAAGGCACAATAGAAAAGTCTGGATAGCGCTGGGCACTTTCCAATTCAGTCACATGTATCGACGTTCCCATTGTTGTCGCAATCAGCTCGTCTTTCCGATAGATGCGATAGCCTGCTGCCCCAGGAATCATATCCCATACAATATCTGCACCATGCTGAGCGCGTTCTTCCACTTGGGGTGGAGAAGGAATTTTGCCTGGCAGTGTTACTGCTGTTAGATTAAAGCCGACCTCGCTCTTACCGGAAGCATTAACGGTTTTGATGGTGTACACATAATCTACACCAGACTCAAGCCCCCGGTCCTCGTAATAAGGCTCGTCAACAGACACTCGGCCGATCTCCGCACCGTCACGTTCAATGATGAATTGCTCAGCCCCCTTGACACGGCTCTTTTCGAACTGAAGTTGTATGCTCTCCTGTGTCGAACGATATTCCACTTCTTTGGGAGCTTCCGGTTTGGTTAACAGCGTATACTCGAGCTTATGTGATATATCCCCCTGCTCGTTCTCGGTATACAATTCGATGGAGTAGTTCGTTCCGCCCTGCAGCTCATTTACGATATACTCTTTTTGTTTACCTCTATACAGCTCGATACCATCCATTAGAACCACAAACGTTTCGTTGAGATAAGGGAAATCCCACTCCAATCTGGCATGCTCCGTCTCCGGATATAGCTTTATCTCAACAGAATCGACATGAGGCAGGGTGAAAAATGGAGCAACGACCATTGGACTTCCTTTACCTGCCGTATTATAAGGAACGATCTGTACTTGATCATATTGAGCTGCGCTGGTAAGTCCATTAAGGGTAACCTCAGTCAAATCATTCTCTGTAATGGTTGTGAATTCGTTATCCGCTATCATTACAATGTAACCCTCTGCCCCTTGGACCTTTTTCCACTTAATCACTGCTGCCGTCTCTTCAATTACATCTGGGTGCAGCGTTTCCTTAATTGTTGCAGGCAGCGTACGCAATTGAACATCAAATCCCGTATCGCTATCGCCCGAAGCATTCGAAGTCTTAACCGTATAGGTGTATCTCTCTCCCGGCGTCAGGTCACTATCTTCATAAGAAATGCTGTCAGCCGGAATACGGTCAATTTCAATACCATCTCGCAATATGATCAACTGTTCTGCTCCTCGTGTGGCGCTGCCACTCAGATCCAGCTTTGCCGATTGATCGGTTACGGCAGCAATACTTGCTGTTTGTGGGGATATGGGCTTGGTCAACAAAAGAACCTGAACAGGAGAAGAACGGTGACCATCCTCATTCATGACAGTAAGTTCAAACGCATACGTTGTGCCATCCAATAAACTGGCGAGATGGACCGATGGTTCGGACACAGTCTGTACTTCCCCCGTGGTCTGATTGCGTATTTCATATGCGGCAGCTCCCTTTACTGCTTCCCACGCCAAATCAAACGCGTGCGTTCCCTTGATCACCGTAATCCCATCTGAGGATAGTGGCAGGGTTTGAGTTGTTATTCCATAGGTAAGGGAAGCACCCGAACCACTTGCATTAACCGCCCGGATCTTATACGTATATTTCGTGCCTGGCAACAAATCCTCATCTACGAATTGGGTTTCACGCGCATCCATGCGAGCAATCTCTCGCCCATTGCGTTCAATGATGTATTCGTCTGCACCCTTAACTCCTGTTTTGGTAAAATCAAGATTAATACTGTTTTCCGACACTTCCAATGCCTTAATCTCCACTGGTTTCTCAGGCAATGTCAGTACAGATACATTCGTCGCTTCGGATGAGGTCCCTTGTCTGTTCATGGCAACAAGTGTGTAATGATGCATCGTTCCATCCTCAAGTCCTGAAATCAGTGTGGTCAGCTCTGTTCCACGGTAAATCTCTTTGTTCCCCTGTTTAATTACATACTCCGAGGCACCTGCTACCGCAGCCCATGACAAGTTGGCTTTATGTACCCCTGGTTCAACTACGATTTCTGAAGGCGATGCTGGTTTGGATAATCGAATCAAGCTGGCGGACTGACCGACTCCAGACGTGTTCAAGCCCTGTACTTCCACTAAATACTCCATGCCTGGTGACAATTCTTCAGCCGTATAGGCAAGTCCAGAAGTTCGACCCACTTCGGCCCCATTGATACTCACAATATAGGATTCGGCTGTATTTACAGATTCCCATTCCACACCAATGCTCGTTTCATCCGTATGTGTTACTGTGAGTCCTTCTGGTCTGGTTGGCAAAGTAAGAAGTTCACCGCTTGTGGGTGCACCGTAACCGGCTGCATTTCCGGCCTGCACCTGATACGTGTAGTGGCGGCTGCCAGATAACTGATGGACTTCAAGCTGTGTATCTGATATCTCATAACTCTGCCCCTCAAGAACGACCCGGTACTTCGTCGCTCCGGGTACTGCATCCCATCTGAGTGTTGCTCCTGTTTCAGTCGGCTGAACAAAGTGAAGACCTGAAGGACTCTCGGGAAGCGTCGTTCCAGATACTCGATTGGATTGACCTTGTCCACTTCCATTGCCTGCCTGAACGTCCACCTGAACCAACGTTCCCGCGGTCAATCCCGTTAGCAGATATTCATGGGTTCCAGCAAGCAGCGTCTCTCGCTTCTCCCCATTCACAAAGACTTCGTATCGCTCCGCGCCTCTTACAGGATCCCAACTTAGACTCATGCTCGTTGTTGTAGCATTATCTATACTCAAGTTTTCAATGGCCCCCGGCAATGTCATCAGCTTCTGCAAGCTTGTTACCGGGCCTTCTCCTGTCTCGTTTGCGGCCAGCAATTCATAGCTATACTCTGTTCCACTATCCAGACCTGCGTCCACATACTCCGTTTCCAATCCTTCGTAGATTCCTGCTCCACTACGTGAAAGGCTGTAATACGTGGCTGAAGTTACCGTCTCCCATCCCAGAGAGATCTCATGCTCCCGAATCTGCACTGCCTCAAATTCACCGGGTGCTGCAGGCAATGTCAGAAATCCCGCCCTGCTGCTTTCTCCCGCACCACTCTCATTCAGAGCTGTGACCGAAATCGTATGAATGCTCCCCGGGACCAGATTGGTCAAGTACGGAATATTGGAAGAATCGGAGATCGTCTGGTCATAAACAATTCTTCCATCCGAAGTTGCAGCCGTGATACGGTACGCAGTAGCCCCTTGAACCGAATCGAAATGCACTTCTGCCAGCCCAGGCTGGGAATCGACTTTTCGAATTTGTAATGATGCCGGTGCTGCCGGGATTGTCAGTGCACGGACAGCTACTGCATCACTTATGCCAGTGTGGTTTCGAACTCTCACTTCGTAATCATAGACTTGCCCACCACTTAGGGAGTCATCAATGTGCGTATGTTTTGGATAATCCAGTGTCCACGACTGGCCTGTCGTTTGGTTTATAATTTCATACTGATACCCGTCGGTATACCATTCTCCTGTCGGCAAATCCCATGTAAGTTCTGCCGAAGTCTCACTGATCTGTGTGATGCTCACATTTCCCGGTTGCTGTGGTTTGCGCTGGATCTGATAAGGCGCCGATACCGTCTCATATGTATTCCCTGCCACATCCATTGTTTTGGCATGGATATACCAAATGCCTTCGGATTCAATTGAAATTACAGGCTCATTCGAGCGAGCTTCATTCCAGTTGTCTGGCGATAAGGCACTGTTGGTCACATTGTACAATCGCGAATTCTCATTGATACCCGAATCAGAATCTTCATATTGAACGGTAGCAGATATATTAGTGTCACTCCAGCCTTGTCCATTCGGTGTAAATGTAACCGTTGGAGCAACCTGATCGACATAAGCCGTACGACTAATCTCCTTGCTAACGTTTCCGACAGCATCTCTCGCTCTGGCTCGAATGACGGTGGGACCGTTTGAACTCACGGTGCCTGAGTTTCCTGCAATATACGGGGCCCCATTCAAACTATATTCATACGAAATGGAATGTTCGTCTACGCTGCCAGCAATCGTAAATTGTACAGCTTCCTTGCTCCAGCCTGACTGACTTAATGTAATAACCGGTTCTGTTGGAGCGGTCTTATCCAATCGAATGATTGCTTTCGCAACAGTACTTACGTTCCCTACCTGGTCAAGCGAGCGCGCATATACTGTGGTTTTTCCTTCTTTGGTAACCTTCACTTCTCCAGTGTAATCGATCCAGGGGCCTTGTTCGTTTAGACGATATTGGCTTTTGGCAAGTCCACTGCCTGTATCTTCACCACTGGTGATTTCAAAAGACACATCCTGGTTTGTCCATTCATCATCACTGAGTGTAATCTTTGGCTCATCAGGGCCAGTCTTGTCAATTCGGGCAGTGGCTGAAGTTGACGCACTGACGTTAGAGGCCCGATCCACACTTCGCGCCTGAATCTCGGTTATTCCTTCCGTATGGATAGTAAATGGCTCTCGATAATCGACCCAAGTCCCTTCACCTCCAAGCCTATATTGCGTAAGACCCACTCCGCTTGCTTCATCCGTACCTGCCGTTAACGTCACCGTTACTGCCGAATGGGTCCACTCCGGAGGATTTAACGAAATGACGGGAGGTGTCGGAGCTGTACGGTCCACTCGCGCTGTAACCGAAGCCTCCTGTCCTGTATTGCCAAATGCATCTATACTTCGTGCAATTATGAGCGTGTTTCCTTCAGAAGCAACCGTAAAGGGAGCAGTGTATTCCTTCCATTCTCCTCCAATCCCTAGTTTGTACTGTGTCTTCTGCACACCACTTAAGGCATCCGAACCTGCTGTAATCGTAACCAGGACATCTTCCTTGGTCCAAGAAAAAGGATTGACTGCTAAAGAGGGAGCGGTGGGACCAGTTGTGTCCTTTGTGATCTGACCTGCAGAGGCAAATGCAGTCTGTATGCCTTCTCCATTCAGAGCTGCTACATATACGTCATATATTCCGTCTGCAAGTCCTGTTAGCGCAAGTTCAGTCCGAGTTGATGAAGTTGTACCCGATGCAAGCACTTGTCCAACGGAGTTGCGTATTTCCGTTTTGTAATTCGTTCCCGCAGGATTGCCATTATTGTTCCAACTAGCCGTAACGGAGTTACCCGACTGGCTCACAGCTGCATCGCTTGGTGTATTGGCCAATGTAAATTTGCTAGCTGGGCTTGAATACCCCGTATAGGAACCGACCGAATTTTTGGCGCGCACAGCAAAAGAATACGGGGTATTCGGTGTAAGCCCGGTCACCTGACGACTATTGGATGTACCTGTATCGAAGCTCTGATTCGTCGTTACATTTTTCAGTTCATATGTCACGGAGGCATCATTCGCCTTCTTGTCCCAATTCACCGTTAGATTATTATTGTTAACCGATGTAAATGTTGGTGTTCCCGGAACCACGAAACTTTTTACCGTGAAATTGACCGTGCCCGCTGAGGAGACCCCTCCCTTGTCATCCATAACCCATACCTGCAACGTATGTGCACCATCTGCGAGCGTATCCGGCAATGTGTAATTCGTGTTAAACAACTGATTGGAACCTGTAGCCGTCATTTGTGTCAACATATTTTCGGAGCCTCCGTCGATTGACCATTTGACAGTCAGAAGATCTCCCACATCCGTATCCCGGGTTGTACCGGAAATTTGGAGCTGTTCTCCTTTATAGTAGGTCTGGCCTGAAGACGGAGCCGATAGTGCAAAAGAAGGCGGTGCATTTTTGGGGCCAATTCCCACGATCGTCGAAAATTTGCGTGAAGCCTGGTTGGCAGTTGCTTTACCGTCCCACCAAAACTGCGCAGCAGTATCCGTTGCGGTAATGGTCTGGCCTGGCGTAAAGGAAGATGGAGAAGAACCACCTGTCAGCTGTGCACTGTCCGGGCTATTGTACTGCCCCATGAAAATGCGATCCGCGTCCACGACGTTATACGTGTTAGCATAAAAAGCGGTTACCTGAACTCCACCACTGTAATTGCGCCAGCCGTTCTCAATCACTTCAAACGGAGAAGCATCGTTGCCATTCACCATCGTATCCCAATAGAACGTACCTCCCAGATTGAGCGTAGAGCCGCTGCGATTAACAGCCTCCAGTTCCACCTTCATATAACCGCCCTGAGATGTGGCATTCACAATGGATACGCGCAAAATATACTCTACATTGTCTTTTTGCCTGGACATTTCGATTACATTATTATTGATTCGATAATAATTAAGGGGCAGCGACTTAAAATTAACGGGTGTTCCGTTATGATCAATAATGGTGGATACATTCCCTGTATCACCACCGTAGAATACATTTGTATTTGGAAGCAACACAATTCTATATTTGCCATCACTATTCATCTCCACTTTCACCTTGGAGGATTGAACAGCCTTCATGCTGGAAGTATCGGATACAATACTGATGGTTTCCACCGCTTCAGCCATAACGGCCGTTGAACCCCATTCGACCAGCATGGCTTGGGGTGACAGCAAGGCAAATGCCAGTACCACTTTGCTAAGCTGCTCGGCCTGTTTTTTTATACGTTTCTCAGATTTCTTCTTCAACGTCTGCTCTCCTTTTCTGCACACACAAAAAAGGAGGCACCCCAACAAAGGAACAAAGTCCTCTGTTGGGGTGCCTCCCCTAACAAGTGTCATTTTTTCTTGATTATAACGATTCAAATAACGAAAGTAAATACTTAAGAAGGCTGAATTTTGTCAATTCACGATTGATTGATTATAACGAATGGCTGAGAAACCATTTGTACAACTCCGGGTTTTCATACGTTTCTGTCCAAGCATCATGATCCCCTTCAGGGTATATCGTCAGCTTCACATCCGCATTCAACGCTTCAAGCGCATGAACAATTTTCTCGGATTCCGTTACATAAACGACGTCATCCTTTGCCCCATGAAACGCCCATATCGGCGTATTACGCAGTTCTTCCGCTTTGGAAGGGTCCGCTCCCCCACATACAGGAGCCAATGCAGCAAATGTATTGGGGTAAAAGAGTGGCAGATCCCATGTACCATACCCGCCCATACTCAGACCTGTAAGATACACCCGGTCTGGGTCAGCTGCTTCGGTTTCCAAAACATGTTCCAGAAGGGCCATAACAGCTTCGCGATGCATACCCCAAAATTCGTCCACAGGACATTGCGGTGAAATCACGATAAACGGGAAACTCTTGTCCTGATCGGCAATAAGCGGAACCCCGTTTGCTTTAAGCATTTCCAGATCATTACCGCGTTCCCCGGCACCATGAAGAAACAAAATGACAGGCCATTTCTGGTCCTCTGCAAGTGGTTCCTCCTTCTCAGGAATGTGCAGCAAATAATCCAAAGTGACGGTTTTGGTGATTTCTTTTACCAGTCGATGCCCGGTTTGCGACATATGCTCGCCTCACTTCTCATCTCTAATTTTCAGTAACGCTTCATCCAATGCTCCAACCACCTTGTCACACCATGCATCAAATTCGGGATCTTCGGTCTGCAATTCAGGATGTGCAAGAATATATTCTATGGTACTCCGGATTCCTTGATCAGCCCGAATGGTTGCCACAAATTCCGGAACAAGCCTTTTTAATTTACTGTTATCAAATACAACCGTATTCGCCTTGTCTCCCAGCAGACCGCCGCGAAGATCCTGATCACTGCACGCCGCCAAAAACTCGGAAGATACATGCACCGCATGAAGCTTGACACCAAGCACTCCTGCAATAATTTCATAGATCTGATTCCAGGTTACTGACTCATCTGAGGTAATATGTACCGATTCACCAATCGCGTGAATATTGCCCATAAGGCCAATAAATCCTTTGGCAAAATCACGGTTATGCGTTATGGTCCAGAGAGATGTGCCATCTCCATGAATGAGTACGGGTTTATTTTCACGTATGCGCTTGAGGACCTGCCAGCTTCCCTCTGCTCCATGTACACCGAGAGGTACAGAACGTTCACTATACGTATGACTTGGACGCACAATGGTGACCGGAAATCCTTCTTCACGATACTGTTTCATCAAATAGTCTTCACAGGCAATTTTGTTGCGCGAATATTCCCAATACGGATTGGATAATGGCGTACCTTCCGTGATCCGATAGTCAGCAAGTGGTGTCTGATAGGCAGATGCCGAACTGATAAATATAAACTGCTTTGTTTTATCTTTGAACAAACGGTAATCTCTCTCCAGCTGTGAAGGTACAAACGCGATAAAGTCTGCGACAACATCGAACTCCAGGTCGGCAATCAGCTCCGCAACCCGTGCTTCATCGTTAATATCGGCTTGCAGCACTTTGATTTGCGCAGGCAAATTATCATTTTGATTTCCTCGGTTGATCAAATAAAGTTCGCAGCCTTGCTTCGCAAGCTGATCGGTAATTGCTGTACTGATGGTACCTGTTCCTCCAATAAAAAGCGCTTTCATATTTGGCCACCTCCAGATGAAATTGATCACTAGTCCATGATATCATGCACACAAAAGAGGAGCAAAGATTCATTGAAGAATCTTTGCTCCTATCCATTATATGACCTTAATTGTTCCGTAAATCATGTACATACCGCAGTGAATTTCATATTCACCAGGTTGGACATCCTTGTCAACAGTGTAATAGTTGTTTCCTTTTTGCATATAAAGATCCATGCCCAGCTTGTCAGCCGCTACCGATTTAACATGCGTAACCTTGCGGGTAAGGATAAAGTTAATTTTGGTTGGAACCCCGGATTTAACTTCAATAACATTAGGTTCAAAGCCGTCGTTGCTTACATTCACATCAATAACTTCATATCCCTTCAAGTCTTCTGCCGTCTCGACTTTGGCCGTTACGGCACTTCCTGAGCCTGGGGACATATCCTTGCCCATAAAATACACCATAAACGATCCAAGCAGCACAACTACAACAAGACCCAGCGTTAGCCAAGGCCACATTTTTTTGATCCAGCTGTTCATCTCAACGCTCCTCTGTCTATGTTCCCATTCTATTAATACTCTTCTTTAGCATACCCCATCCAGTTAAAATTGAAAATGACTCGAATGGGCCATATCGATGGTACGTTACTTAGCCCAATAAATATATTCATCCAAAAAGAGCCTGAATCACTCAGGCTCTTTCAGCTATAGCTATTGTCTTGATCGTTCTATCTATTCACCAATCAGGAATATATAGGTGTATTTCGACTTCGTCTCATTCGTAACTTATAGATCTCTGGCAGCGCTACACCAATCAGCACTATGATAACCCCGATCCATTGCAAGGCGCTCACATGCTCGTGAAGCACAATGGATGAGAGCAGGACTGCGATTGGGAGCTCAACCGCTCCAAGAATTCCGGCCATGTCGCCACCAATATGAGGCACACCTACTGCGAACAGTACGGGTGGGATAAAAGCTCCGAAGAAGCCCAGTAACAATCCGAAAACAAGCAACTGGCTCCAAATTAATCCGTTAAACAGGAATGTCGGTGGGAACAGGATGCACAGCAAGACCAGACCCCCGGTAACCATCCAGGCACTGCGAAAAGCCGGATGTGCCGTTGGAACCGCTTTTCCACTAAACAGTACAAACAGGGAGTAACTTACAGCCGCCATTAAGCCAAGCGCTATGCCCAAGCCGTTAAACTCTCCGAGTCCTTGTTCCAGAAAACCAGCTGCCAGCAATGTTCCACCGAACAGGATAATCAAAGTCAGGAATGTTACCTTGTCAGGACGCTGACGTTTGCTCACCGCCTGAATCAATACGCTAATCCACGTAAATTGGAACAAAAGAATAATGGCCAATGACGCGGGAATATACCGCAAAGACTGATAATAGACAAGACCGGTAATTACCGTTGGAGTCCCTGCAGCCATCAATAGCAAACGCTGCTTCCACGTTAATTTCTGAAGCGCTTTTGCCACGGCTGCTGATGGTTTTCCATCGGCCTGTGATTTTCGTTTCATTCTAAACTTCGAGTATAATGCCAGCATCCAGGACAGAATGAAGCCCGTGATCAGCTGTGTGCCCACGACCTCTCCAAGTTTGTACCCTTCGCCGTAAGCCAGAACCACAATTGTGGATAATATGCCATAGCTCATCGCTCCAGCGAGAACGGACAGATAATATTTCATTGTAAGTAAACCTCCTGATGATCGAAAAATGCGTCCGCATGTTTGATCCATGCCAAGGTCACAGACACCATCCAAATGCAAAAAATCCTAACTACGAGCAAGGAATACAATGATTCCCTGGCATCGTAGTTAGGAAGTATAGGCTTCCCGTAGAGACCCTCGCCCTGTGTACACTTTCGGCCTGCGAGGTTATACGAAATGAAATATGCATTTGTTGTTTGCGGTTCGTGTGTGACGACTTTTCATATATTACATGGGAGGTGAGGTGGTGTCAACCCTGATTCACAATTTAAATTTCTTTAATTCAAATTAAAGACAAAACACATGCGTTATTGCGTCATTTCACAGATGAAGAATCCCATGTTAACGTTTGCTGTAATCCTTCTTTGAGCCCATTTAAATCCAATCCATCCACTGCAAAGGCCACTCGGATCAATGGAGGAGACACAAATTCATCATATTTACCAAGATACGGTGCTTCATCTTCTGAAAGCAACGCAGATGCGTCTTCTGCTGCTCGACACTCACTCATGATCTCGGCCAAAAGTGTGCGACCATCCACTTTGCCTGACACGACAAAATAATAAGGCTCCATAGGTACAACAGATCGCAAGGCTAGCTTGTCAGACAAGTTGTGCTTCATTAAACGTTCGAGTGTGCGGAAAGACTTGCTTCCCACCCAAGGTAATACATACAAGGAATCTCCTCCTGCTGGAATGACAACCTGCTTCAATAATCCACTTTCACGCGCAAGTCGACGGGCGCGCTCCAAACGATTTACCGCTTGCGGAGATAGATACGGATATATCACTGTGTCTGACAGTACTTCTCGCATTTTCTGGACGACCGTCGTATGAATGTCCCCACCCGCACCAAGCCATAACGTATCCACTTTGCCTTTGGCCGCCTTGACATACACGGATTTATGCTTGTGATCCACCTCTTCCACTTTCCACAGCTTTCCGGCAAGGGAGAAACAGTATCCAGGTGGCGGCACGGTTGTAATCGACCCGATCTCCTCGGAACCGTTCAGCACTTTGTGCTCTTCATCATCTTTGAACACCGCGTAAAAGCGATAGTTATTGACGGTTTTCTCACCCGTAAGCCCGATAATTAATGTCCGATCTTCTGTCCATTGCAGATGATCAGTCTCAATCAAATAATTCAGAAAAACCTGATATTGATCTGCACGAATCTGCGCGAATGGTGCGAGTGAAAGGATAGCCTCAGCCAGTTCTTTGGGTTCAGCCTCCCCCATGCTTTTCAGCATGCTCATCGTCTGATGATAGAGCACACCCATAGGCATCTTACGAGCCTCAAGCGGTTCAACCCACTTGGTCTTAACATACAATTCAATCACAGCAATCGCCCTCATCAGTGTCCATGGCATTCGAGCAGGCAATTGGGCTTCCTCATCCTCTTCTTCCGGACATACAAATAACATTTCGGAAGCCATATCCTCGCGCCTGCCTGATCGTCCAAGACGCTGTACAAAGCTTGATGCGCTATACGGTGCTCCAAGCTGCACAACCCGCTCCAGCTCACCCAGGTCAATGCCCAGTTCCAACGTTACGGTAGCCGCAGCAACTGCTGGCCCTGACCCGGTTCGCAAGGCTGCTTCGGTCTCTTCTCTCAACATGGCGGAAATACTCCCATGATGAACATGGAATACGTCCCGCTCCTGTCTCCGTGCGGCGACACGTCGCATCTCAAGTATAGTAACTTCGGCATCCGTCCGGCTATTGGTGAATATTAAAGCTTTTTTGCGATGTGTACTCTCATAGATGAAGTCGTAATAGACTTTACGTGCGTTATGCAGATGTTCCGCCTGTTCTTCATCCCGTGCATCCGGAAACGAAAAATGCTCCACTCGCAGACGCAACTTGCGACCACCGGGGGAAGAAACCACCTCCACCCCCTTGTTAGTTCCAGCAGCGAGCCAGGCTGTAGCCGCATTATAATCACTTAATGTTGCGGATAATCCGACTCTTCGCGGTTTACATCCAGCCATACGCTCAATTCGTGCCAGTTCACTCAATACCTGAATACCTCGATCCGCTCCCATGAATGCATGAACCTCGTCAATAATGACATACCGCAGATCATGAAATAACGCCGGAATGGCATTGGGACGATTCATCAGCAGACCTTCAAGCGATTCAGGCGTAATCTGAAGCACACCGGAGGGACTTCGCATGAGACGTGTTTTCTCTGCCTGAGGCACATCTCCATGCCAGTGCCATACCGGAATATTCCCCTCGGACAGCAGATCCTTTAGTCGCTCGAATTGGTCATTAATCAGTGCCTTAAGCGGCCCGATGTACAAGATGCCCACGGATTTGGAGGGCCGTTCATACAGCTCGGTCAGTGCTGGAAAAAAAGCCGCCTCCGTCTTGCCGGAGGCTGTGCCTGCCGCAATCAGCATATGATGCGGGGTATGAAAGCAAATATTGCAAGCTTCAATCTGGGCAGGCCGAAGTGATTCCCATCTTTTTTTATAAATAAATTCCTGTACAAAAGGGGCCAGTCGATAGAAAGGGTTCTCACTCATAATTCAAACTCCGCCAGAAAATCATCCAGATCATCCGGAGATGATGAATCCGTTCCTTTTCCTGCTTCCGGCGGTTTAACTGCTCGCTCACCAAGCAATTGAGCATAGGTCACTTCGGGATTCTGATGGAGCGTGTGCAGCACATCCATGAAGTCCCGCACCACTTCACGTGTAGTCAGTAACTCATCCGCACCGAGCCGGTTAACCGCTGTTTGCATAAAATCAACTAAATCCTCATCCGTCAGACTTGCACTATACCCAAAATGCAGGGCATGAATCTGACGCAGCTTCTGCAGCAGAATCAAAATCTCTTCATGGGATAACATCGTAAGTTTCAGGATCGGTCCGGTATAATTCGCATATTCTCTTGCTGCATAGCGACCATCAATAAGTCTGGAGCGAAGCGCTTCATAACTAAAGAGTCCGCGTCTTTCATCCTCCACAAATTGTGGTGTGCCGCCTACAAAAATACCCAGGTGTTCTGCTTTGCCCTGCATCGTATCATTGAACATGGTAAGCAGCTTCTCGTAGTTGCTTTGCCGGGAGATGCTGTTTGTAATTTTATAAAGATTCACCGCTTCATCTATAAACAACAGCAATCCTTTATAACCGATCCGTGCCGTAAATTCGGACCATAATTTGAAGTAGTCATACCAGTTATCATCGTCAATGATGACGCCGACAGCCAGCTCTTTCTTGGCTTCCGTTTTGGTTGCGAATTCGCCTCTCAACCAGCGCAGCGCAGCCTGTTTGCGGTCATCATCCTCCAATTTATAGCCGTTCCAGTACGAAGCCAGCACTTTGGCAAAATCAAATCCATGCACCAAATTCTGCATTTCGTTTGTCACCGCATAGATCTGCTTCTCAACTTCAGCAGGAAGAGCCGGATCATCCGGGCGCAACCCCTGACTCTGCATCGCTTGTTGCTGAAGACCGGCAATCCATTTCTGCAAAATCGGTTCCAGTGCCCCGCCATCCGGTCGTGTACGAGTAGACAGACGAGTCATCAGCTCACGATATGTTGCGAGCCCCTGACCTTTGGTTCCCACCAGTCTGCGCTCAGGTGACAAGTCGGCGTCCGCCACAACGAATTCGCGATCCATCGCATAGTTACGAATCATCTGCAACAGAAAGCTTTTCCCGCTTCCATACCTTCCTGTAATCAGCTTAAAAGCTGCCCCGCCTTCTGCAATATTGTCCATATCCCGCAAGATCGCGTCCACTTCAGATTTCCGACCAACAGCAATCTGCTCCAGTCCGATTCGTGGCACAACGCCTGCGGTCAACGAATTCACTAGTGCGGTAGTCAGCCGCTTCGGTATTTTAAGTTCTGCCACTGCCCAATCACCTCTTCACATGTTCAAACACATTGATATAATCGAAAACTAGGCGATCACCATCAATCAGTAGATCACCAATCGTTTCCATAGCCATATCATTCATTTCATCCAACAGGAGTGCAGGCATCGTTCCGTATTGCTCAGCCACCCGCATCAGGTCCGTATGCGGGTTAACACCAAGCAAGGCATAAATTGCCTGTACATGCTGCGGAGACAGCATTTCAGAGAACTGCAACCACTCTTCATCCAAATCAGCAGAAAAATTCGCCTCCCATTGTAATGATAATGGCTCGCTAATCCCGCTTTCATGAACTCCGTAAGTTTTAAGCGCTCCCTCAAAGCCCACCTCCGGTTTTTCAGACTCCTCAGCTCTTTCAGTGTCATCCGTTGAATTTTGAATCGTTATAGGAGCTTGGCTGCTCGCATTGTTCGCATCCTCATCTTCGGAGGTACGATTTTCCTCGATCATGAGTGCTCTGCGCACATATTCACTTTCCTGCTGCAGCGATGCAAGTTTCTCCGCATCAATGCGGACTATCGGTTGCTCTACTACTGGCATTTGCTCGACTGCAAAGGCTTTGTCCAGGTAACGTTCAATCACATTTGCAAGCTCAGGTTCAAGGGTCTTTCCACGAAGTCGCCCTCGGAAACCGAGCAGTTCACGGCATTTATTTTCCGTGCATCGAAAAACCCGGGTTACAAACTGGACAAAATCTGCATGCTCTCCAATCGGAACATATGTTATTCGAACCGATTTTCCATAAATGGAGTCGTCATATACGGCCTTTCGAAACAACGTACGTTCGATCGTCCTTTCATGATTTAGCTCAAACTGATTCAATATGCCGACCTTGCGTGTACGCATCAGATAAGAATCAACCAAAGCCATGACTCGGGGAATGTACTGTTCCAAAATTTCTTTGCCGCCGTCCCTGTAAAATTTGCTGAGCGTAATGTCGTAGTCATAATATCGTTGTAACAGCTTCAGCGAGATATCCGATATATTGCTGCTTAACAGCCGGTGCAATTCCTTATCCAAAATCTCCGGTGTAAGATAGCCACTCGAAAGCTCCACCATCTCGGATAATGACATGTTCAACTCATGTACGAGATCATAATCAATAATCCATTCCTGCATGTATACATCCAACTGCGGAAGCCGTTCACGATAGTTGATCCATAGCTCTTTTAATTGGTCGTAACCTTCCTGTGGTTCCTGCCAACCAATTCCGTTGATCAGCTCATAAATATGAACAAACAGATAAGACAGATCCGTATCAGGGAACCGTCCTTGCCGGACTTCAGTCCTCCAATACATATACCAATGGCGCTGGGGTTCGTTCATTACACCATAAGTCGGCCAATAACTCATAAAAGGAACCCAGGGAGCCTGTTCCCCTTCCACTTCCATGAGTTGCCTTGCTTCCTCCACAAACCTTTTCTCCGAAGACAATATGCCGCCAGGTAATCTTATATCAAAATCAGCACGGACAATCGTTGAACGATCAGGAACCGGGACTGCCGCTGTGATAGGCTCTTCGCTCAGATCGATTTCCATAAACTCCAGTTGTCTTGAATCCTCTTTCATTTGATTCCGTTTCACCGTCCTCCACCTGCGAATACGAACAAGTGTATCCATATCCATTATTATAACACTTGTCCTGGGCCTGCGGTTATGAAAATAATACTTTGCGTTTGAATAGAAAAAAGAAAGGCATTTAAACTGATATCCAGTTTAAATGCCTTCCCTCTATACCATTTTGCTGCACCCTTTACAGTAAGGCTAGTAAAACCTCGTATCAAACCATGATAGCCCGATTTTTCCCGTCACTTTTGGCCTGAGCAAGGGCCTGACTAGCTTTCTCAACCAAATTCGACATCATTAGCGTCTCTTCAGGAACCATTACCGCACCGCCAACGCTAACAGTGACCACTTCACTTGGACTGGACAGATCCCTCTGAATTTGAAGTGCAAGCACATGTTGTCTAATTTCTTCGGCAAGCTCCGCTGAACGTTCCGACGTTGCATTCTTTAGTTTCAGCATGAAGGTTCCTCCCCGAAGGCGTGAGATGATGGCATCATTCTGCTCACTGACAACGGTCAGTACTTCTCCAATCCACTGCAGGCACAGATCCCCACCTTGAAGTCCATAAGATGCATTATATGAACGGAAATCGTCGATATCTATAATTATCAGTCCCAAGCTGCATTTCTCCTGCAAACATTCATTCCAATCATCCTGAAGCTGGGCTTGGAATATGGTCTGAAGCGGCATGTCTGTTAACGGATCTGTGTTGAGATAGTTCTGGAGCTGACTGGTTGTCTCTGTATAATGATCCTGATCGTGATGGGATGACCTGCTGTTCAGAAGCACCATCACTGACGGTTTGCCTGTATGTGTAACAGAAGCCAGTGTAATCTCAAACAATAGGGACGTACCCGTTGCTGTGGTGAAATATGCCTGGTTGGTAAACATACGCATATGATTAAGTTTCAGTTCCTCGAGATTTTGCTGCAAAATTGTTTTCGTCTTATCAGGCACAAATTCCCTGAAATCCTTGCCGATGAGAGATTTGGAATTTTCATAACCAAGCAGTTCGGCTGCCTTGTTATTGCAATAAATGATGAACCCGTCCGTCAACGTAAAAAAGGCTACCGGTGAAAATTCCATCAACTGCAAATAGCGCTGCTCATTTTGTCGTAAAATACGTGCATTTTGCAACGCTTGCTCTTCCGCCTGAACGAGCTGGTTTTCCGTCTGACGACGCACGATGGTTTTGAGCAATGGCAGCACATTCAGTTCCTTCGTTGTCCACGGATAAGAGGTAGACTGGACGACCTCTCTCCATTTTTCGAAGGATTTCCGGGGAGAGAGACGCATGCCATCATCGGTTCTGATCACCGCTTTGGCTGGATCACCTGCCCAATCCACAAGCTGAACCACTTCAGGCCGGAACCAGATGATATAATGATGCTGCCCAGGGGATATGGCAACATAAACAATACCCGATGCTTTTTCCTTGTAGGCTTTAGCAGGATCATACTCCAAACTCAGCTTGGAGGTGTGATAACTGTAATCTTCCGACTTGCCCGCCAGCCATGCAGCCAATTCCCGTACTTGCTCTTTTGCTGGCGTATCGCCATATAGCAGCAGCTTATCCTGATAACAGATCGCAGCTCCCGAAGCATCCATAAGACTCAGTAAGGTCTGCTCTTCGCCCTGCAATTCTTCAATAATCCTCGCTGGACTTGTATTCCCAATAAAAATATTAGCAATTTGGGTAGCCGCTTCACGTGACCTGATCTCAGCCTGATATTCATCCAGCTGCTGCCGTTGAAACAGTTCACTTGAGAAGAAGGAGCCCAGGAAGTTACACAAGTTACGAATACGATGGGGTATATATCTGGCTGAATAGTGATGACATGTAATCAGGCCCCACAGTTGGTTGTCATGGATCAGTGAGATGGTTACGGTCGCACCAACACCCATGTTCTGTAAATACTCAATGTGCAAAGGAGATACACTCCGCAGAACCGACAAGCTCAGATTAAGCGGTTTGCCCGTTAAAGGTTGAAGCAGGGGAACGATCTCGACAGGTGTATAATTCACGTTCACGATGGTGCGCAACCAATTTCGCAGGTACAATTCCCTTGCCTGTTTGGGAATATCTGACGCAGGATAATGATGGCCGAGAAACGGTTCGAGCTCTTCCTCGCGTGCTTCTGCAATGACCTTCCCATTCCATTGTTCGTCAAATTCATAGATCATGACCCGATCATAACCTAGCATTTCTTTCACTTGTTCGGCTGCAATCTGACTCGCTTCCACCCGATTATCAGTACTTTTAAGCCGGCTGAAGAAGCTGGAAATCCACTCAAAATCATTAACTTCAATATTTCCTTTCTCATAGGAAGGCTCCATTTCCAAAATTAACAGGCCTTCACTTTCATGAATGACAGAAGTGAAGACCTGAGCATGTCCGGAAACGGTAACCGTGAGATCCATATATTGCAGGTCTGATGTTACAGATGCACTGAAGGTGCGTGCCAGTACCTGCCTTGTATTATCCTTGCCAATTAGATGTTCGAGTGGAAGGCCCAGCACCTCTTGCGTAGTAAGACCGAGATGTTCCTCCGTATTTTGGCTGCATTGTACAATAGTCGGTATATTGTTGGTGCTCACAGCCAAGAGCACACCATGAGGTTGAATGAAGCCGGGGATATGAATAGGTTCTTTGTCGCAATTGTTTAGATCAATTGGATCATTGGTGTACGTACCCTGATTGAGCAATGTACGGTTAAGCAAATTATTTTCTTTCTTGGACTTCGATTCGGGCATAGCCTGAAAAATCCCCTCTCATGATGTGATAACTCTTATTCTCAACTTACAACTGATCTGTATCTGTATTGATCCATTCGTCAAGTAATCGGAACGTTTCCGAGGCCGTGTGCACCATGATGTCGTGATCTTCTTCCGCTGTGATGGATTGACGCAGTAGTTCCGTGAACTCCGCCCATCTCGTTCTGGTTTCCGTACCATAGGCATTAAAATATTCCAGCCCCCGATCTGCATCAATCGGCAAGAACTGTGACAAACGTTTGGTCATGATCTGACCTCCGTTCGTAGATCCTTCAATGACGTATAAATAACCGAACAACCTTGCTGGTGTCGAGATATCCGGAAGATCCTTACATAAAGGAACCTGGCTGATTTCCTCTTCACTGGCGCCAAGATTCCGCAGATCATTTTCAAGCAAGTTCGCTTTTCCTCTGATCCCGATATCCAGTCCCGTGCTTTCCCAGAAAGGCTGCTGTACGGCTTGATCTTCCAATGGTTTCAGGAACCCGTAAAATTTCTCCAGATATTTCTTATACTCTCCCAAGCTAACGGTTTGATTCATAATAGCCTTGGCATAATCGTTTTGTTCCACTTGTCTGTGATAATGAGCTGTCTCACTCTTCAGACGTTCCATAATGGTACTGGCTGTCATGTAATCATCGCCCTTCTATGTCGGATCTCTTCATCAGAATTAAGACTTATACTTAACTGTATGTTCAATGTAGGTTTGAATGGATACTCCATTTCATCTAGATAAAGATTCTATGTAAGTATACTTTTTCTTGTACGAGAAAACTATATGAATCCACCAAAGTCCATATCTATAATGCTGTTCATCCATCAACATGATAAACTGGGCATATCCTGTTCTTGGAGGTATGAAGCAGATGAATATAACCATTCAACACATTATAGATCACCTTACTGCCAAAGTTGAACTTCCAGAAACCACCGTGGATCAACTGATTACGGGTTCTCCCAACCAAACGATCACAGGCGTTTTTGTAACTTTTATGCCTACACAACATGTGATTGAGCATGCCATACAGCGTGGGGCTAATCTGATTATCGCTCATGAACCTCCCTTCTATAATCATCATAGCCATACCGATTGGCTGGCTGATGATCCAGTTTATGAAACCAAGAGAAAGCTAATCGAGAACGGTGGAATTGCGATCTATCGCTGCCATGATGCAATTCACCGCTTTCACCCGGATGGCATTACGGAGGGATTGGTTCAGGCATTAGGATGGTCCCCTTATGTGGTACAGCGTAAACCGGAAGCTGACATTCTGTCCTTTCCGGAAGAAATGACAGTTCAGCTTATTGCGGAACATATTAAACGTTCGCTTGGGATCGAATATGTACGCCTAGCTGGTGATCCAAAGATGACATGCAGACGAGCAGCAGTGCTTGTTGGTTTTCGAGGCAACGGCAATCTGACCATTCCTTTACTTCAACAGGAAGAGTTGGATCTGATTATCGCAGGTGAAGGATTCGAATGGGAGACACCGGAGTACATACGAGATGCTGTGCAGCAAGGAAAACAAAAGGCAGTTCTTATGATCGGTCATGCCGAGAGTGAAGCTGTCGGGATGAAGCTTTTGTCAGAAAGATTGGCTACAGCTTTCCCGGAATTGCCTGTTCATTTTATTGGTGAGCAACCGGTGTTTCAAGTATTGTGATCTTCAGAATGACGAGCCATCCTGGGTTCTGACTGGATTTTGCGGAGGGTTTATTGTACTCTAAATGCTATGACTTCTGAGCTGAGGACATTTGTCCTTGGCTTTTTGAGTGGATATATCATTTAATAGAAATCGAAGAAGTAATGACGCGACAAGGAGAGTACAACCATGAGAGGAATTATTTTTGCAATATTAGGCGGTGCATGCATTACCCTGCAAGGGGTTGCCAATACCCGAATCAGTACGGACATGGGAACCTGGCAAGCCGCAACCATTACCCAACTCACCGGGTTCATTCTGGCGGCTCTGATCCTTGTATTCGTGCGGGACATCAACCTGCAAGGATTGAAGCAAGTCAAGCCCATGTACTTGGCAGGAGGCGCGTTTGGTGCAGTAATTATTTTTAGCGAAGTCACGGCTATCCAGCAAATTGGGGTAACTTTTACGATCTCCGCCCTGTTGATTGCACAGCTGTTCCTGACCTTTCTGGTCGACAGTAACGGATGGTTTGGTGTTGTGAAGCAGAAAATGAAACTACCGCAATTTCTGGGTATAGCATTAATGGTTACGGGCGTCATTATTATGAAGCTGTAACTGGTCGAGTATAAAGTCGGGGGTGAAATACATTTATGGAAGAGTTTCAGAATGAGCATCAATTATTGCACTATTTAAAACAATATCAGCTCGAATCGGTATTTCACGAGCCCCTGCGTCCGCATATGACGTTATGCCACTTCGAGAAGTGCGAATTAATCTGCCGTGAAGGCGAAACATCCGAATATTTATATATACTGGTCGAGGGGAAAGTCAAAATCTTCACGACCTCACCACAGGATAAAACACTCGTTCTTTGCTTCAAAACACCGCTTGAAGTGGTTGGTGATATCGAGTACGTTCGGGAGAGTAACATCGTGAACACGGTACAGGCGGTCTCACCTGTCGTGATGCTGCGCATTCATTATCAATGGTTAGCTGAACTTGCCAGCGATTACGCACCCCTGTTGAAATTTCTGCTCCAAATTATATCCCATAAGTTTTACATTGATTCGAACTTCTCCAACTTCAACCTGATGTATCCGGTCGAGGTTCGATTAGCCAGCTATTTGCTCTCCATCTCTACCGAAGAAGCGGGGACTGTTGTCCACGAAGAACTGGACGCCTTTAATTTGACAGATATCGCGAATCTGATCGGTACGAGTTATCGGCATTTGAATCGGGTGATTCAGAAGCTGTGTGCAGATGGATTAATCATGCGGGATCAGGGCTTTATTATGGTCAAAGATCGGGCAGGTCTGGCAGAAGTGGCGGGTCACAACATCTATGAATAAGGAGATCTCTATCCTATGATCATTACAGGTATTTTGCTAGCGTTACTGGCAGGTTCTCTTGTCAGTCTGCAGACCATCTTTAATAGTAAGGTAAATGAACGTACCGGCTCGTGGTCCACAACAACGATGGTGCTGTTCACCGGGTTTATTGCTTCGTTTCTGATTTCTCTAATGGTGGAGGGCAAAAATACGTTTAGCTTCCAACATATGCAGCCCTGGTACTGGCTTAGTGGAGCCATCGGTGTTGGGGTGGTCTTCTGTCTCGTTCAGGGGATGAAGCTGCTCGGTCCCACCTTTGCGATCTCCATCGTACTTACATCCCAGTTAAGTTTCGCCTTGCTGTTTGATTCCATGGGATGGCTTGGACTGGAGCAGATCCCATTCTCGTGGAACCAGCTTCTGGGCGTTCTTGTCATCGTTGGCGGTATTGTGTTATTCAAGTTTGGCGGTAGCAAATCGGCAAAATCGAAAAAATCTCCTGGTGCATTGCAATCCGATTCATAGGAGAACAATAAAAAGAGTGTCTGTCCAATCCGTAGATTGGCTAGACACTCTTTTTGGCAATCAAACCACGTATCGTTTAGTTCGCTTAAACGAACTCTACGTTGTGGTACACTTGCTGAACATCTTCAAGGTCTTCAAGCGCATCGATCAGTTTCTCGAACTGGGCTTGTGCATCCTCTGGAAGTTCAATATGATTTTGCGCAAGCATCGTCAGCTCGGCTACTGTGAACTCAGTAACACCGGCAGCTTTAAATGCTTCCTGTACAGCGTGGAATTGATCCGGTTCTGCATATACGATCACAGCATCGTCTTCGTCCACGATATCACGTACATCCACATCTGCTTCAAGCAGAAGTTCCAGTACTTCCTCGGAGTTTTTGCCTTCTACCCCGATTACCGCTGTAGGATCAAACATATAAGCAACCGATCCGCTCACACCCATATTACCCGCGTTTTTGTTAAAAGCAGAGCGTACTTCGGGTGCAGTACGGTTCACATTATTCGTGAGGGCATCCACGATAACCATGGCACCATTGGGCCCGAATCCTTCATAACGCAACTCTTCATAATTTTCGTCCCCGCTGCCTTTTGCCTTTTCCATGGCACGGTCAATAATGGCTTTGGGTACGTTATACGTTTTGGCACGTTCCAGCACGACTTTCAGTGCGCGGTTCGCTTCCGGGTCCGGTTCGCCCTTCTTGGCAGCTACATAAATCTCAACGCCGAATTTAGCATAGACCCGGCTGGTATTTGCATCTTTTGAAGCTTTTTTTTCTTTAATATTATTCCACTTACGACCCATATCGTTTCCGCTCACTTTCAACATATAATCTGCTTTCTACCTAGTCATTATATCTTGTTGGGCGTACTTCAACAAGTTTAGACTCACGAAAAAATGGTAAAAGGCAAGTCGATCTCACCTTGCCACGTTCAGAAATCCCAAAGGGAAACGATCCAAAAACGCCAAAGAAGCAATTCCCTAGGGAATGCTTCTCTTCACGAATTCATCTAATTAGGCATGAAACTGCTGACCGTCCAGCACTTCAGGCACATAACCGGCACGAATGACGAAATCTCCAAAATGCTCACCATCATGGCGCTCTTTGGCATATTGATTCACCATTGGAGTCAATGTATCCAAAATTTCGGCTTCGCCAATATTTTCTTTGTACAATTTGTTCAAGCGATGACCGGTAAAACTTCCACCGAGGTACATATTGTATTTTCCCGGAGCTTTGCCGATAAACGAAATCTCGGCCAGCATCGGTCTTGCGCAGCCGTTCGGGCAACCCGTCATACGAATGACAATCTCTTCGTCTCTCAGCCCCGCTTCGTCCAGTACAGGCTCCAGCTTGTCGATCAGTGATGGCAGATACCGTTCGGATTCCGCCATGGCAAGACCACAAGTCGGAAGCGCCACACAAGCCATAGAGCTTCTGCGAAGCGCCGAGTAGTGAGCACCATCGGTCAGATTGTATTGCTCAATCAGTGCCTCAATCTTTTTCTTCTTCTGGCTGCTTATGTTTCCGATAATGAGATTCTGATTAGCTGTCAGACGGAAATCTCCGGTATGGATTTTGGCAATTTCACGAAGACCTGTCATGAGCGGATAACCGTCCACATCCTTCACACGTCCATTTTGAATGAACAAGGTGTAGTGCCATCTGCCGTTGCTGCCTTTCACCCAACCGTAACGATCTCCATTATGTTCAAAATGGAACTCACGCGCCGCATCCAGCTTCCAGCCGAGACGACTCGTCAGTTCTTCCACGAACCAGGCGAGGCCGCGGTCATCGATTGTATATTTGAAGCGAGCATGTTTACGCACTGCACGATCCCCATAATCACGCTGAATCATAACCGTCTTCTCCGCAACATCAATCATTTGCTCTGGTGTACAGAAACCAATGACTTTGGACACCTGAGGGTACGTCTTCGGATCACCATGAGACATCCCCATACCACCGCCGACAGATACGTTAAAGCCTTGCAGCTTGCCGTTCTCTACAATAGCGATAAAGCCGAGATCCTGCGAAAACACATCTACATCATTGGATGGCGGAACGGCAATCCCGATTTTGAACTTACGCGGCAAATACACTTTGCCGTAGATCGGTTCTACTTCTTCATCCGTGTCCTGTGAATCGATAATTTTCTCTCCATCCAGCCACAGCTCATGGTAAGCACGCGTGCGTGGATCAAGATGATTACTCACCTGGCATGCCCATTCATATACTTCAGCATGAATATCCGATTGATCCGGATTCGGGTTACACATGACGTTCCGATTGACGTCACCACATGCAGCCAGGGTGCTGAGCAACGAATCGTTCACTTCCCGAATGGTATTTTTGAGGTCCCATTTAAGCACACCATGCAGCTGAAATGACTGGCGCGTCGTCAGACGAATGGTTTCATTCGCATATTTATGTGCTACACGATCCATCATTAACCACTGTTCGGGTGTAACAATTCCTCCGGAAGCACGCACACGCAACATGAATTGGTACGCAGGCTCCAGCTTGGATTTATTCCGCTCATTACGCAGGTCGCGGTCGTCTTGCATATAACTGCCGTGATGTTTCATCAGACGGTTATCGTCCTCAGGAATCGCACCACTGATCCGATCCGCCAGCGTTTCAGTCAGACTTCCACGCAAGTAGTTACTTTTGATCTTTATATCTTCCACATCGCTGTTCGTGCGCTGCGGGTTAAGTAAGTTATTATAAGCCATGCTGCTTTCTCCTCTCGTATCTCCGGGATGCCTCATCCGGCATATGCTCTGTAATTAATATACATCCCGCTGATACCGTTTTTCCTGCTGCAAACGTGTCAGATATTCCGCTGCCTGTTCAGGTGTCAGGCCACCCTCTTGTTCAAGAATGGTTGCCAGTGCAGCATGAACATCATGTGCCATTCGTTTCTCGTCACCACAGATATATATAACTGCGCCTTCCTGTAACCACTGATACAGCTCTTTACTATGTTCCAGCATGCGATGCTGCACATATACTTTCTCTTCTGCATCACGGGAAAAAGCGACATCCATCTTCGTAAGAACGCCGTCTTTGAGCCAGCGCTGCCATTCAGTCTGATAAAGGAAATCGGTGGAGAAATGCTGATCACCGTAGAACAGCCACGTCTTGCCTTCTGCACCTGTCTCTTCACGCTCTCCAAGGAAAGATCTGAACGGAGCTACACCTGTACCTGGTCCAATCATGATGATTGGAGCATCCGGGTTCTCCGGCAGTTTGAAGTTTGGATTTTGCTGAATGAATACAGGCAATGTATCCCCTAATTCGACTCGTTCAGCTAGATGAACAGAGCACACACCGTAGCGCTCTCTGCCACGTGATTCATAACGTACTGCACGAACGGTAAGATGAACTTCATCCGGGAAAGATTTCGAACTGCTTGCGATCGAATATAGACGTGCCGGGATTTTGCGAAGCACAGCTACGAACGCTGCAGCCGGAATACCTTTAAGCCCATAATCCTGTACCAAATCCAGCAAATCACAGCTGTTCATGACTTTCCGGAATTCCGAATCATCTGCAAGCAGGGCGGGCAACCCGCTACCCGGGCTCAGCGTTGCCAGTTGCTCCACAACGGGTCTTGTAACAGCAGTAATTTCGAAATAACGCAATAATGCTTCACGTACAGATACCTGGTCTCCACTTTTATTCACCGTAACGCGCTCATCCGCATTCCATTCCATGGCTGAAATCAGCTCATCAACAAGGCGTGGATGATTCTCAGGGAATACACCGAGGCTGTCGCCCGGCTCGTAGTCCAGATTGGAACCTTCCAGAGACAATTCGATATGACGTGTCTCGCGGTCCGATCCTCTGCCGTTCAGGTTGAGATTTTCCAGCACTTCCGCTTTGAATGGATTCGTCCGGTTGAACTCGGATTCACCGCTGCTTATTGCCGCTCCAACCGCTTCACTGGTTACCGCTCCCGCAGCAGCAGGTGTGCTGCTGAGTGAAGCAAGCACATCATTCATCCACTGTGCAGCCGCTTCATCAAAATCAACATCACAGTCCACACGTGGTACAAGCGCTGTTCCTCCAAGCTCTTGCAAACGAATGTCAAAATCCTTTCCTGTCTTACAGAAGAACTCATACGAAGTATCTCCCAAAGCCAATACGGAGTAACGTAATCCTTCGAGCTTCGGAGCCCGTTTGCTATGCAGGAACTCATGCAGCGGAATTGCATTATCCGGCGGTTCGCCTTCTCCATGTGTGCTGACAATAATGAGAAGATTTTCTACTTTTTTCAGTCCGTTCGGTTTGAAATCTCCCATTGACGACAGCGTCACCTGAAGACCCTGCTCTTCCAGCTTTTTCGCCAGTTTCTTGGACAGTCCACTGGAGTTCCCGGTTTGTGATCCAAAGAGTACCGTAACTTCCCTGGACACCACAGCAGGTGCGCCTTCAGAAGTAGTACCTGCAGAAGATGCAGGCTGTTGTTCCACACCAGCAGGTGCAGCTACAGCCGCAAATCCCTGAATGGCTGTCAGATATCCGCTAAGCCACGTTTTCTGTCCATCGTTCAATGTAGGAATAAGGCGATTGAGCAGCTCAACCTGTTCCTGATTAAAAGGGCTGTTTGTCACTTGAAGTTCCACCATTTGCCACCTCGCGCATTACGTCAATTTTAATTCCTACTAAAATGATCATATTAATTTCTACTCTCTTGAACCTACCATACCCGATGGTAAGGGTCAATTTCGATGATTTTATGGTATTTATCAGTTTCACTGATAAAGGACAAAAAAACAACAAATCCCCTCCCCCTCAACACAGGATGGTTTTGTTGTTTTTTTAATTTAGGAGCAGTTAGTTCGAAGTCGAAAGCGGAATATATTCGCTAAAATGATTCTCCAGCACTTTATTTTTATCTCCATATACTCTGTCCAGATGATTCTCTCCCCACAGACAGATGCGGTCGATGATTGCCTGCAGTGTTAAGCCATACTCGGTCAGCTCATACTCTACCTTGGGCGGAATCTGAGGATGAATAATCCGATGGATGATTTCATTCTTTTCAAGATCACGCAGCTGCTGGGTAAGGACCTTCTGGGTAATGCCAGGGATGGCTCTGCGAAGTTCACTTGTTCGTTTTTTACCTGATATCAGTTGATGCAGAATAAGAATCCTCCATTTTCCACCGACCAGTTCCAGCATTGCCTGTACACCGCTCTCATATTTTTTCAATTCCTGTTCCAATCGTAATCCCCCTTAAATCACATATATGTATATCCATTATTAAAAGTAACCGAAGAACCTCAAGGTATCTACAGCACTCGAAGGTGCGTACTTCTCAAAAAGATGTCATGAAACTTATAATAACATTGGTCAGAACGTTAAACCAAAAAATAAAGGAAAAAGGATGGTTACTCATACATGAAAATCAAGCTGGTTGTTACTCACCCAAGACAGGACTCCCTAACATTTGCCGTGATGAATCGTTTTATAGAAGGTTTAAAGGAAAATGACCACGAAATCGATATCCTTGATCTGTATCGTGATGGATTCGATCCGTTATATAGCGTAGAAGATGAGCGAGATTGGCAAAATCCTGAGAAGCAGCATGCCCCTGTGATTCGCAAAGAGCTGGATCGTGTTCTAGCGGCTGATGCCATTGTATTTATTTTCCCGGTATGGTGGTACAACGTTCCTTCCATGCTCAAAGCTTATCTGGACAAGGTATGGAACATGGGGCTGCTAAACAAGGCAAACTCTAAAAAGGCACTCTGGATTGCACTAGCTGGAGGAACGGAAGCTTCATTCCATAAATACGATTATTACAATATGATTTCGAATTATCTGAATAACGGGATCGCGGGTTATGCAAGAATGCAGGAATCCCGAGTCGAGTTTCTCTATGAAACCATTTCAGAATCCAAAGAACATATCGAAAGCTTGCTGGAGCAAGCATACCAAATCGGCAAACATTACAATTAACAAATCGCAGACATTACAGATAATAATTCGTAGAATCTACAGATAACAACTTTAAAACGACATTAAACTACTCGTTCGTTGAGTTAATTACTTATCGCCCATGGCTGGCGTACAATTAAGAAGGCTTACTCCAACCTGGGTTCCAGGTCAAAGCAAGCCTTCTTTTTCACACGCTACGATGCTGGTGTATCATCATTTCTTCCATACCAGTTTGCTCATCATCGCATATAACAACGTAGCCGATTCGGCTCGGGTTGCTTCGGCAAGTGGTTTCACCTCATCGTTGTACCCGTGGGCGATGCCCAGATCCACAAGTAATGCCACACTATCCCGGGCATAAGAGCGAATCTCGGAAGCATCACGGAAACGAGTAAGGTTATCAGTTCCAGCCTTCTCGGAGTCAACCAGTCCAGCCGCCGCAAGTGCCCTCACTGTCAATGTCATCATCTCCTGACGAGTGATCGTGGACTCTGGCAAGAAGCGCCCGTCACCTTTACCACTGGTGATACCTAGCGAACGAGCAGCTGTAACTGCTTCGTAATATGAAGCCTTTTCGTTTACATCAGAGAACGCATTCCCGGAAGAAGCATTCAAGCCCAGCGCAGTCATCAACCATTGCATGTATTGGCCGCGGGTCATCTCCTGTTTTGGATGTAACTGGGTGGAATCACCGCTTGCCTCAGCATCAATTACACCTCGGACAGCCAAAGCCTCCATTGCTTTCTTGGCCCACTGCACTTCTGCAAGATCTGCGAATGTCTGCTCCACAGACACAACAGCATAATTTCCTGTGAGTGATGTTACGGAAAATACAAGCTGCCCGCTTTTTTGATCGTAGTAACTTTGCGGCAATGGGGTTGCCACACCGTTCGCACCAATGGCAAATGCTACAATCCGATCCTGCTGAGCATTTTGTGATGATTGGTAAGGCAGACGAAGGTTCAACTCGCTTTCCGATGGCCATGGTTGACCATCGAGTTGAAGTCCAATCTGGACTCCATATTGCGTGCCAAGCTGATCTGCCACTGTTTTTGGTAACTCTGTTCTGACCAATCGGATGGATGCAATACCATCACCAACGATATCCTTCGTTAACAGTGTCGCAGGAAGCTCCAACATGCCCAGCTCTGTAACCAAGTTGAACACATGTGACTCACCCTGAGCTATCAACGCAGAGGCAGGGAGAGATACTTCATATGCCGTTGCTCCCGAAACCGGCTTCAACCGAAGTTCGACCAAGCGCTGACCCGCATCTGTTACAGGGGCAACTTTAAAAGCCTCTTTAATCGTTGAAACATCTACGTTAGACTTCACTACACCCTTCTGGTCAGACTGTCCCTGCAACTCCAGAACGGAACGGTCTTTCTCCGGTTTAGGTTGTGGTACAGCATTCTCTGCACTTGGGTTACCACTTCCTGATTGTCCGCCATTGTTGCCTAAACCAGAACCATTTCCTGGATTTCCACCGGAATTGCCGCCTGAACCAGGGTCCGGGCCTCCTGGAGAAGGAACAGATGCCGGCACCTTCAACGTCAACGGTACAGTCAGGGCTCTACTGTCGTCAGAAGTTCGAGTAATTTCCAACTCCAGTGTTACTGTTGTTTCCTTAGATGGTGGGACAATCGTTCCATCGGTTTGAATGACCGACGGTACCGAACTGGAAGCGATCTTCACCGTGAAACCTTGTGGCACGGATGGTAACTTCAGTTTTTTTGCACCTGCGGAAGGCTGTTCCAGTGCCGTAATCCCTGTTGCTACATCCGCAGCGCTCTGCTGAGCCGTGTGCACCTGATAAGCGGAAGATACACCTCTCAAGGATTGCCCCGTCGCATCCAAAGCTTCCACTTTGTAATAATATTCCGTGCCGGGGTTCAGTTCACTGTCCGTGTACTCCCGTCCATTGCCGTTATAGACCACCTTGTACTCACCTTGCTCACGATCTGAGCGGTAGAGCTTGTAGCTTGCTGCACCAAGATGAGCATCCCAGTGAAGCGTTGCACTCGTTGAATCCACCGCATCCGCATTGAGACCAGCACTGTCATTAACAGGTGGCGTAGCATCTGGCTGAACGATCATTATCCAACTAATCATCGGGTCTTGCGATGCCGTATTGCGCACGGTTAACTCCAGTTTGTTGTCCAACACACCAATGCCTTTGTGGGCTCTAACACTGGCAGGCGTAAACGTAACAGCCCCGGTATTGGCGCCATTGATGATGAAATTCGCTCTGCGCGATGTATTGGTCCACGGATCGTTGAATCCAGCGTACACATCGTACGTCCCGTTTGGTACATCGAATTTATAGGTTAAATCCGTGCCTTTAGGAGAATTACTGACATTACCACCGTTCAGATAACGTACGGTCGAGAATATATCCCCGCCATTCGAACCGGATGGCAGTGCATCTGCGCTGACATAACCCCAATTACGCCCCTCAGCCGGAGCGTACATCTGATCGGCCGCTCCCGGGTTCGCAAGTGTTCCTTTCATATAAGCACCCATGAGATTGTAATCAGCCGTTTCGTAACCTCCGCTATTCACAAAATATAATGTATTCTCCGGAATGACATTTACGCGAACTGCCTGCTTTTTGTTGTTAAATTCCGGTGTCGTTACCTGTAACGTGAGCGGTCCTGGCTTAGCAAAATCTTCTGCCGTCATGGACCGGTTATCAATTGTCCATACTGCTGGTGTTGACACCAGTTCACCACCGTCGCGTACGTTCAATCTCGTTGGCAAGGATGGTACTTTGCCAAGCGCCACGGCTTCTGGCAATGGATCAGCGATATCCACCTTGCCCATCGAATTCAGCAGATCCGGTGTCCAACTGTTATACCACTTGATCGCGATATCGGAGCCTATTCCAAACTCAATGGGCAAGAACACGTATTTTGCGGCGTCATTCGAGAAATTTCCACCATTCCACGTATCCCCCACGTAAATGAACTTGCCTTTTTCCGGATCGACCGGAATGACGGATGTGGTCTGTGTGCCAAATGCCTTGCCTGGATCGGGATCACTTGGCAACGTGCGAACGAATGGATTGGTCTGCGTTGACCACGGGCCAAAAATGTTATCCGCCACCGTCACTTTGTTTTCGTTAGGGGCCCAGCCGGAAGCTCCGGAAGTCAAAATATAATATTTTCCCTGATACTTGAACATTGCTGGCGCTTCCCGTTGCCCTCCCGTGAATACACGCACGTAATCTACGCCATACTCGGCCTGATAGGTCGAATCACGTACCGGATTGCCTTTGTCATCCGTTCGTCCTTCCTTATGCCACCCTGTTACATCACTGTAGTCTTCATTCAGTTTGGAGATATAGAGTGTCAGGTTTTCTTCGCTGGAGTAGATCAGATAACCGGTACCGTCATCATCCTTGAACAACGTCATGTCACGGGCCATGCCCTTATCGCTTGGGAAGTAATCTTTCTCCCCTTCCGGAGCTCTGTCCATCCGGTAACTCTTCTGATACACAAAAGGCCCTGTTGGAGAGTCGCTGATTGCGTAGCCAGCCCGCGCCTTACCGTAATTCGCATTATCGTTATAGGGGTCCTTGTCGCCGTCCATGTGGGCCCACATCACGTATTTCTTCGTTTTGTCGTTATAGATCACCTTTGGTCGTTCAATGATCCGTCCTTTGCGGATATCTGCCCAGATATCTACGCGGTCTTCACGCCCCGCATACAATTCGGAGATCAACGGGTCATTATCAAAATCATCCATGGATTGAAGTGTTGTTAGAGCCATGCCTCGGTCCGTCCAATTCATGAGATCCTTCGATGAATACACACGCACACCAACAGCTGGCCAGCCGCCCTTATGATATTCGCCATACCAGTAATAAGTCTCCGTCTGTTCATCATAGAAAAAGCCAGCCCCATGCGCATCGATCGGCTTCCCGTCCAGATCTGGCCACAGTTGCCCTGGTGTAATGCTTGTGCGAACTGTGGCAACACCCAACGGTGCGGATGCTGGAGAAGTCACACCGTCCACGGTCGCCTGGATCATGTAAAAATATCCTGTGCCCATCGTCAGACCACTATCGTTAAACGTGCTTTCATTGCCACTATATACCTGCTGATACGTACCCGTAGCGCTGGTAGACCTGGAGAGCTTATATGTTACATTAGATCCAGGCAAGACATTCCACCCCAGAGAGATTGATGTGTCCGTCACAGCTGTGGCAGCGAACTCTGCTGGAGAGTCAATGGAATATGTCGTGGCTTCTGCAACAGTGGCAGCTGACTCACCAGCTGCATTAAAGGCCGTCACACGATAGCTGTAGCTGGTGCCCGGCTCAAGTGCATTATCCGTGAATGTTAGCCCTTTACCTTCATAGATCTGCTCGTATTGCTCACTGCCAGCTTCGGCCCGAACCACGCGATAACCAGTTGACTTGTCCACGGCGGACCAAGATAGCTTCACGCTTGTGGCATTGAGTGCTTCGGCCTTTAATTCGCCAGGAGCCTGTGGTGCCGCCGCAGTCGTCCGAACTTCCAGCGGAGCAGTCCACAGTGACTCGGTTAGACCTCCGTATTCATAAGCGAGTTTGTAATAATACACCGTATCCCCGCTTAATCCTACATCCGTGTGTCCCAAAGATCCGGTACTAGTTACCAGAGAATAACCGCCTTCAGGCGTAGAGGAACGGTACAGGCGATAGGCTGATGCACCCGCGATTTCAGACCATTGCAGTGAAACCGAAGACGCCGTCTGCTCAGCAATAGAGAGCTGAATATCGTTCCCAGGCGGTTGCTCGGCGATGATCACGTCATCTGCATGTACCGACTGCCACTTATTCCGAATGCCTACGGTACCTGACCCGTATGTAGTATCGAACAGATCAAATACTAACCGATCGGAGCCGTTTTCTGCGATATACCCGCGAATGGTGGTACCTGATAGCACCACTTTAAGTGTGTACCATGTATTTTTGGCAAACGCATAATCCACCGTGTTCAAAGTAGTATCTGTTCCGTTCACCCGTTTGGAGAAAACGAGTTTATTATTGGGGACCTGCATTTGAAAATAGTAAAAGTTGTTCTTATCCTGAAACCGCGGCAATATTCCCGGATACCCCTGACCGGCTCCCGAGTAAAAGCGCATGGACACGGTCATGTCCGACATGGAGTCTCCAGTAGAGATGATGCCTTCATTGGTGTCACTCTGGAAAAGCGTGGTGTTGGACGTATCTGTCGGGTCCGCGAGTACTTCCCAATTGCCTGAGCTTACGTTCCACGCAGGTGATTCCGTGTAATTCCCATCCGAAAAATCGTCCTGAAGCAACGTGGCGGGTATACTGCTCAGATCGGCATACGCCATACTCGGCAGCATCAACGGTCCGGAAGACAGCGCAAGGGTTGCAGATAACATAAATATCATTGGTTTCCTGAGTTTATCCAATGTTCATTCTCTCCTTTGGCGTGAAAGATGAAAGCATGGTTCTTGAACGCGCGGTGTTGTTATTCAGCCTATCCTTCTCAGCAGCCAGCGGTCAGTACAAAGCGTGGTCCACCTCCTCATTTTAATGAAACCGGTTTCATCGAAGTGCAAAAAAAGACCTGTCTTCCCTTCTAAGTGCAATGATACCCATACGGAATACCGTGTCTTTCTTGCCCCTATGCAGTGAAACAGGTTTCTAATATATAAATGTAATCGCTTTCTTGGATTATATTATTGCCTTATTCAAGCTGTCAACTGTGAATTGGGCTCAAACATTTTTCGTTAAAACCACGCAAAAAAGGCGCGAGTTCTGCCTGTTTTGCAAGCAAAATTCGCGCCTCTTCTCACCCTCCGAGCTTATGCAAGCTCGCTCGTATTGTATTATCTTAGAATACTTTCGTGGTCCACGACTCACAATTCCATGTCTCTGTAACCACATCACGATAGAATTCAGGTTCGTGAGAGATCAGCAGAATGCTGCCTTTGTAGGCTTTGAGTGCACGTTTCAACTCTTCCTTCGCATCAACGTCTAGATGGTTCGTCGGCTCATCGAGTACGAGCAGGTTCGTTTCGTTATTGATCAGTTTGCAGAGACGCACTTTGGCTTTCTCGCCACCGCTCAGTACCGCGACCTTGCTCTCAATATGCTTGGTAGTCAGTCCGCATTTTGCGAGTGCTGCACGCACTTCAAATTGGGTATAGGAAGGGAACTCCTGCCAGATCTCTTCGATACAGGTATTGTAATTCGCATCCTTCATCTCTTGTTGGAAATATCCAATCTCCAGATGTTCACCCCGCTGAACGGTTCCTTCCAAAGCTGGAATCTCACCCAGAATGCTGCGCATCAGCGTTGTTTTACCGATACCGTTCGCACCAACGAGGGCGATCTTCTGTCCACGCTCCATACGCAGATCCAGTGGTCTGGACAACGGTTCGTTGTATCCAATGACAAGACCTTTTGTTTCGAAAATGAGCTTGCCGGACGTTCTGGCATCACGGAAGTTAAACTGTGGTTTCGGTTTTTCCTTGGCGATTTCGATAACATCCATCTTGTCCAGCTTCTTCTGTCTGGACATCGCCATGTTGCGCGTAGCCACACTTGCCTTGTTCCGGGCCACGAAGTCCTTGAGATCGGCAATTTCCTGTTGTTGGCGCTTATACGCCGACTCCAGCTGCTGTTTTTTCATCTCATGGACTTCCTGGAAGTGACTATAATCGCCCACATAGCGGGTGAGATCCTGATTTTCCATGTGATAGATCAAGTTAATTACACTGTTCAGGAACGGGATATCATGCGAGATCAGAATAAAGGCATTCTCATATTCCTGCAAATAGCGTTTCAGCCATTCGATATGCAATTCATCCAGATAGTTCGTAGGCTCATCCAGGAGCAAAATATCCGGTTTTTCAAGCAGCAGCTTGGCGAGCAGTACCTTCGTACGTTGTCCACCACTAAGATCGTTTACGTCCTTATCCAGACCAATATCGGTCAGACCCAGACCGCGTGCTGTCTCGTCGACTTTGGCATCGATCATATAGAAATCCTGGTTAGTCAGCGTATCCTGAATCGTACCTACGTCCTCCAGCAGCTGTTCCAATTCCTCTGGAGTTACATCGCCCATCTTGCCATACATATCATTCATTTCCTGTTCCATGTCGAACAAATACTGGAATGCTCCACGAAGAACATCACGAATGGATTGTCCCTTGCTGAGCACAGCGTGCTGATCCAAATATCCGACACGCATGCGTTTGGACCACTCCACTTTACCTTCATCGGGCTGGAGTTTACCCGTAATAATGTTCATGAAGGTGGATTTACCCTCACCATTGGCCCCGATCAGACCAATATGTTCGCCTTTCAGGAGGCGGAAAGAAACGTTGTTAAAGATAGCACGGTCACCAAAACCGTGACTTAATTTTTCCACATTTAATATGCTCATTCATGACACCTTTTCTATATAGACTTAATTCTTTGTATATTATAAGCGTTATATCATGCACAACTCAACGCCATATTGTAAATTCACCACCATCTTTCGATGAAATGTCCTTCGTTTTGACCCCTGATCCTCTCAAACTGATATCAATGACATTTGCCTTATAGGTATGGATGGGTTAAAATTTTTCCTTAAACGACTTACTACTATAAGAATGGAGCTCTCTTGGAGAGCATCAGGTGAAAATCATGATTGAAGTGAAACAATCCAAATTGGGTAATGGTGAATTTAACCGCGGCGTATTTGCGACCGTAGACATTCCGAAAGGCCAGCTGATCCATCAGGCTCCGGTTGTCCCTTATCCCAATGAAGACCACGAACATGTTGAGAAAACAATTCTCGAAGATTACGTATTCGAATACGGAGCCAATCATACGGCTATCCTGCTGGGCTACGGCAGTTTGATCAATCATTCTTACGAGCCTAATGCCACCTATGACATCAACTTCGAAAACCACACCTTTGACTTCTATGCCTATAAAGATATCAAAGCCGGTGAAGAAGTATTGATCAATTATAATGGCGAGGAAGATAACATGGACCCATTATGGTTCCTGGATGATTACGAGGAACGTATGCGTGAGCTGAACGAAACAAGTGATGGTGAAGAGGATGCTGATGACATCGAGTCTGGCTCCAAGAACACGGATTCAAGCAAATAAACAAGACTTCGATGATAAGCTACAGCAGCAGTGCAGCATCATGTGAAAAAAAACTTAAATAAACCCCAACATAATCCGTTGTAGGCTTGATAAATTAACCTATGGCGCTGCCTAATGCAAACGAAAACAAGCAAGCCCTCCACAAAGGAAGACTTGCTTGTTTTAGGTATGTTGTGGTAACGTCACATTCCCAACCAAACCCATCTTAATCGACAATAGGTGGGTCAGTGTGCAAATCCTGATCCGGTTCAGTCAATTTCCATTTGGTAAACGCAACCTCAAACCCGGCACGCTTCGGTGAACAGAGAAACGGTCCTGCCTGTTTGTTCGTTGGATAAGCAAACCGAGCAACCCGAATTGTGCGCCAAGGATGCTCGTCCGTGCGGGCACGAATGACTACGGATTCGTCGTGGTACGAAGCCCGAATGGTAACGATGCGACCACCCCACTCCGGTACAGGTGAGAGCGACCAATCGGAAAATCGATCCGTTACGACCGCCCCTACATGAGCCACGCCGTCATTTACTTCAACCCCCGCCTTGATCCATTGATCCTGGCCATGCCAAAGCATTAATCCTGCCTGATCATATAATTCCGTGAATGAACTCAGATCGAACGATACTTCGATTGCCTTGGTTCCATCCCATGGAGCAAGCATGGCATGCCCATTCTGATGACAGAAACCATAGAAGGTCTTCTCCCAGAAGTCACTGCCCTCCTGTGCCTCCACAATCAGACGGTCACCTTCCGTTCGTGCCTGAACCGGCTCGGTGGTCCACTCGGCTTCATGAATCCGATGAAAATGAACTGACATGATTCTTCCCTTCCTTCCACATTCACGTCTTGTAACCTCGTTACTATATAAAATGAACTGAAGACTATAACACTCTGATACTTCAATTGCAGAACCATCTTCCGATCGCTGTTATCCCCAGATTTTTTTGATCCATTTTCAAATGGAAAAATCCGGGGATAAAGGCGAACGCTCCGCTTCTTCAGATTGGTTCAGCACTTTCCGTTTCGTGTAATCTTCTTTTTACTTTATATAGACACAAATTACAACACATGAGTTCATCTAGAATAAAGAGCCCATATCCGATGCGGCTGTAGGATATGCAAAATTCATGGTGTTTAGCTGATCGGTCGTCAAATCGAACTGAATAGCCATGGCGAAGAGGTTAATCAGTTCTTCTGTTTTGCCACCCAATACATGAGCACCCAGGATACGCCCTGTTGCCTTGTCGATTACGACTTTGGCCATGGCAAATTTTTCATTCGTACGTTTATAAGTATACCATTTTGACATGTCATTTACCTTCACCTCGAAACCCTCTTTTTTGGCCTGCTCCACAGTAAGACCTACAGACCCCAGGGATGGCACGGTAAATACAATCGAAGGCATTACTTTATAATTAGGTTTGTTATGATTGCCTTCAAGCAGATTCAAGGATACTGCGCGTGATTCCTGGCCTGCGAGCGGAGTCAACGGAAGCCCTTCCGTTGCGGTAACATCGCCCGCCGCATAGACTCTTGGATTGCTTTCGCTTTGCAAGTACTCATTAACGGAGATGCCTTTTTTCGTATAGCTGACATTTCCCTTCTCCAGTTCAAGCCCATCTACATTCGGAATACGCCCTGCACCATGAACGACAAGTCCACACTGCCATTGATGATCAGCCCCATTGCGGGTTCCGCTAACCACATACGAATTTCCCTGCTGACGAATCGCCTTCACTTCCGCATTCAAGTGCACGTGAATGCCTACCTCTTCGGATTTTTGCAGCAGTAGATCCACCAGCTGTGAATCAAACTGCTCCAGCGGCTTTTCCCCTCGATGAATAATATGAACTTCCGTACCAGCTCTGGCCGCAATATGGGCAAATTCAAAAGCAATGTAACCTCCACCCACCAGAACCAATTTATCCGGCAGCTGTTCCAGATCAAGAAAATCATCGCTGTATCTCAGATGCTCTGCCCCATCAATAGGAAGTGGCGCCGGACGCGCCCCTGTTGCGATTAGAATATGTTTCCCCTGCAGCACTTCGTCCCCTACACGAATGTGATCTTCGTCGACGAAAGAAGCCTTGCCATGAAAGGTGTCCATCCCGGCCTGCTTGAACTTATCCTCGCTTGCTCTCGGAATACTCTCCGTAAACGTTCGCTTGAACGCCATAAGATCCGACCACTGAATAGAGGCGTTACCTTCCACTCCTTTGCCCTTCATTCGTTCATTCCAGTCGATAAGTTCAGCCGCTCCTGCAAGTACTTTTTTGGGATCACAGCCCCGCAACGCACAGGTTCCACCAAACTCTCGTTCATCAATCACGGCAATGTTCCATCCGGCTTCGGCGCAGCGGGATAGTACAGAGCTTGCAGCGCTCCCGGTTCCAATCGCGATCAGATCATAAGGTTGTGTCATGGTAGTTCCTCCTCTTCATGTATAACCGTGAATATCAAGCTATAGTAACCCTGCTTTTTGCAAATAATCTGTTGCCACTTGTTCTGGACTGGCTCCATTAACGTTCACTTCGTAATTCATTTGGCGCATCTCATCATCCGTGATCCGACCTGCAAGTTGATTCAGCACCTCCACCAGCTGCGGATATTGGTCTGCCGTTTCTTTGCGGAGCATCGGTGCTCCCTGATATGGCGGGAACAATTCCTGATCATCCTCCAGCACAACGAGTTTATACTGTCTCAGTTCACTGTCTGTGGAGTAAGCATCCAGCAAATTAATATCTCCACGCTGAACGGCTGAATAACGCAGTTTCGGTTCCATTGTGGCTACGTTCGGGAATTTGATGCCATATTTCTTCTGAATTCCAACATATCCGTCTTCCCGATCAGAGAATTCCAGTGTGAATCCTGCCTTGATCTGCTGCTGTACCGCCTTGAGATCGGATATCGTCTTCAGATTATACTGATCGGCAACCTTCTGAGGCACGGCCAACGTATACGTATTGTTGTAATCCATCGGGTTCAGAAGAACCATATTGAATTGGCTCAACATCCCGTCTCTTGCTTGTTCATACACTTCTGTGCGATCAGTGCTAACTGCGGTTTCCTTCATAAATTCAGAGATGGCGGTACCCGTAAACTCTGGATAAATATCAATATCACCTGATTTCAGTGCATTGAACAGAAATGTGGTTTTTCCCAATCCTGGTTTCAATTCAACCTTCAGATCGGTATCTTTTTCAATCAGCAATTTGTACATATTAATCAGAATCTCCGGTTCGGCACCCAGCTTGCCGGCAATAACCAGATCTTTCTGCCCTCCACGGGAGAGCCAAGGAATCGTGATTACCAGAATGGCAACCAGAGCGAGTGTTCCAAGAGTAACCAGCGTTTTCTTGAACGATAAACGTTGGAACTGGCGGAGCAGCACATCAAACAAAATGGCAAGCAATGCGGCCGGGATGGCTCCCAGAATAATCAATGCAGTATCATTTCGATCGATACCAAGCAAAATGAGTTCACCCAGACCCCCTGCACCAATCAGGGCAGCAAGTGTTGCTGTACCTACAATCAGAACCATTGCGGTACGAATCCCTGCCATAATGACAGGCATCGCGAGTGGCAGCTCCACTTTGGTCAGACGTTGACGACTGTTCATGCCCATTGCATTCGCTGCCTCGACCATGGAAGGATCAACTTCGGATATGCCTGTGTACGTGTTGCGAAGTACGGGAAGCAGGGCATACACGACAAGTGCAATAATCGCAGGAAGTGTACCAATGCCGAATAACGGAATGAGCAATCCGAGAAGGGCCAGGGAAGGGATCGTTTGCAATACGGCTGTAACCCCAATAATCGGCTCAGCCACTCTTGGCTTACGTGTCAGGTAGATGCCAAGCGGGATCGCGATCAGAACGGCAAAGAACAACGCGATAAATGAGATTTGAATATGCTCAAGCAGGGCAGATAATAACTGTCCATTGCGCTCGCTGAACACTTCCGTAAATCTACTCATGTCCCTCACCTCGTTCCTGCAACTGCCCGGACCAGTACCGGATCAGATCGGCTCGACTGACTTCCCCTATAATCTGGCGGTCTCTCTCAACCAGTAAATGGTCATGGGCAGACATGATCTCCACAAAATCCGGCAGCGTAATCGATACGGGAACAGCCGTTTTGGCTGACTTCGGAACATGCCCGGGTGAGAGCGGTGACATGATCGTTTCAAGATCAAATTTTGAAGACAGTCGTTCTTTTTCGCCGGATACCTTTTGTATTTCATACATTGGGGCGCCCCCACCAGATTCAGGCTGCAAACTCCTCTCCGGAGCTGAACTACCAACAAAGTCACGTACAAATTCATTCGCTGGCTGGTGGATTAGTTCTTCCGGGGTGCCTACCTGTAACACTTGCCCATCCTTCATGATGCAGATACGATCCCCCAGCTTCATCGCTTCCTGAATATCATGAGTAACAAACACAATCGTCTTCTTCATCTGACGCTGAATGTCCAGAATATCATCCTGTAACTTCTCGCGGCTTATCGGGTCAAGTGCACTGAATGGTTCATCCATCAGTACAATTTCGGGATCGGCAGCGAGTGCACGCAATACACCGATTCTCTGTTGTTGTCCACCAGATAGCTCAGCAGGCTTCCGATCACTGTATGTGGTACCTTTCAGTCCGACCATGTCCAGCAAAGTATGTACGCGCTCCTTGATTTGCTCTGACTTCCACTTTCGGAGTTCAGGAACAACCGCAATATTTTCGGCAATCGTCATATGTGGGAACAGTGCAATCTGTTGCAGCACATAACCGATATTCCAGCGCAATTCATGAATGTTATATTCATCGATAGGTCGTTCGTTAATTCGTACGGTCCCATCTGAACGCTCGATCAGGCGATTGATCATTTTGAGCATTGTAGTTTTGCCGCAACCGCTCGGACCAATCATGACGAACAGCTCTCCCTTATTAATATTGAGATTAACCTGACGCAGAGCATGGGTTCCATCAGGGTATTGCTTGGATACATTTTCGAACTGAATCATCCGCTCTCTTCTCTCCTTTTATCAAACAATCATTCTCATCTATTTCCCCAAAAGCGTACACATATAATCACCGTGCTGAGTGGGGTATTGTTGTTTCAGTAGAAATTGGAATACGAACGGGTTCCTCCAAAGGTTGAACAATCAGCAAAAAAGACGGGCCTTCCGGCACCGTCTTCTTATTATTCAGCAGAATTTGCTTCCAATATTTTTATAATAATTCTTCTATGATTCCCCTCATTGCATATGCACAGCTCATATCATTACGGGGCCGGAAACCCTGTAAGTTGCTGGCATGTTCAGTCGTTTATTGGATCAGTCCATACAGCATGAATCTTTATCAGATGCGGAATTGAGGAACAGCATGATTCAGGCGGGAATGTCGGAAGATTACGCCGGTTATATAGGTCCGTCTTCATCAACGGAAGCACTGCCAAGCAATACGAATCGTTTAACGCCGCCCATAACGCTTCCTTGAGGAACGGAATCATTACGGCTTCCGGTGATCAGTCAAGAAAATAAATGCTTCGATTTTTGCCAAAGTGGTATAATGACAGTAGAAGTTGAATTCATTCATTTACCATTACGATCATGCCAATATATAAAGGAGTGTAGCGATATGCATATTCAAATTACAGATTTGGCTGCTGCGCGATTAACTGAAAGCCTGAATGATCAGCCCGGTTATTTCAAAGTGATCTATGATATGGAAGGTTGTGGCTGTAACGGAATTATCGCCATACTTATCGTGGATAAACCTGAAGCTCTGGATGTACAAATTGAAACCAATCTGGTGCCATTCTATGTCGATCCGAAGCAGCAGCTAAACCTGGAGCAGCACATGAAGCTCGATACGGAACCCAACTATCCTTCTTTCAAATTAAGCAGTGATTCCGGTGTACTCAGCAGCAATGTGCGTGTTCGGGATGCCCGCGCAGTGGCTGTTGGAAGCTCCAGCAATTCTGTTTCATGCGAGCTGTAATCCAAAGATTTGTGGCTGATATAATGAGCATTTGATTCGCCTATCTATGTATACACAAAGACTTTGCACAAAAGGTGCAGAGTCTTTTTTGTGTTCTTTTTCTCGCCAGACAATTAAAAGCTATGAATCTCGCAAACTTTGTTTACAACTCGGAAACAATTGGAGAACCTATGGATATAATCCTCTAGTATACTCGGTATATAACAAATCACGAGATTGATATAACCCGAGGAGGAACACACATCATGAAATCTTTCACACGTAAATCCATCGTATCCACGATACTTATAGGTTCTGTCGTAGCAGGCTCAGCATTCACCACGCTGCCCTTCACTAAGGAGCTGAATCCAGTCGCATCTGCTGCCAGCTCCAGCTTTACTCAATTCCTGCACGATAATGCACCTGGACGCACAATCAAAACGAGCAGCAGCGGTGTGGCAACGGTAACGAATCTATCAAGCACGGTTGTGCTTGTAAATAAAAAGAGAAACCTGCCTTCAACTTATGCACCTCAGGATCTGGTTGTTCCTAACATTCCATTCAGCTTCTCCGGCTCCAGTCCGAAAAAGCAAATGCGTAAAGTAGCTGCCACAGCAATCGAGAACTTGTTCGCAGCAGCGAAAAAAGACGGCATTGATATCAAAGCGGTGTCCGGTTATCGCTCTTATGCCACCCAGAAATCCATTTTTGACCGTAATGCAAGTATCAAAGGCGAAGCCGTTGCCAATAAAACCAGTGCTCGTCCTGGACAAAGTGAACATCAGACCGGACTTGCGATGGATATCTCCAGCGCATCAGCTGGATATGATTTGCAGCAAAGCTTTGGAAACACCAAAGAAGGCAAATGGCTGAAAGCCAATGCCCATAAATACGGATTTATCATTCGTTATGGCAAAGATCAGGAGAAACTGACAGGCTACTCTTATGAGCCATGGCATGTGCGTTATGTTGGCGTGTATATTGCGGGGGAAATTACGAGTCAGAACCTTACACTCGAACAGTACCTGGAGCGCGCCAAATAAACAGTAGAAATTTGATAACCAAAGGTATTCATTCCACTCTCATATGACTATCGTATGTAAATGACAGATACAACGAACAGGACGGGGCCCGAAATCGGGCCCCGTCCTGTTGAATGATATCTACAACATTTTAATTGTTCTCCAAATCGAAAAGATAAGGATCAGCTCAACCGTGTTGGTGTAAAGGTTACGTTCGATTTATATAGCAGATTTAATGTTTACTATTCAGTGCTGTGCTCCATTCCTCTACAGCATCAACGACCTGTTTTAATTGCTGCGCTTCCTCAATCGCTGGATCATTGTCCCCTTTTTGTTTCCCATAAGAGCCAAATTGCCCATGATTCCCTCCTTCTACACTGACATACAAAGTGTCATCAGGTAGATTAGTTTTGGCACTTTCCCAAGCTTCTTTATTGAGAACTCCATCTGCTGTACCTGTAATTTGCAAAACAGATAAATCTGTGCTTTTTATGGAGCCGCCCTCATCCGCATAAGAAGCCAAGAAAAATACACCCTTAAGCTTCTCACTGTGTTCTGAAGCATATCTCGCTGCAAATGAACCTCCTAAAGAGTGTCCCCCAATAACAAATGATTCGTCTGGGTGTTCTTCAAGAAAGGAGTCCGCTTTATTTTGACCAAAAATGGCTAGATTCAGTGGCATTTCCGCAATATATACGCGATGCCCCCGTTGAGCCAGTTCTTTGGCAAATGGTGAGTAGCTTTCCGGTTCGACTAGACCTCCAGGATAAAAAATAATATTAGGTTCGATTACTTTCCCGGTTTGTGGCTCAAATTTATAACCGTCTTTGACCTCTGTTACTTTGACCTGATCATCGTTCTGAAATGCGAGTTCCGCTTGATTGGAAGGACTGTAGGTTATCGAATTGAGGTATACCAATAAACCAATGATTACAATTACGATGAAAGAAACTCCCCATATCATTATTTTAGTCCATTTGTTTTTCTTCTCTGTTTTTGCCAAAGTTAAAACCTCTTTCAAACATTATTTTGGATTAGGTTATCATTGCATTGCTGCTTCAGTTCTAGTAAATTATATTTACCGGTAAGTAAAATTACAAGTCTAATCTTATTCAATGGATAAGTTGTCATAAAATATTCACGGAGGTACTGATGAAAATGAATACAGATTCACAACGCTCACCAGGAAGACCTAAACAATCAGAAGATGATTTACCCGTACAAGAAATCATTCTGCAAACGGCCGCCAAACTGTTTATGGAGCAAGGGTATGAACCTGTTTCTCTCCAACAGATCGCTAAAGCTTGCAATGTGTCTAAACCATCCATTTATTATCACTTCACCAGTAAACCGGAACTTTTTAAGATCGCGGTTACGACCATGTTTAAACATGTGCACCAAACGACGTCACGATTATTAAGAGAAGCAGACAATCTGGAAACAGGACTGCTACATGTGGCAGAAGCAAGGTTAGCTAATCCTCATGCGGAGATTGAGACCCTGCTCAGAGAAGCGGAGAGATATTTGAGTGAGAAACAGATCGAGGAAATCAGAGCAGCGGAAAATAAAATTTACATAGAGCTGGCTGATTATTTTAAAGATGCAATGGATAATAACCTTCTTCGAAGCAACAATTCCATGCTACTTGCCCAAACCTTTTCAACAATGATGGTCATCGGCAATAAGGAAGATACATTAAGAGCACATGATTCCACTTTAAATTTGGGCAAGGAGATTGTCGAAATTTTTTTGCGGGGTACGATGGTGAGATGACAGGCCACCAGACTTATTTAAAAATGGTGTTCCTATCTCCTCGTTCGGGGTTGGAGCAGAATACATGGAGGGTAATAAAGATGAGACGTGATATCAGAGGTTAAAGCGTCTGCAAAATGCTAAACTAAAGGAACCTCAGACACGTTATAACGGGATTTAGGCATATGTAACGTTTTTTGGAGCATTTTAGCAAATAACGTGTCCGGTGTTCCTTACGATTGAGAAAGAAAGCCCGGGGCCCATAAGCCGTCCTATTCCTTAAGTAAAGAACATGCTCATGCTCCCTGAACCTTCCTGCCGGCCTGCTATTTTTCTGAAAACGACTGGCAGCCTCTTCACACTTTCTGTTCCAGCCCAGGAACCAACACCAGCAAGAAGTGCATTATGAAACAGATAAAGCGCCACATTGTAAGCGAGGGTACCCAATACCATCTCCACCACCAAAAAACGTTTTAACGTGGAAGATTCGATGACGTATACCTGAAATTCATTTCGAGACTTACCAGCCCTGTACCTTGTGATGAATGTTTTCATGAATCACCTTTTCTGTTTTATTTTATCGTATGGCAGGCAGGTCTTGTCTTATTCTAAAATAATACTTACATAAAGTAACTTAGTGTGTTATAGTCAGCTTATAAACCATACATAAGCGAGGGAAATTACTATGAGAGATTTGGAGAATCTGGTCAAAAACCGCAGATCTGCCGTTATTTTTGAAGAAGGAATTGAGATTCCAGAGTCGGAACTGCAAGAAATGTTTGCCCTGAACAAATTTGCACCTTCTGCCTTTAACCTCCAACATACGCACTATCTTGTACTGACAGACCCGGATCAGAAAGAGAAAGTATACGAAGCTTCACAGCAATATAAAGTTAAAACCGCCTCTGCGGTCATTGTGGTATTAGGCGATGTTAACGCACACCATCACATCCGCACAATCAATGAGGGCCTGCTGAACCTTGGCGCGCTTACTCCGTTCCAATACGAGCAAGAATCACAGAGTGTCATCGAATTTTACGAAACGCGGGGAAGGTTCTTCCAGCGGGAAGATGCAATTCGTAATGCCAGCCTGTCAGCGATGCAATTGATGCTGATCGCTCAGGGTCGTGGTTGGGACACCTGCCCCATGATTGGCTTCGATGCGGAAGAGTTGCAACGCAGTCTGGATATTCCCGACCATTATGTCCCTGCCATGCTAATTACAATCGGCAAAAAGTCGGAAGCCAAACAACGTCCACGCGGATACCGCAAACCGATTAACGAATATGTCAGCTTCAACAAAATGCATGCCGAATAACTTGGGAATGTGACATCCGTAACTTTTCACTGATTCCATTACAAAAGAGAGGTCGATGATCATATCATCGGCCTCTTTCCTATATTCCCAGAATAAACAAATCACACGTCAAACTAACCAGTCTTTTCCCAAAATACATATGAATATTTTTTTATACCATGATAGCATTCGAGATGTAACCCATAACTGTAACGAAAGGAATGAAAATCAATGGAATTCTACATCGAAAACCTGCCAACCTCCCGGATTGCTTATGTACGACAAGTGGGTCCGTATGGTCCTGCTAACAGCCACGCGATGGAGACGTTAAAGACTTGGGCCAGATCCGAAAGCCTACTTACAAGGTCGACCATCTTGTTCGGCATTCCGCAGGATAACCCGGAAACCACCCTCCCCTCTCAATGCAGGTATGATGCTTGTATTGTCATATCGAAGGATTATGGCCTGGATGAGTCGACTCCCCATCTTGAAGAAGCTGAACTTCCTGGCGGGCAATACCTGGTTTGCAAAATCAAACATACAGCAGAAGATGTGAAACAAGCCTGGACCGAGATTTTCCCGTATTTGCAGAGCAATGGTTATATCATGGACAACAAACCCATTATGGAAAGGTATGCGGGTGATCTGCTTCTTCTGGATTTTTGCGAAATATGTATACCCGTTAAGCCGCTATAAAATCATTCAAAGTTGTGGATGCCAAAAACAACAAAAGCGACTTCAACGTTGAAGTCGCCTTTGTTTATAACCTATTTCCGTATTTCACCAATTAAAATGCCCAGTTCCCTTTACGGAATACAGGTTCCACTGTACCATCCTGCAGTTCACCATCAATGTCGAGCTCTGCGGAGCCGATCATAAAGTCCACATGGGTCAGACTGACGTTGCATTCATGTTTCAGCAATTCCTCGTTAGACATCGTCGTACCATCCTTCATATTGAATGGATATGCACTTCCGACGGCCAGATGGCAAGATGCATTCTCATCAATACCGGTATTATAGAAAATACGATTCAAGTTGGAAATTGGGGAATCATGCGGCACCAAGGCCACTTCGCCAAGATAACGTGCACCTTCATCGGTAGCAAACAAGTTTTTTAGATGCTCTTCACCCGAAGCTGCCGTAAAAGCAACAACCTGTCCATCCTTAAACGTAATTCTCATCTGGTCTACAAGTTGTCCATTCAGGTTCAGCGGCATCGTGCTGCTGACAAACCCGTTGACTCCACTGCGCTTCGGCATGGTAAATACTTCTTCTGTCGGCATGTTCGCAACGGTATACACACCTTGCTTGTTTTCGCTACCGCCGCCACCCCAGATGTGGTTGTTCACCAGCTCAATTTTCAAATCCGTTCCGGGTGCCCGGTAGTGCAGGCTTTTATAATTTTTCTTGTTCAGCAAATCACTCATGGCATTCAAGGTGTCCAGATGTTTTTTCCAGTTCTGAATAGCATCTCCGCCATCGACACGGTTCATTTTGAAGATGGTATCCCACATCACGTTAATACGATCTTCCTCTGGAATGTCGGCAAACACTTTGTTCGCCCACGCCTTAGTTGGCGCTTTGATCAGACACCAGCTAATTTCGTGGTTACGCGTATATTTCGAATATCCGCGACGTGCATGAGCCGCCGCTTTGGTTGCACGCGACACGTTGTCGGAATTGATGCCTTTGTACAATTCAGGGTCAGGTACTTTGATCGTAAGGGTAGCTCCGCCTGCTTCGGCAAACTTCTCCATCATTTCCCCCTTCCAGACTGGGTAATAATAGAAGCTGTCATCAGAGCCATGTTCAAAACGACTGCGTGTAATATCGTCGTCATCAAAATCAACCTGTACATAATTGGCGCCAGCCGCATACGCTTTTTGCACGATCAGACGGGTGAATTCCAATGTTTCGATGGGTGCCGTTACGAGCAGATCCTGTCCCTTCTGAATATTTACGCCGACTTTGACAACCAGCTCTGCGTATTGTTCCAACGACTTTTCAAAGGTTTGTTCAAAATTACTCATGGTTGTGTTCACTCCTGTTTCATATTTGAATATTCAGAATCGATTCCTTCCCCTTCACTACTTATGCTGATATTTCCAACTATATTTTTTCACGCAATTATTTAAGCCTTGCGTTTTTCTTGCTCACGCAACTCGATCCGGCGGATTTTACCTGAGTTTGTTTTTGGCAGATCGGCTACAAACTCGATTTTGCGTGGATATTTGTAGGGTGCTGTCCATTCCTTCACATGGTTTTGCAGTTCACGCGCCAGTTCTGGTGATGCGAGAGACTCGTCTCTCAGCACTACAAATGCTTTCACTACGTTACCACGAATCTCATCGGGACTTGCAACAACTGCGCATTCCTTCACACTGGCATGTTTCATGAGCGCTTCTTCCACCTCGAACGGTCCAATTGTGTAACCTGAGCTGATGATGATATCATCACTGCGACCTTCAAACCAGAAGTAGCCTTCTTCGTCTTTGCGTGCGCGGTCACCTGTTACAAAATAATCCCCACGCTGATTCGCTTCCTTCCGGCCCTCATCCTGATAATAAGCACGGAACAAAGCTGGCATATCCTTATGCACGGCGATATCTCCTACTTCACCAGCAGGTACAGGTTGTCCTTCTTCGTTGATGATCTCAATGAGGCCTGGTGTAATGGACTGCCCCATAGAACCGATTCGTACGGGAGCATCTTTCAAGCTGCCGATCAGCAGCGTGCTCTCGGTTTGTCCATATCCATCCCGGATCGTCAGGTCAAAGTGACGCTGGAAAATTTCAATTACTTCCTGATTCAGCGGCTCACCAGCAGACACCGCGCTGCGCAGTGCGGACAGATCATGGTGACCCAGATCGTCTGTTTTGGCCATTAACCGATATTCCGTCGGCGTACAGCACAAGACGTTGATCTGATGCTCCTGCAACAGTTCCAGATAACGTTTGGGTTGGAATGATCCATTATAAACCAGTCCGGTTGCCCCTCTTCCAAGTACGGACAGAAACGGACTCCAGATCCATTTTTGCCATCCAGGTGCTGCCGTTGCCCAGACCGTATCCGAAGGCTGAATATCCAGCCATAACGATGAAGCGATCCGCAAATGGGCGTAACCCCAACCATGACTATGTACTACGCCTTTTGGATTGCCAGTCGTACCGGAGGTATAAGCGAGAATAGCCATATCGTCACGATGTGTTTCCACCGCAGCCATCGTATCGGACTGGCCTTGCATTAACTGGTGTACATTGACCCAGCCTTCTCCAGGTACGCTATCATCACCATTTGGTGATGCAACGATGCGATGTGCCAACGCTGGCAGATCTGCATTTATCTTTTCAACTTCAGCAGTCGTCTCGGACCAGACAATGACAGCCCGGGCCTCGGAATGCCGAAGACGATACTCCAGATCTTTCGCACGCAGCATTTCGGAAGAAGGAATAACAGCAATGCCCAGTTTCAGGCAGGCAATGTATATAACATAGGCAATAATCCGGCGTGGTACCATGACCAGCACCCGGTCGCCCTTCTCCAAACCAAGATCACGCAAGCCTCCAGCAAGACGATTTGCCTGCTTCAATAACTCACCATAAGTGATCTCTTCCAATTCTTTATGATCGCTTAGCCATCTAAGTGCAACCCGATCCGACGGGTGATTCTCCATCTCGGATGTCAGGTTATAGGTTTCAGGCGAAATCCACTGTTGAAAATTCAAATGGAGCCTCTCCTTCATATTTCAAATGTATAGCATCTATATATTATACCCTAAATCCTAGGACCTGGTGCTATGATATGAAATAGTTTAAGAAAAAAATAAACACAGGTCAATTAAGACGAAGCTCTAAAAGGTCTATCTCTACATATAAAGAATGATATGTAAGACAAAAAAAGTGTCCTCCCGACTACAGGAAGACACCTTCGTTATCCCAACATATCTATAACAAATGGATCCATTTAATCATCGTAGACATGACTCTGAATTTCCAGAGTCGTATCTCTGCGTTACAATCTTACCAAGCGTAGTTTCCGATGCCATTCAAGATGCTTTCGATTTCACTCAGCTCTTCCGTTGTCAGGTCTGGTGCCTGAAGTGAGGCTACGTTTTCTTCGATCTGGGACACACGGCTTGCGCCGATCAAGGCAGAAGTAACTCGGTTACCACGTAAAATCCAGTTCAGCGCCAACTGGGAGATCGTTTGACCTCTACGTTCAGCAACCGCCTGAAGTGCTTCGAACTTGGCGATCCGTTCGTCCGTATAGGCTTCTTTTCTCAGATTGCCTGTTGGATTGGCGCGCTCTTCCTTGATCTTGTCCACATATTTATTCGTCAACTGTCCCCGGCCAAGCGGACAGAATGCGATCGCTCCTACGCCGTGCTCATCCAGCACATCCTGCAATCCATCCTCAATCCAGCGATGCAGCATCGAATAGTTTGGCTGGTGAACCAGGCAAGGTGTCCCAAGACGACGCAAAATAGTAACTGCTTCTTTCGTCTGTTCGGCATCATAGTTGGACAAGCCTACATACAGAGCTTTACCCTGTCTAACGATATGATCCAGCGCAGTCATCGTTTCTTCGATCGGTGTCTCCGGATCTGGACGATGATGATAGAAAATATCTACGTAATCCAGTCCCATCCGGCTGAGACTTTGGTCCAGACTGGCAATGAGGTTTTTGCGAGAACCCCATTCGCCGTATGGACCGTTCCACATATGATAACCCGCCTTGGTTGAGATGAGCAGTTCGTCGCGGTAAGGACGCAGATGTTTTTTGAAAATGACACCAAAATTCTCTTCGGCTGATCCTGGAGGTGGTCCATAGTTGTTGGCCAAGTCGAAATGGTTAATCCCCAGATCGAATGCGCGCAGGATCATCTCTTCCTGAATATCCAGGGTGCGATTTCCACCGAAGTTCTGCCATAAGCCAAGGGCTATTTGCGGCAGTTTGATTCCGGTTCTGCCAGAGCGTGCATACTTCATTTCACTGTATCGTTGTTCACTCGCTGTATAAGGCATGGTTAATCTCTCTTTTCCTGTAAAAGTTATTGAATACCCTTTCATCTTAGAGACTTTCCATGTAAAACGATATGGCATTTCACTACAACGATATGGAAAAATGATTGGTATCTTCATCAAATGATATTTATAAAACGATTCCTTTCCACCTTTTATATGTTAAAATGCAAGGTATAACGACCTCATAACAGGAGTGAATAGCCTTGATTACGTATATGTGCAAAAACAATCACTTTCAGGAGCTGCAGCTCCTTCATTACGGCACAGAAGCTTGCGCACCCGGTCACCACTTCGGCCCGGCCATGCGGGATTATTACAAAATCCATTACATATTGGACGGCAAAGGTACCTTCGAAGTCGGAGGCAAAAAGGTTACGCTGCGTAAAGGCCAGGGATTCCTGATCGTCCCCCATTCGGTCGTTCATTATGAAGCAGATCAGAATGACCCGTGGGAGTATAGCTGGGTTGCTTTCCAAGGAAGCACCTGCCCGTCGTTATTGCAGCAGGCTTGCTTGTGCGAACACCATCCGATCTTTGAGATGGGCAATGAGGATGACGAGATGCGCTCCTGTCTGCACCGCATGATTAGCTCTCGCAACACCCATAAGGGATGGGAGATCAGCATGACGGGATTGCTCTTTCAGTTTTTCTCCATTTTGATTGATCGGGCCAGTGAGGACAGACCTATTCCGTTCCAGGACTATACAAAAGAAACCTATGTCACTCAGGTAATGGATTTCATTGAGATTAATTATGCCAATTCCATAACCGTTCAGTCCATTGCGTCTCATGTTGGGTTGCAGCGCAGCTACTTGTGTTCCCTCTTCAAAGACAAGATGGGCACCAGCATTCAGTCTTATCTGGTCAATTACCGCATGCGCAGGGCGGCTGAGCTGACGCTGGACCCGGCTTTGACCATTGGGGATATCTCCCGTTCGGTTGGATATGCCGACCAGCTGCTTTTCTCGAAAATGTTCAAAAAAGTTATGGGCGAAGCCCCTACGTATTATCGCAAACACAAAACAGCACGTTCCCATTTATGCAGCTAATGGGAACGTGCTGTTTTTGTATTTTTACACAGGATATCACTACCTGTTTATGACTGAATTCCATTCGTTCGTTCTGCTCGTTTTGCTTTAAACTTGCTCCTGCATGGTCACGCCTACCACTTGAACTTTAATTTCATTCACCATAATGCCTGTTAATTGCTCGACAGCTTGCTGCACATTATGTTGAAGTTCCTGACAGACTTCATGCATCTTTTTGCCAAATTGAACATTGATTCGCAGTTGGATAGATGCCTGGTCATCTTTTATCGCAACGTCAATCCCTTTTTGCAAGCTCTTTCCGCTGATGCTCTTGGCGATTCCTTCGGTAAGACCAACAGACATGGAGGATATTCCCTCTGTAGTCTGAGCAGCCATGCCAACAATTTTGGATACTACATCATTGGAAATATGAATGGCGCCCATTTGAACAGATTGCGGCTCAATATACTCAGGTTCAGTGTATGGTTGTGGGATGATTTCAGACATGATTTCCACTCCTTCTATATCATTTATACATGTTTAAGCATTTTGCCATTTGTCCTTGAAGAATAGCTGATAGATTCGAACCAAAATAATTTTAACGATCATATAAACAGGGATGATAATCAGAATGGCAATAATGCCGCCCAGGTCCCCTGCACCGAGCACCAATATAATGGTGGTAAGCGGGTGAATATCGAGTTTTTTGCCGAATACATACGGTGCAACCAGATTATCCTGAATTTGCTGTGCGACCAGAATAATAATGAGTGACCAGATCGCAACCGAAGGGGATACCACAAGTCCCATAATGACAATAGGAACGGAAGACAGGATCGCCCCGATAAACGGAACAAAGTTCATAATGACCGCAATCACGGTTAACAGCAGTGCATACGGGAGACCAATGATCAGGAAACCGATATACATCAGCACGCCCAAAGCCAGATTCACGAGAACTCGTCCAACAATAAAGCCGCTTAACGCCTGATCGATCTCAAGTACCACGTCACGACTGTCTTTTTGGAAACGTTTTGGTGCAATGTGCACCAGCTTACGACCAAATTTCTCACCCTGCTTCAACATGTAGAACAATATGATCGGGAAAGTGAACAGAACAATCGCAAAGCTTGAGATGAGTGAGAAGAATCCACTCACATAGTTCGTGACAAAGGTGAAGCCTTTGTTAATGTAATCCGTAATCTGCGAAAACGGGGTCGACCCTTCCGGGAACAAAGCCGTAATGACACCGTTCTGTTCCAGCTCTTTAAGCTGCAAACTCAGTGAATTGATCAGATTTGGTGCGTTTTCTACCAGGTTGATCAACTGCTCGCGTAGTGACGGCCATAGTCCTATAATAAACAGGGCGAACAGTATACCAAACACCAGATAGATCAGCAAAATGCTGAGTGTGCGATTCAGCTTCTTTTTTTCCATGTAATTGACGAGCGGCCGCAGCAGATAATAAAAGAATACGGACAGCATCATCGGCACGGTAATCACCGTAAGCATGGTAACAAGCGGTTGGAAAATAAAGCTGACACGTGATAACAGATAGATATTAATCAGTATCAGTGCCAGTGCAATACTGAAACGTACAAACGAATTTACTTTGAACAAAAAGTTTCCCCTCCACTTAACCTTTTCTATATGAGCATTTTGCAAATGGTGATCAGAATGACAACATGTTTATGTCAACCTTATCCTTTATGTCGGTTCTTTATTTCGGAATCTGTATAGTGAACACCGTCGTCTCCCGTCCACGCCGGGAAAGTGTCAATCGTCCACCCATTTTCTCGGTGTTCCGCCGCGCAATTGCCAGTCCAAGCCCCGTACCCCCGGTTCCCGTACGAGCCTCATCCCCGCGTACAAATGGATCAAAGATCGTTGCCCACAACTCTTGAGGGATACCCACACCGGTATCAGCAACCTCAATAACCACATGGTTGTCCAGTGGGATTAACTCCACACGCAGCTCCGTCCCCCGCGGGTTGTAGGACAAGGCATTTGTAATCAGGTTCTGAATTACTCTGGACAAGAGCTCCGGATCATACCTCGCATAGATCTCTTCATCAGGAACGAGCACATGCAGGCCAAAATGGTTCTGCTCAATCTCACCATACGTATCCGCCATAATCTCACGAACAAATTCGCCGATTTCCCGCTGCTGAATGTGCATACGGAAGTCAGGTGAATCCACTTTGAGCAATTCCAGCATATTCTGAATCATGCGCGCGACCTGAACGGACTTGTTGTAGATATATCCCAGGTATCGCTGCTGCCTGTCCTTATCTTCCCCTCGCCCTTCCACCAAAGCCTGGGCGTATCCTTGAATACTCGTGATCGGGGTCTTGAGATCATGCGACAGATCCACAATTAATCGCTGTTTGCTTTCTTCGGCATAACGTTTCTCCGCAGAAGTATTCTCAATGACGTCCGCCATATAATTGAAGGTTTCTCCAATCTGGACAAATTCCCTCTCTGCCGAGATGGACATGCGCGTACTATAATTCCCCTGGATCATCTGGGTAAGACCTAGAGAGAGAATACTCAGCGGCTTTTTGATTCGCCGGGCGACCCAATAGCTGTAAACAAATATCAGCAGCAAGACCAATCCGATTCCGATCATAATGTAAAACGATAACGGATGCTTCAAATTGGTAATCAGCTGATTATCATTAATTCGCACACTGACCAAGTCACGCGGAATCTTCAGCAAAACGTACTTTGCAGCTCCCTCTGTTGAAAGCGGACTAATGGAGTAGTAGTATGGCTGTTCGTTTCGGTTTTCGAGTCCTGCATATAGCTCGGCTTCACTGTATTGAGTGAACGTATCCTGCTTGTCCCCGATATAACGAATGACCTTCCGCTCCGCATCCAGCACTTCAATCCATCCCCCGCTGTCCTTGAGACGCTGAATCTCGGTATTATTGGCCTCATCGGAACTTCCGGACAGCCACTCGTTCTCCAGTTCGGTCACATACACATGTGCCTCCACATTCAGATCAGGATCCACGACCTGATCCGAAATGCGGAAATCGACCACATCCAGATTAATGATAATGTACACGATGGCTACCAGTAACAACAAAAAGAAGTTAAAAAGCAAAAAGTCCAGTGTCAGGGACGTTTGCAATAGTCTCTTTTCTCTAGCTTTCCATGGGCGCTTCAATTTTGTATCCCAGTCCCCTTATCGTTTTTAAATATTCCGGTTGCCTGGAGTCGCGCTCGATCTTCTCCCGAATGTTACTGATATGTACCATTATCGTGCTGTCCTCGTGAGCGTAATAATCTCCCCAGACGGCTTCGTATATTTTTTTTCGGGTAAAGACACGGCCTGGCTGCTCCAGCAGAAGCTCCACGATTTTGTACTCTGTAGAAGTCAATGTCACAGGTTTACCCGAGCGAAAAAGGATACATTGGGATCGATCAAGCCTGAGTTCACCCAGCACAAGATTTAACTCCTTGGCAGCAGGCACGTCAGGTGCATCAAATTGATTGACTCTTCTGAGCAAAGCTTCCACTCTGGCGACAATCTCCAAAGGATTAAAAGGTTTGGAGATGTAGTCGTCTGCACCCAGTCCGAGTCCAAGGATTTTGTCGTGGTCCTGGCTTTTGGCCGACAGGAACAGAACAGGCATATGATGTGTGGTCCTGATTTGTTTGATCAACTGGAGTCCATCCATTACAGGCATCATAATATCCAGTATGACCAGATCAATCTGAGTTGAATGGATACACTCCAGCGCTTCTACCCCATTAACGGCTGTCACAATGTTGTAATCCTTCTCGAGGTACAACTGAAGCAGTTCCACAATTTCGGGTTCGTCATCTGCAATTAATAGTGTGTATCTCATGCGAATCCTCTCATTCCTATTTCAATAAATTCAGTTTTCAAACGAATTCGTATCCGTACATTCATTTGTTATTGTTCATATGTCTATACGTTACTACTATATACTACGTCTCTTAAATCAATCTAAACCATTTCTAAAGATAACCTAAATAAAAAGCCCGGGCATCAGGCCAGAGCTTCAAATATAAAGCTAAAATAAGTAAAGTTTCAGTACCATTCATCACTGGCTACGTAACCAGGGTTCAACCCGGGCATATAATCGGTCCTTATCATATTGCACATACTGACTCGCCCGATTGCGCACCGGGTCACCGGCATAGAAACGTTCATACAGATCATGTCTGGCTCCCAGCGGACTTCCTGTCAGCTCCCAGGCGAGCTGGAATAACCGAATCTTTTCTGGTGCCTGCATCGTTACGCCTCCAAGATACTTGTTCATCATGGGGCTGATACTTCCTTCGAGCTCCTGCTTCCCGGAAGGGATCTGAATAAGGCCACCTGCGGCAATCGTCTTCAAAATCTCAACAGCACGCGGGTAATAACGGTTCCCCAGATTACGGGCTGTTTCGATATATTTGAATGATGGCAGCCAGTTTCCATGAATATCCGGTGCAGCCTGAGCCTCGGATGCGATGATGAGTCCTTCAATCGTATGCATCTGGCTGATCATCTCCCCGAGCTGTTCCTGTACATTCAGGAAGGAATCCACTCCAATCTCCTTGGCAACGGAAGACGTGATGGCTGTAATGAATTCCAGCTTTGAATGCAGCCGAATAATGCTCTGATGGTAAGCCAGACTGGAGGATGCCACGTTGCAGCGAATCTGCCATACCGCTTCCGGATTGTTGTGCAGCAGTACACGCTCCCAAGGTACAAACACATCGTCAAAAAATAATACAGCATCCATCTCATCATACTGACTACTGAGCGGATGAGCAGTATCTGACTCTAAAGTTGCAAAAGATTCTCTACATACCATATGTAATCCTGGACTTCCTGCTGCCACAATAACCATATGCGCCAATTCCGGGCGATGTCCGGGAATGCGCTGAATCGGATATGCAATGATATCGTCCGCATGTGGAGCAGCAGTCGCCACCATCTTGGCCCCACGAAGGACAACGCCCTCCGTATTGGTACGAATGATTCGCAGCATTGCATCTTCATCTTCCCCAACGGGCAGAGCGCGGTTAATCTGCGGGTCACGCTGGACTATGGTCAGGAAGACATCCTTCCGTTTTGCCTCCTCATAATAGGCAGCGATTTTACCACCATATGCCGGGTCATATACAGCCATTGCATCCCGTGTGGCATACCATCCGGTCAGGCGGGACCGGGCGTAATCCGAGAGACGGCTCATTACACCATAGGTGCGATCAGACCACAATCGAAAGGCTGCCGCCCTGCTGCTGATCTCCTGAGCACTACGGGGTACTCGAAAAGCCTGGTGTACATATCCATTCGTCTGCTCATCCCAATAAGCCACTGTCTCTCTCGTGTCCGCATCATCCACCAGATTGAACAGATCTTCAATCGTTTGCAAGGTTCCCCGGAAGGCAGAATGCTCTGTTACTCGAATACGTTCTCCATCCAGCCATACATTCCGTTCGTCGTTCAACCGCTCCAGATAAGCTTGTCCACGGGACATCGTTAAGCTCAATTGTAATCCTCCTTCTCAGTTAGAAAGGCTAGGAAACTCAATAGTGTTGATGGTTTTATTCATTTCAAGAGTCAAGCTACATCGAAATGATACATACTGTATCTATTGAAATAGTACTTTGCTTTCGAGGAAAAAGTCAACAGACACCGAACCTAAGGTCCGATGCCTGTTCTATTAAAATTATGTTAGATCAGTTTGGCATACATATTGCGAAGATAACGCCAGCGTACCAGCAGGAAGAACAGAATCTGCATGGAAGCAAATACCAGGAAAATGCGCAAAGTATAACCCATGACGGAGAAATCTACTAACTGCTGTAATGCAACAAAGGCCACGGAGCTGTGGATAATGGCCAGGACGATTGGCAAGAAAAACATTAACAGCAGCTGTCTGGTTACGATGTTGCGAAGCTCCGGCCGACTCAGTCCCATCTTACCAATCATGCGGTACTGCTCTTCATCCCGTTCCAGATCTGCATATAACCGGAAGTAGGTAAAGCTTGCAGCAAAGGTAAAAAAGACGATGCCAATCAATCCACTCAGAATAAGGATAATGCCATTGGTTTGTTTGGAATTAAGCCAATCCAGCACGAGAGCGCTGATCTCGAAGTAGCCCCGATTACTTGAGTCATTTTGAATGGATTCAATCAGATCCGGCGCAAACTTCCGCGTCCCCATCCAATCTGTCACAACAAATTGCGTCTTTCTATCGGGATAATAATTTTCATCAGCCTCGATTTGAATATTAAATTCCCTATTCATCTTGTCGTACAGCTCATTGGATACCACATAAACTTCCCTTTTGAATTCAACAGGGATGACGATATCGGTTGCAGGTGTTGTTAATCTGACCTTTTCCTGAACTTCCCACATACTGATATTTTTCTCAGTTGAACCCTGCCCGGCTTCTGCTCGTAATGTCTTGCGACTCGTAAGATTGCCTGGAGTCATAAAGGAATCGTTCACATTCTCGAGAGTTCGCTCTTGGTAACCGAGCGCCTTGGCAAGATGATTATATTCACTTAGTTTGATGATATAGTTCCCCTCGTCATCAAACAGCGGAGTATAACTACCTTTCTGGTACGGAACCTCATTATCGATCAATGTCTCCTCGATCTTCCTGATGTGCCGTTCTGCGCCAGGTGTATCCCATGAATTTTGGTAGGTAAACGCATATGGATTTGACATCGATGACAATCCCGGATCGCCGATCGCCAGCATCGTGCCAATGCCTGTAAAGGCAGAAGCCGAGATCACACTTACCATAAAAAACATGACGGCATTATCTTTCATTCGATAGGTAAGTTCGGACAGAAACAGCAAATTCGTTTTGCGGAAAAACAAACGCTTATTGCTTTTAAGCGCCCGAATGGCATACACACTAAGTTGGGTGAATAACAGATACGTGCCTGCAATAACCAAAACCACACTGCCAAACAGCAAAGGGAAGGAGTATGTGATCCATACAAAGGCAAATACACCTGCATATCCACCCCCAATGAGTATGACGGAGAGAAGTGCTAAAAGACGAGAGGCCTTTGGCTCGGGTTTTGGTTTTTCCTCTGATTTTACAAGGTCAATCAATGACCCTTTTCGCATTAGCAGAGACGAGCTCAGCGCAATCACAACAAACAGCAGCAGAAATGCTCCGACAGTAAGTGCGATTGCTTTTAATGGAAAATAGAATCGAAGACTTTCCTCCACAGCCAGCATCGAACCGCAGATCAACAGGATCAGCTTGGCAAAGATCATTCCTAATCCAACGCCTGCCACAATGGCGGCGAGTCCAATGCACAAGTTCTCCATAAATAACAGTCGGTTCATCTGTTTACGTGTCATGCCAATGATTTGAAATATGCCGAATTCTTTTTTGCGCGTCTTGAGAAATGAACCTACGGAATAGAGTAGAAACAGAAACGAAAAGATGAAAATAATGATTTCAGCAATCAAAAAACCCTGATTCGCAAGCATGGTCACTGTCCCACTTGAACCCTTCAGTCCATCCTTCAGATCCGGGTGAAACAAAAGCAGCGCATACGTAAAAAAGATCATGACGGAAAACGTACTGCTCAGGAAATGAGCCAGATAAATTCGTTTGTTCCGAACAACATTATTAATGGCGAACTGGCGAAAATTCATGTCCTGAGCCTCCCATCAGGGATAATACGTTGATGATTCGCTGATAAAACGTTGATCGGTTATCTCCATAGTGAATTTCGTTGTACAGTCGTCCATCCTTAATAAATACAACCCGGCTGCAATAACTTGCCGCAACAGCGTCATGCGTGACCAGCAGCATAGTGGCCCGATCTTCCTGGTTGCGACGCTCCAGCATCTCCATTACATCACGCGCTGCCTTCGAATCGAGATTTCCTGTAGGCTCATCAGCCAGCACCAGCTTGGGAGAATGGATCAGGGCTCGTGCGATTGCTGTCCGCTGGGCCTGACCTCCGGAAATTTCATACGTGCGTTTGTTCAGCAGAGAGGCGATGCCCAGCTTCTCTGCGAGTCGATCAACACGTTCATTCATCTCCTCAACCGATACTCCGTCGAGCGTAAGCGGCAGGACAATATTTTCTTTTACCGTGAGTGTGTTGAGCAGGTTAAACGACTGAAATACGAATCCCAGCTCTCGGCGTCTGAACAGAGCAAGTTCATCGTGATCCAGTTCAAACGGGTTCTTTCCTGCAATCTGCAATTCCCCTGAAGTCGGGTGGTCAATGGTTGAAATCATGTTTAGCAACGTTGTTTTACCGCTGCCTGATGGACCCATGATGCCGACGAATTCACCCTCCTGAATACTGAGATCAATTCCTGACAAGGCTTCGTATGACACGATCCCTTTATAAATTTTGCTAATCTGTTTCACTGAACATATCTCCATAGGTTAATGGCTCCTTTTAGATTTCGAATTTGAATTAAACCACGTTGAACTGAACTTCTTCGCCATTCGAGGTCGTTCTCTACTTTCTGACTTCAGTCTATCGAAGTTTCGACCATTCTCCTATGGATTAACCTTTCATCTTCATGACATTATTGTAAGGTTATACAGTCTCACTATCCGACAATCGTCCTCTCATATGTAGAAAATGAGAAAGACGCCGATCCCTATCAGGGCACCAGACGTCTTCTCATTTCATTCCGCATTATGCTGCTTTATATTTCAGGTTTCAAATGTAATGGTTACCGTTGTCCCTTCTCCCTGAACGGATGTAAGGTCAATCTGATGGTTCATTCGTGTCAGGACATCCTTTACAATATACAGTCCCATCCCCGTGGATTCTTTAAAATGTCGCCCATTCTCTCCGGTGAAAAAAGGCTGGTACACTCGGTTAAGATCCGACTTGGGAATACCCACTCCCTGATCCTTCACTTCAAGAATGATGGAACGTGTGGATTCATAAGCCTGGATGATTACCTTTTGCCCGTTTCCCCCGGAAGAGTACTTGATGGCATTGGATAACAGTTGTACGAGGACAAACCGAATCCACTTCGCATCCGACTGGACTATTAACCCAGAATCAATTTTCATCTCGGGATACACGTGATTGCGAATGAAGAAACGTTTTAGTTCATGGATAGCTTCTTCTCCGGCCGCCTTGAGGGATACTGGTTCCACACTGAAATCTTGTTCAAATGTCTCCAGCCGCGCCATGTATAGCACGGTTTCCAGCCCTCGTCTCATCTGGTCTGCTTCCTCTCGAATGCTGATGAAACGGGCGTCCTCATCCTCCTGATCCTCAACCGTCAGTTCAATGACGGACAACGGTGTCTTCATCTGATGAACCCATTGATTCATAAAAGTCAGGTATTCCTGTTGACGCTGTTCCAGACGATGCAGATGCGCATGATAATGACCGTACTGTGAGTCCAGCAGTTCTGACAATGCCTGCGGCAAGGGCGCGGGCTCATTCAGTGGAACAAATTCTTTCAGATCATTCATTCGATGGGACATCCGGGAATAAAACATGCGATGGGACAGATACCGATAAATGAGATAGGCTGCATATAGGACTAACCCCAGAGATACCGCATAAGCGGCCGTTAACCAGTGGTCATAGCCGTCGTACCAGAAGACCGCAACCACGGTGAACAGCATAACGATTACCCAACAAGTCAGTACAATATGTTCTTTGATAAACAACTTCATGAGGGCGACGATGCCTTCCAATTACTGTTGAGTCGATAACCCGAACCTCGTACCGTCTCCAGCGCATCTGTAATTCCCAGCTCAGTCAATCGTTTACGAACTCGGGTCACATTCACGCTAAGTGTATTATCATCCACAAAGGAATCATCCCACAGCTTTTCCAAGATGGTTTCACGGCTAACCAGTTTGGGACTCCGACGCAGCAACGTCTCCAGCAAAATGGTTTCTTTCTTGGTCAGCTGTATCTTGCGGTCACCGAGCTCCATCTCCAATCTTTCCAGATAAACAGTTAATCCATCCAGCTCCACCTTTCGCTCTTCATGACGCGCAGCGTAATCGCCATACACCCGGCGCAGCTGACTTCGAATTTTGGCCATGACAATCTCATGCTCAAACGGCTTCGTAATATAATCGTCCGCACCATTCTCCAGCGCCATGACCTGATCCATCTTGCCACTACGGGCCGAGATGAAAATAATCGGACAAGTGGAGATGGAGCGAATTTGGCGACACCAATAGAACCCATCGTAACTCGGCAAGTTGATATCCAGCAGCACGACATGCGGCTTAATCTGTTCAAACTGCTGGACGACCTGCTCAAAATCCTCAACCGCAACGGCCCTGTCACCATATCTCTCGATATGGGATTGAAGTAAACCCGCAATCTTCGGATCATCTTCAATAATCATTATCGTATACATAAAAAGGTCTCACCTCTAACCTGTCATAATGGAATATGCAATTCTCTTTCCAAAATCATAACACAGGTGGGTACTATCGGGCATCGACCTTCTTGCGCCAATCCACAATGTCAGCGTTCAGCTGCTTCAAATCTCCAGATGGCTGCTGCTCATCGGACAAGTTATACTTCTGTTTCAACGCCAGAATTCGATATACACTTTCATTAATTCGGGATTCTGAAATTTTTCCTGACTTCACCGCACTCTTCAGCGTATCAAAAATAGTCTTGGCACTCTCATAACTGTGAGCTACCAGCAGAATATCGCTCCCTGCCTGAACCGTCGCCACGGCAGCATCGTTCAGCTTATAATTTTTCGCGATCGCGCCCATGCTCAGATCATCAGTGATGACCACACCGTCATACTTGAATTTGCCACGCAACTGCTGACCAATAATGACGTCCGACAAGGAGGCCGGATGGTCGGGATCCAGCTTCGGAAACAGAATATGGGCTACCATAACCGCCTCCACCTGTTCCTTCACCGCTGCCTCAAACGGAATCCACTCCAGCTGGGCAAGTTGCTGTTCCGTTTTGTTCACGACAGGCAGATCCAAGTGGGAGTCCACTGACGTGTCTCCGTGACCGGGAAAATGCTTCACCACCGGAATAATCCCTTCGCTGCGCAGCCCTTTCATTTCGGCTATACCCATTTGGGAGACCAGACTGGCTGAACTTCCAAATGAACGATCCCCTATCACCGGGTTATTCGGATTACTGTTTACATCCAGCACTGGAGCAAAATCGACGTTAAAACCTACCAGTTGAATTTGTCTTGCTAACAATTTGCCCATCGTTTCAGCCAAATCAGCATCCTTCGTCTTGCCCACTTTCCCATTGGAGGGTATAGTCTCAACCGTTTCCGGCATACGACTAACTTTGCCACCCTCCTGATCCACACTCATGAAAATTGGAACCGGATTGGAACGATTGGCATCCTTGATGGATTGTACGAAGTTTGCTGTTCCTGGCACGGTTGAGACATTATTGGCATAGAAAATAATCCCTCCCACCTTCTGATCCGTGATCATCTGTTTCGCTTGAGCATCCAAAGTGGTTCCCTGAACACCCGCCAGAATCATTTGTCCGATCTTCTCATCCAAAGACAATTGGTCGAGCTGCTCTTGTACCGGATCTTTCTCTTCCTGCGTAGGCACTGTATTCTGTTGATCATCCTGACCATTCTGATCTTCTGCACCTGCGTTTGAATTCGCATTCGTCTCCGTTCCGGCATTATTGTTATTTTGGTCTGACGAGGAAGGCTTCTGTGACTGCCCACATGCGGATAAGAGCAGGACTATTCCGAATAGCAGGAACAACATTTGAAGCATGTTTATGTGTTTGTTTTTTAACTTGCGATTATGGTAATACAAGGATGGTCATCCTCCTTAAGAGTTGTTGTCATTCAGGCTGAGTGTGGTTCAGGCATAACCTTATCATAAGGTGGTTCATTTTCAAAATGGAGACAGCCCAAGTACAAATTCTTAAGATGCAGCCTGAATGACGCAAAAAAATTTTCCCCTTGTGGGGTTAAAGTGTGGTATCTCATGGTGTTATTCCTTGGGCGTGTGTGATTGGAGGGGATGAGATAAGGTGTCAGCGGTGCAAAAAATGGTTTTCTATTGTGAATTTTTCATATGTTGAAATTGTTATTATAGTGAGGTGAAAAAGCCGCCTTTCGGCGGCAATATGTTTTATTTTCGTTGTTGTAGTCGTTGGTTTTCGTTGCTGTTGGCATTTGTTCTTTCCAAGCCTTAAAGATTATTCTTTAATAGAGTGTTTTCAACACTTCTGTTGTAAAAGGGACGATTTCGGACTGGCTGCCTTCGCGAACTTTGTTTGGCCATTCCGGATCACTCAGAAGTACACGCCCCAACGCGATCAAGTCAAATTCATTATTCTCCATTTTCGCGTTCAACTGATCCAGATGAGCGTCACCCGTTCCCTGGTTTTCGTTCGCTCTGTCCACGAATTCCGCTTCAAGCCCTACTGATCCAACGGAGATCGCCGGTTTGCCACTTATTTTCTGTGTCCAGCCTGCAAGATTCAGCTCTGAGCCATCAAATTCCGGCAGCCAGAATCGACGAGTCGAGCAGTGGAAAATATCTACACCTGCCGCCGTGAGGGGTGCAAGGAATTGCTCCAGTTGTTCTGGCGTTTCCACCAGACGTGCGTCATAGTTCCCCATTTTCCATTGGGAGAAACGAAGTACAATCGGGAAGTCAGGACCTACTGCAGCACGGCATGCTTCAATAACTTCAACTGCAAAACGCGTGCGCTGTGTCAGATCGCCACCGTATTTATCCGTACGACGATTGGTCTGCTCCCAGAAAAATTGATCAATCAGGTAGCCATGAGCCCCGTGAAGCTCAATACCATCGAAACCGATACGCTGCGCATCAGCTGCAGCTTGGGCATACGCCTGGATAATACCCTTGATCTCGTCCTCTGACAAAGATTCTCTCTCAGGTTCACCTGCCATGCTTATTCCCGATGGGCCTACCGGCTCAGCTTCTGCATTGGGCAAATCACCTGAACGGCGGGCTGTACCTACATGCCATAATTGTGGCATGATTTTGCCACCTGCCTCATGGACAGCCTTGACTACATTCGCCCAACCCTGCAGTGATTCTTCGCCATGGAACAACGGAATGCTTGCGCCACTAATGGATGAGGGGTGGTTAATGCCCGTTCCTTCCGTAATGATCAGCCCTACACCTCCGGCTGCTCTGCGACGATAGTATTCCACGACCTCTGGTCCGGGTACTCCTTCGGGTGAAAATCCACGAGTCATAGGCGCCATGACGATCCGGTTGGACAGGTTAAGCTTGTCCGAGGTGAATGGTTTAAACAAAGCTGACGGTACATTCATTGTGTATTGCTCCTTTACGATCAGATTGGAAGAAAACATGTAAACTTTCTTGCACAAAAAAATAGAGCAAGTTCAATGTAGCTTCTTCTAAGAAGTTCTACGATTTCAGCCTGCCCTACTTTTAACCCAAAACCGCCCTCTCTGTAACCAAAAATGTGGATGAAGCATAGTATATAATCCATAATCTTCCTTCAAATTAATTAGAATTAACAGGAATATCATTGCGATTAACTCTGAGCAGTTTGCCTGATGAAGTGGATAGAACATCCGGGTCTGTGCCCAGCCCAAAGTAGAAATCACCTTCGTGTTCTTCAAAAGACCTGGCGTACGTGTCTTGGTTAAAACGGAGAATTTCATTCCATGTGTTCAGATCTGTCGATTGATACACCCGGTTTATATAGAGATTCGCACTTTTGCGTGTGTAGGTAAGCACATAGACTTTCCCGTCCCGAAGCAGTAGATCCGTAGGAAGAGCTTGAGTATCTGGCAAAATGACGCGTACTGCCTGATTAATGTCGGTCATGACATTCAAGGATTTGGGTAATAGCTGCCCATCATTGAATACCCCTCCGGCAATATAAAGCAGCTTATTGTTGAAATTAATGTTTTTCCCTATTTTATTATACGGCACTGTGCCGGTTTGGTAGGATAAGCCTGGGAGCATTTTGCTACCATAGATGACGACATCTTTCTTTTCAAACTTCTCATTAATCTCTAATATATTGGTTTTATCACCCCAAATTTTATTGGCAGGATACATCATGCCTGATGCATATAATTTGCCCTTGATTTCAAATAACGTATATGCCCTGAAGCCAAACGTGTTGATGGTCGCGAATTTTTGCCATGTTTCGCCTTGATCATGAGAGATTAATACAGTAGGTTTCTGCTCGGTGCCCAGCGCTGCGAACAGTTTGCCCTGATAGGACGCCAAATCATATACGTGTACACCTAGCGGCAGATTGCGATACTTTGTCCATACATCTCCATCTAACCGGTAGAAGTTTCCCATATCCCACTGCTCACCATCCGAATCATTTCCGGGAATATATAATTTGTCGTTCAGCACTTTATAAATGTCAATCTGTTCCTCATCCACGTACAATTTGGTCGAAGGAACGATGCTCGGATTACTACTGGTGACGGACTGGGTTATAAATTTGGGATGGGCTGTATCGTAATAAATGACTGGAATAGGACCCGCATTAGGTGAAACACCCAAATTACTGCTGTTCCCATGACCCATATATATTTTCCCTCTGTACAGCTGCAAGTCCCAGACATTATTGGCATACGGTGCTTTCTTAAAAGGTTTTCCAAGCAACTCGATCTTGGACGTCACATCGGCTGATGTGATAGGCGTGCTAGACACCTTGGCAAGTGCCCGTTCGGCAGTCGGCTGCTGATCGGTTGAAACATTGTTTTTGGGTTTCGAATTCCCCATAAGCAGCCAGCCCATGCCTGCAACAATCGTCAAAATCACGGCTGCCCACTTCGTATTCCTCTGCATGTCCGCTTCCTCCTTCATTTTTTATGAGATAACACCTTTATATCAAAATGATACAAATTGTATCTTTTTATATTATGTAAAATGGAATGTACTTGCAACAAATTCCGCCCGCTCTGTGCAAAAAAAATAGACAATCGCATCCGAAGATGCGTTGTCTATTTGTCATTCATTCGTTGTGGCGCCTACCACTTACGCAACAGCTCAAGTTGAACTTCAACTGGGTGACTGTTGCCATTCGTTGACTTCCACCCTATTAAATTGTCTTGTTGTATGGCTTGGTAAATTTACTCTGCTTTTACCAGAATTTTAACCTGGTTTTTCTCTTTCAGCAGTGCTTCAAATCCATGCTCCACCACTTCGTCCAGGCTGATTCGTTTGGTTACCAGCTTGTCAGCTGGGAAGAAACCTTTAGCCATCAGGCTAATCACAGCCGGGAATACGTCACGGTAACCGATAATGCCATTGACCGTACGCTCCTTCATGACAATGGAGTTTGGCACAATCGGTGCTTCCTGTTCAAAAATGCTGACGATCATCAATTCACCGCCAATACGCGTTGAATCAATCGCTTGTTGCAGTACGCGCGGTACACCCGTTACTTCATAAGCTACATTTACGCCGCCTTGCGTACGTGCATGAATTTCGTCCACCACATTGTATTGTGTAGGGTCAATAACAATGGCACCAAGTTCTTCCGCTTTGGCTTTACGTTCCTTGGATAATTCCACGACATAAATATCCGATGCGCCAGAAGCTTTCAACGCTTCAATAACCAGCAACCCGATAGGACCCGCACCAAAAACAGCGGCAGTGTCGCCGACTTTCAGCTTGCTTTGACGAACCGCATGAAGAGCTACTGCGGAAGGCTCCACCAACGCTCCTTGCTCGTACGAGATGGAATCAGGAATGGCGTGCACCATATATTCCTCAGCTGTTACATACTCTGAGAAACCTCCTCCTCCACCAGCCAGGCCCAAGAAACCCATCTGATCGCACAAATTGTATTTCCCCTGTTTACAGGCTTCACAATGACCACATGCATAAATCGGTTCGACCACTACGCGGTCACCTGCCTGAAAACGTGTCACACCTTCTCCTACTTCAACGACTTGTCCTGAAAATTCATGCCCCATCACAACAGGTGCTTGTTCCCCTGTTAGCGGATGCGGCGCTTGAGCCGGAATGAAGATTGGGCCAGCAGTATACTCGTGCAAGTCACTGCCACAGATCCCACACCACTCCACTTTTATTTTAACCTTCCCCTGTTCAGGGCGGGGTTCATCAATATTTTCGAGACGCAAATCTTTTACTCCATGCCAACGCAATGCTTTCATTTGTTTCATCTCCCAGATCATAATTTTTGATATAATCGGAAACGTTTCCGTAAGTTAAATATGTCACATTTTAAATAGGCTGTCAAACATAATTTGTCACACATATGTCTATCTTATGAATTTTACGTCGATAATTCTGGTGAAATGTCAGCGTTTTCAATATATCTAAAGTTTTTGCTCTGTGGCTTCCTCTCCGTTCTCGTGTAAATGTTTAATTCAATGGATATAGAATAATACGCTATTTATCTCAACTCCCCTTAGGTTCTTTTGGGAAACCCAACAGACATCTCTGAACTTTCAATCGTATTCACGAGATACTTGTTGGCTCAAATGTTATAATCAAGGTATAGGATTGACATTCCATTCGTACATATTTTCAAAATTCGGAATCGTTTCCGATGAAGTGAGGTTAACTAAACGTGAGTAAAGATCAGAAGGTTACGATCAAGGACGTTGCAGAACTTGCAGGTGTAGGTATCGCTACCGTCTCCCGAGCCATTAACAATTCCGAAGGCATTAGCAACAAAACACGGGATAAAGTCTTGCAGGCCATTGAGGAGCTTGGATTTGTCCCCAATACCTCTGCCCAGAGTTTGAAAATACGCCAGACGCATCAGATCGCACTGGTTGTACCTGACATACGCAATGCCATCATTCCCGAGATCTCTTGGTCTGTTGAACAAACGGCGAAGCAGCACGGGTATCATGTGGTTCAAATCAATACGGCGGGTAATGCACGAACGGAACTGGAAACCATTCGTACGATCAAAAAATTGCACGTGGACGGACTTGTTTTCATGCCTCTGGCTTATCCCAAAACGTTGCCTGGCTTAATTGATAAAGCTCCTCTTCCCATTTCCATGATCAATTACGGTAAAAAGCTGGACCCCGGCATGAAAGCAGATGTTGTTTCTCTTTCACAGCCTGAAGGGAAACTGGTGATGGAACATCTGATTAAGATTGGCCGGACCCGCATTGCATACGCTGGTGCTCCGAAAGATATTATCGAAGAGCGTTATCGGGCTTATGAGCAGGCGCTCGGACATGTAGACATCTCGCTTGTTTACTTCGGAGAAGATTTTTCATTGAATACGGGGGCTAATGCAGCGGATTATTTCTATGGGCTGACTCACATGCCAGATGCCGTATACGCGATTAACGATATGGTCGCCATCGGACTGGTAAATCGGTTTAAAGAACTCGGCGTTCGTGTCCCTGAAGATATCGCTGTTGTGGGTGTTGATAACAACCAATGGACTACCGTTACGTCTCCGCAGATCAGTTCAGTCTCGATCATGGGCGAAGAAGTGGCCAGACTTGCAACGGAATTGCTGTTAAAACGGATTCGAGAGATGAGCACCACGGATTACGAGCATATTCAATTTGAACCACGGTTAATTGTGCGCGAGTCCAGCGTAGCCATGATCCGCTCATCTTCACAAGGACCACGCGCATAAGAATCATTGCGAAAACACCGGATGTAATGGACAGTCCCAACCATCGATAAACACAAAAAAGGTGTTCACCAGGAATAAATTCCGTCCTGAGAAACACCTTTTTTTTATCTTCATTCACACCTTTTTATCTCAAACCCACCTCCGAGCAATTACTTCTTCGAATGCAATTGTCTGATCGGTGTTCCTTTCATAAACATCTCAATATCCTCTACGGTATGGTTAAAATAAATGGCATAGTTGCCTTGAGTCACATAACCCAGGTGCGGTGTTGCCAGCAGATTGGGCAGTGTACGCAACGTATGATTCACAGGAAGAGGCTCCTGTTCATATACGTCCAGGCCCGCCCCGGCAATCCACTCCTTCTGTAAAGCTTCGACCATCGCCTCTTGATCCACAATGCCTGCACGGGACGTATTGATCAATAAAGCGGTATTTTTCATCCGTTGCAGCTCGGCTCGTCCGATCAGATTACGTGTCCGATCACTAAGCACTAGATGGATGGAAACAATATCGCTTTGTTCCAGCAGCTGTTCCTTGGTCTCTGCCCATTGGACGCCCTGTTCCTCCGCTCGTTCCTGTGTCAAATTCTCACTCCAGGCGATCACGTCCATGCCAAAGGCATGGGCAATCTCTGCCATCCGGCTGCCAATCTTGCCTAGTCCGAGCAATCCCAATGTCTTTCCGTACAAATCCATGCCAACTGTACTCTGCCAATTCCGATTGGAACGCAGTGCGTTATTTTCAGTTACCAGTTGTCTGGACAGACCCAGTATCAGCGCCCATGTGAGTTCAGTCGGAGGGTTCGAGCTGCCTTCCGTGCCGCACACGATTACACCGCTTTCTTCCGCAGCCTGGAGGTCAATGGAGGCATTGCGCATGCCGCTTGTAACAAGAAGCTTAAGATTGGGTAATTGAGTTATCACAGATTCAGGAAAAGGTGTACGCTCACGCATCAAGACAATAATCTCAAAATCCTGCAGTTCCTGAACGACCTTCTCTTCTGATCCCATGTAATTATTGAACGTCTGAACTTCAACCCGATCCAGGATAGGAGTCCAATCTGCTGAAGAAAGGGCTACATTCTGATAATCATCCAATATGGCACAACGCAACTTCGTCTGCATGGTTGAATCTCCTCCTCAATATGTGCATCATCGAACAAGGTTTAACATGTTTCTCGCATATGTAAATCATATGATACATCCTAATTTTATCTATACCCTATCTGTATTGTATCAACTCAGACCCGATCTGCCCAATGTCCTCAGACACAAAAAAGAGCAGGAACACGCTCCCGCTTCTCTCTTTCACATCAAAACAGTTTGAAAAGCAACGCCGTGATCAAAATGGCCATCGCTACTAGAAACAAGGACCGTATTTTCGCAAAAATCGTATCCAATTTCGATTGATTATTCTCTGTCAGGGAACCCACAATAGCAATAAAAGCAAGCACGGCAATTACAATCAAACTGAACTCGATGATCCCCATCCCACCGTACGTTGTTAGCAGCACACCTATAATGTATAAAACGACAAGGTAGATCCTATGAATATAACGCTCCATATGAACACCCTTTCTAAAAATGAAATTGCTCCCTCATCCTTCTAACAACGATAACGTAACCTTAATACTCTGCTGCACAAATGAGCGATCCGGCTCCGATTTCATCATTACGGTCAATCCAATCATCGATACCACCAGAGATTTTGAGAGATCATTTGCGTCAAGGTCGTTAGACAATTCCCCTGTTTCCTGCCCCCGTTCAATCGTCTCCTTGAAAATCGCCGCCAGATACATCTGGTGCTCGCGTGTCAGAACAGCGAATTTGGGGTCATGCGGAGCCAGTTCAACCATCGTATTGATGCAAAAACAGCCGTGACGAGCATCTGTCACATCCCCTTCTGCTCCGATATGTTCAAATAAAGCATGGAAGGCTTCTTTTACAGAGGATGTATGTTGAAGCCTGAATCTGACCTGAGCAGCATGCAAAGTCGTATATCTGCGAAGTGCCGTTTCAAACAATTCCTTTTTGTCACCAAAAGCCGCATATAGACTGGGGCGCTGAATCCCCATGACTGTTGTCAAATCACTTAAGGATGTCGCTTCAAATCCCTTATCCCAAAAAATCTGCATTGCCGCTTCCAGTGCCTGATCCGTATCAAATTCCCGTTGTCTAACCATGTATTCACCCTCTTTGTGTATCGATCAGTATATAACTATTTTAATCTACATCCCATTCCCATGTCAATTTCATCTCAATTTATAAAAAGAAAATTAAACATTCCACTTCAACTCTTGACATCGTGTGAAAGCGTGAAGTATGTTTATTCCGAATTGTAATGTACTGATCGGTATATTTATATTCAACAGTGTTCTTTCTGCTTCCCTACTTCCCACATTCGAATACAGAAAGGTGAATCATTCATGCAAAATGCATCTCATCAAGCACATCCCTTCAGCGAAGGACGAACGAGTATGTCCCGCCTTGTGGCGCTGTTATTTGCCCTGTGCAGCGGACTGGCGGTAGCCAACATTTATTATGCCCAGCCTTTGCTCGACTCCATTGCGGACGAGTTCAATATCGCGCATTCATCCATTGGCATCGTTATTACCGTAACGCAGATTTGTTACGCCCTCGGATTGTTATTACTCGTCCCTCTTGGTGATCTATTGAATCGGCGCAAGCTGATCATGATCCAGATGCTTTTATCGGTAATCGCCCTGATTGCTGTCGGTACCTCATCATCCAGCCAGGTTCTATTTATTGGAATGGCTGCGATCGGGTTGCTTGCCGTGATTACACAAACACTCGTTGCCTTTGCCGCCTCCCTGGCTGCACCATCTGAACGAGGGCGTATCGTCGGTCTGGTCACAAGCGGAATCGTCATCGGTATATTACTGGCGCGAACCATAGCAGGCACCTTAAACGATTGGATTGGCTGGAGATCGGTCTATCTCTTCTCTGCCAGTCTGACATTACTGGGGATTATCGCCCTGTTTCTTGTACTGCCCAAACACGAACCCAAGCGAGAGAAACTCACCTATACCCAATTAATCGTTTCTGTCCTGCAACTATACCGGGAGCTGCCTATTCTGCGAACACGCGGCGTTCTCGCCACGTTGATCTTCACAGCCTTCAGCATCCTATGGACTTCCATGGTGCTGCCGCTTAGCGCTCCCCCCCTTTCCCTGTCACATACTGCTATCGGAGCCTTTGGTCTTGCGGGAGCTGCTGGTGCGCTGGCTGCTGCACGTGCTGGAAGACTGGCTGATCGGGGATTGGGACAAAAGACGACGGGTGTTGCTCTTGTCATATTGCTTCTATCCTGGCTGCCCATAGGCTATGTTCACCACTCTGTATGGCTGTTTGTAGCTGGGGTAATTATGCTGGACCTTGCCGTACAGGCCGTACATGTCACCAACCAGAGTCTGATCTATGAAGTCCGTCCTGAGGCGCAGAGCCGTTTGACAGGCGCTTACATGATCTTTTATTCGATTGGAAGTGCTACCGGCTCCATTGCTTCTACTCAAGTGTACGCATGGGCAGGTTGGACTGGCGTTTGCTGGCTGGGTGCAGGCGTGAGTGCCGCTGCGCTTCTGTTCTGGACCATTGACCGGTATATTCATCGGAATTCGGATCAATAAATAAACTTAATCCAGCTTATTCCATACCACGATAAACAGCGTGGCTAACGGACCAAATAACAGGGAAATCAGAAACCAGTTACGACCACTTCTGTTTTTTCCCTGAGCAAGTCCGGCATTAATAAGAGCAAGTGTACCCCAACCCACAAAATATTCGTTTTCCATCAAACATCATCTCCTCCTGACAGATCAGCTCTATCTATTCTCTAGTAACGTCTTTAGCTTCAAGTTACGGCTCTCCAGGAAAGCCAGCATATACCTCTTGAGTACAATTCGCTCTGCAACCCAACCCAGAACACCAAGGGGAGCTTCAAATCTCAGTGTGTCTCTCATACAAGTGGTCTGCTCGCCAAGCTTGCTGAAGCTGTGTTCATGTCTCATGCTCTTGAAAGCACCTTTCTCCATCTGATCCACAAAAAGATATGGCCGATTGTACTCGGCGATCCGGGAAGTCAGCTTCTGCCTTATCCCGAAATGGCTTGCTTCAAAAGTTACCGTATCGCCTTCACCAATTCTGCCCGTTGTAACACCCGCTACAGCCTGCTCACGGGTATGTTTCCAGACCGTCCGGGTATGAATATCAATATCCCGCGCATAGTCAAAACACCGCTCAATCGGGGCATGAATTGTAATCTCGGTTACCACTTCAATCAAGGACGATCTCTCCTTTTCCGCTTCTGTTTCCTAAAAAGGAAGATTAAGGTCTTTGCAAAAGTATACTCCTGGTCACCATGAAGAACAACGCAGTGCGTCATATAAATGAAAAACGGGTCCCCTGTCATCGTACAGGAGGCCCGTTTTCGGTATGAATTCATTCGTTATTCAAACTTAGATAATTAATTCATTAATGGCAAGTGTGCGTTCTTTGGACAGATCACGATATTGTTCCGATTCCACCTTGATCAGTGGTTTGAAAATATCGGAAGTATTGTTCATGACAATAACACCCCGCTCGCCGTTGCTCAGCAGTACTTGTTTGCCAATAAAATTAGGAAGCAGATGCTGCATCAAGGCCTGAACCGGCTTCTCATTCAATTTGCCGAACCCCATCGCATAAATATCGCGCAAGTTGTTGATCAGGTTCGGATTGCTGCTTCCGTGACTGCCCGATCTCATCCCGATGTATATGTCAGCGACAGATACGATCTGTGTGTATGGATGGATTTCGCCTTTCTTCAGTTGCATCGGATATCCGGTACCATCCTCCAGTTCATGATGCTGAAGAGCTACCAGCGCTGTAGCTTCATCCGTCATGGAACTTTTGATAATATCATGTCCATAGATCGTGTGACGCTGCAATTCGAGCTGTTCATCTGCGGTTAACGGTTCCATCTTGTTGCGTATCCGATGGGATACCTTGCATTTGCCGATATCATGAAGATAGCCACCACGACTGATCTGATAACTTTCTTTTTGGGAATAACCAAGCCAGTTGGCCAGGTAAAATGATAACAGCCCAACCTGAATGGAATGGGTGTAGTTATTGACATCATCCCGTTCCAGCATCATCAGGAGATGTACGACATCCTTTTGCTCGTCCAATCCCTCTACCATCGGTTGAAGCGCATCGTCCACCATGGTTGCGTTGAACTTACCCACCGTCAGTGCTTCGAGAAACGCAGATTGATAGTTATGTACAGTTTGTATAAATTGAGATTTCATTTCTTCTTCAGGCGGTTCTTCCTTGGTGCTTGTGCTTGCTCCAGATGCAAATTTTGCTGCAGCAGCAAAGAATTCCGCTTCCGTGATCTCTTCCTCGCGTGGTTCAATATCCACATAGTCTACGCGGTGCTGCATCAGCAAGGTGATATCTTCACTTTTGATCACAGTACCCTGACCCAGAACGTGTAATCCCGCTTCGCTGAATGTATCCGCAGTTAGACGGTCTCCATCTTGCAGGTTCATAATATGGATTCTCAAATCGGTATTCCCCCTGAACAATCATTTATAGTCAACAGCACCCGTTAGATCGGGTCCCAAAAATCCCTATACTACTTTATATCGATAAATACATTCTTTTTCTCCATAGTCCAAACGACCTTAATCGTAAAAGGAAATACGAACGTATAAGACTTTATTCTCAGTCCCATTTTCAAAAAAGTCCCGGTTTGATTTTGCATTTTGATAACGGACATCTTGCTTTACACATATATAACCAAAAAGCCCAAAAAAATCTTTGGGCTTTTATTGAATTCAACTATATTTTGATCGAGCTCAGACTCGCTCCCTGTACGAAAAAGCGTTCAATCCCTTTCTCAACAGATGGGTCCGGAATTAACGGTGGCGCCTGATGCGGCTTCACTCTGGCATCGATAATGATCTGGTCACAGCCCCAATGTTTATAGTTGTAACTGCTGTTCACACCGTACATATCATGAGACGGATTACTGCGGGTAAATGTCGCCCACAAGAAGTTGCTGAGATTCGCACTCAGGAAAGAACTATCATCACATAAAACAATCATTGGACAAGAAGACAGATCTCCCTTTTCCTTCAGCATGTCCGTAAATGCCTTCATTTCTTGTTCTGTATCCGCATAACTGGTGAACGGCGCACTCTGAATAGCTATAATTCCTGGCATCACGAACTGTGGATTGTTATATCCCCGAATATCCTTCAATGTCTCCGGCACTCCAAGGCACAACTCCCGTTTCTTCTCCCCATAGGCTGCAAATACAACCTTGCTGCCGCTGTTCAACCCGGTTCCCGAGTAATCCAGCGTATCGATCGTTGTATTGGTATGGAAATGAATGTCCCGCTGCAGATCCATTCGTTCCAGGATGTACGTCAGGAATTCCACTTCACGGTGCGTATCCAGCGGTTGCTGATCTTCTGCTGTGATAAACAAGTACTTCGCCAGACTGAGCTGGCCTGTGCCCAGAATACGACTCGCAATGGTCAGCAGCTCTGTTGGCTGTTTTACCGTCTGGTAGGGCGTATAACGCTCACTTCCAATCGCAAAAAGAAGTGGATGTACTCCTGCTGCATCAACTGCGTGGACTTCTTTTACGCCCGGAATCTCCTGTTTAATGGCATCACCCGTAATTTCGTGAATCAGATCCCCAAATGCGGTATCCTCTTGCGGAGGACGACCCACCACGGTAAATGGCCAGATCGCATTTGGCTTGGCGTACACTTTATGCACTCTCATTAGTGGGAACGGATGGGTCAGACTGTAATATCCAAGATGATCACCAAACGGTCCTTCAGGCTTTGTCTCGTCCGGGTAAATATCACCGGTGATGACAAAATCGGCGTCATTGCTGATGCAATATCCGTCCTTATAGCTGTAGCGGAAACGACGGCCGGCAAGTAGCCCTGCGAAAGTCATCTCACTGAGGCCTTCCGGCAAAGGCATCACTGCAGAAAGTGTATGTGCCGGCGGCCCCCCAATGAAGATGCTCACTTTCAGAGGTTCTCCCTTTTTGACCGCTTTGGCCTGATGAATACCAATGCCGCGATGGATCTGATAATGAAGTCCAATTTCCTTATTCAGTTCATAATCATTACCACTTAGCTGTACCCGGTACATGCCCAGATTGGAGTTCATAATGCCTGGCTTGTCCGGGTCCTCCGAATAGACCTGAGGCAGCGTAACGAATGCTCCACCATCCATGGGCCAATGCTTGATCAACGGCAGATCCGAGATCTGAATCTCTTGCGCGGTTACAGGCAAACTGATGGACTTCTGCTTAGGGAGAGCCTGCCAGGCGGCAAGACCTGTGCTGATATGCTGAAATGGCGTCTTAAGTGCCTTCATTGGATCATCCCGGACAGCCATGACACGCTGTACACCTTCAAGCGTTCCACGGAACATGAATTTGCTTCGTTCCAGTGTACCGAACAGGTTCGAAACTGCCTGGAACTTCGAGCCTTTCACATTTTCGAAAAGCAGAGCTGGGCCTTTCGCCTCATGCACTTTCATATGTATCGCTGCCATCTCCAAATGAGGGTCCACTTCTTCCTTCACGCGAATCAAATGTCCGTGCTGCTCCAGATCATTAATGCAATCTTCCATATTGCGATATTTCATTGGATGGCTCCATTCTGTATATAATAAATTGTTATGTTCATATATTCACATAGATGTGTAAGGGTAGCGGATAGAATAAAACGTTGAATCTACTTCACTCTCGTCACACTACTATTGGATTGATGCTCGCATCTCCTCTATCTTATCAAATCATCTGCCACTAAACAAAACAATATATGAAATCGATCACGCAGCACTCACCAAAAAGCAATATTCAGGCAATAGGAGTCCTGTATCATGCGGACCACGATTGCTTAAATATTGCTTTTTGGGCTTTTTTAAGACGTAGCCGAAGGTCTGGGGATCGTAACTGTAAACTGCGTTCCTTCTCCAACCCTGCTCTCCACATTAATTGCACACTCATGTATTTTCAAAATTTTAATCACGATGGAAAGCCCTAGTCCATTGCCTCTAAGAGCACTGCTCCGCGCTTTGTCTACCATATAAAATCGATCGAAAATATACGGAAGGTCTTCCTCGGGTATTCCTTGTCCTGAATCTCTAATGGATACCTTCACAGATGACGTGGACATCTCGATTGCGATGTGAATGACCCCATCGGAACCTGTATATTTTATCGCATTGTTGATTAAATTCTGCCAGACCTGCTCAAACAGATCTTTATCAACGGTAATTTCGCAAGGCAATAAATCCAATTCAATCCTGATATTTTTGTGCGCCCACTGGGGTTCAGCTAATACGATCGCTCTTCTTAACTGTTCATCTAATTGGAAGGTCGTGAGATTAAACGGATGGTGCTCGGAATCCAGTGAGGCTAACCGAAGTAAATTATCGCTCAGCCTGGACAGGCGTAATGTTTCCTCATATATGATATCCAGATGCTCTTTCTGCTCTTCCAATGGGATAACACCATCTTGCAGCGCTCGTGTGAATCCCCTGATTGATGTTAGTGGAGACTGCATTTCATGAGAGACATTGCTGACAAAATCGTCACGCACCGAGTCTATTTTTTGCAGCTCACGGGCCATATGATTAAAGCTCTCCATCAGCTCACCAAACTCATCTGGATTGTTATGCTTCAACCGGACGGATAGATCGCCTGATGCCATTTTCTTAGCTGCAGCAGTTAACTTTTTGATCGGTTTCACAATGTACCCAGACATGAACATGATTAATAAGCTTCCTATGACTAAGACAGTGAGTAGCGATATAAATAATGTACGTTTCACATTATGAAAAATCGATGAAAAATTAATTTTGATCAGGAGCGCATCTTTCTCTTCATTCATCCTGGGAACACCGACGATGGCCGTTTCATCTTTTTTGGACATCATAAACGCTTTCGTCGAACTTTCATCGAATAATTCATGAACCTTATCATCCGGTAAGGAAGCAAGTACTTCACTTTGTTCGTTCACGGAGTTGATGTCCAAGCCGTATCGTGCAAAGATATCCAAGCTTGTTTTCACTTTTTCCGGATCATCAATCAGGTTTATTATCGTAGCGATATCCTCGGCAATCGTAATCATGGAATGATTTGGTGTGTTTTCCTGAGACCGCATATTTAAGATAAAGGAGAGAATTAAACTGACGATCACAATGCCAAAAAAGGTAACTACGATTCGTAAACGCAGGCTTTTCCTCACGATTTTCATACACTCTCCAGACGATATCCAAGTCCTCTTATCGTCGAAATGATCAGCTCGGGGATCGGTTCCAGCCGTTCTCTTAACCTTTTGATATGCACATCAACGGTACGCTCATCACCTTCATAATCGATTCCCCATATATCTTCTATAAGCTGTGTACGTGTGAATATTTGCCCTGGCAAACTCGCCAGAGCAAACAACAATTCACATTCCTTCTTTTTCAATTCAACCGTTTGGGCTCCTGCATCCACTGTCAATTTGCTCAGATCAATCGTTGCACCGCCTATATGAATAACATTTGATGAAATCTTGTTGTATCTCTTCATTAAGGATTTCACACGCAAGATTAACTCTACAGGATCAAAAGGCTTTACTAAATAATCGTCTGACCCTGCATTGAATCCTCTGACCTTATCCTTGGATTCTCCCTTGGCAGTCACCATCAGAATCGGAATATCCATATAAGATCGAATATCTTCGGTCAGTTCAATACCATCTACACGGGGCATCATCACATCTACAATTGCTAAATCAATTTTGGTATGAGACAAGATGTTCAGTGCTTCTTGGCCATCCGGCGCTTCCACAACGGAAAACTGATTTTTTTCGAGATAAATTCGGATTAATTTGCGGATATGCGAATCATCATCAACCACAAGAATCGTGTTCATTTATGCATTATCCTTTCCGCAATTTTCAATATTCACTACTTGGTTTTATTCATATCGTAAGGATTCCATCGGGTCGAGCTTGGCTGCTTTGGATGAAGGCATCAAACCAGCGATGATACTAATCACTGTACTTACAACGATTCCGAACAAGATATAATATCCCGAGAGATGAATCAGTTTTGCTCCAAACGCATTGTCCAAAAGAATATTTAATACATAACTAATAATTATCGCAAATACTACCGCAATGATACCACTGAATACCCCCAATAGAGCAGATTCAGAAAAGAAAATTCGCTTGATATCCTTCTTTCTTGCTCCAATCGCACGAAGGATTCCGATTTCCTTTGTTCGTTCCACGACACTAATATAAAGCACAACCAATATCATAATACCGGATACAATCAACGAAATGCCTGCAATACCAGACAGAACGATCGTGGCCATGTTCACATATGTCGTGATATTTTCCATGATTTTTGCCGTCTGGGAGCCTGAGAAGCCCGCATCTACAGCAGCAGCATTAATATCATTGACATATTTCATATCGGTTGCATATGCATTAACCTGAATTGGCCCAATCGTTATTCCATTGTCCGTATACATTTGCTCCAACGTCTGTGATGAAATGTAACCCGGTGATTGCTGCATGGGTGATCTTTGATCTGACGCTTGATATATACCTGATATGGTTATTTCTTTCTCCAAAGTTACCGGTTTATTATTGCCATCCATCTCATTGATATATAGAAACACAGACTTGCCGATCATCGATTCAGCTTGGTCATTTCCGCTTAATTTATTCGCCGTATCGAGGGGTAACAACATCTCATTTTCTACCGGAAGCGTACCCTTTGTTATCATTGCTGGATCAAAAGCATCCGTTAACGTCGTTAACTGCGTGAGTGCCACACTTTGCTTTGCATGAACCATAGTCGATTTGCCTGTAATGGTAGTGATCGTCGCTACATGATCCACATTAGGGAATTTGCGAATGGTCTCAATATCAGCTGCTGTGAACGGTTCACCTGTTGCCATCAAGGCTTCCGGGCCTTGCATATCTTTGGCATCTGCACTGGGCTTCGTTATATCCACGAGTAACGGGTCCATGCTTGAATTGATTTCGTCGTTCATATATGTCGTTATTCCATTACCCAAGGAGAGCATCAGGAGTACGCTTAAAATTCCTATCGACCCACCTAATGCTACCAGTATATTTCGCTTGCCGTTGAGTTTCATGTTTTTGAGAGCCATTTGGAAAGAAGCCAGTAAGCCCAGGTTTCTCGAAGCACCACGACTACCCTCATAGGTAGTCAAGGAACGATCTTTTAAATGGATATCATCCTTAATCCGCCCCTCCTCAACCTTGACTATACGTGTACCGGAATCGGCCACTTTCTGCGAGTGAGTTACCGCAATGACCAGCATCCCTTTTTGCGCAATACTGTCCAGCAAAGCCAGAATTTGATCCCCGTTTTCCTTATCCAGAGCACCCGTTGGTTCATCCGCCAAAATAATGTCTGGATTGTTCGATAATGCACGAGCAATGGAAACCCGTTGCTTCTGTCCACCCGACAGCTGGTTGGGCCGTTTATTCAGATGATCCTTCAGTCCGACCTCGGTCAAAATATCTATAGCACGCTTGTTGCGTTCCTTTTCACTAGTATCCGTCATTTGCATAGCAATCGTAACATTTTCCAGTACAGACAGATGTGGGATCAGATTGAAATTTTGAAACACAAAGCCGATATTATTCTTGCGATAATCATCCATTTCCTTTTCCGTCATGGTACTTAAGTTCTTACCACGAACAAGGATCTCCCCTTCAAAATCGGAGTCCATTCCACCAATAATATTCATAAGGGTTGACTTTCCGCAACCCGATTCACCAAGGATCGAGACGAACTCTCCTGTCTCAAAGCTCAAATTCACATCGTGGAGCACGGGTACCTTTTCCTTACCATACAGCGTGTATGATTTCTTCACATGTTTAACTTCTAATATAGTCATCTTGATCTCTTCCTCTCCAAGTCATACACCCTGTCTATCTATTGAACATTTCACATTCTAACAAATTTGTGTGAACTGATAATGAACTGGACAAGTCGTGTCTGCCTGGCAAAAGAAAATACACCTGCAATGACTTGAGTTGAACCATATCAAGTCACTGCAGGTGTCAAAAATTAAATCCCTTCAACAATACGCTTCGCCCGAACCTCTACCTGACGGAAAAGTTCTTCCTCATCTATCGTTAGCAGCTGCCTGCCTCTCATCAACACCCGACCATTCACAATGGTGGTATCTACATCGGCGCCGTTCACGCTGTATGCAAGTAATGATTCCAGCTCGTGAACCGGCTGCAAATGCGGTTTCTTCAGATCAATCAGAATCAGGTCGGCCTTGCGCCCAATTTCCAGCACACCCACTTCATCCTGAAGGTTCAACAGACCTGCACTTCCCCGTGTAGACATGTATAGTACCTCTCTTGCCGACAACCGGGTAGGGTCACCATAATCCAGCTTTTGCAGCCAGGTCGCAGCCTTGATCTCTTCAAACATATCGACGTTTGTCGCACTTCCTGCCCCGTCGGTTCCAAGACCCACGTTAATTCCCTGTGCAATCATCTCCGTAATTGGGGCAATTCCGCAGCCAAGCTTCAGATTGCTGACCGGATTGTGTGCTACTCCACCACGCATGCCTTTCAGTCTGCCAATATCTCTACGATTCAGGTGTACGCCATGGGCAAGCAGTACGTGTAGTTTTTCGAACATACCTGCCTCTTCCAAATACTCCGTTGGCGTCATGCCATAGCGTTCACGAATCTTCACAACTTCCTCTTTCGTCTCAGCCAGATGAATGTGGATAGGCACATTCTCCTGTTCCGCCATCGCAATGACTTCCCGCAAAGGTTCTACTGGGCAAGTATAAGGAGAATGCGGGCCATACATCGTCGTAATTCGACCCTCCGCCTTCCCCGACCAACGTTGTACCAAATCGACCGCTTCCTGTAATCTGCGCCCTCCGTCATCCTCCACGAATACCATTCCGCGTGTGAGCGATGCCCGAATGCCGGTTTCCGTCACCGCTTCTGCGATTTCATTCATGTGAATGTACATATCAGCGTAAGCTGTAGTTCCTGAACGGATCATCTCGGCGATGGATAATTGTGCTCCCCAGTATATATCTTCGGGTGTCATCCGGGCTTCTGCAGGCAGCATCTTACGGTCAAGCCAGTCCATCAGCTTCAGATCATCCGAGAATGCTCGTAACAGACTCATCGGTGTATGCTGGTGAGCATTGATCAGGCCCGGCATTGCCAGTTTATGTTGACCATCCATAATGTCATCACCCGGTTGAGCCTGAATGTGGGGAGCAATCTCTGCGATACGGTCGCCTACAATGCGAATATCCCCCTTGAAGGGGGAATCGGTGTCTTTCATCGTTAAGATTGTGGCTTGCTGGATTAATATACTCATTCGTTTCACAACTCCTCTAGGTTTGGATTGCCTTACTTCCAAATCCGAGGATAAGCCTTCACGTAACGGCAAGGTCAAGATTAAGTTAATTTTTGAGTCGTCATTGTTCTGAAACTTTGGATAAAAGGTTTGGGATCTATGTTGACCATATAAGGATAGACTCCGGTGCTGGTATGTAGATAGAAAAAACCACCTTCATTCCCCATTCTCCGAAAGGACATGTCGAACACTTCCGTAATATTAAACTCACGGTATTTCGTTACAATCTTGTCCGAGTACAGGATCATGGACCGATCGCTCTGCAGTATTTCCTGTGCGAGACCCGTCACTTCTCTCTGTACTTTGTAATATGGCAATACAGCAATGCAGTTCATGATCTCCCTCCGTTCTAGCATGATTATTTGTTCCATCATATCAGATCGGAGAGCCTGAGCAAAAAATGATCCAACCACATAGATGATTTACGTGATCTTCGTTGTTACTCTCAATGGAAAACGAAGTGCTTCCTGAATGTTCTGCAAGGACAGGCATTGTTCAATGTGGAAAACACCGTGCGGCAGTTCCGTCCGATACATTCGCTCCGCTACCGCCGCCGCAACTGCTGCTGTTGCATCTGCTTCACGTTCGCCAATCAGCAGCTGCTCGACATGGACTGGTTTGCCCTTTTTCCATCCCATTGCATCTACCTTAACTGCAAACATCGGCTCCCCTCCGGGAATAACCCCAAATGCCTTGACCGTACCCTTACGAAGGGAGGGAATACGCAATAGTGAGAACAGACCAATACGTTTGAAGATGGCCATGGATCTGGTCATCCAACGGGAATCGAGACATAACCTGGTGGACACCGTTGGAATACGAAGTGTACGAGCAACGACGTGTTGATCCGAAAAGTTAAACCGATACGCTTTCCTGCGGCCCAGGTCTGCGCCAAAATCAATCCATTTACCATCGTGAAAACTTACCACTTCGGCTGGCTTGCCCTTTTTCATAACCTGATAGGCAGCATTCATCTGATCCACAGTCCACTCCACCGCGGCTTTTCCGTGTTTCTCACCCAGTCCCAACATGACAGTGATGTCCGCTTCGTCCACTTGGTCCATATGGGTACCTGCTTCACGCACAAGCAGATTGGTCATACCAGGCGACAGTCCCACACTGAGCATCGCTGTTGCTTTGGAACGCTGCATTTTGGAATGCAGCCGTTCGACCTGACCCAGAAAATCATAATTGGCCGAAATATCGATATAATCTGTCCCTGCTTTCGCACAAGCCTCGACAAATCGGGTATCTGTCTGGTCCACACACATGATCACCAGCTTGACTGATTGAAGCATACCAGGATTAATGGCTTTTCGTACATCCAATTGAAGCGGCTGGACTATACCACCCGTAGATCGGCTGAATTCCTCAGCCCGGTTCATCCGTGTACCTGCCGCCCATACCTTGCCGGGAAACGAGCGTCCCAATTGCGTACATATCATTTGCCCCACCTGACCATATCCGCCAACAACCCAAATCTGGTCTTTCACAGACTCTATTTTAGTTTCGTTTCGCATAATATCCCTCCACCCAGAATGCTCCGAAATAACATGTAATGTGCGAGAATCCGCATTCTTTCATCAGCTCTACCATTTGTTCAGATGAGATGGGATCCGACTCTCGGCCTAGGGAAGCTGCAAACCGCTCCCATTCATCAGGCTGAATGCCACTACTTAACATGTGATCCTGCCAGGCTTGCATCATGGTTGGATATACAGGCGAATGAAGATCGGCATTCACTGCCGCAATAATGAGTGGCGCTCCAGGCTTAAGTCTGGCCGCAAGGTTGGACAGGAACCGTCTTTTGGACTCGATCCCCTGAATAAAATGCAGCATTAGCATGCTTGTCGCCCCGTCGTATACAGCCTCTTCCGGCAACGCTTCAAGCGTCATGGATTTAAGTTGCACTCTGGCGTCGACTCCCGCTTTCTGGACTCTTCTCTCTGTTAACTGAAGCATTGGCTGAGAAGGATCTACTCCGGTAAACGTCCATCTCTTATGGCGAGAACCAAGCAGAGCTATTTCCTTACCTCCACCGGCTCCGACAATTAGTATTTTAGCTTCGTTGTTATCCGTGATAGAAGCGGCAAGCAGCCGCTCCATCAGATCATGCATATGAGAATAACCCGGAATTTTCAGGGCTATCGATTGTTCATAACGGTTTTCATCCGCCGTATCCCAGCTCATAGGTGGTTGATTGTGGTCCATTGATACTACACTCCTCGTGAATTCAAGTTAGACTTGACTCTTCGTTCGTCTAATTTCATTATAAAAGGATACGCAGAGCGTACAATCCCAGAACAATGGGATATCTGCATGAGGAGAGGAGAGAGAGCTTTATGACATCACGTATGGAACGGAACCAGCGACTCATTACTTCTCTCGAAAAAGGAACCTGGACCTCTCGCACCTACCGGGAAGCTGTACTGAAACAAATTCAGAATATCGTTCCCTATGACGCGTATTGCTTCACAACAGTTGATCCACAGACTCTTCTCTCAACAGGTGCCGTGACGGAAGACGGCATTGAAGCCGTTCATGACCGGCTGTTCGTTAATGAATACATGGAAGAAGACATACATAAGTATGCTGATTTGATTCACAGCGGCGACTATACAGCGATCCTTCATGCATCGATAAGCGAAAACCCTGTATCAAGCGTTCGATATCATAACATCCTTCAACCAGCAGGTTTCGGTGATGAACTTCGAGCTGTACTGGTCAGTGCCGGAGCCTGTTGGGGGTATCTAACCTTATATCGCAGGACGGAAGAACCCGTATTCACGGAGGAGGAGCGACTGAGCATTCAGGCTTGGACACCTTCTATTGCATTGATGTTACGATCCACAAGTCTGACTCTTCTGGACGAGATGAAGAGCGGAAGTCCCTCGGACCCAGGTATTATGATCACATCGGACGCTTTCGAGCTGTTATCCGTGAACGCTCCCGCTCAATATTGGCTATCGCAATTACGTTTACTGGAGCATGTGGGACCAGATGTATTGCCACGTCCAGTCCGTGCTGTAAGTTCGCATTTACAGCGTCAGATTCGTACAGATTCCGATTTGATGGTTGTGCAAGAACCTATCCTTCATTCGCCTTCCAAAGTCTGCATTCAACTCCTGGATGGTCGTTACCTTGTGCTTCATGCCAGCCGTATGCAACAGCTTTCAGGTCCAGATCAGATTGCGATCAGGCTTGAACAGGCTATGCCACAGGACTTGCTGCCTTTACTCGCCGAGAGTCATGGGTTGTCCATTCGGGAACGGGAGTTGTTAGGTTACGTGCTGCGCAGCTATTCTTCCAAAGAAATTGCTGAAGCAATGCATATATCAGCCTACACGGTACAGGATCATTTAAAATCCATTTTTGCCAAAACAAACGTATCCTCCCGCCGTGAGTTAATCTGGTATTTTGTATCCCGTTTCCAGTTGTCTGATGAGCCGGCAATTTGAATGTTATAACCTGGACATACAAAAAGATGCCTTGTCCCATGGGACAAGGCATCTTTGCGCTGCATGATGGTGAAGAACATCCGTTATATCAACACATACTTTAAATTTATATGATTCTAGTGCACCAATCTCATGAGTGAAAACTTAGGACTTAGCGGGCTTCGCAGGTTTGATGTTTTTGTTCTTTACCTCTACAGCCACGGGCTCTTGCGGATGTTCTACCGGATACAATTTGCGGAACAATAACGTCTGCAAGACCAGGAATGAACCGCCGATCGTCCAATACAGCGGCATCGCTGCAGGTGCGGAAAGCGAGAAAAAGGCCATCATCAATGGAGAGATATATCCCATGATTGCGAATTGTTTTCGCTGTTCCGGCGCCATATTGGCTTGTGAAACTTTGGCTTGAATCAGATAAATAATAGCTACCACGACTGCAAGCACATAGTCCGGCGCTCCTAATTTGAACCACAGAAAGGAGTGGGATGACAACTCCGGCGTAAGCCGGATAGCCGTGTAGATACCTGACAGAATGGGCAATTGAATCAGCAGTGGTAAGCATCCGATATTCAGCGGATTGAACTTGTGCTTCTTGTACAGCTCCATCGTTTCCTGTGAAAGCTTCTGCTTATCAGCTGGGTCGTTTTTGCCCTCATACTTTTTCTTGAGCGCATCCATCTCCGGCTTCATAGCATTCATGATCACTCGGGTACCCTGCTGAGATTTTGCTTGTCGCATCATCAATGGCAACAACGCAAGACGGATAACGAGGGTGATCACAATAATAGCTACCCCATAACTTCCATTAAATATCGTTGCGATGTGCTGAATGAGATACGACAGTGGAAATACAACATAATGGTTAAAGAACCCTGGTGTTGATGAATTAATCTCTGAGACGTTGTTACTGCATCCAGCCAGTAGCATAACTGCAAATAGAATTGCAATCAGGCCATAGATCCGTCCCTTGCCAGATGTAAAAGTGAACCCCTTGCTTGTCTTATGTTCCATATATATCCTCCTCGTTGATTTGTAGAACGTACATTCAACGAGGAATGGCAATCTGGTTCATCTTCATCCGGGGATTCTCTTCGTCTGACGATTCGACTTAAAGCTTCAGGTCTGTGTTGTCCGTCCAAAGACAAGGTTGGCAATCCAGGTTCCAGACCACCTCCGGCGCCACCTTCCATCCAGTACTCTGTAATGCCGCAATGCAGATGGGCAATATACGCGTAACTGACTGTGAAAATGAGTCCGAGTGAAAATATATACGGTATCAATTCCTGAAGTTCAAACAAGGGATTCACCCCCTTTATAGGTTAGTTTTTATAGTATAACACTTACATATTGATTTTGCATAAATTCATTGCTGGAAAACAGGTAGATGGATTCATTCCCTTCTCAATTTGGACAATTCTAGCTGTGCTCTATGTCTCGCCGTATTAAAAGAAGCCCACGAACTGTCTGTTTCATCCAGGACGAAGCTCGCTTGACGCTCCAGCATTTCCCCTTTCAAATCCGGGTACTCTCTCTCAGCAAACTCTCGCAGTAGCGGAACGGCATCAGCAGATAAACTCGCCAAGTAGGATGCATCAATATGGCCTGTCTGATGATATCGTTTAATATTAAGCTCTGCAATCCGATTATCCATACCCACATAGTTGACAATCACATAGGCTGCAAGGGATAGTACGATATAGCAGCGGATCAACGGCATAGACGTATAACGAATTCGAAGAGCGGCAATAAGCAGAAGCAGCGCCAAAAAAATCATAAATGCATGTACGAGAAATCGAATGTAGGTATAACCATAAGCCTGTTCATACAGGTTGAGGCGTATAAACGCCGAGTACAGCATGATTGCGGAACAACTCACCAGGACAAAGAGCAGCACCTGATGCACAACAGAACCTATTTTGCCGCTTGAACGCGTGAACTGAAGGGAGATGATCAGGATGAAAAAATTAATGCCTGTTACCAGTATCAGCTCCACAAATCCACTTCTTGCATACTCCGCGTAGGACAAGTCTGACGGAAGATGCCCCTCACCCGCCCCAAAAAGATAAGAAAATTGTACAAGCACAAACAGAACATATAAACAGTTGATAACCAACAGCATCGTGCCCACAATGATGGGGTCCAATCTTATAGGTTCACGATGAACTTGAGTAGAGATCGTCTCAGGTGAGATCTTATTTGCTGTCTGACCCTCTATCATTGAGTTCGAGGAAGGATTCTCATGTATGGAATTCACGGAAACGTCTTCTCGCTCTTCGATTTCTGAAGCAACCGTAATTGCTTTTCCATTTTTCCAATGTGCATTTTCTCTTTTCTCCGCTTCATATTGCATCGGCTGTACGAATCCCCATACGTAACTGAACAATAAAACGCCCGCGATGAGAATCCAGATCACTCTCGGAAAACCTGGTGTTAGTGTCAGTTGATTTAACCATACCGGAAAACCGGATAAATACTGATTAAAAATCCCATCTGCTGAGGAGAGCAGTGCTACGACCACGATGAGAATGGGAACGGATGCTATAAGGCCAATGAGTACTTTGAAGGCAACCGTTTTCTGCGTTTTACCTAACCCTCGTCCTCCTGTTTTCATAACAATGCTGGCGACCGTTCCCCAATGACGGATGGATTGTGGCAGCAAATGGTCCATAGCGGTACCGATCAATCCAATGTCCCACCATTGTCTCTGTTTTCTGCCAACCAGATAAGTCATATGTAAGATAATAAGGCCCGGTATGACCAGAAAATTAAGGATACGCAGCGGTTCATTGTCGTATAACAGAAACGTCAGCGCCAGCATCAGCACCACTCCAGCCATAAAAGCATCAATGATGGACAATGGCCGCAAGCGGTCCCTGGCAAATAAGAACATAAAGCCATAAAAAAGGATAACAAAGATGGGATAAGAAACGCCAACCTCCTTGCCATAGAACAAATACTGATGAATGATAGCTAACATTAATGCGGATAGTAGCGTAATTAAAGCGCGGTTGGGTGAAGCCATTATTTTATCAATCATGGGAAAAACCTCCATTAACTTTCTAGACTTCATTCTAGATGATAAAATAAGAATATAAATAGAAATTAAAAACGATAAAACTTCTTATTTTATTATATTGTGTCAGCTACAACCTCCAGGAGGGATCAAAACCTTGAAATTACATCAGCAATATTTGCTGCTTCATAGCCGGTTTGGTCACATGTTAGAACATGAAGTAACGCTCTCTGACCTCGCCGAACTGCTCGATTGTACACACCGTAACACGTTAACGATCGTCAAAAAAATGGTTGCCCACGAATGGATTCGGTGGGTGTCCCAGCGCGGACGTGGACGGCGTTCTACGCTGACCCTGCTTGTTCCGGCTGATCAAATTGCAGCTGCATACATGATGCAGGCCATGAATCGCCGCGAGTTGCAGCAAGCTGCTGAACAGGTTGGTGCTTTCTCCAGTTCTACAACAATGCAGGATCACCTGAACAAGTGGCTGCTTGGATATTCTGGACACCATACAGAAGCTGGCAGCCATAATGAGCGAATTGATACGCTCAGGTTACCGATCCGCCAACAGCTGCATGCCCTTGATCCGCTTTATATCAATTTGCTGGCTGAATCTTTTGTCACCAGTCATGTGTTCGACGGGCTGGTTCAACGTAATGAACATGGTGAGATTGTTCCCTGTCTGTCCCACACCTGGGATGTCAGTTCAGATCGGAAGACATGGTTTTTTTATTTGCGTAAAGGGATTACTTTTCACAATGGACATCTGCTGACAGCCTCAGATGTGGTGTATACATTTGAACGACTGCAATCCTCAGAACGACGGACATTATACCGCGATGTGAGCAAACAGATTCTATCGATTGAAGCAGCAGATCCCTTGACCGTTTGTTTCAAGCTTAAAGCCCATCACGAATTGTTTTTGCCCTTTCTTTCGACAAGCCGTGCGGCGATTGTTTCACAAGCCACGTTCGGGCAACATAAAGATGGAGACAATGAACCTGATCTACCGATTACCATGCCAAAGCCTGTAGGAACAGGCCCTTTCAAGGTCACAACCTGGGATAATCACCTGTGCAGACTTGAAGTTTTTCCGATGTATTTTCAAGGCAGAGCCCATCTGGACCGGGTAGATATTCTACAAATTCCGTGGAGTGCCCCTGAACATTTGGATGAAAAGCAAGATATCGAATCTCCCTTCTTCCACCTTGTTCATAATCCATCCTCGTCTGAGGGTAGGGACTGGACACAGATTAGTGCAGGTGTGATGGTACGCAAATTAGTTACTTGTAATACGCAAAAAACCGGACCGCTAAGCGATCCGGGTGTAAGAGCACATGTTCAGGCGTGTATTACTAAATTGTATGTGAATGACATAAATGAAAGTAATGAAGGTGATCCAGGAGATGCTGATAAACTGTTGATGAATGCAGAAGAATTGACTTATTTGTCTCAGCACCCTACTTTTGATCTACCTATACCCTTGCACATCACAACCATTCCTCAGTATCGGATGGATGCTAGACGTTTGGCATCGTCATTGGAAATATACGGCTTCACATGTACTGTCCGCATTGGCACGATGGAGCAATTCAAAGGGAACCTGAGACTGGAATCCGATCTGATTCTCTTCTCCCTGATTCGGGACCGAGACGAAGAATTACGCAGATACGATCTCTATCTCACTTTATCTGAACATCTGGAGGACTCTTCCAAGAAGAGTATACAAGAGATGCTGCAAACCGTTGTTGCTTCGCAAATATCTGCAGACCGAGCTGCCGAACTGGACCGGATTGAACAATTTTTGGTGCAGCAGAGTTTATTGTTCCATTTAACTGAAAAACCTGTGGAGACTGCCTACCTGCCTTCCGTTCGTGGCCTCTCCTTCAACAGCCAGGGATGGGTAAACCTCAGGCACATCTGGTTCCCGTGAATAATCATTTAACGAGCATTACAATCCCTTCGTTTCAAGATGCGGTAATGATTTTGCATGCTTATGAACTGGTCATTGGGTCGGCATCCACCTTCTGCCGTATTTTTTCATTTTTCTTGGGAATGGTATCCTTCCGACGGTACACACCGAGAAGTAAACCGAGCATGGCATATTCGAAAAGCAGGTGATTTCCATATCCTATTAAAGGAAAAACAATGCTAAGAATTGGAGCCTTCCCGGTAGTCATCGCCAACGAATAGATGATTTGCAACGCAAACATGGATGTGATACTGAAAATTATCATTCGACCGAAATCATCCCGAATGTGAGGAAGGATCTTCACCATACTGGCAACAAACCAGATGATACCCACCAATAACAATATTCCGGCTGACCAGCCAAACACATCAATGAGCAGCACACCTGGGTAATCTAAATAACTCGTTTTAAACATGTCGAACGTTGTATCAATTCCATTCCCCCACCAGCCGGCTGATTGAATAATTTCAATAATGGAATTGTTGCTATAGCCACCGTAAGGGTCATCCTGAAGATTCAAAACGACAGAAAGCCTCTTCAGGCGTCCGTATTGATCTGCAAAAAACAATAACAATACAAAAATACTTCCTGTTACAACAGCACCTAAGGCTGTATAAAGCCATTTTCGCGTGAGCCAGCCAAATAAAATAATGGACATTGTGCCAAACAGAAACATGCGAACCCAGTCCGACATTTGAAACAATAGCACTACAGGTAACGCTACCAGAGCAATGTAGGTCAATATGGATTGCATATTGCAGTTTGAACGAAGCTTGTCCTGCACAATTGCCCCTATGGCAAGTGGCAAAATCCACACTGAAGCAGTGGTAAGGTCTATTACAAATCCAAGTGGTGCAATCAGGAATCTGCTCATACCATAAAAATCCGTAGATATCATTGGATTAATCCACAAAAGGGCATTAAGCAGAATATAGATCCACCAAGCAGCTTTTTTCAACTTACGATAATCAAAGTAAATAAAGAACAACATCAACATTACACCTATAACGGTATACACCACATGCCCCCGATATAAGGACTGATACTTTTCATCTGCGACATTCGTCGTAAAAATCCATATCAGTAACAGGCTAGTTATAGACAAGCCAATTAATCCAACTAACAACCCCCAATGCATACGATGACGATGCAATCTATGCATACTTTTGCCCACCACTGCAGGATCACCCATCTGCTCTATGGCGTATGCAGCTGCCTCTTCTTGGCTCAGTCCCTCTTGCTCCTTGTCCAACATCATTTCTTCCATGTGGTTGCCAAGCTCATCACGCAGATCAGTATGTACTTCACGTGCCTTAACCTGACTACACAGTTGATCAAGATAATGTTTAATCTTCTCATGTCGATCCGTCATGTTAAGCCTCCCTCTCCAAGCACCCGATCCACGGCACCGCGGAATAAAAGCCACTCGGCTTTTTTATGCTGTAACGCCTCCACACCCTTGTCACAGATGGAATAATATTTACGTTTCCTACCTTCAACCTCCATCCAGTAGGACTCCACCCATCCCTCAAGCTCCATCGCGTGAAGAATAGGATATAACGTACCTTCCTTCAAACTAAACACACCTTCGGATTGACGATGGAGTTCCTTGATCAATTCATAACCGTAAAGCGGCTGTTCCTTTAATAATGTAAGAATCAATGTCTCCGTGCTGCCTTTAATCATTTGTTTGTTTACCTGCAAAGCTGCCACTCCCTTTTGTTCATGCTTCCACGTTTAATAACAATAACCACTTTTTTAAAACTTCAACATGAACCTAATAAAACACTTGGCTACATACATCGGAAATCTATGCATAGTAAAACTAGGTATAATATTACCTGATTCTTCCTTTTCTGTCTAGCTATCAATTGGAGGCGTTTATGATAAAATAAACAAGTCATTTCACACCAGGGGTGTCATCATGAAATCTCTTATTCGTACTCACACATTACATATTCTTTCTATCGACTATGAGGAGGCAATTCAAACCATGAGCAAACTGATTTTCTTTCTTGGCGGGGCCGGGAGCGGCAAAACAACCCTTGCCAAAGCCCTCTCGCGTAAACATAAAACTGCTTTCTTTGATATGGATATCCTGCTGCGTCCAGCTGCTGAAGCAATCATGACCCTGCAGGGACTCGATCCATCCGATCGGGATTCACCGGAATACAAACGGCTGTGTCGTGACTTGGGATACCGAATCACGATGGATGCTGCACTGGACAACGTGCAATTGAGTATCGATACGGTGGTTGTAGGGCCTTTTACCAAAGAAATCGGAACTCCGGACTGGATCGAGCAGGAACTCGCGCGGATTGGACGTTCCCTCGATGATACGGATGTACGTGTGGCCTATATTTATCTTGCAAATGAAGCGTTGTATCGTGAGCGGATTACAGCCAGACAATCCCCGCTGGATGAGTGGAAGCTGGAGAACTGGGATGCCTTCACAGCCTCACTTGCCCGTAAACAAGTAGCCTGGCCGTTGCCCACCTCTGCTGTGGCTTATATCGATAATTCCGGTGGAAACCCTGATATCGCTTTTGCTGAAGTCGAACAACGAATGTACGAATAAAATATGAAATGGAATGGGATGACCGTTCACTTCTCCAATCTCTTTTCATGCTGCTTATACGCTCAATAAAACTAATCCACACCCAAAAAGGGGTATTTGTCATGTGACCCGCGCAGGTCCAACGTGACAAATACCCCTTTTTACAATGAACTATGGTCAAACATCTGAACCTGACTCGTTACAAAAACTGCTTCATAATATACTCTTGCTCCAGAGGAGTAATAACGGTGCGATCCACGGGTGGACCTTCTGTCAGATACTCTGCCACTTCAGCCACACGATTGGATTCCAGTTCCGCTGTAAATACAAGATTGGCCATCCCTAATGTCTCTACCTGTGTTCCCCGCGCTTTAGCGTGAAGCATAAATAAGGTATATAAATCCGGTGGTTTCAACTCCGTCATTGCCCAGGCGATCAAAGCCAAGTCGGCTTTGTTGTCCCCCACCGGAGGATGCGCTTTAGGCTGTCTTTTTAGTCCAAGATCGCACCACAAAATGCGCCGCTCCTGCATATCAATAATGGCTGGAATACAATTACGGGAATCTGCCGTCAGATCAATTCGCTCCTGCACCGTGGAAGGTTCAAATATTTCATCCGACTGTGGCGCCTGACGCATCATCCAGCCAGCATAACACTCCGGCAAATCCTGGATAGCATTATCCTTGAATGTGTTAACCATAATTATAATATAACGTGCGCCTAACCTAGAAAGGGAAGGCAAATGCAGATCCATATACTTCGCCGCTCCATCTGGTACAGTCACCATAAACCCGCTATTTGCAGCTACATATTCATTTGATTGCAGAGGGGTCCGGGGTGTTTGGTCCACATAACGCCAATCCTCATCATACAGTACACCGGACAGATCGGAATTCACACATTCGATTCGCTCCTCACCGCCTAAGCCTTCTCTCCACGACAGAAAAAAACGAACGGTATCTCCTGTGGGTAACGATATCCATGACGCACGCGATAGAGCCCGAAGAGATTCGCTTTCCCTGCGTTTTCCCGATGGAACTGAAAATTCTTGAAGTCTTTCATCAATGTAGACATTACCGAGTGGTGGAAGTACGGCAAACCGTTTCAACAGTGTATGTTCTACCGCCGATATCATCGCATGAACATCCTCAACGTTGAGGGGCGGCAGCGGCTGAGTGGAGACATACAGATTTGCCGTGTTGCCTTGAGGGAAAAAGCTCCTCCTGACCTGAAACTGCATCCGTGTGCCGAAATGAGCCATCACTTGCAGTAGCGCCCTTGTTGATACCTTCTCTTCCACAGTTTCCATTTTGCCGATCACTTGCTGTACCGGAATACCTGAACGTATCATTCGGTCCAGTTGACCAACCATCTCTCCCGGACGTTCGACGAGCGTCTCCAGAATAAGCATGTTATCCTTCTGTTCAAATGCCCGCTCTACTCTGCCATGAAAGGTAAGTGGTCGTTCCCCACATCGCAACTGGTCCAGCGCCACTACTGCTCTTGGATAACGGTGACGATATTCACCCGGATGCAGTCGCTCGGCCAATCTCTGCCAGCGCCCTTTATATCGAAACAAATCCTCCAACGGGTCCGAAGCACTCTCCAATAAAGCAAGTATTATCCGACGTTCAGATCGGGTAAATGAACGGAAGCGGGTATTCTTCTTCAGACTGACATCTCCATTAGAACACGCTACAGCCAACCGCAATATATCTGTTGCTGTGTGTAATTGCCGCTGGAGTTGCTCCACCGAAGCACGCCCCGCCTTTAATAAAGCCGCGCAATACACGGCTGCATTTTCCCTCACAGGTATTTGGCCTGCCTCTGGCTCAAATGCGGCCCAGCCTTCGTACTTTGTTGCAAACCAGATCAACTGCTCTCTTGCAACTGGCGTTAACGAAGCTTTTGCTGTAAGCAGGTCCATTCCCACTTGGTAAAAATCTGCTTCACTGCCGAGATGAATTACACGCAGCCGCAGCTTGTTGAGCAGTAATATGCGCTGCTCCTGTTCATGAGACTGCTGTCTCCAAGAATGCATCAGAGCATTTAAATAAAATTTACTCTCCTGAATATTCATTTTTCGCTTGGGAAATCTCGGATACATGAGGGTTTCCTTTAAATTGATTCCTTTTATCTGTCGAAGCTCGTCCATCAGCCGTTCGAACCAGGAAATGAATCTATCACGTTCCCAGCTGCTCAGCACATCCATCAGTTTCGTCGAAAACGTATATCCCAGCGATTCCAAATTTCTCAGTGCAGTCGCCAATATACGCACAGGCAGCTTGCCCTCGCGCTCTGCGATGATCACTTTCAAATTCCTGCTGAAATAGATTGAGAATAAGTCCATCACTTGTACTCTCCCACATGACGATAATATATTCAGCATTGGTATAACTTGGCCTAACTCGTGGCGATTCTTCATATGTATGACACAATCCAAAAAACTAAAAAAATCAGGGAAGCGGTACCCCTAATACCATTGTAAGAGTTCAGAAGGAAGGGATACCATAGCCTGATTAATGCATATTATATCTTATAATTGCCGATTAGAGAATATCACATCGGAAAGAGAGCGCCAGAAACCACTTAACCCGAAAGGTAAGATTATTCTGACCGCTCTCTTTTTGTTTATTTTTCACCGCTATTCTCTTGCCGATTATCCGTGCTGACGTGCCGCTTGACGTCCGGCGATACGAGCTGTAATTAACTGATGACTCTCATCAATCTCTTCCGGTGTGCAGGCTTCCTTCAACTCATATACTTTGACTGGAGAACGATCAATGATGTCCAGAAATGAATCAAAAAATGCCATGTCCTTACTATGTATATAAGGACACCAATGATCCGACAAACCTACCGTCTCATGAATATGGACCCCGACGACATGGTCTATCAATTCATTTGCTTCGCGTACATTATTATAGAGCCCCATACGGTCCATCATCATACCGTGACCAATATCGTACCACAAACCGAGTGGTGCACCTTTCATACCGTGGATAATCGCGCCCGCCTCCTGCAGCGTCGGCATCTGGTAACAGCGTGATCGAGTTTCAATGCCAAAATTCACTCCGTAGCCGCGCTGTTCAGACAACTCACACACTTCTTCCAGACTTTCCTGAATCCGTTTCAGGTAATGTGTGCTGCTCGCCTCACGCTTCTCCAGCATCTCTTGCCACAACGATTGATAGTCCGAGGAGTCTGGCCCTAGATCGTGATATATCTTTTTCAATGCTTCATCAATGTTATATTCAAACGGCACCTCGCCTGGATGCACGACGACTGCCTTCGCACCATACCGGTGTGCATATTCAGCTGAACGGAGTAACAATTCAACGGCGCGCTTACGACGAGGCTCATCGTCGAAACCGAGCAGAACCGAGTCGGTTCCATAATCCGGATCAGCTACATGCGGAAACGTGTTGTGCACACTGGATATACCGATTTCCCCCCGCTCAATCATCGGTTCGATCGTTTGCAGCATTTCGTCCGTCACGTTATAGTTCAGCTCCACCTGTCTGAACCCTAGAGATTTGATCTCCTCAATCATGCCTTGACCCGTAGTATGACGTTTGATGTTCCAGCAAGTCGAAAATGAATATTCCTTTTTGTCGGTAAACATGGCGTTGTCCTCCTAATATGCAATGTTCAACCCGTTCAATGTCTGATGAATCTTCTCTATTTTTAAATCAGCCTAGCTGATGTTTAATTCAAATCTCATTTTGTTCGCACTTGCCCCAGGTACATAACGATAGATGATTTCAGCATGATTCACGTAGAAAAGTACAGAAGGCTCTGGAGCCTCGGCTTTCACGTCACACACCAAACCCGGGAAACGCCATTGTTCTTGTAAAATGTCCTGCTGCCGAATGGATGGTCCTCTGATCTCAAAATAAATCTCGATCTCATCCGCCGTGTCCAGATCTACCTCAATAACTAACGAATCTTTCGTCACATCAGCTTCAAATGTTAACCCACGCAAATGGGTGTTCCATCCCTCCCCCACTTCACGACGAGCCAGTCGAAGATCATAACGTTCACCAGTCTCCGATTGCCAATGAATAGTCGCAGGGTACATCTGCCCGTTAGTGTTGCGGCTGCCGGACATCGCACCCATCATTCGATTCGCGCCAATCCAGGCTTTGGCTGTACATAAATTGCGATTGGCATGAGGCTCATCACGTTCGCAAAGCTCCATGAACTGTTTTTGCACAAGTCGATCACCCTGATGTGCCTGGAAATAAGGCACCGCTTCAACCGGCACATCTACACCCACAAGCGCTATCAAAGGGTCATGCCCTGATTCACAGTTGATCCCTGCAAGATGCTCATACCCTTCTCCGAACAAAAGGTAAAGAAATACGCCTATCGAGCTGTGCTCCCTCATCTCCATGTCATATGCCCTTGCAAACGGTCCGGACAAATTCTCCAGGTTGGCATTATAATAGAGTGCAATGTTATTCCACAATCCAGCCTCTATCTTATGCCCTATCTCGGTCAACCGCTCCGTGAATGCATATTTTCTCCACATTCCCAGTACAGACAGATCAACCCCGTAATAGGTTGTTGTGTTGAATTCGGCAAAAGTACCACCAAATTGGTCGAACTCTCGAAGGAAGGCTTCAGCCTGTTCATCCGAATGACGAATCCATTCCGTACGGTTGAAGCGGTGTCCATAATAATGGGTAATGAAGATATGCATCAGTTCAATATTGGTATTCATCGGGATGGCGTCCGACATACGACGATCAATGGAAGCCTGCACGGCCAGTTCCATTGCTTGATCCATTCGTTCCAGCAGCGTTCCTGGCACAAGAGTGGCGAATTCTGCGGTCATGATGGCACACACACACGCAATAAACTCACGCCAGTTCGGATCATAACTGATCCAGACGGGTGGAAGTATCTGATTCACCGCATCATGAAAAAGCTGTTTCATCCGTTTTCCATCTGCCTGATCAGTCAGAATTGAATCCGCATCCTGCAGATCATGGATAAACTGTGCAGACACCTTTTCAAAGGTACGTTCCAGGAAATATGCCGTGCCTGGCGCAAAGGATTTCCAAGCGTAGTGGCCCACAGGTGGATGAATTGCATCCGGTCTGGTCCGAAAGGTTCCGTGATAAATTTCATCGGGTGCATCATATTGCATATCAAGCACCTTGTGGAACACCCGAACAGCGCGCTCCACATCACCCGTTTCATTTCGCACCAACAAACCGAGTGCATAATGCGCACTTGACCTTGTGCTATGTTGCGATGAATTCTCTTCAAAACTCCTCATCAAATCCAGTTCCTTGTCATAGAAGTTATCCATCATTAACATAGACTGGTTTACAAGAAACTGCTGTTCTTTGGACATCTTTTCAACCATTCGCTCTGTCATGATTCCATTTCCCTCCTGAGAGTTTAGCCTTTTACCGCACCTACCATTACACCACTAATGAAGTAACGCCTTATTCCAATGCCTCTTGCTGAAGATTCAGCATCGTCTGTTGCAAGGCTATCTGCACTGCTCCAGTCACTACAGCCCGCTCGCCCAGCTCTGAACAGATCAGTTCCGGCTTCACCGGGAACTGATCAGATACGATCTGTCTGAGACACGGCAACAATACGTCCCCATTTCCCCCAATACCTCCGCCAAGTACAACGAGATGTGGAGCAAGGACGACACAGATATGCCGCAGAGCCGATGCAATCATTTGGCTGTATGGTTTCAGAATCTGCACAGCCTGTGTTTCTCCACTTCGCGCAGCTTCGAACAGATTCTCAGGAGTGAGGTGTTCACGAAGATCTTCTATACCAGAATGAGGGTCTTCAAGAAGACTGGCATCCAACTGACACTTGGCCAGTTCCATCAAACCATCAGCAGACAGGACATCTTCCAATCGACGCCCCCCTTCCAACAACATCTCCGCGAGCTCGCCTGTCAACCCGCCCATGCCTCGTAGCAATTGCCCGTTCACCATGATGCCTGCACCTGTTCCAGTGCCGATGGAGAAAAAAACAAACAGATTGGAATCCGCTGCTGCTCCCCTCCTGAACTCACCAAGTGCGGCCAGGTTCACATCGTTCTCCAGAATCACTTCACACGGGAAGACTCCCGACAATGATTCAAGCGAGAGCAACTTTTCCATTCCCTCTAACGGGGCAACGATTCGATCAACATCTCCAGATTCGGGCAGTACAACACCTGGAATGCCAAAACCAATACATCGAATCTGCTCCCAATTCAATTGATTTTCTGTCAGTAATTCATCCATATGGCTTCGTAGCACATCAAGGATTGCCATCCCTGCTCGATTATCAGTTTGACCGGATAACGTTGGATACGTTCTGTAATCCATAATCTCACCATTCAGATTAGAGAGTGCGATCCGAATTCGGGTTGCCCCAATATCGATGCCACAGACATAATAAGCGGTTTCGTTGAATCGAATGAGTGTCGCCTTACGACCCTGGGCATTGTCGGCTCTACCCGTTTCCAGCACCAGGTTTCGTTCAATCAGATGTTCAACCGCCGACGACACCGTAGGTTTGCTGAGTCCCGTATGACGACTGATATCTGCCCTGGACATCCCACCAGAAGCGATCAGCGCATCCATGATCAGATTCTCGTTCAGATTGCGAATATATTGCGGTGTGCCAGCCATTTTATCGCCTCCTTCTATAGTTAGTTAAGTTTCTTAACGAATTAAATTTAATATATCATCGGCTTTATAACGTGTACAGCTTTTTGTCTGTATAGGATCAGATGATTTTAAAAATCAAAGCCTGATCTCATCGCGGTCCTTTAATTTCAACTTTGCACCCTATAAATCAAAAAAAGCCGCAGGTGATAAACACCGCAGCTCCTTACTTCCTTATATATACGTTTTATTACGATTTGGACAACTCAATGAACCCTTCACCAAATACGTCACGCACATCATGGATCGTTATGAAAGCAATTTCATCCTCCGCTCGCACAATCTTCTTGAGCATTGGAACTTCTTGTTTGCTAATGACAATATATAAGATCTCTTTCGGGTTCTTCGTATAATAGCCATGACCAGACAGGACGGTGACTCCCCGATCCATCTTCTCAATGACCTGTTGAGCAATGGCATCCTGTTTCGTAGATATAATGGTGACTGCTTTTTTTGGATTGAGCCCTTCAATAATGAACTCCATCGTTTTCGTGCCGATGAACAGCATGACAATCGTACACATCAACCCTTGCGGCCCGATAATGAAGAACGACGAGAACGCCACGATCAGATCGAAGAATAACAGCCCATAACTGATGTTCCAATCCAGATATTTGTTGGCAAGTCGGGCCAGAATAACCGTTCCCGCCGTAGTGCCGCCTACTCTAACAATCAAGCCGATACCCAGACCGGCAAATAATCCACCAAAAATGGTATTGATCCAGAGCTCGTCCGATGCAATCGTCCAGCTCTCGGTCAGGTGCAGGAACAACGAGTTGAACACCACCGCAATAATGGTATACACCGTTGTGGTTCTGTCCAGAAACTTGTACCCCACAATCAGCAGAATACCATTCAGGAGCAAGTTCATCAGTCCTGGAGACCATTCAAAAAGGTAATACAAAATAATTGTAATGCCCGTAACGCCGCCTTCAGCCAGATCATTCGGGATGACGAACAGGTTCACTGCAAGTGCAAACAGAAATGCACCCGCCATAATAAATAGAATATCCGTTATTCTTTTCTTCATCATGCACTCCATCCAATCCATCAGAAAATCAACCTATCAACCAATTTCATAAGTTGTCATAACCACTCAATGATAGATTCTACCATGCCATGAGCAAAATTTGTATACATAATACAAATTGTTGCGCGAATTGTACAAAGGAATCTGAAATTGCTGTTATTTTAGGCTCTACAGAGCCTATTCACTTCACCACCCATGACAAATGTCATGGGTCATCATTGATATTCATCATTACAGTGTACTGACACTTATGACTTACTGCACTGGATGCATTCTTATACAATGATAAAAACGCCTCACTTGGAGACATCTTCCCAGGAAGCGTTCGGTTATAACTGATTACAGTTATTGACCATCGAAGGAGGACATAAGTCTATGAGCAGAACCAAAGAAATGGCCCTTAAAAAAGAAGTAACCCCTTATGAGAAAAATAATCTTCGCCTGAGTATTCAACAATTAGTGAATTCCATACTGCCATTATTATTATTATGGGCCGCAGCGTACTATAGCTTGTCCGTGTCCTACTGGTTGACATTTCCGATAGCCCTCGTAGCCTCGGGATTTGTTCTTCGAACGTTTATCATCTTCCATGACTGCTGTCATGGTTCATTCTTTAAGAGCAAACGTGCCAACGACATTCTCGGCACCATTACAGGTGTATTAACGCTCACACCGTACCTGCAATGGAAAAACGAGCATTCCATTCACCACGCAACCAGCGGCAATCTGGACAAACGTGGAGTTGGCGATATCTGGGTGATGACAGTTGAGGAATACAAAGCCGCTTCCCCTTGGGGTCGTTTGTTCTACCGGATTTATCGTAATCCGTTTGTCATGTTCGGTATTGGACCCATCTATGTGTTCCTTTTTGCCTACCGCTTTAACCGTAAAGGCGCAAGACGCAAAGAACGTATGAATACTCACCTGACTACAGTGTTGATCGTAGCGCTCTACGCCTCCATGTGCTGGTTGATCGGCTGGCAGGCTTTTGTTCTGGTGCAGGCACCCGTCTTTTTCTTCTCCGGCTTCTTCGGCATCTGGCTGTTCTACGTACAGCATCAATTTGAAGATACGTACTTTGAAAATGAAGATGAGTGGAGTTATGTGAAGGCTGCTGTAGAAGGTAGTTCATATTATAAATTGCCTAAACTGCTGCAATGGATCAGTGGCAATATCGGGTTCCACCATGTGCATCACTTGAGCCCACGTGTACCCAACTATTATTTGGAAGAAGCCCATAACGCAACACCGCCATTGCAGAAGGCTACAACGATTACGCTGCGTTCCAGTCTGGCTGCCCTGCGATTCCGTCTGTGGGACGAAGAATCCAAGCAATTTGTCAGTTTCAGAGAGATCAAAAACTTAACTCGCAAGCCTTACGTTCAACCGCCTATTCGAGTAAACAACCAAGCGAGTCTGACAGAGAAGCCTTAACTCTGTCGGATTCGTTTTCTTGTATTCAAGCTAAAGTCGTGCTACAGTCAGGCTAAGTTTGAGTACAATGCAAGTCCGAGGAGGAGAATTTTCATTCAAAAGTGGATGCAGCTCTTTTATAAAAATACAGGTTTGAATCCGTATGTATGGCTCGTCTTTTTCATCCTACCCTTCTATTATATTTCACAATATTCCAAATTGTGGCCCATGGTGGCGGGAATTTTCATCATTCTGTTCTTCTTTGTTTGTTATCTGCTTGCCTTCATCACAAAGGGCTGGCAGGTGTATATGTGGATTGGACTGTTGATCGCCATATCGATTACGATGACCATCGCCTATGATTATGCCTATTTCTCATTGTTTCTTGCTTTTTTTATTGGGAATATTAAAAATAAAGCCGGTTTCTTCACCCTCTATTCGGTGAACCTGGCAGCCAGTTTTCTAACCATTAATTATAGTTTCATCAAACAGAGCACCCTATTGCTCAGTCAGTTCCCGTTTGTATTCATTACTCTTATGGCATCCATACTGCTTCCGATCAGTACGTATAACAAAAATAAGCGTGAACAGCTGGAAGGCCAACTGGAGAACGCCAACAAACGGCTGGATGATCTTGTGAAAATGGAAGAGCGGCAGCGTATCGCACGTGATCTGCACGATACCCTTGGACAAAAGCTCTCTCTCATCGGTCTGAAAACCGATCTGGCGAAGCGTCTGCTTCGCATGAATCCTGATCAGGCCGAGATTGAACTGAACGATCTGAGACAGACAGCAAGTACCGCACTAAAGGAAGTTCGGGAAATGGTAACGACCATGCGTGGCACACAACTGGTGGATGAACTGTTTCGTGCGGAACAGATTTTAAAGGCCGCTTCCATTGAATATGTACTTGAAGGCAATCCGAAGTTGCAGGATACGTCACAACTAAACGAAAATGTACTCGGCATGTGTCTGAAAGAAGCCGTTACGAATGTCGTCAAACACAGTCAGGCAGCAGTATGCACCATCCGTATCGAGGAAACACTGTCCGATAATATAATAACGGTGCAAGATAACGGGGTCGGAATCGAACGTACCCGCAAGCAAGAACGGCGCGGTACCGGAATCTTGGGGATGAAAGAACGACTTGAATTTGTGAACGGTTGTCTGGATATTCGTTCGGGAGCAGACATGGAAGGTACAGGCATTGTCATCCATGTTCCCAAGCTGGTCCGCAAACCGATAAAGGAGGTTGAACAATGATCAGGATCGTAATCGCCGAAGACCAGCGTATGATGCTCGGAGCCTTGTCTTCCCTGCTCAATCTGGAAGAGGATATGGAAGTGGTAGGTCGCGCAAGCAATGGACAGGAAGCTCTTGCTCTCGTCAGAGAGCTTACACCAGACATCTGTCTGATGGACATTGAAATGCCTGTCAAAAGTGGCCTGGAGGCCGCTGAGGAACTTAAAGGCCTGAACTGTAAAGTCATAATTTTGACAACCTTTGCCCGGACCGGATATTTCGAGCGTGCTTTGAAAGGCGGTGTACGCGGGTATCTATTAAAGGATAGCCCGATTGAGGAACTGGCCGAAGCCATCCGTCAGGTCATGAATGGTAGACGTATTTTTGCACCCGACCTGGTAGACGAGGCTTATGTTCAGGAGAACCCGCTGACCGAACGTGAAAATGCCGTTCTCGGCCTGATGGCAGACGGTAAAAATACAAAGGAAATAGCCGGACATTTATTCATTACAACCGGTACGGTGCGAAATTACATCTCTATTATCCTCAACAAGTTAAATGCAAGTAACCGCATTGAAGCCATCACCCGTTCCAAAGAAAAAGGGTGGTTCAAATGAAAGTACCGCTTTAACCCAATGAAACATAAATAAGCAAGGCACACCGTACCATCGGTGCACCTTGCTTATACAAGGATAGGCTGGTATGGAGCATTCGCTCCGCGCCAGCCTGTTTCCTTTTGAAGCTTTATTTTGGATCCATGTTTATTTCACAGAAACAACCATACCCAAAGCTTCCAGTGGCACCTGCTCGGTCTGGAGCTGATGAATCTGCTTGCCGTCTTGCCAGGAGATCGTTACATTGACGCTTTTACCACCGCTCGGATACTCCACGTTAACGAATCCCTTATCCTTTGGTGCAGGCAGTGTGTGGGACTCCAGGTATTCAACCATTCTCTTCGCAATCCCCGGATTATTCATGTTATCTTCGGAAACGGATCGAATTTGAAGCGTCCATCTACCTTCTGTCCAAGTCAGATACTGACTGCCCGCCGCGCCTTCAGTCATCCCCTTGATGCCATGTCCCAGATCCACAGTCATGTCCTTAGGAATGTTTTTCAAATCTGTCTCAGGGAAAATATCGGTACTGTTTGGATCTTTATACGTCTTCACTTCATAGGATGCCAGAACAGGCACCTTGCTGCCAGAGGCCGTCAACGAAGCATCATTCACCGCAACAGACTGGTCAGTGGAATAAAAGTTGATGTGGAACGCATCTGAAGTATTCGATGTGATCGATGCAGTCAGATGTTTTCCCTTTTCCAGGGAAAATGAAGTAGGTAACGAAGCGTTCTTCATCTTCAGCTGACTGCGAATGTCCTGAATGACATCGTTCGCACTTTGCTGGGGTTGACCGCCACTGCCCGTTTCCGAATTCGATGTCCCGCTTCCTGCAGAACCTTCGGTCTCCGTTGTTCCTGTGGTATCTGTTCCGCTATCTTTCGTTCCATTGGAGAAATCGGCTCCTCCACTGCCTGACTGAGCCTGCTCGCCAGCCGCGGGGGACGTGTTGTCCGCTGATGATGGTGTGGTAGCCTGGCCACCACACCCCGCAAGAGCAAGCAGCACTGCTGTCGTCACAGGGATCGTCATCCATAATTTAGGTTTGTTCATGTTGTTGTCCTCCTTGAAGCTGTTATTGAGATTAGCTTATTTTTTTACCTAGCCATCATTTTAACGTTTGTCATTCCAGAAATTCACGGGCTGTTCTTTCTTCGTCAGCACTTCAAACTGGTAGCCTTCTGCTTTCAGTGTTTTTAACACTTGCGGAAGTACTTTCAATGTCGCTTCCTGGTCGTGCATCAGTACCACAGGGGTGGTTCCGTTCTTTTGCACATTATGGATCTGCTTCATCACGCTGTTGTAGACTTTCTGATGATCCTTCTTGTATTTCCAATCTTCGGAATCAACATTCCAATCCCACAGATGGAATCCCCCCTGCCCCAGTAGAACATTGCGATATGCGGATTTGAGATACGGCTTGCTGCCGTACGGAGTACGAACGAGACTGGTTTTGACACCTGCCACTTTATTCAAGCTTTCATTGGCCTGCTGCATCTCTTTCAAACCACTGTATGCGGATTTATAAAATTTACCGGGAACATGCGTTACGCCGTGCAAGCCCAATCCATGTCCGTCTGCAACAATACGCTTGGTCGCCTTCTGAAACTTCACCATCTGAGGTCCCAGCATGAAGAATGTCGCCTTGGCGTTGTACTGATCCAAGATATCCAGTAATTGTCCCGTGTGGGCGGTCGGCCCATCATCGAAAGTTAGATATATGATCTTGGAGCTCGCTTTATTTCCGGCATTCTTGGATGCGGATGGTGCAGCTGAAGCCGATTGCGGCAATAGCAATGGAATAATCAATAGAATAGCAAGTGCAGTGATGAACGTTTTACGAATATGTAGCATAATAAAAGTCTCCCTTATGTCTTGTATTTCCCCGGGTGTCTATGTTTCTCTCATTGCAGCCCTTGGCGATAATCCTAATACTATCAAAAAGAGTGCGTCCCATTCTCGCTTCAAATGCTACGTTCGAGTTACACTTTTGTCAGATTACCCAAAAAAATAAAACGAATTTGATAGATTTGCTCGAAAAAGAACATCCGTCGGGATAGATCCATATTGACATATATTCTATTAACCCAAATTGTGGTTTCTGATAGATTCATTTCTGGAATTTAAATGAAGCAAGCGAAGAAGCTTAAAATGGTATAACAAAAAAGCCTGCTCAAGAGCAGACTTTTCATATGTAGATCAATTTTCTTGTCGTTCGGATCAATCCTGATTGCTTTGCTTCGTCTCCTCTTACTCTGCAGGAGCTGTAAACGAACGTTTACCAAATTCAGCGTCCAGCATGTAGAAAGCATTGCTGTCTTTTTCGATGCGGCGCAGCTTCTGGATGATATTATCAAACAGAGCTTCCTCTTCGACCTGCTCATCGATGAACCATTTCAGGAAATACATCGTGGCATGTTCACGCTCATTGAGAGCAATGTCAGCCAGATTGTAGAATTTCTTCGTATTTTGCTGCTCGTGTGCATATCCGTGTTCAAACACGTCCAGCATGGAGGAATATTCATTCTTCGGCTCTGGCAATGCAGCAAGGGTTGCACGTTGTCCGCGGTCATTCAGGAATTTGTATATTTTCATCGCATGGAACCGCTCTTCCTCAGCTTGTACGATGAAAAAGTTGGCAAATCCGTCCAAGCTTTCGCCGGAACAGTATGCGGCCATCGCCTGATATACGTGAGCCGAATAAAATTCGAAGTTCATCTGTTCGTTCAAAGCTTCTGTCAACTCTTTACTCATTAGGGATACACCTCATTCTTTCTCTAGGGATGGTTTTATTTTATCATAACGTCCACACGACTGATATCGAAATTTCTACAAAATTCGCCAATGACTGATTGCATCTCTTCCTATATAATTACATAGTTCTCGCTCTAAAATTATTTCATTCTGGAAGGCAGGCCATTTTATTTCATGAACACATCTTCTTCGCAGCTCAAAAAAACGATAGGCATGCCGCAAGCTGTTGCGCTTTATATAAGTGCAGTTCTCGGTTCAGGTGTCCTGATTGTACCCGGACTTGCTGCCGAACTCGCAGGACCGGCTTCACTTCTCGCCTGGGGAGGCATGGTGCTGCTCATTCTTCCGCTTGCCCTGTCCATGGGATTACTTTCGGCCCGTTACCCCGACGCAGGCGGTGTATCACACTTCGTTACCCTCGCTTTTGGACAACGGGCAGGAGCCATAGTTGGCTGGTTCTTTCTAATGTCCGTTCCCATCGGTGCTCCTGTAGCTGCCCTTACAGGTGCAGGCTATATGACAGCTGCGCTGGGACTCGGGGAAGGATACAGAACAGCGATTGCCGCCCTCATGCTGGCGGTTGGACTGATCATTAACATCGTGGGCATGCAGGTCGCCGGAAAGGTACAGATTGGGGTTGTGCTGGCGATTCTTATCGTGCTTGTCATGGCATTTGTGTTCGCAATTCCGAATATGAAATCCATACATTACACACCCTTTATGCCGAGTGGCTGGGTCAGCGTGGGACAGGCTGGAGCCATTCTGTTCTGGTGCTTTATCGGTTGGGAAGCTGTATCTCACCTGTCTGAAGAATTTACTGATCCCCGCAAGGCCGCTATTAAAGGCGTAACGATTGCAGCCATCATTGTAGGTGTGCTCTATTTCTTGACTGCACTGGCGACAGTCGGAACTCAAAGCTATCTCCATGGCGGAGCAGATGTCTCTCTCGTATGGATTATTAGTCAGGCTCTCGGTTCCTGGGGTGGGTTACTTGCTGGACTGACTGGCATATTTATTTGCACCGCTACGGTCATTGCATACGCTGGTGCCGCATCCCGTGTCGCCTATGCACTGGCAAGACAAGGATCTGCCCCGCAATGGATGTCCCGCTTATCCAGTCGGTACCATACACCCATTGCTGCAATCGGCTTCCTGGCCATCTGTTTTACTCTGGTGTTGTGCATATACGGATCAGGTCTCGTGTCACTCACGACATTGATTCAGCTGCCCAATGCAACCTTTATTCTCACATACCTTGGCGGATGCGCAGCCGGAATACGTTTACTCAAGGGCAGTCGTACTGGGGTAACCATCAGTTGGATTTCCTTTGTGGCGACGGCCATTGTGTTCCCTTTTGCCGGGTGGGCCGTTCTCTACCCTGTGGTGATCGTTGTCCTCTATGGCCTAGTCAGCCGCAAACAACAAGACAAAATATAAACAAAAAAAGCTCTGCCGGTATGGCAGAGCTTCCTTTATTCATCTTGAATAAATCATTATACCAGGAACGCTTTGGAGATGATAACCAACAGGATGAACAGAACCAGAATGGCACCTACAGAAGTAAAACCTCCGTATCCGTAGCCTCTTGCTTCTCCACCTAATACTTCGCTCATTGACCGTACCTCCTCTGCAACAGGTATGGGTTATCTTATGCAGGGAGAATAGATTTGACAGGGCTGATGCCCTGTTTCAGATCCAGTTTATCATTTTTTCTTCTTTTCAATACCGTGGAGAATCAATACGCATAATATCAAGGAACGGCACTTTGGCCGTAAATTCTTCCTCTGTATACTCCACATGCACTAGCCGGGTACGTGAATCCAGCTTCACAATAACCCCTTGAACCTGATCTTCCTTGCCCCATACGGTCAGCAACACTTCCGAACGTTCATGAAACGCTTCAACTAATTGGTTCCCCAGCTCTTCCAGTTCAAACTCGTCCCGGGTAGGTCTTTTTGCAACTTTTGCTTTTGCCAATGTAGCGGCCTCCTCTATAGCTAATCCGACGTCCCGAATCCACGGGTTATTTGCCGAGGTCATATTTAATTAGTATACCATTCATTCCCGTTCGTGTAATGTCGGGACTCCATAATGAAGCAAAAAAAACCTTACATTTACAGAGAAAGCTATTGTTTCCCTTCATTCATCGCCATCTTCAACAATAACGGTGTATACATTCGAAATGGACTTTCCTGAATGCCTCTGACCGTTCCACTCGTAAGTATACATTGCAGTTACGGTACCCTGCTGGATTCCCAGTTGTTCAGCGGAGGATATTTGTGCAACGTAAGTAACCCATCTCTCCGCTCCAGGTTCCATCTCACCCAAATGTAAATATCTTGGTGAAGAATACTCTGAAATGATCGCTCGATCGGATACTTCTGCTTCCCCAATCCATTTGGCACCTGGAGGGAGCACATCACCCAACTGCACCCGTGCAGACCAGGTTCCTGTATTGGTCACATGTACATGAAAAGTTACATTTCCTCCCCTTTCAATCAAGTCGGGCTTCACTTCCACATGGACCGAAATGATGGGATGCTTCAACTGAATGACAGCCGAATTGGAGGTAATAATTCGTTGCACAGAACGAGAATCTGGCAAACGAAAGGTATAGCTCAGGCGAGCCTGATTCATCAGTTCGAAGACTCCAGGCACACCCTGATCCTGCTCTGCAAGATTCACTTCAAATTGGATATTAACCGTAGATCGTGCAGTCAACGTTCCGATATTAATGCCTTTGACCGGACTTGTTCCACGCCGCTTCACACCGTTCCACCCGAGGCTTCCCTCAACATAGCGCATACCTGACGGAAGAAAATCTGTCACGATAGCATCTACTGCAAAAGAACCTTCATTGTGTACCGTTATTTGGTATTGAACGGTATCCCCAGGAGTTGCGATGGATGGATTCACACTTTTCGCAATCGATATTCGAGGTTGAATGACGTTCAAAGTTGCTACGTTCGAGTATACAATCTCCAACGTGTCACCTGAAACGTACTCTAGCGTTGCCTGAATTGTTAAATTTTCAGCTATGCTTCCTCCCGTGACCTGTACTCGAAATTGAATTGGAACAGATTCTTCGGGCAGCACCTCGCCTATCATAATTCCGGAGTCAGGCGTCGTCTCGGGAACAAAAATCTCATTCACAATGACACTTCCCGGTAGAAATTCAATACCTTTGGGTAATGGGATCGTTACCCTGGCATCGTTTCCTATTATAAAACCCGGGTTACTCACCAAAAGGTTGTAAGTGACAATATCTCCGACAAAGGTTTGCACACGATCTGCATTCAAAACCAACGACAGACTTGACGACACCAGGTTTACTTCTACCACGTTGGAGTTCTCTTCCCCCTCAACCATTCGTCCATCCGGCGTCACAAACGTATAACGTATCTTCGCTTGATTCACCAGTTTCAAGGCCTGAGGAAGACCGACGATGATCACCTGAAAATGAATTCGCAACGTCGCACCAGGTACGATTTCCTGCGCTGGAATCCCGCTCTCTGGCGAAACTCCCGGCAGCGGAGTGCCATCCAGGAGTACACTGTTGGGGAGAAGTGAAGTTTCCGACGAGAGCGAATCCAACACATGGACCATGGCAGCACAATTACCCGAATTCACAATTTCAATCAGATAGGTCAGTGTCTGCCCCAGAGCAGCCTCAGCAACATTGCAAAACTTGTGAACCTCCAGCCTGGGACCGATCCATGGTGTAACTACTGTATTAGAGTAGGCCACCTGTTCCAGTTCAGTCGTACCCGAGCTGAATCGAACCAGTGACTGATTCTGTAGCATGTGGGACAACGGACCGGAAGATTGGCTCATATCACCACGACCTCCACTCTGAATGTAACGGTAACCGAAGCACCAGCAGCAATCGAACCAAGTGTTATTCCTGTATTCGGATTCCCAGTAGGCCTTGCCACCCCATCCACCGTAACACTTCCCGCCACAAATACGGTGCCTGTAGGTACAGGGTCTACCATAACCACATTATTGACCACCTCGATGCCACTATTGGTTACAACAATGGTATAGGTGATCACATCGCCAACAACAGCATCAACTGCACTCGCGCTTTTGACCACAACGACATTGGGTGCAGATACAGGAATCACCAGAACGTTAGAGGATACCGTGCCCGTCAACTGACGTCCATCCGGCGGACTAAATGTATAATTCGCTACCGCCTGATTGACCAGCTGCTGATTCTGCGGCAATGAATCCACAGTAACTTCCAGCGTGACCGTTACATTAACGGACCCTCCTGGAGGTATTGCACCAACAACGATCCCTGATTCCGGATTCGCCCCAGGCTGTGGAACACCATCAATCAGGACGCTGTTTGGAAGTAGGACTGCTCCATTCGGAATATTATCCGTAAGTGTCAGATTGGCTGCTAAATTCCCACTGTTGGAAATGGAAAAAGAATAGGTGATGATGTCACCGATGGTCGCATTGGACGTACTCGCTGTTTTGGTTACGGCAATAATTGGCTGATAAATTGGCGTTACCACGGTATTCGAATAGGCAGCTCCCGAGAATACACCCGATGTGAAACTTACCGATGACTGACTGCTCACTTGCGGTGGTGCAGGCAGCGTGTTGACCCGAACCGCATACGATACAGATACAGATGCTCCAGGTGCCAAAGAACCAAGAGCTATACCCAGTGTCGGGTTAGCCGAGAGACGCTGAACGCCGTCAACCAGGACACTGCCCGTGACAAAAGTAACAGCCGAACTAATTGGATCAGTTAAGACAACATTGTTGACAGGATCAATTCCGTTATTGGTTACGACCATCTCATATACAATCGTATCACCCACTACAGCATCAATTACCGGTGTCGTCTTGACGACACTGACATTTGGAGCAGACACCTGAATATTGAGAGCATTGGACGTAAGACTGCCTGCCAGTGTTCTTCCATCCGGCAGCGTGTAGGAATAGGTTGCTGAAGCTTGATTGGTTATGGCCTGGCTTAAAGGGAGGGTGATGATCACGACCGAGAACGTGACTACAGTTGTTGTGGAGACTACACCCAGTGGAATCCCTGAAGCCGGATCGGCTCCTGGTGCTGAAGCCCCATTAATAATGACGCTATTCGGCACAAGTTCTGTTCCTGCCGGAATGGTATCCGTTAACGTGACAGATGCCCCAAAGTTCCCTGCATTGGTGATCGCGATGCTGTAAACGACAGTATCCCCTACCGTTGCAACAGCATGGTCTCCCGTTTTGACTGCCGACAGAATCGGTTGGTATACCGGGGTAGTGACCGTATTAGAAAATGTAGTAGCTGAAAACACACCTGATGTAAAGCTCACCGTAGACTGATTGTTTAATACTGCACTGGATGGGAGTGCTGTAACCTGCACACTAAACACAACGGTCACGGTAACTCCAGGCGCGATGGAACCAAGCGTTATTCCGGTTGAAGGATTAACACCCGGTCGAGGAACACCATCAATAAACACGCTGTTTGCTGTAAGAACAGTACTTGCCGGCAATGCATCCGTGAATACCACATTACTGACAGTCGCTATTCCGTTATTAGTTACTGCAATGCTGTACGTTACGACATCACCAACAGATACAGCCGTAGATGTCGTAGATTTCACTACATCGACATCGGGAGCCGACACTGAAATGGTAAGTATATTAGACAAAACAGAACCCGTGATGTTGCGTCCGTCAGGCAGCGTGAAGGAAAGAGCAACCGAAGCCTGATTCACCAGCTGTTGCGGGGTCGGCAAAGTATCAATAACTACGGAAAAGGTAACCGTTGTTGTTGCCCCAGCAGCAACAGTGCCCGCCGGAATGCCTGTTGCAGGATTGGCTGCAGGTAATGGCTGACCATTTACAATCACACTGTTCGGAACAAGAATGGTTCCTGCAGGGATATTGTCCGTCAGGTTAATCTGGGCACCATAGTTCCCCTGATTGTTGACGGTAACTGTGTAACTTACGGTATCCCCAACGGTAGCATTTTGTGTACTCGCCGTTTTTTGTGCGGAGAGAATAGGTTGGAACACCGGTGTTACCACAGTATTGGAGAACGTTGTGCTTGAGAATGCCCCAGAGGTAAAACTCACTGTGGATCGATTGCTTAATTGTCCACTTGACGGGATCGCATTGACATTGATACTGAAAGTGACAGTAGCGGACGTTCCGGGAGCGAGCGTACCTAGCGATATCCCCCCTGCCGGATTGGAAGCGGGCTGCACTACCCCATTTATAGTGACACTACCTGCAACAAAAGAGGCCCCCGCAGGAATTGGATCCGAAAACTGAATATTGTTCACCGGTTCTATTCCGCTATTCGTTACCAAAATGGAGTAAGTAACTGTATCCCCTATGGCAGCCGCAGTCGAAACTGTACTTTTAACTACGGCAACGTTTGGCGACGAGACTGGAAACGTCAGTGTATTTGAAGTGGCTGTCCCTGTTAACGTTCGCCCGTCAGGAGGTGTGAATGTATAAGATGACGTCGCAAAATTGCTAAGTTGCTGTGGAGATGGAAGCGAATTTACAACAACCGCAAAAGTAACAACAGCTGTCGCTCCCGCTGCCACAATGCCTACCGGAATCCCCGTTCCTGGTGTCGCTCCAGGCTGTGGCACACCAGATACCACGAGGCTGTTGGGTACAAAAGTTGTGACAGCAGGAATCGTATCCGTCACTGTAACGTTTGCCTCCAGATTGCCTGTGTTACTGACAGTTACTGTGTATACAACTGTGTCGCCTACGGTCGCATTTACTGTATTTGCTGTTTTGATGAGTGAAATTTGCGGTTGTATAACCGGAGTCTGTGTTGTATTGGATGATGATGACCCCGAAAATGAACCGGATGTGAAGCTGACCGTCGACTGATTGTTAATCTGTGAAGGGATCGGCATAGTAATCGTCACCTCAAAAGTTACGGTAACCTCGGCTCCTGGAGCCAACGTACCGATTGGAATGCCGGCGGTCGGATTGGAGAGCGGGAAGGAAGTCCCGTTCACAATGACGCTTCCGGGTACAAATGGGGTATTCGGAGGAAGAGGGCTGACATATACCACATTGTTAACGGCTACTGTTCCGTTGTTACGAATAACAGATGTGTATCGAATGACATCCCCGACCACGCCGTAATCTACATTGTCACTGTTTACGATCGTTACATTGGGCAAGGATACGGGAATATTAACGGTATTTGATGACGAAGAACCGGCAACTGTTCTCCCACTTGGAAGAGTGTAAGCAAATGATGCAACCGCTTGATTAGTCAACTGCCTTGAATTAGGCAAACTTGTGACCGTGGCAACAAAGGTGACCGTTACGTTCGAGCCTGCAGCGATCGACCCCAAATTAATTCCTGTTACCGGGCTAACACCTGGTGTAGGTACGCCATTAATAATGACGCTGTTTGTACTGAATACAACCCCGGCAGGGATCGGATCAGTCAAGGTAACCGTTGCAGTAATATTGCCTGAATTGTTGACTTGGATGGAGTAATTAAAAGAGTCCCCTACCGTTAAATTCGAGGTACTCGCAGTTTTTGCTACTTGTATCACTGGTTGGTATATAGGTGTATTCACCGTGACAGATGATGAAACGCCATTAAAGCTGCCTGATGTAAATGCTGCACTTGCCCGGTTGCTGACTGAACCTGTGGACGGAACGGATGTCACTCTTGTTTGATAGGTCACCGTAACACTGCTCGAGCTGTTCAATACACCGACAGCAATGCCCGAAAGTGGACTTGCATTTCTTGCAGCAGTTCCATTAATTGTGACACTGCCGGAGACGAATTCCGAACCGGTTGGCGAATCCGAGATCACCAGATTTTGTACCGCACTGCTCCCTGCATTTGTTGCAACAACCGTGTAGGTCAGTACATCCCCTACAGTGGCGTCCGGCGTGCTTACTGTTTTGCTTATGGATATATTGGGGCTTGATGCAGGTATGCGAACGACATTGGATAAACTGCTTCCTGAGAGATTTCGTCCACTCGGAAGCTGGTACGTATAACTAGCGGCCCCCTGATTCTCCAGCGTTGGCGGCGATGGAAGTGTCGTGAGTGAAGTTCGGAATACAATCGTTGATGTTGCTCCTGGCAGCAAACTTCCCAACGTTATCCCGGTTAATGGGCTGGCCCCAGGACGCGCAGTACCATTCACGGTTACCGAATCCGGGATAAACGTCAAACCTGAGGGTATCGTATCGGTTACATTTACTTGAGTCGCTATGGTTCCGTTGTTCGTTACCACAAGTGTGTATGAAATCTGATCTCCCAGTGTCGCATTGGTTTCGCTCGCCAACTTGTTAATGCCGATTGCCGCCTGGTATACAGGGGTTGTAATGGAATTGGAGTTGGAAATCCCCGTGAACGCACCTGAGCTATAAGACACGGAAGCCCGGTTGACCAGCGAACCTGAAGCGGGCAGCGACTGCACATTAACCTGAAATGTCACCGTGGCAGAACTTCCGGCTGCCAACGTTCCTAGCGAAATTCCACTGCTCGGATTGGCCGATGGTGCGACAGTTCCTCTGACGGTCACACTGCCAGGTACGAATGTAGTTCCAACAGGGAGAGCATCCGTGAGTACCACATTGTTAATCACCTCGATACCGCCATTGGTAGTAACTACGGTGTACGTATACGTCTCTCCAACTGCAACATCAGTGACTGAAGCCGATTTTAATGTTGTTACATTGGGCAATGTAACGGGAATCGTCAAAGTATTCGAGGCTAATATGCCGTTAATAGTTCGACCATCAGGAGAGTTAAAGGAATAGGAGGACGTGGCCTGATCCACCAGGGTTGGAGGCGTTGGCAAGCTTGTTACAAGTACTTGAAAGGTTACAGTATTTGTACTTCCTGCCGCGAGACTCCCCAAATTAACGCCAGTTGCAGGATTCGCGCCAGCGATCACATTTCCATTCAGTCGGAAGCTGCCCGCCACGTACGAGCTGCCGCTCGGGATGTTATCTGTTAATGTAACGTTGGCAGCAACATTCCCCCCGTTGTTTACCTGAAGCGTATACGTGACCTGATCACCCACTGTGGCATTGGTTGTACTCGCCGACTTCACTATGGACAGGTTCGGTGAATAAACAGGAAGAGTAGAGTTATTGGACGGTATTACTCCCGTAATCACTGAACCCCCAGCAACACTTTGGAACGTAAAGGCGGCATTCGCTGAATTCACCAATTGTAATATGCTTGCATCCTGGGCAATGAGCGCACGATAGGTTACAACAATACTGCTAGAGAGGTTTAATGAACCAAGCGGAATGCCTGCAGTGACATCGAGTGTTGGGCGGGACACACCAGCGACGGTTACACTCCCTGGAATGAAGGTGAGACCTACAGGTAATGAATCAGATAGCACAACGCTGGCGGCACTGGCTGTACCTGCATTACTGACAGTAACGGTATAGAGAACGCTGTCCCCCGCTACCGCACCGGAAGCAGCGGAAGCCTTGGCTACTGTAATTTTGGGCGCATTAATATCAACCTGAATCGCATTGGCGTTGACAATGTAAGCATCCCCGGAGGTCGTTAACGTTAACACCGCAGAAGACTGGTTGTTGATCAGTCTCGCTGACACATCCACATTGGTAATATCCCAGCCTTGACGTCCGCCGATAATATTGGTACCTGGGGCGCCGTTCGTCTGGTTCCGCGTGCCGAAAGTCCCTGTTGTATTAAGCGTTCCTGTATCGCCATTGATTTGGGAAGCAAAAAAGTTTGCAGCCAGGTTGTTTGGTCCAGACAACGCAACCGAAGTTGCCGAGGTTGGCCCGAATAATGCCTGATCCCCGGTCCTATTCGCGTCCCCCTCCTGCGCACTGAACAATGCCCTTCCTCCCAATGCACCTGAAAGCGGAGTGGCAAATCCAGTCAGTGTGGTAACCACTGGCGCCGAGGTAGATTGGACAAGTACACCACCTGCACGCAAGGACATGTTGCGAAAGGGCAGGCTGGGGTTCTGATAAATGACTCCAAGTGTCCAGCCTGCATGATTGGCTGTAGCATCATTGGTGATGACAATCGTTCCTACAACTGCTCCGATGGTATATGTACCGGCTCCCCCATTTTGTACAAGCGAAGTAACATTGGCTGAACGCACATAACCAGAAGCGCCGTTCCCCAAATCAAATTGATTATAAGTAGCCGGGTCAGGAGTAACACTGGATGTACCTGCTGGTGTAATAAACGTAACCGGATTGTTGATTGCAGCACTCAGATTGACTGTCCCATTGATGTAACTTCCACCCCAGATCAATTCTGCATACAAGACAGTGCTGCCAGCAGGAAGAACAAGTATCGCCGCTGAACTGTTGCTCTGGTACAGACTCGTGGTTCCTAGCGGATAGGTTCCGTACTGGACGGAGGCATTCGTTGTCGTAAAAGCTCCAATACTGTCCTGTGTTCCGGGTACTCCGGCTGTGTCCGAACGACTCAGTCCGAGCGTATTTCCTGTAAATGTAATTGCTCCCGTAGCATTAACGGTTGAACGAACGATAAGAGGAATGGATCTCACCTCCCCTTCATCATAATTGGAATCATATGAATTGGAGCCTTCACACACAGTCTATGAGCCTGATTTGGATTTTTGTTTGTCCTACAAAAGAACTTTATGCGCTTTGTCGTTATGTAAGGTTTGTTTTCATAAAAATAATTAAATGATTTGCGTTTCGTGCAATGTGTTTTATAATTAAAATATACGAGAGCGGCGTCTGTCGTATCATTATGATGCAGTCAGCGGTGATATATTGAAGAGTCCACATTCACACAGCAACCATATCCCAACCGAGTACGAATTCAAGCATTCCAAATGGATCAAAAAAATGCTTCGTGCTTACTGGGTCGTCGTTTTAACGCATGTTGTCATTCAAATAGGCTGCTTTCTGTTTCTCGATTATGATCGCACTCCGGAAGACTTCATGATCCATGTATTGTTTTTGCCTACGTTAGCCAGCGCTTTCGCCATTCTGATTGCTAGTTGGGTGGAACGCCGTTTCAGCTTTTTCTCCTTCTATTCCATGTCCATGGCCAGCACGGTGATTGCCTGGACCATCATTCGTGTCAATTACGATATCCGCATTATACTGGCCATATGTCTGTTGCCGATCTTTGCTTCGGTTCTGTTCTTCAACAAGAGACGGGTATGGACGGTGTGCCTCATGCAGATGATTGGTTATATCATCGTACTCTGCGACCCAGACTATCGGCTGTACTTATCTTCGTTTGACATGGTATCCATTCCGGCATTTCTCATTGTAGGTACATATGTTGCACAGTTAATTGTTACGAGCGGCGTTGAGGTACTGGATGATCTGCAGGCCAGTATGCTCGCCAAGCAGGATCTGATTGTCCGAAACGCAATTATGACCAAGCAGTCCAAGACAGACGGGTTAACCAATCTGTATAATCAAAGCTCCTTTAAGGACTACTATGAGAAAGCGTTTGAGTATGCCAATAATGGCATGAGTCTACATTTAGCTCTGATTGATATTGATAACTTTAAGTCAATTAATGATACATATGGGCATCGAGTGGGAGACGCCATTCTGGAGAGAGTCTCTCTGGTCATTCAGGAGAACATCACATCAAGCGATATCGCGGCGCGTTACGGTGGAGAAGAATTTGCACTGTTAATGTTTGAGCAGCCTTTCGAGCAGGCATATGCCTTGGTGGAACAGATCCGCAAGAAGATCGCACGTCTCGTTCATAAGGAGCTTGAAGGCGCTTATATTACGGTAAGTGTCGGACTCAAAAGCTACAGCGCCCATCTGTCCAAGGACAAGCTGTTTGAGGAAGTGGATGCGTGTCTCTATGCCGCCAAACGAACGGGGAAAAATAAAACGATGACGTCCCTTGATCTGGTTTAGTCCTCAAAAAAACGCAAAAAGTAGTGCTGCTCACCGGGAACCGGCTGTACAGCACTACTTTTTTTTACTGAAATCGTCACTCCGAATTTATCGGTTCACTCTGCCCATTCCCAGCGATGTGTATTTTGCTCCAGCTTTGGGTGGAGCTTAACAGGCTCTCCATCAATAATCAGTCGTACTTCTTTAATCCAATCTTTGAACGAATCAAATGATGCAAACTGATTTGCCATCTCCACCGTGAGATACAAGAAATGGGGAGCCGGATATTCCTCTGCCATATGACGCAGGGCTGCTTCGATCGGCGTATACTTCTTTCGCTTGCCTTCCCAGCCTTCGACCCGTACGCGGGAGGATGCATGCTCCCTTCTCCAGTTATGAAGACGGTCTTCCCTTTTGTAAAAAGGCTGCACACCATCTTTGCTCATCCGCTTCACTGTATTCTCATGCAGCGGATAAAGCACAAGTTGCACAAAAGACCGTGTGTCCGCAATAGCAGCGGCACGTTCAAGCTGCTCATCCGTTACGTGCTCAAATGAATCATAGAAAATCAACGTGCCTTTCCGGGTAGCCGGCGGTGGTTCATAGCCATAGGGTACATTGGTATATTTTCCAGACATCTCATCGCTCCTTGCCTGTATGCTGAACAGTGACCTGCTACGTTACATTATATTATTCTCTACCTGTGTTCTTCCATTCTGGATAGAATGTCATTCTATTTTTGCCTGCACGTTTCGATTCATACAACGCCTCATCTGCCATGCGAATAATTTCACTCGGATTACCACTGTTGGCAGGATATTCAGCACCGCCAATGCTGCAGCCAATATGAATCCGCTCATATTCGATAATAAACGGCTTGTTTAGTATCTGTATAATATCTTCTGCATAAGCACGTGCTTCTCCTCTAGAATCTTCTCCCACTGAGCGGAAAACAATGAGGAACTCATCTCCGCCAAGCCTGACTGTGATCCCCTTATCCTGCTTAAAACTGGATAAACGCTGTGCCACTTTTTGCAGCAGAATGTCTCCGGTCTGGTGACCGAGCGTATCATTCACGCTTTTGAAGCCGTCCAAATCAATATACAGGAAAGTCAAGGTATGATCTGTACTTTCCGATTCGAGTGATTCCTCCAAATATACTTCCAGCGCAGTTCGATTGGGCAGACCCGTCAGTTGATCATAATGCGCAAGATTTTGCATGACCACCAGCTCTGAATCCTTATTCCTTAGCGAATTCAGCATATCCCTGAGGGAACGCGACAGCACTTCAATTTCCCTGAAGCCCCGATTTTCCGGAATCTGTACTTGTTCTCCGGCACCAAGTCGATTCGCTACCTGAGTCAGCCTTGCAATCGGAGCGGAGATTTGGCGGGAGATTAGCCAGCCAATCAGCGCGAACAGAACGGTAACAGCCAGTCCTGCCCATACATTGAACCAAAGCATATCTGATACGGAAGAAAACGCCGTTGATTTGAGCTGACGAATAACTACGGTCCATCCAAGACCCGGATAATCCAGATGGCCCTGACTGGTTGCAAATCCTGTAACATATTCTTGCCCGTCTGGCCACTCTTCTATGGACCAGGTGCTTTTATTCTGCCTCGCCGTTGTAATACCCGTTAGTTTCAGTGGTTGGCCAATCCATTCTTTTGGACCAAGCAGCACCGTATTTTCCTTTTGGCTGACAATAAACATCTCAATGTCCTTTTCCTCATGTTTCAACGGTTCCAGGACACTTTCCTCTACTTCCTTCGCCCAAGCCCAACTCAAATGTGCGGCCAGCACGCCAGCAATCTCTCCGTTCTTGTATTTCACCGGAAAGCTGATATCGACAAATTGCAGTGGTTCGCCAGTTGGGTTGGGAAGCAGCTTCGCCAGAAGGACAGCATCATGAACATCTCCAATAAATTTACCCTTGATGCCCTCCTGGTACACAGGTCTATCCGATAAATTTTCACCATGCAATATGCCGTCTGTGGAAGCCAGCACTTTTCCTTTTGGATTTATGAATCCAACCCATGAGAAAGTGGGAAAGCTATCTTGAAGCTGATTGAGCAGCATCTGCATTTCGGCAGGTTCGAAGCGGTCCTCCAGGGCAATCATTCGCCCCAGCAGTTCCAACTCCCCTGAACGCGTCCACATGAAACGGTCCAGCTTGTCCGAGGTCTGAGAAGCTGTGCTCGTCAGCGAGTGACCAATTTCGGTTTCCACAGCGACAGAGGATTTCTGGCTGAGAATATACCCAATCGTCAATGTGACTAGCAGGGATAAAACGCCAAAGGTCATGGTTAGTACAGTTTTAAGTTTAAATGACATCATTGCCTCCAATAAACGGTGAAACCAGCTTGCTTTTTTCAACATCATTCCTGCTGTTAAGAACTACGGGATGTCACCTGTTCGTTTTTATCTTTATCGGAAATAATGTCTTTTTTCATTATATAGATCCATACAATATGGGGACGCTATTCGCACCGTGTTTCTTCCATTCAAAGAATAGTCACGATTCTGTATATACATACTTGGGTTATGAATATAGAGAGCAAGCATGCTCACAGAGCCATATGGGCACTGTTTGCCACAACAAAGAGCATTAGAAATTCAGTCATTGGGGGTGTAATGTTGAGCCTGCTTCATGTTGTTGTAATTCTGCCTTTTGCCGCTGGGATTGTACTCGCCATGCTGCATCGATTCTTCCGTAAAATACATATGGGATGGCTGGTTTTACTTGTCCCGGCCCTATTATTTGTTTATTTTGCGAGCCTCGTACCCGCCGTGTCTCAGCGGAATACGGTATCCGGGTATATCCCCTGGATTCCGTCACTGGACATTGGATTTAATCTATATCTGGATGGTCTAAGTTTGCTGCTGACACTGTTAATCACCGGAATAGGAACACTGGTGGTCCTCTACTCCATTTTCTACATGGATACCAAAGAAGCCTTAAACCGCTTTTACTTGTATCTGTTGATGTTTATGGGAGCCATGCTTGGCGTGGTGCTGTCAGACAATATGATTGTGTTGTATGGATTCTGGGAGTTGACCAGTATTACGTCTTTTCTGCTGATCGCTTTTCACTACAAACGTAAAGAATCCACCTCAGGCGCACAGAAATCGTTCCTTATTACCGTATTTGGCGGATTCGCCATGCTTGCCGGATTCATGCTGATGTACCTCATGACGGGTACGTTCAGCATCCGGGCAACCATTACGGAATGGGGACAGATTCAGGATAGTGCACTGTTCTTGCCTGCTCTTGTGCTGATTCTGATCGGAGCTTTTACGAAATCTGCACAGTTCCCGTTCCACATCTGGCTGCCTGACGCCATGGAAGCTCCAACACCCGTCAGCGCCTATCTGCATTCGGCGACCATGGTAAAGGCGGGGCTGTATGTCGTCGCCCGGTTTACACCCATCTTTGGTGGACAGGGATTATGGTTCTGGCTTGTCACCGGGGTTGGACTGCTCACCCTTTGTTATGGATCATTCCTTGCCGTGAAAAAAAATGACCTTAAGGCGATCCTGGCCTATTCTACCATCTCACAGCTTGGTCTGATCATGTCTCTGCTCGGCGTTGGCTCTGCGGCCATCTATTTCGGATATGGCGAATCCTCCGCGATGTACACGGTTGCCATTACGGCAGCACTGCTTCATCTGTTCAATCACGCTACCTTCAAGGCGGCACTGTTCATGGTCGTTGGCATTGTGGATCATGAGACAGGCACGCGGGATATAAGGAAACTCGGCGGACTTGCTTCATTTATGCCAGTGACCTTTACGGTAGCGCTCGTCGGAGCACTCGCCATGGCCGGAATTCCGCCGTTTAACGGATTTCTGAGCAAGGAGCTGTTCTTCCAGGCTATGGTGGAAGTAACACATCTCCGCATCTTTGGACTCGGATCATGGAGTGTACTCTTGCCTGTCTTCGCCTGGCTCGCAAGTGTGTTCACTCTGATCTATGCGCTTATTATTGTGTTCAAAACGTTCCTCGGTCGCACCCGCAGCGAGATCCCTGCCGAGAAGCTGCATGAAGCTCCCGTTGGCATGTTGATCCCTCCGGTTATTCTTGGGTTACTCGTGATCATATTCGGTCTATTCCCGAATTTGCTGGCTGGATCATTAATTGAACCGGCGATGGCTGCTGTACTTCCATCGCTGCTGAACGGGAATGAGCACTTTGATGTTCATTTCTCCCTATGGCATGGCTTCACACCGGAATTAATCATGACTCTGGGTGTAATCGCCCTCGGTATTACATTGTACAAACTGCTGCCGCGCTGGAGAACGATTTATGAGCACTACCCACAAGGGTTAACGATAAACAATATGTACCATGTCATACTCGATAATCTTCAGCATTATGCACGCAAATGGACGGAAGCCTATATGAATGGCTCGGTTCGTAATTACCTGGTATACATTTTCTCGTTCACCGTTGCATTGCTGGTTTATGCCTTTTTCCGCTCAGGGGAAAACATCACCTGGAATTTCAAGGGCAACGCCCCGTTCTCTTTCTATGAAGCAGTACTGCTCGTCGCACTGATTGCAGCAGCGGTTTCGATCCCTTTTGCCAAGAACAGACTATCTGCAGTCATTATGACAGGCGCAGTGGGTTACCTCGTCACTTTGCTGTTCGTGCTGTTCCGAGCGCCGGATCTGGCATTGACCCAGATGATTGTCGAAACGGTATCCGTTGCACTGTTCCTGCTCTGCTTTTACCATCTGCCTGAACTGCAACGGGGCAAATCAAGCCGCCGCTATCTTAGTGTGAATATGGTCGTTGCCATTGCGGTAGGCGTGGTCATGACCTTTGTTGCATTAGCTGCGAGCGGAACCGCGTCACTGGAGAGCATTTCCGACTTTTTCATTCAGGAAAGCTACAATCTGGCTGGCGGCAAAAATGTCGTCAACGTGCTGCTGGTGGACTTCCGTGGTTTCGATACCCTTCTGGAGATTATGGTACTCGGGGTAGCTTCATTGTCCATCTACTCCATGATTAATCTGAATCTCGAAGCGAGGGACCTTGGTGCTAGACTGAAATTCCGCAAGAAAGAACAGACTGAAGAAACCGAAGAAGATACGGATGACAAATCGGACAATACGAAAAAGTATGGCAACCGTGAACGCAGCTCGTCAACGTGGGATACCGTTCCACTCCAGAGCAACGATGTGTTGTTGCAAACGACGACCAAAGTTGTTGTCTTTATCATTCTGACTTTCGCGCTGCATTTGTTCTTCGCAGGACATCATAACCCGGGTGGCGGGTTCATTGGCGGTCTGGTCACCGCTGCGGGTCTCGTGTTAATTGCGCTGGCATTCAGTACAGATACTGTACGCAAAGCGTTACCTATCGATTTCCGCACCATGACGGCCATCGGGCTGGGCATTGCCTTATTGACTGGAGCAGGCTCGTTTTTGTTCGGCGCACCTTTCCTGAGCCAGACCTTTGGTTACTTTGAGCTTCCAATACTCGGAGAAACGGAACTTGCAACCGCGATGCTGTTTGACCTCGGCGTATACCTCGCCGTCCTGGGCGTCACCATGACTATCATTCTACAGATCGGGGAGGATCGCTGATATGGAAATATTGATGTGTGTGGCCGTTGGCATTTTGTTTGCAGTCGCCGTCTTTTTAATCTTATCGCGGAGCCTGCTCCGAATTGTGCTCGGCATGTCCATACTCACTCACGGGGTGCATCTGCTGCTGATTACGATGTCCCGTCTCAAAACTGGAGCACCGCCGCTGCTTGGGGAACACGCTGAACGCTACGTCGATCCACTTCCCCAGGCGCTAATATTAACATCCATTGTCATTAATTTCGGACTTACCGCCTTTTTCTTTGTACTCTCCTATCGATCCTATTTGAAGCTGAAAACAGACGATATGGAAGAAGTAAGGGGGCGTCCTTATGAATAATCTCGTTGTTCTGCCCATTCTGCTGCCACTGATTACCGGGGTTATAGCCCTTCTGTTCTTCCGGCGGATAAGCATCCAGCGGGTTGTGAGTGTTGTTGGCCTTTTGCTGACAGCAGCCGCTTCAATCATGCTGATTACTCAAGTGGCACAGTCCGGCATACAGACACTCAATATGGGAGGTTGGGAACCACCCTACGGGATTGTACTTGTTGCAGATATGGTATCGGCCTTGCTCGTTGTGGCCGCTTCGATCATTGCACTGGCGTGTCTGCTCTATGCCTTCCGCAGTGTGAATAAGGAACGGGAAGAACATCATTTTTACCCGTTCTTTCATTTCCTGATTGCGGGCGTGAACGGTTCGTTTCTTACCGGAGACCTGTTTAACCTGTTTGTCTGCTTTGAACTGATGCTCATCTCTTCTTATGCGCTGATTGTATTAGGAGGTACGGAAAGACAACTACGGGAAACGATCAAGTATGTCTTGATTAACATTGTTTCTTCAGCGCTTTTTGTAGCTTCGATTGGCTTCCTCTATTCTGTTACCGGCACATTAAACATGGCCGACTTGTCCAATCGGATCGCCGAAGTTGGGCAGAGTGGAGTCATCACCTTGATCGCTGTCCTCTTCCTGATCGTATTCAGCATTAAGGCCGGACTGTTCCTGTTCTTCTGGTTGTCCGGCTCTTACGCAGCCCCTCCGGCAGTGGTCACCGCCCTATTCGCCGGTTTGCTGACCAAAGTTGGCCTGTACGCCATTGTGCGAACATTCACACTGATTTTCTATCACGATCCGGACTTCTTCCACACCCTTATCGGCTGGATGGCTGGAGCAACGATGGTTCTAGGGGTAATCGGGGCAATTTCCTATCGTGACGTCAATAAAATTCTAATCTACAACGTGATCGCAGGGGTGGGATTTGTAGCCTTCGGGATGGCTGCTGCCAGCCGTCCTGCACTGGAAGGTCTGCTCTTCTACATGCTGCATGATATGCTCATCAAAACACTGCTATTCCTGCTCGGGGGCGCTCTGATCGCGGTCGCAGGCACCTCCAAACTCGACAATATGGGCGGGCTGATTCACCGCTATCCTCTGCTCGGCTGGATGTTCTTCATCAGCGCACTTGCGCTAGCAGGTATTCCTCCGTTCAGTGGATTTCCTGGGAAATTGTTGCTATTTGAAGGCGGGTTGCAGGCAGGTCTGTACGGACTGACAGGCATCGCCGTCCTGTCCAGCCTGCTGATGTTGTATTCGGTTCTTCGCATCTTCATCCAGGCGTTCTGGGGTGAACCGCCGACAGGCGCAGTGAGAAGACCTTATGCCGTGAACGGCCTGCTCATCCCTGCCGGAATTCTGTTTGTGTTCATCATCGCGATGGGCGTGGGGGCTGAGGGCATGTTCCAACTGACCTCCCGCGCAGGCGACATTCTGCTGCATCCCAATGTTTATATTGATGCAGTGTTGAAGGAGTAGATGCGTATGGCCTTTCAGATTGTACTGAATCTGATCATTGCTTTTGTATGGATGTTTCTGAATAATGCGTGGAATGGTGTTGGCTTTCTCACGGGTTATCTGCTGGGTCTGCTATTGATTGGGAGCATGAGACGGTTCTTTCCGCAACGCTTCTATATCGTTCGTGTCTGGGCGATCATCAAGCTGATTGTCTTACTGTTCAAGGAACTGGTGCGGGCCAGTATTGAAGTTATTCGCCAGATTGTGAAGCCGAAGCTGGATATTCGACCCGGCATATTCACCTATCAGACACAGCTGTCCTCTGACTGGGAAGTTACACTCCTTTGTCTGCTCATCTCACTGACGCCAGGTTCCCTTCCACTCGAAATTTCAGGGAATCAACGCAAATTGTTTATTCACGCACTGGATATCAAAGACGAACAGAAAATGAGTGATGATATCAAAAATACGTTCGAAAAAGCCATTATGGAGGTGACACGATAATGTTATCCTCACTGTTATTCATTTCCTTGCTTATTCTTTCCCTCGCTATCCTGGGTTGTCTCTACCGGGTGCTGAGGGGACCCTCCATGGCCGATCGAATTACGGCATTGGATACGATCGGCATTAACGTCATTGCCATCGTTGCTGTTCTATCCATGATGCTTCATACCCAAGCTTATCTGGATATCATTCTGTTGATTGGCATTCTTGCTTTTCTAAGCACAGTTGCATTTGCACGATATATTGAACGGGGGGCGGTATTCAAAAATGAAGGAGATCGTTGATGGAACCGCAGGAATTGTCATTGGGCTCATTGTCTTGCTGGGAGCATTACTGAGCGCATTTAGCGCGTTCGGACTGATCCGATTGCCAGATGTATATTTACGGGCACATGCCGCCACCAAAAGTACTACACTCGGCGTACTTTGTGTACTGAGCGGAACGTTTCTCTTCTTCTGGTATTTCGATAACTATATCAGTGCTCGGGTATTACTTGGCATTGTGTTTGTATTTATCACAGCACCAGTAGCCGGACATCTCAACGGACGGGCTGCCTATCGCACAGATGTACCCCTATGGGAACAGAGTGTCCAGGATGAGCTTGAACCACTTTTGAAAGGTAAAAAGGTCAACCATGAAGCCAAGGATATGATGGAATAGTCACCAGGTTTACAATCAAATCCCCCCGGGACATGCCGCGGATTATGCGACCGTCCCGGGGGGATTTCTGGGTTAAATGCTTAAGCTTAGTCCAATCTATGTTTGTGGAGCAGTGGAACGTAGCTATATTTTAACCGAATCAGAATCCATTCAGTCCCTGTCTTTTCAGATCCGCAGCAACGATTCGTGCAAGCTGGGCAGCCCCTTCACGATTCGGATGCAGCGTGTCACCTGACATATACAAGGCCAATGTTGCAGCCGGTCCTATGGAAGTGAAATATGCGGAACTGAGTTTGTTCAGTTCTACAAGCGTTACTCCCTCTTCCTGAGCCAGTGCACGTGTAGCTGCATTGTACCAGCGATTTTCCGCAGTATGCACATTCGCTGAATTGAAATCAGTTGCCCGACCCTGAGGTGTCGATAGAACGACGGTGGCTCCTTTATTTTTGGCCTGACGGACCATGTCACGCATGATCTCTTTAAACTCCGCTTCCGTGGTATTGTTCTTGGCATTGGTATCATTAATCCCTAATTGCAAAATAAAGTAGTCCCCTGGCTTAATATACTTCAGAATCGCTTCCATCTGTCCATCATCGCGGAAGCCTCTTGCAAATTGACCACTAGAGGCCATATTGCGAACCTGAAACGTACTGGTATTCACGTAGGAAGGAAACAGCTGTCCCCAGCCACCCTGTACACTGCTGCTGAGCGGATAGTAATTGCAGACCGTTGAATCGCCGCCAATATAGATCGTACGGTTCGTCACCGTCTGATTCGAAATTTTCCGGATTTCAAGTGCGCTGAGTGTAAATGCAGTGCCTTGTTTCCCTTCCGTAACCAACAGATTTAACTGTCCATCCGTCACCGGAATTTGGAATTGATCGGTCGCCCCATTACCCGTCATATTAATGATCTGGTATACGCCTTCTGCCGCCACACTCGATCTGGCTGTATTGCCCAGGACTACCTTCACCTCGTAAAGACCGTTGGACAGATCCACATTAAACGTATTCGTACTCTTCGTTCCAAAAGTTACAAACTGTACGGCATCGCTTGCAACACCTGTTCCAGATGCCGATACATTACGCATGTTGGCAGGTGTATTGAATCCATAACCTTTCGCTGAAGTGTAGGCCTCTGTTGCCGATACACCTGTGTAACCGTTCTCAACTGCACCCGCACCAAAGTCAAATTTGTACTCATTCGCCGCAGCTTGGGCGACCTGTCCTCCATTAGCTGTCAGAGCACCTCCAATCAGACTAGTAAACAGGGTAAAACAGAGCAAATACCGGACGGATTTTGACCATTTCATAACTAAACTCTCCTCTCAAAGGTTCATTTATATAGGATTGCCCTACAGAACGTTATCCAGCCAGTCATAGGCTTTCGCTCCACTGATCTCATGACCTCCTGTAAAAAAGTCTGCATCGAGCCATTTCTGTGCCCCCGCCTGTTCATAGATCTCTGTCAATCGTGCATAAGCTTCTTTTGCTGTTGGCAGCGGAAATACCTGATCTTCACTTCCGGCTTCAATAAATAGCGGCCTCGGTGCGATCAGCCCTATGATATCCGGCAGCTCTGCCTCCCTCAGAATTCCTGGAATGTAATTGTCGAGACAATGATTTCTATCCAATATGCTGCCGTGGAATGTACTTGCGTAACCGCTCACGACAGCCGCACGGCAGCGTTCATCCAATGCAGCAGTGAATGCCGTCACGAGTCCGCCACCCGAGATACCCATGCTGCCGATACGTGCCGGGTCAGCTTCAGGACGTGTGGTTACATAATCCAGCACACGCATCGTTTCATAGATTCGGTGCCCAGCAAGCGTCTGCCCTGTCATGAGCAGATGGGCGGCAATTTTGGTACAGGAGCTTGCGCCGGGTGGTGCGTTTCGATCCTCCTCCAGCCTGCGGTCACCAAATCCAAGCAATTCAGGCGCCGCAACCACATATCCACGCTGTACAAGAGCGACGGCAAAGTCTTTATGCAAGCCAGGCTCTCCACTACGCGGTGAACCGTCGGGTTCCATACCTGAGATCTCCCTGCTGCCATAACCGTGACCGTGGCAAGCTATAATAGCTGGGCGCGATTCTTTGGTAACGCTTACTACATTTGGTATTAGCATATAAATGGGCATACGCAAACCAGCATAGGTCGTAATCTCAACCCGCTCCCGTATGTAGCCATCACATGAGGTGCGTTCGAGCAATACGGGATTCAGCTCCGCCGCCACGGACGGGAAGCCACCCAGCCGATCAATAATCCGTGCTCGCAACTGGCTGCGCCATTGCTCAAGAGATTGCCCCCTCTGATAGGCGGAGCGACCACGCGGGCTTGTTTGTTTTTGCAGATAAGATTCAATGTCTGACATTACCGTTTCTCCCTCCTGTGGATTCAATTGATATATAAATTGAACTAAAGAATATTTACACTTGCCACTCCGATGACAGAACAACCTTCCGATCGCTGTTATGCCCAGATTTTTTGAATTCCCTTTTTCAAAGGGGAACATCCGGTGATAAAGGCGAGGTGTATGCTTCCGATGCAGCTTTCTTTCTTCCATAAAGCTTGCAGCTCCGCTTCTTCAGGTTATTTCTGTTCTCTCCGTTCTCGTGTACATGTTTTGTTCAATTTATATAAACGTATGTAAAAAGATATATGTTGGACTTGTCCAGTCTATTATAAATCACAGTACAGTCGGTAAATTGAACATTATTGCCTGTTTTGCGCTGAATTCACACTATTTTGATGAAAAAAAGGATGTTCTCGAGTACCTGATCTTCAGGCTCCGAGAACATCCTTCTTAATCAGGCCTTTTATTCCCTATGCCCTGGTAGCCACCAGTTCCATCTGCCCATCAGTTTCATGAGTGCAGGTACCAGCACCAGGCGGATCATGGTTACATCAATGAACACCGCCGCTGTTATTCCGATTCCCAGCTGTTTGACACCCGCTACGTCAGCAAAGGCAAACGGTACAGTCACTGCCAGCAGAATCGCTGCCGCCGATGTAATGAGACGTCCAGTTGAAGCCAGTCCTTGCTGTACGGCCAGATCACTATCCCGTGTTCGTCTGTAAACCTCCTGGATGCGAGTCAGCATAAATACGCCATAATCCATCGAGATACCGAAGACAAGCCCGGCAATGAATACAGGAATCATAATAGCAATAGCAGATGGTTCCATGCCAAGATGGCCCTGATTAAATACCAGTACGAGCACGCCGAAGGAAGCAGCCAAGCTGAGCAGATTCATCAAAATGGCTTTGATTGGAATGAGCAATGACCGAAATGCTACGAGCAATACGAGATAATTTGATACCACAACAAACACCAGCACTTTGGGCAGTTGTCCAGAGATCTCTTCCATGATTTCATGCTGCATGACTGCTTCTCCCCCATAACGCAGGGGTACGAAGGGTATGGAGTTAACGTAGTCCTTTGCCCTCATTTGTTCCAGCCAGGATGCTGCCTCATCGGAACCCGGTGCTCCGTGAATGGTAGCCACCATACGAATAGAGTAGTCGGACACATATGAACGCTGCCATGCAGGCTGCTGAGACGTGGTTTCTTTCAGCGCTTCACGTAAAGATGGTGATGGAATGTTCATTTGAGGTTTGATATGAGCTTGACCTGAGAGCTTGTCCGGCAGCATGATTCCCCATGCGGACTCAACAGCCACCACATTCGAATCCTGCTGAAGCTCTCGCATTTTACTCAACGCCATCCGCCAGTGGTATAAGGTCAACGGCTCTGAAGTTCCACCAATTACAATCTCTACAGCAGAGACGTTCTTTTGTCCAAAAACGCGCTGGATCTGCTCAGTCGCCTGCCGAGACTCCATCCTGTCAGGCAAGGAAGAAGCATCGGGGATGGCCAACTCCAACCGGGTAACCGGTAGAACAAAAATAAGCAGCGTACCCGTTCCAAGCAGCGCCATCCGAACCGGCCGTTTCATAATCATGCCTGACCAGAATGCCCAAATCGAGCGTGACGGCAACGATTGTTGATGCTGGCCCTGTTTTGAAGAGAAGGAACGCCCGGAATGTTGTCTAAAGATTCGCGTAGAAAATAGGGATAGTATTGCTGGCAGCAGTGTTATATTCAGCAGAACCGATATGATGAGCACAATAATGGCTCCAAGGGATACACTCAGGAACATCGGCAATCTAATCCAGAGCAGACCGAGCAGTCCTAACAGCACACAAGCCACAGAAAAAAATACGGCTCTTCCCGCTGTACGCAGCATTCTCTGGAGAACCTCTTCGTCACCCAAACCTGGCTCTTCACTATTCTGACCTTGCTGGAGTTCTTCCCTGTATCTGCTGAGAATAATCAGAGCAAAGTCTATGCTGAGCGCCATTCCCACCATCGGAATAACGTTGATCACAAAGTTGGAGAGCGCCAGATGGTAACCCATCAGGGATGTAACTCCCATTGCCGTTATGACGCCGGATACTCCCATAATGACTGCAATCAGCGCTGCATAAATACCTCTGAATGCAAAACACAAAATGATGAAGGCAAGCGGCAATCCCACAACCTCTGCACGTTCCAAATCTCGAAAGCTGAGACGGTTTACATCCTGCTGGACAACGGATTCCCCTGTTATTCGGATCGTTCCCTTATCGTCGGTTCTAAGCACGGAACGCAGCTGTTCCAACGGCTCCCCCATCTTGTAAGGCGGTACATCAAACGCCAGCAAAGCGTAGGCCACATCCCCCCGCAGCATCCGGCTTCCCCGCGCTTCAAGCGGAGAGATTATGGACGTTACACTTGAAAGAGTGCGTGCCTGTTGCAGACGATCTTTAATCCAGCCCCGAAATTCAGCAGGGGTAGTGCCGTTCTTTTTTTCAAATAGAAGAATAACCGGATCAGCAGGAACGTGGAACTCTTTCTCCAGAATAAGCTCTACAGCATGAGCATCTCCATGGTTCCAATTCAATCCATGATCCTGAACAATGCCAGGCAATTTCCAGGCCCAGACGGCTGACATCCCGATGACAAACACCCAGCAGAGAATGATGAACCGCGGATATCGGCTAATGAGAACAGCAAGGCTGCGATAACCCATACCCAAGCTCCTCTGCTATCAGATTGGTAATTCCGTTTCTTCTAAATTACGCCTTGATTCACTGGTTCTCTTTCTTCAACGGGGGCAGGAACATAAGTAAAAGGAAGCAATTCCGCTGTCAGTCCCGGTCCAAATGCAAGGGCTATTCCGCTGGAAGCTTCTTTCTTTTTACGATAATCATCGCGGATGGCTTGTAAAACAAACAAAATCGTCACAGAGGATAGATTTCCATAATCCCGTAAAATGTTTCGACTGTAAGCGACCTGTTCATCTGACAGCTGGTACAGCTTCTGTACCGCATCCACAATACCTCTGCCTCCAGGGTGGATCGCCCAGATCTCCGGTAGATCGCTGCCGTTCAGCAATTGTTCAACCTCTGGGCCAAGATGTAAACCGAGCAGCTTCGGAATCTGTGGCGAGAGATACAGATCGAAACCGGTATTTCCCAATTCCCAGATCATCTCTTCCGAACAGTCTGGCAGCAACACGGAATGCCCACTACCCAATCTGAACAGTTCTTTGCCTCCTGTCCCGGACAGGCCCACAACACAGGCAGATGCGCCATCTCCGAAAAAGGACGCTGCGAACAGATCATCTCGCTTGGCGGACGGCTGAAAATGAAGGGTGCACAGCTCTACACATACGATAAGTACCTTAGCATCTTGGTCACTCGTCACAATCGAATTCGCCAACTGTATAGCCTTCAGACCCGCAGCGCATCCCTGGAACACAAGCGGAATCCGGTTAATACGCGGCGATAGTTCAAGCTGCTGAATCAGCCGAACATCTAGACCGGGCAGGAATTGCCCTGTACAACTGACGGTAATGAGATGTGTAATTTCAGAAGTCGAAACGGCGGCATCCTCGAGCGCCTGATGCGCTGCCTGAATTCCAAGTGGAACGGCTGCTTCCTTATATTTGGCCATACGTTCGGCTGTGGTCGGAACGTTATCCGTCTGGGTAAAGGGCAGATAACGGCAAGACTCTACTGGCTCCAGCAGGTTCGGTTCACAGGAATAACGCGTCTCGACACCGCACTGGTTGAATATTCGCTTGGCCCATCGTCTGGAATCCGGCTCATGCTCCAGCGCTTGTGCGAGCCGAGCAGACACATCCTTTTGCTCAATCCGGTGAACAGGCAATGCCGTTCCAATTCCCATGATACTTGCAGTTACGGTTCCATCAAGTGGGTTCATCGGCTCCAACCTCCTTATATATAAAATAGGTTCATGTCACATGTGCAGGATATAGTACAAGTCTATTCGGGGTTTGCCCTCTTTATGTTCACTAAACAAGCAAAGACGGACAACACATGCGAATTCCACACATGATTGTCCGTCTTTTTAAACAACGATACTACTTATATCTTATCCAGACCCATCCTTCAACAGGTCGTTCAGCCTGCTCAGCTGGTACTCCGGCCTGACCACCGTAAATCTCTCGCCAAGTTTGGCATAGTCATTCCCGGCCAGCCTGCTAATCGGTTTCAACTGATCCATTAATATATATTTGGTGGTAGGATCATACACGTTCTCACTGAAATGGTATTGTACAATACGAACCAGAAGCAGATCACTCACAGGTTCTCCCTCATCATTCGATATCGGAATATGCTGATACAACTTACATTCCATGCGAATGAGTGCTTCCTGTATTGCTGGTACGGAGACCACAGTACTTGGTACAGTCGTCAGATTTGTCCGTTCCAGCTCACTTTCGTGGGGCTCCAGCATGGCAGCCGTCTCGTTCATGTCAAGAGCGATCGATTCATCACAAATATGTACCACGAGTTCTTTCCTCGAAAGCACATTGCGAGCCGTATCTTTCATAACACCGTTCTTGCGTGCAATAGATATGGATAATATCGGCGGATCAGAGCTGACTACATTAAAAAAACTAAAAGGCGCTGCATTAATGACGCTGCCATCCTGTGAAAGAGTTGTCACAAATGCGATGGGGCGTGGCACCACCGACCCACTCATCAATTTATAGTTATCTCTGCCCGTCAATGCTCGCGGGTCCAAAGTATGCATCATAAGTTATCCCCTTCCGTGATCGTGAAACGAAACTCATCTCTCACGAGCTTCGCTTCATTTTAATATTATATATCGTAAAATGTTGAAATCACAAAAAAACTCCCTGGTGCTCATCGCACCAAGGAGTATTAAACATTCGGATTCGTATTTGATATTGTTTATTTTACAATACTTTTCTGAATGTCTTCCATAATTTGAAGGTTCGCTTGAACACCGCTATACAACCAGCTTCTCGAACGGGTAAATTCGAACAAGTTACCGTTTTTCACTGCCGGGATGCTTTGCCATACCGGATCTTTCAGTGCTTCTGAACCCGTACCTTCATCACTATTCACAAAGAACAAGTAGTCTGCATCCATTTCCGCCAATTTTTCCAGCGAGATGGAGGACCAGTTACCTGTCGCATTGGCAGAGATTTCTTTCACCACTTCGGGCTCAGCAAGTCCCAATTCCTTGTACATCACTTCACCACTGGATACATTGTCACTTACGATAAAGAATTTGCCGCTTACCAACCAGATAGCCGCTGCCGATTTCGTTCCACCTGTAACCGTGTTGATTTTTTCCTTGATTTCTGTGGCTTTCACTTCGTAATCATCCAGCGCTTTTTGTGCTTCATCGCCTTTATTCAGAATTTCGCCGATTTTTAGCAGGGTTTTGCGCCAATCGCTATTGATCTCATCGCCAAGTACATAAGTAGGCGCGATCTTGCTGTATTGAGCGTATTTCTCGCCTTCAACCACACTTTCGGAACCGATAATAATCAGATCCGGGTTGAAGCTTGTTACCGCTTCGAAAGGAAGATCGAAGGCAATTGTCGGAATGCCGTCCAGATCTTTTTGCAAATACTCCTGGATTCCATTGGCTACGGACCATTGGGCAACTGGCTTCACGCCGAGTGTAACCAGATTATCTTCCAGATACGAAGCGATGATCCGCTCCGGATTTGCAGGAATTTTCACTTCGTGACCCATTGCATCTGTCAATGTACGTTCTGTCGGAGCTTCTGTCTGTGTCTCCGTTGCTGTATTGTTCTCTCCTGCTGCTGTACCGTTGTCTGCTGGCTTCGATCCACATGCTGCAAGCCAGATGGACATGACCATTACGGTGATCAGAAGCATGATCATTTTTTTATTGTTCTTAAACAAGTGACTATCCCCTTTCAAGATGAACACCTCAATGGATTGAGTTGTTATGTCAGACTTAGACGTTTATACATTATTCATGCATATAATACTGGTATGTACTTTTGTCCAATTCCATTGACAATGATAATTGTTATCAACGAAGTTGTCAATGCAGCTTTTGCCTTTTAAGGACGAACGGCACCTTCAGTCGAACAATTCACATTTAGGCGGATGCCGCCATATGCTGATTCCAGAATACGACGACAGGAAGGATGTTCGTACATGGATTACGCATATAACTCAGGTTATGGAGAAGATCGCTCCTATCAGCTCCCGCCGCTGTTCCCAGGAGGCGCTCCTGGCGGTCAGCCCGCTCCAGGAATTCCCGGAGGACCCGGTTCTTATCCCCCATTCATTCCCGGCGTTCCAGGCGGAGGCACAGGGGGGCAACCTCCCTACTTTCCTGGAGGTGTCCCCGGCACGGCACCGGGTGTGCCCGCACAGTTATCACAAGGCAATCTGCCTGCCTTGCTTAGTGCCTACCCTCGCCCAGTGGGTCAGCCCTCTGCAGAGATGGTTTTCCTGTATAACCTGATCAAAAGCAGCCCGGGCCTTCTACCGCTATTTATCCAACAACAGCCACAGAATCTGACCCAAGCTGTGCAATTTGCCCAATCAGGAGTAGCAACGCCTCGTGATCCTGAGCAACGTGTACTGCAAAATTTCTGTTACAACCGTTGGTCTCTCGTATTCACGTACAATGACGTTTACTTAATGTGGCCATCCACCAATCTGTTCGGTTTTGTCATCGGTTACTTCTATCCGTTCCTGACTCCAGGTATCCTGCTTAATACACAGATTTTGTTTGCTCTCTGCTAAATCGCGTTCACATATAGAACAAGCGCCCCAAATGAAGGAACGAGCCTTCCAATTGGAGCGCTTTTTGGGATTTACATTTTTTCTTAGTGTTATTGTCAGCCAGTCTTTTTTTCTAATCAGTGCCACCACGCAAAACCAATTCACGCCAGCTGCTGTTTCCCCTGACGTTTCCCTCTCTTGCTTTTGCCTACCATTACAACATAAATCAGCAATGCACCCAGATCCGCACAAGCGATGACAATGCCCATTGGTACAGCTGTGCCTTCTCCTCCAAGACCCACAAGTGGAGCAACAATACCGCCGAACAGGAACGTCATCACTCCAATAAGTGCTGATGCACTGCCTGCTGATTTCTCCTGATTGGCCATCGCCAGTGCAAAGGAAGCCGTATTAACCAGACCCACACTGGATACCACGAGAAATAACGGGATCAGGACCGAAATCAGATTACCTCCTGCCAGAATGGCGATGAGCAGAGATGTTCCTCCCAGAGCAGCAGTTATCAGTCCTGCGCTCAACAGACGAGTTTCAGATACTTTACCCGCAAGTCTTCCGGCGATCTGACTTGCCAAAATGATACCGAGACCGTTAATGGCGAAGCAGACACTGAACATTTGCGGGGAGATGCCATATATTTTCTGAAGCACAAACGGCGAACCTGATATGTAGGCAAACATGCCAGCAGATACAAAACCTTGAGTTAAGGCGTAACCCATGAACAGACGATCCCCTGCGATTTGGCGGAATGTAACCAGCGTCTGCTTCAGTCCTCCGCTGGATCGTCGTTCTGCAGGCAGTGTCTCCCCTAGACCAACCACAACAGCAACTAAAGTCAAAATACCAATGATACTCAGCAAAATAAATACACCGCGCCACGACGTATATGCAAGCAGTTGCCCGCCGATAATTGGTGCAGCAATCGGTGCAACCCCGTTAATCAGCATTAAGAGGGAGAAGAAACGTGTTAGCTCCGGCCCGGAATACACATCCCTCACCACTGCGCGCGAGATAACGATTCCCGCTGCTCCCGCTGCCCCCTGAATGAAACGCAGCACAACAAAAGAGCCCATCGTAGGGCTGACCAGGCAGAGTATGGAAGCGATCGTATAGAGAATAAGACCCGCAATAAGAGGCGTACGACGACCACGCACATCACTTAGAGGTCCAGCCAGCAGCTGCCCTGCGGCCAGTCCGACCATACATGCCGTTAGACTGAGCTGGGCATAAGAAGTGGATGATTGAAATTCATCGGCCAGTGTGGGCAGTGCTGGCAAATACATATCCAGGGACAGCGGCCCAAAGGCCGACAGTGTCCCTAAAATCAATGCCATACGTACACGGGATGTAGAATGGGTGCTTAATGAAGCTGGTGAGCTTTTCATATGAATAATATATTCCTTTCCCTGCGGTAGTTCACGTTTCCTTATTGTTCCCCGTTTCCTAACAGCTTGAGCAGGTTGGAAGGCAGTGTAAACTGTTGATTGTTAATGATAATCCGGCGCAATTCTTCTTCATCACGCTCGTTCTCGGCGTCCTTGATCTCCTGAATCTCCCGGTGCAATCTCTCCATTTGCTGATCCAGTGCGTTGGCAGAGTCTGCTGCACTTTTCAGTTCTTTGGTTAAACGCTCGGGAACATCCTTATTGTATTTATAAAAGATTTTATGCTCCAGGCTCGCCCAGAAATCCATCGCAATCGTACGAATCTGAATTTCCACACACGCCCGTTCTTCTCCATTAGACATATATACAGGCACCTCAACCAGAAGATGAAGGCTTTGGTAACCGTTTGGCTTCGGATTCTGGATATAATCTTTCACTTCCAGCACGCGCAGGTCACTTTGGTTGCACAGCATATCCTTAATCCGGTAGATATCGGAGATAAAGGAGCAGGTAATCCGTACACCGGCGATATCCTTAATATTTTTCTTGATACTTTCAAAGGTTAACTCGTGATTTTTACGGAACATCTTGTTCATAATGCTCTCAGGTGACTTTAATCGGGATTTCGTATGTTCGATCGGGCTGTAATCATGCAGGGACTGAAATTCTTCCTTCAGCACCTCAATTTTGGTCTCCATTTGATCCAAAGCAAATTTATAGATCATCATAAATCTCGTAATTTCATATTTAAATTTCTTGAATTGATCAATCGGATGTGGAGCGTTCATCATGGTTTTCTTCCTTTCTTCGTACACACTAAAGTTAGTTTTTATAAATAAGAGGACAGAGGTCAATCCACATGTCTCCTGAACCATTATAAATCATATGGAGCCAAGAAACGAATTTCTCGCACCGAACGGCTGTTGCTGGTTGAAAGGTATGGGAACATCGTTTAGGCGCATCCTAAAGAAGAATCATGCTCAATTAGCACGCTATTCCCGTTGAAAGAGGTCGATTCCCCTGCTCTATCATGTGACGTATGCGTCCGATGCGCTTCGGGTAAAAGGCTATTTATGCCTGCCTGACGGCTGCTCCTTACCCGCCTTCTCACCGTTAGAAAACACCCATAGTAACTCTGGCTTCCAAAGATTAGCCGTAATGCAAGAATCCATGCAACTGCAACAGCTCGCAAGCCGCTACCCTCCTGTAGAAACACACACCATGGACGGTATTGCTGTACGTTGGCCGGTTCTGATCTATTGCCGCGGCGGACTGGGCAACTATGGTGGGGTAAATACCGCTTGGCTGGAGCAATTTGTCCACAAAGGTTATATCGTGTTCGCTCCATCATATCGTGGTAACGAGGGTGGCGAAGGACGCGACGAGTATGGCGGTCGAGATGTAGAGGATGTACATGCAGCTTACCGGCTTGTGCAAGAGTGGCCCTTTGCCAATACAAAGCGAATTTCAATAATGGGATTTTCGCGTGGAGCCATTAATGCCGTACAGACAGCAACGACCTACAATGAAGGACCTACGCAGGTACATAAACTCGTGCTTTGGAGCGGTGTCGCCGATGTGGAACGCACCTATCATGAACGAACCGACTTGAGACGTACTTTGAAAAGGGTGCTTGGCGGTTCACCGCGTTCAGTTCCGGAAGCTTATCTTGCCCGTTCCCCCTTGTCGAAGGCACACAAACTTCATTGTCCTGTGCTGATCATGCACGGCACGTCTGATACGCAGGTGAATTACAGTCATGGAACCCGGATGTATCATTGGCTGAAACGCAGAGGTGCCAACGTTACGTTTCACGCTTATGGGGGACAGGATCATCGTTTTCAGGAGAGGATGCATGAGGCGGCAGTGAACAATATGTTTGACTGGCTTGCAGCACCTTAGCTTCAAGGTAGGGACGATTTATACCTGTTTGCTGAAAAGGAAAATTTGCATTTGATCATGAGCTTCATTTTGAAGAATCACGCGTTGTGGATGTATACTGGAGGGGTTACGTTTTTGGGAAAGGACGGATGATCATGAAACAAAATACCCTCCAAAAGTACGCGATGCTGCTGCTATGCATGTCTGCCGGAATGGTCGATGTGATCGGATACCTGGGACTGGGGCATGTGCTTACAGCCAATATGACAGGTAATATTGTGCTTCTGGGGATCGCGATTGCCCGTGCTCAGGAGTTTGTTGTGCTGCGTGCACTCCTCGCCCTCATTGGTTTTATTGCCGGAAATGCCATCGCTGCACACATGATTGGACATGTGCAGACGAAAAATGGCTGGTCTTCCCGGGTCACCGCCGTGTTCACTGTAGAAAGTATATTGCTTCTGCTCTTTGCATTCGCCATGATCAGTCCTTATTCGGAACAACTATCCTATCTGCTGATTGCCATGCTGTCCACAGCTATGGGGATGCAAACGACTGCGGCACGCCGCATTGGAATTGCCGGTATCTCGACGACCGTGCTCACCAATAATCTGGCCGCCGTGGTTGAGGATGCGGTAAGCATTCTTCAGCGACTGCGACACGCCAATATCCGCTCGCTGGTCAAAGCGCTATCAGCAGATGCCTACCTTCGTGCTGGTGCCGTTGTAATCTATTTGGGCGGCGTTATTCTAGCTGCGATGTTGTTCCACCACGTACCCATGATGGCAGTCTGGATACCTGTTCTGATCGTTGGTGGAGTCACCCTTTTCGCACGGTTATACTCCAGAGGAACAACCAAAGCAGCGTCGACGGATGACTTTCAAAGTTAGCTCTCATGTAATTCCCCAAATATTTCATTTCATTACTGATGCTTCCTGTCTGATGAGTTCAACCAGATGCTGTGCAGCTGGAGATAACACTTCCCCTGCTCGTGTACATACGGCTACCGTGTTTTTCAACTGTACACCTCGAACGAATACACGTGCCAGTCTGCCTTGCTGCACATCTTCCTTTACGACCAGAGAAGAAATAAAGTTGGCCCCATAACCTGCCTTCACCGCACTAATCGTTTCGTTCAACCCATTAAACTGAAGCGCAATACGGGGTGCGGCCAGGTTATTAGTTGTGCAAAGAGACACGAGACGCTCTCGTGTAGCGCTTCCTTCTTCACGCATAATGAAGGGCTCCGCCACCATCTCCCGAAGCTCAATTTCCTTTCCCGCATACGGATGATCGGGATGTACTACAAACCACATTTCATCTTCAAACAATTCGTCCCAATGGATACCTGAATGTGTAATGCCACTTCCACCATAAACCGCAATCTCGGCCTCATAACGCAGCAGTTGGTCAAAAGCCATCCGGGTATTGGTTGTGCTCACAACCAGCTCCACATCCTCATGCATTTGCTTGAAGCGGGCAATCCAGCCCGGCAGCAGAAAATTCGAGGGCAAATAGGTAGCGGTAAGACGAATCAGACCTTTTTTGCCTGCCCGAAAATCCTGCACAAAGTTCTCGACATCCTGCTCCAGCATGAACAGACGTTCCGCGTAGCCTGTTAATTGCATTCCAGCATCGGTAAGAACCAGTCTTCTCCCCTCCGAAGCAAATAGTTGAATGCCCAACTCCCGCTCAAACTTCTTCACCTGAGAGGATACCGCTGGCTGGCTAATGTTGAGTTCTTCCGCCGCCCGCGTGACTCCCCCATATCTCACGATGGCATGAAACAATCGTAATCCGTGCAAATTCAACCGCTGCACCTTCTTCACTTGAAGTTATATAATCTAAACTTATATTAACATACATAATATATATTTTATTTATGTATCTGTTCACTTTATAGTTGAAGTATGAAATCCAATACAGGCAATTGGAAAGGAACAGATAACGATGAACAATGTGAATGGTTTTACTCAACAGCAAACCTGGACTCAAGTCGACGATTATTTGAACGCCTTATTAATCCCCTCGGATTCCCTGCTGGAGCAGGCCCTACGTACCAATGTAGAAGCCGGCTTGCCTGCTCATGATGTAACGCCTAATCAAGGGAAATTGCTTCAGCTCCTGCTTCAAATACAGGGCGCAACACGTGTGCTGGAAATCGGGACGCTTGGCGGATACAGTACGATCTGGATGGCCAGAGCCCTTCCCGAACACGGACATATTGTCACACTGGAAGCAGATCCACGCCATGCAGAGATGGCACAAGCCAACCTCACGCGTGCAGGACTTATGCACAAGGTTGACCTTCGAGTTGGTCCTGCCCTGACTACCCTTCCCGACGTTCAGGAAGAGTACAGAGAGCCCTTTGATTTTATCTTCATCGATGCTGACAAACCGAGTAATCCAGACTATTTGCGTTGGGCGCTGCGTCTGGCACGTCCAGGAAGTCTGATTATTGGCGACAACATCGTCAGGGACGGTGAAGTTATCAATGCAGACAGTACGGACAACAGGGTTAAGGGCGTTCAGTCTTTCCTGAAATTAATTGCAGATAACCCGCGTCTTGAAGCTACCGCACTGCAAACTGTAGGCAGTAAAGGCTACGATGGATTCGTGATTGCCCGAGTGCTGGAATCCCCCACTGCAAAATAAACAGTGGTCAATTCTTCCGCAAATCCCCCATTCCTGTTAAACTAAACTTACTGCACAGGCAGACTGGGGGAAACCACTTGAGACTTCTACAACAGATTCATGCTGAAATTCGGGGCTGGTCCCGCAATATTCAATTGTTTTTTCTAGCAAGCATCTTGTATCAGATCGGAAATGGCATGTTCTCTGTCTTGTACAATCTGTACATTCAGGGTCTCGGCTACAATGATACAATGAACGGCCAGATTGTAAGTATTCAATCACTTGCGACAGCGATTATGTTTGTTCCTATTGGACTATGCGGCGATTTCTTCAGCCGGAAGCGGCTGCTGATTACCGGCGCATTGTTCAGTGGAATCTTTCTGATTGGCCGTTCCTTCGATTATTCCGCCAGCGGACTGATCTGGTTTGCTGTATTTTCAGGACTTTTCGCTGGCGTATTTCAGGTACTGGCCATTCCCTTCCTCGCTGAGAATGTGAAGAAAAGTCAACGACTGAAGATGTTCAGCTACTACTCTTCCCTCGTACTCGCTTCTCAGGTACTCGGCAGCTTGGGTGGTGGCGTTTTTGCAGACCTGCTTCATACGGCTGGTCTTGCCAAAGTCACTGGATTGCAGACGGTATTATTCGTAGGTGGGGCAGCTACACTGGTTGCGTTTATTCCGATGTTGTTTGTATCCGAGGATAAGAAGGCACCACAAGCGGATACTCCGGCGCAACCTGTCACTGAATCTGCAACATCTGCAACGGATGATAAGCAGGGTGTCGTTCATTCCTCAGAACAAGGCAGCAAGAACGATACTCTAAGCCAAAAGAAAGATTCCCGTTTGATCGGTCAATTTGTCATAACCCAATTATTAATCGGGTTTGGCTCCGGACTGGTTGTGCCTTATTTGAATCTGTATTTCACCAACCGTTTTTCGGTATCCTTAAGTGCCATGAGTCTGCTCATTTCATTGGGTCAGATCATGACCATTGTATCAATGCTGATTGGACCTACACTTGCTGCTAAGGTGGGAAGTGTTCGAGCGGTCGTCATATTTCAGGTCATGTCACTGCCCTTCCTGCTGTTGACCGGCTTCACGAATCTGCTGCTCATCGCTTCAGTCAGTTTCTTATTCAGACAAGCGCTGATGAATGCAGCCAACCCGATTCAATCCGCCATTCTGGTGGACAGAGTATCGGACAAACGCCGAGGAATCGCCAATTCACTGATGCAGACCGCCTTTATGATTGGGTGGGCTACGATGGGACCCGTTCAATCCTATCTCGTGACCACTTATGGCACGTATTGGGGTTACGCGATCACGTTCAGCATTACAGGCAGTTTATACGTGATTTCCTCGCTGATGTACTATATGATGTTCAAAGAACCGAAGCCTTCTGCCCGTGTTCTCGCGGCGAACAGATAAATGATAACCATTCAGCAGGACAGTGGATGAATCAGCTCCCTGTCCTGCTTCGTAATGAGCCAATCACCGTCCAAGGATCAATCATTGTATCTTATCATCAGGAGTGATCTTACATGTACTTCAATCTACCTCATGCAGCCGAAAGACAACGCGGATGGAACTGATGCACAAGCTCGGTTCCCACATTGTCTTTCGTTTTTTTCTAAGTTTAGGTGTCTCTGTTCTTGGCGGGTTACTATTTACAGTAATACATACCCCCATCCCTTGGCTTCTTGGCCCGATGATTTTTATGCTGGTTGGTTCACAGATTGCCAAGCTGCCGCTCGTGTGGCCCACTTCCATTCGAGACTACAGTATTCTAATCGTGGGTTACTCTATCGGATTAACACTGACGGAAGAAGCGCTGCAAGGCATTTTGCACCAGCTGCCTATGATGCTGCTCATGACCCTGCTCTTAATCGGATTATGTACATTAACCGCTTATGCTGCTTCAAAGCTGACAGACTTTGACTTCCCCTCCCTGCTGGTTGGCAGCATTCCTGGCGGACTGTCCCAGATGGTCTCCCTTGCGGATGAGATGAAATCCATCAATCTGACGCTCGTTACTTTTTTGCAGGTCACGCGGCTGATCATGATTGTATTCTGTGTTCCGTTCCTGCTGTTCAGTCCATGGATCGGCGGAACGACAGGTGGAGGCACAGATCAGCCAATGATCGAGATAGCAACTTGGGCAGCACTCTTTCCCGAAATCTTGCTCTATGCCCCGCTCTGTGTCGCTGGTGCATGGTTTGCACGCAAGCTTCGGTTTCCGACAGCATTTATGCTTGGACCCATGATCGTCATGTGTGTTATTCAATTAAGCACAACGATGCACACACCCAATCTGCCGTCGTCCCTGCTTAATATTTCGCAATTGATGATTGGAAGTCATGTGGGTCTGATGCTTCGTCCTCAGCAGCTGCAACGCAAGATGCAGACCGTAACAATCGCAATCACGAGCAGTGTTCTCCTCATTGCAGGTTCGCTTGGCTTGAGCTATATATTAACGAAGATGTTCTCCCTCTCGGCGGCTACATCATTGCTGAGCATGGCACCTGGCGGAATGGACCAGATGAGCATCATGGCCCATGAAGTCCATGCCAACCTATCGGTGGTGTCCGGATATCAGTTGTTTCGCATCTTATTTATATTCTTTATCGTCTCTTCACTCCTTAAGATGATTCTCATGCATATGTTGAGGAAAAAAGATGCGATTACCCGCTCTTCGATCACGTAAATAATAAGTAGACATAGCAAAGAGAGTATCCGCCTGATTTCCAACCTGCGGATACTCTCTTTTATGTGTATACTCAAGTTATGAATAAACCCGACTATACATCCAGCTTACAATGCCTACGGTTACAACTGCCGTCCCAATAATAAATGCATAATAGCCAAGTTTGCTTTTTGCCCCTGATGTCTGCTTGTCATAGAAGTCTGAGTTTCGCCTGTAGAATCCCATCCACAGTTCTCCAATCATATTCACAACGATCATTACAAACCGTTTGGCAAGTTCCATTCATCCCATACCCCTTTCTTATCTCAAACCCCTTCCATATTAAGTATAATTTATCCTTTTCCCTTAAAACAACTCTGTCACGCTGAACTCGGTGCAGTTTCCTGCTCCAGCCAGCTCAATCGTTCAAATGCCTCCTGATCCGTGCTGCCACACATCTCTTCCGAAGCCTGCAATCCGCTGCATACAGCAGGGCGCTCTTTCTGACCAAAGATTCCGCAGCGATTGTCCTCCGTCAGCTGCACACAGCGCACACCTGCCGGCTTACCGTCAGCCATTCCGGGTATCGGCGATGAGATCGAAATTGCAATACAGCATGCGGCACAGCCTGTCCTGCATTCCATAATTATCGTCCTCCTTCCATTTCCCGTATTTAACCTGATCCACGATTCACCCACGTCCACGTTCGCGCCAAACCTTGTGCAATTCTGCGATTCATAGCTCCATTCGAGAAATATCCGCCATGACTCAACGGATTCCAGCTCCCGATTACACCGCCAGAGTTAATTTCCACGTCTTCGTTGACCGCTGCCTCATAGGCCGGATCAATAGGTCGCAGCGGGTAACCCAGAATATCATCCCGATCATAGAAATTAATCCATTCCCCTTCCAGCCCAGGAAAGTACTGCCCTGCCAACGGTGAAGGAACCTGAATCGGTCGGCTAAAATCATTGTAACGTAAGCTCCATAATGGTAACGTCGTTCCAAAGGAATAAAAGTTCGTTAAGGTATCACCCCGTTCCAATGCGGAAGTAACATCCACGATGGAAGGTGTGCGACTAGACGGATATTGCAGATCATAGAAAAAATTACTTGCAATCACCGCGCCCAAACTATGTGCAATGATACAGAGTGGAGCTTCTGGCCCATTCCGCTGTGCAAGTGCGTGCATCGCCCGATTCAGCGTATAATGTACCGCATCATAGTTATGCCCTTGATTTTCCACAGGTTGATACGCGACGGCATCAGCCAGATAATGTATAACAAATCGACGCAGCACTTGATAGTTCAATCCCTGAGAGCTGACAAGCTGCTGAAACAGCGCCTCTTCCCGATCCTCAAATACGTCAGCCCAAAATACGGGCTCAATATCCAGCATCTGTTTGGCTGCTCCCGGCAACACCATAACCTGATCCAATTCCTTATGCAAACGCGAAATCAGTGTATCCGCATAATTTTCCTTTTGCATACCCAGACCATGAATGACCATTACCGCAACACGAGTCATGGCTCTCCTCCTCCGTCCATTGACTAGCCACTCTCTTTGAACCATATGAACTTCTCAACGTGAACATGCATAGTCCTGATGAACATGCTTTCCGATCGCTGTGAACATGAGACTTTGCCACATACATTCTAGATACAGTTTACCACGATATAAATAAAAAAAAACGAGCTGCATCAAGGTCACCCTACACAAATTGGCATGCGTTCAGCTTGATCTCGGTATCAGGATGAAAAAAGAAGCTGCGAATATCGCAGCTCCCCATTTGTTCGTCAATTTAGCCTTTCAAATGAATCTTAAGCACACCGTTCTGGTTGGATGTTACATCACCAGTAGTGACCTCCACTCGATCAACCATGTCCTGACCGTCCGGAATAATGATTGGCGTAATGAGCGGATAGCCCGCAGCTTCAATCACTTTACGGTCGAATTCAAGCAACGTTTGCCCGGCTCTTACCTTCTCTCCAGCTTCAACGTGCATGTTAAAACCTTCGCCTTTGAGTGATACCGTATTGATCCCGACATGAATCAGAATCTGCAATCCACTCGCGTGCTCAAGAATGACAGCGTGTTTGCTCTTGATGACATGGGCAACCTGAGCGTCAAACGGGGCAACGACCTGATTGCCAGAAGGTTCAATGGCAACCCCTTCACCCATTTGTTTCTCTGCAAATGCCGGATCAGGTACTTGCTCCAGTGGAACAGCTGTACCCGTTAATGGTGCCATGATTTCCAGTGTATTCACAGGCTCATCCGCCACCTGAGCAGCACTGCGTGTGCGTGGCTCTGCAACTGCATTTGTTGTAGTTGTGCCAGAAGCTGATTTCGCTGTAGGCGTTTGACCACCAGCTACAGTAGCTTGATCTGCGTTGCGGTCTTCTTTTCTCAACTTCGCTCTTCCGAAAATAACAGTCAGTACAAACGGAACAACCAGTACAATCGCCATACCGATGAAGAATACTCCCCATTTGTTCGGGAAAATGGACAGGAATCCAGGTACCCCACCTACACCGATAGAGGTGGCCTGAACATTATTTATCGTGAGCAGTACACCGCCGATCGCAGAACCGACCATCCCGAAGATAAACGGATAACGATAACGGATATTCACCCCGAAGATCGCCGGCTCGGTTACCCCGAGGAAGGCCGAGACGGATGAAGTTGCCGCAAGTCCTCTCATTTTCTTCTCACGAAGCACAAGCATCATGGCAAGTGCGGCAGAACCTTGCGCGATATTGGACAGTGCCAGCATCGGCCACAGGAACGTTCCGCCCTGGCTACCAATCAACTGTACGTCTACCGCCAGGAACGTGTGGTGCATTCCTGTAATAACGAGCAATGCGTACAGTCCACCGTAGATCAGACCGCCCAGAGCCGCGTACGAATCGTATATATAGATCAAGCCGGATGTAATTCCATTCGCAATGGCAAACGTAACCGGACCAATGATTGTAAATGCCAGGAAGCCGGTAATCAATAAAGTGACAGGTGCAACAACCAGCAATTTGATCGAATCATGCACCCTTTTGTTCAGGAAAATCTCCAGCTTGGCAAGCAGATAGGCTGATACCAATACCGGCAGAACCTGCCCCTGATAACCGATCTTCTCAATATGCCAGCCGAACAGATTCCACGTAGGCACGGTGCCTTCGTTGACTGCATTGGCGTAGCCATAAGCACTCAGCAGATCGGGATGTACTAGGATCAGACCAAGGACAATCCCGAGCAACGGACTGCCGCCGAACCTTGTTACCGCGGACCAACCAATTAACGCAGGCAGGAAGGTAAAGGCTGTGCTCGCGATGGTATTAATAATAGATGCGAGGTCCTTCCATGCCGGATATACATCCACCAATGATTTTCCATCAAAGAATATGCCTGGTCCTGTCAGAATGTTATTAATACCGAGCAAGAGACCGGCCGTGATGATGGCTGGCAGGATCGGGATGAAGATGTCCGATAGCGTTTTGATCGCACGCTGGATCGGGTTCTGCTTTTTACCCGCAACGGCCTTCACGTCATCCTTGGAAGCGCGTTCGCCTCCGGTAATCTGAATCATTTCATCATACACTTTATCCACAAGCCCAGGTCCGATAACTACCTGGAATTGTCCTTGAGAGGAGAACTGGCCTTTGACCAGATCGTTCTGTTCCAGACTTGCTGTATCTACTTTACTTTCGTCGTACAGGGCGAACCGGAGGCGTGTGACACAATGCGTTGCAGCTTCAATATTTTCTTTGCCGCCGACCGCGCGTACGATCTCCTCAACCTGTTTTTTATCCATTGCCATATTGTCACTTCCCATTTATATAATGTGAATTAGTCCTGTTGCGGTACAAGCCACATATAGGATGAATACGGGCTCAGGGAGATTACTTGCTCGACTGCAGGCGATACCTCCGTATTGCCAATCAGCAGCTCTGCGGATTTACCCGCAATGTGGTCATTCCAGACGGCCTCCGAGAAAGCAAAAGTTACGTCCCGCTTGCTAAAGTTGGACACGACAAGCAACGTTTCGCTTCCATTGGTCCGGGCGTAGGCGAATACATCCGGATGTGCATCGTCCAAACGTTCATACAGACCGTCGGTCAGCACACGAACCTGTTTGCGCAGAGCAATCAGCTTGCGATAATGATAATAGATTGAATTCGGGTCAGCCATCTGCTGAGCCACATGAATCGACGGATATCGTTCATCCACTTTGATCCACGGTGTACCTGTTGTAAATCCGGCATTCTCGCTTCCATCCCATTGCATCGGTGTCCGGGAATTGTCCCGGGAACGCTCTTTCACAATTTGGAATGCTTCCTCGGCGGATTTGCCCCGTTCTTCCTGAAGCAGTCGGTACATATTGGTCGATTCAATATCACGGAACTCGCTAACGTCGTTCCAGACCGGATTCGGCATCCCGATCTCTTCACCCTGGTATACGTAAGGTGTTCCCTGCATGCCATGAATGGTCGTAGCAAGCATTTTGGCACTCTCCGCACGATAATCGCCATCATCAGCGAAACGAGACAACGCCCGCGGTTGATCATGGTTGTTCAGGAACAACGCATTCCATCCGCCACCTGCCTGCATACCTGTCTGCCACTCACTAAAGAGTTGTTTCATCGCTTCAAAATCGTAAGGCATCAGTTCCCACTTCTGTCCATTCGGATAATCCACTTTCAGATGGTGGAAGTTAAACGTCATGGAGAATTCCCGGGAAGCAGGGTTCGAATATTTGATACAGTGCTCCAGTGTAGTGGAGGACATCTCCCCAACCGTTACCATATTGTGTGGACCAAACACCTCTTCATACATCTCTGTAATGTACTCATGCACACGCGGTCCATCGGTGTAGAACTTGCGTCCGTCGCCTGGGGAAACGCTACCATCATCGTCGGGGAAACGCTGGTCCTTGGAGATCAGATTGATGACGTCCATACGGAAACCATCTACACCCTTCTCTGCCCAGAACTTGATCATGTCTCGTACTTCCTGGCGTACCTGCTCGTTCTCCCAATTCAAATCAGCCTGTGTTTTGTCAAACAACGTCAGGAAATATTGTCCTGTCTGCTCATCATACTGCCATGCAGGTCCGCCGAACTTGGATTGCCAGTTATTCGGCACACCGCCGTCCGGAGCAGGGTCCTTCCAAATATAATAATCGCGATACGGATTATCCTTGGAAGAACGCGATTGCTGGAACCACTCATGATCCGTAGAAGAGTGATTCACCACGATATCAATCATCAGCTTCATGTCACGTGCCTTCAGACCTTTAAGCAGTTCGTCAAAATCCTCCATCGTACCAAAATCCGGATTAATCCGATAATAGTCCGCCACATCGTAACCGTTATCATGCTGTGGTGAGACATATACGGGCTGCAGCCACACGATATCAATACCGAGGTGCTGCAAGTAATCCAGCTTTTCGGTCAATCCCCGAATGTCTCCGGTACCCGATCCAGTTGTATCGTTGAAACTCTTGGGATATACCTGATACACCGTGGAAGTCTTCCACCACGATGATGAAGTTGTGTTGGTTGAACTCATGTTAACGCCTCCAATAAATTGTATTGCTTATGTGGTTCTCTTGGCCTAACTTCATTTATATATTACATAACTAAACATGTATATACAAGTTGAAACTTCAATATGCTATCTTTTTCCTCTTCTACACATTCCCCATTAATGATTCCTCTGTAACAATTATTTTGCTGCTTACGTTCGTAAACACCATGATATCTGTATCTGAAACGAAAAAAACCGTCTGTTCCCCCATGATTTCATGAGGATAAACAGACGGTTTAAATGTATAGAAATGATGAGTTAAAAATTCATACGAAGCTCGTTCACTTCCTGTTTCTTACAACATGTCCGTCGAAACCATTCCTTTCCCCTGTTCCCTTTTGTTCAACTTCACCGAGGACAAGGACGCTTGTTCTTCTCTCTCCAGCTCTTCGGCACTAATCTCCCCGGAAAGCACAGCCCGCATGCGTTTTTGGTCCAACAGCCCTTCCCATTTCGCAACTACAAATGCCGCAACACAGTTGCCCATCAAATTCGTGAATACTCGCATCGTATCCATGAAGCGATCCGCACCAAGCAGTAAGGCAACAGCTGCTACCGGGAATGCATTCAGGGCCGCTGCTGTAGCAGACAAAGCTAGGAATGCGGAGCCAGGTACACCCGCCATACCTTTGGAGCTAAGCATTAATACCAGTAAAATCGTAATCTCTTGTCCAAGTGTCAGATCAATGCCAACCGCTTGAGCCAGAAAAACGGTCGCCAGCGACAGGTAGATCGAGGCTCCGTCCAGATTGAACGAGTACCCTGTTGGAACCACGAGACCGACGACAGCACGATCACAGCCTGCTTTGGTCAACTTGTCCATCATGCGGGGCATAACAACTTCCGAGGAACCTGTGCCAATCGCCAGCATCACTTCGGAACGTGTATATTTTACAAATTGCAAAAAGTTCAGCCCTGTAATCCACCAGCCAGCCAGTGCAAGCATCACCAGAAACAGTAATGCTGCTCCGTAACAGGCAATAATCAGCAAACCGAAAGAGGAAAGTGTAGATGCCCCATACGCTCCAACGGTGTACGCCATGGCTCCGAAGGCTCCGATGGGTGCCAGTTTCATAATGTACCCAATAATGCGGAACAAGATGCCCAATACATTTTCAATCAGCGTCAGCACATTCTCCTTCGCCTTACTTTCCGATGCTGCCAAGGCTGTCCCGAACAAACAGGCAACGAGCAGCACTTGCAGCAATGCATTTTGTGCAAAGGCATCTACAATACTTGTTGGAATAATGTTCATGATAAAGTCGACGACATGCGGCAGTTCAGAGCCATTGGTTTTGGCTTCGATCCCACTTGCATCAAGGGTCGAGGGGTCCACGTTCATGCTTGCACCCGGACGAAGCAGGTTGGCTGTGCCGAGTCCAAGGACCAGAGCAACCGTCGTTGCGATTTCGAACCATAGAATGGCTTTGAACCCAATCCGTCCAACTGATTTCAGATCACCGATTTTGGCTATGCCTGTCACGATCACCATAAAGATTAATGGAGCAATGATCATTTTGATCAGCTTGATAAAACCTGTTCCGAGCGGCTGCAGCAGACTGCCCAGATCAGGCCACAGAATGCCTACACCAATCCCGATGATAACCGCTACAATGATTTGAAAAAACAATGATTTCACAAATGACATGAACGCTCCCCCTGTTTTTCGGTCAATTCGGATTTCCGTTTGGTTTCCGTGTAATTTTTTATAACATTGCAGCAGAACTTCAACAATGGGATTTCAAGGTTTTTGTCATGCGGACCAACTATGGCGTACTAAATTGAACTTAAAACCGAAAAAAGACGAATATCACGTCAGTTATGTTGACGTGATATTCGTCTTTAGCTTTGTATTGCTTTTATGATTGAACAGTGATTAATAGAGCATTACAGGGTTAGGGATTGTCCCGGTGCCAGCACACGGCCTTCCAGACCTTTGGAAGCAAGCTGCTCCACAAACTTCTCGGCATCCTGACGAATCACGGGGAACGTATCATAATGCACCGGAATCGTCAGCTTCGCATTGAACCATTCAGCGGCTTGCAAAGCATCCTCCGGTCCCATGGTGAAATGTCCACCAATAGGCAGTAGTGCTACGTCGATATCATGACGGTCACCAATCATTTTCATATCACCGAACAAGCTAGTGTCACCGGCATGCAAAATGGTTTTGCCACCAATGTTAATAATATATCCTGCAGGCAATCCTGCGTACATGATCCGTTGTTCCTCTTCCAGCACAATTCCGGACGTATGGAAAGCCTGAATCATTTTGGCTTGCGCAAAGCCTAGATCCACCGTTCCACCCATGTTCATACCAAGGGTGTCCAGTCCTTTCCATGACATATATGTAGCCAGTTCCACAATCGCAACCACCTTGGCATTGTTAGCCTTGGCGATCGGTTCAGCATCCAAAATGTGATCCATATGTGCATGTGTCAGTAAAACGGCATCGGTCTTGATGTCTTCCGGTTTGGTGACAGCAAGTTCATTGCCACGCAGGAAAGGATCAATGATTAACGACTTCTCTTCTGTGCCCAGTTGTACACTGGAGTGTCCGTGGTAAGTAATATTCAGCAACTTGGTATCCTCCTGACATATGCGTTCGTTTGGTTTGATTTTCAACCTATATTATAATTCAAAACTCTTCGCCAAAGCAAAATGACGCCTCATCGCTGCATTCGGTAAACTCGTGCTTCGTAAGGCTGAAGAAGAATCGCTCCCTTATCGGTGGAATAACGTCTGCTTACATTGCTGATGACCGTCTTGGCATTTTCTTGATTCCATCCCTCAGGCCATTCCATCTCCGGCTCATGTTCACGGAAATTCAGAATAACGAGCATCTGCTCATCATCCAGCGTTCGGGTATAGGCATAGATATCGGGATCATCCGGCAAAAGCAGCTCATATGCCCCATAGATGAGTACTTTATGTTGTTTGCGAAGTGCGATCAGTTTACGGTAATAATGCAAAATGGACTGGGGATCACGTTCGGCATCCTCCACATTAATCTCAGGATAATTCGCATTCACCTGAATCCATGGCTCACCATCGGTAAATCCGGCATGTTTCGTATCATCCCACTGCATCGGTGTACGGGCATTATCACGACTCTTGCGCCAGATTGCTTGCATGACTTCATGCTTCGCTCGCCCCTGACCGATATGATGCCGATAATAATTCATTGTCTCAATATCCCGATAATCCTCAATATCAGGAAAAGCAACATTGGTCATGCCGATCTCTTCCCCTTGATAAATATAAGGCGTACCCTCCAAAGTGAGCATCCACGTAGCCAGCATCTGGGCAGAGCGCACCCTGTACTTTCCATCATCACCGAAACGGGATACCGGACGCGGCTGGTCATGATTGCCCATGTAATTGGCATTCCAGCCTCTGTCATGCAGCACGGTTTGCCAGTTGCTCATAATTTCTTTCAGCTCGGGCAGCTTCCACTCCCGATAGTTCCATTTGCCGATTCCGGATGATTGAGCGTCCACAAACATATGCTCAAACTGGAATACCATATTGAGCTCATTCCGATCTGTCCCAACATAGGCCAGCGCCTGTTCCGGTCCAAGCCCGGAAGTCTCTCCAACAGTCATTGGACCATAAGGCTTCAGGATCATGTCGTTAAGTTTGTTCAGAATCGAATGGACCTGCTCGAGGTTGGAAAAAAGCTGATACGCAGGAACAACCGGCAGATTATCCGGATTATGTGCGCTGGGTAACCCATCCGCCTTGGCGATATGCGCCACCGCATCGAAACGGAAACCATCCACCCCCTTTTCCAACCACCAATGCACCATCTCATACATCTCTTCTGCCATCTGTGCATTGTTCCAATTCAGGTCAGGCTGGTGTTCCGTATAAAGATGCAAATAATATTCATTCGTCTCCGGATCATGCTTCCACACAGAACCCCCAAAGTAGGACTCCCAGTTGTTTGGAACCTGACCATTTTTACCTGAACGCCAAATATAATAATCCCGTTTCGGATTCACTTTCGATGAACGTGACTCGGCAAACCACGCATGTTCATCCGACGTATGATTCAGCACCAGATCCATCATGATCTTGAGACCACGCTTGTGTGCTTCCGCCAGCAAACGGTCAAAATCCTCCATCGTCCCATATTTGCGCAAAATGGAGTAATAATCACGGATATCATATCCGTTATCATGACCAGGTGAATCGTAAATAGGACAGATCCAAATGACATCCACACCCAGATCAGTCAAATAATCGAGCTTGTCATATATCCCCTGCAAGTCACCCTGACCGTCTCCATCCGAATCTTTGAAGCTGTTGGGATAGATCTGGTACACCACACTCTCTTTCCACCAAACGATATAGACCACCTCGCTTTCATCACTCTTTACTATATAACCCGTTAGTATGTTTTATCCGAAATGTGCCTCTTATAAACAGAAAAGATCCATGAACACCAAAAGACCCGATCATTGACCGCTATTCGCAGTTCATTTTCGAGTCCTTCTCTGTGGGTATATGATTAAGGCAAATCCTACGTATCCAATCCAGGCACCCACCGTATTCAAAATAATGTCATCGACATCAAACGAACCCACACGGGTAATCAATTGTGTAATCTCAACAGCAAACAAAAGTAAGATGACAATTCCTGTAAATGGTAAAAACCTCCGGCACCTGCGGAATAACCAGGGAATCCATATCCCAAGCGGGATGAACAAGACAATATTCCCAAACAGGTTTTTCACCCAGGCTTCCGTGGAGTATCTGTTCTTTTCAAAAAGCAGGGGCTTGATAGTTTCTAATGGTACCAGATTATATTGATAATTCACGCCAGGCGTTCTCTCGCTGACAAAGAGCAAGTTACCCATAATCAACACATATAACCATGCCATACATGCGACGATTGTGAGCATCCACCTGGTGTGAAGCCACGAACGTTCGTTCATTTTCTCATATCCTCCGACCTTTTTTCCGTGGAGAGCGGTATGGTCTATTTTAAAGGGATATCCATCTTCATGTCCAGCTGCTCAGGCGTGGACTTCCATACAATTCTGAATCAGACTATTCTGTTACAACTCTCAACATACCAAAATCCCCTTGTGCAACAAGGAGCGATCTCTGATGAAGGTATATGAACCCGACAGAGATCAATCTAGTGTACAAGGGGATTATTTCATTGTTAAACCATAATTATTTAACCTTTCCAGTGTCCGGATACCGGATGAATACCCCAGATGTCCGTCGCATATTCACTGATGGTGCGATCACTGGAGAAAATGCCAGAGTGAGCGGCATTCAGCACCGCCTTGCGTGTCCAGCCCGATACATCGCGGTAGGCCGAATCAATGGCAGCATGTGCATCGGCATAGGCAGCAAAGTCACGTAACACAAAGTACTCGTCACCATGGGCCAGCAAGGAATCATAGATATCCCAGAATTCACCATCACGCTCACAGAACGCTCCCGGATGCACCAGCTGCTCCACAACCTCGCGAATCCGTTCATCCTGCTGCACAATCTCACTCGGCCGATAACTGCCAGAGCGGTAATATTCAAGCACTTCGTCTGCACTCAGACCAAAGATAAACATATTGTCTTGACCGACCTGCTCCGCCATCTCGACATTTGCGCCGTCCATGGTACCAATGGTTAATGCTCCGTTCATCATGAACTTCATGTTCCCCGTACCGGAGGCTTCCTTGCCTGCGGTTGAAATCTGTTCGCTGACGTCTGCGGCTGGGATGATTTTCTCTGCAAGAGAGACTGAATAGTTTTCTAGGAAAAATACCTGCAGGCGATCTTTCACGGCCGCATCGCGGTTGACTGTATCTGCCACCGTGTTAATCAACTTGATAATTTTTTTGGCAAAATAATAACTCGGCGCTGCCTTTGCTCCAAAAATGAACGTACGTGGCACGATATCAAACGAAGCATCGCTCTTGAGACGGTTATACAAATGCATAACATGCAGAATGTTCAGCAGCTGCCGTTTGTACCCATGCAGCCTTTTCACCTGTACATCAAAGATGGAATCCGGATTGACAGCCCTTCCGGTATGATCCAGGATGTACGCGGCCAGTCGCTCCTTATTATTACGTTTAATGGAATGGAAGTGCTGCTGGAATGAAGCATCGTCTGCAACGCCTACCAGCTCATTCAGTCTGCCTGGCTCCCTAATCCACTCACTTCCAATCGTATCGGTGATCAGAGTCGACAACTTCGGATTGGCATGCATCAGCCAGCGGCGATGGGTAATGCCATTGGTTTTGTTATTGAAGCGCTCCGGATAGAGTGCATAGAACGGAGCCATCTCCCGTTCCTTCAATATTTCGGTATGCAATGCCGCGACACCGTTGACGCTATGACTGCCCACAATCGCCAGATGAGCCATCCGCACCTGATCGTTCGCCACAATCGCCAGATGCTGAATACGATCCGGGTCTCCGGGATACCGTTCGAGCAGCATGCCGCAGAAACGTTTGTTGATCTCTTCAATAATCATGTAAATGCGTGGCAGCAGCTTGCTGATCATGGCCACAGGCCACTTTTCAAGCGCCTCACTTAGCGTTGTATGGTTGGTGTACGATACGGTGCGGGTCGTGATATCCCACGCTTCATCCCATCCATAACCTTTGACATCGATCAGAATACGCATCAGTTCGGGAATCACGAGTGTTGGATGCGTATCATTAATATGGAACGCCACTTTATCCGGCAATCGATCATACGAAAGCTCAAGCTTGTTAAATGTACGCAAAGCACTCTGTACGCCTGCGGAACACATGAAATATTGCTGCTTCAGACGAAGCAGCTTGCCCTCGTATTGGGAATCATCCGGATACAAAAACTCCGAGATCGATTCTACCGAACGGCTGTAATCCAGATATCCGTAATAGTTCGAAGGGGTATCGAGCGATGTCTCCCGTTTGGGCTCCGCACTCCACAATCGCAAGGTATTTACATGGGGCTGGCCATAAGCAATCACAGGCACATCATATGGTACAGCTACAACGGATTCGGCATCTTTCGTGACAAATTGATAATGTCCATCCTGTTCATAGGCTTCCACACGGCCCCAGAACTGCACTTCCACCTTTTTGTCCGGACGGCGCACTTCCCATTCATTGCCCTTCTCGAGCCAATTATCGGGTAGCTCCACCTGATTGCCGTTAATAATTTTCTGCTCAAACAAGCCATATTTATATCGGATTCCGCATCCATGTCCTGCATAACCGAGGGAAGCCAGTGAATCCAGAAAACAGGCTGCGAGTCTTCCCAGACCTCCGTTGCCGAGCCCTGCGTCCGCCTCCTGTTCTTCCACTTCTTCCAAAGAGAAGCCCAATTCAGCCAGACTGTCACGAACGAGTTCCAATTCATTCACATTTAACAGGTTGTTGCCGAGCAGACGTCCAATCAGGAATTCCAGCGAGAAGTAATAGACCTGTTTATCCTGGCGCTGCTTAAACCCCTGATTCGACGCCGCCCAATCCTGACCCGCGTATTCGCGAATCATGCTTCCAAGTACGTGATAGACATCCTCCTGCGTTGCTTCTGCTAATGGTTTGCCCAATTTGCTGACCAGATTGCGTCTAAAAATACTCTTGAACGTTTCCTTGTTGTCAAACAAAAGAAGGTTCCTCCCGGTGAAATCCTGTAGGATGGTGGCGGTTCATACACTCAAGTGCTCAATGTTCTGCAAAGTGGCCGTTACGGGTACGAATCGTTCTTTCGATCGCTGTTATCCCTGTATTTTCTTTATTCTATTATTCAGATGTGAAAATACAGTGATAAAGGCGAACGCTGCGCTTCTTCAGAATCGATTTCGTTCCCTCCACTACGTTTGCACGTTGGCAAGCACAATCGAAGTTGCATTTCAACTTTCGCTCATGAACCTTAAATCCATCCTACAGGATTTTTATTTTATATATATTTATAGATGATATCGGTTAAGTGTTGGTATTAGATAATAGTACTCTTCGCCAGAATATACGGGTTCGACGGGTCGCCGATCAGCGTCTGGCCGCCGCTTAGCTTTACATCTTTGTCGAGAATGACGTTCTCCAGAACGGCGCCTTCTCCGATGTAGCATTTTTGCATAATAATGGAGCCTTTAATTTTGGCCCCTTTCGCCACATGCACCCCACGGAACAGGATGCTGTCTTCCACTTCTCCACCCACAATGCAGCCGTTCGCGAGCAAGGAATGTTTCACCTCGGCAGTGTCCAGGTATTTAGCCGGAGCCTCGTATTTAATCTTGGTTTGAACAGGCTGTTCCTTGAACAGCTGCTCATACAGTCCGCTATTCAACAATTCCAGACTGTTGCGGTAATAGCTATCGATCGAATTGATCACGGCGTGATAGCCATCATAGGCATACGCCGCAATGTTCAAGCCATCCGGGTTTTTCTGAATCACATCACGGAAGAAATGGCTTTCCCCATGAGCGATGCAGCGCTGCACCTGGCGCAGGAAAAGTTCTTTTTCCATAATGAAAATTTCTGTATATATATTCGGGTGATCGGTGCTTTGGTGAATGTCCACCACATTACCGTTCCCGTCATCTTCAACTTTGACACAGGCGTCATGCTCAGGCAGCAGTTGATCCACTTTTTTGCAGACCAGCGTTACATCCGCGCCTTTGCTTATATGGTACCTGTATACATCCTGCAGATCTGCTTTGGTTACGTGCCGACTACCTGCGTGGACTACATATTGCCCTGAACCCCGGCGGAAGAAATCGAGATTATTGTGAAAATGCTGCAAATCCCCTTGTGACGTATCGGTTGGATCGTTCCAGTCCGGTGGTAAAATAAACATACCGCCATGCTTGCGATCCAGATCCCACGGCTTACCGTCTCCCAGATGATCCATGAGTGAACGGTACTTGCGACGAACAAAAACACCGATACTCTCAATGCCAGCATTCATCATATTGGATAATACAAAATCAATCAGACGGTAACGCCCGGCATAAGGCACCGCGGCTCCACAGCGAAAGTACGTCAATTCCTTCAATTCCTCAAGCTCATGGTCAAGGTTAATAACTCCGATCAATGGTTTCATCGCATGCACCGTCCTTTAGGTTTAGATTAGGCTTTACTTGTCATTCCCTCGAGAAGCTGACGTTCCAGTTCTTCCTGATCGACCAGTAATATATCACTTTCATCCTCAGGGGCGGGCGACAGATGTACTCCATCCGGGATCACCAATCCTTCGGCAATAATGGCTTTGTGAATACGTACATTTTGACCGATCTTCACTTTTGGCATGATCACTGAATCGGTTACGGAACTGTTCTCTCCCACCTCAATACCGTAGAACAACACCGAGTGTTTAACCTCACCATGTACCACACTGCCTTCACTAATGATGCAATTCCGCACCTTCGCTGATGGCGAGATGTATTGTGCAGGTTGGTTCGGATTACGTGTGAAAATACGCCAGTCCGGATCATTAAGATTAAACGGTGTGTCTTCGTCCAACAGGTCCATATTGGATTCCCACAGACTGCGAATGGTACCAACGTCTTTCCAATACCCTTCAAACGGATAAGCGTATAGTGATTTTTCATTTTCAAGCAGCAAGGGAATGATGTCTTTGCCAAAATCATAGGAGGTGGATGCCTGCTGTTCGTCCTGGATCAGGAAGCGTTTCAGTACATCCCACTTGAAGAGATAGATACCCATGGAAGCAAGCGTGCTCTTGGGTTCAGGAGGTTTTTCTTCGAATTCATAGATGCTATAGTCATCGTGGGTGTTCAGCACCCCGAACCGGCTGGCTTCTTCCAATGAGACATCAATGACCGATATGGTGCAATCTGCATCCTTTTCTTTATGGTATTGAAGCATTTTCTCGTAATCCATTTTATAGATATGATCCCCTGACAAGATGAGCACATGTTCAGGATCGAATTGTTCGATAAAATTCAGGTTACGGTAGATGGCATCCGCTGTACCGCGGTACCAGTTACTGCCGTCTTCACGTTCATGAGGAGGAAGTACATATACCCCGCCATTTTTGCGGTCCAGATCCCAATCACTGCCAATGCCGATATAGGAGTGCAGCACCAGAGGTTCATACTGGGTTAACACACCAACTGTGTCAATGCCAGAATTGGAGCAATTACTTAGAGGAAAATCAATGATGCGGTAGGTTCCGCCAAAATAAACAGCAGGCTTGGCCAGTGATTTGGTCAATCCCTTTAATCTTTTGCCTTGCCCTCCAGCGAGCAGCATCGCTACAACTTCTTTTTTTGCCATCATTACAGCCTCCTCCATGTGCATTCGTTCTAATTCATTTCAGAGCCCATAATCCGATATGCTGTTGTGTGGACACTTTTGTCATGATTAGGAGCATGCTGTACAGACTGTGTTGCATTAAAATTGCAGCCAAACGTCGTTCTTTGTGATGTCTGAAAGTAGATAATACATGCAGAATTGCCTGTACTTGTTGTGTAGAGGTGATAGGTGGATGTAAAAATTAAGGTGTACCCCGTGTAAAATGCAATACACTTCTCCTATATAACATTAAACACGAAACGGGCTGAGGAATCTTGCTGGAAAACTTCGACAAAAGTTTAAGTGGATATCGCTCCTTCCTTTATGCCGCTGTTATTAAATATTGTATTCGCTGATGGGTCTTGAAAATCCTTTTGGAAAAGTTTTGGGGATTTAATTATCGCTCAACATTCGCCAGACAGCCTGCTACTTCGAAAAAACATAACGCTCACTGCCCTCACGAGTAAAGAAAAAAACGCAAAAACCAATTTCATGGTTTCTGCGCTCCAATAATTACGGACTCTATGCTCTCTCGCAGCTGATCTGCATTTTTCGTTTGATACGGATCGGCATTGAAAATAATAGCATCCGCAATATAACCTTCTGCAATCTGTCCCAATTCGTTGCCACGCCCCAAAATCTCAGCAGCATTGGTCGTCGCAGATTGCCACGCCTCTGCCCGGGTCAAGCCATAATTGATCAACGTATCCAACTCTTGCAGGTTATAGCCGTGCAGTGAAGGTGTGGCGTAATCGGTACCGAAACCGAAACGGACTCCTGCTCTTTTGGCATATCCGATGGCTGTAGAATGCGCTTCAGCAGCGCGCGCGGCACGATCACTGATAACAGTAGGCAGCGCCAGCACACCTTTTGGATCTGCAGCAATACGATATATCGATGTGGTGGGCACAAAGGCCGTTCGGGACTGCGCAAGTCTGCCGGCCTGATCCTCCGATAAGAACATGCCATGCTCCACAGATTCCACTCCGGCCTGAATAGACCAGTCAATCGTTACCCCACCCCAGGTATGAACCAGCACCTTTTTATGGTGGGCATGGGCATAGCGAACGATAAACGCGAACTCTTCCTCCGAAAATACAGGATCGAGCACTTGTTCCGTAGGGGCTCCCAGTCCACCTGTCGCCATGATTTTAACCCATCCTGCTCCTGTATCAAAAATTCCGTTCAACCGTTGCTCCAGATACTTTACACCACGGGCATCTGCCGCTCCCAGCATTTCACTGCTGGTTTCAACTCTTAAGGGGTGTTGATAGTGCTGAGCGAGATGCCTCGCGATGCTTGGTAACAATCCGCCTGCATCACGAGCCGTAGTTACTCCCGTCCGAAGGGTAGCTGCAAAAGCTTGCGCCTGCATCACTTCAACCTCGTGGCTGTCCCGTTTCAATTGATCCGCATGGTCAAAGTCTGTCCAGGCCAGATGTGTATGAAGATCAATAACTCCGGGACTTATCCATAAATCTGTAACCCGAAGCGATGAGTCATCATTCTGCGGCACGGATTCTGTAACAGATGCAAACCGGCCATCCTGGATCGAGATATCGAACCGTTTGCCTTCAATGCCTGCTATAAAGATATGTTTGAAGCTTTGTTCCTCCGATTTTACCTGGGTCATATTCATCCCCCCCAAACGAGACGAACAGCCTGGACTGCTTGCTCATGGTCCTGATTCAATAATGCCGCAATAGTCGCAACAGCTTCCTCCACACCTGCTAAGGAAGCATTAACTCCAAAATGATTAATTCGCAGAAGCTGACCAAAAAGTTCTCCATCCCCCGGAGCAACGATGCCGATCGGCTGATCGATAAGCAACTTCTCCTCCCCTGCAATTCGAACCGTCGTAGTCAGTGTCGAATATGTTCTGTTATCTTTTTGCCAAGGCTCCAGACCCAGAGCCTGAATTCCCGCTATAGCAGATAACGCAGCCTGTTCATGACGCTTGATCACCTGCTCCAATCCTTCAGACTCAATAGCTGTCAAAGCCAAAATCAGTGCTCTGGCTTCCAGCGTTGGAATGTTGGGAGGAACGCGGACGGGTGCAGCTCCATCGCCGGGTGGCTTCAGATCAAGCAAAGACAGGATGGAGTTGCGCGGTGCATGTGCATTGGATTCGAGAAATTCCCATCCACGCGGCGAAATGCTTACTGCGCTGATGCCGTTAGGCCCGGCTAGGGCTTTTTGTGCACCCACCGCTACAAAATCAACACCCCATTCATCGACCAGCAGAGGCTCTCCCCCAATCGCTGAGACAGAGTCGCTCACTGTAATCAGGTTATGGGCACGCGCAATCTTTATAATTTCTTCTGCTGGATTCGACCCGCCTGTAACCACCTCTGCTTGAACAAAGGATAAAGCGGACGGTTGATACTTTTCAATCGCAGCAGTAACCTTCTCCACAGGTACAACTTCATCAAAAGGAACTTTGACTTCAATAACCGTTGCCCCTCCGCGTTCAAGCCACTGACCAAACAAACTGCCATAAGGCCCTGTTACGACATTGACAATCGTACGCCCCGGTGCAGATATTCCAGCTGCCACGGCCTCTATCCCCAAGATAGCCTCACCCGGGATGATCACCGGAGGATACTTTGTATTCAAAAGCCTGGAGAGCAATTGCGTAAGCGTATCGTATTCCGACAGGGTAAGGGGTATGTTTCCTTTATATTGTTGGCTCATATAAACCTCCTAAAGAACTTGATTTCGGCATCTTTGGAACTGCAGACAGCAGCTCTCGGCTGTAGGCCATTTCTGGCCGTGTGAAGAATTGATCTTTGGGACTAATCTCCACCAGCTTACCCTGCCGCATGACTGCTACCGTATCACTGATAGCATGGATAACTCCGAGATCATGGGAAATGAACAGTAACGTAAGATTAAATTCTCTCTTAAGTGAATTGAACAGATCGAGCACACTCCGCTGCACGGAAACATCGAGTGCACTCGTAGGCTCATCCGCAATCAGCAGACTCGGCTCTACGCTTAAAGCACGTGCAATGGCGATCCGTTGGCGCTGACCGCCGGAAAATTCATGCGGATACTTGTCCAGTGCCCTGCTTTCCAACTGAACACGGGCCAGGAGCTCTCTGGATCTTTTCTCCACCTGTGAACGGTCTACAATGCGATGAAACAACAACGCTTCAGCAAGAATCTGCCGAATGGAATGTTTGGGATTCAGTGAAGCATCCGGATTTTGGAAGATCATCTGTATGCTTTTATACTGCTCACGACTTCTCCTCTTCTTTAATTGCTGATCCCCCAACAAAACCTGCCCCTCATCCGGCGTAATTAACCCGGCAATAACCCTTGCAAGGGTCGATTTGCCCGAACCGGACTCACCAACAAGACCAAGCGTGGTATGCCTCTGAAGATTTAGTGTGATGTTGTCCAGCGCAGTGAAGTCACCATATTGAACCGTTACATTCTGAACTTGCAAAGCTAGTTCCATCGTTATTCGCTCCCTTCAAGCTTCGGTAAAGGAAGCACCGAGTTAATGAGCATCTGGGTGTAAGAATCTCGCGGGTTTTGCAAAAGGCCAAGAGAATCCCCGTGCTCCACAATCCGCCCCTGCTTCATCACACACAGCTTTGAGCACAGCGTCGCTGCAATCGCCAGATTATGTGTTACAAAGACCATGGCGAATCCCAGTTCCCGCTGCAAACGCTGGATCGTCTCCATAATTTGACGCTGCACAGTAACGTCCAGCGCCGTTGTTGGCTCATCACAGAGCAGAATGCCTGGCTTGCACGCCAGGGCCAGTGCAATGACTACCCGCTGACACTGCCCACCTGACAGCTGGCTAGGGTATCGGTCCTCACGCTTCAACGAGTCGGGGAGCCCCAACAGTTCAAGTAATTCTAGCGCTGCTACCCTAGAGGCCTTCCTGCTTAACTTTTGCCTGTAATAAACAACTTCCGCCAGCTGTTTGACAACGGGACAGAGCGGATCGAGCGCACCTCTCGGGTCTTGAAACACCATGGCGCTGTTCACGTCACTCCGAATGGTTCCGCCCGTCTGCTCCACACCACTTGGTAACAGTCCCAGAATCGAACGAAGAGTTAGTGATTTACCAGAGCCGGATTCACCTACTAACCCCAGGCTCTCCCCTCTGCCGAGCGAGAAATGTACATCTTGAACTAATGTTTGATTTGACTTGGTTGACAGAGATAGCGCCTTGACTTCAAGAATCGGTTCAGTGGACATTATTTTTTCCTCCATACATCGGCCAATCCATCACCGACAAGCGACAAAGCAATTCCCGTGTAAACGACTGCAAATCCCGGAACTGCCGAGAGCCACCAGGCTGTCGTGATAAAGGATTGTCCATCCGAGATCATCGTGCCCCAATCCGGGGTCGGTGGTGCGATGCCAATGCCCAGGTATCCAAGCGTAACAATCGCCACCAGCAGCCCCACCATATCCGTCATGAGGACAACGATTGCCTGAGGCAATACATTAGGCAGGAGATGACGAAGGATAATTCGTATTCCCGGCAAGCCTAACGTCTGTGCGGATGCGATCCATTCCTGCTTGCGGTACGATGCACTCAGCCCTCTGACAACACGGGCAAAGACAATCCAGCCAACGAGCATAAACGTAATATAAATCCCCCGCTCACCTGCTCCGCTGGCAAAAGCCACAATAATGACAATTAGATAAAAAGGGAAAGCGATAAATGTATCCGTAATCAACGATATGATCTTATCAATCCATTTTCCGTAATACCCTGCGAGCATCCCTAGAAATACACCCAAGCAAAAGGGTACAATTTCCGCCAGCACCATAATGCTCAAATCGGTTCGCGCGGCATAAATCAGTCTAGTGAACAAATCACGTCCCAGTTGGTCTGTGCCCAACCAATGTTCAGCAGACGGAGGTTGCAAAAAGGCACTCAAATTTTGCTCCGAAGGGTCATAAGGACTCACCCACGGTATGATTACAGCCAAGATGATCAGCACGGCAAACATCACACTTCCCACTAGCAGGGTAGGAGTTTTCAATATGCGGTTCATGAGGCTGGTGTTTTGGCTGTCTTCATATAACTGAGGTTCAATTCGTATCGTTTTCATGGTTTTCCTTTCGTTCTGGGATCAAGCCACCTGGACAGAAGCTCTATCAGGAGACTGATGATCACGACAGATACAGCACAGTAAAGGGCTATGCCTTGAATGACCGGGAAATCCCGTTTGGAAATGGAACTAAACAAAAGACTGCCAATTCCCTTGATACCAAATACCTGTTCAACGACCAATGTGCCGCCAATGAGATAAGAGATATTAACGCCAAGAAGGATCAGCGTCGGAAGCGCCGCATTGCGCAGGACATGTTTGAATAGAATGACCCGGCTCGGTAATCTCGCAGCCTTCAATGTAACTACAAAATCAGATTCCAGCACTTCAAGCATCTGGGCTCTTAATGAACGAACCAATGTTGGAATCTGTGAAAAAGCTACGGTAATGGCGGGAAGTGTCAAACTGTACAAGGTGCCCCACCACCCTTCACCGGCTCCACCAACGGGAAACCAGTGAAGATGAACACTCAGCAGCAGAATCAAAAGGATGCCAACCCAGAAGATTGGCATACCTAGCGTTACCGTAGGAAAAATACGTATCAAATGATCCAGCAGCTTATCCTTGTGTGTAGCAGCCAGTGTAGCAAGCACAAGTGCAATGACAATTGCCAATACACATGCCATGGCAATGAGCAGCAAGGTAACGGGTGCACGATCAGCAATCAATTCTCTAGTGGAAGTTCCGTTAATAATGGAGTTGCCGGTATCCCCCTTAGTGAACAGTGTCTTCACAAACCGTATGAATTGTTCCCCCAGAGGCAGATCCAGCCCGAGAGCATGGTGCATGCTCTCAACGGCCTCGGGGGTGCTGTACTCGCCAAGAATCATTTTGGCAGGATCTCCTGGAACCATTCTGATGAGAAAAAAGACTGCTGTCATCACACAAAGGATCACTGCCAACGCCCTTCCCACCGTACTGATCAACCAGAACTTCTTCATTTCTGAATACGAACGTCTTCAAAACGCACACTGCCGTTAGGCAAAACAACAATGCCATCTACTGAAGAACGAACGCCAATCAGAATATCCGGATAATACAGCGGAATGTAAGGCACTTCATCGGCAAGCGTTTGAAGCAGTTTGGAGTATATTTCGGCACGGACATCGCCGTCCGGTGTTTGTTGGCCTTTATACAAAAGCTTGGTTACTTCATCATTGGTGTAATGCGTCCAGTAAGATTTACTGAAACCATCAGGGTCAGTCTGGAACGCAATGATTGAGTTCGCTTCCGGAGAATCGGCTTGCCCACTGTTCAGCATCGCTGCGAAATCATAAGCAAAGAATCGTTCACGGAAGGTAGCGAGTTCAATCGATTCAATCTCGATGTTAATGCCAATTTGTTTACCCGCTGCCTGAATGATTTGCGCTTCTTGCGCTCTGGTGCTGTTGCCTGAAGCTACAAGCAGTTTTGTAGTAAATCCATCAGGGAAGGCCGATTTGGCCAGTTCCGCTTTGGCTGCATTTACATCAAAATTCAGTGCCTTGAGCGTATCATTCGAATTGTAAGGAATCGTTGTTGGCAGCAATGAATTAGCGGTCTGTGCATAACCAAAGGTAAGCGCTTTGGTCAGACCGTCACGATCAAGTGCCAGAGCCAATGCCCGACGAACATGCACATCGGAAAAATGCTTATCCAGCGTATTAAAGAACAATTGCTCTGTCACCCAGCTGCCGTTGGTTGCAACAGATGTATCTGCACCATTTTTTATTTCATCGGCATTTTGCAGGGCAAGCGACTCAATCGCATCCACTTCTCCTGCTTTCAATTGATTGATTGATTGGCTGTCATCTTCTATCAGCTTGTAAACAAGCTTATCAACCGATGGCTTTCCTTCTTGCCAGTAGTGAGTGTTCTTCGTAAAGGTCACATCGCCTGCAGGGTCCCACTGCTCAACTACAAACGGTCCTGTACCTACCGGTTTCTTGAAAAATTCTTCCTCGGTAACTCCGCCAAAATTGTTCGGAATAATACCGTTCGAGAAGTTGGACAGCTCAGAAATAAACGGCGTATACGGCTCTTTAAGTGTAATTACCAGTGTGTGGTTATCTTTGGCTTTGATCGTATCCACCTTCGCGGATATTGCCAATGGGCCACCAACCTTCAAATGCCGCTCCAGCGAAAATACGGCATCCTCTGCCGTAACATCTGTGCCGTTGGAGAACTTCAAGCCATCACGCAGCACAAACGTATACGTCAGACCGTCATCACTGATGTTATGCGACTTGGCAAGCCAATCCACAATCTCGCCTTTGCTATCAAAAGCAACCAGAGATTCAAATACTTTATCAATGGCGAAAGCGTTGTTCGATGTAATCTGATTATGCAAATCAAACGAGGTTACGGAAGCCGGCCGACCATATACAAAAGTCCCCCCCGTTGCAGTCTCGTCCGTCTTTGAATTTTCATCCGTACCTTGGCTCGTGCCTGGCTGGGCTGCTGCATTGGGAGCGGGATCATTGGTCGATCCGGAGCAACCGCTAACAATTACCAATAATAGAACGGCTAACGCTCCTACCCATAATGACTTTCTGGTTGATAATTTAAACTGTGACATGACTGACTCTCTCCTTCCAATAAAACTTATGTGTTTAGTATGGATTGATTATGGATTAAAGCACCCCCTCTGTCAAACAAAAAATAATGACCAGTGCGAGATAAAACTATTTTATCCAATGATGGAAATGAATCTGTATTCATAAGGCTAAGAAGCAGGTGCAACACAAAAAAGCCAGAATACTTTCTGGCTTTCTCTTTGTTCTTAACTTTATATGATTTTGCGGAACAGCTCCATGACTTCATCCCTGGAAGGTTGATACGGATTTCCCGGTGCACAGGCATCTTTCATGGCGTTATCCGCCAGCAGTTCAACATCCGGGTCTTTCACACCCAATTCAGACAGCTTCTCAGGAATGCCTACCTCCTTGGAAAGCTGTCTTATGGCCTCAATAACGTAATCTGAACATTCCTCATCACTTCTACCCTTTACATCCATACCGATGGCTTTGGCAATATGACGGAATTTACCCGGCACATGTTTTGCATTCAATTCTTCTACATAAGGGAGCAACATCGCGTTACATACCCCATGCGGCAGATCATAGACGCCACCAAGTTGATGGGCCATCGCATGAACATAACCCAGACCTGCATTGTTAAAAGCAATCCCGCCAAGAAAACACGCATACGTCATATGCTCTCTTGCTTCCAGATCACTGCCGTCCCTGACGGCTCTGGGTAAATATTCAAAGATCAGCTCAACGGCAGCCGCCGCTGTTGCACTCGTCACGGTGAACCCTCCAGGCGTCACCATGGCTTCCACCGCATGAGTCAATGCATCCATGCCCGTGGCGGCAGTAAGACTGGCCGGCTTGCTCAGCATTAGTTCCGGGTCATTCACCGACAGGTCAACGAGACTGTTTCGATCCACCATCACCATTTTCACCTTGCGTTCCTCATCTGTAATCACGTAGTTCATGGTCACCTCACTCGACGTGCCAGCCGTTGTGTTAATGGCAACAAGCGGCACGGACTTGTGTTTCGATTGATGCAAGCCTTCATAATCACGGATATGTCCACCGTTGGTTGCTACAATGCCAATCGCTTTGGCAGCATCCTGAGGTGAACCTCCGCCTATCGATATAATAGCGTCACAGCCATGGTCCTGAAATACCTGAAGTCCGTCATGTACATTTTGACAGGTTGGATTGGGCTGAACCTCATCATATATCACATAGTCTAACCCTGATTTTCTTAGTACAGACAGCACGTGTTCAGCAACGCCGGAAGAGATCAATCGACGATCACTTACAACAAGCGCTTTGCGAATACCCATTTTCTCAATCATCTTGCCTGCTTCGTATAAACACCCTCTGCCCATCAAGTTCACGGGCGGAACATAATAAGCGTGTGTTGCCATCTGAACCAGCCTCCTGTTACCCCTGATTTACTGTCTTTATTGTAACTGAATCCGTTTTCAGATATAGTGAAATAAATCACAACCAAGTTGATAAATGTTTCATTTGCACGGAATTATCCAATGGTTATTCCATGATTGTGACTGCTCTTCAGCAACGGGTTTATCTGTGCGTGAATTAAAAAGGCCAAGTTGATCTTGGATTGACAGGTTTCACCGCTCAAATCAAAGTACAGGGGCCGCCCCTGGTCATTTTCATGACTTCGGTACAGCCCCTGCAGATGATGTTCAGCAATTTAGAAGCTCCTGAATCGGCATGTAATAGACGGGATAGGCTCTGCCTTGATCAAAGCCAAGCTTACCCGCTATCGCAATGGAATCATGACGAAAATCTTCTGTCGTCCAGTGTGGAACACAATTCCGTTCCAGAACGGATTGCACATAAGCGCTTGCCATGGCCGTAGCCAGACCCTTGCCACGGTGTATCGAATCATAGGTGTGAATGCCTGTTTCATGGTGAATGCCCCTGACAAACACTGAGATACATGTACCTACAACCTGCCCTTCATATACCGTGCATGTTCCTGCTCCGTATTGGAAGAAGTCCTCCATCGAATGCCAGAATTTCAAAATTTCCTGCTCAATGATACAGCTTTTGTCCTGTAGCGTTACCGCTCGATCGATAACTTGAAGCTCATATCCGGGAGGAACAAACAAGGAGCTGGAACTGCGTTGCAGCCACTGTTCATACTTCACAAGATTGAATTGAAAAGGAACTCTCAATCCTTCTTGCAAACGCCCATTGAACATGTGATGCAGGACTGGAGACCAATCCGAGCCTGGCTCGGGGTAAACTTCAAGATTCAGCATGTCTTCGCCAGCATCTAATGCTGCAGGCAATAGCTCCTGAACGAGTACCTCCCTGACAAGACTATTGAAGTTTTCAGTATCCGATCTTCCGATCAGATAAAACATTTCGTTTTTGGCCCAAATCAGTGCACTTTTCGGAGCAAGAAGCTGGTCTGCATAGACACGCCCGCGTTGAAGTCCTGCAAGTACTCCACCCATGACCACATGCCCGTTCGTACCCGAGATGAAGGGCGCCAATTGTTTCCTTTGGGACGGTTGATCCAGTAAAACCAACATGGTATAACCTCGCATTCTTTGTATAGGGTAGGTGAATAAATACATTCAAATCCACCCTGCCTCAGAATGCTGTAACGTCAGGTGTATTCCTCGTTCCCTTTCACCTCTTCGACCTTTATTTTTATTGACCTAGAGAATATTTACCCTTGCCACTCCGATGACAGAACAACCTTCCGATCGCTGTTATCCCCAGATTTTTTTGATTCCCTATTTAAAGGGAAAATCCGGGGATAAAGGCGATGCGTGTGCTTTCGACGCAGCTTTCTTTCAGAAAGCTTTTAGCTCCGCTTCTTCAGGTTATTTCTGTCCTCTGCGTTATCGTGTAAATGTTTAGTTCAATATATATAGCTTACAGCGCTTTATCGTCTACTGCATCCAACCAGGCTTCGATATCACCGATGACGGAGGATACACAGCCGTCTTCAAACGGAGAATTCAAACCTGCCAGTTCTACCAATCCTGTGAAGGACAGGCTTCCTCCGGCTTTACACAATGTCAGGTAGTCAGCCCACGCGGACTTCATATCCTGATTGCTGCGTTTCCAGAACTGGAATGCACAGATTTGTGCCAGCGTGTAGTCAATGTAATAGAATGGCGACGAGAAGATATGACCCTGTTTGTGCCAGAATCCGCCTTGTTCCAAATAGGCGTTATCCTTGTAATTGATGTGCGGCAGATAGGTCTTCTCAATATTGCGCCAAGCCTGCTTGCGCTCCGTTGGTGTTGCATCCGGATTGGCATAGACAAAATGCTGGAATTCATCGACTGCTACGCCGTAAGGAATGAAGAGCAGTCCGGAAGACAGGTGATCAAACTTGTATTTGTCCGTATCTTCCTTGAAGAACAATTCCATCCACGGCCAGGTGAAGAATTCCATGCTCATGGAATGGATCTCTGCGGATTCATATGTCGGCCAGTTGTACTCAGGCACTTCGAAGTGACGGCTCTCATAGACCTGGAACGCATGACCCGCTTCATGTGTCAATACGTCGATATCGCCCGAGGTACCGTTAAAGTTGGAGAAAATAAACGGCACTTTGTAATCATTCAGGAAGGTACAATAGCCCCCGCCCTGCTTGCCTTTTTTGCTCACCAGATCCATCAATTCATTGTCGGTCATCATCTGGAAAAACGTATCTGTTTCCGGTGATAATTCAGCATACATTTTCTTACCATTGTCAATGATCCAGTCGGCATCGCCTTTAGGTGTCGGGTTCCCTGTCTTAAAGCTGAAGCCCTGATCGTAAAAATAGAGGGTATCCACATCAATCCGGCTGCGCTGACGCTCTCTGAGCTTCGTCGCTACAGGCACGATATAATCACGGACTTGTGCTCTGAAATTGGACACCATCTCCGCGTTGTAATCCGTACGGTTCATCCGGTCATAGCCAAGTTCCACATACGATGGATATCCCAGCTTCTTCGCGATCTGTGTACGCACTTTCACCAATTCGTCGTATATGCGATCGAATTCAGCCTCATGTTCAGCCATGAACGTATATCTTGCTTCGGATGCGCGTTCCCGCATGGAGCGATCCGTGGACAACTCAAACGGATGCAGCTGCGGCAATGTGCGTTCTTCACCTTCAAACGGAATTTTGGCCGAAGCAATCAGCTGGTTGTATTCCGTGGAAAGTTTGTTCTCTTTCTGAAGGTCCTCGATAATTTCCGGGCTGAATGTTTTCAGGGACAGATCCGCCAGCTGGAACAGCTGTGAGCCCCATTTTTGTTCCAGTTCAGCACGGAATTTGGAGTTTACCAATGCCCGATAATAATCGGTGATGTATTCTTGAATGATCGGAGAGCTTTCATCCAGAAATTCATTTTCTTCTTTGTAAAATGTATCATTGGTATCAATGGAATGACGGATGTAGACCAATTGTGCCTGAGTCTCAAAGTCACTGCGCAAAGCGTTAATTTTGTCCATATATCCGCTCTGCTCTTCAACCGTAGTTGCGGCTTCAAAACCACTCAGAAGCTCACGGAATGACGTTTTGATGTGTTCCAGATCGGGACGTGTATACGTATACTCACTAAATTTCATTTATGTACACCCTTTCCTGTTAGGCATATTTCGGGATTCCCCGAGTTGAACTAAACCCTATTATACAAAAGAGCAGCCTAAAAATCCCAACTTTACGAAAAATATTTGTCCATCGGTCAAATGGAGCTACATCACTCGTTACATATGTTACGTATGAATGTTAGGTCCAATTCACAAGTAAAAGATGCTGCATCAGCAGGAAATGGATTTTCCTCCGAGCAGCATCTCATTAAATCAGGAATATACGTGATAAACGGAGCCGTTACTGAACGTTCACATACCAGTTAGAGTAATTGATCTGGCCGCTGCCTTTCGTAATCTCGGTTCCATATTCAACACTGCTGACATATTTGCTGTTGGTAAAGTAACTTTTGGAGATCAGATAATCGGTAAAGTTTTTGACGTTGATGCTAAAGTTATTAGGAGATTTTGACTTTTTCAGGAACGAGTATACCCACCATTGATGCACTCCGTTGTCGGTAATCTCGCCGCGATACAGATCATAGGTTTGTCCACCAATGGATACATCCGAGAATACTTTGGAACCGATAGGCCCAACACCAGAAGTCCATTCGTTCCAGATCATGATCTCCTCGGTGGGTGTGCTTGACCAGGTCGCATTGCCGATATCATGCAGCCAGATATCATACGCGTTATTATACTCCCCATTAGTGTTGGACGCCTTAGAATAACTTACGCCGGTATTGATACTCTTGTTCGCAGACAATCGCGTTGGCAGTCCACTGCCTGGTGTGTAGCCCTCTGTCCAGTGCCAGCCACTGACCAGTGAAGGATAAGCTTTGACCCCACCCGCAGTCGTTGGCCAGTTCCAAACGTAACCCAGATCAGTATTGCTGTTCACATACACGGACTGGGACCAGCCACTGACACTTGAGCTTCCCCAGCTATTGTTGAAAATATAATACTTGTTGTTACTGAAATTAAGTTTGGCATACGCTGTGGAATCCGATGCTGCGCTGGCTGTAATTGGAACGGCCGCAATCAGTAGTGACATGACCAGCAGCATCCATGCTTTCTTGCCTGATCTTTTTTTCATCTTCAAACCCATAATGTTAGCCTCCCATACAATTTTAAATGTAAACGCTTACAGATATAAGTGTAAAACATTTCCATATTCAAGCATACCACTTAAATCCGACATTATTTCATGCTATATTTAGACTTTTTGGCATTATATACAAATAAGCCCGCCTCGCATCCATTGCGAAGCCAGCTTATAGGCTTGTCTTTTCTAGTTTCTTTTCAATATAACCTAGTGTTGATCGTTGTCCATAATCTTATAGAACCAGCCCATTCCGACCATTCCCACAACCATAATGATAGCCATAATAATGATATATGTCATGAATGTAACCCCCCTGCTCCGTATTTCTTCACACTACTATCAGTTTACACGGTGAAAGCCATTTTGAACTGACTCAACATTGACAAAAATACGAAATCTTCATTTTCACCCCATATCATGTGTCCTTTTTCATTGTAATCCTTGAAATTAATCAGCTGTTCCTCCTCAAGCACAATAAACAACTCGTCTGACTGGTTGTCCTTATCGAATCTCCCCTTTATTGCTTCGCAGCCTACTTCTTCCCACTTTAATTTATAGATTATCATTTTATAGCTGACGATTTACCTTGCTCTTGTCGTGAACAAAGTTTCATCCGCCATCCTTACGGTGTATACTATACTTCTATGAATTGGAATTGGATTATACGCAGAAAGGTTTGAACTGAATGTCGACTCGCATACCCTTTTATCGTCAGCTATTATTCGCTTTTTTACTAACTCTTATGCTGTTTATACTATCCGCCTGTGCTGATGGTGAAGCTCATGTCACGGTTAATATGGACGGTTCATCCGATCTGGCCCTGAATCTCAGCGTAACCGACTCCGCCCTGGGAATGATCGGACAAGACAATCTCATGACAATGCTCGCAAATACGTTGAAGCAGAATAATTTCCAGGCCGAAGTTTCGGATCAGGGAGATCGGACACAACTCAAAGCGACGACCCATTATGAGAAAAGTAATACCGTTTCTACTTTCAGCACGTCCGATCTGCCTGAAGGAATCAAGGTGGAGCAATCCACCACACCTGGCTTCTTCACTTCCAAATTGCATATCGCCGTGGAAGCAGACCTGCTGCAGACCATACCCGATGGTGAGGTCAAAGACCAAATTAGCAAGATTCCCGGGTTTCTCAAAAACTTGCTGCTGAAAGATGTCAACTTTGATTTCAAGCTGACGCTGCCGATCAAGGCGCAAGATTCCAATGCAGATCTGGTCGAAGATCACGGAAAAACCCTAATTTGGCACGTCTCCCCACTGAATACGAATAAGCTGGATTTGACCGTACAGGTCCCGAATATTCGGAACATCATAATTACGGGGGGCATTGCCTTGGTGCTGATCATTGCATTACTTATCTGGTTTATGGTCCGTCGCAGAAGAACCCGACAGAGTCGGAATGTATAACTAACCACAGCTCCAGAAGCTAATAGGATATGATTACTATTTCAGTTCCGACTTGCCAAACGGTGTTATGGATAGTAGAATACATCCGTACTGTGTGAACGGTTAAATTAACTATGAAAAGCTAAAGAGGTGACAGGTTTCATGAATATCCGGGAATGCCCTTTGCCTGGAATCGGTGTGAAGTACCAGTTTGATACAAAAAGCGGTAATAAGTTGGTCATTATTGTCCACGAAGACGGACGCCGTGAATTGTTCTCGGTGGACCCCAATGATAACGAAGAACTTACCCTAATTGCAGAACTGGAAGATGACGAGTGTGTAACCCTTTCGGGGTTAATTGGAGGATGGTCCTGACATCTGTCAGGGTTATACTGACAGAACGTAAATAACCTGTTCCCTCAATGGGGGGCAGGTTATTTTCTTATCCCATCATACAAAGTGCAGACGCCCTTCAGCGCTCGTGCCGGGACCGAATGTAAGGAACCCATGTGCTTAGCACACGGCTTATTTCCGCAGAGCTGAACGGTTTGCTGATAAAGTCCTGCATGCCGCATTTCAGACAGGCTTCACGGTCGTTCGGTCCTGCGAATGCGGTAATGGCAGCAATGACCGGAATTTCAGGGTGGGTTTGCCTGATTCTGCAGGTCGCTTCAATCCCATCCATCACAGGCATTTGGATGTCCATAAAGAGAAGGTCGTAGGTTTCCCTTTCCAATGCTTTCACAGCTTCTTCACCATTCTCCACGATATCACATACACCCCCGAGCTTACGAAGCATTTCCTCCAGCAAATGACTGTTCAAATACTGATCCTCAGCGACAAGAATTTTGATCCCCGCTGCCAGGCGTGTTCGGTCCAGCTTCAGCTCGTGATCAGACGCCTGATCCATCCGATCATTGGATTCGTCTTGCCATCGTTCAAGTAACAGGGTGAAGTGGAAATCCGCTCCCTCACCTGCCTCACTCTGCACCCCAATGGCGCCGCCCATTAATTCTACCAGCTTCTTGCTGATGGCCAGTCCCAGCCCTGTGCCTCCGTATTTACGATTGATCGCTGGATCCAGCTGTGAGAAGGACTGGAACAGCTGATGCTGCTTGTTAGACGGAATGCCAATCCCCGTATCTTTGACCGAAAATGACAAGATGAGATGATTCTCATCGTAAGAATCCGCGGGTCTGACATCCACGTGAACCTGAATGCTTCCCTTTTCCGTGAATTTGACGGCATTGCCTACCAGATTAATCAAAATCTGACGAATCCGTGTTTCATCGCCTCTTACACGTGTAGGAATCTGCTCTGACATTTCACAGTATAGTTCAATATTTTTTTCGGAAGCTCTAAGCGAGAATAGTTCCATGACCCCGCCAAGAACGGCTTTGATATCCACTGGTTGGCGTTCGAGATCCATTTTACCTGCTTCAATCTTGCTGAAATCCAAGATCTCATTCAGAATATGCAGAAGGGATTCACCACTGTCAATCATGATATCCACGAAGCCGTACTGCTCCTCGTCCAGCTCTGTTTCTTTTAACAGATGGGCCATGCCCATAATTCCATTCAGAGGTGTACGAAGCTCATGACTCATGATTGCCAGAAACTCGGACTTCGCCCGGTCAGCCTGTTCTGCCGCTTCCTTGGCACGGATGATATCCTTTACCGATGTCATATCGCGGAAAACGAGGACAGCCCCACGGTTGTCTCCCTGATCCATAATCGGTTTCAACTGAAATTCCGCCAGGAAGCTGGAGCCATCCTGTCTCCAAAATACAGACTCCGATCGCGGCAGGCTTCGCCCCTCGCGTACCGCCTGAAGAATCGGATTGCCATTGGAAGGATAAGGGATGCCTTCACTTTGCATTTGTAAGATAATCTCTTCGAGAGGTTTGCCATTCATTTCAGACGGACAGAAATTCATCATCTCCGTTGCAACAGGATTGGCAAAGATCAGTTGGCCATCTGGGTCCAGTCCAATGACTCCCTCTGAAATGGCATTGAGAATTAATGCCCTCTCGTAACTGAGATTTTCAATTTCCTCTACATACCTCTTGGACTCTGTAATATCACTGGTTATTCCATAAACGCCAACGACACGATCCTCAAGCAAAATCGGAACATTAATTACACTCGTTTCAATACGCTGTCCGTTCTTGTGAATCAGCCCTACCTCATAGCTCTGTGCATTTCCTTTTACAGTCTGTTCAAAATGATACCTTGTCTTATCCAGGTCCACGGGATCAATAAGATGATCAAACGGCCCGCTAAGCAGTTCCTCCTTGGTGTGGCCTGTCAACTGCTCCTGACCTGCATTGGCCTTCAACAGGTTTCCTTCCAGATCCAGTGATGCCACCCCCAGCGGGTTACAGTCAAACAATGATTGGTACTCCTGAAGACTTAATTGCTGCTGCATGCTCGCTGTAATATCACGGGTCACTCCGATCATTTCCTGCAGATTTCCCTGTTTGTCATATACATAATGGGTAATGGTATCCGCCCATATAACAGAACCATCCTTATGCAGGAGCCGATAGCTAATTCGATCAGGCGCAAGCCCCTGGATTTGAGCAGCCATGTAAGCTTCGACCAGAGCCACGTCGTCGGGGTGAATGCAGAACAGGCCAGATTGACCGACGACTTCTTCAGGATCATATCCCAACATGCTTTTGCTGGCTGGAGATACGTACTTGAACGTCCGCTCCGGGTCGGCTTGGTGTATAGCAATTAGATCAAGCGAGGATTCGGCCAGTAATCTTGAGATTCGACTGCTCTCTTCCAACTGCTTGCGCTGTACAATTAGTCGACTCTCGGCGTCCTTCTGTTTCGAAATATCAGCTGCCTGAACAAGCAAATAAAGCGGCTCGCCGCTCACTTCATCCCTGACGATGCAGGCTCGTAACGTGGCCCACAGAAGAGTAGAATCCTTGCGCTTAAGACGTAACTCGACCTCATACATCAGACTTAATCCGTTGGTCATATCCCAGAAGTTGGATCTGAATTCCTCCATTTCCAGGTCTTCCTCATGAATCATATGTACAATCGGGGAGTCAATCAATTCATCTTCACTGCATCCCAGCATCTCGCAAAATGCCGGATTAAGCTGGAGCCAACGTCCGTTCACATGTGAAGCAACAGCAATGCCGATCGGTGCATGTGTGTATAACTGTTCGAACAGAGAGCGATTCTCTGTAATTGGATTCGACACCGCATATCCTCCTTTATTGGGAATCTGAACATATTCCGTATGAACAGATCAACCTGAACATAACTTCATCTATAAGAGTAGTACCCCAAATGTAATGTTTTATAAACGAGATCAACAAAAATCCAAGCAACAATCGACGTTATTATCGTATATTTTCATGTTCTCTGTCTTTTAGATTTACAAAATCGCAAAATCAGCCTCATATACTACAGAATACGCGTGCACATCCGTTTGTACAAGGTTGAAAATTAATACAGGAGGTTATGATTATGATCATTGTTGCGAATCAACCAATTGAGCTGGTCCGTTCGGATTGGTCTGCTTTTGCATGGCAGTGGTTACAGCAGCTACAGAACAGTTCAACAGTGTACACCTATCAATCCATGGATCATCTTCACTTTGAATGGACACTGCGGGAGTCTCTGGTCAATGCAGCAGAAGCACTGGATCGAAGCGGGGTAAGCTTTGCCTCATTCGAGAAGTCCAGGTGCAACCCGGCATATTGGAATCGAAATGATCAAGGAGGCTTTGAACTAAGAGGTGAGGTAACACCTGCAGAGGGAATCCGGGACATTTGGAAGAATGGTCATTTGTATGCCTTTGAATGTGCAACAGCGACTGTGATTGTCCTGTATGGCGGCGTATTGAACAGCATTCGGGAAGATGATTTCAATTCACTGTTCCGCAACCTCCTGCTCTACGACTGGCACTATGACAGCGATCTTAGATTAACGGAGAAGAACGGCAGCGACTCTGCGCTTCCTGGAGATGTATTGTACTTCAAAAATCCGGACGTTTCCCCTGAAACGCCAGAATGGCAGGGAGAAAATACCATTAAGCTGCGTGAAGACGTATATTATGGTCATGGAATCGGGATTGCAAGCGGGGAAGAAATCATCCGTTCACTCAATCAAAACCGCATTCCCGGAAGTACAGTGTCAGCCTATCTAATGGATACGGTTATTTATCCGGACTTTCTATATCTATCCCGCTACGCCAAGAACAGTAATGCGAATACACAGACTGCCTCGTCTACTCCGGTCTTGCCGGGACAGTTGTATGTACGCATCGGCGGCAGCCGTTACTTGCGTGTCTAAACAGCTTGAGGCGTGATTGTTATTAGGCGTGCAGAGCCGCTATATCCATATTTCATGTTGAAACCCCCGTAGAACAGCAGGTTACTGTTGCTTCACGGGGGTTTTTGGATCAGTGGGGACAGCCAGCGCAATAAAGACCGGATAGTCCCCTCGTTCAATGTTATTCAGATGATTTCGATCAGCGTTATTATCCAATGGGGTCCAACTGTACTACCACCTGTTTGCCACTTACCTGGATACCCGTCGTTTTGCTGCCATACTCGGCCAGAGATTTGCACAGCTGTTCTGCCCATTCCTTGCCTGCTGTTCCTTCCTTGGCTCCATGCACCTGGATGACGAGCTTCACCGAGTCCCCCTTCGTCAGGATGCGCTCTGCCTGAGATTGCTTGGTCTCCCGATCGTGGTCTTCCATCTGCAGGTTCAGTCGGATCTCCTTCACTTTACGTTTATCCGGCGATTTCGCAGCTTTCTTCTTCTCTTGCTGCTTTTCCTGTCTCGCTGCTCCAGCGCCCATCAGTTTGCATGGCGGCGGGCTGGTCATTAGAGACATACAGATCAGATCCACCTTGTGCTGCTTCGCAAGTGCAAGTGCGTCACGAGTAGACATGATGCCCAGATCCTCACCGTTCAGACCGGTCAGCTGGACTTCAGTCGCTTTAATCTTTTCATTTTTGATCATGGTACATCCTCCTCCACAACAAAAGCCTGTCCTGACCTATAACAGATCAAGAGCAGGCTTGGATGTTGTAACTGAATATTCTTTCTATATCTGGACGTAATGGTCATACGTCGATTTTGTGCATTTGTGCATTTTACAACGAGTTGAACGCTTCGGTCAGAACCGGAACAATTTGCGATTTGCGGGATACGACGCCTTTGAGCAGCGCTCTGCTATCCGACAATGTTACATTGTACGCTTTTTCTACAGCTTTGGTGGAAGCACCATACGCCAATGCAACGGAATCGTTGTTCAAGATGTCGGTTACGACAAATACGAACAGGTCAAGACCTTTGCTGGAAATAATCGCTTCAATCGCTGCTTCAAGCTCAGGTTGCTTCACAAGCACATCATTCACGTCAACCGCGTTCACTTGTGCAATCTCCACTTTTGCTTGGCCCATGGCGAATTCTTTCGCATCCAGGGAGATCAGTTCAGCAATCGTTTTCTGGCTAAGATCCGCGCCCGCTTTCAGCATATCCAGACCATAGCTGTCTGCATCCACACCAGCAATGGCAGCCAGTTCACGTGCAGCTGCTACATCCTGCTCTGTGCATGTTGGGGATTTGAACAACAGGGAGTCGGAAATAATCGCGGAGAGCATCAGACCAGCAATCGGCGCGCTGATTTCCACGCCGTTTTCTTTGTACAATTTATTCAAAATGGTTGCTGTACAACCTACAGGTTCTGCACGGAAATACAAAGGCTGGCTTGTCTCAAAGTTCGCGATCCGGTGATGGTCGATAACTTCGACAACCGTCACTTCCTCAATATCGCTGACACTTTGCTGACGCTCGTTGTGGTCAACCAGGATGACCTTGTTCACTTCGTTGGCTGCTGTTTTGATCAGTCGTGGTGCTGCCACTTTGAATTGATCCAGTGCAAATTGAGTTTCGCCGTTTACTTCGCCGAGACGAACAGCTTCAACGTCCTGACCCAGTTTTGTTTTCAAGTCTGCATAGGCAATGGCCGAGCAGATCGTATCCGTATCGGGATTTTTGTGACCGAAGATTAATGCTTTTTCCATATTAATAGCCCTCCGTCAATTCTGATTTAGATGAATAAAATGTAATATTTCAATCATACCCTTACTGATTATAGCGTTAATAAGGCTTAATTCCAATCCCTTTACAGCGAATTAATTACAAAATCATTCTCAGAGAGTACAATATGATTTGGCACTGATCCAGATTAAAGATAGCTACAACTGCTGCATTTCAATCAGATTCGATATGATTTTTATGATTAGAAATAGGATAAAGGCGAGCGATCCGCTTCTTTAGAAGCGATTTCGTCCCCTCACTACGTTAGTATTTTCTTGGAAAATAGTTCTGGAGTCGTTCCCTCTCACCTGGGGTTGGAGTAGATGTCGAGGAGCTAAGGAATCTGTGACGTGTTATTCAAAGCTTTGAAGGTACCTGTTAAAGGCTACGGAACCTGAGACACGCTATATGAGAATTTATATCCTTTTTTAGCGTTTTAATCAGGAATTTTAGGAAATAACGTGTCTGGTGTTCCTTACGATTGAAAAACAAGGCTTTTGATCCAAATAAGATGTCCGATGTTCCTTAGAAAAAGAGCATGCTCAAGCCTCGTGTACCCTTGCCCGAATGCTCCGGCTTATGCATTGACACCCGTTCAGACTGGTGAACACATTCCGGTGCACATCTTCTTATTTTAAAGGCAGGAAAAAGTGCCCCCTCCTTAACACGCTTTTGGGCTAGAGAAGCCAGCTACAATGGCGGCATGAAACGAATGAGGAAGCACGCGTTTGCGCAAACGAATTACATGATACAAATCCAATACATAGACTTCTAAACCTTCCGCAGACGATGGCGTTAATCCAGGGGAAAAAGGCTCTCCAAGAAGCTCCTCTTTGGATAGAATGGTGGCATCGATGATATTTTGGCTTGCCTACGTTTGAAGATACGCCCTCCTTAAGTCCAAACTGGCTTGTTCTTAACCATATGTATTACAGCCTGCTGGTCTTTTTTGTGTCATCTCCATGCATCGCTCGTCTCCGTTATACACTAATAAAGTAGTTTCTCAACTAATCTTCCGGAGGATCACTTTGGATTTCGATAAAGTCACACTACACTGCAAACTCGATGAGATCTTGAAAAAGCACAACAACATGTCTGTCCTCAAATTGTCAGAAGAAATTGGACATCATAGAACAACCATTATGGAGCTGTTGCACAATACGAATATGGATAAGAAAAAGATTTCTGCATCCCTCATTGTGAAATTCTGTGTATACTTCGATATCACACCTAATGATTTATTTGAAATTCGCCGCGTGGATTAAACCTCGGGACCCTGACGGGTCTCACCTCTTCTCACAAAAAGGGTCTGTAGACTTCCATCTTCGCTGATCTCCAGCAAATTCAATTGAGCACCATAAGCACATCCGCCATCAATGCCAATCTTGTCCCCAGTGGGATCAAACCAGACACCTGACTCATTATGCAAATTTTTGACTGGCGTGTGACCGAATACCACCGTCTCCTTAAGCGAGGTTGGTCTGGAATAGAATGGCTCCCGAATCCAGATGAAGTCCCGCTCTGACTGGGTCCGCCAATCCTGCACCTCCGGATTAATCCCGGCATGTACAAAGATATAACCAGGAATTTCGTATACAAGGGGAAGCTGTTCCAAAAAACGAAGATGATGCTCATAGTGTGTACGGAGCCACTGTTTGGCTTCAGTATAAACATCCCAGTCCAACTGCTCATCATCCAAAGAAACCTCGACATAGCTGGCCAGCGTCTGTAAACCTCCATTGCGAATCCAGTGTTTGTCATAGTCCTCGACATCATGGTTCAGCGCCTTGACCATCATCGCATCATGATTTCCTTTAATCACAATAATGTTGTACTGCTCTTGCATCTGCATAATCTGTTCCACGACCTCTTTGCTCTTCGGTCCGCGGTCGACATAATCACCTAACAAAATCAGCTCGTCCTGCTTCGGATCGTATGCTGCCTGCTCAAGCAGAGCATTGAATTCGTCGTAACAGCCATGAATATCACTAATGACACATCTGCGAATGTGAATCTCTCCTCTCCCTGATCACGCAAGAGTATATCCGGAACCTTGCTAGGCAAGGCTCCAGCCATTTCAAAATACTAATTCCCGTTCAGTACCGATTAATCCTGCTTTAAATCAAAGGCTTCCGCGATCAGGCTGAATGAACGCAAACGATCCTCGAATGAGTGAATCGCTGAAGCAATAATAACTTCATCCGCTTCATAGCGTTCAGCCATTGCTGTAATTTTGTCTTTTACCTGATCCGGTGTACCTACAATGGAAAAAGAACGGCGTTGACGGATCTGTTCCATCTCCATGGCCGTAAATGGATAGTTATTCACCGTTTCCAGGGATGGGAATGAGTTCTGCTCCAGACCCCGGCCAAGCCGCAGGAAGAATAACTCATTGCTGCGAGCAAGATCAGCGGCCGCTTCTTCGGTCTCTGCACAGAATGCCGACACCGCAATCATGGAATGTGGTTTGTCATTCAGGATCGAAGGCTTGAAATGTCTGCGATAATGCTTCATCGCTTCCTCCCCACCCGGCGTTCCGAAAAATTGGGCAAATGCATAAGCGGTACCTTGTGCCGCAGCAATTCGCGCACCTTCGGAACTGGAGCCGAGCAACCATACTTCGGGAACAGTTGGTACGGATGGGCCAGCTACTAAGGATGCAAAACGATGATCCTCCGGCAGCTGCTCATGAAAGTATCCACCAAGATCGGCAATCTGCTGCGGGAAGAATTGCACATTCGATGACTTTCCTTCATTCAGAGCCCTGCTGGCAATCGGCATGCCTCCCGGTGCTCTGCCAATGCCAAGATCGATTCGGCCAGGGTGCAGCGCTTCCAGCAAACGGAAGTTCTCTGCAACTTTATATGCACTATAATGGGGCAGCATAACGCCGCCTGAACCTACGCGAATTCGATCTGTATGTGCTGCAACGTGTGCAATCATAACTTCCGGACTGGAAAATGACAATGCACCGCTGCCGTGATGCTCCGACATCCAGAAGCGGGAGAAGCCCAGTTCATCTACATGTTTGGCAAGAGTTACTGTCTCCTGAAGGGTATCCTGTACCGTCCGTCCTTCATTAATATGTCCATGTTCAAGTACACTAAGTTTCATCTATATTCATTCCTTTCGTCATCCTGCGTTAGTGGCTGCACTTTCCATTGTAACATTATTAATTACAGTTTCAAAGGAGTTCTGCTTCTCATTACACGTTCATTACACGTAAAGATGTATGATGAATAAACAAATAACGCCACCAGCTCGTGAGCCAGTGACGTTATAGTATTTCATAGATATAAAAATTCAATTACGGTGCACGTTTGGGCAGCAGCTTTACATACTCGTCAGACAGCTTCATCAAACTTAGCACATGCTCATAATCGGAACGATAGGGTTCCAAATCTGTGACGGGTTCATATGTTTTTAACGAGTAGGCTGTTCCATCATCAAAGCCCGCACCCGGAATAAACATAATGTCATTATTCACAAATGAACCTGTCGGCAAGTAATACCGGATACCGAACGCATTATGATCCATATTAAGCAGATCGTGTCCAAAGGCTGTGAATTTCTCTTCCTTCAGTGAGACACCCATCAGGTTCATCACCGTTGGCAAAATATCCAACTGACCGCCAGGCTGTTCTATGACTTGACCTTTCGCCTGTTTCGGGGTGTGGATCAAGAGCGGGATGTTGAAACGACTAACATTACCGTCATAGGGCACGCCCAGATTGGTTTGGATCTGCTGAGTAATCTCATCGTTTGCCGGTAGACCGAAATGATCGCCATATATAACGAGTGTTGTGTTATCCCATAACCCGTTTGCCTTGAGTTCATTGATCAGCTGACCTACCGCATAATCCGTATAATTGATCGCTTGCAGATAATCATGCAGCAACGTATTGGTGATTGTGGCCGGGATGGTAATTCTCGCCCGGTCCGCAGGAACCGTAAACGGCGAGTGGCTGGATGCTGTAATGAACTGGGCATAGAACGGCTGATTAGCCGCCTGATGTGCAGCCATTTTTTCCACACCTACACGATATAATTCCTCATCCGATGGTCCAAAATCATTAAACTTATCATTCTCGAAGCTGGGCTTGTCGAAGTACCGATTGAATCCAAGCGCCGGATACATTTTGTTCCGGTTCCAGAAGGTGACGTCATTGACGTGGAACGTTTCTGACTCATAGCCTTCTTTCCCAAGCAATTTTGGAAGACTTGGCAGATCACGGTCACTATACCCTGCTGACATGGGCACAACGCCGGTTGGATAGATGGATGTGTTCGACATGAACTCGGCATCCGACGTATTTCCCTGTCCGATCTGTTGGAAAAAATGAGAGAAATAATAGCTTTCTTTAGCCAGATCATTCAGAACGGGGGTTAATACCTGACCGTCGAGAGAAGCATTAATCGGGAAGTTTTGAAATGACTCCAGTTGCAGGACAATCAGATTGCTTCCTTTGGCCTGACCAAAATATTTGGTTTTAATAGCCGTTCCCTGACTGGGCTTATCCTGATATGGATATTTGCTAACCAGTTGATTAATTTTGTCGATGGTTTCGTTAATGTTACCATTTGCAATGGCTTCATTCTCTTTGCTCGTCAGAATTGCCGATGACACCTGATAATTCAGGAAACCAAGATTTTCGGCACGAACCAGTTCATTATCAATCGTTTCCCCTTTGACAATAAAGCTGCCTGACAGCACGATGCAAAATGCAGCCGTAAGGGCTACCCCCAACTTGCCCCAATACCGTCTCCGGCTTCTGCCGAAATGGAGGCTACTGTCGCCATAACTGCTGTTACGAGCTGAGGCACGACGACTGCGCAAGATAAACCATACGGGCAGAGCCAGTACGATATCCACAAAAAACAGGAAGTGCACAGGTCGTACCAGAGGTCCGATACTGCCTCTCACTTGGGCGACTTGGCCCAGTTCGCTGAGTGCCGTATATGTGGGAACCGAACTGAAATGTACGTTATAGAGTGTCGCCGCGAACAATACCAGCGAGAACAACACATTAAAACCTGCGTACACTGAACGCTTCCAGCCTTTTGGCACGATCAGATCGAGGATGCATACCACTGTCAGGGCCCCCAATGCGTCAGTAACGAAACCGATGCCGGACAGACCCTGGAAAAAGAAATACCGCAAAAGCGACAGCTTCAGCAGCATAAGAATAAATAACACGGCAAATAAGGTCCGTGATGAGGTCCGCTCATTTTTGGAATTAAACATGGTCGCTTTCAACCCTTATCTGAAATTTTTACGTTCATTTTACAAAACGCATATTTCAGTATAACAGTTTTGGGCTTGGTATTCCATGAGGGGATGCAGCAGACAAGAAAAAGTTCTCCCAAACTCCGTGTAAGGGAAATCTCTCTTTTCTACAGAGTTAAGCTGCTCTTGTTAAGGTCCTCATAAAGCTTACCCATAATAAATTCATCCACATATGTACCATTTACCAATAAAGACTTAGGCTTGATTCCTTCCTGTTTAAAACCAACCTTATGATATAAAGCTATCGCATTAAAATTATGGCTCATAACAGTCAGCTCAAGGCGAGTAATGTCCGCAGTAGGCCTCCATTCTTCCATTGTTGACATTAGATTTCTGCCAATCCCTTGGCCCGTATGGGCCTGTCTTACTCCAATGACGATACTCGCCCGATGTCGGATGCGTTCTGTTGTGCCCCCAATGACCGTAAGATGGCCGATGATCTTGCTCTGATGCTCCGCAATCCAGATTGAACTATTTAAAAAAGCATTCAACTGATCTATAAAACGAGCCTGCCCACTTAGCGTGGTCTTACGCTCTCCCGGATTATAGAGCATATAGGTACTTTCGCGATCCAGTGCTCGATGCAATTCCAGCAGGCGAGGCGCATCTTCTGCACATGCTTGGCGAATAATAACATCCTCGGTCGGCTTCTCCCTAATTTGCAAAATCCACTGCACCGCAGCGTTGAAATCAGTAGCCAAAAAGTCCGCTTCCAGCGCTTCCCATCGGGTACGGTTCTCTTCTAGCGACTCTACCCCTGCTCCGGTCAACACCAATATGCATAAACAGCCAGCTGCACGCGCAGCAGTCATGTCAGACCACCGATCTCCAATAACAATACACTGTTCAAGATTCAGATCATGTTCTAGCGCTGCCTGTTTTAGCATCGATGGTCGTGGTTTACGGCATTCACATTCAGCCTCGGCAGGGTGAGGACAGACATAAGTGTGCTCAATGCCAAAAAGCCTCATCTCCTGCTGAAAAGCTTCGATCGTTGACTTACCTTTTGAAATGCCCGGTTGATTCGTGAATCCAAACAATCGGATACCCTGTCCAGATAGTTTCCGGATGGATTCTTCAACTCCATGATATAGCTCCAGTTCACCAGGATATCGTATTTCATCTGTACCTCCAATCGTGCCATCCCGGTCGATAAAGATGGCCTGAATAGGAGTCTTATCATAAGTAGTCATATTGGATGTCTCTCCTTGTGCTCATTGTGGACGAAATAAATTCCATTGTTTATCTCAAATTAAAAAGAGGCAATGAATCGGCTTAGTGATAGTCATACGTTGACAGCAGATAAGTGAACACCATAAACAAGTTATGTCCACAAAAGCTTTTGCCTTTTTATTATTTCCGTATTATACCATCTGCCGATCCATTTACCTCTTTAATCGTTTACCCGAAGCAAAGCATTTACGCAATCGTCGATATATCGCCGTCCTGCCTGTTTTTGTTTTGGTCCTGCTTCTGGGCAAGGAGTGACGCCTGTGCGGCAGCAATACGAGCAAGCGGTACCTGTTCTGGCAGACAGCTTACATAATCCAGACCAATACGGTGACAAAAAGCAATGGATGCCGGATCAGCTGCATTCTCACCACAGATGCCTGCTTTTAGATGAGGTTTCCGGATTCGGCCCTGAACGAGAGCCATCTCCACCAACTGCCCCACTCCGTCGATATCCAGTACCTGAAATGGATTGCTGGGCAGTGAGCGCTGTGGCTCAACAAAATGAAGGAATGGCTTCTCCGTATGGTGACGGCTGTAACCAAACGTCATCTGTGTCAGCTCATCGGTGCCAAACGAGAAGAAGTCCGCATGACGCGCAATAGGAGCTGCGGTCAGTGCCGCTCGAGGAACTTCAATCCGTGCCCCCACTCTGTAGTGACAGTGACGCTTCTCCTCTCCAAGCACCTGGTCCGCTACATGATCCACCAGATCTCTCATGACCTGAAGTTCATTGGCATGACCCACCAAAGGAATCATGATCTCAGGCCGTACCCACTGCCCTTGGCGAATGCCCTTCACGGCTGCACGAAAAATGGCTTCCAGCTGCATATCGTAGATTTCAGGGAACACGGTTCCCAGTCGACAGTCCTGCTGCCCTAGCAACGGATATTGTTCATGTAATTCCAGCACCCTGCGGATGACACGCTCAAGCTCCTGCACCTCAGTGCTGTTTTCCTCCAATGCACTGAGAGCCAACTGTTCACGTCGTTCGTTTAACCGTTCAATATCAGGCAGCAGCTCATGCAGCGGCGGATCAAGCAATCGAATGGTTACCGGATAACCATCCATCGCTTCGAAGAGTTGTTCAAAATCAGCCTGCTGCATCGGCAACAGACGTTCCAGTCCGCGTTTGCGCTCAGCTTCGCTGTCTGCCAGAATCATTTTCTGTACAAAAGGAAATCTCGAAGCAGACAACAACAGTTGTTCTGTCCGACACAATCCAATGCCCTCAGCCCCTAACGCACGGGCCTTCACGGCGTCCTTTGGATGATCCACATTCGAAAGTATTGTAAGCCCCTTCATTTCATCTGCCCATTCAAGTAGAAGCTGCAGCTCTGGTGATAAAGTTGGAGATAATTTCAGCAATTCCTTCACATGCCAAGGCTGGATACGTAATATGGCATCCTCTTTGGTGATTACCCCTTCATCCACGAGATCTACAGTACTCCTCAGCGTCGCCTGTGATGTTAACCTCGCTTCACTGATTTCCACTAGATACAGGGTCCCAGTATCCACAACAAATTGGACTTCCTGTACCTCTCTCGTGTGAGACTCCAAATAACCGCAAGCGTCCTGCAAAAGACCATACAGTTCAGACTCTTCACTCCGCAGTTGATCCAGTCCTTCATTCGAAGGCCGAGAAGCAGCAATTGAAACGTAATCCCCTGTCATACCTCGTTCCCCTGTATCTGGATGACGAGAATATACCGTTCCGAACCCGCTGCGGTCACCACGCTCGCCATTGACCATCACCTGTATAAGAACAGCTGCTCCTTGAGTTTCATCGGAGAAAAGAGAAGGATTACGAAGAAGTTCTTGTTGGGAGTTGGACCGTATAACATGCTGTGAATCAGAAACTGCACGCATCACTTCTTTTAGCTGTAACTGAACATCTTGAGGGAAAGGATGACGTCCTTTCTCTTCTATTAAGCGTTTATATTCCGCGATGGCGAATGCTAACTTCGCTTCATCGAGTATAGAGATGTCTCCCCATTTTTCTTCAAATAGGGCATACGGAATGTCGTGCACCAGTTGACCATATTCCTGCAATAAAATTCGATAACAATTAAGGGCATACGGACGATCATTCGTTTGCCTTGCGAAACCCTCCACGGTCACATCATTCAGTCCTACATGAAGCAAAGCATGGGATGCTGTACCACGGGGACACGTTTCACTTGACCGGACGGCAAGCAGCAGCGGTGCTGAGGAATCACCGAAGATTTTGCCAGAATGCTTCTCAAGATGCTGAATTGCGCTGCCAATCTCTTGGGCTCCTTCAGCTGAAAGATGTGCAAGACGGGTACAGAACGTGCGACAGCCTTCCTTTGTTACAATGAATCCGGCCGGAACGGGCCAACCTGCCTGGAGCAACGCCGCAAGTCCAGCCCCTTTACTACCCATCAGCCCTTTCATCTCTGCCGTACCTTCTTCCAATAGAACTACCCGTTTTGTCATTACAGCGCTCCCATCTGCCATTACATGGCTGTGCTTAAAAGGCAATTCAGTCACTCGAATTGTCCTTTATCTAATGGTATGTGGCAATACGGCAGTCAAGGACATTTGCTTCCTCTTTTTGTGCTTGAATTGAAGTTGTATGTTGGGCGCTCGTATATGGTAATATAAAGCTTGACTCAATCTAAAAAAGCTACATTCAAACGCATACCTGCTTCAACCATGATCAACTACGTATATAAGGAGTGTAAATCAATGTTTACTCAAGTCGGGCAAATTATGTTGTATGTAAACGATCAGGATAAGGCTCTTCAATTTTGGACGGAAAAAGCAGGTTTCCATATCGTTAACGAAGTTAATGGGAATGGCATGCGCTGGATCGAGATTGCCCCTGTGAAGGATGCTCAAACCACCATTATCCTGCACGACAAAGAATTCGTTGCCAAAATGTCCCCTGAATTAAACCTTGGTACACCATCTCTCATGCTTTTCACAGATAACTTGGATCAACTATACACTCACTTATCCAATAAACAAGTTACGGTTGGCGAGATTGTAACGATGCCTGGCGGAAGAGTATTCAACTTTGCAGATGACGAAAACAATTACTTTGCTGTTATGGAGAAAAATTAAATCTCCTGGATCACCTGAGTAATACCACATCAAAAAGCCCGTTCAGTAGTGGACAGGCTTTTTTCTATATATTTTGCTCAAATGCAAACCTGCCTGCATACGTTGCTGTTTTCCCATGTTGTTGCGCAGTAATTCCACGTGATTTTTTGCATATTTATTTTTAATTGGATATACAACTCCACATATTACCCGTTTCTAACGTTAAATATTTGAGTTAAATTACATACTATAGCGTTTTAAAGGAGGCTTCGATATGTGCGGAAGATTCACGATTACAGATCCAATCGAAGAAATTATGGACAGGTACTATGCTTCTATTGCTGAAGGATATGAGTACAAACCTAATTACAACGCTGCACCTATGCAATTCATCCCGACAATTATCGGTAGCAAAGACGGTAATCGATTGGGGGCGCTCCGATGGGGTTTAGTTCCTAATTGGGCCAAGGATGAAAAAATAGGAAATAAAATGATTAACGCCCGTGCAGAGACCCTCACAGAGAAACCTGCCTTTAAGCGCCTGATCAGTTCCAAGCGTTGTATTATCCCATGCTCGGGATTTTATGAATGGAAAAAGGATGGATCCGTAAAGCAACCCATGCGGATTTTAATGAAAGATGACTCCATCTTCTCGCTTGCTGGCCTATACGATACTTGGATTGATCCAGAAGGTAACAAGCTTTCAACTTGCACTATCATTACTACGGAACCTAACAGTCTTATGGCGGACATCCACGATCGTATGCCAGTCATTCTCCGGCCGCAAGATGAAGCGGATTGGCTAAACAAGGAATCGGACAAGGAAAGCGTTCTGAGGCTTCTCAGCCCGCATGAGGCCGATGAAATGATAGCTTACAAGGTGGATTCTGCAGTAGGTAATGTGCGAAATAATAACGAGGAATTGATCAGAGAGGTCAGTTAAGAATAAAAAGGAGCAGCGAGGTTATCCCCTCTGCTCCTTTATGTAATGAATTAATAGAGATATATCATTAAGCTCTAATGATTCCATATTCTCAGCCATGTCAACGATTGTATCCGATTATTCAAGTATAATTCAATTGTGAGATTTAGCAGAGAATGTGATTTTCCTCGTGATTTTTTAAATTAATTTAGTCCTCCCGTGTTGCCTAATTCATCCCAAATACTGCAGTATATCGTCGATTTTCTTTCCGTGGGAGATGACACCATAATTCATCCAGGTCATAAAATCCACCTCATATACGTGACCGCTTTTCACTGCAGGCAGCCGTTTCCACTCATCTCTTTCCAGGAGCTTCCGCTCCTCTCCGGGATAGGCAGAATCCATATTGTCAAATGTAATAAAGAGATGATCTGCCTCAAGCTGACATAGCTGCTCAAGCCCAATACCAACTCTTCTACTTTGACTCGCCCATTGCTGAACACGAACATGCGGGGTTAATCCGAGATCCTGATACAGCACAGGCCCTACGTAACCGTACTGATCCCCATAGAGTGTAATTTCCGATGCAGAAATACGCAAAAAAGCGACGGTTTGGCCACGCATATGACGTGTCAATTGTTCCTTGGCCTCAACGGCTTTATCCTCATAGGCACCTATTACATCCTGAACTCGATTCACCTTCCCTAATACATCTGCTGTCGATTTCAAAATGGAACGCCAGTCCTCACCCTCGTGCTCCATATAAAATGTCGGGGCTACTTGCTCAAAGCGATCCAGATTCCAGCGTTTATACCCGTCGTTCAACATAATAAATTCAGGCACATTCGTTTCATTAAAACCTGCATCCATCCGAGTAACATCAAATTCAGGAACATCTTCCAACCCTAAATATTGCTGCCTGCCCCATGAGCGATGGGAGCACTGCAACACAGGTTTTATTCCAAGGGCAAGAACAAAGTCCTCCAGATACGGTGCAAACACACGCACCTCTTGACGGTGATGTCGCCGATACAATCCTGGTGAAACACCTGTATATTGCTTGAATCGGCGACCAAAATAATATTCGTTATTAAATCCCACATTCTGTGCAATATCATGCAAGCGATCATCGGTCATCTGTAACAGCAGTTTGGAATGCTCCAATCGTACAGCATTTACATAATCAAGCGGAAGCTTGCCTGTGATCTCCTTGAATTGTCGGGTATAACTGGATCTGGTAAGCCGGATCTCTGCTGCCAGATCGTCAACCGTTATGGGCTGATCATAGTGTTCCCGAATATAACGAATCGAGCTTTGAAGCCGGGCACGGTCATCCGGCGATTCAATCTCGGGATCATTTTGCCGAAGCAGCACTCGGAACCACTCCTGGAAACGAAGTTGTATCTCCCATTGGTCCAACCAATCATGAGCAGTCAGCCCACGCGATATCTGTTCCAACGATTTCAGACAGGAACTCCATGGACTATAATTCAGCTCAATAAGAGGCAACCGATCTGGATCTGAAATCAAGACTGGAAGCCCTTTTTGCACCGTTTCGTCTCTTATATTCAACCTACTGGCCTTGTCTTCTTTTACTTCAGCTACCATCAGTTCAAGTCTGTAATATTGCAACTCACTGGAGCCTTCAATCACAATGGTACGTCCAGCTGGAACAAACATAATCATCCCTTTTTCCAGACGAGTGTCCATATTGTCCAAAGTGTCTATAGAGCCATGCCCATCCGTCACTACGAAAAGAGTGTGTGATGATGTCATGTTATATGTCTGCCTGTTGGTGTTATCGACTTGGCTATAATCCGTGTATTTCATATGTTGAAGCAAGCATAACCAGGGCTTAGGAATTAGTTGTACAATCGTGGGACACATATTCATCTTCCTTAATTGAGAATTGTTATCATTTACAATAGTGTAAACGAAAAAAGAAAGCTCTTCAACCCTGAGGGAAGAACTTTCTTATGGAAAAGGGCTTATGGCGTCATTTTTTGCAAGAGATCATCAATCTTCATTGTGTTTGCGGTAATCGCACCTGATTGCCAATACGATCTTTCCATCATGTACACATGGTTGTTTTTGACTGCCGGAAGAGATTTCCACAACTTGCTATCGAGCACCTTCAAAGCTTCCTTGTTCTCTGGAGATGACCACTCTCCATTGGATGGAAATACAATAATATGATCCGCATCAAGCTCTGGAAAAGCCTCTTCGGACAGAATTTCCTGATATTCTTCCATGTTGGCAACCAGTGGATGAGGTGTTAGACCAAGCTCCGAATAAAGAAATCCCGTAAATCGATTTTTCACACCGAACAATGCCAATGTATTGTTGCTGATATTCAATCGGACAACCGCTACGGTTTCATCCCCAACGGCTTCCTGAAGTTTCGCCTTAGCATCTGCAATCTTAGCCTTAAATGTCGCAACAACTTCTTTACCCTTGTCCGGTTTACCGACAACATCTGCAATAGTCGTCAAGATTTGATTGGAATCCTGCAAAATATCTTCAGGCAGACGATACGTCGGTGCCACCTTTGAATACATCTCATATTTCTCCATGTCCGCTCCGCCATCCACAATGATGAGATCCGGATCATACTCCAACAAAGCCTCAATGCTACCTGTAGTATCGAATTGAGGCACATCCAGATCCAGATATTCCTGCACACCCCACATCGGATTATACCACTGTACTACAGGTGTGATATCGAGAGCCTTGAGATAATCTTCCACATAGATACCAGCAATCCGCTGCGGATGCACCGGAATCGTCACATCACCAAATTCATCCTGAACGACACGTGTCTCTGCTTCTTTTTCTGTTGTTTCAGATGTACTGCCATCCGATACCGTGGACTCAGATGCAGGAGCCTCTTCTGCTTTTGACTCAGAATTTGCACTACAGCCCGATATAACTACAACCATGAGTAGCAGTATGATCGTCCACCCTTTGAAGCCTTTACTGAACCTTACCATGATACCCTTCACCCCTATGTAATCTGTTGTTGTATCGGTGAGAATATGTTCCATGAATAATGATTATCATTCTCACTCAATGCTTAGATGAATTGTACCTTATGCTGTGCAAAACTCACAATACACATTCGAAGCTATTTTTTTATACAAACGAAAAGAATATACAACCGTCACCCCCGCTTAACGCAGGGGCAATGTACCTTGTTGATAACGTTCAAGTAATTGCATAACAAATGAATCCTGCATTTCGTCCTGTAACAGGGCAGCGCCAATCAATCCAATATCATCACTGACATATCCGGCCAGTTCAGGATCGCCCGCAAGAGCAATCGTTCGTTTGAAAGCCAGTTCCCTGCATGCACGAAGCACCTCTTCTTCCACGACGTCAGACTGAGCAAACCGTTCAAATGCCTGCATCCACTCATCGGCAAATTCGGAAGCATCCCGTTGATCCAGATAGGCTTCCACATCCAGTCCTTCGAATGTCTGCTGACTAAGAATCCGCCCTTCATTCATATCAGCCAGCAATTTATCCGCATCCAATCTACTCATCTGGCTTCCCTCCTCCGATCGGTGCTGTTAAATACATCTCGGGAATCACAAAACGCTTCATCTCACGTTCCCTATCCGCAGTAAAATGTTCCAATGCAAGATCCTGATATTCGTTCAGGACATGTTCAAATATACGAGCAATCACACCACAATCGGCCAAGGCATTGTGCCTGTGAATTCCGTCTGTATTCAGGTCATAATACTGGATCAGGAAATCGGTAGAGATGACCTCGGAGATTTCAGGATGAATATATGTAAACATCGCTTTTGTATCCAACACCGGATTGGTAAACATCGGTAGCCCATTCATATCACAATGTCGTTTCAAAATGGGTAAATCATACTCATACCCCGCTTGCGTGACTAATACCTTATCCCCGATGAATGCCAGGAAAGCGTGGTATGCTTCTGCGAACGAAGGAGCCTGGATCATATCCTCATTTGAAATGCCCGTTAACTTCGCGACCGCTTCTGGAATCGGTTTAGACGCAAGTACAAGTGAAGTAAACGATGAATCTAATGATTCTCCTTTTTTGTAATACATCGCACCAAATTGAGTCACACTCTCCTCAGCCGGATCGATCCCTGTGCCCTCTAGATCAAATATGCAGTACGTTCGATCGTGCAATTCAGGGACTTTCAGCTCTTCAACAGTGTACGTATTAGGCATAAACGTAATTTTCATTCGACTCTCCCCTTTTTCATCTAATCCAGCCGCGTAATTCGCGTCATTTGCTGTGTTGGTGTGATCCAGGTTCGACATACAAAGTACTGGGGAAGTTGATCTACGAATGACTCTATGAAAGGAACACTCGGCGCATAGAAGAAGGAACCTCCTGGTTTTAGCGCTCTTAACAGCTCCATATATTTCTGAGCGTATGCTTCTGGTTCGCCATCTGCCTTGAGATGATGATGTGTAAAATGGTTGGAAAATGCCAAATGGGATATTATTGTCCCCCACTGTTCTTGTTCAAATGAAGATTCTATCCAGCCCATACGTCGCAAAAACGGCCGATCTTCCGATTCCTCCACCTGTCTGTCCATCCCATAAGCTTCTATCTTTTTTCTACGTAAAAAATGGACCAAATTGGCTTGCGGACCGCAGCCAAGATCAAGCACCGGTGGATGCAGGCGCTTTATATCCAAGCCGAGCCAGGATACCTGCAGAGCTGCCGAATACTCCTCGCAAGGCACCCAGAACAGATGTGGATCCATCGTATATTTTTTAAACAATTCCTCGCCGTTGGTCTGTATTAGAAATGTTCTTAACTGTTGATAATGCTTCTGGAAAAATTGCTGCACTACCTCTTCCCCTGCCTCCTCGTTCTGCAAAAGAGACCAGATCCGCATAAATTGATCCTTATAAAATTCTGCCAATTGCAACTTGTCTTTGCTCGTAAACTGCATAAACTGATTCACCTGGATAAACTGGCGAATTCCTCGCTCTGCTAGTTTAATTGTAAAATGATTCAATAAACGATCTTTAAAAATATGTTCTAATGCTTTTGACACTTGAGCGCGATATTCCATTAGCCAGCACAACGTTCGCGGAGATGGCCCTAATGCAGACTTGCCTCCATTATAAAATAAACTTTTATTGTCATTAAAACGGATTTGTTGCTCCATAAAGGACTCTACCAACTTGAGGTTCATAATCATCGCCTCCTAACGTCGTTAGAACGTGTTACCTAGAGAAACTACATCTGTTTCTCCCATAATCGTGTTACCTGAACCAGCCTGTCTTCACGATCAAACTCCAGCTTGTAGATGTCCGGCATCGTTGTATTTGCCCAGAAGTCATAACCATAGGACGGATCATAATAATTGAAAATCAACGTCATGATATCCCCATGGATGCCAATCACTATTTTTTGTCCCGCATGCTTATCCAGAATTCGCTGGATAACAGCGATTGCCCGTGCCCCAGCGACTTCGCCGGATTCTCCACCTGGATAAGCAAATGCAGGATCATCATAGAGCCTTTGTTTGGCTTCACGAAAATGTTCATGCTTCACTTCAGGACCTGACAGCTCACGCTCACGCAAATCTTCTTCGGTGACCACAATGCCGCCTGACACTTCGGCCAACCCCTGAATCGTATCCACGGCCCGTCTATACGGACTGGAATAAAACGATTGGATCTGCTCCCGATGAAGCAAACCCGCAACGGTAGCCGCATCTCTCTTCCCTTGTTCCGTCAGACCTCGCTCGCGTTCCTGCCCTTCGATGTATTCAGATTCTGCATGCCTTACAAAATATAAAGCCGTGTTGGCTCCAGTCGTCATCTATCCGCCATTCCTTTCTTCTTTTCAATCACAATCAGGCAGGTGCTGTCTGGCAAAGATGCAGGTTGACCCTGTTCATCCATAAATAGTATTCGTTCTCCAAGCGCCTCCGTATATCCTTCCTGAAGAAAGTGCCGGAACGTTATAATTTCGGCTTCATCACCCAGCGCTTCGCGAATACAGTGCTCATATGCCGATGGGGTAAATATGCCGAATTGCTCCTGAATCTCATGAACATATGCTTCTTCGCCCCATGTATAGGTGTACAGAAATTCCATCGCATCGTTGATATCCAGCATTGCCTCATTCTCAGCGATCCGCTCGTATTCAATGCTGCGTCCCTGGAAATCCTGTGTATACCGCTCCAGCCATCGCATCCCATCCGGTTCGAGGAAACGAATCCGTCGCTTCTGTGCTTCGGGTTCGGTCATGATACCATCCCTAATCAGAATTCGGCCCCCGGGGGATAACACGTTAAATGAACTTCTTAGCGCAGCAACGACCGTATCCCTGTTAAATCTGCGTCCGTCACGTTCAATATATGAATACAGTTCATGCAGAATGGATGAAAAAATAACCGTATCCACCGTGCCTGGCTGCACGTATTGATCCAGTTGGAGAGCATCTCCCTTCAATACTTGCCAGCGATGTGCCTCTCGCTGCTTCTTGCGCTCCAACGCCTCAATGACATTCGCTGAAATATCAATGCCGATTGGTTCCATCTCAGGTCGTTCCTGCTCAATCAGATCGAGCAATATTCCACCGCCGGGACCGATATCGAGCACACGTTTGCCAACCATGTAATCCAGCAGTACTTTCTTATAATCACCTGAGCTGTTCATGTCGGCCAGATACGTCTCTTCATTATGGAACCGATCATACGCATCCCGACGAAGTCCAAATAGGTCAAATAACAACAGCACAGCCTTTTCATATAACGGAGACTTTTCTGCCTCAATACAGAACGCAATCAACTTCTCCGCCGCCGGGGAAAATTCAAATGTCACAAACACCGTATCCCGCAAATCCGGGTGCCGTTCAATCCGATGTCTCAGATGGGGGTAAGTAATCGTCTCACCTGCTTCAATCTGCTCCCACGAATATTGCTCCAAATATTTTTCAATCATTCGTTTCTTGTAAATGTTCAGTTTCTTGACACCTTTGTAATCGTAATACATCGTGTTCATTAATGGCTCGAAGCTGATATGCCTAACCTCAGCCAATTGTTGCTCCTGCGAAGTCGAATTCAAGCTCACTGCTTCTTCGTCGGCTTCTATGCCTATACCTGTGCTGTTCTTCATCGAGTCATCCCCAGATACCACCATAGCTTCATTGTGCAGCGTCAAAAGGAAGATCTGAACCATCTCCTGCAACGAAAAATCATGCATCGCTGACTCCACATACCATAAGGTTCGATGAGCCAGAGGAGCGAGAAGTTTCTCTATCTCAAGCTGGGCTTGGAGTTTGGCATATGCTTCATCCATCGCTTCTCCCTGACGGATAGACGAGCTCCGTAAGCGTGACAGCCGCTCCTTCACATTCCAGTCTGTATGATCCGGCTCTGTAATGATCCAGCCTATGATACGCTGCACTTCAGCCTGAACTTGATTCCACAACGCTGGATCAACGCCAGCAATGATACATTCATTTAATGCGATCAGGATGGCCTGCAATTCATCTGCGGTCATCCACCCTTGCGTTATGAACGAGTGCAGTGGGGCATTTTCGGCAAAGGGGATTTCTCCTCTTATGTACTGACCAATAAGTCCGTGTGTGGCAATAAGGGTACGAATGATCTCATGCCGAGGTGGGAGTGAACCATAAGCTGTTTGCACAATTTGTGTACTACCGCTTGGATCATCATTTGATAAATCACGCGAGGATTCTGATCGAGATGAATGTTCCTCCTCACGATGGCCTTGCTTGCCATGCAAATTTCCAACACTTCCATACATGTCATATAGCTGTGCTGAACCCACATTGTGCACGAACAGGTTTATTCCCTGTTTCTGCCATTTTCGCCGCTGTTTCGGTGATCCTGCCTTTGCCGTTTCCGACCAGACCAGCACATCCTCCAGAATTTCTCGCATCCAAAAAGAAACCTGAAGCTGCTCCAGCACCTGGATTGTGCGTTCTACGTAATCCAGCACCGGATTCGTGCCTTCCAGCTCAGCTATAGAATGAATGCGTTCCAGGTTAATATTCGGCTGCTCTGCCGCTGCCAGCAGCTGCAACCAAAGAGGCTGCTCTGCCTCCGGGAGATGGCCTGACTTGTAAGATTGTATGACCTTTAATGCGTTCAGCATTGCTTTCTTCACCTCGTTATCCTTGTTAGTTAATCTATATAGGTCATTTCAGCAGACGAATACGATCCTGCACAAGCTTAATTAACTGATCCTCTTCCACTGCAGGTAACCTTTCGTCTAGACGTGCAGCCGCGACAGGCAAAATCCAAGCTTCAAACTCCTGGCGGGATATCCCGGAAATCTGGATGTAATGTTGGATATAGTGATTAAGCATTACATTGCGAGCCAATTCAAATCCTTTATGAACAGCCGGGTCTGTATCCTCCGGCAACGTGCCGCTCATTAATATTACCCAGCTTCGTGCCACATCACCCGCCGGATCACCCGACATGCCTGTCATCCAATCTATAACCCAATATCGATCTTTCGTTTCATTCAACATGACATTATCGGGATGAAAGTCGCCATGACAAATTTGCTTTCGCTCTGGAAGAGCGGACATATAATTGATAACCTGCGTCTTATCCTCTTCCGACAACAGAGAGGTATTTCGAATGGCTCCAGTAAGAATCTGCTTTTGTGTGGGAAGTATTCCTTCATCGTCCTGCTGAACGTGAAGGCTATGATGACAGACTGCCATTTGACGCGATAGTTCTTCGATCAGAGCGGGTTTTTGAATCATGAGGGATAACATCGTATTGCCTTCGATCCGTTCAAATATAATCCCTTTACGCGATACATCATCCTTAAACAATCTTGCCTGTGGCACAGGTAAGCCCTTTTGGAATACTGCCTCGGTAATTCGAAACTCATTCTGGACAGCTTCGGTTGGAAAATCCGCATGGTATAATTTCATAATCTGATTTGATGGGTACTCATAGATCTCAGCCGTTCGTCCTTGCCCAATCCGTCTCATTTTCTTCACTCTCCCTGACATAAGTAGTTTGCCTATTGCTGCAGCTTCCCTGTTGAAATGCTAGCAGTTCAGCGGTGTTTATCGGTCTTGAGGTTCACCCACGGCTGCCATCAATTCATTCATAATCCGCTGTCTACCCAACGGAGTCCAGCTCATCACAAACCAATTGGGAATACGCTTAACTTTTCCATCCTTCACCGCCGGAATCTGGGGCCATACGGGCGTTCTGGTTAACTCATCATACATTTTGTCACTACCTGCTAGAATATGATGATGATGAATTAACAAATGTTCCGTCTCCAATACAGGCATGGCCTCCGGTTGCAGCTCCATACGCCACAGTTCTGCTGGAGCCTGATTACATGGGCGCAGGCCCAGCTCGCCGTATACCAATTCATTGAGCGGATGATTCACCCTGCCCTGAATGCCAATCGTCCTGTGGCTCACTTGCATGATGGTCATCCGTTCCTGGCCCAGTATCCGGCGCAATGTCTGGCCTGTTGTCTCAGTCTGCACATCCAGACGTGTCAGCATCTCCACAGCTTCGCGTTCCCGGTTCACCAACTCGGCAATTTTCTCAAAGTTTCCTTTCCAGTCCCACACAGAGAAATCCAGAAATACAGGCGCAGCGGTTTGTTTAAACTGCTCTCTGAACTCTGTATGATAATGATCGGCAATGATCATATCTGGATTGGACTGCTCCAATTCCAGCAGTTGTCTGTGCAATTGTTCCGCATACTGTTCATTGCTCTGACCTGGATACTGGAATAAATCCACCACACAGACCGGCTCAATTCCAACTGATTTCAGATGGTCGTCGAATCCGAGCGAGGATGCTACAGCCACCTTTAACTTGCCTCGCTTCATATATAATGTAGGAGATACACCCACCATGCGCTGAAACATGCGACTAAAGTAAAATTCACTTCGAAAACCAACCGCAGCTGCGACTTCTTTCACTCGACTATTCTTCGTATTCAGCATCTGCTTGGCCCGGGTCATGCGCACGTTACTTAGGTACTCGACTGGAGGCAGACCTGTTTCGCTTCGGAACAAACGTGAAAAAGCAACCGGCGGCATGCCACCTGCTGCTTCAGCCAGCTGTTCAATGCTTACTTTGTCCGTATAGTGCTGCTCCATATAAAGGATGCTCCGTTCAACCCGTTCATCCATTACGGTACTCTGCTGTTCCGGTTCATTCTTCATAATATCTTGGATCAATTGCTCTAACTGAATTCTCAACTTCAATGAATCCCGATTTCGTTCCTGCCCACTGTGATGATACAACTGCACGATCTGTTGGAGGATCTGTTGTGGATGATGCACGGGAATATGCCCTGGTGAGAGTGCACCAGATAAGGACAAGGAAGGCAATGCTTCATATCTACCTCTGGTTTTGGTTAACCTAATCGGTTCAAACCATATACCATAATATTCAAACGTACTACCTTGTTCCGGGAATTCCACAATCATGCCGGGTACAAGCAAATATAACTGGAGAGGACGAACCTTCTGGAGCGCACCATCCAGCACAACAACTCCTTCGCCCTCTGTAATAAAGCATAATATGTATACAGGAACCCGAACATGCTTGGCTTGTCGGGTCATGGGAAACTTTCGTTTACGTACTGAAGATAAAAGATAGATTAGATTGGCTTCGTTCACATATGATGGCATGAAAAAATGCACCAGCCTTTCTTGCATTCTGAATCCTTTACTTCATTATATCCCTCTGCGTCGTAACAGCAAATACATCATATATGGAGCCCCGATAATCGCCGTAATTAATCCAGCTGGAATCTCATACGGAGCGAACCATGTACGTCCGGCGAGATCTGCGAGCATGACTATCAGTCCTCCAAGCAACGCCGCAATCGGCAAACGAATCAGACTCCGGCTGCCCGCTAGATGTCTTGCCATGTGAGGAGCCATTAAGCCAACAAAGCCAATCGTTCCTGCCATCGACACCGCAGACCCGGCGAGCCCTACACTCATCAGAAGGAACAACACCCGCATGCTCTCCACCCGCAGACCCAATCCAGCAGCCGACTGGACATCCAGCAGAAACATATCCAGCCATCTGGCCATCCATATTAATAGAAGAAACAGGATGAGCAGCCACGGTAATAAAGGCCAAAAGTGTTCCCACGTTCTTCCGTATAGACTGCCTGCCATCCACACGGAAGCCTGGGAGACCCGGAATATTTTGCCCACCGTCAGTAAATACGTGATTAATGCGCCAGCCATTGCAGATATGCCCACACCAATCAGCAGCATGCGAACTGTGGAACTTGACTCTCCTTTTCTCCATGACAATCCATAGATTACCGTGGCCGCGAGAAAGGCTCCAATGAATGCAATCCACGGCATATGCCGCATTGGAAAAGTAGGAACCAGCACCATGACAGCAACCACCGCCGCAGCCGCACCCGAATTCAGCCCAATTACGCCAGGTGATGCCAGAGGATTCCTCGTAATGACCTGTAGGATTGTACCCGCCAATGCTAGACCGCATCCAACCAGAAAACCGATCAGTACCCGGGGCAGCCTTAACTGATGAATGGTGAAGTGATATTCCTGATCTCCCCTGCCCATCAGGCTGCGCAATACTTCTCCCGGAGGGATGGAGCGATCTCCCAACATCACATTAAGCACAAGCACCCCCACATTCAACAACAAGAGAATCAGAATAATGGTGAGTGCACGTCTCTTTATAATAGAAGAAATCATATCGATCTCTCCTTTCTTTGCGCCAGATAGATAAGGAAAGGAGCACCGAAGAAAGCTGTGACCACCCCAACAGGAATTTCCTGCCCTGGCAACACAAATCTCGCGCCAATATCTGCTGTGAGCAGCAGTAGTGCCCCTAGAACAGCAGCGTACGGCACTACCCAGCGATAGTCACTGCCTGTTATCGATCTTGCAATATGCGGAACGGCTAACCCGATAAATCCGATAGGTCCGGCAAGTGCGACAGCACTGCCAGCCAGCAGCACAATGGCGATAATACAGATGATCCTAATCATCTTCATTCGCTGTCCTAATCCTTGAGCCACTTCATCTCCTAAGCCAAAAATGTTCAATTGACTGCTTAATGCAAACGAACCGACGATGCCAGGGATCAGATAAGGCAGAATTTGAATAAAGAGATCGAGATCTCTGCCTGTCAATGAACCCGCTAACCAGAAGCGCATCGTATCCAGGGACTGCTCATTCAGGATGAGAATGCCTTGTGTCAATGAAGCAAATAACAAATTTAATGTAGCCCCTGCCAGAACTAGTTTGACGGAAGATAAGGGTTGTCTGCCCGTGGAACTAAGAAGGAAAACCAGCACACCTGCAACCGCCGCCCCCAACAGCGCAGACCATGCAAATAATTGCAGAGACGTCGTCCCCAGCCAAAAGGAAGCAAGCACCGCGGTAAGTGCCGCGCCATAATTAATGCCGAACAATTCAGGGCCTGCCAGAGCATTGCGGCTAATCGCCTGCATTAGGCACCCGGCCACAGCCAGTGAGCTGCCAACCACGGCGGCAATAACCGCTCTTGGCAGCCTAACGGTTTGAATGATCAGGTGTTCACGCGATCCGTCAAAGGCATAGAACGCAGCCACAACGGAACGCAATGGAATCTGTACGATGCCATACATGATGCTGAATAGAAATGCAAGAAGTGTCAACACGATGATGGTTGCTAAACCAGTGATTTTAAACCTGGTATTTGTGTTCATTTTTAAGCCTCCGACCTGCATGCTGCTTGATTTATGTACTTTAATAAGTTGTATAAATCATTTTAAAAAAACGGATTGTCAACATTTTTACTTCTATTATATAAGATCAAATATAGAGCACGAATATAACGTGGCACGAGCCTTATGCAGAAACATCAGAAAAATTGGATCGTCACATTCGACGACCCAATTTTACAGTTAAGCTATGACCACTTGGAAGCATAATTGCGAATGATAGTGCTGATTTCCCAATCCCCTATCTCTGGAAAAGGTGCAGCATATTTTGCGTTTAGTTGGCTACATAGGTGTTCAAGTCATCCACAACCTTGTTTACAGCCTGAATGCCCAGACCACTCATCCAGTACTCCCAATCAACCGGATGCACAGCTTGGTTTTGAACTCCTTTCAACGTCGCCCACAATTTACTTTTCTCCAGTTTGGCGAACGCATCCGGCTCACGGTTAAACCAGAAGATTACGTCACCATCGAGATCAGCAATCTGTTCTTCCGTAATATCCTTGGAGAAGCCTGCATCCTGCTGTGCTGCGGGACGAATAATTCCGGCATCTTCCATAATCGTACCTGCAAAGGTTTCTTTCAGATAGACCTGAATTTTGTCTTCACGGGGACGGAACAGCGATACTTCCTTGGCATCTTTGCCTGCAAGCGTGGATTTCAATTCCTCAATGCGCTGCTGATATGTATCCAACAGCTTCTTGCCATCTTCCAGCTTGTTTACAGCATTGGCATGAAGCTGCAGATTTTCTTTCCAGGTAACCCCGAGTGTTTCTACAAACACCGTAGGCGCGATTTGTTTTAACTGATCATGGATAGCATCATGTGTATCTTTATTACCAATGATCAAGTCCGGCTTCAGTGCATCGATAGCCTCCAGGCTTGGTTCATTCACCGATCCGATATTCTCAATGCCTTCTGTGCCTTTCAGATAGGCCGGGTATGGATCGCCTGCTGCGAGGATGGAAGGTGCGCCCACAGGTGTAATGCCTAACTCGAGCAAATTATCCAAGGCCCCAATGTCCAGTACCACAATTCGACTTGCATTGGTTGGAACCTGTACCTCACCATAAGCATCTTTGACGGTACGTGTATCTCCAGTATTGGCTACGGTTTCTTCTTGCTTTGGTTCGGTTGGAGCGGTTTCCGCTGCAGTACCATTAGCGGCACCCGATCCCGAATTTCCACAACCCGCGAGCACCAGCATCAGTACGGCCAACATCGCAAAATGTATCCATGATTTCATTCCAATTCTCTTTCTCTCTACTTGCATTCGATCCAACCCCCTGATCCTATTTAATAACCTAATCAATAATGATTATCATTATTAAAACAATATCCCACAATTCCAGTTTCTGTCCATGCAATATTCTTTTGATCTCATATACTATTTTTTATTCCATCGTCATTCAACCCATATTTATCCATAATCGAGTGCGCCAGTGGATTTGGAACCTGATGAATACGCAATTCATCATCTGGAAACAAACGCCGCTTCGTCAATTGCTCCACTCCAATCTCAGGATCAAACAAGGAATACAATTCGTAACGTTCATGAAATTCAGGAAAACGCTGTTGATAGTCGATAATGATCTTACGAGCTTTGTTCCAGAAGGTCTGCTCTCTGACCTCGTAATGCTCCTGTATGAACAAAGCCAGTTCTCCAAGATTGATAAAGAAAAAGGCATCGTGTATGAAATCCCGAACTTCTGTCGGTTCGTCCGTCTCCAGGAATGAATTGCGGTTCACACGGCGGTGATATTCCGGTACCTCGACAAGCGCTGGACAGAGCTTTGGATCGGCAAGGGCCTCTCTTGTAAATCGTATTCCATCGTGAAAATCCTTCAGCGCAATGCGTGAGGGCCTGCCTTCCCGGTGAATGAGCAGCATATTCTGTGCATGAGACTCCAGCGCAATCCCATGAGCGAACAACCAGTGAATGAGCGGTCGTACCGCAGTCAGCAGCAGCTCGGAAAGCCATTCATCAGAACCCAGCTTTTTCACCCAAGGATCAATTATCGGGCGCCCTGCATAGTCCAGTGTAGCTAATGCATTAAACGGAATCGCTGATTCACCCGGTTCCAGCCGGGAATGTACACTTTCCCTCCAAATGCAAGACATCACACCATACGAGAGGGGCTTCAAAGCATCCGGTGTCTGATGATTATCATATGCAACGCCAGCAATCTCCCCCAGAAGAATGACTCGCAGCTCATCTCTCAAATAGGGATCTTGCATGCTAATCCCCTGCAGCCAGTTGGTAATGAGAGGTGCATTCTCCACCGTATGTGGGGCGATCACCCTGCCTGTTGATGTGTTGATCATACTGAGCGACAGCTTTAGGTACGGTAAATTGGGACGTGATCGGTTAGCTAGCGTGCGGATCGACTGTTGAGCAGTGTACCGATCTTCGCTGCTGCCAAGCGGTACGATGCTTCCGTTACGAATATCTTCGGCAAGAACGGAACTGATCGTTGTTCGCCATTGCCACGGATGGACTGGCATCAGCACATATTCTGCCGGATCAGTACCCATTTCCTGTAGTGACGTGAGGAAGCGTTCCAGCACTTGTTCGCCAAGTTGATCCTGAAGCCATTCCCTTGCAGCCGGTCCATGTTCATTCGTACCATGACTTATCCGTGCGTTTTGTTTATGAATTCCGACCCATATCGGTTTAAAGCATCCGCCGAACTCGGGTCCATATTCAAGCTGATCTTCGATTCGGAAGCCGATACGGGATTTATAACTTGGATGATATGGATGGCCCTCGATAATTCCACTTTCCCAGTCTTCATCGGGAAGAGCATGTAAATCATTCTGCCGCTCAGCCCGTACATATCGCGCCAGCGTGTCATTGATCAGCGTCTGCTCCAGTTCTTTAACAAAATGCAGCAGCTTCCCTTCATCCGCGCCTATCGCTGGTCCGACTTCCAGCAAAAATAGAGAAATCGACTCCGCTTCTTGCCCAACTGCAGCTACAGCCTGAATAGGTTCTCCCTTTTGAATGCTGCTACTTCCCGAAACCCAAGCCGGAATCTCATCCACATAGACACGTCTTGTAATCGGTTCATGGTTCAACCGCAAACGACCAAAGGTCAGATGCCTCGTTCCCCTACATGCGTAGATAACCCGTTCGCCGTTCAAACCAATGCCTTCCATTTCCCAAACGTCGAACCCCTGCTCCTTCCGTGAGCTATATGCAATAACACCTTCGTACATCAAGGATTCAACCAACTGCCTGAATATGCGTCTACGTGCCTCCGTAAAGTGCTGTGAAGACAGCGCTGCGGTGTACAGTTTTCTTTGCTGATCTAGCCAATGCTCCTTCTCCACTCCAAGTCTAGAACTTGCAACACCATTTTCTAACTGGCTGGTGGAGTCCTCTGTGCAAAACGGTTGTCTATCCTGATCCTCATCATGGCTCCGATATTCAGATATTCTCTTACTTTCCATGCGTATGCTCTCCTCCCCTCCTGATTAGTGCTGTCGCACTGGCCTGTAGACATGCAGTGGATTATTTACCCGATGCACACAATCCCCCGGCCCTTCATGAATTCGCCGTCTGGTCAACTGTTCCACTTCGATCTCGGATGCAAAAACATCAAACTGTTCAAATCGCGCCTGTAACTCCGGGAACCGCTCCTGGTAATTCAAAATGACTTCGGCAGCCATGCGCCACCATTGCTTTTCACTCAAACCAAAATGCTTCTCCAGAAAAAATGCCACTTCGGTCAGGTTGATAAAAAGCAACGCGTCCAACATAAAGTCCTTCACCTCGGAAGGATCTTCCTTCTCCACAAACGAATTGCGATTCACCCGCTGATGGTTTGCAGGCGGATATTCAATATCCGGGTATCCAAACGGGTGAGGAATGGATGGGCAGTAACGGATACCGTCATGGAAATCCTTAAGCGCAATCCGGCTGGGCCATCCCTGTTTCAGCACGATGATCATATTTTGCGCATGCGATTCAAGCGCAGCTCCGTGCGCGTACAGCAGATGTATCAGCGGTACCACTGCCACATTCAGCAATTGCCGGGCCCAGCGATCCAGTCCATATTCGTTTATCCATGGTTTAATGACCGGAGTGCCATGCTGATCGAGATGACACAGCGCATTAAATGGCAAAGCCTCTTCTCCTGCCATTAAGCGCGGGTGCAGACTTTCCCGCCAGATCGCCCCGAGTGATCCGTATATTTTTTGCTCCAGCAGATTGGGCAGTTTCTGGTGATGGTACGATACCCCCGCAATCTCCTTCAGCACAATCAGACCAAGCTCATCCTGTAAAAACGTATCCTCTGCCACCACACGACCAAGCCAGTCCGAGATACGAGCCGCATTCATGATCGTGTGCTGTGCGAGAATTCGGCCGGATGACGTATTCACCATATTCAGCGGCAGTTTGACATACGGTTTATCGCGATGACTCACATTCGTCAATGTGCGAATGGATTGTTGAGGACGGTACGTGTCACCTGCTTGGCCCAGATATATAATCTCCCCTGTTCTGAGTTGCTCCGCACATGCCACCGATATGATTCGCTCCCACTGCCAGGGATGCACAGGAACGAATACATATTCATCCACACGTACAGCCCCATCCGTACTCACCTTCTCCTCAACATCCGCATCGGCATCTGCATTGTCATTGGCATTGGAACTCAATTTCAAATCCGCACTTGAGATAACTTCCTGCAAAATCAACTTGAATGCCTGTAGTTCCTGCCCCAGCTCGTTATGAATAAACTCAGCATATGTGTCCAGTGAAGACGAAATGGATATTTGGGCCGCATCCTGTTTCATCGCAATCCAGACCAACTTGAATTCCGGCCCGAACTCCGGTCCATAGGCTTCATTGTCAGAAAGCGTAAATCCAACTCTGGATTTGTAACAAGGATGATACGGATGCCCTTCAATCAGGGCAGATTCCCACTCGTCATAATCCGATACCTGAGGTTCGGGCTGACCAGCACGCCATCGCACGGACAGCGTGTCCTTCAGATGGGTTTGTTGAAGTTCATCCATGAATTGCGCCAGCTGAGCTTCGGATGTGGGAATATGCGCAGCTATCTCCAGTAAAAAACGAGGAATGGAATCCGCTTCAGCTCGATCTATCGATGTTATCCGCATAATCGGTTTATCTGACAGCCGAATGCGATCAAAGCTCTCTTTTCGAACAGCCCAAAAGGTGTATTCCACCTGCTCTCCTGTCTCCGCCTCCCCTCGCAGGGTATACTCTGCCTCCGCATGAGGCCCGATCACCGATTCACTCAAGATTTTCTCATACAAAAATGACTCCACTAATTGCCTGAAGATACGTCGTCGCACCATTATCCACTCTTCGGACCTGACCAATGCTGCTGTTAGACCGTTCATATGGCACCTCCCATGATTTCACTGCCTCAAACCGTTCATGTGTTACTGCAAATAAATGTGCTGCGGATGCGGATGACTCAAAAAGTCATGATGCGAGATCGCCCACCCGTAAGCGCCCGCGAAGTGGAACAGCAAAATGTCTCCTGCCCGAACTCTGCCTGATGTAACATCACTCGCCAAAATATCCTTCGGTGTACATAGCTGGCCTGCCACTGTAAAAGCGGCTTCCTTCACCTCGGGTCTATAGTACGGATGCGTCCAGTTCTCCACCTCAATCACCTCGAACGGATGACTGTGCTGCCAAGAAACGGGCAGGCGAAAGTGATGTGTACCGCCACGCACGATGACATATGTTTTGCCGTGGTTGACTTTAACGTCCAGCACCTCGGTTGCATAATACCCACTCGATGCCGTAATGTAACGCCCACATTCGAACAACAAAGTCGTTTCCGAAGGCAGTTTCTTTTGCAATACCGGTGCAATCCCATTCACAAATGTGTTCCAGTCGAACTGTTGCTCCAGATGCGCATAGTTCACACCAATTCCACCTCCGGCATTCAAATACCGAAATGTGAAACCATATTGCCTCGCCCAATCCCGCGCGATGGTGCAGTAATACTCAACCAGTTTCACATGCTGCTCCGCATCCAGGTTGTTCGAAAGGGAGTGAAAATGAAAGCCTTCCACCTGAATATGTGGCAAATGCCGGAACTGGTTCATGACTTGTGGCAGCATGACCTCGTCGATTCCGAACTGGGTCGGACGACCGCCCATCGCCAGTGTCGCCTGCGGCAGTGGACCTTTCAGGTTAATCCGCAGCAAAACGGATACCCGGACGTCATTTTGACGGGCAATCTCGTTCAGCTTGTTCAACTCGTGCATACTCTCCACATGGATAAGCTGCACCTTATGCTCTATCGCACCACGCAGTTCGGCTTCCGTCTTGCCTGGTCCACCAAACAGAATCGGAATATCGGCAGAGACTTGTCTCACCTTCATGATCTCGCCCAAAGATGCCACTTCAAAGCCATGTACTACAGGGGCCAGCGCTCGAAGCACCTCTTCTTCCGAGTTGGCTTTGATGGCATAGAACAGCTGACTAGATTCCGGCATGGATTGTACACGTTGACGCACATGAGCGACGAGTGCTGTTACATCCCGGATGTAGGCACATACCGGTTCGTTCTGCTGTTCTTTCAGTGCCAATAGATGCTCACGAACTCTCTCAACCTGAGGCATACGCCATGTATTCAACTCTACAACCATAAACGTGTGCCCTTTCCTTGTTCAACTGCTCTTGCATACATCTCTGCCGCACTGGAAATATCCTCAATCGCCATCCCCATCGGGTTCAGCACTATAATCTCCTCCTCATGTTCGCGTCCTGGCTTTTCCCCTATCAGGATCTCGCCGAGTTCAGCGTGAAGCTGCTCACGGGAGAATTTGCCTTCCAGCACCAGCTGATTAATAATCTTTTTCTCCCGGTTGGACTGATCCCAGTCGTCCACGACCACTTTGTCTGCCTGCGTAAATACATCCTTGTGCAAATCCATAATCGAGATGTTGCTGACAAATGTACCTTTGGCAATCCATTCAAACGGAATATGCGGCGATGAGGCTACCGTAGCTGTTACGAGTACTTCCGCTTGTCGTACCGCTTGTTCTGACGAATCTTCCACCAGCACTTCAACCTGATCAAAACGCAAACCAATTTCATCGGCAAGCTGGCGGGCCGTATCGGCATTCAGGTCATGCAGATAGATGGTCCGAATGGAGTCAAATTGTTCGAGGAGCGAGGTGATCTGCATTCTGGCGATCACCCCGCAGCCAATCACGCTCACTGTGCGAAAGCTTTCTCTGGCTAAATACCTTGCCCCGATGGCTGTAACTGCCGCCGTACGCATCCCGCTGATCACGCTGCCTTCCATCACCGCCACCGGATAGTTGCTTTCCGGATCATTAAGGATAATAAGGGCGCTTGCACGTTCCTTGTGACGCTTGGCCGGATTATCATGTTTGCTCCCAATCCACTTGAGACCACTAATCGCTACATCGCCACCTACATACGCAGGCATCGCAATAATGCGATCGGCAATATGACCGCTCTCCTCGTTAACCCGCAGATAAGGCTTCAACGGCTGCACGATATCCCGCTTGGCATGAAGCTCCAGTGCACGGGTTACTGCTTTGACATATGGCTCTGAATACAGCCCTCCCAGATCTATAATATCCTGTTTACTCATATACAAAAGGCTATGATCCTGAACGGTACTCATATCTGATCTCTCCTCCGAGATAAATTTTTAGATACTCTTGATCACTTGGCTTGGCGGCAATTGACTGACCCATTGCTCGTCATACACACTGTCCAGATAACGTTCTCCACGATCTGCGAAGACAGTAACCACCTTGGCTGAAGGCCGCAGGGTTGGAACCAGTTTCTCCAGTGCAGCAACCAGTGATCCGGACGAACCTCCTGCAAAAATGCCTTCCCGTTCCAGCAGCTTCTGGCAGCCCAGCACGGATTCCCGATCATCCACATGAATAACTTGGTCAATCTCGTTCGGGCTGAATAACTCAGGGACCCGGTTGGCGCCGATACCCGGCAGTTCACGCTGACGGGATGGTGTGCCAAAAATGATCGATCCGACTGCATCAACGGCTACAATCCGCGCATGCGGATTTGCCTCTTTCACGCGGCGGGATATACCCAGAATGCTTCCAGTCGTACTCACTGCACACACTAGTACGTCTATCTGTCCATCCATTTGCTCCACAATCTCCTGACCTGCACCATGATAGTGAGCTTGCCAGTTCAAAGGGTTGGCATACTGGTTGATCCAGTAACCTGCCGGGTCCTGACTTGCTAATTCCTTGACTCTGCGAATGCGGGATTGCAAATAACTTCCGTGTTCGTCCGGTTCAGTCACCATGTCAACCTGTGCCCCGAGGTAGGTTATCATTCTCAGATTCGTCGATGTGATTTTGGGATCAACCACACAGGTGAATTTCAGTCCATATCGTTTGGCGGTTAATGCGAGACCAATTCCCAGATTTCCTGAAGTGCTCTCGATGAGATGTGTATCCGGTTTGATCGTTCCGTCTCGCAGACCCTGCTCGATAATGTATCGTGCAGGTCGGTCTTTCATGCTGCCGCCGGGGTTCATCATTTCCAGCTTGGCATACACCGACGCTCCTGAAGATCCGAACAGAGAATTCAAGCGAACCAGTGGTGTTTGACCGATACAATCGATAATGGAATCCGCAACTTTTAACGATCGATCCTTGATTTGCAAGGTACTTTGTTCCATGTGTTTACACCAGCTTTCTGGGCCTATTGTTGTCCAAAATCACTTTATTGATAATGATTATCATTTTCAAAATTGGACACAGGGCCTATTATGCATATCCTTTTTTTTCCTGTCAACACTAAAATTTTTGGAAAGTTTTTGAAAAATTTAAGATTGACATTGAGAATCATTCTTGATAATCTGATCAGCAATTGGTTTCAAATTGCCAAAATCAAGGTGGTGTAGCAGACATATGCTGTCTCAAATGGCATGGAAACAGAGCGTCCGCATTTTGTGGGGTGGACGCTTTCTTTCCAGTGCCGGGCTGACTGGAATCAGCCCTTTTATACCGTACTACATGGAGCATCTGAACGCGGGAACGCCGGAAGAAGTGCTGATGTGGACAGGTCTGTCCGTATCTGCACCTGCTCTATCCTACGCTCTTCTGACCCCTCTTTGGGGCAAGATCGGAGATCGTTGGAGTCGAAAATGGATGGTTGTCAGAGCGCTGGTCGGACTGGCCCTTAGCATGTTTCTAATGGGCATTGCCCAGACGCCCTTTCAATTCTTTTTGTTCCGTCTCTGCCAGGGGGCTTTCGGTGGCATATCTGATGCGAGCAGTGCGTTTGTGGGAACCCATGCCCCTGACCAAAAGCAGGGCTCTGCGCTCGGACAGTTGGAGCGGGCATCGGCAGCAGGCCTGCTCGTGGGACCACTGCTTGGAAGCATATGTGTAAACACATGGGGAAGTCGTCCGCTATTGTTCATTACGGCCTCGTTGACATTGAGCTTTGCTGTGCTTGCCGCAATCGTATTAACGGGGGCAACAACGCATCGAACACGTACGGCCAAGAACAATACTCTGGTATCTCCTGTGGAACAGCACCAGCCTTCGGTCGCTTTGTTGAACAATCATGGCAAAAACAGAAACAAAAGCGGAATTATCCATGCCTTTGTTTCTCTAGTTACACATCCGATTGCCCGAAGACTCGTTATCGCAGGCATCATTTTCAAGCTTGCAGATTTCGCAACGTTTACGATGTTTACCCCGTTTATTCGTGAAATCGTGCCTTCCTCGGGTGCAGCTGCGCTTACGGTCGGAGTTCTGCTCGCGATGTCATCGGTTGGCGAACTGGTTGGCGCATCGTGGTGGGGCAAGCGAAACGATCGTTACTTACCCGAACGCAATCTCCGGCTGGCTGGTTTGTTATGCGGCTTGTGCCTGCTTGCACATACACTTCCATTCGGGGTGGCCTGGCTGCTGGTTGTACGTTTTCTGCAAGGATTCTTCTACAGCGCCCTATTGCAGACGGTCATGCTCAACGTGCTGAAATCCTCCACCGATCAGGATCGGGGCGTGCGCATCGGAGCTACCAACAGCATGTTAATGGCTGGTCAGATTGCCGGTCCGTCCATTGGGGTTCTAATCGGAGGTGTCTGGGGAATTCCAGCTGTATTTCTCGTCATGGGGACAGTCATGCTCGCCGCTTCGCTTGCTGTACGCCGCCCGGCGGTTCATGAGCCAAAAGCTCCCGTACAACTGCCGCTCCAATAATTTGTGAAAGGATGATAATCAATCATGACCAAGGATAACGTCACCATCGACACATTCCAGCAGACAGTTCATCCCTCTTCAGTATCCCCAAGTGGACTTGCCCGTCAGGAGATGCTAAGCCGGATATTGAACGCCTATCTTCGAGAAACCGAACAGCATGATCCTTATGTTCGAATTGCCACGCGGCCAGACCTTTCGCTTGTTATTGAGCTACCGCGTACTGGTCAGAAGATATATGGAAATCTGCTTCATCGTTCCGCCGCCGGACATCATGTCTATGGCGACACGTTTCACATTGCAGAATCAGACGAGGCACAGCCCGATGGTTGGAGAGAGGTTTCTTTTGAACAAATAACGACGCTGTTGCTTGATGAAATATCATCTGTAGAACCCAATCCTGAAGCCCGAATGTTGAAACGGGCCGAGCTGGAGCAGATGGTTTACAACAGTTTGGAGCATATGACCTCTTATCTGGAGCACGCATTGAATGCAGAGTCTCCTGTAACATTGGATTTTCGCTATCTGGAACAGGCACTGCTATGTGGTCATCCATTTCATCCAACGCCGAAAAGTCTGGAGGGCTTCAGTTCTTCGGATTCGCGTGCCTATTCGCCTGAATTTGGCGTTAGCTTCCCTCTCAACTGTTTTGCGGTGGCACCTGAACTCGTGTTGGAGGATTGGCTGGATATCGTGGACTATGGCAGTGAAGCACCCTGTGTTCCTGCGGAAATGGCCGAGGCTGCTTGGAAGCTCCTCCCTCTGGAAAGTAAACATTATGTCCTGCTCCCTTGTCATCCTTGGCAGGCTGCCTATTTGCGGACACTTGAACCTGTAAAGTCCTTATTACAGCAAGGTACTTTGATTGATCTGGGCACTACCGGGCCTTCTGTGTATCCTACCTCATCGGTGCGCACGGTCTGGAATCCGAAGGAAGGTTGTTTCTACAAGCTGTCTCTTCATATTCGAATTACAAACTTTATTCGCGAGAACAATGAAGAGCAGTTGCTGCGCACACTAGATGCATCCAGAATAGTACAGCAGATTCAGGATCGCTGGACGTCAGAGAAATTTCAAATTTTGCTGGAAAAAGGCTATCGTAGCTTGAAGGTACCGGAGATACCTTCGTCCACCCAGGAGGTGTTGATCTCAGGCTTTTCCATGATCCTGCGCGAAGCACCAGAGTCTTGCAGCTCTGCTACAGGGGCCCCTTATGTTGTGGCCTCTCTCATGGAGGTGCTTCCCGGAGAAACTGAACCTTTGTTGTTCCGGGCTGTCCGGGAAAGTCTTCAATCATCTTTGTCGCCGGATCGTGTAAATGATATGAGAGTGCAGACAGACTGGTATGAATGGCTTCGTCAATATCTGGAGTTGTCCATGATTCCACTTGTGGAACTGTATGCCGAGACAGGCATTAGTCTGGAAGCTCATGTACAGAATTCCATGCTGCGTCTTGAAGATGGCATGCCTGCCACTTTTGTGGTTAGGGATCTGGAGGGCATCAGTGTCAATCGAGTCTTAGCGGAACAGCAAGGTTGGATCGACCAGGTAGTCAATGCCAACAGTCCTGTTTTGTATACCGAAGAAGAATCACGGCATCGATTGAAATATTATTTCTTTGTCAATCACCTCAGTCATGTGGTGCAGCGCCTGGCATACTATACTGGTCAACCGGAGCAGCCATACTGGAGGGTGGTGAGAAATACGTTGGAGGACCTTTGGAAAAAGACAGCCGAGTCCTCTCACATCAACGACGTCATTCGTGATCTGTTGACCACCGAGACGTTACCGGCCAAAGCCAATCTGCTCAGCCGGTTCCATCAGCGTGGTGAGACGCCGTTATACGTCAACATTCCCAATCCAATGAGGTAAGGCGATTCCTTTTATCGGCTCCAATTCATTCAACAGGTCATTTAGCAGTCCATTAAGCATTACACCCACCCTCCAATATTTGCATACCAAAAAACGGCCCTGGATAACAACACAACGTGTTCTTCCAGGGACCGTTTCTTTCTTTCTTTCTTTCTTTCTTTCTTTCTTTCTTTGAAATCATTTTCCGATTCATTCCTTATCTCAGCTCAAACTATTCTATTCAAACTCATCGCCTCTTACCTTGGCAAACACCATCATATCTACTAACGTGCCTGTACTGTCACCCCGCATCTTGCGCAGTACACCTTCAAGCGTATAGCCTGCGCGCTCAGCCACTTTGGCACTTCGCACATTGCGGGCATCACAGCGGATTTCCAGCCGGTTCGCCTCCAGATAGGTTATTGCGAACTGCTCAATGCCTCTGACCGCTTCTGTCATGAGACCCTCACCGGCACGAGAAGTTCTGATCCAGTAACCGATCTCGAAACAGCGTGCATTCCAGTCGATTCGATGCAGTCCGCTGCTGCCCACGAATTCATCCGTAAATCTGTCACGTAAATGAAGCATCATGTCGGTACGCTCCAGAAATTGCAGCCTGGCTTTGCGGGCATTCGCTTCCGATTCCTCCAATGAAGGTATGCTCTCGGCAAAAGGCAGCCACAAACGTAATTGCTCCGCACTTTCACGAATTGCCTCATTCACTGCGGCTCCATCTCCCCACCTCGGGGCACGAATAGTCAAACGCGGTGTATCAAAACTTTCGGGAAATGACAGCATTAACGGATTCATTGAAGAGGAATTGGTCATGAACGCTACTCCTCTACCTGGAATATCGAGTCAATAATCAGTGGCAAGTTATCCCTCACGGATACAGCACCCAATACGGAACGGGCGTGCACGCCCTGTTCTCCGAACACATCCAGCATCAGATCCGAGAACCCGTTTAACACTTTATGGTGCTCCTCGTACGAGGCGGTAGCATTGATGAACCCCTGCACTTTAACCACCCGCTTCACCCGATCCAGCGAACCAAGCACTTCCTGAACGACAGCCAACACCTCGATGGCAGCATTTCGAGCAAATTCATATCCCTGCTCCGTCGTAAACTGCTCCCCCAGTTTGCCACGCTCTTGCGTATCCGGCCCTTTACCGGACACATACATGATTCCATTTACAATCACCGCATTGGTGTACTTTGCTGCCGGCGTACTTGCTTGGGGCAATACAATGCCCAATTCGTCCAATCTGGTCTGTATCATCGGCTTCTCCTTTATGTACAAGATGTCCTTACAAGCTATCAATCTTTCAATTTATTCCTAATTTAGTTAAATCTCAATATACGCCGGTTGCTCTTGAACCGCAAGATGTAAAATGAGCTGAAGGGATATTTTCCTTCTATTATAAGTCATTAATTACAGGGTGCTCGAAGAGTACAACAAAATATGGTCTCTCCGCTGCCACCCCTGGCTCGCCCAAAAACGATTACCGATTTCATTATCATCTAGCACCATCAAATGACATTTCATAATGCCGGCATGTCTCAATTGCTCCAGACTAAACCGAATGAGCGTTTTGGCAATGGAGCGCCCCCTATGAGCAGGATCTACGGCTACATGGTACATAAATCCTCTTCTGCCGTCATTTCCACTTAATACAGTACCAATAAGATTCTTATTCTCATCAAGACATACATAACTTAGCCCCGGGTTGCGCTGCAAATATGCCGAAATAGCTTTCCTTGAATCAACTTCTTCACTAAGTCCCATTCCTGGCGTTCGTTCCCACAACATAATGGCCTGATCATAATGCTCAATTGTCATTTCCTTATATGTATACATCGTTCCTACTCCCATCTTATCAGGAATTACTTGCAGTATTTTTCCACATTCTATCATATTTTCGTTACACTAAAAGGAGAAATTCACCCATGCTTTATCTGCGCACGCAGGATAGCTCAGGTTCGTTTTTTACATATTCAGCTTCGGATCGCGAGTCGCAAGAATTCCCTTCCTGTATCTACCTATAGGTTTAAGTGTCATTACATGTTATTATGTAGAACTCCATTTTCAAAATGGGAACATACTAAATACATAAATAACGACGTATTTATGAGTACAAAAACACGACATATTATTCTGATTTTATTCACTATCATTCTGATTATTGCATCCATCTTTTTTCATAAGTATCGTAAACTCATACATCGTGTCGAGTCTTCTGCCGATTCCGCTTACCGCAGTGTTATTCTGGAAAGTATACATTATAAAAAAGAGCTGGATCGATACATCAAAAGCAACAAAACAACAGATGAAACAAACCTGAGTATCTATACGAACAATATGAAGAACGCTTTCGAATATTATGGGCTCATTACGAATATGGTCGATGGAACGACACAAAGATTATATATCGAGCGAAGTGATCTTTTCCATCAGTACTGGCACCTGGTCCCTCCATCCTATGCGAAGCTTTCATTGAAAGAATTACAAAAGGTAAGTGACAAAACAAACATCATTTTTAAGGGACTCCAACGATTGAAATAAACCTCCCCTATCTCAGCACTCTCACCGAACCTGCTTCTCTAAACTCCTGACGATATGTCCTTGGTGACACCTGAACCGTTCGCTTGAACATCTTCCCGAAATGTGAAAAATTGCTGAATCCCGCTCGCAGAGCGATCTCCGTTATGGAATCCTCGCTTTCACGCAGCAAGCGCTGCGCCTCCTTCACACGAAGCAAATTGAGATAATCGCTGAACGTGAAACCTGTGGTCTGTTTGAACAAACGGCTGAGATAATGGGGACTAATTCGAAATAATGCAGCAACCTCCGGTAGCGCTAAATCCTGCTGATAGTTATCGTTGAGATAACGCACCACTGCCTGTGCCTTGGGATGCAGAACCGGCTCACTGTCGGCCGAGTGCACGGTGCTCAAATGTTTGTTACGGTAAGCAAACAACAGCAATTCAACGGATCGGTGACGAAGCAGCAGACTGCTTCCAGCTCTGGTATGGACCATCTCATCAATCATTTCACTGACCATTCGCTCCGCTGTTTCACTTACCTGTGAAGGAAGCCTCAGAATGGGAATATTCCAGCCAAATGGCTCCTTCAGCCCCTCTGCCAGCTCAGGTAAAATGGCCAATTCGGTGAACAGCTCTGGCTTGATATACAGAACAATTCGATCATGATCTGGCCTTCCACTCTCCATCGTTTTATGAACGGTATTCCGGTTAATGAATACGAAGTCTCCGGCTTTGACCCGATAAGTTCGATCCTTGATGAAGTATATGCGCTCACCCGATAGCAGGTAGTACAGCTCATAATGGTCATGCAGATGGTCATCGGTCATGGAAAAATATCCAATGCGGCGGTCATATTCGATATTCAAATATCCGGTGGGATCATGGTAATCCGCTTGAAATGTCTGTATCATGCAGCTGCCCCCTTTAGCTGAATTATAGCAAAATAAGCGGCATTTGAAAGCGATTACGCACAAAAAGCGGCGAATGAAGTGCTTCCTTGTTATAGTCTAGAGCTATATTCAAGGAGGCGATAGACATGAGTAACAAAAAACGTTACGTATTGGTCGGAACAGGCGGCCGTGCTGAATTCTTCTATGGAGCATTAGCCCAAAATTTCAGGGAAACATCCGAACTTGCAGCTTTTTGCGATATTAACCAGACACGCATGAATTACGCCAATCAGCTGCTGAGGGAAAAATATAAATACAATGAGGTGCCAACCTATCCTGCAGATCAGTTTGATCAGATGATTGAGAACGAGAAGCCGGACTTCGTCATTGTAACCAGCATCGACCGCACCCACCATAAATACATCATTCGGGCAATGGAGCTTGGCTGTGATGTTGTGACTGAGAAGCCGATGACCATCGATGAACACAAATGTCAGGATATTCTTGATGCCGTCAAGCGGACCGGACAAAATATACGCGTCACCTTTAACTACCGTTATGCGCCGCACCATACCAAAATACGTGAACTGATTCAGAATGACACAATCGGAAAAGTGACTTCGGTCCACTTCGAATGGCTGCTGAATACTCGCCATGGCGCAGATTACTTCCGCCGTTGGCACCGGGACAAGCGTAATAGTGGCGGACTGCTAGTACACAAATCCACGCATCATTTCGACTTGGTCAATTTCTGGATCGGTTCGCAGCCTGAGACCGTCTTCGCATTCGGCGATCTCATGTATTATGGTAGAGAGAACGCAGAGGAACGAGGCGTGACCCAGTTTTACACTCGTGCAACAGGCAACCCGATTGCGCAAGAAGATCCTTTTGCCCTGCACCTGGATTCGGATGCACATCTCAAAGCCATGTATCTGGATGCTGAACCGGAAGACGGCTACCAGCGGGATCAAAGCGTATTCGGAGATGGCATCAACATCGAGGATACGATGGGCGTTCTTGTCCAGTATCAGAACAAAGCCATTTTGACCTATTCACTGGTTGCATATCAGCCGTGGGAAGGCTACCGCATTGCCATTAATGGCACCAAAGGCCGGATCGAAATGAACATTGTGGAACAATCCTATGTTAACTCGCTGGGTGACAAAAATCTTGAAGGTGCATTGATTGGCAAAACACTGCGTGTCCTTCCCATGTTCGATGCCCCGTACGAGGTTCAGGTCGAGGAAAAAGAAGGCGGTCATGGCGGAGGTGATCCTGTACTTCTGAATGATCTGTTTGGAGAGCCAGCGGAAGATCCATACCACCGCGCTGCCAACCAATTCGACGGAGCAAGATCCATCCTCACCGGAATTGCAGCCAATCGCGCTATTGCAACCGGTTTACCTGTTCGCATCAACAATCTGGTTCGTTTCTAGGAACGCAAGGCCGCTCCAACCACATTTAATTCAAAGACTGCGTATAATACGCAGTCTTTTTCCCATTTTGACGATGGTCTTGACGTCTATTCGCTTAAGGAGGAACCCATGTTTTTCTCATTAAAAAGCCGCCTGATCGCCTTTATCGTTGTGCTCTTCGTTCTCTGTTTTGGTACACTCTCCTTCCTACTCTTTAAGGAATCACGTACTGTGATTCGCTCTTACATTGAATCCTCTGCTCTTGAGAAGATGGAGGAATACGGCTCCTATGTCGATATGGTTCAAATGCAGATCTATGATGCAGCCTCTCTTGTTTTCAACAGCGATACCGCCAAGAACTGGGATAACGCGATGAGTGACCCCAACCTTCCTGAAGGGGAAAAGATGCTTGTCAATCTGGGGATGAGCCGTTTTCTGACCCAGGCTACGAACAGCTACACGAGTATCTCCGATGTATCCATCTATCGACGAAATGGTCTGAGGATTGGCAGTGAAAATCAAGTAACGACCGACCCTCTCTTCTTGCAAGAATCATGGTACAAAAGTTTCTTTATCTCAGGGAATCACTGGCTGCCTGCACATACCGATCAACATGAAAACATAAGAGATCACGGCAACCCTGTAATTAGCCTGCTGATGCCCATTGGGACCTTTCACCATGCTACAGCCCAAAATGTGATGAAAATTAACGTCAACGAATCTTACTTTCTGGAACCGCTTAACCGAATCCATCTGGCCGAAAGCAGCACTATTTTTCTGCTGGGCGAACAAGGAAGCCCTATTCTTTCCCAACAGGCCAATCAGCTTGGTGCCGAAGCTTTAGCAGAAATCGATCAAATCCGGAACAACTCGCTCAAATCGGGTGTGGTCTACCTGAACAATGATGAAGGACAGCGTGACATTCTGGTATACAAAAAGCTGGGGCGTACGGGCTGGATGCTGGCGGGTCTGGCACCGGAAAAAGAGCTATATTCTTCTCTTCACAAACTTCAGAGTACCATTCTGGTGGTCACTATTGTTCTCATTCTCGTCTCTTTGTTTGCCGCTGCCTGGCTCTCTTATGGCGTCACCAAACCTTTAACACGACTGGTATTGGCCATGAGACAGGTACAGCGCGGCGCATTCGATCAAGCAGAGTCCCTTCTGCCTCCGGACAAAAATGTAAAAAGCGAAGTCAGTTATGTCATCTCCACTTTCCGCTACATGATCAGCCGATTGCGACAGCACATCCAGAACGAATTCGAGCTGAAGCTGCTCCGCCAGCAAGCTGAGTATAAAGCGCTGCTCATGCAGATTAATCCCCATTTTATGTTTAACACACTGGAACTGGTGAGCAGTCTCGCCATGCAGCGCCGAACGGATGATACAGTTCGGGTCATAGAGGATCTGGGCAAAATGATGCGATTCTCCATGAATACAAGTGACGACAGGGTACAGCTTGCAGAGGAACTGGCTTATATCCGCCACTATATCTCCATTCTGCAAACCCGTTTCGGTCATAAGCTGGATATTACTCTGACACAGGAAGGCAGGCTGAATTCTCTGGTCATCATCAAATTTATTCTTCAGCCGCTTATTGAGAATGCCGTCAAATACAGCTTCCAGCATCAGACGACGGCAGAGGTACACATCCGGATCTCCAGACGGAATAACCACCTGCATTTCAACATTTCAGACAATGGGCCCGGGATTCCAGCCGAAATCATTCAGAAAATTCATGATCCTGTTGAAACATCTCAGCTGGAACCCCTATTGCGAAGCCAAAGCTGGCACATTGGGCTCGGTAATGTAGTTGCACGCTGCCGCTTGCATTACGGAAGTCTGTTTAACATTCAGATCGAGAACGGAGAGCATAACGGCACGTCTATTGAACTGATTCTACCCGCACAGGAGGAATATGATGTACAACGTATTGATCGCAGATGACGAGATCGAGGTTCGCGAAGGACTAAAATTGAAAGTGAACTGGCAAGACTTGGGTTTTGTCATTTCAGGTGAAGCGGCAAACGGCATCGAAGCGGAGGAGCTTTTGAAAGCTGAACATTTTGACTTGTTAATTACAGACATGAACATGCCTGTCATGGATGGCGTCCAATTGCTGGACATTTGCCGAAGCCTTAATCCTTCCATTCAGATTATGATCATCACTGGATATGAAGATTTCCACTATGCCAGAGCAGGTGTGCGCAGCCAGGCCATGGACTATTTGCTGAAGCCTGTAACCCGGGATGAACTGAAAACCACTTTAAATAAAATCAAAGATGAGTTGGATAAAAAGAAACAGCTGCATGGCGATTCCGAAATGATGCAATGGCGTCTCTCCCAGTATTACAAAGAAATGAAGCAACGTTTCCTGCTTGATCTTGTTAGGGGCCATCGCCTCTCACCTTCTTCACTGCCAGAGCGGATGCGGCTGTTTCATCTGATATCCTGGCAGGATCACAGCGTCTGTTTCATCACCGCTGGCATGCGAAACTCCGTAATGCAGACTGCCTCGGTGGAACGTATTCCTGAAATGCTTCATCTTCCCTTTGAGCTGCTTTGTCACGAAATAGCCCAGTCTTATCCAGATAATGTACAAGTGTTCCATGACGGAGCCCACCCCGGTATTATGCATTTCATTACATTGGAAGGTATTCAGCACGAATTTGCTCAGCAGATCACAGCACAGACCCGCTCTGTCTTAACGATGGATGTACAAGTTGGATTGGGATTGTCCGTGTCTGGGGTTGACCGCTGGAAAGAAGGATATATTCATTCCCTCCTGGCTTGGAACTCTGCTGGGCGCAAAGGTGCACAGGACCGTGTGCCCGTAATAGATCATAGTCCATTACTGCCTGAGGAAACCAGTCGCATGCTGCATCGTTGCCTCATTCGTGGAGAGCTGGATTCCTTCCGCAGCGTGATTCAAAAGGAGCTTGCTGACTCATTTCGGATATCCACTTCCCATATGATCCGAAGCCTTTTTCAAATTTCATTATTGTTCGAACAGGAATCCTCGTGGATTTCCCCGGAATGGGTGCTTTGGCTAAAAACTCCAGACCAGGCAGAACTGCTGCTGATGCATTGGGCGGAAGATTTTGTGAATCAACAGCAGCCATCCGAGGTTGGAGAAGAGACGGTTATTGAATCGGCCAAACGATATATCGAGGAAAATTACATGCTGGAACTGACATTAACTTCGTTAGCTGAGCAATATAACTACAACTCTACCTATTTTTCAGAGATATTCAAAGAAGCTGCCGGCATCTCTTTTATTCAATATGTAACCGAGGTGCGAATGAAACATGCCATACGTTTACTGAGGGAAACCCAACTAACCGTCTGGGATGTTACAGAGCTGACAGGCTTCCGTTCTCCAAGCTATTTCAGTTCAAAATTCAAAAAAAAGTTCAACATAAGTCCTTCAGATTATCGTTTGATGCACTCCGAAAAAATTGATAATCATGATCCGAAGAAATGAGATTCCGGCTTCTCCTCCTCCCCGGTATGATGAATTTACCAAGAGAATCACTGCAAACATTGTAAGCGGATTCAACAGCGGTGATCACGAATTCACATCCAATCCTGAAGGGAGGCCTATGATGAGAAAGCTGTCCAAGCCGTTATACGGCCAGCAGAATATGACTGCTTATTTGTTTCTGCTGCCCTGGCTCATCGGACTTTTCTGTCTGACACTCGGACCGATGGTTGCATCGCTCTACCTATCCTTGACGAAATTTAATTTGTTATCATCACCCACGTGGACGGGGCTCAGCAACTATGTCCAGATTTTTACCGAAGACGATACCTTTCGCAGATCTTTGGGGCTAACGTTTTATTATGTATTTCTATCCGTTCCGCTCAGGCTTGCCTTCGCCCTGCTTGTAGCAATGGCGCTGAACAAAGGGATTCGGGGACTCGGCATATACCGAACTGTGTATTACATCCCTTCCCTATTGGGAGGCAGCGTCGCTATTGCGATCGTCTGGCGTCAGATTTTCGAAGGAAGTGGCTTGGTCAATCAGTTTCTGAGTTGGTTCGGAATCACCGGACCCGCCTGGATTGCCCATCCCGATTATGTGGTCTATACGATCATCACACTCTCTGTATGGCAGTTCGGTTCGGCCATGGTTATCTTCCTGGCTGGCCTAAAGCAAATTCCAGCCGATTTATATGAAGCTTCGGACGTCGACGGGGCCGGAAAGGTACGCCAATTCTTCGGCATCACACTTCCGATGCTCTCGCCTGTTATTTTTTTCAACCTGATCATGAGCATGATCCATTCGTTTCAAGCCTTTACACCCGCTTATGTGATCGGGGATGGACGAGGAGGCCCGCTCGACGCCACAATGTTCTATACCTTGTACCTGTATCTGAAAGGCTTCTCGTTCTTTGATATGGGTTATGCTTCGGCCCTGGCGTGGATCATGCTGGTCATTATCGGGGTATTCACCGCAATCGTCTTTCTCACCTCGAAGTTCTGGGTGTTCTACGGCGATAATCAGGAAGGGAGATAGTCACATGCCACTAAAGCGACGTTTGGTTCAAGCCGGGAGGCATGCCGCCATTATCCTCTTCGGTCTGCTGATGTTGTATCCGGTGTTATGGTTAATTCTCAGTTCATTTAAACCGAATCATCTCATCTTCACGAGTAGCAGCCTGATTCCAACCAGCTTTACTCTCGATCATTTTGTGAATGGCTGGAAAGGATTGCAAGGGGTGTCGTTTGGCCGTTTCTTCGGCAACTCGGCGCTGATCTCGGTCATGAGTGTGCTGGGAAATGTGATTTCTTGTTCCCTTGCAGCCTACGCTTTTTCCAGATTGAAGTTCAAGTTCAAAGGCTTGTGGTTCAGCATTATGCTGGTCACAATCATGCTTCCTTACCATGTAACTCTGGTACCTCAGTACATTCTGTATAACGAGCTGCATTGGATTAATACGTATTTCCCGCTCATTCTGCCCAAGTGGCTGGCACAGGATTCCTTCTTCATTCTGCTCATGGTTCAATTCATCCGTGGTATTCCACGGGAGCTGGACGAGAGTGCAACCATTGACGGTTGCGGGCAATCGCAGATTTTTTTCAAAATCGTGGTGCCTCTTCTCGTTCCTGCCCTGATCACAACAGCGATCTTCACCTTCATCTGGAGCTGGGATGACTTCTTTAGTCAGATGATCTACCTGAGCAAAATTGATCTGTTTACCGTACAGCTTGGGATTCGGTCGTTATTCGATCCATCGGGACAATCGGATTGGGGCGCACTGCTCGCCATGTCCACGCTGTCTCTGCTGCCTGTGACCATTATCTTTCTGGTATTTCAGCGTTATTTTCTAGAGGGGATTGCAACGACTGGGCTGAAGTGATTACGAAATTACGAAAATACCTGTCCAGACGCAATACGTGTACAACAGATATTATGTTTTTCATTATCTATCGTCAGGGGGATTTCTCATGTTCAAACGATTAATGATCACTGTTATAGCTTCGCTCCTGTTATTGGTAACTGCCTGCTCTGGAACGGATCATACCGGCGCTGATGAGCAGACAGAAACGAAGACAGCTGAAGACGGGCAAGTCGAATTGCGCATGATGTGGTGGGGCGATCAAAAACGGGCAGATATTACGAATGAAGCCCTGAAGGTTTTTCAGGAGAAACATCCGAATATTAAAATTGTAGGTGAATTTGCGCCTTCCTCCGGATATTTCGACAAGTTGAATACTCAGTTGGCATCAGGCACAGCACCGGATATTTTCTTCCTTGGAGGTAATGTGGTTGATTATGCCAAGAAGGATGTGCTTTTGAACCTGGACCCTTATGTCGGTAGTGAACTGAATCTGGATGGCATGGATGCCAGCATGGTTGACTACGGGCGTCTTGATGGGAAGTTGCAGCATATTTCCGCGGGTGCGAATGCACGGGGCATTGTCGTCAATCAGGCGCTGTTCGATCAAGCGGGAATCCCTTTGCCAGCTTCGGATTGGACTTGGGAAGATTATGCTGCAATCAGCAAGGAGCTGTCCGACAAGCTCGGCAAGGGCTTTTATGGAACCTATAATTTCACGGTTGATGGTATGGACATCTTTTTGAAACAACGCGGCAAACAGCTATATGATATGAAGAACGGCACGCTCGGATTTGCAAAAGAAGACATTTTGGAATGGTTCATTTACTGGGAGCAGGCTTCCAAATCCGGAGGTGTGGTCACGTCTGAATTGCAGGTTTCCAATCCACCGGATGATACGAGTAAATCCTTGCTTATTACGGGCAAGGCGGCGATGAGCCTGCTTCCTTCGAATCAACTGGCTGCTTTCCAGAGCCTCACGGAAGATAAGTTAATTCTTTTGCCTGTACCACGGGGGCCAAAAGGAACTGGGGTTGTATTTGAATCCAGTCAGGGGTTGTCCGGGTATGCAAATACCAAACATGCAAAAGAAGTCGCCATCCTGATGGATTTCTGGATTAATGATCCGGACGCAGCCAAAATTCTCGGCAACGACCGCGGCGTGCCCGTTACGGAAGCCAACCGCAATCTGCTTCAGCAAGAAGCGGGACCTGTTGAAGAGATTGTATATAATTACACCAGCTTTGTATCTGAAGCTACGAAAACGGAGCCTTTTGACGTGAGTTATAATCCTCCGGGATTCGCTGAATTCTCCAAGCTGGCCCAGACAACCAACCAGGAAATCGGCTTCGGCCGAAAAAGTGTGGAGCAAGCCGTGACTGACTTTTATAATGGCACCGTAAGAATTTTTGAATCCAATCAGTAATTAACCGCTTCAAGGAGGTCAACATGACAGAAGCCCTGCTAAACAAGCTGCGGCAGATCTCGATCCACGATCATGTGCAGCCAGGTAAACCGGAAGATCAAAAGTTAATACAGGAATGGCAGGCGTCGGGTGTTCGATTCGCGGCATCCGGCGGACGATTGGAAGCGACTTATTATTCCGCTTTGGAGAAGTTACTGACTTGCATTGTGCCCTTGAACGGCAGTGAGCCCATTCTTCAGGAAGGTGGCATCTATCTGGGTTGCTGGCTGGAGAGTACGGGCACCATTAATGCGGAGCTGCTGTCACGTCTGATTCCTTCTGTATCGGAAACGACCTATCTTGCTTTTGCCCGACACCAAAGAGAAGACGGATTGCTGCCTTATAAGCTAACGGAGAACGGCCCATCCTTTCGCCAGATTCAGCTCGTTACACCCTTGGCGCGAAGCGTATGGAACCACTACCAGCTTCATGGAAAGAACCGATCCTTCCTGAAGACCATGTACAAGGCCATGGTACAATACGACGAATGGATTGCAACGTATCGCGATACCCGAAGGACCGGCTGTGTGGAGGCATTTAGCACCTTTGATACCGGGCATGATCTGTCCCCGCGGTTCTGGCACGTTCCGGATACACCATATATGAATGATGCTGCGTCCTACCATCCGGACTCTCCAGTCCTGCCTTTTTTGGCACCAGACTTGACCGCCAATATATATTGTCAGCGCATGTATTTATCCCGAATGGCTGAGGAACTTGGAGAGTCTGGTGGTGAATGGAAAGAAAAAGCTGAAGCCAGTCTCGAAAGTCTCTTCCGCTACTGTTACGACGAAGAGGATATGTTCTTCTACGACCGGGATCGCAATGACGAATTCGTCAGGATACAGTCCGATGTGCTGCTGCGCGTGATGGCGTGCGAGGTGGGCGACCGTGAATTGTTTGATAACATGCTGCGCCGGTATTTGCTGAACACAAGCAAGTTTTTTGCCAAATACCCGTTTACCTCCATGTCGATGGATGATCCACGGTTCGATCCGTTCTCCTCTTATAACAGCTGGGGTGGAGCATCCAACTTCCTGAGTCTGATCCGTTCACCCCATGCATTTGAATATCACCATCGCTATGTGGAATTGACCTGGGTGCTGCAACCCATCCTGTCGTCCCTCTCCAAAGCAACTCGCTTTGCGCAGGCTTTAAGCCCATGGACCGGGGAGGAGGGTTTTACCGAAACCTACTCCCCCTCCATTCTTTGCCTGCTTGATTATGTGGAACGGTTATGCGGCATTATGCCGGTTGGATCGGACCAACTGTGGTTTACCGGTCTTCTCCCCATCGACATGGATCATGGCGAAGAAGTCGCTGGTCATACAGCGTATAGCCGCACGGTGAATGGACTGCATTTTGAATTGGTGAACACACCAGAACGAGTAACGGTATATCAGGATGGTAAGGCTCTTATGGAAGGGCCAGCAGGAATTCGATTCATTACGGATCGTAGTGGACATTTGGAAGGTGTCATCGGTATGAGCGTGCGCACGATTGAAGGTGAACTGATCTATCGAGGAAAATGCATTCCGTTTCGAATCAAAGGAAATGAACTCCAGCGATATATTGAGGGAAACTTGAAAACAGAACGGGATATCGGCATCATCTTTCCTTCTTATTGCTAGTGCGTTGAAGTAAGTAGTGTGCTCTCCACAGAAACATTAACAAAGCCATTCCCGATGAATAGTTGCAACACCAAAAGCGCAAGTGGCAAGGGTAGCTCCCCTGTACTTGCGCTTTTCCGATTTGATATCCTGATGAACTATCCACGAAAATAAATTTTCCGTTTATGCTTTCCGCTCCCACGCAGGGTGGCGATAGAACTCAATCGTATCTATATAGTTCACCGTGTACTTCTGTTCAACATCCGACAGCTCCAGCAGCTTTCTGTCCATTTGTTTCAAACCCATGACCACATCATGTCGGAGAAGGTCCATTGCGATTTTGCCTACAAAGCCGCCTTCCATCTCTTTATGTTTATTCCGAAATTCTTCATTATAGATCAGTTCCGGTGTAAACGATGCTTCAACAAATGCGTTAACAAGCGTAAGTTCATTACCCTCCATCTGCACCGCGATATAATAGTTGCCACGTTCATCGCGAATGAGGTCTTTATACATTTCCACGTCCATCTGAATCACTCCCTATATCTTAAGTTGTACCTTATCATGAGTAACATGGGCGCCATTTCGCTCACCTCTTGCCCTCGTCCATTCATATAGTAGGTATAAATGGCGAACGGAGGATTGCTTATGAATTGGCACCAACTTCATACAGGAAAAACACTTCAGCAGCGTCTGGCCGAGTTCCAGGGACATCTGGCAGAACTGAATGCTCCATTGTCTGGTCTGGAACCTGGAATAATTAGAAAAGTATATCCGCGCAATTTCATCAAAGTTAATCGGCAGTTATTTATTCCACTCAGCTTGTTTTCCATTCGTGTATTTGATGTACCACGAGCACGGCGAGGCATACGGGTAGGCATCCGCACGGTATTTCCATCCCGGAATGCATTTAACAATATCCGACTTGTTGGTGTTGGACTGGATTACATTGAGCTGCAGGGAAAGGGTAAATTCTCCTCACGTATTCTCTTTCCGCTAACTCAGGTCGAATCGATCTATCGCCCAACGAATAAAAAGAAGAAATAATGAGGCCAGACTTCGCTGAATTCATATCTGTCTGTGCCTGTAATCGCCCGATTAGAGAAACGATTCACATCTTGAGTCTATCCCATGTCATGATATCCATATTTCTCTTTCCCTAGTATAACTCATACCTGCATGAGTCTGCTCGGATATTGTGCATAGCAAAAAGCGGTGAGCACAGAACCTTTCTGTGTCTCACCGCGCAGATGCCTATTAATCATTGGAATCAGAACGTATCACTTAGATACCTGTCCACACATCTTTGGCATAACGGCCTTCCTGCTGCAAACGTTCTAACCACGCATCAGCTTGCTCCGCAGAGTTGCCGCTGACATCAACGTACGCCGTCTTAAGTGTTGCTTCAACATCAGGTGCCATCTTGCTGCCATCGCCGCAAACATACAGATGTCCACCCTGTTCGAGCAGAGGAATCAGTTTGTGCGCATCATCTCTCATTAGATGCTGCACGTAACATTTCTCTTCCCCGTCCACACGGGAGAATGCGGTATGAAGCTGGACAAGACCCTCTTGCTCGGCTGTTTCGAGTTCATTTTTATACAAATAGTCATGTTCAGGGTTGCGACATCCAAAATACAGATGGGCCTCACCCACCTGCTGACCTTGTTCCTTCAATACACGTCTTGCCTGCAGGAAACCGCGGAATGGAGCCACACCCGTCCCCGGACCAACCATAATGATTGGGGCCTCTGCATATTCCGGCAGTTCGAACCCGGACTCGGGCGTGCGTATGAACATGACTACCTCTTCACCCGGCTTCAGGTTCGCCAAATAGTTGGACGCTATGCCTTTATATTCTCCCTGACCACTCCACGCCGGAGCACGAACTACGCTGACGGTTATGCTGGCCTGCTCAGGCTGCACTCGTGGTGAACTGGAGATTGAATAATATCGGGCTTTCAGGGAAGGCAGCAGTTCCAAAAACCGTTCAAAAGGCAGTTCACATGCTTCGTATTTTACCAAATAATCCAGCATGGATATCCGTTTCTTACGTACTTCTTCCATGTATACAGACTCATCAAGAAGTGCTTCGAGCTCCTTCTTATGCGGTGGACATACCGTGTACGCCGCGAGTTCCCTCAGTTGGGCCCGAGTTGCCGCTTCCTGAAGTTCCACACTGTGACTGAGCAGATCGACCAAATTAACCGGTTGGTGCAATGGCAGATGAGCGGCGCTGCGACCGGAGGCATCCAGAACCAGATGTTCCGTGCCTGTGAATCCATATCGTTTCAGTACTCGTTCTACGAGCTCAGGCGGGTTTTGCGGTAAAATGCCCAGGTGATCGCCTTCCTTATACGTTGCGCCTTCAGGCAGTTTAATCTCCAGATGACGTGTGCTTCGTTCACTGCCCGCATCGTGAAGTTCCCGATTCTCAAGGAGTTCAGCAACATGTGCATCATACGTATCCGCGAGCGGCGTTACTGCCAGTCCGCTGACAAACTGTACAGACAAGGAGCTGCGCTCACTACCTGAGCTAGTGTTCAACTTGAGGCCCAGAGTTCGTGCCAGATCCGGCCATAGTTGCTCGGTCCAGTCTCCAACCTGTTTCTCAAAGTCCCCGCTGGCATCACTTTCTCCGATCGGTGATAACCGTTCTGCTCCTTTGGAAGATAACTGCTCATCAATCAATCGCGGGATACGCTGGTACGTGCTGGCCCAGTTGTGATCCCCACATCCGAGAACAGAGAATCGAACCCCTTGGAATTCCCCTGCATCCGCATGTTCAATCCACTCGACGAAGTCTTTGGCATTGCTTGGTGGCTGACCATTGTAGGATGCACTCACAATGATGACGACGCCTTCCTTGGGCAGTTTGCCAACACGATCATCCAGAGTAGCAACCTCGCTGCGGAAACCTTGGTATCTTGCGGTATCTGCGATTTCACGCGCAATGCCTTCCGCGGTCCCGAGATTGGAGCCATACAGGACGAGCATTGGGGTATGATGGGCATTTGCCGTATCCGGCTCTTGTCGTTTGGCCACCGGAGTTGGTTCCTCCACGGCAACACCCGGAACAGCCATGACTGGTTGACCCCCGCGTGCACGAACACGGATCGTGAAGTTATCGGGTTTGAGCGTCAGCGTTTCTTTCACTTTCAACTGATAGTCTGCATGATCGATGAAATCAAAATGCTTCAAAACCATGCCCAGCACAAGTGTTGCTTCCTGAAGGGCAAACTGCTGACCAATGCAGGCCCGCTGACCATTACCAAAAGGTTTATAGGCATCATGTGGCACCTTGCTCGGATCTTCAAACCGTTCCGGACGGAATGCCTCCACATCGTCACCCCACGCATCGCGGTCCCGATGCAGCTTGGGAATGAGCACACTGACACTATCCCCTTTTTGCAAAGGATATTTACCGTCCAGAACGATATCTTTCTTCGCGTATAAGGAGAATGCCGGAGCCGTAGGCCACAACCGCAATGCTTCATTCAAAACCATGCGAACATATTTCAGATTGCGAACCTGATTGTATGTCGGGACCGGATCTTTCAGAATCTGATCTGCTTCAGCTTGAGCCTTGGCGAGTGTATCTGGATTTTTCATTAAATAATAGATGGCAAAGGACAACAAGCCACTCGTCGTCTCATGTCCAGCAATCAGGAAGGTGATGATCTGGTAACGGATATTTTCATCGTCCAGCGTTTCCCCGGTTTCCGGGTCTTTCCCGCTAAGCATATGGGATAACAGATCGTCTGCCCCTTCCTGGGGCTGCTCCTTGCGCTCCGCAATAATATGATCCACCAGAGAGAACATCGAACGAATATCCTGCTCAAACTGTTTCTTCTTGGTGATCATCAGCTTGTCTTGTAGACGCAAACGCTGCAAAGAACTCATCGATTCGTCCAATGCCCGCACCATGCTGGTAATGAAAGGATGGGGCTCTTCCCGATAAAAGCTGTTAAATCGATAGTTGAACCCACACAGTCCAATCGTATCCAGGGTGAGACGAGTCATATCATCGGGTACGTTAACCGTCTCGTCCGGGTTCAATCTGGACCACTTCTGCACGAGCTGTACAGCGAGATCGATCATTTTATTGTGATACCCCTGCATCGCACGCTGGCTGAAGCTAGGCAGCAGCACATTGTGAGCTTTTTTCCAATTAGGTTCTTGTGTCCAGCTCGTAAACAGGCCATCCCCGGCAAATGCACGAACCTTCTCCAGCGGTGCCCATACACGTTTATCGAATTTGGATTCGTCGCTTACCTCGGCTACCAGTTCGTGACCTGATATATACAACTCACTTCGTCCAGGATACTCCATTCTAAAAATGGGTCCATACTCTTCAGCGAGTTTCACCAGGGATTGTACAGGCTCATCGGTATTTAACTGTGGTAAGTTTCCTAAAGGGCCAAAAGTTTTAGGTTGGGGAACTGAAATTTGCGCCATAATACTCACTCCTCTTCCAAGTAATACGTTCAACTAAATAATACCTTCGTTCAATTAAGACTTCAGATCAACAGACATGCCTTCATTTTCTGCAAATTTTCATATTTCATCCAGATAACCTAAAAATCATTCTGGAACCAATTGACCGAAATAGTATATTGGTCATTTTAGAATAAAAAAAATGGGTTCCTTCGTTATCTCTCTTTTACCCTAACATTTCCAGTCCTAATCTTCAACAGTCTCAAAGTCGTAGGACCAATGGGTATCCATCCGAATTGGCATGAGTAAAATTCCCTTTGGTCCATTAATATAAAAAATATTTAGCTCTGAACGAACACTAGAATTTTGAAGATACACAGTTCGCTCAAACTCAAACTAGGCCTGTCTCAGCAAATCCCGAATCGCGGACTCCATCGCTATCGGTGCAACTGTAGTCTCATAGCGGCCACTCACTTCCCCGGTTCGATCAATCAGAAATTTGGTGAAATTCCATTTGATCCCGTCTCCCCGGTATAAATCGGGATGTTTCTCCTTGACGAATTGATCCATCCACCGACCTTCTTCCGACTCCATATCATAACCTTCAAATGGGGCAGCTTCGACCAGATCGCGAAACACAGGGTGTATGGATTGTCCGGTAACCTCGATCTTCTCAAAAATCGGAAAGGATATATGAAAATGATTCCTGCAATACTGAGCTATCTCATCACTGCTGCCCGGCTCCTTGTGATTAAATTGATCACAGGGAAACGCCAGGATCTCCAGCCCTTGATCACGATACTGCTCATACAGGTGCTGAAGCTCCGTAAATTGTCGAGAGTAACTGCACTTGCTGGCTGTATTCACAATAAGCAGCACCTTCCCCTCATAAACAGATAAATCACCCGCGTGTCCATCCATAAATGGAACCTGATAAGAAAATATGCTCATTCATAACGCCTCCTTGGTCGGGTCTCACATGAACCCTCTCTTGAAATGGATTATACGCCGCTTCTCTTGATAGGTTAAATATATAATAATTATAATATTAATAGCCTTTATCTATAAAATATCTTATCTGCTGCCATATGATTAGATGGCTCATTATCCTTTTCATATTGGACATACTAGACATAGAAAAACTGCCCTTCGCAGACAAAAAGGCTGCTTTTGGACAGTCATTCGTGAGGTGAAGCATTTCGAATGGTGTTACCCCATAATAAGACCATAGACAATCCCCGGTCCATGTACCCCAATCGTCAAATCATTTTCAATATCGGAAGAACGACTGGGACCGGATATAAAATGAATGCCTGCGGGAAGATTCTCTCTTCCCGCTTCATCGAAGCGATCAAGCGTTTCACCGAGCCTGGTGTAGAGCCGTTCAATCGGAATAATAATGATGAGTACGGTGGGCAATAGACTCACTGAGCGTCCCTTTTCTGGCGAAGAAAGCACCGTGACGGAACCCGTATATGCTGTTGCATAATCCGCCATGACTACACCGATATCTGCCTCGGCTGCCCGTGCCTTCCAGTTCTCCTCTGCTTGGCTGTTCCATACAGAAATTTGCACATCGGGGAGTTGCTCTTCCAATCCAAGTTCGGTCAGCGCCTGTTCATTCTGACGTATGATATATTTCGCGCTTAATTCATGAGATTTGTTAGCGATGAAATCCGAGGCTTCGCCAATGTCTCTTACCCGCGCAATATGAGCACCTACACTCACAAAATTATCGGTAAATGCCTGTATGCGCTTATCTATGTCCCAATCCAGATCCGTCCAGAATGCGGGTGCACCGCGAAAAGGTTGAGTCGGAGCATGTGTCTTCCGTGGTCTTCTCAATTTGGACGCAATGTCATTCATAAAGTGTTCCTGCTTTGCACGGGACTTTTTCTCCATTTGCTCCAGCCATTCCTGATGTTCAGTGTTCATGTTGACCACCGCCCCCCTCGCGCTCACGCAGAATCTGTTCCATTCGGTCCCGAACGGAAGAATCCATCTCTTTCTTCTCCTGATTCAGCTCCTGATCCAGCTTGTTCCATTGCTGCCGGAAGGAACGCTTCGCGAGGCTTGGCGCAACCCGATAGCTGTTCCAGCCCTTGAGTGGCCCAAGTTTAAGTGAAATTCCGTTATTCCGCACAACGGCTTTCTGACCAATCTGTCCAAGACGTATAGCCGCTCCGAAGCGTTTAGAATTGGATACAACTGCTGCAAAACCTTTCATGCCAACACTCTCAAGCTTGTTGCCATGGCCCTCTTCCACCTTGCGTCTGCGTAAATATACGAGCATATCATGCAGCGGAATTTTGACCGGACAGGCTTCATAACAGGCTCCGCACAGACTGGAAGCACCCGCAATGTCGTTCCATTCATCAATATTGCCATTGAGTGCAGGCGTAAGCACCGCTCCGATCGGTCCGCTGTAGGTTCCACCATAGGCATGCCCGCCGATATGACGATATACCGGACAAGCGTTCAGACAGGCCCCGCAGCGAATACAGTTCAACAGCTCCTGGAATTCGGGATCACCCAACTGGAGTGAACGTCCATTATCCACGATAATAATGTGCATTTCATCTGGTCCGTCCCCATCTTCTGTTCGACGAGGACCAGTTATGCCTGACATATACATCGTCAATTTTTGACCTGTCGCGGAGCGTGGCAGAAGGGTCGCCATCACCTCGAGATCCGTCCAAGATGGAATGATACGCTCCATGCCCATTAAGGTAATCTGTGTTTTTGGCACGGTGGATACCATGCGGGCATTGCCTTCATTTTCAAATAGGACCATGGAACCCGTCTCCGCAATGGCAAAATTGCAGCCGGTCATGCCAATATCGGCTTCAAGAAACTTCTCCCGCAGCTTTTTACGTACAAATCCGGCAAGTACGGTGGTGTCCGGATCCAGAGTTTCACCCGCTTCCTTGGACAACAGGTCCGCAATCTGGTAACGGTTCTTGTGAATAGCCGGAATGACGATATGAGATGGAGCTTCACCCGCCAATTGAATGATGTATTCACCCAGATCGGTCTCTATCGCTTCAATACCTGCGGATTCCAATACATGATTGAGATGTACTTCCTCGGATACCATCGACTTGGATTTCACCACGGTAGAAGCCTGCTTATGAGCCGCAATATCCAGTGCAATCGCCGCTGCCTCTGCCGAAGTATCGGCAAAATGAATATGAACCCCATTGGCGCGTGCATTATTGACGAATTCATTAAGGTAATAATCCAGATGTGCGATCGTATGCAGACGAATCTGACGTCCACGTTCACGCCATTCTTCCCAGTTGCCATGTTCTTCCGATGCAGACTTCTTGCCATTACGCAATCGCTCTGTCGTAAACTTGACGGCTTTCCGCAGGAAATCATCATTCAAAGCCAGTTCTGCACGTTCTTTGACGGTAACATCCATTACGCCGGGTTGACTCATCCTGTTTGCACCCCCTCGTACAGCAGTTCGGCCAAATGCATCACACGTACTGGTTCATTCCGATACCGCAGATTACCTGCGATATTCATCAGACAGGCCATATCCAGTCCTACCAATACTTCGGCTTCCGTCTCTTTGATGTGATCTACCTTTTCTGTGACCATGGCACCAGATATATCCGGCATTTTGATGGCAAAGGTACCACCAAAGCCGCAGCAGTCCTCTCCGTAAGGAAGGGGGACAAATTCCAAACCTTTTACTGCCGAAAGTAATGCCATAGGCTCATCCTTTACGCCTAACAAACGGCTGCCATGACAGGAGGGATGATATGTAACCTTATGCGGAAAATGTGCACCCAAATCGGTGATGCCAAGCACCTGAACGAGAAACTGTGTGAATTCGTAGGCTTTGGCTTCCAAACGTTTAGCCTTCTCCAGCCATACAGGTTCATCGACAAACAGCTCTGGATAATGATGAATCATGTACGTACAGGAGCCCGAAGGACAGACGACAAAATCACTGTCATCAAAGGCTTCCATAATCGTTTTGGCGGCTACCCGTGTCTCATCCCAATACCCGCTGTTGTAGGAAGGCTGACCGCAGCAGGTCTGCACGGGCGGGAAATCCAACCGAACGCCGTGAGCGGCGAGCAATCTCACCATCGCCTCCCCCACACGGGGATATATGGCATCGCTGAGGCAGGTAATGAATAAGGAGACCTTCATAATTACACGCTCCTATAACTGATGAATTGTTGTTATAACGCATATACGTATCGAATATCGTATTGTTTTATACCGTTGTGATTGAGATATCATAGCTGTTCAGTCGTTCTATCACATCTTCATCAAGCGACTGATCCGTGATCACCGCATGAACCGCATTTAACCCGGTTACCCGGGCAAATGCACGAACCCCAAACTTGCTCGTATCTGCAAGCAAAATGACCTGGTCGGATATACCGACCATTTTCTGCTTCAACCGTGCCTGAAGCTCATTGGATTCACTGATTCCGCCGCCTTCCAGATGCACACCTTTACAAGACAGAAACAATTTATCGACATGATATGTCTCTAGAGAACGTTCGGCGAGCGGTCCAACAAAAGACAGCGATCTCTGGGCCAGCTGGCCTCCCGTCGAGATGACTTCAATCTTGTCCCTGCTGCTCAGTTCGGTGGCTACCTGTATGGAGTTGGTCAATACGGTCAGTGGCATATCCGGCATATTGGCCGCCATATACCCTGCTGTTGTGCTGGCATCCAGTAGAATTCGATCACCCGGACGAATCATGGATAGAGCCGACTGGGCAATTCTTTTCTTTTCCTCAGCATGTGTTGTTTCCCTTACCCGGTAAGGGATCTCCGACTGCTCTTCCTTCACGCTAACAGCTCCGCCATGGGAACGACGCAGTCGCCCTTCTTGCTCCAGCCGGTCCAGATCTCGCCGAATGGTCTCTTCTGTTACCCGGCAGTGCTCACTAAGCTCGGAGACACGCATGCTGCCCTTAACATTAACCATCTCCACAATCCGGTCATAGCGCTCTGCTGCCAGCATGTTACACCTCGCTCCCAGCTTGTGATTTGGGCAAAGCCGTCAACCTTAGGAATCTACCGTAGGCCTCTTCCCAGATTGGTCTGTCCTTTGGCTCATAATCGGTAACCGGGAATGAATCGCGAATGACCTTGCGGGCTTCCCATATATCTTTAAAGGCTCCACTTGCGATCCACTGTACAGCCATGTTCCCGATCGCACTACCTTCTGCTGGCCCCGCCCATACCGGTTTGCCAATGGAATTGGCTGTCCACTGACATAACAGGCGATTCTGAATGCCACCACCGACCATATGCAATCCATTAAAAGACTGTCTGGACAGCTGTTCTGTCCATTCCAGCACCCTCCGATACTTCAGTGCAAGGCTCTCCAGAATGGAACGGGCAATAGCCCCCTGATCTTGCGGCTCAGCCTGCCCTGTATCACGGCAATATTGTTGTATACGAGAGGTCATATCCCCTGCCGGCATAAACCGGTCATCATCGGGATCAAACAGGCTCGCAAATGGAGGAGCAAGTTCCGCCCTGCTCAGTAACTCCGCATAGCTGATTCCCTGTCCCTTCCGTTCCCATTCACGCATGCATTCCTGCAAAATCCACAGGCCCATGATGTTCTTGAGCAAACGGAACATGCCTCCTGCCCCGCCCTCATTCGTAAAGTTAAGCGCCAGACTCTCGGAACTGATGGCGGGGTGATCAATCTCCGTGCCCATGAGTGACCAGGTTCCGCAGCTCAGGTAAGCAAATGAACGCTCTGTTGCCGGAACAGCCACAACCGCCGAACCTGTGTCATGCTCTGCAACCGCAATAACCGGAATGGCAGATAATCCAAGATCACTGCAAATGCTGCTGCGCAGCTGCCCCACTCGAGTACCTGGCATGACTGCTTCTCCGAACAGTGTCTCCGAAATACCGATATGTGCAAGCAGTTCACTGTCCCAATGCCCTGTGGTGGGATTGTATAGCTGTGTTGTGGTGGCGTTGGTAAACTCATTCACCGCTTCACCGGTCAGAAAGTAACGAAGCAGATCGGGGATCATGAGGAAACGCTCCGCTTCGTTAAGCAGTGGGGAGCCTTTCCGCTTAAGCGTTGCCAACTGGTACAGTGTGTTAAAGCCAAGAAACTGGATGCCTGTGCGTTCGAAAATTCGCTGAGAGGTCAATTCCTTGCGCACCTGATCCATCATGCCGTTAAATTGTGCATCACGGTAATGATACGGATTACCCAACAACTCACCATGACTTCCAAGCAGTCCAAAATCAACAGCCCAGGAATCAATCCCCAGACTTTCAGGCTGCTCTCCCTTTTGTTTAACAAGATTTAGCCCTTCCAGCAATTCATGGTGCAGCCTCAATATATCCCAGTGCAGCCGCTCCCCCGCTTTTACCGGCTCATTCTTGAACCGATGGATCTCCATCGTTTCCATTCCCCGATCATTCAGATGACCCAGCAGTGCTCTCCCGCTTCCAGCACCCAAATCATACGCCAGCACACTCACCGCTCTTCACCAGCCTTTCATCCCAACTGTATTTCGTCCTTGAATATTTATTAATTTCATTCCTAGCTGCTCTGTACTTTATTCTTTATTTTTTGTTTGTTTGTTTTTGTTTTATACTGTTTAGTTTTATTTTACGAGTATATCATCATTGTAAGCGTTTGAATACCCTGTGATTGGTTTCTTTTACCCATACCAAAAACGACTCTCTCCACACGGGAGGAGCCGCTTCACTGTTATTTCACGTATAAAAGCTGTTTTTACTAACACCGGACTGAGGCTGCACATCTCTTTCAAAATGCTTAAACCTTGTCCCCTGATATGTCAGCATGCCTCGGTCATTTTCTACAAACATCCCGTAATTACTGCCGCCAACATTTAATTCCACACGATCTCCATTATCAAATTCAAACGTGGCGTAATACCAGGTAGATGCACTGCTGTCCCCGCTCCCACCTGTGACTTCTGTTCGTTTGGCCACAATTGTTGAATGCAAAGTTAACAGCGCTGATGCATTGTTTGATGACCATGTGCGTACCCCGGAAATAATGGCATAAACAATAACACCCGCAATGATGAGAAATATGCCGCCGATAAAGATTGATCCAAACGCACTCATTGCTCCAAACTCATTGAAACCAGCAAAAAAACCACCCTGATTGCCCTCAAATCCCGGAACATCATTCATGTCATCAAAAATACCGAAGCCATCCATGCTTAACCAGCCCAGTGATGAAGATATGCTCAATGACGTCATTCATCATCGTTCCCTTCTCCCTGCAAATTAAGATGCACCGTCCCCTGCCAAGGAGACGGTGCACGCAGACAACCCTACAAGCCTTGTCCGTATACTATATGAACCTGATTACGAATACAGACGTTCAAGTTCATCGACCAGACTGCCAACATAGGCCACGGCACTACGAATCGGCTCAGGCCCGGACATGTCCACACCTGCAAGCTTCATCAGCTCTTGCGGATCAAGGCTTCCTCCCGCTTTCAAGGCGTCAAGCCAGCGATCTACGGCAGGCTGCCCCTCTTCCCGAATCAGCTGTGCAGCAGCGGTAGATGCCGTCAGACCTGCTGCATAGGTATATGGATACAATCCCATATAATAATGAGGCTGTCTCATCCAGGTCAGTTTGGCCCCTTCGTCAATCACCAGTTCAGGCCCCCAGAACTCGGAGAGGATGTTTCCTTTCAGCTGACTTAACGTCTTCGCTGTGATCGGTTCATCCTTGGTTGCGAGTGCATACACCTGACGCTGCAATTCACCTTCAAGCAGATGCGTAACAAAGTTATGGTAATACGTATTGAGCAATTGCAAAATGACCCAACGACGCATTCTCGGATGATCAGAACGTTTCAACAGATGATCTGCCAGCAGCATTTCATTCATCGTTGAAGGCGCCTCGATGAAATAGAGGGACGGTCGTGTATTCGTGAGGCGTTGGTAATGCCCGGCAAGCATGAAATGTCCGGCATGTCCGACTTCATGGGCAAGTGTAAATGCTCCGCGCATATTATTTGCCCATGAGATGAGGATATAGGAATGAGAACCATATATGGACGAACAAAAAGCTCCTGTCGACTTGCCCGCATTATCCGCGTAATCTACCCAACGCTCACTAAACGCACGTTCCACAATGTCGCCATATTCCGGTCCCAGCACGGCAAGAGCCTCCCGAATGAGCGTGCATGCTTCCTCATATGTAATAGCAGGACTGAATTCAGGGTCCAATGGTGCTTTCAGATCACAGAACATCAGCTTGTCCAGACCTAACTCACGTTTCTTGAGAGCTGCCAGTCTGCGCATGTGAGGTGCGAGTTCCTGCTGGATGATATCCAGGACATTGTTATACATCTCTTTGCTTACCTGCTGAGGACTAAGCAGCATATCCGTAACATCATCATATCCACGAAGTCTGGACAGGACGACCTGCTTCTTCACTTCGGTGGCGTATCCTTCAGCAAACGTATTTTTGTAATCGTTCAGCTTGGAACTGAATGCGGCATACGCAGAGCGTCGCAGCTTTGTGTCCGATGACATTTCATAATTGTTCTCATAAAATGACCAGGACAGCGGGCGGTTATGGTCATCGCCGTCAAGTGCATCGTCAAACGTCATGTCTGCCAATTTACCGCGCAGATAGATCCGGTATGGCGAATCCAGCACTTCCCCAAGGGAAGCGAGTACCTTCTCCGTTTCGGGCGAAAGACGATGTTCTTTTTCCTGAATTAGACGCTCCAGACTGCGGGCATACGGCTGCAAACCCGGAAGTTCTTCAATATAACGTTTAACCGTTCCATCGGGAAGATTCACGATCTCGGAATTCACAAAAGACAAGGACGACGACAAATCCGATAAGATGTCTCCCGCCTTGGCTGAATTCTCAATATTCGCGGGATTGGTACTGTCCTCCGACTGTTTCAGCCTGGCATATGAAGCCGTTTTGCTAATGCGTTCCTGCAAAGCTTCGCGGGCATCCAGACAGGCCAGCAGCTGCTCTGCGCCTTCGCCCAGATGTCCTTTGAAGGTTTCAATATGGGCAGCAGCTTCAGGCAGTGATCTAAGCTCCAGTTCCCACTCTGCGTCAGTCCCAAACAAGTCTCGCAAGTCCCAGGTCGTCTCTTGGCTTACTTCATCGCGTGTACGTATTTTTTCCATCGTTATATGTCATCCTCCTTGCATTTCCAATATCTCTCATCGTATCATATTCGAAGCATTTATACCTTACATATCCTAAAATGAGGCTTTTGGTTCAATGGATTCACACCCAAGTTGAAAAATGTAGTTTGCTCGCGTCAATCCGCCGGCAGAATAACCTTCCGATCGCTGTTATCCCCAGATTTTTTGATCCCTTTTTTAAAGGGGAAATCCGGGGATAAGCATATGCTTCCGATGTAGCTTTCCTTCAGAAAGCTTTTAGCTCTACTTCTTGAAGATATTTCTGCCCACTGCGTTTGGAGTAAACTGTTGATCCACTGACCAAAATATAAAAAACCGTCGGGTGATGGAAGTAACCATTTACCCGGCGGTTCGTTCTGACTTTAACTTATTCTGATTTCCAAATTACATTTTCACCATAGTTCTTGCCCCAGTTATACATCGCATGTAGCACAGGCATCAGGCTGTGGCCGTGATCCGTCAACGTATATTCAACACGAGGAGGTACTTCTGCATACACTTTGCGCTCAATTAGTTTGTCTTCCTCCAGTTCGCGCAACTGGTTGGTCAGCATCTTTTGGGTAATATGAGGAATCAATCGCTTCAATTCACTGAAACGCTTAGTGCCTTCAAGACCCAGATGCCATAGAATAATCAGTTTCCATTTGCCTCCGATCACCGCAAGGGTCAATTCTTTCTCACAGTTAATCTCTTTCAAGTTGATCCGTTCCTTAACTTCGGACGCCATGGCACCGAGCCCCCTTCTCTTCCATTCGATCTTATATCGCTAAAATGCAATTCGCATATCACAAGAACACTCCGCAACAGGAGAACTTGCCGCTCCCTTGTATCATATAACGGGTTCATTGGTTCGATACAGCTTGTATACATTTTACTATAGCATGACCCCAATGTTAAGCAAACCCCGAATCAGACCACAAACAACGATAACAGAAAAGACCGGAACTCCCTCTTTTCAAGGAAATTCCGGTCTTCCATCTATATAAGTTGAACTAATGAATATTTACACTAGCCACTCCGATGACAGAACAATCTTCCGATCACTGTTTTGCCCAATTTTTTCATCCTATTTATCAAAAGTGAAAATCTGGTCATAAAGGCGAACGCTCCGCTTCTCCAGCTTATTTCTGTCCTCTACGTTATTTTGTAAATGTTTAGTTCAACTTATCTATTCTACTTTATAAAGTTTATGACACATGGACTATTCCAAGTTCGCATGACGCCCAAACATGTCTGCTCCAGTCATACTCTTCATTTCCATCATGGTGAGCACCAGTGCATCCATGCTCAGCAGCAGCCCCTGTTCAAACAGTGAGCCCATCGGCTGAATGGTCACGGCTGCTCCGGCGGTCGCTGTATCCTCTTTGGCGGAGGCCGGAAGACGAACCACGGTATCTGACAACTGCCCAATGGTGGACTCTGGTTTAATTGTGATCAGACCCACAGGAGCCCCTGCTTTACTGGCCTTCTGAGCCATCGCCGCCAAACTGCCTGTCTCCCCTGAGCCTGAGCATAACAAGAGGAAGTCTTTCGGGCTGATCCCTGGCGTAACGGTCTCCCCAACTACATATACCCGAAGCCCCATCTGCATCAATCTCATGGCAAAAGCCTTGCCCATCAGACCGGATCGGCCTGCTCCTGCCACAAAAACCTGTTCGGCAGCCAGAATATGTTCCGCCATGGCCTGCATCTCCGAGTCGTCGATCTGGCTTAGCGTACGTTCCAGCTCTTTCAAGATGTCCACTGCGTATTGCTCTGTGCTCATCTGTCTTACCCTTGTTGAACCAGACGTTGCATCTCAGCTGCTACTTTGGCTTTGTCAGCTTGGCCCGTAATACCGCCACCCACAATTACCAGATCGGGTTGTGCTTTAATCACTTCAGGCAATGTTTCCAGCTTGATGCCACCAGCTACAGCTGTTTTTGCATTTTTTACGGCTTGTTTGATCGTTTGCAGATCTTCGAACGGGCTTTGTCCTTCAGCTTGCAGGTCATAACCTGTGTGTACACAGATGTAATCTACGCCAAGCGAATCAACTTCACGAGCACGCTGTTCAAGGTTAGGCACGTTGATCATGTCCACAAGAACTTGTTTGTTTTGTTTCTTCGCTTCTGCTACTGCACCTTTGATCGTACTATCATTGGTTGCCCCAAGCACAGTGATCAGATCCGCACCAGCCTCAGCTGCTTTCATGATTTCATAACCACCCGCGTCCATAATTTTCAGATCGGCGAGTACTTGCAGATTAGGAAAGGCTTCTTTCATCGCTTTAACCGCATGCAGTCCTTCATTAATAACGATTGGCGTACCAATCTCAACGATATCAATATATTGTTCAACTTCTTTAACAAGTGCAATACCTTCAGGGATGTTTACCAAGTCCAGCGCCAATTGCAATTTCACGATTCATTTCTCCTTTGTTGTTCAAATATGAGTATGTCCTGTAAAGGATGTTAAATATTTAGCCTGCACCGTTCACCCAGTTCAGATGCATGCAATGTTTGTCATGGCTACTTATTCATTGTAGAACCTGACTATCGATTAAGGAAGTACGCACTTTGAAGTCAGGTAGTTACTTGCACGAAACTATTGAATAAAAGCAGTTGTTATATGAATTCCAAACCATCTCGAAACGGCTTCCCATTTCAGTAAGCGACCACAGGTCGGTTACCCTGATACACCAAACTTGCAAGGGCTAAGGAATCTACCGAACGCTAAATGACAGATTCGAAAGGGTTGCAAATTGTAACGAACTTCAGTGATGTTATTTCGGTGAAAAAACGGCTTCCAAGCCTCAAAAACGACGTAATCGATGAAATAACGTCTATGAGATTCGTTACATCTCAGAACGGTGCAGATGGGGGCAAATAATGTGTGCCAGGTTCGTTAGCCCTTTTTACATCTCAGCATAAAGACCCTGCCACAAAATACAAGGCAGGGTCTTTTTCCATTTTTCAATTCAGCAAGATGGTCCATATCAATCCTGAACTCAATGTGAGTCCCAAGCTAATATATCGCAAATCCAGGGTTTACAGATAAACAGGTTTCACGCATACCGGCTTGGATACACCTGTGCTGTGACCTGTGTATTTCAAACGTCCGCTCTCCTGATCTACTGTAAAGGAAACGATATTGTTGGTATCACGGTTAGCTGCGATCAACAGTTTGCCATTCGGAGTCAAAGCAAAGTGACGTGGGTGTTCACCCTCAGCAGATACATGCTCAACCAGTTTCAAATGTCCTGTTTCGGCGTCTACTGCGAATACCACGATGCTGTCATGCCCGCGGTTCGAACCATATACGAAACGACCATCGTTGGATACGGCGATTTCAGCTGTTGTGTTCTCACTGCCGTCATAGCCGTCAGGCAATGTGGACACGGTGGAAACCTCTGTCAACGTGCCTGCTGCTGCATCATAACGGAAAGTCGTAATAGAAGAATCCACTTCGTTAATAACATAGGCGAATTGACCGTTCGGATGGAATGCCAAGTGACGAGGTCCTGCACCCGGATGTGTTTTGGTTTCACTGTGCAGTACGAGTTCGTTCTTGTCTGCATCAATGGAGTAGATTGCGATTTTATCCGCACCCAAATCCTGTACCATCATGTATTTGCCATCCGGGCTGAAGAACGCGGAATGCACATGCGGCTTGTCCTGACGCTCAGGATGCGCACCTTTACCTTCATGTTTCTTCTCATCCAGAAGCACGCCAACTTCACCGTTATCCGTCAGGGCTTGCAGACCCACCAGACCACCGTGGTAGCTGGAAAGGATCAAGTAACGTCCGGAAGGATCACGTTGGATATGACATGGCGGAGCCGAAATGGAGTCATGACGATTCAGCAACGACAATTTTCCTGTAGAAGGATCAATGCTCAGAGCTACAGCTTCAGACATTTTATTACCTTCGGCAGACGCCGTTTCACCGATCGCATACAGTTTGTTACCTTCAGCATCCACGTTTACAAACGTTGGATTTTTCACGCCCGAGATGCCGTCAAGCTTGGAGAGGTTACCTGTATCCTCATTCAATTCATATGCGTAAATGCCCTCATTTTCCGCTTCGGCATAAGAGCCGACCAATACGAGCAAGCGTTTTGATTCACTCATTACAGTTTCCTCCTCTATGTGTATGTAATCTGGTTGCACCTCTTCTATAATAAATCTGCCATATCAAAATAGCAATCCACTGCCTCTGCGCATCCATCAAAGAAGTAGCCTCAAACATAAGCTCATTAAACAGGTCAATACCAAAATCCATTCCGACAAAGATCAACTTCTGCTATGATAAAATAGGTTTTTCATCCAGAAAGGACTGAATTTTGATTGTTTAATTCATTTCTGCTCACGTTATATCATGTATTTCTGCCCATATCCCTTCCGGTAATCGGAGGCATTCTGCTAAAACAGTTCAAAAATTGGGACACTCGGCCGCTGTCGACCTTTTCCCTTTATATTTTGAGCCCTGCGCTTATCTTTGATACACTGCTGCATGCCGAAATTACATGGACAGACGTAACAGGCACGTTCTGGTTCTCTATCATCAATCTGATCGCCCTGTGGGCACTAGCTGAACTGCTGAGCCGAGTTTTCCATCTTGGGGCAAGCGAAAAAGCAGGACTTACCCTTGTCTCCACGTTTACGAACTGCGTGAATTATGGGCTCCCGCTTGTATTGCTTGCCTTTGGACAGCTTGGATTGGATAAAGCTTCGGTATATGTCATCGGACAGATGATCATTGTTAACACAGTAGGAATTTTTTTTGCTGCCAGATCTGAATTCACGGTCAAAAATGCGATTCTGTCCGTCTTCCGTATGCCTTCCATCTATGCTGCTTCGATAGCCATCATCCTGCGTGCATCCAATCTGAGCTTGCCAGTGGCACTGGATGGAGGCATCTCCATCCTCGCAGCCGGTTACTCCCCTGTCGTACTAGCCATTCTCGGTGCACAGATGCTAAGACCGCGCGGTGCCTCCGAACCTTGGAAACCCAACGTTCGCAAAGCATTCTGGACGGGGCTTGTCGTACGACTGGCCGCAGCGCCAGTACTCTCATATCTAATCCTGACTGCACTTCAGATTGAAGGAACGTTATTCAGTGTGCTGCTGATCCTGGCTTCCATGCCAACTGCAGTGAACGCAGTCATTTTGGCCGAGCAATTCAATGCATCTCCGCAGTTTGTGTCTCGCTGCATTCTGTGGACAACCGCTGCCTCCATGGTCATTCTGCCGATTATGATTGTGATGTCTTCCTGATCAGCACGGGAGCTGGATTTGAAGACATTGCTGCCTGCTTGCGTTTCTCCAACCGGCGTTCAAAGCGGCGTTTAAGTGCTCTGACATAAAAAAACTTAACGACAAAGTAAGAAATAACACCCAGGATGACTCCAAAGACGGACATGCCTGCCAAAATATCCAGACCACCCAGCAAAAGTTCACTTAGCGCGGACCAGTTGCCGCGAAACAGCTCCATAAAGGCACTCTCATGAACAAGCCCCTGCCCCATGCTGTGCGCCGGCAATATCCAGGAACCGATTTGCTTGGCAAGCGGCATCAATATGATGGGCAGGAACGTTAGCTTGCCGACCACGTTGCCCACAATAGCCGCTGGCAGCGAGCCACCGGACAAACGTACAATGGGATAGAACACGAGATATACCAGTGACGCTGTCGAAATGACGATCAGTTCCAGACCAAAACCCAAAGCAAAGCCGGTAGATACTTTATGTGCCCCGCCGGGAGCACGTAACAATTTGAGAAAATTAAGCTTCAAAGCACGTGTTAAACGCGCAAAACGTGAGTTTTTGCTTTTCTGTAGGTTCATACCGAACTTCCCCTTATCTTACACAAATGACGGTCAAGCCGCCTATTCTTCAGTATATCACACCGCGTTAACCCCTGCTGTTATAATCACTGGCTGTGTCTCGAGGGCAACGTTACCTGCTACCGCTCTGGAGATCATGCAGGACTCTTCTGCTTTATGTGCCAAGCGCTCTGCCTTCGTTACATCAGCATCAGATGCGTCAGCTTTGAGCACAATGCGAGGTCTGTGTATGATCCGTTCGTACGTAAATACGTTATTGGTAACATCGACCGTCGCTTCGGACTCCAGTGTCAGCTCATCCGGTGTAATATCCGATCGCTCCAGCATTGCTGCCAGCGTAATTAAATAACAGGTGGAAGCTGCACCCAGCAGCATTTCATCCGGATTGGTACCGGTACCCGGACCACCCATCTCCTGTGGAATCGAAATGACTGTTTTTAACCCGCCCGCATCAATATGCCCTTCACTGTTACGTCCACCATTCCAAGTAGCTTTCAGGTGAAAAGGATGTTTCATTATATTCATTCCTTTCAAATTAGACACGGACACATGCTATAGATTGTTCATTCAGTGCGTTAACCTGCTCTTCCACTAAGCCCAGATCCGTTATTACTTTTGCCACACTGCCGAGCTCCGCCACTCTTGTAAAAGCCTGCACGCCAAACTTGCTCGAATCTGCCAGCAAAATAACTTCATCAGCGATGCTGATCATCTTCTGCTTCACCAGCGCCTGCAATTCATTCGACTCACTGATACCCTTGGTCAGATGTACACCTTTGCAGGATAAGAAAACTTTATCCACATGATAAGCATCAAGCGAACGTTCAGCAAGCGGCCCTACAAATGACAGGGACTTTGATGCAAGCTGCCCGCCTGTCGCGATTACACGGATCTGTTCCTTGTTACTCAGCTCCGCCGCGACCTTAATGGAGTTGGTTAACACAGTGAGTGGTATGTTTGGCAGACCTGCTGCCATATACCACGCCGTTGTACTGGCATCCAGCGCGATCCGGTCACCAGGCTCTACCATTTTCACCGCTTCGTCCGCAATTCTGCGTTTCTCTTCTGCATGAGTTACAGCCCGCTCCGGATAAGGGATTTCCGACTGCCCCTCTTCTTTATATTTTACGCTGACAGCCCCGCCATGGGAACGTCTGAGCCTTCCCGCCTGCTCCAGCTTGTCCAGATCACGACGGATTGTCTCTTCCGTTACGCCGCAGCGCTCACTAAGCTCGGTTACACGCATACTTCCCTGTGCATCTACCCATTCCACAATTTTCTCATAACGTTCAGCCACGAGCATCTTCATTCACTCCAAACCGTTGATTATCCAAGATGAATCCTGTTCATCCCATCATACCACAGTGCCCCTGGAAGGAGAATTTCATTGAGGGCGCAGAGGGTGCAAAAAAGAGGGAGCTTATGCTCCCTCCATTTTCAATGAAATAGTGTCTTATTTATCGTCAGCCATAGGGAACCAGCCCGGTGTGTGGATGATTGCATTCCACAGACCGTCAGGGATAACCAGACGTTCCTGATCCGATTTGGTGAGAATCGTCTCGATATCTTCCTCACGTCCGCTTTCGATTTTCTCAACCCAGTCAGGCTCGATAATCAGCTCACGACCAATGGCAAGCAGTGACACACCACTTTGAAGAGCTTCAACTGCCTCATCTGCGGTATGGATGGCCCCTACGCCAATCACAGGCAGTTTACCATCCACACGGTCAAGAATAAATTCAATTCTGGAGCGAGTATCTGCTTCACCTCGTCTTGGTTTGGACCAGAACTCGTTGAGGGATACATGCAGGTAATCCAGATTTTTATCTTTCAGCGCATCCACCAATGCATACGTCTCTTCCATGGTCAGTCCCGGTGTTTCCGGCTCTTCTGGTGAGAAACGGTATCCAACGATAAACGGCAGTTTCGTATGTGCAGCTACCACCTTCTGGACTTCATCCACCACAGCCAGTGGGAATGTGAGACGTTTCTCGATGCTTCCACCCCAACGATCTTCACGTCGGTTGGAATGCGGAGAGAAGAACTGCTGAATCAGATAACCGTTCGCACCATGAATCTCAACACCGTCGAATCCAGCTTCAATGGCGCGGCGGGTTGCTTCTCCAAAGTCTTTGATGATGGACGTAATTTCGTCATCAGACAGCTCTCTTGGTACAGGAGATCCGGGACGCTCACTGGCAACAGCACTTGGAGCGGCGACTTGACCCGCTGGTACCGCTTGTTCTGGCGTGAGACGACCTGCATGGAAGATTTGCAGTACGGCTTTGGAACCTTGCTGCTTAATCGTATCGGCCAGACGTTTCAGACCGGGAATAAAGCTATCATCATAGCTACCAAATTGAGCCGGAAAACCAATTCCATTCGGAGTTACATGAGTTACCGCTGTAACAGACATACCAGCACCGCCGGTACGACGTGCATAATAAGCAAGTTCAGCGTCTGATACAGTACCATCGGGATTCGATGACATATGAGTCATGGGAGCGAGCACGATCCGGTTTTTCAGTGTAATGCCGCTTGGCAGTGAAACTTGTTCAAACATTGGGCTATACTTTGGATTCATTCGTGGTTCCCTCCTGATTAAATATCTCTTTTAATAGATATATGAATATATGCGTTCGCTTACTGTAATGATTATAGTTACGTTTTACTCACATTGCAAATTTTCATTTTTCACCCCCTATTCATTCCATGCTTATAGGCTCGTTGCTCCTTTCATTTCCTGCCTTTTTTCCATTACACTTGTTCCTTCTTTCTCAACCCAAAAAGACGGAGTGTCTTACGACCCTCCGCCTCATTACACTCCTTGCTCAGCTTAGAAACTGCGTACGTATGCCAGCTTCTGGTCCATCTCTTCCACACATTCATAACAGTCATGCTCATCATTGGCTACCATCGGAGTAACCGGATACAGATTCATCTCTGTACTGTTGTAGGATTTCAACAACGGCAGCAGCTGGGTCACGCGTGTGTTCGCCGGATCCAGCCAGGTATTGATCTCTTCTTCAGACAGAATCGCCGGCATTTTGCTGCCAAACTCCCGTGTAACCATGTTCGCACCCGCCATCAGCATCGTGCAGGTACGCAGTGGTTGTTTGCGCGTATCTTTCCAGACCTCGTATAATCCCGCAATGCCAAACAATCCGCGATCGGGCATAACGACACGCACCGCATAGCTTTTCTTGCCTTCCTGACGCCAGTAATACAAACCATTGCATGGGATCACACAACGCTTCGTCTCTACCAGCTTATAGTAGGCTGGATTCTCATGCACTGTCATGAGGTTGGCGTTGACTGCATCGCGTCCCCAGAACGGAATGAATCCCCATCGAAATTCGTCCAATACCCGCTCACCATCCTGATGCAAAATAATCGGTGTATGCTGGGTTGGGCTGATATTGTAACGGTTTTTGTAATAATACATCACCCGTTCAATTTTAAAATGATCCCTGACCTCATCCAAATCCGCTGCCAATGAAAAACGGTTACACATGCTCAGGCACTTCCTTTCCCTGCGTGAATTTGAATGTATTGTTTGTTATTGCAGGGAAATTATGCATGCACCTATGGACAGCAATCGACTTTTTCAGACGAAAAGAAGGTCTAATCCAGCAAAATCCTTTGTTTTCAACACGAAAACAAAGACTTAAGACTCATTTCAATCGATCTATTCCTTGTTACTATAATAGAGAAAAAATACAATTATTGGAGGTTTTAAGTATGAAAAGGAAGTTTCTCATGAGCATCATGTTGTTTTCAGCCATCGCGATGTTCGGCAGTACCATCTATGCGGCAACTTTTTTAACCTACGGCTACCCGAGCTCCACCATCCCGATTCGTACTTATAACTACGCCTCCGCGTGGCAAACCCCGATGGATGCCTCTCTCAGCAACTGGAACAATGCCGGTGCCAAAGTACAGTTTACCAAAACGAGCAGTTCCCCCAACACGATTACGGCCGGAAACTTCAATAACACAGCCTATGGTGTCAACTACGCCTCGGTGTCTGGCAGCCAGGTTGTAAGCTTCCGTATTGAATTGAACGCAACCACCATAACGGCTGATGCAACCAACTTGTCCAACTTTATTCAAAGCGTATTCGTTCATGAGCTCGGACACTCCGTTTGGCTCGGGGACAATCCCTCCACTACCAGCCCTTCCATCATGCTCTACTCCCGTAACCGGAACACAATGACACAGCCTCAAACCTTCGACATCAACAATGTCAGATCCAAGTACTAATCCGCTATTTTCAAACCCCTAAATCCAAGGAGGACTCCTATCCATGAAAAAAATTCGCGTATTGACGATGCTTGCCTCTTCCATTTTCATTTTATCTGCCCTAGGCTGCTCCCCAGCAACGACAAATACAGCTGCCACCAAGGATGAACCAATCACGATGATTGCTTCCGAGGACTTCCCGAGTTACTCAAGCATCGGCGATCTCTCCGAGAGAGCAAACACCATCGTTAGAGGCAGTGTCATCCAAACACGGGTTGAAGCATTGAATGATATGATACAAACCCCTTCTGTTAATGAAAGTGCTCTGGATGAGGAAACGAACCCGGGCGGTGAGGATATTGTTCCTTTTGATAAAATCTATACAATCTATACCATTAAGGTTGCTGAATGCTTCAAGGGGACTCATGCTGCCGGAGACACCATTGAAGTGAAACAGCTTGGCGGACAGCTGGGAAATACCGAGATTATTAACGATGACAATATCAAATTCATTCCTACCAAAGATTATGTACTCTTCCTGGAAACGTATGAGGACACCCCTGCCAGCCTGCTGAATTCCGTGCAAAGCCTGTATGTGATCAAACCCGCAGCCAAATCCACTCAACCGGGTGAGCAGGCATTGAAGTCCGACGTTATTGTGAGCGCGAACCCCGAGAATGATCTCAAATTAAGCATCGATGAGCTCCAGGAAATCCAAAGCCAAAATCAGAACAAATAACCTCGTTGGGCATGGATCTATCTCCCTCCTCCTACTGTTCAGTCATATAGCAAAAACGTGCCGCTCAGTAGAAACTGGGCAGCACGTTTTTTTAGTATTGATGGTAGCCTATGCCTGTTTGGTACGTGATAACTTATTCACTATATTTGTTGAGATCATATTTAATGTGATATTTATTTATGTCTCACTTATCCCTCTTATCCCCCGCTTCCCTAACTGTACAATGATCTAAATTGCTGCGGTGTCATCCCGATATAGGTCCGAAACATACGAATAAAATAACTGCTGTGTGTAAATCCGCACTGAGAAGCAATTTGTTTCACGGATAATTCCGAGTCTACGAGCATTCTTTTTGCGACCATAATGCGGCAATCCAGCAGATATCTGCCCGGCGGAACCCCCATGATGTTCTTGAACATGCGATTAAAATAATACATGCTGTATCCCGCAGTATCCGCCATTTCAGCAAGACTTAACGGGTGTGTGCAGTGACGACGAATATAATCAGCAGTAGAACGAATCGTATCCTGATGGTTCAGTAAAGACGCCCCTTCAATTGACTCTGAATTCCGTGCCAGTTCAACTAGTAACTCATACAGTACCGCCGATAATTTCGGTTCATGCACACTCTCATAACCTGCACCGAGCTGGCATAATTGTTCATGCAACTCCTCGAAATGGTCCTCTCCAGAGAATGAAAATAGCCACACTTTATCCGGATTCCGCAAGTCTAACAGCCGCTCCAGATCGTGAGCTTGCAGATGAATCCATCCGATATCCCAGGGATCAGTTGGATCGGCATAATATTGCTGTGCCTGTCCCGGCGCATATAGAAAGCCTTGTCCAGCCGTTAAGCGGACGTTCCCCTGCTCGGTCCTCACTTCACCCTGTCCGTTAAAAACCAGATGCAGATTATACTCCCGTATTCCGTGCGGACGATGTTCCTTGTGCTCTGGATCAAGATATCTTCCGTAGGCTACCGGATAACATGCATACCCTGCATATCCTGGCTCCGGCATAAACCAATGATTTCGCATGTGTTCTTCCTCCAAAAATAGCAAGATCATGATACCCTACCGCAACATGTTATTATATTCCCCTCTCATTATCCATTATAAAATGAAATAGACTCGACACTTCTCCACAAGATGATGATAGTGGAGTCAATAAGCACGGGCTTGACCGTACTTAAAAATCATTATTTTTCTGACCAAAGGAGCGTAACATATATGAACCAAAACCGACCTGTTCAAATGGGCGTTGATTATTATCCCGAACATTGGGACCCTCATCTGTGGGAACAGGATGCCAAATTAATGGCCGATAGTGGTGTACGTATTGTACGTGTGGGTGAATTCGCCTGGAGCCGAATGGAGCCTGCCGATGGGCAATTCGAATGGTCATGGCTGGATCAGGCGCTCGATACCCTTCATCGTAACGGGCTTCAGGTGGTGATCGGCACACCAACGATGACACCTCCGCGCTGGCTCATCGACAAGTGTCCCGATATTCTGCCAGTGCTGCCAAGTGGACAGCTGTACCATGAAGGAGTTCGCGGCCATCGCTGTTATAACAGTCCGAGCATGCGAACGTACAGTGCACGAATTGTTCAGAAGCTGAGCGAGCGATATGTAAGACATCCGGCTGTAATTGGCTGGCAGACCGATAATGAATTCAGTTTCACAGATTGTCAGTGCACTGCATGTTCTGAGGCTTTTCGCGAATGGGTTCGTACCCGTTACAATACACTAGAGCAGCTCAACCAGGCTTGGGGTACCGTTGTCTGGAGTGGAGAATACAGCGATTGGGAACAGGTGACCCCACCCTATGGCGGCTCTCCGTTTCAGAATCCTTCGTTCCTGCTGGACTACTCCCGTTTTCAGTCGGATTCCATTGTAGCTTTTCAAACCATGCAAATCGAGATCATTCGGCATAACTGTCCAGATCATTTTGTCACTCATAATTTTCATAGCTATCCGCAAAAGGCAGATCAATATAAAATCGGTCAGGATCTGGATTTCGCTTCTTTTGATTACTATCCCAACCCTTCACCGAACAAAACAGACACCGCACCTTACAGTGGCGCATTGTCTTTAGATCTGACACGTGGCATCAAACGCCGCAATTTCTGGATCATGGAGCAGCTAAGCGGACCTCCGGGATGCTGGTTTCCAATGTGGCGCACACCACAGCCCGGCTTCTTGCGTGCTTACTCATGGCAGACTATCGCCCGTGGAGCAGATGCGGTCGTGCATTTCCGCTGGCGCAGTGCCACTATTGGAGCAGAACAGTTCTGGCATGGACTGATTGATCACAGCAATGTTCCAGGGCGACGGTTCAAGGAGTTCCAGCAACTGTGTACCGAAGTGAACAGTCTGGGTGAACGCCTGCAAGGCTCTACATTGCAGAACGAAGTGGCCATCCTGCATTCGCATGATCAGTTAAACGCTCTACGAATTCAGCCACAGGCCGAAGGTCTGGAGTACTACGAAAATATTAAAGTATGGCATCGTGCCTTGGCCAAATGGGGAATCAGTACAGATGTTATCCATTCCTCGGAAGCGCTGGATGGCTACAAAATCATCATCGCTCCGCATTTGTATTTGCTGGACGAGAACACCGCGGAACGTCTGCAAGCTTTTGCAGCGGATGGTGGCATATTGGTCTTAACGCATCGCACTGGTGTCAAAAACGATAACAACCGCTGTGTCATGGCGTCACTTCCAGGTATGTTATCTGCCTGCTCGGGCGTGCGTGTTACCGAATATGATCCCGTCGGTGGTGACCAAATTCAGATTCGGGACGAGAAGAGCAACATATATACTGCTTCACAATGGGCTGATGTGTTGGAACTGGACACGGCACAGGCGATTGCGGTTTATGCGGATCAATTTTATGCCGAAAGTGCGGCTGTCACCCAAAACAACTGGGGTAAAGGTGCTGTCTATTATGTAGCGACCCAGCCGGACGAAGCTTACCTGAGCCAGTTATTGCGAACCATCGCTGAACAATGTGGCCTCTCCGAGATTCATTCTCTGCCAGACGGTGTCCAGGTGACAACTCGCTCAGGACCGAATGGAACGTTTCGTTTTATCCTGAATTTAAGTCCTGAATCTGTCTCCATTCCGTTGCAAGCATCATACACCAGTGCCTTGGATGGAACTATAAAGGGAACTCGATTGGAACTGGGGCCGTATGATATCGAAATCCTGGAGATTCAATAATATGTAACATCTCTGCAGATCAAAACAAAATGAACCATGAAAAGGCCCGGTACACACGTCAAGTGCATACCGGGCCTTAAAGAATTGGCAAGAACACCGTAAACCCATCTTACTTGATTACAACTTGATGAAATCAGCCATGGAACGAACCTGAATGGCCCCTGCCTTGGAGACAGCACCATCAGATCCTTGCAATTCCTCTCGGGATGTGAACTTGACCTTCACCGGAATGCCAGGAATAAGGTCGAAGAAATTGTCCGAGAACACCCCTTCTGCTTCAGTAGAAATCCACACTTGTTTGGCAAGCACATCACTTTCCAGAACCAGATATACGCCATCATTCTCGGTAACTTCGGTTACTTTAATTTGCGCTGGTTGCAGTGCAATGTCCTTTGATGGTGCAAAATAATGCTCCTGTGTGATGTCGGCTGCCCCATCCTGCTTCAGATCCATACGCAGCAATGTTGTTGCAGCATCGCGACCTTCCAGCCATTCCGTCTGATTCAATGACAGCACCTGTTGACCAGAGTTGGATGACAGAGCGACTTCATGCTCTTCCTCACGATAGACCGTGCCATCAAAGCCAATCAGGCGTACCTGGAGTTTGCCTTTCACAGGTTCAAGCTGATCCGAGATGAGATAAATATCCGTCACATCTTCCTTCGTACCGTCTACCGATACCAAAATATCGCTGAAGCTGCGTTTCGCGTAATATTGCAGCGCTTTCCAACGTCCGAAATAATCCATACCCGCCCATGAAGCCACCGGCCAGCAATCGTTCATCTGCCAGTAGAGCGTTCCCATACAGAACGGTTTGCGACGACGGTGAGCTTCAATGGCTGTCTTCATCGCCTCAGCCTGGAGTACTTGGCTCATATAGAGGAAGGATGGGAAATCCTTCGGTTCATGCATGTACATATCCATGTATTGTTTGATCAGACGATTACCTGCCCCGTTCTTCTGATGCGCCAGCATGACTTCAGACTCTAGTGCCAGATCCTCTTCCTCCGCATACTTGCGAACCGAATCATATTCAGGGAAAGACTGAAAGCCATACTCACTCATGAAGCGTCCAACATGAACATTGTAATTCTCAAAGGGCTCCACATTATGCCACACACCCCAATAGTGGATATCCCCTTCCGATGTGGAGGGGTGAGCATGCTGCTTGTCGTCACCCGACAGGGATACCAGTGGTGAAGAAGGCCAATAATCCACACCAGGTGCATAGGTTTCGACCACTTCCGGCAAAAGATCATGGAAAATAGCTTCGTAATCCGCCCAAATGCGTTCTCTTTGCTCGGCGTTGTAATCTTTTTTCCAGCCCCAGCCGCCATCCTCAATGTAATGTGCCCACGCTGAATCAATCTCGTTATTACCACACCACAGCACAATGCTTGGATGATTACGCAGACGTTTCACATTATCAATCGCCTCATGCTTCACACTGTTCAGGAAAGCCTCGTCTCCAGGATACATGCTGCAAGCAAACATAAAGTCCTGCCATACGAGCAACCCATATTCGTCACACAACTCGTAGAATACGTCTTCTTCATAGAAGCCACCACCCCATACACGGAGCATATTCATGTTCGACTCGGCAGCAGATACAATCTCATGCAGATAACGCTCACGTGTCACTTCGGTTATGAAGCTGTCATTGGGAATGTGGTTCGCCCCTTTGGTAAAGACAGCAACTCCGTTTAACTCAAAATAAAAGGATGCTCCCGCTTCATCTTTGTCACGAACCAGACGAATGGACCGAATACCCGTTTTGACTGTAGACTCAGCCACAGCCTGTTCGCCCTGAATCACTTCCGTATGGAAAGAATACATATGCGCGTCACCCAGTCCACGGCTCCACCACAGCTTCGGCTCATTCATGGAGATTGCAACTTCCACAGTCTGGACACCCGGTTTAAGGGTTACAGCCTGCTCCCAGCTATGTCCGTCTGTTCCTACTCGAATAACCGTTTCTATCGATTGTGTAGACTCCACTTCCACGACCGCAGTGAGCGAAGCGGAAGCAGCGGTTACTTCATTTTGCTGAATGAATACATCATTAATTCGTATGTTCGTCCAGCCTTCAAGGCGTGCTTCACGCCAGATTCCGCTGGTTACAAAACGTGGACCCCAGTCCCAACCATAGTGATACGGGGCTTTCCGTGCAAAAATACTCACTCTTTTGTCGCCTAGTCCCCCCACGTCGGATTGATCATTCGATGCAGGCAGGGCATATCCGAGCTTCTCCAGCTTCGGCAGATCTTCATGGATCGGAGAACGAAAGCGTATTCGTAAAATGTTGCCATTTGCCTTTACAACGGATTTCACGTCGACTGTCCACACCCGGAACATATTGTCTGCCGACAATACATGTTGTTCATTTACATACACATCTGCATATGTATCCAGACCATCAAAAACCAGCTCCAGATGCTGCTGCGACAGCAGTGCTTCATTCACATCAAATTCGGTACGATATTCCCAGTCTTTCTTATCGACCCATTGAACTTCTTTTTCGTTAGTTCCATAGAAAGGGTCCGGAATTTTACCCAGTTTCAGCAAATCCGTATGCACACAGCCGGGTACGTGAGCCGGCAACCATTCCTGATCTTCACAAGCCTTGAACGTCCAATTCTGAAAAGTCTGCGATTGTATTTTGCTCATGACAGCCTCCGTTATCCTTATTGAAGTAGTTTGAAAAACACTTTGTTAGGTTTTGTTATTATAAAATCAAATAACTTACAAAACAAAATTAACATGATATGCTCAATTCAGTCAATCTGTTTTGTAGATTATTTCTAAAAAATATATCCGATAAACAAAAAAGACATGAAGCCCAATGTCTCCATGTCTTTTCATCCCAAGTTTATAGCGCATTGGCGTGTGCTATTTTTCTCATTACCGATTCACGTTCGTTAACTTTACGGCAAAATAGCATTGTACTCATCACGAATGATTAATTCCGAATAGATCAGCTTTCTTTCAAAAGGCCCGTCCGGATGCTCCATGCGCCATAATAACTGGTCCACCGCACGTCTGCCCAGATTTTCCTTATCGATATGCATCGTAGCAAGAATAGGCTCTGCTGTACGGGTATTATCGAATCCGGTTACTGCACAGCGCTCCGGCACCTCAATGCCTCTGCTTTGAAGTGCACCAATCACAACAGCGGCCATGTGGTCGTTAGCACATACCATCACTTCGGGGATATCCTCCATCTTCATACCCACAATCGATTCCCGAATGTGATCCAGATCAGGTCCCAGCAAATCTGCTTGCTGTGAAACCTGCAGCTGCATCTCTTCCAGTACCGAACGATAACCGAGCCATCGCTCTCTGAAACTGGCTGCATCAGGCAATTGGCCAGCAAACTGCAGCCGTCTGTAGCCTTTTCCAACGAGCATCAGAACCAGTTCCTGCATGCATTTCATGTTATCTGTAAATATCGTGTCTCCATGAATTGCCGGGTCTTCATGATCAACCATCACAAGTGGAATATGCAGTCGATAAATCTCGAGCAATACGGATGTGGAGATGGAACCGACGGTAATAATTCCGCTGATGGCTTCAGGATTAAGCACAGAAAACATGCGATCCGAGGAAGGTTCCGTCAAGGTTAGGATATCCATGCCCTTCTCATTCAGGCGTGCAGATATTCCATCAAAGATGGGACCCCAGTACAGGGAGGAGCGATTCTGAGAACGAATGTTAGGAAACAAGATCAGAATAGTCCCCTGTCTATCTATCTTCATCTCCTGTTCAGCAGGGGTTTCCACTAGATAACGTTTCGGTTCCGCTTTGAAATATCCGAGCTGTCCTGCCGTCCTGACAATCATCTCCCGGGTATGTTCACTGACACCAGGTTTGCCGGTCAACGCACGAGAGACTGCGAATTTGGATACCCCCGCAGCATCGGCAATTTGCTGCATGGTTACTCTTTTGGCCATCTTTCTCACCCGTTTTTCCTTTATTTTTCATTTAGTGTAGCATAAAAAAAGAGATTCAACAAAACAAGTTATGAAAAGTTTCATTTTGTTAGGTTGAGGATTTGCTATAGATTTTTAAAATTGCTCAAATAAATAACAAAAAAAGTTCCTCCACCACCTTCACAATGAAGTTGATGGAAGAACTCTTGCTTTATTTCTAAATTATACGCCCGGTGCTCCCTGATCTCCCAGTTCGGTCTGCAATGCTGTCCGCTTTCTGCGCCAGAATACCGGATAAGGGACTTTGATCTCCGTTATCAGGACACCAATGAGCATCAGTGCTGCACCCGCATACCCTTGCAGTGTAAGGGACTCCCCTTGAAAGGTAAATGCAAATGCTGCTGCAAACAGTGGTTCGAGCGAAAAGATCAGACTCGTTCTCGTTGGTGATGCATGCCGCTGGGCCAGAGTTTGCAAAATGTAGCCAATGCCGCTGCAAAGTACCCCCAGTCCTATAATGGCAGCCCAAGATTGTGGTGTGTCAGGTAAACGTGGTGTCTCCAGGAGAAATGTAGCAGCCAGCCCCCACAGGGCCGCAACGCCTAGTTGAACCGTTCCCAGCGTTAGTGGATCATGCTTCGGCGTATACTTGCCAGCAATCATAATGTAGATCGCGTACACTAATGCTGCGAGAATGCAAAGGATATCCCCCATATGCAGACTAAGCTCATGTTGAAGTGTCAACAATGCAAGCCCGGTTACCGCCACGAGAATACTTATCGTTAACCGCAAGTCTGGCATTCGCCGGTGCAGAATTGTCGTCAGGATGGGCACAAAGATCACTGCCAAACTGATCAAAAAACCTGCCTGGGAAGCCGTTGTGCGCTGTACTCCATACGTGATAAATACAAAGGCAGCGAATAACGCTGTTCCCATAATAGCCCCTGCTGCAAGTGTTCTGCGGTCCATTTGGAACAGTCGCCGATGGAAAAGAACAGCCGCCGCGATAAAGGCAATTCCAAACCGGAAAGCGACCAAATTCAACTCCTGTATGGACTCCAATCCTGATTTCATAAACAGATAGGATGATCCCCATATTACCGTTGCGAGCAGCATCTGCAAATCCGCTCTTCTTGATGCCTGACCTTGTGGTGCACGTACTCCGTTCATCTTGCTTCGACCTTCATTCTATGTATTGTAATCTGACCAAGGCTCTGTCGAACTAACTCGCCTTGGCAAGTATAAACGATCTCTTTGCATTATAAAAATGAATATTTATAATAGTTAATATGAAATAAAGTCATGTATTAAATGAAGAGAGGAACGGAATCTTTCATGTCATTGGTCAAATACGAAATTTTGAATGCCGTAGTGGAATACGGCAGCCTCACCAAAGCAGCAGAAGCATTGAATATTACCCAATCTGCCGTCAGTCATGCCATCGCCAGTCTGGAGACCGAGTGTGGTTTTTCACTGCTGAATCGAGGCCGCTCCGGTGTACGACTTACTGCTGAAGGGGAACGTATTCTGGGCTATACTCGTGAAATTCTGCGGTGGACGGAACTGATGAACCAGGAAATTTCATTAATTCGCGGCGCCGAGATTGGAACCGTGCGTATTGGCACCTTCGCCAGTGTATCCACGCAGTGGCTGCCTGGTATCCTGAAGCAATTTCGCCTCGGTCATCCCGGCATCGAAATTAAGCTGTGGGAGGGGGACTATGCTGAAATTGAAGGCTGGCTGGCTGGAGGTGCCATCGATCTTGGTTTTCTGTCCCTTGGCGATTCTTCACCTTTTGAGACGATTCCATTACAAAAAGACAGGATGATGTGCATCCTGCCTCTGGAACATCCACTCGCTACGGAGAAGTCTGTTTCATTTGATGTACTGCTGGAACAACCCTTTATTTTGCCTAAATGGGGTGGTGATAACGAGATCGAACGGTTGATCCGGCAGCATGCGGCCAAGCTGAATGTGGTCTATGAGGTCGCCGAAGATCAGGCCATCATGGCGATGGTTCGAAACGGTCTGGGCATCAGTCTCTTGCCTGAAATGGTTCTTCAACACCATACGAACGAGCTCGCTCTTGTTCCTCTCACTGGAGATCCTTTTCGTACCATTGGCATCGCATGCCCGTCTCTCACCAATCTGTCTCCTGCTTCACGTCGTTTTATCAGAGCGGTACAGGAATGGCTAACTCCATCGTTCTAACCGACGTTACTTATAAATTGTATAATGCCAATGACCAGCATGAGAACAAATACAACGGCAATCACAATTGCAAAACCAATCAGGAAGCGTACACCGGGTGAGCGTCTGTTCGCATGTTGAGCTTCTGCCAGGTAATCCAGCTTCTGCTCAAGCCGGTCAAGTCTTTCGTGCACTTGTTCTTGTTCGTGATTCGAATTCATCCAATCATCTCCTTTAGATTAATTGTTATCGCTCGATTACATTAGTTTTACTCCCATACTCGATCCAGTTGATCTGCATAGAAACGGATGGCTCTGCTGTAGTCGGTTATTCCCTTATCTTTTGATGTTTCGGCCAGTTGTACAAGCAGCCGTCTCATAGCCTCCGCATGCTCGCCCAGATTGTAGAGCACCATGGCAAGAAAAACTTCAAATTCCCGGTTCTCCGGGAATTCATTTAACCCCTTTTCAAACCAGGCCTTCGCCTGCTCATACTGCCCCAGAGTCCGATATGTGCTGCCAAGTCCAAGTATGGCACCTGTCCTGTCCTCAACCGGAAGCCCCAGACTTAGAGCCTTCTCATAATGCGGTACTGCTTCCCGCTCCAGTCCAAGTGAATCATGAGCCCAAGCCAGCTGGTACCAAACCTGTGCATTGTCCGGTTCATGTAATGCCAGTTCCTGCAGCAGCTCTATCGCCTCCTGCATTTTCCCCTCCGTTCTCAAGAGGATAGCCTGCTGTAAATCATTCATTTACTCCACTTCCCATTCTTCCAAAATCATTTTCCATAGTATAATTATAACAAAAAAACACCCCGAGAAGTACGCCCGGGACAACCAGAGGTTGTCCAAGCCTATTCTACAGCGTGCTTTTTCGTAAGATGCCAGCTACCTTGACATCTTCATATTCGAATATTTCACAAAAGTACAAAAGTGATGAGTTGCTCAGGACCAGGTTGTGTTTGCCACCATGACAATGAATACAACCATGAGATAATTGACGGAGATCAGAAAGTTAACCTTGGCCCATTTCTCATTATCCTGAGTTTTCAATCCGCTTAGTGTATGGACAAACCAGATCAGACCACCAATGACGGATACAAGCAGAAACACAAGCCCAACGAAGTTGTAGTAATACAACAGAAATACAGCAGGCAGCAACAGAAACACGTAAGGAATCATCTGCACCTTTGTACGCTTCACACCTTTGACTACCGGCAACAGCGGGAAACCGGCTGCACGATATTCTTCCACTCTGCGAATCCCGAGTGACCAGAAGTGAGGTGGCTGCCACAGGAATAACAGTGCAAACAGCAACCAGGCACCTGCATCAATCTGATTGGTTACCGCGCAATAACCGATTACAGGCGGCATCGCCCCCGCAATTCCACCCAATGACGTACTCCAGGTCGAGCTGCGTTTGAGCCACATCGTATAGATCACGATATAAGCAAACCATCCGAGCAGTGCCATCCAACCGGATAACGGATTGACCAGGAAGTATAGCAGCACAAAACCAACCACACCCAGAATAATTCCATACCCCAATACAAACTTGGGTTTAAGATGATTGATGTAATCAATCCGTTTTTTGGTACGCTCCATCTTCTGATCCAACTCACGATCCCAGTAGTTGTTAATGACACAAGCCGAAGCGATGACCAAGGTTGATCCAATCAACACCATGAGCAGAGATATCCACGAGATATCCCATTTTGAAGCGACCCAGAACCCTACCGCTACCGCAAACACATTCAGCCGCAAAAGTCCGGGTTTCGTTAATGCAATCATGTCTTTAAGCATGAGAAGCCTCCTGAACTATGTAAAAACACCATTCCTATAATGATACATGTACATACCATGAATTACAATCTCCTTCATGAATTTGTCATAAGCAAAAAGCATCCCTGCCGGTTCAATGAAACCGGAGGAATGCTTAACCGTTGCATTTGATCTAATTTTAAGGGATGTACTGCTGTACAATTTTTGTCACTTTGCCGTCCTGCACAGTGAGGTGATACGGGAATACGGACAGATCAAGAATATTGGTATTGTCATACAAGGATTCAAACTTGCTGAGCGCCACGGACTCATTCCATTGAATAGTAGTGCCCGACACTGTTCCATCACGATCATACAACTGCATCAGCACTTCAGCATTCGCACTTACTTCTACCTTTTCCTGCTCTTTGCTGTCATTGACAATATAATAACCATCAGGAGCACCATCTATACCCGAGTCCGGATTGCGTTGTTCAAAAACTTTATCGGCCTCTTCCCCTTGGTACCAGCCAATCTTGTCTACAATTAAATACAATTTACCGTTCTCATGCTGTATGTCATTCACATACGCTGTAAACATCTCGGAGTTAGCAGCCTGCGCTTTGGCAGAAGCCTGTACAGAGTCCCTGCTCTCCTCAGCGTTCGCTGGTGTAAGTAAATATGTAGCAAGCACAATCATGCCAAGCAATGCAACAGCCGCACCCAGCATTCGTAATTTCCATTGTTTCGCCGCGTTCTTCATAGGCAGCATCTCTCCTTATTATGAACGTTACTATTCCTTAACCGGAAGGCTTACTCTTCAAACGCTCATATGAATATTTACTCTTTCTTTTACTCTCTCTATCATAACGGGTGTACACCCTGCAAAAGTATCAGCCAGATGAAAAATAGTTACAATAGATGTCATCAAAAAGAAACCCTGAATGCCATGGCATCCAGAGTCTCTATTGGCTTAGCTTTTCGTTGCAGCTAAATTTTAATGATTCGGGGTTGAACCTTGTGCCAGACGCACAAGCATATGAGCCAGCATATGGCGTTCTTCCTCTTTCCCGACATTCCACAGTTCTTGCAGCAACTTCTCTTCACGGTTACGCGGCTCTTCCCGGGCTGCCAAATAGTCTGCTACTTTCTCGGCAATTTTGGCCATCTGCTCCTCACCTAGTCCAATCGATTCTCCCATTGCAATTCGTTTGCCCAGATAGCCTTTAAAGGTATCAAAATTCTGTAAAATCTGTTCCCGTTCCTCCGGCGCAATCTTATCAATCGCATTATCTACCTTGTCAGTTGAAACTTGGCCATCCTTATGGATAACATGATTTTGTTCATTCATCTGAAAAACCTCCTTGAGAATAATTGCTTTGTGATATGTAAGCAAAATGCTTAATCATACCAGGTTATCTATAATATAAACTTCTCGCTGGAGATTAATCAGACCATTTCTATCCTTTATCCATCTATTGTCTCTTTAGGGATGCTTCGTAATCGCCATACTACCAGAGCTCCCCACATATACAGTATGGCACTCAGATAAAATAAAACATCAATCGTCAGCCAATCAATCAGCACACCGCCTACAATAACCGCAAATCCTGACACGGCGGATGTCCAGAAATGATAGTGACCTACAGCTGGGCCACGCTGCCCAGCCACCGTATTATCGGCGAGCAGCACTCGTTCACTCATTCGCTGCATCGCATTGCATGTCCCCATCAACATTTGCAGCAGCAGCACCCAGATATAGGATATGACCCATGGAAATGCAATCATGGCTGCGGCCATCCCCAGTGAACTTACCATGAGCCACTGCTTGGCATGTCGATCCATCCGGGGAGCGAGCCATTGTGAAGCAGCAGCCGAACTTATTGTAAATACAGCAAAGGCAAGCCCATATTTGGAGAAGCTGTTACCCAGATTTTTGAGAAACAAAAGATAATACGGATAAATCATGCCCGAAGCGAGCGTAACGATACTTTGAGATCGAACAAGCCACTTGATATTCATGGATGATTTCCTCCATACTGCTCCATAAAATAGTTCATAAAAAGATGATTGGGGTCAACCTTTTCTTTGGCTGCAAAAAACTCATTCTTTCGTGGATAGGCCTGTTCGAACTGCTCTGGAGTTGCATAACCTGCATAGGGCAGATAATATGTTCCGTTATATCGAAGGACGGCATGGATCAGCTGCTGCATACTTTCCTTGAACTTCCCTTGTTCTTCCTCGGACAATGAAGCGTGAAATAAACAGACAAGACCGAACATATCCTGCGTTGCATAAGAAAGCACAGCTTCTTCATCATGTTTCACATACCTGACTGTAATGTTAAGCAGATCCAATTGCTCCTGGGATACAATCTCACCCATCTCCTGAACAAATGCGGGAAAGGCATCAACCGGAATAAAATATTCCTGCAGCAGATCATTTTCGCCGGGCTGGTGATACTCCATAAAGGCAGACGCAGAAGCCATCGCATTGTTTCGGCTGAGCCTCTTGCCATCCTGTGACTCGAAGTATCGCTGCTGCAGCGGCCAAAACCAGGCCTGCCCCCACTCGAATTCACGGTTCAGGTTGAATAGAAGTTTGCTCGTGAGCACGCCCCTTTCACGTTCATCCAGATGATTATAATCATCCAGTGAAGCCGTAGGATCATAGGCATAATTCAATGCATACATCTCGCGAAAGTAACCTTCACCCGGCTGAACTGAAATTCGGGCCAGATGCATACGCATCATCGGGTCTCCCAGGATATTCTTTTGAAAATAAGACGGGTAGTCCTCAACCTGCACCTGCTCCGTTGTGAGACGATAGACTTCGTCATCCGTTAACGTCAACGTAACGTCCAGAATTACGCCAAACAGTCCGTAACCGCCGAGAACAAGCGGGAAAAGCTCGGCATTCTCGGTGCGACTTATTTGCCGAATTAGACCGTCTGCCATCAAGAGATGGAAGGAATCAACACTTTCAATCAAGGAACCCTGCTGAAGCTCTCGACCATGTGCATTTACACTGATAGATCCGCCTACGGTGAAAATATTTTGGGACTGCATATTTTTGACCGCCAATCCATATGGATTAATGGCTCGCTGTAGGTCAGCCCAGGTCGCTCCAGCCTGCACACGCACCTTTTTGGCATCGGCATTGACTTCCAGCACTTTGTTATACGAGGTCATGTCTATGACAATGCCGTCTTTATAATAGGTGTGTCCTCCCTGACTATGGCGCTGCCCGGCAATCGATATCGTCAGGTTTCGCTCTCGGGCATCCTGGAGCAGTTCAACGAGCTGCTGCTCTTCATGACCTTTCACCACACGTTCAACCTTAACCGGATGAAGGCGGCTGTAGTCGGTAATCAGATACGGATTCTGATCATCGCTATCTGTCCTCCAATATGTCCACACACATAAAATCAGAAGTAACAGGAGCATGCTCGTTTTTTTGAACAGATGAACTCCTCCTCCCCTAACACTTAGCGTTTCAATTTGATTTAATTGGTTAATCGTTTACATATACATTACAAGGATTGGATATGTTAAGGAACACCTTAAACATACCTGAATAAGGAGGAATTTTCCATGAATGAACATAAAAAAGAACGAAAAAACAAAGATCTGCAGCCCGGTGTGAATGCAATTATTCAACCTGACCCGGACAATCCCGGACCAACGGACATGATTGAAGAAGCCGTAGGAGAAATCGTAGACAACATCACCCATCCTCACAAAGCCAAAACGAACGAGACACGCAATACAAACAGCAAATAATTTCAGACCATACTTTTGTAAACAGCTTGCGTACAACGCAAAAAGTCCTCCAACCTTTGTCTTAACGGTCGGGGGACTTTAAAATTGTTTTTTCTATGAATGGGGCTGTTCACCATCTGCATTTTAATTTGCGTTTAGATCTGCTTCACCTTATTTTCCTTTTTCATCTGTTGCAATGCCTTGTGAATCCAGATCGCAGCAATTGAGCCTTCACCCATGGCAACCGTAGCTTGTTCCGCGTGCAGACCCAGATCCCCGGCAATCCATACATTAGGGGCAGCCTGCATGCTGCGTGCGTTGGCTTCCACGTGTTTATTTTCCGCAATGACGGCTCCAAGCTGCTCTGCCAGTTCATAATGTACACGATTGCCTCCAAATGCGACAAATCCACGCTCTGACTCATATATCTGTCCATCTTCCGTCAATACACCTGTAATATGGCCATCCTCCATCTGTTGCACTTCTTGAACGGCCGCCTCAAGGTAACGAACTCCTGCCTCTTTCATGCTTCGATGAAGCTCAGCGGAGATTGGCGACTGCTCATGGTTGATGTACAACAATTCATTCGTGCGTTGAATCAAAACCATAGCCATGTTTGCACCGGCTTCGCCTGCACCCAGCAATATCGTGCGCTGGTCCTGAATCTCATATCCATCGCAATCCGGGCACACATATACTGTTCGTCCCAACGTAGGCCTTAATCCCCGAATAGCGGGTATTCTGTCCGTTAGTCCGGTTGCCAGCAAGACTGTTTTTGCCATATATTCAGAGCCGGAAGAGCCGAACAATTGAATCTGTTCTCCCCGGCGTCCTGCCTTAATGATACGGTCTTTCTCAAAAGACACTCCAGTCCGCTCTGCCTGCATTCTGCCTTTGGAGCGCAGCTCTTCACCGGATACTCCATCGGGAAAACCAAGAATATTATGATAGGTTCGGCATAACGTTGATCTGCCTTCTCCGGCGTCCACTACCAACACCCGATGGCAAGAGTAACGCCCCATCTGAATGGCTGCCTGAAGTCCTGCGAGTCCTCCACCTACTATGATGCAATCATACTCTCGCATGCTCCATCTCCCTCCTATGCTTCTATCTACTCATATGTTATTGGACAGTTCACTATCCTTCTATCCATTTACACCATTCAACCAAAATCAAACGTGATCCGTTACAACTTAGCTTTTACCAAAATAAAATAACCCAAACCATCCGTCTGAATAACGGTGCGTTTGGGTCAGTTAAGAAAGGGTTATGATTCCTGAATTCAGAAAATATATGATTCAAATCGTGAAGCATTCGAAATGGCATTCCATACATCTGCCGTCTCTCCACCCATATACCAGTAGGCCAATCCGGCAATATTACGTTCTCCGCTCATCATTACTTTCGCGGATAATGAACGACTGTCCTCTGCCCATATATATCTCGGTGTCCCATTACTGTTGTAGCCAATGACATATTGGACCAGATCTGCATCCCATCGTCTCACGGAACCCGAAGCTCGTGCACGAGTTCCCTGTTCTGCCAAGGTGATGTCCCATGAACTGGCTGCCGGATTAACGGAAGACCAATCCCGTGTATATAAAGGCAGGGCCAGAATGCTTTTGGCGCGAACGACCTCAGCGAGCATCGTGTCCAGAGCCTTTTCAACCCAAGGGAGAGAGGCCACAGACCCTGCTTGCGGATCGCCGTTCCAATGCTCCTCATATCCCATCAGTACCATGTAATCCGATACAGCGCCCAATTGCGCATAATCAAATGCATCCGTCCAGTCTGTCCCCAGATCGGGTGATACGTCCACGGATACAACAGCGCCCAGTGCATGTAGAGCCGTTGTCAGTGAAGTAATAAATGCGGTCATTCCTTCACGATCAGCTGGCAGTACGTTCTCGAAATCCACGTTAATGCCATCCAGTTTATATGTTTTCACATAAGATGCGACCTGTGAGATCACTGACGTCCGGTTGGCTGAGCTCGATAACATCTGGTGGGTAAGGTCCGGGTTCGAACGATTGCCAAGCAACGGCCATACCTGTCGGTCTGTAGCAGATGCCCATGATAATAACGATGTGTCCGTGAGATCCGTGACTTTCATGCTGCTATTCAGGAAGAACCAACGGGGAACCAGCGTATTGGCTTCCGATTGTTCGACCTGTTTCTTGAACTCAGCAGTAGAGGCATTATATTGCCATCCTAGCTGAATACCAAGCTGATCGTGGCCTTTCAGCTGATCTGACCAGGTTTTCTTTTGCAAAATGGCATCCAGCATCACTGCTGCCTCTTCTCTGGTCACTTGGTCATGCGGGCGAAACTTGCCATCACTGCCGCGCATCAAGCCAAGCTGATATACGGTCTGCACATAAGGACGCGCCCAGTCGGAAATCTCCGCTGCATCATCATACGTGGATGAGAGGAGATTCGTTGATTTGGAGGATTGTTTCAGCATCCTTACCAGCAGTGCAGCCGCTTCTTCCCGAGTGATGGAGGCGTTTGGCTGGAACACGCCCTGACTCTTGCCCTCAAGAATGGAAAGATTGGTCATGGCTGCAACGTTCCCGTAATACCAAGCGTTCATGCTGACATCGTTATAGGGATTAATATTGTTTTTAACAGGTTTCAAACCTAGCAGTCTCACAGCAAATGTTGCAAATTCAGCACGTGTGACTGCCTTTTTGGGTTCAAACGTATTCTCAGAGGTTCCGGCAGCAATTCCCGCCTTGACCAGATGTGCAATGGCATCCTTGGCATAACTGGAGGTTGTATCCTTGAATACCTGCTGAGCCGCTGCTGCCTGAGCTGTGGATTCACCGATGGAGATTGATCCTATCGCCAGTACACCGCACAAAACAGCATTGCATAGCTTTTGCCGGATACGTTTGTATATTCTATTATTCACATCAAAAAGCCTCGCTTCATTGGAGTACGATCTACATCATCGTATCAAATTGAAGCGAGGCCGTATGTGGTTAAATATTGGGAAATTCGCTGAACCAGTGTTTCTCAATTTTTTTGTGAATCGAGGTCACATTCGGCTTTGAGCGAAAGTCTTACTTGTGTACTTTTACACGTTGTTCAATCGGTTGGAATTCTTTCTCGCCTGGTGTTGCTGTTGGTTTGCCGAATGGCATTTGAGCGATTAGTCTCCAGTTCTCTGGAATGTTCCATTCCTGTTTGACCTTCTCGTCAATCAACGGGTTATAGTGCTGCAGGGAAGCGCCCAGGCCTTCTTGTTCCAAAGCAGTCCAGATCACCAGTTGCAACATACCGTTGGATTGGTTCGCCCAGATCGGGAAGTTATCGGCATACGCTGCAAAATTTTGTTGAAGCTGCGCGATCACATTGTTGTCTTCGAAGAAGAGTACTGTACCGTATCCACTGCGGAATCCGGCCATTTTCTCAGCTGTAGATTGGAAAGCTTCTGCATTGCCAACCACTTCACGCAAAATTTCTTCTGTGTGGTTCCACAGTTTGTCGTGTTGTTCACCGAGCAATACTACGGCACGAGATGTTTGTGAGTTGAAAGAAGTCGGAGTGTATTTTACCGCTTCTTCCACGATTTCCTGGATTTTAGCATCCGAGATCGTGGATTCCTTGCTGATTCCATAATAAGATCTTCTGTTTTTCAACGCTTCAAAGAAAGATGTAGACATAAATATTCGCCTCCCAAAATGGTATTTCCTAAGTTACCAACATAGTAACTATAATATAGTAACATACATTAGTCAACAAACTAATTTATTCTCACCACAAGTGCTTTTTGTTTATTTTAAACAGCTATTGCATCCATCTGATCACTGCGACTCGCGAAAATCTGCTCGATATTTCTCTTCCGATGACGAATTGCTCTTGGTCTGATCCTTATTCTTCTCTTCCTGCTTCTCCATATTCAGATCTTCCATCGGAATGGGGTCCACCGTCTGCTCTTCTTCATATCGGTCAAGCAAACTTTCCTGCTCTGTTGCATACTGCTCCGGATTGTCATGGGAACGATCCTGATGTGCATCCTTGTTATTTTGATCCGGTGTGCGCTCTTTCATTCGTGATTCCTCCTTCGTTTTCATTTTTCCATTTAACCTTCTTTTACCTTTTCTGTCTGGCTTCTAAACACGGAGCAGTTATGAGATGAATGTAACAGGTACGCCATGTCTGCATCAGGAGGTAAAATAGAAAAAAAGCCAACCAGAACAGACTGGTTGACTTCATCTACTTGTTTTCAGTTCCATTTCATTGATTAATAGGCGAAGCGGTTGAGTCTCCGAGACTTAATTTGGCTTCAAAAATAATGCTCTCATTCTCTTCGGCCAATCTTCCTCGGACCCACACAGCTCCCTCTGTAACTTCTGAACGCTCAACGATCATTTGCTCCTGCATACGAATCTCACGATGATATGATATTTGCAGACGGATCATGCCTGCAGCCAGTTCATCCAGTGTTAATGCATCACAACACACGTCTGCATACCGGGCGTTGTTCATATGACCATTACTGTCTGTGCTGCTGTATTGTACAGTTAAACGATATTGTTCCTGCAAGCTGAGTTCAGAAGGGACCGTGACTTTTGCAGGGGCTTCACCTAAGGATAAATCCGGATATGATTTCACTTCAAAAGGCAGAGCTGATGGTCTGACGACTCTGCGTCTCTTTAGATCGACCAACGCCCAAGCCGTGCGAGCCTCCGCCAGATGTGTTCCCTCTCGATCTGTGAGGATATAATCCCTTAACCAGGTCACACCTTTATTTTCTTTATGCCACGTCTGCAAGGATACTTCTTCTTCCAATCGGGCTGGGCGCATGATCGTGACATCTGTCGTTAATAACATCCAGCCCAATCCCTGATCCAGCATCTGCGATACGGTAACTCCCATACCTGCTAAATCACGGTCTGCTGCCAACTGCATATGCTCCAGTAAAGCAGATGGGCGACATTGTGATCTGTAATCAGCATCGGCTGATCCAATGCGGTAATCAAGCTTGAATGGTTGATCAGATTGCATTCCGTAACCTCCTCAGGCTGTGAAGCATGTAAAATTTTTTATCCGTAAAACAACATTAATCAAACGGTCGCTGTAATCGACTGCGGTAGAGATCCGGTGCACAACCTACACTTTGTTTGAACATACGGCTGAAATGGGATAAACGTTTGAACCCGGCCAATCGGCTGGCCTCTGTCACACTGATATCCGGCTGGAACTGGAATAACAGCTTGGCCTGATTGATGCGGCGGTCATACACATATTTAAATATGGTACTACCCGTCATTTCTTTAAACAATCCTGCCAGATAAGGCTTGGACAGATGAAGCTCATTTGCCAGATCATCCAGACCAATGTCCTCCATGTAATGGGTTTCGACATATCCAATAATATGCTGTACATGCCGCTCCTTCTCGGAAGAGGGAAGGTGGTCCTCAACCCTGCCTCGGCAGATTCCAGCTATAACATACAGCAGGTCACATAAACGAACGTTCATGCGTTCCTCTTTGAAATCACCCGGATTCACCGTAAGCTGATGCAAACTCAGCAGCAGAGATTCGAATTCGGAGCGGATATTGCCTGTCAGATTGATCCGGCAGTTTCTCAGTTCTTCGAACGGCTTCAACACTTCGCTCACCCGGTCCGGGTGCAGACTGCTGCGGATGGCTGAGGGATCGAAGTGCAGCGTCGTTCGCACATACGGTTTCCCCGGCATGGGATGTGGCCGATGAAGAGTCATGCCATGCATCAGGACCAGATCACCCGGTTCAAGGTTGTAGACTCGATCTCCAATCAGATAGGTGCATTCGCCATCATGAAAATAGTACACCTCATATTGCGGATGTGAATGAAATCCGTCCGAGGCTCCAGGGTCGTACGTGCTGGTGGAGCGATAGCTATATTCCAATGGACCACTAAATTGCATTACACTTGGCACGTTCAAGTACCTCCTGTTCTGGAGAGGTTTCTTACCATTTTACCCGTTTCACATCATGTCGGATAGTACTGGACAGACTTTGAAATATAGAAGGCCATGCACATATCCGCTTGTTTGCACGGTACGTGTCATGGCCCTTTGGGAGATTGGGAAAGATAACTTACAGAAGCTGTTCTATACTCGCCTGAATCTCGTCAATCGAATCAACAGGTTCAAAACGTTTAACCACATGCCCTTCGGCATCAATCAGAAATTTCGTGAAGTTCCACTTGATTGCATCACCATGCAACCATTCCGGTGCTTTGTCCGCCACCATCAGCTTCAACAGTTTCGCTTGCACATCTGACTCATCAAAACCTGCAAAAGGTCCCGACTTTTTCAAAAAGTCATACAGCGGATGTGCCGCTTCTCCATTGACATCCATTTTGGAGAACATGGGGAATTTCACGCCATAGTTAATCTGACAAAAGGACTCCGCCTCTTCGCTGCTTCCCGGCTCTTGCTCCGCAAACTGATTACACGGGAAACCAATGATCTGAAGCCCTTGCCCTTTATATCGGTCATAAAGCTTCTGCATGTCGTCGAACTGATGCGTGTACTTACACTTGCTCGCTGTATTCACGATCAGTACAGGTTTTCCTTCGTATTGATAGAGCGGGAAACGCTCTCCACTCGTTTTGGTTACGCTAAAGTCATAGATGGTTGGCATAAGATTGGTGCACCTCACGATGTTATGTAGTTATAAAGACTCATATGAATTTCTATTATATACGAAATAGAAGATTCTGTACCGTAAAAAAAGCCTATAACTGCTGCACGAACAAATCAATCTCATTATCGGGATGTTCAGGTTGATATCGTTCATCCCAAATTTCAAAATTATTCATCTCAACATCCGTTCCAGCACTATCGCAACTCCGTCAGAATCATTCGTATCAGTGATCTCTTTCGAGAGAATCTTCAACTCTTCAATTGCATTACCCATGGCTACCGACCAGCCACATATTTCAAATAACCCGATATCATTAAAATCATCACCGAAAACCATTACATCTTCAACTTTTATTTTCATTGCCTTACATAAAATTCTCAATGCATTTTCTTTGGAGGCTTTGATTGATGAGACTTGAACAAGATTACCACCGTCTGTAACCAAAACATTTAATCTGGATGCAAACTTCTTTCTGAGAAAATCTATATCCTTGAATCCCGTAAAAAGTACTTTTGTTGCAGCAATACCTTTGAGCTCTTCTAATGATTTTATCGATGGGTTTTCTTTAACTCTCATAAGCGTTGTATAATCATATTCTTTTAAACTAATCCATTGATCCTCCACTTCAAGGCTTAAACCCAGTTCATTGTTATTCTTCATGCCATAATTTATTAATTCAGCAGTGATCGCAGGGTCTATGTGTTCATATTGTTGAATACCAGTGTAATTGCAGTGGATATAGGCTCCATTGTAATATATAAAAGAACCGCTACGGAGCAATTCCTCAGGTAAAAGCAACCTTACTGCTCTTGGTGGACGTGCTGTAGCATAGATAAATCTGATCCCTTGTTTAGAGCATGTCACCATTGTCTCATAATTCCGTTTCGAAATTTGTTTATCTGTGTTGAGTAATGTTCCATCCAAATCTAATACTACTATTGGATACTGTATAGAAATCCCCCCCTATGCCACTCAAGTTCACTCTACACTTTCGTTGCGTTATTGAATCGATGTATTCCAAATTCTTTGAAATCCGATGTAAGTATCGCCTCTCTCATTGGGTGCAAATTTGGAGTAAATCTGAGTTCAATTCCTTTCTTAAATAATCTCTCCATTAAACCATCTATACGGTCTATTTGTAGAGGCTTAGTAACCTGATGAGAAATGTAGTATCCCGCCGTTGGATCAAAGTTCAAAAGTCGTGTCATCGAATTGGTACCTGTACAGGGTCTGATTCATAATGCTCGGATACCATGAACTTTCAACCGTAACGATGATATCTGCATCAGAATGCTTGAAAAACTTCTCCCTATTCTCATCACTTAAAGTGTCAGTCTTTTTACAGATGATTCTCGGGCAAGCTCTTGGAAAGTAATATGAATATTCATGCTCTTCATCAATAGCCCACACCACTGCTGGAAATTCAGCTCTGTTTTGTTTCTCTCTTGGAATAAAAACCTGGATATCTGAAACCTCGCTAAAATGATAAAGCATTCAGGCACCTCTCATCATTTAGTGATTCTTAAGCCTCGGAAAGATTCTCTTACATTCCAACATTGCCCCACTTCTCGTCACATAAAACGACAGAAGTCTCGATTTGTCTTTCGGGAACGTTCCAGTATCGAGTTAATAACTGCTTCTTCTCATCCGAAGAAACTAGGGTAAAACCATTTTTCAAATAGAATTTTATAGCCATTCTGCGGAGTCCCAAGTTCCTATTAATATCGGTTTATCGGTGGATGCCACCAGATGAGCCAACAGCTTTGTGCCTATTCCGCTCCCCCGTTGGTGAGTTCTTACATATGCGTGCCTGATTAAAGCAACATCACCTTTATCCTGAATTCCCATAACGCCCCATAATCTATTATTTTCTTCAAAGCCCCAGAATACGACGCCATCATGGATTTCCTGATTCAATTCTTGCAATGGCATATAGGGTTCATGATAGCGATCCTCAGGAATTACACCCTGGTATGCCTTTGCTGCATCATTAATGATCTCAACCATTGCATCTGCGTCCATGCTGTTACACAATCTGATCATGGCATAATCCTCCTGAAGGTTTACATTCTATTAATTGAACTATCGTAATGGATATACCAATTCAATAGGTTCGTTAATCAATTCCTCTTTGAAAATATAATTATGATCTGCTCCCACAACACATAGAATTTTCTTACCCGGATTCGAATGATATGTGTTCTTCACACGTTGAATCATGATCTGATTTCGTACGATCCATCTAAAGTTATTTGCTTTTGGATTAATCTGATCCAACCATTCATATTTCTGTTTGGTCATCGTATCAAACGCATCCGAGTTAAAGGGAATCGATCCAACATCATGTGTATTCATTTGTTTAGCAAACCATTCATCATCGACCTTCTCCAATGCTTTACGCTGCTCTTCTGAGAAACCGTTAAATGGATCAAAATCATTCCAGACATCTAACTCAAACCAGTCAATAGGTACAAACTCTATATTCCGTTCTTCGCATAATGGAAAGATAAGCTCCCAATACTCACTGGCTGGCTCCCCCCAATATCCCTTATCCTGTTTATCCTTGATATACTTCTTCCAACTCTGGGGATGCACTTCACCGCAGATGATATCCGGGTTGAATTCAGTGATCAGATCCTCATACAGGGTAAGTGAACTGTTATATTTCGCTCTTAATTCTTGATTATGAATTGTCCCCAAGATTCCAACGACGGTCATATCATTTCTCCTTTGTAGATGTTATATCATGATTCTGAGATTCCTATGTAAGTCTATAATCTTTTCTTCAGGAAATACTGAATAATTCCTTCCGGGTATTCATCTATCATTCCAAACACTTCATAACCCATCTTCTTGTAAAATTCAGGAGACTGATAAGAAAATGTACTTGTGTGTGAAAGTTTGCAGCCCTCCCGAACAGCAATGCTCTCTGCTTTTGTGATTAATGATTTCCCATACCCATTTTCTCTGTATTCTTCATCAATCCAAAAGTTATCAATATATAAAGTATAACAGTACGTAGCACAGAAGATCCCACCTACGGCTTTGCCTGTCTTATCCCTTAGAAACAAATTGATGCTTTTTCCAGGTTTCTTTAATAGACCATTGGTTTCTCTTAGATTGTATTGATACAGATTGCTACAGACAGCATGGTAATCCTCCTCATGATCTTCCAATACAATGTTCAATTCATCGTTAACAGCAGGGTTATTCATTTTTAACGTCCTCACGATTTCATATTATTTGTCTATGATTACATGTTAACAATGATCACCCTCTTTTTCCAATGATTTCTGAATACCCTTGAGGAATGAAAGCATAAGCAAAAAAGGCCGCCCTGCAGGCAGCCCTTTCCAACCTTATTTACGAACGGAGAGAATGAACTTCTCCAGCAATTCTGTATTGGTAATGCTGTGATTACATCCTTGGTTGTGAACAGGTAATAAACCTTCTTGTGTGTCGATGGTACTCTTTTATTCCGCTGCTTTTGATTGTAATATCTGATCATTCACAAATCCTTGTAAGAAGAAAAGCTCATTGTCATTCGCTGTTCGATTATTGGCTGCTTCAAAACGCTCGATCGCATCTTCTAATGACGTGGATTTCACAGCATCATTGGCTGAGATGAGCTCTCTCCAAAACGTATCCATCTCCTCCACGTCACAGATCGACTCATGACCAAGCAAGAAATGAACGGCATCATATTGCTGAATGTCCTCAATCATAGGCAATAACTTGTCTTGCTTAATATGATATAGCGAATTTGTAGTTGTGTTGTAAGCACTGTCCCCCAGAAAAATGACCTTTTCATCCGGAATATACACAACTGTTGAATCATCCGTATGCGTACTTCGAATGGTTTCCAAAATACACACTTTATTTCCCAAATCCACATGAAGTGATTTTTCAAAAATGATATCCGGGTGGCTTAATTGAAAGGTTTCTCTGTCGGGTATTTCATGTTGTATCGTTTCCATGCATAGTGTGTTCATCTTCTTGGAATCCACATACTCCTGAAGAGAGCGGTCATCATAAGAATAGTTCCGCCAATCATTCATCTTTTGGTTAGTTAGACTATTCATAATAATCGTAGCTCCGTATTCATTCATTCCTAAAAAATGATCCCAATGGGCATGAGTGATGACCACATATTTAACGGGTGGAACGTTTAACTTCTCTATTTCATGTAAGAAATCCCTGGCATGTTGAACCGAATTTCCAGCGTCAACGACGAGGCTGTATTTATCACCGCAAACTAACCCCAATGTCGGTCTTTCTTTATCATTTTGGTTAGATAGATAATAGATGGTTTCACTTAATTGATTTAGCATGTTCATTCTCCTCTATAATAAATTCTTGATCCATAAGAGAGAAAATCTGCATGCTTATTTAAATCAACATTTAGATTTTCTCATTTTATTTGTTTACCAATGGAATCACCTCCCTTGTTTACTCATGGATAGAAAATGTTAATTATATCCAAGCACTAAACGTTAGCTTAACTCATCTGATAAAAATATTCCATTAATTTTTCCTTATATGATAATTTCCACTCATAATTATAGGTAGCTCTAATGCAAAATAATCCCAAACCAAAAGGAGGATACAGGAAACTGTATCCCCCATCCTCCGTACAAGTCCGCCTTATTCTATTCGGCGGTTGGAACCCGCAAGCCCTCAATCAGGATAAACAACGTAAGTGCTTGTCCATAACCCATCGGACTGATCGGTATATCTTTATAAAACTGAGCATCCTGCCCCACAGGTGTACCATAGGACACCTGCTGTACAACACCGTGATCATCAATTTGTTTCAACACCGCTTCAAGCGCACTCAAGCCATTCTGGCGATAGGATTCATCCAGGTATCCATACCGGATTCCCTTGAGAATGCCGTATCCAATCGCTGCTGTTGCCGAGGTTTCTTTGTAAGATGCGGGGTCATCCAGTACGGTGTGCCACATGCCATCCTCACCCTGAAGCTTGCTCAGTGCTCTTACTTGAGCGGTTGCTGTATCCAGCAGATAGGCCTTGAGCCCGTCTTCGATCGGAATGATATTCAGGAAATCCATAACTCCCGCCGTATACCATGCATTGCCCCTTCCCCAATGAACAGCACCATAGTTATGATTTTCATTGAAATCCCAGCCATGATAGAACAATCCGGTTTTCTTGTTGTATAGATATTTGATATGCACAAGGAACTGTCGCTTTGCTTCTTCCACCATGTCCGGTTTCTTGAAGTATACCCCTGCCTTGGCCAAAAATAGCACCGTCATAAACAGGGTATCAATCAGAATTTGACCATCATTGGCGTCTCCCGTGATCATATGCTGAAACGCACCATCTCCGGTTCGCAGCAGTCCATCCATGATCCAATTGCTCCACTCCTCACAGACATGTTCGTACTCCCTGTTTCCGGTCAGCTCGCATAGTGAGATCAAAGTAAGGAGCGGAGCGCAGGTGTTCACATTTTTTTCCGGTAATCCTTCCATCAGCCTTGCATTGTACCATGATTCGAGAAATTCCAGCACTTTGGCATCCTTCGTTGCCTCATGAAGTTGAAGCAAGCCATACAGACCGACACCTTGCGGCCATTCCCATAGATGTATGTCGATTAATCCGATTGGAAACTGTTCATTGATGCTTGTGTTTTTCATAGACTCCATCGCTTGGGATACCTTGCTTATTCTCTCCTGCAGCACCATTTGATTCGGCATGTTGGTTCTCACTCCCTTGGTTTCTTACACACGATTCAGCGCTCCATGTCCAGTAACTTCAGTTGTCCCTTCACTCCATAACCTTCATGTACAATTTCCTTTTCTTGAATATGAAAAGGCTTGTTCATTCCCCATTGAATTGGACCATATACCGGGTCTGCTAGCGTGAGAGTTAAAGCTTGATTATCGAATTCCGGGCTGGCAGAACGAACTTGGTTGATAAAAGCGTCAAACGACCCGAATAGCTGTTCGCTTCCTGCTCTTATAATCCAGGCGTTACGCAAGCCAGGGGAAATAAGTTCGCGCTCTCTTGTCACTCCGTTGCTCTCCATACTCGTCCCGTTGGCCGCATATATGGCTGCATACCCCTTATCCAAACGGGCAAAATGCCAGTTCTCATGCTGTACCCATTCTGTGAAGGAGTGGGTAGGAAAATAAGCATGTGTCCAGTCAGCGGTCTGATCGGCAGGAATATCAAACATCATCAAAGCGATCCCTTCATGCTGAACAACATCGGGCAATATCCCATTCCCGGCCCAGAAGCAAGGCCGACCATCCCCATGCTTGTATATTTCTGCCGGATGATTCACCCAAATCTGCGCCTCAGGTGACAGAGATAAATGCTGAACGTGCTCCTGATAACCTGGCTTGCCTGGACGAAAGCGAATGATTGATGATAAGGAGTATTCATTTGTCCGAAAGTGATAGAGCTTGGCGTAACCTCCCTTGCCCTGCTGATTGGCGAACACCAATTGCTGATTTTCCCCAAGCAGCAGATGCTCCTGATATGCTGCTGGAGGACTGTAATCCGATATACTCAAGGCAACATTACTGATTGAATAATTGTTTACATTGCCAACGCCATAAGCGATCCAGCACATGGAAGTCGTTCCCGCTGCATAACTACCCAGCAGTTCCTTCTCATAGCTGCGCCCAAACGTTGTGGACACGACACCTTGATGCATCTGAACGGTAATATAATAGAATAACAGGTCCATTGCCTTTTTGGCTTGCTGCCTGAGCTGTTCATTATGGGCAAATTCATAGATATGCAGCAGCCCAACCGCATCAATCGGAATGTATGCACTTGAATTCCATTCTGCCAATCCTTCATCCAAAAAGCGCTCGAACCATAATGCAAGCCTCTGCTCTGCTTTTTGGCGATGTACTTCACCGGATTCACCACTGTTGCTGAATGTTTCATCCCCAAACAACTGTCCGGCTAACAGCTCATTGGTGTGGAACAACAAGGCATGGTTCTCACTGAAGAACCACATCACATCATCGCCAGGTTCATCAATCCAATATCGATAGCCCAGAATACTTGCTTTTACCCGATCCCAGAACAATTCACTGAACAGACCGCTATTTCGCTCATCTCTCCAAAGACGGAACAGTCCCACCAGATAGAAGTCACTGCAATCCTTCCGTTGTTCAATCCCTTCCACACCTTCAAGCAGCATGTTCTCTGCTTCTTGCACATTGCCATTTGTTTTTAACATGGCGATAGCCGTATGAATGTTAGGACTGCCCTTCTCAGCAATACATTGCAGAGCCAGAGATTTGCGTGCTTCAATATCCGCAGTTTGCTGAGCAGCCTCATCATAACTGGTATCGTAGGATTGACAGCCGAACTTCTTCGTCAATGCTACGTTTGAAACTGAAATCGTCAGCGTGAAGTATACGTAATGATGACCAATTTCATTGGTATGTGCCAGAACCAGTTCCGTTTCCTTCTCAGCTATGTGTATTGTCTTGTTTTCGGTGCCATCAAAAAAATTGCCATACTGGATATCAATCTCTCTAACGATGTCCGGTAAGGGAAGCGGCAGCTTGAGCTTAATCTGCTCACCTCTGAAGAGATCCGAAGGAAAATAAGCCTGTTCGAGGGCTTGCTCTGCGGATTTTACAGACTCGGCCAAATGAGGAGCAATAGGCAGGGAAATCACCAATTCCTCGTCTCCCAGATATTCCACCGAAAAAGCATACATGGTATCCCGCTCAGCCAGATCCTCCCAGCAGGCATAGATTTCATTGATTCCGGCTACAAGTTCAGCTTTAATAACGATTTCCTGCTCCTTGTTACGCATGAGTGGCGCAAAATCCGTTACCATTTCCCCATTCATCCACAACGTCAGACTGCCATAGGTCTTAATTCGCAAAGAGGCGGTATGAGCAGTCGGAGAAATTAGTCTTGTCGCCGCGTAACTGCGCAGATGTGTCGGTACAAACCAGAATCCTGATTTCTCCACCCGTGGATTATTCCAAGGAGAATACAGTGCCCAAGGCATTCCGTTCTCTTCTCCAACAAAGTCGTCTCCCGGGCTAGGAAACTCGCTCCATTGATCAAAAAATCGGTTCACAGGCTGCGTTCTCCTATGTTCTACAAATTCCTTTCTGCATGGATTCTCATGAATAGCAAAACCATCGATAAGCCAATCATTAATATCTCCCTCCATCGTTGTGGGAACAAAGGCAACAGGCTTCGTATATATACCGCTGATCATCCAATGATTAATGACCTGATTGTGACCTAATTTCATAGGTTTATAATTCAAGGTATCCATCTCACTCCGGGTGGTATCTGACATTCAACTCATCCTTTCATTCCTGAAGTAATCATACCGCTGACAAAATATCGCTGGAAAACCATAAAAACAATCAGTACCGGAAGCATCGTGATTACGGACATCGCTAGCAAACTTCCCCAATCTACGTTGTATTCACCAATAAAATTAGAAAGCGCAAGCTGAATCGTATATTTCGATGGATCACTAATAGCAATTAACGGCCATACAAAATCATCCCATCTCCACATGAAGGAGAAGATCGCGAGCACCGCAAGAATCGGCTTCGCTATGGGTAGAATAATGCTCCAGTAAATTTTCCATTCGCCCGCTCCATCCATCCGGGCAGCCTCCAGCAGCTCGTCCGGTACGGACAACAAATACTGCCGCATAAGGAATACACCTGTTGGGGTCGCTGCTGGCGGGATAATAATCGCGAGCAGACTATTATATAACCCCAGTGCGCTCAGCACCTTGAATATGGGAATCATGATTACCTCAATCGGAATCATGAGTGTTGAGATAAAACCGATTAATATGATCGTGCTTCCGCGGAAGCGATACTTCGCGAGTGCAAAGCCTGCCATGGAATTGATCAATAACAGCAGCACCGTTGAGGACACCGTTACAATCGTACTATTCATAAAATACAAGCCAAAATCGCCTTTCCTGAATGCCTCCTTGAAATGCTCGAAGGTGACGGGCTGCGGCCACAGCTTGGGTGGGAAACTATACAGATCGCTATTCGTTTTCAAAGCAGAAATCACGACCCACAGGACAGGCAGAAGCCACACCACGGCGGCGACACTTAACATACTGTAGATGACAATTTTGACCATAGGCTTCATTACCATCAGACAGCCCCTCCTTTCGATAGACGGAATTGCAGCGCCGAGAATCCGCCAATAAGGATAAACAGCATCACCGACATGGCACTAGCCAGACCAAGCTCCTGTCTGTTAAAGCCGATCTCATAAATATATTGAACAATATAGGTGGTTTCTTTGCCCGGCCCACCACCTGTAAGCGCAAACATAAGTGGGAATGCTTTGAACGCGTCAATCAGAGTCAGCATCACAACAAGCAAGCTTGTGGGCTTCAAAAGCGGGAGCGTGATATAGCGGAACACCTTCATTCCCGTTGCCCCGTCCAAGCGGGCAGCCTCATAATAATCCGTAGGTATAGCCTGCAAGCCTGCAATAAAAATGACCATGAAAAAGCCTGCACGTGACCATACCGTCGCGATGATTACAGCCGTATTTGCCCAAAAGGAAGAGGTTAGAAAGCCGACCGGTTCCACACCAACCACGGTTAACAGATGATTCAAGATGCCAAATGAATCTCCGAAAATCCACTTCCAGGTCAACCCTACGATAATGTAAGAAATCATGGTCGGCCAGTAAAATACGGCCCTGAAGAAACCGCGCATTCTAATCTCGCGTGCAAGCAGTAAAGCAATGCCTAACGCTGCTGCATAGATTAGCGGGACAACAATTGCTGCATAAATCCCCGTTCGTCCGATGGTCGACCAAAATTCCCGATCCCCTATAATTTTGATATAATTGTCCAGCCCGTTAAACTTCATTGGGTTCAATCCATCATAGACATGAAAGGAATAGTAGAGGCCCAATAAAGAGGGAAATACGATAAAAGTGCCAAAGATCAGGAGGTTGGGAAGTATAAACAGATAAGGAGCAATAACGAGCTTCCTGTTCTGTTTTGCCAGCGTATTCCTGTTTAATCGTTGTCCTTCACTCATCTGCTTGCCCCTTCCTTATGCGTTATTCGAAAGGGGGGCTTTACAGGAATCGGTAAGCCCCCGTTATGTGAACTAACCAAATGGCTTTAGGTTTATTGACTGCCAATAGCCTCATTAATCAGTTTGGCTGTTCGATCCAAAGCCTCCTGCGGAGTTGCCTTGTCAGACAGAACGTCCATAATATTATTTTTCAAATCCGTTGAAATTTTGGATATAAGCGTTTGCCTAGACCAGTCATTCGCTGCAAGAGGCGAACTGTTCTTCAGTTCATCTGCGAAAATTTCAAACATCTCCTTGCCAAATTCATAATTCAGCACAGAGCTGTCCTTCCGTGGACTCATGAACAACGACTCCTGATTGTATTTGGAATTCACCTCTTTGGACGTTAGATATTCAATAAATTCTGCCGCTTCCTTCTCATAACCACTGCCTTCGAAAGCCATCAGGAACTTGCCGCCTGGCACGGAAGAACGTTGAGTTTCTTTCGGCATATAAGTGACGCCCCATTCAAAGTCGGTGATATCCTTGTAATTGCTGATCATCCAGTTGCCAGCCCAGTGAGTAGCCACCGTTCCGGAACGGAACAGGTTGTTCGGATTTTCCCCTCCGAGCCAAACGGATTCGGGCATGATCCCTTCTTGATGAAGCTGCTTGAACTTCTCCATGGCACGGATTCCGGCTTCATTGTTAATGGCCGCCGCACTGCCATCCTCTGTTAAGATGCTTCCACCATACTGGTACAAAAGAGTGGACCATCGATGCGGTGTGACATCCCATACCATGCCATATCGTGCCCCGCCTTTGTCCATAACCTCTTTTAACGCAGCGGTGTATTCATCCCACGTCCATACCTGGTCAGGAGAGGTCGGTACTTTGACACCCGCTTTATCAAATAAGGTTTTGTTATAAATAAGCCCATTCGCTGTGACATCCATAGGCGCAGCTACCAGCTTGTCATTCATAACATAATAAGGTTTAAGGGAGTCAATAAATTGATCCTTGAATTGATCCGCATTGCCCATGTAAGGTGTAAGATCAACGGCCTGATTAGCAAACGATCCCGTATCCGTGACCCGACTCAGGGCAGGAGGCTTTCCGCCGGATAACATCGTTTTCAATTTGGTTTGGATATCCTTGAAGCCGACTTCAATGAGATTGATCTTAACCTGGGTGTTGGTCTGCTCATAATCTTTGATGATTTCCTTGATGACTTCTCCTTCTTTTCCGTCAGAGAACCACAAGAAATCCAGAGTTGCTTGTTTTCCATTGGCACTTGTACCTGAATTCCCGCAAGCAGTCAGCACGATGAGTAACATGACCAATACCATGCTAGTGATGAGCTTAAACGTTGTTCTTCTTGTCATATCAACATCTCCTTGGAAGGGTTTAATGAATTTGGGCTTCCTTAAGCAATTCACTTTTACGGAATACCTGTGGTGATACACCCACATATTGTTTAAAGGCCCTGCTAAAATATACCGGTGTGTTAAAGCCTAGTGTCTCTGATATGGACAAGATCGGCGCATCCGTAGACAGCAACATTTTTTTGGCCTCAGCAACTCTTTTCCGTATTACATAATTGCTTATCGTATATCCCGTCGTCTCTTTGAAAGAATGACAAATGTAGTACTTATTCAAATGGAGTGTTTTGGACAAGTCATCCAAAGATACATTCTCCGTGTAGTTCTGGTTTAAATAATGAAGAACCCGGCTTACGCTTGTCTGCTTTTGGGAAGAAAATAAAATATCATTTACGGATCGCTCACTGGTCATTTTCCGATAAATCCGCAGTAGCAATTGGGTAAGACTCAATTTGACCATGGTTTTGTATCCTGTATTTCCGGCATCCATCTCCTCTTTGATCCCCTTAAATATACCTGTGATATGCTCACGTTCCTCCGGGGGCCAATGCACCAATAACCCATTGGGATGACGGAATATGGACATCAGATTCTCCAACTGACTGACAGCAAGCATGTCCAAAAGCAATAATTCCGTGAAATTGACGAAACTTCGCTTGTACACGATTTCTCTTGAAGGATTGATTCGGTGCGGCACACCGCCTCTGAATATAAACATATCTCCGGGCAACGGCTTATATATTCGGTCACCGATTAAAAAGGTTGCATCTCCTTGAATAAAATAATGTATCTCATACCCATTATGCGTATGAACAGGCCATTCATCCTGAAAATTATCTGCTTCTGATCGCACATAAACTTCATTTTCTTGCAAAGCAATATTCGTCGGGGTGTGTATGGTTAGCATCAGTAAAGATCTCCCTTCCCAGAATATAAAAAGCAATATAGTTTAATAATTTACAATGATAGCGCTTTACAATGAATTGTATCACAGTTATTTCGATCTAATCTGAACTATATTGCTGTATTGTTGATCACAATTGTTGAAAATGAATAGAAAGGAATTCATAGGGATTCGAAAGATGGAAACAAAAAAACCGCTGTCCAGCCCATAGGCTATCACGCGGTCAATAAGAAACATTTGGATAATCATCTTAAACGACTTGAAGGCAACACCAACATATATGCTTGCGCTTCAAAAGCTATTATTCGATGTTCTATCAATACTATAGGTTCGATCATAGATTCGGTTTTTTTCTATGAGCTGTTAGCTGTTCAAAGGAAAAGGCAATACGAATCAACACCGATTCACTAAAGGCTTTACCTGCAAATGTGATTCCAAATGGCCTTCCACTTTCCTTATATCCCGCAGGTACAGCGATCGATGGATACCCAGCTCTTGCACAAAGATCAGCACCAGCATAAGAGGGGAAAACAATGGCGTCCAGTCCAAAGTTATGTAAAGCATAATCAATGCCGTTATTTTGCGAATGATATAGATCCGTTATTAACTCCAAGATGTAATTCGAATTATTTAATGGATTATTCAACTGTTCTCTATATTCGAGATGGTTTTGCCCATATTTTAAAGCCCTTTCTGCATTTTGCTTATTCCACTCGATTAATTCACTGAGGGTATGGACAGGTAAATGCGATGGAAGACTTTGCAGATAATGTTCAACGCTATGCTTAAATTCATGATTCAACTTGTTCCACTCCCACTTCCGGTCAAACGATGGGATGTCTATATCTTCAATAATATTAGCCCCAGCTTCTTTGATCTGGGTTACAGCGTTTTCAAATAGAACTTCATCATATTCTTCGTTATCTCGATATCGTGTAAGGGGGGCTTTTCTAAAGATGCCTATGTTTGCATTTTTCAACCCATTGAGGTCTAAACATGTTGTGTAGTCTACTGTAGAATACGGATTTTTCCAAGTAGCAGGGTCCTCCTCGTCTTTTCCTGAAAGTATTCCTAGTAGGATTGCTGCATCTGTTACAGTCCTTGCCATTGGACCAGCAGTATCTTGCGAGTGTGAGAACGGTATTATTCCACCACGGCTTATTAAACCTACAGTTGGCTTTATACCAACAATAGAGTTCTGAATGGATGGACTTAATATGGAACCAGATGTTTCGGTTCCTACGGAAACCATCGTAAAGTTAGCAGCTACCGCAGCAGCAGAACCTGTACTTGAACCCCCTGGAAAAAAATCGCCATAAGGATTCAAAACTTGTCCACCTCTGGCGCTGTATCCTGCCCACATATCCGAAGACATGCCATTTGCCCATTCTGTCATATTTGTTTTTCCAAGTATGATTGCCCCAGCTTCCCTCAGTTTAGTAACAAGAAAAGAATCCTTAGAACTAATATGGGTTTCCAAAGCCAGTGCTCCAGCAGTTGTATGCATTCTGTCGTTGGTTTCTATGTTATCTTTCAACAGAACCGGAATCCCGTGTAAAAGTCCTCTCGGTCCCACTGATTTCCTTTCAGCATCCAAGCCCTCCGCAATAAAAATCGCATCCGGGTTTATTTCCAAAACAGAATTGATCTTTAGCCCATTTTGGTCATATTGTGCAATACGATATAAGTAATTCAGAACCAGGTCTCTTGAGCAAAGCTCTCCCTTTTCCAGGGCAGCCTGTATTTCAAAAATCGTGTTTTCCTCAACATTAACATGGTTCAGTTCAGATAAATTTTCCATACCCTCACCTCTTCTTTGTGCCTCAACTTATTACCATACCGCTTTCTCATCTTTCTTTAGTGAGCGTCATGATACCATCTTCGAAGTTGATTAATGTGGGCTTGATGGTAACGACTATGGTCAGCGATATGCCATATACCCCAGCGTATGGTCGCTTGCTTCTCATTCTCATGTCCAAAAGTGACAAGCCTCGCTAAATCATCATCCTTTAAATGTGAACACGCGTCCTTCAACATGGTTATGACATCTTTATATGTCGACATAAGTGTACTCAAAGATATTCCTTGAACCATCGGAAGTCTGCCATTTTCATCAATCATAGGGCCATGTTGCTCTCTTAAGGTCTGAGGAAGTGGTAGTCCCTTTATTCGATAAACCCAATTCAGATCGACGTAGGTAATATGTTTTATTAATTGAGCGGTACTATTAAAGTTATTGTTAGGTCCTTTATAATCTATTTCTTCTTGCGACATCCCGCCCGTGATTTGTTGGAGTCGTTGGCTGTTTTCTTTCACCGCAGAATATAACATCCCCACAACAGGGGCCATATTGGCTTCGCCTTTTAAATCGTAAAGCACCCTAACGCCTCCTTGATGTTGTCTTCATCGTTCTTCCCTTAGAATCTCCTTGATTTCTCTTAATTCTTGCAATATTTCTTTGGTGTACTGGTTACTCTTAGAATTATCCATTCCGATTTTCACAACAAAAATACCAAGAATCAAAGACACTACCAACATTAATATAGTCCCAATAATAACCTTCCTTTCCTCATGCAACAGAAACCCTAGAGATTAAAAAGAGCGAAGCTGTCCCTCCAAAAGATTCTCTCGGATATGTTAGTTGATTAATTTAACCGTGACTACTCATGTACAGGAATATACATCGTTTGTATCTCTTGAACACCGGGAACAAATCCAAGATTAAAATAGACAGACTCTGCATCATTGCCTTCCATGACATATAACCTTAGAACTGGATACTTGCCTTTTAGTTCAGTCAGGGCTCTTTGCAGCATGCGTGTAGCAAGTCCTTTCCCTCTGTAAGCGGGGTTGACTCCGATGCTATATACTGCTGCTTGGTTGTCCTGCAAACATAGGCGACAGTTGGCTACGAGCTGTCCAGTAACCTTATCATATACAAGTGTAGAAGCTTGAGTTAGGTCCTCATTGGTATAATGGACTTCTTCGTTCGGGATAAAGTCTTCAAGGGATGTCTTCTTTCTGCGTAAGGCTTCGAAACCGCCTACAAAGCTGTCAAAGTCACATTGAGCAATTTCATCTTCATTAATGTATTGTTTGGTCCCCGTGTTATTCTCGATAATTTCGGGGCTCTTAATTATAAGATCATGATCCCAATGCACGTTGAAATGATCTGTAGGGCGCTGCATCCAGCGACATCTGAACTCATCTGGCCAGAATCCAGCCCTCGTAAATAAATGTACTTGATCGGGGAGAATTTCATATATCTTAATACGTTGAGTTGGATCAGACCATTTGATGAGTATTCTTTTAAGAAGCTTAAGTACCTCAAATGAATCATTGAACGGGGGAATAAAGAATAGATGATATAACGAATTAGGTGCCATCCTTACCCCACCGATTTTTGACTCTCCTTTATAAATCCAGAAAGAGTTATTCCGCGAAACAGTGAAGTAATCTTCCTCTCTAAAAAATCCAGTATAGGCCATATTATAATAGACGGAACAATACAGTCCCCATTCTTCGGGCTCAGCCTTTTGAATGGAATATTCATTTGATAAATTATAAGAATTAAGTTCCTCGGACCAATGATTTAATTCCACGCGTTATTCCTCCTCATTAATGCTAACTACCTCTAAAATATTTCAAGCGTGTGTGATCTAACCATTTCAAGTCCCCTCCTTAAATAACATGTCCTTTACTATCTAATAGATCAATTCCGTCATTAATCTTATTTTTCAGCAGCTCATGAAATTTCCTGTCTTCCTTCTTTAAATGCTCCTCAAGAAAAGCAGAGATATACTTATTAATCGTGGAATGTTTGTGTTCTATCCCATCTTCGTTGTAATGTATCGGAATATCGCTAAAAGTCATATGATGAGCACCGTTTAGTTTAATAAATGAGCTATTCAGATCACTCGAGTTAAACAAAGACTCATACCCACTCAGTAACAAAGCTAATAGGTCTGGAGAGATTTCATTTCCCAGTTCTTCAAACGAGCATTTCTCTTGCCGAGCTACCAATAACGGAGCAGATACTCCCTCTTCCTTACTCGCCGTTATTAAATGGAAACTAGGATCGAATAGAATACTAGCCTTAATTCTCTTTTCTCTTTTAAGCAATTCATAAGCAGCAGCCCCACCTAATGAATGACCGATGATCCCCATTTCATTCACATCGACTATAGCCCTAAGATCCTGATCTGAATCCAAGACCTTGTCTACATTTTTCAAAACCCAACTCATATCTCCAACTCTAAGCTTCAATAATTGTTTCCAAGAATGAATATCTAAACTGTCTATTTCGGATATCTCATTGGATTGTTGGATAAATCGACCGTCAGGAAAAATTGAAAATATAGATTCATGCGTGGCTCCTATAGTAAGGACAACAAATCCGCACTCCACTAAATGTTCTACACAAAAGGAATACATATCTCTAACGACACCAAAAGCCGGAGCTATAAAAATAACGGGACAGTTTTTAGCAGTAATATCAACACTCTCATCATTATGTATTTTTGTATCCAGATTATGAATATAATCCTTATCCACTCCCATACCAGAGAGCATATCAATAGAGGAAGAGATATTAGGTTCAAATAACGAAATATACTTCGACTCATGCTCCACTGGATTGGAAGGATAGTATATACTAATGAGCACTTCTCTGGCTTCCTTACTTATTGGATCAATACGCGATTTATCCTTTATAACAAAAACCTTTCTTCCAACAGTCATTGCATTCACCCTTATACTATTTTTCCGTCACCACAACGCATAAGCGGTGTGGGCATCTTATAACGTGCACCTTATGCTTCTGGATAAAGGTCTGTTGATAAATATCGTTCTCCTGTATCCGGGAATAGAACAACTATACTTTTATTTTTATTCTCTGGCCTTTTGGCAATTTGCACTGCTGCATATGCTGCAGCACCAGACGAAATACCAACTAATAATCCTTCGGATTTAGCTAAAAAACGAGCTGTTTCAAATGCATCTTGATTTCTTACCTGTACGATCTCATCAACGACAGATCTATTAAAATTGTCAGGAACAAAACCGGCACCTATTCCTTGAATGGTATGCACACCTTTAGTCCCTCCAGAAAGTACCGGGGAATCCGAAGGCTCTACAGCTATAATCTTAACATCTTCTTTTCTTTGTTTAAGTGCTTCGCCAACTCCAGATATGGTTCCACCTGTACCAACTCCACCAATAAAAATATCCACTTGGCCTTCAGTATCTCTCCAAATCTCTTCTGCGGTAGTTACCTTATGTACTTGTGGATTTGCTGGATTTTTAAACTGTTGAGGTATAAATGAGTTAGGGATTGTAGCGGCAATTTCTTCAGCCTTTTTGATGGCTCCAGACATTCCTTCTGTGGCAGGTGTAAGAACTAGTTCAGCCCCCAAAGCGATCAAAAGCTTCCTACGTTCTACACTGAAACTCTCAGGAAGTGTTATGATTAATCTGTATCCTAATGCTGCAGCTGCAAAAGCAAGCCCAACACCTGTATTTCCGCTCGTTGGTTCTATGATCACTGAATTTTGGTTAATTAACCCCTGCTCTTCAGCGTCTTTAATCATTCCATATCCGATTCTATCTTTTACACTACCTGCTGGATTAAAGTATTCCAATTTGGCAATGATTTTCGCCTCAACTTGATACTTTCTCGCAAAATTTGAAAGCTCCAATAGTGGAGTATTACCAATTAGATCTGTGAGATTCTTCGCGATGTTAGTCATAATTATACCTCCAAAATACATTTCCAACTAAAATAGTTGGTTTTAATATCACGTTATCATGTATGGTAAAAAAATACAACTGTTGAAATTTTACTTTATGACATAGGGAAGCAAGTGCTTTTAGACTGAGTTTGAAACTTTGTTATAACATCCCATCTAAAAATAGAAGTCACAGTTCCAATACTGTTATGAGTTCGTCGTGGCACACTTCACCATTTTCATGGAATCCAAAGCTCTCATATAGCTTTTTGGCAGCCAAGTTATCGGGACTATAAGGAATCCAACAATAACGCGCAGGACCAGCTGGGAAAGTTCGAATAAACTCCAATATTTTCTTTAATGCTTCCCGGCCATAGCCCATGCTCTGATGATGCTTGTCAATCATAAGTCGCAAAATACAATAGCTATGGTCAGCAATGACAGGAAGATCATAACCCGTGATTCCGTAAGTTATCATTACAAAACCTACAGGCTGCTCATCTGCGTAAATTGCAAGCGGAAACGGTGAGCCACCATTGGTTGCAAGAACATAACATGATGCTACACTTGAAAGGTTTGATGCAACATATTGACGCTGCTCTTCTGAGACTTCCAGGTTAAATATAGAACGTCGGTTCTCTAGCGTTATTTTTCTGAGCGTAATCATGTGGACCCTCTCCTTTCTTCACCAAAAATAGTAGGTTTAAGCGATTTCAAGATAATAACCAGGTTCATTCTTATTAGATCTTCTTTCTCATATACAAAGCTATTTCTTCCTTTTGGCTATGATTATTCGAATATAGTGATACATCAATTCCTTCTATTTGATAACCACATTGCATGTAAAAATGAATGGCTGGAACGTTCGTATTCTGGGTTTCTAACGTGATCGCTCTGAAGCCCCGTTCCTGGGCAATCTCATTGACTTTATTGATCAACAGTCTCCCATATCCTTTTCTTATGTATTTTTCATTCACCTGAAGATGCCATATCATCAGCGTATTATTCCAAGTTTGTGGTTCAGAAATGGCGAGCGCTATGATTTTCCCATCTATATATATTCCATAAGAATATCCCAGTTGTATGATTTCTTCATATCGTTCCAAATCATCTGTACTGTTCAATTCTTCTTTTTCGTAGATGTCATCCAAATTTATTAACGTTAGATGCATACTAAAGGAACCTTGTGTCTCTTTTTTGGTAAGCTCATATTTTTGAGTGGATTTATAACCAAAGCTTCCAAGTTGAAGCCAATCTTCATTAGATAGATTCTCTATTTTTTTGATCTCCATTACATCACCCCAGAATTAAAATACTTGGCTATTCGCTTATAAAGTTGTTTCATTCTTGCTTATATCTCTTCTTTCGACCTTAATTTCCATATTCCTGCACCCCTACTTATTGTTTCCTATCAACATAATTATGGAATATCAAAGAAAATAATAATAATCCCGACAGGACAAACCTGGCGGGATTTCGTTTGCATAGATATCGAAAGACGTTTTTAGTTGTTACGTAGCAACCACATGGTTCATTTCTTCACTTGTTATAAAGTCAGAACGATTCACGTAATACAAATCATAGATTTGTTCCGTATTGTTTATTAACTTATACACTTCGTGGTATATATCAGTTGCTAATTTGACATAAGGCAATTTTCCAACCGCTTTCTTGGATCGAATGTTTTGTTTTCGAATTTTAAGAAATACCGTTTCAATTTCATGTTGAAGAAATAACTCAGCGAAAAAGGCTTCCTTTGCTCGTTGATTGTAACCTTTTCCAAAATAAGGTGCTCCAATCCATGTCGCAAGAAAACCTGTCTTATGTTCCATGTGATATAAATCAATGGTTCCGATGGGATGTCCCAGCTCATTAAGGATCGTTCTGGAAATACATGTGTTTTGCTCTTCTTCATCGATCACCTGTTTGGTTGCAAATAAATATTCTTCATAAGATCGGCACTTATGACGAACGTATGGAAAAACAGCGGGGTCCACCATCAAATCATACAGTGAGTGGCATTCGTGCAAGTCTCGTTTTTTCAACATTTAAACAACCACCTAGTCCTTTTAGTTCGCTGAGTCAAACAAACTAAGTATATAAAAGGACGTGTGGAATTTAATGAATTCTGCATTGCTTTTATGTAAAATCCTTCATAGAAATGTTTTCCAGATTACATGCATAAACATATCTTTTTTTTGCCATATAGCTTAAAGAAATTAACATGCCAACTAAGGACAGAATCCGCTTGCTGCTTGATCGTTTCAGGTTTGACATTCAAATCCATCTACCCAACTGAATTTGTCATTCGATCATGGATTCAGCGATATTCAGTACCCATTCTAGCGACATATCGCTTACTATGATCTCATATTGCAATGCCTTACCACCCGCATCTTCTTCAATCCAGATCAATTGTCTGTTCTCAGCATTGGAAATATAATACGCCTCATGACCGCGCACATCCAGTTTCTCGATTTTGAATGATTCCGTATCCGGTACATGAATTCGGCTCTTGGTAGTGCCAAAAACGTGAAGCATAAACACTCCCCGATCCGATTGATATGTGATGTTGATGCCTGTAATAACATGATTAGGTTTTAAATCTTTTATCACGACATTGCTTCCGGTCCTTTCGCTTTCTTCAATCATTTCATTTATTTCTTGGTCGGACAGGTTATCGAAGCCGTGAAATACTTTAATATCTTGCACAACCGAGCACGTTGGAAAACGGGGTTGCCAAGGGTGCAGCTTTTCTCTCAAGGCGCCAAAATCTCCCTCCCAATCTCTGGCTGCATAACTCGTTTGTTGAGAAAATTTGTTGTCCTCGGCGTTAGAGATATAAATGCCTTTTCCATCACCTGGCTTCAGATCCATAATAATTTGATGTACCATGCCCTCATCTTCACTAGTCTGAAACTGAATTTTCCCAATTACATCTCCACTCTTGTTTTTAATATCCATGCCTTCAACTCCTCTTTTCAAAGTGTTTTTTTGCGAGAAACTTGGTCATACCACACAGTTGTTTGCTTCATTCATTTATTCTCGATTACCAGGCCAACTCCTTTCGTTGATCAAAAACAAATTCGCTAACAGCATTTCATGCCCATGGATAATTTTTTTGGTACGAGGAAACATTATTTATACTACTTATCCCTGGGAGTGATGTTGTTATGCTGTACCTTATCAGCTTTGTGCTCATGTTTGCTGGCTTAGCCTGTATCAACATTATTTTTTCATATCAAAGCAAGCATATTGACACTCAATTCTGGTCTACGTTTAAATTCCATCTTTGGATGCTGCCTTTGTTTCTCGCTGCTAATCTAAGCGTAGGGTACGGCATCAAATTTGGACTGAAAGCGGTTAGTCAACTGGGCTATGTTCTGGTCATTGCCAAATGCATAGAAGTGCTCATCTCCATATGGATGGGATACTGGTTTATGAAGGAGATCCCTACCTGGAAAACGTGGATTGGGCTTGTGGTCATCATCATCGGTGTTGTACTGGTTAAGCAGAAATAGGAGGTCCAAAAAGGGAGAGCTGCATTGTTTAGAGGGACATAACAGCACGATGCCACACTTGAAGATTTTTCTCAAATTAGGGATCTACCCGATTCTTTTCACAAGAAAACCTATCCTAAAGTTGAAACGTTTTTCAACCAGCCCCACACTGGCCAACTCAGATGGGGGCGATTTTTTACGTATTAGTTACACAATGTCTTTAAAATGGTCTTCTCTCTGTCAACGGTCGATTCAAAGAAATCTTGCTTAATATCTTTTCGAAATACTTCCTTATATCTATCTCTACCAATTTGATCAAAACGTTCTTGTACTCGCATGACATGTTCGTTGTCAGACTTGATCTTCTGCTCAATCTCTTCATACTGTTCAAACGTATCGTATTCCCACATCGCAAAAATCTCACTGGTTTCATCATCCATATGCTGATGCCATCTTCCAATCAATCTCGCTCCGTACTTGAGTTGTGAAGGTAATAGAATATCATTAAATAAAGCATTAAACTCTTCTACGAATGAAGATGCTACAACATATGTCTTCCTCCGATATATCATCACTGCACCCCTCTCGTTAAATTAAAAAACGAACCGGTAAACCATTTCACCATCATATACATCTCCGGTCTCTGAAAACCCCATTTTTTCATATAGCTTTCTGGCGACTTCATTTTCTGCACATACAGTTAAATTCAAACACTTGCTATGGACATAGTTCTCTTTTATATGGCTAATTACCGAATCTATCGTTGCTTTTCCATATCCCCTACCTTGATAACTTACATCGATCATAAAACCATTCAACCAATAGGACCAAGCTGTTGTTTCATCGACAGTGATCATAACAAAACCCACTAACATATCCTCCGTATTATATATGCAAAATGGCAGATACTTGTACTCATCCCCATCGGGACGAATGTGCACTTTCGCTAGAGACACGGCTACTGATGGAACATAATGATTTTGATTGGCATGAACTTGTATGTTTAATGCCTCTTTCCAGTTCTCTCTTGTAGTAGGTATTAATCTGATCACAATAATATCACTCGTTTCATTTCATTTTTTTATTTGGATTAACTCCAATCATCAAAATGCTTCTCAAGGAACCTTACTTCCTTCTCATAATGAGCCAAATGACCCTCTTCAATCATTTTGATAAAAGCTATTTCTCCAGACGCTGCCCGATCAGATAGTGTGGTACACATGAAATGAATTCGAGAAATCACCCACTCCTTCAAATCTGTCGGCACATCCATACCATAAGCCTTAAAAAATAATGCTATACGTCTTTTTCGCTCAGATGCATGGTCCTGTTTATGATATGGAACGACTTCTCTTTCATCTTTCCCCGGTGAAAAGCCTGCAAGCGGTACGGCTGTATACAATGTATATACGATATCCCATAGACGAGGACCAGGCCCGGCCATGTCAAAATCAATGATTCCTACAGGAAGCCGTTCTTTAAACACAACGTTATACAATGCAAAATCATTATGACACACAACTTCATGCTGAGCACTATCTGAATACGCGTTGGATGAAGGCGAAAAAGCTGTAAAATCCAACGTTGCATCATGATAACTTCTCAAAAGTTTAGCGAGTTCGGTTAACGTCTCATCCGACCACATGTAGCGTTCAATTTCTGGATACTCATTTCCCGAAACTACGCCTTCGATATAAGAAAGAACTTCTCTCCCCTGCTCATCGCGTCCCAAGTATTTGGGGGAATTGGGGTAGCCAACCTGTTCAAGATGTTTAAGCAATGCATGTACATATGAATTCGGTTTAGCATCACGACGAACTGTATTTCCAACTTTCGTAACCTTGTTCACATTGCCTCCAGCTAAAAGTTCCTCATGCTCTGACAATTGTACACCTCCTTGATCAGTAATCTGTATCCATTCTAGCTTGGCCTTTAAAGTAAATATCTGGGGTTCAAGTAAAACATTATTATGGATAACTTTTTCGATTTCCATCTCCCTATTCCTGCATAAAAATCCCGCCAAGGTAAACCTCGACGGGATTTCATTATAAAGAATCCGCATAGTTTCATCCAAACCATTCATTAACATTCAAATAACCACTTCGGATTTTTAATTTATCTCCAAATAATCAAGGTAAACATCCCATGTTCCGTCATCCGCTGTCACAACAAGCTGAATCTCCTGGTTTCCGGTCCCATGACTGATATTGTTAAGGGTATAGACCGCAGGACTGCTTCCGCCGAAGTAAAAGGTTCCCTTCGTCTGGCCGCCGATCTTCAAGTCCACTCTGGCCATGTTGGAATTACTTGATGCCCCGCGGAGTGAAAAATTGTGGGTGCCGCTTGCAAAATACTGCGTGTATTTGACCAAATCGTTATTAGCGTACAGAACAACTCCGTTAAATGGCGAGCTGATATTGCCGGTATACTGACCGCCTTTGGTCATATTCTCGGCTTCCACTTTTGTTCCGGTGCTTGGAGGATTAGTCGTGCCTCCATCAGGGGCAACCGCCCGTCCCGTACTCGAAGAGATCATGCCGGAGCAAAGGCCGCGGCTCTTCAGATTTTGCGCAATCTGCGGAATCGCTTGCAGTGTCGTCTGGTATTGATCATGCATCAGAATAACGTCACCACTTTGCATCCTGTTCACTGCGGCTACGATCTGGGCGGTGGAGGCGCCATTCCAGTCCTGGGAATCCACGTTCCACAGCACTTCGGTAAGACCGTTCTGACTGATAACGGATTTCAAGGTTGCGTTGGTCGCGCCGTAAGGCGGTCTGAACAGCTTCGGTGAAGTTCCGGTAATCGACTGGATCGTCTGCTGTGTCCGAGTGATTTCCGAAGACATCTGGGAGCTGCTTAATGTTGTCATATTAGGATGCGTGTAGGAATGGTTACCAATCCACATGCCTGCGGCCACCTGCGCACTAACCAGAGATTGATTGTTTTGCGCGTTCTGTCCCACATTGAACATCGTTGCACGCAAGCCTGCCTGCTTCAGTGCATTGAGCACGTTTGTTGTGTTATTGCTTGGACCATCATCGAACGTCAAACCTACATAACCGTTCGGACAACTGGCATCGGCCGCGTTAGCGGAAGGCAGGTTCGGGATAGTGAACAACGTGCTCAAGAGCGCAACAGACATTACTGCCTTTACAAGTTTTGCTTTGAACATTATAAATACCTCCTCTTCAATATCATGCCAGTATCGTTGTCCGCGGCACTCCCAGCCGCTTCAACTCTCTCAACTACACTAGGGAATTTGAATTTAGCCTCCTCTCTTTCTATTTTCCAACCCTTTAAAAAAGCGCTTTCATAAACATGAGTGCTATTTTCCCTTTAGGTCGAATGAAAGCATTTTCTTCCAGGTGAATCCAGTATAAACGATTTGTTCACTTAAAGTAAATTGAATTTAATCCAAATTATTCTATTTATTCACACCATTCTTCCCTCTGGATACCTCAAGGAAGCCCTTATTGTATGCCTTGCATAATTGCATTAATAATGCCTTGCTGGGTTACGGTGTTGTTGGAACGATTGAACAACGCAAATCCATGCTGTCCATTGTATCCGTTATCCCAATATACCGGAACCATCTTGTACGTTTTAGCTTTTGCTGTAACTGCTTTTGCAAATGCGGCACGATATACATTGTTTGTGGAATCATATGCTGCTTTGTCGATCGCGCCAAATTCGCCGATTACGACAGGATAACCTTGAGTTACAAATTTATCGTACATGGATTTGAACTGCGATTCCAGATAATCCTCTTGCCCCCACGTTGACTTCTTGGCAGGATTGGTGGCAGTGGCTCCCCATTGCGCTATATTTCCGTTTTCCTCGCCTGCAAAATCCCAAGGAGAGTAATAGTGAGCCGAGATCATAATGCGTTTCTGTGAACTAGGGATCGTAGAGGATCTGTACGTGTCTGTTGGAAGATCGAAGCCATAATTGCCAAATTTATTGGCGATTTGCCGCCGATGCCCGACTGTTCCAACCGGTAAAGACCACTGATGCCAACAAAACCAGAGCTAAACTGCAAACGCCGTATTTCTTCATTTTCATAAGCATGTCCAAACCTCCGCTTATATTATTGGTCGTGCAACAAGCAGAACATTTACCATGAACAGATAAAGCCAAAGATACTCTACTTCCATGCCTCCCTTCTATTGTGGGTCATAATCAATGATCAACTCCTATCTACCAGTTCCCATGACGGATAGAAAGGTAGCAAGGTCATTCCTCACCAGAACTAGTCTTCCGGAAAAACAAGTCCCCCTATGATCGATTTTGTGGGTACCTATTTGTTTTATCCTTTCTGGAATTCCCAGGGAATCCAGCAACCAATAGTACAAATCCGACGAAAAATAAGAAGTATACGAGAAAACCCGTGAAACCATTATCGTTTGCGGGGATTAACTCGCGCGTTTTCCCACCTGAAGCGTATCCCGCTTCCACTATGGCCATAGAAATTCTTACCGAGATTCTATCTAAGGTTGAAATAAAAATACTGCTAATCATGAGAACCGCACCCAGGATTTTATTTGTATTGTTCATGAGCTGCCTCCTATCTCACTCTGATTCTTATCTTTCAGTCCATGCTGTTCGGATATATCCCAACTTCATGCCGACATGCTCCATATTGCGATGGCTTTGAGATAAAAATGAACATTGCCCTACCACCAGATTACATTCCTTAATCAAGGCTTCCGTTATTCTTCTATTCAAAAGCTGCTGATGTACCCCCTGATTTCTAAACTCAGGTAATGTTGCTGCAAAGGTTAAGGATGCCTTTTGATTCTTAATAAACAGAACACTTACCGCTGCAGGGACATCATTGACATATGCGATGTAAAATTTCCACCCTGGACGGTGATAAAGAACCTTATTATTCTGGGCGACATAAGGGATACCGTCATCCGACAAACCGGTCCCCCTGCAATGGATGGTCGCGTATAGCTCGAATTGATCCTCTTCAAGTTCTTGAATTCGGATATGTTCTGAGTGATTCTTTTTTTCTTCAGGCTTGATGATCAGAGATGAATGAAATCCCGCTGTATACATGCCTATATCGGTTAAGCGTTTCAAGAAGTTCTGATCCACCACAGATGGAATGACTTCGAACTGAACCTTTCGACCTCGCTGTCTATAAAAATCAATGATAGCATCCAGGTGTTCCAGTTCATTATTTGTTAGCCCCTTCACCGTATTGAACGTGGGCCATGGCATGGTCTTACTGTAGAAACACATGGCATTTCCAAATTGCTGAATCTCAATTCCTTCTGGATTAGAGTCCCGACCTTGTATAGCAAGCATCCGATCTGTCATATAATCGATTTCCGAGAGTTCAATTTCTTTAATCAGATCTAAGGATGGAATCAGTGTATTCATATATTACCTCCATTAAAAATAACAATAGAATTTGCATATGGTTTTATAAAAAAACAGAAAGCAGTCAAGCAATTTCTAACACTCCATCCATAAAAGTAAAACTTTTCCAAATGATTTAATTTTCAATATGTAACCCTCCGCATTGGGTTGAACTTTATTTTTTCACTTTATTTCTACTACTCCGTAGTAAATCAGATCCTCATATCGACCTTCTTTCTTGACATGATCCCTCAGTACGCCTTCTTTTATCATGCCAATCTTCTGTATAACTTGTCCGGATGCCGGGTTAGAAGCAAAGTGTCGCGCATATACCTTATGATATTTTTTCACATCAAAAGCGAAGTCTAACATGGCTTTAGCCGCTTCCGTTGCATAACCTTTTCCCCAAAACGGATGACCCACCCAATAAGATAACTCCCCGTTATCGTAACGTTGTTGATTAGATAATGCTATTGCCCCGTATAAATCACCTGTTTTCCGATCACAAATAGCAAATTCATAACATTTATCCGCATTAAAATTTTCGTTATGGCGCTCTATCCAAGACAATGCACAATCTAATGTATATGGGTAGGGTAATGTGAGGGTACTTTTATAAATGTTGTAGTCATTACATAGTCTCGTAACGGTTTCAGCATCTGCTTTCGTAAATAATCTTAACAGCAACCTCTCTGTGGTCATCGTTTTATTGAGATCGTCGTACACCATACTATCCCCACCTTTTTTTATTAAAATGGATCATTGCACCTTCAAAATGACTGATTTCTGCTTATTTCAATTTTATTTTATATACTACTTCACCATCCTGAATTTCAAATGCCTGATCAATAAATCCTATCTTCTCATATAACGCTCTTGCATGAGCATTACTTTTTTCTGCGGTTAGTGAGATGATTTGGCATTGTGGATGCTTATCCTGAATACTTTCCAGTATCGTATAAAGTGATTTCCTTCCTAATCCTTTTCCTTGATAGTTCTTATCTATTTGAAATCCTCCAATCCAATAATTATCAGTACTAGCTGGTGTGTAGGATAAATAGAAAAAACCGAAAGCTTTATCGCCTTTGCGCAAAAGATATGGATCAAAAGCTGCATCCCAAGGTTTCACGTAGGCATATGCTAAAGATTCGATGACCGTCGGAACAAGATTGACTTGCGTTTCAAGTAGAGATATTGCGATCGCTTCTTCCCAATTCGTTTTATCGATTGGCTCTATAGTAATTGGATTCATTCAAATATCCCTTTCGTTTGCCGAATTATATTTCGTTGGAGTAGTTTAATGACTTACTTGAGTCCATATTGTTTTGCTATGATTCAAGATACCTTCACCCATATGTTATTCAGAGAACTCAACTAGAATGGGATGAGTGCTCTCATCCAATGCTTTGTGAATTCTCTCCTTGAAATTCCCCCAGGTTATCATTTCATTGGCTTGTTCTAGTGTAAAAAAACCAACCTCATCACTTTCACTACTTGTAGTTAGAGTTCCTCCAATCGGTTTTCCAGTGAATATATGGTTACATACTCCCCGCGTAGTATTCTGATATAGGCCACAAAACTTAATAAGTTCAATATCAATTCCAGTCTCTTCCTTCACCTCTCGAATAGCAGCTTGTGTGATGGTCTCACCTTCTTCCACACAGCCTTGAGGCATTTCCCAACCTCTCCTTCCCTTCATAAGTAAGATTTCATCGTTCTCATTAAGGACAATCACACTTGCAGACACAATAAATTTCATTTAAAGTCCTCCTTCTCAAGATTTAGATTTCATAGCCCCATATCTAATCCACATTTTAAATTCCCTCTAGATATCCAATATCTTTGTCGTTCATAGTTTCTTTTGTAGCAATACTTCTTCCGTTCTGGCATAGTTTGATTTTACGTATGTCTTTATAGCCCTTTCATTTCTTTGGCCTGTCAGAATCTTTACACTGGTAACACCTCGTTCTCTAAGTTCCTCCTCTATAAAAGCAATTAGCAACGTAGCCAATCCTCTTCTCCGGGCAACTTCGGCAATATACATTTCTGTGATTTCTCCCTGGAGTCCACGATAACAAAAAGATTTAAAATATTGAGCACAAGCAAATCCAACTGCCTGGCCGTCAATCAACTCATTAGATAAAGCAAGGCTCTCTTTTACTTCTTCTAAGGTTGTACCTACTCCATTAAAAGCATCATTGAGCTTAAGAAGGTCCTCTGCATCATTTCCGTTCGCCCATCGTATATGAATGTTCTCTTCTTGCATCACGTAACCTCCAATAATAATAGCGAACAGGAATTAATGATCCGGATAGGTTTCTTTCAAAAACCTGATGGATTGGTTGATCAACGCTTTTAATACATCTGTATCGATATCTGCAACTTTATTGATGTAAACACAAGCTTTTCCTGTAGTATGTTTTCCAAAGTCCCTTAATAGATCCTCTCGCTCTGCATCACCTGTCGCAAAATACAAACTGATTTTTGCTTTTCGGGGAGAAAAGCCCACCAATGGTGCATCTCCTTCGTGACCAGAAACATATTTATAATGATAAGCACCAAATCCGATAATACTCGGTCCCCACATCTTTGCTTTGTACCCTGTTGTTTCAGTGAAAATATCCAGTAGTTGATACGCGTCTTCACGCTTTTTGGGATTCTCAACACTTTCAATAAACTCAATGACACTGTTGTCTGTTTCTTTTGTTTTAAGTTTGTACATTGATAAAATCTCCCTTCATGTCTTTCGTAGCTTTAACGCAGGAAAAAGACTTAATATCAGACCAACAATCAGAAACAATATCCATTGTTCGTAACTAATGATTAGAATCAGTTCCCAAAAGCTTGCCGGCCCGGAGTTTGGTTCATCACTGTAGGGATAGGCAAAGATAGCTGGTATTACTCCAAGGGCTATAAAAACTATTCCAATGGTCAAAGAAAGAAAATAAATAGCTTTCTTCATAGTCATCACGCCCTCAAATAATCAGGAAGTCTTATCATGAAGCGTTCACTATTTCTATTAAATTGATATTGTTCATATAATTCATGTGCATCTAATGTTCCGAGTAACCCCATTAAATCTTTAAAGCGATCCGATTGTGTTATCACTTCAATTAGTTTCTTACCAAGTCCTTGGCCCCTATATTCCTCATGAATAAAAACATCACAAAGCCAATACATTGTCGCATCATCTGTGACAACCCTTGCAAAACCAACTTGAATTTCTTCCTTATAAATCCCAAAACATACTGAAGAATGGATGGACTTCTCAATTTTTTCATCGGATCTCTTATTGGCCCAATAGCTTCTAGCTAAGAAACCCTTTACCGCAGGGATATCCATAAGTTCTTTGTTATCACTGATAAGATATTTTCCATATATAAAATCCATCAATCCCAGCTCCTCTCAAAATCCTTGATAATTCAGGTAATACTTAATTCCAGCACGATCAACGTCGGAAAAATCTAATGGGTTCTCCATAAATAATTTATTTAGTTTCTTAATATCAATCCATTGAATATCTTTTGTTTCGTCACCAGCTTCTAACAAATCTCCACTTGCCTTACATCTAAAATAATATCCAACGGAATCAATTGGTCCCTTAATGGTTTGATAAGCTGCGAATGGTCTAAGACACTCCACTTCAAATTCAGGATTAATTCCACTCGTATCAATTCTTGTTTCAGTGCCTTCTATTTCATACACATTTAATCCAGTTTCTTCTTTAACCTCTCTTACCAGAGCTTGGACTAACGATTCAAACGGTTCAATTCTACCTCCAGGAAGTTCAAACTGAAAAGAGGAATCTGTCTTTGTTCTTTTTTGTATGACAATCTCCGTTGCTTCGTTACCAGATCTTTCAATGATCGCTCTTGAATTAACATAGAACATGCAACCAGTCCTTTATTAGTTTCAAATTTTCTTTATAGTGTTTATATCGTTGTCACATTTCGAAATGAATACTTTGAGTTACTTCAACTTCTTTCCTAAAAACAAAGCAACTCTATGGTCTTTAAAAATATATCCACCTGATCTATCAATAGAATTTTTGATTCTATTTAACAAATTGTTTCTGTCCGATTCAGACAGTTGCCTATGCTTTGAATTGGTATTAAGCAAAGAAATATAATCGCTGCTTGTATATGAAAGGATTTGGCTATATTCTTTGACTTCTATACTTTTAAAATTACCTGTTCCTTCAGTGATCGCTTTTCTTTCATTTATAGTTTCTTCAGGTGTTTGTAATGTTGAATCGTCCAAATGTGGTGCAAACTCTTTATAGTGAGATCGTATTTCATTATGGATCTCATCGTACATTGGCACATGAATGGTCCAGAAGAAACCAATTGCACCTGAATCCTCAAGTAACTCCCACACTCTGCGGTAACCAAACTGAGGATCAATAAAATGAAATGCAGTACCCGAAACTGCTAATTTAAAAGGATTACCTTCACCGTCCCAATCTTCGAACGATGTATTGATCACTTTAAGAGATGTATAGGATTTGAATTTTTCTGCAGTGAGATGGGCTAATTTATCCCCCAATTCAATACATGTAATATTTTTATATTCTCTATTAACTAATCCACTTGTTGCTTGTCCAGTTCCGCAACCGATTTCAAGAATTTTATCTTCTTTTACTACATTTGAATAATTGAAAATATCGTCAAACATTTCATTTGGGTAGGTGGGTCTATATTTTTCATATTCACTAGCAATACAATTAAACGTCTCTTTACTCTCCACTGGTCATACTCCCTTTATTATGATTTTGGTTATTTCCAATAACGTTTCTGTATCTATGAACCCTAAAAAGGGGTCTCAATTGAGATACTTTCCAATCTCCATCCCTCAGATCAAACTTCCGTCAGGACCAAAGCTTGAATATTACGTTATACAATTTTGTTAGCCTTCACGCGCATCGATATAGTCTTTGATTTTTTCTTGATAACCTAGGTCATACGTTTTTCATAAATCACAATTGTCATCTTGTCGTTAATTTGTTTCGTATCTCCCTTCTGTCTATATCCTAATTTCTCATAAAGGTAACAATTCCTCTGCTCTTCTGAGATTGTAGCCAACTCCCATATTCTCGCATCGCTGTACCTATCTTCAATCATTGAAAATACTTTTTGTGCAATCCCTCTCCCTTGGTAGTCGGGTAAAATAAATACAGGGCTTACTCGATAGATTTTATTCTCCTTTTTTACTATTCTAATGGCCCCCACAGGAATATTTGCTTCTCTTATTAGGTAATAATCGGTATAGCTTTGATTTATTCGATCTTCTATTTGTTCTACCGTTTGATTTGCTGGGCTTGTTTGATAGTCTTTATATTTATTTAATAGAGGCATGAATGCTTTTATTTGCATTTCGTGAATGATTGAAGCTTCCTTAAGACCTGCTTTGGATAATGAGATTTCCATTTCATATCATCCTCCGTTATTAAAGCTAATTTAATGTTCTGCTTCTATGTTAGTTCCCAACATTACACGTATAATATGCGGTTTCGTTCTTCTTGAATGCATTCTAAATCTCTAACTTCATTAGTAAAGTTATTATTTTTTGTTCATCTAAATCCGTTATTCGCATATCAATAGGTTTAAATCCTTGCTTGTAATAAAATGCTAGTCCTCTTGAGTTCGTGCTATGACATGATAATAATAAGTCTTTAACTTTATAAATCGATTTCGCCTTCATTATCATCGTTTTCAACAAATAATTAGCAGCACCTTTTCCTCTAAAATCCTTCGATACAATAACGTTGCCTAACCAACATACATCATCTTTATAGTCATATAAATTGGCATAAGCTACAACTTGACCTGACTCCTCATCAACAATAACTGTTGGTTCGTATCGATTCTCAAGAAGCTTTAATATTTGATCTGGTGTTAAAGGATATTTAAACCGAGGACTAATATAAAACAATTCTTCCTTTGACTGAGGAAAAGAACTTATACTTTTTAAGTCTTCATTCATTAGAGATCTATAAGAATAGATAGGTACCATCTCCTTTTTTGGATTAGACGTTTTCTATTGCGTTCTGTTGATATCAATCGTATTGCCAAACTAGCTGTCCTTTCCTTGTTTTGGCTGCATATATGATTTGACCCGTGTGATAATGAATTTCTCTTACCATTGCTATCATTAGATTCAAAACCGTTGTTTCATTATTTACTTGACTGAATGTAAGAGGGGGACGATTAATGAAAGGTTGAGATAACAACAAGCTTGGGTTGAAACTGAGGTATTCAAGATATTGAATGATAATATCGAATGATTCCTTAGTCATGTTATAGGCTTCTTCTATCGACATTTTAAGCTCATATTCAAACTCCTTATCCCTGTCTCTTGAATCAGCAATATCATAAAATATCGTTTCAATTCTTGAGTGAACACAACCTCTTATATGTGCAACCAAATTTGCAATACTATTACTTTCTTGATTTGGTGACCATGTGATATCTTCTTCTGATAATTGTGAGATAGCCTGGAGTGTCCATTTTCTTTCAGACTTAAATTTAATTAACATACTCTGAATTACTTCTAATTCAATTTCCATGAGCACACTCCGATCTATGGTTTTTATCTAATCTACCAAACAACCGAAAAAGTATTTTCTTTAACTCATTGCATCCTTGCGCTGATATTCTATAACGTTGTTGTTCAGCAAACGGATCGATTACTTATACTCGCTGCTGTTAGATTAAGCGTAGTTTCATCGTAATCTTTTTTTAGAATTCAATATAATTATCCTACAAAATTGGTTTCCAATGTCCATTCCAATCTTCTTAGCCATTCATTTTTCACTTCTTCATTTGTGTACTTTATCCGATCTAAAACATTAATTACTCTTGAAACTGAGTATACCTTCACTAATTCATTGGTAATCTTAAGATCTGAAAATTTACTATACGCATTAATAAAAATCTCAGACAACTCACGAGCGAAGTTTGGATAATGTAAATGTACAAACCATATTACCCATGCGACATCTTGCAGTGGATTCCCCCAGCCCGCCCACTCCCAATCAATAATAGATATTAATTTATTAGATAAAATTGCATTATGCGGCCCATAATCTCCATGGATTAAGGTTTTCTCCCCTATAACTGATACATTAAGTATCTGTTTCACTTGTTCCTTTTGATCATTCGATACATAGTTAAGAGCATCAATATCAATATTTATTAGTTCTATGATTGGCAGGTCAAAGTCAACCTCTCTCCATTTTAATGAGTGAATATCTTTTGCAAGATGAATTCCAAGTAACTTGTAGATTGCCTTAGCTTTGCGAATGTCTCCATCATCAAGAAATATCTGGCTGTTAATTCCGTGCACATAGTCCATAATAATGTACTGTGAATCGTTGTCTTCAAAATAATCATGAATCTTTGGCGACACACCTGAATTATTCAATAGGGTTAAACAGTTAATTTCTGTTATCGCATCACGATTATGAGCATTGAAAATCTTTGCTACGACCAGAGGATCTGATCCCTCAAGTAATATACTGCTGTTGGTGTAACCTCCGGTAAGCTCAGTCAATTTACGATATTGAAATTTATGTAATAAGATGTCATGCACCTTCAAATTCAGCCTTCTTTCTTTATTTTTAGAATCACGACTTGGAAAATGTTTTAAAGCGTTTGCATTTTTTTCTCATTGGATCTTCGATTTCACGAGATATCACTTATTGTTCATCAATATAATTTAAAACTTTATTTAAATACATCTCTATAGGTTGTGACGAATCAACAAGCAAACATGGAATATCATTAGGTCTCTTACTTTCATTAATATTTTTTCTAAACTCTTCTTCAGATGTGCCCGAAATCTGACTTATCATCCGTTCTCGATTTTGTAATCTTTTACTTATTTCATGATAGTCATTCAGGTAACATTCAACGTACTTATATTTAGCATTATACTTCTTACTTAATGATGAACCTCTTTCAATCATCTCAGGATAAAAGCATGGGCTATCGAATATTACGTCATAGCTTTGGGAGAGATAAAACTCTATCAGGGCCCAATCAATATTATATGAAGTCATACCTAGAACTTTTAATTCTAAATTACTATTCCCAATGGATTGTAATATGGAAGACTTTGAGATATCATGATCAATAATTATGGCACCCGTTATTTTAGCGATCCGTCTTGAAAGAGTCGACTTACCAGAACCAGGAAATCCCGACATTTGAAGAAAAAACATTGATGAACCCACCTTTCCCTACGAAATATCCAATTCATATTTAACTTGCGTTTTACTGTGCCCTTCTATGGTTTCGATCATTTCTTCTATTTCTTTAAATCCACTTTTCTCATAAAATGCCCTTCCTCTATGATTCTCTTTCCCTACCCAGGCAAACAGTTTATTTATTGGCTTTAAAACTTGAGTGAATCTCTGAATGAACTCTTTACCTATTCCCATTTTGTGATATTCAGGGCGTATATAGATTCTTAGCAATTCGTATTCTTCTTCTTTCACTTGTCTTGTTTGAGCATATCCAACGACTTTGCCATTAAATTCAGCTATTAAAAAATGCCGTTTGGCACTTTGAAGCTCTCTCTCGACAGATCGACTTAAATTCTCATCTGAATATGCTCTACTTAGAAAATTTTGTATGTAGGCTTCGGAGTATATGCCTTTATAAGTATAATTCCATGTTTCTTGAGCTATGGATTGAATGTGTGGGATATCCTCATTTGAGACAAATCTAATTGTAATCATCAAGTTATCCTTCTTTCGTTTAGTTATTAATGCACTTTATAGTCTTTCTTAAGAAATGCATAAATGGCATTATCAACAAATCGATTCTTCCAATAAAAATTTTCCTTCAATATGCCTTCTTCTCTGAAGCCGATTTTCTCAAGAACCTTTCTTGATCCCACATTCTCTGGTTCTACAAATGCTTCAATTCGGTTTAAGCCAAGCTTATTAAATCCATATTCAATTACCTTTTCAACTACCTCGGTCATAAAACCTTGATGCCAATATTCTGGTGTTAGTTCATATCCAATGACAGCTTTATAATGATTTTTCATCCAGCCATGACAGCCACATGTTCCAATTACTTTGTTTTCCGACTTCAAAGTGATTCCCCAACGAATGACTTGACCTGTTTCATATCTTTCATTCCATCTTTGAATTAATTCTTCTGCTTGTTTAATGGTTGTAAAACTCTCCACATCATAAAACTTCGTAACTTCATCCAATGAAAAAAATTGAAATAGTTCTGTGGAATCATTCTGTGTTAGCTCTCTTAATACAAGTCTTTTTGTTTCTAATTCGGGAAACTGAGACATTTTAGTTCTCCTTAATGGTTTAAGTAGTTTCACTCAGCGCTAACCATATTATTACATATATGAAGTAAATCAAGCAAAAAAAAAACAGATGGTCTCTCATCTGCCCTGAAATATGGAGAAAGCCATGCTTCTGATTTAAAATCCCCCTCCATGCTCTTGATCTTAATTTTCCTCGACTGCCAATCTCCAGTCATTACATCGTATGGTAGTCCCAATAGGGTATTCAAAATCACACTCGCCAATATACGAAAAGCCCAGCTTGCGACAAATGGCATTTGAAGCGGGATTCTTGGTTTTAGGAAAAGCGTGAATGAATTTATGTTTCTTCTTTTCAGAACGGATAGAAGCTATGGCTTTTGCTGTTGCTTCTGTCGCTATTCCTCTACCTTGATATTCCGACAAAACACTCCAACCTATCTCGAAAATAGATTCCTCTTTCCACGTCTGATCCCAATACCCTACACTACCCACGACTTCAAGATGCGGAAGTAAGAGAATCTTAAACATTTTCCCTGTTCCATTTTGGGCGATTTCATAATAGCGCTTATGACGAGCTAGAATTTTCTCCTCAGTCTCTGGTCCTCCGAAGTGTACTGTCATCTCAGGCGAATTTAATCGGCGATGCAAATCTAGATCTCCTTCGTCCCATAGTTCAATTCTTACCTCTGACGCATTCCTTTGTTCCATCTCACTCACCTCACTGTTTTTATTTGTAACCAAATTTAGAGGAAGAGATTTACTATTCTTAATTCAATTATACCAGAACATATATTCTTATCCAGTAAAAATATATCATTATCATTTAAGCCAAGTTCACGGTTTATAGATCTTCTATGTACTTACAGACCAAATTCCCAAATGTTTTGATATCCTCAAGATAATTGTACCCCAACGGATTTTGTTCAGTCTGATTATACATTCTTATCGCTACAGTTTTACACTTAGGAATGACAAGACAGGCACATCCAGTGGCACCCAGAGACTGAAAAGAACCGTCTGGAAGTTTATCACCTAATTCTGTATTAGACCGTGGTTCATCTTGCACAAACCAAAAAAAACCGTTTCTCGGCAATTGTTGTTCCAGATCAGGAGGACTAATTATAGTGGTTGTTTGCTCAAATATTTCTTTAGGAAGTATCTGCTTCCCGTTTATAGCTCCCTTATTCAAATGCAGATAACCCCAATATGCCAGTTCCTTTGTGCTCATAAATAAGTTGGCTTGGTTACCTTGATCATCCTTATATTGTTCATTAAGCCATACTAATTTTTCATTATTTTCCTTTCTCCATCCTGTTTGGCTAAAGCCCATAGGTGAGAATAAACGCTCTTCGAGTAATTGTGATAATGGGATTTTATATACTTTCCGAATAATCTCAATAAGCAGATTAACACCTGTATTATTGTACTTCCAGTCGGTTCCTTGAAGAAACAATCTATTATGCAGATCACCTAAACCATGAGTGTGGGTTAACAAATGTCGTATTGTTATATGCCTTAGTGCTTCCCTATCTAACTCATTCAAGTAGTCCACAACAAGATCATCTATACTTCTGACCTTACCTTCATATAATGCAAGACTAATAGCAAATCCTAAAAATGTTTTTCGAACTGAAGCAACATTAAATTGTGATTCCTCATCAACTAATCGACTATGTTTAGAATTGTCATGTACTCCTGAGTACCATTCATTCACGATACGATCATTATGAATAATATATGTCGCAGCAGCGGTAGCAGATATTTTATTCTTTACCTGTGAGACATAATCATTCAGTTCAATGAATGCTTTATTATTTGATATTTTTAGGTTAAGCAATGAAAGGTGCACCTTCTTCACTATGTTTATTGTTGTTGTTTTTTCTTCATGAAATTTTCAAGTTCTTCCCTTGTCTTTGGGTGTAATATTATACTTTCAGATGTCATCATTCTTTCTGGTAAATTAGTTTCTTTAACTTTACGCCCCCATTTTCTTGAGAAAGCCCGCCAGTCACATACCATTTCTATCAAATATTTCTTTGGCATTGGTAAGGCTTCTCTAGTATTTTTATTTACTATCCAATATTCCCAGTGGTGTTTATTATGATTTTGATGGTGCAGCCAAGCATTCTTCCACATCACCTCGGTATCCTCGTCCTTCTGATTTGAATAGAATTTACGTGCATAAGGAAAAAATTCGTTAGGAGAGAATTTAGACATGTCATGGATTATTCCTTGAAGATATAATCCTTCTGTCCAACATTCGATAAGAACGTTTAATTTATGATCCAAAACATAAAGAAAATACCGCCAATATACTAGGAGGATAGTGACCATCTCCTTCGGTTTTAAAGTTACTTACTCAATTTAGAAACAATCGGTATATATTCCCCGTCAAAATGAAATTGATAGCTGTCGTCTATACGTATATATCCGTAAATACAATGTTCCCTATCCCTGTAAAAAACGCTGGAAAAGTTTTTATTGTCTTTGTTACCTTCTGCAACCAATAATCGGTTTCCCTCACATGCCAAAACAATTCCAATATGATCATGAGAATTATCGGATAGAAGCTTTTCAAAAATGACAATATCACCACGCTTTGGTTTAAAACCCTGGTATCCATCTTGATATAAAAAATTTGTTTCAGGTAGCTGAGCCCAATCTAACCACGCGCCAACCCCAGCTAATCGATAATTGTGATTCGGGTATCGAATAGGGAGTATGATGCCAGCCTGCATACAGCAATGATATACGAATGCGGCACACCAATTTGATTCCAGTACTTTATAGATATCCGAGTCAGGCCAGTACTTGCATATTTCCCGATAGCCTTCATCCTCTGGAATTCCCATAACCCTTTGACCTGCAAGCGCTTCCGCAATTTCAGCCAAATTAAGACGTCTATCTTCAGTTCCTCTGTTTATCGTTCTTTTGTTTATCGTTCCTCTGTTACTCTTGCACTTCACCTCTACCTGTTCGATCGGAATCCCTAATTCAACAAAACCTTTTTGTAATCTATTTATCTCAATATCAGAAAAAAGATCCTCCGGATTCTGAACATACATCTGTATAAGTATGGCGTCTTTAATAATTTCTTCATACGGTCCATGGACCCGATGTTTATCTTTTTGATAAAAGATCGATCGAAGAATGACAGATAGCTCTTCGTCGGTAAAGATTTGGGTGCTACGCAAAATCGGTCTTACCGAATCTGCACTGTTAGGACCAGGGAAGTATTTTATGCCGATTTTATAGAAATAAAAATCATGGAGCAACCCTGCGATCGCAGCAATTTCCGAATTTTGTTGTCTTCGTATGGCAAGTAAAGAAGCAAAGCTAGAAACCCCGAAAAGATTAAACAATGCTTCTTCATTCTTGGAGGTATTCACTGTGGTAAGTAGCGTTTCAAGAACAAGAGCACGAACAAGTTCAACCCGTTTAAGCTTTTTCTCAGAAATCAAACTTTCGCCTCCTGTCACTAAATTAGGTTTAAATAGCTACTACCTTAGGTCGGCTCGCGTGTCGTCAGGATCAAATTCCTAGATTGTTAATTGAACGACAGAGGCATAAGCCCAATCGTAGAATTTAATCTCAGATGATGCGATGCTTTCTATAAAAAAAACACTATTCCGATATCCATTCATTAGCTTTCAATCCATAGATTATTCTATCTAGAAACCTTCCATTGATATACTCGTAATCTCTTAGTTCACCTTCACGTTTAAACCCTAATTTCTCAGGAATTGCACGGCTCTTTAAATTGTTTGTAGCTACTCCTATTTCAATTTTATTTAATTTCAGTTCGTCAAAAGCATGATTTATTAGTACTTTAATAGATTTAGTAATTAATCCCTTACCCTCATATTCTTTACCTAGCCAATATCCGATTTCAGTTTTTTTGTTCTCTTGATCTAGATATAAGTAACCAATAGAACCCACAAGTTTATCCTCACTCCATATTCCTAACCAGTAACCCTCTTCCTTGGCATATCTTATCCGTGTTCTTTCTATAAAGGTTTTTGAATCATCCGCTTCTACAGTAATACTAGGAAACTTCAACCACTCACCTATATGATCCCTATTACTGTTAATCAAATTATATAATTGTTCTGCATCTTTAATTTCCAATAGCGATAAATAAGAAGATTCATCAATTTCATATTTAAACATTGTTTCGCTCTCCTTTATTTCTATGTATTGTCTGATATAGCTAGCTGAGCGTATCTACTAAAGCAACTCCACAAAATCCTACAGCAGACCAAGGCTCCAATGGAGCCGCTGCTTGATTATAATGTTAAACGACAAAAACACTTCTTGAATCTACCTTCGCTATCTATTTTCTCCAGGTACATATTCAATCAAATCAGATAACTTGCAGTTAAATGTATCGCATAGCTTAAATAAGGTTTCTAATTTAGTTGTTTCTATATTGGTTTCCCGGTATAACTTATTGATTGAATTCCTACTTAAGCCGGATTTCGCCATCAATTCTGTTATATCATCGATTCGATGTTCTGCCATGAGTCCTCTTATATTGCACTTGATTACGGTCATCTTTTCCCCTCCATAATTCCATCTTATCTCCCATATCAGCAATCATCAATGAAAAGAGAACTAATAACTCTATAAAGTTAAAAATCCACCTTGTAATTAACTCTTTGAGGTTATATAATAACTCTATAGAGTTAATTAGGAGGAGTGTCAATGGTTAATACATTAGATTCACTAGTTGAACCACTTATAAGAATACGTCTGGAATTACTCTACACTGAACTATCAGAACAGTTTCTTGCTTTGATAACAAAGGTTACAGGAAACATCTTCGCTCTTTTTACGAGATCATTATTTTCATCATGCAGTTGGATTATTTCCTGATCGGTTTCTTCAATCATTTGTTCAATGACAAACCCTGCTTTCGCTAACGCATTGATATAGGTTGATAGTTTACGATCAGACAAAGTTAGCTCGCCTTGAACAAAATCAGGAGCGACCGAATACCAAGATTCATCAAAATAAGACTTGTTAAAAGAAAATCTATTATTTTCTTCAACAACACATTTGTGAATTGGATGCGACCAACTGAAAATAAATATGCCATCTTTTTTTAAATAAGAAGCGATCCGACGAAAAGTTCCTTCAAGATCGGTTGTCCAGCCTACAGCGTAAATCGAATAAACAAAGTCAAAATAATCCACGGGAATGTTACATTCTTCTTCCATGGGAGAACAGATCAATTTTGCTGAAAGACCACACGTTTTCAAATGTTGCGTTGCCTTTTCAATTTGTTTTTCCGATATATCCATCCCCCATAGTTCCGCTGCTTTACGCTCTCCCTGATATTGCAAAGACTGACCATCTCCACAACCAATCTCTAACATCTTTTTTCCTGAGACATCGCCAAAAAGTTGGCATTTTTCCTCTGTTACAAATGCTCCATAAAAAGGAAGCACGATTGCTCTTAAAAAGTCATTTCCCTTTGTATCCCAATAGGAGCTGTTTGTTTCATAAACAATATGCTTATTCATCCTGATAACCCCCTCTTATAATTTTATTTTTGTTCGTTGCGCATTCGTTTTAACTAATGCCTCTTCGCAATCGATCTTGCAGTGAACACTCCTTGAGCAGCAAAGATTTTGTTTTAATTGTCGAAACCATCATTGAATTAACTTACGAAGTTCTTCTCTAATCTCATAATTCAAACCACTCTTTCGAGAGGCTTAAGAAAGTATCAGATCTTATGCCAATAGAAAGTATAATGAGAATGCTGTTGAAAGCCTATTGATTTATAAAAAGAACTATCCGAAATAACATATGCTTTTTCAACACCTAAGGAGTGACCTCTTTTCAAGGCTTCCAATACCACTGCTTTTCCAAGCCCCTTCTGCCGATACTCTGGAATTGTACATACAGGTTCAACATAAACATAATCCGTTTTCTGACTGTACCATAAGCCACAATAAGCAACGTACTCTCCGTCTTCATTTTCAGCAACAATATGTAGGAATGAATTCATATTTCTTGCTGACAACATTCTTTTTTGCTTACATATAGTAGCTTCATCCGTAGGTACAGATCCTTCGTTGTCAAATGCCTTCCATAACAAATGATGAAGCTTATATAAGTCATTTTCTATATCTATATTTTTTAGTATTACGCCTTCAGGAATTACATAATCAAGGCTAACATTCTCTAGTGTAAGTTCAAGTATGTTTTCAGTCAGATCATTCTCCACAAACTTTTTACTGCGCAATAAATCTAGAGTGTGAGTATCGTTGTCATTCACCGCAATCCCAAGGCCATTTTCATTACTGAAAGTAGCTATGGTATATTCTAATATATCTTTTTCCAATTCTTCAAAACCTTGTTTTGTAGCAAAAAATGCTTCACCAAAATAGTGGTCATAGGTTGCTATACCCACTAACTCGTCATTACAATACCACAACCCGATCTTATCCATTAAATCTCGATTGAATTCAGGATGATAAAACATCCACTCCCACCTTGCCCAGTTCCAATTGATATGCCTACGGTCATCTGTTGATAATTCAATCAAAAAATCACAAACTTGTTCATAGAAAGAATCATTGAAATTTCTGAAAGTAATCTTCATTTTAATCCCCCATATAATATATATTTTTATGTCTTCATAATAAAAACGAATGGCCACCCCATACTTCTTCCTCACTTCAATGAAAGTTTGAAGTGTTTTGCTTTCTTGAACTGATATTTCCAATCATTGTTTTTTGAATAGTGATGTGATAATCATTTGAGCACACTCTTCCGGCGTATTCAAACTCGTATCGACTGAAAAGCTATAACGGATACGTTGCGACATTATTTTATTTTGCTCATCAGATTGATCTTCTCTTCTGTCACCACGTTCTATATTTCGCTTACGACAAAGATCTAATGGGCAGTACACCTCAACGATCTCCAAAGGATAGCCATCAAATATATCTTGGACTTTGTCATAATGTGGCTTTAATTCCGGTCTTTCAACAAGTATCCCATCGATTAAAACATTCTTTCCATGATCCGAAAATAATTTTGCTGTATGATACATTAGAATGATTGCTTCACTTAAATACTTCCAGTAGTCTGTTTGCAAATGTTTATCACCAATCGTATTTTCAAAAAGATCATTGGCCACAACATAAAAAAAGGGTTCATCGTAATTTTGCATCGCTTCTACGATTGAAGTTTTACCTGAACTGGTTACGCCATTCAGAAATATAATTTTCCCTTTATCCATTTTCTCATCTTCCTTTGCATGGGTTATGTTTGAGTGTCTATGATTCTTCGAATTGCAAAATACATAGACCTGTATGAAATTTTGAGTTTTTAATAGGTCGAACCATGGGGCCAACAAGCTCCGATGCGTGAATATAATACAAATACCAATTCCCTAAAAGATAACTACGATCCAGAAGAATAGATCTATTCCATGTTCAGCTCCTGTATTATGATCTACTAAAAATGCACTTCCCAACTCTGCCTTCACTGATTCAACCAGTATTTCCAGTAAAAATTAATTACTCTGATCATCAATCGATTTACCATATCGAACGAGTATATGCCACATGTATTTTAATTCCTGAAGCACTTCTTCGTAATTACCTCTGTCAGACCAGAGATCAGGATTGCGTTTCAAATCGTTGACAGCATTCCCGATCACACTTGCGTCGATGTGACCATTCCTTGCAATTCGCTTCGCTAATGATGGCATGGTTGGACCCCTAAAATCAGAGGGCACTTCCTCTGCACGCATCGCAAATCCCATATGCCAGAATAGTTCAATGGAATATTTGATACAGATTTGCTCTAAGTAATTCCCTATTTCGGTTCCTCTGAACGATGGATCAGCAACCAAAACTTCCACATCATCTTCAAGATATATATCTCCATGAACTTGAGTTTCGATGAAATGGTTAAGATTTCGATGTGGGGCCAGTTTTGACGGATCCTCTAACGGACGTTCCAGATTGTACAATAGCTGATCTATCAATTTTTTAGGAGTAAGATCTTTTTCTCCTATAGCATAATCCCGAAAGAAAGCATCCGTAAAAAGCGCAGATAAAATAGCGTCTAATTCCTCATGTGTCCCCTTTTCCTTTGGAGCATCTTGAGATCCTCCGTAAGTGAACGTACAGCGATGTAAAGCATTCGGTTTTAAAAGAAAATAACAAGATCCGAATCGTGGAGACGGTCCATCCGGATGTAACAACAAATGAAGAGCTCCATACTTTGGCCTTTCAAAGTTGGTTACACCCTCTATCTGATAAGCTCCGTCAAATAGTTCTTCCTCCCAAAGATCCCGTGCACCACCTGAATAAGCCGATACGCTCCCATTGGATATGAAAGTCTCGAACTGACTTTTATAGATCCCTTGCTCTAATAAAGATTGAGCCACACTTTTCATATCTACAACCGGACGATCCGGATGAAAATGCAAAGCCACCCTTGCATGGGATTTAAGTTTATGAACTGCTTCTTCAAAGGTGCTCCAAGGAATATTTGATAACTGGAAAATTTCTTTGAGTGATGCTTGAGCTTCTCTTTTTTGGGATCTCGCGCAATGACTTATATATTCAATTGCTGCGTTCTGAGATCTTGTAAGTTGTCTGTTATTCGACATAAGAATCACCCCCTTTTTCTAAAATTGAGATCTCAATCTACTCTATAATAGTTTTTGACTAGACTTAGAATTTCATCTATTTTGTTCAGCTTTCTGGTATTCATGACATCCTACTGATTTAAGGCTCCTTTTAAGGGCCGACCGCGATGCGGTTAGTTGGTGCAGATGTATTTGCTAAATTCGATTCACAGTCGGTTGAGCGTTGACCAAGGGCCGCTGATGTTAGGCGTAGTTGTTGTCTTCTTTAAAAAACTTACAAATTACCATTTTACCAACCTTTTGATATGATTAGTGATTCAATTTGTGCAGTGTGATGGCGGTTATGCCATATAAACCTTTGAAGTGCTATATCTAATGTTATTACGCCTAGAACTTGGGTTCTTAGCTTCCTCTGAAAGTCATCAGGAGTTAGATTATTGAGAAGAATAATAAAGCGTTCGTGGAGTATTTCTAGCAGTCGAATTGAATTTTCAATTGGTATATTCCTGTAATCTATGAGTTCTGCCCATAGGTCTTCTCGATATGAATTGGCTAGCGGCTCATCTTCAGTTAATGCCCTCTTAAACCTGATATAGGCATTCATATCATTATCAGCTAGATGATGAATGATTTGATTTATAGTCCACCCATCAGGACGATAAGGTGTATTTAGTTGATCAGAGTCAAGGCTCTTGTATATTTTATTTAAGGTATTTGTAATTAGTGGAATCTGATGAATTAAATTTGATCGTTCTTTACAAGTTAGGTTATGACGTGGACTAAATTGTCCAATGGGATACTGCTTATTTGTGTCCACTTCAATTATTTCTCCTTCCTCAACAGTCAGAAATTAAGCATAACATCGTTGTATCTACTCCCCAAAAAGATTAAAGTAGCGTATTCGACTGGGTGGATCGCCACTTGGCATCACAGGGTTGTCTGCCTGATCATACATCACCGAATTGCTTCGTGGGGGACCAAAGGGAGCTTGTCCTCCGCAGCGTGAATGCGCTATCAAGTGATGTCACATTCCTCCTTGATGACCTTAGGTGATCTAATCATTCCACATTCTTGTTACTTCTTCTAATTCTAAGTCTTCGAATTGCATTTTATAAATATCTGGTTTCTTTAATTGATTCAAAAACTCCAAACCAAAAGCTGAATCAAAATGATTCATCATCAAAGTCATTACAAGACCATGAGTTCCGATGGCTATTTTCTTCCCTCTGTTCTCTTTTAGAAAGGGTTTTAGAACTGAGATTGCTCTTTTCTGACAATCAGCGTTGGACTCTCCACCCGGCAAGGTATAATCAAAATCGTTAAAACTCTCTCTGATACTAGACATTAACTCTGCATTTTCAATATTATAAGATGCAAAATGTCGTTCTCTAAGATCTTCAAATACTTTAATATCTAACTTTAAGTTTTCGGCCAATCCCTCAACACTCAGAATTGCTCGAGTATAAGGACTTGATATAATCATGTCTATTCCTTCACCTATAAGTAACTTCGTTACTTTTTCAATATCGATCTTTCCTTTTGGGGTAAGCCCTCTTGTTCTTTCATTTCCTTCGTTGTATGGTGATTCTCCATGCCTAACCATATAGATAATTGTCTTCATACAAGCCTCCTTTAGATGCTTTCATTAAATGTCACACTATGATTTCACATAAAGTTGATATATTCGCGACGTCCATTCCCCCCTGTATTCATGACCCAGCGAATGCTGGGGTGTCCGACTCATTGTCGGATTCAGGGCGAATACCTGCAGCGTGAATATTATGTTATATGAAGTACCTAATCTCTTTAAATTAACTCACAAAAGATTGTTCAAATATGGTTATATTTCTGTTCCCTTCTTCTGACAGTTCAATCCTCACTAAACTCATTCTTTCTATGATTCCTTCCATAGGTTCAAATTCATTTACTACATCATGAATTCCCTTAGCGATCGCTTCTCTACTTAATTGTGTTCCCAGGGTACAATGTGGATTCCATTGATTTGGGCTATAATATATACTCGCTTGATTATTATATTTGTCTAACTTCTTATAATAGTCCTTATGTATACGTTGAAGTTCGTCCGTTATGGTCGGCGCTAAAAATATCGTTCCCGAGGTCGGAAAGGTAGCTACGATATCAAATCGTAAACGAAGAGGAGAAACATTATCAAAATAGATTTGCAGTTTTTCTTTAAATCCTTCCAAATTGGATATATCCTTATATACAGCAAGCGTGATATGGGGACTTAAGTTCTCAAATCTATTCATAAAATGACTGATTCCCTCTTTGTCAAAATGCATCCATACTTTTCTGACGTATTCATCGAATTCTTTGTTGAAGAATAATTCTACAGCATACAAGCGAACCCTCACCTTTCTTTTTTATTCCTATTCATTGCACAATCGTATGACTAAAGACGCAGCTTGAATGCGGTGTTATAAAATGTTGGCGTCCTCTTCGAGTTACGTTCGAATCACTTCAAAATTCCATGTGGTAGACAGGCATGTACCCCTTTAACCCCATTTACAATTTGCGTTATACGTAGATCAACAACTGAACTCCCTAAAGCAATAGCTTCAACACGATTTAAACCATACAACTCCCCCATCAAGGTAAGCATTCCATCTAAAGCTTGAACGGTTGCTTCATTAAGATCTTCATGAAACCCAAAAGTAACCCAATAGCTCGGGGGTTTAACAGATCTATCCCTTCAATCAAATTTACAGTTATATCAACAACTTCCATGGGACATTCAATAGCTTGGCAACTGATTTCTCCATCCCCTTGCAAAGCATGTCCATCTCCAATAGCAAGGTAACCCCCATCGACAGAAATAGGAAGATACAATTTGCTGCCTTTCACAAGCTCTTTACAATCCATATTTCCACCAAAATATAGTGGTGGCCAAGTAGAGTGAATTCCTATGTCATCTGGAGGCATTCCAATAACGCCCATGAACTGTCGTAACGAAACTGAGAAGGAATTGCCATTGATTTCACATACTCCCACCATGGATTTATTATCGAGTTTCCAATCAAGGCTAATTTCCTTATATTCGGTCAAATGTAACTTCTGGTTTTGCCAATTAGGATATTGACCTGCAGCAGTAAAACCATATTGCCCAGGTATAATATCATTAAACTCAACCTCTAAAGTCATGCCTTTCTTAGCACCTTCAATATAAATAGGTCCCACCATGGCGTGACCTCCATCCATTTTCTCTTTTCTTGAAAATGGCTTCCTTCTTTCACTATTACTTTTCCCGGTACCCCAACCTGCGTCTAATGTTTCAAAACGTATGGAATCACCCGATGACACCGAAAGGATAGGAGTTACTTCTTTAGTAAATGAACCAATTAGTGATTCTTGGGATAATTCAATTTTGTGCACTACCATAATATCGCCTCCAATGGGCTTATTATCTTTAGGCCAATTTCGTATGACGTTTCGTATTTGCGATGTCACCGACGTAAGTCTCCGTCAGGAGCCCCGTGATGCAGTTAGTCGGTGAAGATGTGTCCGGCTGCTTTCACTTCCTCGCTACTGAAAATCTAGCCCCGAATATTCCTCTAACTTCTGCCGGACCGAGGGGCAAATGCCCCGAAGCTTGAATATGGTGTTATCAGATAGATTAGCCTTCTTTGATATTACCCTCAAGATGTTTGGTACAGTTATGCAGTTCACATGTCCATTGATTATCTATTTTCTTTAAAATAGTTATTGATGTATTGCCAAAATCTTTTGTAGGAAAATCAGGAACTAAATTGATAAAGTTAAATTGAATTAAGGCACCATGAGAAACCACCAACACCTTTTCACCTTGGTGCTTCATCATTATTTCTTCTAAAAACTCTTCACCTCTCTTTTGGACTTTCTCAATCGGCTCAAGTCCAAGATCTAATTCTATCCAACCTGTTCCCCACTTTTCTATTCGTTCCTCTTCAGTAGTACCTTCAATCAATCCTCCGGACCTTTCCCGAAGACGATCATCAAGGTGAATATCAACTCCGATAGCACTCCCTACAATAAGAGCAGTTTGCTTTGCTCTTGCTAAAGTACTTGAATAGATATGATTCCAATCTTCTGATCTTAATCTCGTTGCTAAAAGTTCTGCTTGATTAATCCCATCCTGATCCAGCGAAATATCAGAGTTACCCTGTGCTCGTCCTTCTTTATTCCAACTCGTGCTGCCATGCCTTATCAGTGCTATAGTCGCCATATAGTGCTCCTTCAAATTTAAAATATAGATTTGCGTATCTTTACGATAACGTTATTTCATTCAGGAGCCCTCACCGCCTTAAGGAAATCTGAGAGGGTTAGATAGATCTTATCTTAGCCTCCCAGATCATCCGGCCGCGATAGCGACCCTCCGCGTGAATGCGGTGTTATATAATAATGCTGGCCCCTTCTTGAGATACTTACAAATTCTCTTTATATTGCGGTTAATCTTTTGGTTGAAATGCCCCTAACTCATTTCCAAATGGGTCTGTAAACTTAATTACCCATCCAAACCCATGATCTTCATATAGTCTTATCTTTACATCATGTGTTTGTAACGTTGTGTGTAATAATTCAATGTCCTTTGTTAGAAACATAAATGATGGCATAGGAAAACCATCATTGGACAACCATAATGTCTTATCATTTTTCGAACTGAAGTGAAGCATCAGTACGGGGCCTGAATTGAATTTCATCCATGCTGCGTGAGGATAAACTGTCAGTGTTTCTAACCCTAACACTTCACTGTACCATCCTACTGCCTGATCAACGTCTTTAACAGGTATTTGAACATGATCAACATTCTCAATCAAGTTATTCAAAGAGCTTCCCTCCTGGGTTTCGTGTTTTTCAGGGTTTAGCCAGTTTCATATAACGTTCTTGTATTCACGAAACGAGCCAGACTTAGATAGCACTTATCTTAGGCTGACTCGTTTGTTGTCTGAGTGTTCTTCCATGATTATACATCTGACAACCAAGGAGTGGTAGCCCGCAACATGAATACATTGTTATGCGCAGTTACTGTCTTCGAGGCATCACCTATTAACCTTTGATCAAGATTCCAACTCTATTTTTTACTTTGGTATAAAAACTCAACTTCACCATCTAGCAAATATCGATATTCAAATAATTGCATTGTTCTTTCCTTAATTCTCTCCCGTATAACCGTGCCTAGGCTTACCGATCCTTGTGATCCAAGGTAACCATTATTAATAAATGTCTTCTCTACAAATTTTGTTTCCTTTAAGTGATACTGTAACCATTCTTTCTGCGATTCGATTAGTGCTTCTCTTGGTTCTCTATCCAACTTAGAAAGAAGCTTTTTATATATTTGATTCAACTCTTTATCCCAAATCTCTGTATATTTGCTTTCCAACGCCCCCCATCCCATTGCTGTAATAATCTCTTTGGAATTTTGAGCTTCATTAAATTCCACTTCATAATCATGATCTATAGGATTTCGAAGCATCTCATCATAAAATTCTCCTTTCAATTCATAGTTCCCAATGCTCATGGATAAAACATCATTGTTAGAAGGATCTGATCGACCTTCCGTTATTTCTTTCAGTTCAGTTCCATTACCTGTACTCACTACATCAGGAGGCAGTTCAGAATTCATTATTATTTTAGTTTCGCTATTCAAAGTAGTCGATTGACTGCTATTTTGACAAGATGAAAACATTATCGTAATAAAAAATAAGAAGAGTATCTTACCTTTCATAAATTATCTCCTTAAATATTATCTTTAATATTTATCGGTAATGGCGCGTAACGTTTCTGTATTCATGAACCCCAAAGGAGTTGTCTGCTGTAATGCCTCTTCACAAAATCCATCCCCGTAGACCAAGGCTCCGTAAGGAGCCGAAACTTGAATATGTTGTTAGGCACAGTACCCTCTTCTTTAAGTAGCTTATAAATCTCTATCCAAAATCTATTTAGTATGTTTCCGTCTTCTTCTATAAAATCTTTATCCCTTAATCCGCCATTCTTAATAATTGTCTTTTTTGATGCTTCATTAATATCATCACATACTAAAAGCACCTTCAATATTCCCAGTCTTTTACTTTCAAATAAAGCCAGTCTTAAAAGCTCTGAAGCATATCCCTTCCGCCTTTCCGACGGTCTGATTCCATAGCCAATATGTCCTCCACTATGAAATAGTTTATCTGTCAATTCGTGTCTAATATTTACTGCCCCTACAACCATCTGATTTGCTACTAGCCAATAAGTTGAATTGGCAACAAAGCCATTTATATTAATGCCTTGTTTGTTATTGTTAAGCCATGTTATCATGTCTTCAAAGTTTTCTGGATCTTTCTCAATCACCATGGAACCATATCTTCTCCACTTTGTTTCCATTCCTGATAAAAACTCAAATAGGAGTCTTTCAGTTCAATACTCGGATTAGATAAAACCAACTGATCGTTCAACAGCATTGTCTCCTTTCCATTGCATTTAGGGTGTTACGCCTAACGTTCTTACATTTACGAACCCGAGAGGCTTAAGGCGCAAACGCGCCGGGTCCGACGGACTTAGCCTCGCAGGGTTGTCTGCCTGATACGACTTCCTCGAAATACCTCTGGCAATCCAAGGGACGTTAGCTCCACAGCGCGAATACAATGTATCCGATGTTTTCGTCCCCTTGAGCTACCTACAAAGTCTTTCCACATTCATTAAGTACTTTATTTACAAATTCGGTCTTCCCATCCGTATAAGACTGGCGATTTTCTCTATATTTAATAACCAGTTCTTTCTTTAGATTGGCATATTCGACTACAAATTCGGGATTGCTAATTAATGCATCTCTGAAGGATATATGTCTTAATAACTCTTTGCTCTCTTTATTACAAACATATAAATGATGTTCAGGTTTCTGTATTTTTACTATACTATAGGGAACATTTGCATCTTTTCTTGCAAAAGCTTCTCTGTGCTCAACACCCAAATTCCCTTCATGATAGTAACCTAATCTTTCTAATCCTTGAATTACATCTGGAAGCAAGTCCATAGAATCAATTACTACATCAATATCTAAAATAGGTTTTGCCGCTAGTCCAGGTACTGCTGTACTACCAACGTGCTCAATTCTAAGTACTAGATCCCCGAGTCTATGTTCTATGATGGATTTCAGATCAGAAAACATTTCAGACCATTCAGTGTTGTAATCTTCAATAATTATTGTTTTTTTACTCATTCTTGAGATGCCCCCAAAAAATAAAGTATTTGTGAAGATTTCAGCTAATGTTTCTGTATTCACGACGTCCATTCCCCTTAGATAGCTCTATCTAAGGGAAATGGATGTATCTGCCCGATTCTTCTTCCTCGAAAACACTCCTGGCAGATCAAGGGACGAGTGGTCTGCAGTGCGAATATTTTGTTATATGAAGGATAGCCGTCTCGAACAACTCACAAAATTACTTATTGCCTTCGTTAAAATATGTTATTTCATATCCATCTATTAATCTTCTTAATCCATCTTTATAATAAGGCATTAATTTTTCAGCCTTCTCTAATTCAATCCAAGCTATCTCAGAAATTTCATTAGGTCTAACTATTTCTTCATTCCCACCGATTACCTCACCTTTAAATGTTATAAATATTACATGTTCTTCTTTTTTCGGAAATTTACATTCATTTACTGCCACTATTCCATGAACTTTAATATCTAGTCCAGTTTCTTCTTTAGCTTCCCTTATCGCTGCTTGGTCTAATGCTTCTCCTCTTTCAACAGCCCCGCCTGGAAGTGACCATCGGTCACTAGAATCATCTACATTCCTTACCATTAATATTTTGGAATTGGTTGGATCAGTAATTAAGGAATAAGCTACATCGACTCTGATCATTGTGTTTGACTTCCCTTCTGATTTAGATCTGAATTACCGTGTTCACGACGTCCCACCGACTTAAGCGAACGATATTTAGCGGCCGCGATGTGGTTAGTCGGTGCAGATGTGTCCACTGAATCTGCTTTACTGCTACTATAATCCCGTCCCGAATCCACTTCTAAATTCTGCGGGCCAAGGGGGCGTAGTCCCCCGATGCGTGAACATTGTTATGTTTCAGCCTTCTTGAGTTTACCCAAGGGTTTCTCTTATTTCAAAAATTCTATTATTTCCTTGTTTATAACATCCGCTTGTTCATGATTAATCGCATGTCCAGCGTCTTCAATGATCTTGTACATAATATTGTTATCTTCTAATCTCTTAATTGCTTTCGGATAATTTGATAATCTATCGTATTTGCCAATTAAGAATAACACCTTATCTTTTAGAGCAAAAATTTCATGATTCGCATGTATTTCTATTTTGTGCTTCATCATTGATTGATTGTTAAAATATTTCAACAAATAATACCAATGCTTCATTAGATCTTCATTCTCTTCAAAGACAGAATAGTTTGGACCACTTAATTTTCTCAATAACTTTTTGCAATTTTTCTCCGTTGGAAATAAAGCTTCTGGTAGAAATGCAGTCATCATTTTGGATATAACTTCAAACTGACTCGAAGGAATCCTTCCAGCCATGCATATCGCCTTTTCAACTTTATTTGGTCTCTTTAATGCGTAATAATAAGATAAATATGCACCATAAGAAACCCCAGCAATATTTGTTCTATGTATTTCTGAGCTAGCTAACAGTTCGTCAATCCATACTATTTGATTGAAATGCTTATAATAATTGTCATTTGGTTCGCTTTTTCCTGAACCTCCTACAGCATCAACAGCAATTATAAAGAATTTTCCCGACAACATTCTAATATTGTAAATCCACATCATTGCTGAATTATCAGCAGTCCCATGAAAAAGTAATAGTGGAGGGAGTGTTGGGTCTCCTACTCTAATAATATGCGTACTACCAAATGTTGTTTCAATATCCTTTTCTTCAAAATCGATTCCCCATGATTTTAGTAATTTATCGTAGGATTCATAAATCAATTGCTTACCTACTGATTTATTATATCTTTCCATCTCTGTTCTCCTTTCATATTCATGATTTGCTGCAATTTCTTATAACGTTCCTGTATTCACGACGTCCCACCAACTTAAGGCTCCGTCAATAGACGACCGCGATGCGGTTAGGTTTGCAGTGTTGTTCGCCAGAACCCCACTTCTCTGAAATCCCTCGGGCGAACCGAGGGCCGAATGGCACGATGCGTGAATATGTTGTCCCGACTTCTTCGATCCACATCTACATTCTCATTTCATTGCACTCTACAAAACTGTTATTTTTCTTTATAGTCATTTGCTGCCTCTTTAATTTCTTCATTTTTTGAATTAATTCCCAATTCAATTCCCCAATTTAGTAATTTGGGAATTGCCTCTGAAAGTAGCTCTAACAATCTACGATACTCCCATTCATCATCAAGACAAATTGCTGTTTTAGCTACATTAGGAAGATGTTCTATTAGCCAATCAGAAGGAATTGTTTTAATCTTTTTCCTGGCTATTTCAATTGGGTGGGTATTTTGTGGCTGGCAAGCCCATTCAATAAGGATAGTGAGTATTTTTATTCCAAGCCCCGTAGGGATACGTTCAATATCTTCTAGTCTAGTTGATATATTAGGAGATATTTGATTAATTTCATAATCTATTTTCAGTTCTTGCCATGATGCCATACCATTATTCATCATCCTTCCCTCCTAATACATTCATCCTCAATTGGAACTTAGATCTCCGGGATTGCATATAACGTTATTGTACCTACGAACCCTCACTGCGTTAAAGGAGCATATGCGACTGGCCGCGACGCGGTTAGGCTGTGCATGGTTGTCTGCTGATTCCCTTCTTCGAAAATTCCTCGGCAGACCAAGGAGCAATGCGACACGGCGTAGATATCGTGTTATGTGCTGTTACTTGCCCTCTTCGAATTCGCCAATAAAGTTCTTGCTTTATAAAATATCCAGGTACTAGTCAATGACTCTTTATCTTTGTGAACTGCTACTTTATTCAAGAAAAAAAAATCTGATAAGGATACGCTTATCTTGGCTATTGGTGTTACAAATTCATTGCAAATCCACTCATCAAATTGCACTTTCCCATGTCCAGACATATGAAATTTATCTCTAGGTAGTATGTACAGCATGCCATCCGTCCAAGGATTATTATTAATTGTAGATTCATTTATCGAATAATAATGATACTTTTTGTTTCGCCCTATAATACATCCATTTCGAAAACTCCCAATTAATGCACTTCGATTAAATACTGAATAGAAAATAGACCATAATGGTTCTGTCGTTGCAAACACAGCTGTCGTTAGTTCATTGTTGTACAACGTCTGCTTACGTGGTTCAAATCTTTCAATATTGCCATCATTAGAACCGTGAAACACGTATTTTCCATTCAATGATAAATAATGTAGAAAACGGTGCTTGGGGTATTGTAAAGAATAATCAATTAATCGTCCTTCATTAACTGATTTTGATAACTCTTCATATTCTTCAATCTCTTCCTTAGTAAAAACAATGGTGGGAGATTGATACATTAATATCGATATAATAACTGAAATCATCTATGGAAATATCCCTCCCCATTAAACTTGTAAGTAATTGCAGATAACGTTTCTGTATTCATGAACCCCAAAGGAGGTGTCTGCTGAAATTCCTCTTTGAAATCCAACCGCAGACCGACGCTCGAATATTATGTTAAGTGAAGTTACTGCTCTAATTTCTTTAATTCAATTTTTTGTTTTAGGTTTTTTGAGAACTCTCGTATCGAATTCTCAACATTTCCTGTATATTCTATTTCTGTTGCCATCTCAAAGATCTCTTCTTCTAAAATCTCTTGTAAATCCTCTATACTACATGTCATTTCTTCTCCTAAAAATTCTTTTATAACTGCTTTTTGTTGGCTTTCAAAAACCAAAATCCATATCTTTCTACACTTCTCTTCTGCTCGCTCCATTAATACACGTAAAGAATCTTCGGCTTTATTTACTGATTTGATTGCATTGTTTAATTTCGCATCTTTTACATTGCCTTCTTGAGATATTTCCACCCAACTAGCTGGATAAAAACATTCAAGACTTTCATCTAAATTTGAATTCAAATTTGATAATCTTCCCCAATACTCACAAAAGTCTACGTACTCCGCAGTAATCATCTCAATGGCTTCTATCCAATCTTCTTTTTTATTGAAATCAAATGGTGTGCTTCGATGTTTCATCCCAAGTATTTGATTTAGTTGTTTGATTTTTGTTTGTTGGTCTTTTGAAATAAACATATGTATCCCTCCGTAAATAAGACTTTAGTAATTTGTGTTCAGACGTCCCACTCCCTTAAGCCCGAAGGGTGGACGCGATGCGGTTAGGAAGTTGGATGTGTCCGGCCGATTCCACTTCCTGCTGTTGAATTTGTCTCTTTGAATTCACCTCTAGCTTCTGCCGGACCGAGGGCAAATAGCACGATGCGTGAACATGGTGTTATGTGGAGTCAGTCACTTCGTTGAATTACTTATACATTGATTTTTGAAATCTTTCTTAGAATTATTCTTATAACTTCTTCTGTTTCTTTATTATCTGTGTCAATATGTTCTTCAAATTTAATATCTTTAAATGCAATTACACCCGCGTTTGTTTGCTTCTGGTACCAAACATCAAATTTATCTCCACGTTTTTCAATTCGTTTTTTGATTGTCTCTTCTGATGCTAAGAGGCAAAAATGAAAAGTATCTCGATCAATACTTCGAAATCCATTTAATATGTAGTTGAAATTTTTAGACTTATAAATTGTCATTGGAACAATAAGATGTTTCTTATACCGATTCATTAATTCTTGAGCTGTCTGTACTACAAGTATTCTCCATAGTTCTATATCCTGAAAATCATCAGTTCGTTCTTCTTCAAAGTAGATGTCTTCTGTTATGATTTTTCTCAACATATATCCAATTTCTTCAGGATCATAAATCATACTATTAGGTATTAGAGGCTGCAACTTTTGAGAAGTCGAGGTCTTTCCGGATCCAAATGACCCATTAATCATAATAATCAAGTGATCACTCCTTCTGGTTTAGGTTTACATTAAGCACTTGAATGATTTCACATAACGTTCCTGTATTCACGACGCGAGCCGACCTTAGATAGCTCTTATCTTAGGTCGGCTCGTGTGTCGTCCGGGTTATCTCCTATGATTATACATCTGGACGACCAAAGGGCGTAAGCCCCGAAGCGTGAATATAATGTTAGGCGATGCCGCATTGAACTACCTACAAAAATCCATTTCAATATAAGGGATATCATTCTTGATATTGTTCAAATAAAATTTCAACGCTTCTTTGTCCCAATCACTCCAGTTGTCATAATTATGAAAATTATAACTTCTATAAATCGCTGAAACTACTCCAAACTGCCTAAGATTAATAAAATCAGGTATTAATTTTAACCATGCTTGATCAATTGTATTTTCTTTTACATACCCATCCATGAAATTATTATAATACCTCTTGGTTATCTCTAACCTTTGTTTTCCATCTATTACCCAAGGGATCGGAATTTCATAGAATAAAGGAATAGCAATATCACTAACAAACCAACTGTATTCGGCTTCATCAAAATCAATAAAGACTACATCATCGTCTACGTTCAAATAATTCCCATGATTTAAATCTCCATGGATAATCCCATATGAATCAGTATTCTTGGGAAGCCGGCTGAGTTCATTTTTCAGAATTTCGTATTTGTCAATTACATAAGAAAGTTCCGCGGGTAAATACTTTTTCATATTGATAAGGAACTCTTTTTCATGCCATTTTCTCCTATTTAAATCATCTATTGGATTTAATTTCTTTGAAAGATTATGCATTCTTCCTGTATAATTACCAACTATTTGATAGAATAAATTGCTTTCTTCAGCAATTCTAGCCTTTCGTCCACTAGAAAACTCAAAAGAAGTTGCATAAAATTCCCCATTATCTATTTTCTCTACAAATTCCCCATCAATAGAGTTCACAGCTTTTGAAACAGATACATTATTTTTAGACAAGTAATTAATAAAATCAATTTCAGATAAAATCTCTTCTTCACTTCGATGTGATTTATGTGTTACCCGGAGAACAACACTTGTTTCATTTGACTTCCCAAAATAAACAAAGTTTTGGAACCCTTCTAAGTCTTTAAGACTTGATTCAACAATATTAAACTTTTGAGCCGCCTCATTAAGCACTTTCCAGGTAAAAAGCTCTTTAACATGCTTTTCCATAAAGTTTCTTCCTTTCTCTTCGCAATTTCGCCTAACGTTTCTGTATTCACGACCCGACGTACGTCGGGTGTCCTGCGAATGCCGGGCCAAGGGCGTATGCCCGCAGCGTGAATATTATGTTAGCTGTAGTTCAAGACTTCATTGTAATACTAATAGTTCCTTCAGGCTCATTAATTCTATGGTAAACAAATTTTACTGGTTTACAGTATTTAAGACTATGATTGTTTGCAAGCAATCTACACTCTTCACATGCTTCATCTGTATCGGATATTTCCCATATTTCATGGAGTTCTTGTAAAATAGTAATGGGTATATGCCTACCATCAGTAATTTCCCTTCCACAAAGTGTTTCAAAATGGTACTCAATTAGTATTGTCTTTTCCAACATTATCTTTTTGATTTGTTGATTGATTTTATTAAGAAATCTATGTAATTTAATAAAGTCTATAATTAAATACCTCAATTCCTTTATAGGGTGATCTGGCAATATGAAACCATCATCAGGCTGTAACATGCCATTATCACCATAGTAATGAAAAATTAGTTTGCCGTGTGGATCGCCATTATGTGCAAAAGTATTACGCAAATAATTTCTTACATACTGATGAAACGCTCCATTACAATATTTCTTTAACTCTTTAGCCAATCTTCTTTGATAAGGTTCTCGAGAACTTCTCATGGATCTTATAACATCCCAAATAGAAAGTTCATCACGCTTAAGACCTAGAGCATATGTTTCATTCAACAATTTCGCATACATATCCCAAAGAACCAATTGTCTATATACTGCATTCTCTAAATGGAATGAATAACTATCCCTATTATCAGTTTCTTCAATCGGTATTTTTATCTCTTGGGCAAATTCAATTGCATTAATTAAACAATATTCGTAATGCCTAATGAGTTTGTTCACTCTAATGACCCAGTTCAGTCCGTTCCTTACAATAAAAAGGTCTGGTGACATCATCAATATTTGCTCTTCTTTGTACAATCTATGCTCTTGAATTAAAGTGAATTTATTAATTTTTTTTAACATCAACTGATAATATTTTTGGTCTCCACCCTTCATTATTCATCCCTCATTCCATATTTCTTGAATTTCAGCTAACATCTAATTTATGTACTTCGTAAACACCACACATTTAAGTCAATTTCTGAACTACATACATAATAAACCATATTGTTCCATTTGCGAAGGTACTACAACAAACAAAAGAGCAGCCTGCACCAGGCCACTCTCCCCTTACATATTCTATTACTATCTTAAATAAAACCCTTTACTTCGCACCACTACTCCATACCACTCTCTCACTCATTGCCTTATGCTGCGCAATCAAGCAGAGTTCCGCCGCTTTGAACGCATGTTCCTGTGTCATTGCAATCTCTGTTCGATCCAGACAGTCCCGGATCAGTTCACCGAAGAATGGATAACCGACCTGTCCTTTGACGCTATAACGGTATTCCCCTTCATGGTTAACCAGGTACACCTGATCGCCTTCAGACTCTCTGGCCACGTCGATATACTTGCGCAGCTCAATGTATCCGTCCGTTCCCAAAATAACCGTTCGCCCATCGCCCCAGGTACCCAGACCATCCGGTGTAAACCAGTCTACCCGGAAGTAACCGGAAGCCCCGTTGTTGCCGATGAGTGATGTTTCGCCAAAGTCCTCCAGTTCCGGGAATTGTGGATGATTGAAGTTATTCACCCGACTGAACGCCACTTCTGCATCCGTACACGAAGCAAAGGTCAGAAACTGCTCGATCTGATGACTTCCAATATCACAAAGGATGCCGCCATACTTTTCATGCTGGAAGAACCATTCAGGCCGACCACCCGCATTCAATCGATGCGGCCCCGTTCCCATAACCTGAACAACCTTGCCGATGGCTCCCTGTTCGATCAGTTGTCCGGCATAGATCGCACTTTCTACGTGCAGACGCTCACTATAGTAGACCATGTACTTTTTCCCAGTGCGTTTAACCTCTTCACGCGCAAGGGCCAGTTGATCCAGTGTAGTAAAAGGGGCTTTGTCCGTAAAATAGTCTTTACCTGCGGCCATGACTCTCATGCCGAGTGGCGCACGTTCCGATGGTATGGCTGCTCCGGCTACGAGCTGCACTTCGTCATCGGCAAGTACATCCGCTTCAGATGCCGCAATCTGTGCCTGCGGGAACTGTTTCCGAAAAGCCTCGACTTTAGCTGGATCAGGATCGTATACCCATTTGAGTGTTGCCCCAGCCTCCACCAGCCCGCCAACCATACCGTAGATATGTCCATGGTCCAACGCCACAGCAGCAATAACAAATTCACCTGGACCGCATACGACCTCTTTTTTCAGACTCTTTGGTGCATAAAACATGCCGTCTTTAGCCATACCTTCTCCACCTTTTCAATTGGATTTTCCGTTTATCGGTTCCGTTATCCTGTACACGCCTTGAGTTCAGCTTGGTGTACAAGTTCCACTTACTTAAATGTCTTTGACAGATCAGCAGGTTGACTGCTGCTGCCTGCCTTGTCTTTCTTTGTATTTGAACTGGCAATCCGCTGCTGCAAATGCGCATAGAACAAATCCTCATCGATCGGCAGATCCACCCAGTTATCGGTCCAGGTTGACAGCAACATGGCATTGGACAAGGTTAACCCATGGATACCCTCTTCTCCAGGAGCAATGAGCGGGGTCCCGTTCAGGATGGCATCGATCCAGTTGCGAATCAGGCCAGGATGTCCGGTTTCCACACCCGTAATTGGCACCTCGCATTTCCAGCATTCCGGCTGTCCGAATCCTCCGGTAAATCTTTGATTGAATTCAGGTTCGGGTTCACGAAGACGCCAGAAAGTCAACTGACCATCTTCAATGACAATTTTGCCGCGATCCCCATTGACCTCGAACCGGTTGGTGCCTGGTGCTTCACCTGTCGTGGTCACAAATACACCCGTTGCTCCATTTTCATACTCGACATATGCCGTTACATCATCTTCTACTTCAATGTTCCGGTATTTGCCGAATGAACAGAAAGCACGCATACGCACCGGCATCATACCGATGGTCCATTGCCACAGGTCCAGTTGATGAGGGTCCTGGTTGATCAGGACACCGCCCCCTTCACCAGCCCATGTTGCCCGCCAGCCGCCTGAATCATAATAGCTCTGAGAGCGATACCAGTTCGTAATAATCCAGTTGGTGCGACGTACCTCACCCAGTTCTCCCGAGGCAATCAGATCTTTGAGTTTGATATATAAAGGGTTGGTTCGCTGGTTATACATCATGGAAAATACTTTGCCGCTTGCAGCAGCCGCTTCATTCATTTTGCGTACCTGTTTGGTGTACACTCCGGCAGGTTTCTCAATCATGACATGCAGGCCATACTGAAAAGCCTGAATGGCTTTTTCGGGATGGTCATAATGCGGGGTTGCAATAATTACCGCATCAATCGTCCCTGATGACATCATCTGCTCCGCATCCTGCCAATAGGTGACTGAAGCCGGAAGGTTGCTGGATACCCAGCTCTCCATTTCTTGTCTCACATCACACACAGCCACCAGTTCTGCACCAGGTACTTCTCCTGCTACCAACGTTCTGGCATGGGCTGCACCCATATTCCCAATTCCAATAACGGCTACTCGAACCAAACTCATACCTGTACCTCCTCGTCCACACGACGTTCAATTTCGGCAAAAACATCTGCAAAATGCTGTAACATCGCCTTCGATTCCAAGACTCCGCTAAAATCCTCAATCCCGTAATATCCATCATATCCAACGGATTTGAGGTCACGGAATACTTGCAACCAGTTCACCACACCCTCGGTTAAGGGGGCCCACTGACAATGCCAGTTTGATGTTAGCGAAATTTCTGTATTTTGTTCATTCACACTGGAATTCGAATTCATGTTTGATGCATCCTTGAACCAAGCTGCATTCTTCACATGCACATGTGCCAGATAAGGTCCCAGTAATTCCAGTCCCATACGATGGTTCTCATATCCTTCATGGACCATGTTACCTGGATCATACAATACCCCTACATGCTGTGAATCCAGAGATTGCACGAGCCGATAAGCCAGTGATGCAGTGGGGGCAATCGTTTGGTGATGGGTCTCTACTACAGCTTTTACCTTATACTGTTGGGCCATCTCTTGAACCTCATTCAGATAATGCACAGCTTGCTTGTATAATTCAGGATAGCTGGTTTTGCGATCATAACCGGGAACCCCAACACGCATCATGGATGCTCCCAAGGCTTGTGCCGTTTGAAATGCTTGCTCTGTAGCAAGCAGATCTCCGCAGCTCAGATAAGGCACCAATGCAATCGATTGTCTGCCATGCTTTTTTGCCACTTCACGGAATGCAGGTACCTGTTCCTCCCACTGGTCTGGATCTATCGAGCAACGATTATGTCTCCAATAAGAAGGTTCTTCGGACAAAGCATCCGCCGGTATTCCACGATATCTCCATTCGATCCCTTCAATACCGGCTGCGGCTGCAGCAGAAGCCAATTCTTCTGCGGTCAAGTCCGGTGTGGCTACAGTGAATACAGACAATTTCATCAACATTCATCCCCTTATGTAAACGTATTCAATTAATTGTTGTAAACGCATTGTATCATTCATACGAAGGCCTCCATAGGGGGCAACGAGAAGAGATGAATGACAGATAAACAGCAGACCATATTCCCCATTCAGAGATAACTTGCAAGTTCCTTTTTGAATGCATACATAGCAAAAAGCACCCCGAATAACAGAAGATCCTTCTGATTCGAGATGCCTAATTTGCAACTTCTATTTTACATCATAAAAAACATGTTCCGCCTGCAACTTCCCTAAATGTGTCGTCATAATACCAAAAGAATATTGGGGCTGAAAGCGCCGATCCGTAGGAGAACCCGGATTAAATATCAGCACACCATTGACCGTATGCATCACCGGAATGTGCGAATGTCCAAAAATCACAGCATCCACCTGCTGCCCTGCAAAGGTGTGGATCGCATTCTGCTCGGTAGACTTCGATCCCAGATGACCATGTACAAGACCAAGACGCAAACCATCCGCCTCAACGATGCGGGAGAACCCGAGTTTTTGACCTATTTCAGGCGGGTCCGTATTACCTGCAACACCTTCAAGCGGTGCGTAAGCGCTGAGCAGCTTGTGTACACTCCAGTCCGACCAATCCCCGGCATGGAGAATCAGATCGGCATCTGATAGCGCCTCAACCAAGGGATCGGGTAACTTACGTGCTCTTCGAGGTAAATGAGTGTCCGAGATGACAATAATTTTCATAGTACAGCACACCTTCCCTTTCCCTTACATTACGCTTTATTCGGCATGTGATGGAAGAACTTCAAGCTGGGAACAGGAACGCTCCATATCTTCAAGTGTAATGGATGCGAAGAACTGTTCCACCTTTGATTCGGCAACCTGGTACAGATTAGTCAGAAGGCTATCGATACGAAGGCCAACATCACAATTTGGATTACAGTTACCGTGAATCGGAAACAATGGCCCTTCATCCTTGGCAGCCTGATAGATCATGGATAATGTGATTTCGCTTGAAGGCTTGGCGAGGTAAAATCCTCTTGTTCCCGGTGAGGAGTCCACAAGTCCTGCCTTTTTCAACCCGCCCAGAATACGTCTGACCACGACAGGGTTGGTATTCACACTACCTGCAATCAGTGCCGAAGTGATTCGTTCAGGCGCGCTGAAAGACAACAACAACAAACAATGCACACTGACCGAAAAATGAGTACTCATGATTAACCACCTTTTATTTGAGCATTATAATGCTGATTTTATATCATCCCAGATGTGTTGGTTTACTCGGAGAACAGGTCCTGTTCAGGACGTGCCCGGATTTTTAACTGCCGAACGCTGTATTCCAATTGTTTCACAATATCATCCAGTTGTTTGCGATCAATCTTCGTTGGATCTTCCACTGGCTTCGCCGACGACTTCAGATCCCGAATCGTTAACTGCTGCTCTTGCCACTTGTCCATCAGATCCGCTATATTGGCATAGAAACGTTCGTAATCTTTAATAACCAAATCAAGATAGGCATCCACCTCATCCGGATCATAACCACGAAGTTTATAATTGAATTGTTTTTCATGAATCGATAAAGCATCGAGCTGCACGCCCAATTGTTTGAACAATTGTCTTTGTTTGTCCAATCTTCGTTTCATATGCTCATCCATATTGACAACCCTCCATTATCAAACGCGCCGCGGTATGCATCAAGAAGATTCTTTGATACCGCCGCATTTTCTCTCTATATTTTTTATAACACATTATCCGTCAGATATAAAATCGAACGACCCTTTTTGCACACGAAACTGATTGCTTCTTATGAAATTCGGGTAAGGACTGACTACAACCCCATTGCGGGAAAGGAGCATGTCCTTATGAGTACATTAACCAAAGATCAACTTCAAGAGCTGAAAAACGCTCTTTTGGAACAACGTGAAGACCTACAGCGCCATTTTGAATCCAGCATGGAAGACGGTGCTCCAGCCGAGTCCCTGAAAGATTCAACTGGCGAGCTGTCATCATACGATAATCACCCGGCAGATGCCGGTACGGAGACGTTTGAGCGAAGCCGTGACTTGGCGATAGATGATACGTTAACCGAAGAGTTCAATCAAGTGAATGAAGCGCTGGAGCGAATCGAACAAGGAACGTATGGCACCTGTGTGACCTGTGGTAAGGATATTCCCTTTGAACGACTCGAAGCGATCCCTTACACAGCCTACTGTATCGATGATACGCCTAACCGCGAGTTAAGCAACGAACGGCCCGTTGAGGAGGAAGTCATGACGATGCCACCGAGCGGTGCCGGAGAAGTCAGACAGCGCAATGCTGGCAAGTTCGATAACGCTGACGCCTGGGAAGCCGTCGAGGAATATGGCACATCGAATTCCCCTGCAACCGCAGCCAAACGTGACGTGAAAGATTATGATGAAAACATGTAGTTTATGAAAAAATTAAGAATGGTTACGCTAAAATGGTATATGTCTTCCATCATGCCAAATTACGCATGAAAAAGCCGCCAATGGCGGCTTTTTGCTTGGTGGAGCATATCATCTTTACACAAACGAAACTTTAATAAAGCCGATGAATATGCTTCGATTACTCTTCCGCCAGACCACCAGACGAGGATTCCTTCTGCTTTTTAGCAGGTCTTGACGTTTTGGCAGCGGGCTTGCCTTTATCGGGTGAAGCCTTCTTTTTCAATTTCCCTGCGGTTTCCGAAACAGGCTTATTCACCGTATCTTTGGATAGGGAACTGAATAAATGAAAGACCTCTTGTTCCGCATCATGCCTGTCTTTCGTTAAATAGGGTTCACACATCTTCGTAATGTTGTTGTACAACTGCTCTACTTCTTCGCGGCTAGCATACAACGTCATATCTGAGATAAACATACGGTCCCCGTTTTCCGCCTGATTCATAAATCTCCGACGGCTCTGCTCAAACATTTCATTTAACAACTTGAAGGTTTCGGAACGAAATACTTCCTTCAAAGGTGAATTCTCTTCGTCTTCGTTACGGAGCTGAATTTCCCCCTTGAAGGGCTCGTAATATTTGGCGATAATTCCATTAATTTCACGAGTGGATACGATGGTAAGCAGACCGATTTTCTCCAGTTTTTTCACATGATAATGTACCTTGGCTGGCACTTCGCCCATCTGGTCTGCGATCTCTTTAACCGTAGAGGGTCTGCCCTGTTTATTAAACATGTTCAAGATCTGTATCCGATACGGATCGGAGTAGACCTTAATTTCTTCAATCGTTGAAAGTACTTTGCGCTGCATACCTGTATCCTCATTTCCGGGGTACCTGTTGCCCATCATGTGTATATTATACCGTCCGAACAGGGTTTCGGTCAAAACAGGCTGAAGATAACAGGCTTCAGGAAGCCTTATTATAGAACCGTGCGGAAAGTCTTGCTCAGAAGCACCAGCGCGGCTGACATGGCAAGCATAACACCAAACACAATAAACAGAATCGGCAATGCCACCCAATCGGCAAGGGCTCCTGAAACCAAGCTCCCTAAAGGAGCAACACTGACGACGAGCATACTTTGAAGAGCATACACCCTCCCAAGCATATCGGAAGGCGTAACTTCCATCAGATAGGATGCAAGGGGTGTAGTAGCGAGTGGAATTCCCATGCCCATCATCAGACAAAAGACAGCAGCAACAGGCAGCTGGTAGGACGTCATGTAAGCCGGGAGTGCAGTCATGGCATAACTGAGCCCCAACATGACAATGCCGACGATGACCAGCACACTTTTACGGTAATTCGATCCTCGGTGAGACAGCCACAAGCCACTCAGTACCATGCCTGCCACAATCAGCCCACTGAGTAGACTTAACCCTCCTGCTCCGGCGTGCAGCGTTTCAATGACATATGGCGTGCGAAGAACATTGAATGGCATCAGACAGAAGTTAACGAAGGCAAACAGAATGGAAACGATCAGTAACAACACATGTTTACGCATAAAATGAAAGGCTTCTGTCATTTCAGAAAATATACTTTTTCTTGCTGGAGGAGAATCAGATGATTCTAATGTTTTATTTTCATTGTTAGATGATGTTTGAGTTTTCGGGTACCCCACACGGCTCATCAGGAGTGCACTTAAGGCAAACAAGCCCGCATCGATCAATATCGTCCACGTGATCCCTGCCGTTGCAATTAACGTCCCCGCTACTGCAAGTCCTGCGAGCTCTGCAACCCGGGTTGCAGATGAGGCCATGGCGTTACCAGACAACAGCATTGATTTGGGAAGTAATCGCGGTACAGTGGATACCTCTGCGGGTGACGCAAAACATTCCAGAAGGGAATTCAAAATAGTGATGACGAACAGATGCCAGACTTGCAGTTCACCCAGACCAAACAATAGTGCTGTAATGCCAACAAATAATCCTCGGCCGGTATTCGTCAGCACAATCACCTTTTTGGGAGACATGCGGTCAACCAGTGCGCCGACAAACAGCCCCAGAAAGATACTCGGCAAAAAGTTAACTGCCAGCAATGTTCCCATCAGCAGCTTTGAACCTGTCAAAATGTACACCATCCAGCTATAGGCAATGGAATCAATCGAATCGCCAAATCTGGATACAACCTTGCTCACCATAAACTGAACATAAGGTTTAATCCGAATTAATTCTCCGATCCCTTGTTTGTGTGCGACTGTACCTTCGCTCATGATTACTCCGCCTCTCAACGTGAAAATATTTTTAATGTTAATTTTATTTTAACGTATGATATGCGAAAATCAACCCTTTCGTGAAAATATTTTTAACGATGTGTTTATCCTTATACAACACAAAAAAACAGACCACAGGGTCTGTTCTCTTTGCATCAAAATTTGCTGCTATGATTCGTAGTTCATGTATTAGTCCTCAGTCTTGAATTGAAATCCAATACTCTCTTCATCTGCCTCCAGCATCAACTGATACACCTTCTCTGCCTCACTACCCAGCCGTTCCTTGCTGATCTGGTAGTTCGTCCAGGTTAGTTCAAGCGGCAGCTCAATCATGGCTGTAAGGCAGTCCCACAAGGCGTCCAGATTTGCACCGTAAAAGTCCGGCAGTTCAAGCTTTTGCTTTAATAGCTCATGCAGCTCTGTTGTGTTATAAAAATCCTCACCGTTAAGTACTATCCTCTTCATGTCGGTCCTGTCCTTCCTTATTTCAAGCGAGTAAAGGATGCATAGTGGTCTGTCGTTTTGTAAATCAAGCCGTCATTGGAGTACAGGATGCGGTCCGAATTACGGAATCCGGAAGTATAATTGATATCCGCTTCACGCCAAGTACGCCCACTTGCTGCTGGAAGCAAACCTTCCCGGTTGCTAAACACGTCTCCACCGATACTTTTGCCCGGAGCAACCGTAGCAAGGTTGCCTTGGGACGATACCCAGCCCAGTGCCGTTGCCTGTGCTTTGGTAATGTAGTTGCATGGCAGTTTGCCGTTGGCGCTGAGATAGTTAGCCACACCCGTAAACGTGTTGATGATGGTACACGTTGCAGCTGAAGCCTTCTGCTGTCCAACCGGAGCGATCTGTGAACTGGTGAAGAAAACAATCGTTAACATAACCGCGAGCAGTGCTGTAGACATAAACTTTTTCATCAATCCAGCCTCCCAATGACTTAAAATGGATGAACGTTGCCACTATGTAAGTGATATGAGATGTGAATTCCACCTGGATGTACGTTCTGCTAGATTATAGTGAACAAGCCATCTATTTACTATTTATATCACATCATTTTGGAGGAAAGATCAAATTCAACTGCCGTTTTTGTAAAAATATATAAATATAACATTTAAATACAACAAAAGACTCACATCCCGGGGGATGGAGTCTACCATTTCGGTAAATTCCTATCATCTATCATGCTAAGCATGTTATTATGTTAGCTTCTCCTTTAATCCACTAACTGTACCCGTTGACGGGTTCGTGCCGATTCCAGGCATGCATCAATGACACGCATATTCTGAATGGTGTTTTGCGGACTGAACGGTAGCTCTTCTCCTTCAAGCACTGCGGCTGCAAAGGTCTCCACCTGCAAAACGTAGGAGTTCGATACCGATACACGTTCCTCACGGCTGACGGAATCGGTGTGCACGATAATCTGTGGTGGAATATCACTGTTCTCCCAACCGAACACCTTGGGTAGTTCAATCCGTCCATCGGTACCGAGAATTTCCATCTCGGCTCGTCCCGAGGCCCACATGCCGCAGTCAAACGTTAACGCTACTGAATTGGGAAACTCCACAAGTCCTGAAGCCATCATATCGACGCCATCATGCTCTTCCGAAAATAGAGCGTGTACTGTTACAGCTTCCGGCTCCTGCCCCAGATACATGCGGGCTGCCGAGATTGGATATACGCCAAGATCAAATAATGATCCTCCGCCCATCTCCCTTTTGAACCTTACATTGTCTTTATCGTCAGCGGTATTACAAGTGAAATTGCCATGGAGCGCTCTGACCGTACCAATCTCCCCACTGGCAATAATCTCTTGCACACGTCTATGCTTGGGGTGGTATCGATACATAATGGCTTCTGCAAACAGTACGCCGTGCTGTTGACATACCTCAATCATTTCCGCCGCTTCATCTGAATTCAGAGCAGCCGGTTTCTCACATAATACATGTTTTCCAGCCTGAGCAGCCTTAATCGTCCACTCCTTGTGCATGTGGTTCGGCAGAGGAATATACACAGCTTCAATATCCGGGTCCGCAATGAGTTCATCATAGCTGCCATACGCTCTGGCAATGTCGAGCTCATTCGCAAGAGCTTCCGCCTTCTCCTTGCTGCGGCTAGCTATCGCCAAGACCTCACCACGTTCGGATTGTTGAATCGCCGGAATGACTGCATTTTTCGCGATTGTGGATGTACCAAGTACACCCCACTGTAGTTGTCTGTCCATGCTTATCTTCCTTTCACTCCGTAATTGTCCTCTTCTGCCTTGTGTAACATACCGAGACAACGATCAAGATCGGCTTTGACCTGTTTTTTATATAATTCGGCTTTCTCCGCACCATCATCCGTGAAGTGATATAAAACGATTTCCTGAAAATCGACTTTCGGATCACTGCCCTTTAGCTTCTTCGTACGATAAAAGACACCCTGTTGAACCAATTCATGCAGCGCCCGGTATATCTCGCTCTGGGGTGGTACATATCCGTAGGCTTTGAATTCCTGCTTCATTGCCTCCAGCATTTCATAGCCGTATCCCCTATGCTGTTCAACCATGGTAATCAGATACAGCTTAATAAATGCCCGCTGCGCAATCATAAAAGCCACGTTCATTCCCCTCCTGTCAGCTCTATATATCTAGTATTATAAAACTTATGTTCCCCTTCTGCCATCTTTATCCGTCTTTCTCCCTTTAATCCATGGGCGTTGGAAGGCAAGAAGGAGAAATGATGGCTAGGCAGGAACGTAAGGTAGAGCGAGAATTTGGGTTTTCTATTATGAATTTTTCATGTAATGAAATTTTAAAATTTATTTCAAAAGTGTTAATCATGGTATTGGCGTCACTTTTTTTTCAGGTTGTTGCCTTCATTTTTATCGGCCTTCAACTCACTGTTGTTCTGAATTTTTCATATAATGATGTATTCACCTGTTAATCAGGCTTGGACTTCGGTACGGTTCCCACAATCCACTTGCCCCAGCTTGCGCGAGAGATGAGCCATGTGAGTACGCAGGATAACTTAAGCGCAAGCAGCCAGGTGATGATCATGCGCACGACGGGGTTTAATCCCCATGCCACATAAAACTGTTCATCCGGAATGTAGCTGTAGCGCAACATCAGCATGTGCATCAGGTATCCCCCGTATGACACCCCGCCAATCCACGCCAGCAATCGTGTTACTCTGATATTGTGGAGCTTGCCAGCCAGCTGGTACATCACCATGATGGACGCAATGAGGAATAAGATCATATCCGGCCGGATGAGACTAACAGTATAGAACGTAATCTGTATACCCTCCGGCTTCTGGAACTCCTGCATTAACTTATATATAAACCGAAGACCCAGCACAATAAACACGGTCCAATATACCCAGCGCAAACGTTGAATCCGCTCATTCCAGCGTTGAACCGATAGACCGGCTGCCGCACCAAGCACAAAATAAAAAAAGAAATACAGGAAATTTCGATCAGCATAGGTGGTAAAGGCATCGGTCAGCACCGGGACATTCAACCAATCCATGAACCTGGCGATATTTCGCAATTGATCCGCGAGCACTAGGTACACCACACCGGAGATCAGAAGAGCTATGGTGCGCCCCTTCGCCTCATATCGGTTATAGACATAACGGATTGCTCTCAAAAACAGGGGAAATAAAAGATAAAACTGAATAAGCATAATAATGTACCAAAAATGCGAGGTCGTTTTACCCGTGATTAATTTCAAACCAAGGTCAGGGATATCCTGCCAACCAAATCCGTTCCATCCGCGAGGCGCGAGTGTGAAGTAGATCAGGGACCAGATCATATAGGGAACGATGACATCGGTTAAGCGCTTTTGCATGAAACGTCCATAATGCAACTTGTCTCCTGTATTATAGAAAAGCACCATACCTGTGATGAAAATAAACAGGGGTACTGCAAATTTGGACAGCATCAGCAGGATCGCGAGCAATACGCCATCTTCCAGTCCCGCTTCCGGGACTACGGAATAATGAGCTATGGAGTGCTGAAGGACGACTGCCGCAAAAGCAATTCCCCTCAGACTCTCAATTTCTGTAATTCGTTCTTTACGAGGCATAACAGACAGCCTCCTTTCTTGGTTTTGCCATGAAAACGACGTACAATGAAGCCATATATGGATGAACGGGGGGATTCACATCTCAGATACAGACCAAGACATAACTACCATTGACTCCAAATATGTACAACAGCATCTGGCTAATGAACGGACCTTTTTGGCCTGGGTTCGTACCGGCATTGCCATGGTTGGGATCGGCTTTCTCGCAGCCGGCTTCGGCTTCAGTTCAACGGCCTATGATCGGATGGCCCATCTCGCAGCCATCATCATTGGTATTACTTCCTTGGTCAGCGGCATTCTGATCATCTTGTGTTCCGCTTCCGCTTATCATCGAAAACGCAATCAGATTAATTCACAGACATTCCAGGCATCCACGAAATTGATTCGGTTCCTGACGCTGATGCTGCTGGTGATTGGACTGGCCCTGGCCGTATTACTGTATGTATTGTTATTCCCTGCCTGGCAGGTTTAACACCTGAACCTCAGACTTTCATTGATTCATCATATACAGGTACAAAAGCCGGCTTCCTCTAAGGAAACCGGCTGATGACCACCTGGTGGTTCACATATATCATTCCAGTTGAAGATTCCTGTCTTTACTGAACCGATTTATTATAGAAAAGTATTGTTGCCAAGTCGAGCGGCCTTATCCCGAGCTTCCAATCTTTGATTTTCCATATCGAGATCCGTGCGCTCAACCGTAACATCATCCCGATTGACATCGATTCTGTCCCGGTTCACATAACTGTTACTGCTAAACACGTCATAAACATCCGTGTCCCGATCCGTAGAGTCCACGAGTAGCAGGATTTTACCACTTTGCACGTATTCCTCATACTGTCTTGCATCCTCTTCCGGAATGCCGAGACCCACGAGTCCACCTACAAGTCCGCCTGCTCCTGCACCTACAGCTGCACCCGTAAAGGCTGCGGCAATAGGGCCTGCGGCCAGAATAGGACCGATGCCCGGAATCGCCAATGCTCCAATGCCAGCGAGCAATCCAGCGACCCCACCTAGCACTCCGCCTGTTGCCGCACCTGCAGCTACACCTTCGGGCGCTTTTGTACCCGTCTCTTCGCGAATGGCCTTCAGTTCATCCCGATCCTGTGTGACTACCGAGATTTCATCTGAAGTGAATCCTTGCGCTTTCAGTCCCTCGATTGCGGATGATGCCTCACGTTCTGTATTAAACACACCTACGATTTTCTTCTGCATAGTGAATCCCTCCTCATCTAATTGAGTGGTTCGCTATGTTATTACCCGCCTCGTTTTCTTTCAAACGCTTCCACCGCAATATCATAATCCTGGAAGACCTAAGAAATTGACAGAACAATGATATGCAGCGAGTCACCGCGCTAGGGTCTGCACACGGTGTGAAACGAAGTAGAACTCAGGAAAGTAACCGTTGATATGCAAAGCCTCATCTGGTTTTGGCTTCTATTCCGGAGCAATTGGACAGAAGAATACAAGGGGCTCAGCAGGTTGTTTTCTAAAGAACGTAGGACGTCTTAATTGGACCCTATACTCTCATTTTCAATGATAAGGAGCACCAGACACGTTATTTTCTCTAAAACGCCTTAAAAAACGCCACAGACAGCTCCATAATCAGATATAACGTGATCTCACGTTCGCTATCCCTCTGTAGGCGCTTCAAACTCCTGTATAACACGTCTCATGTTCGTTAGCGCTCAAGATGCCGCCTAATCCCTAATCTGCCCATCGCATACTCGCCCGGTTCAGGACGCAACCAGAACCCATTTTCAGATCCAGATTTGAAAACACATTCTAGCTAAACTCGCGGTTTAGCCCGGTTAGTCGCTATCGCTTCGAGCGGATCATCCGGCCAATAATGTTTGGGATAACGGCCTTTCAAGTCTTTCTTCACTTCAAAATAAGTCTCCCGCCAAAAGTTGGCCAGATCTCGTGTGACCTGTACAGGCCGCTGTGCAGGGGACAGCAAATGTATGGTCAGTGGCACTCGACCACCGCCAATACGCGGGGTCTCTTGCTGTCCAAACATTTCCTGCAGTCTCACCGCGAGCGTAGGATCTTCAGGTCGGCTGTAATCCACCGGAATGCGCGAACCACTAGGCACCTGAATATGTGTAGGAGCTTCACGATCCAATTGCTGTCGCTGCTCCCAACTCAATCCGCCGAGCAGCACATCCTGCATCGACAATTTCTTGAGATCCGCAGCAGATCGCATACCTGCCAGAAAAGGGCTGAGATGCTCTGCCAATTCTTCGGTCAGATGATCTTCGATAAGATCAGGCCATTCCGGCAAATGATGATGCAAAAAGCGCATCCTGTCTGCCAGCTGTCGCGATGATTTTGTCCAGGGCAGACAATCCAGCCCTTCGATACGTATTCCTGAAAGTAATGCTTCGAGCACCTGATCTTCGGGTGGCTGTGCAATACTGCTTTCTTTCAATGTAATGGCTCCAATTTGCAGCCTTTTATGTGCCCGCACACTGCGCGTGTTTCGGTCCCAGGCCACTTGCACTTCTTCATGAAGCAGATGTGGACCCAGCTCCAGCAATCTCTTCTCCTGCACCGGCGCAGCCAGCAGGATGCGCGCATCCGCGCCCTGGTCGTCGGCTTCGGCTGCGACCAGATAGGCTGAACGGCTCAGCGATTCTGTCGCTGCGAGCCGTACCCCGCGGCCGCTGCTCAGCAGATAGCGGCCGTCCTCCCGGCGCTGCCCGATCCGGTCCGGATAAGCGAAGGACAGCAGCCATCCGCAGCTGTCCTCATCCGGCCGTACCGGATCGGCCGCCGGGCCGAGCGCCAAGCGCAGCTGGCGGCTCTCCTGGAGCATGCGCCGCACGGCAGCACCGTCTGCGACAGACGCTGCCACTTGCGGCATGCCGCTGCTGTCTGCAGTCAGCAGCGATTCCACGCGCGGGCGCAGATCGGTGCCCGCCGCGCCTGCACTGCCACTGCTGCGGAGGCCGGCAGGCTCCTGCAGCAGTGCCGCCAGCATGCTGGCGTAGCTGGCCAGCCCAAGCTCCGCCGCGCGGAGCAGCATGCTGGCCAGTCGCGGATGCACGCCAAGCGTGTTCATCCGCCGCCCGAAGGGCGTGATGCGGCCTGCGTCGTCCAGGCCGCCCAGCTGGCGCAGCAGCGCCTGTGCCTGGCCGTAGGCTGCGGCAGGCGGGGTGTCCAGCCACTGCAGCTCTGCAGGGGACTGGACACCCCAGGCGGCAAGCTCCAGCGCCAGCGGCGCAAGGTCCGCGGAGGCAATCTCCGGCTTTGCTGCATCAGGCAGCACGCCATGGGCCTCTTCGCTCCATAGCCGGTAACACACGCCCGGTGCAATCCGCCCCGCGCGCCCCCGCCGCTGATCGGCTGATGCCTTTGACACCGGCAGGGTGACGAGCCGACTCATGCCGGTCCGCGGCGAGAATACCGAGGCACGGCTCAGCCCCGCATCCACCACCACTTTGACTCCAGCCAACGTAAGACTGGATTCGGCAATGGACGTGGACAGCACAACCTTCCGTTTACCTTCATCTGCGGGTCGCACAGCTTCATCCTGCCGTTCTACAGGCATGCTTCCATATAGAGTATGCACCTCAGCATGAGCAGGAAGCATGTGGTTGGACAGCTCTCGCTCTGTGCGATGAATTTCTTTTGCACCCGGTAGAAAAACCAGCACATCCCCTTCCTGTTCTGCCAGTGCCTTAACGACGGCCTGAGCCGTAAAAGTCTCGATCTGCTCGGATGCCGGTTTGGACATATATCGGGTTTTCACCGGAAACGTTCGTCCAGGACAGTCAATCCATTGGGTTGCCTCGCCAAGCAATGCACAGACAGGAGCGGGGTCCAGCGTAGCCGACATCACCAGCAATTTCAGATCGGGACGCAGCATGGCCCGGGATTCAAGCGCAAGCGCCAAACCAAGGTCACCCTGCAGATGCCGCTCATGAAACTCATCAAAGATAATCATCGCTGTGTCTTCCAGTCCCTGGTCCTGTTGAAGCATCCGGGTTAATACACCCTCCGTCACCACTTCTATGCGAGTGGACGGACTTACACGTGTATCCATACGTACCCGATATCCTACGGTCAGTCCCACTTTTTCACCAAGTGAAGCCGCCATTCGTGCAGCTGCCGAGCGAGCAGCCAGTCTGCGGGGCTCCAGCATAATGATTTTCCGTCCGGCAACCCATGGCTCCTCCAGCAGTGCCAGCGGTACTACGGTCGTTTTACCCGCACCTGGCTCCGCAATTAACACACCTGTATCCTTTTCCTGAAATAACTGCCTCAGCTCAGGAATAATTGGTTGTATCGGTAAATCCGTCTTCATCTCATCTCTCCTAATTGATGCTCCACGTGTCTTTGCGAATGTTAGCATTATAACAAAAAAAGAGCTCTCCCAGAAGTCATAAACATGACGGGGAACAGCTCAAGTTAAGGTTATGTTGTTCTAATGAACCGCGGACACGCTAATAGCTCCTACTGGCACAGGTCTGAAATGTAACGAATCACAAAGACGTTATTTCGTCGTTTGGGTCGCTTTTTAAATTCTTACGGCTTTTGTATAAAGGAATACCGTGCTGAGATTCGTGACATTTTACAATCCTCAATAATTCACTTTTTAAGATGTAGTCGGTTCCTTAGCATGTTGACCCAAAAGAGAAATTATTTCCTGTACAGGCTCATCACTGATACATCCAGTTAGCTCAGCAGAGACTCTGCACCATCAATAACAATTTCCGCACCTGTAATGTGTCTGGACTCCGCAGAAGCCAGGAAAGCTACCAGATCAGCGACATGTTCTGGCTGACCCGGCCCATCCGCAAGCGGCTGCTGGCCTTCCGGGAATTCCATTGGAATGACGATTTGATGCAGCTCATCCGTTTTGACCGTACTTTGGTCAATATTCGTTGCAATCGCTCCAGGACAGATGACATTGACACGTATCTTGAACTTGGCCAGTTCCAGCGCAGCCATCTTCGCAAAAGCAACCTGCCCTGCCTTGGATGTACTGTACGCCGACATGCCGAAGCTGGAGAAGCGCTGATTACCATTAATGGAGCTCGTGATAATGATACTGCCACCACCACGTTTCTTCATATGAGGCAGTGCATACTTGATCGTAAAAAAAGTCCCGTTCAGATTGGTCGTAATAATCTGCTGCCAATCCTCAACCTGAATTTCTTCAATCGGGGCCGATACCCCATTAATACCAGCGTTGGCAAAAACGATATCCAGGCCGCCAAACAATTCGATGGTCTCCAGAACTGCTTTTTCCACCCGGGAAGGATCGGAAATATCTACATCGAATGCTCTTGCCGCACCTGCACGCAGCTTATTAATTTCAGATTCTGTCTCCGAGATCCGATCATTAACCAGATCGAGCAGCGCAACATATGCTCCCTCACTCGCCAGTTTGAGCGCTGCCGCTTTGCCAATCCCCGAACCAGCACCTGTAATCATGGCGACTTTACCTTCGAACCGTGGCTTGCCGTTATGTTGTGTCATTATCCATTCCACTCCTTCTCGCTCCGTAATTATGTAAGAATGTACGTTCATGCAATATCTGTAAGTAGATTCTTCACAAGATTACCCAAAAAGAGTGTCTTTTAAATCAACATGCATAAGTTTTTTCGTAGTTGAGTCTCACCATGTTTAGCAGCATGATCAGATCATCTCGTAAGGCTTCACCCGACCTCACCATTCCAGCTCAATGAAAGCGGCATCATCTTCAAGCCCGCCCGTATGTCTCGCATCCAGCAGTACCTGGATGTGCTCATCCGGTATATAAGCCTGGATCGCATCCAGGTCATTCAGGCCATCCGTGTACATTTGCAGACGAACTACTTCACTGGCAGACAGTTTAGCTTCATAGATATGCGGTTTGCCACCAACCGGACCCTCCAGTGTAGACCAACGTTCATTCGTACGGCAGTTCACCTGAAATGCTGCCGATTCCTCCTGACCGTTACGCCAAAGACGAATGCGGGAGTCCCCCTGCCAGGCAAGCCACACCTTGCTTTTCCGGTTGCCCGCAGAGAGCTCGATACGTCCACACACATACATGGCCTGACTTCCCCTGCTCCGCTTCTCCATAAGCACTTCCCGCAGCAGTAAAGGTGAGTTTTCCCAAGGCTGCAATTTCTCCAGCTGCTCGGATGCAGGACTTGTCAAGTCATGAAGGAGACGCTCCATAGCATCCAGAGAAGGATGCTGAGTCGTTTCCAGCCAATCCAGCAAGGCGTTTCCCAGAAAGCGTGCAGCAAAATCACCAAGGTAACTCATGCCTACCCCATCACATAATACGAAAGTACACACATTACCTTTCATGCGAACAGCAGCAAAATCCTGTCCGGTGTCTCCCTGATTAACGGTCTCCGCCGCTCTTCCATAACCATACCTGCACTTGAATGTACCTTGATAACGGGTCAACGGCTGTTCCCCCGTCTGGACACTCACATAGCGGAAGCTGCCCTGATAGTGTTCAGCACGGCTTCCCTTATCTCCAGCAGACAATGTTGCCAAACGCATCGCTCTCATGATTTCCCCTCCTATCTCACAGGCGTAGCAGCGGACATCTGAAACCCGATGGATACCAGTTCTGCACAAGTACCAGGAAGCATCATCAGTGCACCAGGTGAAAGCAAATAATCCGCTTCAACCAGCATCTCACGATAACTTTCCGGCAGAACCGAGGACATATTACGCAGCTTCTCCCCGTGTTCATCCTGAAGAACCGTCTCCTGGGAAATTCCCTTCCATCTTCGTGGCTCCGGAATGGGACCTTCCAGCAGATGATCGGATATAAAAATATTCTCGACAAGTACATTGCCGTCAGGCACGCTCATACCCATGATTCTTTTGGCAATTGGCTCTGGATCTTCGCCAGTAGCTACCCCATCGGTCATATGACATACAAGCGGTGCAGGACAATCCTGCATATTTGGAATTTCAGCCTGTAGAATCTTCTCGGCCTGCAGGAAAGCTTTCGCTGAATCAGAGAATCTTTTCGGTGTTAAGTCGGGTAAGGAACCCACAGCAGCGATTTCGTCAATGCCCTTAATCCCGTTCAACAGATCGTACACATCGTCGCTGTATGCAAGAATCGCGATCCTGTAACGGGGTGTCAGTCGGTTCCCCTTGGTCGAACGAAACACCATTTGGCGAATAGCCAGAGATAAGGCATCATAGACGACATCAATCCGTCGACGGTTGTCCAGAACCATATTCATGGAGGCGCTAATATCAATTAAATAGATTATCAGTGCGGGTGTGCGCTGGGATGCTTGAATTGTGTAGTTCATCTGGGATGTGTCACCTCCGTCGTTCACGTTATTTTACAAGTTAGGTAATGCATAATCCGTATTGCTCAGGAATTTATTGATCGCATTCATTCGTGCTGCCACTTTACCGACACCTTTGAAATAGGTCGCATCGGTGTTGTACAGATTTTTAAAATCACGTGCATACGATTCAGCATTCTCAATTTTTCTGCCTTTTTGCGCATTATATGTTTTATTGTAATGGGCAATCAGTGTGACGACATTCTGAGCACGTTTTTTCTTGAGTGCAGCTTTCTGGGCTGCCTCCTGTTTGCGTTGTGCTTCGGCTGCTGCCTTACGCTCAGCTTCCTGCTTCGCAATTTTGGCATCATTTTCTTTTTTCCAGACTAGATAAGCTTCATATTTCGCCTGTTTGTCGTACTTTTCCTGCTCAGCCTTTTTGGCTGCATCAAGCTTTTGTTGTTTCTGCTTGGCAAGATAAGCCTCATATTTCGCTTGCTTATCATACTTGGCCTGAAGTGCTTTGCGCTCTTCTTCCTTCTTCTTGGCTTCTGCCTGCTTTTTCTTTTCCTCAGCATCAAGTTTTGCCGCATCTGCCGCTTTTTGTTTCTTTTCTTCTTCCTGCTGCTTCAGAGCAGCCACCCTCTCAGCTTCGGCCTCTTCCGCAGCCTTTAGCTCGGCCTGCTTGGCCGCCGCCTCCTGCTCCTTCTGTTTAACCTCGGCCTGCTCGGCCAATATTTTAACCGTTGGCACGCTTCCAGCCAGGAGAACAATCAGCACCGCCGAAGAAATCATAAACTTTTTGGATCTGTAGAAAGGAATCTTGGCTGGCTGAGCTGCATCATCATGCTTGGGATTTAGCTTCGCGTCCAGCTCTTGAATCGCAGCCTCAACTTCCATCTGCATCGCACTGTTATCCGGAATGAAATGATGTAATGAACGATACACTTCGAGCGCCGCAGCCGGTTTGCCTTCATCCTCTAATGCTCTCGCCTGAAGGAACAGACGATTGACTACCGCTTCCTGACCAGGTGAGGGTTCCACGGCGGACACGTTCTGATCCGTATTTCCCAGTTTATCCGATATACCGCTTGCTGCTCCTGTCCCTATAATCTGGTTCGTCTCTACTGCATTTGTCTGGTCTGAAGTCTTGACTTCAGATTCTTCAACTAATGCTGCGCTTGCCAGATGGATATCCACTGCAGCCAGCGCCACAAACCATTCCCCAAACGTAGGGCAGCTGCTGAGATCATGACTCTCCCAGGCACGAATAAACAGATCCGACACCTTGGAGCCCCAGCGCTTCTGGAGCGAATCTCTCATGGTATAATAACGCTCATTTACCGTCTGCATTTCATGCTGGTCAAAATAACTTTCTCCCCATGCTTTCTCCACAATCGCTGCATCAGACCAACTTAACATTTCAGCAATGATAACTGCTCCGGCAAAACGATCGGCATACGCACTCCACAAACCACTGTGCACTGTCCGATGGGCCGCATACCCCGGTGAACCGGCAAGCAATGCATCCGGACGATCCATTCTGGAACCATACATCTGCTCAACATCTACCAGTTCAACTGCTGAAACCCCTCTCAGGTTCTCCACTTCGGAAAAAAACGGAATCATCACATTGGGTGCGGACAAATCACAATGAGCCAGTCCACGCTGCTCCATAGCAGAACCGGTCCCGGCTAGAGCTCTCGCCAGCTTCAGGCTTTCTTCTGCTGTCAGCTGCTTCTGATCGCTGATTACATCGAACCAGGTCAGACCATGTACCCACGGCATCAATACCGCATACAACAGATCAGGATGTTCTCCAATAAGCGCTCCGTTTCTTTCCGGAGTGAGCACATCACGCTTGCATACCTGCAAACCTGGCAGTTCACTATAAGACTCCATATGCTCAGACTGATACACCATAGCCGGGATACGGAATTTAGGAAAAAATACTTTTAGTGCTTTGGCCCCACTTATGGAACCGTCACGGGGTAACAACTGATAGACGATACCCTGCCTTCCAGCTTGGGCGTAAGCCAGACCAGGTGCAGCCGGATGCTGCCCAATGATATAGGCAATGTCGTTAATCACCACTTCATCCCCGGGATTTGGTTGAAAAGACATGCTCATCCCTCTCTCTGTCATTCTGTCATAGTGCAACAAAAACCGGGAGTTGTGAAAACGCCCGGTTTTTGCTGTAGTTGTAAATCCTCAGCTTGCTTCCTGCATATGATTCTGGGCAAATTCGGAAATGGAACCTGCCTGAACTATGTATCGCAGATTAGCGAGCTTGGTCAGCCGTACGGAATTTGTTGGCAATAGCCGTCAGTTCCGCGCTGATGCTATTCAGCGTCTGAACGAAAGATTGCATTTGTTTGCTAGCTTCCTGGAATTCCTGGAAGAAGCGTTGCTTCGTCATACCTTCCCATTGTCCTTCCATGCTTGTGATGGATTGAGTCAATGTAGAAACGATTTGCTGACTTTGCTCACCGCTTTGTTTAAATTGGTTGGAAACCTGATCAAGCTGTTCTGGGGTAACTAAAATACGTCCTGCCATTTGTAAATTCCTCCTTGGTTTGTGCAATTAAATTCGCTTGTTCAAATTGTACTATACAAGGATCGATCGGACAAAAGCCGAAGGACCTAATCCTATTTACCCCATTTTTGGCATTCGAAACTTCGCCTAACAGACTATTTATAAAAAAAATCACTTTCTGCTGTCTTGCTTATTCAGCCTTGTCCTCCGTGAGCTCAAGAAACCACAGGTTCGGTTCCTCTTCTCCCACGAAAGGAGGGATCTGTGAATCTCCACGCCACAGGTTCAGGCTGCATGGCCTGAATCAGGGTCGCCGGTGAGCCATCAGGCGGTGCAGCATCCTGTACACGGTACACTGCCGCTACCGCGGAAAATGGATCGGATACAACAGCAGCAGTTGCCGAATGCGCAGGCATAATCTCTCCTGCACGCTCCGTCTGAAGAACATTCAACATATTGACTGCATTGCCATAGGCTGTATTCACATGACTCAACACTGTACGATACTCCATGTCCACCTGCTGGAATAACAAGGCCTTGCGTCCCAGCTGTACGCTCAAGTCCATAAAACGACGTACTGCTGCTTCGCAGAGTCGCTTGCTGTGATTCCATTCATTCATAATCGCGGCGCGGGCTTCAAGATCCCACTCCAGCGAATGAATGGCCTGATCCAATACTGTCATCTTTTGCTGTATTTGCTCCGCCGCATACTGAATCTGCCTGCTCAGTGCCCGAAGCACATCCGGTTCCACACGAATGCGCATTTACCATCACCTTTCCTCTTCCCCTGCAGGCTGTTTAAGCCAGTCCAGCAGCATCTCGTGAAACTGTTCTCTCGTCGTCAGTGCTGCAACAAGCCAATCATCCGAAGCCGCAGTACTCATGCGAAACAGCCAGTTGGATACCGTACTTGCAGCAAAAGCCGCAGACTGTGATTTCCATCCTTCTCCGTTCCATACAAGCAACCGCAGTTCTCCTTCTGATTCCTTGTTCACCAGACAGCGCGCAAGCGCAAGTGACCCCTCGGGATCGCTCGTCTCTTGTACCAACTCATCAGCCACTACCTGTAATTCTTTGTTCTTCAGATCATTCATCACATCATAGAATTTTTTCTTGGAGCACATCAGAGCCGGTTTTTCCGCCGGAGAATGACCACTCCAATTCATCCGTTGAATCAGAAAATCAATCGCTTCACGAACATTCCCCAAATCACTCAGCCGGAACGAATCCGGTTCGTCTGCAACACGGGATACTTCAACGACTCGTTCATCCGTGCAGTGCACATAACTTTCATACGACTTGCCGCTGTGCGTGTAGCGAATCCAGCAAGCCCTGTCGGACAGTCCCGCAATGGCTACCCTGGAGAAAACGGTCGGTGTCATGATCAGCTCATTGCTGTCCTGATCCTGAATCAGATATCCTTTGTCAAGCAGGGATGTTTTTACACGTTCCCACTCCAAAGCAATGTCTTCCGCCATATATCCGCGGAACGGATCTTCCACGCCAAGCAATCGGTCTGAACCGAGAATCCCGGCCAGGAAAAAAAGCTCTTTTATTTGCAAAGTGACTACCTTTTGCTTGGAATCATGAACCGTCAACATTATGAGCCACCTCCCCTCAAACTACAACATGCCATCGGTCACGAATTTCAGAAATCCAATCAGTCATATTCCAGGTGCCATCACATGGAATTGCACCTTTAACCCTGGAATATTTACGTTTTACATAATAACCTTGACCCGGAGGCAGTACCTTCAGCCCATTGGAACTCCCACCGGATTCCGAATAAGGTATACGGAAGAACGAGAGATCATTAGGGTCTAAAGTCCCGAACAACAATCCGCTCTGGGAAGCCTTCACATCGCTCACCCAGTCAGAACCAAAGGTCGGAAAGTCTGCCGGAACTCCTGACAGAATCACATGTATGCCTCGATCCCTGCCTTGACGAACGATCACTCCCAATTGATCCTTCACATTAAAATCATTTAATTGTTTGGATAATGTATCCGCATCGTCGATAACGAGAACGATCTCCGGTCCACCGGTTAACTCGCCTCTTTTTAGAACTTCATCGTACAACTGTTGGATCACAGGTGCAAGCTGTTCTTCACGGGATACATGTCCGCGGACATGGGGCAAACTGCTGATTTCCCCCAGTCCGCCGGAACCATACCGCATATCTACCGTGCATATTTGCACGTCTTCAGGAGACGCATGATAGGCAAGTGATAACATCCAGGTCAGCAAAAATGTCGTTTTGCCACCTTCCATCGGACTCGTAACCATGAAATGTGGCCCTTCACGCAAATTCAGCTGGAAGGGTTCCAGATCATCAGTCAGCAAACCTACGGGTACTGTTAAGGATGATACGTCTCCGACTTGCCCGAAGGTTCCTGTACGGATAAGCACATCTTTGAGCTTAATCTCTTCTGGGAGCGGCGCAATCTGCGGCGCTTCTTCTCCGTTCCAGCTTTCTCTGATCTCTGCAATCATGTGGCGCAGAGCGGAGGAACGCTTGCCTTCATCTGCGCCGGATGACGGCAAAGCCGCCTGGAACATCAATGGAGGAACCTGTCCTTTGACCAGTCCTCTTCCTGGTGGAAGCTGGCTAGGTGCCTTGGACGGCCGACCTACTGCGTAATAATAGTCGCTTGGATCAGATAATTCAAACGAAACCGCATTTGGAATATTGCTTCTGAATTTCTCAAATACATCCGTAACACGGTTGGCCGTGAGAATAAATGTGATTCCTAGACTGCCGCCTTCACGAAGGATCGTTTCCAGAAGTTCATTCTCCTCCGGATACGCATTTCGGAAAGAAAGATAACCATCGATAACAACTAAAATTTGCGGAACGGCTGCATGGGCTGTGCGACGGTAGGCTGATATCGTCTTAACTCCCGCTTCGGAGATCATGTCTTTGCGTTGTGCAGACAGTTTTAGAATATACCGGAATAACCGCTTGATTCGATCTTCCTCTTCAGACATCATTACCGCACCAATCTGAGGCAAACCTGCGAAATCCTTCATCATCCGGCCCATATCAATAATATAGCCATTCCAAGGCTCAGCCCGTTTAGAACGGGCCAGTGACATCAGCAAGGTTTGAACAAACGTCGTTTTTCCCAGACCAGGCATACCGTATACCACCAGATGTCCCTGATCCACCGGAAGTGCGAGCGGCTGCTGTCGTTGATTAGGCAGATCATCCAGCAGGCCAACCACAGGTTTCAGGCCACTGGCACCGCCGTCAAGCAATACCTCACGGTTCTCTTCTTCCTGCCAGTCGTTAAGGCTTTCCCATTCGAGTGTCTCAGGCAAGGGTGGCAGCCAGGGTCCCGGTAATCTAGTGATCCCCGCCTTTGCCGCCACTTCTGCCACATAATCAATAAATACCTGAAGCTGCTTGGGCACATCCTCCCCTTTGAGCACAGCCCTGCGCTCTCCAGTCAAGAGTGGTTCCCGTTTCCCATTCAAACGAACTTCCATAACAGGCAGTACCGTCGTTGTATCTTCCTGCTGATTATACGGCGCACCGCTCCAGGCGAATTGCATTTCCTCAAATACTTCATCACTGCCTACCTGGAAATATCCACGACCCGGCTTGGTGATCCAGGCCGCATTCGGAATTTTGATCATATCCCGACTATCCCCTTCGCTTTGAACGCGAAGACAGATACGGAAACGCGAATTGCTCCAGATTTTATCATCGACCACACCTGCAGGCTTCTGAGTTGCCAATATAAGATGTACACCCAGTGTCCGACCGATGGCCGCTATGCTGATTAATTCATCCATGAACTCCGGCTGATCCCGCTTCAATTGCGCAAACTCGTCAATGATGATAACTAAGTGCGGCAACGGCTGTTCATGTCTGGAACGCAGAATTTTGTAATATTCATCAATGTGCTGAAGATTTCCCGCATCATTTAATATTTTTTGCCTTCTGACCAGTTCGGCCCGCAGTGAAACATTGGCTCGCTCAATCAAATTCCCATCCAGATTGGTGATCGTACCGACGACGTGAGGCAAGCCCACAAATGTATTCGACATGCCTCCACCCTTATAGTCAATCAACATAAAGGCCAGATCATGTGGATGGAACTCGGCAGCCAGAGAAGCCACAATTGACTGGATGACTTCACTTTTGCCTGAACCCGTTGTCCCTGCGATCAGACCATGCGGGCCGTGCCCCTGGCGTTCAATTTTATCATGTAAGTTAATCGCAATTTTCTTGCCCCCAGCTCGCACGCCCATAGGTACGGGAAGTGTGTCCGGGTATCGTGTCTGGCTCCAGCGTGTGACCACATCCAGATCCTCTACTCGTGATGTGCTTAACATGTCGAACAACGGAAGCACCTGAGGTATATCCGAAGCGGATGATCGTTTCAGACGAATCGGTGACATATAACGCGCGAGCGCCTCTGCGGACTCTCTGGAAATCACATCTGGCGTGTATGTTTGCCTGATCACGTCAGCATCCTCGGTTTTTTTGATATAAAGCCCCTTGCCTTTGGAAGCCTCCATAATCAACTGACAATGCATGGGTAGCGATTCCTTACGGTTTGCCAATATGATGGTACATACATCGATCTCCTGAGCTGATTCCAGCAGCAGGGGAAGCAACGGCTCTTCTTCTATTAATTGCGTATCCGAGAGAACCACCACATAACATGGAGTTTGCACCGTTTTCTTGTAGCGATCTTCCTTATTATTGCGCCGTCGGTTCAACACGGAAAACAAGCTGTCCGCCAATTGATGCGCACCGCTGTGCCTGTCGGCCATATAGCGTTGTCCCTGATCTTCATCCCAAATGTGGGGCAACCAGCGCAGCCAATCCCATTCCTTTGATTCCTTTTCTTCATAAAAGGCAGCAATCTTTAATTCATCCGGTGAATGACGGACGGTCAGTTGTGAAATAATTACGCGCAATGAAGCGAGTACTTCCTCACGATTGCCGACCAACCCCATCACTTTCGACTGAAATAAAGGCAGTGTAATCGATGCTTCGGGCACCGTCTCGAACTCAGCTGCCAATTCATGAGCCGCTTCAATTAACTCATCCTTTTCATAACCGTCCACACGAGGAACCTGAAGTTTGATTCGAAACGGAATTTCACCTGTGCCGATTCGCACCTGCAAGAAGTCATCATCTTCTGGGGAACGTTCCCATAACGAACTGTTGCGATTCTTCACCAACTGAAGACATACATTGGGATCCCCATGAATTTCATACAGACTCTTCACTTGCTCCGCTTGAGCTTCCTTCAGCTCTACACGATGTTTCTCCAGTTGTGCACGATACATGGTAGTACGCTCTTCCAACTTTTTGCGATAGGACTTCTTGTTGCTCAGATATACAAAAAACGGAATCGTGTATGAAGTAAGCATCATCATAACCGTCATCATCTGAAACATCATATAATTGGGATTATTCATTTTGCCGCTCATATTGATATATACGTAGAAACCGATGCTGACCATCGTCATCATGATCGGTACAATAATAGAAATCATTGAAAATGTAGGTTTGTTTGGTTCTGCCGGAGGCCTCAGAATTTCCAGCCTTTCTTCCTTGAGAACCGGTGTCATTCTTGGAGAACGCTGATATAACACATTCACGAAGAGAAGACCTCCTTATATTTCATTGCCGTAAACAATATATACGTTTAGATTGTTCATTCGTTGCTGTCCTGCTGAAACAATGAACGTCTTCCATACACCGGCGCTTCTTCAGAAGTGGTGGAAAACGCCCGCTGGACCCGTACACAACTTCCTTGACGCAGCCCTGTTTCCATTAACTGTTGTGAGTTTTGTGGCGAGAACCACAATCCTTCCGGAAATTTGGCTTCAAGGATGTACTGAATGCCCTCTCCCGGTGCCTGACCGAAAATACGGACTCCCAGCAATGTCTTCAGATGTTCAATAGTACATTCATCCGGTACCTCGATGTCGAACCACTCGCCTTCCTCCCGACCGGAATACACGGTAAGAATCAAAATAATCCCTCCCATGGTCTCATATGTAAATTGTCCTAGTGTCAAATTAAATCAAAAAAATGCAGATGAAACGCTATTCCATCCCTATTTTCTTACATAAACACCCTGTTTGCAATGTGCAACCTGTAATTTTGTTACATATGACCCACGTATATATTAAAATATCGTCCATTCGACTCAGAACTTTCGTGGCAGTAGTCACGTTAATTATTGCAAACATGCGAAACTGTACGTCTTTCTTCCATATATATGGAATCTGTAAACTGATTTTTCGGGACTTTTTAATGCTTCGCCCACAATTGAATTGTGAACACTTTTCAAACATTGCACACCTTTATGTTTTCATAAGCTGATTTTAAGGTAATTTTAAGCATTGGAATTTAATATAACCAGTAAGAAATAACTCTCGTGAGGTGATTTCTAGTGAGAACACTAATAACTTTTCAAAACAAATCAATCCCTGTATATTTCAATCAAGAAAACAAACAACCTGTGCAAAAGACACTCCGATTGCTTAGCAGTGCCCTTGAGCATAAGATTAGCAATGGTAAACGTGCTTTACAGAAATGTCTGCAATCATTGATTAGTATTGAGATTGTCGGTGGTGAAGCCATTCTTCACAGCCGTAGCGAAAATGACTCCCTCGCCTTATCCCTTTATTAAGATGAGTCAGTTGTTTCATTCAACTTGGAAACTGCGAATTCATTTATTCGCGAACATAAGGAAAAGGAAGCTTGCCGTTAAGGACAAGCTTCCTTTTTCGTATACCGAATCCTTTTATCTATTTCTAATGCAATCTGCTGACGACATAAGCATTCTCGTGTTCTTCTTCCATCTCGGCCTTTTGGATTCGAATGACAAACAACCGAACCAGGTTATCACGTGTGTTTTCTTCCTCACAAGTATTCAGCTTTCTCAGAATGAAACGGTCAATGGACATGAAGTTCAGGCCCCTTTACCTATTGGATTTACGGATCTGTTCTGCCCGTGTATCCATAAATAACCAGATTACAGGTATGCCAAACAGCTTTTTCACACCATTTTCCAACCTATTTTTCAAACGTGTAAAAACATGCAAAAGACCGCCATATCAAGCTTGAGGCGGACTTTGCGCAATCTTTGTCACTCTTTCTCGAACCCTATCTGATTATAAAATAAAGTGTTCTCTAATCCATGTTCACTGTCGAATTATCGCACTCCCGGATATTCCCGATATTGATGCTGAATGCTGATCCAGCGAGTCCGTGTGAACTTCTCAATAGCCCAATCGCCACCAAAACGACCAATACCCGATGATTTCTCACCACCAAACATCACATGCGCCTCATCGTTCACGGATTGATCATTTACATGCACCATGCCCGATTCAATCTGCTGGGCCACTTGATACCCTCTTTCCAGATTTCCGGTGAATACAGAGCCGCTCAATCCATAAGGCGTATCATTCGCCAAACGCACGGCCTCCTGCTCATCCTTCGCTTTCATTAATACCGCGACAGGTCCAAACAATTCCTGTTGCACGATATGCTGCTCCGGTTTCACATCCGCAAGTACGGTGGGCTCCAGCACACTGCCTTTGCTCGTACCACCGAGCAGCAATCTTGCTCCTTCCGCCTGGGCTCCCTTAATCAAGTCCAGCAGGCGCTCCACTTCCTTCTCACGAATGAGCGGACCTACCAGCGTTTGGGCATCCGAAGGATCACCAGCCTGAATTTTTTTCGTTTTGGCGACAAAGGACTTCACAAACTTATCGTAAATATCAGCATGTACAATAATACGATTAAGTGCCATACAGATTTGCCCCTGATGCAGGAATTTACCGAACACCGCAGACTCTGCAGCACGTTCGATATCCGCATCTTTCAGGACAATCATCGCATTGTTCCCCCCAAGTTCAAGCGCAGTTTCTTTTAATTGCTCACCCGCGAGTTTGCCGATGCCCTGCCCCACCTCTGTGGAGCCTGTAAAGGAAATGACTTTGGGTACCGGATGCGCTACAAAATAATCTCCAATCTCACTCCCGCTCCCAGCTACCACATTCAGTACACCTTCAGGTAATCCAGCCTGCTCAAATAGATCAGCAATAAGCCAACCAGCCGTAATCGGAGTATCAGACGCAGGCTTAATAACGACTCCATTACCCAAAGCAATAGCCGGGGCTACGGAACGCAGACACAGGTGCAAAGGAAAATTCCAAGGGCCGATCACGCCGATAACTCCCTTGGGTTCCCGCACAACACGATTCTCTTTCCCGGATGTATTTGAAGGCAGAATCTCCCCCTTCATCCGATATGGGAACGAAGCTGTTTCATCCACAATCCGTTTCGCAGAAGCAAACTCCGACTCGGCCTTGATGCGTGTGCTCCCGGATTCCGTAATCAACAATTTTATAATTTCCTCTTTGCGCTCAACCATTAGAGCCGAAACTTTGCGGAGTACACCTTCTTTAACCGCCGGCAGAGACTGCTTCCATTCCACCGAACTCTTTTGAGCCGCCTTATATGCTCGATCTATATCTTCCTTGTTCGAGGATCGCCACGTTCCGATGACCTCTCCCGTGTAAGGATTTTTATTTTCCACTGTTTTCTCGCCGGAGCCTTCTACCCATTCGCCATTAATAAATTGTTTCGTCCATGTTGTATGTTCTGTCTCCATTAAAGTCATCTGAATAACGCCTCCCAAACAAGATTGAATGTCTCACCTCAAAGCTGTGTAGTAGTTCATTAACCTTGTTAAGGATTGCGCAAACGTGAAGGAGAGATGAATCCTTTCATCTTTTGATGGGAAAAGTATTGATAGAAAAAAGCTCCTCAATGCTCAACTTACTCAGCCAAATGTTTACTCCTTCAACTCCCGGGCACCGTCTTCTCTCCAAAAAGAGTCAAGTCTTCCCAGCCATAAGCCACCTCTAACAGATCTTGACCGCCAATCCGGATATGCTGGGTTTGGACAGGAGTTCCGCCCATTTTTTCATAGAAACGACAGGCTGAATTTTGCTCCAGTGCCCAAATCAACAGGTTCCTCATATCCAGCGAAAGGAGATAACGAACGACGTGTCTCGCCAGCTGCTGGCCGATACCCGTTTGTTGCACTTCTTTCAGTAAATAAATAGCATACAACTCAGCATCGTAAGGCAATTTGCCTTCACGTTCCTTTCCACCGCAGGCGAATCCGACAATTTTCCCATCTTCCTGCTCAGCCACCACCAGAATCTGATCCTTTTCGCCAGAACGGATATTTCGTTCCCATTGGGACAACCTTGATTCCGTAGTCAGATTGTCCAAAAAATCATCCGGCACGATCCCTCGATATGTCGTCTTCCAACTCTCTGTATGTACATGGGCTACGGCTTCTGCATCCCCTTCACGCGCTGGTCTGATTTGCATGTTATTACTCCCTTTCTCTCGGCCAAGCCGTGACTATACGATCCCCTTCTTCAGATAAATCCGGCCCTAGGGCCGGATCGTTACTTGTGTGCCCACTGACACTTTCGAAGAAAGGTCCAGCACATCCGAGTTATACATACGTATGCACCCATGAGAAACGGATTTGCCAATGGATGAAGGATCATTGGTTCCATGAATCCCATAATGCGGCGCCGACAACCCCATCCAAAGAACACCAAATGGCCCTCCAGGGTTCTCTTGTTTGTTAATAATCGTAAACACGCCGTTAGGCGTCTGCGTGAGCATCTTGCCTATAGCGACAGGATAACCCTTAACCACCTGCGAGCCATCCAAAAGATATAACATATGATCCGACAGGTCCACGATGATGCTGTAATCTGGCATGATGGCATCCCTCCTGATCTATCCTATGCAGGATATAGAGGGATGCCCGCCTGGTCTCAGGCCTCTTCCCAGTCTTTTGTACTGCGGACATGTTTCGGTTTGCGAGAGCTGACGGGTTTGCTTGAAGCGGTCCGTCGTTTGGATGCCGCCTGTTCCTTGCGCTGCTGAAACTTCAGTTCCTTCTGCATTTTCAAGTAGTTGCCCAGCCTTTTTTCATCCAATGAACCTTCCTGAATAGCCTCCTTTACAGCGCAGCCGGCTTCCCGGGTATGTGTGCAATCCTGAAATCTGCATTCCGCAGCAAGTTGCTCAATTTCACCAAAAGCATGTGACAAACCATCCTGACCTTCATCCCAAAGATTGAGTTCACGCATTCCCGGTGTGTCAATCAATACCGCTCCCTGCGGCAGTACAAATATTTCCCGATGAGTGGTCGTATGACGTCCGCGGCTGTCGTCCTCACGAACGGCCTGCGTAAGCTGTACACTCTCGCCCATCATCCAGTTGACCAGGGTAGACTTACCACTACCGGATGAACCCGTCAAGGCAACCGTTGTGCCTGGAGACAGAAATTTTTCAAGTAAAGATTTGCCCTGATCCTGAACAGCCGATATGGCCAACACTTCAATCCCAGGAGCGATGCCTTCCACCAGTGAAATTTGGTCTTCCACATTCTCGCTCAGATCGCTTTTACTTAGAATGATGACAGGTCTGACTCCACCATTCCAGGCCATCATAATGTATCTTTCGAGCCGTCTCAAATTAAAATCATGATTAAGAGCGGCAACAATCAGTAATGTATCCACATTCGCCGCAATCAATTGCTCTTTGGTCACTGGACCAGCGGCTTGTCTGGATACCCTGCTCTGACGTGGCACAATGCTGTGAATGATGGCTTCTTCTCCAGCTTGCCCTGTAGTAGCGACCCAATCCCCAACGGCTGGTACAATGCCAGTCTCCTCATGATCATGTCGCATCCGCCCGGATACCCGTCCCCAGCATTCTCCTTCAGCCGTAATCAGGCGAAGCAATTGCCCGTGATCCGCAATAATTCTTGCCGGTTTTCTTAATTGTTCTTCCATACCCGTCTGCTGCCACAGCTCCTGCCACTTTGCAGACCAGCCGTATTTCTCCATCGTGTTATTCAAAATAAAAATTCCTCCCGATAAATGGTGTGTTATCCTTCATTGACATTAACAACAATCAACAATGAACGCTCCGGTCCGGCATCAAAACCAAATAAGCCACGAGCAGCACTTCACCCGCGGCAATAAGAAGTTAGCCGAACGAAAGATTGTTTTTATGGCATTCATATCGGACACATCAATACGACAATCCGACACTCGTTATCCAGAAACAACCCATTTTCGGCATACAAAAAGCCACGGGTACGTCACCCGTGGCTTCATCTGTGCATGTTATTCTGTGTTACGTACATATGGACAATATTGCGAACAATACTGCCCAACTGCCGTAAAATTACATGCATTGATCCGTTCCGGAGACGCTGTTCATATTCAAATTAACGTATACTGCCATTAGATTTGTCATTTAACATCGCCTCCCTTGTAGAATTATCCATCATGTTACACAGCTTCAACCGCTCTTGTCAAGTTTATTTTTTTTACTTACTTTACTTGATCCCAGCGAGTCCACATCTCCTTCGGATTCAGTTCATAGATCCCATCTTCCCGGTACATGAACTGGTGCATGATAAACTCCCGACGAATAGTGGCAAAATCCTCATGATAGTTTTGAATGAATGCATTGATCTCTTTCTCCGTATATTTCCGTCCGAATTCCAGCTGCTCTACCAAATGACCCAGTACAATTAGCTTTTTCTTATATTGAGCCGGGATCTGACGCAATCGTCCATCCTTCGAGAAGAAATTACGCATCACGGATGCCTTCAGCGTCTCATTCACATCACTCATATCGGCAACCTCCTCTTGTCTAAAAATAAAATCAACTGAAGCTTGCGCATGCTCCCTGATAAAATAGGGATTGAGCGAGAAAAACACCGTATTTTTCTCTCTGCGTTCCTTGATTAGCGCCGCTTCTCTTAGTTTGGATGCATGATGTGTAACGGTTGGCTGAGACAAGTTAAGCTTCTCGGCAAGCGCTTGCCCATGAAGTTCTCCCTGAGATAACAGCAGCAGCATCCGAAGCCGGGTTGGATCAGCCAAAGCTTTATGGTAAGCCACAATCTTCTCCAGTTGCATTTCGCTCAACTCACTTTCGTTTAGATGATCATCTAATTTGATATTAGTCTTTTCCCTCTCTTAAGTCAATTCCTTAAGGTCAGGATCATTTCTTTACTTTCTTATCCTTCTTGAACTGGCATTAAACCCATATTTACGGTAGGATTATAGTGCTTGAAATAAGGAGGATTAAGAACATGGAAGATGTCATTATTATCGGCGGAGGCCCATGCGGTCTGTCTGCTGCCATTGAATGCGAACGGCTGGGACTGTCCGCAGTAATTGTTGAGAAGTACAATATCGTCCAATCTATTTATCTGTATCCAACCCATATGCAGTTTTTCAGTACAGCCGAATTACTTGAGATCGGGAATGTTCCGTTCAGTACACCGAACGACAAGCCTTTTCGTTACGAGGCACTCGCCTATTATCGCAAGGTAGCCGAACATTTCGGCCTGCGTGTTCATAACTATGAAGAAGCCCAAGAAATCAAACGCAAAGACGATGGCACGTTCGAGGTACATACGGTCAATCGGCGTGGGCAGGCAATCGTTCATGAAGGACGAAATGTCGTTGTGGCTACTGGTTATTTTGACCACCCTAACTATCTTGGCATTCCCGGAGAAGACAAAGATAAAGTCACTCATTATTTCCGTGAAGCTCATCCTTACACACGCACACGTGTCGCCATTATTGGAGGTAGTAATTCAGCTGTCGATGCTGCGATGGAACTGGTTCGTGTCGGCGCACATATTGACATGGTTTATCGTGGGAGCGGTGTTTCGGAACATATTAAACCATGGGTTCGTCCATTGTTCGAAAGCATGGTTCAAAAAGGAAAAATCTCACTTCACCTTGGCTCACGTGTAAATGAAATTTTGGATGATTCCATTCGGTTGCTCCATTCTGATGGATCCTCAAGTGAACTCGACAATGACTTTGTGCTGGCCTTGACCGGATTCCGTCCTGACCGCAAGCTGCTTTCTTCCGTAGGTGTGGAGATGTCTGAGGATATGGATAAACCGGTATATGACCCGCAGACAATGGAAAGCAGCGTACCAGGCATTTACGTTGGCGGAGTAATCGCATCAGGGCGCAATGCCAACGAAGTGTTTATTGAATCCGGGCGCTGGCATGGAAGATATATTGCTGAACATATCGTTGGTCGGCATCGCGGGCAGACCGAAGGGGAATGAAATCAATGGATATGACTTCACTGCTGTTGCTCGTTTTTGCCGCGTTAGGTATTATCAGCAGTAATACACCCGTAACCGTAGCGATGGTATTTCTGTTGCTGCTGCGGGTGCTGAACCTAAATCAGACTTTTCCTTGGCTGGAAAAGTACGGACTTACGATCGGTATTATCATCCTGACCATTGGTGTTATGGCACCTCTCGCCAGCGGCAAGATCAGTTTGCAGACGATTGGAGAGTCTTTTCTCCACTGGAAATCGCTGCTCGCCATTGGTGTAGGATTACTTGTCGCCCATTTGGGAGGACGAGGAGCTACGCTGATGAGTACACAGCCTACCGTCGTTGCCGGGCTGCTTATTGGTACAGTGCTTGGGGTTGCCTTGTTCAAGGGTGTACCGGTCGGTCCCCTGATTGCAGCAGGAATTTTATCGTTACTGCTCGGAAAATCATGATCAAAGTTGGGCCTTGACACCCTTCTGCTGACTGGCTGTTTTTCCCACCGTTGTATGATATACTTCTATTCATGCAATTCAAGCACCCAAGTCCATAGCAGAGAAATCAATTGGATGTTCCTTCATACAAAAGAAAATGGATATACCTCGCAACTATTAATGGCCGCAGGAGGATTCAGGAACCCATGTCACGTCAGTTTGTTACAGAAGCCGTGATGGTGGCAATTTACGGTCAATTACTCGCGCCGCCGGCGCCTGTTGAATATATTGTTCCTTACACCACCATCCTGGAGTTATATGAATTTCAGACCACCCCTGACCCTTTGATGGATAATCCGGCAGATGACCAGCATGTGAAATCCAAGATTAACGAAATGATTTCTTATTTTGAAGAACCGTTGAATAAGAAAAAAATAGAGCGCGCCCTGGCGGTTCCCTGGGCCAAAAGTCCGTCCATTTTGTTTGGTGATCAGGTCTCCATTGCCATTGTTAATGCAGTTGATACCGCACAATATGGTGAATATTTTGATCCCATTGAGACCGAACTGCTGCTCACTTCGCAGCGTCTGGATATCCCTATCCTTACCGACCAGGTCGAATTGATCGCTCGTATTATTGAATCGGCATCTCCTGTGCAAGTCTTCGATATTGACGATTTTGATTTTGCGATGGATGATGAAGAACCGCTTGATCAAGTCTAGTTATGACGGGAACCAGATCGCTCACAAGAATGATCATCGTACTCATGGATATCGATCCATAGATTGCTGATTGTCGCAACAAAGAAGACGCCTTCCCGTCAGGAAAGGCGTCTTCTTTGTTGCGTTTATTCAATTCCGGAAGATCTTAGCAGCAAGCGGCTAAGATCATTCAGCCTGGGCAATGATTTGAGATCAAAAAACTTCAGCCCCGCTTCGCTATTTACTCGTGATTCGACGAGAGAATCCTGAACAATTTGTGCCCTGAACATGGCAATGACAAAATATTCTTCATCCCCACTGGCATGCAAATGTCTCAGATTCGGACCGGAATGCAAACCTTCAAGTATCATATGATTGGTGGTCCACCCCGTCTCTTCCCACAGTTCCCTGTGCGCGGTGTCCTCAATGGCTTCTCCCGGGCGCATCTGTCCCGCAGGAATACGCCAATGTCCGTGTTCAGCATGCTGGATCAGCAATAATTCACCTTGTTCATTCTCGGCCCGAACCGCCGCCTTAACAACTATATGAGAGCGATTCGCGATATACTGGGCCAAATCTCGGGCTGGCGGATTCATGTCGTATCTCCTCCTGTTCGAAAATTGTGCGACCGGTGATGAGCCATTCTATATACGCGGAGATATCACGTTAAATCTCAGTGTAGCGATATTCGATATCCTGTCCTTCTTCAACAACATCTACATGAAGTTGATGACCCTTCAGATACCAGTAATCATGATCTTCCATAAAAAATTGGATACCCGATACCTTCGTTTGATCAGCAGGATGTCTCGGTTCCTCCACGGCGATTCCGAGGGAGAAGCCAGGATGAAGACCTCCGCCGGAGCTATAACGGGCGAAGAATCGAATGCTGTCTCCTTCGTTCAAATTCAGTTCTTCCTTATACCAGCGAGCAGCGCGGTCAGATACATGTATGGTACTCATTTGGTGTCAGCTCCTTCTCTATATATATGTTCCATCATATCGCTACAATGGCCTGATTACAAACCTCAACCACCCCAAATACGCAAAAAAAGTTCATTCACTTGTCATAATTCCATCACAATGGCAGCATCTTCTGTTTTGGAAAAACGTTTGACAGATTGTAAAAGTCGGTGTTAAGATGCAAACATACGAGATCCACATGCAATTTATTACCAAAAAAGAAAGGGTGATTACGGTGTTTAACAATGACGATCTACATCAATTCAACATACAACTAAATACCGGAGCACCCATGAAATCGTTATTCCGTTCATAAGACAGCATCACAGAAGCCTCTAGTCAGGTTTGCTGTTTTGTACTCTCACAATCGAACTTTATCTACGGTGGTGGCTCTGCTCTCGGAGCCATGCTGCCGTATGAATGATACTCAAGACATACCGCCTGCGTGCGGTATGTCTTTTTTTGTGGGCTCAAATGGCTAAACATGAACGGGACATGCATTTCACGAACTTGAAAGGAAGGGATACCACTTGTTCTCTGTACTTAAAAATCTGGCCTGGTTTTTCCGGCTGGAACGCAAACGATACCTCATTGGTGTCACCTTGCTTATTATGGTGGGCATCATTGAACTGCTGCCACCTCGTCTTCTGGGCAACGCTATTGACGAGATTGTACGCGGTTCCATCACCGGCGCTTCACTTACACGTTACATTTTACTTATTCTAGGATCGGTCATCATTATTTATCTGACAACGTACATATGGATGCACAAACTGTTTGGCGGTGCCAATCTGGTTGAACGTTTGCTGCGGTCACGCTTTATGGACCATTTGCTGCGGATGACTCCGCCCTTTTTTGAGAAGAACAGAACTGGCGATCTGATGGCACGTGCCACCAATGATCTTCGTTCCATTGCCACCACAGCAGGCTTCGGCATGCTGACGTTAACCGACTCCACTGCTTTTCTGGCAACCGTATTATTCGCCATGGGTTTTCTGGTTAGCTGGAAACTGACCCTGGCCGCAATTCTGCCTCTGCCCTTTATCGCCATCGCCATGATGATCTATGGTAAAGCCGTCCATCAACGATACACACTGGCACAGGATGCATTCGGGGATATGAACGATCAGGTGCTTGAATCTATTGCCGGCATTCGAGTCGTGCGTGCCTATGTTCAGGAACGCCTGGACGAGAAAAGATTCGCCGATGTCACCGAAGATGTGTACCGCAAAAATCTGGCCGTTGCCAAGATGGATGCACTGTTCGAACCTACCATCCGGTTATGTGTCGGACTCAGTTATGTGATTGCACTTGCCTACGGCATTTATCTTGTTTTTCATAATGAAATTACCCTAGGGGATCTCGTATCGTTCAATATGTACCTGGGGATGATGATCTGGCCAATGTTTGCAATTGGCGAATTGATTAACCTGATGCAGCGTGGCAGTGCCTCACTCGATCGTGTTAACGAAACGCTATCTGTAGAACCTGCCGTGAAAGATGTTGAGCAGCCTGCTCATATTCCTAATCCGGAAGAGATCGCCATGCAGGATGTTACCTTCCGTTATCCTAGTTCTACTGTCGACAATCTCAGTCATGTCAGCTTTTCACTTCGACGTGGGCAGACACTGGGGATCGTGGGACGTACAGGTAGCGGCAAGTCCACCCTGCTCAAACAATTGCTTCATGAATACCCGGCTGGATCGGGTAAATTAAGCATCTCCGGTCATCCGATTCAGGATATCGCCAAAGACGACCTGCACAGCTGGATTGGATATGTTCCACAGGAACAGGTGCTGTTCTCCAAATCAGTCCGTCAGAACATTCAATTCGGTAAGCCTGGTGCTGATGATAATGTGATTATGGAAGCGATTCGCACCGCAGCCTTTGACGGAGATCTGGGCACTTTATCCGATGGTCTGGACACACTCGTTGGTGAAAAAGGAATTGCGCTGTCCGGTGGACAGAAACAGCGGGTATCGCTGGCACGTGCCTTTATCGCCGATCCGGACATTTTGATTCTGGATGATGCTTTATCTGCCGTCGATGCACGAACCGAAGCCAAAATTATCGAAAATATACGCAGCAAACGCTCGGGCAAAACAACGCTGATCTCGACTCACCGCCTGTCCGCTATTGAACACGCAGACCGAATCATTGTACTGGAGCACGGGAAAATAACGGAAGAAGGAACCCATCAGGAACTGCTTGCTATGAACGGCTGGTACCGTGAACAGTATGAACGGCAGCAGGTGGAGTCTAATTTGTCCACGTAGGAGGTTAACGCTTTGAAGTCTAATACAGGCAAACGGCTGCTTCAATATGCCCTAAAAGCCAAAGGCACGTTTATTGCCGCTTTAATTATGCTTACGATTGGAGTTGCCGCCGAGCTTGCCGGCCCTTTCATCGCCAAGTCCATGATCGACAATCATTTGCTTGCTATTGAGCAGCCTTTCTATGAGACTACTGCTTCTAGCGAAGCAGCGGTCTACAATGGAAAGAACTACAAACGTGAAGGCCGGTTTGAACCGGAAGAAACGAAAGGTACCGAAGTACGCGTACTGCAAGCCGGTAGAAGTTTTTATTTTGTAAATGAACCCGTTAGTGCCCCCGATGGGGATCGAACATACGCGGACGGAACACTGACGGTTACACGCGCAGGCGAAGTGACGGGTCAATATGCGGCGGTGCCTTTATCCGCTGGTGAACTCTTTGCCTTTTACAAACCGGAGATGCCAAGCATCTATCAGCTGATTGTGTATTACATGATCTTCCTTGTCATCTCAGTCATTATGGAGTTTGGTAAAACATACTGGTTACAATCATCTGCCAACAAAGTCATTCAAAGACTCCGTAACGATGTGTATGCACACATCCAGCGATTGCCCGTACATTTTTTCGACAACCTGCCCGCAGGTAAAGTGGTCTCTCGGGTCACCAACGATACCGAAGCCGTCAAGGATCTGTTCGTTGCCGTTCTGTCGAACTTTTTCTCTGGCATCATTACGATTACTGGAGTGTACGTTGCGCTCTTCCTGCTGGATTTCCGCCTCGGATTGATCTCGCTGTTCGTTGTGCCGATGCTGGTTCTGTGGATTGTGCTTTATCGTAAAATCGCAACCCGGTACAACACGATCATTCGTTCACGTCTGAGTGAAATTAATGCGATTATTAACGAGTCCATTCAGGGGATGTCCATTATCCGGGTATTCCGTCATCAGAAACAGACCAAGCAGGAATTCGAGGATCTGAATGATGATTATATGAAACACCAGAACAAAATGCTCAACCTGAACGCTTTCACCTCACACAACCTGGTTAACGTCCTGCGGAATATGGCTTTTGCCGTTGTCCTGTGGTACTTCGGCTCTAGTGTGCTGGACGGCACGAGTATCATCTCGCTTGGTGTACTGTATGCATTCGTTGACGTTCTAGGACGTTTGTTCCAGCCAATTACAGGTATGGTGAACCAACTCGCGAACCTGGACTCCTCTATGGTATCCGCCGGACGTGTATTTGAACTGATGGATGAGAAAGGTGAACCGGTAACCGATGGCTCGATGCCGAGGTACAAAGGAAATGTTGTGTTTGACGATGTATCTTTTGCCTATAAAAAAGATTATGTGCTAAACAACATCTCGTTTAAAGCCTCACAAGGTCAAACGGTCGCGCTGGTTGGCCATACCGGTTCCGGTAAAAGCTCGATCATCAACCTGCTGTTCCGGTTCTATGATCCACAGAAGGGCAAGATCACGATTGACGGTCAGAACGTGAAGGATCTGCCTAAACAGTGGATTCGCGAACATATGGGCATTGTACTGCAAGACCCGTACCTGTTCACCGGTACCGTGGCTTCCAATGTCAGTCTCGGAGATGAACAGATTACTCGTGCACAGATTGAGCAGGCGCTGCGCGATGTAGGTGCTGAGCGAATTCTCGCCCATCTACCGCAAGGATTCGACGAGCCGGTTATCGAAAAAGGAAGCACATTATCTGCCGGACAACGGCAATTGATCTCCTTTGCTCGTGCACTGGCATTCGATCCAGCCATCCTGATTCTCGATGAAGCTACGGCGAATATTGATACCGAAACAGAAGCATTAATTCAAAATGCGCTCGAAGTCCTCAAAAAAGGACGGACCACTTTCATCATCGCCCACCGTCTGTCCACCATTCGTTCAGCAGACCAGATTCTAGTCCTGCATCGCGGACGGATCGTTGAACAAGGTGCACATGATGAATTGATGGAACTGAAAGGTCGCTATTTTCAGATGTATCAGCTACAGCAAGGTGCCCAAGCAGCACCGGATACGAATGAAAACAACCCACTGGGCGAGGCCATTCGAACCACTTCCTCCTTTGCTGGAGGCGGCGTGTAAGTAAAACGGGAAAAATTGCAAATATACTTTAACACCGACCGATATGCCCGCGGACCTCTTGGTCTGCGGCAGATCGGTTTTTTATTTTTAGATTTCATTCATGTATTCAGCTCTTCTGATTTCCTCTTATTGACAATGGAAACATCTCTCTGTATTATACATACCAACGGTCGGTATCTAAAATATAAGGAGGTTATTATGGCCAGAAACAAGCACCCTGAACAGACGGTACAGCAGATTCTGAACGTCGCTGCGCAGTTATTCACAGATAAAGGATTTGAAAAGACGAGTATTCAGGACATCATTGTTGCCCTAGGCATGTCCAAGGGAGCCGTGTATCATCACTTTAGATCCAAAGAGGAAATACTGGACGCGGTCATCGAACAACAGTTTAACTATTCCGCTCAGATGCTGGATCATTTAATTACAAATACATCGACCACACCAGCACGAGAGAAGTTAGTTCAGATTTTGGAGCATGTCGTCTCTGATCCACAGGCCCATTCACTGGATCACGTACTTCGAACCCAAATCAAAAATCCAGTGTTCATTGTACGAGGGATTCAACAGGCTGTGCGGATTGATGCACCGGTGATTGCAGCGATTTTGCGTGAAGGCATTACAGATGGATCTATCCATTCCGAGGATCCCGAAGCTTGTGCAGAAGTATTCATGATGCTGGTCAATATATGGATTAATCCAACACTGTTCGGCCGCAATTCGAGCGAAACAAAGCAACGTCTTTATTTTTTACAGCGGTTGATGAACATGCTTGGTGCCGATATTGTAAGTGAATCACTAATTGAACGTATTCTAGATCAACATGCTGCCATGGGTGCTTATCCTATTCTGAATGAAGACGATGACAGAAATGAGGGGTAACCAATTTGAATCCTAATAGACATATGATTTGCAAAGAATGGTTGTCCGAAGAACCCCTTCTCACCCTTTCTCTGGAATGGATGCAAGGCGAAGTGCATATCAGCCAAGGTACAGAATCGGTTATCCGTGTTACTCAATGGGGCTCCGCCCGTTTTCCAAGAATTCGATGTTTTGAAGCTAACGTCAGCCATGGTTTATTACATCTGATCGATGGACGAAAACAAGCTTTTCCGCTGGGCATAAACTTCCACCGCACATCGCTCCACATTGTACTGCCGCCTGCGGTCTTGAAAAGACTGTCGATCAACGGAGTTGGTTCCCACTTTCTTGTGAGTAACGTTTCTTCCGAACAATGGGATTGTCACTGTACATCAGGCAAGCTCACCTTATCTGGCCATGCCAATCATATCTGTCTACGATCAGTGGGAAGTCGAGTTACAGCAACAGACCTCCGTGCAGAACATATGCAACTGCAAGCCACTTCTTCACCTGTTCAGTTATCCGGTCAGTTCACCCATATTCAATCGAAAGTGACAGGTAGCCAACTCACCATTCAATCCTCAACGACACTTCAATCTCTGGATAGTCTCTCCACAGGTTGTAACGTTGAGGTGCGAATCCCACCAGAAAACGATGGATTCAAGTTAGACTTCAAGCAGGCCGGAGGCCGCTTCAGCAGTGATCTTCCGCTTCAATCCATTCATAATCAACATACGTATCGTAACGGTACTTATCCATTTCAAGCAGAAGTCAGAGGTGGGAAGCTTACCATAGGGAGCTCTTCATACCATTCCACATAGAGGAGGTAAACATATGAGCATCGGCTGGATCGTTGGCAGCAGCTTGGCTACCGTGGTATTACTTGCGGGGATTATCAATTTGTTCGTTGGTATACGTAAAAACAATCATCTGCGCTGGCCTTGGTGGTTCATCGGTTTTGGAGTGGCTGCGCTGATTAGCGCAGCGATTAACTATCCCGGAACATAGAAACGCCGCATCAACATGCGCAAAAAAAAGACAATCGCGCAGTCCAGTCACTTTCCGTGCTGCTGCGGATTGTCTATCCATCTATCCATCCTTTGACCATATATCCCATATATAATATCGTTTCTCTTGCCAGAAAAGGAAATTGGCTGCGCCAGGTCTGGTAAGCCGTCGTTCGTGTTGGGGACGGAACAGCATGCATGCCAAGTCCCTTAGCGAGCTTCATCGCCCGTTTCATATGTAACGGGTCACTTACAATGGTGTAGGTGTGAAATCCCGCCTGTTCTCCAACGCTAAGTGAATTCACCAGATTCTCCTCTGTAATTCTCGATTCTGTCTCCATTTGAATATCTGCCGGATCTACACCATGTGCAACAGCATAATCTCGTCCTACTTCGGCTTCGGCACGCTCACCTGGACTGCCAGAACCACCAGTAAAGAGCAGATGGCTGATCGTCCCCTGGCGATATAATACGATGGCATGCTCAATACGTTCGCGAAATACGGGTGAAGGGTTGTCCCCTTCTACGGCTGCACCGAGGATGATGGCTGCATCACTCTGTCTGGATGATTCATCATCGGTGTAGGCCCAGATGAGCGAGGCCGTAGTTATCGTCCATATGACCCCAAGCAACACGAGCGATACAATGGAGATTATCAGCCAGTGCCTGCTTTTTATTTTACGTGTACGGGACTTGCCTTCCATCACAATGATTCATCCTCTTCCAGTGCCCGGGCGTGCATGCTCTCTGCATGCATACGTTCGAGTGTCTGCAGCGCCGCCGCGGATTCAGCATCCAGCCCCAGCTCTGCAATCCAGGCACCCGTGTACTGCTGAAGACTAATCTCTAGTTCCTGTGCACGGTCTTTGAAATCTTCCAGCTCCTTGATCATGCGTGATCGTCCTTCAGGACTGAATGTCTCATGAATTCGTTCCTTGAAATAGTGATGTACAATGCTATTACGCTGCTTCCATAATTCATTCAACTGCCGAGTCTCTTCCTCCGAAAAGGTAAAATGATGGCGCACCTCATGAATGAGTTGTCCGAGTGAACTGCTCATCTTCCGTTCGTACAGATCTTCCAGATCTTCTTCGGAAACAACCTTGCCCTGAGACATTTTCATTAATAAAATCAGATTGACCAGTTGCTGTTCAAGCGCCTGTCCATAATATACAGCCAATCCGTAATATGCAAACAATTCTCTGGAGTGTTCGCTGTCCAGCATGTCACCATGCTGCATGTCTGTATTTTGCATAAGCGAGCGCCCCCTTTATCTCCGTACAATACGTTCCATTCCAACGTCCCTCTATGGTAACGAAACATAGACCAACATTCAAGTTCAGCAGAATAATAGCCTCTAACTCCGTAAATCCCTTCTTCCCGATAACCATATATGAATGATGAGTAGAACTATGGCATAGATTATAGCCCACACTGTCGTCAAAACAACAGCCCCCAACTTCAATTCTTCATATAACATCATCTCACGAACGAGATAAAATGCCGGAGGCAGAATCTTGACAACCCATTGTATGGATTCAGGCAAACGTCCGCTTAATGAACCTTGAACAAACGATAATAACAATAAAACAATGAAAGGTGGCATACTGCGGCTCAGCATGGGAATGTATGATTTTTGGAAGAACACACTGAGCCCCAGACCCAGGAGCGACAACGCCAAATGTCCGGCCCAAGCCATGATCCACTCCCCAGCGCTTGGTAGCCTCGCAAACATACCTGTAACAACTGGATATAACACGGTAATTGCAGTCAGGCCGAACTGCATGATCAACGCACAGATCAATTGTGCGAAGACAACCTTGCGTTTGCTACCTGCATGCAGAACAAGCAATTGATATTGCCCCGCAGGTTCCGTGTTCATTACCGTTAAGCCCAGCCAAGCCGCACCAAAAAAGAGCAGCATGGCTGTAACGCTGTAACTGTCCGCAATCGGATTAGGTTTGTAGGAATAGATGAGCAGCATCGTAATGATATAAAAGATCACTGGCGCAACATATTTCTGTGAACGTATGTAATGTTTTAATAAATAACGGGTCAAGTAGATCATTGGAGGTCGCCTCCTGCCGTAGATAGGGAGGAAGGGCGCTCTGCCGCTTCCCTGCTCATAACCTCACCTGGATGCCGCCCCTCCATCAATCCTTCCATATTTAATCTGGTCTCTTCCGGCTGCACAGATAAGATAGAACCGCCAGCTGCCAGAATCATTCCAATAATCTGATCTGCCGAACTGCGTGACACCTTCCAATCCCATACTTCTCGACCATCATCCTGACGAACCCTGCCGCGATGGCATGCAATGATTCCCGGTTGATCAACAAGCAGCGCATCAATAACAGATTGTTCCAGCCCTTCCATCACACTTTGGATACTCACAGCGGGCTCACCAGCTTGCTGCAAATCATCCTGGTTCCAGCGACGCAGCACCGTTCCCTTCTGTAACACGATGACCTGATCCGCGAGACGTTCAATCAGCAATGGTTCATGGCAAGCTGTAACGATCTGGCTTCCTTCCTGTTTCCACTGTCTGAGCAAAGCTACAATTGCTTCCTGCGCAGGAACGTCCAGACCGGACAATGGTTCATCAAGCAGCAATAACCCATCAGGTCCAGGCAGCAAAGCCTGAATTAAATTCACCTTCTGCAACGTACCTTTGGATAACTGAGGCAAGTTCTGATCCAGAGCCGTGCCTACGAATAACAGCTCACTCAATTCGCCTATCCGTTGACGCAATATTTCAGGCTGCATGCCTCGAATACGTCCCATTTCCCACAGGTACTCTTTTGGGGTGAAGGGCAGGCGTGACAGTCCATCCAGTGCATACGTAATCCGTCCATGCCTGGGCTTGCGTTGCGAGCCTGCGTCGGGCAGTAACATACCCGCCAGCACACGCAGCAATGTGCTTTTGCCTGAGCCATTCCTTCCCACCAGGACGATACACTCCCCCTGACCTACTTCCAGATTGATATCATTCAATACCTGCACATCCCCAAGTCGTTTGCTCACCTGTTGTAGCGATATGATTCGTCCGTTTGAGTCTGCTGCTGCTTTTCCTGCTTTATCGAAGAATCCACTTTCCCCTGCCCTTGCTCTTGCTCTCCATCCCATAGAATCACATCCGTTCAGGAGCCTGAACGCCCAGTAAATATAGGCTGTAGGCAAGACGCTCCGCCGTACGCTCTGTTAACGCCACCCGGAAGGGTTTGACGTCAGCCGGCGCATCCGCAATCCGTTCCGCATGATAGAAGCGGTTGAACGCTTGGGCAACATCTATCGCATATTTGGCAATGACCGAAGGCTCGTTGCGATGAATTGCTTTTTCCAGATACTGAGGATAATCCGCCAGCAGTTTCAGCAATGCCCATGAAGTGTCACCGACCATGACCGACTTGTTATCTGAGTTTGCCACAGCATTGTTACTACTACTAACATTTTCTAATTGATTTTCATTTTCCACGCGCTCTGTCTCTGCTGCCTTCGCAAGCACACTGTTAATCCGGGCATGTGTGTATTGCACATAAGGTCCTGTCTCTCCTTCAAAGCTCACCGCATCTTCGAGCGAGAAATCGACGTCGTTCAACCGGTTGTTGCGCAGATCACCGAATACAATTGCACCTACACCAACCGCTTCCGCAACCTCCTGCGAATTCGGCAGATTCGGATTTTTCTCCTGAATAATCTGTAATGCCCGAGCAACCGCCTCGTCCAGTACCTCCTGCAAAAAGACGACTTTCCCCCGGCGGGTAGACATCTTCCGTCCTTCGAAACGCATCAAGCCAAACGGAATATGTTCACAAATATCAGACCACGCATACCCCATCCGGGATAATACCGCAAATACTTGACGGAAATGAAGCTTCTGCTCACCCCCGACCACATACAGCATTTTATCCGCCTTCATCACATCATGACGATAAACGGCTGTTGCCAAATCCCGCGTTGGGTAGATGGTTGTTCCATCGGTTTTGATAATCAGGCAAGGCGGCATATTCTCATCCTCCAAACGTACCACCAATGCGCCTTCGCTCTCTTCGAGCAATCCTTTGGCTTTCAGTTCTTCAACTATCGCGCCCATCTTGTCATTATAAAAGCTCTCACCCAGCGTATGGTCAAACTGAACATTCAGACGCTCATACATCCGGTTGAATTCTTTCATGCTCACCTCTACAAAAAAGGTCCATAACCGCTGCGCCTCTTCATCCCCTTGCTCCAGCTTGCGGAACCAATCTCGTGCCTCGATCTCCAGAGATGGATCATTCTCCGCCTCATCGTGAAAACGCACATACAGCTCCAATGAGGTACGAATTGGCTCAGCCTGTAGTGCTTCATCATTCCCCCAACGTTTGTAGGCTGCAATCTGTTTGCCGAATTGTGTTCCCCAATCCCCCAGATGATTCACACTGACCGAAGTGTAACCTGCCTCGTTATATAACCGATACAATGATGCCCCAATCACGGTGGAGCGCAGATGACCAATTCCGAATGGCTTGGCAATGTTAGGCGACGACATGTCGATCACAACGCGTGCACCTGCCCCCAGTTGCAGCTTGCCAAATGTTTTATGTTCCAGTTCTTGCAGCAGCTTCGGCGCCAGCTCTTCCCGATTGAAACGTATGTTCACATAGGGTCCTGCTGGTGAAGCATCCAATCCAACGGTCTGTAATTGAACAGCAATATCAGTGGCGATAACCGCGGGTGCTTTTTTCAACGACTTGGCCAAAATAAAGCAAGGAAACGCCGCATCTCCCATCTCCGCCTGTGGTGGAACCTCCAGTAATCTCAACACCTCGTCTTGCTTCAATCCCGTTAAGGGAGCAAGTTGTGCTGCTGCCTGATTCATCAACATGTTGAACACTCCTAGTCATTATCATATTTAGCCATGCTATAGATAACAAAAAAAGCCCTCGTCTCTATATCAGAGACGAGAGCTGATCTTCACAGTTCCCGCGGTACCACTCTAGGTGAGCAGATGGCGAATGCACATCAAAGTACATTCACAGTCTGCTCCGCTCGATGCGATTAACGGCCGCCTGCCGGATTGCCCTCATGACCTGCTCTACATCCTCTCAAGGATGTAAACATACCTTCGGACAACCATCTCACGGGTGCGCTTCACTCAGATCATGTCATACCGGCTTCCACCTGCCCCGGCTCGCTGTCATGCATGGATTCTGGCTACTCTCCCGATCACAGATATTCATCGTTTCAATTCATTGCCATCATTATACAGATCACGCTCTGCTTTGGCAACCTGTTACATGCATTTGCCAATGTAATACCAGCTATCGATAGAAAATCTCACCATCGTATGGGGAGTAACAGGAACGTTACTTATGCTGAATCCATAAAAAATCCCCTCCAGCAGACAACGTTGCAAAACATCTTATCGGATGTCTTATTACGTTGTCTTCTGTGAGGGGATTAGCCCGGCATCTTTGCAACTTATCCAGGCTTTTTATTTTCGGCTTTTTATTTTCAATTCAATTTAATTCAATGGAGTTATATTTACGCAACTGCGGCCATCAGGCGGCAAGCCTCTGCACATTTGCGGCAAGCTTCTGCGCAAGCCTGGCAGTGATCATGTTGATGTTTGCCACACTCAGCAGCACAAGCTTCACATGCTTTCACACACAGTTCGCAAATTTCGGCGATGAAATCACTTCCACGTGTCATGGCTTGAGCAGCAAAACTGCAGATTTCCGCACATTCCCGATCCAAACGAATGCAATCACGCAGCATTGCCAGATCATATTCTTTCAGACTCGATATGTAACATACGTTGCAAGCATTCATACACTCCAGGCAAGCATCGATACATTGCTGATATTGTTGTTGTGTCATTTAAAGTTACCTCCCAGACTAAGTTTGCTATGCTTCTTAATACCCCGTCTGGAGGAACCTTGAATCATTCAGCCTGATTTGCAGCCTCTAATTCCAGCAATTGGTTGCGAATGATCGACTGATCGAAGTGCTCACCTATAAACACAGCTACGTTAGGCACATCCCCTTGAGGCGTGATTTTCATATAATCCGATTCCCGGTAAGCATATTGGAACCAGAACCGACTGGATGTATCGCTAAAAGATAAAATCCCTTTTGCCCGGTACACGTCGCGAGGTAACTCAGCTATCAAACGCTCAAAAGCCTCACTGTTCACCGGCTCGGTGAAATAGTGCGTATACACCATGACATGTTCATGCGAAGCATGGGGGTGGGCATGATTATGACTATCGTTGTGGTCATGAGGATGAGGATGATCATGGACATTTCCCTGAGAATGTTGATGTTCTTCGTGATCATGACCCACTTGCTCATGATGTACATGTCCATGATCGTGGCTGCATCCAAGCTCTGCACAAGCCTCGGAATGCACGTGATGTTCCTGCTCCGCGTGTTTACTCGTACCATCAACAGATTGATAGGCATGCACATTGTCTCCGCTGTGAAGCAGCACATCCATGTCGACTTCACACTTCACCGTAGGCAGTACCGGAGCGAAACCGTTCCAGCGTGCCAACAGGTCCTGCAGATCTGCTAACTGCTGCTCATTCACCCGATCCGTTTTGTTCAGGAGAAGTACAGACGCACAGCGAATCTGTTCCTGCATCAGCTTGAAAGTTTGTCCCTTCTGCTCCTGGTACAGCCCTGACAGATGCGCGGCATCTACCACAGTGATCAGGCTTTTCAGCTCCAGTCGCATATAAAGTGATGTTTCCGTAACTGCATCCAGAATCTCCATCGGGTTTGCTGCTCCCGTTGCTTCGATGATAATGACATCAGGTGATTCCTCCTGCACAAGATCAGCAAGCTGCAGCCCCAAGTCACCGCGCACAGTACAGCAGATGCATCCGCCTAACATTTCCGTCATTGGTACCGAAGCATCCACAATCTGACCATCCAGATTGACTTCACCCAATTCATTCATGACCACGGCGGGTCGGAGACCTTGCTGCTGCCAATGTTCAATCAGTTGAACAAGCAGTGTCGTTTTGCCACTGCCCAGGAAGCCTGACAATATATATACAGGTATGGATGATTCATTTGCTTTTAATTCACTCATCGTTGTTCACCTCTCTATTTGTCCAATGGAACTGGTCTATCTCTATCCTAGCGAGTGTACACTATCCTGCAATCTTTGCGCAATCCTGGCCTTCTATTTGCAGGTGCATTGCCTCATTCTACTGAATGGTCTATGCTATGAGAACATGTTGATTGGAGGAGGATGTATGATGACCAATTCAGTGGAACAACATCGTCAGGAAGCCCCTGACACGGTATCCTGTATGATTGTTACCGTATCAGATACCCGCACCAAGGACACCGATACAAGCGGACAACTTATGCATAAGCTGCTGACTGATTCAGGCTACCAGATCGTCGAATATATCATTACACCGGATGAAACTGAAACCATTCGAAGCATCCTGCAGGATGCAGCCGTTCGTGACGATATCGAAGCCGTGCTGCTTAGCGGTGGAACCGGAATTGCACCCCGAGATACGACGTACGAGGCAGTGTCCTCACTACTCGACAAGGAGCTGCCGGGTTTTGGTGAGATCTTCCGCTTCCTCAGTTATACCGAGGATATCGGTTCTGCTGCCATTCTTAGCCGGGCCGTAGCCGGAACGATTGGGCGCACAGCCGTATTCTCCATGCCAGGCTCCAGGGGAGCTGTCAAGCTGGCAATGGAAAAACTCATTTTGCCTGAACTGAGGCATGTCATGCGTGAAATATATAAACCCGTCTGAAAAATCAGACGGGTTTTTCGGAATTATTTTAGTGGAGTCCATTACTTCAGTTGCTCAAGCACATGCTGGAATACCTGCATAACATCTTCTTCATAATCGTCCTTTTCTCCACCTGAAGCCGTATAGACCAGTGACACGTAGTCTTTGCTGCGAATCGTTGTTTTGCCAAGTACATTTTCCATCACAGCCTCATCGCCATCATTGCCGTACATTTCGTTCATCCGGGCTACTCGTGTGTGGACATCACTGAAAACGTGGACCTTTACAATATGTCTGCCACTTCCATTGAGCAGGTACATATAAGAGATTCCGTCCTCACCATCATCAGCGGACATATTATTCATCAACTTTATGCCTTTTGCAGCAAAAGCTTCATCCAGCTCCTGAATTAATGGACCGTTTAACCCGTGACCTTGACTCTTTGCCCGAACATTTCCTTCATCCGTCGCTTGTCGGGTATATATTTTCCGTTCCTGCTCCACATTTGATGCTGAACACGCTACTACCGATATTGTACATAGCACCACGACCATACTGACCAAGACAGACTTCACACGTCCAGATCTATGATGCAATCCTTTTCCGTTAACACGCATACTCATCCTTCCTTTCCCGCCACATGCACGGTGACGCTCTCAGGTAGAGTTAGCATGTCTAGGAGAAAAGAATCTTATTCGGCAGGCGTATCTGACATCGTATTCACTACAGTACGACCTACAGCACCGCCTTTGAGAATTGTTTCCAGTGTCTGAGGCAGCTGTGCCCATGAGATTTCCTGAATCCCCAGCTCCAGCGCCCGATCCGGCTTCCATTCTCCGCCAAGCAGCTTCCATATCCGTTCCCGCCGTTCCATCGGGCAATAGACTGAATCAATCCCAATCAATTGAATCCCCCGCAAAATAAACGGAAATACGGTGGACTCGAACGCAGTCCCTCCGGTTAAGCCTGATACGGCGACAGCGCCTCCGTATTGAATTTGTTTCAGACGCTCGGCTAGTGCCGGACCTGCTGCCGGATCAATAACACCTGCCCAGAGCTGTTTGCCCATTGCTCCTTTGGCTGGCGCATCCGCTTCTTCGCGTGAAATGACATGTGAGGCACCCAGATTCCGAAGCAGCTGCTCCTGTTGATCTTTTTTGCCTGTACTTGCAGTCACTTCAAATCCCAGCTTCGCCAAAATAGCTACCGCCATACTGCCTACTCCTCCGGTTGCTCCGGTCACCAGAATATTTCCCATCTCCGGAGTCACCCCAGCCCGCAACAACGTATCTACGGAAAGTGCTGCCGTGAACCCTGCCGTCCCTATCGCCATCGCTTCCTTCTCACTGAGTCCATGCGGCAGAGGAACAAGCCATTCGCTGCGCAGACGCGCATATTGACTATAGCCTCCAAAATGAGACACGCCTGGCTCGAAACCTGTGCTGATCACCCGATCACCCGGTGCAAACCGGCCGCTCACGGATTCCTCAACAATCCCTGCGAGATCAATTCCCGGTACGATCGGATATTCGCGAACCACACCACCTTTCTCAGTTGTGGCAAGTCCATCTTTAAAATTGACGCTTGAGTATTGAACCTGAAGGGTTACGTCACCATTAGGCAAGTCCTCTTTTGTCAGCTGCTCCATAGCAGCCTTCACGCCACCCTGTTCTTCTTTACGCACGACATAGGCAGGAAAAGTATTTTTCATTCGTTATCCTCTCCTTAATTAAAATTTACATATTTTTCTATTAATATCATGAATTGTTCGCCTTCAGATTAAACAAGTATAAGTGCGGCCTCCGCCTAACTCAATCTCTCCGGCTTGTCATTAAATAAATGAGCGGGCCTATCAATGGGATCAATCCTGAAACGGCCCACCCACGAGAACGACGATTGTCAGAAGCATCCCTAAACAATTCGATCACGGAAAGCAAAGTCAGGATGACGAAATCAATCGTCATAATATGTACAAAGGAAGAATCCATGAACGCTTCCATGTATACATCAGGATGGCCTTGAGTCACTGCATAGTAGCCTGTGCCCAATGTAAGCAGCAAGAGAATGACATGGGTCAGCTTATTGGCGGCTACACGTTCGATCCCCGATTCACGCTGATTTCCAAATGAGAGGTGTTCGTACCCCGAACCTCTGCGGGTTTGTGAGGACCACGCAAAATAAGGCAGCAGCGCAAAGGCTCCCAATCCAAAAGACAGCAACACAAAAGGCCACGCCGGTACATGAGATCCTCTCCCTTTCCCTGAACTCCTTAACAGCAGACAAGCAAAAATAGCCGGATAAATTCCAAGCCACGAAAATACGGTTAGTAGCCAGGGTTCCTTGCTTTGCAATGTAACCAGTTCTTTAAACACAGGGTCACTCCCGAGAGGCTGCCCAGATACCCAAAACCAGACATACGCAATGAAGGCCACCCAGATCAGTGCCAAAATCCATCTCATGGTTGCACCTCCTCTTTCATTCATCCCCGGCCAATGCGCAGTTGAAACAGCCACAGAAACGGATCCTGTCGAAAGGCAAGCTCGGAAAGATGCAGCATTTGACGTCTCCTGCGCTTTCCCGAGAAATAATTGCTTCATTTGGCTTGTGATCTGCGTACGTTGAAGATATAGTATACCGCAGTTTATGGACGGTCTGTCCATGATGTTGCACACACCATCCGTCGTTTTTTGAACACAATGCAAGAAGAGCAAAAAAGCATAACCCGGTCTACTTCCTCCCGGTTATGCCCCTTTATTTGATTTATTCTTCGGTGAATTGCACGTGCTCAGCAATGAGCTTCTGCTTCATATTCCAGGCCGCAGGGCTGATATTTACGCGGTAAATCTCAGGATTGAGTTTACGCAGATATTCCGGCCAGAATAGATCCATCTGCTCGCGGTGATAACTGCGAATCTCATCCAGGGTAGGCAGTTCATACACTTTGCGCCCATTCACAAAGATCGGTTCCAGCATGTTCACTGCTTCGTAGCGGGTTACCGTCTTTTTCAGATAAGGGTGTAGCGGGTTGAACAGCTTGAGCGGTCCGCCCTGTAGCGGCTGCTCTTCATCTGGATAGCAGATATAATCTGCAATCGCCTTGCCATGTTTCGGATCAATGATCCGGAAAACTTCTTTTTTACCTGGTGTGGAGACTTTTTCGGGATTGGCCGAAATTTTGATCGTAGGCAGCATGGCGCCGTCCACTTCACGCTCCACCAATTTGTACACGCCACCCAAAGAAGGCTGGTCGGAAGCGGTAATTAGCTGTGTACCCACTCCCCATGTATCAATGCGAGCTCCTTGCGCCTTAAGGTTGAAAATCGTATTTTCATCCAAGTCGTTGGAAGCTACAATCTTCACGTAATCCAGTCCGGCGTCATCCAGCATCTGCCGAGCTTGAATAGATAGATACGCAAGGTCCCCGCTATCCAGACGAATGGCGTTCATCTTTTTGCCTTGGCTCTCCAGCTTCTTGGCGGTCTTGATTGCATGAGGAACACCACTGTTCAATGTATCAAAGGTGTCCACCAGCAGCGTCACTTGATCTGGCAGCACTTTAGCATAGACGTCAAACGCCTCCTGCTCACTCATAAAACTCTGCACCCATGAATGGGCATGTGTCCCTGCTGTCGGAATTCCGAAGCGCTCTCCTGCCAGCATATTCGACGTTGCATGGAATCCTGCCACATACGAGGCACGAGCCCCCCAAATGGCCGCATCCGCTTCCTGTGCACGTCGTGTTCCGAATTCGAGCAGAGTATCTTGACTTGCTACCTGTTTTATCCGGGAAGCTTTCGTTGCAATTAACGTCTGATAATTCATGAAGTTAAGTATCGCCGTCTCCACCAGTTGTGTCTCCATAATGGAGCCTTCTACCCGAATGAGCGGTTCATCAGGGAAAACAAGCGCCCCTTCCTTCATGGAATGAATCGTTCCCTGAAATGAAAACTGGAGCAACTCTTCCAGAAAGACCGGATCGTAATTTTCCTCTTGTTTGGATAAATATTTGATGTCCTCCATCGTAAACCGAAGCTGGCTGATATAATTCACAATACGTTCCAATCCGGCAAATACGGCATATCCGTTGCCAAAGGGAAGCTTGCGGAAATAGGCTTCAAATACCGCTTTCCGTTTGTGAGTTCCATTCACCCAATGGGCATACATCATATTGATTTGATATTTATCCGTATGTAAAGCCAGGCTAGTCGTCTGCATTTGTCTCATCCTCTCTGACTTCCGCTTGTGCCGGCAGGTCCAGCCTGCAGACACGGGTCAACATGTGGAGACTCATTGCTCATGATTCATGATTCTGGTTACGTATCATTGCATAAGTCTCCGGTTTATTCCTATTCACCATATTCCCCAGCAACATAACACTTGTTCAACCAACAGAATATGATGGATATGATCACAAGTTTGTTTACAGGTTCAAGCCTGCGAGAACGGTATCGCTCGCTTTGACCACTTGGGCCCCAAGGCTGGAACGAAAATGTCCAAGCGCCCAATCATGTCCCGCTGGATTGAAGCTCGCTACGGCGTCTTCATATACCGTTATGTGAAAACCTTTATTATAAGCATCCACTGCCGTGTGCAGTACGCAAATATCCGTACATACACCGATCAGTGCAATGTCTGTTATTCCACGTTCACGCAGCCGCAGCTCCAGATCTGTACCGCAGAATGCGCTGTATCTTGTTTTATCCACCCAACGAATCTGGGATTCCCGTTCTTCCATAACCTGGGCGAGACGACCATATAGCTGTCTTCCTTCTGTACCTCTGATGTTATGGGGCGGAAAAAGGGCCGTTTCCGGATGGTAAGGATCATTCTCTTCATGCAAATCCACAGCCATAACAACCTCATGCTTGTTATTGCAATAAGCCTCCGTTATCGCTGCAATCGTCTCCTCAATCTCCACAGCAGGCTGGCCTACAGGCAACGAACCTGTCACAAAATCACGTGTAAAATCGATTACAATCAGTGCTTTCATCGTCCACACTCCCTTTTTGAGAATAGGTTGATCCTGATTCAATCCATCATGATTCGCTTGCGAATTAAGTATAGATGGAAAGGCGAGGTACAAGCTCGGTAAAACGGTATAACTGCGCCGGACGCTGTGAATATTGATTGGAGCTTAGCAGGTTGCCCTCCTCATCCCGAACCTCTTCCACAATGCCTTTGCGACTACGTGTTGAAGTGATCTTCCGAATGAAATTCGGTTCCTCAAAGTCAGGTACAACACTCTGAATCACTTGGTATAACTCGCTTAGTGTAAAATCACGAGGCAGGAACTGTCGTGCAATCGTCGTTTCCAGCATTTGCTGCTGAATACGCCGGTATGCATCTTCTATAATCGTGCGGTGATCAAAGGCGAGCTCGAGCTCCTGCAAAGCTTCCTGAATCGTAAACAACCCAACATCCTCAGCATCATCCGCCGCCTGACGGTGTTCCAGCATCCATTCCTCTACCAGTGCAAAAAACGCATGGGAGATAATCCATCCTCTGGGGTCACGCCCGGGCTGACTATATACATTCAAATACTCCAGATGTCCGCCGTCCACACCTGTCTCTTCCATCAACTCGCGCTTTGCAGCACCATAGATGGATTCATTTTCTTGACAAAATCCACCGGGCAACGCCCATCTTCCCGCAAAAGGCCATCCTTTGCGCTTAATCAGCATGACCTTCAACTCCCGGATGGGGAGTGTCTTGGTTACTGTCTTACGCTCCCGCTTGGTCAAGGTGAACATGACGATATCCGCGGGAACACCATCGGGTGTACGATATTTCTTGGAACTATAGGCACGTGCTGCCTGTTCATCGCTTTCAGCATTGAATTGTTCGTAGTTTTCGCTCATGGGCACCACCGACTATTCTCATTTTGATATTTTCATTATGACATAATAATATCTTTTGTCAACCTTGGGATTCCGTGTTTTGCGTTTTTACTCGCGCTATACGGAATGTCGCCGTTGCCATACATCCCAGCGTTCCTGATGCATCACGGACCTCAGATTGTGCCGTCACACTACGCCCCGCTTGATGCAGGATCGTTGATGTCACGATTAATTCCCCTAGTTTCATGGGTGCCAAGAAATGCACATTCAGATTGGTCGTCACACAACTGTCTACTGCCATTGCGGCAGTAGCTACCATGCCCATCGCCTGATCCATCAGGGATGTCAGCACACCACCATGAATTATTCCCATGGAGTTGGTGTGGTGTTCGCCCGCTGTTAGCGCGATCTGAACTTCTTTTCCGTCCCCTTTAATAAACCGACAACCGAGAAAGCCCCAAAATCTTCCGTTTCCTTCTTCAACCATTTTGTCCAAAATACCCATTATTGAATTCCCCTTTATTGCACTTTAAGTATAAAGCCCATGATGTATGTTGTTGATGATGATTTCCCAGCATTGGTTCTTTTCATAGTTGATCTAAAGTGCTTCGTCATTATATTAAGCCTGCTCCTACGGAACAGGTCTTATCCAGTGAAGTTGTCTTGATCAGGCCACCACACAAAATAACCCCACCACGTGGAGTCTGAGATGATCAAAAAAGGCGCGGACTGCGTCCGCACCCTTCCGTTCAATTACCCGCAGCTGGTCGGAGGTGAATCCGTACCTGCCTCCACGTTCACTTTCTCGGAGACGGTATCTCGAATTACAGAAATAACAAGCTGAAGCAAATAATTGATATCGCTTTGGCTTTGCTGGAATTCCGTAACGAGTGGAATGCCGTCCAACTCTTCCTGTAGGTCCTCAATTTCCTGTTCAATTTTGCGGACCATGTCTGCATTTTTGAAGCTTTCAAAAGCAACGATTTCCTTTTGTTTCTTCTTGATCGTTGCAATTAATTGCTGGATGCGTTCATGATCACGAATTTTGGACTCAGCCTGTTGGAACTGTTTGACTTCCTCACTCGTTCCAAGCATATCAGCCAATTCTTTGGCTTTTCCCATAATGTCGTCGCGTATGACCAGATTGCGCGTATCGTAGGTAGGCATTCCATAACGGTTGTACTGCACTTCTTCCTGCGCCACTCGAAATCGCTCCATTCTATGAGATGATATAAGATGAACTACTCGATGTTGCACTAAGCTTAGTGACTGCTCGAGTGACCGCTACGGTTACGGATCGTTCTTTCGATCGCTGTTGTCTCCAAATTTTTCTGATTGTAATGGTCCGTGGTTAAAATTTGGAGACAAAGGCGAACGCTTCGCTTCTACAGAATCGATTCCGTCACCTTCGCTACGCTAGGCCGTAACCCGCCAAGTGCAAAAAGAATTTCATCTTATTAGGTTTGTGTATTACTGATTGGCGGCTACTGGCTCTGTGAGCAGATTGCCCCGAATATAGAAAGTCATTGGATCGGTGATTTCCACATGTACAAAAGTACCGATCAATTCTTTAGGTCCTTCAAAGTGCACCAGCTTGTTGCTGCGTGTACGTCCAGCCAGAACATTGGAATTCCGCTTGCTCTCACCTTCAACAAGCACTTCAACAACCTTGCCGCGCTGCTTCTCATTGCTGCTATGGCTGTATGCGTTGATCGTCTCGTTTAAGCGTTTCAAACGTTCCTTCTTCACGTCCATCGGCACGTTATCCTCCATCACCGCAGCAGGTGTGCCTTCGCGCGGAGAGTAGATAAATGTATAGGCAAAGTCGTAGCCAACTTCCTTAACCAGTGACAGCGTATCTTCGAACTGCTCTTCCGTTTCCCCCGGGAAACCAACGATAATATCAGTGGTTAACACGACATCTGGAATTGCAGTTTTAATTTTGTCAGCAAGCTTCAGGTAGTGTTCCCGACTGTACTTACGGCTCATACGTTTCAGCACTTCCGTGCTGCCGGACTGCACAGGCAGATGGATGTGCTCCACCAGGTTCCCGCCCTTCGCAAGCACCTCAATCAGATGATCATCGAAGTCACGTGGATGACTGGTTGTAAACCGAACCCGTGGAATATCGATTTTGCGAATATCATCCATCAGGTCACCGAAGCTGTAATTCAGATCCGTAAAGTCCTTGCCATAAGCATTGACATTCTGGCCGAGCAGCGTGATTTCCTTGAAGCCTTGTCTTGCCAGTTCGCGAACTTCGGCAATGACATCTTCCGGACGTCGACTGCGCTCTTTTCCCCGTGTGAACGGGACGATGCAATATGTACAGAACTTGTCGCAACCATACATAATGTTCACCCAGCCGCGCATGCCCTCACGTTTTTTCGGCAGGTTCTCGATGATATCGCCTTCCTTGGACCATACCTCAACAACCATTTCTTTACTGAACAGTGCTTCCTGAATCAGATGTGGCAGCCGATGCACATTGTGTGTACCAAAAATCATATCCACAAAGCCATGCTTCTGCATAATCCGGTTCACGACGCCTTCTTCCTGCGACATACAACCACACACACCCAGCAACAAGCCTGGACGTTCGGTTTTCAGGGTTTTCAGATGGCCTAGCTCACCGAACACTTTATCTTCCGCATTTTCCCGAATCGCACAGGTGTTTAACAGAATGATATCTGCCTCTTTGCGGTCCTCGGTAGCCTGATACCCCATTGATTCAAGCAATCCTTTGATCGTCTCGGAATCATGCTCGTTCATCTGGCATCCATACGTATATACGATATAGTGTTTGCCTTTCCCTACGTTTTTCAGTTCATCGGGTACGGCCGTTTCGTAAAGCACCTGGACGTCTTCCTTGCCCCGTTGTTTCTCCTGACGATGATTGGGTTCCGACTTGATGTTAATCTCCCGGCCCCGGATTCTTATCTTTTTGCTGAATTCATCTTGCGAAATTACTTTGGCATCGGAGAAATCAAAATATTGGGAGTAATCCTTTTTTGAGTCTTTAGCCATTTCCTTCGGTCACTCCTTACAGCCTCTATTAATAAAAAATCGTTATTTCATCTTGTTTCACGTGATTTGCACGCTTTATACATCAAAAGAGCATTACAGCAAATTATAACATGAATTGGGCTCTAGTTCCACATCGAAAGACGCTGCCCCTTCGCCTATCCCGAAATCTGTGCAGGTCAGCTGAACACCCCGAAAACACACAAAAACCTGAGTAATCCTCAGATCGAATGTATCGACGCTGTAAATATACTCAGGTTTATACGTGCATTCAAACCGTCAACATAACGGCTGAAGAAGGTTCCATTTAATTAGTCGATGATTTCAGCAGTATCGCCGTTACGAGCGCCAGCTGCATTAGCTTCATCTGTATCAATATGCATGTCCAGTGCAAAGGAATCCGATACACGAGCCAGTACATTTTCCAGCACCAGACCACGATCTCCACCCAGACGAACTTTCAGCAATTGTTTGTCCTCGATACCCCATTTAGCAGCATCAGAAGTATGGAAGTGGATGTGACGAGCAGCAACGATAACACCTTTATCGATTGTAACTTCGCCAGCAGGTCCTTTAATTGTGATACCTGGAGTACCTTCGATGCTTCCGGATTCACGCACAGGTGCCTTAACACCAATAGCGAAAGAGTCTGTCATCGAGATTTCCAATTGTGTTTCCGGACGAACTGGTCCAAGAATACGCACTTTATCAAACTGTCCTTTCGAACCAATAACCGCTACTGTTTCGTTAGCAGCATATTGTCCTGGTTGGGACAGAGGTTTAAACTCAGTCAATTCATAGCCTTTACCAAACAAAATTTCAACGTGCTCTTGAGATACATGAATGTGACGGGCAGATACGCCCACAGATACTGTTTTGCTCATTGTGAATTTCACTCCTTGTTTATCTATGGCCTGTAGCCAGGCTCTTAACAATCCTATGGTATTATACCCCTTTTTGAAGTGAAATGAAAACGAACTGCTGAAAATTCATGAAATACACTTATTTTGCAATCATTAATCCCCTACATTTGGTAAATCGGTCTGAACATGTACGACGTTTGCTTTCAGCTCGTTTTCTTCCGGGGACCAACGGTGTCATGATTCACCATATTCGATCTTCAAATTTTTCTTCGGCAAATTCTCTTCTAAATAACTCATGGCATTGCCCCACATCCAACCGCGAACCAGTGATTCGTCGTAGTGCTTGAGCAGCGTATTCATCAGTTTTGGATACTGCCCCGTATGTTCAAAGTCATGGATATACGTAGTAATTCCGTCAAAATCAGACCCCATCATCAGATGGTGCTCCCCACCCAGGGAACATATCCGCTCAATATGAGGCAACAGATCTTCAATACATACTTCGCCTTCCTGCTTCACAAACCACGGCACAAACGTCAGTCCGATCCTCCCTTCCCGGGCAATAATAGCTCGAATCTGATCATCCTTCAGATTACGCACATGCGGGCAGATGGCATAACTGTTGGAATGCGATGCGATAAAAGGCCGTTCACTAAGGTCAGCAAGTTCCCAGAAGCCTTTCTCAGTCAGATGTGATACATCCAGCAGCATGCCGATTTGGTTACACAGGTGAACCAGCTCCCTGCCCTTCTCCGTTAGTCCAGCCCCACGTTTCTCCAATACACCATCAGCTGCCCAATTGGCATAGTTCCAGGTAAGCCCAACAATCCGCACACCCATTTGATAACATAACTCCATATAAAAGAGATTGCCCTCCAGTCCATCGACACCCTCAAGTGTAAGCAGTCCCCATGGTCTGTCCGTCTGCCCGATCTGCGTAAGCTGTTCCCGCCATAACAATGTATGTGTACCTTTAGATCGTTCTTCGGTTATCTCCACACGTTTACGGTAGATGTCCAACTGCCCCATCACATGTTCAAACTTGCCTCTGCCAAGCACTTCGGGCAAATAGATTGCAAAGGCCTGTAAACCAATGTTACCTTCCCTCATGCGTTCCAGGTTCACATCCAGCTGTGAAGCATTTTCAAATGAAAGGCTAGGATTCATCAACATTTTACTCAAAGCATCACAATGAAAATCGGCTACCCGCCAGTTGTGCATCACAATCTCTCCTTCTACACGGTTAGGTTATGGAAAAAAAACGCAAAAAAACCTGTCTACTTCGTAAACAGGTTCAATGCATAAGTGCATGTATTATCTGGGCTCCACAATCAGCTTAATGGCCGTTCGGTCCTCGCCGTCGATCACAATGTCTGTAAAAGCTGGAATACAAATCAAGTCAACTCCGCTTGGTGCTACAAATCCCCGGGCTATCGCTACCGCTTTAATGGCTTGGTTCAGTGCTCCCGCTCCAATTGCCTGCAGTTCAGCATTTCCACGTTCACGAAGAACACCTGCAAGAGCGCCGGCTACGGAATTGGGATTGGACTTTGCTGAAACTTTTAATACTTCCATGGTAAGTACCTCCCTGGGAATGTTGAATGTTTGTTTCCACTTACTAGATGTTATTCGCGGGAGGCAAAAAAATTCCTTCTTTTTAGTCGGGTTTCCCTGCAAAATGGGACAATACCCCTATTCCATGCGCCACTCGTCTTCCATCAGACGAATTTTTTCAATACGTGTTGCAGCACCTGTGGCTTCATCAATCTCCACAAATACACCATGGAAATGCCATTTGCCATCATCAACAACAAATCGTACCGGAAGCTGGGTGTAGAACTTGCGAAGCACGGCTTCACGCTCCATGCCCAATATGCCGTCACGCGGCCCTACCATGCCCGCATCGGTTAAATAAGCTGTTCCTCCTGGCAAAATACGATCATCATTGCTCTGCACATGTGTATGTGTACCTACGACCAGCGATGCACGTCCATCCAGATGCCAGCCCATGGCAATTTTCTCAGATGTGGCTTCAGCATGCATATCGACCAAAATGCATTTGTGGTCCTGACGCAGTTCATCCACAATTTCATCGGCAACGCGGAATGGGCAATCTAGAGCAGGTAGGAACGTCCGGCCTTGCAGATTGACAATCGCCAGCTCCTTACCTTCACCTTTGACTACCGTGTATCCACGTCCTGGTGTTCCTGGAGGAAAGTTCGCAGGACGAATCATACGTGGCTCATCATCTATAAAATCAAATATGTCCTTATTGTCCCAGGTATGGTTACCAAGGGTGATGCCATGCACACCCCAGTTAAAGAATTCATTCGCAATTGCCCCGGTGATTCCCCGGCCTGCCGCTGCATTCTCCCCATTCACAATGACTACATGTGGCTTATACTTCGTTTTGAGGTAGGGGAGGTTTTCCTTCAGCGCCTTACGCCCTACATTCCCCACAATATCACCAATAAACAAAACTTTCATTTTACTGCCTCCTTAATCCCTACCAAGCGCAGCCTTCTTCTAAGCATCCGAAACTTCGCAGGACCTCTATCTCTTGCTCATCAATTTTATTATAAAAATGCCTTTTAACTGGCTATCAACAGGAAAAGTGGCCCACTACTGCGGCCACTTTTCCATAATGCTCTATTTTGCGTATTCAACCGCACGGGTTTCCCGGATGACGGTGACCTTGATGTGACCCGGATAATCGAGTTCGTTCTCGATCATCTTCGTGATGTCACGCGCGAGGCGGAAGGCTTCAGCATCGTCGATTTTCTCAGGCTGTACCATAACGCGAACTTCGCGTCCTGCCTGAATGGCATACGATTTCTCGACACCTTCGAACGATTCCGAAATCTCTTCCAGCTTCTCCAGTCGTTTGATATACGTTTCCAGCGTTTCGCGGCGTGCGCCCGGTCTTGCTGCGGAGAGCGCATCTGCTGCGCCAACCAACATCGCAATAACCGAAGTCGCTTCGCAATCCCCGTGATGGGACGCGATACTGTTGATTACAACCGGATGTTCTTTGTATTTCTTCGCTAGTTCCACGCCGATTTCGACGTGTGATCCTTCCACTTCGTGATCCAGCGCTTTACCAATGTCATGCAATAGACCTGCACGTCTTGCTAGGGTTACGTCTTCTCCGAGTTCGCCAGCCATCAATCCAGCCAGATAAGCGACTTCCATCGAATGTTTCAAAACGTTTTGACCATAGCTTGTACGGAACTTCAACCGGCCCAAAATTTTAATCAAGTCCGGATGCAGACCATGCACGCCCACTTCAAAGGTAGCTTGCTCACCGTATTCACGGATACGCTCATCCACTTCTTTGCGGGATTTCTCCACCATCTCTTCAATCCGTGCCGGGTGAATACGTCCATCAGCCACCAATTTTTCGAGGGCAGTACGGGCGATTTCACGGCGAATCGGGTCAAAGCCCGACAGAATAACAGCTTCTGGCGTATCATCGATAATGAGGTCAATCCCTGTAAGGGTTTCAAGCGCACGGATGTTACGTCCTTCACGACCGATAATCCGGCCTTTCATTTCTTCATTTGGCAAAGTAACAACGGATACCGTTGTCTCCGCCACGTGATCAGCCGCACAGCGTTGGATGGCGAGTGTAATAATCTCGCGGGACTTTTTGTCCGCTTCTTCCTTCGCTTGCTGTTCAATGTCCTTGATCATTTGAGCAGTCTCATGACGTACTTCCTGTTCTACGTTGGACAGTATGATACTGCGTGCGTCTTCCATAGTGAGGTTGGATATGCGCTCCAGCTCCGTCACCTGGTTTTTGTAGATCATTTCGATCTGCTGCTGTGTCTCATCAATTCGTTTCTCTTTGTTAGCCACTTGCTCTTCTTTACGTTCGAGTGATTCCAACTTTTTATCCAGCGACTCTTCTTTTTGCAACAATCGTCTTTCTTGTCGTTGAATTTCGTTCCGACGTTCACGAGTGTCTTTTTCAGCTTCGGCGCGAATGCGATGAATTTCATCCTTCGCTTCCAGCACCGTTTCTTTCTTCAGTGCTTCTGCCTCTTTCTTCGCGCTCTCCACGATTTGTACGGCAGCTTGTTCCGCACTGGAGATCTTAGCTTCTGCAAGAGATTTGCGAATAAAGTATCCTACTCCGAACCCAATGAATAGCGCGGCAACAACGAGAACGATCGTGATTGCAATCATACTGTTCACCTCCTCGTTGGTTCCTCCAAGGCATTCCTTGGGTCAATTTGCAGTTTTCAAACCTAACATATTTTTGGGAATAACGAATACTCACGGCGATCCCCCGCCGATTTTCATTTCAAGTGTACATGTCTCCACGCACTATCCGCCGTCTCCGACGAACCCATAATCATAAATGGTATAAATCTTAAAAAACAGAAACCGCTTTTTTGGAAGGAAAAAGGGTTGTCCATTTCTTACAGACTCATGTCCATTTTAGTATTTGACGAAAGAAATTGTCAAGAGAATGCAGTATAGTGAGTCCAGTCTGCTAATCCCATAACAACGATTCGTCATCTTCGGGGTCATTAGCCTCGTCTTCTTCAATTAAACCATTCACGACCCGACGCACCATATCCATGGAAAAACCTCGCCGCATCAGGAAGGGAAGCGTTTTACGTTTCTTCTCCTGGATGTCTCCTTTGACCTGATTCCATTTTTTGCGTCCGGCGGTTAGAGCCGTCTCAAATTCCGCATCTGTACTTACACCTTCAAGCGCTTCAGCAATCAGCTCATTGGCAATGCCCTTTTGACGCAGCTCTTGCCTTATCCACAGTTTTCCCTTCCGCTGTCCCTCCATACGCTGACGAGTCCATTCCTTCGCAAACAGTTCGTCATCGACCAAATTCTCCCGCTCAAGCCGATCCAGGGCCTCTTCAATCAACGGTGCAGCAAACTCTTTTTGACGAAGCTTCTGACTTAATTCGTGGCGTGTGCGGGGTTTATGCTCCAAATATCGCAAAGACTGTACATACGTCCGCTGTCGTTCGTCAGCTACTATGATATCTTCCAAGTCCTTTTTCAGAAACGTATTACCCCGGGTCATCCGATATTTAATCATTACATCTTCAAGCACCGTAATTGAATATAAACCAAAGGTAATTCGATAACGAGCTTCCCTGCTTTTTGTTCGTTCAACCCGTGTAATGGTAAGCTCTTCGTTATCCGGGAATTGGGAGATTCCCTCCACCTCGGCTTCTTCATATAAATCATCTTCATGTTGATCCATTTCGGTCTCCCCTTCCATCTAAACCTCATACGTTTAACGTATTTCAAAAGAAATATCAGATACTAATACAAAAGGCCGGAAACAATGTCCGGCCTCTCACTAATAGTAATCATACCAACAGCCCCTGCCCATTCGGACAGAGGCTGTTGGACAGCGCTAGCACACACTGGACCCTTCTTAGCTAGATCGAGCCAAGCTCAATCAGATAAGTACGGAATCCAGAGGATTACTCGTTAATTTCAAATAATTCTTGCTCTTCTGCCGCTTCTTTTTGTTGATCTTCAGTCGTAGGTGCAGGAACTGCAGTAGTCAGGTTGCTGGCTTCACGAATTTTTTGTTCAATTACTTGAGCAATATCTGCATGCTCTTTCATGAACTGCTTCGCGTTCTCACGTCCTTGACCTAAACGCTCACCTTCGTAAGAATACCACGCACCACTTTTGTTAACGATGTCCAGCTCTGTACCAATGTCAATGATACTGCCTTCTCTCGAAATACCTTCACCGTACATAATGTCCACTTCCGCTTGTTTAAACGGTGGTGCCACTTTATTTTTCACAACTTTGATACGGGTACGGTTACCCGTGATGTCATTGCCTGACTTGATACTCTCAATACGACGTACATCCAGACGTACTGTAGAATAGAATTTCAGGGCACGACCACCAGGTGTTGTCTCCGGGTTACCAAACATAACACCGACTTTTTCACGAAGCTGGTTGATAAAGATTGCGATGGTTTTGGATTTGCTGATTGCACCAGACAGTTTACGCAGCGCCTGAGACATCAGACGTGCTTGCAAACCGACATGGGAATCCCCCATTTCGCCTTCAATTTCCGCTTTTGGTACCAATGCAGCAACTGAGTCAATAACGACAATATCGACAGCGCCACTACGTACAAGCGCTTCTGCGATTTCAAGCCCTTGCTCACCCGTATCTGGCTGGGACAGAAGCAACTCATCAATGTTAACACCCAGTTTGCTTGCGTATTGCGGGTCAAGAGCATGCTCTGCATCGATAAATGCAGCTTGTCCACCCACCCGTTGTACTTCAGCAATCGCATGCAACGCTACCGTTGTTTTACCGGAGGATTCTGGTCCATATATTTCAACAATACGGCCTTTAGGCAAGCCGCCTGTTCCTAATGCAATATCCAGAGCCAAGGAACCGCTGGGGATTATTTCCACTTGCATGTGAGTAGACTCACCCAGTTTCATGATGGATCCTTTACCAAATTGCTTCTCTATTTGACGGAGCGCCATATCAAGCGCGGCACGACGGTCTGACAATAAGCTCACACCCTTTACTGTTTATAATATAATGATACCTTGTTTTAACACGTTTGCCAAGCTTTTTTTCGAACATACATTCGTTTTTTTTGTGAAGGCCGAGGCGCCTCTTCCTCAAGGAAACTTTCCATTAAACAGAAAAAAGAACCGTAAACAAGGCTGTAAAGCCTGATTTTACGGTTCTTCTGTCTTCCTTTATTATACTTGCTTGCCTTGGTAAATGCAATCCGAGCTGTGAACTAGTCCATCTCCACAAGCTTGCGCCACAAACGATAAAGAATCGCTTTCGCTGAACGGATCCGAACCGTCTCCCGATTACCATTAATGCGCAGTTCATGAATTTCTGTCTCTTTACCACGCTCTGCCAGAGCGATGAAGACAAGTCCTGGCGGTTTGCGTTCGGAGTAACCCGGACCCGCAACACCTGTAACCGACAGACCGAAGTCCGCATCCCCAATCATGCGAATCTGCTCTGCGAGCACTTTAGCCACTTCCGGACTCACTGCGCCAGGTGCATCTTCACCTTCCAGATAGGAATGCGGCACATGGAGCAGCTTTTCCTTAATTTCATTGGAGTAACATACAATTCCGCCCTTAAGCATCGACGCACTGCCAGGAACTGATGTCAGACTCTGCATGACCAGCCCTCCTGTGCAGCTCTCAGCCGCGCTAAGGGTCAGACCCATATCAGACATCATAGTAACAATTGTGTACTCTATAGGCACATCCTCGTTCGCGTAGAGATGCTCTGGCAATCGTTCCCGAATCTGAACTTCCATTGCATCCAGCTTCAGCTTTGCCTCACTCTCACTTGGAGCCTTTGTAGATACACGTACCGTAACTTCTCCCTCACTTGCATAAGGAGCAATGGTAGGATCTGTCTGTGTATCAATCAGATCTAGGAGTCGGTCTTCCAATGCCGATTCGCCGATGCCTGCAAACTTCAGCATTTTTGAGTAGATCGGCATTTCTTCTGTCAGTACATGCTGGAACAGCCAAGGCTTAACTTCCTGTTCAAACATAGGAATCAGCTCTTTCGGCGGTCCAGGCATCACTACATAATGCTTACCATTGTCGGAAATCGCATTTCCTGCGGCAAGACCTGTTTCGTTCGCCAGCGGTGTTCCACCTTCGATAACGATCGCCTGACGACGATTGTTTTCGGTCATGTCCACATTGCGATCTCGGAAGAAGCTCTCAATTTTGTCCATAGCCAATCGATCTATATGCAGTTTGCGGTTCAAGACCGCCGCGATCGCATCCTTGGTCAAGTCATCTTGTGTAGGACCGATGCCCCCGGAAAATAAAATGACGTCTGCACGACCCTGAGCAATGCGAATGGCGTCACTAAGTCGATTTAGATTATCACCAACCACCGTTTGGAAATATACATCAATCCCGATCGCAGCCAATTCACGGGATAGATATCGGGCATTGGTGTTTACAATTTGTCCAAGCAACAATTCTGTGCCAACTGCAATGATTTCTGCCTTCATTCAGCATCCTCCTGTACATGTGGTGAGTGATCAAAGGGCAATAGGATGATTTCCTATTGCCCTTCGTACCAATGATTTCTTCATGCTTATCCATTTAACCTCAAACGTTAAGCTTTCGATAAATGAAGCAAATTTTTGTTTTTGATAAAGTAATCAATGCCTGACCAAATCGTAATAATCGCTGCAGCCCAAACAGCAATAACGTCCATGTGAATACCCGTGAATGAGAACGGGAAATTATTCAACAACAGCAGCACAATCGCTACAATTTGCACGACGGTCTTCAGTTTGCCCCAGGCACTTGCTGCAACAACCGAACCATCCAATAATGCAATCTGACGCAAGCCGGTAACAGCGAACTCACGACTAATAATGACCACAGCAATCCAGGAATCCAACTTACCCATTTCCACAAGTGAAATCAGCACCGCGGTAACCAACAATTTGTCAGCCAGCGGATCAAGCAATTTCCCCAGGTTGGTGACCATATTATTTTTCCGAGCCAGATAGCCGTCAATTCCATCCGTGCTTGCTGCAATGATAAAAATGACAGCAGCAATCAATTGATTATACGGAAGCGATAAGCTTCCCAATTGCAACGGTTCTGGATAGAACGGAAAATCTACGAGCAGGAACACCATCAAAAAAGGGATTAAGCAAATTCGTGCAAGCGTAATCCGGTTGGGTAAATTCACAAGACGCCCTCCCTCTTATCCTCCATTACTCCAAACATTCATCTTAATCCCGTATTCATCATCCGGAACATGAAATTTACAGTTTCACTGTCAATCAGCACTAAAAGTGCTCTCACTATGTAAAAACGCAAAAAATAAAGTCAACCGTTCAAACGCAAAACCGTTTTAAACGTTCCGGTGACTTCCAGAAGATGTACTGCTTTTCACAAAGTCAGCAAACGATGATGACTGGGCTTTGATGCTTATCTGCTAGCAATGCACACTTAGTATAATATACGCCAATTGCAGTGTCAAAAAACACGTCTAGCTACAAAAAGGAGATATTATTTGAAATTTGTATATTGCAGGTCCAGAGGCAGATTGGCACCGTTCAACAGCTGCATAACTGCTTGCAAATCATTCTTACTTTTACCTGTTACCCGGAGTTGATCTCCCTGAATCTGACTCTTCACTTTCATCTTGGAGTCACGAATCAAAATATTGATTTTTTTAGCGATATCCTGATCAATCCCCTGCTTGAAATTCAAACGCTGTCTGACTGTACCTGACGAAGCAGGCTCTACTTTTGCATAATCAATGTTTTTTAAAGGTAAACCCCGCTTAGCCATTTTGGATTGAAGTACATCGATGACAGCCTTGAGTTTGGTCTCATCATCAGATACGATCGTTAACGCATCCTTATCCAGTTTCAGACTGCTCTTGCTGCCCTTGAAGTCATAACGCGTGCCAATTTCCTTTTCCGTTTGTGTAACGGCATTTGTCAATTCCTGCAAGTCCATTTTGGACACGATATCAAATGAATTTTCTGAACTCAAACCAGTCACCCTTTCAGTTAATCATATGTTCTGTAACATTATAGAGGATACGCCAAGCAAAAGTCTAATTTTATGAGGTTTTTCAAAATAAAAAAGCATTTTTGGCTGCCACTTGAAATGGTTGCCAAAAATGCTCGCCGTACGGCGCCCTTCTAATAACGGCTGCGATTAGGCTGTCTGAACATGTCAAGCACACCCAGAAGCACATGTGCAAGTCCAAAGCCCAAAATTCCGTAACCCCAGGCAGTTGGAGTCAAGTAATAACCCAGGAGGCTGACAATGATCCCCAAACCTGTTACGATCCAGCTGACTGTCACAGCCATCCACCTCACTTCACCAAAAGTTAACTGCAAGTTAAGACATGGTTAGTGTCTCCTGTAGAAACTTTGGTTATTCGCCGCTAGTGTTGGTGCTTCCTTCGGTAGTGCTTCCTGTTTCATTCGACGTAGTGCTATCGTTACCTATTGAGGATGTATCCTCACCAAGCCTTAACCGAATGCGGTTCGTCGCTTTCCCGTCTGTCACAACCTGCCCTGCAACCTCAATTGTGGTCGCTGCAGCGTAACCGGACTTAATGTACATTCCTGCACTGTCCAATTCAAAAGTATAACTGTCTCCATCAGCGGTGTTGCCATACTCCAACTTCTCTCCACTAGAGTTCTCGCCCTTGTATACTTCCAGCCAGCTATGCCCCGTTGCTTTAATCGTAACCGTCACAGGCTGCCCTGCGCTGCCGTTCACTTTAAAGTTCGTGATATTGCCTGATTTTCCGTCTTCAGCCACAGTTACAGAAGCTGGGGGATTTTCTGTTGGGTTCTCTTCATTTTCGCCCGTCGTTTGGCCATCCGTTTGTCCGTCAGTCTGTCCCTCTGCCGTTCCGCCGCCGTTACCGCCAGCCTCGCCTTCATTCGTTTCTCCGCTACCTGATTCATTAGCTGGCGGATTAGAAGCTTGACCATTATCTGTAGGCTCATCCGGTTTATCTTGAGGCAGCTGCTGGCTGTCTGTGATCTTGGTCTGATCCAGCCCTTGTGTATCCGAATCATCCTTGTTCATCACTACATACACGTACAACAGCACAAGAATTAATACCGGAAAAGTCCACATCAGCGCAACAGACATCCAACGGTTACTGCGCTCTACCGGGCGGTTTGAACGCTTTTGAATAACCGGCTCCATGGTTGCTTCCGTTTCTTCTGCAGGTACATCTTTCTTATGTCCCTCCAGCAGCTCATCAGGATTTAGTCCCACCGTTTCCGCATAGGTTTTGATAAATGCACGCACATAGAAGCTGCCAGGCAGCACTTTGTAGTCTCCTGCCTCTATTGCCTCCAAATACCTCTTGCGAATTTTAGTCATTTCCTGTACATCGTCAAGACTCATCCCTTTTTGCAGCCGGGCCTCTCTTAACTGCTGACCCAGTTCAGACATGCCATCTCCTCCTTATGTTTATCTCTATGGTTGTTGCTTATCTATTTCATGATCCCGTACGGAGCGTTACAGTTCGTCGGTGTAGCTGGCCGTAAACGTATCATAAATAATTTCTTCATTCGGATTGTTGCGCAGTTCAATAATAATGTCAAAATCATTAAAATCATATTCCGACTCCTGCACAAAAATATCCGGATGTTCAATAACCTTGGTACTTGGCATCGTCATGATGTCCTGTAACAGATTATAATGGCGTTCGCTTGAACGAATCGTACTGACAATTCCGTCAATGATAAACACATTGTTTGGATTCAATTCGTCCTCGGACATCTGGCTTCTTATGGTTTGACGAAGAAGTGTGGAGGAAACAAACGTCCAGCGCTTCATTGCACATACGCTGCCTGCAATAATGGATTCCGTTTTGCCTACACGCGGCATTCCACGCAAACCAATGACTTGATTTCCTTCCCTCTTAAATACTTCACCCAAAAAGTCCACAAGTAACCCAAGTTCGTCCCGCGTAAAACGAAATGTCTTGCGATCATCCGAATCACGATCAATATAGCGACCATGCCGTACAGCCAAAATATCGACCAGTTTCGGTTGACGCAAAGCAGACACAGTTATGCTGTTCACTTTGCCAAGCATTTCACCCAGCAGACGAATCTTCTCGTCATCATCCGATTCCAGCAGCATCCCCCGGGTTTTGCCTTCAACACCGTTGATGGTCAATATATTTACTTCAAGCATCCCCAGCATAGAGGCGATATCCCCTAAAAGGCCAGGTCTGTTCTTATGTATTTTATACTCCATATACCATTGTTTAGATTCCATTTAAACACCCCGTAAAGCATTATTCCACATTATTCGACAGTAACAGAACGCGTCCATTGGACGACAATCTGAGATATCTTCTAAAAATGGGTCACGTTAATGATATATAAAATGAAAATGAATTACAAGAACAGGTCTGTAATCAATGTGTAATCATTAGAGAAAAGCCCCCTTGCGGGAGCTTTCCATCGTTAATCTTATGCGTTTTGTTTGGCCAATTTGACCATCAGGCACGCAATCGTACGACGTTCATCCTCGTCGCCGACTTCCCATAGTTCTTTCAATGCCCGGTTGGAAGGGTTCGCCGGATCTACTTTCTCATCCAGGAAGTCGCCGATTTCATACGCAAGTTTGTTGATGGTTTCTTCATTCATCCCCATCTTCTCTGCTTGCTGTACTCGGTCACCCAAAAACTTCTTCCAAGTGTCGAAACTCGTGAGCACCGTTTTTTCTGTTGACATGATAAATCCTCCTTAGCTGACGCATGAGATTTAAAATCAACAGTTGTAATATGTGCTTCCCGGACATTTTATATACGAGCTTTTTGGAATTAATCGAAGATCATCTTCGAATCATACATTTCCATCAGGATACTACCTCGAAGTGAAAACAAAATTAAATTCACACCCCATATATTACGTGAGCCAGCCACCATTTGGACTTATAATCTGCCCATTAATGTAGCCAGACTCGGGAAGGGCAAGGAAGTAGACCAGTGATGAGATTTCATCTGGTTGGGCAAGTCTTCCTGCCGGAATTTCCTCTTCCAGCATTTTTAGTTCATCCTGATCCAGATGGTTCAGCATGGATGTTTGAACCGCACCCGGAGCTACAGCATTCACCGTTACGCCAGATGGAGCCAATTCTTTGGCAAGAGCTTTGGTGAATGCATTTACACCGCCTTTGGTAGTAGAATACAACACCTCACAAGAGGCACCCGACAATCCCCAGATAGATGACACATTTATGATTCGACCGTATCTTTGGGAGATCATGTGAGGCATCATTTCCTGTGTACACAAGAACGTGCCTTTCAGGTTAATTGCCATCACTTCATCCCAGATTTCTTCCGTAACATCGGACAGCATTCCATAATGAGATATCCCTGCATTATTCACCAGAATATCCGGCATCAGCCCGTGTGATTCCAGCTTTTCGCGCATACGTTCAATTTGTTCCCGGCTGCGAAGATCGGCAGACACCGTCATGACTTTACCACTGCCCTGTTCCATGCACCTTCTCGCCGCTTCATTAGCTGCTTCATGCGATTTCATATAGTGAATCACTACATTCATGCCCACCTTGGCAAAACGCTCTGCGATAGCTGCTCCAATGCCTCCACTCGCGCCTGTTACAAGTACCGTCATTTCTCCAATTGGCTTCAATTGTCCTGTTCCCCTCTCCATATTAAGGACTCACGACAAGCGATATCGACAGTTGATCCCAACGAATATGCTCTTTCAATCTGCGGTTTACCTCTTCCAGTGTAAGCGATTCATACAACGGGAGCATGTTGAAAAAATCACCACCACGGAATTGCTGCCGCGTAAATTCATTTGCAATGTTTTCTGGTGAATTGAGCATGCGCAAATATCCACCTATTTTCTTTTTGCGTGCGCGCTCAAAGTCGGTTGCATCAAATCCTTTTTCCACAATAGCATCGACTTCTTCACGGATGCGGGCAAGCAGTTGATCCGGGTCTTTGGTGTCCCCGCCAATAGCCGAAAAAGCATATTGCGTCGAACTGTTATATTCATGCCCAAAGCTGTCCGAAATCAGGTCTTCATCATACAATTTTTGAAATAGCGGAGTACTGGAACCAAACAATAGATCCAACATTAGTTTGGTTGTCATATCCCGGCGCAGCAGGTCTTCTCCAGTGAGTCCCACATCGGTTTCCTTAAAACCAAACAAACATTTGGGCAGGGAAACGGCCAATTTGGATTCACGTCTGGCTTCTCCCACTTGCTTAGGTTCCGGTTCAAATATTCGCTCAATCTGCCCTTGAGGCTTGTAATTTTTCTTCGCCTGGTTCGAACGAACCATATCGATCACTTCCTGCGGGTCTACTCCACCCACGACAAACAGAAGCATATTGCTTGGATGATAAAAAGAGTTGTAGCACGTATACAACGTTTCTTTGGTTATGATGCCAATGGATTCAACGGTTCCCGCAATATCAATATGCACCGGATGTTTCTGATACATCGCCTCAATCAGGCCAAAATAAACGCGCCAATCCGGATTATCCGCATACATATTAATTTCCTGTGCGATGATCCCTTTTTCCTTTTCCACATTCTGATCGGTGAAGTAAGGATTTTGCACAAAATCAACTAATGTTTGTATATTTTCATTGACATGTTCCGTCGCCGAAAACAAATAAACCGTCTGGTCAAAACTGGTAAAGGCATTGGCAGAAGCACCATGAGAAGCAAATGTGGCAAAAATATCACCAGTTGGTTCTTCAAACATTTTGTGTTCCAGAAAATGAGCAATTCCGTCCGGAACCTTCACTTCCTCCTGCCCTTCAACCTTAAAATGATTGTCGACCGAACCGTATTTAGTAGCAAATGTGGCATATGTTTTCTGGAAACCCGGTTTAGGCAAAATATAAACATGCAGCCCGTTATCCATCACTTCGTAATACAGCGTTTCCTGCAAACGATCGTATGTTATGCTCTCCACCGACTATTCCCCCTTCTCATCACGCAAGAAATAAATCGTATCCAGACGGAATTTCTCTGCCGCCTCACGAACATTTTCTTTGCTGATCTGTTCTACCTGGGTCAGCAGTTCCTCGGCGGTCCGCTCTTTGCCGGATAACTGTCGATTGAAATCATAAGCAATCAGCTCAAATGCAGAATCCTGCATTTCCTTGAGCAGATTACGGATCATCGCCTTGGTCTGAGACATCTCCAGGTCAGTGATATTTCCATTCTTCATTTCATCCAGCTGCTGCTTGATAATCCTGACGGCTTTTTCATAATTGGGGATTTCTATCCCGGATTGAATCGTTGCAATACCCTTATGTCCGTCATAACGGGAAGAGGCATAGTACGCCAGGCTTTCTTTTTCACGAACATTAACGAACAGTTTGGAATGCGGATATCCTCCGAGAATGCCGTTATACATCAATGCTGCTGCATACTGCGGGTCACCATAAGTAATTGACGTGCGAAGTCCCATATTGAGCTTACCCTGATTCACATTAAGCCGTTCTACAACGGTTTCCACTTCTTTATCTCCACGAATAGCTTTCTGTGTGTGATAGTCGGAAGAGATCGTACGTTCAACATTGAAATAACGCTGCACCAGATTCTCTACCTCTTCCAGCGTGGTGTCTCCCACCACATACAAGTCCATACTGGCTTGCTGCAACCATTCCTGGTACGAGGCTGTCAATGTATCTGGATCAATGCCGGGCAAATCCTTGCGCTCACCAAGCGGGTGCAAACGATACGGCTCGTTTTTACACATCTCCTCAATACTACGTTCCGCAGCATAACGCATTTTGTCATTGACGATGGACTCCAGCATTTTGCGAACAGTCTCCCGCTCAGCTTGTACATATGAGGTCCGAAAATGTCCATCCTCCTGTGCAGGGCGTGTGAGCACCTCCCCGAGAAAAGCAAAAGAACGATCCAACAGCTGCTCGTCCCCGCCAACAAAGGAATCATTAATGGTATCCATACGGAACTGTACAATCTGGTAATCGCCACGTTTATAGACATCAAAGCCAAAACCCGCTCCATACAAATGTTCCAACTGTTCTCGAAATTGCGTTGTTTCCGGATAGGATTCGGTCCCGCGCCGAAGCACAAAAGGTGTTAAGGCTACTTTGGTTACCGTATCTTCCTGCAGGGGAACCCCTGCGTAAAGTGAGATTGCAAATGTCTTAAAACGTTTCGTAGGAAGAACATGTATGCGGAATTCTTTCCGGTTTCCTCGTTCAAATCCTGATGTATTCAAATGTCAAAACCCCTTTACGGCGTCATTTATCGTGCAATAAGTGAAGCTTAAACGTAACAACCATTTTAACCCATTCAAAAGGCAAGAAGCAACCGAAGTCACGCCTTCTGGTTGCTTCCAAGATCATCACATACAGAATATATGCTGCCCGATTGTTTTTACCTGAGGACGTGTCCAGATCCATTTGGATGTAGCTGTCTTCGGATTAAAATAATAGAGGCATCCACCGGATGGGTCCCAACCATTTATCGCCTGTTCAACTGCCTTTTTAGCTTGTGCATTCGGTTCCAGATAAATCTGGCCGTCTGCAACGGCGGTGAACGCACCTGGCTGGAAAATTACTCCAGATGGGGTGTTCGGGAAACTCGGCGATTTAACGCGATTTAGGATAACTGCGGCTACTGCCACTTGACCTTCAAACGGCTCTCCGCGAGATTCACCATATACAGCGTTAGCCATAATTTTGATTTCGTTCTCCGACAACCCCATGGAATTGGCTGAGCCCATATTGTCCTGCTCTTTATCCGCAGTATTGTTATTGTTGCCACTATCTCCTGAAGTTTGATCCTTGTGCAGCGGTGTTTCTGTTGGCGACCATTGTTTTGAAGCATTATACAGCTTCAGCTTCGTTTTGGCTCCGACCACACCGTCTACCTTCATGCCAAATTCAGATTGAAACCATTTGACCGATTTCAGTGTACTGCTGCCAAAATTGCTGTCAATTTTACCATTGTAAAATCCCAAATACTTCAGCCGGCCTTGAAGCTCGTATACATCCTGACCATAACTTCCATATTTCACAGCATTGGTGCTAAAGGTGGGTAAGGACTTTTCTTCGACCTGCGGGGAACTTGGGTTTGGACTATCGGTTGCTGTATTCCCAGGAAGCAAATAACGAATTCCCAATGCGGACATCAGCAAAATAGCAGTGAAAAGCCATATGTTCATTTTTCGCATCGACTGTGCTCTACCTTTCTCTTGTGGGATTAACAGAATCGCTAAGGTTATTATGACAACCATACTTCGTTCCTATGCACCAAATCCTCCGATCATTGGACATCATGGCAAATCTTCAGTCAAATGACATGCAAAAAACCCTCAACCAATAAGGTTGAGGGCTTTAATCATTTGCACGTGCCAGTGTATTACGAGCTAATTTTATTCTGTTGATACTGCTCCAGTGAGATGAGTACTTCCCGTGGTTTGCTACCCTCGTAAGGACCGATCACACCTCGGGCTTCCATGGAGTCAATCAAACGTGCTGCACGGGTATAACCAACTCGCATTCGGCGTTGAAGCAGAGAAACCGAGGCTTGCTTCGCCTCCAAAATAATCTGCACCGCCTGTTCATATAACTCATCCTGTACTTCATCTGCTGCCTGAACGGAATCATCCACCTCAGGCACAAGGGATTCGTCATACTGCGCTTCACCCTGACCACGCACGTAATTCACGATATTTTCAACTTCCTCATCACTCATGAAAGCACCTTGTACACGAACCGGCTTCGAAGCTCCCATAGGCATGAACAGCATATCTCCCCGACCCAATAGCTTCTCGGCCCCGCCCATATCCAGAATGGTTCGGGAATCCACTTGAGAGGATACACCGAAGGCAATCCGGGAAGGGATGTTGGCTTTGATTACACCAGTGATAACATCCACAGAAGGGCGCTGTGTGGCAATGATCAGATGGATACCGGCTGCACGCGCCATCTGAGCCAATCGGGCAATCGCATCTTCCACGTCACCCGCGGCAACCATCATGAGGTCAGCCAGCTCGTCCACGATAACAACAATATAAGGCAAAACCGCCGCTGGGTTGTCTTTCATCAGATTATTATAGCCTTCAACGTTACGTGTACCCGATTTGGAGAACAGCTCATACCTTTTCTCCATCTCAACAACGATCTTTTTGAGAGCAAGTGAAGCCCTCTTAGGATCAGTTACGACCGGTGCCATCAGATGCGGAATACCATTATATACGTTCAGCTCGACCATTTTGGGATCTACCATTAGAAACTTCACTTCATCCGGCTTCGCTTTGTACAGGATGCTGGTAATAATACCATTGATACATACTGATTTACCTGAACCTGTTGCACCAGCCACCAGCAAATGGGGCATACGAGCCAGATTACCGATAATCGTCTGCCCAGAGATATCCCGTCCAAATGCAATGGTCACTTTGGATTCGGCTTCCTGGAATGTAGCTGTCTCCATGACCTCCCGCATCGTTACAACCGATACCTCTCCATTCGGTACCTCAATACCGATAGCGGATTTGCCGGGAATTGGCGCTTCCATCCGGATATCCTTTGCCGCCAGGGCTAATGCAATATCATCTGTCAGACTTACAATTCTGCTCACCTTCACACCAATATCCGGTTGGATCTCATATCGTGTAACAGCAGGCCCTCTGACGACTTCAAGTACTTTGGCGCGAACACCGAAGCTTTCCAGCGTTGCTTCCAGCTTGCGTGCAGTCTGCATATAGTCCTTCTGGTCGCCGCCCTTACCTCCGTTGTTGGGCTTCGAAAGAAGCCTGAACGATGGAAGTTTATATGGCTTGGGAGGTGGTGGAGGCGGCTTAACAGGCTGCACTTCCTGCCCCTCCGTATCCGAAGCATCCAATCCTTGAGCCGCATTGCTCAACGTAGATGCAACGTCTGAACTACCCTCAACAGCATCCATCCCATCTGTTCCGGCATCTGCCGCTCCAGGCCACTCCATGTTATCCACAAGTTCATCTGAAATCTTGATTGGAAGCTCATCTGTCTGCATATTATCCGTTAGATCATCTGGGAAAGGATACGCATCATCCAGATCATCATCTTTACTCGCATCCTCGGATCTGACATGTTCAAAGAAGTCACGGATGATTGGAGCCGAATTAGGTCTTGATTGCACTGGAACTGCTGCGGAAGCCATTACATCGGATGCGATGATTGGCTCGTCATGCCATGAATCTGCTGGAGGTTCCTGCTCAGCTCGGTAGACAACATGTTCCGTGTCTAAAGAATTATCCTCGTCCAAACCACGCTCATTCTTCGTCCGATCAGAACCCCATTTTCCAAAGAGTTGGAAAAATATCGGGGCTTTTCGTTTCGGTAGCTGCTGATCCTGCAGATCATCGTCATCATCTTCCTCATCGTTCACTGGAACAGGAACCACTTTGCGGACATTCCCGTTTTTCTTGCCCGCAGAACTTGAAACGGCTCGTGCTGACGGTCTAGCCTCCAGCTTTTTGTACATCGCACTTCCTGCATCCCATATTTTGGTTCTGAAAATGCGAATCAAATCGACATAAGAAAGATTGGTAACCAGCATGAAGCTGATAATGAACATCACGATCATAATCAATCGTGCCCCCAAGCTGCCAAACAACCACAAGAACAAGGCAAATTGCGCCGCTCCAATATAACCGCCGCTAATGTCCTTATTGAGCATTGAATCCCGTTCGCCTGGCGCAGCAGGCGTGAGCAGCTCGGTTTGCATATCATTATGTATCTGTGTAAGTACAGCACCAGGCTCAAGGGCTCCAACCGGAATAAGCTTCTGGTGCATGGCAGAGACGGTACTCATCAGGGTTAAGGCAAACACCAGTAATACAAGCCCTGTCTTGCGCGTTGTCCAACCACTAGGCCATTTTCGATGAATCATCACCATTAAGCCATAATAAATCCCGATAAGCGGAATCGCAAAATAGAACTTGCCAAGCATTAATCCAAACATCTTGGAAAGCGAGCGTCCTACGGTTGCTTCACCCGACAAAGCAATGACGGCAAGGGTAATAAGCACAATGCCGTAAATTTCATATTTTAAAACGCCACTAAACGCTGCGGCCTTTTTTTTCCTCTTTTTTCTTCTGGCCAAAATCAGGTCACCCCCAGAAGAATATTATACCATACAAATATAATCCGTACATATGTTCTTTTTCTTCTCAATTTGTCTTATTTCGTCGCGTTATGTTGGTCCCGGGTTACCCGAAAGCGGAACGATCGATCCGGGCATATTGGCTGGATTCAGATAAGCTTCCAAGGGGCATTCAAGCAAACGTACAATGACAGCCTCTTGTTCATTAACAGGTCGGACCTGCATCAATAATCCGTTCACCTTAATCTCCCGGGTGTCTTCTCCCTCATTCCACATCCCTGACCACAGCAGTTCAGGCGGCATCACGGTGTAAAGTGTCATTGGGTGTAACCCCCTGCCTGCAGTGTCTGTCTTTTGTCTCCTATAAGCTGATTCAACTGGGCGATGGCCTGGCCTATCCCGCCTACGGCATCCATTAATCCGTATTTGACCGCATCTGCGCTACCCACAGCTGTTCCAATGTCGCGGTTGAGTTCACCGGTCTTAAACATCAATTCCTTGAACATTTCTTCCGAGATATTGGAGTGCGACGTAACAAATCTTACGACACGTTCCTGCATCTTCTCCATATATTCAAACGTCTGAGGCACGCCTATCACGAGTCCGTTCATACGGATCGGATGAATGGTCATGGTTGCACTACCCGCGATCAGGGAATAGGTTGAAGCAACCGCGATTGGAACCCCAATGCTGTGTCCTCCTCCAATGACGACGGTAACGGTAGGTTTGCTAAGTGAAGCAATCATTTCGGCAATAGCCAAACCCGCCTCCACATCTCCTCCTACCGTGTTTAAAATGATCAAAATGCCTTCAATTCGCTGGTTCTGTTCTGCTGCAACCAGCTGCGGAATGATGTGCTCATACTTTGTTGTTTTATTTTGCGGTGGTAAAATTAAATGCCCTTCCACCTGACCGATAATGGTCATGCAGAAAATGTTTGATTCAGCTGCAGGTGACTGCGTTTGTCCAAATTGCTGAATGGCCTCCGTTACCGGAGACATGGTCTTTTCCTCTTGTGCCGGCACTTCCGGTGCCTCGGTGCCCGGTTGTTCCGATTTGGGTGTTTGCTTGCTTTTCATGTATTCACTCATTCGATTAATCCCCTTCTCCAGAAACATGTAATGTATTTCCTTAGTATGGGGAATGTTCCAGCTGACTTATACCCCATTACCATCAATTTCTCCAGAATCTGGTGTTGGGCCAGAAAACAACAAAAAAAGCCCCTTCTCTACGAGGAACCGTCCAATATTACTCGTAGAGAAGGGGCGACTGTGTGCCTGAATTTATGTTTTTGTTTGATTTATTTTAAACTTCCATAATGATTGGCAAAATCATCGGTCTACGACGAGTTTGCTCATACAAGAAGCGTCCGAGAGCATCTTTAACATTCGTTTTGAGTGAAGCCCATTCGTTAACGTTCTCACTCATCAACTTCTGCAATGTGCTGCTGACGATGCGATTGGCTTCATCAAGCAGTCCTTCCGATTCGCGTACATAGACAAATCCACGAGAGATAATGTCCGGACCGGATACAATTTTGCCATCCTGTTTGCTCAGTGTTACCACGACAACCAGAATACCATCCTGTGACAGCAACTTACGGTCACGCAATACGATGTTACCTACATCGCCTACACCCAAACCGTCGATTAACACGTTACCTGCAGTAACTTTACCTGCCTTGCGTGCAGCTCCGTTTTGAATTTCTACCACTTCACCGATATCCGTAATAAAAATGTTGTCTGGATCAATACCTACAGACTCAGCCAGTACCGCGTGGCGGCGCTGCATACGGAATTCACCGTGAATCGGCAGGAAGTATTTCGGTTTCATCAGGTTAAGCATCAGCTTGAGCTCTTCCTGGCTACCGTGACCGGATACGTGAACGCCACTGTTTGCACCGCTGTAGTGCACATTGGCACCCAAACGGAACAGTTCGTCAATCGTACGGCCTACATATTTCTCATTACCCGGAACTGGTGTTGCCGCGATAATTACTGTATCCCCAGGCAGAATATCTACCTTACGATGAGTGGAACGAGCCATACGTGTCAATGCTGACATTGGCTCGCCTTGGCTACCTGTGCAGAGAATTACTACACGGTCAGCAGCCATTTTGCCTACTTCTTCCGGCTCAATGATCATGCCGTCTGGAATCTCAAGGTAACCCAGTTCAGAAGCAATACCCACCACATTTACCATACTGCGTCCAATAACTGCGACTTTACGTCCAGTTACTTCAGCTGCATTGATAACTTGTTGAATCCGGTGTACGTTGGAAGCAAACGTTGCTACAACAACACGTTGGCTTGCTTTACGGAAGATATCTTCCAGAACGATACCCACATTTTTCTCCGAAGGTGTAAATCCAGGTTTCTCTGCGTTAGTACTATCGGACAAGAGGGCAAGTACGCCATTCGTTCCGATTTGTGCCATACGCTGGAGATCTGCATATTGACCATTGACTGGAGTGTGGTCAAATTTGAAGTCACCTGTATGAACAACAGCGCCTTCCGGTGTTTCGACACATACGCCGACGGAGTCCGGAATACTATGGTTAGTAGCGAAGAACGTTGCTTTCAATACAGAGCCGAGTTGGATCTCGGAATCCGCATCAATCAGGATGCGTTTTGTTTCACCCAGCAAATTGGCTTCTTTCAGCTTGTTTTCCACAAGTCCGAGAGTAAGCTTTGTTCCGTAAACGGGAACATTCAAGTGTTTCAGAACATATGGCAGACCACCGATATGATCCTCATGTCCGTGAGTCAAAATAATACCTCTTACTTTGTCACGGTTTTCAGTCAGATAAGAAATGTCAGGAATGACAATGTCAATTCCAAGCATATCTTCTTCCGGGAATTTAAGACCAGCATCTACGACTACAATGTCGTTAGCGTATTGGATGACGTACATATTTTTACCAATCTCGCCTACGCCGCCCAAAGCAAAAATCATCAGTTTATCGTTGTTATTTTTCTTAGACAAATGAATCTAAACCTCCTATGGTAGTTGGACGTCGTACCTTATTATTTTATTGTAAGTTAAGAAAAGCAGTCCATCACACCCATGCCCGTAAATAGGGATGAATGCAAAAGAGCACCTTTATTCACGATATTTGGAAGAAGTTCTTCGAAGTTATTCCCCTTCACCAACAAGATGGATTTTGAAATGATCCTCCTTAGCCGTTCCTTCCTTTTTCACCACAAAGCTACACCGAGAAACGATGTCGCTTTCAATTTCAAAAAAATACCGCACCCAGTCACTTGACATCATTATACATGATTAAAAACAAAAAAAACAAGTCACTCTCTCGTGAACCTCTACGTTTGCCTCCAGTTGTGAAAAGAAACCTAACAATCATCGTCAAAAAAAAGAACCGCCTCCTCTTCAACGAGGAGCGGTTCTTCTGCAATTTCTATGGGTTTATAAAAAATTCACAAACCCGTTTAATAACGTATTATTGATAATTAAACAAGCCACGAATAAAACCTTGCTCATCCTCTGTTGCAGCTATAAGCGGTAGGCGTACAGATCCGACATTCAGACCGCGCAATGTGAGAGCGTATTTCACCGCTACAGGGTTCGGTAAAGGCTGCGGGCACTCGAACAGACCTTTAAACACCGGAAAGAGCTTCTGATGGATCTGAGCCGCCTGTACAGGTGCACCACCGAAGTAGGCATCAATCATTTCTTTCATCTCAGCGCCTACCACATGGCTGGCAACACTAACGATCCCGTAAGCACCTACAGCAATCGCTGGCAAACCAGAAGCATCGTCACCGGAATACACCCTGAAATGTCCCGGTGCACCAGCAGCAATCTGCGTGACTTGCTCCAAAGAAACACATTCCTTCGTAGCAACAATGTTAGGAATCTGTGCCAAACGAAGCGTTGTTGCAGCTGAAAGACTGGCTGCCGTACGTCCAGGAACGTTATACAACATAACTGGCAGTTTCGTCGCGTTCGCAATCGCTTCAAAGTGTCTAAACATTCCCTCTTGACTGGGTTTGTTGTAATAAGGAACAACCAGCAAAACGCCATCTACACCAGCACGTTCAGCGTCCTGAGTCAGATGGATGGAATGAGCGGTGTTATTGCTACCCGTTCCAGCAATGATTTTGCACCGTCCAGCCGCATGTTTTACTGCGAATTCGAATAGCTCTACTTTTTCTTTGTCGCTAAGCGTGGGAGATTCTCCAGTTGTTCCAGAAATAACGAGCGTCTCTGACTTTTGATCTTCAATCAAATAGTCTATCAGACGTGCAGTTTCCTCCCAATGGATCTCCCCTTGTTCGTTAAACGGAGTGACCATTGCTGTAATCAATCTTCCAAAGTCCAATTCGATTCCTCCTTCAAAACAGGCCCGGCTCCGCTGACTTCAAAGTACTACAAGTGAAGTTCGAATGAGGCATGAAGCGCCCTCAGAGCTTGAACCATATCTTCTTTTTTCACAAGTACCCAAATCGTTGTATTGGAATCTGCAGATTGCAGGATCTGAATATCCGCCAGTGTCAAGGATTCCACGATCCGTGCCATAATGCCTGGCACTCCGTTGATCCCTCCGCCGATGACGGAAACTTTGGCACAGCCGGAAAGACTTTGCGGTTTAAGACCAATCTCCTGCAATACCTGAATGGCTTTCTCGGAATCACTATCAAAAACGGTATAGACAACTCCCAGGGGGGTAACATTAATAAAATCGACGCTAATCGAATTTTCAGCCATCGTTTTGAACACTTTCAGCTGCAAGCGATCTGCACCGCCCGGCACTTCTACCGTTATTTGCGTAACATTACTTACATAGGCAATCCCTGTTACATATCGGTCGACAATGCCTGTCTGCACATCCTGGAATCCTTCTGGATGCGTAACCAGCGTCCCTTCACTATCTGCAAAGGTAGACCGGACACGCACTGGAATCTGGGATTGCATGGCAATCTCGACTGCACGCGGGTGAATTACCTTGGCTCCTTGATGGGCCATATTACATATCTCGGCATAACTTACAACAGTCAAAGGACGAGCGTCCTCCACGATACGTGGATCTGCTGTCAATATCCCATTTACATCCGTGTATATGTCAACCATCTCAGCGTGTAATGCTGCACCAAGTGCTGTAGCTGACGTATCGCTTCCTCCACGACCAAGCGTTGTAAAGTCCCCGTTCTCGGTCTGCCCCTGGAATCCTGTGACAATGACAACACGCCCACTCTGAAGCTGCTCCAGCACACGAACAGGACGGACATCCAAAATTCGGGCATTCCCGAAATTGTCGTCCGTCACAAAACCTGCTTGTGCACCGGTCAGCACTGTAGTTGGAATGCCTTCATGTTCAAGTAGACTGCTCAAAGTCGTCGCAGATATAATTTCACCACAGCACAGCAGTAAATCCTTTTCGCGTGCAGATAGTGCATTTCCGTTCTGTGCAGCCCAGTCCAGTAACGTATCCGTAGCATAAGGCTCGCCGCGGCGGCCCATCGCTGACACAACGATAACCAGACTCAATCCTGCTTCAAGTTCACGTTTAACATGACGGAGCACATGCTCTCTCGCCTGAACGGTAGAGAGAGACGTACCTCCGAATTTCTGTACCATGATGCGCATCTTTATTCCTCCATTTGTGTACGCAAGAAGACTGGACACAGGTCAAATCAACAAATGGATCACCCTAGGGAGCGTTCCGATGCGATAATTTCAGCTATTTATACGGCATTTCATGCCGCTCCTCATCAAAGATTGTTGGAAACAATCCCGGATGAAGGCCGCGGTTGTTATCGAGATCATGACGCACACGTTCCCCGTGCACTGATCCCGCTTGCCTGACTTCATCATTGCAAGCAGGAATTCCCTTTTAATGAAAGGAACGTGGACACAGGTAGCTGTTTATGCCAGCATAACGTCCCTCATGATTTTCTTTGTCTCTCGAACCATCTTCATTTCTTCAAGCGTATAACCGTTATCCCCGAAACTAAGTCTGTTCAGAACCCTGTCTGAATACAAACAGATGTTACGGCGGACCCAATAAATATCAAGCCTGTGCAGAACGCTGCACAATCATTGGCTGCAACTGTTTGCCTTCAAGCGCACTCCAGCATGCCTCCGGAATCAGCTCCATTTTGGCCACTAACGAATTCGGTTTTTTCACCGGATCATCCTGCCCAAATGGCACAAAATACACATATTTGGCCACAAGCAATTTGGCGATGTTCGCAGCATTCAACCCAAGACCGTCATTGGTGGAAATGGCGAGTACCAGCGGACGCTGATTTCGCATCTGAGCTTTGGCTGCCATTAAAACCGGACTGTCCGTCATCGCGTTAGCCAGCTTGCTCGTCGTATTCCCTGTGCATGGAGCAATGACGAGCACATCGAGCAGCTTGGAAGGGCCTAACGGCTCTGCCTCAACAATTGTAGAAATGATATCATTCCCCGTTATATCTTTCAACTGTTTTTGCCAATTTTGCGCGGTCCCAAAGCGTGTATCCGTAGTCAGAACCGAATTGGATATAATCGGGACAACATTGGCACCTTCGGCCACGAAGCGGCTAATCACCGGCATAACCTCTTCAAACGTACAATGAGAACCTGTAATTGCGTAACCTACCGTTTTTCCCTGCCAGTTCATTGTTCAACCTCCCGTGCGTTTTGTTCTTCCAAAAGCAAACGGATTAACACGTCGGCAATAATGCCGCCAGCCGTTTTGGGAGCAACAATGCCGGGGAGGCCAGGCGCAAGTAGCGCTTTGATACCGCGCTTTTCGGCATACCTGAAATCACAGCCGCCAGGAGCGGATGCGAGGTCGATAATGACTGCTTTTTGCGGCATTTTGGACAGGATTTGTGCTGTGATTATCATAGTCGGTATCGTATTAAAAAGCAAGTCAACTTCCCCGGTTTGAGCGACCAAATCCGTTGTCATGAAAGGCTTCCAGCCCATTATGGCTGCTCGAGCAGCATCCTCTTCTTGCCTGATTCCCACCCGTACATTTGCCCCAAGTCCCTGAAGCGTTTTGGCCATTGTGAAACCTGTTCGACCCAAGCCAAGCACAATACATTCCGAGCCGTGGATCGTGAAGTCCGTCTCCCGAATCGCCATGGCAATAGCGCCTTCGGCTGTCGGAATGGAGTTGTAGAGCGCGATATCATCACGATCGAGCACTTCAACAAGTCGCAGACCATTTTCCCGGCACAAATCACGTAAAAAAGGCTTCGCCATACCCGTGAACACAATACAATGCTCCGGCAATGCCGAAACATGTTCCTTTTTCAAAAAAAGCGGTGTATCACTGAACGAAGTGCTCACTTTCCCCTGATCATCACACCCGACCACAGGAAGCACCAGCACATCCGCCGAAGCAAGTACATCGTCCTCCAATTCCTGGTGTTCGATACCCGGAATGGAACGCTCCAGCTTGTCGAAGCCCACCACACTTACCGTAGCATCCAGCTCTGCGCATTTTTGAATGACTTCAAGCTGCCGCGCATCTCCGCCCAGGACTATAATCCGGACACCGGTCAGCATCGGGACGTCACTCCTTTCACCACATGTATGCCTTATCGTATGCAGTGGCCCACAGGGGGGTGAAACAATAAAATTGAAGCAGGCAAAGAAACATTGGTTCTATCGTTCAAACAAAAGAAAAAGAGCCTCCCCCGTGGGGACGACTCTTCGAGAACATGCTCAGTAAATTAAACTGTGAAGCTCTTATTGCTGAAGATGCTCCTTATTTACAGTGTAGTTTCAGAACCTTTATTTTCCGGTGTGACCGAATCCGCCTTCTCCACGTACAGTTTCCGACAGTTCAGCGACCTCGGTTAATTCAACTGCTGGAACGGTTTGAAAGACGATTTGGGCAATGCGCTCCCCACGTACAATCGTGAATGGCTCCTGACCCAGATTAATCAAAAGGACCTTAACCTCACCGCGATAATCGGCATCAATGGTACCTGGTGTGTTCAGACAAGTAATTCCGTGTTTGAAAGCCAGACCGCTGCGAGGGCGAACCTGTGCCTCCAATCCAGCGGGCATCGCCATCGCGAGTCCCGTAGGAATCAACGTACGCTGTCCCGGCTGCAATACAACCTCTTCCTGCAATGCCGCAACTACATCAAAGCCGGAGGCCAACTCTGACATTTTTTGAGGCAACTTAATATCTTCATTGCCCGGTAACTTTTGAATTTGAACGTAATGCAACAAAATCATCCCTTCTTAATCCAGCGATGGTACGATCCGAAGCACCGACCATAGCGAGAGCAAATGGCTCAGCAAACATCAGGTCCAGCACAGCATCGACATCGTCCATCGTCACTTCTTCAATTTTGGCAATCATTTCGTCCAGCGTGTGATGTCTGCCCAGCATCAGCTCGTTTTTGCCCAAACGGTTCATCCGGCTTCCCGTACTTTCCAAACTGAGGATCAGACTGCCTTTCAGCTGTTCTTTTCCTTTACGCAGCTCATCTTCAGACAACCCATTTACAGCCAGATCGTGCAGGACCTCTTTGGTCAGATCCAGAACTTCCTTCGTCTGTTTCGGCGCTGTACCTGCATAGATGGTGAAAAGTCCACTATCCGCATGGGAACTATGATACGAATAAACGGAATAAGCAAGGCCACGTTTCTCCCGAATTTCCTGGAACAGTCTGGAGCTCATACCTCCACCAATCGCATTATTCAGCACGACCATCGCGAACTGAAGCGGATCTCCGATCTTACATCCTGGGAACGAGATACAGATATGATTCTGTTCCGTTTTCTTTTTGTGAAAGAGTTGTCCGCTCTGGAATGCAGGCAGCGTGACCTGTTCAGCTACACCGTTGACATCAAAAGCACCAAAATGCTTTTCCATCAAATCGATCACACTGTCATCAATGTTACCTGCAATACTAATAACGGTATTCTCAATCGTGTAGTGCTCCTTCATATATGCACGCAGATGACTGGAGTCCATCGCCTTGAGACGCTCCTCAGTACCTAGAATCGGATAAGCGAGCGGATGCTCGCCATAGGCGGCCAAGGCCATAAGATCATGGACCATGTCATCCGGCGTATCCTCATACATCGATATTTCTTCCAGAATGACATTTTTCTCCTTGAGCAGTTCACCATCATCCATTTTAGAGCGGAAAAACATATCAGACAGCACATCGACAGCTATTGGCAGATGTTCATCCAATACTTTGGCGTAATAACAAGTGTATTCTTTCGAAGTGAACGCATTCACGTTACCACCAATGGCATCGAATTGCTCCGCAATCGCCTTGGCATCATAACGATCCGTTCCCTTGAACAGCATGTGCTCAATAAAATGGGACACGCCGTTGTTTACAGGCTGCTCATTGCGAGAACCTGTCTTGACCCATATTCCAAATGACACGGAACGACAGGTCGGAATCTGTTCCATGACAACTCTGAGGCCATTGCCCAGCTGAATTTTTTTCACGGTTGGCCCTCCTACATCTCTATAATTGCCTGGATTTCAACGTCAAGTTGAAATCGACATTTGGTTCCAACTGTTTGATAGTAACAAAAAAACATCATTCACTCAACCGCTGAACCCTGCACCCGCTCCGATGACAACGTTTCGCTAACGGTTCCAAGCGTCAAACCCTTGGCCCGTATGGAATCAATCATTCCTTTTAAAGCTCCTGAAGAGGCAGCCGTGGGGTGCATCAGAATTAATGTACCGGCTTCTACGTTTTTGGCAATTTTGGCTACAACCGAATCAGAACTTGGTTTGCGCCAATCTACGGTATCCAATGTCCAAAGCACCGTTTGTAGTCCCATGCCGGAAGCAATGTCAACCGTCTGTTGATTAAAATCACCGGAAGGTGGAGCAAACCAGTGGTTCTCTACACCCAGCTTTTCTTTGAGCAGGTCCTGGGTTTTACTGATTTCCAGCTTCGCCCGCTCCTTACTCAACTGACTCATATTCGGATGTGAGTAAGCATGATTTGATAACTCATGTCCACGCTTTTGGATTTCCTTGGCCAGTTCCTCATTTTTGCTCAACCAGCTTCCATCCAGAAAAAAAGTAGCTTTAACTTTTTCGGCATCCAGCGTATCTAGCATCGGGATAATGAATTCATTGCCCCACGCAACATTAATCATGAAAGACACCATTGGTTTCTCTGCATTTCCCCGGTAAATCGGGTGTGCACCCAAATCCTTAAGCTGGATTTCAGGTACAGTCTGCCGATAGACATACGCTATCTTGGTATTCAGCGTTCCACCAAGTGCTTTGCGATACGTAGCTTCCACATCAATCTCTAGTCCGTTATACCCGGGTATTGCTTTCCAGACCCGATCCACTCTGGCATTTACCGGAGCGATTTTCGTTTCGGCCGCTTTATCCCGGATCGCCGACAACAGCTGCTCTTCTCCGGTTGCCTCTTTGAACATATCAAAAGCATTTTGCGTGCCTGGTCCATCACGGATTTCCGTAATGTATGTACGTACACTGCCCACTTGTCCGATCAGTATGACAGCTGCCATACCCACCAGAACAGCCGCCAGCTTTTTGGATTGGTTTCCCACAGCTCCATCCTCCCGCCGTCTTTGTCCCCATCATATGAGGACAAGAGCAAGAATATGAATAAAACAAGCTGTTCATGTTAACTATCTTCAAAGCTGGATTCATTGGCTTTATCTGTAGTCAACCCATTATATATACGTATTTAAACGTTAAAAAAAGAGCCAGAAATTCACATTCTGTCTCTTCATTCAATCTATCTTTTCATAAAAAAGTTGGCACGCATTCTATGATTGAGCCGGAGCTTCAGCAGTTAATACGGCTTTGCGGGACAAGTTGATACGGCCTTGAGGGTCAATTTCCGTTACTTTTACCGTAATGGAATCACCAATGGCAACAACATCCTCCACTTTAGCAACACGCTCTGTAGACAATTGTGAGATGTGTACCAGACCTTCTTTGTTCGGCAGCACCTCAACGAAAGCACCAAACTTCTCAACACGTTTTACTTTACCTACATAGATCTCGCCGACCAGTACTTCACGCACAATGCCCTCGATGATCGATTTGGCTTTATCATTCATCTCTTGGTTTGAAGAGGCGATAAAGACACGTCCATCCTGTTCAATATCAATTTTAACACCGGTTTCCTCGATGATTTTGTTGATAATTTTACCACCTGCACCGATAACATCACGGATTTTGTCCGGATTGATATGCATGGTTGTAATTTTAGGCGCATATTGTGACAACTGCTCACGTGGAGTTTTCATCACTTCGGTCATTTTGCTCAAGATGTGCATACGACCTTCTTTGGCTTGAGCCAATGCTTCGGACAAAATTTGACGATCAATACCATCAATTTTGATGTCCATTTGAATAGCTGTTACACCATCAGGTGTTCCTGCTACTTTGAAGTCCATGTCACCGAGGTGATCTTCCATACCTTGAATATCGCTCAGGATGGATACATGATCTCCGTCTTTAATCAGACCCATAGCTACACCAGCTACTGGAGCTTTAATTGGTACACCTGCATCCATCATAGCCAATGTGCTGGCACAGATACTTGCCTGGGAAGTTGAACCGTTCGATTCCAATACTTCGGATACCAGACGAATCGTGTATGGGAAGTCTGTTTCGGAAGGAATTACTTTGGAAAGAGCACGCTCACCCAGAGCACCATGTCCGATTTCGCGACGACCTGGAGCACGCAATGGACGAGCTTCACCTACGCTGAACGGTGGGAAGTTGTAGTGATGCATGAAACGTTTCGTTTCTTCAAGACTGATTCCGTCCAAAATCTGAACATCACCCAGTGCACCAAGAGTACAAACGCTGAGCGCCTGTGTTTGTCCACGAGTGAACAGACCTGAACCGTGAGTACGTGGCAGCAGGGAAGTATCACATTCAATTGGACGGATCTCAGCGAGTCCACGTCCATCCGGACGAACTTTATCATGTGTGATAAGACGACGCACTTCTTCTTTAACGATATCGTGCAGCACTTCTTTCACATCTTTGAGCAGTTCTGGAGTCTCAATATACTTCTCTTCGAAGTGAGCAACGGTTTCGTCATTCACGGCATCGATTGCATCCTGACGCGCATGTTTCTCAGCAATTTTAACCGCTTCAACCAGACGAGCACTGGCGAACTCACGTACACTGCTGTTCACTTCAGCATTAACGGCATGCAATTTCACAGCCATTTTTTCTTTACCAGCCACTTGTACGAGTTGTTCAATGACTGCAACAATGTTCTTGATCTCGTCATGTCCGAACATGATTGCTTCAAGCATGATTTCTTCCGGAACTTCGTTCGCTTCCGCTTCAACCATCATGATGGCATCTTTGGTTCCTGCAACAACCAGTTCAATCTCACTTACCTCAAGCTGTGCAATCGTTGGGTTAATGATGAACTCACCATTAATACGTCCAACTTTCACGCCACCAATCGGTCCGCTAAATGGAACATCCGAAATGCTCAGTGCAGCCGATGTACCGATCATGGCAGCAATTTGCGGTTCGCAGTCCTGATCCACACTCATAACGATATTAAGTACTTGTACATCATTCCGGAAACCTTCCGGGAACAAAGGACGGATTGGACGGTCTGTCAAACGGCTCGAAAGAATTGCTTTCTCACTTGGTCTGCCTTCACGTTTAATAAATCCACCTGGGATTTTACCTACGGCATACAATCTTTCTTCATAGTTTACCGTTAATGGGAAAAAGTCCAGATCTTTAGGCTCACTTGATGCTGTCACGGTACACAATACAACGGTATCCCCGTACGTTACCTTAACGGCAGCATTAGCCTGCTTGGCCAAACGCCCTGTTTCAAGCGTAAGCGTTCTTCCACCAAGCTGCATTTCAACACGCTGTTCCATGAAATCCCTCCTTTTATTCGTTCCTAACACAATGGATTCTGCATTTTCACAGTATTTCCTGCTTGTCCTGTATTCATTAACTCCACAGCAACATGCTCACTTGCAAAACAAAAGCTCCTTGCGGAGCCATCAGCTACAAATATATGGCAACATGTTCATCTACAAAACAACCCGGCTGTAAGCTCCGCTTGTCCTTTTAGACAAAGGAATGACGGATAACAGCCAGGTTGATTTTGAAAACATGTACGATAATTAACGACGCAATCCGAGTTTTTCGATCAGTGCGCTGTAACGTTTAACATCTTTGTTTTTCACGTAAGCCAAAAGCTTACGACGTTGACCTACCATTTTCAAAAGTCCACGACGTGAGTGGTGGTCTTTCTTATGCGTACGCAAGTGGTCTGTCAAACTTCTGATGTTTTCCGTAAGGATAGCAACTTGCACCTCAGGTGATCCAGTATCGGACTCATGAGTTTTGTGCTCGTCGATCAGTTGTTGTTTACGTTCTTGAGTCAATGCCATCCTATTCACCTCCTTCATTATAATCGCCATTAGCCTCGTCACCGCCGGTGAGAGCAAGTAACCAAGCCAAGGTTATTGTTGTCTCAATCGACAACGTAGTACATTATATCATAGTTGCCCAGACAAAGTAAATGTAAACATGTATTTTGTCCTGAGCCTTAGGTTAACAGGCGGGCGGCGGTTAATGCATCTTCACGAATCTGACTGATCAAAGCATCAATAGAGTCAAATTTTCGCTCTGCACGAATGTAGTGAACGAGATCAACCTTTAATTCCTGGTCATATATCTGCCCATCAAAATCAAGCAAGTGCACCTCAAACGTAGGTTTCATCCCGTTTTCGTGAAAGGTAGGTTTCACACCAAGGTTCATAACGCCACGCAGTTCCTGCTCCCCATACTGCACACGAACAGCGTAAACGCCTTTCGCTGGCGTAACATAATGATCCGTAAGTTCAAGGTTAGCGGTAGGAAAACCAATGGTCCGCCCACGTTTCTCTCCATGAATTACAATTCCCCTGATGCTGTAAGGTCGGCCGAGCCATTGGCTGGCTTCGTCCATTTCTCCACGTTTCAATAGGCCACGAATGAGAGAACTGCTTACCTTCTCACCATTTAACAGGAATGGAGGTACAGTTTCCACCGTCATTTCGCCTTCTCCCAATGTGCGAAGAAGCTGCTCATCCCCTGCTCCCTTGTGACCGAAGCGGAAGTCAAAACCAACGACCGCTGTTCGAGTCTGAAGCGGAAGCAGCAGATCATGTGCAAACTGCTGCGGCGTCAATTTTGAGAACTCCTCATTGAATTCAACCACATAAAGTACGTCTACACCCATCCCTGCCAGGATGTCTTCTTTATCTCTCAAGGGAGTTAGATAACCCTCGTAATCCCCTTTGCGCATAACTTCCTTCGGATGAGGATGAAAGGTCATCACCGCTGCCTGCATGCCCGTTTCGCGTGCAATGCGGACAGCTGACAAAATGACACTTGCATGTCCGAGATGCAGCCCGTCAAATTGACCGATCGCAAGCACTTGGGGATGTGTGCCCTGAACAGCCGATTGTAACGTCTGCGGATAGGTTAGCATTACGGTTTTCACAATCATTCACCTGCATTTCACTTGATAGGCCAGGCTTGAGTACCACCACTCAAACCAGAAACCTCTTTATTCCGGTAAAAAGACTTTAACAGCTCTCACCGTTGCTTTCAATTCATCCCGCTCAAATATCCCCAGAAACGTTCCATCCTGATCATATAACCGCAGTAGACCAGGTTGCTCTGCAGGCGGTTCGAGCAAACGCGCCGACAATTTCTGGCCCTGAAGTGCTCCTTTGGCTTGATCCGCACCCACCGTATGTGCCGGAATGGACGAAATGGCTTCATCAACCGGAATCAACACTTCGGCTAATGTTCCATCAGTCATACGTTGTTCCACTTCTTCAAAATGAAGGCAATGATCAGCAGAAATCCCTGCCGATATCGTGCGCTCCAGGTGTAGCATAGTAGACGGATATCCCAATTTTTTGCCGATATCCACGCATAACGTTCGAATATATGTCCCTTTGGAACATAAAGCGCGGAACGATATATCCGTAGTGTCGCCTTGATTTTCAATTCCTGTCAATTCGAGCTCATAGATCGTAACTTCACGGCTCTTGCGCTCTACCGTCTTGCCTTCACGAGCAAGCTCGTAGAGGCGTTTCCCATCCACTTTGACCGCAGAATACATAGGCGGAACCTGTGAGATAGTGCCTACGAATTGCTCAAGCACCTGCTGAACCTGTTCCTCTGTCACTTCAACGGCCTTCTCCGACCGCTCAATAACCTCACCCGTCATATCCTCCGTGTCTGTAGACAGACCCAGACGTAGCGTTGCCAGGTATTCCTTGGGAAGCTCCTGCATGTACTCCACCACACGGGTTGCCCGTCCAAGACAGAGCGGAAGTACGCCAGTAACTTGCGGGTCCAATGTACCGGTATGACCAATACGTTTCATTTTGAGAATGCGACGCATTTTGGCCACAACATCATGAGAAGTAAATCCCGCTGGTTTGTACACCGGAAGTATACCTTCGAATGGTTTTACCATTGAGTATTCACCTGCTTCAGCACGAGTGTGACGATATCTTCCAACTTGCCTTCTACGCGACATCCAGCTGCGAGAACATGTCCGCCTCCACCAAAGTTCTGTGCAAGCGCGGCCACATCAACCTTGCCAGCAGACCGAAGAGATACTTTCACCGCATTGTCATTGATCACTTTAAAAAAGATGCCCACTTCCACACCTTGAATGTTACGCGGGTAATTGACTACCCCTTCAAGATCTTCATTGGCCGCTCCACAAGCGATCATATCTTCTGGTGTAATGACTACCCAAGCAATCCTGCCATCGTCAGTCATTTGCAGACTTGAAAGTGCCTGATTCAATATACGGACTTGGGGAAGCGTAACCTGTTCAAGCAAAATCTGTGCAAGATAAGGTCCGTCCACACCATGTTCAAGCAATTTGGATGCGGTGGTCATCACATTAGGACTCGTATTGGCATAGCGGAATCCACCTGTGTCTGTTAGCAACCCCGTATAGACTGCTGTAGCCACATCCTTATTCCATTTCACTGGGAAAAGGTTGAGGAAATCAAATAGAATTTCAGCTGTTGCTGCGGCATCTGGCTTAATGATGTTTACTGTACCATACGCGTCATTGGTTGGATGATGATCAATATTTAAAATGACAGCATCTTCTGCGAAATAATGTCGAGTCAGGCCTACTCTGGAAAAGTCTGCACAATCCACACAGATTATCGCTTTATATTTCCGTTCCGGTGGTTGTTCGGTCATGTTCACAATCTTGCCAGCTTCCCACAAAAAATTCATGCGCTGTGGAATTTCACCTTCATTAATCATCGTGAATGTCTTGCCCAGACATGACAGCAGCCAGCCCACCGTTACCGTCGAGCTGACTGCGTCACCGTCCGGCTGTACATGCGACACGACCAGGTAATCATCATGCTCCAGCAGAAATTGCTTTCCGTCCTGAAGCGCCTGTTCATAAGTGTGCATTGCCGTCTCCTTTATGCTGTTACTCGGATTCGTTCTTGTCGGTACCGATATCACCAAGCAGCTTCTCAATTCGGCTGCCATATGCAATAGATTCGTCAATCTTGAATATCAACTCGGGAACATGTCGAAAACGGATACGCTTGCCCAGTTCCGAACGCAAAAATCCATTTGCTTTTGCCAACGCTTTAAGCGAGTTATCCTTTTGTTCCTGTTCACCGAAGACACTCAGATAAACCTTGGCTTGCGACAAGTCGCCTGTAACTTCGACTCCCGTTACGGTAATAAAGCCGATACGAGGATCTTTCAGTTCAGACTGGATGAGCAGACTTAATTCTTTCTTAATCTGCTCGCCCACTCTACCTGTACGAATCTTAGCCATTGTTGTTCACCTCATGCTTCCTTGCTTATCGTTGTACTGTCTCCATAATGAAGGCTTCGATAACGTCGCCTTCTTTGAGATCATTGTATTTATCCAGCGTGATACCACACTCATAGCCTTGAGCTACTTCTTTGGCATCATCTTTGTAACGTTTCAGGGAATCCAGCTTGCCTTCGTAAAGGACGATTCCATCACGAATCAGGCGTGCTTCCGCGGAACGCGTAATTTTACCAGAGGTAACCATACATCCAGCAATGGTGCCGACTTTACTGATGGAGAACGTGCTACGAACTTCAGCATGACCGATTACTTTTTCTTTGTAAATCGGATCAAGCATACCTTTCATCGCTTGTTCAATTTCTTCGATAACGCTGTAGATCACGCGATGCAGACGAATGTCTACTTGCTCTTGATCTGCCGTCGCTTTCGCCTGATTATCAGGACGAACGTTGAAACCAATCACGATGGCATTGGATGCTGCAGCCAAAATGATGTCGGACTCTGTGATCGCACCAGCGCCGCTATGAATGATTTTCACGCGTACACCTTCAACTTCGATCTTCGCAAGGGAACCTTTCAATGCTTCAACCGAACCTTGTACGTCACCTTTGATGATAACGTTCAGGTCTTTGATTTCACCGTCTTTGATGTGTTGGAACAAATCGTCCAATGTCACACGTGTGTTTGTACCCAGATCGGATTCACGTTGTGTAATGGCACGTTTGTCGGCGATAGAACGCGCTTTACGCTCATCCTCGAACACCATGAATGGATCTCCCGCACCTGGAACTTCAGTCAGACCGGTAATTTCTACAGGTGTTGAAGGTCCAGCTTCTTTTAAACGGCGACCTTTGTCATTCACCATCGCACGTACGCGACCGAAACAGTTACCTGCAACAAAAGCATCTCCGACTTTCAGTGTACCGTGCTGTACAAGAATACGGGCAACTGGGCCACGTCCTTTATCCAGCTCGGCTTCGATCACTGTACCACGGGCACGTTTGTCCGGGTTCGCTTTGTACTCGTTCACTTCTGCAACGAGCAGGATCATTTCAAGCAGACCTTCCAGACCAATTCTTTGTTTCGCCGAAACGTTAACAAAGATGGTGTCGCCGCCCCACTCTTCCGGAACGAGTTCATAGTTAGTCAATTCTTGTTTTACTTTATCTGCATCTGCACCCGGCTTATCAATTTTGTTGACAGCTACGATAATTGGCAGTCCAGCCGCTTTGGCATGGTTAATCGCCTCAACGGTTTGTGGCATAACACCATCATCTGCAGCTACAACAATAATGGTAATATCCGTAACCTGTGCTCCACGTGCACGCATAGCGGTAAACGCTTCGTGACCCGGTGTATCCAGGAACGTAATTTTTTTGTTGTTAATTTCAACTTGATAAGCACCGATATGCTGCGTGATACCGCCTGCTTCTCCGCCCGTTACATTCGTTGAACGAATCGCATCAAGCAATGTTGTTTTACCATGGTCAACGTGACCCATGATCGTAACTACCGGTGGACGAGATTGCAAATCTGCAGGATCATCATTCTCTTCCAGAGTTTCGAAGCGGTCATCTTCAAGGACAATTTTCACTTCAACCTCAACACCGAACTCTCCAGCAAGCAGCAGGATTGTTTCGATATCAAGCTCTTGGTTAATCGTTGCCATAACACCCATTGCGATGAGTTTTTTGATAACTTCGGAAGCATCTTTATGAAGCAGCTTCGCTGTTTCACCAACAGTCATATCACCACGTACGATGATTTTCTTAGGTGTGTTATCGATTTTCTCACGTTGTTGATACTGTTGTTGATTTCTGTTGCGATTGTTCTTGCCACCACGATTACCGCGGAAGTTGCCGCCACGGTTGTCGTCATAACGACGTCCACCGCCACCGCTGTTCGAACGATTGCCGCTATTGTTGTTATTGCCGGAATTACCTTGACCGCCTCTGCGTTGGCCTTGTCCTGAGCTCTGTCCTTGGCCACCAGTACGGTTGCCGCCAGTGCCCGTGTTGCCACCGCTGTTCGGTCCTGCGCTTCTTGTTTGACCGCCACCAGTGTTCGATGGACGTTGACCCGTACTTTGAGGACGGGATGCTGTACTGCTTTGTCCACCTTGAGCTGGTCTTGGACGATTACTGGATTGTCCTCCTTGGCTTGAGCCTTGGGAAGAGTTTGTTCTGTTGCGGCTGTCTTGGCCGCTAGGTCTTTGGGAGCCATTGTTATTGTTGGAATTTGGTCTATTGTTCATACCTACCTGCTTTTCCTGTTGTATTTTTGTTTGTACGGGACTACCGGATGGTTTGCTGCTATTCGGCGTGTTCACTCCGCCGGCCGGCTTGTTGCTGTCCACTGTTTTGTCACTGCGCACTGACGAAGTAGCAACGGATTTTGCTTCGTTGCTTTGTTTGGAAGCGGCAGTGGATTTTATATCTTTAAAAAATTGTTCCACCTTACCGACTGAACCATTCTCCATGACACTCATATGATTGTTTACGGGAATATCCAGCTTTTTAAGAATGGTTATAATTTCTTTACTACTCATATTAAGGGACTTCGCATATTCATAAACTCGCAATTTATCCTTGTTTTCCTGTTTACTCAATATACTCCACCTCCGACATTATACCGACTTGCTTGGAGATCATTTTTGCAAACCCTCGATCCGTTACTGCAAGAACAACCCGCGTTTCTTTACCGATACTTGAGCCCAGACTATCCCGGTCAAATCCGATCACCAGTGGAACGTTATATGTCCCACATTTGTCGCGAAATTTCTTTTGTGTATTGGCCGAGGCGTCACCCGCAACAATAACCATTTTAGCTTCGGAAGAACGGATCGCTTTAAGTACAATTTCTTCACCTGTTACAAGTTTGCCTGCACGCATGGAGAGTCCCAGATAAGACAATGTTTTATTATTCATCATGTTCACGCTCCTGCGCTGCGATGAATTCGTCCTCTACCGCAACGAAATCAGCTGCCAATTGCTCATAAATTTCCGGTGAGACTTTGCCTTTTAGCGCCCGATCCAAAGACCGGTTTTTGAGTGCAAGCTTAAAACAGGACTCTTTGCCGCATAAATAAGCACCACGTCCGGATTTTTTGCCAGTCAAATCGATCAGCACTTCATCCTCTGGCGTTTTAACGATACGGATCAGCTGCTTTTTGGGCATCATTTCCTGACACGCCACACATTTGCGCAGCGGTACTTTTTTTGTTTTCATACGTTATCGCCCCCCCGTGCTTTACTTTAGTCGACGGAGACGGAATCTTGGTGCATTTCCGAAGAAGAATCTTTCTCTCTGCCGAATTCCTGTTCCGCCTGGCTCTCGCTCTTAATGTCGATTTTCCAGCCGGTCAGTTTGGCTGCCAATCGGGCATTTTGGCCTTTGATCCCAATGGCGAGGGACAGCTGATAGTCAGGAACAATAACCCGAGCCATCTTTTCTTCCTCGAATACTTGAACTTCCAATACTTTGGAAGGACTAAGTGCATTAGCCACATATTCGTCTACCTGGTCGGAGAAACGAACGATGTCAATTTTTTCACCGCGCAGCTCACCCACAATGGTCTGCACGCGCATTCCCTTCGGACCTACACATGATCCAACCGGATCAACTTCCTCATTGCGGGAATGAACAGCAATCTTGGAGCGGAAGCCCGCTTCACGGGCGACGGAGCGAATCTCGACCACACCGTCAAAAATTTCAGGTACTTCCAGTTCAAAGAGACGTTTCAACAAGCCCGGATGGGTACGGGACAAAATGATTTGCGGCCCTTTGGTCGTATTCTCGACCTTGGTGATGTACGCTTTAATACGGTCACCATGAACAAACTTCTCGTTCGGCATCAATTCGGTCAGCGGTAAGGCCGCTTCGATTTTGCCCAGATCGATGTAGATATTGCGCAAATCCTGACGCTGCACCACTCCCGTAACGATATCTTCTTCCTTATCAACGAAAGCGTTGTAGATCAGGCCGCGTTCGGCTTCACGAATCCGCTGGGTCACTACCTGTTTGGCAGTCTGTGCGGCGATACGTCCGAAATCACGCGGCGTAACTTCAATCTCCGCAATATCTTCCAGCTGGAAGTGTGGGTTGATCTCTCGTGCAGCAGGCAATGAAATTTCGGTACGTGAATCCAGAACTTCTTCTACGATCAATTTGCGGGCGTATACCCGGATAACACCCGTATTACGGTTCATGTCAACACGCACATTCTGGGCGGTGTTGAAATTACGCTTGTAGCTGGAGATGAGTGCTGCCTCGATCGCTTCAAACAGCACATCCTTGCTGATCCCTTTTTCCCGCTCCAATTCATTCATTGCTTCAATAAAATCCATACTCATGAATGTTGATCCCCCTTTCAAACATGGCATCTCATACGTAAAACGGCGAAAGGCTCTAAACTCATGAGCACCTTGCCGTTATCGTGAGATGTGTCTTTTTTCATTAATAAGTGAACAAGGCACTTAAAACAGAATGGCCAGGCGCGCACTCGCAACCTTGTCATAAAGAATGGCATGCTGTTTCTTGCCTGCTTCGATCACAAGTTCCCCGTTATCAAAGGAAAGCAGCTTGCCTTCAAATTCCTTTATACCATTTACCGGCTCGTAGGTTGTAACAAATACATTTTTGCCTACGGATTTGGCAACGTCCTCCGGTTTCTTCAGTGGACGCTCCGCACCGGGAGAAGACACTTCAAGGAAATAGATGGTTGGAATCGGATCGTTCTCATCCAGCTTGGCGCTTAGCTTTTCGCTGATCAAGACACAATCGTCGATGTCGATGCCACCCTCTTTGTCGACATACACCCGTAAAAACCAGTTGCTGCCTTCTTTGACGTATTCGATGTCAACCAGCTCGAAGCCTTGTTCGTTCAAGTAGGGTTGGATCATTTCTTCCACGGTAGATTTAATGTTCGTTGTGCTCAAAACCGATAACCTCCAACTTAGGTTACACCAGCAAATATGGACTGGCAATTTCTTCATTACCCAAGATTCTTGTATACCAAAGACTAAAGAGTGGGTTTCCCCACTCTTTAGAAATTCGTACTATCTCGTTCACTTCAAAAATTATAACATAGTCTGGTAATAGTGACAAGTAAGCGATCACTCTGTCATTTTAACCACTAATGAAGAAAAATTTACGTAATCACATCACAGACCATAATTAGATACGCAAAATGCCATTTTAGAACAAGGATAATTGATTGCTTTCCGGCAAACCACGGAAGCATCCCATACCCGTTAGCAGCTCAACAATTGTTTTACTTGCTTTGGACTTCTGCTGGAAATCTTCAATCGACAGAAACTCTCCATGCTCTCTTGCCGCAGCGATATTGCGTGCAGCATTATCCCCGATTCCGCCCAATGCCGAGAACGGAGGAATAAGTGAATTTCCGTCAACGATAAACTTCGTCGCTTCCGAACGATACAGATCAATCGGTTTGAGCGAGAATCCGCGAGCTGCCATTTCCAATGCCATCTCAAGGACAGGCAGCATGTTCTTCTCTTTTGGCGGTGCCTGGAAACCTAATTGTTCAATCTCTACAATCTTCCGATAGATGGGCTCATAGCCCTGACATACCAGTTCAATGTCAAACTCATCCGCACGAACTGTGAAGTATGTCGCATAGTATTCAATGGGGTGATACAGCTTAAAGAAAGCTGTACGCACTGCCGAGATAACGTAAGCGGCCGCGTGGGCCTTCGGAAACATGTACTGGATTTTAAGACAGGAATCAATGTACCATTGCGGCACCTTGCAATTTTTCATCTCATCAATCCATTCTTGCGGCAAACCACGTCCCTTACGCACACTCTCCGTAATTTTAAAGGCAAGACTCGCGTCCATGCCCGCCTTATAGATCAGGAACAACATGATATCATCCCGGCAACCAATCACCGTTTTGATGTTACATGTTCCATTTTTGATTAGATCTTGTGCGTTACCAAGCCATACCCCCGTACCATGAGACAATCCGGAGATCTGGAGTAGATCGGCAAAAGAGGAAGGCTGGGATTCGACAAGCATCTGACGTACAAACTTCGTCCCCATCTCCGGTACACCAAAAGTGGCAACTGGTGAACGAATCTGCTCTGGTGTAACACCCAGTGCCTCCGTCGAGTTGAACATGCTCATGACCTTAGGATCATTCATCGGAATAGTTGTAGGATCGACACCCGTCAAATCCTGCAGCATCCGCATCATGGTTGGATCATCGTGCCCCAGAATATCAAGTTTTAGCAAGTTCTCTTCGAAGGCGTGGTAGTCAAAGTGTGTGGTTTTCCACTCCGCATTAACATCATCCGCCGGGAATTGAACAGGCGTTACATCTTCCACTTCAATGTAATCCGGTACAACGACAATACCACCGGGATGCTGTCCTGTGCTACGTTTTACCCCGGTACAACCGGAAGCCAAACGGTTCAGCTCAGCGCCGCGCCATTTCTTATGATGTTCTTCCTCGTATTTCTTGGCAAAACCAAACGCCGTTTTCTCAGCGACTGTACCAATTGTGCCCGCACGGAACACACTCTTTTCGCTGAAAAGCACCTTGGTATAGTTATGGGCATGCGGTTGATAATCACCTGAGAAGTTCAAGTCAATATCGGGAACCTTGTCCCCTTTAAAACCAAGGAAAGTCTCAAACGGAATATCCTGTCCTTCGCCTTTTAATCGGCCTCCACAATTAGGGCATTCTTTCTCAGGAAGGTCAAATCCACTTGGCACACTGCCGTCGAGGAACCACTCACTGTGTTTACACTCCGGATTCACACAAATATAGTGTGCTGGCAATGGATTAACCTCGGAAATCCCCAGGAAAGTAGCAACTACAGACGAACCAACCGATCCCCGGGAGCCGACAAGGTAGCCGTCTTGATTCGATTTTTTAACCAAACGTTCCGAGATCAGATAGTTGGCAGAGAAACCGTATTTGATGATTGGATTCAATTCTTTCTCCAGTCGTGCCACAATGACTTCCGGTAGTTCCTCACCATAAATTGATTTGGCGGTATTATAGCAGGTATTACGAATTTCATCGTCTGCACCTTCCAGAATCGGAGTAAACAGCTTGTCCGGGAACAGCTTGATTTCCTCGAATCGATCCGCCAATTCAACCGTATTCGTAACGACGACTTCGTAGGCTTTATCTTGGCCCAGGTACTGGAACTCTTCCAGCATTTCATCCGTCGTTCTTAGGTGAGCATCCGGTTTACGTTGATCCTTGAGCGGGCTGAAGCCTGTAATTCCGTGAATGGTGATATCCCGATATAGCTTGTCGCGCGGCTCCAGATAATGCACGTTACCTGTGGCTATGACTGGTTTCCCCAATTTTTGACCAATATCGACTACTTTACGAACCGCGAGCTTCAATTCCTCTGGTGTAGCCACCAGCCCTTTGTCCACCAAATGCATGTACATGGTGAGAGGCTGGATTTCCAAAATGTCATAGAAATGCGCGATCTCTTCCGCCTCTTCAAGTGATTTGTTCAGCACTGCCTCGAAAAACTCACCTTTTTCACAACCGGATAAAATAATGAGACCTTCACGCAAATTGATCAGCTTCGATTTTGGAATACATGGAACCCGCTTGAAATGCTCCGTATGAGAAAGAGATACCAGTTTATAAAGGTTCTTTTTGCCGACATCATTCAAAGCATAGATTCCACAATGGAATGGACGCGTATTCGAGAGATCAACTCCGACATAATCGTTAAGCCGATCAAGCATGGTCAAGCCTTTCATCTGGGCAGCATCATTAACCAATCCATTCAGTATTCCTGCGAGCGCAATCGTATCATCAATCGCCCGGTGATGACTTTCCAGTGCTACTTTATATTTATCTGCCAGCGTATTCAGACGGTGATTCTTCATTTTTGGATATAGGAGTCGTGCAAGTTCCAACGTATCCAGAACGGGATTCGGAAGCTCAGGCATGCCAAGCTTTTTCAATGAAGCCTGAATAAAGCCCATATCGAATCTTGCATTATGCGCAACCAATACGCCATCTCCGGCAAACTCTACAAAATCACGAATAACCGGTTCTAGCTCAGGTGCATCCTTCACCATTTCATCGTTAATGTTAGTCAGCTGCTGAATGTTGTATGGGATGCGCTCATGTGGATTTACAAACGTAGCAAAGCGGTCAATTTCTTTACCGTCCACTACCTTCACTGCCGCAATCTCGATGATTTTGTTCTGGGTTACAGACAAACCTGTGGTCTCAATATCAAACACGATATAGGTCGCTGATTTGAGTTCCAACGGCTGTGGTGCCATAACTACAGCAACCGAATCGTTTACCACATTGGCCTCAAGGCCGTAGATCATTTTAATTCCGTTTTTCTTGGCCGCTTTGGACGCCTCCGGATACACCTGCACACCGCCATGATCACTTACGGCGATTGCCTTGTGTCCCCATTCCGCTGCAGTTTTCACGTATTTGTCGATTGAAGTTACGGCATCCATTGTACTCATGGTAGAGTGCAGATGGAACTCAACCCGTTTCTCAGCTGCATTATCCTTACGGGATGGCGGTGCCTTTACTTCCATCAAATCTGAAGGAATCATGGCCAGTTCTGGAATTTGCATAAACCGGTCGTATTCTACACGGCCACGGACTTTTACCCATTTTCCATTAGCCAGCAAGCTGAGGATTTTGACATCCTCTTTTGTTTTGGCAAACATCTTCATTTGCATGGAATCTGTGAAATCCGTCAGATAAAAAGTAAACAAGGTATTTCCGTTCCGCAATTCCTTGCGATCCAGACCGAAGATTGTTCCCTGCAACGTAACCTTTTTCTCTTCATCTTGAATTTCCTGCATAGGTACAGCCGGTTCCTTGATCTCATATCCCATTTGTAAGCGAACATCGCCTTGTTCTTCCTCTTCAGGCATTTCCGAGTCGACTTCACTCATCATCTGCTCAATAACTTGAAGCTCCTCTTCCCGCTTCTTGAGCTGAAATTGTTCCATCGCCTCTTTATTGCTTTCAACCTCACCAACCAACAATTTGACCCGTATAGGCAGTTGAAAATATTTATCATAAAAAGTAGTTATAGCCTGGTCAATCTGCTTCTTCTTCGCAAGCTCCATCGACATGGCATCACTCATGGTCAATTGCAGCAGATCTGCTTCACATTCAAACTTGGTACGATTCATCCAACCATTAACAGATGGGATCTCTCGTGTAACCCATTCAAGGAACAGGTTCCAATATTCACTGACAATATCACCAATCGCGACCTGCTCACTATATTTGAATCCAAACGTAATCTTGGAAATATGATTCATTTTCTCCTGGATATGCAAGCAAAAAGTACGATAGATTGGAGCAGGTACCAAGGTATCCTTCGCAATCACAATCGTCCAGTCGCGGTTGCTACGGCTTGTCTCCACCCGTTCAATCCATCCATCCAAAAAGTAGGGCTCCATCAGGCCAGCCGGAAGCTCCGTCTGTTTCATCAACAACTCAAACCGTTTTCTCTTCTCCTCGAATCCACTCATCGTGTTCCTCCTTGTACCCCCTTAAAACAGGAAAAGCCTCTGCATTCAAAAATGTCCCCGATCCGAACCCGCACCGACTCATTTTATCCGACAGAAGCTCTCCATTCCTTACCCTTACGGTGAATAAGTGCTGTTAGTCAATTCTTCCTGACTTAGTACGCTCTTGCAAACACTACCGTGTGTTTCGCTTGTTCACCACAAGCCAGGCACGTATGCTTTTCTTCCGCAGGCTGGAACGGGATGTTCCGGCTTGTTGCACCTGTTACTTCTCTTACTTTATCTTCGCAAGCTTCAGAACCACACCATCCAGCCAGTGTGAACCCGCGTTTGTTCTCCATTAGTTCTTTCATCTCATCAAGCGTATCTACAGAGTAGAAGTTGTCCGACATAAACGTGCGAGCACGTTGCAGCATATCGGCTTGCACTTGAGTCAGCATCGTCTGGATTTCTTCCACCAGATTTGCTTGTTCAACAACTTTCTTCTCTCCAGTAATCCGGGAAACGAGAACACACACACCGTTCTCCATATCACGCGGACCAATTTCGAGACGAATTGGAACACCACGCATCTCGTATTCATTGAATTTCCAGCCTGGACGAACATCACTGCGATCATCCATTTTCACACGAATTCCCGCTTGTTTCAGTTCAGCGAACAACTCGTCCGCACGGCCTACAACGGCATCACGTGTTTTTGGCGGTCCAATTGGAATCATAACCACTTGTGTTGGTGCAACTTTAGGAGGAAGAACCAGACCACGGTCATCCCCGTGAACCATGATTAACGCACCGATTAGACGTGTGCTTACCCCCCATGAAGTGGTGTAAGCCAGCTCCAGCACATTATTCCGGCTAAGATACTGAATTTCAAATGCTTTTGCAAAGTTCGTTCCCATGTAGTGTGATGTACCTGCTTGTACAGCACGTCCATCCTTCATCATGGCTTCGATCGAGTACGTATCCACCGCACCCGCAAACTTCTCGGATTTGGTTTTCTGACCCACAATTACCGGAATAGCCAAATACTCTTCAACCACTTCACGATAAATCTGAAGCATTTTCATCGTTTCTTCACGTGCTTCTTCTTCGGTCTCATGCGCAGTGTGACCTTCCTGCCACAGGAACTCACTTGTGCGAAGGAAAGGCAACGTTCTTTTTTCCCAACGGACTACGTTAGCCCACTGGTTGATCAATACCGGAAGATCCCGATAAGACTGAATCCACTTGGAATACATGTGACCAATAATCGTTTCGGATGTAGGACGGATTGCCAGACGTTCTTCCAGCTTCTCTCCCCCAGCTTCCGTAACCCAAGGCAATTCGGGATTGAAGCCTTCAACATGTTCTTTTTCTTTTTGGAAAAAGCTCTCAGGAATGAACATCGGGAAGTAAGCATTGCGATGGCCCGTTTCACGGAAACGACGATCCAACTCATCCTTAATATGTTCCCAGATCTCAAATCCGTCTGGTTTGAAAACAATACAACCGCGTACGGGTGCATAGTCCATGAGATCAGCTTTTTTAATAACATCAATGTACCAGCGTGAGAAATCCTCGCCCTGAGGTGTAATTTCAGTCACGAACTGTTTATCATTTTCCTTTGACATAAGACTCCAGCGTCCTCCCATTACGACTATCTCTGAATAAACAGAGCGTAGTCAAACCATAATTATCCGTTAATTAATCGTAATATATCATTATATGTTACTGCCAGCATCAGTACAAACAACATGGCGAAGCCGACAAAATGAACCATACCTTCCCGGTTCGGGTCAACAGGTCTGCCACGAAGCGCCTCAATCCCCAGGAAAACCAAACGGCTACCGTCAAGCGCAGGGATAGGCAACAGGTTGAAGATACCGAGATAAAGGCTCAAAATGGCAGCCCATCTGGTTAATTGCTCAATCCCCTGTTTTGCAATCTGGCCCGTAACCTCAAACGTACGCACCGGACCACCGATATCGTCCATGTTAAATTGATTAATGAGATGTCTGAATCCTTCAAAAATCACTCTGGTCGTATCCACCATGGCTACTCCGGACACTTTAAATGTTTCCACGAATCCAACAGAACGAGTTGGCAGGGTAGGTACAATACCCACTTTGCCGCCTTCCTGGCCTTCTACCGCGCGAGGTGTGATCGTAATATTAAACGTTTCATTCCCCCGGCGCAGTGTCCATTCCATTGGTTTGTCTTTGGAATCGGCAATCATGCTCACCATTTTTTGCGAATCCGTACCAATAGCAGTACCATTGATCGTCTCAATGATATCTCCCTTTTGCAAATTTGCCTGGTAGGCAGCTCCACCTTCAAGCACTTCACCAATCTCCAGATTTTTCGGATTCTCAACTGGAACCCCAGCCATCTGTGCATAGACTGCAAATAAAACAAAGGCCAGGATGAAATTCATGAGTGGACCGGCAAAAATCGCCATTGCCCGCTGACCTACCGTTTTACTGCCAAATTGGCGATCTTTCGGTGCAATCTGCGTTTGTTTTCCACGGCTCACGAGCATCGCTTGCGGATGTATCCGGTACTGCTGAATTTCGCCATCCACATCAAGTTGCAATTTCAATGCATTCTCCATATCAATGGAGATGACTTCACCACGAATGACATTTTTTCGATTATCCAATTGATCGAGGTAGATCATTTTGACTTGGTCATCCGCTGATCTTACTGCAATGGTCTGACCTTCTTGAATCTCTACTAGTTCCGGGTCTTCCCCTGCCATACGTGCATATCCGCCAAAAGGCAGCAAACGCAGTGTGAACTGGGTCTCGTTTCTTTTATATGAGAACAATTTGGGACCAAAACCGATCGCAAATTCCCGTACAAGAATACCGGCGCGTTTGGCAAAATAATAATGTCCCCATTCATGAACCGTCACGATGACAAAGAACATGAGCACCGTTAGAAATACCACTTGTATGGTTTCCAATCCCTATCCATCCTCCTTCACGGCACGAACCGCAGTCTGTCCCTTTAGATTATCATTATTCTCTGATGCCGCACAAGAGAATCACTTCTTCCATTTTATCTTGAAAAAAGAGATTACAGACTGAACGCAAGTTGACGGATTTCCTGATCACATCTTGCGATTTCCTCCAGATCAGGCTCGTCCACATTGCGGTGCGCATCCAGCACAGAAGCAATAATATCCTCTATTTTAAGGAACGAAATCTCTTTACGCAAGAAACGTGCTACGGCAACCTCATTGGCTGCATTAAACGCCGTTGTTGCGGTTCCCCCCATTTTACCACACTCGTATGCCATTCTTAAACAAGGGAACCGTTCCAAATCCATCTCACGGAAATGCAGCTTGCCCGCTTGTGCTAGGGATAGACGTTGTGCAGGTGATGGCAAGCGGTCTGGATAGGTCAATGCGTACTGAATCGGAACGCGCATGTCCGGATTGCCAAGCTGTGCAATAATGCTCGTATCATTGAACTCCACGTAGGAATGAATGATGCTCTCCGGGTGAAGCAGCACTTCAATCTGATCATAACTTAAACCAAAAAGCCAATGCGCTTCAATAACTTCTAGACCTTTATTCACCATCGTCGCCGAGTCTATCGTGATCTTCGAGCCCATCGACCAGTTGGGATGTTTGAGTGCATCTTCTACGGTAACTTCCTTCAGCTGTTCACGAGTCAAATCACGGAATGATCCTCCAGAGGCAGTTAGCGTAATTCCCATCACACGTTCACGGGGTTCTCCATTCAAGCATTGGAAGATAGCTGAGTGCTCACTATCCACAGGCAGAATCGGTACCCCTTTCGCAACTGCTCTGGCAGTAACAATGTGTCCCGCTGTAATTAGCGTCTCCTTGTTAGCCAGCCCGATCTGTTTGCCTGCATCAATAGCAGCCAGGGTCGACTCAAGCCCAACACTTCCCATTACGGCAGTAACAACCGTATCTGCATCCGTGCCGGCAGCGACTTCCACCAGTCCTTCTTTGCCATAAAAAAGCTGCGTTTCGGCAGGCAAGTGCGGAGCTACGGTCTCTGCTAACTTTTTTGAGCCAACCGATACCTTTTTGGGCCGATAACGCTTCGCTTGCTCAATCAGCAATTCTATATTGCCCCCAGCAGCAAGTCCTTCTACTTGAAAGCGTTCGGGATGCATATCGACTACATCCAGTGTCTGGGTTCCAATGGAACCGGTTGACCCGAGAATCGCAATTTTTTTCATGCTGCACCTCATCTTTATTTATCCAATGCCTATGACAAATCGTTCGTCATGTGGCTTGTGCTCATTTTTAATAGGGCAGAAGCATTAGTATATGTACGAATGGAAAAACGACAATCCAGCTGTCGCACCGATCCAGAATACCACCATGCCCCGGGAGCAAATTACCGGAATCTTTGATGTTATACACACGTTTGTAAGCAGATTGAATCAAATCTCCCATCTGTCCTACAACCGCACATGCAACCCCAATCCAGATCGCTCTTTGCCAAGACAACAAGCCGTCTGACACCCATGCAAAAACAACAGAAGTGACTACTGCGATTATAATACCACCCAGCGCACCCTCCACCGTTTTGTTAGGACTGATCGAAGGCCAAAGTTTGTTCTTCCCGATAAGTTTCCCTACAAAATAGGCACCTGCATCACTTGCCCATATGGAGCCCAGAAGCAGGAACGTCCAGAACAGCCCATGATGCAAGTGTCTGGATTCCGCGATGTAATAAAAACCGATTCCAATATACATTACTCCCAGAAAGAGCATGGCGACTGTATTCACAGGAATCTTGTTTTTAGTTACAACAGACGCCGTCATTAATACAAGCATCACAAGCCAGCCAATCTGGAATAACGTTAGCGGCCTGGCTTCCCATACCATTTCCCAAGGAAACACAATTGCAAAGATACCTGCATAACCGATTAGGGCTACACCTGAAAAAGGCTGTACCCCGGTCATTTTCACAAATTCATAATAACCGATGAGAGCCATAAGCAATACCAAACCATGGTACCAGGGTCCGCCCAGCATGCAAAAACCCAAAAACAACACACCTGCTATGATTCCTGTCGTTAATCGCTGTTTCAACGGCTTCATCCTCCATCTATTTCAAACCGCCGTAACGCCTTGTTCTGCGCTGATATTCGGCTACTGCTTCAAGCAAATGCTTTTTGCCAAATTCGGGCCAGTATATATCCGTAAACCATAATTCGCTATATGCAAGCTGCCAAAGCATGAAATTGCTTAATCTCAACTCTCCGCTCGTCCGGATCAGCAAATCCGGATCAGGCATATCTCCAGTGAGCATATGTCTGTCAATGAGTTCAGGCGTAATGTCGTCTGCCGATAATTCCCCCGACTTTACCTGCAGAGCGATCTGTTTGACACAGTCTGTCATTTCGCGACGACTTCCGTAGTTCATTGCAAAATTCAAAACAAGTCCTGTGTTATGTTCCGTAAGACGAATAGCTTCACGCAAAGCATTAATGGTATGGGAAGGCAAGTGCTCCTCCTGGCCCATCATACGGATGCGTACATTTTTTTCTATAAGCTCATCCAGCTCTATCGCCAAAAATTCTTGCGGAAGCCGCATCAGAAAATCCACTTCTTCTTTTGGACGCGTCCAGTTTTCTGTCGAAAAAGCGTACATCGTCAGATATTTGATGCCCAGTTCATCCGCCGCGATGGTCGCACGTTTGACCGCCTTCATCCCATTCTGGTGGCCAGCTATTCGTGGGAGACCCAAACGTTTCGCCCATCGTCCATTGCCGTCCATAATGATGGCGACGTGCTGCGGGATATTATCCTCGGATATAGTCAGCGTTTCCTGCTTGTCAGCCCCATTCCACCACGACCGAACCCGTTTGATCATTCCTGTTCCTCCAAAATCCCTGAAGTTTCTTCACCTGAAGCTTGGAAAAAGAGACAAAACCCCACCGTATTGGAGGGGCTGCGCTTGTCTTACACTTCCATGATTTCTTTTTCTTTGGCAGCGAGTACCTTATCGACTTCAGCAATAAACTTGTCGGTCGATTTTTGGATGTCGTCTTGATGTCTCCGGGACTCGTCCTCGGAAATGTCTGACTTCTCCATTTTTTTAATATCATCATTCGCATCACGGCGAATATTACGAATGGCTACTTTGCCTTCTTCACCAAACTTTTTCGTCAACTTCACAAGTTCTTGTCTGCGTTCTTCCGTAAGTGCTGGAATGGACAGACGAATCATAGTTCCGTCGTTCGCTGGCGTAAGACCAAGATCGGATTTCATAATTGCACGCTCAATGTCCCCCATGGAGGATTTATCCCACGGCTGGATCAGCAGTGTCCGGGAATCCGGTGTACTGATATTAGCCAATTGGTTGAGCGGAGTCATTGCACCGTAATACTCCACTTGAATCCGGTCGAGAAGAGCCGGAGTTGCACGACCTGCACGCAAAGTGGCAAGATCACGTCGTAACGCTTGAATCGCTTTATCCATACGTTCTTCGGCATGTTTTTTAACCGCTTGTGGCATTAATCTACACTCCCTTTAACGATTGTCCCGATGCGTTCACCAAGAACAACACGTTTGATGTTACCTTGTTCCGTAATGGCAAATACGATCAACGGAATGTTGTTGTCCTTACACAGCGAGGACGCCGTTGAGTCCATTACACCAAGATCTTTGTTAAGTATATCCATGTAAGTCAACTGATCAAACTTGACAGCGGTGCTGTCTTTAAACGGATCTGCTGAGTATACACCATCCACTTTATTTTTGGCCATCAAGATGACTTCTGCTTCGATCTCTGCTGCGCGCAGTGCTGCTGTTGTATCGGTGGAGAAGAACGGGTTACCTGTACCTGCTGCAAAAATAACGACCCGGCCTTTCTCCAGATGACGAATAGCTCTACGACGAATATAAGGCTCTGCAATTTGCTGCATAGCAATCGATGTCTGTACGCGAGTAGGTACTTCAATCTGTTCCAATGCATCTTGCAGTGCGAGCGAGTTCATAACCGTCGCCAGCATCCCCATATAATCCGCAGTCGCTCTGTCGATGCCGTTCTCGCTACCGGCAATTCCACGCCAGATGTTTCCGCCGCCGCATACGATGGCAACCTGTACACCTAGTTCAACTACTTCTTTTACTTGCTGGGCAATCGACGAGATCGTCTCTGCATCAATACCGTAGCCATTTTGACCGGAAAGAGACTCTCCGCTGACCTTTAAGACAACACGTTTAAATACTGGCTGTTCCAATTATTCACCCTCCACTTTGAATTGAACACTTTCGGCGTTCAATCAACAAAACTTCTCGCGCATGGCCTCCTGCTTAAAAAGAAAGGAACACAGTTGTGTTCCGCTCTTTTAGGAAAAACGTTCAACCGGTAAGGCATTGTTTTCCTGGGATATAAGGGAGTAGCGCTTCGAAGTTTCATCATTCTTATATCTTCGAAAATCATTTCTGCTTGCCGATTTGAAAACCGTCTTATTTGTTTACTTGGGACATAACTTCTTCTACGAAGTTGTCTACTTTTTTCTCAAGACCTTCACCCAGTTCGTAACGAACGAAACGACGGATGGAGATGTTTTCACCGATTTGGCTAATTTTTTCGTTCAACAGTTGGGAGATCGTTTTGTCTGGATCTTTAACAAAGGTTTGCTCCAACAGGCAGAATTCTTCGTAATATTTACCGATACGGCCTTCAACCATTTTCTCAACGATTTTTTCTGGTTTGCCTTCGTTCAGAGCTTGAGCTTTCAGGATTTCTTTCTCTTTTTCCAGCTCTTCTGTAGGAACTTCTTCACGAGTTACAAATTTCGGGCTCGCTGCTGCGATTTGCATAGCGATGTCCTTAACGAAATCTTTGAATTGATCTGTTTTACCAACAAAGTCAGTTTCACAGTTAACTTCTACCAGCACACCAATACGGCCACCAGCGTGAATATAAGATTCTACAACACCTTCAGTTGCTGCACGGCCAGCTTTGCTTGCTGCTGCTGACAGACCTTTTTCACGAAGCAATTCAGCTGCTTTCGTGATGTCACCGTTTGCTTCTTCCAGTGCTTTTTTACAATCGAGCATACCTGCGCCCGTTTTTTCACGGAGTTCTTTTACTGCACTCGCATTAACTGCCATTATTAATTCCCTCCAAAAATAAGTAATTGTACGTACACTCTAAAAAAAGGGCAGTGAGAGGTTATCCACCTACCAACCACCCTTTTCATTTAATTCATTAGATATGTTCGAATCTATTAAGCGGAAGTTTCTTCGCCTTGGTTAGCTTCGATAACGGCATCAGCCATTTTACCTGTCAACAGCTTAACGGCGCGAATTGCGTCGTCGTTACCCGGAATTACATAATCGATCTCATCCGGATCGCAGTTTGTATCAACGATACCTACAATTGGGATACCCAATTTGCGAGCTTCCGCAACAGCGATACGCTCTTTGCGCGGATCGATGATGAACAGGGCGCTTGGCAGGCCTTTCATATTTTTAATACCGCCGAGGAATTTCTCCAGACGATCTTTCTCTTTGCGAAGCAAGATTACTTCTTTTTTAGGCAATACAGCGAAAGTACCGTCTTCTTCCCAAGCTTCCAACTGTTTCAAACGATCAATACGTTTTTGAATAGTTGAGAAGTTAGTCAGGGTACCGCCGAGCCAACGTTGGTTAATGTAGAATTGACCAGCGCGTTCAGCTTCTTCTTTAACGGAATCTTGAGCTTGTTTCTTAGTACCCACGAAAAGAATTGTACCATTCTCTCCTGCGATTCCTTTAACGAAGTTGTAAGCCTCTTCGACTTTTTTCACTGTCTTTTGCAAGTCAATGATATAAATTCCGTTTCTTTCAGTGAAGATATAACGATCCATTTTTGGGTTCCAACGACGAGTTTGGTGACCGAAGTGTACCCCAGCTTCGAGAAGCTGCTTCATGGAGATTACTGCCATCTTCACACACCTCCTAATATGGTTTTATTGTGTCCTCCGCCGGCATCATTTTTCGCCAAGACTCTCCATCAGGAAAGCACCCTCAACAAAATTAGCACATGCGTGTGTTTTAACACCGTTATCTAATATAGCATAACTGATTGCCTGATGCAACAGTCTTTCAAAGCAATTTATTGATCCATCATAGCGAGACAAAACTTGTCATTATTTATACGAAAAAACCGCCCTGCCTGAGCGTACTCAGTTTGACGGTTCTTTTGTAATCTTGGCGATAATAGATTTGAAGCTTTCGCCTTTTTCCAAGTCATAGGTACCAACCTGTATTTTGGTGTTAATCCGCTCTGCTCTTCCAGCCTTTATGAAAGCTTGTGCACTATCGACAATCCCGGCTTTCTCCAGATTCCCGGCCACGATGGCCAGACTGTTGCCTGAACGTACTTTGAACGATACAGTAGCCGCAGCTTCTGGACGATTAGGCGTTGACGGTTCGGTCGTCTTTGGCTGATCTACTTCGTCCTGTTTGTCGTTTTCATTGGTATCAGGTTGCTTTGGATCGTCAGGTTGCTCCGGTTTCACAGCCGATTCTGCCGCTTCAGGTGCCGTTGCCGTTTTCCCCTGCAGTTCACTGCTTTCCTGTTTCTTCTTCGCTACCCACTCAGCTTCTGTATACAGCTCATCATCAGAAGCTACAAGCTTCATATCCATGCTCTTAGCGGCTGCTTCAAGCTGTTCCATCGTCAGGTTGGCTGTAGCCAGTTCAGGGTCGAGATTACTCTCAGACAGTGCGTTTTGTCCAACCGTTGCAAGCTGCAGCAATACCGCACCAACAATCATGCCACTTCCAAGTCCAATCCATAAGGAGCGCTTGTCCATCTGTTAGCTCTCCTCCCGTTCTGCCAACTGTAAAATCAGCTGCACTTCTCCACGTTGTATGCCCGTCTGCTTGGCAATGGCATCCACTGACTTTCCTTCAGCATATAAATTAAACAGCTCTGCATATCGGTCCTTAATGGATTCACGTACAGGCTTAGATTCTTGTTCAGCGGCCTGCTCGTCTGCTTCTGACACCTGTTGGGCCGAATCTGCTCTTACACTGTCTACAAGCGCCTGAGCTTGCAATCCGCTTGAGCTATGTACCGGAATTATATTGGAGGGTACATCTGTTTGTGTCGCTTTACTTTCTTCCAGTTGATCCAGCCTCCGCTGTAATTCCTGAAGCTGTGATTGCATGCGCTGATCTGCCGCCGTCGCCTCACCCTTCATTTCAGCAACACGCTGAATAAGAGCATCATTGTCGTTTTCTATCTCAGCCATATAGTGTTCAAGCGTAGATTCCATCTCTTGCACCAGGTGATGCCCAGGCTCCTGCACCTTGTTTTTCTTGGGCATGATAAGCGCATATGCAATTGCGCAGGCTCCTAATATGACAATAATGATCCATGGTGACAAATTGGGTTCTCTCCTTTTAATGCAGCCATCGAGGTTCAAGACTACACGTGAGTCACATGTTATCCATTACAACGACAGGTCAATATGTTTACCTTTGTATGGATGCTCAGCAGGTTTGGCAGGTTCCAGGGCCGAAGTAGCTTCAGGTTCGTTGGAGCCACTCTGCTGCTCTTTGTTTCTAGATTGGCCATCACGAATATCTGTATGCGCTGTTTCATCCAAGGCCTCGCTTCGTTGCCTTGCTTCATTTGCTTCTTTGGCCGTTTGTTCCGCCAGCAAGTTCTGATCAATGACCGGTCTCTGCTGGGCTTCACTCTGATAACGCCCCGCCTCACTTGTTCTAGGTACGGCAATCTGCAGCTCAACCGCTTTGAAACTCATACGCTCACCTCACGGTATCGAATGGATTTCTTCATGTGCCTGAATGCTGTACTTAAACGAATGGAACCATCGTAATATCCCCATCATGATAATAAAAAGAAATTCGACTTATCGGATCTTTAATAAATTTGGTGTATCTGCCGATAACTATTTTAGAGCCACCGTAAATCATCTTATGAATATCGACGCGAGCCCTGCTTGTATCTTCAAGTACCTTCTCAATTTCAAAGATACGTGTTTTCGTTTCCTCGCTAAGACGAAGGGCAGATTTTTGTGTAGCACTTAGTTTGATCCGCATGGACATTTTATCCGGGCTCAGTTGGCCTGCAGCAGCTAACTGATCCAATAATGTCAAAGCTTTTTTCGTCTTATCCAAAGCATCCATCTGCTCCCTGACTTCCTTACGCAAGTCACTCAACTCATTACGGAGCTTAGGCAGTACGCCTACTTCAATGGAAGTCACAGTAGACATGGTGTTGCCAACAACACGTGCCGAGACGTTTTCACCAGCCTGGATCGACCCGCCAACGATAAGTCCTTTAGTGCCTTCACAGATCACCGCATGACCTGCTCGAATCGTGGAATGCATAATACTTTGGGATACCAGGACGTTTTCAGCCGCATCGACGTTACCTTCTTGAATAAACGTACATTTCACGTTATGTCCGGCTTGTATAAGCCCTTTGTTATAACCAATAATACCGCCGGTAATTTCGACAGAGCCACCTGCTTCCAGTTCAGCTCCCTCGACCCCTCCGACGACACGTATATCCCCCGCCGCTTTTACTTTAAATCCGGTAAGCACATTGCCACGAATGACAACCGTACCCACAAAATCGATGTTACCGGTGTTATAATCCACATCGCCATTAATCTCGTATACCGGAAACACATTCAGTTTGTTGCCATCTGTTTTGGTAACCAATCCATCCAGAGCGGCATACATCGCTGATCCATCAGGGTTAACAACAACATTTTTCCCCACTTTGAAGCGTGCTTCTTTCCCTGGTCGAAATGGTATTTCTTCACCTGTTACAGCCCTTCCCACCGTGCCATCCACAGGAGGAATTCGTTCGGCAATGATTTGACCTGTTCGAACATTGTTTAAGCGAGTCACTTCTTTGTAGTCAACTTTTCCATCCTCGGCCTCCAGAGGGCGGCGTTCATTGGAATCGTCCATGCCCACCAGCACTTTAATAAATCCATCCGTTCCCGGTACTGGTTTGATCCCTTCGGCAATCTTGTATCGATCCTTCACATACGTCTCAGGATGATTCACAAAAACAAGCAATGCTTCGCGCAGCACACCATACTTAATACCCTGACTCGCTAAATATTTTTCGAGTTCGTCCGGTGTACAGGCAAAACCTTCATCCTGTTTGGAAAATTCAAGGTAGGCCGTACTTTTATCATCTGATAAAACAATGCTCAAACACTGTTCCAAAACAGTTTGCTGTGTCAATGCATTTCTTCCCCCTTTAGACTTTCCACTCCCCAATATCCAATGTTAAAGCTCTATATTCATATATTAATTAATCTTTGCGCATAAGCAAGTCTTTCTGTTTATCCAGTGTTCCACGTAACCGTAAGATGGCCTTTGAGTGCAGCTGCGAGATACGTGACGGGGAAAGCGACATTACCTCAGCAATTTCACTAAGAGACAGATCTTCATAGTATAAAAGTGAAACTACCGTTCTCTCTTTGACCGTCAATTTTTCTAGCCCTTGCACTAAAGCTTCTTTTAAGTAGAATTCATTTACTTTGTAATCCGGGTTTTTGGCTTTTTCATCGACCATTAATGAAAGTCGAGTCTCGGACTCTTCTTCCCGGATTGGATCTTCCAGAGAGCACAGCGACATCACTGCCACTTCCTGAAGCATATGTTGAAAGTCTTTCGTAGACACGTCGAGATACTGACTCATTTCTTCATCACTTACGGAGCGTAAATATGTCTGCTCTAGCTGTTGGTAAGCATCTTCAATCCGCTTAGCTTTCTCCCGCACGGAACGAGGAACCCAATCTCCCTGACGTAAACCATCCAGAATGGCACCGCGCACCCGCCAGGATGCATACGTCTCAAATTGAAGACCACGTTCATAGTCAAATTTCTCCAACGCATCAATTAATCCCATGACTCCATTGCTTTCCAGATCATCTTTCGGAACATTTTTGGGCAGACCGACAGCCAAACGTCCGGATACATAGTTTACAATATGAAGGTACTTTTCGATCAAACTTTTCTTGGCTTCAAGGTCACCTTGTTCTTTCCACTTTTCCCACAAGTCAGCGTGGTTCAGATGTGAAGCTTTACGCTCGTTCAATTGCTTTCACCCTCCTTATTTGTCTGTCAGGTGACGAACGGCCTGCGCCAACTCCTCCGGATCCTTGGTCCGGACAAGTTTAGGCGGATCCAAAGGGGCAAATCCCGTTGGAGCTTTCGTCTCAGATGGTGGAAGGTTCTCCCCAGAGGAGGCGTTCTGTCCATGTTTGAGCAAGTCATTCAGCTCTTGTCCATCGTCTTCGAGTTTAATGTCCACCTGTGAACCTCTTAGTTCTTGAGCGCCCGGTGAATCATAACCATACCCATTTCCCTCTGATGAAGGGTTCAGCAGCAATCCCAGTCCCCAGCGTAAACCATAAGCAAGGACAAACCAGGCTACAAAGCCGATCAACCCGCGTATTAAACTGGTCATCAACACATTGCTGCTGTATGCTACAAAAAAAGTCAGAATAAATCCGACTATGCCTGCTCCAAGATTAATGCGGTAGTTTCCTATCATGTCTTATAGTTCCTTTACACCCATTTGGACACTTCGAATAGTCAAAAGTCCAGTTTCACAGTCCATTTCAATCGTTCGTCCATAATTCCCACCTGTATCTTCGGCAAGGAGTGGAATTCCAAGCTTTTCTAACCATTCCCGACAAGAATCCGCATTCCTCGGTCCGATACGCATCGTATCCCCTGCTCCCGCGAAGGCAAACATCTGAGACCCTCCAGCCATTTTGGACACAATACGTGAACGAGATGCACCGAGTTGTATCATTCTTTGTAACAATTCCGGCAATGCGGTATCTGCATATTTGGCTTTGTTCAAAGTTCCTTCACGAGCAATCTCTGAAGTGGGGAGCATGACATGCGCCATTCCGGCAAGCTTCAGATGAGGATCATACATTGTTAATCCCACACAAGAGCCCAAGCCAGTCGTACGGATTACGCCGGGAAGATGAGCAATGTTCAAATCCGCCATACCGACTTTAACGACGCTTTTGTCCTCAATCATGATCCAGTGGCACCCCTAGAGATTCAAATATCTTAGCAAATGATGGCGGGTCGGGAATCAGGAAAAATTGCCCCTCTACCTGATCTTCACCTTCAAAGAAAGATGTGTCAATCAATAATGCATCGTCTCCCATTTCACCAAACTGCAACAGACCATAACTCAAAATGGCTCCTGCCATATCAATAGCAAGTCCAGGAACGGTTGGATACATAGATAGTTTTGTGAAATCTGCCAAAGAAGAAAGGTATGAACCCGCCAAAATATTCCCGATTTCGGACAGAGCCGATTGTTCCATCTCCGTGAATGCAAGACCTTCCTTCAGATCAAAACCGGCAAGCCGGTTCAGCAGCATCTTGGCAGCCTCAGGCGTCATCATGAAGAACAGATTGCCTGGTGCTTCGCCTTCAACACGAAGAAATACAGTCACAACAATACGTTCATCTCCGCCCACTTTTTCAGCAACTTCTTCAAAAGGAAGCATCTGTACTGTGGGTACACCCATGTCAATCGGTCTATTGAGAAGCTGAGACAACGCCGTTGCGGCGTTGCCTGCTCCAATGTTACCGACCTCTTTGAGTACATCCATTTGGAAACCCTCAAATCGGTTGAACAGCTCCACGGTGTTAGCCCTCAATACTTTCCAGCTGTACAATCTCGCTTTTATTTAATACTTCGTTCAGGTTAAGCATTATCAACAAGCGCGCATCCTCCAGCTTGGCTACACCGCGCAGGTATCTTGCTTTGACTCCACCAACCACTTCAGGCGGACTATCGATAGCATCTCGTTTGATGTCAATAACATCATTTGCAGAATCAACGATAAAGCCAACTTGCATATCGTCCACACCTACAATGACAATACGGGTTTGATCCGTATATTCTGTTTCCGGCAAAGCGAAGCGACCACGCAGATCAATGACGGGAATAACGACACCACGTAAGTTAATAACTCCTTTTACAAAAGAGAAGGTCTTCGGAACACGGGTGATAGGCATCATACGCTCGATCGTCTGAACCTTGTCTACCTCAATACCATACTCTTCGGAACCTAATTTAAAGACAATGACTTTCAACTCTTCTTCCATGGAAAAAACCTCCCTATTAAATGTAAGACTTATCTTGCGTGCTTATTTAATAAATGCATTAGGGTCAAGAATCAGAGCTACTTGTCCATCTCCCAGAATCGTTGCACCAGAGATCCCTTCAATGGAAGGAAGATAAGTCCCCATCGATTTAAGAACTATCTCACTCTGTCCAATAAATTCTTCAACGGCTACAGCTGCAAGACGTTCACCTTTCCGAATGACTACAATTTCAGTTTCTTGTTCGTCCGCATCATTGAAATCAGGCACTCCGAAAACTTCGCTCAATGACAGGTACGGAATTAGAGACTCTCGGAACGTGATCATTTTATTGCCATGAATGTTGCGAACCTGTTCCCGCTGGACAATAGCTGTCTCCACAATAGAAGACAAAGGAACAGCATATTTCTCGGACCCTAGTCGAACAAGCATCGCAGCGATAATAGACAGGGTCAATGGTAACTGAACAGAGAAGTTAGTCCCTTTACCTGGTGTCGAATGAATGGTTACATTCCCACCAAGGGAAGTGATTTTGGATTTTACAACATCCAAGCCTACTCCACGGCCGGAGATATCCGAGATTTTATCAGCGGTACTGAAGCCTGGTGCAAACAACAGCTGGTTGACTTCATCATCGCTCATCTTGGCACCTTGTTCTTCGGTAACAACACCACGTTTGACCGCTGTTCTCAAAAGATTATCGCGGTAAATGCCTTTACCGTCATCTTCGATTTCGATAAATACATGATTTCCGCTATGGAAGGCCCGAAGATTAACTGTTCCCAATTCCGGTTTACCTGCTGCCACACGCTCTGCGATCGATTCAACCCCATGGTCTACTGCGTTACGCAGCAAATGCACCAGCGGATCGCCAATCTCATCGATTACAGTCCGATCAAGTTCCGTTTCGGCACCCGTAATGACCAGATCGATCTTTTTGTCGAGTGTTTTAGCCAGGTCACGAATCATACGTGGGAAACGGTTGAATACCGTATCTACAGGAACCATCCGCAATTTCAATACAATATTTTGCAAATCTGTACTAACTCTGCTCAGATGAGCTACCGTATCGGATAAATCATTGTTACCCGTCTCGCTGGCCAACTGCTCGAGACGCGAACGATCGATTAGTAACTCACTGAACAAGTTCATCAGTACATCCAGACGTTCGATATCCACGCGGATGGTACGTGATGGTGCAGCAGCTTGTTTTGGTGCAACTGTTTTAGTCGCTGCCGGTTTATTTGGTTCTTCTTTCGATGAAGAATTCGGTTCCTGGGATGCATCTACTGGAGCAGGAACAGGTGCAGCTTCCACTTCAGCTGTTACCGCAGCCTGATTAGTCATCTGCTGAAGCGTCTCTTGATCCAGCTGAATGACCTTGGCACTCTCAATTTCAGAGATGCTCATAATGCCTTTTTCAAGTTCCTGCGCCTCTTTGGTTGTTATGTAATACAACGAAAAACTGCGCTCAAACTTCTCTTGCTCGATATCCTGAACGGTTGGGAACGATTTAACCACTTCACCCGAGCGTTCCAACAGATCGAAGACCATATATGCACGTACGCCCTTCAGCTGGCTCTGCTCGCTGACAAGAACTTCAATATAGAGCACACGGTGACCTTCAGCTATGGACTGGTCCAATACGGAGTACTGGAATTCGTCGAGTTCAACCGCGCTTGATGTTGTTGTACCTGATGATTGATTTACTTCTGCTACCGGAGCAGTACCTCCCGTCCATTCACCACTCTCAATGGCTTGGAGAGAAGCTACGATGGAGGAGACATCCGCTTTACCCTCTCCACCTTGTGTAATATCCTGGACCATTGTTTCCAAAGCATCCAAACTCTTGAATAGAGTATCAAAAATAAAATCCTGCATTTTCAACTTTTCGTTACGTACCAGATCCAGCACATTTTCCATTTTGTGGGTCAATGATGCCAAATCCTCAAAACCCATTGTAGCAGCCATACCCTTCAACGTATGAGCAGAGCGGAATATGACCTGAACAATTCCCAAATCCTCCGGACTGCCTTCGAGTTGAAGCATATTTTCGTTAAGGGACTGCAGATGATCATTAGACTCATCAATAAACATAGATAAATATTGATTCATGTCCATTGTGAGGCACCTCCTCCATGAGTTAACTCCGTTTATTTCACAGCTTGAACAAGTTTTGGCGCAATCTCCTGCAAGGGCAGAAGATGACGCACGCATTGCAGCTCTACAGCAGAACGCGGCATACCATACACAACACAAGTTTCTTCATTCTCTGCAAAGGTTGATGTGACACCCGCTTCATACAATTTTTTCATCATACGAGCGCCATCACTGCCCATCCCTGTCAGCAAAACCAGATGTCGTTGCAATGATGTGTACGGCAGCAGCGATTCAAACATCGTATCTACTGAAGGCCTGTGTCCATTAACTGGTTCTTCCTCTGTCAGCTTTATGGTGAACCTTCCATCCGCAGTTTTGTTGACTTTGACATGGAAGCCGCCTGGAGCAATATAGGCTGTCCCTTTTCGTAGAACCATGCCTTCCTCAGCTTCAACCACATGCAGTTCACTGAACGTATTCAATCGCTGCGCAAGGGAACGGGTAAAGTTCGGCGGCATATGCTGTACGATAATGACTGGAGCAGGTAAATCACCTGGCAGTTGCTCCAGCAAAGTTTTGAGGGCTCTAGGTCCCCCAGTTGAACAACCAATTGCCACAAGTTTGTTAACTGATCCTTCCGGTCCTCCTGCTCCCTTATGAGACGGGATAACCTTTGCAACATCTTTGGATGGTTCAGTTGAAGCTGCCGCTGTCTCCTGTTCTACCAATCGAGATATATTGGACAAACGGTTTTCCTTGGGAGGCTGCGCTGGCTTGTTTGGCTTTGCTAATTTGTCAGTAAAGGCATCTGAAGCCCGATTTGCATCTCGTAAAGGTTGCAGCTTTTTGTCCATACGTTCTGCATTCTGCTTTGTCAGTGGGACAGTAGGTGGCTTCGGTTTTGCTCTTAAAGGTTCAGTTTGTCCGCTGCCAAGTCGTTTTCCTGACTGGGTAGGTTCTATCGTTTTCTTCAATTCACCTTTACGATCTGGTAAAGAAGGATCAACCTGAACTCGCTGGGACTGTTGCAACAGTTTGCTCTGTGCTTCATCCCGTTTCTTCATCGATGCTTCACGATCGGCTTTTCGCTTAATTTCATCCATAGCTGCTCGCATCCGCTCAACCAGCGCTTTACCTACTTGGGCAATGTCCTGATCATGCACAATCGATGGCTTACGAATAAAGTCAAACGCACCCGCCTCGAGAGCCATGATGGTTTCCTTCATGCCTTGTTCATTGATACCCGAGAGCATAATCACCGGAACGAAAGATTGCTTCATGATCGATTTTAATGCGTCCAACCCATTCATTTCAGGCATCTCAACGTCCATTGTGATAACATCGGGCTTCAACTCTATTGCTTTTTGAATAGCTTCCTTACCATTTGATGCTGTTGCCGTAACCTTAAACTCCGAATCTGCTTCAATTAAGTCTGAAACAATTTTACGCATAAAAGCGGAATCATCGACAACCAAAACTTGATACACCGCCATGTTATTTCCACCCCTATTTCCTTTATTCAGAAATCATGTTGTCCGCTTTAGCCACTTTTTCATAAATCCTCTGATTCCTGTCAAGGTTTCGGATCCCGGAGCAGCAGGTGCAGCCAGATAGTAATGTGCGAGTTTCAATATATCCCTGGAAGCTTTTGCATTTGGATATGCCAGACTGTATGGCACTTGCCTTTTAACTGCCTTTACAACTTGGGCATCTTCGGAAATATATCCAAGTAGCGGGATATCGATCTGTAAAAATCTTTTTGCCACTCCAGCTATTTTATCCGCCACCCGTTCCGCCTCTTGCTGGTCTTCAACCCGGTTAACGATCATCCGAAAGGGTGTGGCATTTTCCTGGCCATGCATAACTTTAACTAAAGCATAAGCATCGGTTATTGAAGTCGGTTCAGGTGTGGTGATGATCAGACATTCATCAGCTGCACCGATAAATTTCATATTTTCTCTGGAAAGTCCTGCCCCTGTATCAAAAATGACATAATCCATTTCCTGTGCAATCTCTTCAACTTGTCCAGCAAAAAACTCCAGATCTCGATCTGACAATGAGAACAATTCTTTCATCCCCGAACCTCCGGCGATATAAGGCAACCCGCTTGCACCTAGCTGTATGATTTCCTGTATGGATTTCTGTCGGTATAACAGATGGTACAGATTATAAGGAGAAGAGGTTCCCATCAGGACATCAATATTAGCCATCCCTATATCTGCATCAAACACCAATACCTTTTGCCCCATCGCCTGTAAGCTCAATGCAAAGTTAAGTGTAAAGTTGGATTTACCAACCCCTCCCTTTCCACTGGCAACGGTTATGATTTTGGAGGAGCGTGAATCACGTCCCCTCCCCTCCTCTCCGTTAGGCATGGCGACCATACTTCTGAGTGAGGCTGCCTGGTCCTTCATTGTACAAGCTCTCCTAACAATTGTTTGGTCAGAGAATCCGCATCAGGCTTGAGCAGGTCATCCGGCACATTTTGTCCGTTAGCCACATAAGCAAGTTTGAGCGGAAAACGGTGAAGCAGGTTAAACATTGGACCGCAGCTTCCGGTCTCATCCATCTTGGTAAAAATAACCTTATCCAGCCCATATTTGCTGAAATGCTCCGTAATTTGAACCATATCAGCACTTTTGGAAGTCATGCTCAAAACCAAAAAGGTTTCACTATTTTCCAAAGGCGCGAGTAAACTTTGCAGTTCTGAAACAAGCAACTCATTTCTGTAGTTTCTTCCGGCTGTATCCATGAAGATCAGATCACATTCCTCAAGACGGGAGATCGCACGTTGTGTATCACCCGGGGATTGTACGACCTCTAGCGGAACATTTAAGATGGATGCGTATGTTCTAAGTTGTTCTACTGCTGAGATCCGATAGGTATCCGATGTAATGAACCCTACCTTTCGCTGTTTGTTGAACATCTGTTCAGCCGCCAGCTTGGCAATGGTCGTTGTTTTACCAACACCCGTTGGCCCAGCTACATACACAATGCGTGTGGTTGGCAAAATACCCACGTCGATACGTTTCTCCAAAAAATGCGATATTTCCAATTGAACTGCTTGAACAGCTTCTACTTCATTTAATCCTTTTTCAGAGAGCTTCGTCTGAACAAGCTCAAACCAAGATTCCCATACTTCTGGCCAAATGTCTTGCTCCATCAACCTTTCTCGAAGAGCATGAAGCTCCTCTGGTAGAAGGTCTGCCGAAGCTCCTTGTTTAGACAACTTGGTCATCATCAGTTTGAGCTCCTGCAATTCAGACATCAGTTGGTCCTGCTGTGGATCGATCGCCTTCTCCTGCTGCCCACTCGCAGATGTTAAACCCGAAAAATCCGCCCCTTGCGGTCGCGGTTTATGCTCGATACTCAAAGAAGCTCTGCCGTTGCCCATGTCTGAACCGAGTTTACTCGATTCAGACACAGCTGTGGCATCCGTCGCTTTCTCTTGCACATTTTTTTCAGCGATACTTGCAGCCGATTCTTCAGAAGCAACGACAAACGAACGAGCCGTTTGCCGATATGCTTCAGGTACAAATGCGCGAGGTACGGGTGAAAATTGGTTTTGTAATTGATTTGTAGCCTGTTTTTTTTCTTCCTTATCTACAGCTGCTACAACTTCGATCCTTTTCTTTCGGAACATTCCCAGCACACCGCCCACCTTGATTTCCTTGGTGGACAGAATGACGGCATCACTTCCCAGGTCTTTACGAATTTGAAGCATAGCTTCGGGCATGGTTTCAACGACGTATTGTTTTACTCTCATAAGTTCACCACCCCGACACTTTGGATTTCAACATTCGGTTCCAACTCACTATAGGAAAGCACTGGTATGTCCTGCATGGTGCGCTCAATCACCTGACGAAGATACATACGAATGGTTGGAGAAGTTAATACAACTGGCTGCTGGCCCGACTGGATCAATCGATTAACTTGTTCAGTCAATTTTTGATATACACTTTGTGTTGAAGCCGGATCCAATGCAAGGTAACTGCCTTGATCGGATTGCTGCACACTCTCTGCAATTTTCTTCTCCAGACCAGGTCCAACAGTGATTACTCTAAGCGTTTCACCTTTTTGAGAGAATTGCTGGGTAATCTGACGAGAGAGCGATTGTCTCACGTATTCCGTCAGTACATCCGGGTCTTTGGTATACGTTCCGTAGTCCGCGAGTGTCTCAAAGATTGTAACCATATCACGAATGGAGACTTTCTCACGCAACAACTTGGCGAGCACTTTCTGTACATCTCCGATAGACAGGACGGATGGGATGAGCTCATCCACCAGCGCAGCATAATTCTCTCTGAGATTATCCACAAGTGCTTTGGTTTCTTGTCTGCCAAGTAACTCATGCGCATGCTTCTTAATCAATTCAGTCAGATGTGTGGCTACAACTGAGGGAGGATCTACCACTGTATATCCTGCAAGTTCAGCTCTGTCTTTGGTTACTTCATCTATCCATAACGCTGGAAGACCAAAGGCCGGCTCTGTCGTTTCGATTCCTGTAACCGATTCCTCTTCATACCCCGGACTCATAGCCAGATAATGATTCAACAACAGTTCTCCGCCGCCAACAACATTACCCTTGATTTTGATGACATATTCATTCGGTCTTAATTGGATATTATCCCGAATCCGGATAACGGGAACGACTAACCCCAGTTCAAGAGCACACTGCCTACGAATCATAATGATCCGATCCAATAAGTCCCCACCCTGTTGATTGTCAGCCAGAGGAATCAAACCGTAACCAAATTCAAACTCGATAGGGTCCACCTGAAGAAGGTTGATTACACTCTCCGGACTTCTAACTTCTTCGATCTGCTGCTCCTCTTCCATTTGCTCCTCTGCCTCTTGCTTCTGATTCAGATTGTTCTGCATCCTCCATCCGGCAAAAGCCAGCAACCCTGCAAGCGGCAACGTTGTAATAATGTGGATCGGCGTGAAAAAGCCGAGCATAGCTATTACAAAAGATACAATATAAAGGAGCATCGGGTATGTAAACAATTGCCCCGTAATGTCATCGGCCAAATTCCCTTCCGATGATGCTCTTGTTACAATAAGACCTGCTGCTGTAGATATCAGGAGTGCAGGAATCTGGCTAACCAGCCCATCCCCGATCGTCAATACGGAATAGGTGGATAGCGCATCGGCAAAAGCGAGACCATGTACCGTCATCCCGATGATAAAACCACCAATAAGATTGATCAGGAGAATAATGATACTTGCAATAGCGTCCCCTTTTACAAATTTACTGGCTCCATCCATGGCTCCGTAAAAATCAGCTTCGCGTTCAATTTTGGAACGGCGTTCACGTGCTTGCTGCTCGTTGATCAGGCCTGCATTCAAATCTGCGTCGATACTCATCTGTTTACCAGGCATCGCATCGAGGGTGAATCGTGCTGCAACTTCAGCTACACGCTCCGATCCCTTCGTAATAACGATAAACTGAACAACGACGAGAATCAGAAACACGATAAATCCGATGGCTATCTGTCCGCCAGCGATCCAGCTACCAAAGGTAGCGACTACCGATCCTGCGTTTCCTTGACCCAAAATCAGTTTTGTTGTTGATATGTTGAGTGCTAATCGAAACAACGTCGTAATCAGCAGCAATGCAGGAAAGATGGAAAATTGCAGTGCTTCTTTGCTGTTCATTGCAACAAGCAGTATCATCAGTGCAAGTGAGATATTGATGACAAGCAACATGTCCAACAACCAGGTTGGGATCGGGAGAATCATCATCAACACGATGCCGATGATACCCGCAAGGACAGCTATATCTTTTATTTTCAATGGATGTACGGCCTCCGATCCCCTGTTATTTCGTTCTGCCCTTTAATTTATATACATAAGCCAGCACTTCGGCTACCGCTTGAAACAAATCAGCCGGTATGGCGTCACCAATCTCGGCTCTCTGGAACAATGCCCGTGCCAGCGGCTTGTTTTCCATGGTAATGACACCGTGCTCTTTGGCAATTTCCTTAATACGTAAGGCGACGTAATCCTGACCTTTGGCTATAATTTGGGGCGCTTCCATCTCCGAGCCCTCATACTTAAGCGCAACGGCAAAGTGAGTTGGGTTGGTGATAATCACGTCCGCTTTGGGAACTTCCTGCATCATGCGCTGAACAGCCATACGACGCTGACGCTCCCTGATTTTACCCTTGATCAGTGGGTCACCTTCCATTTTTTTGTATTCGTCCTTGATGTCTTGCTTGGACATCCGAATGTTCTTTTCGTAATCATACTTCTGGTACATATAATCGAGTACAGCAAGTACTAACAGGGCTACTGCAATCTTGATTCCCAAGCTTAAGGTGATTGAAGCAGCAAAATGCAGAATCGCATCCAATGAAAAGTGAGACAATGAAGCAATATCTGACTGATAACCTGTGATTGTACTGTAAACCAGAAAGCCGATAATCGACATTTTCATAATGGATTTAGCAAACTCCACCAAAGAACGAAGAGAAAAAATGTTCTTGAACCCTTTAATCGGATCCAACTTTTCCAGTTTCGGCTTTAAACCCTCTCCTACAAGCAGGAAACCTACCTGCATGTAATTGACAATTAACGCAACGAGTACCGCACCGAGCAAAACAGGAGCAAGCAATAGCATCACCTCGATGCCATAACGCATCATTAAGGCTACGACGTTCTCCCCGGTAATTTCCATACTCATCCGATTAATGAAGATGTCTGTAAACAATCGAACTATACGTTCTTTGTAAAAGTTACTGAACATCATCATGATCAAAAAGGTGAATAGGAGAATGGATGCGCCGGACAGCTCCATACTTTTGACAACCTGTCCTTTTTTTCGCGTATCCTGCCTCTTTTTCGGGGTAGCCTTCTCTGTTTTTTCCCCTGCGAACATCTGGAGGTCGAGTTGATATTTCATTCGAATCTTGTCCTCCGTTTCACTCAGCCTGGCCTTTGTCCAATAGTCCCAAGCAAGTTTTCCATGGCTGTGAACATTACTTCGAACAATTGACTAAACACAAAGCCAAAACTGGGAACCAGCAAAAGCAAAATAGCAAGTCCAACGAGTACCTTAAGCGGCATTCCGACAGCAAATACATTAAATTGTGGAGCCGTCTTGGCCAAGAATCCCAGCCCTACATCTGTCAAAAACAGAGCTACTACAATTGGCGCAGACATCTGAAAAGCCAGCATAAATGATTGGCCTAATGTACTCACCAAAAATTCAGCAATACTTCCATCTGCCAATCGTAGAAAGAATACATTCGACAACGGAATCCAGCGATAACTGTAAACAATGGCATCGAGCAGATAATGATGTCCGTTCATTGTCAGAAAGAGCAATACCGCAAAAGCATATTTGAAGTTACCTGTAAGCGGAGCAGATGCACCTGTCATTGGATCATATACGTTGGCCATACCAAAACCGATCTGAAGATCGATAAAGGTTCCTGCTGTCTGTACAGCCGTCATTAACAGATATGCAACAAAGCCTAGGAGCAAACCAATCAATATCTCTCGGATAACCAGCAGGATATAACTCAGATCTGTAGGGACAACCTGATCTATGCCGTATACCATATACACAGTAAAGGTTACAAATGCCGATAAACCAATTTTAAGAGAATTCGGCACATTCCGAGCCGAGAAGACTGGCGCAGTTACAAAAAATGATGCTATTCGACAAAACATAAGCAGAGCGACAGGAAAACTTTGCAACAATGTCTCCATCTGCAACAGCCTACCCTATGTATCTGTATAAATTATCGAGAATGTTATACGTGAAATCGACCAGTATATTCAATATCCAAGGACCAAACAAAAGTACTGCCAGAAGTACAGCAATGATTTTAGGCACAAAGGCCAGGGTTTGCTCCTGAATTTGAGTGGTTGCCTGAAACACACTGATAATGAGTCCTACAACCAGAGCTAGAATAAGCATAGGTGCGCTGGCCAGCAGTGAAGTATAAACTGCTTTCCCGGCCAGACCGATAATAAACTCCGAAGTCATGACCGTCCTCCTTTAATATGCCGGCTCAAGTGTTAAAACTCAGCAACAGTGACTTCACGACCAGATACCAGCCATCGACAAGTACAAATAACAGTATTTTAAAAGGTAATGAGATCATTACAGGTGGAAGCATCATCATACCCATAGCCATGAGTGTACTCGCAACTACAATGTCTATAACCAAGAAGGGAATAAAGATCATGAATCCCATCTGGAATGCTGTCTTCAACTCACTGATTGCATATGCCGGTACCATCACAGTAATCGGAATATCCTGGTATGTGCTGGGCTTTTCGGTTTGATTGTACTTCATAAACAGCAATAGGTCTTTCTCCCTAGTGTGGGAGAACATAAACTTCTTCATGGGATCCGCAGCTTTTTCCAACGCTTCGGTTTGTGTGATGTCTCCCTTAAGATAGGGCTGAAGCGCTACCTGATTAATGGATGACAACGTCGGTGACATGATGAAAAGTGTCAGAAAAAGTGCTAAACCGACCAGCACCTGATTGGGTGGCATTTGCTGCGTACCCAAGGATGTCCGCACAAAACCGAGAACGATAACAATCCGTGTAAAACTGGTCATCAGTACCAGCAAGGCTGGTGCGATACTAAGTACCGTGATCAACAGGATAATGGATAGTGAACTCGTGCTTGGTGTGCTCCCATCCCCGTTCCCAATTTGAATATCAATATTCGGAATCGGTTCGGCAAAGGCAGCAGTGACGGAAGCCAGACTGATGAGTCCTATGAAAAAACACGCTAACCAAATCTTTTTCTTCATGAATCCCTCGACCGATCTGTAGTATTGTCTTCTTCCAGGACCTTCTCCATCTTCTCTTTACGGTTAGGCATCTGCCGAAGTTTAGATTCAAACAGTTCGTGAAAAGAGGTTGTATCCTCGAGTTCCATTTCTCGCGGCGGTTCATCTTTGCGCAAGCGGGCAGCCAGCTTTGCAATAAGAGGCGAAAGGCTTCCCTGTTGTGCTGAAGCATCCCGTTCAAATGAATCAATGATTCGCTGAGCCTCTTCAAGATCCGAAACCTTATCCACCAGCTGTATGTCATCACCCACACCGAGTAGGTAAACGCTACCGCCAATTTCTATAATTTGCAGCGACTTGTTTGGTCCCAGTCCGACCCCACCCAAAATACGAATTGTGCCGTTCCGGAACCATCGCTGATTCCGTTTGTTTAGAAAACGAATCAGATAGACTATAAGAACCAGAATGACGGCCAGGACAACAATCACCCATACAAGCTGAAAATAATAATTGACTCCCGTGCCCACATCATCTGGAATCTTATCCTGAGCCATCATCATGTCTCTTAAACGCCCAGCGTTTTGCTGATTGCTTCGATAACCCGGTCAGATTGGAACGGCTTCACGATGAAATCTTTAGCTCCGGCCTGGATTGCATCAATAACCATCGCTTGTTGACCCATCGCAGAGCACATAATTACTTTTGCGTTGGCATCAATTTTTTTGATTTCTTTCAAAGCTGCAATACCATCCATCTCAGGCATGGTAATATCCATTGTGATCAGATCAGGACGAAGCTCCTTAAACTTCTCAATTGCTTGTGATCCATCCTGTGCTTCGCCAACGACCTCGTATCCGTTTTTGGACAAAATGTCCCGGATCATCATTCTCATAAATGCAGCGTCGTCCACGACTAAAATTCGGTTTGCCATCTTGATTCAAGTCCTCCCTAAATTGTGCTTATTGTAATTTCTGAATTCGGTCCCATTGGCTTACGATATCTATAACACGAACACCAAAGTTTTCGTCGATTACGACAACCTCACCTTTGGCAATCAACTTGTTATTCACCAAAATATCGACAGGTTCACCGGCCAGTTTGTCCAGCTCGACAATTGAACCTTGTGACAGTTCTAAAATATCCTTAATTTGCTTCTGGGTCCTTCCTAATTCTACGGTGACTTTAAGGGGAATGTCCATCAATAAATTCAAATTGTTTTCGTCTACCTGGCCGAACGCCCCATTTTGCAAATTGGCGAATTGAACCGGTTGTACGTTTACATTCCTATTCGGCACACCGCCGTAATGCTGCGGTACACCATAAGGTTGCTGCGCAGGCATGCCATAAGGCTGCTGTGGCGGCATTCCTTGAGGCATCCCCATTGGAGCCTGTCCATAGCCATTATAATCCTGAACAGGCGGCTGCTGCGCCTGTGGCGGTATCTGTTGCTGAACCGGAGGTTGCTCAGGGGCAGCCGGTACTGCTGCCGGTGCTGGCTCAGGTGTAGACGCAACTGGTGCGCTAGCAGTAGACTCTTGGGCTCCGCCAATCAACATCTCTACCATTTCTTTTGCAAAATGCACGGGAAGCAGCTGCATGAGATTGGAATCAATCAGATCGCCAATCAACAGCCGGAATGATACTTGGATCAGAGTCTCATCTTCTGGAAGATTGCTGACTCCCTCACCACTTTCCATATTGAGAATATCAATTCCCGGAGGAGAAATATTCACGAAACGGTTAAAGATTGTGGACATGGATGTAGCAGACGAACCCATCATCTGATTCATGGCTTCCTGTACTGCACTGATATGGATTTCATTCAATTCTTCATCAACCGGATTCCCTTCACCGCCAAGCATCAGATCGGCTATGACTTGAGCATCCCGTTTTTTGATGACTAATGAGTTGATTCCTTCAAATCCATCTACATAATTCACATGGACTGCAACGTGAGGCTTAGGAAAGGCTTCATCAAACTGTGTCCGACTGATGATGGACACCTTAGGTGTTGTAATATCTACTTTTAGGCCTAATAGCGTGGACAAAGCTGTCGCCGCACTACCAAATGTAATGTTACCAATCTCCCCCAAGGCATCCTGTTCCAGCTCGGTCAAAAAATCATCAACTGTTTTCTCAGCCGGTTCCGAACTGTTCATCGATTCCGATTGTCTGAGCAAAGCATCGATTTCTTCTTGGGATAAATAATCCTTACTCGTCAAATTCTTCAACTCCTTCGGTGACAATCTTGTCTATTTGCACAGCCACACGATCCTTGATCGTTCCCGGGCTCCCCATATACTTCAGTCTGTCTCCAACTTTAATAGACAGTCCCTCATCAACGGGTTTGTTCAACGTAATGACATCGCCAACCGACAGACCCAAAAATTCAGCAATCGAAATCCTGGATTCTCCCAACTCCGCAACGACGGGCAGTTTAGCTTTGTTCACACGCTCTCTGAGAGCATCATATTCTTCCGGCGCTCTCGTCTTTTTCTCCGAAACAAACCACTGATGAGTCGACAACCGGGACATAATAGGCTCAAGAACGACATGCGGGATACACAAATTGATCATGCCTGTGGTGTCACCGATTTTGGTGCTCAGTGAGATCAAAGCAATGGTCTCATTGGGGGATACAATCTGCATAAATTGCGGATTGGTCTCCAGTGCTTCCATCCTTGGAGAAATATCCAACACCGTCTTCCATGCTTCCTGCAAACTCTCAAACGCACGGCTGAATATTCGCTCCATAATCGTCGTCTCAATTTCCGTCATCGATGCGATCTTGGTCGGTGCATTTCCTGTTCCGCCAAGCAGACGATCCAGCATTGCATAACCCACGTTGGGATGAACCTCCATCACCATCCGTCCCTGTAATGGCTCCGCCTCAAATATGTTCAATATCGTCATCTTTGGAATAGAACGGATAAACTCGTCATAAGGCAGCTGTTCAACCTGAACGACATTGATCTGAACGAACGTCCGCAGTTGGGCTGAAAAATAAGTGGTGAGAAAGCGTGCAAAGTTTTCGTGAATACGGGTCAAGCTTCGAATATGATCTTTGGAAAAACGAACCGCCCGCTTAAAATCGTAGGATCTAATTTTCTTTTGAGTTTCTTCCTTTTTCAATTCCTCCGCATCCATCTCACCAGAGGAAAGGGCAGCTAATAGGGCGTCAATCTCATTTTGTGATAATACATCCACCATGTTCTCACCCCCTTACAGATTTACAGCGTGTCCTGTTCATTACATTGGCGCCATCACAAAAGCAGAAAAACTAGTGCTGGCAAGTTTACCTTCTGGTAAAGCTTCATTAATAAGCTCGGTCAATTTTTTATTAAATTGAATGCGACCTTTCGCTGTAGCCAGCTCATCAGACTTGGTATCCGCAAAAGTCTGGATGATAATAGGCTTCACCGTGATTTCCTTAATTTTCTCAAAATCTTCTTTAGCCTTTTTGTCGGATAATTTGAAAGAAAAACTTACAACTACAACATGGTCTATATCAGCCAAATTGGTTTTAATTTCTCCAAGCTCTGAGGAAACTGCAACAATCTCATCCGCAGTCATCTTCTTCTCTGCCGCGGCTGCCGTATGTGTATCAATCTTATTCCCGTTCTGTCCTTGCATAAATACAAACACAACCACCACAATGAGTGTTATCGCTAGCAAGCTTGTTGCAAGCCAAGGCAACATCTTTTTCATCAGGACTCCTCCGTTTGCTGCACTTTAATAGTGGCTGCCTGAACCCCGATTTCACGGTTGTAATCTTTAATTTTGGAAATAACCTCATCGGCTTTCTCAAGCACAATAAGTCTCTTTCCGGTTACCAGAGTAATATACGTGTCTGGTGTCTCTTCCACAATTTCAACCATCAGCGCATTTAACCACATGGGAGAACCATTTAACCGCGTAACCGAAATCATGCTAAGCCCCCTTGATCAGAGTGGAGGAGCAAGCTCCTCCACGCATTAAAAATTGCTAATCAGCTATTAACGTTTCAGGTTAACAACTTCCTGAAGCACTTCATCGGACGTTGTAATAATCCGTGAGTTCGCCTGGAATCCACGCTGAGCAACGATCATCTCTGTGAATTCACCTGTTAGATCCACGTTGGACATTTCAAGTTGTCCTGCAATAATAGAACCCGTACCATTCTCGGCATCATTTGCTGTTAAAGGATCAAGTGTGCCATCAGGATTGGCATTGGCTGTCATTCGGTAAAGATTACCCCCTATTTTTTCTAGACCTTCAGGGTTGACAACTTTCCCAATACCCAGTTGAGTTTCACTTTCGATTGTTCCGTCAGCCATTGTTTGGTTAATCATACCGTTTTGGCCGATTGTAAAGGAAACGACATCATCAGCAATTGTGATTGGTCCACCTCCACTGTCTAGTACGAAGAGGCCGTCAGATGTAACCAGATTACGGTCCGCATCTACGTGAAAATCCCCAGCACGAGTTAGGAATGGAACTTCCTGATCCTCCGACATCGCAACCAGAAAGAAACCATCTCCATTAATACGTAAATCTGTTGGATTGTTTGTTGTCATAGGACTTCCTGCAAGATGCAATGTGTCAATTGATCCTACAGATACACCCAAACCGATTTGCTTCGCATTCACACCACCTGTTGGAGTATCCGTTGGTGCAGTCACCCCTGCAGTGGTCTGGCTCATAATATCTTTGAACATGACACGGCTACCTTTAAAACCAACCGTATTCACGTTCGCAATATTATTACCGATAACATCAAGTTTCGTTTGAAAACCCCGCATCCCGGAAACGCCTGAGTACATTGATTTCAACATTTTTTAAAAATCCTCCCAGCCTTAATTTGGTTACCGCGTCAGTCGGTCAGCGGCATTCCGGCTCCCGAGAAGGGCCAGCCGGTCAAGAAATGATTACAGCACTATCAATCTGGGTGAATACATTATCCTTCATGCTTTCACTATCCATGGCTGTAACAACAGTACGATTTTTGACATTAACGATAAAAGCCATATCTTTCATCAAAATCAAGGATTCCTTGGCTCCTTTGGCAGCAGCCTTATCCAGTGCAGTTCCAATCTGCTGCATCTGCTCAGTCTTAAGTTCAATACCGCGCTGTTCTAGCCTTTTGGCAGCATGATTACTCAATTTAAGGAGGTTGTCTTCCAATACCTGTGCAAAAGGGCGTTCAGGTACATTGGATGCTTCTCCCGCTTTGGAGCGGTTAAGCAAATTGGGTGTAATTGGACCTGAGTACAGTTGGCCTACGGTTATGCGGTCACTCATAACATGTTTCCATTGTCTTCAGGCTGTGCTGATGGTTCTGGTTCCTTGGTTTCGTTCGTTACAGTTGAATCTGCAGCGTCCTGAACTGGAGTTTCATTTTCCTCAGCCTGTGTTGGATTAGTTACCTGAATAATTTCATCTAGCTTGATTTCGTCATTGCCCACTTTGGCGTATTGAACACCATCTCGTACGATAATGGAATCCACAATCCCCTGACGGAGGGTTCCGTTATCCTCTTTATTAGAAGAAAGCCAACTGATCTCGCGGCCAATCATACCCGATACTGTCCCAAGGGACTGATTCAAAGTCTTGAGCTGAGATGAGATATTCACCAGTTGTTCTACCGAACTGAACTGAGCCATCTGAGCGATAAATTCCTTATCTTCCATTGGCTGCATCGGATCCTGATTTTGTAGCTGAGTGATCAATATTTTAAGAAACTGATCCTTGCCTAACTCTTTTGTTGCAGCGCTTGTTGTAGCTTTATTCGCTGCCGAATAGTTAGGCCATGTATTATTGGTAGAAATCGCTTCATTAGCCATCTTTTCACCTCATTTCTGTTTAAGCCTCTGCTGTAAACGTGTCTCTTTGCAGGTCGTTTCCTTCCTCATGCTCACTGCGCCAGTTGCGTAATTCTTCCTGGATTGTTGCTGTAGTTACAGCATCATCCGATTGTTCTTCACGTTCACGTGAGCGACGTTGTTGCTGAGAATTGCTCCCTGGCTGGCGTCCACCATCCTGGTACATTTGTGACCCCAGAGAACTGTTCTGAGTAACCTCAAGTCGTTCCACTTGAATGCCTTGAGCTTGAAGCGAGCTACGCAGTTGCATCATTTGCTGTTCCAGCATGTCTTTCGCCATCGTATGCTCAGTCATAAACCGTGCAACCAATTGCCCGTTTTGCAAAGTAATTTGCACATCCAGCTTACCCAGATGCTCCGGACGTAGTGAGATAGTTGCCTCCGAAAATCCCTTTTGCTGCACGATATCCAGCTTGTTCACCACAAACTGTGTCATCTCTTTTGCAAACTGAGATGCTTGCATGACAGGTTCGGCTGGTTTACCTGCTGATGTCCCGGATGAACGTAAGGACAACTCTCCTGCCGTAATGATACTTGAATGGTCCACTTCTAGAGCTTCATTTGCAATAGGTGTTGAGTCCGTTTCCGCTGTAACTTTAATTCCAGTATTTGAAGCGGCCGCAACAAGAACTTGTGATGCCACTGAGTCTTGCTTGGACGTTTGATTTGTTGGAGCCACTTGCACAGCCTGATCCTTAGCCACCGCTAATGTATCCAGAATGGATTTAAGTTCAGTCCACCCTTTGTTAAGACTGGTGTCAACGCCAGCATCCTGCAGCTGACTTTGAAGAGATTGAAGCAGATGCTTGAATTCTGGAGCATTCTTGACAACTGTACTATCCGGCTCATTCATACCCGCAATTAACTGTGTGAGCACATCCTGCAATACAAAGCGCACTGCTGCTGGATGTTCCGCCAGATCAATTGCTGATGCTGCATTTCCCGCTTCACTTGTAGGCTCATTAGAACCATCAGCTTGAATACCAGCATTATTATCTAATTGAGCGTACATCTGCTGAATCAGACTTTGTAAATCCCCTAGTAGTGACGGATCATTTTCCAAAGCTTCATCTAGTGAATCCAAATCTGCGAATAACGAACTCAAGATATCAGTGATCGATGTTTGTTCCCCGTCTTCACTAGCTGCAAAGGTAAACATCAGCGGATTCGCTGTTAAGCTCGCTGCTGCAGCCGAACTGTTCTCAGCCGTTGCATCACCACTCAATGATTGGGCAAGAGTTTGCAAAAAATCACCAGCTCCAGCAGTTGCACCTTTGGATCCAGTTCCAGCTGTCTGTGCTGCTCCTGTTGTCTTGGCAGATGATGTGGATGCCATTTGATATACAATCGACATTTATTTTCACCTCCTCTCCGTAGTAAACAGAAGTTACTACTCTTACTTGTTACCCATTAATTTATTTAATATTTTTGCAGTCTCAACCGAATTTTCAGTCGACATATTTTCCAGCAATTGAGATCGTGTAGCATCGTCGACAGAATTCAAAATGGTCAAGGTTTTGTCCGGACTCAGCTTGTATGTTTCGAGCAACAGCTTGGCTCCACTAGAAGCTGACATGGAAGCAAACGTTTGACTAAGCTGATTTTTATCCAAGTTTTTGGAATTGGTTGTAGACGCCGTTGATGTCGTTGCAGTCTCTTTCTTTAATCGAGATTGCAGTGCATCCAGAGCCAGATCACCGGATGGTTTCGCATCCTTCATCATCATCGTGACATCAGCCGCTGTTTTTGGGTCCATCTTTTCCAGCACCTTGGTCCGTGCAGCCGATTGCATCGCACTCAGAAGCAGTACCATCTCTTCATTCGTCATATTTTGCAAAATCGGCGCGGCTTTACTAGGACTCATCTCTGCATACATCTTCGCCAAATCTTTAATTTGTTTCTGATAATCAGACTCGGTCTCTGGATTCTGCGCAGCGGTTTCAGCAGCTTTTTCCGCATCATCCAATTTCTTTTGCAAATCGCTTGCTTTCTTCGCCTCTGTGGTTGTGGCATCCTTTGCTGCTTTGAGCTCTGTTTCTTTCTCGCTTACTTGTGCCTTAAGCTTATCAATTGTCGCTTCTGCACTCTCGACCTGCTGCTCGCTCTTCTCCAGTTTCTTTTTCTCCGGATCTAGCACAGGATCAGGTACCCAGTCCTTCACGACAGGAATTTTGTTAGCTACTTCAAGCAGGTTGTTGCGAATATCTACATTAAATAGCGTGAGCAAAACACCCAACAAAACCACAGTGAACACAATTGGGATTGAAATCATCAAGAACTTTTCCCAACCGCCGCTCGACTCTTTTTCCATATCTGTGTCTTTAACAGCCATTGTTCATTTTCCTCCTTCACGAGACAACTTCGCGTCCGGCCACATCAATTCGCGCGTCCGGCTTTGGCAGCGAAGCGTACAGTAGCCATCTCGTCCAGATCGTTCTGTTCCCGGAGGAGCATCTCCTGCTGAAATTTGATTTTGGCCTTGTCTCTCGCCCCAAGCCATACTTTTTCGTCCATCATTTTGCCGTTCAGAAACGTCTGATTCCGTTGCACATTGACCTCAGCATGTCTGACATCACTGCTTTTGCGTGAGATGCACTCGTCAAGGTGATGGACATACCGTTGCATCTCCTGCAAGCTGGATACGGAAGCTGAACTTTCCGTAGCGGATTGAATGACATCAATCAGTTCTTTTTTATCATTTAATAGTTGTAAAAGATGCTCTTCCTCCGTCTGAAGTTTCCCGATGGCTGTGGATAACATCCATTCCGCTTGCGTTTTTTCATTGCTTTTCAGGTCAACAACCTTCTGGAAATGATATCGAAATTTCATCGTTTACCCATTCATCTCCTTGCAAATTCAAGAATCAAACGTTCCTGCACTTCACTCAGCGTTACTTTTTCATCAACTTTCTGCCTTGTAAAATTCCAGATGCTATCAATCTGGTCTATGGATTCATCAATGGCAGCATTTGAACCTCTTTGATAAGCCCCAATGTTGATTAAATCCTCAGATTCCTTGTACACAGCCATCAGTCTCTTCATATTATTAACGGCTTCCAGCTGCTCTTCAGGAGCAATATCCTTCATAACCCGGCTAATGCTTGCAAGCACATCAATGGCAGGGAAATGACCTTTGTTCGCGATGGACCGATTCAGTACAATATGACCATCCAATATACCTCTCACCGCATCTGCGATCGGTTCGTTCATATCATCCCCGTCGACAAGGACGGTGTAAAAAGCAGTAATCGAACCTGTGGGTCCAGTCCCTGCTCGCTCAAGCAGCTTGGGCAAACTCGCAAAAACAGAAGGAGTATATCCTCTCATTGCAGGAGGTTCCCCCACAGCAAGTCCCACTTCCCTCTGTGCCATGGCATACCGTGTAACGGAGTCCATCATCAACATGACATTCATGCCTCTATCTCTGAAATACTCCGCAATCGTAGTTGCGATGACCGCACCTTTGATTCGAATCAGAGCAGGTTGATCAGAGGTAGCCACAATAACGACGGATCGTTCCAGTCCTTCCGGACCCAGATCCCGTTCAATAAAGTCACGAACCTCACGGCCCCTCTCCCCCACCAAAGCAATGACATTGACATCTGCCGCTGTATTGCGGGCGATCATACCCATCAACGTACTTTTACCAACACCCGATCCGGCAAAAATGCCGACCCTCTGTCCTTTGCCAACCGTCAACAGACCGTCAATGGCTCTCACACCTACACTCATCGTTTCGAGTACCCGTGGACGGTCCATCGGATTCACAGGCGTGTTGGATGTGGAGTACATTGGCATTCTGGAGGGCAACAAGGAACCATCCAAAGGTTGTCCCAAGCCATCTAATACCTTGCCGAGCAATTCAGATCCAACCTGAACCCCAAGTGGTTTACCCGTTCCGACCACATCACATCCAGGACCAATGGACTGAAGTTCACCGAGCGGCATGAGCAATACTTTGTTATCCCGAAACCCGACAACCTCTGCCTGAAGAGGCTTGGCAGATTTTCCGGGGTAGATGTAACATACATCACCAATGCTAGCATCCGGACCTTCAGACTCAACCATAAGACCAATGACCTGAGTGACCTTACCGTTAATGCGAACGGGATCAAATTGTTTAAGATGTTCCATGTATCGCTGTGAGCTAAGAATCTTCATGTTGATTTTTTCGCCCCTCATCCTCAAGTGCTATGCGGATCAGTTCTTTTTTAATTTCAGCGAGCTGGGTATCAATTCTGGCATCTACACTTCCAAACGACGACCGTATAACACACCCCTTGTCTTTTACCGTAGCGTCAGGCAAAATCTGTAACTCTGCCTGAGAGTCAATTGCCATAGCCAACTCTTCACGTGCAGCCTGCACAAAAGAAAATTGCTCAGGTGCCACACATAAGGTGATCATCCCCTGTTCACGTTTGCGGGACAAACTTTGACGAATCAGTTCAAGCGTGTGTTCCGGTTCAACGGAGAGTTGTTTGTCAATCACCTTCTCAGCGATACCACAGGCGAGATCCACAAGGAAGGGCTCTGCTTCCTGAATAATCAGGTCTTTGGCAACGTAAGCTTCTTCAAGCACTCCACGGGCTTCCTTCATCATCTCTTCGATCTTCACCTGGAGATCCAGTTCGGCCTGTACTTTGCCTTCTTCAAAACCCTGCTGAAAACCTTGTGAACGAAGCGCTTCAGTCAGATGTTCATCCTGCTGACGCTGCTCCTGCCACCAGCTATCAATCTGTTCACGGGCTTCTTGAAGCAATCGCTCCGCTTCCTCCGAAGCTTCACGTACCTGCTTTTCTGCAAACTCCTTGGCATCCTCCAGCATTTCCGCAGTAAGACGTTGTGTTTCTTCGTCCACGCGTGCCTGCAGCATCTCAGCTTCGGAACCTTCAGCACGTTCACCATCTAACTCCGCATCAGACTCCTGTCCACCATAATGATGATGATTTTCGAGTCGTTTGCGGTCATCAACCGGCACATACTGGAAAGATTTAATCAAATTAGACAATGATATCATCTCCTCCACCACGAGCGATAATGATCTCACCAGCTTCTTCCAATCTACGGATCGTTCCTACGATACGGGTCTGAGCTTCCTCAACATCACGCAACCGAACGGGTCCCATGAATTCCATTTCTTCCTTGAACGTCTCGGACATCCGTTTCGACATATTCCGGAATACAGCATCCCGTACTTCTTCGCTTGCCACTTTGAGTGCCAACTGCAAATCGGCGTTGTCGATATCCCGGATAATACGCTGGATCGAACGATCGTCCACATTGACGATATCTTCGAATACAAACATCCGTTTTTTGATTTCTTCTGCGAGTTCTGGATCTTGGATTTCTAGCGAGTCGAGAATAGTACGTTCCGTACCACGGTCGACGCCGTTCAAGATCTGAACGATGGATTCGATACCACCCGCATTTGTATAATCTTGCGTAACAGTAGAAGATAGTTTCTGTTCGAGCACCCGCTCCACTTGAGAAATGACTTCTGGAGAAGTACTGTCCATAACAGCAACCCTACGTGCTACATCGGCTTGTTTCTCTTGTGGTAACGAAGACAAGATCGCTGCTGCCTGCTCAAATTGCAAATACGATAATACCAGAGCAATCGTTTGCGGACTTTCGTTCTGAATAAAGTTCAAGATTTGATTCGGATCGGCCTTACGCGCAAAGTCAAATGGTCTAACTTGCAGCGTAGCCGTCAAACGGTTAATAACTTCGAGTGCTTTTTGCGACCCGAGTGCTTTCTCGAGAATTTCTCTCGCGTACGTAATACCACCTTGAGAAATGTATTCCTGTGCGAGACAGATCTGGTGAAACTCAGACATAATCATATCTTTTTCGGAAGCATCTACTTTGCGAACGTTGGCAATTTCCAACGTCAGTTGTTCGATCTCCTCATCCCGCAAATGTTTGAAGATTTGCGCGGATACTTCCGGACCTAATGTAATCAACAAAATTGCTGCTTTTTGTCTTCCAGTCAGACCTTGACTGCTTGCCTTCGCCAATGCGTTCACCTCTATTCGTCAGCCAGCCACGTACGCAGCAGATTGACGAATTCGTCTGGCTTTTTCTTGGCCAAACTCTCCAATTGTTTGCGCACTTGACTTTCGTTCGTTACACTGTCCAACGTAATGGACGGAAACTCTGTTGCTACCGGAAGAGGAATGTCCTCTTCTTCTATTTCGTTCTGTTTGCGACGACGGCGCACTAACAAAATAACAACCGTTGCAATCAATGCTGCCACCAGTGCTCCTATGCCCCACATCATTCCGGTGGAAAGCTGGAAGCCTGTATTGGTTGCCGCAGCAGTCTGGAAACCTTGAGACATTACCGAAACTTTTTTGGCCAAATCTGCGTCACTTATTACAGTGCCTGAGTCCGCCAATGATGCACGAACAATGTTAACCAAAATATTTTCAATTGCATCGTGAACCGGTGCTTGTATTTCTGTTTGTCCTGCCGGTGGTTCAACCGCGACGTTAATGGTTAAATCTTTTACAGTATATGGACTGGAAATGATATCTTTAACAATTCGGTTGACATCGTAGTTTTTAGTGCTAGATGTTTCTTCAGAGGTTGAATTTCCAGATGCATCCGATGACGGATAACCCGGAACTTCCTCTTGGCCTGTGCCAGCAACACCACCTGTCGGGTTGCTTGCCCCAGTGTAGCTTTTTTGAATCTCTTGCACACTGATCTCGATGCCTTTCATATTATCTACATCGACCGGTGTAACCAGGTTTTCTTTCCGTGTTTCCTTGTCAAAATTAAGCTTGGAAGCAACCAGAACATTAACATTCTCGTCACCCACAATCTGGGAAAGAAATTGTTTCACATTATTGCGAACATCATTTTCGAATTTCTTCTGTAACGCCATGTTCTCTTGGACTTCAGAAGACAATCCCCCGCTACCACCTCGGGCCGTCGGAATCAGTTCCGCTTCATCCGTGTTCGTTATTGTTATGTTTTCAATAGGTAGATTCGGAATGGCTGTCTTGACCAAATTAAAATATCCATCTACCGCAGCCTGATTGGGGTGATAACCCGGTTTAAACTGCAAGGCCACTGATGCTGATGCTTTATCCTGTTCTTCCAGGCCAGCAAAGATATTATCTTTTGGCATATTGACCAGTACTTTAGCATCCTGTATGCCTTGCATCCGTTGAAGCAGCTGCTCCACTTCTCCGTTCAATGCGTTGTTATACTTCACATCGAACTCTTTATCCGTCATCCCGATTGGAGATGATGACTCCTCGAATGACTTATATCCTAATGAACCGTTCTGAATAATTCCTTGTGATCCGATATTTACTTTTGCAATAGCAACATCCGTGCTCGGTACAGATATAGTCTTGCCGTCTGCACTTAATTTGTATGGAATACTGGATGAATCAAGATAACTAATGACGCCTGCGGAGTCACTTGCATTCAAATCCGTGAAAGCAACTTCATATTCCGTCTTTGACAATTGCATGGTTAGTACAACTGCAGCCAAAATTAAAAACAGGAAGGTGGAAATAAATAATACTTTTTGCTTTTTGCTGAAACTATTCCAATACTGGGATGCCTTATCCCTGTACTGGGCAATTCTCTCATTCACTCTGTCACCCCATCCGAAACTTTGCTTGGTCTGTCCTTCCGCAATCTCTATAGGTTCTAAAGTTTAACGGTCAGGAGCAGCATTGCAGCTGCTTGTTGTAGTAATCAGCGCTGTTGTCGAAGCGCATGTAAGCCATTTTATAATTGCGTACGCATAATCTCCTGATATGCTTCGACTACTTTGTTTCGGACTTGAGTCGTAAGTTGAAGACTCAGCAGAGCCTGTTCAGAAGCGATCATCACCTGATCAACGTTCGCTTTTCCAACCAGGAATTGGTTTGACATTTCATGTGCTTGGGTCTCCTGTGCAGCTACAGACCCTAGCGCATTCTGTAGGTATGTACCGAAGCTCTCAATGGTTTCGGCTGGTGTAGATGGTTTACTTTGTGCCGTACTTTGCATCTGAAGCGGTTGAATCCCCTGTGTGCTAAACATGTTGTTCTGAATCATTAATGTCCCTCCCTTTCATCTGTGTTCTTTGATTTTATGAACATTTCCACCTTTAGCCGTTAACTAGGCTCTTCCAATTTCCAATGCCTTGGATATCATCGCTTTGGTTGAGTTCAAAGCTGTGACGTTTGCTTCATATGATCGTGAAGCTGAGATCATATCCACCATTTCTTTCGCGATATCGACGTTAGGCATGTACACGTACCCTTCAGCGTTGGCATCCGGATGTGAAGGATCATAGACCGGTTTCAGTGGCGACTGATCTTCACGAATCTCTGATACTCGAACTCCCTCTCCAGACCCACTGCTTTTCATCTGATTTTGAAGCAAACTGTTGAAGGAAGTCTTGTTGGGCTCAAGTACAACCATCTTGCGCTTGTAAGGAACCGCCTCGCCGTTGGTTACACTCGCGCGCGTCGTCTCTGCGTTGGCAATGTTGGAAGATATAACGTCCATCCGCAAACGCTGAGCTGTTAGAGCCGATGCACTGATACTGAAACTGTTACTGATATTCACCTAAGTTATCTCCCTTCGACTCCAACACGCATCATTTTAATCTGTTCATTCACTTGCTGAATATAAGCGTTGTAACGCAGCTGGTTCTCCGCCAGAAGACTCATCTCTTTGTCTACATCGACGTTGTTCTGGTTGTTATTCATGGAGGTTGACTGGTCCATATTAACTACAGGTGTAGGTATGGAAGAGGAAGGACCTATGACAAAATGCCTTGAATCCGTTACTTTTCCTTTAAGAACAGGCATATCTCCATTCATTTTTTCCTGTAGCATTTCTTCAAAAGCAACGTCCGAACGCTTAAAATATGGGGTGTCCGCATTCGCAATGTTGTCAGCAATCGTTCGTTGTCTAATGTTGGAGGCATCGAGTGCACCTTGTAGCCTTTGAAAACTAATATCATTCAAAAGATTCATAATCGCCCTCCTCTCTTTAGAAATTATGGAAATAGATTCAATCTTTTTCCGTCAGGATGCTTATGTTTTTTCGACAAAAAACATTCGCTTTTACACGGTTTTCTAGGACTTAAGTAGAATTAACTCTGATGTTGTCGTATAACATAAGTTTCTTCGAGATTGGGATATATTACAATAAGAAAAAAGCCCTATCTTTTCTGAAAGACAGAGCTTTTTGTGTATTTTCTGCAAATTATGAATTTTTTCGTAAATGTCGGGGCCCAAAACAAAAATAAGCTTAAGTGCTCGATATGAGCTCTTAAACATTCTTAAAATTTATACTCTGCTTCAACACATTTGAGCACATCATAATAATACATACAAGGGATTCATCGAAAAGCTTCAAACGATTTCCAGTTAGAAATATTTACCGATATAATAAGCTTTCTTATTAATTCATCTACACTCTTTGAACTTCAATGAAATAGATAATTGACAAAATATCGATATTACATTATTTGATTTTACTGAATTTCCCCAACACTTTTTTAACATTTATATCTTGTATGCAGATTTTGATGAAACGATATTTTTTTGTCACATCCGCAATGAAATCCAATTCATATTTTGCACATTTGCGCAAACTCATCTTCTCTTGTTAATTAAACCGATAACCAGACTTGGAAAAAATAAATCCTTTTATTGGCATTTTTAGAACTATAAATTATTAGCTCCCACTATACCGATAATCTTAAATTCATTATATCTGCGGCACAAGTCCTAGATTATCTTTCGTCTTATAACAACTCCATCTCTTTTATCGGTTGTAATCCAGCATTATATTAGGTTATAACAAAAATAAACGGCATACAGATGGGTTCAATAAAGTCTACTACAGTCAGAACCAGGACCGGTTATCCTATATCCCTGTAGTCTTTTAACCTTTATTGATCCATAATGTATACCGTCATTCTACTTCCAATACACTTTGAACAGAGCATTACATCTATGTTACAAGATATATTGACTTAAATCACGATCAAGTGCAATGTCATTCAATTTCTCACGTACATATTCCGGAGTGATTATCATACGCTCCAGCGTAAGCTCTGGTGCTTCAAAAGACAGATCCTCAAGAAGTTTCTCCAGAATAGTATGCAGGCGCCGTGCACCGATATTTTCGGTATTCTGATTCACGGACTCAGCCAGCTTGGCAATCTCACGAATAGCATCATCCGAGAACTCAATCTCAATATTCTCCGTACGCAGCAAATCCACATACTGCTTGGTTAACGCATTTTTAGGTTCCGTGAGGATTGATACAAACTCATCAAGCGTCAGGCTGTTCAGTTCTACACGGATTGGGAAACGCCCCTGGAGCTCTGGAATGAGATCCGAGGGTTTCGCTACGTGAAATGCACCGGCTGCCATAAACAGGATGTAATCCGTTTTGACAGGACCATACTTTGTCATTACCGTAGACCCTTCCACGATTGGCAAAATATCACGCTGTACACCTTCACGGGATACATCGGGGCCGCTACCACGTCCTTGACTGGCCACTTTATCAATTTCGTCAATGAATATGATACCTGTCTGTTCCGCCCGGCGAATGGACTCCTGAGTAACATCATCCATATCGATCAACTTGCCCGCTTCTTCCTGAATGAGCACTTTGCGGGCTTCCTTAATCGCCAGTTTACGTTTCTTGGTACGACGAGGCAATAAACTGCCAAACATCTCCTGCATGTTCATCCCCATCTGATCGTTCCCTTGACCTGCGAACATGTCCATCATGTTAGGCGCGGTATCTTCCACATCAATCTCGATAACGTCATCTTCCAGTTTGCCAGATAACAAATCGAATTTGATTTTGCGTCGACGCTCAGCCACTCCCGTATCCGGTTCTTGCTCATCGGTTTCTGGCGTGTTGCTGCCATTATTGCCAAAAATCATTTCGAACGGATTCCGCTGATTTTTGGATTTGGATTGTGAAGGGACCAAAATATGTACAATCCGCTCATTGGCAGCCTCTTCCGCTTTGTCCTTGACCTTTTCAGTACGTTCCAGCTTGACCATCCGCAGCGATGTTTCAATCAAATCACGAATCATAGATTCCACGTCACGGCCAACATAACCCACTTCCGTGAACTTCGTAGCCTCGACCTTGACGAATGGGGCTCCTACCAACTTAGCCAGTCGGCGTGCAATCTCTGTTTTACCGACACCAGTAGGTCCAATCATCAGAATATTTTTAGGTACAATATCATCTTGGGTATGTTCGGGCAAAAGGCTACGGCGATAACGATTGCGAAGGGCGACCGCTACCGATTTTTTAGCCTGTTTTTGACCTACAATGTACTTATCAAGCTCTGTAACGATTTGTCTTGGCGTTAATGCTTGAGTATTCATATAGCTTCCCTCCTACCAGTATGCGAACCTTGTTTATGCGATAGAATGTTATAAATTTTACCTACAAGGACAAAGAATCTCCACGAAGTAACTGGAGCCGATTTAATCATCATGCCCCATAACGGGAGATTGCTTTCCTTACAACTCTTCAACAATTATATTATTGTTGGTATATACACATAACTCTGAAGCAATCTGGAGTGATTCACGAGCAATGTCTTTTGCTTCCAAATCCACCGCATGACGTTTTAACGCACGTGCAGCAGATAGGGCGAAGTTTCCTCCTGAACCAATGGCAATAACATCATCATCCGGCTCGATAATTTCGCCCCCACCCGAAATCAGCAGCATACCCGTTTTATCCATAACAATAAGGAGTGCCTCCAATTTGCGCAAGATCCGATCCTGCCGCCAATCCTTGGCAAGCTCTACAGCTGCGCGCTGCAGATTACCATGGTGCTCCTCCAGCTTGCCTTCGAATTTCTCAAACAAGGTAATGGCATCCGCTACGGAACCGGCAAAACCGGCTACAACCTGCCCACGATATAAACGTCTTACCTTTTTGGCTGTATTTTTCATCACAACACTTTGCCCCATGGTTACCTGACCATCACCGGCAATGGCTGCTTTGCCATTATGACGAACTGCACAGATCGTTGTAGCATGAAATGACATATCCATGATATCAGCCTCCTCCCACGATTAATTTACACGCGTTCCGGAACGGTTAGACCTTCTGCTGCTGCAAAACGGGCAATGCCATCCAGTGCACGCTGCGCAAGTGCTTCATTTTTTTCCTTTTTGTTGCGTATTTTAGTTTCCAGCTTTGGCAGCAATCCGAAGTTTGCGTTCATGGGCTGGAAGTGTTTGAAATCAGCTGTTGTAATATACTGTGCCATACTGCCCAGCGTGGTCTCCACAGGCAATACCACCAGTTCCTGCCCAAGCGCTGCTTTGGCCGCATTCATACCCGCGATTAAACCGGATGCCGCAGATTCAACATACCCTTCTACTCCCGTCATTTGACCTGCAAAGAACAGGTTCGGACGCTCTTTGAACTGATACGTTGGACGAAGCAGTTTAGGAGAATTGATAAATGTATTACGGTGCATTACGCCATAACGGACGAATTCCGCATTATCAAGTCCTGGGATCAAAGAAAATACACGCTTTTGTTCTCCCCATTTCAGATGCGTCTGGAATCCTACCAGATTATACAGTGTTCCTGCCGCATTGTCCTGTCTAAGCTGAACAACAGCATGAGGCAGTTCTCCAGTATGCGGATTGACAAGTCCTACAGGTTTCATTGGGCCAAACAAAGCTGTTTGTTTACCACGTTTCATCATGACTTCAATTGGCATACAGCCTTCGAAATAAATTTCTTTCTCAAACTCTTTCAGTTGAGCCACTTCCGCTGTGATCAATGCTTCATAGAACACATCGAATTCCTCTTCTGTCATCGGACAGTTCAAGTATGCTGCTTCGCCTTTATCATAACGTGAAGCCAGATAAACTTTATTCATATCAATGGAATCTTTTTCGATAATTGGCGCAGCCGCATCATAGAAGTAAAAGTATTCTTCACCCATAAGTGCCTTGATTTGCTCGGACAATGCGGGTGAAGTCAAAGGCCCCGTTGCAACTACAACGATTCCGTCTTCAGGCAAAGAAGTCAACTCTTCATTGACAACTTCGATGAGTGGATGCTGATGAAGCGTAGATGTGATCTCACCTGAGAATCCGTCCCGGTCCACTGCAAGTGCTCCACCTGCCGGAACGGCATGACGGTCTGCTGCACCCAAGACCAGAGAATTAAGCATTCTCATTTCTTCCTTCAATACACCGACTGCGTTGGTCAACCCATTGGCACGAAGCGAGTTGCTGCACACCAGTTCTGCAAATTTATCTGTATGGTGAGCCGGCGTTTTCACAACCGGTCTCATCTCGTATAGTTTTACGCGCACACCACGACTTGCGATCTGCCAAGCTGCTTCTGTTCCTGCGAGCCCGGCACCAATAACGGTTACTTGTTGTTCATTCGTCAAAATCATTTACCCCCATTAAGCTAATCCGCTCATTCTTCTTCCGGTTCCTCTACCGGCTCTTGATGATCACATGAAGTACACTGCAATCGTGTTCCCTGTTTGTTCCGCTTCTCAATCATTAGTGAGCCACAACTTGGACATGGTTTCGCTGACGGTTTATCCCATGATACAAAATCACATTCAGGATATTTGTCGCAACCATAGAAAATACGTCCCTTTTTACTGCGGCGTTCAACCACATGCCCTTCCTTACACTTCGGACAAGTTACACCGATATCCTTAATGATCGGTTTGGTATTCCGGCAATCCGGAAATCCGGAACATGCGAGAAACTTGCCGAAACGGCCCAGCTTATAAACGAGCGGTTTGCCGCACTTCTCACATATTTCATCCGATACTTCATCTTCAATCTCGATTTCTTTCATTTCTTCTTCTGCAAACTCAAGGCGTTTCTCAAAAGATTCGTAGAATTCTGCGAGTACTTTGACCCAATCCTCCGACCCTTCCTCCACATGGTCAAGATCACCTTCCATGTTGGCGGTGAACTCCACATTCAGGATCTCCGGGAAAAACTCCTCCATCTGTTCGATGACGAGTTCGCCCAATTCCGTTGGCATGAACTTCTTCTCTTCAATGGCAACATATCCACGCTTCTGAATGGTCTCCAGCGTTGGCGCATATGTACTCGGACGCCCTATGCCCAGTTCCTCAAGTGTTTTAACCAACCTTGCTTCCGTATAACGTGGCGGCGGCTGTGTAAAATGCTGTTTCGGCTCAATTTCCCGATTCTCCAGCACATCTCCATTTTTCAGCGGAGGCAGCAGACGATCTTCTTCCGTTGTGCCGTCATCATTACCTTCTACATATACCTTCATGAATCCTTGGAAACGAACCTTCGAACCAGCTGCCCGGAAAATTGTATCTCCTGCAGCAATGTCCACGGAGAGTGTATCCAGAACGGCAGATGACATCTGGCTCGCTATAAAACGTTCCCAAACCAGTTTGTACAACCGGAATTGATCACGACTCATAAACGATTTAATGGAATCCGGATCACGCAAAATTGACGTTGGACGAATCGCTTCATGCGCGTCTTGGGCATTGGCTGCTTTTTTGGAATAGTTTCTAGGCGTCTCTGGTGCAAATGGCTCACCGTACTTGCCAATAATGTATTCCTTGGCTTCTTCCTGAGCCGATGCTGCAATTCGGGTAGAGTCCGTACGCATATACGTAATGAGACCGACTGTGCCTTCTTTTCCGAGGTCTACCCCTTCATACAGCTGTTGGGCGACAGACATCGTCTTGGAAGCTCTGAAATTCAATTTACGCGCTGCTTCCTGCTGCAAGGAACTCGTTGTAAACGGAGCAGAAGGGTTACGGCTGCGTTCCTTCTCTTTAACTTCTTTGACTGTAAAAGAAGCGCCCTCGATCTGTTTTAAAATGGCCTGTACTTCTGCCTCACTGCCAAGTTCGGTCTTGGTGCCGTTTAACTGATGGAATTTGGCTTCAAACGGATTTCCGTCCGCTGTCAGTTTGGCAGTAATGCTCCAGTACTCTTCCGGTTCAAAATCATTAATTTCGTTTTCACGATCCAAAATGATTTTGACAGCCACGGACTGAACGCGGCCAGCGGACAATCCTTTTTTGACTTTCTTCCATAATAATGGACTAATTTTATATCCTACGAGCCGATCCAGAATACGTCTTGCCTGCTGCGCGTTAACCAGATCCATATTGATCTTGCGCGGCGTTTTGAACGCATCTTTGACAGCCTGTTTCGTAATTTCATTAAATACGACTCGGCAATCGGCAGTTTCATCCAGTTCAAGTGCATGGGCCAAATGCCAAGCAATAGCCTCACCTTCGCGATCCGGGTCAGCTGCGAGATACACTTTTTTCACTTTCTTTCGTGCATCCTTCAGTTCTTTCAAAATTGAACCTTTGCCGCGGATCGTAATATATTTCGGATTAAAATCGTTTTCCACCTCAACGCCGATCTGACTCTTTGGCAAATCGCGTACATGTCCCATCGAAGCTTTCACGATGAACTTGCTGCCTAAATATTTGCCGATCGTCTTCGCCTTTGAGGGCGACTCCACGATTACGAGTGCATCCGCCATAGGTTCATCCTCCTCTCAGTCATGAAACTGCTGCTTGTTTTTATGATTCATACTTCATCAACAGCAGGACTAACTTCCGCTAATAATCTATTTTCACATGCTGCCTTGATCGCAGCATCGTCATACCCTTGCGTATTTAGTTCCAGGTAATTGGCTAATCTGCTTTTTTATGATTAAAGATAACAGAACTGAATGCAAATGTCCAAAATCCCAGTTGAGCTGTTCCACAAGTTGATCCAGTGATTGTTCTTCCTGCTCTAGCAGATAAATAACACGTTCTTCATCTGAAGATAGTTTTACGACAGGGAATATTCCTTGATTCGAAGTTTCACTACTTTCCGCCGAACGTCCTCTATTGTAAGGAAGTTGCTCCGCATTTGGCAAGTCCAATCGAAACTCTTCCAATAAATCTGTGGCACATGTCACCAATTTTGCTCCCTGACGAATCAGATTGTGCGAGCCTCGGCTTTTGGGAGATGTAATGGGACCTGGGACTGCAAAGACGTCTCTTCCCGCTTCGAGTGCAGCATCTGCAGTAATGAGTGATCCGCTTCGGATATCAGCCTCAACGACTAGCGTACCGAGGGTTAACCCTGCAATGATTCGATTACGTTCAGGGAATAACCCCTGACGCGCCCGTGTTCCCGGAGGATATTCTGACAAAAGCAGCCCTGTTTCGGCAATTCGTTCGGCAAGACTTGTATTTTCGGGAGGATAAATGTTGTCAATTCCTGTCCCAAATACCGCAATTGTTTTGCCGTTTGCACGAAGAGCCGCATCATGACATACGCTATCTATTCCTCTAGCAAGCCCGCTTACAATGGTCAGCCCTGCCTTGCATAATTGCTCGGTCAGTTTTTCACCAATTTTACGTCCGTATACAGTGGGCATGCGGGTTCCTACCATTGCAATGGATTGAGCGTGCAAGAGATTTAGATCTCCGCGACCATACATTACCCAGGGCGGCTGAACGGTTTCCTTCATTAATATGGGGTAGTCCTGATCCAAATAGGTAACGACTTTAATTCCCTGTTTATAAACACTCTCTTGTCTCTGCTCAATCCAGTCGATATTAAATTGCTTGGTTAGACGGTCAGCCTGATCCTTCCGTAAACCCGCGGCAATCCAATCCCCTTCTTTATAATCCAGAAAATCCGTCAGTTGATGTTGTCCTGATAGCAGTTTCGAGATTGTTTTCTTACCAATACCATCCGTTTCATGCAGTCCAATCAAAATCCATCTCTCTTCCATAATCAGAAACCTCCCATAACGGGAAGAAAATCTTCCCTCATATTGTGTGATAAGTGACAACGGATTGCAAGCGTTTACTCTTACAGGCTGACAACAGCTTCCTTTTACACCCGTAAAAAAACGCAAAAAAGCAACCCTTCGCCCTGTTCAGGACAAAAGGTTGCTTACCTTTTCCGCATTATCAATAGTCGGCTCACCAGAAAAATAAATTTCCTGCACCGTTTCTTCTATTATAACGAAAAAAGAATTAGTGTGTCGTGCACAAATTCAGAATTCCGCGTTCTTCAAGTACGCTCACAAGAGTCGAGCCCATTTCAGCTGGCGTTGGAGCAACTTTGATTCCGCAAGATTCCAGTTTCGCAATTTTTTCTTTGGCTGTACCTTTACCACCAGAGATAATAGCACCCGCATGACCCATACGTTTGCCTGGAGGCGCCGTAACCCCACCGATAAATCCAACTACCGGTTTGGTCATGTTTTCGCGTACCCACTCTGCAGCATCTTCTTCAGCCGTACCACCGATTTCACCGATCATGATGACCGCATGTGTCTGCGGATCTTCATTGAACCGTTTCAGGATATCAATGAACTCGGAGCCTTTAACCGGGTCGCCACCGATTCCCACAGCAGAAGATTGTCCAATTCCACGTGCAGACAATTGATGAACAGCTTCATACGTGAGTGTTCCACTACGGGAAACCACGCCAACGTGACCAGGCATATGAATATAACCCGGCATGATGCCAATTTTGCATTCACCTGGTGTAATAACGCCCGGACAGTTTGGTCCGATCAGAACGGTATCTTTGCCTTCCATGAAACGGTCAACCTTGACCATATCAAGGACCGGAATACCTTCGGTAATACAGATCACGAGATCCAGCTCTGCGTCAACAGCTTCCATGATGGAATCCGCTGCAAATGCCGGAGGAACGTAGATGACGCTCGCTGTTGCGCCAGTAGCTTCCTTCGCTTCCTGTACTGTATTAAACACCGGCAGACTGACTACTTTGCCATCTTCCAGCGTGATATCAACATTGGTTCCGCCTTTACCCGGTGTAACGCCGCCTACCATCTGGGTTCCGTAGTCCAATGCGCCCTTCGTGTGGAACATTCCCGTTGAACCCGTAATGCCTTGCGTAATGACTTTTGTATTTTTATCAATCAAAATACTCACGTTGCTTCACATCCTTACGGTTATTTTTCAAGTGCCGGACAGCTCCGGAACTAAGGCAGCAATTTGCCCAGGAATGAACTTATTTTACGAGGGCAACAATTTTCTGTGCACCATCGGCCATGGAATCGGCAGGAACGATATTCAGGCCAGATTCACCCAAAATACGTTTGCCAAGCTCCACGTTAGTTCCTTCAAGACGAACAACCAGCGGTTTAGTCAGGCCCAGCTGCTTCGCTGCTTCAACAACACCATTGGCAATGACATCACAACGCATAATGCCGCCAAAAATGTTAACGAAGATACCCGCCACTTTGGCGTCAGACAAAATGATTTTGAAAGCTTCGGTCACTTTCTCTGTTGTAGCACCGCCCCCAACATCGAGGAAGTTGGCCGGGTCGCCGCCATAGTATTTGATGATATCCATCGTCGCCATCGCAAGTCCCGCACCATTTACCATACAGCCGATGTTGCCATCAAGTGCTATGTAGCTCAGGTCGAATTTGGAAGCTTCGATTTCTTTTTCGTCTTCTTCATCCAGGTCACGCAGTTCCAGAATGTCTTTGTGACGGAACAAGGCGTTGGAATCAAAATTCAATTTTGCATCCAGCGCGATAACGTTTCCATCTCCGGTAACAACGAGTGGATTGATCTCGGCAATGGAGCAATCTTTTTCGACAAATGCTGTGTACAACGCAAGCATAAACTTAACTGCTTTGTTCACCAACTCATTCGGAATACGAATGCTGTACGCCAGTTTACGTGCCTGGAACACTTGCAATCCAATTGCAGGGTCAATAATTTCTTTGAAAATTTTCTCAGGTGTAGCCTCAGCTACTTCTTCGATCTCTGTACCGCCTTCTTCGGAAGCCATCATTACGACGCGGCCTGTGGCACGGTCCACAACAACACCCACATAATACTCTTTGCGGATGTCGCACCCTTCTTCAATCAGAAGACGCTTCACTTCTTTACCTTCAGGTCCAGTCTGGTGTGTTACCAATACTTTTCCCAAAATTTCGGATGCATAAGCACGAACTTCGTCGATACTTTTCGCTACTTTCACACCGCCGGCTTTCCCCCGGCCACCTGCATGAATTTGCGCTTTGACTACAGTCACCGGACTGCCCAGTGCCTCTGCGGCCGCAACCGCTTCATCGACTGTATAAGCAACCTTTCCGTTTGGAACGGTGACTCCATACTGTTTCAGTACTTCTTTTCCTTGATATTCATGGATATTCATTCTCGAATCCTCCTATCAACATGACTGCAACAAGGCGGGTTGGTAGACTAACAAAAGACAAATGTTGACTATTTTCACTTAAACCCAATTCATTGTAACATGTTTTTAAAACGCTTTCCTTAAAAAAGTAATGGTTAATAGACAGTATTTTGATATGGGTATGATCCCATATTGTGAATGCTTGGATATTAATGGAAAAAACCTCGGCTAATAAGCCAAGGTTTCTAATAGTAATACAACGATGCAGTTTATTTTCTGGCTTCTTTGGTGTTGGTCTGATGGACTTTCTCCAGAAGCCCCTTGAACTGTCCCAGTAAAGATTCAAACTCTGAACTGTTCAGACATGCATCTTCCCGGATCGCTTCAGGTATAGACAAGGCTTTATGGCGAAGTTCCCGCCCGGCGTCGGTAAGTGTAATCAATACTTTTCGTTCATCCTGAACTGAACGTTCGCGATGAATAAGTCCCGCTGACTGCAAACGTTTCAGAAGAGGTGTCAAAGTCCCTGAATCGAGGTAAAGTGCCTCTCCGATTTCCTTAACCGTACATTCTTCACGTTCCCACAATACCATCAAGACCAGGTATTGAGAATAGGTTACACCAAGCACCTCAAGGTAGGGCTGGTACATCTTCGTAATTTCACGTGAACAAGCGTATATGGCAAAGCATAATTGATTATCCAGCTTCAAACTTTCATTCTGCATATATCTGTCTCACCTACCTATTGTGCATTCTATATTTCTTATAATTGAGGCTTACAACTGTTATAACCGCTATAATTCGCGAATTATAAGGAGCCCTTCATCTATCTTATCATAAATTAGAAAAAAAACAGAATAATTGAGCACAAATGATTTTACTTTTCTATTTAATAGTGATAAATTTAATTGTATAAAATATAATTTGAGACATAGATGATCAAAATCATATGACTACTTAACAAAAAACTATTGATTGTTGAAACAGCTCAACCAGCTTCTACATTCTTTTTTCCCAACAGCGCGACATTGATTCAGAACTGAACATTCTATACATCTGCTAGAAACTTCATGCGGTAACTGTAAACAATCCAGGAGTCAGGGAATGATATACAACAGCTATGACGATGACGGGTTGACGCCCTGATTTCTTTTATATAAAATGCTTGTTAGAAGCTGAGGAAGCACCTTAATTCGTAGACTGGCCCGTATTATGCGCGCCAAGGACGAAGTGAGGTGTTTCTTTTATTATGTACGGAAAACTGCATAGTGCCTGTTTATATGGAATTGACGGCGTTTTGATTGAAGTGGAAACAGATTTGTCGAATGGTCTACCCCAGACGTCTATTATCGGATTGCCGGATTCGGCTATTCGTGAAGCGGTTGAACGCGTTCGTGCCGCTATAAAAAACTGTGGCTATCAGTATCCGCTGCAGCGGATTACGATTAATCTGGCTCCTGCCGATTTGCGAAAGGAAGGATCTTCTTTCGATCTTGCCATTGCTATTGGTTTACTGACAACAAGTGGTCAGCTGGTACTTCCTGCACAGGAACGGACATTGGTGGTGGGTGAGCTGGCATTGGACGGTTCAGTGAGATCTGTGCCTGGTATTTTGTCCATGGTCGATTTGGCGAAACGGCAAGGCTTTACCTCTGTTCTTCTGCCCGCCGATAATCTGGAAGAGGCTTCGTTGATTCGGGGTATACGGGTATATGGCATTCGTCATTTGCAAGATATCGTACCTGAACAGGAAACGAATTCAAAGAACAAGGAAGGACGGCTACAGAATACCAGGCCTGTTGTTTTAAAAAATTACACCCATCTGTCTGCTCTGAATCCCAATGTCGGTGATATGGAGCGACGTGAGGGTCCAATGCGATCTCCGTCGTTGGACGATGATTATAGTGATGTTTTGGGACAGCATCATGTGAAGCGTGCACTCCTGATTGCCGCAGCAGGCATGCACAATATTTTGCTCGTCGGACCACCAGGAACAGGGAAAACCATGTTAATTAAACGACTGCCTACAATTCTCCCACCGTTGTCCGAAGACGAAGCGCTGGAAGTCACCAAAGTGTTAAGTGCTGCTGGCAAGCTTAAAGATACCTCGAATGGTCTCATCGCGGACAGACCCTTTCGCTCTCCACACCATACGATCTCCACTTCAGGTCTAATTGGAGGCGGCGGCATCCCCAAACCGGGCGAGGTAAGTCTTGCTCACCGGGGGATATTGTTTCTGGATGAGCTGCCTGAGTTTCAGCGGCAAGTCCTAGAAGTGTTAAGACAACCATTGGAGGATCGTAAAGTCACCATTAGCCGGGCAAGAGCTGCCTTCACATTTCCAGCACAATTTATGCTCGCCTGCTCTATGAATCCCTGTCCTTGCGGATATCTCTCTGCCCAATCGGAGGATCAGCGCTGTATATGCAGTCCTGCTCGTGTTGCCGCCTACCGTGCCAAAATCTCGGGACCTCTGCTAGATCGCATCGACCTTCAGGTCGAAGTTCCTCCCCCAGGCGAGTGGCGCAAGGCAGGCGCTTCTCCTTCATCTGCGGAAATGCAGTCCAAAGTCATTCATGCTCATCATATTCAGGCCGCACGATATGCGAATCGTTCTGTTCGCTGGAACAGCCAGCTATCAGGTACCCTTCTGCGTCGAACGATCCGTCTGCCTGAAGAAGCTGACCAACTGCTTCAGCGGACACTGCAAACACTGAATCTGAGCATGCGTGCACATGATCGAATTATTAAGATGGCCCAGACAATCGCAGACTTGGATCATGATGGCGTCATTTTGACAGCTCATGTGGCTGAGGCGATTCAGTATCGTCAACTGGATTTGAATTTATTTTGAGCGAGGGTCATCCAGGCAATAAAGGCTATTAGGGCAAGGCTATAAGGGGAAATACGTGCCTCACCTTTAAGCATCATGAAAGGTTCAAGCGAGATATCTGTAGATTTCAAATTCAAGGTTAAATATTTTCACAAATCAAATACCCCTGCATATATATCCTCTTTATAAAAGAAGAATGCATACGTGCAGGGGCTTGGCATATAACATCACGTTCGAAAGTATAGCGAACAAGATATCAATTATTCAAATATAGTCAGCTTGTCCTTGGCTGGTGTACGTTCTTTGGCAGAAGGAATAACCTCCGGATACCCCATGTAAACCATTCCGATAATTTTTTCTCCAGCCTGAATGCCAAGGGACTTCCGGAATTTGGGTCCATACAGGAAAGGCTTGGTTACCCAGAACGTTCCGATGTCTTCACTCCATGCAGCGAGTAGGAAGTTCTGTACCAATGCACTCACTGCAGCAAAATCTTCATCCCAAATATTCTGGCGCGGATCTTCTTCCATAACGACAAGCATGACGGAAGGGACCTGTTTGATATTGGCAGAGAACTTGTTATCCTCTCCCATCTCTGCATCAATAGCGTCTGCGAGCTTGTTCAGTCCATTTCCGCTAAACAATAAAAACCGCCACGGCTCACGCAATTTATGATTGGGTGCCCATACGGCTGTATCTAACAAATCAATAATCTGCTGTGTGGGAACAGCTTCTTTTTTAAACTTTTTGACGGTACGACGATTTTGAATGGCTTCTCTTACAACGTTACCCGTTTGAGTAGATTTACTCATGACCATGCCTCCCAGGTTATAAAAAATTATCCATGACCGCAGTTCAAGCCTGCGGTGTGAATCGACTCATTTATGAAAAATCAAACGGTGCAGCAAAACTGGATTACCCTCTTGATTATACACTGATCTGTTCATTGGATTCAAAGGAATGCGGATAACATTATTTCGTTCTGATTATTTCGGATGCAAAAAGGCGACTTCGACTCTTCCCCCACGGAGGGATTCTTAGAGTCAACGTCGCCTTTCTTCATTATAAATAGCTATTTAATCAATAAGGGTATGATCCTGCTCCTTCATATTTCCCATTCACAAAATCCATTTTGTTTATTTTTTCTTGGTTGCCGGCGATATCCGTGCTGAAATACTCCACTGTTTTGACATCAGGAGCATAAATTTTTATTGGTCCGGTAAACGTGATCCATTGCCCGCCATTGATTCTGTACTGGGTCATCTTCAAGCCAGATCCGTTAACTTCATCCGTTGCCTTTAACTTAAAATTAAAACCATTAATATATTGTTTTCCGTTAGATACCTCTGTTAGAGGAATTAAGGCATATTTGGTTATAGGCGCGGTTTTGTCCACATTACTCTTGAGAATAAAATCAAAATTATTGTTAGGTCCTTTGACCAAAGTTACCCTAATCGTTTGCTTGATATAACCATCCGCTTCGACAGAGATTGTGCTTGGTCCCGGAAGCTGCTGTTTCATCGTATACTTACCTTGTTTGTCTGTTGTTGTCTGTAAACCATTGATTGTCACTTTGGCGCCTATGATCCCCTTTCCACTCTCAGCGATCACCACGCCGTTTACAGCTGCAGCCTCTTGCAGATAGAAATTCAATTTATTCGTAGTTCCATAGGATACTGTCACATATTTCGTGTACGGAACATAGTCATTCGCATTGACCTCAACATCAATGTTTGTGGTTTGATATGCGTTAATCCCCGTGATGGCGTAGTTGCCATCCTTGTCTGTTTTAATTGTTTGGCTTACCGTTGTAGCTTTTACAATTGCACCCACAATAGGTTTGCCCGATTGGTCAGTCACTGTACCTACGATGGTGGCTGGCTCAAAGAGTACTAAATTCACTACTTTCGTATCCCCCGGATTCAAGGTTACATAACTAAAATTCATTCCTGAATCCAAGTACCCCTTCGCTACCGCTTTAATGGAGAAATCTGTGCTTTCACCTATCGCCGTTTCAAACCGAAAATCTCCTTTGGAATCGGTCTTCACTATTTGTTTTTGTTCCCCACCCGTTTGCTGCGTAATATGTACGTTCACATCTTTTACTGGAAAACCATCGAGATCAGTAATTTGTCCAATAATATACGCAGTTTGAGCGAAACGATTCCCCATTTCCCTGACAGAAGCATCTTTGGATGCTGCATATGTCGTTTCAGAATGCAGCAGACCAAACACCCCAGAAAATAATAAAAACACACTTAAACGAATCATCCATTTCCATTGAATACTCATGACAATCGTTCACCTCATCCAAATATAATAGTAAATTTTAACAATATGAAATTGTTACATCTATCTAACTGACTAACATTTCGAGCTTCCAAAATTCCCCGCCCCATACATATTGCCAAATCTCCTCGCCACCGTTCATGGTTTCACTTATATCCAGGACTTCCATTCGAGGAGTCTCCCAGACCTGTTTATCTTTCTTTTCTGCAGCAGATTGAATTTCCTTCATAGTTCACACCCTCTTTTTAATATTTTCTTTTCTTATTTTATTATAAATGATACATTTTGTATCTATTTATTTTAATACTTCAATCTCTTTTGTCGTCTAGCAATAAGTTAGAACACATCGCGAGGCTTTATTGTTTATGGAATTAGAATGAACTTGGGAATGGACATATATGGCAAGGAGAATGAGTGCACTTTATAACAAGCAACTCAGTAGCATAGACTGGTTTGAAACACATCGTTTGAGCTCTTATTTAGAGAATTATTAATGAGATGTAGTCCATTAACGATCGGAAAAGGAAATATTAACAATGAGGATAATTTCAATTACTCGCTTTTAGATACAAATTGTATCATCATTACTGCATGTGAAGCAGTTATGTTCTTAATTTCTTTTTACCTATAACCAGCCCAAAAAAAATAACCCACAGGAGAGTCACTTTTTCAAGTGTCTTTCCTGTGGGTTAACACATCAGAAGAATCCCTTATATAGTAGGAACTCAAAATGCATTAATAATATGATCAACCGAGACGGTTTCGCCTGCTTTATCCAGCATGACTGCGATCACATCAAAACGAATTTGATGATTTGTCTCTCCCGTCATTTGCAAATATACAGATGCAGTTGCACGTACCTGCTTCATTTTACGGATATCTACCGACTCCTGGGGTGTACCATACTGCATAGTTCCGCTTCTACTGCGGACTTCAATAAAAATAATCATGCCTTCATGGGAAGCAACGATATCAATCTCTCCGCTACGGCAACGCCAATTGCGCTTCAAAATGCGATAATCATGCTCCTGAAGCCAGTCGCAAGCAGCTTCTTCACCCAATCGTCCTTTTTGCTGACGTGTCAGTTTTGAAGCTGGAGCTTGTTCTGATCTGCGCTCTACCACGATTCCTCTTCCTCTCGTCCAGAAGCCAGACGGTCAGCACGATAAATGTAGGTCAACACTTCGGCCACCAGTTGATACAGTTCGGACGGAATCTGTTCATCCAAATCCAGCTTGGAAAGCACTTCAACAAGTGCGGCATCCTCCTGAACCGGCACACCATTTTCCTTGGCTTTATCCAGAATGGCCTCTGCTACTTTGCCACGGCCTTTGGCTACGACCACTGGCGCTTCGCTCTCACCAGGTACATATTTTAAAGCAACGGCCTTTTTGGATATCAGGTCCGGTTGCGAATCCTCTTTCATACCCGCATGTCCACCCCTTTGTATCGTTCAGGACTGTAGTCCGAGGCAGTCATTTTACGTTCAGCACCCTGTTCCTGGCCAACAGGCCAGGGTTCCGCCTTGAAAGTCAGCAACTGATAACCCAGCTTGTCCAGCGCCCGATGGATCTCTTCACGCCCACTTTCTAGAAGCGGTCCCATTCCTTCGCCGTCATTCAGTACACGCAGACTGACGATATTGTTGACAACATGCACATCGACCAGTGTTGGACCGAGACTTTTCATATCCAGATCGAACCACAGGCGACAGTTGGATGCATCCAACTCACCACGTTGTCCGCGGCGTGATTGAATTTGGACGGAAGCCGTCTCTTCTCCATCAGGTCCGGTAATGGGGATAAACCAGTGCATCTGTGCAAAGGTAGCACTCCGATCTGTTGTTAGCAATAACTGCTGACCTGTCAGAAATTGCACAGCCTGTCCGGCGGCATCCTTAAGCGCCGCCGGTGCACCATCGCTGCTGGCAAGCTGCAGCAGCAAGCCCTTGAGCGTGTCCGCGGTTCCCGGACTCGCCACATCCCCCACGCGCGCCTGCGCAGCCGCGCCGTGCACTGCCTGCTGCTCGTGCTCCGCACCGAGCAGCTTCAACACGCGCCCCACCCACGGGTCCCCCTCGTGGGTGACGGGCGCCGCCGCAGCTCCCGCAGGTGCTGCGGCACTACCGCCAGCCGGCAGCGCATCCGCGCCGGCTGGCAAAGGCTGCGGCACGCCTCCGGCAGCCGCAGCCGCCTGGCCGCCCTGCGATGCAGGGGCGGCCTGTGTCGCCGCACCCGGCTGTGCCGGTGCGGCTGTGGACGCGCTGCGCAGCGCGTCCAGCAGCGCCAGCAGCTTGGGCGCCAGCTGCGCTGCCGATGGAGCTGCTGGCGCCGCCTGCCCTGCTGCGGAAGGGCTAGGCCCCGCAGCAGCAGGCGTTTCACCGCGGCCGTCGGTTCGTCCGGCCACGCCACCCTCAGGCTGGCCTGCAATCACTCGGCCAACCGCAGCTTCCACTGCCGCCCCCGTCGTGCTCGGGCGGCTTCCAGCAACGCCCGCGTCAGCTGCACGCAGGCTCTCGCCAGGTATTCCGGTTCCTGCCGGAATACCTGTACCCACCTTGCCAGCAGTTTCAACATGGCTGGCCCCAGTCTTAACCCCAGCCATCTCGGCAGTCCCTGCTCCAGTCTGTCCATTGCCTTTCACCGCACTACTACCAACAGCATCCTCCGGTCCATCTGCCATTGGAGTACCACCAGCAGCTGCCCCAGGCACAGGTTGCCCAGATAAACCACTTGTTCCTCCTACCTGACGGTTACCGCCTAAGGCAGCTACCGTTTCTCCCGCCTGCTCTCTGTTTAACGGTACAGGCACTCCCCCCATAATGTTATTCTTCACCGTAGCCGCCTGTTCTCCGGTCGACAGCGTTTTACCCGCGGTTTGGGTTAGCATGGACTCCAGCTGTTCAGCCAACCCCTTCAACAACTGATGTAGTGGCGGGCCAAATACCGCTTGATGCAAGCCCTTTACCGTTTCCGCCGTAACCGGAAGACCACGCTGAAAAGCAATACCTGTTGCCTGCACCCACTCTTCAACAGGCACCTGCGCAGGTTTGGCTGTCATCATATTTTGAACCATGGCTACATTATCCTTGGTTAAAGGTAATCCGCTTCGCTGCATAGCTAACAGCAGTTCCCGATTCCCCTTGGTATCCGGTAAACCTACCTCCTGAAGCAAATTGTTCAAAGATGCCTGTGGCAGTTCTGCCAATGTACCCGTCAGAGGTTTCATTACCGTTACGCCATTTTCACCTGGAGGCTGGACCTGAAGCAGTGTTGTTTCGCCTGGGCGAAGCGGGGTTTCCAGTTTTGCACGCACCTGTACACCCTGAATCTGAAGAACCGCATCTGCTCCATCATCGGATACACTAACCACAGAACCCCGTACAACCTGACCTTCCTTTAACTCCAGCGGTTTGGCATTTCCCGGTTTACTATCCCCTAGCAACCCACGTATCACGGAACTTATATTCAAAACCTTCACCCTCCCTCCGTGTATGGTTTAATTAGAATAAAGTGTGCTGTTCTCCAAGCAGATTGCCGAGAAAACTGCGACGGTGCATGGGTGTAGCACCAAGAGCCATAATTTGTTCACGATGAAATTTCGTTGCATATCCCTTATGTATCGATAAACCATATTCCGGATATAACGTATCCCAATCCTCCTTGCAAAGCCTATCCCGGGTAACCTTCGCAATAATGGATGCTGCCGCAATGGATTGACTGTTGGCATCGCCTTTAATAATGGACAACTGCGGTATATTCACATCTACCTTTTCGGCATCCACCAACAGGTAGTCCGGCACGCCCTCAAGCGCTTCTACCGCACGTTTCATGGCAAGCCTTGCAGCCTGTTTAATATTCAGTTGATCAATCGTTTCCGCATCCGCATAACCGATCCCCACTGACAACGCCTTTTCCATAATGATGTCATATAATGCGTCGCGCTTTTTCTCCGTTAATTTCTTGGAATCATTAACCCCTTCCAGAATCAGATCACGAGGTAAAATAACGGCTGCCGCTACTACATCTCCAAATAAACAGCCACGTCCCACTTCATCAATTCCGGCAATATGTTCAAATCCGCTTTCCCAATATTCACGCTCATAGATCAGCAGATCTTTGGGCTCCACCAATTCTTTTTTCTTCTTTTTCGGTTCAACCAGGGCATCCAGTTGGGTCAATTCAGTTAACTCATTCATTTCCTTCATTACAGTGTCATCTCCTCTGCCCACTCTTGCTTCAACACATCATTTTTATATCATTTTATTATATAGACGTAGATTCCCCGATTTTTGTTCTATCAGATCCAATTAAACAAGAAATAAACTTCTGTGAAGCATACATGATCATACGATGGTGAGTTATTATTTTATCGGTATCTGATGGCTTAAATTGAAGATATTCAACATTGAGCTGGCTAAATCTTTATCACTCATCATAGCATGATTTAAGAGACCCAGATATACTTACAATGCAATCCCATAAAGTGCAATTTTCTAGAATCACCTTCCAGATCAATCACGGTTCCTCTATTTTAATTCCAGTACGGCAAAAAGCGACCGCTCCCGGTTATCCGGTAACGGCCGCTTCTTTCGGCAGTTGTTTCTTATTTAATAAGGAGCTTCCATAGAGAAACGTCCCATTTTGCCCGCACGCAGTTCACGCAGAAATGCTCGCGATGCCTTTTCCAAATCGATACGCCCACCACTTACCACACAACCACGTATACGACCAACCTGTTCCATGATCGCAACAACGCTGTCCGAATCATCCGCATCCTTGGAGAACTCCTGAAGTCCATAGCGTTCTTCAAGTGAATCCCAGTAATAACGCATCAGATAACTGATGCCAAAAAAGGCGATGTCTTCTGCATTCAGAATCTCTTCCTTAATTGCACCAGTTACCGCAAGACGATAACCCACGTTTTGATCTTCAAATTTCGGCCAAAGAATACCCGGGGTATCCAGCAGTTCCATCTCTTTACCCACTTTAATCCACTGTTGTCCCTTCGTCACACCAGGACGATCTCCCGTTGCCGCAATGTTCCGTCCAGCCAGTCTGTTAATTAACGTGGATTTACCCACGTTTGGAATACCAACAATCAGTCCACGAACCGCTCGAGGGTTAATCCCTTTAGCTACTTGACGGTCAATTTTTTCTTTAAGGAGAAGCTTGGCTTGTGTTGGGATGTCTTTCACGTTGGTTCCTGTTGAAGCATCTACAGGGAAAGCAGTGATTCCCTCTTTTTTGAAATATTCAATCCATTCTTGCGTCACTTTCGCATCCGCCAAGTCGGACTTATTCAACAAAATCATCCGGGGTTTGCCCTGTAAAATCTCGTCAATCATCGGGTTGCGGCTGGAGACAGGCAGACGGGCATCCAGCAGTTCGATGACCACGTCAATCAGCTTTAATTTATCCTGAATCTGGCGTCTGGCTCGGGTCATATGACCTGGAAACCATTGAATCGTCACCTTGTCTTCACCTCATTATTTGTTGATGTACAAGCTTTTTCTATAACATGCACACCGCATCACTTTGCTGGCAAAACCATCTTAGATCTCTATTATCCCCAGATTAGTTCTACCCTTAACGTTTAGTGCACATTCCATATTTTGCTTATACATCCTGCATTCATATTAATGGTTAATCCACTTGATATCGCCGATCGGCCAGAAAATCACATCTGCACGACCTACAATATCCTTCAATGACACATAACCGATCATCCGGCTATCTGTACTGTTCGGACGGTTATCCCCCATTACAAAAACATGACCTTCAGGTACTTTCCCATCCGGGAATTGCTCATTAGGGAAGTCCTTCACGTTATAGGTTCCACCGTTCGCTTCAGCAGCATCGATGGCTCCCTGAATGTAAGTCTCATCGACTTTTTTACCATTGACGAGAACCGTATCATCCTGGACCTCGACGGTATCACCAGCGACAGCAATGACACGTTTAATGAAATCACGGCCTTCAGATGGAACGTGGAATACGATAACTTCTCCGCGCTGTGGCTCTCTGATATCATATAAAATTTCATTGACGATCACACGTTCACCTGTATGAAAATTCGGCTGCATGGAAGGCCCGTCCACAACAAACGGTTTGAACAGCAACCACCGAATCAAAATGACAAGTACTAGTGCGATCACGATGGCTTTGAGCCATTCGAAAATTTCATTTTTGGCTTTTTTGGATCGACTGCCTTTCTCTTCGACAGTATTGCCCTGGTCCTGTTGAACTTCCTGTTCCATTAATGATCTTCCTCTCTTCACAGTACATGTTATAGCAGTTTTTACACATCATCAGTTATGTAATCTTTCACGCAAGCATTACCAGTACATTTAATCCACAATTCAAATGTCCTTCAATAACTGATTCCACAAGCCTCCCGGACTATTCGCGCGTGTGCCGCCATACCATTTTACTCGGAAGTGCACCTCCGGTTCAACTTTTCCCGGACAAAAACGAAAAGGGCTTGTCTCCAAGCCCTCCCCGGTATCCGTTATATTAACGAATTTCTTTAATTCTCGCTGCTTTACCGCGTAGTTCACGAAGATAATAAAGCTTCGCACGACGCACTTTACCACGGCGAGCCACTTCGATTCTATCGATTTTAGGGGAATGAAGCGGGAAAGCTCTTTCCACACCTACACCGTAAGAAATTTTACGAACTGTAAAAGTCTCACTGATTCCACCACCACGGCGTTTAATCACAACACCTTCGAACAATTGGATACGCTCACGAGTTCCCTCGATTACCTTAACGTGCACTTTCAAAGTGTCACCAGGACGAAAACTCGGAATATCTTTACGAAGTTGTTCTTGTGTAATCGCTTGAACGATATTCATCTATGACTCCCTCCTTCCGTACAGGCGTTCATACTTCTTCCAGAGAACACCTTGTCTCCTTCATTATCCATAGAGGACCGCCGTATTCCACATAACAGACTTATTGTATCACGCACCATAACAAAACACAAGGAAAAATAAACAAATTGCTGACAGCACTCTTTGGTTCTTCAATCGCCTTCTTTAATGACCTTTATTCCAATTAGTCGTTATCCACTATAACGTTCATCTTAAACAAATCCTGAATTCTATTATAGTCACATTACACTCCCATTAAGCTACATCTCTCCATCCTCTTTTCTGCACAATTCCTTTATGCACATCGAAGATTCGCCCCTATGGATTGTCATAATTAGTATTCTGGAATAAGTCAAGCATGAGACGGAAAAAATACTGTAACTTTCTGTCAAGAAAGATCGTCTATGATATAGCTTGTTGGATTACGTGCTGAGCATCTAAAATGTAATTCCACGAAGAAATGAAATGGCAAAAGGAGAACCAATCGACTTATGAAACACTTCAAAAAAATTGCTCTTGCTGCACTCGCATTACTCACTTGTACCATTACAATGTATGCGTATGCGGTAACTCATCCTACCAATGCAATGTCTCACAAAGCATGCACGTCCTGGGATATGGTCAAACGTAAGGCATTTCTAATGTCTCACTCCGACTATTCCAGCAAACCTGCACTTGATCTGGCTACCTTTCACATCGCACCAGGTTCGGCTACTGAAGTACCTGTACTGATGTATCATTACATACTGCCCAAAATCAACAATCACGAATCAAACAACAAATCGATCATTAATCTGGAAGATTTCGAAGAAAACATGAAATATTTGCATGAAGAAGGCTATAACACAATTACACTGGAGCAGCTAGAGCAATACGTGAATGGACAGATCTCCCTGCCCAAAAAGTCAATTGTCATCACCTTTGATGACGGATATCAGAACAATTATACGTTAGCCTACCCTGTGCTCAAAAAATATAATTTCCATGCTTCCCTGTTTGTAATCGGCAGCAAAATTCAGGATCAGCCTTCGGCTTTTGATCCAACCAAAAATACGTTTATCTCCAAACAGGAGATGCAGGCCGCTAAAGACGTCTTTGAGTTCAATAGCCATACCTATAATCTGCATCACAAAGGATATATGCGTTGCGGCGACAACGTACCTGTTGGACTCGACACAAGCCTGTTGAATGATGACGTAAAGCTGATGAAAGAAACGGGTATTGATACGCCATATCTTGCCTACCCTTTTGGTTATACCAGCACACAGATGATCTATCAACTTCAGCAAAATGGATATCGCATGGCCTTTTCCGTACGTTCAGGATTTGTTCGACCTGGGGATAATCCTATGAAGCTCCCACGATTAACGGTTACAACAGGAACCGATTTGGCTGCATTGCTCCATCATGAATCAGACCAACAGGAAATCCTTCCTGTCGTAGAGATCAGTCATTAAGTTAGATTGAAACTTCCCCGCCTGGATAAAGAGTCGAGCTATACAGCCTTTTCGGCTGAAGCTGGGCTCTTTTTAAGTTCACAGAGGTTGGAGTGGTTACATCCATCACTGAGCTGGAATAGATCACCGCCTCATGTGCATCATAAATGATGACCTGTTCCCTTCCGCTTTGACACAAGTCTGCGTGTACGGCATAGCCCTCTTTTCCGAACGCTGCAACCGTTTGCATGTTACCATTAATCAAAGATGGCAGGTCGCCCCCACCTCGGCGATAAGCCAGGATATAGTCAAGCCCGCTGTCATCCCAGTTGCGTACAGGCTCAATAATGGTTAACCAGCCACGAGTTTTACGATCTTCTTTCCATAGTTCTTTTCCGTCGCGATCCAGCATAAATAGTCCATCCTTACCATTCTCATCTCCACGAATAATCCGATCCAGACCTGCAATCTGTAATCCTTGTCTTTCGCCATAAAATTTCCCCAATGCAATATGCTGTGATTCAATCGAATCCTCATATCGCCATTTTTCATTACCGTGCCGATCCATCATCACCGTGACACTGCCACCGATAACAATTTCAACCTCTCCATCCTCGTCCACATCGCCAAACCATATACAGTCTGCATGATCATCAAGATTATGACAGGACCATAATAATGTTCCATCATGATCCAGCATGTCATACCCGGCCATCACTTCATCCTTGCCATCCCCATCGATATCGTATACCCACGGAAAATGACCTATATTGCCTTCATGCTTCCACAACACATTGAAATCATGGTCTAAAGCCCATAACGTCTTATACCGATCCTTCAGCAGGATATCCATTGTGTGTTGGTCCCCAGTCAGGTTTGCAAGGATAATACAGTCATGCGCTTGCTCTCCAGGCAAATCATGACGTTTCTTTATCACCCCGGTTCTTCCGTCCAGAATAAGAAATTGTTTGTTCATTACACACAGCACTTCATTATTTCCGTCCCCATCCCAATCTGCAATCTGAGCGGGATAGTCTGATCCTGGACCGCCTGCGTCCGGATTTGGTGTTCCGACCTGCCACATTAATGTTCCATCCAGATCATATGCCGACAAACAGCATACCTGATGCGGAACGTAACGATCGTCTATGCCCCCATCTGCCTGTACCAACAGCATCTCAAGCCTGCCATCTCCATTCAGATCCCCCAGAAGCATCTTGCAGCGCTCTCCAGCTTCACTAATATTCATTCTGCCAACTTCATAAGGCTGATGATTCATATTCTTCCTCCTCAGCATGTCGTCATACGCTTCTAGCTGAGATCACCATAAAGAAATTTTTCAGTTTATACAACCCCATTTCGGAACAAGCAAAAATGTTCAAAGCGGCAAGAGTGTTCAATAGTAGGAGTAAGCTTGTTAGCTTATGGCTTAATCCATTCTAGAAATTCAAGTCGATTTCCAAAGGGATCATTGATATAGAACCTTTTTACACCTTCATCAGTCCGCGCTTCATCATCAATGACTTGAATATGGTTACGATTCAGAACGTCACGCAACGCATCTAAATTCTGTACGTGAAATGCCGGATGTGCTTTTATAGCGGGAACAAAATCTTTTTGCACTCCAATATGTACTTGATGCATGCCACATTGAAACCAAACACCACCACGTTTTCTCAACATTTCAGGTTTGGGAATCTCGTTCCAACCTAACACTTTAATAAAAAAATCACGTGCATCCGTTTCACACTCTTCTGGTGCAGCAAGTTGCACATGGTCAAGACCATAAAAGTGATAAGACATATATAAGCCACCTTTCGTTTCATTTGATGAAACCAAGTTTCATATTATACTCACATTTTATAGTACCTGCCAATGAAAATCCAGTTTTTTCACATTCTTCAATATAAAAAAAGACCAACCTATATATCACTAGGCTGGTCTTTCAGACTTTCGAAAGAGATTATTTTACGTGCTCAAACGAAATACCATCAAATTACTCAACATTCTTTTCACGTTCGGAACGAATCTTATTTAGCCAAATTCGTTCTTTGTCCGTCAAGTCCGCCGTCTCCAACATATCGGGTCTACGTTCCAGCGTACGAAGCAAGGATTGCTCTCTGCGCCATGCCTCAATATTCAGATGATGTCCGGATAACAGCATATCTGGAACCTTCATACCTCTGAATTCGGGAGGACGTGTATAATGCGGGTATTCAAGCAATCCGGTACTAAAGGAATCCGTTACAGCACTTGTCTCATTGCCAAGCACACCCGGAATAAGGCGCACAATACTGTCAATCGCCACCATCGCAGGCAGCTCGCCACCCGTCAGCACGTAATCACCAATCGACAACTCGTCCGTCACGAGAAATTCACGGATACGCTCATCGTAGCCTTCATAATGTCCGCAAATAAAAATCAGATGATCTTCTTGTACAAGTTCCTCTGCTTTTTTCTGTGTGAACGTCTCACCTTGCGGACACATTAGAATAATACGTGGCGGTTTCATCGTTGCCGCAGCTTCGCCCCGCTGCTCTAATACATCTTCAACAGCAGCAAAGATGGGGTCTGGCTTTAATACCATACCTCCACCTCCACCATAAGGTGCATCGTCGACTGTATTATGTTTATTGGTCGCAAAATTCCGAAAGTTTGTTGCTCCCAGAGATACAAGCCCTTTGGTTTGGGCTTTACCCAGAATACTGGTTCCGAACACACCGTCAAACATTTCCGGGAATAGGGTTAATACATCCACTTTCATGTTACAGCAGCCCTTCCATCAGGTGAACCTTGACTTGCTTCTCTGTAACATCCACATCAAGAACAACATCATCAATAACCGGGAGCAGAATTTCTTTGCCTGCCGGCGTTTTGACAACCCATACATCATTCGCTCCAGGAGTCAAAATCTCAGAGATGGTTCCAAGTGTTTCACCCTCATCGGTGATGACAGAACACCCTACGATTTGATGGAAGTAGTATTCACCTTCCTCCAGCTCAGCCAGATTCTCTTTTAACACTTTGGCCATGCCGCCTTTAAACTTCTCTACTTCATTAATGTTGTCATACTCTTTCAGACGAAGAATATACATGTTTTTATGCAAACGTGCAGATTCCACGTTAACCATGACTGGATGATTATCGGGTGTAAAGAAAAACAACTCTGCATTTTTCGCAAAGCGCACTTCCGGGAAATCAGTTAAAGGCATGATTCTCACTTCTCCGCGAATGCCATGCGTATTGACGATTTTGCCTACATTCATAAACTCTGCCATACTTTCCTCCTACAATCCATTCATATTGGTACTCATATGTGATGATCTCCCTGCTGCCGTTCCGGTTATGGATTCATTCTTCGACTCGCTGTTATCCTAACGCTTCTTCAGTATCGATTCCATACCCTCACTACTTCCGCAGATCATCATATTTGACGAGCTATTTCAATTCTATGATTTAAGTTTCAGCATGCACGAAAAGGGGCTAGGACATGCATCCTAACCCCCTTTCGTATATCTTTAAGATATGATATCAACGGTTACCCGTTTATCCATCTTAACTGCTGCTGATGTGACGACTGTACGAAGAGACTTTGCGATTCGTCCCTGTTTACCAATCACTTTCCCAACATCGTCAGGATGAACGGTTAACTCATAAACGACAAGCCGGTCTTTCTCAACCGTCCGAACCGCCACATCTTCCGGATGATCGACCAAAGCCTTAGCAATTATGCTTACTAATTCTTCCATAGAGGACCCTCCGAATCAGCACCTTATTTAGTCAATTTAGACTCGTGGAACTTCTTCATCACGCCCGCTTTGCTCAGCAAGTTGCGGACAGTGTCAGATGCTTGTGCACCGTTTTGAAGCCATTGCAATGCTTTATCTTCATCGATCTTAACAACAGCCGGTTGTTCAACCGGGTTGTAGTAACCGATCTCCTCGATAAAACGACCGTCACGTGGGGAACGGGAATCCGATACCACTACGCGGTAGAAAGGAGCTTTGTGAGCACCCATACGTTTCAGACGAATACGAACTGCCATTTGAAAATTCACCTCCTTCAATGAAATCTGTATATCGTTCAGCTGCTCCCGGAATCAACGGAAAGGAAACTTCATTCCTTTGCCCAAACCTTTGAGCTGCTTCATCGCTTTGTTCTTGCCGCCTTTAGGTCCCATCATATCTGAGAACTGTTTCATCATGCGGCGCATCTCATCAAACTGCTTGATCAGACGGTTTACTTCGGCCAGGGATGTTCCACTACCTGTAGCAATCCGCTTCCGACGGCTATGGTTGATCATATCCGGGTTACGTTTCTCTTCGGTCGTCATGGAGTACACGATCGCTTCGATCCGGCCCATCTGTTTATCATCAACCTTCAGGTCCTTGGCTTGTTTCATCTTGCCCATACCAGGAATCATATCCATGATCTGATCAATTGGCCCCAGCTTTTTCACTTGGTCCATTTGCTCCAGGAAATCTTCGAACGTGAATTCTGCATTACGCATCTTCCGTTCCATTTCCTTGGCTTTTTCGGTATCAATGTTGGACTGTGCCTTCTCAATCAGAGAGAGCATGTCACCCATACCAAGAATACGTGAAGCCATACGTTCTGGATGGAAAGGCTCAAGTGCGTCCAGTTTCTCTCCAAGAGAAGCAAACTTAATCGGACAACCGGTGACTGCTTTAACCGAAAGCGCGGCACCACCACGAGTATCTCCATCAAGCTTAGTCAGAACCACCCCGGTCAGATCAAGCTGCTGGTTAAAGTGTTCTGCCACATTAACTGCATCCTGACCCGTCATGCTGTCTACGACAAGCAGTACTTCATCCGGGTTCACTACGCTGTGAATCTGACGAAGCTCTTCCATCAGTTCTTCATCGACATGCAGACGTCCAGCTGTATCGATAATGACGTAGTCATTACCGTTATCCTTGGCATGCTGCAGACCCTGACGTGCGATCTCTACAGGGCTTGTCTGATCTCCCAGTGTAAATACTGGCGCTTTGATCTGCTCGCCGAGCACTTGCAACTGCTTGATCGCTGCTGGACGATAAATATCTCCTGCAACAAGTAACGGTCTGCTATTTTGCTTTTGCAGCATTTTGGCCAGTTTACCGGATGTGGTCGTTTTACCCGCACCCTGCAAACCAACCATCATCAATACCGTAGGCGGTTTGTTGGCTTTGGCCAGCTTCGACTGGCTTCCACCCATCAAATCCGTCAGTTCCTTGTTTACGATGTCGATAATGACCATTCCGGGCGTGAAGCTCTCCATCACTTCTTTGCCGACAGCCTTCTCTTTCACCTTGGCGATGAATTCCTTGACCACTTTGAAGTTTACATCCGCTTCGAGCAATGCCAGACGTACCTCGCGCATCGCTTCGGCAACATCTTCATCAGACACCTTGCCTTTGCCGCGCAGCTTGCTGAACACATTCTGCAATCGGGTCGTTAATCCTTCAAATGCCATGATCCCACCTCCTTAAGCTGTAATACTGTTTTCAGGACCGATACGTTTCGTTCAACTCTTACAAACTACTCTCTGAGCTGATGAATAATATCGTTTATTTGTTGGTTGTTATCAATGGAAACGCCTGCGCGCTCCAATGCATTTTGCAAATCTTCAAGATTACGGTTGCGCCGTTCGTGCTTCTCCAGCAAGCCAAGCTTGCTTTCGTAATTTTCCAGCACTTGTTCGGCACGCTTGATATGCTCGTATACCGCCTGGCGGCTGATCTCGAACTCGGCTGCAATCTCGCCCAGCGAGAAATCATCATGAAAGTAATACTTTAGAAACGTCTGCTGTTTCTCGGTAAGCAACCGTTCATAGAAAGCAAACAGCAAGTTAATCCGGTTTGTCTTCTCAAGCCGGTTTTCTTGACTCATAACGGGGCACTCCCTTCGTCAAGGAAAAACACTTTACACTCTTGCAACGTTCCTAATAATACCTAAAACAAATCAGGTTGTCAAGCAAAAATACTTGTCACAATAAAAACGTTCATTTTGCACTCATTTTTCGTGCCTACACGGTTGATCTTAGCCATTCCTATACAGTAGAATACGACCTACTGCATCCTTTATATAGAACAAAAAACGAATGGGCCTCCACAGATGGAGCCGATTCGTTTTACGCTATCTACCGTGTTCTAGCGAAGTGGTGTCAGGTACAGCAGTACCATAAAGAAATGAAGAATACTGCCTGCTAACACAAAGAGATGCCAAATCGCATGGTGATACGGAAATCCACGCCACACATAAAAAAGCGTACCCAGTGTATACATCAGGCCTCCTGCAACCAGCAGCACGATTCCGCCTGTAGGAATGGCAGCCATAAGCGGTTGCCAGGCAATAACGATGAGCCAGCCCATCGCAATATAGAAAATCGTGGACATGAATAGAAACTTTTTCGTAAAAAACGCCTTAAAGATCACGCCGAATAATGCGATTCCCCAGATTACACCGAACAGGGTCCAACCAAGTGTGCCGCGAACAGCAATAAACAAAAGCGGAGTGTACGAACCCGCAATAAACAAATAAATGGAAGAATGGTCGAAAATCTCAAATAAATCTTTCATTTTTCCATCTTTCCATGCATGCACGAGTGTAGAGCTCGTATAGAGCAGCAGCATAGTGATCCCGTAGATCGTGAAACTGACCACATGCCAAGCCGTGCCTTTCATACTCGAAAATACAATCAACAGCACCAGTGCAGCTACACTGAGCGCAGCTCCGATTCCATGAGTCACCGCATTGGCGACTTCCTCACGGCGGGAATAGGTATAGGTATTGGCCATATCAACCGTCCTTTCTAGCCCTTTAGCCTTGCCTTCTTTATTCCCATTATACACGTATTGCCAGTGACATTACACGTGACACTTATCACGTATATCACTGGCAATACGGTTAACGCTATTCATTCATCCCACTTTATTAATGGTTCTAGGAACTGGCTTCCTCATCTTCAGCACTTTCAGCTGGCTGTTCCTGGATCAGTCCGGCAAACAACGCATGCACGAATTGCTCTGAGTCGAACGGCTGCAGATCATCAATTTTTTCACCAAGTCCGACCAGCTTCACAGGCAGATCCAACTCCTGACGAATTGCAACAACAATACCACCTTTGGCGGTACCGTCCAGCTTCGTCAGTACAAGTCCGGTTACCCCACTCTTCTCTCCGAAGAGTTTGGCCTGATTCAGTGCATTCTGACCAGTAGTTGCATCCAGCACCATTAATACTTCATGTGGTGCTTCCGGAATTTCACGTTGAATGACACGGTAAATTTTGTTGAGTTCGTCCATCAGGTTCGATTTATTTTGCAGACGGCCCGCAGTATCACAGAGCAATACATCAGCACCCCGCTGTTTCGCAGCCTGCACCGCATCATACATTACAGCGGCAGGGTCAGAACCTGATTGCTGCTTGATGACTTCCACACCGGCACGTTGTCCCCATACTTCGAGTTGCTCAATCGCTCCGGCACGGAACGTATCGCCTGCTGCCATAATGACCTTTTTACCCTGCTGTTTGAAGCGATGGGCCAGCTTACCAATCGTTGTTGTTTTACCCACACCATTAACACCGACAAACAAAATGACCGTAATGCCATCCGGATTCATTTTCAATTCATTATTCTGCTCTCCACGAAGCAAATCCGTCAGTTTCTCGGACAATACAGGCTGTAGTTCAGCCGCATCCTCAATTTTGCGTTTTTTGACTTCATCACGCAGATCTTCAATCAGTTTCATAACCGTATTGACACCTACGTCGGCTCCAATCAGAATTTCTTCTAATTCTTCATAGAATTCCTCGTCGATTTTTTTACGACGGATAACGAGATCCGACACTTTCTCTACAAGACCTTTACGCGTCTTTTCCAACCCGTCCTTGAACTGCTTGGTAACCGACTCTGTTTTGCTTGCAATGCTGTCTCTCAGCTTTTTAAAGAAACTCATAAAGCCCCTCCATCGTGTACATTTCTTAGTTTAAATGATATTAGATGAGTTCATGCGTGACCACCAACTCAAAGATTAGGCAATGACAGCTTCCTCATCTTCCAGTTTAACCGAAACGAGCTTGGATACTCCGCCCTCTTCCATCGTGACACCATACAGCACATCCGCTTCTTCCATTGTGCCTTTGCGATGTGTAACAACGATGAATTGTGTTTGTTCCGAGAACTCACGTAAATACTGGGCAAAACGCACCACGTTGGCTTCATCCAGCGCCGCTTCCACTTCATCCAGTACGCAGAACGGTACAGGCTTAACATGCAGTATAGCGAATAAGAGTGCCATTGCGGTCAACGCTCGTTCCCCACCGGATAATAGCTGCAGGTTTTGCAGCTTTTTGCCTGGTGGCTGGGCGACGATATCAATACCCGTATCGAGCAAACGCTCAGGGTCCATCAATACAAGATCCGCGCGCCCTCCGCCAAACAGCTTGGTGAAGACCGTGCCGAACTCCCGGCGAATCGCATCAAATGTTGCCTTGAATCGTTTGGCCATCTCGTCTTCCATTTCTCGAATAACCTGATATAACGTTGTTTTGGCTTCGACCAGGTCATTCTTCTGCGTGCTGAGGAACTCATATCGCTCATTAACCCGCTGGAATTCCTCGATGGCTCCCAGATTGACATCGCCGAGAGCCGCAATGCTGCGCTTCAGTTTCTGCACCTCAGCCTGTGTGCTCTCCACATCTTCCGGTACTGGATAACGCTCTTTGGCAAGTTCATAGCCGAGCTCATACTCATCCATCAGTTTGCGCAAAATGTTTTCCAACTCGACATCCAGTCTGTTCACGGAAATTTCCGTTTGTCGCATCTGTTCCTCCACAGCTTTCAGCTGTGTGCGCTGTTCCTTCGTTTCACTCTCGGCAAGCTCAAGCTTCTTCGACAGTTCGCTTCGGGCAGCACGCTTGAAGTCCAGCTCCTGTGCGGATTCCGCTTTTTTCAGCTTGTATTGGTTAAGATCTTCAATCTGTTTAACACTTTCAGTCTCTGTTTTCTTCAGATCGGCTTCCATGGAGGCCAGCAACGTACGATTTTGACGAAGATCCTTCACCAGTGAATCCACTTCGCGCTCCAGACGGCGTAATTGCTCCTCGTTGGAGAATCGCTCCTGATCCAGTTTCCCCTCTCGGACTTTCAGATCAGTGAGCTGAGTCTGCAATTCCTCCTTCGCGGATTCATTCGCTTTACGCGCAAATTCTGCCGCATGAATGGCACGATGGGTCGCCTTCTCTTCTTCCTCAAGCTGCTCCAGCTTCTTCACAGCGACATCACGGGCTGTATCCATCTCTTTGATTTCTTCAGTAAACCCGCTCTTCTCCTGCCCGGCTACGGCAACCTGTTCCAGTACGTGGCGCAGTTCATGCTCAACCTGCTTCATTTCCATTGAAGCCTGCTGTTCTGCATTCCGGGTGTCGTCTCCGGACTGACGCAGCTCGTCCAGCTTATCCTGGCACTGCTCCAGTTGGGCTTTTATATCATCCACACTGCGATGCAGTTTTACGATCTGATTTTCAGTATCCAAAATATCCTGATCCAACTGATCCAGCTGCCGTTTACGGCTGAGCAGACTACCATTTTTCTTGTGCTGGCTACCACCAGTCATGGAACCACCCGCGTTAACCACATCGCCTTCCAGGGTTACGACCCGGAAACGATATTGACAGCGAGCAGCGATCTTATTGGCATCCTCCAGCTTCTCCGCAATAATGACGTTACCGAGCAAGCTTCCAATGATCGCAGCATAACGGGATTCGTATTGTACGAGATCTGCACCAATTCCCACAAAACCATCCATGCCTTCAATCATCGAACGTTCACCCGCGCCAATGGTACGTGCACGAATAACATCCAACGGGAGGAACGTAGCTCTGCCCAATTGGCGTTGTTTCAGAAAAGCGATTGCCTGTCTGGAAACCGATTCATTTTCCATGACAACATGCTGCAGGGAAGCGCCCATCGCTGTCTCTACCGCAAGCTCGATCTTCTCAGGCACTTTAACGAGCTCTGCAACGGCTCCATGAACCCCGTTCAGTGTGCCTTTGCGTGACGCCTTAAGAACTTCTTTGACACCCAGCATGAAACCGTCAAAATCATCCTGCATCTCTTTCATTGTATCGCGACGGGAGACCTGGGCCTCACGCTTCTGCTCCCATTTACGAACAGTTCCCCGGCTTTCTTCAAGCAGCTTCTGCAGCGATTGGAGACGTTCACTTTCCGTAATATATCCACCGCGCAGATCACTGATTTCCTTGCCTAAGCGAACGACTTTCTTCTCAATCTCCGTTTTGCGGGCTTCCAGCGTTTCCTTCTGGCCTTCCCACTTGCCGGATTCCTCAGTCGCGCGATTCATTCGCCGTTCCAGCGTTTCTTTCTGTTGGTCCGCGTAACGAATTTCATTTCGTGTCTGAGCCATCTGATTCATCAGTTCCAGCAAGTTTCCCTTAAGGCTCTCCTCCTGCTGTTGGCTAATGCCACCAGTGACACCGATGAGTTTGGCCTCTTCTTCGGACAGACGGTTTCTCACGTCACTCAGTTCAAGCTCAAGCTTGGAAAACTTCTCGCGTAATGCCAGTAACTCAGCTTCACGCTCCCGATGTCTCTCTTCACTCGCTGCAAGCGTCACTTTAAGCTGTTCCTGGTTCGTCTGCAGATGACGCGAACGCTCCTTGAGCAGTTCCCCGAGGCCTTCACTTTTCTCCGTTGCTTCACTGAATTGCAATAAGGCCGATTGCAGCTGTTCGGTCTCCGTTTCCAGCGTCCGCAGTGCATTCCGGTCACTTTCCAGCTTGGCATCATGAGTGGAGACGATAGCCGCCAATCCGACTTCTTCCTGTTTCAACGATTCAAGTCGTTGGTTTGCTTTGCTCCATGAAGCGTGAATTTGTTCGATCTGATACACATACATGGAGATTTCCTGTGATTTCAACTGTCCACGCAATTCTTTGTAGTGGATTGCTTTCTCCGATTGTTCCTTTAACGGACCAATCTGGTCTTCCAACTCGGTCACCAGGTCATGAATACGCAACAAATTCTGTTCCGTCTCATCCAGTTTGCGAGTAGCATCCCGTTTGCGAGATTTATATTTAACAATACCTGATGCCTCTTCAAAGATCCCCCTGCGATCCTCTGAACGGGTACTCAGAATCTCTTCAATTCGTCCCTGTCCAATAATCGAATAAGCTTCCTTGCCGATCCCGGTATCCATAAACAATTCGGTAATATCCTTCAACCGACACGACTGCTTGTTAATAAAATATTCACTGTCTCCGCTGCGATGTACACGACGCGTCACCGTTACTTCACCAAAATCCAAAGCAAGCGCATGATCTTCATTATCCAGCGTCAACGAAACTTCACCATAATTAACAGCCTTACGTGCATCACTGCCGGCAAAAATGATATCTTCCATTTTGCCACCACGCAGTGATTTGGCGCTTTGTTCTCCAAGAACCCAGCGTATGCCGTCTGAAATGTTACTTTTTCCACTTCCGTTCGGGCCCACAACAGCGGTTATGCCACGAACGAATTCCATTTCCGTTTTGTCGGCGAATGACTTGAATCCACCCAGTTCAATCCGTTTCAAAAACATAGGGTTTCCCGTCACCTCCTCTTGCAAATTTCAATTGTTGCATTCAGCGCCTAGTTATCGAACAGGAAAAGAATATCCTGATCCTCCTTACAAAAAAAAGAGCAAAAAGCAGTCCGGCCGATAAATTCCGCCAGGCGGACCCGCGGGCTGCTCTTTGCTCTTCGTTTGTCTATGCGCTTACGGTAAAGCTCAGGCTTCCGGAAGCTTCAGTCGATCCAGTGCTGCGGATGCAGCCTGTTGCTCGGCTTCCTTTTTGGAACGTCCTGTACCTCTGCCAAGCCGTTCTTGACCCATATGGACCTCGGAGACAAACTCCCGTTCATGGGCAGGGCCCCGTTCCTCAACAATACGGTATTCCAGAGCTCCCATATTGTGATGCTGAGTGAGTTCCTGCAATTCCGTTTTGTAATCGCTCATTTGCAGCTTGCTGCCCAGAACAATTAACGGAAATACATGCTGATCCAGAAATGTCCGGACAGGCGCCAATCCCTGATCCAGATATAATGCACCGATGAAAGATTCAAACACATCCGCTAGCAAAGCCGGTCTAGTTCGTCCTCCCGTCAGTTCCTCACCTTTACCAAGAAGTACATACTGCCCAAAACCCAACGCTTCAGCAAATTTGACGAGGGAAGGCTCGCAGACAATGGATGCCCGCAGCTTAGTTAATTCACCTTCCGGCCGGTTAGGAAACAAGTGATACAAGTATTCCGACACAGTCAGTTCCAGTACCGCATCGCCCAGAAACTCCAGACGCTCGTTATCCTGATGCTGACTGAACCGGTGTTCGTTTACATAAGAAGCATGGGTAAACGCTTGTTTTAAAAGCTGCCTGTTGTCAAATTTGATTTGAAGTTTGTGTTGTAACTGCTTCAGATCTTCACTCAAACGAACTAGCCCCTTATGCTTCAAATTTTTTGAGAATAATGGTGGCATTGTGACCGCCGAACCCAAATGAATTGGACATGGCAATATTGACCTTAGTTTGACGTGGAACGTTTGGAACATAATCCAGATCACATTCCGGGTCCTGATTTTCCAGGTTGATTGTTGGAGCAAGCGTCTGATGTGTCAGCGACAATCCGCAGATTACGGCTTCCACGCCACCAGCAGCACCAAGCATATGACCTGTCATCGATTTGGTTGAACTCACCGCAAGCTTGTACGCATGATCACCAAACGCTTTTTTGATCGCAAGCGTTTCGGATCTGTCACCTACAGGTGTTGATGTACCGTGTGCATTGATATAGTCCACTTCTTCTGGTTCGATTCCCGCATTACGCAGAGCCATCTTCATGCAACGAGCTGCTCCGTCCGGATCAGGCTCCGTCATGTGATGTGCATCGCCAGTGAGACCGTAACCAATCACTTCGCCATAAATACGAGCACCACGTTTTTGAGCATGCTCAAGGGATTCAAGGATCAGAACACCCGCGCCCTCGCCCATAACAAACCCGTCACGCTCTGTATCAAAAGGACGGCTCGACTTCGCCGGATCATCATTACGTGTAGACATGGCACGCATTGCACAGAACCCAGCCAGACCAGTTGGTCTAATGGTTGCTTCCGCACCGCCACAAATCATCGCATCCGCATCACCGTTGGCAATCAGCTTGAAGGAATCTCCAATGGAGTGTGTTCCTGTAGCACATGCGGTTACCACGTTGATGTTAGGACCTTTCGCCCCGAGAGAAATCGACATTTGGCCAGAAGCCATGTTGGAGATCATCATCGGAATGAAAAATGGGCTTACGCGTTTAGGACCTTTTTGCAGCAATGCATTATGCTGGTCCTCCCAAGTACCCAATCCACCGATACCCGATCCGATGGACACACCGAAACGCTCTGCATCAATGTTCTCGTCAATTTTCAGACCACTGTCTTCAACGGCTTTGAAACCAGCTGCCACAGCGAACTGAACAAAACGGTCCATTTTACGTGCATCTTTGCGATCCATGTATTCTTCAGGGTTGAAATCCTTGATCTCGGCTGCAATTTGAGTGGTGTATTCACTTACATCAAACGCCTCAATCTGAGAGATTCCGGACTTGCCTGCCATTAAACTGCCCCAGAACGTTTCCAAATCTTTTCCGAGCGATGTCATTACGCCCATTCCGGTAATTACAACTCTTTGTTTCAAACCGACTCACCTCTATATCGACTGCATTACGCAATTATTTTGTGGGAATATCCGCAAGCAGACGTCTAGCCAAGCAGGACCCGAAGATCCGTTTGACCAGCGCCGCTTGCGGAATGAGAAAAACCAATGAATGATGAGAAGTCCCGCCTGTTCGAAAACAGGTGCGGGACTGAATTGACTTTAGGTATGAGATTGTATGTAGTTTACAACTTCACCTACGGTCGTAATTTTTTCTGCATCTTCATCAGAGATTTCCAAATCGAATTCATCTTCCAATTCCATGACCAATTCCACTACATCCAAAGAATCAGCACCCAAATCTTCTTTGAAAGATGCTTCAAGTGTAACTTCAGCTTCGTCTGCGCCCAAGCGGTCGACGACGATGCGTTTTACACGCTCCAATACATCGGACATCCGGTTCACCTCCTCCTTGGTATTATACGAGAATCGCAGGCAAAATGCCATAGAAGACATATGCGGCTCCCGGCCGGGGAACCCGGCCTTTTTCCGGCATTTCGGATCGTCCAGCGCCTGTTCCCCGACTATTGTTCAAGTCCGGGAAGAATTACATGTACATGCCACCATCAACATGCAGTGTCTGCCCTGTCATATAAGATGAAGCTTCTGAAGCCAGGAACGTGACAACACCGGCAATTTCATCCGGCTGGCCCAGACGGGACAACGGAATACCGTTCAACATGTTGTCCACGATCTCCTGGGACAATTCCTTCGTCATATCGGTCTCAATAAATCCGGGTGCAACGCAGTTAACTGTGATGCCGCGGGAGGCAAGCTCACGTGCAGATGCCTTCGTCAAACCGATGACCCCTGCCTTGGCAGCAACATAGTTTGCTTGTCCAGCATTTCCGAGCACACCCACAACAGAGGAGATATTGATAATTCTACCAGACCGTTGCTTCATCATTGGACGCGTAACCGCCTTAAGACAGTTAAACACTCCTTTGAGATTGGTTTCGATTACCTGATCAAATTCCTCTTCTTTCATACGCATGATCAGATTATCACGGGTAATTCCAGCATTGTTGACAAGAATATCAACGTTGCCCCACGCCTCAATCGTAGCTTTGACCATTTGTTCGGCTTCGTCCATCTGGCCCACATTCGCTTGAATCGTAATGGCCTCGACACCTTTGGCACGAATCGCTTCCGCTACTTCCTCAGCTGCCGCTTGACTGCCCGCATAATTCACGGCCACGTTGGCGCCAGCCTCAGCCAAAGCGAGTGCAATACTACGCCCGATACCACGGGATGCACCGGTAACGAGCGCATGTTTACCTTGTAATGGTTTAGACATAATCATTCCTCCTTTCCCCAAATCTAATCATGGTTAATCAAATTAGTGCAGCTGCTGTTGCTTCGAGCGTCTCAAGACTGTTTACATTATACAGTTTAACGGTTTTATCTGTTTTTTTAATCAAACCTGTTAGCACACTGCCAGAGCCAATCTCGATAAAGGTATCCACACCTTGCTCAATAAGCCATGTCACACTGTCTTCCCATAAAACCGGAGAATAGACCTGAGCTGTCAATAAATCCTGAACCTTACCGTCCTCCACAGGTCTTGCAGTCACATTCGCGACTACAGGGACCGACCCAGGTGAGAACGAAACAGTTTTCAATTTCTCAGCCAGCTTCTCTGCTGCATCCTTCATTAAGGAAGAATGGAACGGACCGCTTACTTCAAGTGTGATGGCGCGTTTGCCGCCTGCTTCCTTAACCCGTTCAGCGACAGCAGCTACCCCTTCCTTCACACCGGAAATCACGATTTGTCCCGGGCAGTTGATGTTGGCAAGTTCAACGGCATGACCACTTTCGGATACGTCCCGGCAAAGCACCCCCAGCGCTTCCCGATCCGCACCCAATACCGCCGCCATCGCACCCTGTCCACCAGGAACAGCCTGTTCCATGTATTGACCGCGTGCTCGCACAATGCTTACCGCGTCCGCGAACGAAAGAACGCCCGCCGCGACCAGTGCACTGTATTCACCCAGACTGTGTCCGGCCGTATAATCAGGCTGAATTCCTTTTTCTTTAAATGCCTCAAGCAATGCAATACTTGCTGTCAACAGAGCCGGTTGCGTATTTGATGTCTGTTTCAACTCGGTCTCGGGTCCCTCAAAAACAAGATTGCTCAGCGAGAAACCTAGCGTTTCATCGGCTGTGCGAAAAATCTCTGTTGCCGCAGGCACAGACTCATACGCGTCCTTGGCCATGCCTACAGTCTGCGATCCCTGTCCGGGAAATACAAATGCTATTTTACCCATCCAATTCATCTCTCCCAGCTGTCTAGTTTACCAAATGAGCACCGATGCGCCCCACGTCAATCCGCCGCCGAAACCAACCATAAGCACGGTATCTCCGGCTTTCATGCGGCCTTCTTCAGCAGCTTCTACCAGAGCAAGCGGAATGGAGGCTGCAGATGTATTGGCATATTTATCCACGTTGACTACAACTTTCTCTTCAGGAAGCTCAAGTCGCTGCATTGCAGATTGGATAATCCGGATATTGGCTTGGTGAGGAACAAACAAATCCACGTCCGTACGTTCCAGACCAGCCTTGCGCAGCACTTCGACTGTCGCTGTACCCATCACCCGTACTGCAAATTTAAACACTTCACGGCCATTCATGTAAATGTAATGTTTTTTGTTCTCAACCGTTTCTACGGATGCAGGCAGACGTGAACCCCCGCCTTCCATTTGAAGCAGGCTTCCGCCTGCACCTTCAGCTCCGAGATCAAATGATTTAAATCCACGGCCTTCCGGCACTTCACCAACGATAACCGCACCCGCGCCATCGCCAAACAGCACACAGGTATTACGGTCGGTATAGTCCGTAATGCGAGACAAGCAATCTGCACCAATAACAAGTGCATTATTGTACATGCCGCTTTGGATAAAGCTCGTTGCTGTTGCCAGACCGTATACAAAGCCGGAGCAGGCAGCAGACAAGTCAAATGCCGCAGCACCCTTGGCACCAAGCTTATCTTGCAAAATACAAGCAGTAGAAGGGAAGGAAGAATCCGGTGTAATGGTTGCCACAATAATCAGATCCAGATCACTGCCAGTCATGCCAGCCGATTCAAGTGCTTTAATAGCTGCCTCGTATGCCAGATCCGAAGTCGCCTGATCCGGTGCAGCGATATGACGCTCCTTGATCCCTGTACGACTGACAATCCACTCATCATTCGTATCAACCATTTTCTCCAAATCGCTGTTTGTCAAAATTTTCTCTGGTACATATTTACCTGTACCGATGACCCCTACCGGGCGCAAATTATTCATGTCGTCACTCACTTCCCACTAATTTCCTTAGATATGCTCTCCACCAGTTGGTTCTGTACTGCAATCCGTGCTTGGCGCACAGCATTTTTGATGGCATTGCCATCAGCCGATCCATGACTTTTCACCACAAGTCTGCTCAAACCGAGGAGCGGCGCACCGCCATGCTCGGTATAATCCAGCTTTCGTTTCAAACCGCGCAGTTCAGGCATAAGCACAGCAGCAGCCAGTTTGCTTTTGAGCGACGATGAGAATTGTTCCTTAAGCAGAGCAAAAATGGCACCTGCTGTGCCTTCGAGCGATTTGAGCAATATATTTCCGGCAAACCCATCACATACAAGTACATCACACGCACCTGTAAGCACGTCACGGGCTTCCACGTTACCAACAAAACGAATTGGAAGTTGCTCCAGCAACGGATAGGCATGTTTGGTCAACTCATTCCCCTTACCCGGCTCCGTTCCCACATTGAGCAGACCCACTCTTGGTGACGCGATCCCCTGCACTTTTTGCCGATACAAGCTTCCCATCAGACCATACTGTGCGAGGTGTTCCGGTTTGGCATCCATATTCGCGCCGAGATCAAGTGCAAGTACACCCACATCATCGATCGTGGGAATCATGGGTGCAAGCGCCGGGCGCTCAATGCCTTCCATACGGCCTACTACAAGCAAGCCGGCAGTCATCAATGCTCCGGTATTGCCCGCTGAGATCATGGCGTCTGCTTCACCTTCCTTAAGCATACGCCCCGCAACCACCATGGAGGCATCCTTCTTGCGACGGACTGCCTTCACCGGTTCATCATCCGAACCGATGACTTCGGAAGCATGCCGAATAGTCAGATTAGCAGGTTTGGCTCCTGACTGACTCAGAAGAGGTTCCAGCTTGGCTTCATCGCCGACCAGGACGATCTGTGTATCCGCCCATTCCGTAGCCGCGGCGATCGCACCTTCTACTGTTGCCGCAGGGGCATTATCGCCTCCCATGGCATCAATGACGATTTTCATCCCAAATGACCTCCTTCTACGCTGTCTTCTCCACCTGAACGGTAGATTACAAAGTTGCCTTGAAACACCATTTCTTCACCCACATAAGTGAACACTTCCACTTTGGCTTTGCCCTTTTGACCCGAGATCGATCGCACATAAGCCTTCGCAATACATTTCTCAGACAAATGGACCGAACGGACAAAACGAATGTCTGCGGAAGCCGTCAAAGCTATCTCGTCGTTAATAACGGCTACAGCCAACGAGTTGGCCTGTGCAAAAACATAGTGTCCCCTTGCAATGCCCGTTCTCGAGAATACGTGCTCTTCCTTAATCTCAAACAAGGATATCCCGCTCTTGTCCAGTTGCAGGTCCACAATATCACCGATAATCTCATGCAGGGGCAAGGAGCGCACCTGATCATAGGAACGCTCCGCCATCAGTTTCATCCGTTCCCGAAGCTCGGGAATCCCAAGCTCCAGTCTGTCGAGACGAATCGTCTGAATACTTACCTTCAATTGGCGTGTAAGTTCCTGATCCGTCACAAACGGGTTGTCTTCGATCATTTTGGTTAACTGCTGCTGCCTCTGTCTCTTCGGTACACGTTCGATGCCTGACACCCCCCGCTGTATCGTTTAAGGAACCACCTAATCCGGTCAGTTCAATATATTCTTTCACATTGCTTCTATAGTTGCATCCCTGTTCAGCAGGGGCGTTCTCACACGAATCATGGTTCATGTTTATGTAACGTCAAATCTTAGAACCTGGTACTAAACTATAGTATATCTCATCCCGTGTCAAAAAGAAAGGCTGGCAGAGCAAAAACAATCCTGCCTTGCAAAGCCCGGCTTCACAGCCCCAAACACAACCTGTAACGAGCCTTACTAAAATAGTAAAAACGTATATTGAACTTTATTCAAGAAGATAGAATACAGGTAGAAGTAGTCGTTCTTGTGATGTTATAGTTTAAAAAAAGTAGCACCTCATCGAAATGAAGTGCTACTTAATGTCTAGCTATTATTGAGAGATGATCTCTCTTGCTTTGTACGTTCCGCACACTTTGCACACGTGGTGACTAAGTTTAAGTTCGCCACATTGTTCACATTTCACCATGCCCGGTACAGCCAATTTAAAGTGAGTGCGACGTTTGTCGCGACGCGTCTTGGACGTTCTCCGTTGAGGTACTGCCATTATTCCCACCTCCTTATCAAAATCAACCTTTGCAGGTAGTTGTTACGTTCGATTTTCACTCATGCTCATTTAAAAAAATCCTTGAGCCCTGCAAGCCGCGGATCGATAACTTGGTTATCACAACCGCAGTCACCTTCGTTCAGCTCATGGCCACACTTGGGGCATAACCCTTTGCATGTATCGCTGCATAGCGGTATAAACGGAAGATCCAGCAGAAAAGCTTCCTCGGCATAACCTTTCAGATCAACGCTCTCTCCATCCACGTAGAAAGTATCATCGTCTTCGGGCAATTCCTCTGGCTGTTTCCCCTGCTTGAATTGCTCATGAAAATCAATATGAAAATGTTCATTAATCGGCTTAAGACATCGGGAGCATAACATGTCCACTCCTACTGTCAGTTTGCCATGAACATCCACAACGTCGCCCTCTCTGTGTTCTGCAGATAAATCCGCAGTCAGCGGGGTAACGGCTGTGATATCCTGTCGGTTAGAAACCAGTTCCTTGATATCCCACTGTTCATTGAACTGCAGGGGTCGGTCACTGGTAGCCACTTTGCGAAATGGCATTAACATTTCCCATCACTCCAAACGAAACCAATCTCATAATGTAAGTTAAACGCCTTACGACAGTTATACAGGTCAAGCCTGACTCTTGCAACACATCATATTCCTGACTGTATGTATTCTGACGATTCCTCGTTAAAAGTATTATGAAATTGACTTAACAAACAAAAATCATTATACCGATTTTTCAAGACGTTTGTCAACACTTTTAACTTTACACCCTTTTTGAAAATGACGAGCTAATCCGCATTCGATCTCTGAACCATTATAGGCTTACTGTAAGTTAAACTACAAGTCATGCATTTTGAGGGCGTGTTCGGGCTATATCGACCAGCAGGATTCTTTTCTTTTCCGGTGTATACACTGCGATATGATTTGAACAAAAGCATACCCATGTCCTATTATGGAACAAGATGAGCTCGTATATAATCGGGCTAGGAGTGAATGATTAAACCGCCATTGAATATTTACCGAAAGGAGCGCGTTCTCATATGAAAGCCGTTGGCGTCATTGTTGAATATAACCCTTTACATAACGGACATGTCTATCATCTAAGTGAAGCCAGACGGCTCAGTGGAGCAGACGTAGTTGTGGCTGTGATGAGCGGCCCTTTCCTCCAGCGCGGCGAACCCGCCATCGTGGGTAAAAGGGCCCGCACGGAGATGGCGCTCCATGCTGGCGCCGATCTGGTGATTGAACTGCCGGTTGCCTATGCTGTACAACCGGCCGAGTGGTTCGCCTTTGGTGCGGTGTCACTGCTGCACCGCACAGGCGTGGTGGACTCGCTCTGCTTTGGCAGCGAGTCCGGCGACCTGGACAGCCTGCAGCGCATTGCGCGCGTGCTGGCTGTGGAGCCCGCAGGGCTGCGCGAGGATATCGCGCGCCGCCTGCGGGAAGGCGCCAGCTACCCCGCCGCATACGCAGGTGCGGCGGCAGCGCTGGCGCCTGGCGGCGTCGATGCGAACGACGCCGCTGCACTGCTGGGGCAGCCCAACAATTCGCTTGGGCTGCATTACCTGATCGCGCTGCAACGGCTGGGCAGCGCGATCAAGCCCTTTACGGCGGCGCGTACCGGTGCCGCGTATCATCAGGCGACGCCCGGACCAGGGGCGATCGCCAGTGCAACCGCCGTCCGCCGCCTGCTGATGGCGGACGGGCCCGAAGCCGCCGCGCCATACGTGCCGGCGGCAACTCTTGCCATTCTGCGACGCGAATGGCAGGAAGGGCGCGCTCCCGTGCACTGGGAGCGCTTTGCACAGCCGCTGCTGCACATCGCGGCCACACGCCGTGCCTCCGAGCTGGAGCAGATCGCCGAGGTCACGGAAGGACTCGAACACAGGCTGAGCCGCACGCTCGCTCAGCTCCCGGAGCCTTCAGTCGAGGCGTTGCTGAATACACTCAAGACGAAACGCTACACCCGCACAAAGCTACAGCGCATGCTGACCCATATCCTGCTGAATCATACCAAGGCCGAATGTTCGCCCGAGAAGCTTGCTGAAGGGCCAGCATATCTTCGAGTGCTTGGGTTCAATGCACAAGGACAGGGCCTTTTGAAACAAATGAAAAAGACGGCTTCTCTGCCCGTTCTTCTGAAACCATCAACCTTTGTCCATAACCAGTTGGAGCTGGATGTACAAGCACAGGCAGCATATGCACTCGCCTGCAAACACACCAATACACGCATGATGTACAGCGACTACTATGACCCTCCTGTGAGGCTCTAACCCTACGTTCAGTCCTATCCTTAGCAGGCTCAACATAAACGATTTTTGAATTCCTCACACTATTTTATTTGGATCAACTTGTACGTTTTTTGCCTGGTGCGTGCCCAAGCTTGTATCTGGATTGATCCAATCCTGATCTGCGGGTATAAGCTTGTTCAAACTCTGTTGATCATGCGTTGTTTAATATCAATTACCCAAAACAAAATCCCCCTACTGCATACCGATTCGGCATCGTTGCAATAGGGGGATTTGACATTATTCTACTATTCTTTATTCAAGGCATACTGCTCACTAATGATAATTGTTTTAGGATTTAACAGACAAGGTTTTCAGATAAGCCAGCGCATCATCCACTGTGCTGACAGGAATGAGTTTCATTTTGGTACCAATCTGTTCAGCCTTGGCTTCGGCTTCTTTATAATTGTCCTTCGGCACAAAGAAAAACTCCGCTTCTTTCCGGTCCGCCGCAACAATTTTGTGCACAACGCCACCGATTGCACCAACCACACCTTCTTTGTTAATGGTGCCTGTGCCAGCAATCCGGTGACCTTTCGTCAAATCTCCAGGAGTCAACTGATTATAAATCTCCAGGGTGAACATCAGTCCGGCAGAGGGGCCACCAACCTGAGTATCCGTGAAGGATATCTGTTTATCCGGATCTTCTGCTTTCACCTTCTGAACCGCTCCGATCATGACACCCAGTGCCGGGCGAACTTCACCGGTTTTGCTATCTTTCACTTCAATCAATTGAACGTCGCGGCTGATGGTCTCTCCGCCTCGCTCCAATTGCATCTCAACCGTATCCCCGACCTTTTTGTTCTTTAACTGCTCAGACAACACCGTATTGTCTGGAGTTGCCGTTCCGTCCACACCCAAAATAATATCTCCGGGCTCAATATCTCCCTTAGGCTTTGGATCTTCGGACAGCCCGAATACAAAAATATGCTCAGGAACAATGGAGTATTTCACTCCCGCCTGCTCATAAGCCGCCTCCATGGCCGAGGATTGTGAATCACTCATGAACCAGACCTGTTCGGCAGAATATTCCGCTTCGCTTTTGCCGCGCAGCCGATCTTCTTTTTTATCCACTTGGGCATTTCGATTAAACAAGGAGGTTCCTAGCAAAAACACATTGGCGTATGTTGCCGACACTGTCGTCATCATAAACACACCGCGTTCTTCCTTATCCCCCTCTTTCACGGTAACCATGGGTTTTACCTCATCGGCACTGCCAGGCATATAAATGATATATGGCGTTGGCATATATACCGCAACATAGACGACTAGAGCCACCACGATCACAAAGATCGAAGCTCTGAATCCGCCAGATTTCCGAATCCGATTCATTGCTTGAGCCCCCGTTCTTTGCGTATCTTTCAATAATTATAAGTCTAACACTCTCATGCTTTTGCATACAATGGTACAGGCCGGATAGGCCGCTGTTTACAGTAGCTTATCCGGTCAAGGCCGAAGCGTCTACGGACGTCTTTCGGCCGTCCACAACTAATCCTGGCCGAGTGTATGCGGCACGATCCATATGAGGTGAAACAATGACAATGCAGAGCGAAGTTACGGGCTCAGGGCCGTTACAAACGGTACTTATGAGTACCGGCGCTTTAATGCTGGTAATTGCAGTAGTTGTATCTCCAAAAGATGCATTTGATGCCTCTATTCAAGGTTTGGACATTTGGTGGAAAATCATCTTTCCGGCCATGCTTCCATTCCTGATGTTATCCCAAATGCTGACTGCGTTCGGCTTTACTCACGCGCTCGGTGTCTTGCTTGGGCCATTGATGCAGCGCTGGTTCCGTCTGCCGGGCAAAGCCGGACTGGCTATTGCTGTCGGCATGTGCGGCGGCTTTCCGGCTGGAGCAGATACCGCCTCCCGCCTAGTGCAGGATCAACAAATTACCGCCAAACAGGCGGGCATTGTCGCTGCAGCATCTCATTTCGCCAATCCATTGATGATTATACTTGTCATTGGTGCAGCTTTTCTACACCAGCCTGTGGCCGGATATTTCCTTTTGATCGTTCACTGGGTTAGTGGCTGGATGGCCACCATGATCGGAGTACGACTCCTGCCCAAAGAATCAAAAGGGGAAAAACAATCAACTGCAAACCCTTCTTCGTCCAAACGACAGAGCCTATGGTCCCAGATGATGCTTGCAGCCCGTGCAGCCCAGGAACGTGACGGACGCGGGTTCGGCAAATTGCTTGGTGACACCGTCTCCCAAGCTGTACAAACCTTAATGATGACGGGAGGATATATGATTGTGTTTGCCGTGTTTGTTCGGCTGCTCACCCTCTATATCACCCCCGGTGCTTCAGTTGCTTTTTGGCCCTCCCTGCTGGAGCACCATCTGGGAACGTATCACCTGAGTCAGAGCCCATTAACGCCTGTTCTGCTCATGTCTTTGCTTGCAGCCGTCCTCGGCTGGGGAGGTCTATGCTCTCATCTGCAAGTTTCCGCCGTGCTGAAAGCTGCGGGACTTGCCGCAACGTCCATGATGTATTTTGCCGGAATCCGTCTGCTTCATGCATTGGTTGCAGTTTTCCTCAGTTTGCTGCTATGGCTGCCATTCAGCCGTTACAGCTCAGAAGTCTTGCCCACGTTTCAGACCAATCCAGGCAATGGTTGGGCACCATTCTTAACCAATCAATCTCTGGTAGGCATGAACACCTCCGACATTATCGAAGTCTTTTGGATTGGTTTCCCTGCTGCCTGTATCGGTCTGGCATTGCTGCTCACCGTCATGATCAGCCTGTCCGGGCTGACTTTCTGGTTTAACCGCCGGTTTTCTCGCTAATTTTCTGACGCAGCGCAGCTTCCACTTCAGGTGAGACCAGATCGGTGACATCTCCGTGGTAGTGGGCAATTTCCTTGACGATGCTGGAGCTCAGGTACGAATATTTCGGATTGGTCATCATAAAAATGGTTTCCGCATCCGGATTTAACTTGCTGTTCGTCGAAGCCAGCTGAAGCTCATACTCAAAATCCGTCACCGAGCGGATACCGCGGACGATGACCTGAGCATCTTTTTGCCTTACATAATTTGCTGTCAGATCACGGAAGCTATCCACTTCCACATTAGGCAGGTAACTCGTGACTTCTGAAATAAGACTTTTCCGTTCTTCCACCGTAAACAGTGGGTTTTTACTCATATTATTCAATACAGCCACGATGACGCGATCAAACTGCTTCGACGCGCGGGCAATAATGTCCAGATGGCCCATCGTTACGGGATCAAAACTCCCTGGATATACGGCAATTCGTTCCTGACGATGTATCATTTCACTCATGAGGAGCCTCCTCTTCCGCTGTGCTAGGTTGTCCATCTTCTGTTGCTGCAGCAGGTGCATAATGATAGATGGATACAGCTGTCTCCCCATACAATGCCTTGCGCGTTTGTTCAAACGGGCCGAATTGCTCAGGGTAATTATATTTGGATTCATATTCAAGCACGATGGTCGCTTCCGGTTCAAGCAAGCCCAGCTCGTGCATCGTAAGCATTAACTCGTCCCCATTTTTCATACGGTAGGGCGGGTCCAGAAATACGAGATCAAATTGTGTGCTTCGCTTGGCGAGCGCCTTCAATGCACGACTGGCATCATTCCGGTATATGGCCGCCTGATCTTCCAGCTTGGTTGCCTTCAGATTTGCACGAATCACTTCAATACTTTTCGATTCCAAGTCAACAAAAACAGCCTTGTCCATGCCGCGGCTCAGCGCCTCAATCCCGAGACCTCCACTGCCTGCAAACAGATCCAATGCTGTACCGCCCTCAAAATAAGGGCCAATCATACTAAACAACGCTTCCTTCACCTTGTCGGTGGTCGGCCGCGTTCCTGTGCCAGGAACAGCCTTCAGCGGTCTGCCTTTCGCACTCCCAGATACCACTCTCACTGATGAGTCACCTTTTCTCTCTATGTAAGTTTATTGATAAAGCTATCGTACCACAATCGGGTTCAGTTTGAAAAATAGTCCGTCTGCTTTCTCGCCGAAATATTGTTGACGAATTGTTGACGCATATGTATAAAAAGGAAACTTTCCGGCCATCCTGTAATTATCGACATCACAAGTGTCGTAGACAACCGCGGAGAAGACTTACGTTTCCCCATAAGCTCTTCGTCCGGTTTCTCCTCTCCCATGAAAGATAGGCCCTCGAAAGAGGGCCTATTTTTGTTGTTGGAACGTTGGTTGCTGATCATTTCCTGAATCATTTAATATGATCTACTTTTTTACGAACTGGAATCCACACTTCAGTGATGAAATCTTGCTGCTGATCATCAACCCATTCATATTTCTCGATACATGGTCCTTCCGCTTGTTCAAAACTCGTTGACGGAAACCACTCCGTGTAGATACGTTTCCAGATATTCATTATACTTAAATCAATTTCGACATCTTCAGTCATCGTCCCGCGACTGTCAAAGACCGCATAGATTTGACCAGGTACATGAAGAACGGTAAATCCATCAGGGACCTGAATACCATCTGGCACTTCTGCTCCCATTAAATAACGTTTTGAACCATCCTCATCAAAGTCAAAATGATAACCATACAGCAATGCGCCAGCATGTCTCCCTAAAAGCTTGTTAATCTGATCATGAGTACCATCTTTCCAAATTTCCTCCACAAATACAGGTATCTCTTTGTACGCATCCTTATGGACGATAACACTTTTTCCACATACAGTAGAGCCTTTTTCCTCAACCATTCGATAATTCATCTCTGTTTCCCCTCTAACCTGAATTTGAAAGGAGATTCGAGGGAAAGCTTTAAGTTTCACATTCATTTTCTTGGCTTCAAGCGGTGTTACCCCGTGCATTCTTTGAAATGCTTTCGTAAAAGCCGCCGGGCTGTCATAACCGTACTTCAGCGCAGCATCAATGACTTTACAATTCGTTCCCACTAAATCCTGTGCCGCAAGCGTAAGCCTCCTATTTCTCACGTATTGGGTCACGGTAACACCAGTTACTGCATGAAACATTCGCTGAAAATGGTATTTCGAACTCATAGCTGCCTTAGCAATGTCCTCAATCTCAATCGGCAAGTGCAGATGTTGTTCCACGTAATCAATGGACTGGCCAAGCAGTTTAAACATCTCCAGAAACTCTCATCTCCTTTCTCCTACAGTGTAAAAGAACCCCTGAATATCTTCTTGTTTAGGAATGCTCCAATTTGTCTATTCGTACAGCCAAGAGATTAACTCTCATATGTATTCGTTGCATTGTTCCATTTTGAAGATCGGAAGAACGAGAAGAGGAACTCCCCAGTCACATACCTCATGGGTAGCTGTGCGTTTCATTCTCGCCCGATTTCCACAATACAGATATTCACGATCCATACTTCTCCTTGAACTCAGCCAGCTCAGCTTCCTCTTCTATCAGTAACCATCCAATCTCCTTGAGCCAAACACCCATATCTGTAATAAATTCCTCAGTATTCAAATGCGCTATCTTGTACTTCTTTATCTTTTCACTCAAAAAAGTATAAAACGCATGGCTTAAGGCATGTCGCTGTTTGCTTACGCTCCAGGTCTTGTACTGGTCTTCACTCACCGTTTGATCAAAATAGATGACCTTCTCCGCCTTCACATGCCTGACGCTGGATTTACGTCCATAATCGTCAGGCAGGCAGCGGAATACAAAGTACAATTCAATATCACACAGAGCATACTTGTCGGCAGCTCTTTCAAAAACGGGCTGTAATTCATTTGATAGCTCCGCAACCTTGGTCAGCCCTGAAGTATCTGTTGTTTTGCCCAGAATCATAGCGTGCCCTCCTTATTCACTGCAAAGAAGCTGATTCCCGTTTAATGCGCTCTCTGTGCTTTCTATTCGAAATCCGCATATTCATTAATGGTATGATAAGGAAGACAGCAGGCAAGATCGTAGAAGATGACCACGATTTAATGCTATAAAATACAATAAATATCAAAGCAAGCCAAGTCATAATTTCTAAAATTTCGTATTTCGTCAACGTTACTTTAAACCCTTTTTTGGATATCAAACGGATTAAAAAATAAGCAAGCAAACTATAAAAAGCAAACATGCCGAGCAAAGCAAGAGCAACCAAGAAAATCATCATTCTGTATCACTCAATTCTCATTTTTTCCTTAATTTTACTATAGAAGTAGAGATATGTCTCCTCAAGTTGGTTGGCCTTGCTCTGGACCGCCCGAACACTCGTCACTTTCATCTATCTCTCAACCCTCTGCAAGCCTTTACTTCTCTTCCGTCACTACCGTTGCATTATAGATCACAATACGTTTGCCGTTCAGGTCAAACAGCACCTTGTTTCCATACTCGGTATCCTGCACATCGATCTTGCCTTCATAGGTCTGGATCAGCTCACCTGAGCTGCTGTACACCTTCACTACACGCTCCAGCCCTCCGGCATTATTGGATCTCATCGTTTTGAGTGCGCGCTCACCAGAAGCTGTATTGAAATACCAGATAAATGATCCAACAATAATGCCCAGAACGGCCAGCACCGTCAGCCACATCCCTGTTTTTGCTTTTCTGCTCATCCTGCCCCTCCTTCACCTCTTTGTTTCTGTACATTACGAGAACGAAGCGAGTACGGTTTCAATCATGCATATGCTCAGCTGCTCTGATTCACTCTTCTACACTCTCCGTTATGCAAAATAAAACAAAACAGAGGCCCTCATCATCGAGGAACCTCTGCTTCGGCTTTTGCTACAAACCATGGCATACAGACTTCATATAAGACTGTGCACCAAGTCTTATTAAGCCTCTCTCTTACAATGAACGGATGACAAATTCGAAGCTCAACTCACCATTGGAAGGAATTTGGTATTCCGGATGTACCGGAGCGCCCCAGCTGTCGTCACCGCCAACACCCATTTGTTTGCCGGCTACGGTCACTACCGTGTAGTGAACGGGCGGTAATTCATATACATGCTGCGCATTCTCCAGCTCAAATGCTGTATATGGTGACACATTCAGTTCAACCGGCGCGCCGGAAGCTTCGATCTTGAACCCACGTCCGGCATTGTCCGTCAGCTTGGCCCAGCGTACGCCCGTGCGGTTACCAGACTCCTGTGGTACAAGATACGGCGCCATCGTGTCCGCTACTTTGCTGCCATGGATGCCCAGACGTGCACCGAATGCACGATCGGAGTAGTTCTCCTCTGGTCCCATCGCCAGCCATTCCACATTTACATAGTCTGGAGACGTTCTGAACGAAAGAGCGTGGATTGGCAGGTTTGGCAGGCCCTCGGTGCCTTTGTACGTGTTATGCACATGTACACTGCCATCTGCAAGCACAGTATAAATCACTTTCACCTCTACATCTGCGGAGATGTTGAGCTTGTAAGTGAACTCAATGCGGTATTGATCCGGTTTCTGTTCATGCTTCCATTCTACACATCGCGGCAGCAGGCTGGCAGCATACCATGCGCCAAGCTCAAAGCCCATCGCTGTACCCTTATCATTGTCTGTCGTTGCACGCCAGAACAGTGGTGCGGGCGGGATTGCAATCGTTTCGCGTCCAGAGAATTTCAGGGAAACCAGTGTTCCAAATTGCTTGGAGAACAGAGCATGCGTTTGACCGATGCGAACACCGATGTTTACGTCACCTTCAACCACTTGTATATTGCTCACCAGATTTTGATCCACAGCTACAGCCGTTTGTTTGCCTTCTTGTGTGAAAACAAACTGTCCAAAGGCAACTTCCTCGCCTTTTTCTGCCCATAAAGTTGCTGCTTTTAATACAAACGCGGTATTCACTGCATATTCCCCACCAGCAAGAGATTGCACATCAAGAGGAAGTTTCACAACGGTCTCGCTTTGTGGGCCCACGTTTACCTCCAGCGTTCCACGCAGCACTTCTTGACCTTCACGATCCAGACTGTATACCAGTTCGAATTCAGACGTGTCCGCAAACAAATTACTGTTAACGATTTTCACACCTTCCCGATCCGGGAACAGCTTGATGTTTTGGTACAGGAATTTGACTTCCTGCATCTTGGCAGACACTTTGCGGTCTGCGTGCACAATGCCGTCTCCACAGAACGAATAGTCCGAAGGACGATCACCGAAATCTCCGCCATAAGCAAGGAACTCTTTGCCGTAACGATCTTTTTTGAAAATGGCTTGATCAATGTAATCCCAAATGAAGCCGCCCTGGTACATCGGATACTTGTCTTCCAGCTCCGTATACTTATGCATACCGCCAATGGAGTTACCCATGGCATGCATGTACTCACAGCTGATATATGGTTTTTCCGGATTCGCATTCAAGAATTCCTCAATGTCCGCCGGTTTGGCGTACATGCGTGATTCCATATCACTCGTCTCGTTGAAACGACGATCGTGGAACACACCTTCATAATGAACAAGACGTGTAGGATCAGCCGATTTGAAATATTGCGACACTTTATTGATCACTTCACCACCATGGGACTCGTTACCACAAGACCAGATCAGGATGGACGGATGGTTTTTGTCCCGCTCTACCATCGACACCGCACGATCCATAACAATATCATGCCACTCTGGACGATCACCAGGAATAACCCATGAAGGCTCAACTGCACCCAGTTTCTGCCATGATCCGTGCGTCTCCAGGTTCATTTCATCAATCACATACAATCCATATTCATCACACAATTCATACCATAGGCTTTGGTTTGGATAGTGAGATGTACGCACAGCGTTCATATTGTTTTGTTTAATCGTCTTCACATCCCACAGCATGTCTTCCTTGGTCACAGCACGTCCGCGACGCGGATTAAATTCGTGACGGTTTACCCCTTTGAAAACAATGCGTTTACCGTTGATGTGCATCACTTTGTCGATCATTTCAAATGTACGGAAGCCAACGGCCTGAGGTACAACTTCCAACAGCTCGCCTGCTGCATCATATACTTGAATGTACAGACGGTACAGGTAAGGAATCTCCGCGCTCCACAGGTTTACTTTGCCAATCTCCTCACGAAGACTCACCAGACCATTGGTAACTTCAATCCCACCAAATGTTTTCACCGTGTTGCCATCAGCATCCCGCAGTTCAGCCTTCACTTTGGCTCCGGCAGCGGCTTTCCCTTCAAGCTTGAGATCCACGTTTAACGTACCATGGGTATAAGACTTGTCCAGATCCGTCACAACCCGCACATCGCGAATATGCGCAGCCGGCACAGTATACAGATACACATCTCTGAAAATGCCGGAGAACCGCCAGAAATCCTGATCCTCCAACCAACTGCCTGTGCTGCGTTGATACACTTCCACAGCTAGTTTATTCTCTCCGTCCTGCAGGAATGGAGTCAGATCAAAATCGGATGGCGTAAAGCTGTCTTCCCCGTATCCGACGAACTGTCCGTTAAGCCATACATAGAATGCCGATTCTACCCCCTGAAACGAAATATATACCGGACTGTTCTGCCAGCCTGCTGGCAAATGGAATGTGCGAATATAACTGCCTACCGGGTTTTGGTCCTGCGGTAATGCAGGTGGACGCAGATCGTTTAATCCATCCCAAGGGTACTGGGTATTTACATATTGGATCTGACCATATCCTTGGAGCTGAATATGCCCCGGCACTTCAATATCATCCCAACCTGCACTGGAGAATTCCTGCTTATAAAAAGCTTCAGGGCGGCAATCCGGACGGATCGCATAATTAAATTTCCACGTACCGTTAAGGTTGTAGCGCATAGCCATTGCACCGGATGCTTTCGCTTCTTCCATAGTACGGTAATAGCGATGGTCCGAGTAAGCGTTAAGACGGTTTACTTCAAAAACGCTTACATCGCCCAGCCAGTTGATATCTGCATGTGTTGCTTTCATTCGGCTCTCTCTCCCTTTTGAAACAAATATATTTATTATTTATTCAGTACAGACGCTTGTTTTCCTTTTCCAAAAACCACAAACAATCCTTGACAAACAGAAAGGCAGAGGCACGCCTGCGGCGGCCTCCACTCTCATGCGGGAATGAATGTTATTCCATTATTTCACAGAACCAACCATTCCGGCGACAAAATGTTTCTGCATAATGAAGAATACGATTGCTGTCGGCAGCGTGGCAATAACGATCGCTGTCATAATTACGCCATAATCTGGAGCGTATCCCGAACCGAGATTGGAAATAAGCAGCGGAATCGTTTGTTGGTCAGGCGTTTGCAAAACAATCAGCGGCCACAGATAGTTGTTCCAGCTGCTCATGAATGTGATAATCGCGGCTGCTGCGTATGTGGTTCTCATCGTTGGCATGTAAATCTTCAGGAAGATTCCCAGCTCGCTCAGTCCATCAATCCGTCCAGCTTCCAGCAGATCTTTAGGGAACATTTTGGTGTTCTGACGGAAGAAGAAGATCAGAAACGCTGTCGTAATGGTTGGCAAAATGACGGATGCCATGGTGTTGATCCCGATGACCGGTGTAACACTTGAGATCGTTGCAAACATACGGTACAAAGGCACCATAATCGCTGCAAACGGAATCATCATGGATAACAGCAAGATGTTGAACACAACATCACGCGATTTCGTACGATATACCTCAAAGCCATAACCTGCCATCGAACCAATCAGCAGAGCCAGAATCGTTGAGACAATGGAGATGATAGCCGAGTTCCCCAGAGCCTGCACCAGATTGGTCGAGTCAATCAGTTTGTTGAAGTTATCAAGGAAAGCCGAACCTGGCAGCAATCTGCCTTTGGTAACATCGACAGATGCATTTGTAGAGCTGACCAGCATCCAGAAAAATGGAAAAATGGATACAAAGGCGACGATGGATAGGAAGACGTAAGTGAAAATCCGTTTTGCTTTAGCTTTAGCCATTTTTATTATCACCTGCCACTTTAAACTGGATGATGGACAATATTATGATCAAAATTACGATGGAGTAAGAAACGGTTGCCGCATATCCGAAGTCCGGTGAATATTTGAACGAAAGGTTGTAGATATATTGCGAAATGGACATGGTTGCGTTACCCGGACCACCTTTGGTAATGTTCATAATCTCATCAAAGATCTGCAAGGTACCGATGGTCGATGTAATGGATGTGAAGAGGATAATCGGTTTGAGCAAAGGTACGGTAATTTTGAAAAATTGGGTGAATGCATTCGCTCCGTCAATTCTGGCTGCTTCATAGATCGATTGATCGATATTTTGAAGAGATGACAGATAGAAAATCATGTTATATCCGGTCCAACGCCAAGTGACGGCGATTATGATCGTAATTTTAGCCCAGAACGGGTCCGTGATCCATTGAATTGGAGTGCCGATGATGTGCAAGCCCAACAATGCCTGGTTCACCATACCATCCGGTGCAAACAAATATTTGAATACAACCGAGTACGCTACGAGTGAAGTAACACAAGGCAAGAAAATAGCTGTACGGAAAAAGCTGCGGAAACGCAGTGTGCTGTCATTTAGCAATACGGAAATGAACAAACCGAGAATAATCATTATAGGTACTTGAATGATCAAGTAAATGAACGTATTTGATAGTGCTGTACGGAACGTTGTGTCAACCAACAATCTCTTGTAGTTCGCAAGGCCCGAAAATTCAAGGTTGGCACCTTTGCCAGACTTGAATGATAAGAGCAGCGCTTGAATCATCGGATAGAAGTAGAAGGCTACAATTCCGACAACAGCCAGCAAAACAAAAGCCCATCCAGTCAAATTATTTTTCTTTTGGAGACTGTCTCCTGTATTTATGGCTTTCACAGTATGGCTCCTCTCTCTCCATGGAACATGGGTAGAACCTACAGAGCCTCTCGCCTTGTCCGGTTCAGCTTGCGCCAGACAAGGGAGACGGCTCCGATGTTACTTCAGGTTCTATAAGTTACCTTGGGTATCTTAGTTTAATTGTGCTTCAGCTTGTTTTTGTGCATCGGCTAGAACGTCATCAATTGCTTTACCGTTCAGGTACGCTTGCATTTCAACAACCAGAATGTCTTCAATTGCATATGTGTTACTACCGTAGTTTACATTTGGAATTTCTTTCGTCCATGCTGCAAAATCACTAAAGATTTTTTGACCACCGAAGAACTCGTCTGGCTTGTTGTATGCATCACCATTTACAGCCGGTTTGTACGTACCGATGGCACCAATGTTCGTCAACAAGTCTTGATACAGTTGTTTGTCAGAACCAAATGTTTTTGCCAGGAAGTCAGCTGCTTGATCTGCACCAGGAACGTTATTCATAACATACCAGGAGCTACCACCCAGGTTGGATGCGTGTACAGAGTTTGGTTGGCCAGCCAGTTTTGGCATTGGAGCTACAGCCCATTTACCGGATTGGGAAGCTTCTTGACGTACAGATGGTGAGAACCAGTTGCCTGTAGGAATTGTTGCTACGCTACCGTTATTGGCATTGGCAACGAATTGGCTCCAGTCAGAGTGCAATTTAACAATGTTGGCATCCATCATTTTTTTGTACGTTTCGAAAGCTTCTTTCAATGCAGGGTTACTGCTAATGTCAGGTGTCTTGCCATCTTCTGCAGTGTACCATTTGCCTGCTGTTTGGATCATCATGCGAATGATTCCAAGATCATTCGGGTCAAGAGACAGCAGCTCTTTACCTGTTTTTGCTTTTACGTCTTTACCGATTTGGATGTAATCATCCCAAGTGATGTCTTGCAAGTCAGCAGCCTTGTAGCCCGCTTGTTCCAGCAAATCCGTTCTGTAGTACAAACCTGCTACGCCAGAGTCAAACGGTACGCCGTATTGTTTGCCTTCATACGAAGTTGGTCCAATTTTGTAATCTGCAAAATCGGAAGCTTTGATTGTGGAAGACAAATCTTTGAACGCATCAGGATATGCACTCAGGAAGCTTTGTGAACGATAGTCCTCAATCAGAACGATGTTAGGAAGACCGCTGCTTGTTCCAGAGTTCAGGCCTGTATTCAGCTTCTGAATAATCGCATCTTGAGCATTCTCAATGATGTTGATTTTCAGATCGGGATTTTGTTTCTGATATGCTTCTTTTGCTGTTTCAAGTGCAGCAACGTTAAATGCTTTGTCCCAAGCCCAGATTGTGATCTCGTTTGTTTTTTCGTCACCACCGCTAGCCGTTTTGCCTCCACCACCGGATGAACATGCGGACAACAACAGGACAGTAGCGAGCATCAATACCCACATTTTTTTCAAATCATTCAACTCCCCTTCAACCTCTTTGTGTGTAATTTGTTTGCGTTTTCTGAAAGCGGTTGCTTTCGATGTAATCATCTTATCATTCCCAAATCGCCATTCGTTAGTAATAATTTTGTGCCGATTTGTCATCTTATTGCCACAATGAAAACCTTTGCAGAAACCGCTTGCATTAATTTTGGATTATGGTAATTTCTTTTGAATTTGTACTCTCCCCATCTAAAATGTTTACCAATGATCCACTTTGCTTCATCCGATGGATATTATTTTGCATTAAAAAGAGCCCTCCTATTCTGCTACAATGCAGCGTTCGGAAGACTCTTTCGGAACGGTCTATAAAGATTCTCAGCACGTTGTGCCATTATTGAGTGATTAAAGGGAGCGTGACCGTCACTCTGGTTCCCTCGCCAGGCGTGCTCATGATCGTAACTCCATATGGCGTACCATAAAGCAGTTGAATCCGGTCGTGAACATTACGTATACCGATTCCACTAAACAGCTGTCGATTGTTCTTCGGATTGGGCAGCGACTCTCCCATGGAGAACCCCTCAATCCCGTCGCCATTGTCCATAATCTCACAGATTAGTGATTCACCTGCTCTTGACACCATCACATGAATCGTTCCTGTATCCTTCTTGATAAAGGCATGGAAGAACGCATTCTCGATAAAAGGCTGAATCACTAACTTGGGCACATGATAATGGGTACAATCCGGGGATATATAAAAAGCTGCCTTGATCCGTCCGCCGTACCTGACATGATTAATGAACACATAATTTTTTAAATTCTCCACTTCCTGCTCCACCGTGACCGTCTCGCTTACGTCGCTAATCGTATTTTGTAGGAGCGAGATCAATGCGTTGATGGTCTCGGCTGCACGATCCTTATTGCCTTGCTGTACCAATACCTTAACCGAAGCGAGTGTATTGTACAGAAAATGCGGATTAATCTGGCTTTGCAGAGCAGCAAGCTCCGCATTTCGTTGCTCACGTTGAGTCAACACCAGTTGATCCACATAATCATGCAGTTCGTCCAGCATGTAATTGTAAGCATGACTCAGTTGTCGGCTCTCATAGCTGCCACTGACCGGAATATAATTATCCAGATCACTTTTCGTAATATTGGACATCTGTTTCACCAGCCTGCGGAGCGACTTGGTAATCTGATTCGTAATAAGAAACACCAGCACAAGCGCTCCTGCAACGATAGCCGTACAGATGAGGACAATCGTCTTCATATCCAGCAGCTGCCCCATCGCCTGCTCCTTATCGACCACATTGACGATATAAAAGCGATAAATGGGTAAGTATTCCGACAGAACAACGCTATCTTGATCCATTACATGAGCGTTAACCCCTTTACTGTTATCATTGCTCATTTGTCTCGCATACGATAGCAGTTCCAATTGCCGAGTCCCGATCCAATCTTCCCGATTGGAGGAAACAATCTCCCCGTTTTCGTTCAGGATGACCACATCATTGCCCCTGCTCGTAAAGCTGCTGTAGAACTGACGGAACATACGCTCTCTCATCGTGACGTATAACATGCCATACATGCTGCCCTGGCTTCGATTGGTCAGCACTTTGGTCGCGGATATCATCTGCTCTGAACCCGAGCCCTCGTCGAGGCGATAATCGTCGAAAATCAATCGGCTGGGCAGCTTGGTCGCCTCCATCGTAATAGGCATCTGTTTCAGATCGTCGACCGACATGCTCAAGTGAGAACGATCGGTTGAATACGTGCGTCCGTTGATGCCACTGATCGTGATGCCCACCTCATACGATTCGGTGATGGTCTGAATTCGATCCATCGCCTCTCGCATATGATAGTAGGACTTCGCCATAGTAAGTGAATCGCCCTCACCTTCGGACAAAAAGCCGCGAATCGAGCCGCTCTGGCTTACGTTGTTGGCTACCGCTGCGATAGCATCATTAAAGGATTCAAAATTCGTTTTGATCTGGTTCAGCACTTTGGAATTGGTAATGCTGAACGTCTCGGTAAACAATCGGGTCGACATGTGAATGGTCGTCCACAGGATAAGTACCGACACGAGAACAATGCTGATCACCATAACCAGAAATAATTTTGGAAACAATCCAAGACGGGATAACGCATTGATCCATTTCTTCATCGTTTTGCCCTTCTGACTTCATGCCCAGAACTTGCGCCGGTATCGGCTCGGAGACAGTCCGGTAAATTTTTTGAACACCTTGCAGAAATAACTATGGTCTGAATAGCCCACCATGCTGCTGATTTCAGAGATTGTAACATGGTCCGATCGAAGAAGTTCCTCTGCCTTTTCAATCCGAATTTTATTCAAATATTCGTTAAAGCCTTCTTTTTTGTGTGAAGAGAAATAACTGGACAAGTACGATGGATTAAAATGAAAATGCTTGGCTACTTCGGCAAGTCCGAGCGGCTGATCAAAGTGCTCATGCATATATTCCAGCAGCATTTTCATATTTGGATCACTTCGTCGTCCGCCCTCTCCACTCGTGCACTCCTGCACCTCAGCCATGAACTGATCCAGTACGTTCATCGCTTCTGTCAGACTGGATGAACCATCAACATGTTTGAAATAGGCATACTTGCTCTCTTCCAACGCAGCAGACTGCACATCCATATCTGCCAGAGTAATGGTCACATTGAAGATCAGATTGCCCAGAAAGGACTTGATTTCAAACACATCGGCAATATAATCCCGTCCCAACGTAAGGGCATGCTCCTGCAAATATTCTCTTGCCGCTTCGGTTCGATTTCGCTTCACATGCTGCAAAAACATGTTCACATTGAACTGATACCCGGCAGGATGAAGAGGCGGAAGTTCGCTATACACCAGAATAGATCGGTCCTCATAATAAAAGCGATACTCCATGAGCTTGATCAGACGTGTTTGATATACGTTTCCCATCTCTTCAAATGAAGAGAAGCTGTCGCTAAGTACCCAACAAAGTCCACCCTGCCCATCCTTATTCTCGTTCGCCAACTCCTTGATCCGCTGCACCATCCATTCATCCTTGGCAGGCTCAACATTAAGGAGAACCACTGGCGAGGTTCCTTCGGCCGGAACGATTGCGCACTCCACGTCGGGGAGCAGATCACGTAATCTGGACTCCAGGTGCTCGTTATCCAGCTTGTGCACATGTGTGTGTGTATCCTGCGGCTTATATACGAGTAAGCGGAAGCAACGGTGGGGAAACGTCTCCCTTATCATATGCATCTCATTTTCCTCATCCAACGTAAATCCGGACAGCATCTTTTCCATCAGTTGTCCCAGCTTCCACCCATCATGTGAAGGCTCAAACTGCAATTCGGGGATTTTGCCAGCTGTACGCTGCAGTACTTGTAATAATTCATTGGTATCCAGTTTCGGTTTCAATATATAGTCTGCTGCCCCATTCTGGAGCGTTGAACGTACATATTCAAATTCACTGAAGCTGCTAAGAACGATAACCTCAATCTGCGGATGGCTGGCTTTTAACGTCCGTACAAATGTTTCCCCATCCATCACAGGCATCACGATGTCCGTAATGACAATATCCGGCTGTAATCGCTGTACCTGCTCAAGCCCTTCTTCCCCGTTGGAAGCTTCACCTACAATCTGAAAACCTTCAGCTTCCCAGTTCATATGGTGCTTAATGCCTTGCCTTACAAGAAACTCATCGTCAACAATCAGCACCTTACACAACCGGTTCATGACCCTTGACCCCCTTGTCTAATCTTTCATCTATGTCTGTACAGGTTATACCATTAATATATCGGATAGAATGGCCTCGCTGTGTTAGCGGTTACATTAACTTTAAAGTTTTGTACTTCTTTTTATATCTCAAAACGAACGTTTAAGCAATGGTAAGCATTTTGTATAAATCCAAAGAGCGTCTTTCAATAAGCAAGATATAGATCGAAATGCATTTATTCGTCTATGTCTTGTACCGGGAAGCGAAATGATTCGAATTATGCAAAATGCTAATGGAAACTCTCTTTAGTGTACACTATATTTCGACAAAATAAGAAGCCTCGGCCCGCCATGAATCATTTTGGCGAGCCAGGACTTCTTATCGATGCATGTTTAGATTAAGTCATACTTTCATTTCAAGTTGAAGTCTAAGGTTCAATCCCCCATTGAAGACTTCCGGCAATATATCCCGTTACCTTGGTCCATTCCGTGTAGGCTGTGTGACTTGGAGCAAACGAATAATCATCCGTCTGAGTGTAGTTGGTCCAGTCGGTTTTGGAGAAACGGGCTTGAATTTCAGTACTCTGCCCCGCTGCCAGTGAACCCGCAGAAGCCTTGAAGCCAATCTCCAGCACGGAATCTGCTCCGGTCACTGGGGTCGGCAGCGCACTAAAAGTGCCTGTAACATTGTCGTTTCCAGCTGTTGCCCAGTCACAGAAAAAGTTTTGGGTTTGAGCGCCATTGATCGTATAATAGTAACGAATTTTGACATCGGAAAGATTGATGGCCGAAGTGCCTGTATTCGTTAATTTAATCTTGGGATTAATGGAGTTCCCCGTTGCTGAAGTCGTTCCATTAAACATCTCAATTCGAATGGCTCCCGCGGGTACAGCTGTTGTGTCTTTGATCATCAGATTCAGGATCGCATCATTGCCTGCACTGAAATGGAAGGTTAACATTGCGCTTCCTTTGGACAACGAAGCCAGATAGGTTTTACTCAACACAACCTGATTGCCCGATACGGTATAATCCGTACCTGAAACCAGCGTTGTATTGCCATTCCGTATTGCGCTAAGGGTATTTCCGTTCAGTATCAACGTTACAGGAATATCTGACTGATTGCCTGTCTTTTTATCAAATTCCGCATTCACTGGTGTGATGGCTGAACTGGTCACCGGAGTCTCGCCTCCACCTTCTCCACCGCCATTGTTCCCACCAATACGGTCAGCATATAAAATGCCCCGTCCATTCGTACCCAGATACACTCTTCCATACAGACGTGGATCACCTGTAATCGTGGTCACACGTGCATATTGATGCTGATTATCGTTAATCCGTACCCAATTCGCCCCACCGTCATCGGAACGGAAAAATCCACGTGTTCCGTCGATCTTCGCAATTGTGTACAGCGCGACCACGTTCTGCCCAGGTGCCGCTTTACCAAAACCGATGCTGTCCGCTTCCTCCACATTCGCAAGCTTGGTAAAGGTCGCTCCTGAATCGTTGGAATGCCACAGACCATATGGCCCTTGCTCTTCACTGCCGCCTGCAAACCAAAGTTCACCTTCCTTACCTGGAACAGCGTCCAGATCCGCATTTCCTTCTACCGGAAGCCCGGTAGCCGCAGATGCAGTGAAGGAGGCACCACCATTGGTGCTTACATAGACTTTACCGACAGCAAATCCATAAAATTTGTTCGGATTCACCCGGTCAGAGATCACTTTTGCCTGCGCAGGTATACCTGTGCTCGCTGTCCATGAGTTGCCGCCAGTGGAATAATGCACACCCTTGTCTGACGTGCTCCATACAAGTCGGTTACCATTTGCAGAGATAGCTACAGTCCCTCCTCCGGTTGTACCGGCAGGCTCTGCGTTCGCCTTATACCACGTCGTTCCACCGTCGCTGGATAAACCAATGGATTTTGCATTCGGATCAGCACTGTAGTCTGCTTTCCCTACGCGAACCATGGTATTCGGACTTAACTCTGCAAAATCCAGACTTTCCGTAGAAGAGTAGTTTGGGCTGGTAAACATCGTAGCTGGTGCCTGATCCAGATCGTTATGACGGAATCCCGAGACATCCCCTACCCCACTTAACAAATGTGCTCCGCTTGGCGGGCTGATCAGATCCAGAACTGCGATCTCCTCGACCCCTTTGGCCATCACTGAAATATTGATTTTGTTGCCGTCATCCCAGTCTGTCAGATTTTTCGTGCCGTAGATGGTCGCACCTGTCCCATACATCATGCGGTCAGAGTCAAACGGATCTATCTCCAGATCCCCAATCATCCAGCCCAGCTTTGGAGAAACTTCAGGCGGTGCAGGATTCGTCCCGAAGGTCAACCAAGGAGCGGCCGAAATATCCTGTGTATAGCGCATTTTACGGTTTGGATATCCTTCAAATTCCCAAATGCGAGTCCAAGTAGCTCCACTGTCCGTACTACGGAACAGATTCGCGTCAGGCCACCAGGAGTTGAGGGTTGCTACCATCAGTGTACCCGGATGCTGAGCATCCACAGCCAGTCCGCCGTATCCAAAATAATTGTCCGAGCTGCTGCTTGGTACCGGACTAATGTTGGTCCATACCCCTGTCGTCGTATTTAATCTCCACAGGTCTCCCTTCTCTCCATCATAAGGGCCAGCACCATCGCTGTATGATATATAGAGATTTCCATTGGCATCCAGTTCCCCATGATGAGGCAAATAACCTGTAGGCTGTCCAGCAACAGCGCTCCACGTTGCGCCTCCATTCGTACTGCGATATATGCTTTGATTTTTGTCGGCTACCCCGACATAGATGGTCTGTGTTGCCTGTCCAGCAGAACCTGTTGATTTGTCAAACGTGATCCAGGAAAAACCTACGATATCACTGGTATACTCATTAGACGGGTCCTCCACATACGTGCCCGGATTCGGAAAGCTCGTTACTTTGTTCCAGGTTACGCCGTAATCCGTACTTTTCCAAAGTCCGTTGCCGCTACGTGCACCAAAATACAAAATGCTATTTTTATTCGGATCAACGGTCAGGCGTTCCCCCATGGAACGTCCCGGCATGTTCCCGCCGACTTTGAACGGAAGAGTGGTCGTCTGCCAAGTATCACCCCGGTCCGTTGAACGCAGTATGGAGCCGTTGTTTTTGTCCCATGAATTCGTGTACGTGCCAACAGCCATATACACTCGATTCGGATCAACCGGGTCTGTTGCCAGCGCATCGACACCGTTTTTGTTCCAGTCATCCCAGCCGACAAAATCGGTGAGCGGAATCCAACTCTCATTCGCAGGATTCCAGCGATAGGCTCCCCCGATATCCGTCCGGGCATAGATCAAATCCTTCTCTGACTCATTAAAAATAATCCCCGGCACAAAACCGCCGCCAGCTCCGGTTACGACATTTTTCCACTGGTATGAATCACTTGGAGCCGCATCTGTTGTTCCAGCGAGTACTCCCAGCGAAACTGCGGCCACGGCTACCGTCAAGCTCATCAACCGAAGCTTTCCCAAAAACGTTTTCATAATTACTCAGCCTCCTCTTCAATATGTTCATCGCATCCGGTAAACCCCGCTGTGTCATCATGTTGATGAAGTGCAGTGTCAGACATCTAATGCAGTGGAACAGGCAGCCAGCCCCACCTCCTCTCCATTTAATAAAACGCTTTCATAAATCAATTCGATAACCAAGGATTGGCTCAACCTTTCCATAAATAACATTCGATGGCAATACAAAAACCCCTCCTGCCCAAATTCTATTTTTTGTAATTTTTTTTACATCTCGCTATTGAGAACACAACAAAGGATGCTGTTTAAACCAGCACCCTTCTCCATTGATCCATAAATTATAAACGAAGAACAAAGTTCCAGTAACACGGTCCTTCATTCATTTTGTATTCGGCTGTGCTCCCCTGCCAAACGCGTAGGTTTTCTGCCCTTTCACACCCGGTCTGATTACAAATAGTGATCCAGCATTCGGCGTCTCCATCAGCCGCTCTTCCCCAATCCCAATTCGGGCAGTCGTAATATATAAGTCCTCCAAATCAGGTCCTCCGAAACAGCAGGAGGTCACTTGATCTGCAGGTATCTCGATCTGTTGCAGCAGTTCTGCTGTATGCGGATTCCAGCGAGTGACTCTTCCTCCGCCCCAGTGGGCAACCCACAGCATCCCCTCACTGTCTACAGTCATTCCATCCGGAAAGCCAAATTCCTCCGGTATAGCAATTACACTTGTGCGGTTCGATATTTCTCCAGCAGTCAGATCAAAATCAAAACGGTCAATGGATCGAGTCGGCGTATCAATGTAATACATCTTCTGTTGATCCGGGCTCCAGCCCAAGCCATTGGATGTGGATACATCCCGGAACAACGTTCGAACAGGCTGTCCTTCCTCCAGGCAATAAAATGCCCCAGCCTTGCTTTCATTGTTCATGCTCATCGTCCCTGCCCAGAAGCGGCCGAGCGCATCACATTTCCCATCATTGAAACGGTTGTTGTCCTTGCCTTTCTCCGGATCTTCAATCGGCTGCAACTCTCCTGTGAGCAAGTTATACGTGTGGAAGCCACTACGCAAAGCAACGACAACCACATCATCATGATATGGCACAACCGCACCTACATGCTCGCCAACATCATAAGTCCGATCCTCGCCTGTAGCCGGAACATATACATGGACCTTGTAACTTTCAATATCCACCCATAACAATCGATTATGTTCAGCATCCCAGCTTGGACCTTCGCCCAGCAGAGCCGGGGTATGTACCGCAATGTTCAAGTTGCCCATGCCATCACATCCTTTTTAAGATTTGACGCCGCCTGACCATTCAAAACCAATGGCATCCAGGAACGCTTTGGAAAGCACCATATGGCCTGTTGCATCAGGATGAACCCGATCGTAAGTCAGCACAGACGTATAGAAATGATCCCAGAATGGAGTAAATGCAGCCTGTGTGTCCACAAAAATAGCATCATATTCCGCGGCTACTCTGCGAACTGCTTCACCGTATATATCCATCGTAGCCCGCATCGGATCTTCCGGATTGGCTTCCAAATAATACGGAGACATCAGAACAAGTCCTTTCAAGCCAGGACGAACTGAAGCAACCAGATCACGCAGTGTGGATTCATACTCTTCCAGGAAAACTTGTGAGTCCGTAGATAACGGATTGTCAAATTGGCGCCATACATCATTGATCCCGATCATGATCGTTAACCAGTCCGGTTTGAGATCAAGCACATCCCGGTCCCAGCGCTGTTTCAAATCACGGATCGTATTCCCACTATTACCCACATTTTGAATCCGCAGCATCAATTCTGGATAGATGGAACGCAGCAAAGCATACACTTGCGCCACATAGCCATGTCCCAGTCCAGAACTCCCTTCACCAACAGGATGTTCGCGGCCACAATCTGTGATTGAATCTCCGATAAAAAGCAGCTTATCATTCTTTTGCAATTTCATTATCGTTTTCTCCTTCGCTCTCATAAGCGTTAAAATATGTGAGATCACTCGTATTCATATTTCATATTCAGAAAAGACATAGATCAGCCAGGTGCCAGGTTACCACCCTTGATTCTTAAGCCAGGTCAGGCACAGATCAGACCAGGCCCGAACGGCATGGTCATCTTCTGCCAATCCCAGACCATGTGAACCTTTTTCAAATACATGCAAGTCATAAGGAATGCCGTGTGCACCCAGGGCGAGCGCGTAACGCAAACTGTTCTCTACAGGGACCGCCTGATCATCACTCGTATGCCAGATGAATGCTTCAGGAGCGTCCGCTTTCACCTGCTGCTCTGCACTAAAGGCCTTGATCTGTTCAGCAGAAACATCTGGCCCAAGCAGATTTTCACGAGAACCGGCATGTCCATAGGACTCCATCGTGATCACTGGATAACAGAGAATTACCCGATCCGGGCGTGAACTCTCCCGTTCGATAGGGTCTTCATGATCTGGTTGACCCTCGTCATACAAGGTTCCCAACGTAGCTGTAAGATGGCCGCCCGCCGAGAAACCAAGCACGGCAATTTTGGAAGGATGAATGCCATATTGCTCGGCATGAGCCCGCACATAACGAATCGCACGCTGACCATCTGTCATGGGTGCCGGATGCCGGTGAGGCGCCACACGGTACTTCAGCACAAATGCGCTAATTCCCGCACGGTTTAACAATTCAGCGATTGGAGCTCCTTCATGATCGGCCAAAAATCCATAGCCCCCACCCGGACAGATAATGACAGCGCTCTCGGAACCGGGCTGAATAAACGGAATCAGATGCGGCATTTCATCTTCATGATCCTTGGCTGCATAAGGCGCTGCATGGTCCCACAATGGTATAGTTGTTGTCACTTCTATCATCCTCTCTAAGTTGAATGGATACGTTGATCCGTATAATCATTTTCCAATCTAAGGAATCGATATCATCATAACGGGTAGCACCCTTGCGCATCAATACCTTCCTGGCATCACTTTTTGTTCAATTTGTAACAGGTTACACGGAATTCTCATGCTTGAACAGTGTTTTATAGCACATTTATAACTCTGAATGATTAATATAACGTTCGATACTGCTCCGGAGTTAAGCCCTCAATCCGCCGAAAAGTAGCCACAAAATGACTCGCATCCCGAAAACCAACCTTCGCTGCCGTTTCCTTCACGGTTAGTTTGCTGTCCCCTGTCATCCATTCTTTTGATTTGCGAATACGGAGGAGAATGAAATAACTGTAGGCAGTCATGCCAAAGGATTGTTTGAAAAGAGTATTCAGATGCCTAGGCGTAATGCCTGGTATGGCAGCCATCTGTTCAAGGCCGATTTCGGGATCGGCATAGTGTTCATTCATAAATGAAATTAAAGGAGCCAGCCGTTCCACGGCATGGGAGATCGAAGATCGACTGCCTGTCATGCCGTGTTTTTTGAGCAAAATCAGAAACCGGTACATGTCCGCTGACGCTTCCAATCCAGATAAATCCTGGTCACTGCTGATGGAACCCAGCACTTCCCTGCCATAATATTCAAGCGGGCTCTCTGCGTCCCACTGGTGAAGTGCTGCCTCCCCCAAACCAAGCGACTCTGTAATGGCCGGGCACTGGGAGCCTCCAAATGTAATGTAAAGAGTCTCCCACTCTCCTTGCGAGCGAACATACTCGTGCGGCTCACTCGGCGGCAGCAAAATGCCGGATGTCTCCCCCAGCTGTACAGTTGAACCTGCAAATCTGAACTCTCCAGCTCCCTTCACCGTCTGAAGCCAGTGATAACAAGGATATCCGGCAGGTCTGTACACATTCTCCTGATTGCCGTTGTATCCTATGCTCTCGATGTAGAGCGGAAGCGGCTGATCCCGTGGAGTCATAAAGTAGCGCCGATGATCGGGTGTGATGAGCATAGGGGTTCTCTCCTTTGAACAAAAATCAAAATTATAGTTCCATATTCTTATATGTCTCAATACTTTTCTTATATTTTAAAAGTCATATCCATCATATAGTATAGATTTATTCTTATACAAGAGGTGAACACATTTGATTAGCAGCAAGTTACCCAAAATGTTCTACGGCGGCGATTATAACCCTGAGCAATGGGATCATGAGACTCATCTTGAAGATCTGCGCATGTTCCAATTGGCAGGTATTGATATTACGACCATCAACGTATTTTCATGGGCACTGATTCAGCCTGATGAAGTCACTTATCATTTTGAAGGACTCGACCAGTTAATTAACAGTCTCTATGAAAGCGGCGTTTACATTTGCCTCGCGACAAGCACTGCTGCCCATCCAGCGTGGATGGCGAAGAAATACCCGGATGTACTGCGTGTGGATGCCGATGGACGTAAACGCAAATTCGGTGGACGGCATAACTCCTGTCCGAACAGCCCTACCTACCGCAAATACTCCGAGAAGATTGCAGACAAGCTGGCGGAACGTTACAAGGATCATCCGGCTGTGCTTGTATGGCATATCTCCAATGAATATGGCGGCGATTGTTATTGTGATAACTGCGAGAAAGCGTTCCGTGTATACCTCAAACAACGTTATCAGACCGTGGAGCAGCTGAACAAAGCCTGGAACACTAATTTCTGGGGGCATACGTTCTACGATTGGGATGAGATTGTACTGCCAAGCAATCTGAGCGAGCACTGGGGTGACAACAATTCCACGTTCCAGGGCATCTCGCTTGATTACTCCCGCTTCAACTCCGACAGTATGCTCGATTGTTACCGTCTGGAATATGATGCGATCAAAAAACATATCCCGGATTCGGTCGTTACGACCAATCTGATGGGATTCTTCAAACAGCTGGACTATTTCAAATGGGCCAAATATATGGATATCGTCTCCTGGGACAGCTATCCGGGTCTTGCGACTCCGGTAAGTTTCACAGCTATGGCTCATGATCTGATGCGTGGATTAAAGGACGGACAGCCGTTCATGCTCATGGAGCAGACACCTAGTCAGCAGAACTGGCAGCCTTACAATTCATTGAAACGCCCCGGCGTTATGCGTCTGTGGAGCTACCAGTCCGTTGCCCATGGCGCGGATACAATCATGTTCTTCCAGCTCCGCCGTTCTGTCGGGGCCTGCGAGAAATATCACGGTGCAGTCATTGAACATGTAGGACATGAGCATACCCGTGTATTCCGGGAAGTCGCGGAGCTGGGCAAAGAATTGCAGTTGCTGGGCGACAAAACGCTGGATGCTGCTGTAGATGCCAAAGTGGCGATTGTGTTTGACTGGGATAACTGGTGGGCGATCGAGAAATCCAGCGGACCTACCGTTGCACTGAACTATGTAGATCAAATTCACAAATACTACGCTGCCTTCTTCCGCCGCAACATTCAGGTGGACATCGTTAGTGTGGATACCGATATAAGCAAATACGACATTGTGCTCGCTCCGGTACTGTATATGGTTAAACCAGGCTTTGCAGCCAAACTGGAGAAGTTCGTTGAAGCTGGCGGTACATTCCTGACAACCTTCTTCAGTGGGATCGTCAATGAAAGTGACATCGTAACAACCGGGGGATATCCGGGCGAACTTCGCAAACTGCTTGGCATCTGGGTTGAAGAAATTGATGCCCTGCTGCCGGAGCAAAAAAACAGTATTGTCCTGAAAGAGGCTTATGGCGATCTTCAAGGAGAATATGGTTGTGGCATGTTGTGTGACTTGCTGCACAGTGAAGGTGCAGAGATCATCGCCGAGTATGGAGACGACTTCTACAAAGGCATGCCTGTGGTAACGCGTAACACGTTTGGTCAAGGTGAAGCCTGGTATGTCGCTTCCGATCCGGAAGATCGATTCCTGGACGGGTTGCTGGGACAACTGGCGGCAGCCAAAAATATTGACTCTCTTCTGCATACTCCGGAAGGAGTTGAAGTGACTGCTCGTACCAAGGATGGACAACAGTACCTGTTTGTCATGAATCACAATGCTACCGCTCAATCCTATGATTTGGGCGAAACTGAGGCTCGTGATTTGCTCACAGATCGCTCCCTTTCAGGTACGATCGAGATTGAAGGCCGCGGTGTGCAGCTCCTTGAAATGAAATAATATTCGAAAATTGATGATACAACATGTTACATGGAAATCGCATTGATCTATGTTTGCCGCTTAAAAGGGTGTCAATTGTTAAAATTTGAAGTATTATATGAATGAACCTGTTTCAATCTGCTACTTCCCGTATCCGTTTAGACCGGATACGGTTTTTTGTCATTATTTGTGAGGCTCTTGGTTAGAAGGAAATACCGAGAAGCGAAGCGAATTGGACGAGACACACAATTAACGACGCCCCGCCGGGAACAGGAAGCCGCCCTTGGTATGCAGGCTCAGCGCTATATTAAATAAATAATATAATGCTGCGAAATATTGGTGACAGCCATGATGTCACTTATACACTGCTACAATGAGAGAAACACTCCAGCATCCTTTCCGGCGGCGCAACCCTCGAAACGGAGTGGCTGACATGAATAGAACAAATCGGCTTGCCGCCATCGTTATGGCATTGCAGCACGGTCACGAAACGGCACATTCACTTGCAGAGAAGTTTGAAGTTTCCCGCCGTACCATCCTGCGGGATATCCAATCACTTTCAGAGATGAATGTCCCGATCATTGCCATCTCCGGTCCCGGAGGCGGCTTCAGACTTATGGAGGGGTATGTACTGCCCCCACTGCAATTGGACCCGGTTGAAGCAGCTACTCTCATCTTTGCTCTCGAAGGCCTAAGCCATTATGCAGATACCCCTTTTCAAGAGAAACGCTGGACATTAATGGACAAAATCAAAAGCATTATTCCTGAGGATGTCAAGGCAAGGATGGATCCCATGCTCAAACAACTGAAGCATGATGTTCCCCAGCGGAACTACATCCTTCGTCATCTGGAACCGCTTCTGGCTTGTATCCCGGAACAAGGGTGGCTGCGTATGTTATACCGCTCTGCTTCCCGTCAACGCTGGCTTACGATCTGCCCCATTCGAATCTATGCTTCTGCCGGTTTCTGGTATTGTGAAGCGTATTCGGAGGAGCATGGTGAAGAGCGCCTGTTCAGGGCAGACCGTATTCTGGACGTTACGCCGGTTGAGCTGATTGAATCACAACAGCTGGCAGAACAGGCACAGCGACAGCGCAGCAAACCTCAATCTCCTGAGCGCTCTCCAACGCGCGTTACCGCACGTCTGAGTTACAGCGGAATGATCGAGGCAGAACAGGACAAGCATATTGGCGAACGGATGACCGAGATTGCTCCGGATGTCTGGGAACTGTCTTTTCTCTGCCCTCCTGGCGAGTGGGCTTGGGCCGTGCGATTCTTTTATCGACTTGGACGTGAGGCAGAAGTACTCGAACCTGAGGACCTTCGCTGCGCGATTCGCAAACATGCCGAGGAAGTATGCCAGATGTATCTGACTTCCAACAATAATCGTTGTAGCACACGCTAAAAAGGAGCTTGCAAATTCATGATGAATGAGAATGAATCTATCGTAACTTACGAAGAAGCTGTGCAGCGAATAGAGGCTGTGGGACTTCTCCCACTCGCCCCTTTATTCCCTGAATATCCTTCACTGTCCTCCATAACCCCTAAAGAAAACTGGCATAAGGATAACGCGCTTGATCCCTGGTTATGGCGTTCACGTCTGGCTGAGGAAGGGATCGCCGCCTATGGAAAATTCATTAAAAAGAAGGCAATTCTCGTCTCACGCGAGTATTTCCCATGGGTGCACCGGCTGCTAGCGGACTCCAGAGTCATGGAGGAACAGTATGATGCGGGATTGCTCTCTCGAGAAGCATTCAAACTGTATGAAATAATTGAAACGCAAGAGGGGATCGATGGACGGACGCTGCGTTCACAGGCGGGTTTCGGGGCCAAAGAGGACAAAAAGGCATTTGACCAAGGGCTGCTGGATCTCCAAAGCATTAGCGCCATAGTGATTTGCGGCACCAAAGAAAAAGAAGGCCTCGCTGAAGGCAAGGTCGCTTGGAACAGTTCTGCCTATGAAACCTCTGGCTACTGGATGAAGCGTCAAGGTATTGAACCGTTTGAGGGCAGCGTTGCAGACGCGAGCAAACTCCTGGTACAACAATTGGAGAAGCACACTTCTGCTGCCGCCCTGACCAAAATTAAAAAAGCCTTTGCGATAAAATGATTGAAATGCCTTGGAACGACAAATCCCGGAAGCCGAAAAGGGCCGCCGGGATTTTGCTGTATATACGATTACCATTCATGCAACAGGTATAAAGCAGCGAACGAGCACAATTACAGGATGACTCCGTCCTTGAATATGGCAATTTCCCGAAATCCATGCTGCTCGCTGAGCGTATGCGCCCGCCCTGAAGCGATATCGATCAGCTGGCTGAACAGCTGTACTTTCACGTCTTCCATCGTCTTACCTTCCAGCAGTTGACCTGCGTTAAAATCAATCCAGTGTTTTTTTCGATTAGCAAGGTCGGATTGGGTAGCAATTTTAACGGTAGGTACCGGGCCTCCAAACGGCGTTCCGCGACCTGTCGTGAAAAGAACAATGTGCGCACCCGCAGCAGACAGTGCCGTAACAGACACGAGATCATTCCCCGGAGCCTCCACGATGTTCAGGCCGGTTTGAGTGACACGTTTGCCGTAACGAAGCACATCAACTACGGAAGAACGCCCTCCCTTTTGCGTACATCCCAAAGACTTTTCTTCCAGTGTGGTAATTCCGCCTGCTTTGTTCCCTGGTGAAGGATTTTCATATATATTCTGACCATGGTTCACAAAGTATTGCTTGAAACCGTTCACCAAGTCTACCAAATCATCAAATACCTGCTCATTGGCCGCCCGATTCATCAGAATGGTCTCTGCACCAAACATCTCGGGAACTTCGGTCAATATGGCCGTACCTCCGGCAGCAACCAGCATATCCGCAACGGAGCCAACGAGCGGGTTCGCCGTAATCCCGGACAGACCGTCCGAACCGCCGCATTTCAATCCAATTTTGAGCTTGCTCAGGGGCAGCGGCTGACGCTGTTCATGTTCGACGAGCTCCACGAGCTCTTCCATCAGACGCAGTCCTTCCTCAAGCTCGTCATCCGTTTCCTGCGCTTTGAGAAAACGGACCTTCCCCTGGTATTCCGGTGCGATACATTCGCGGAACTGGTCAACCTGATTATTTTCACAACCCAGACCAATGACCAGTACACCGCCGGCATTCGGGTGTTCCACCAGGGAAGCCAGTACCTGCTGCGTATATTTCAGGTCATCTCCCAGCTGCGAGCAGCCGAACGGGTGCGGAAAATGATAAACACCATCCACCCTGCTGCCGAACTGTGACTGGCCCATCCGAGCCAAAGCCTCACATACTTTATTAATGCATCCGACCGTATTTACAATCCAGATTTCATTACGGATACCTGCTTCACCGTTAGGGCGCAAATACCCATTAAATGAACGCAGATGTTCTGGAGGCATGTCCGTCTGAACAGGTGGTCCTGGCTGATACTGATATTCAAGTAATCCGTGAAGTCCTGTTTTCAGATTGTGACTGTGAATCCAGCTCCCCTGCTCAATCTGTTCTTTGGCAATCCCAATGGAAAAACCATATTTCATCACATCCGCGCCCGGGGCGAGGGTGTGCACAGCAATTTTATGGCCCTTGGGCACATCATCCCTTAATGTAAAAGAGCTGCTGTCTGGCAGGGTAATGCTTTCCCCTTTTACATATTCCCGAAGGGCTATAATAACATCATCCTGCGGTTGAATCGCAATCCAGTCATTGACTGTACGTGTTGTGTTCATGAACTCTCACCCTCCAGCAAACCAATTTCGCGAATGAGAGCTTCGCGAAGCCCCTCTCGATCATCCAAATTGTCTCCCCAGATGGATACATCCGATAATACAGCAGCGACACTCTGTTCTAGTTGCTGCTTCTCCCTATTCAGAGGATCATAACTCTCCCAATGCTTGGCGAGTGAAGCCAATACATCGGCATCATCCCGAAGCAGGACGGACTCACCGTTCAGTCGCTGTGCCATATAACCATCCGCCGTAGCCACTGGACGATACAGACACAATAATCCCGCGAATCCCTTTACGAGCCGGGCAGGCCAAGTCCCCTGATTTTGTTCATAGGCCAAAAGGGTAGGCAGTACACGAACCTTGAACTTTCCTACTGTATTTAATGCAATATCTTGCAGCTTGTGATTAATATACGGATTGAGAAAACGTTCAAACACTTCGGCTGCGTACTGATCCAAATGATGATCGGGCATATCCAGCGCAGGTATGATCTCCTGATGTACCGCTTCTCTGACCCATGAGCCAAACTGCGGGTCTTCCATCGTCTCTCTTACCAGTTCCTTGCCTTGCAAAATGCCAAGCGAAGACATGAGGGTATGAGCACCATTCAGAATACGAACCTTGCGCAGCTGAAAAGGTTTCAAATCCTTCACCCAATGTACGTTCAATCCTGCCTGTTTCAGGGGGAGTTTCTTGTCCAGGGCTTCATCTGCCTGAATGGCCCAGAAATGATATGGTTCAGCCGTATTGACCAGTTGATCCTCGTATCCCCAGCGATTGGTCAGGGAATCGGCTTCTTCCTTCGTCGGTGCACCCGTCACGATCCGGTCAACCAGATTGTTCAGGAATAAGTTATGGTTCTCAACCCATGAACGGAAGCCTTCAGAATACCCAAAATCTTCAATATGACGCAGCACACAACTGCGCAGAACATCCCCGTTGCCCTCAAGCAACTCACACGGCAGATGAATCAAACCTCGCGATGGGTCCCCATCAAAGCGCAGATAACGTTGATGCAAGAAGACCGTCAGTTTACCCGGAAATGATTGTACAGGTTCACCCTGTGTGTATTCTGCATACGTATATTTCAATCCCGACTCGGTTGTATTGGAGATGACAAACTCCAGGGAGGGCAATTCCGCAAGCTTCAGAAAATTCTGCCATTCTTCATACGGATTAATACACTGTGAAAAAATGGAGATCAATTCCGTACGTTCCACCGCTTTTCCCTGTGACAGCCCCCGGGTAATCATCGTATACAATCCGTCCTGATCACGAATTTGTTCCAGCTTTGCCTTTCCCCCAGGCCGAGGCTGGGTCACCGCAACACTGCCATGGAATTTGCCTTGTCTGGCACTCTCATGAAGCATCCAGTCTGCAAACCCACGCAAAAAGTTGCCTTCTCCAATCTGTAGTACCTTAACGGGACGTTCCATCACTTCTTTGCACTTGCGCTGGCTATCACTTCCGAGCAGATTCAGCTTTAGCCTTGGTCTTTTCGTGCTCGCCGACATGAACACTCACCTCATCGTTTGATTTATCAACATCAGATGTCCCGCTGTACGGCACACAGCCGCTTACACTTCCATTGAAAACGCTTTAAATTCATTGTATCATCAATAAAAGGAAATTTAATTGCTTATATTGCGGTAAATGTACTCTTTCATGATCAGATGTAACCCCTTTTTTGTAAGCACTGTTTTGAAAGGAGATCGAATGGAACGTTCGCCCGTTCGTACAACCATTCAGGCGGAATCGGGGATTCCCTTTCGTCTGGTGTATGCAGATACCAAGTCCCCCCAGAACGAGTTGCCGGATCATCTTCATGACTGGCATGAAATTATTTATGTATATCGGGGTCAGGGCACCATTTTTATTGATACCGGTCTTGAAGACATGCAGGAGGGTGATTTGTTCATCATCCCTGGCAGCACGGTGCATCGTGCATTGCCGGATGCCGGGAATCCGGTGACTTCGTCGGCCTTGTTCTTCAGTCCAGGATTATTGGCCTCCACAGCGGGAGGCAATGCGTCAGCCATGCTCTCGCTGTTTGAACGCTGCCGCAAACGCAGAGTGTACAAGAGGCATCTGGAGGCCAAGGAACAAGCCCAGGTGGCTGCGCTTATAGACGACATCCATGCAGAATTCCAATTAGGACATCACCTGAGTGCCCACGCCGCTCTGCTGAGGTTGCAGCTCTTACTCATTTATCTGGAGCGATTGGAGGCAGTCGGTCCGGCAAGTCCTGCCAGAACTGTTCCTGGACCCGACTGGCTCTCCTATACGCTGACTCATATGGATGAAGAGCTGCGCAGTAACCTTTCCTTGCCGGAACTGGCCCGGAAGGCAGCCGTATCCCCGGCTCACTTCAGCCGTGCGTTCAAAAGGTATACCGGCATGACGCTAACGGACTATGCATTGGCCCGCCGGGTCATTATGGCAAAAGAGCATCTGCTGCGAAGTAACGAGACGATGGCCGTTGTTGCCGATGCCTGCGGCTTTGAGAGCCTACCCCATTTTTATCGACAATTCAAGAAATTGACGGGCACCACACCCGCTGCCTACCGTAAAACCATGAAGAATCAGGATCAAACGTGATTGTCACGACATCCTGAACTGTAGAGATTTGTCTGTGTGTAACATATTCTTCCATACTATTCGTGTGGTATGTTATAATACTGAATTACAATGTCGGAAACGATGCGTTTCTGCTGCCAGAGGAGCCTTACATCCCATGTTAAACGAATTGAATCGCAGAAATATCGGCATCTTCGCACACGTCGATGCAGGGAAAACAACAACGACAGAACATATGTTATTTCAAAGCGGTGTTGTACGTACTCCAGGTCGCGTGGATGACGGAACAACAGCAACAGACTCTCTGGATATTGAAAAGGAACGAGGCATTTCCGTGCAGGCGGCTATGACTTCTTTGATCTGGAAAGATACGATTATTGATCTGATTGATACGCCGGGACATATCGATTTCAGCTCTGAGGTAGAGCGATCCCTGCGTGTTATGGACGGAGCCGTTCTGATTCTGTCCGCCGTGGAAGGGGTTCAATCCCAAAGCGAGACCATCTGGCATGCTCTCCGCTCGCTTGGAATACCTACCCTGATTTATATTAACAAAATGGATCGGGTTGGCGCCTCTGCTGAGACGGTTATCGATCAGGTCCGCTCCAGTCTCTCTCCCTTCGTATGCGAAATCCAATCCTTTCGTATGAATGAAGAGGTGTTCGAGGGCATTGACTCCTTATGGAATGAGAGCCAAAAGCAAGTAAAGGGTCCCCCCTCATCCATCCCCGGGCTTTTTGAATTATTGGCCGAACTCGATGAAGATCTGATGGAAGCCTACATTAATGGTGAAACACTTCCTGCTGAACAGTTAGATGAAGCATTTCGCAAAAAGGTGCATCGTGGCGAAGTGTTCCCTATTTGTTATGGTGCTTCTGGCAAAGGGATCGGCGTAACGGAGCTGCTGGATGCCATCATCGAATTTCTTCCTGCACCCGCACAACCTCAAGAACCTTCAGTATCCGGGGTTGTATTCAAAATTGAACGGGATAAAACGATGGGCCGTACAGCCTATGTTCGCATGTATGGTGGCAGCGTGCATAATCGGGATACGATCTATAACTCCACTCGGAAGCTGGAAGAGAAAGTGACTCAGATTCGCCGAATGGATGGTCGGAAATGGGCGGATACCGGTGCTGTTCATGCCGGACAGATCGCCGCACTGTATGGACTAAGCGAAACCCATGTTGGTGATATTATTGGCAGCCCCGAAGGTGTGCCTCCTGTACCCCAGATGGCTGTTCCCTTGTTGACTGTGCAAGTCCATGGTAAAGACACGGCTCGTTACCCTGACCTTGTAGCGGCATTGCAAGAGCTGACGGATGAAGATCCCCTGCTCGATTTGCAATGGTTGCCTGAAGAACGGGAACTGCATCTTAAAGTGATGGGAACCATTCAGCTTGAGATTCTGTCCAGTCTGCTGATGAGTCGTTTCGGACTGGATGTCGTATTCGACCCGCCGTCCGTCATTTATAAGGAAACTCCTGCTTCTTCCGGAGAAGGATTTATCGCGTATACGATGCCCAAGCCCTGCTGGGCCATTCTACGATTCAGCATTGAGCCTTTGCCACGTGGCAGTGGTCTGATCTACTCATCCACGGTCCGAACGGATCATCTCCTGCTTCGATATCAGAATGAAGTGGAGCGACGCATTCCCGAAGCGCTATCTCAAGGGTTGTTGGGCTGGGAGGTTACCGACCTGCGCATTACGCTAATTGAAGGAGAGCACCATGTCTGGCATACCCATCCACTGGATTTTGTGGTAGCTACGCCGATGGGGATCATGGATGGGTTGGCAAGCACAGGCACAACCCTGCTGGAACCCATTCTGAATTTCCGGTTAACGGTTCCGGAGGAGTACGGCGGCAAAGCGCTTAGTGATCTAGTACATATGCGGGCAACCTTTGAAGCCCCGATCATCGGAGGCGGGCGATGCATCGTTGAAGGACGTATGCCTCTGGCAAGCTCCATGGATTATCCGGTGAAACTCCGCTCAGAGACGAGCGGGCGAGGGTTGCTCACGACTTCTTTTGCCGGGTACGAGGATTGTCCTTCGGATCAGACCCATACGCGGAAACGCAAAGGGGTTAACCCGCTGGACCAATCCAAATATATTTTAAGTGTTCGAAATGCGATTACATCATAATTGGAGTTGACTTTGTCGTGCTGATTAAATTTCTAATCTTTGGCCTGCTGTGGCGGATTGTAGGCAATCCGTTCTTGGCAGTTATTATTTTCCTCATCATTCTGTATTTCCTGGATCGTCGCTATGTTGGGGTGATGCCAAGCTTCATGAAGCCACTTAAACGCATGCGTAACATCTCACGGCTTCGGCAGCAGCTTGCCATGAGTCCGAATGAAGTCTCTTCCAAGCTGGATCTGGCCCGTCTGTTGATTGAACGCAAACGTTATAGCGAAGCTCATGCCTTGCTGCTGGAACTGGAGCGTCCTTACGAGCAATCAGCCGAATATTGGGAGGCGCTAGGCACAACTGAACTTCATCTGGGCCAAACGGAAGAAGGCGAGCGTCATATTTTGCAGGCACTGGATATTAATCCAAGAGTGAAATATGGGCGCCCTTATCTGACACTTGCAGGTGCGTTCAAGGATACTCACCGGGACAAAGCGCTGGCATATGTTCAGCAATTCCAGGAGATTCATTCCTCATCCAGTGAAGCATATTATCTGCTCGGCTCCGTGTACCGCTCCCTTGGACGTACTGCTGATGCAAAGCAAGCCTACGAGCAATCCCTTAACGTATATCGCTCCCTGCCCAAATATAAGAAGCGCCAGGAGCGTCGCTGGGCTGTACGCAGCTGGTTCCGCAAGCGTGGACTATAAAGCTGTTTGGTTACGTTAGATTGAGCATTGAATTGGATGTCGTGATTTGAAATGTACGCATCCATCCATCTATCTATCCATTCGGGATAAACGACTTCACCACATACAAAGTGCACTGATTTTTGCCTCAAGGCGGAAATCAGTGCACTTTTGGTATACATCCCATGTTGCAGAGCTACATCAGCAGCTCACGCAGCCGTTCCTCATTACCTTTCATCCAGTCTACCCGTTCTCTCAGCTTCCTGATTTGCTGTACAGCCACTTCAGGCTCATCTGTACCTTCGAACAATCGACTGATAAAATGCATCACCACATCCAGGCTTCGAAGCAAAATAAGCGTTGGAATCACGCTCAGCTCCTCTGGCTCCAGGCTGACCTGCTGCCTGAATCCCTGGATCAGTCCCTCCAAAGCCTCCCACATCCATGCCTGCTCCTTGTCCATCGTCAGCAGGTCCGACATGGGCACAGCGAGCTCCATTACCCGCAGATCCCATGTGGCGAATTCAAAATCCAAAATGGCACATATGATATCCTGAGAGTCTGCCAATACATTGGATGCATTTAAGTCCCCATGGACCAGTTGATGCGGCAAATCCTCCATACCTCGCAGCGTATTGAATAAGTCTGGCAATACTTCCTTCAGCTTCTGCAGGTCATCTGCACATGCCATCAGCGTATCCGGGGGTGAGGTGCATAGTTGTAACAGTTTCTTCGGCGAACAGAGCGGGTAAGCCTCCTGAATCTGATAATAGGGCGGATAAACGGGAGACAGGGATATAGGAAGGCGCGCCATAACGGAAGACAACATGCCCGCCGCCCTGCCCAGTCCACTCAGCTGCTCGGGTGTATTCCACACAGGATTATGACCCTCACGATAATGGAACAACGTCACGATTTTGCTCTGGCCCGAGGAACGATCCTGCACCGCAAGAAATGTTGCATGCTTATCATCAGGAAGGCTAACGGGCACAGGCACATCAAGCTCAAACTCTGAACGTGACAAGGCAGACAGCACCTCATGTTCAAAAGCAATTTTCATTTGATCATTATGCGTTTCATACTGCCTCAGCACGTAACATTCTTCGTTGATCTCTACCATGAAGGTAGAGTTATTCATGCCACCCTTTCCACGCTGGGCTTTCCAGTTGGACGAGAAGCCATATGAGGATAAAACGGTGGATATGAGCTGCTTTTCTGAATCCTTTAGGGAACCTGAATCGATGATGTGCACCAAAAATAACTCCTTTATCTCACATAATACAACCTCTATATGTCCTCATCTTAACGGAAGTATTTCTTTCGGTCTAGTCGGCTCCGAGGTAGTAGTCATGCTAAGCTTCACGGACTGCTGATCAGGCAAATGGATAGTATCCTGTGCGATTCAGCTGTTCTGCAATCACGCGATAGCCTTTGGCATTTGGATGAACCCTGTCCCAAAATAACAGTTCACGTTCTCGCCCTTCAAACCGGTCATAGACCTGGGCACAGGCATAGTTCCCCGATCCTGCGCCATTCAGAAAGGAATTATATTGCCGCACCCAATATGCAGCTTCCGCTGCTTGCGGATACGGGTTGTACAACCCAATCGTACGGACCATATATACACTGTTTCCTTTCAACTGCCGGATGTGCCTCATAATCTGGGATACGTTACTGCGAGTATCTCCAAGCACCTGTGTCATCTTACTTGCATTTGGAATCCCGCCACTCGCTTTGAATGTACGAATCAGATCATTGCCACCAATCGACAACGTAATAATATCCGCTTCACGCAGCGATTGCCGTACTCTTGGATTGTTGGATATCATCTGCAGCATTTCCCCTGAGGTAAGTCCATTCACACCCAAATTATCCATCGATACAAACGTACGCACATTCGTTTCTGCCATTCTCCGATATAAAGGAACAAAGCCGGTGCCCAGCAGCGCTCCTGTACCTACCGTTAATGAATCTCCTATAGCCACATATCGATATACCATCCCGCCGCCCCTCTCTGCTGTGTTATAAACTATTCCAGATCCAATTCCTATATATCGTATGAGAGGAACGGAGACAAGGCGCGGGATGGTGTCCGTAGGCATACACATTTATTTGTCCGTTTCATTGATGATTTGCACAAAACCATACAGAAAGCCCCGCCGGGAATCCAGCGGGGCTGTTCATATATCATTTAATTACATGCCTATGTTACGATCCGAATCAACGGAATCTGCCTGTTCCTTGTTCGGGAATGGCCACCAGTTGGCACGGCCAAACATTTTCACCATTACTGGAACGAAGAATGGCAGGAACAGCAGAGAATACAAGATCAGTCCGCTGAGTACAACCGTCGCAATCTGCATCATCGAAAGAACTCCCGATGGATACATTGCAGCGAAGGTACCACTCAGAATGACGGCTGCAGACAGGATGACCGTACCCATGTTTTTCATGGCATACAGCATGGCATCCTGGACTCTCATACCTTTGTTCTCATTGAAACGGTCCATCAGGAAGATGCTGTAATCCACTCCCAGTGCAATCAGCATGACAAAGCCGAAGAACGGCGTAACCCAACTGATACCCGAGAACCCGAGTATATTCACAAAGATCGCTTCAGTCAGGGCCATCGATGTGAAATACGCCAGCAGCAACGAGACGATCAGATACAGCGGCATAATAACCGAACGGAGCAGCAGGACCAGAATGATAAACGTTCCTGCAAGCATCAGCATAACCGTGCGCGTGTAGTCGTTGTTGGAGACTTCCTGCAGATCTGCAAACGTGCTGGTTACCCCGCCAATGGCAATATCCGCTTTTTCAAGCGCACTTCCCTGCACCGCACGATGTACCGCAGCTTCAATATCCGGAACACGATCAATCGCTTCGGTTCCGTATGGATTCTCCGCAAAAATAACGTCAATCGTCATCGTTTTCCGATCTTTGGACAGATACGTATCGAATACCTGTGTGAAGTCCTTACTATTCAGTGCTTCTTCAGGAACATACCAGCCTGCCAGATCGGAATCAGGCGAGTTCTGCAATTGTGTCAGGTAATCCTGTGCTGAATCGAGTCCACCGGAAACCTGTTTGATTCCATCTACACTCTGATTAAGACCATCTGTCAATTGCGTCAATTGACCACTGAGATCCGAGAAGCCTTGCTGAATTTTTTCCTGACCGCCCTGAAGCTGACCAAGTCCGTTCTGGATGGAAGGAATCTCACTAATCACTTTACCTTGACCGTCAGCGGCCTGTTTAAGCCCGGATTGCAACTGACTGATTCCGGTCACAATCTGACCCAGACCATCGGCAAGTGCCTTCTGACCGGATGCTGCGGAGGCAAAGCCTTCGTTCGCCTGATTGATTCCAGCCGCGGCTTCGCCCAGCTTGGTTTGAATTTGACCCAAACCTTGAGCGAGCTGTGCCGTGCCGGTACCTGTTTCACCAAGGGTGCCTTTGACCCGCTGATAATCGGCGTCTTGCAGCAAATCAGGATAGCGCTCCTCAAGCGCTGTGAACGATTCATTCAAGCTGGTCAACGCTGTAGATACACCTTTGAGCTGTTGTTGCAGTTCACCTACACCATCACCCAGTGCAGCGACACCTGCTCCTGCCTGACGATAGGCTTGAAGCAATTGATTGTTGGCCTTAGCCAGCTGATCTGCACTCGTTTTGGCTTTCTGCAGACCTGCTTTTAGATCCCCCGCGCCCGAGGAGCCGTCACGGATGCCTTTTTCAATCTGCTGAAGTCCTTCCGACAACTGTGTAATACCAGACTGCAATTGGGAAGTACCTTTGGTCAGTTCTCCAGCTCCATCCGCAGCTTCTTTAAGTTGCGGTTCATTTTTGCTTAACTGACTGCTGGCTTCGCTCAGACCATCACGGATTTTATCCAGACCCGTTTTACCTTCGCCCAAACCATCAGACAATGTCCCTACTTGCTGTGTCACTTCAAAATCTTTGATCTCATCACCGGTTGGACGTGTCATGCTGCGGACACCAGAGATCCCTGGCACTTTCTCCACTTCCCGGCTGATCTTTTCGGCGAGCGCCATATACTTGGCGTTATCCATAGCTTCATCATTTTGAATAACGACCTGACCCGGCAACGATTCACCCGGACCAAAGCTGTCCGAAATGATATTGAATGCTTTGACCGAATCATATTTCTCACCAATCTCATCGAGGCTGTTAAACGACAGTTTGCCGTCGTAAGTTGCCAGTAATGGCACACATACCGCTGCAACGATGAGCAGGGCTGCCCATGGACGTTTTAGGGAGAAACGACCTGCTGCACCATAAATCTTGCTCTCGGCATGCTCCAGTGAACCCTTGGAAGGCCAGAACAGCCTTTTGCCCAGCACTGCCATGAAAAATGGAACAATCGTCACTAATGCCAGCATCATCACGGCAATACCGACAGCCACCGCTACCGCGGAACGATACAGCATAAACTGTGCAAAGCCAATGGCAATGAATCCAACCAGCACGGCAAGTGCGGAGAAGAATACCGTTTTGCCTGCTGTGCGGTAGGTAGCAATGATGGCATCCCACGTATTTTCATGATGAGCCAATTCTTCCTTGAACCGGCTAATCAACAGGATGCAATAGTCCGTACCAATCCCGAACATGACCGCCACCATAAAGATCTGCGTAAACGTTGATATAGGGAAGTCTAGTCCGTCCACAAGGAACGCGACAATCTGCTGTGAAACAATGTAGCTGATCCCTACCGTAAGCAGTGGAACAAATGGAGCAACAAAAGAGCGGAATACAAGGAACAGGATGAGCAAAATAAATACAACAGTAATGTACTCCGATTTTTTGAGTCCTTCTTGGGAGCTTTCCACCGTATCCTCATCAATCAAGCCTTTGCCGGTTATGTAATGCTCCACATTGACCGATGACAAAACTTCATTAAGGTCTTCGCGCATTTCCTTGACCGTACGGTCTCCCTGATCAATGGAAAGCGACGTTAAGATCGTCTTGCCATCGGCAGAGATCATTTTGTCTGATAGTTCAGGCTGAGAGAAAGGTTCCAGTATGGACAGAATACCCAGCTTCTCTTTTTCGGCCTCCAGTTTCTTAACGGCTTGTTCTGCCTCTGCTTTGCCGTCGGCACCCAAACCATCCGGATTATAAAATACAAGAGCCAACTGGCTGCCCTGCTGCTCTCCCTTTTGTGCTGCGGCTTCGTCCAGAATCGCCGCTGCCTGGGTGGAAGAGTGCCCTTCAGGAACCGAAAACTGTCCCTTTTCCCGAATCAATTCACTCATGTTAGGGGCGGTGAACATTAATACGGCAGCCACAACGACCCATAGCCCCATCAACCACCATCGCGCTTTCAAAATCGTTCTCATTCGTTCTCCTGTCCTCCTTCATGCGTTAGCAAAGCTGCAAGCTTCTCAAAAGATTCAATGAAGTTCTGAACCTCTTCCGGTTTGAAATGGACCAAGTACGGCTCCAGAATCTGCTGTATTTCCTGTTCTGTTTCCTTGTATACTTCCCGTCCATTGTCCGTCAGGGTCAAATAAACAACTCTGCGGTCGCGCTCATCCCCGGCCCGATGGACCAGATCCCGATCCACTAGCTTGTTGACCAGAGCTGTGATACTGCTCTTGCCCACACATAAAAGCTCTGCCAGATCAGAGGGCGTGCATAACGGCTTCTCCTCGATCAAACGAAGGGCACAGAACTGATCAGTAGTAATCGTTTGCCCCAATCGTTCGCGTATTTGGGTATCAAACCGTTTGGTTACCAGGAAAGAAGCGTCCAAATAGCGGTTAACCAAACTTCTAGCATCCGGTGTGTTCATTCTTCATTCTCCTTCCTCCAACATATAGTTCACTTACAGAACTATTCTTCAATCAAACTATTCTATAATGAAACTATATTGCAAAGCAATACGTTTTTCCTATTTTTTTTAAACAAACGACAAAAAAACAGGACGTCCGACTCAGCTGCTTCGCCAAATCCAACATCCTGTTATGATTATGCTCTCTTTACGTTACACAGTAGTAGACAGTTACTAGTCTTCGTCTTGCTCTTCGTCTTTTTCCAGCACACAGCGGAATCGCTCCACACCCGGATACAGCTCACCCAGGCTGTACACCACAAATCCCGTATTTCGATAAAACTCTACCGCTTCCACATCGGTCTCTGCGATCAGTCTGTCGGGGTTATATTTGGCGAGCACCTGTGATATCATGCCACGACCATAATTTTTAAAACGATTCTCAGGCAGAACTGCAATATGATGAATAGTGATCTCACTCGTTCCTGTAGATTCATATCCAATCAGACCGATCAGCTGGCCTTCGTCTTCATAACCGTCCAAATGCAGCTCATCCTTATCAACATACTGTTGTAACGCACGATTCAACTGATCCGGGTCCGGAAAGACCGAGTAGGACAACAGCTCCTGCACTTCCGGCTCCTGTATGCGTGATTTTAAATCAATTAACACCCTGATTCCTCCTATTAACTTGCTTGATTCCGTTATCGTATTGTAGTCGTTAGCCATTAAAAGTTCAAGTCGTATGCCGTTTCAGCTCCGATTGGAGTGCTGACGTGATATCTTCAGGCACCTGGATTCCTGCCAAATGATATGCACTCAACAGTGCACCTCCGACTGCCGGCTCATGGCTGGTCATGTAATGAATTTCTTTTCCTCCTGGTTTATAGGCTGCCTCCAGCCCCTTTCGAACGGCCTCCACCATATAAGGCGTACTCAGACAACTTCTTGTAAGTGTCATGGACACATGCTGATCTCTAAAACACGATGCAAGCATGAGAATACCCACAACAGCCGTATCCGCTGCCGAGTCACATACTCTGACCGCAAGAGGGATATGTTCGGCCGCTGCTTTGGTGACCAAAGGAGCCATTTGACCAAATATGCGATTGAGGGCCTGTCTATTTCTGGCAAAACCTGATACCACCAGTGCAGCAAGCTCCGTTATTGAAGTTACATTCCAATAGGCTAATATCTGCTCGATCCAGGATCGGTCCAGTGAACCATAACGTCCCGCAAGGATGGAATGCACCACGTCATAAGCCAAAAAACGGGCTGCTGTTGGCGCATAGTGGCCGAACTGGTCATTGCGGAGCCAGGTTCCTTATTCCGTTTTACCCATAATCAGAGAGCCCGTGCCTCCAATAGCTACAATGCCCGGCTCACCGCCAAAGGCTGCCGTATGTGCAATATGCGTATCATTTACTGCGCTGATTCTGCCCAATATACCGGTTTGGGCGAGTAAAGCTTCAGCCCAGACTGTATCCTCTGGCTGATCCAGGCCTGCCATTCCCGCCTGAATGAAGGCAATCTGCTCCACTTCTAACCCAGCTATGCGAATGGCTTCAGCGATGCCCTCCAATACATCCTGCTCTGCATTGGCATCATGATAGCGGTTGCAACCACCTTTTTGCACATATGACAAAATCTTTCCGTTCTCATCCGCCAATGCCACCCGTGTATGGCTTCCCCCGCCATCCATCCCAATCACATATGTACTCATTCTGATCCCCCATGTTCTGGTATGATGATGTCCCCTGTCCCATGATGCTTCTCCTGATGTTTCGATCAAGCTACTCAATTAGTACGAACTGCCGGGACCCCACCCCACTATTCGATCCCGGCAGAACACTGCTACTGCTACTGCTTCTGTGCAGCGAAACGAAGCAGTTCACAACGGAACTGTGTCGGTTCGTCATATTTTTCCTCTTCGATCGTCTGTGTTACATGTTCCTGGAGCAGAATATTCCAATCCGAATAAGCCTTCTCCAGTAATGCGATAGCCTCAGCTGTGGGCAGATTCAATTCAATCAATGGCTCAATCTCCCGGCCTGTGTTGATTTCCTTTTCCTCTACACTCGTACTCATCGTGATACAATGAATGCCACCTGTACGAGTTCCCACTTGCAAACGTTCAATAGCCTCCACTAAGGCTTGTTTATTTGAAATATGTTCCAGACAAGAGCAAGCCGCAATATAATCAAAATGATTCGGCTCGATAGCGTAATGCTCAACATCGGCTTTCTCTGCTTGCACGATATGATCAACCTTATATTCTTTGGCATATTTGCGAAGTCCATCTACAGCCTCATCCAGCAAATCCACCCCGATTACTTCACTGTTCGTTTGCCCGAGGCGCTGTGCAATGGGTATCGTATGTCTGCCTACACCACATCCCAAATCGAGAACTCGCAGTTCCGTCTTATGGGCAAGTAGACGCTCAAGCATATCCATAACCATAGGCATGGGCCTTGCCATCCAGGTACCGGACGCGAATAATTCATTATTCTGATAGAAGTTGGAATGGTAACCTGCCTCTGCTTTCCGTGCAGCTTCAAATTGTTCATTTCCCATAAAAGCACCTCCATAGCTTAGAAGTTAATCGTCAATGTCCCCGAACCTGTGAACAGAATAATCGTGAGAATGACCATCACTACAAATGCCCCGGTTACGAGCAATTTACCTGTATCCTGCTTATACGTATTGTCATTAAATAACATGACGCCGCCAATGGTCATGGCTACCGGAGCAAGAAACAGTGTCAACAGAACAAGCAACACAATTGAATATCGATCCAATATTAATTCATCATTTTCAATCATGTACGGTTGCTCAGGCTGAGCCGTTTTGGTAGTAACCAGATTGCCGCAGGATTTGCATTTGAACTCATCCTCTGCCATTTTTTCATGACAATACGAACAAACTCTAGGTGTATAGGGCATCTCGCACCTCCCCTTAGGTACATCTTCTACTTAATACCCAGGATGCTTAATTGGAATCAGATGAATGATGATACTGCAGAAGAAGGCGATAGGTTTTTGGTCAAAAAGGATTCAAGCACCTCTTCATATCGGGTACGATCCACTTGAAACGCTGTTCCATGACCCGCACGAGGGATAGTCAACAATTCCTTTTCTGTCGGACATGCTTCATATAGTCTGTAAACCATTTCTGTCGGTACAAACGTATCTGCCTCACCGTGAATAAAAAGAACGGGAACTTGAACTTTGGCGAGTTGAGTTAATGCCGATGCCTCCCCAAAGAAGTAGCCCGCCTTCCATTTGGAAATAAGACTGGTAACGGGAATAAACGGAAATGCAGGCAACTTGTATAGCTGCTTGAGCTGGAAGGTTAATTCCTCCTTCACGGAGGTATAAGCACAATCCGATACGATGGCCTTCACCTGATTAGGGAGAGCTTCACCGCCTGTCATCAATACTGTAGCCCCTCCCATTGAAATTCCATGCAAGATGATCTCCGTCTCCGTGCCAACCTTGCCCTGAACCCAATGAATCCATTGAACATAATCTTTACGGTCCAGCCAGCCGAATCCGATGATGTCACCTTCGCTTTGTCCATGACCACGATCATCCGGCATCAGTATATTGTAGCCCCGTTTTTCAGCATAAAAGCGGGCAAAACCCGCCATCTCCCTGCCTTTTCCCGAATAGCCATGGGCCAGAATAACCGTCGGCTGCTGCAATCCACTGTGGGAAGGAAGCCATGTTCCATGCAGCTTTAATCCGTCATGTGATTCAATATTTACATCTTCGGTTGGCTGCGTATCAAGCCACGTCAAGTCTGATGCACTGCTGATTATTTCGTTATCCGGTTCGGGCATGAGGTTCGGATTATCGACCAGAAATGATTTTGGAGCACGCCGAATGGCGGTTTTGAAGAAGTAAAGTCCTCCTAACCATAGTAAGGCAAGAACGACTAGCACCAGAACGGCAAGGCCGTATAATAGCATGAACATTTCCCTCTCTTTCAGTCAATCTTCCACGTGAAACAAGTATGTATATTATCTATCGTTTGGCAATTTCTCCGTACACGGATGGTGATTGCCACTTCTGGATCATGTTCTTCAGAGCTTCAAGCGTGAAGGGTTTGCCCATAAAATCATTCATCCCGGCTTCGAAACATTTCTCTTTCTCTCCATCCATCACATTTCCTGTCATCGCAATAATCGGAATAGGATGCCACATCTTATCCAGCTCTATGGCTCGGATATGGCGTGTCGCCTCCAGTCCGTCCATTACTGGCATCATGTTATCCATCAGGATCATACTATATTTTTTGCTGAGAAAAGCCTCACTAGCCTCTTCCCCATTGGAAACGGCATCCACCTCGGTCATGCCTAGCTTTTTGAGCTGCATCAGCACAACCTGCCGATTGATAACGTTATCGTCTGCCAGCAAGATTGATATCGGAATGGATATATGGCCTTGCTCCTCCTGATTTTCCTTGCCGCCGCGAATCATCTGATGGGGTAACGGTTCAATCGTTCTGCGCGATGAGTTCATCTCGCCATGTTCATTAGACATCACTTGATCACTCTCCTAATCACGAATTATGCCATACTGCATTACGAAGGCTTCACTCATCCAATCGTTTCCAGCAGCTGCAACAGCCTCGACCTTATCCGTTAAATATAACCATCTATTCATTATACATGAACGACGAATGGCATACATTCATATAAAAAAACTGACCTGCGTTATTAACGCAAGTCAGTTTTCCCCTCTGCAGCGAGTCCAAGCTTTTTTAACAAACGAATCGCATCCGCCTTTTCCGAAGGTTCCAGTCCATCCACCGCATCAATGATCACCTGGTGGTGCTGAGGAAAGATTTGTGTAAACAAATGTCTTCCTTCCTCCGTCAATTCAGCGTATATGACACGCCGATCTTCCTTGGATGCTCGACGAATCAGCAGATTTTTATTCTGAAGCTTATCCACAACATACGTAATATTACCGCTGGACATTAACACTTTCTCACCGATCTTTTGCAACGCCTGCGGCCCTTTATGGTATAACAAATCAAGCACGCCAAATTCTGTCGTATTCAGTCCATGACTCTGGATATCCCGGTTGGACCTGGATGTAACGGAATTGTATGCGCGAGCGAGAACCACAAATAATTGTAAAGACAGTTCCCGATTGTCCTCGTTGTTCGGCATTTCTTAATCCTCCATCAGTTGTTTACATTTCGACCTGCGCCTGAAGATTGGTTCTGCTCCCACTCTTCGCGCAGCATTCCCATACGAATTGAATCATAATGTTTGCCATCCACGATGCGGCATTTGCGCATGCGTCCTTCCACCTGCAGTCCCGCCTTCGAAGCTGAACGCATCATTCGTTCATTGCCCGACCATGTTGTTAATCCAACCCGGGCTACGGGCAATTGCGCGAATAAGTGACTGGACCACATCTGAAGTACTCGCGTGCCGATCCCGCGCCCCCATTGGGCTGATCGATATAACACTATTCCCATTTCCAGCCACATGGATGGACGATGTTCCCAATAATAGCTGATTGTACCTACGATTCGGTCATTCAGCTCAATAATTCGAATGGAGTCCGGATCAGAGTTGCTCTCAGTTGCTTCAAGTCTTCTTAACATGCTCCGTTGGAAGTCTTCGTAGCTCTCATGTTCAAGGGCATAATATGGCGCATCCCATTGCTTCCATTCCGGTACGTCTTCACTGTAGATCAATTCATAGAGTTCAGTCAGATCCTCTTTCTCCATACATCGAAGAACAATCTCACCATCCACTAGCGGGTTTTCCCTCATCTATGCAATGACCTCACTTTCCGTTCATGAACGATGACGCTCATCGATGCTGCCATCATCCTTCGCAAGAATGACGGTGTCCGCCATGTCAATAAACAATCCATTATCGACAACACCTGGGAGCATGTTTAACTGAACGTTAAGCTCCGCTGCATGTTCTATGGCTTCCATGCGGCAATCCGCAATGAGGTTTCCATTATCCGTAAGATAACGTTGATCCCCGTCCATGCGCCATTCCGGTTGACACCCGAGTTTCTCCAGCGCCTGGAAGGTCCATTCAGATGCAAAAGGAACCACTTCAACCGGCAACGGGAATTTTCCAAGCTTTTGTACGGCTTTGCTGCCATCAGCCACAATAATCAGTTTGTCGCTGTTTGCAGCGACAATTTTCTCGCGCAAAAGCGCACCGCCGCCACCTTTGATCAGGTTAAACTCAGGATCAACTTCATCTGCACCATCAATGGTCAGATCCAGACGTCCAATTTGATCAAATGGAACGATCGGAATTCCCCACTCTTTGGCGAGCTTGTCCGATGCTTTCGAAGTAGCTACAGCCTGAATGTTTAACCCTTCTCGTACCCGCTCACCAATTCGACAAATAGCGTAATACGCCGTTGACCCTGTACCCAATCCAACCTTCATTCCATCTTGAACATATTCTGCCGCGCGCTCAGCTGCTATCTGTTTAAGATTCATCTATAAACCCCCGCCTGCTCATGATTTGAGAAATGCATACTGTAGTTATTATAGATAAAACCGCTTCCGATGTATATCTGTGCATGACGTATTGAACTGGGAAACTTGGCCTGTTTCTCTGCTTCACATGTGTCGTTGATCCTTCTTATGTAAATTCTTGGTTAGATTCTCCTCCCTGATATCTTATTGGTGTGGCAGAAGAAAGTCCGTTTTCTGTCATTTTCACTATTTTTTCAATGTTTAAGGATGTTTTTTGACCCACCATGTTATAGAATACAGAATGAAACTAAAAAATGGGAATTATTTTAAATAAACAGTTCTAAATACCTACATCTCACTTCCATATGTCCATAAATACGTAAAATATTAAAAAAGTTTTAACAAAACTATTCAATTTGACGACATTTTATACGACATATTAAGTATAGATGTGTTTTAATAATTAGACACCTATAGGTATCTAGGTAAAAATATCTCTACATAGCGACCAGGAACCCAAGACCATGGTCGCACATTTTACCTTTGGAGGGGATAAGGAAATGACTTAATTTACATCATGAAGACAGCAGCATATTATCAATTCAAAGAAGATCAGGAGTGGACTTTAGTGAAATCATTAAGTTGGAAAAGCATGTCTTTTTTCTCCAAAAATCTGTTACTCTCATTTACTAACATTATTATTATTGGCGTGGCACTTATTGCCAGCAGCTATTACTTTCAAAAAACGATTCTCGTTGACCAGCTACATGGTCAAGTAGAACAAATCACCAAAAAATGGGCAGAGGGCATTGATTCCACCGAAGTACAGGCTGCTATTACAGAAGCCAATTATGATGGAAAAGCACAAACCAAATTGCGTGCCTATTTCGATGAAATGCAGCAATATTATCCCAACATTGCACAAGCCTACATCTTTGGTGTCGAGCTGGGTGGAGATAACAAGCGTTTAACTTCCCTTGTTGCCATGCCAACCAATCTGAAGGAAGCCTTCCAGAGTGAAAATGTAAAAATCGGCGACATGTATGAACAGCCCGTCGTTGTAGCAAATGCACTGAAAGAAATGCTGAATACGGATCGCCCGACGTTCACCACATTTTATTCCGACGATTTCGGTACATGGACAACCATTGCTTACCCGATCAAGGATAGCAACGGCAAGATTTACTCTTACTTTGCAGTCGATGCAGACGCATCAGCAGTACCTGCCGGACTGAACAAATTGCTCAAGAACGGAATTATCATTCTGATAGCGTTCCTGCTGTTATTCCTGATTATCCAATATCTTGTTGTCAAAAACACGCTTTCCCCTATTCGTCACCTGATCAAAGGGATTGATGACGTAAGTCGGGGTAATTTGAATGTCAAAATTCCGACAGGCAAAGACGATCTGGGCATTGTGAACGAAAAGTTCAATACCATGGTACGCAAGATCAACGACACCATCGTCAAAGTGCAAATCACTTCGCAAGAAGTTAACGAGTCTGCCAAGGAGCTGTATGAAGTCTCCGAGAGAAACAGCGAGAATGCTGATTCTATCAATAACAACGTTACTCAGATTACATCCAACATTCGTGCACAGGAACAGGCAACCCGGGACAGTGCCCGTGCGATGTCCGAGATGGCTATCGTCATTCAGACTATTGCCAGCAGTTCAGCTAGTGTAGCTGACGAGGCATATGAGATGGAACGCCGTTCTCAACAAGGAAACACTGTGGTTCGTCAGGTGTCAGAGCAGATGAATCTGATTACGGAATCTGTTAAAAACACTGCTTCAGCCATTCAGGTTCTGGAGAGCCGTTCTCAGGAAATTGGCGATATTCTGAATATCATTTCAGGTATTTCCAGCCAGACCAACTTACTTGCACTCAACGCCTCCATTGAAGCGGCACGTGTTGGTGAAGAAGGCCGAGGATTCGCGGTTGTAGCAGGTGAAGTACGTAAACTTGCTGAGCAGTCGGAACAATCCACGAGCCAGGTTGCTGTACTGATCCAGGAGATTCAGGCTGAAATCAGACAAGCCGTTCGTGCGATGGAACAAGGAACGTCTGAAGTGGATACCGGGCTCAGCGTAGCTGATCAAACCGGTCAATTGTTCGAAGAAATTTTGGAAGCTGCCAAGAAAGTATCGAATCAGATTCAGGAAGTGTCCAGCGCTACAGAAGAAATTTCTGCAGGTACAGAAGAAATGACCGCAACTGCGGATGATTTGTCTGCCAGTGTGAGTAAAACAGCTGAAAACAGTGAACGGATTTCTTCATCCGTTGATGAACAAAAAGCGTCTCTGATTACGCTTGTTGATTCCTCTACCCGTTTGAACAGCATGTCCGAGGAACTGCAAGAACTGATTTCGCATTTTAATGTAAGCAAACTATAATTCAACCCACATCTTGAACGGTTTGAACCAAGGAGGAACAACTGAAGTGGTCGAAAATCAATCATCATCTCCCCAAACAGTGGAATCTGGCCTGCCGGTTCTTCAGATTCCACTGGATTTTGGGCGCCGTCAACAATCATTTAAATACGAGTCTGCTCATATCTCACTGGAATCGTCCCTGAGTCGGGAACTAAAACAAAAATTCGGCTCAGAAGGCATGTATCCAGCATTATTGTCTGCCTACGCAGCATTGTTGTTCCGTTTATCAGCCGAGCAGGAACTTGCCATTGGCACACTGGCTCCCGATCAGGCAGCTTCCCATGTGTTATTGCAGATTCAAGGCAAGTTAACCTTTAACGAGCTGATTCATCAGATTTCAGATCAACTCCAGCAGCATTACACGCCCCAAACCGGAGGCAATCCGGAAACGCTGTTCATGTTTAACAGTGTACAGCTGCCTAAAGCTCCTCAAATGTTAAATTGGAATGTTCGTGATGATCAGGATATGCTCACACTGGATCTGTTCTATGACAGTTCACTTCTTCATGAAGCTACGATCACAAGATATGCAGAGTATTATCAGACTCTTCTTCTGGCTATGCTGCGTGACAAGGACAAAGCCATCGGTACAGTGGACATTTTATCCGCTTCAGATCGACTGCTATACCGGGAAATGAATGATACCACCGTTCTCGAACCGGAGCATCAGACCATTCATGGCTGGTTCGAAGCAACAGCAGCAGAATATCCGGAATCGCCAGCAATTACTTCATCAACTGGTCGATACACCTATAGAGAACTGAACGAACGTGCCAATCAGGTTGCCCGTGTGCTGTTATCCAATGGTTTGCAAAAAGGAGAATTCGTCAGCATCTTTATGGAGCGGAGTTTGGAAACGATTATTTCTTTGCTCGGTATTCTCAAAGCTGGCGGAGTATATGTTCCTGTTGATCCTGAGCATCCACAAGAACGCAACAGTTATATTGTCGAAGATACAGCTTCATCATTTGTCCTGACCAAAGAATCCTCTTTACCTGAAGCTTCACGTTTATTCTCAGGAATTACTACCGTTCGCCAAATCCTGGCCGTGGATGGACGCCTTGCCGGATTTGCAGCAAGCAACCCCAACCTGGATATTCAGCCAGACGACCTGGCGTATATCATCTATACCTCGGGATCTACCGGCAAACCGAAAGGTGCACTTATTGCCCATCGGGGTGTTGCCAATCTCGGTAGTGTGGTGCAAAGGGATTGCGATATTCAACCAGGTGACGTATTAACCCAGTTTGCTACATACAGCTTCGATGCATCAGTGTGGGATACGATTGGCGCCTTGTTCTACGGAGCAGAACTGTACCTGTTGTCGGCGGAAGAACGTGTATCCGTCGAGGAATTTGCGAGTGCAATTGAGCGCACAGGCACAACCATTATTACGATACTGCCAACCATCTTTTTCAACCAGCTTGCTTCCTTCCTGTCTGAAGAAGGCTTCCACAAGCTGGCCAAAGTCAAAATCATTACGGTGGCTGGTGAAGCACTCTATGGTGAGCAGGTTCGTGCCTTCCAGCGCAAGTTCGGCAACCAGATTGATATCGTCAATGTATACGGACCTACGGAATGTACGGTAGCGACAGCGACCCACCGAATTAGTGAGCAAGTTCCAGAAAGTGTCGTTAACATTCCAATCGGCAGACCGATTCATAACTATAAAGTGTATATCGTCAATGAAGAACAGCAGTTATGCCCGGTAGGCGTTCCTGGAGAGGTATATATAGCAACACCCGCTTTGGCCAAAGGTTATCTGAACCAGCCTGAGCGTACAGCGCAGGCATTCATTGATAATCCATTTGCTATCGATGAGAAAATCTATAAATCTGGCGATATTGCCAAAATGCTCGATAATGGATTGCTGGAGTATGTCGGACGCAGTGACTCCCAGTTAAAAATCCGGGGTCACCGGATTGAGATTGGAGAGATCGAGGATCATTTTGCGCGTCTGGATCAGGTTCAGGATGTTGCCGTGATTCCGAAGAAGGAATCGGATGGTCAAAACATGCTCGTAGGGTACTTTACATCCAAGGATGGCAGTACGCTTTCCGTTGCAGACATTAAAGCCGAGCTAACGGTTAAGCTTCCTTCCTATTTTGTACCGAAATGGATTTGTCAGCTGGATGAAATGCCGATCGCACCGACAGGCAAAATCAATCGTAAAGCGATGGTATCTCTGCCTCACGTAGAGCGTCATGAAGATCGACCTTATCGGGTACTGCCGGAGACGGAAACCGAAGCGATTATTCTGGAATCCTGGAAAGAAATTCTTCAACACGATGACTTTGGTGTGGAGGACAGCTTCTTCGCCATTGGTGGTGATTCTCTACGTGTCATCCATGTATTGGTCATTCTGAAGCCGCATTATCCACAGCTGAAAATTGCTGACTTTTTTGCCGAGAAAACGATTCGTGCCTTGGCACAACGTGTGGAGACGCTGGCTCAAGCTACAGAAGAAACTTCCCACTCCTCAGTAAATGACGGCGTGATCACCCAATTGTCAGAACATCCTGTAGAGCTGAGAACCCAGATTGGATATCCGGATATTCTGAATCCCGAGCATGTGCTCCTAACTGGGGCTACCGGATATCTTGGATCCCATGTGCTGCAACAGTTGATTCTAACTTCGAATACACGCATCTATACTCTTGTTCGCCGCCCCACAGACGGAAGTTCTGCGATGGAACGACTGAGCAGCGTCATGAAAGGTTACTTTGGACCGGAACTGCTACCTCTCCTCGCATCCCGCGTCGAGATTATCGAAGGCGATCTGGAACAACCGAATCTTGGTCTTTCAGCAGAGCAGACAACATACGTGCAAGAACGAATTGACCGTGTGATACACTGTGCCGCCGACGTACGACATTTCGGGGATGCAGCACAATTCGCCAAAACCAATGTAGATGGTACCATTGCCTTGCTTAAGCTTGTTCGCAGCAAACCGGGTGCCTCCTTCCACCATGTATCCACGATGGGAATACCGGAAGATCTTGCACTCAGTGGACAGTGGGAATCCTCATTGCAATATGATCGCTTCCCAGCGGATCTGCATGTGGACAACCTGTACTCGGACAGTAAACTTGAAGCAGAGAAGGTGCTTATGCTTGCTGCCGAAGAGGGTGTACCTGTGAGCATCTATCGTGCAGGTAATCTGACCTGTCATTCCGAGACAGGACGTTTCCAGTCTAATATCGATAGCAACGCCTTTTATCGTATGATTAAAGCAATGTTATTGCTGGGCAAAGCTCCGGCAGCCGACTGGATGGTTGATTTTACACCTATTGATTATGCAAGCCAGGCGATTGTACATCTGGCATTACGCCAGGACACAGCAGGACGGGTATTCCATATCTGTAATCCGGAGCCAATCAGCTACGATGATCTGATTCGTTCTGTGAATCGGGCCGGTTATGAAGTGGAAACTCTGCCTTTTGCAGAGTACACCAACTGGTTGTTCGATGGCAGTGTCAGCAAGGACCCTGAGGCGCTTCAACTGGCTATCGCCCAGCTTGAAGGAGACGGTGCCAAGGATTCTGCATACGTGTATGCCTCACCTGTAACAACTGCTTATGTGGAACCAGCCGGCATCACATGCGCCAAAACCGATGATCGTTTCATCTCAAAAATGCTCGAACATGCCATCGAGATTGGTTATTTCCCTAAGGCCGTCCGACCGCAGTTTGGCACTTCTCCAAAGATGGAATAAATCCAAAACAGTAAATGCATATTGTGCATCCATTGATGCATACAAAGAAAGCCACCTCAACGTCAGTGATGACGGATAAGGTGGCTTTTTTCCTTCAGGAAGACTTTTTAAATCCAGCGGATCAAGGCAATGACAGCCAAATGTGCAGGATAAAAATAACGCCAAATCCAACGCGGACCTTTCAGACGGAACCCTGCGTTATAATACTGGGCAATGGCAATGCCTGCGGTAGCAATTACGCTGTACATCTGAATAGAGCTGCTGTGCAGATAAATGTATAAAACATTTAAGAGCAAATGAGCCATTACCAGTACAGGACCCTGGAAGTAACGGAACAGCAATACAAGCAGTAATCCATACATACCATAATCCATATGGGTCATCTCCATGACCACACCAGCCACGATCACAATTGGAATTCCCAGCAAACGGACCGGAAGTTTATCGAGCACAAGCAATACGAGCAGGGCAGACCATAATGTCCATACCACATTCAGCGAAAAATGATTAAAAGCCGCCATAAAAGGTAATTGAGAGATCACTGCTATCCAGAATAACCGCCATATGTATTTTTGTACGTTGCGAGTATGTTTATAACCGATATACACGGCAAAAGCATAGATTGGAAAAGCAATCCGGCCAATGATTCGTAGCTCCCCCACTTGGGGGTAAAAGATGGCTCCGATATGATCGATCAACATCGTGATCATGGCTATCCATTGCATCATTTTGTGCTAATCCCTCCTGCTTATCCTGAACTTTGGGGTTCTCCAAGTCTTTCTTATATCTGAAGTTCATAATACATGAACTTGGTGTCCAGCGTATAGCCTTCCGACTCATATAATACCTGAGCCTTCTTGTTGCTTATTGCCGTAGAGAGCGCTATGCGCACAGCTCCACTCTCTTTCCCCAATAGTCGTGCAGCTTGCAGCAGCTTACGTGCAATTCCTCGCTGCCGATGATCCGCATGCACGTACAGATCATTAAGTACCCAAATTGGCCTCATGGACACTGAGCTAAAGCTGGGATACAGCTGTACAAATCCACCAAACTCAGCCGATAAAGGCTTATCCGTCAAGCTGCAATCACCTGCTTTTTCTGCATCCACTTCCGATTCTGCAATCAAAATAACAGATTCACTGCGTTCCATACGTTCTCTGATATATGCTCTCGCTCCGTTTAGATCTGTAAGCTGATCGTAAAACATCCTATATTCATTGAATAACCGCGCCACTCCGTTAACATCGCTAAGCTCAGCACGTCTGATCCGATACGCCATCTTCCCTCATCTCCTTATGTAATATGTCTCTACCCGCTTCATTCCACCCTCTTATTTTAAGGCAGAACTGACGATCTCCCCATTCATCATCTGCATCAAAGTTTGTAATATATTTCGATAATCCAAACTTAAAAGTATATTTCATTGGAAGCGTCGCACACTATAGTCAGATTACAGGCTCAGCATTACAGCATAGGGAGGCGAAACTGAAATGGAAAAGGACAATATCTATGAACAGGTTAAAGCGCTCTTGCTGGGTGTTGCCGACATGATCTATCAGCCATTTCAGGTCGGACCTTATCGCTGTGAACTCATTTATATTCAGTCCATAGTGGACACCCCTACTATGCGGGAAGCCATTATTAAGCCTTTGCTTGAGGAAGCCTCCCGAAATGAAATAGATCATCAATTCATTACTCGTATCGTGACCGGTTCCTTTTTCACCCTTAACAGCCACCACTCGAATTCAGCAGAATCCATAGTGGATGATATTGTGTCAGGTAATGCAGCCTTATATATCGAGGGTATTTCGGGCATGATCCATTTCGCTCTCCAAAATTATCAAAGGCGTTCCGTAGCGGAATCAACCAACGAAGTTGTAATTGTTGGTCCTCAGGAAGCCTTCATCGAAGATGTTCATGTAAATATGTCACTGCTTCGGCACAAGATTAAGCATCCCGATTTCAAAATGATCAAGTTCACCGTTGGAAAATATACCAAAACCGAGGTATTCGTTGTCTATATCCAAGGGTTATGCAAGCCAGACATTTTGGAAAATGTATTGGAAAGCCTTGGTAATATTGATATGGACAGCAGTTTGGGCGTAAGTTATCTGTCTGAATTTCTGGAGGACCATCCCCTCTCTCCTTTTCCGCAATATCAATATACCGAACGTCCCGATACGGTTGCTGCTGCACTGGTTGAAGGGCGGATCGGGGTCATGCAGGACGGAACACCGTTTTCCCTGCTCATTCCCGTAACCTTTTTCTCATTAATGCAGTCTTCGGAAGACTATTATCAACGATTTTATTCTGCCTCCTTTATCAGAATTATTCGTCTGCTGTTTGCCTTTATAGCCTTCCTGCTGCCATCCTTTTATGTGGCTGTTACCACATTTCACCCGGAAATCATTCCGACCAACCTGCTGATTACGATCGCTTCTGCTAGGGAGAACATTCCCTTTCCCGCCCTCATTGAAGCGCTCATTATGGAAGTGACCTTTGAAGGTTTGCGTGAAGCGGGGATTCGTATTCCGAAGCCGCTGGGGCAAACGGTTTCCATTATTGGCGGGATTGTTATTGGTCAGGCGGCCGTACAGGCAGGAATTGTCTCCGCACCACTCGTTATTGTCGTATCCATCACAGGTATTGCCGCCTTTATCATCCCGCACTTCGAACTCGGACTGGCTTTCCGGCTGCTTCGTTTTCCGGTGCTATTTATGGGTGGAACGCTGGGTCTGTTCGGCATCGTAATTTCGATCTATCTGATCTATTGGTATATGGTTAATCTGCGTTCATTTGGCGTGCCATACATGCAGCCCTTTGCCCCCCTTGTGCTGCGTGATATCAAGGATACGATCGTTCGTGTGCCCTGGTTTCTGATGAAGAAGCGACCAGCAGCTTACGAAGATGCGAATAAGAAAAGGCAAAAAACATGAAAACATTGATGATTACGTGCAAACTGAGTGTTGTTTTGATGTGCATTTTACTGTGCAGCGGCTGCTGGTCCAAAGTAGAGATAAATGAACGTACCTTTATTACGACCATGTATGTAGATAAAGGAGAAAAGCCGGGTGAAATTGATATTTCACTAAGTATGCCTCTGCCGAACCGCATCTCTCCGGAAGGAACGGGAGGACCCGGGAAAAATCCATATGCTCTCGTTTCGGCTACCGCATCCACCATCGCTGATGCTATGGAGAAAATCCAAACGGACCTCACACGAAAAATGTCCTGGGGGCATACACGGGTCGTGGTATTCGGTGAAGCATACGCCAGAGAGGGAATTCAAGATACGATGGAATGGATCTCACGTGAACCTTTGTTCCATCTTAGCAGTTACATCATGGTTGCGAAGGGCCGAGCCAGAGATGTAGCTGATCTGACTCCCGTTTTCGAAGAAACACCCAGTGATGTGTTAAGAGAATTTGCAACAGAAGAAAACATGCTAAAAACGCAAATGCTCAGTGTACTTATGGCTGACAAAATGAATCAGGGCTTTGCCGCCCCCTTGCTGGAATCAAGAGGAACCACGATGGCAAGTGAGGATAATAAACGTAAGCAATGGACCAGTCAGGTAGGTGGTGCTCTTTTCAAACAGATGAAGATGGTTGATTCGATCCCTCCCGATGAAGCAAGGAGCATTGCCTGGGCCAATCGCAAATTGGATACTTTGGCTGTCTCCGTGGAAACCGAGGATGAAAAAGCAAGTATGACGGTCTATAATACGAGTTCCAAAATCAAGGTTAGACTTGTAAATGGACAGCCTTTCTTTGATATTACTTTACGGGGGCAAGCAGAACTGAATTCCGTAATTCCGATTCTCAAGGTAAAAGATATTGTGGGTGTCAAACAGATCGAGCAAAAGGCCAATGAAAAGGTGAGTTCCTATCTAACAAACGCAATTAGAACAGGCCTACGCAAGAAAGCCGATATTCTGATGCTTGGGTATCGCCTGGAATGGGCATATCCTCGGATCTGGGAACAGTTGCGTCCCGTTTGGAATGATTATGTCAAAAACGAATTGCAGTTTAAGGTGCGTGCCCAGATTAACATCCAGTTTGTAGGTTCGGAATCCAGCTACTGATAGGGACAGAGGAAGCGTCAGGCCACTTTAGGAGGTAAACCAATGATCGCTGTTGTTTTGTTTGCCATACTGTACATATTGGAGTGGCCCATGATCAAATCCAGCAAAAAGGGAATGAAAAGGGCCTATTTCATTCTGCTGGGCTTATTTCTTCTGTGGAATACGTTGGCTGTCTCTGTAGCGGGCTGGCCTAATCCCAATGATGTCATCAGGCTGCTCTTTGGCTGGGCAGACCGCTTGTTTGGCTAAGAAAGGAGTGCGCCATGAGCAAATTATCTTCCGGACAAGCGTACCGTTTTATGTTTGTCTACCTGTATTCCGAACCCATTGCTTTCCTTTTGCAGCGTTTGTTCAAAATGAGCGGTTATCAAGGGTGGATATCCATCCTTGGCGGGTTTGCGATCAGTCTGATCCTTCTCTTTTTCACATACAGATTAGGAGCGGTTCACCCGGATCGGCCCTGGATTGATTTTGGTGAAGAAATTGTGGGCAAGGCCGTTCACAAGCTGTTCCTTGGTCTTATTGTGTTACTGTGCCTGTATTTGATATCCGTTGACGTAGAGAATTTCATCGTTTTTCTTCAATCCATGTACTTACCCGAGACACCTATATGGCTGACAGCAACCATAACCATTTTAAGCATCAGTCTTTCAGCTCGTTCAGGCTTGATTACCATTGTTTATTTATCAGAAGGCATATTTCTGGTGCAAATCTTCACGTCTACTTTTCTCATGCCAGCTGTATTGGGTGGGGGGAATCCTGATGTACTTCTTGCCATGGTAACGCATCATGATCTGAAAGAAATTTTCACAGGCTCGATTTCCACCATGCCCTGGTTTTCCGAATGGATGATGTTCCTGTTCCTCGCTCCTGCCATTGCTTTCCGGCGGCCGATGCTACGAAGTATGTTATTTGCAGGCTCTACGCTTGCATTATTCATTATCGTGTTCTGGATGTTTACCTTAATGAATTTTGGACCTTACGAAGCCAGCAGTCTTCGCTACCCTTTGCTGGAGATGATACGTTTTGCTCGTTACGGCGATTTTTTGGATAACCTGGACCCTTTCCTGATTGCCATCTGGTCTACGACCATGTTTACTCGCAGCTCGTTTCTGTTATATGTAGCCTCGGTTTGTCTGGCCAAACTTACCGGAGTCCGGCAGGAAAAAACGGTGGTTTACTTGCTTGCAGGGACTGCGGCCTCTTATGTGCTTCAATATGCAAAAGATGCGGCTTCCTATGAATTAGCCATTCGTTCATTTGCCATTGCTACGTATGCCGTGCTTATTGAGTGTATGCCTATACTGTACGTTGTTGTTTACTGGCTGCGTTTCGGGAAAAACAAAAAAGCGAGCGAGGCTTCTGCCGCCTCGTCGCCTTGACAGTGTATTCAATTCAATTCAGTTCGACTTTTTTCGCTTGTGAGTAAGGATCAGTATCTGGGAAAATAACCCCTTTTTTCAAAATCAAATTGGCATACTGCGCACGTTCACCGGTTGCAATGATGGCATAGGCGCGAGAAGCCCTCTCATAAAAAGCAAAACGCTCTTCATGATCAAAGGCATCCGTGATGCCCTCATGTTCAAGGATCAGCCTGCGGTAGTCTTCCCAGATGATCGGCACCACCTGATCCCCCTTGACGACCTGCATAACGGCTGCCGGCCGCTCTGCGTACGTATCCAGTGGATACAAACTTAAAATGGCTTCCAGTAACTCCACGGTACCCAGCGCATCACAGCGAATCAGCCGCTTCGCATGACTGGCAGCGGGAAAGTTGCCATCAGCCAGGACCAGCTCGTCTCCATGACCCATTTCAGACATGATCTTCAACAGTTCCGGAGGTATTATTGCAGGAATGTTCTTCAGCATACTCAGCTCTCCTCAGTCAGCTCCAGAATCAGCTGGAGCAGATTCGTCTTCCTAACCTCACCATCATATTAACCCTATTTCCGCGATACAACGGCACTTCTATTTTATCAGTATTTACCAACGATTGCATATTTGAATGTTGCAGAAACATTATTTTACTAACCATTTACATATGGAAGGCATTTGTAACTGGCGCAGATTTTCATAAATCCGTTTTGACAAAATTAATTGTTTAGCATATAGTTGTTATAACAAGTAAATGAATTGTGACTATTTTATTGGAAGAAAGAGAGGTTTATATGGGGAACGACTATTCACTCGATCAATCCATTGGATTCATGCTGGGCATGACACACCGTAAGGCGTCGGCTGTACTAGCCATACGTTTCAAACCCTATGATATTACGACAGAGCAATTTTCCGTTCTGTTCAATATCGGTAGAGGCGAAGGCGTGAATCAGAAGGAAGTCGCCACTCGCGTTTATAAGGACCAACCCACAACTGCGCGCATTATTGATCTGTTGGAAAAGAAAGGCTGGGTCGATCGCCGGACCAGCGAACAGGATCGCAGAGCCTACTTGCTCTACTTGACCGAAGAAGGAAAAAAATTGCTTGACCAGCTTGTTCCGCTCGAAAGAGAAATGAATAAAAATCTGATTGAAGGTATTCCCGAAGACCAGATGGAAGCATTTAGACATACTCTTTCCCTCATGAACAGCAACCTGTAACGAATTTTACACCAGGGGGAATGAACAACAAATGAAATCACAAGCATCGCAAGTCAAATTATGGACCACCGATTTTATCCTACTCATGTTATGTAACTTTCTACTCTTTCTGCAGCTTCACATGATCGTATCCCCACTGCCTTCTTATGTGCAGGACCGTTTTCACGCCAATGCCTTTGAAGTCAGCCTCTTCACCTGTCTTTTTGCCCTTAGCGCCATTGCTGCCCGGCTCTATTCAGCCAAAGCATTGGAGAAGGGTCTTCGTAATGCCATGATCTATATTGGCCTGACAGTCGCCTTACTCGCTACACTAGGATATTACTTTGCTGCCGGAATTGCTGTCCTGTTATTGCTGCGCATGGTGTTCGGTATCGGATTTGGCATGAGTAGCACGGCTTTCCCGACTATGGCATCAGATATTGTACCTGTGAAACGGATGGGGGAAGGTATGGGCTATTTCGGCCTGTCCACAAGTCTGGCCATGTCCATGGGTCCCATTATTGGGGTTACCGTGCTCCAGGGCGCTGGATTCGTGACACTTATGTTATGTACGGCAGGTGTTATTGCGGTCATCTACCCGCTCAGCTATTCACTGACACGCAAGAAAGCTCGCAGGGTCAATGATGAGGCGGTACCGACCCCACCAGTTGGAACAGCTGCGATATCAGGCACCAAAGTAAAGACGCCTTTCAACCGCAAGCTGATTCTGCCAAGTGTACTGAATTGTTTGCTGTCCATCACGTATGGGGGACTGGTCGGATTCATCGTTTTGTACGGAAAGGAAGCCCACCTGGCTAACCCAGCGCTGTTCTTTTTGTTCAATGCTCTGGCTGTACTATTGGTCAGACCATTTGCAGGACGAATCTATGACAGTAAAGGTCCAAAGGCGTTACTGATTCCCGGAGCGATATTCATCGCTGCTGGACTGATCACGCTCTCTTACGCTTCATCGATGTCCATCTTGTTTGTGGCTGCATTTTTATACGGAATCGGATATGGTTCCATACAGTCCTCCATGCAGACCTGGATGATTCAGATTGTGTCCCCTTCACAGCGTGGTATGGCTAACGGTATGTTTCTGAATACGCTGGATCTGGGAATTGCTCTGGGAGCACTTCTGCTGGGTGCTATTGCTTCAATAACCAGTTATACTGATATGTACCGTTATTCCATTATGTTCATGATCCTGTTTCTTCTGATATACCTGATCCAAGGGAAACGAAATGGAGGTTTTGCTGTGCCTGTGCATCCGCTATTGAGTCATACACATATCTCCGCACAGGATTCCGATCAGCATAAGCACACTGAAAATGCATCTAAAAATAACACAACTACTCAACAAAAAGATAATTGATACAACTACGCTGCTGTAATTCAATTTCAGTAAAAACGCGTTTACTCTATGGAGGAAAATACATCCCTCAGAGTAAACGCGTTTTTTTATATTCTTATCAGAGTGGACTTTTCTTTCTACGCCCTGGCAGATAACCATTAGACTGATTCACTTCATCATAATCACGTTCACGATGATTTTGACCACCGCCTGATGTAGGCTGATTTCCTTTATCCGGCTTGACGGCCAATAACGTGAGTAAGCCTCCCACCGCCCCGGACGCGGCGAGAATCCCAAACAGAAGGAAATGGTGGGAAGAGATCAGCAATGACACAACAGGAGGACCTAGGGACACGCCGATAAAACGCATGCTGCTGAACAACGCCGTGATGGTGCCGCGCTGTTCCTTGTCCACCCCTTCAGTAACCATAGCATCCAGACATGGCAGTGTAGCCCCTATTCCTGCTCCGCCAAGGGTGAACAAACCCACAACTACATAAATGTTGTCAAAAAGCCCGATCACGCCAAGAGATACAGTTAAAACAGCGAGTCCGATGAACCCTAGCCATTTCATCCGTGTCTTGTTCTTTCCTATCCATTTTCCAGCAAAGAAAGACGCGAGACACAAGGCTGCCAGTGGTATGGCAAGCACAAGACCTTTAATGACACCCTTTAATTTGAACTCCGATTCCAATGTCTCCGACAGATAAAAGAGCACACCAAAGAGAACAAACATGCAAATACCGCCGATCGCAAAAATCGCATACAGCCAGCGGCCCTTTTCTTTCAGCACACTGCGGATGGAAGCCACAAATTCGGGAAAGCTCTGGTGTTCTTCTTTTCTTTTGGGTGTTTTCACCAGGAAAATAACCAAAACCAATGAAAGCACACAGAGCACCGGAATAGCCATAAAAGGCAAATACCAAATCCATACAGCCAGAGCTGCACCCAAGATCGGACTTAGAACCTTGCCGAAGGTATTCGAGGTTTCAATAATCCCCAGGCTCTTACTTACCTCGTTTTCATCATCAAACATATCACCAACCAATGGGATGACAATCGGAAAAGCCCCTGCCGCTCCAATCCCTTGCAAAAGTCTGCCACCGAGAATGGTCCAGTATGCCGCATTTCCATTCAGCATCCAGGCCGCTCCTCCTGCTACCGCGCCTCCTGCGGCTGCAATGATGAGACTGGGAATAATGACGGCTTTCCTGCCGAAACGATCCGACAGATATCCTGCAAGTGGAATGAGCAGGATTGCGACGACCGCATAAACCGTAATTAACATGCTGACCTTGAATGAGGACACTTTCAATTCACGCTCAATCTGCGGAAGGATGGGGATCAGCATGGAGTTGCCCAGTGTCATAATGACCGGGATGGAAGCGAGTGCGACGAGGTCCCACTTTTTATCTTTCATACCTCAACCACCTTTACAGAATCAGAAAACAACAACGTTATTGTGGGTTGTTCTGCAGTTGAATATACGGCTTATGTAAAAAAGGTCACTTGGGATGACAACGCAAACAGGCTGCCGCACTAAATCCAGTGTCAGGACAGCCTGTTTGCCATGCATCATGAAGATCAACAAATCAACTTATTTCAACACAAATTGCTGGAGGGCTGCACCGCCCTTGAAAACAATACAGAGCTGGTTGATCTCACTTTCTGCCTTCAGGGAACAGCGAGCTGTGTTCCACTGAAGATTCTTCCCGTTGACTGTCCCAGCGGAACCGGGAACGACACAAGTGCCAAGCAGTGGACCTTCCGGACCTTCCGCCCGAATCTCCAATTCCCCACCTTCTCCGAAGGCTGCCACCCGACCCTCAAACCCACTAGCTTGCCGGAAAGCATTGTCGTGGAATGAAATCCAGGAAGAACGACCTTCACGATACAGCGGTTCGCCTGGAACAATGGCACGGATGGCTGAACGACCTTCCAGACACTCATCCAACAGAACTCCTGCATAAGCATCGTAATTTTCCGCATACGTAGGTATGTTCAGTGCTCGTTGAGGAATGGTTTCACCCTCGATGGGAATTTCTACGGTCTGACGAATATCTGCTGAGGAACGTCCAGCCATGATCGACCAGGCGGCGGATTCAAGACAATATTTGTCTCGAGTGACATCCCAGAAGGCCAGTTTCTGAACAGGAATTTCGAAAGATAGAGTTTCCACGGCGCCTGAAGCAAGATGGATACGCCGGAAGCCGATCAACTGACGTTGTGGTCGCTTCACCCGTGAAGTTTGCGCGTGCCCATACAGCTGCACCACTTCATCGCTGGCACGTTCCCCTTTGTTCTCAACCTGCACTTCAATCTTCAGCACATCATCTTCAGAAGATCCCTCTGCCCGCTCCACTCGAATCGCCTTATACTCAAAATCAGAATAGGTCAATCCATGACCAAAGGGATACAGGACTGGACCTTCATGATACATATAGGTTGTACCGTTATGAATAACGTCATAATCCATAATGTCTGGAAGCTGCGATTCATCCTCATACCATGTCATGTTCAGTCTACCAGCAGGAGCATAATTTCCGAGCAGAACATCCGCAACAGCATTCCCCAGTTCCTGGCCTGCATGTGTAAGGTATATGATTGCCGGAGCCACGTCTTTTAACTCTTGCAGTGCAAATGGATAACTGCCAATAATGACAACGACCGTATTAGGATTCACTTGGCAGACTTCTCTTACCATTCGGGCCTGCTCAGGCGGAAGCAGCAAACTTGGGCGATCAATTTCCTCTTTACCGTTAATATAGGGACTATTACCAACAACAACGACAGAAACGTCACTATTCTGAGCAGCTTTTTTCGCCTGCTCTATGCCGTTAGCAATAACGTCCAGCTTGAACACAGCAGGTTCCAGCGTCTCTTTGATGGCATTCGAATTGCCAGATGCACTCGAGTCCTCGTCCGTTTGTTCCGGCGTTGGGGACAACACCAGTTGTCCCTGATGTTCATTCAGCCTCAGTGGCAAGCCGTTCCACGTTCGCAGCATACTGCCTCCATCCGCTTGTGAATCAATCTGTACCACTTCCTTGACGAACCAGCCACCAATCTCCGGCGCATTCGCCTGATAGATGCCCTGTTCGGTTAATGAAACATAGCGATTGTTTTTCACACTGCGAAGCGTGTGACTTCCCCAGCCCCAGTCCTGATGGATGAATTCAGCGGCCTCCGCACTGCCTTCGGGAACGGCAACAAGTTTTCCTTCCGTACCAAGCGTGATTACCTTGCCATCGGCTGTCTTTAGACTGATGCGATCATTCCCATCGGCAAATGATACTTCTGCTCCGCCAAGCTTCTTGCGTAGTCCTTCCAAAACGGTAACTCGATAAGGCAGTGTGCCGCTATACCAATCGGTATAGACCACATCCGCGAGGGGACCGATTACGCTAACCTTCTGCAATCTTTCCGATTGGAGAGGAAGCAGTCCGTCATTTTGGAGTAATACGATAGACTCCGCTGCTGCTCTATAACTTAATTTGGCATGTTCAGGCGCACACAATACAGATTCCGATATCGAAGCATACGGATTAAGTCCCGTCTGATCCAGTTGTCCAAGCCGCATCCGCACGCCAAAAATATTGCGTATGGCCCGGTCAAGATCCTCGACCTCCAGCAAGTTCCGCTCAAGCGCCTCTTCCAGTGCAGATACGACTAAGTCAACCTCGTCTGTTAGACAGTCGACGCCTGCCTTCAATGCCCCTGCTGCCGATTCCGCATGCGTGGCATGATAACCGTGATAATTGACCGTCTGGGACAAATCCCCCCCGTCACACACGATAAATCCAGGCATGTCCCACTCACCCTTGACCACATCATTCACGTATGGGCTTTCAATGGCGGGTGTGCCGTTGATCGAATTGTAGGCTGTCATCATGGACAAGGCCCCGCCTTCTACGAAAGGCGTCTCAAATGCTTTTAAATAATATTCACGCAAGTTCCGCGGATCGATGCTGGATGAACAATTCAACCGATCCTTCTCATTATTGTTGGCAAAAAAGTGTTTCAGCGTCGCTACCATTTTCAGATAGAAAGAGTGGTTACCCTGCATGCCCTTCACAAGAGCGGCCGACATTTCACCTGTCAGTACGGGGTCCTCACCATAGCCCTCTTCCGTTCTGCCCCAACGCGGATCCCGTTCCAGATCGACGGTTGGCGCCCATAAGGTCAAGCCGTGTCGCTCGGGTGCACGGTGGTGGTATGCTCTGGCTTCATCTCCGATAACGGAACCAATTTCGCGTATGAGCTTCGTATTCCAGGTGCTCGACAGACCGAGCGGCTGCGGGAAAACGGTAGCCTCACCTATCCAGGCAACCCCGTGAGCCGCTTCACCTCCCACATTGTAACCGGGTATTCCCAAACGGGGTACTGCGGCTTCCCGTGTAGGAATTAATCGGATTTTCTCCTCCGTTGTCAGACGCGCAATCAAGTCATTTAATCGTTCTTCCAATGGCAATGTTGCGTCCCACATTGGATATTGAATATACTCTTTCATACTAGACCTCCTACTTATTCGTTAAGTTTGAGTCTCTTCCATTCTTTCAATAGATCCAGTGTACGCTCGCGATACTTCTTGCCTGCCTCCGGCTGATCAACCTGATGTTCATGCACATATGCGTTAAAATAAGAGGACAGTATGCGATAGGCCAGAAGGCGTGCCTGCCCCTCATCGGACATATCCTGTGGCCGGCCATAGCCTTTATGAAAACCAATAGATGAATCTGTCGATAAAATCGCCTCAAACGCTCTGTCCGCAAACATAGAACGATCCCCATCAATAATGGCGGCAATGTTTAGCTGCCCGTTTTCCTCATGGACAAGCACATTGGCTTCCCACAGGTCATTATGAACAAGAACCGGAACAGTCACCTGATCAAATAAATCCTTTTTTGTTAAGAACATATCTGCGATTTCTTCTCCCACATCTGGCATATACCCGGCTTGTGAAGCTTTGAGTGCCGTCTCTTCTGCAAAAGCGTGCAGCACCTCGGACCATTGATCCGAGCCTTTAATTGTTCCATCGCCCTGCGGCCAGCCAAACAATTCACCCTCAATCTGATGCATGACAGCCGTATAAGCGCCGAGCTGATGATATAATCGTTCTTTATCCGCTTCAGAAATCGATGAATGATCCAATTGCTTGCTAGGGATAAACTCCATAAACATATAGGTTCTCGGAATGATCAATCCGCTGTCATCACAGGCAATAATATTTGGTGCAGGAATGCCTGCTTTACGATAATATTCATAAACAACCGGTTCAGCAGACATCATCGTACGTTCAAATGAAAATAACGGATCGCCAGCAGAGCCGAGCGGCATCTCTACACGCTCTGGAGCCAAACGTAATATCACATCCGCGTACGACGCATGTTCAAGCTGAATTCGATACGTTGTATTAAAAAGTCCACCCTGCAGCAGTGCAAAACTCTTCACAATGGTAGCGGTTCCAAAAGTGTTCTCTACCAACTTATACAGCATCTCTGCTGTAATGGTTCGGTGTAAACCTGAATTCGTTGTACTCATTTGATATAATCCCCTATCTTTATCTGTCGCTTTATAAATTGAACTAAAGATATTTACATTTTCCACTCCAATGACAGAACAACCTTCCGAACGCTACACTTCTTCAGGTTATTTCTGTCTTCTACGTTCTCATGTAAAAGTTTAGTTCAATCTATAAATGATACTACCATTTCTTTTCAATAACCATATCTTCCAATGGCACGACAGTAGACAAACAGACGGCACCTTGCGGCACCGTCCTTCTGTTTATCCAATAAACATTACAGTTGAATTGTAAGCGAATCTGTACCTGCTGCTGCCGTAACGACAACACCATGTGCACCAGACGTTTGGGAACCGCCCTCTACGCTGGATACACTCTCCATGCCACGCAGCACGATATTCCATGGTTTTCCTGCACCTTCAGCACGAACTTCCAGAACAGAGCCGTTACGGGATACGTTAACAACCAGCTCCTGCTCAGCACTTTGGTTTACAACCACCGCTTGAGTGGAGTTGCCGTCTGCCAGTTCGAACAAGTGAAGGGACACATGATCCGCAAAGTCATAATCCGGCTTGCTATCCACAGCACCCACAGCAATCAGGCTGTTTGGCTTCACCATCATTGGCAGTGTTTTGAAGTCATGGTTTTCGCTAATCCAACGCCCACCTTCGACTTTGGCACCTGTCAGATAGTTGGTCCATGTACCTTCAGGCAGGTAATAACGAACATCACCCTCCTTGTTGAAGATTGGAGCCACCAGGATTGAATCACCAAACATGTATTGTGTATCCAGGTTGTATGTTGTCGGATCATCTGGGAAATCCAGCAGCATAGCGCGCATCATTGGAATACCTTTTACAGTCGACTCCACCGCAGAATTGTAAAGGTACGGCATCAGGCTGATTTTGAGTTTGGTAAAGTCACGAACAACGTCCACGGATTCCTCGTCGAACAGCCAAGGCACACGATACGAAGTGCTTCCGTGTAGGCGGCTGTGAGAAGATAAAAGTCCAAATTGTACCCAGCGTTTGTATACGTCAGGGGTCGCTGTACTTTCAAAACCACTGATATCATGGCTCCAGAATCCGAAACCGGAAAGTCCAAGTGAGAGGCCACCGCGAAGTGATTCAGCCATGGATTCATACGTAGAAGAGCAGTCTCCACCCCAGTGAACCGGGAACTGTTGACCACCTGCTGTTGCAGAGCGTGCAAACAGGGCAGCTTCGTTTTTGCCAATCTTTTCTTCGAGCAATTCAAATACAGCTTTGTTATAGAGCTGTGTATAGTAGTTGTGCATTTTAACCGGATCTGAGCCATCGAAGTACACGACATCTGTCGGAATTCTTTCACCGAAGTCTGTCTTGAATGAATCGACACCTTGATCAAGCAGAACTTCCAGCTTGCTCTTATACCATTTCACAGCATCCGGATTCGTGAAATCTACCAGTGCCATGCCTGCTTGCCACATATCCCATTGCCATACGCTGCCATCCGCTGTTTTTACCAGATAACCGTTCTCCATACCTTCATCGAACAAGTAGGATTTTTCTGCAATGTATGGATTAATCCACGCACAGATTTTGAGTCCTTTTTCTTTCAGACGTGCAAGCATGCCTTCCGGGTCGGGGAACATCGCTTCATCCCATACAAAATCAGACCATTGGTATTCCTTCATCCAGAAGCAGTCGAAATGGAATACAGACAGCGGAAGATCACGTTCAGCCATGCCATCTACGAAATGGTTAACCGTTGCTTCATCATAATCCGTTGTGAATGATGTGGTCAGCCACAGACCAAACGTCCATGCAGGTGGAAGCGCCGGTTTACCTGTTAATTTCGTATAATTATCAAGTACATCCTTTGGATTGTCACCGCCAATAATGAAGTATTCCAACGTCTCGCCTTCTACGCTGAACTGCACTTTAGATACATTCTCCGACGCAATCTCATACGATACGCGTTCAGGATGGTTTACAAATACGCCATATCCTTTATTGGACAAATAGAAAGGAATGTTCTTATAGGACTGCTCACTGCTTGTACCGCCATCCTCATTCCAAGTATCGACGATTTGGCCATTCTTAACAAACGGCGTGAAGCGCTCACCGAGTCCATAAACGTATTCACCAATGCCGAGATCCAGCTGCTCGCGGAAGTACGCTTCCTTGCTCGGACCTGTAATATAACCAGCCGCTCTTTGACCGCTACCTGTAATCCGTTTTCCTCCATACAGGAAGCTGACGTCCCAACCATTCGTTTTGTCGATTTGAACTTCCAGATTGCCACTTTTCAAAACAGCGCCTTGTTCATTTTTTGAGATGTCAACATTCGCATCTTGCGTGTTAAGCTCAAATACAGGCCCTTTTTTCACTCCGCCTTTATGGTGATTCAAGGTTACACGAATAACGTTAGGCATAGGTGAGCTGTACGTCGCTTTGAGCAATGTGCCGTTCAACGTGTCGCCTTTGGTGCGAATATATTTAGTTGCCGCATATACGGTCAAAGAATTCTCTTTTTGCACAATATCACGAATGTCAGTCGGGTTTTGAATGTGGTACCCTTCACGAGTCATCCAGAATCCATCAGTAAATTTCATGTTTTCTTTCCCCCTTCGGTTATACTATAATAATATTGACATTAATAACGAATTTCTTCTCATATTTTGACCAAATATATCACGATTCTGATATTTCTTATCCGATTCTTTATAAACACCACCAATCTATGGGAACGTTTACATTAATAATGATGCAAAAGGAGATTCTCATATGGAACGTGAACGATTACGGGAAGACCGGATTCACGGCAATGCCATGTATCCAGTCAGTGTGTACCCGGATATTCAGCAATTGAATGGCGATAGCATTCTTGATTGCCACTGGCACGACGAGATGGAGTTCACCATGGTGACTCAGGGCAGTGCTGTTTTTCAAATTGATATGAATACGGTAGAAGTCCAGGCGGGAGAAGCCATCTTTATCAATCGGGGAGAAATCCATGCAGGCTATCTGAAAGGCGATGTCCCCTGTGTTTTTTCATCCATTGTATTTAACCCAGAACTGTTAGGCAGTCGGACGTTTGATGCTGTACAGGAGAAGTTCGTTGGCCCACTTGTACACAAAACGATTATCCCCCCTTACCATATCCAAACCAATGAGGCGTGGGGGCAAGAAATTATCTTTCATTTGAAACGTATTTTCGCCGATCATGCCGCCGGGACACCCACCTGCGAGATGACGACCAAAGCTTACCTCTACCTAATATTTGCACAAATGTTTGAACATATGAGACCTGCTGCTCTCAAAGGCACCGTTCCGTCAGGCAGTCATGATAAAGTGGAACGCCTGAAATCAGTCCTAAGCTATATTCACAAGCGTTACCCCGAACCACTCAAGTTAAAAGAACTGGCAGATGAGGCTAATATGAGCGAAGGACACTTTTGCCGCTTTTTCAAACAGATGGTGCAGAAAAGTCCGGTCGACTATATCAACTATTATCGCATCCAGCAGGCCTGTGTTCAGCTTGAAAATACCGATCACAAAATTGTGGATATTGCCATGGACGTCGGGTTTGAGCATTTGAGCTATTTCATTACAACATTCAAGAAACACAAGAACATTACCCCGTCCCAATATCGCAAAATGTTTTATGAACAAGTGGCGATGGAACCTGCACTGGTCTAAGCTTAAATTCTTATTCGGAGCGGCACTCCGCACATTGAACTGACGATAATTCACTGTTCTCCACTTGTATATGAGTTAACAGATGCAAAGAAGGTGCTTCAGCCCTTTCAGCCGTAAGCACCTTTTTTATCATTCTGATGAATGGAATTTCATTTTAATTTTTCAGTGTCTCCCATGAGTTGTACTCATGCACCGAGAATCCGTTAAAGGACGAGTGCACACTTGCCATCTTCTCGACCAGCTTGAGCTGTGCTTCCATATATGCTGTACCCTCTTCATAAAAGGTAATAAAATCGCCTTCCTTGCTTTGCTTCGTCTCCACGGCAATTGATACCGTTTTACCCAAAAGTGACGCTTCCTCCAGCTCATCCTTCGCTACATTATAGATGGCCGCTGCCGTATCCCGGTAAGCCATAATGGTAATCGAGTCAAACTTGCGGATCATCCAGCTGCTTACATTCATTGTGGAACCCGGAATTTTATAACCATCCAGCCAGAAAGGCAGGTCAGCGGCTACAGGCATCTTCATCCGTGCGGCCCGATCGACGATGTATTGAACGTTCCCCTGCCACTGCGTAATCACACTGGCTTGATTGGTTTTCCACTCGGGATGTACATGAGGTTCAATGTCCAGATGGATGCCGGCAAACTTCTCATTGGGCTCTACTTGATTTTGATACGCTTCAACCCAGTCCAGAAACTCTGCAATTTGATCCCGGCTCTCCGTCAGTCCCCAGGCAGGTCTTCCTTCCATAACGTCCACGGCAATATTCTTCTCTCTGGCTTGACGAATGAACGATGTATAGTACGGAAGCTTTACATCCCGATTCATTTGTAGGTAGATCGTATTGATTTTGTTCGTTGTGGCGAACTTCAGCACTAGCTGAGGGTTACTTTGAATCTGCGTGGTGTCCCATACCCAGGTTGCTCTTACGGTTCCCTGTACCGTTCCATGGATGGTTTCATAACTGTCCACTGAGCCAAGTGCAGTGGCCTTGCAAACATACGTATTCCCTGCAAACAGCATGAAACAACTAATTAACAAAATGAATTGGTACCTTCTTTTGCTTTTCATATTTGTACACTCCCTTTGATGTTATGCAGCTCTATCGTGCAAATCTCGATGAAATTCTGTCGTTTTATATTCATTCATTGGATACAATTTCGATGTACGACTATTTACATTGCTTTTATATGCAACATCATCTCTTAGACTTACGACGAAAGAATCATATAACATTATTTCGGGTATTCACACTTCTGTATTTATAGTTCCAAAGTCTCATTTATGAGAAACTTTTTAATTTTAGCCTAATTCCACCCTAACATGGGTCACTTTTTGCATATGTACAACAGACGACTCAAGACCTAGTAAGCGTTTTCCTGTGAAAATAAAAAAGGCCGCCCAAAGGCGACCTTCACTTCTCTACCCGTTTCTAGGAAGAACGGGCACGCTATTATTCGTTAATTCCCAGCTGGAGCAGCCGGTGTATTCTCCACCATCTCATCAAACAGGGATACCAGCTCAATGCCTTCTGCCGAAATGCGTACCAGCCCTTTATCAGACAACCGCAATTCCGGAATAACAACAAGCGCCAACAGAGACAGCGTCATAAATGCATTATTTAATGTACAGCCAGCAGCCTGTAACGCTTCACTAATCGCTGCAGATTGAGCTGCTACCACTTCAAAAGATTCCGTAGACATCAAGCCTGCAATGCGCAGCGGGAATTCGGTCACACCAGACGCAGTCACGACAGCTACGCCGCCCTGCATTCCAATAACCCGGTTGCCCGCCTCAGCCATCAATGCGTCATCATTCCCGATAATGAGCAGATTGTGACTGTCATGTGCAACGGTCATCGCAATGGCCGCAGGACCTGTGAAGCCAATGCCCCCAACAAGAGCAACGGCGCGATTGCCCGTTTGTTTGTGGCGCTCCAGCACCGCAATTTTGCAGATTTCACCTGATGTTGAAACGACGACATTGCCATGTTCCACCGTAACATTAACATGCTTCTCCTTGGTATCCACATGGTTCTCTGTCACATGAATCACTTTTGCTCCAATCATACCTTCGGTAATCGGCGCAGACAGTTCCATGTCCTTCGGCTGAATATTCGCTTCCAGTTTCACGGTATTCAGCGCCTCTTCCGGGTATGTGAAGCTGTCCCAGACCGCCGTCATTTTGCCGTTCTCTGCCACGACATGCCCTGCGGCAATCGTCATTCCTACACGGACATCAGCCAAGCGTCCATCGAGCAAAATAATATCGGCGATATTCCCCGGAATAACCGCACCAACGTCGCGTGCTACACCGAAACGTTCAGCCGTATTGATCGTCGCCATCTGGAAAGCGGTAACCGGCTTCACCCCTTGAGAAATAGCCAAACGTACAACAAAGTCCATATGGCCTTCTTTGAGCAGCGACTCAGAACTCCGGTCGTCCGTCACCAGCATCATTCGGCGTGTATCCAGGCCAAGCTCTGTGCAGGCTTTGATCGTTTCCGCCACGTCATGCCACGCAGAGCCCTGACGCATTTTGGCGTACATGCCAAGCCGCAGGCGTTCCACCACATCTTCCTTCGTAACACATTCATGATCCCCCGTAACGCCGCTTGCTGCGTAGGCTGGCAGACGCCAGTCATCCGCTGCCCAGGTGAAGTGACCGTCTGCCACCTTGCCCGCTCGGAGCGTCGCCTGAATCTCACCGATCATCGTCTCGTCCCCGTACACAACCCCAGGGAAGTTCATCACTTCACCAAGGCCAATCATATCCGGACCCCAGGAGAGGGCTTCCGCCACTTCTTCCGGTCCAATATAAGCGCCAGTGGTCTCCAGTCCAGGATGTGTTGAAGGAACACAGGAAGCCACCTGCATATAAGCAGCCATTGGCGTCGTCCGAGCTTCATCCAGCATCAATCGCAGACCTTTGAGCCCAAGCACATTGGAAATCTCATGCGGGTCAAAGAACCCTCCCGTTGTACCGGAAGGCAGCACGGCTCTCGCAAACTCCGTTACTTTCATTTGAGTACTTTCAATATGACAGTGCCCATCCAGCAATCCGGGAGCAATGTATTTGCCTTCTGCCTCAATAATACGTGTATGCTCTCCGATCGTATGGCTTACATCTTTGCCAACATATGCAATCCGGGATCCCTGTACCGCTACAGACATGCCCGGCAAAATTTCACCCGATATCACATTAACCAGTGTTCCGCCCCGAATGACCAAGGTAGCAGGCAAGTCTCCCCGTGCTGTTGCCACCAGATCCGGTACGCAATCCGCCATTAATGGGCGTTCAAAAGATGGTGTGTTCATGTTGCTGCCTCCTTCATTAAATAAACGATCATAAAAAAAATAGATTGTTACGATTATATGAGTCTCGCCGTCATGTGTAAAGAAAATTCACACTTATTGTGCATGAACACAAAGGATGAATCATTTTTTATCCATAAAGCCCAATCCTTCTAATCTCATGTCAGCATGTCAGAAGAGATGAAATGATCTATGTCCAGTAATGTCCAGAGATCAACTTCATACCTCACGCTGCAAAGGCCAACCTCATGGAGCTTCTTATTCCCCACATCGTATTCCACAATACACAGAAAAACTCCCGTCCTTTCGAACGGAAGCCTTCTTCAAGAGCATACAAGACGAAGTTAATCGGCCTGAGCCGCAGATACCTTGCCCATATCATACAATTCCTCGGACTGGGACGTAATGAATGGGCTCGGTTTATCCATGCAATAGATATGCAGTAAATGCATCGCACGCGTACATGCCGTATAGAACAGCTTACGTTCATGTTCCTGCGCATATTGCGATGCAGATCCGTCATAGATCAGAACCGCATCAAACTCCACACCTTTGGCCAGATACGCCGGGATGACATGCACACCCCGTTCAAAGGCGAGTGTTGTTTTCTTGATCAGCTTCGGTGCCGCAGGCAATACGTTGCTTAATGTTTCGTGTACGTCCTTGCTTTCTTCCGCGGTTTTGCAGATGACCGCAACCGATTCATACCCTTCCTGAATCAGGTGTTTGAGATCGGCTGTTATAACATCCAGATGCTCCTGTTCATTGGAAGAAACAATCACTTTCGGCTTCTCCCCGCCCCGGTTAAATGGAACAATCTCTTCTCCACCGGGAACCATGCCGCGTGTGAACTCCACGATCTCCTGTGTTGAACGATAACTTCTCGTCAGCTCGATCACTTCCGTATTTTCCGGACCATACAGGTTGGTCAGCGGCCCCGTACCACTCAATACCGAAGAGTGTGCATAGATGGCTTGATTAAAATCTCCAAGTGCGGTGAATTTCGATCTCGGAAACAATCTTTTCATAAAAGCAAGCTGGAAGGCAGAGTAATCCTGCGCCTCATCAATGATCACATGGCGGATATTGGAATTAATATGGAAACCGAGCAGCAACTCACGCAAATACAAATAAGGTGTGATATCCTCGTAGGCCAGCTCCTGTAATTTCAGTCTGCGAAGTGTCATCTCACTAATCTCTTCCCAGTGTGAAGGCAGTGCTTCCTCTCCCAAGAGGCGAACCATCTGGGCCCGGTCACTGAACAAGTGCGCGTACAGCTGACGGACATCGACAAAACGCAATGATTTGATCCATTTGCGCAAAGGCTTGAGCCGATCACTGACCACCATTCGGGCAAGGATCTCTCGTTCCTGCTGGAAATCATCGAACGTGTCTGACTTCCCTTTTTGCTTACGCTTTAGACGCTGGTATGCCCGCTGCAGATCCTCCGGCTCCATCAGATCCAGTTGTTGATCTACCCAAGGTGCTTCCAATTCGCCTTTACCAAAGGCCGATAACTCTTTGAGCATCCAGTCCCGCAGGATTTCCAATCGATTCACCAGCTTGACGGATGGCTCGAAGCTATAGAATTTCTCCGCCATGGCTTCAGCTGTAACCACAGCCCGTCCTTGGAACCGAACCGGCTTGAACTTCATGCCTTCCGACATCATGCTGTCCTTATAACGCGTTATGACCTTCAGGAAAGATTCGGATGACTTGAATCGAATGCCGGACATACGCGCATCGTACTGAGGATCTTCTGTTCCGGTGAGTACGTATTCAAGCTGAATGAATGGGTCTTCCAGCTGATATTCACGGCCCAGACGGCGTTCCAGATACTCCTGGAAGGTCGTTTGCAGCATGTTTTCCTCCCCAAGCTCGGGCAGTACGGTGGAAACATAACTGTTGAACATCGGGTTTGGCGAAAAAAGGACCATCTGATCCGCTTGCAGATGCTCGCGGTATTTATAGAGAAGATACGCCACACGCTGAAGTGCAGCGGATGTTTTACCACTGCCAGCAGCTCCCTGCACGATCAGCATGCGAGTCCGGTCATTACGGATAATCCGGTTCTGCTCCTTCTGAATCGTCGCCACAATGCTTTTCATCTGTGCATCCGAGGTTCGGCTAAGAACGGCCTGTAACAGTTCATCCCCAATCGTAACCCCGGTGTCGAACATAAAGCGGATACGTCCATCCCGAATGACAAACTGCCGCTTCATCTCAATATCGCCACTTATCTCACCGCTCGGTGTATGATACGTGACCGGACCTGGTGCACCATCGTAATACAGGTTCGATATGGGTGCACGCCAGTCATAGACAAGGAAGGATTCCTCTTTCTCATCCAGCAATGATGCGATCCCCAGATAGATTCGTTCTGCATTCGGATAGCCATTTTCCTTAAAATCAATGCGTCCAAAATACGGTGAATGATGCAGCCGTTTCATTTTGTCCAGCGCTGCTGCCGTATTCAGGTGACTGCGCTCCCGGTCCGATAAAACCTGTGATTGCTGCCGCATGCTGGTGGAGGTTTCACCCACGTCATCCGCTTCGCTGAAGTTCATGGTGACTTCGTCCCAGAAGTCTTTTCTCATCCCCACAACTTCGTCCCTGAAGGAACCTACCTCTTTTTCTAGGATGTCTATTTTCCGATCAATCTGTTCTGTTACAATGTTGACCCGCTGTTGCTCCTCGCTCCATTGCTGGTCTGTACTCATATGTTAATACGCCCCTCTTTCCCCGGATTGTGTCCTCAAAAGCCCATTTGACAAGCCCGAAAAGGCTATGGTATAATTAATTAGAAAGTAAACATTTTTATTTTATGTTAATTAGTTCTAATTTTCTGAAAACCATTTTTTATTGTACCAGTGACAACGTCCCGATGCAAGCGGAGGCGTTTTTTGTTGTTTTTATTCTATTATTACCCTCGATTGGGATGAATATAGAACGTTTACCATTCTATTGTCGTAATTCTTCAATAGTTTCTCTCCAGCGTGTAATGGCCCCAGACTCGTCTTTTAATTGAAATGTTATTCCTGAAGTAATCTCCGCATAGGGTGCATGATCTACTCGAACGTTTAACACTTGAGCCTCGAAACGATCTCTTGGATGAACAGCTTCCATGAGTTGTGGCAGTGACGTGACACCCAGACGAATAGATAACAAGCTTTGCTGATGGACAGCAATCAAGGTAGCCTTGCCTGTTCGGCTCATATTCATACTTGTCTGCGTTTCCGGCCATAAAGCCAGTCTCAGCAGGTTTGGCGTGACCGCAATAACTTCCCCCATACTGATCATCGCCTGATGTGGCCAACCAGCTTCGGACACCGTCAGCAATTGCATCGCTTCGTGCTGCTTCTGCTCCAGATCCTGTCCATTGAACCACTGCATCCATTCAGGGCCAAGCTGTGTTAAATTCATACGTATCTACCTCGGTTCGATTGAGTTGGTTGCGCAAGGTTTGTGCTATGTATGCAAAACAACCCGGACACGCTGTCCGGGCTGGTTGTGGTTTCATTGTATATGATGAAACCACATCACCGCAAACTGTACTACCATGTTTACGGCCATTTTAGCCAATTCAGAATTTTATCCTGGGACTCCTTGTCTTCACTGGCACTATGAACATGCTCGGCAAGCCGGTTCAATCGTTCCAGCTGATAGCCATAATCATAGATCGCAGCGGCCACGATGGACAATCTCAGCATCCCTTCCTGATCGATATCAAACTGGGAAATGGCCTGCTCCATGAAACGATCATTATCCAAAATGAACTGTGCCGCCTCTTCCCCGTTTGGTTTCAGCTTATCCTCGAATTTGAGCAGCGCATGTTCATGGAATTTGATGACAAGCTCCAGATGTGTATCAAAGAACTGATCCATTTCCGGTGTTCGCTGTGCCTGGAAATAATGGCGTTCTACCGAATCCAGCACATCGAATCCTTTTTGCAGACTCAGCAGCATCTGTTTGTACACGACCATCTGCCGCGTCTCGCTGAATTTGGAACGTTTCATCTTCTTCTGCTCTTCTTCAAACAAATTATATTTATCTGACAAAGATTTAATGGAACCGCCCAGATTATTTTTCTCATCCCGGAACACCACTTCCTTGATCTCATCCGAGATGGATGTCCGCAGCAGCAGTGACATGCCACTGAACACACTCTGGATCTGCTTTACGAACTGAATCTTCGGCTTGGGTGGAAATACCGTAATGTTGATAAGAAATGCAGATACAATGCCGACAAGTGTCAGCAGGAAACGGTTTAATGCAAAATGCCAGTCACCCGACGCTTCCATAATCGATACAACGGTTACCAGCGTCAGGCCGACCGTTTCACCCATATTCAATTTAAGACAAATCATAATAACCAGCACAATAATTAACCCGACGGCGATGGGCTCATTGGACAGCACCATGCCTCCCAGCAGGGCCACAATTGCCCCAAGTGTGGTGGTCTGCAGCTGATCCAGGAAATACTTCCAGGAACGATAAATGGATGGCTGCATCGCAAAGATGGCCGCGATTGCGGCGGGAACGGGAGATTGCGGGTTCAGGAACATGCTGCTAAGGTACAGGGCCAGCGTGACCGCAATCCCTGTCTTAAGTACACGTGCACCAAATGACATGGTGACCCCTCCTCTTTTTCGGAACGGATTTCATTCGTTGGATGATCATTATCATTATTACCCCATATTTCTTTTTTTGCCCGAATCAATTCAGGAGAACGATTTATTGTATCATGGAAGCCTTTGGGTTACCATGCCCTGTATCCTGTTGGTGAGTTAGATCCCCTGTTACTTCTATGTATACACAACAATACCCCACACTCCACTTTCGGAAGTAGGGGTATTGTAGGTTTAACTCAAACGGAGAAAGTTATGAGAACCTTCCTTCCCATTCACGCTTAAATTGCTCCACGAACTGTACCATAAAGTCATGACGCTGCTCTGCCAGTTCCTTACCATAGGACGTGTTCATGAGATCTTTTAGCTTAAACAGCTTTTCGTAAAAGTGATTGATCGTTGTACTGCGTCCATTCCGATATTCCTCCCGCGTCATCTGCTCTCGTGGCGGCAGGGCGGGATCATACATCTCACGGCCTCTCGCACCGGCAAAAGCAAACGTACGCGCAATACCAATGGCGCCCAGCGCATCCAGGCGATCCGCATCCTGCACCACCTGGGCTTCCAGGGATGAGACGGGAGGGCGCTGTCCTCCTGCATAGGAAATGGAACTAATGATGTGTACCACAGCTTCCCGTGTGCCCGCTTCCAGCGGCTGGGTATCCAGCCAAGCATTCAGCTTCGCCATCCCCACTTCCAGACTTTCGTTCAGCTTCTCATCCGGCACATCATGCAATAATGCAGCCAGTTCACAGATGAACGGATCGGCACCCATCCGGTGTGCAAGCTCGACCGCAAGTGCGGTCACCCGCTCGATATGCGGCCAGTCATGACCATCCGTATGTGCGGCCGCATCTCCCTGTACAAAAGCACGAGCCGCCCGAAGAATAGCCTCTCCTGTTAACGTTCCATTAACATGATCCTCATGCCCCGATGGTTGCGCACTTTGATTCAGATGTTGAGGGGATTTCTCCTGCATCTTACACGTCCCCGCCTTCGCGAGCTTGTTCACGCGGTATACGTCTTGCCACGCCGGTCTTGACCGCTGCTTCAATCACCCGATTGCGCATCGATTTGACGATTTTATCGTTAAACACACTCGGAATAATATAATAACGGGTGCGCTCTTCATCCGAAATGGCTGAAGCAATCGCCTGAGCTGCTGCGAGCTTCATCTCTTCATTAATCTCACTGGCACGGCAATCCAGAACAGCTCTGAACATACCCGGGAAACACAATACGTTATTGATCTGATTCGGATAATCCGAGCGCCCTGTCGCCATGACAGCCACGATATCTTCCACCACAGACGGCATAATCTCCGGTACCGGATTGGCCATGGCAAATACAATCGGGTCGGCGGCCATGGTTTGCACATCTTCCCGGGTTAACAGATTACCGCGTGACAAGCCGATGAAGACATCTGCTCCGCGAATTACTTCACGAAGTGAACCTGTCTCCAGTTCCGGGTTGGTACGCGCTGCATAGTCGCTCCATACTTCATTTTCATAGGTAGCCGTCCGTACCAATGCACCATCACGATCGACCCCGACAACCCGACTTGCTCCCGCGGACAGCAGAATATTACTGCATGCCACACCAGCTGCACCGATACCACAGACGACAATTTTTACATCCGTGATGGATTTGCCGACCAGCTTGAGTGCATTGATCAGACCTGCATACAACACAACTGCTGTACCATGCTGATCGTCATGAAATACCGGAATGTCCAATTCCTCATTCAAGCGACGCTCAATTTCAAAACAACGTGGTGAGGAAATATCCTCCAGATTAATCCCGCCAAATGCTGGTGAGATCGCTTTCACAGTTCGAATGATTTCCTCGGTATCCTGTGTATCCAGGCAGATTGGAAAAGCGTCCACTCCTGCAAATTGTTTGAACAACATCGCTTTACCTTCCATGACCGGCATCGCGGCACGTGGTCCAATGTTGCCAAGTCCAAGCACGGCACTGCCATCCGATACTACGGCAACCGTATTCCGCTTGATTGTAAGCGAAAATGCCTTTCCAGGCTCTTCTGATATAGCCGAACATACCCGGGCCACATCCGGTGTATATACACGTGACAGATCTTCACGGTTATGAATCGGGACCTTCGGTGTAACCTCAATCTTGCCGCCCAAATGCAGCAGGAACGTCCGGTCCGATACGTTTATGATGGATGCCCCTTTAAGCTGACGCACCCCTTCTATAATTTTGCTGTTATCTTGTGCATCCGTTACAGCGACAGTTAAGTCGCGCACACTAACATCCTGATTGGTCGAAATGACGTCGATGGCGATGATGTCCCCGCCAGCTTCCGAGATGGCCGAGGCCACTTCGCCAAACTTGATATCTTTTGTTGTCATTTCCAGCCGAATAATAAAGCTGTTACCGTCTAAATTCCTTTGATTCATTCCAATTCCTCCCAGACTGAAAGTCATGAGTTGCAATGTTACCTGTTTGTCTTCGCTGCGCGGACACGTTTATCCTTTATCTTGCCCAGAAAAAGTACTCAGCGTGATATCAATACGACAAAAAGGACCACCCTTTCCGTCTAATCGAGACGTTAAGGGTGACCCTTCTGCATGCTATATATGTTGAACTAAAGAATATTTACACTTGCCACTCCAATGACAGAACAGCCTTCCGATCGCTGTTATCTCCGCATTTTTCAGCCAAATGAGTAACAAATATATTATTTACGCTCAGCCACTCTTTTCAATACCCTGATGTCATATGGCTGCAAATCCAGGCTGCCCTCCACAGCATCATCACTCAGCAGATCACGATAGGACTGGTTGTCCAGTTCTACTTGCTTCGGCTCCGGTGTGTAGTTCTGCACAAAAACATAATCCGCTGTGCCATCTGTACGGATGTGTGCCGTAACTCCAGCAGGAAGCTGAGTTTCAAGAGCACGCTCTATACCCAGATCAGTGATTAAACTGCCATAGAAATCATCGTAAAATGGAGCTTTGAAACGTGTAGCCATATAATAAGCTTTACCCGAACCAAGACGGTTAACGGTCAAAGCAGGCCGTCCGGCATAGAAGTCGGAACGATATGTCGCCAGCGCTTCTGCACCTTCCAGATGAATCAGGTCACATAATTCGAAAGCATCATACTCGGCATTCAGTTGAAGTTCGTTGCCTTTCACAGGCACAACCCCATTCAGATCACGGTCATGCAAGCCGTCAATCTCTTCTGACCAGATCCCCAGCGTCTTGCGAAGCGGTCCAGGGAATCCGCCGAGGAAGCACAGATCATTCTCATTTACGATACCTGACCAATACGTGGCTACAAATGTACCGCCATTTTCCACAAATCGCTCAATACGTTCGCCGACGCCTTCACGAACCAGATAGAGCATAGGTGCGATGAGCAGCTTGTAATTGGAGAGATCAGCATCCATGTCGATGACGTCTACAGGCACACCCTTTTTCCAAAAGGCATCATAATGCCATTCTACCGTCTGCTCGTACTTCACTCCGATGTTACGCGGCCCTTGGGAATCCTTCACTGCCCAGCGGTTTTCCCAGTCGAAGATGATAGCAACCTCGGCCGGAACGGACGTGCCAACCACCGCCTGCATTCCTTCCAGTGCCGTTCCTACGTCAGTAACATCCTGGAACACACGGGTATGTTCATGCCCAACATGGTCCACAACCGCTCCATGAAGCTTTTCACTGGAACCCCGACTCTTTCTCCACTGGAAGTACTGTACACTGTCCGAGCCGTGCGCTACAGCTTGCAGAGATGCCAGCAGATGCATGCCCGGACGTTTCAATTTGCTGGTATCTTGCCAGTTGGTTGAGCTTGGTGTGCTCTCCATTAATAGAAACGGCTGCCCACCCTTGATGGAACGAACAATATCATGCATCATGGCAATTCGGGATGCCAGCGTATCTTCTTCATCCGCATCATGCCATGTCGGATAACTGTCCCATGACAGGAAATCCAGAATGTCAGCGAACTTCCAGTAGTTCAATCCTTCATAAAATTCCATCAGGTTAGTCGTTACCGGCAGATCGGGATTTTTGGCCTTCAGCGGTTTCGTTTCGTGCACGATAAAATCAGCAGTCTGATCTGTGACAAACCTGCGCCAGTCCAGATTCATCGCATGGACCTGTGTCTCTCCGTGCGGGGCAGGAGACTCCACTTGACTCCAGTCTGTCACGGTATGACTCCAGAATGTTGTCCACCAGGAGTGATTCAACTCGTCCAGAGTGCCGTATTTGTTTTTCACCCAGCCGCGAAAAGCGTCCTGGCAATAATCACAGTGGCAATCCCCGCCGAATTCATTGGAAATGTGCCAGCCAATGACTGCGGGATGATCCGAGTAACGTTCTGCAAGTTTGGTGTTGATTGCCGTAACCTTCTCCCGGTATACCGGGGATGTATAACAATGGTTGTGACGGAAGCCATGCAGGTTACGCACCCGATTGGCCCCAACACGCAGCACTTCGGGATACTTGGCCGACATCCAGGCAGGTCTTGCACCGCTTGGGGTAGCCAGGAATGCATAGATTCCATTGGCAGCAAAACGATCCAGTACTTGATCCAGCCACTCAAACGTGTACACGCCTTCCTCCGGTTCAAGGGATACCCATGAAAAGATGCCAATGGACATCACATTACATTTTGCCAACTTCATCAGGCGGATATCTTCTTCAAGGACTTCAGGATAGCGGAGCCATTGCTCCGGGTTATAGTCTGCACCATGTAACATATGAGGTGCTTTGGAGCTTACCGGTGGATATTTGTATGTCATGCTGACAACTCCTTATTCATTTCATTTTGAATCATCTATTTGATTAATGCAGCACTCGGCTGCTCATCCAATGCAGTGTCATTTTCCTCTCCAGCCTTCAGTGCTGAAAACGATTGCAACTTCTGTCCCTTGAAGTCAAACATCGTCAGGTTGCCCCAGTTATTCGGATGTCCAACAGACCACTCTTCCTTGCTAGGAATCCAGGCAGGCTCCCAGTAATAGAAACCCGCTCCGAGACCGCCCGGAACTTCACGAATAATCTGCAGTAGATCCTTCAGATAACGTGTCTGTCCTTCTACACTTGCCGGATACCCGGGCAGCAGCAGTTCTTCCTGATTCAGAATCCACTCGTGGCCTTCAGGCTGCTCCAATGTCCAAGGATAAGCGGTTTCAACCACATTGATGGGTTTGCCGTAGCGTTTAGCCAGGTCATGCAGATTATCCCGCAGTGCATCCAGTGTTCCATGCCACCAAGGGTAATACGAGAGCCCAATGACATCGAACTCCACACCAAGCGCTTCAAATCGATCATAGAACTTGCGGCTCTCCGCATTATCACCACCGCGGTCTATATGGATCATGATCTTGATGTCAGGATCGATGGATTTAACCGCAGCGATGCCATACTTCACAAGTCCAGCAAAACGCTCCCACTGTTCATCAGTATCATGCTCTTCCCCACCAACACGCCCTTCATCCCATAACATGCCAGGTGTAATCTCATTTCCCACCTGCACCATGTCTGGCAAAGCCTCATGTTCCTTGAGTGTCCTCAGTACGTCTGCCGTATAGGTACATACCTCACGTTGCAGTTCCTCATAGGACAGCTTCTCCCACGCCTTTGGCTTCCATTGATTGGCTGGATCAGCCCAGCGATCCGAATAATGAAAGTCCAGCAAAAATTGCAGGCCTTGTTCCTTGATCCGTTTGGCTACCGCTACCGTCCGCTCCAGATTACAGAATCCGCCTACAGGATCATTCCAGATTCGCAACCGAATTGCATTGGCATCACCCAGCTTGAGAATGGTCAGCAAGTCCTCCTGCTGCCCATGCTCATCACGATAGCTCCCACCATGCTGCTCAATTTCATCCATAAATGACACATCCATTCCAAGAATGAATGCCTCTTCCTTTAAATTGCTCACTTTATCAACCTCCGTTTAATTTAGATGCAGGCTCAGCCTTTAACCGAACCCAAGGTCATACCTTTGACAAAGAAGCGCTGCAGGAATGGATACACAATGAGGATTGGCGCACTTCCAATAAAAATCTGTGCCGCTCTTACTGTGGTTTGAGAAATGGTCTCCATCTCTTTCGGGTTCATGGCCATCGTACTCATATCACGTTTGATAATTACGGTCTGCATGAAAGTAGCCAGTGGATAATCCTTGGCATTGTTCATATAGAGCAATCCGTCAAACCATGAGTTCCAGTGAAACACCATGCTGAACAGTGCAATGGTTGCGATCGATGGCATGGAAATCGGCAGGAAAATACTGAACAACGTTCTGAAGTGATTGGCTCCATCCATCAGCGCCGCTTCCTCAAGCTCTTTCGGAATACCCCGGAAGAAGTTTAGCATCAGAATAACGAGGAAGGTGTTAACAGCTCCCGGCAGTACCAACACCCAGAAGGAATCCATCAGGCCGATCTTCTGGATGACCATATAGAAGGGAACGAGTCCCCCATTGAAGATCATACTAAAAACAAAAATCCATGAATAGACGGTTCTACCTTTAAATTCATTATTTTCTTTCGACAACGGATACGCCGCCAAAAAGGTAATCAGCAACGTAATTCCCGTACCAATAACTGTCCGCAGCAAGGAAATCCAGAGGGAGTTTAGGAAAATCGGATTATTCATCGTTTTTTTGTATGCTTCCAGTGAGAACCCTACCGGCCAGAGGCTGACGAGGTTGGCATCTGCTGCAGCCTTGTTACTGAAGGATACAGCCAGGACATGAATCATCGGTACAATACACATAATAGCAACCAAAATGAGAAAACAAATATTGATGACGTTGAACACGCGATAAGGCGTTGATTTATGATACATCGTGGTCCCTTCTTTCTCCGTTCATTCGATTAGAATATGCGATATCCGGCGTATTTTTTGGCTAAGCTGTATGATACAAGGATCAAGACCATGCTGATGACCGATTTAAATAATCCAATTGCGGTCGCGAAGCCCATCTCTCCATTTTCCAGCGCCGAGCGATAAACGAATGTATCAATAATGTCGCCCGTTTGATATACGAGTGGGTTGTACAGATTGAAAATCTGATCAAACCCAGCGTTAAGCACGTTGCCCAGCGCCAGTGTTCCAACCACCATCAGCATCGGTACAAGAGACGGGATGGTAATATGCAGCGTCTGCTTCCAACGACCCGCTCCATCTATCTCTGCTGCTTCATACAGCGCCGGGTTAATGCCGGCAAGGGCAGCCAAAAAGACAATCATGTTATAGCCGAATTCCTTCCACACATCCGTTAGAATGATCGTTGGTCGGAACCAGCTGTTATCTCCAAGGAAGAAATATGGCCCAAGTCCGAATGTCCCGAGTACCCGGTTCACCAGTCCTCCGGTGGATAACAGATCAATCAGTATTCCGCCCAGGATGACCCAAGACAAGAAGTGAGGCAGATACACCAAGGTTTGGATCGTTCGCTGGATCGCCATCTTGCGAACCTCATTGAGCAGAATCGCGAAGACAAACGGGACAAACAAGTTAAAGATGAGTTTGAGCACAGCAATGATCAGTGTATTCCAAATGACTTGCAGGCTGTCCTCGCGTTCAAACAAATATCTAAAATTATCAAGCCCGACCCACTCCGAGCCGCTGATGCCGAGCCATGGTTTGTAGTTCTGAAATGCCATAACAATTCCGCCCATAGGTACATAACTGAATATAATCAGAAAGATGATGGCTGGCAGCAGCATTACGTGGAATGGCCAAGTTCGTTTTAAAGTTCTCATGATTGCTCCCCCTGTAATTCTTCCTACTCAAGTGCTCCCTGAGTGGCTTATACTGCGATTATATCAACCGTTTGCATAGGTCAAACAGCACATAAAAGCAATATAAATGGCACAAAAGCAACCAGTTTGGACTCGCTGTCCTTCGAGTCATTCATTCACTGCTGACATGCACCTCCCGCAAGCAAATCAAGCTCTCATAACGACAAAAAAAGCGTGCAGACCTAGTTGGTCTGCACGCTCCTGTATCCTTATTTTTTCACACTGTCATACCATTCGTTGACCTCTTGTGTGATTTGGTCACCGCCACCCGATTTCCACGTTTGTACAAATGTATCGAACGCATCTACCGGATTTTTGCCATAAATGATTTCGTTAAACGTTTGGTTCTCAATTTTATTGAGATAGTCGAGCTTGGATTTCATAGTTGAAGTTGTAGGACCTGTAAACATGTTTTTGAACGAGATGTCCTTCTGATCAAGCAATTCTTTGGCAGCTGCAGGCGTCTCTGGCCCATAGTTCACCGCTACATCTTTCTCCAGCTTTGTTTCTGGTTCCTTGCCATCAGCCAGATTCATCAGGGCTTTCATCTGTGCATCCGGAATACGTGCGCCATCACGAACGAGCAAATAACGTACAACATTCACATATCCACCGTCCATATCAGCCGGTTTCACTTGTTTCCCATTTGCATCCAATTGATAATCATAGCCTTCAAACAGACCGTTGTCATACGGACTTCCTTTGGCTGGATCAGCATAGTTGTCGAACAGGTAGTTCTGGTATGTGAAGAATGCTTCCGGATGTTCCATATCTTTTTTGATCAGCGTAACACCATTAACAAATTGTGTTCCGTGACGCATCGCTTTGCCATCAGGGCCTGCCGGAATTGCAATCGGTTTCCACACAGCACTTGGTACGTTTTTCACTGTGTCGATCAGCGGCCATCCGCTCATCCAGTAAGGACCAGGGATAATACCGGCTGTACCTGCCACTGCAGGCTCTGCTGTTTTGTTCTCATCCCACAACGCTGCTTCCTGCGGGATATATCCTTTTTTGAGCCATTCGCTCAATTTGGTCAGACCTTGCTTCATGCCAGGATTGATGGAACCATACTCCAGCTTGCCATCTGCTCCTAAATTCCATTGCTGAGGCAAAGTACCATATGCGCCGAAGATCCAGGATGGATCACCCATCCATGTGTTCATGGAAGTTTTGAAGCCAATGCTCAGTGGAGTAACCTTGTCTGGAGTCAATCCATCCGGATTTTTATTTTTGAAGGCTTCCATTACCGTTTCCAGTTCGTCAATGGTTTTTGGCGCCTCCAAATTCAGCTTGTCCAGCCAATCCTGGCGAATCCAGAGTAGATAATCATTGTTGTAGGCGTAGTCCAGCACCGGAATACCCATTTTTTTGCCATCTCTGCTGTACTGATTCCATACATTTGGATCTTGCTCCATCGCTTTTTTCCATGTATCAGAAGCATATTTGTCGAACAGCGGCCCAACTTCCTGATACATGCCGGAGTCAATCAAATCTTGAGCAACTAAATTATCCGGCTGCCCTATTGTCACAACATCCGGCATTTCCTGACCGGAAGACATTGCAAGACGAAGTTTGGTTGCAAATGCACTGTTCGTATCTGTCACAGACCACAAGGATTTGATTTCAATTCCAAATTTGTCTTTGGCCCACTTGGTTGCCACGTTATTTTCCATCGATTCGCCATTTTTGAATTTCAGCTCAGGGTCGATTCCCCATGCTGTTGTAATCGTTACTGCCGGATCATATTTTTCTTTGTATTCGTTTTCAACGGCTGGCGTGCTCGAACCCGCGTTCTCACCGCCACTGTTGCCTCCTCCACATGCAGATAGGATGACAGCGAGACAGGTTGTCGTAGCGAGGAGCGGTAGCCATCTCTTTTTTGTAGATTTCGCTCTCATTTGTTGTTCCCCCTTAATCATTTTGGTTACCCTTTCATTATAGGCCTGCCGGGTCTTTCAGCCTATGTCACGAAAACAAGATTTCTGCACCTTTGGCAACCTATATCTTGGAATGATGTTGAAATTATGCCTGATCCCGATATTCATTCGGTGTCATGCCGTAATGCTTTTTGAACATTTTGCTGAAATATTGCGGATTCTGGTACCCCAGCTCACTGGTAATCTCGTATATCTTTTTATTGGTGTTTTTGAGCAAATACAATGCACGCTCCATCCGCATGCGAATCATATAATCTCCCAGCCCCTCACCTGTCTCGGCTTTGTAGATTTTGGACAAATACACGGGATGCAAATACACCTTGTCTGCGATCATCTTCACGGACAGATCCTGTCCTGCGTCTCTCGTTACCATCTCCTGAACCTGCTTGATGACGTGTCTGCGACTCTGTACACCTTCGTGATCCGATAGCTCCTCCTGCAGTTTGGCAAGCATTTCAGTCGCCCAGCGACGAAGCTTGTCAGGTGATTGGATCAACTGATGCGCGAGCAGCAGGTCAAATCCCGCATGATCAATCTCATGTACGAGATGCCCCTGCTTGTGCGCGATATACATAAAGGCATTCGTTACAGACAAATACATCTCATATACATGCTCTCTGGAGAGACATACACGTTCCGCTGCATCAAAGACGGTATTCAGTTTACGTGCCGCCGCCTCCCACTGTTTGGTTTCAAGCAATTGAGGCAGTACGGGTGGCTTATAGAGCTCTTCAAGCGCTTGTGCCGCATCGTTCTCCGGTCGTTTGGACAGCTCTTTGTCCATGTAAATGATCGTATTTTCATCTGGACCCGACAGCACGAGTGATCCCAAACCTTTACGATAAGCGGTGGTCAGATCGGCAAATTGAAACGGTGCTGTGACCACCATGGACAGATCGCCTTGCAGATATCGAATAACATGCTCGCGGAAAGTGCCAGCTGGCTGCTTCAGCTCTTCCACATGTGTCTGAGCAGGCTCCGTCCAGACCGGACTCTGTATAATCATGACCAGACTCTCATGGGGACCTCGTCCAAACCACACGTTAAAATGGGGACCAAAAACCTCTTCTGCGATATTGCCAACGGCAAACTCCATCAAATCCAGTGATTGCTGATCCATTGCGGAGAACCGGCCTGTAAGGCGAATCAGCATCATAACTGCCGGTTGATCGGGCTGGAGCACAATCTCGTACTTCTCAAGCTGTTCACCCAGTGCCCGAGCTGTAATCTCGCGGCCCAGCAACAGATCATGCAACAGATTCTCCCGCAAAATTTTATAATCTGACTTCCGGCTGTATAACAACCGATGGTATTTATCAAATTCATCCCAATCATCCCGAAGGGACGTGATGGCGGCGGAGACCGAAGCCATGAACTCCTCATCGTTCACCGGCTTGAGAATATAATCGGCAGCCTGCAGCTGAATCGCTTTCTTGGCATATTGAAAATCACTGTGTCCGGTCAGCAGAATACAGCGGATATGCGCCCAGCGACTGCTTACCTCCTCAATCAGCTCCAGTCCGGACATGCCTGGCATTCGAATATCGGTCACCACGAGGTCCACTGCATTCTCTTCCAAGATCTGCAGCGCTTCCTTCCCAGATGCCGCACGGAAAACCGTCGTAACCCCGAGCTCTCCCCAGGGAATGGTTAATTCCAGACTTTCAGTTACATACGTCTCATCATCCACCAGTAAAATATCAATCAAGACAGTCACTCCCTATTTGCTTCGTTATGCAATGTATTCTTTCTTTTGTTATCATGCTGTGATCATATGGCGTCTCTATTTCTATCTTTCTATTCAAGAAGATGTTTCTCATCAGCAGGCCAAGACAAGGTAACACGCAGCCCACCGAGCGGTGATTCCGTTATGCTAATGCCCGCCTGGTCCCCATACCTGAGCTGAAGACGCTGATTAACGTTCCACAACCCGCAACCCATCTCTTGATCCATACCTCCTGTGAGTTTGTGAAGCAGCATCTGCCGGGCCTGCTCATCCATACCGTGCCCGTCGTCATCTACGGTAAGAATCATCATGCCATTTCTCTGTTCTCCCGACACCCGTATTTCCCCAGCTTCGGCATCGGCTTCAATCCCATGTATTACCGCATTCTCCACTAGTGGTTGTACGATGAGCGGAGGTACCTCCTGCCGCAAAATGTCCTCGGATAAGTCAATTTTGAAACGTATTCGGTCCATACGCATCTGCTGAATCTCCAGATAACAGGTGACGAATTCAATTTCCTCTGTGAGCGGCACCACATCACGCTCCTGCCTTGTCGTATACCGATAGTATCGGGACAGATTATGGGACATGGCAACGACAGCGTCGACACGCTTCAACTTGGCCATGCTCGTAATGAACGAGAAACAATTATAGAAAAAGTGTGGATTAATCTGCGATTGCAGCTGTTTCAGCCGGGCTTCACGCACATGAATCTGTTCCAGATACACGTGTTCAAACAACTGCTGAATCTGCGCCACCATGGAGTTAAATCGTTCGGACAAAAAGCTGAATTCATTACGTCCTTTGGGTGTAATTCGGACTGAATAATCCTCCTGCTTCAATCGTTGGAATCCACGAATCAACTGTTTGACAGGGACTTGGACCTGTACATATAACAGATAGGCCACGGCAAAACTCATCAATAGCAGACAAATCATGGCCGAATAAAATAGGATATTGGACTGGTGAATCGGCTTCAGAATAGCTGATAATGGCATGTAATCAACCAGATACCAGCCTGTCGTGCTGGACTTTACCGTATTAACCATGTAAGGCTCGCCGTCGATGACTACCGTCCGGTTATCCACATCCTTGAGCTTATCAATGGCCAGCTTGTCCATCAACTGACCTGTGAGGACACGATCCGAGGTTCGGTTATAGATAACCCCCGTCTCTTCCCGGTAATAGAAGGGATCATGGCGACCATCGTCCTTGAATTTGTCCAGCATATCTCGAATGTTGTCACTGTCGAATTCAAGCTTAATTACAGTCTGCGCATTGGCTGCAGGATCGCTAATGCCGTATGGTGATACGGTGATCCAGCTGAAAATGAATCGATCATCCTGCCCATCTTGAATCTTTCGAACATTCCATCCGGATGATATGTTGCCTCGCAGCGTCTGCTGATCGTAATAGCCGGCATCTCGTTCAGAGATGACCCTGCCGAGCGTCGGTGAATAGAGGTACAATTTCGTTGTCCAGTTGGACGAACTCTCCTGGATGCTCAGCTTGTTCTGAATACGTTTAACCAGATTGATCGTATCCAGGTCGAAATATTTACTGTCGGCGTAGATCCGCCGGAAGCTCGCAATATCAGGATCATGAATGAGCAGATTTGGCCACGAGGATAACAACTCGATGTGTGTATTCACCTGATTTTGAAAAAATTCCAGTTGGTTGCTGTTGGAGCGATTGAGCTCATCCCGCAGAACTGCTGTCGTTTTATGGTTGGAATACCAGTACAGCAGTACGACTGGGACCAGCATAATTAGAATTAAAATGACCATTTTGGAAAATAGATTCGTCCGGTATGACATCTTCTTACCTCACCTTGCCTTCATTAGTCAGTGAATCTAATTTTAACGATGAAAGCGATAAACATAAACTGTTTTTTCTGGGCGAATCCGCTTCATAGCTCAACTGTTACTCCTGACTTAACCTCTTTAAAGAGCTTCTCTATACATCGTAAGCGTTACCATATACATGCATAAAGGTGACAAAACCAACTTTTCTGCACTAATTGCAACTTCCACGCCAAAAAGAGCCGACATCAGCCAGCTCCTTACTAAACCCTGTATATTGGTTCATTTCTTCTAATTCTTTACACTCTTCTTATGTATTTATTCTATCGTGCTAACGCAAAATCATTATGGAATATCGTAGTCAAACACGGTGTTCTCTCCATCTACGGCGACATCCATTACAATATCGGTTAGCTTACCTTTAACTCGCAGCGGGGAGCCAGCCAAACCGGAAAACGCCAGTTGACCCTTAAATGTTCCATGCGGCTCAATCTCTATATGCACCGGCTTCAGCTGCACAGATTGCAGGGATTCATAGAGCGGATCATCCTGGTGTTTGTAACTGCTGGCCAAGTCAGGCAAGAGCACAGCTGCTACAGGCTCTCGGGTGTAATTTTTGAGTGTCAGGTCACAGTTTACCCGTGTAATGCCATTGTCCAGTACATCATAGGTGCAGGAGCTATCATTTTGGACATAGGAAACACCATGGATACCGGAAGCCCCCCATTTCGCTACATACATCAATTTATCCGTCATGTAGGAATAACTGAGAACAATCGCGAGAACGATCAGCCAGAGCCGTTTGGCCAGAACCGGATATAATGGCATGATTTCTTTGCGAGTAAGATAGTAGCTGCACGCTAATATACCCATTCCAAAAAATAACGTGATATGCACACCACTTACGTAGGATGTGGTATAAGGCGACATGCCTATAGCAGACAACATCGTGTCCCCCACAGAGAAACCGAGGTGATGCTTAAACGTAAAAATGATGCCAAACAGCAATAATATCGCAGAGAACACAAGTCTGGTTCTCGACACAAGAACACCCCCTAATCAGCCACCTGATTATATCATATTTTTCCTTATTATGGTTTACGATCCAAATAAAAAAAGACGCTCCGGTTTTTCACCGAAAACGTCTTTGGTTTTGCATCTCAATTCTACTTTTTCGCCAGGAAGGCGTCGAGCTGCTCTTGTTTGGCAGCAATAATTTTATCAATACCTGCGGCTTTCAGCTTCTCCAGATATTTCGGGATCATCTCGTTCGGATCTACTGCACCCGAGGTCATACCCGGTTTGAACTGTTTGTTCACGTTGTTGACTGCAGCAATTTCGTTTTTGACGGATTGACTGTTGAACGTAAAGCCCAGTGCAGGTGACTTAACACCTTTGGCATTAAACTCCTTGAACTTTTCCCATTTCTGCGGATCTTCATTATCCCAGAGATAGTTCAGGAACTGGTTGCCCAGCTGCCATTGTGCGCCCGGATTGTAAGTGCGACTGTTCGCATCTACCCCTTCAGGCAGGGTAATAATGTTGTCCTGTCCGTCTTTTTTCACATAATGTGTGCCTTCAATTCCGAAGTTGAGCAGGTTGTTGATTTCTTTGTCGGAATGCAGCAGGTTAATGACTTGCATCGCCTTCTCCGGCTGCTCGGAGGAACGGGAGATCGCCAGCATCGCACCGGAAGCATCCCCTGTTGTAATTGTAGGCTGTGTCATCTCAATCTGGGTCAGTGGATATCCGACATACCCTTCTTCTTCCTTATCCTTGCCCGGCTTCATGCCATCGGTCCACAGGAAAGCCTTGCCTGCCTTCGCCTGATCTTTCGGGAACACATTGGAAGTCGCTGCGTCACTGTTAATGTATCCAGCCTGATACCACTTGCGTGCAAGCTCAGCGGCTTCCTTGAATTCAGGGGTCTCTACTTCGTTCAGTACCGTCGTTGTACCCGCTGTTTTGGAGATGACGCCTGGAACGGATGCATCACCGAGATAATCCCAGTCCAGATTTTCCAGCAGCCCGTTACCGTTGGTATTCGACATATAGAACGGGGTGACGCTCGGCTCATTTTCCTTGATCGTTTTGAGCAATGGCTCCAGGTCAGCCCATGTTTTCACTGCGGTCAGATCGAGCTTGTATTTGTCAGCCAGATCTTTGCGTACCAGTACACCACGCGTCGCTGCCAGCTCCTTGTTGGTAGGAACGCCATAGTTTACGCCATCCACCTGCGAGCCTTCCAGAAAGGCTGGATCGAGATTTTTCTTGATATCCTGCCCATACTTGTCAAGTAGATCGTTCAGCGGCAAGAATGCACCTTTTGCCACATTGACCGTATAATTTTGCCAAGCCGCCGTGAAAATAATATCTGCTTTTTCTCCTGAAGAGATCATAAGATTCAGCTTGTTATCCCACTGACCCCAGTCGATCGCATTGATCTTGAGTGTTGCCCCGATCTTGGGCTCCATCTTTTTGTTGATCTCGGCTTCGACCAGAGCCACATCTTTCTGTGGTGTCCCTGGATAATACAGCGTGACTTCATAGGGCTTGCCCCCACTCTCCGCTGCACCGCCACCCTGTGCTTCCGGTGTTGTTCCGCCTTTGTCTGATGAGCAGCCTGCCAGTACCAGGCTCAGCGCCATAACTGCTGCCGCAAAACGCGGCCATACCTTAAACGTTCTAACCAAGTGAACCCCTCCCGTCATATGTTGGACCTTGCAACCGATTGCCCCAATTCGCAATGTTTCCCAATCTGCATAAGTCCGTTCCTTCGCCGGCCCTCCGGCGTGACTGTACTCGCTGCTTTTTGTATATGCCCCCTCAGGTCCATCTTCAATGATCCGTTGCTCTCTCCGCTAACCGGCCGGAGTTACCCCTTCACTGCGCCTACAGTAAGGCCCTTGATGAAATACCGCTGGAAGAATGGATATGCCAGTACGATTGGACCGATACCGACAACAGCCATCGCCATTTGCAGTGTTTTATTCGGCAGATTCAGCAATCCGCCCTGTGAGGAAATCTGTGAAGAGACATTGGAGTTGGATGTTAAATATTGAATATCGAGCAGCGTCCGGTACATAAGGTACTGAAGGCTGATCGTCCGGTTATCGGATATAAAAATCATGCTGAGATACCAGTCGTTCCAGTAATTCAATGTGCTGAACAGTGCAACGGTCGCCATCACCGGAAGGGAGAGCGGAAGCACGATACGTGTAAAGGTTCTCAGTTCACCCGCTCCATCAATCCGTGCCGATTCAAGAATCGATACCGGAATGGAGTTAGCGAAGAACGTACGCATGACCAGCACGAAGAACGGTGACAGCAGCAGCGGCATGATCAGTGCCAGAATCGAGTTTTTCAAATCCAGTACGTTTACATAAACGAGATACCACGGGACCAGACCGCCATTGAACAGCATGGTGAAAAAGATGAAAAAGGCGAACCACCCTCGATACGGCAAATCCCTCCGTGAAAGCGGATACGCATACAATGCCGTCAGTGCTACACTCGTTATTGTACCTATCACGGTTACGATAATGGATATGCCATAGGAATGGATGATCTGATCCATATCCTTGAACAGAAATTCATAGGCAGTCAGGCTAAACTTCTCCGGAATCAGCTTATACCCGTTCGCAATGACCGTCGTCTCGTCCGAGAATGAGATCGCGAAGACAAGCAGGATCGGCACGATGCAGGCAATGGCATAGAATATAAACATAGCGTGTATGATAGACGCGGAACGCCGCGACACGGCTAATGGATCACGTGATTTCACAGCTGGCTTGCCTCCTCTCAAAATAATGCATTATCTTTGTCCATTCTCCTAACGATCGTATTGGATACGAGTACAAGTACAAATCCGACAACAGCCTGATACAGCCCGGCTGCCGAGGACATCCCGATATCTCCTCCAATAAGGAAGGTTCGGTACACATATGTATCCAGAACGTTCGTGACCGGGAACAATGCGCCCGATTCCAGCGGAACCTGGTAGAACAGGCTGAAATCCGCGTAGAAAATACGACCGATCTGCAGCAATGTCATAATCACGATTAGCGGTACGAGAAACGGAACGGTAATGAAGCGAATCTGATGCCACTTGCTCGCGCCATCCAGCACGGCCGCTTCATAATATTCCTCATCGATGCCTACCACTGCTGCCAGATAAATGACGGCATAATAACCAATATTTTTCCATGTATTCACCAGCGGCAAAATGTACGGCCAATACTTAGGCTCTGAATACCAGTCAATTGGTTGTCCGCCAAAGAGCTGAAGAATCGTTGAATTCATGAAGCCCGAATCCTTGCCGAGAAAAGCGAGCACCAGATAACTGACTACAATCATCGACAGAAAATACGGAAGCAGCATAAGGGACTGATACAATTTGGACATTGCCTTGTTCTTCACTTCATTCAACAATATCGCAAGTCCTACACCTACAAATAAATTCAGCGCAATAAATACGGTGTTATATGCGAGCGTATTACGGGTGATCTCCCAAGCATCGCTGGTGGAGAACAAATACTTGAAATTATCCCAGCCGCTCCACGGACTGCCCCAAATGCCGTCCGCATAGTTTACATTTTTGAATGCAATCAGAACGCCGAACATCGGCATGTAGTTGTTTACCAGCAGAAACAGAATGCCTGGCAAAAACATAAGATACAAAACCTTGAATTTACCTAGATTGTACAGGACAGACTTTCGTTTTCGAACCGGTATATCCGGTAGGTCCGTTCCTTTCGATAGACGTGCTGCCTTACCCGCCTGGGGTTGTGTCTTCATAACTTGTTCTCCCTCACTCCTCTTGAATTTCATCCTCAGGATGAAACACCGCTGTGTCTCCTGTGGTTCAAGTATACGGCGGGGCGTTCAGGTCCACTATCTGCTGTGGTGACCTGTTCACTTATCAAATTATGACTTTAGGGCACAAAAAAACAAAAGACGCAGCATGCTGCGTCAAATTTGTACCGTTCGGGACTGTTTACGAAACTCCTGTGGGGTAATGCCCGTGCACTTTTTGAACATTTTCGTAAAATGAGAGTAATTGTAGTACCCGACCTTGCCTGCGATATCCGTCACCTTCACGGTAGACTGGGACAATAACGTCTTCGCTTTGGCTACTCTGCGCTGGAGAATGAATTCGGAAAGCGACATACCCTTTTCTTTCCGAAACAGACGGGATAGATAGGCCGGATTAAATCCGGCAAAGGATGCAAGTTCTTCTCGCATCAGCTCTTCACCAATATGATTTTCAATGTAAATGCATAACTGGTCCACAATCGTCATTGGACTGTGATCGTCCGGGTACAATACCGGGATCGCACGACTGATCAGGTCTAATGTCCACTGCTTCAGCTGGGGCAACGAACGTGTCACAACGTTTTCCTCCGGCTCCCGTTCTCCGGGGTACAGGCTGCGTACGGATACATTTTTCTGATGCAGCAGCGGGTAGATTACATGCAGCATGGCATGGTAATACAAGCGCAGAATTTCGGGTGACAAACGCTCCTGTGCAGCCAGCAATTCAAAGATTTCATCCACACGCTCGCGCAGGTCGTCAAACTTTCCCGTTTCGAACAGGATGGACAGCTCGGAAAACCACGGTATTGGCAGAAAGCGGTCCTCCGTATCTCGGCCTACCTCGTCATAGATAAAGACCCCTTCAAGCTCGTTGATATTGCGACGCTCCATGTCCATCAGCTCATTCAGCATCCCCTGTAAATCTGTAACAGCAACCGGGACTCCGACGTAACAGGATAATCGGCAATAAAAGTAAGTACCACACTCTTGAATATAGCTCTGACATCCTTGTTCCACTTCACCTGCCGTAGGTACGATACCATCGTGTTCGTATGCAAGCACAATATTTAGTCCACTGTGGTCCTGAAACACTTCACCGGGTTTGTCACCAAGCAGCATTTCCTTGGCAGCATTGCGAAGCGCATATTCAAGGACTTCCTCATCACGCAGATCGAAGTCCCGCACCCATTCTTCGACGGAAATGACAATGGGCAACACGCGCACTTGCGGATCAATCTCGGCTCCATATACCTCGGCAAGCTCCTGAAGCTTTTGCTGAGTTAAGGTTACACGCTGTGAAATGGCGTCTTTCCAGAAACGCTCGGTTAACAGCGGTTTATGCGTCTGCCAGCGTTTATACACGGTCTCATATACTTCATTGGTGCGGGAACGCTGCTCGCCATCCTTGATTTTGTCCATGGCCTGGCTCACAACCTTGAGCAGCTGGTCGGCGGGAGCAGGTTTCAGCACATAATCGAAGCTGTTCAGCTTGATTGCCGTTTGGGCATAATCGAACAGGGCATGACCTGTAAGAAAAATCGTCAGCATGCCGGGATCATGCTTTAACACCCAGCTCTGCAGATCCAGTCCCGTTTCACCCGGCATTTCAATATCACAGATCATTATATCGATGGGATGGGTTCTCATCAGCATTCTCGCCTCTTCCGCATCACCAGCACTGAATACCTGGTCAATTCCGGCCAGGCTCCAGTCCACCCCTTCCACCATCGCTTGCAAGGCGTATACTTCATCATCCACGATCAACAGGTTCCGCATTGGCTCCCCCTTCCTCCTCTTCCGTCTGGGCGGGCATATGAATATGGACTGCTGCCCCTCCTTCAGTCTGATTGCTGAACTGCAATCCGGCATGTTCGCCGTACTTTACAAGCAGCCGATGGATAACGTTCCAGATGCCAATGTGCTGTCCACCCGGATCTTCGACGTATTGCCCCTGTTGCAGGCGCTCCAGTATTTCTTGCTCAAATCCAACACCGTTATCCGTAATCGAAAGTTGAAGAACCGAAGATGGTGCAGGATCAGATAACGTTTTCGACTTGCGTGCTGTTATGCGAATAACAAAAGGCTCTTTGCGCCGCTGAAAACCATGAATAATGGCATTCTCCACAAAAGGCTGAATCGTTAAGGGCGGCAGCACATAGTGCCCAAGATCCGGTTCAACATCCAGAACGAAATCCAGCTTGTTTGGAAACCTCAGCTTCTGGATCTCCAAATAATGACTGATATGTTGCAATTCTTCATCCAATCGAATGACACGTTTGCCTGCACGCAGGCTGAACCTGAAATAATCTGCCAGATGACCAGCCATCTGCTGCACCAGCTCATGCTTTTGCAACGAAGCCAGGCTATGAATGATATTCAATGAATTCAGGTAAAAGTGAGGATTAATCTGCATCTGCAATTGTTTGAACTCTGCTTCCCTCGTGCGCAATTGCTCCTCATACACATCTATCTTCAGATGCTGGATCTCACTTGTCATCTGATTGAAGCTGTGCGTGACAAACTCCAGTTCAGATGAAGCCGGCGTCTCAAGCCTCACATCAAGTTCTCCTCGGCTAACCCTCCTCATCCCACGTATGACCACATTCATTGGACGGAACAGGAGCTGCCTGAGAAAAATCATAGCTGTGATCAGGATGACCGCTGCACCAATCGGAAGCAGGCGAATGATCTGCTGAAAAAATGGCAGGTTTCGCATCATGTCCTCCTCGGGCAGCAGCACAATATAATTCATCTCAGACATGGCTGAGGGAATGCCAAGCATCAGATACTGACGTGCATTGCCTGTGGATGTCACTTCAGAGATCACCTGGTATGGATTATTCAATCCAGTGATATGGGCTGCGGCCAGTTTGATTTGTGCCGAGTTCAGGGCTGAATCGGACAGTGCCCCGCCATCTGCTCCCACGATGACTGCACCTCCCCGGTCACCGGATTCCGTGAATTGCTCGGGGTGATTCAGTGCGTTCATGTCCACCAGCGCCCCCGCATAGAACTGGGCGTTGATCCGCACCGTTTTGACCAAGGCATTCCATGTGCCTCCCCGAACGATGCTCCACTCCGGCTTCTGAATTTCCCCCTCCAGCTGCTGCATCTGGACCGGCATGCTCTCCTGCACAATCGACATTTTGACATCATAATTGCCTGAAGTAGCGAGCAACAGATCATCATTCACAGCATCGTACAGAAAAAATGAATCGATCAGATTATAAAATCCGATATCGGTCATGAATTTGTTCATAATGCGCTGTTTCGCAATAATATAATCGCCGCTGCCATATTTGAGAAAAAACAGGGAGATAATATCCGGATCTCGCTCGCCCAGACTGTATAAATACCGATTGGTCTCCTGCAGCACGCGCTCGTTCTGCTCCACACTTTTTGCAAGATGATTCATATTGGTGAGAGACACTTGATCACGCACAACTTTCATGGCGTACACATTGTTGTAATAGAGCAGCATGAATAATGGCAGCATGATCAATGTCAGACCCACAATAAACTTAAAGCGCAGTGAACGGATGAAATTCATGAATTCCCGCCCTTTTGTCTAATCTGGATTTCAGTTCTTATGCACATCGTTGTAACCGCTATCAATCCTAAGCAATTTCTTCCGCTTTCAGATGATCTACTTCTGTGTTTCTTCCATCTTCTTCCTTATAATGGCATGTTTATTGTAATCATACTTGCTTGCGTCTGTCTATGTGATTCCGTGACCTGTTACTGTCAATTCTGGTGACTTGCACTTCTTGGTTTACTATACGTGTTCGAGGGTCCATACTCTAATTAGTTCTCCATCTGTAAAAAAAATCCTTCTCCATACTCCACGAACGCCCGGTGATGACATGCATACGATATACCACTCCTTGAATTGACACCAAGGATGTAAGGAGGCATGTCCGATGAATATTCAACTCGTCCCATTGCATTATGTATATCTGGCTTTTATCATCTTGATTATCGCCGTCATGGTTCGGCGTAGAGACACAACCATCATTTGTGTCGCAGGTATTATGACCATTGGACTCCTCGCGACCGAAACATTAAGCGGATCGGTTTCCGGCATCTTCAGCAGTTTTATCTACGCAGCCAAAGAGCTGCTCAGCACCATTTTTATCATCTCGATCATTGTCGCCATGAGCCGAGTGTTAATTCGGACGGGAATCAATGAAGTCATGGTGACACCGCTTACCCGATTCATCCGTTCTCCACAGGTCGCCTATTGGGGAATTGGATTCATTATGATGATCGTATCGCTGTTCTTCTGGCCCTCACCTGCCGTTGCCCTGGTTGGGGCGGTACTTCTTCCGGTAGCGGTACGCGTCGGACTTCCTCCCATCGGTGCTGCCATTGCCATGAATCTGTTCGGGCACGGAATTGCCTTATCAGGGGATTACATTATCCAAGGGGCACCCAAACTAACAGCTGATGCAGCTGGACTTCCCGTTACCGCTGTTATGACTGCAAGTATCCCACTTGTCATCGTGATGGGGACAGTATCAACGGTAACCGCATTCTGGATGCTGCGCAAGGAGATGAAATCAGGTTCTCCCGTTAAACTCAGTGATCCGATCTCTGGTGAAGCCGTAACCGTACATCCACCTTTGTCAGACTCTGCGCCGATTTCAGAGAAGCCAGCCGTTCAACGTCAACCAATGCCGCCACGTTTGCAAAAGGCATTTGCTTTAATTATCCCCTTGTTATTCTTAGTCGATGTCATTCTGATGTTTTTACTTAAACTTCAAGGCGGTGATGCCACAGCACTTATTGGCGGAACAGCCGTGCTCATTCTGATTGCCGTATCACTTGCCGCGCATCGTCATACAGGTCCGGAAGAAACAACAAACTATTTAATTGAAGGATTTCAGTTCGGGTTCAAGGTGTTTGGTCCTGTCATACCGATTGCCGCTTTCTTTTATCTTGGAGATGCTGCGATCACAGAGCTGTTCAACAACCCGCTGCCTGCTGGTTCACACGGTATTGTGAATGATTTGGGGGTTGCTCTTGCAGGGCTAGTGCCGCTGAATAATACGGTAGGTGCTATAACGATGACTGTGACCGGAGCGGTCACGGGAATGGATGGTTCGGGGTTCTCCGGAATATCCCTGGTCGGCTCCATTGCGTCCATGTTTGCAGGTTCGGCAGATTCCGCACCGGTCTTGACGGCACTGGGCCAGGTCGCCGCCATATGGGTAGGCGGTGGGACCTTAATTCCATGGGCCTTAATTCCAGCCGCTGCCATTTGCGGAGTCAGTCCATTTGAACTGGCACGCCGCAATTTGAAGCCGGTACTGCTGGGATTAACAGTTACCACCATTGTGGCTATCTTTCTCATCTAATTGCTTAAACAGGCTATTCGAACTGAAAAGACGTACGCAAGCGGGCCCATTGCCAAAGTTCTTCCTTGCTCATAGCGGCCAGATGAAGCATTTCGTCATAGGGGTCTCCCTGAAGTCCCAGGACCGCAGCGAATGCAGGCTCCGTCTTACAGCCTTCCAGCTTCAGTTTGCGAATCTCCCGATGTCCTGCTTCACCCCAGAGTTGCAACAATTCCCACTCAACCAGCATATGAATATAAGCATTCTGCCTGCGTACAGCTATGGATTGAGCGAAAATCTCTACAGGCCAGTTTCCAATATCCACACTACAGGTCACATAAGGACGCTGGCCAGCACGGCCATCCCCCCGGTCGCATCGAAAACCCTGCATTCCGCCCAGTTGTTGGTGCACCAAGGTTTCGAACGCCTCCAGATCCGCTCCCTCACATAATAGATCAAGATCACTTCCGGGAATATCAATATCAATGGGCACTGTTCCAGCCGGATAAGGCTGGTAAGCAGCCAATATGCTCAACAATCCACTGGATTGCAGTACCTTATACGCATCCTGCTGACGCTCGTTCCCCGAGGCCAAATGTACCATTACATCCGTAGTTGTAATCATGTCACAACCTCGGGCACTGGCTCATTCCGACGCTCCTGTAACGACTTGTTTCACGCGCCCCACCTGTCCACTGGTCAAACGTACTTTGATTCCATGCGGGTGTGTAGGCGATTTGGTCAACAAATCCTTCACGATACCACGTGTCAGTTTGCCTGTCGGCTGATCTTGCTTGAGCACGATATCCACTTCAAGACCCGGTTTGATATTTACGCGTTGTTGTCCGTTCATGGGTTTCCTCTCCTCTTCAACGTATTCCATGTCATGCAGCCCTAATTCACAAAGCTTCATCTATTGTAGACGTTTTGGATTGAAAACAAAAGCCATGTCCCATGTTCAAAAACATAACCGAACGGTTATTTCTGCTTGGAAGAGGGATCAGAGGATTTGTTTTTCATCACTTTCAGAGCTGATCGATAGACTTCATCTGCACTCTTTTCAGGTTCTTTAGTATCCGTCAGCACTGCTTCCTCTTCCACTTCAGCAGGTTTACGGAAATGAAGCAACGCTTGACGGTAAGCTTGGTCACCCTCTGTCGTCTGCGTCTCTTTTTCCTGAGGTGAAGGGGCCACTTGCGAAGTGGAATCCATAGGGTGAATCTCCGTTTGCCTGTGATCTTCATGTTCCAAAACCTCTGCTTGCTCTTCCTCAGCGTAAATTGGGTCTTCGTTCCGGGCTTGGTCTTCTTCATGCAGCAGGACAGGCCCTTCATCCACCTCTGCGTTTTTGGAAGCTCGTGCTTCTGCAGCCTTGCGGGACGATCTGGAGTTATAAATCATCAGAAACACAACACCAATCACAACAATTACCGCCAAAATGATCAACATATGAGCATCCTCCTTATCATCCGCCTGTAGGCAGCCTTAATCAATATATTGGTGCCCTATTCTGCGAATAATATTTCACCTTGTTTCGTATAGAGCGACAAAGTAGCGGGAATGCTCCAAACAGGATTGTCAGCAGAAGACGTTCAGCACCGATTGAAAGAGAAGGTGTACAGAAAACCGAATTGAGGAGGAATGATCAGCATGAATTCACGTGCCATTTTGATCAATATCATCGTTATACTGGTGATTTTGGGAGCTGGGGCGGCCGGAATCTACTATTACAACCAATCCACCAGCTACGTTAAAACCGATAATGCGCTTGTTACCGGGCAGCCGATCTCCGTGGCTTCTGCAGTAAGCGGTGAGCTTCGATCCTGGAAAGGCAAGGTAGGAACAACATTTAATGCAGGCGATACCGTAGCCACTGTCACCGCTGCAGGAAAATCCACATCCGTGACGATGCCTGTCAATGGCACCATTGTACAACAAACCGCTGTCGAGAATTCGCTAGTATCTGCCGGTACGCCCCTCGCACGGGCCTATGATTTCAATAACCTGTACGTGACGGCCAATGTGGATGAGACCGCGATTGATAAAATTAAGACGGGTCAGATCGTCGATGTATATGTCGATGCATTTCCAGACACCACATTGACAGGCAAAGTAGACCAGATCGGACTTGCCACTGCGTCCTCCTTTTCGCTGCTGCCGTCGTCCAATACCAATGCGAATTACACCAAAGTAACACAAGTCATCCCGATCATCATTACGATTGAAGGATATAAAGGACTGGGTGTGGTTCCCGGCATGAGCGCTACCGTGCGCGTTCATATCTAAGGCTGCTGATGGATAATCAAGTACCTCTTGGGAAAACCATCGCTGTCCTGCTGCTCGGCGCATTTATCGCCATTCTGAATCAGACTTTGCTCAATGTAGCCATCCCCCATTTGATGAATGACTTTAACGTCTCAGCAACGACCGTGCAGTGGCTATCCACAGCCTATTTGCTGGTAAACGGGGTACTCATTCCGATTACCGCCTACTTGATTGAGTCGTTCGGTACACGCAAATTGTTCGTGACTGCGATGCTGTTGTTTACGTTAGGTTCGTTAATCTGTGCCATCAGTCCTGGATTTACGGTCATGCTTATCGGTCGTATCGTACAAGCCAGTGGAGCCGGTATTATTATGCCTTTGGTTATGAACGTGTTTCTGACTGTATTCCCTCCTGAGAAACGGGGAACCGCCATGGGCACGATGGGCATTGCCATGATGTTTGCTCCGGCCATTGGCCCTACGTTATCTGGATGGATCGTGGAACACTATACCTGGCGAATTCTGTTCTATATGGTCATCCCGCTTGCTTTGCTTGATATTTTGTTTGCCTTCATTTGGCTGAGAAATGTGTCCAAGCTTACTTCACCGAAATTTGATGGTTTTGGCGCATTATTCTCCACCATCGGTTTCGGCTTTCTGTTATATGGATTCAGCTCTGCCGGAGATAAAGGCTGGACCAGTGCAACTGTGCTGTTGACACTGATTATCGGCGTGCTCTTCATCGTCTTCTTTGTCCTCCGAGAGACGGCCATGAAGAACCCGCTGCTGGAATTTCGTGTATTCAAATACGACATCTTCACCATCTCGACGCTGGTCAGTGCAACGATTAACATGGCACTCTTTGGCGGAATGCTGCTGTTACCGATCTATCTGCAAAATATAAGGGGCTTCTCTCCCCTGCAATCCGGCTTACTGCTGCTGCCTGGTGCATTGCTAATGGGGGTCATGTCTCCCATCTCAGGAGCGCTGTTTGACCGGATCGGCTCTCGCCCGCTCGCCATTGTCGGTTTGATCATTACCGCCATCTCCACCTTCGAGTTTAGCAAGTTGACGGGGGAGACGCCCTATGGCCACATCATGATGCTATATACGTTCCGTAGCTTCGGTATGTCCATGCTAATGATGTCTGTACAGACAGAGGGGTTAAACCAATTGCCGCCTCATCTCACCAGTCATGGTACGGCCATGTCCAATACGGTCAGACAGGTCGCAGGTTCGATCGGGACCGCCCTGCTCATTACGGTGATGGCAACTCGCGCAGGCATTCATTTGGCTGATTACAGCAACACTGTGACGACAACCAATGTAGCACTGACGGAACAAGTGGGTGTGCTCGGCACGCAAATGGCAACTGCGGCTGGAATGCCTCCAGAACAAGGCTCCAGCCTTGCATTACAACAGCTCTATGGTATCGCTGTTCAGACGTCAACCATTGAAGGCATTAATGATGCTTTCATCGTAGCGACCTGGATTTCGATCATTGGCCTGTTTCTCTCGTTGTTCCTGCGGCGGGCTCGCTCCCGTCCTCGTAAAGTCAAGCCTGAACGCTAAAATTGGGCGCTTGGCAACCCTAAAGCCTATATAAAACCCTGTATCACGGATCGGATCTGCAAGCTTCCCTTTTATAAATTGAAACAATAAAAAACCGCAAGTCTCTTTAATCAGAGACCTGCGGTTTTTGGCTTGCACTATGGATGCTGGGGCATGGATGAATTGTCATCCTTGGCAGCCTCTCTCGCCTTAACGGCAAGCAGTTCCGATACGGTTACAAAACGATAACCTTGCTCCTGCAACTTGGGCAGAATCGTTTTTAGCGCAGCAACCGTCTGGGACTTGCCCTCCACCTTGTCATGAAACAGCACAATATCCCCGTTACGTGCGTTCTTCAGCACTTTGTTCACAATGGCTGATACACCTGGTGAAGCCCAATCACGTGTGTCCTGATGCCAGGACCATAGCACAATCGTATAGCCTTGCTGTTTGGCGACCTGAATGACCATGTCATTGTAATAGCCTCCCGGGGGTCTAAACAGCGTGGGACGCTGAGCCCCTGCTCCAACAATGGATTTCTCCGCTATGTTCATTTCGCGGCTGTACTTGTCCGCCCTTGTTGACCTGACCGCGTACGTATGTGCATACGTATGATTGGCGATTTCATGTCCTTCCCGCTGCTCCTGCTTAATCAGATCAGGAAACTTTTCCGCCCATTTACCAAGCACAAAAAAAGTGCCTTTGGCCTGATATTGCTGGAGCAGAGCCAGAATCTGCGGGGTTTGGACAGGATCTGGTCCATCATCAAAGGTCAGTGCGATGAGTTTGTCATGCGTGGGAACCTCCCACACAATCTCTCCCCGTTCCTCATAATACTGTCGATTCTTCTGCACAGGTTTGGCTAAGGCAGAACTGCTACCAAGCAAAAAAACCAGCGTACACAATCCGATGAATCGGGCTGCCTTCAGGTTCATGTTTATGTCCTCTCTTTATCTTCAAACGTAAACTCCCTGTTAGCATTTCCCGATTCATTAGAACTAATTAACGAAATATTTGATCAATGACTGCAATTTCCTCGGCTGTGAGCTCAACATCCAGTGTTTTTAGATTGTTGATGACCTGCTCCGGTTTCTTGGCACCAGGAATGAGCGCATCAATGGAGGGCTGTGTCAGATACCAGGCCAGAACGAGATGTGCCACCTCCGCATTCTTGGACTGTGCAATGCTTCGTAGTTGTTCCACCTTGTCCAGATTCTGAATAAAGGCTTCCCCCGTGAATAACGGGTTCTTGGCCCGTCCATCCTGGAAGGTTGTATCCTGATTATATTTGCCTCCCAGCAGACCTGCTGCCAGAGGGAAGTAAGGTACAAAAGAAATGTTATGCTCTGCCGTATAGGGCAGTAATTCTTTCTCCGCTTCTCTTTTGAACAGATTATATTCAGACTGCAGTACATCCACATCTCCATCCTGATTCGCCTCACGCAGCTGATCAATGGAGAAGTTGGACACTCCGATGGCACGAATTTTACCTTCGTCCTTCAAACGTTTCAGTGCACCTACAGCCTCATCCTTCGGTGTATGTTCATCCGGGAAATGTATATAAAACAAGTCGATATAATCGGTCTGCAGACGTTTCAAAGCCTCATCTACAGAGGTTTTGAGGAAAGCAGGCGAGTTATCAAAAACGACGTTGCCATCCACAAATTGATGTGCTGCTTTCGTTGCAATGATGGTATCTTGGCGCTGACCCGTTTCTTTCAGCACTTCACCAATTAACCGTTCTGAATGCTCAGGTCCATAGATGAAAGCAGTATCCAAAAAGTTAATGCCCTGTTTCAAAGCCGTACGAACGACATCCTTGCCTATCTCATCATTCAGCATATTCGGATAGATATTATGTCCTCCTACTGCATTTGCCCCCAATCCAATCGGGTTAACCATCAGATCTGTTTTGCCCAAACGAGTACGTTGTTCTGCCATTCTCATCCATCTCCTTTTCTGAGCGTTGATAACTCAAATTATATTATATCAGAGGGTTAAGCATATTTAAATTATCGGGTTTATCGGATTAAGTGTTTTTCAGCGCAGTGGCTTCCACATCATTGATGAATCGACGAAGTTTGGCGGCCACATCGCGGTTGATTTCACCATTTTCGTATAGCTGCTGTATCGTATTGCGCTGCTCCTGAATCGCCACCATTTGCAATTCCAGCTTTTCCTGATCAAATGGATCTTCGGTTTTGCCCTGATTCCAGGTGCGTAATTTGGCAATAACCCGTTCATATCTGGAGATAACCGACAAAGCCACGATCCGGTTACTATCATTCATATGAGCACGAATGGCCTTGATCGCTGCTTCAGAGGTACGCATCTTCACTTGACGGAACAGGTCCGCATTCTCAAGCATAAATGGCTGATCCGGTTTCTTTGAACGATTCATAAACACATGTCCAAACACGCGTCCAATTTCACTAAGCGAGAACATCATCTGGGTATTCGTACGGTTCGCAAGCATCATTTCCTTACGATCCAGCCAGCTGTTACATTTAAAGGCGGCTTCCGAAGCAATGACATTTTCATCCATCATCTTCTCAATCTCCTTGCGTTCAGCCCGCGTACCGATGAGATTAATTGCTGTTTCCTGTTTCAAAATGTCCTTGCGCTTACCGGCAGTAAGCTCGCCAGCCGCCTGCCTGATATATTTCGACAGGTCGGAAACAACCGCAAGCGCAGCCGCTTTGTTCTCATCATTCATTTCCGACTTGACTGCACGAATGGCAGCATTCAGCATAATACCCTGTGCTTTTCGTTCCGTCGTTTGCGGTGCACCTTCCTCCGCTTTTTCTTCGTTCTTCGCAAGAATAGGAAGGAACACACTCGCAGCAATCAGAGTGAACAGAATCACACCTGCCGCCAGGAATATAATCAGATCCCTTTCAGGAAATGGAGACCCGTCTTGGAGAACATAAGGGATGGAGAAGGCCCCCGCCAGTGTTACAGCCCCTCTCACACCCGAAAGAGTAATGATCGTGATTTCTTTCAGCCGGGGCTTCCCGCTCGACAACGCCTCACCGGAATTTTCATTTCCTTTCCAGAACAGATAGATCCAGACAAAACGAAGCACCAACAACAACACTGAGATGAGGCCCACATAGCCAAGTACTTGGAGGTTATCAAACGAGACATTCTCGAAGATGGTACTCAGCACATCCGGAATCTGTACCCCCAGAATGACAAAGACCAATCCGTTCAAAATAAATAGAATGACAGACCAGGTACTGGCCGATACCACCTGCATCTTCAGTTGTACAGACTCGGTCCGGTCACGCTCAATCGCATGAATGATCCCGCCGGCGACGACCGCAAGAATGCCCGAAACACCGACCTCCTCACTTACCAAATAAATGACGAAGGGCGTTAAAATTTGCAGTAACATATGAATCGTGACATCTTCCATCCCCAGACGCCGAATCCAGACACCCAGTCGGATCAACAGGAACGATAACAGGGCACCAATCAGCAACCCGCCAATCGCGATAAGTATAAAACTAAATGACGCCTGAGCCAGGGAAAATACCCCTGTAACCGTGGCGGCAATCGCAAATTTGAATGCAACCAGACCGGATGCATCATTCATTAATGCTTCTCCCTCAAGAAGCCTATGTATGCTCTTGGGTAAATGCACACGACCTGCCATAGCGCCTACAGCCACAGCGTCTGTCGGGGACAGAATTGCCGCAAGTGCAAAAGCCGCAGGAAGCGGAATGGTTGGAATGAGCCAGTGAATGGCATATCCTGCCACGACAACCGTGACAAATACAAGGCCCAGGGCCAGCAAAAGGATGGGCGCTCTTAGATTCCACAGCTCGTGCCTCGGTGTTCGCTTCCCGTCGTTGTACAGCAACGGAGCGATAAAGAGCACAAAAAACAGTTCCGGATTCAGTGGCAGATGTACACCCGCAGGTAATAGTGCAATGGCTACACCAAGAACAATCTGAATCAACGGAACGGGGATAAAGGGTACAAACCGGTTCAAAATATTCGATAAACCGATCAGTACCAGCAAAACAAGCACGGCGATAAATAGTTCCATGATGACAATCCCTTTCCGAATAATGAAGTGGTGAAAACCATTTGGTATAGCCTTATTTTAACATAAACCAAAGTTTATTATAAAAATGTTGTCATATTCAATACCGTCCAAAACGAATGGACAACAGTCCGATTGCAGATTTCTGATTGGTTCTGTTTATAAGATGTTACAATATGCTCAGGACAATACCCGTTTGGAAAGGAACTTGGTGTCTATGGCATTTGGAATTAAACGACAGGAGCTGGCCGAGTGGAAAGAACGTGTATCTCGTGGCGACCTTGCCTATCTCACTCATTTCTGGATTGATAACCGTTTTCCGGGCATTACCAGTGTGACGAAAGTGGGTTGTTCAGATCTGAAACGGCTTGAGGACTGGTGTAGAGAGCATGGACTCGACCCACGTTACATCCATCGGCGTCAGCCTTTCCCCCATTTTGACCTGCTCGGTAAAAAACAGAAGGAAATTCTGATCCAGGAAGGTCTGACCGATCACATTCAACGTTTCCATCTCTGATTGAAAATTAAAACGCCAGCCTTCAAGATTCAAGTCCCAAAGCGGGCTTCAAATCTTGAAGGCTGGCGTTTTACACACCTTTTATTTAGCGATGCGTTTGTTCCAACGTTTTCATTTTCTCCAGCAGTTTTAGCTCAATTTTCTTCAGCATGCCAAACATCTGCAGTTGTTCCTCTTCCGTAAGCGCCTGCAAAAGTTCCCACGTCATCCGACCGCGATTATTAATCAACGTTTTTGCAAGCTGCTTCCCATCTTCCGTTAAGGACAACCATACAATTCTTCGGTCCTCTTCGCTGCGCACCCGCTGAATAAGACCTTCGCTTTCCAGTTGATTCAGCACAATTGTGGTTGCTCCTGAAGATAGACTAAGTTGTCTGGCCACATCCACAGCCATACAGCGTTCTTCACGTAGAATCATACCCAATATATGACTTTTCGTCGGATTCAATTTGCAGTTTGTTTCATTCTTTTGCTGCTGATCCAATACTTTATTTTTATATCTGAAGAAGGCCTCCAACAATTGATCCACATTTGCCAATTGAGAGTTTCGCTCCGTATCCGGGCTCATAAACGTTCCTCCTACCTTTGATCATAACCTACCTTATATTGTAACATATTTGTACTATTTTGTTTGTGAAAAATGCGCTTGTTTCCCAAACCCTTTACTTGTCTGTAAAGTTCATGCTTATTTTACGGTTTCATGTGACAAGCTACCTTATAGCATGAACAGATAACCACACAAGGAGGAATGAAGCAATGAACATTTATATTGTTTTCGATAGTGAAGGCGGTCATACACGAGCACTTGCCGAGTCGATTGCTGCTGGCGCGGCCAGTGTGCATGGTGCTACCGTTCATTTGCATTCCACAGAAGAAGCCGACATCTATAAGCTGGTGGAAATGGACGCCATTATCTGGGGCTGCCCCGGACATTTTGGCTCCATCAGCTCCGGGTTGAAAAAATGGATCGACAAGCTGGGCTACCTCTGGGCAGAGGGCAAGCTTGTAGACAAAGTGGGTGCGGTGTTCTGTACCATCGCGACCGAGCATGGCGGACTGGAGTCAACGTTGATTCATTTGCTGACACCCATGCTCCATCAGGGCATGATTATTACCGGGCTGCCAGGGAACTTTGCAGATAATGCATTATATGGATCTTATTATGGTGTTGGGGTGACATGTCCGGTGGACAGTGATGATCTGCTCAGCGAACAGGGCATAGCACTGGGTAAAGCTCTGGGAGAACGCGTGGCTCGCATAACCAACCGACTAATCACATAGAATTTAGAGCATTTCCCATAAAAGAAATTGCTGTTCTTATCAAGCCTGCGCTCATATGCTAAAAAGCAGTACGGCAGGCTTGAACATCCCTTCCTGTAGAGAAATAGAAGGATTCTATTGCATTATTGGATTGAATTTGTTTATAATAACGTATATCTTTAAAGTTACTTTTAGTTACTTAATGATTTTTATAAATCTGTTATTATAAAGTAATACGATATTCATCCATTATATTGCAAGGGAATTTTACAAATGAATCAAAATACACATTTAAAAACTGATGTTTGTATTGTGGGAGCTGGCCCTGGAGGGGCTCTACTCTCATTCCTGCTGAAACAGCAGGGAATATCCACCATTCTGATCGAGCGCCAGCCGCACCTGCTTAAGTCGTTTCGTGGTGAAGTGCTTAATGCAGATGGTGAACATGTATTGAACAAGCATGGGTTATACCCTTCTGTCACCCAGCGTGGTGTGTTGCCCCTGGAGCAAATTCAATATTGGGAGAATGGTCAGATTATTCATACCATTTTCCCTGGAGAGCAAGAATCCCATGTAGGCATTCATGTGCCGCAGGATCATCTGCTGGAAGTCATCGTGTCACAATCATTGAAACAGGGTAACGAACATGTGCTTTTCAATACCGTCATGACTGGATTTTTGCGGAATAAGGCAGACAAAATCGTTGGCATCAATGTTCGGAATGAAGGACGGCCTGCTTCCATTGAAGCAGCCGTTATTGTTGGTGCAGATGGCAGATATTCAGCTGTACGCAGATACGGGGGTCTGACCCCGGAAATCCATAAACATGGTTACGACCTGTTATGGGCTCGAATTCCTGCTCCAGCAGGCTGGGAGCCTGCTGTTCGGATGGCCAGTATGGATGGTCAGCAGTTGGCGTTATTCTCACAATTCGGAGGTTACGTACAGATTGGATGGAACATTCCGCAAGGGTCCTTCTCCAAGCTGCGTGAGCAGCCTTTTGCTCCCTTTGTACAGAAACTCGTGACGGCCTTCCCCTGTCTCGCTGATTCGGTAGCTGAACATATCCAAACCTGGAGTGATTTTGTTTTGTTATCCGTAGAGAGCAGTTTCGCCAAATCGTGGGCGCAGGACAACATAGTCTTGCTTGGGGATGCCGCTCACACGATGACTCCGACGGGCGCTTTTGGACTGAATGCAGCATTGGAAGATGCGGACGTGCTCGCTGAGCTGCTCATTGATATGGCCGCCGATCAATTCACTTCTACAGAACGACTGCAAGAGCTGCAGGCCAGACGTGGAGAAAAAGTGAAGCAGCAGTTGGCTAGGCAACTGGAGATGGAGTCTTCGTTCCAGCAGCGGTACGAATCTTTCCAATAATGGTGCGTGTATTCACGCACTGCGTTAATCAACAAACAGCCGATGCTGCCCTGTTGGGGAAGCATCGGCTGTTTTCTTATGTTATGACTAAACCGAATGTCACCATCTGTGAACCGGATTTGCATAGGCTTTTGAAAAACAAATAGGAATTAGGTTTCACTCCCATTCATGGCGCTTACCCGCAGCTCAGTCATCGGCAGAGACAGCTTCTCGGGATGACGCAATCTCACCGTACGGCTCTCACCAGGGAGAAGATCGAAATAGTTATCACTGAAACGAACACGACCAAGGGGCAGCTCGAGCTTCACCAACCGTGCAATTGCACCCATGGCCGTAACCGTTACGGATTGCTCCTCTTCGTTCACATGCACACTGAGCTGCGCTTGAGGCAGGTTAACATGCTTCGGATCACGTAAGAAATATCGATTGAGTGGTGCAGTGAAACCTTCGGCTGCCAATTCAACCATCACTTCTTCCGCCAATCTGCCTCCCAATACTTCCGCTTCGCTCAGCTCTGCAATGCGAGTAGCGGATTGCGAACTTGTCTCCACATAATGAGAACTGGAGTACACCTTTTCCCCATTCAATCCATAGATATTAAGTCGAAGCTGTCCCTTCAGAGTCTCCCGTGTGTCATTCACAACCCATAACGTAAGCGGCTCACCCGGTTCATGTTCCAGAGACAGCAGTATCGGATGAAAGAATACTTTTCCGTAATAAAAGGAGGCCTTTGGCAGCAGCTCGTAGTCAATCATGGACCAGCTTGTGCCTGGCCAGCTGTCATTCAGCTGCCACACCAGGGCTCCGCTATTGCGATGATTGATCCGCCGGAAATGTTCAATGCCATACCGTAATCCTTCCGCCTGTGTCAGCATTGAATAGTTCATGTACTCTTCGATATTTTGCGGAATGCCCGTGTATCCTTCCATCAGAAGAATGCCTTTCTGATGATTGGTATCCTTATTCCGATAGGCCATTTCGGGACTGCCCCAGTAAAATTGGCCTGCAGGCATGTTTTTCTCCAGTGTATAGCGGTTGGCCGAGGCGTGCATGCCGAATTCACTGCTGAACAGGGCATTGTCGTGTTTATAGTTTTTGAAGGTCACACCCTCAATACTGTAGTTCAGCAGTGGCGGCTCGCCGTGTTTTCGTGGATAGACGGAACCATGCCATACCTGCCAGTTATGGCGATCCCCCACATCCGGATCATTGGCATCATTGCCGAGACTGTCCCCATAGGGTGAGGAAGGCCAGTATGGACGAGATGGATCCAGCCGCTCCAGTACTTCCGGGATCAGCTCATGGTAGATCAGTTCTCCATAGAAGGGGCTGGTAATATCTCCACTGGCAGACTTCATGTCATAAAGCCAATCAATTTCGTTATTGCCACACCAGAGTGCAAGCGAGGCACGATTGCGCAGGCGCAGGACATTATTTTCTACCTCATCCCGTACATTGTTCATGAAATCCCGATTAAAATCAGGGAATAAGGCGTTGGCAAAAGCAAAATCCTGCCACACCAGCACGCCTTGCCGATCACATTCATCATAGAAGACGTCCTTTTCATATATACCGCCTGCCCAGACACGCAGCATATTCATATGCCCTTCCACAGTCAACTCGATCAACTCACGATACCGGGAGGCGGGGATGGCACCAATCAGATGGTCGGCCGGAATCCAGTTGGCTCCTTTCGCGTACACACGTACTCCGTTCAGAATAAATGTAAACGCCTCCTCACCCTGTTCATTATGAAGCGCGAGTTCAATGGTTCGTACACCGTAAGGCACGTTGTATTGATCCACTTCCACCCCATCCGCAACTAGTGTAACTTCCAGTCTGTACAAGTAAGGTTCACCCAGGTCATGCGTCCACCATAATTGCGGTGAATCCAATTTTAGTATTGTATCTGCAAGACCATTTTCCACAACAACTTCAGCAGATCGTGCCACTTCCTGACCACTCGCATCCAGTAAACGGATATCACATGACAAAACCACAGGTTTTTCACGTTTCTGTCTGCTACGGAAAGACAATACAGACTTCACATCAGCAGTGACATGGACAGCCGCTTGCTGCTTGCTCACGGATTCGGTTCGTGCAAATACGTTCTCCAGCTTTGCAATCGTTCGTCTTTCAAGACGAACCCCTCCCCAAATTCCTACGGTGACCATCCGTGGACCCCAGTCCCAACCGAAATTCATCGCAGCTTTGCGCAACCAGGGCCGTTCCTTCGTATATGAAGACCAGTCAAACGTTTCCTTGTCTCTGTGATGCAGATAAAGGGGGTCGAACTTGACCGCTATGGCGTTCCAGCCATTACGAACCAGTGTCGTCACATCGAAAGTGTGGGACATGAGCATGTTGGCCGTTTGCCCCACTTCATGTCCGTTCACATATACGGTAGCGAACGTATCCAACCCGTCGAATACTAACTCAAAGTATTCCTCTGCTCCCCCATCCTTCACCAGGTTGAAGTTAGTACGATACCACCATTCCTTCTGCTCGATCCATCGACTCTTGGCATCGTTATGCCCATAGTAGGGCGGATCAATGATGCTGCGTTCCACCAGAGCGGTGTGCACATCCCCTGGTACCTCCGCTCCGATCCAGAATCGATCATCGAGCGCTGCGGCTGCAACATCCATGGCCCGCTTTTCCCCAACCTCAAAATGCTGTATTTTCCATTGCCCTGACAAATCCTGACTTGAATTATTCATCTTCATCCTTGCCTCGCTCTCCAGTCCCCTTGGTAATACGATATCGAAAACGTTTGCAATAAAAACATGACTTCGTTCTTTCGTTTGTTCGTTTGTTTGCTTTCCTTTAATGTCCGGAAGTCTTGTACGACACAGCCTCCTCACGATACTCACTCGGAGTCTTGCCCGTATGTTTTTTGAATAGCCTGCTAAAATACTTCACGTCCTCATATCCACTGATGGCAGCCACTTCACTTACTTTTGCAGGAGAAACCACCAGCATGTCCATCGCGCGCCGAATTCGTATACCTGTTACAAAATCGCCAAAAGTGACGCCCGTTTCCTTCTTAAACAGTTCACTGAGATGACCCGGATGCAGATGAACCTGACCTGCGACATGCTGCAGGCTAATATCCTGTGCCAAACCGGATTCCATATAAGCAATAGCCTTCTGTACATGCGTAGTCCGCCCTTGTCCCATCTGACTATGATAGGTATGCATCAGCCCATATAAATGATGAAACAGCAGATCCCGAAGTTCACCAGCATCGGCATCCGGATCTGGCTTCCATGGTTCGAATCGTTCCAGTTCGTCCCTTCCAATGGCTCGCATGGTGCGAATCAACCAGCGCTGTCCTGCATTCACCGCAGCATGCAGACAAGCATCCAAAGACTCTGGCGTTACTTCGGGGTCCATCAGGAGTTCATCCACCAGTTCTCGTGTCCATGTGGTCAGCATAATCGAGTCATTATCCATCAACAATGTCCCCAATTTAGTTTCTTCCTCATGTTGAAGAACGGTTTTACCTCCTATGCGGTGCAAAACGTCTTCATATTGCCATATCCTGTCCTTAAGTAACCCATGGTAACGGTATGCAATCGACGCCGTACGGTAGCTCTCATGCAGAAGTTGAACCTCCATACAGGGTCGACCTGCTGCTGCACGCAATGTACATTTCAACAGTTGCTCCATCCGGGTTAACGCAATGCCCAAAGTAAATTGGAAATCCTGCTCATCCGGCGGCAGCTGAACAACACAGATAATCCGGTCCTTATGAATGTGTGCAACTGCGCCCGGCAGAACATCCTCCAGCATATTTTGCACGGCAAAGTTTAGTAAAGTAGCCGAAGAACGATTCCATCCCACAGCTTTCAAGATCAGAATCTGTCTCTGCATATGGTCCATGTCGGAGGAACCTTCCGATTGCACATTTATTTCCGACTGCAGAAATACAGGACAAGGGCTAGATTCAACGTCTCCATCAATGATCCATCGAGCGAATAGGCGCTGTTTGTTCTCGCGCAGCAGCTGCCCTTCTCTTGATTTCTCAGCCCATCGTTCGGTAATCCGTTGTTTGGCCTGAAGCACCGTCTCGATAATTTCTTCCGGTTTACTCGTCTTAAGCAGATAATCCGTGACACCTTGACGAATGGCTTGCTGGGCGTAAGAGAAGTCATCGTATCCCGATAAAATAATGACCTCGAGTTCCGGCAGCATATGCAGACCTTCCTCTGCCAGTTCAAGCCCCGTCCTTCCCGTCATCCGAATATCAGTCATCAGAATATGCGGCCTCTCCTCCGCCATGCGTGTTAACGCCTCTTCTGCAGAGGCTGCTGGCGTAAGCAGCTCAATCCCCAGTTCATGCCAAGCGATTACACTGGCGAGCCCTGTTCGGATAATCACTTCATCATCAACAATCAGTAATCTCATGACGATTCCTCCAAGATTGGAATGGAAAATGAAATCCGGGTTCCACCTCCGACCCGGCTGTCCACTTCGATCTGCGCTTCAGCTCCATAATGAAGCAATAGTCTCTCGTTCACATTGCGGAGCCCGTAACCACCTTGGGATGTTTGCTTCATTGGCTCTTTTTCCGTCCAATGGTGGTTTAAATCACGGTGCTCCTCCTCATCCAATGACACAAGGTTGCTTCTGACATGCTCCAGTCTGTCCAGCTCCATGCCAACTCCATCATCCAGAACCAGCACATTCATTCGTTCCTGTTCTTGCCGAATCAGGATTGTGATTGTGCCCGTACCCGCTTTCGGCTGAATTCCGTGAATCATGGCATTTTCGACGAGCGGTTGGAGCAGCAATTTCAGCATCATTCGCTGTTCAAGTGCCGGATCCACAATATAATGCACGGCGAACTTGTCGGGAAATCGGATGGACTGTACACGAACATAATGGCGAATATGGGCAATCTCCTGCCCTACAGGACAATAATCCCTACCTTGATTCAAGCTGATGCGCAAAAAATCACTCAATCCTTCGACCATCTCTGCAATCCGCTTTTCCTCAGACATCAAGGCTATCCAGTGAATGGATGAAAGGGTGTTATACAAAAAATGAGGATTGATCTGTGCCTGAAGTGCCCTGAGATCAGCTTCCTTCTTGCGGACTTCACCGCGGATAACCTCTTCCTTCAGTCTCTCAATATGGGCACCGAGCAAATTATAACTCTCTCCCAGCTTGCCGATTTCATCATCACTTTCCGATCGGAATAGGGGCAGCGGTCGATCTGGGTCCATTCGGGACAAATGCTTCGTAAGAACTCGCAGCGGCTTTGTGACTCGTCGCACCGTAAACCAGACCAGTCCTGCACTGATGGCAGCAGACAGCGTCACTGCAACGGCAGTGAGGATCAGAATATAACCGTTTTCGGACTTATACTGATCGTAGGGAACTGTTCCGGTCAGCGTCCAGCCTGTCAACAGTTCCGGATAATAGAGCAAAGTACGTTTCTCATCGCCGTTGCCATACGTGGCTGTTCCGCTTCCCTCTTGTTGGATCAGCGTATGTATTTCAGGCTCAATCTTCTCCAGAGACTGTCCAAGACGGGATTTGTCCATGGAAGACAAAATCTCTCCAGTGGGACCAATCAGTTCCAGTCGACCTTCACCCATACCCATTCCCAGCGCCGCCCATCCTTTCGAGATTGCCTTCTCGTCTAGACTGATCGCCAGCCATCCGATAGGCCGATAATCATGAATGCTGCGAATGGGTCGAACCAATGTAATTACATTCTGGATACCCGCATAATTCTGAACCGGATATACGCCAGTCCATGCTTTAACCGCATCACCACGCGGAGCAGGAGGATAAGACACATTGGATGATTCATACCATGTAGCCGTGGACAGAGCCGCATCGAAACGTTCCGGATAGATGGCAATGTTGGCTATATATTTTTTGGAAGCGGCCAGATTGGTCATCCTGCCCAGAATATCCACACGCTCCTGCACATCGTCCTCATCGTTACTTAAATACTGCTGAATGTCCCTTTCTCCGATCAGAAAAATCGATAACGTCTCGACATCCTGAAGCATATAGCGCAAATTCGCTTCCACCTGCTTCAGTGTGTCCATGCCCGAAAGCTTTGTTTTTTGCTCTGTGATGCGGGAAGAGATCAGAAAGGCGAACAGCCCCAGTGCCAGCAACGGCACAATCATGGAAGCCGTAATCACGATGGACAACTTCCGTTGCAGTGAAGATGTTAGCCAGCGTCCCACACCTTTTCCTCCTCTGGATGCGCTCTCATTTAACCTTTGACTGCTCCGGCCGTCATGCCTTTCATGACTTGTTCCTGAAATATCAGGTATAGAATGATGGTCGGGATTACGGACAAGGTCATGGCAGCAAGAGTCAGGCCGTAATCGGTCTGATATCCGTCGGCAAAATTGGCAATCGCGAGCGGTAACGTTTTCAAACCTGTTTTGTTAATAAACACGAGTGCGAATGAAAAGTCATTCCACGCGTGCAGAAAACTCAGAATAGTGACCGTTGACAAGGCAGGCACAGACATGGGAAGCATGATTCGGGTGAACAGCCCCCATAGACCTGTTCCATCAATAAAAGCGGCCTCTTCAATATCACGTGGAATGCTAGTCAAATAAGCTGTTAGCACAAATATCGCGGTCGGCAGCGCAAAGGCGGTATACGGCAATATCAGTGCCCAATACGTATTCAGCAGAGACATCTGTTTCATCAAAATAAATAACGGAACCAATGTGCTGTGAATGGGAATCAGCATGCCTACAACGAAGAAGGTCATGATCAGCCCTTTCCAGCGAAACTGGAAACGTGCGAGTATAAATGAAGCCAGCGCTGCAATAAACAGCGTTAGGATAAGCGAACCTACGGATACAATCAGGGAATTGCCAAAAGCAGTTCCCAGCTTGGAGCTTTCCCAAGCATTGCTGAAATTGTCCACGTTCCATTTCTCCGGAAGCCCGAAGGGCCTGCTATAGAAATCTTCATTCGTTTTGAATGCACTGATCACAAGCCAATAGAATGGATACAATGTTAAAATACCATAGACTGTCAACATCGTCCAAACAATTCCACTACGGACTCGGCGAACCGGATGGCCTGAAGTATTCCCTGGTGTTGGCATCGATAACGGGGTAACACTCATTACATTCCCTCCTCTCTCCTAATTCTCTTTTCTCTTACGGCTTGTCGCCCACTGACTTGTTCCGATCAGCAGCAGGGAGATTAAGACGATGGTGGTCGAGATGGCACTCCCGAAGCCATAGCGGTACGTTGTGAAGGTTGAATTATACATGTACGTTGCCAGCAGCTCTGTCGCATGTGCCGGGCCGCCTTTGGTCATGATATACACCAGATCAAATGATTTTAGGCTGCCCGAGATACATAGAATGATCGCAACCTGAACCGTTCCCCAAATCATGGGCAATGAAATGGAAACCAGCTTGCGTATTCCGGAAGCACCATCCATCTTGGCAGCGTCATGAATTTCGCCCGGGATATTCTGCAGCGCCGAGATGAAGATAATCAGGTACAAACCGACAAAACTCCAGAGCAGCGGCGGTACCAGCGAGAAAATGGCGATTTTGTCATCCGAAAGCCACTGCAGCTTCCAGCTTTCCAGCCCCACTGCATCCAGCAGGAAGTTCAGTATCCCGATCTGCGGGTGATAGATATATTGCCAGATCATACCGATAACTACTGTGGATAATACCATCGGCAGAAATACGGCTGAACGCAGAAAACGCTGTAACGGATTGCTTTTGTGCAAAATGACCGCCAGCATCAACGCTAACGGAATTTGCCCAAATACCGAGGCTAGAACAAAAATGACGTTGTTTTTCAGCGCTCTCCAAAATACGGAATCATGCCATATTTCCACATAGTTATCCAGTCCAATATATTTTGATTCTCCGATCCCCGACCAGTTGAAGAATCCATAGTACGCTGACCATACGACAGGGACAAATACAAATAACGCGTAAATCAGCACGGCCGGAGCGAGCCCCAGCATAATAAAACGTCGACTGCGCAATGCGTTCATTTTGCTCACTTCCTTTCATCAAACCTTTGGCAGTTACCAACTCTTGATATCAATGCAAAACCCCTCCCCTGCCGGGAAGGGGTTTGAATCTTACAGAGCGTCTTACAGCTCATCCAGATCTGAATCGGAATGACCTATGACCTTATTTTCCGACTGCTTATTTTCCGACTGCACTGGCTTGCGATGCCTGAATTTTATTTGCAATATCTGCGGCTTTGCCACCCATCAATAGCTCCTGCAATCCATTATTGATAACCTCGACGGTTGCAGACCCAAGCTTGGAATCATACACCGGAGTAATCTTTACTTCCTGCATTAAGTCATAGAGCTCCACAAACAATGGATGGGCTTTTGATTTGTCCAGATCAATCTTGTAGCTGACCAGCGTGCTGCTATCCAGGGTTGCCTTCTGACCTTCAGGACCTGCCAAAGCGTAGAATAACTCCATGGCCGCATCCTTCTGGGCGCCGCTTAACTTTTTACTTACACCCAAACCTGTCCCTACAACTCCCGATGTCGTTCTGGCCTCACCCTGGCCTCCATCTACTGCTGGTAAAATCGTAATGTGTGTATTGTTCAAAATGTCTTCTGGTGCGTTGTTGACGAGGTTAGCTAATGCCCATCCGCCGTTTATCACCATCGCCGCTTTTCCCTGGAAATACAGCTGCATCATCTGTGTTTCGTCAATACTGTTGAAACCATCCTGAAATGCTTTGCTGTTACTGAGTTCCTGCATTTTGTCCAGCGCCTGGATGAATTGTGGGTCTGTAAAGCTGGCCTCGTCCTGCTCTGTTGCTTTTAAGAACCAGTCTGTGCCGGTTACCCGGTCAGCCAGTGTACTAAAGATCGTGGATTGAGCCACCCAATTGGCCTTGTTCCCTAGTGCGATCGGTATTATTTTGTTCTCATTGAATGCAGCAACGGCTTGCTCCAACTCATCCCATGTTTCAGGAATTTTCACGTTGTACTGCTTAAACAGTGCTTCATTGTAATAAATAAAAGAAGTAGGTGCGAGATTCATCGGTACCGAGTAGATATCCCCGTCCACCGTATATCCATCCAGGGCGTTCGGAATAAAGTTGTCTTTCCATTCCGGCTTCGCATCCAGCTCGGCATTGATCGGCTGTAACAGATCCCCTTTCACAAACTCTTTGGTCATCGCATCCGGCCACATGACGAACAGATCCGGCATTTCATTGGCCGCTGCCACCGTCCGGAGCCTTGTTTTGAGGCCATCTGTCGGCAGACCTTCATCCACTACTTCAATATCCGGGTGCGACCCACGGAAGTCCTCAATGATTTTGCGCATCGCCACCGCTTTGGCGTCCTGTCCAGTCCAGTTGTGCCAGATAGTGACGGTTACTTTATCCTTGCTGTCGCTGCCTTCTGAGCTGTCCCCGCCCCCGCAACCAGCCAGAACGATGGAAAACAACGTCATTGCGAGCATTCCCGAAAGCCATTTTTTCAACATCTCTATACTCCCCCTTGGCGATTTGATTACACTTATTGTAAATGGTAACGCTAACATTCTGTAAGGTGACGATGCACGGATGCAGGGGTGAAAAATATCGGATACCCCGTTGATCCTGAAATCTTTGCTTACATATAGAAAGAGCCCTCATCATGAGAGCTCTTTCTGTATTTGGACTCGTAAACATTCAAGTACTATAAATAAATGAATAGATAAGTTCTGATTTATTTTATACTGTCTTTCACAAGTGCTGCAAAAGCTTCCGAACCTTCCTTCGTCAGATGAACGCCATCTTTTTCGAAATATTCGTCATGACCCTCACTTGCAGTGTACCAATCAATAAGAGATACATTGCTATAATCCGAAGCCGCTTCGTTCAGTGCTTTATTCACCGTTCGTTCCCATGGGCGAGGAACTCGCACAGTAACCAGATAAACATGTTCTTCATCTTTCAGGTAATCCAGCACGGAATTCAGACTTTTGGAATTGAAGGAACCGTTTGTTCCAAGCTCCAGTACGACCTGACTGCCCATTTGGTTATTTCTCTTCAGGCCATCCAGTACATCGGCAGCCTCCCACATCTGACGACCGATATGACCGTCCACGTGCACGCCCGAAATGGTCTGTTCAAGATAAGGTTTCGCGTCCAGAATGACCGAATCTCCAATAACCGTATAATGAATCTTGCCGTCTTTGGATGGAGGGGCTGTTTCCCCCTGCTCTTTGGACGAATCTGACGTGTTGACAGGGCCCTCCTCCAGTTGGTCATTACCGTTGTCTTCTGGATTTCCTTGATTGTCGGTGCTGCCTTGGGGTTTACCAACAGCATGGTTCGAGTCGCCAGGAGTTGATCCTTTCTGCTCACCTGAAGTAGGTTCCTCCGATTTGGGAGTATTACCTGGCTTCGTCGTTTGCTGTTCTTCTTTACCTGGTGGATCTCCAGCGTTCGCCGCTGGCTTATCATTTTTCTGTGGCGCAGGTTGGTTTTGAGACCCGGAAGTGCTCACTGTGGCTGGAAGAACGTCCTGCCCCTTCTCCTCCGTTACGGAATGATCTCCATTCAGTGTAGCCGACATCGATACCGAATGGGAATCAGAATTCGCTGCAGACGTAATCATCATCTGTGACACCGTAAAACACATCAACAGAAGGCTCATCAGCAATCCAGCGCGCTTCCACCATACGTTGCGAATGGATGTATTGCGCCCTCTTCCCCATAGCCGGGACCAGGAATCACGAAATCCGTTATGACGAATTGGATTTTCAATATATTTAAGTGACAAGGAGGCCAGTGCAACCGTTGCTGCAACCTGTAAAAGCATCCGCACAGGATGTGCTCCACCCGTGTCTACAGTTGGACTCGTCAGAATAATGACAGGATAGTGCCACAGATATAATCCATAGGATCGTTCTCCGATCCAGCGCAATGGCTTAGCGCCTATGAGCCGTGCCAGGAAGGATGAAGGATGCGCCAATACAGCTACGAGCAATGTCGTCGCAATGGCCTGAAGCACCATTCCTCCTCGATACAATGAAGGGTCGTACTCACTGCTATTGAGCATCATGTAGATTAACCAAGCCAGCGCAGCTAAGCCTAGTACATCCAGGACAAGCCGATTGACGCGGGCAAGGGATGACGACAGCTTGCGACTCGGCCATACCACAGCCAGTGCAGCCCCAGCCAGTAATGCAAATGCTCTAGTGTCTGTTCCATAATAAACACGGCTCGGGTCCAAGTCCGGATTATACATGATGGCCATTGCACCAGCAGACAATTCAGCTGCCACGACAATAAAGACGACCAGCCATCCCTTTCTTTTGAACAAGACGATTGCTGCGACCAGTAGAAGGGGCCAAACAATGTAAAACTGTTCTTCCACAGCCAGCGACCAGAAATGTCCAAAGGGTGATGGAGGGCCGAAACTTTCGAAATAGGAAACGTTATGAAAGATATACCACCAATTGCTTATGTATAATACTCCCGAGACAATGTCACCACGCAACGAAGCGAGTCGAGCTGGATCTGTGCAAAGCAGCCAAATCATCACCGCTGCTGTCATCGTGATCATGCCAGGTAACAAGCGCCTTACTCTTCGCACCCAGAAATCACCGAGGGATATCCGGCCATGCTCCTGCCATTGTGTCAAAAGAATGTCTGTAATCAAATACCCTGAGAGTACAAAGAAAATGCCTACACCGAGCAAACCGCCCGGAATAAAATCTAAATTCAGATGATACCCTATGACTGCAAGCACAGCGATGGCTCTCAAACCATCCAGTCCGTTCATATGCCGCTTGCTTTTCAACGATTGTGACATGCGAGCCCCTCCTTGACCATGTGAGTCGAAATCATCCATGTCCGGGGCGTTCGAGAACTCCTTGTGGTTCTGGTTGTCATTAACATACGTATTGCACCTTCCATCATTCATTTACAACATAAAGAAGACGTATTACTTAACCATGATATTTTATGATTACGATTTCTTTATATCTTTGTCGTTATGTCCCGTTTAGCATTATACGCCGGAAAGATTATTCACAAATTACAGCAATAGTTACAATCCAGTGAAACGATGTAACCTTTCCTGCCAAGCATATATAGCTGTAAAATCATACTCTAATTTTATTGTTAAATACAGCATTTTTCATGGAATGGCTAATATTACCTTGCCTTTTATTTCATATATAAGCAGATCCCTCTGAGGGTCTGGAGTGTGCGCTTGCCAATAGAAAAAGGCTGCCGACTTGCTCAGCAGCCAATAACCATTATAAACCTATCTCTTGCCTGATTGAAAGTTTTGCTCATAATTGCATCTTGGTGCCTAGGACCCTAGAGGTAAAAGGGATGATTCTTCTCTTCCGCGCGCCCATCGAGAATCCGATAAGAGGATCGTCCTACGTACATTGGAATTTGCAATTTGTCCAGATTAACCATTCCATTGTCCAGAAAATATTCCGGGTCTTGATACCGCTGTAACACTTCACCTGCAATCCATTCATGATCCCCATACGTTGTCATATCGATCACCTTGCACTCGTAAGCAAAATAAGCTTCGGTTAGCATGGGTACGTTCACTTTGATTCCTTCTTCGTATGTAATCCCGAATTTCGAGAATTTGTCTGTGTCTCTTCCACTGAAGGTTCCCGCAGCCTGAATCCACTCCGAATGATGACCTGGAAGGAAGTGCACCCCGAATACTCCACTCTGCTCAATCAATTCATAAGAGTACGTTTCTTTTCGCAGCGATATCCCGTAAATTCCGGGAGACGATCCAATATAGGTATGCCAGCCTGAGGCCATCACATTCTGCGAGTCCTTATGACGAGACGTCACTACCGCCACCATGCCGGGATATGAATAAAACATAGGTTCATCTATCGGTTTCCGCATCTGATCACCTCTTTGTTTTTATTTGGCCCCAAAGCTGCACCAGGCCGTTTTCTCACCCATTATTATACAATATAAGTAAAGGATGAAAAAGAATTACTTCCTTATCACAATTCACTTATTGAAGAGAAGAGGCTGGATGAACGATCAAATGGATTGCGTTATGACTAACATTCATAGTAATCTTGATTAAACACAACTGAGAAATGGGGAATAGCAGTGATTGAAAAAGCAACGTTTGCCGGGGGATGTTTCTGGTGTATGGTCAGTCCTTTTGAAGAGCAGCCCGGCATTCACGGGATTATATCCGGATACATGGGTGGAACCGTAGAAAACCCTACATATGAGCAAGTATTGACCGGTGAAACAGGGCATTTGGAAGTTGTGCAAATCTCGTTTGATCCAGCCATTTTCCCATATGAGAAATTGCTTGAGCTGTACTGGCCGCAGATCGATCCAACCGATGCCACGGGTCAGGGTAATGATCGCAAGAGCCAATATCGGGCTGCCATTCTATATCACAATGAAGAGCAGCGCCAATTGGCCCTGAAATCACGAGAGGAACTGGGCAAAACAGGCCGATTCGATAAACCTGTCGTTACTGCCATTGAGGAAGCCTCCGTATTTTATCCGGCAGAAGAATATCATCAAAATTTTCATCGCAAAGATCCGAAATATTATAAAGAATCCAGAATTTATTCTGGACGCGATGAAATAATCAAGAAATATTGGAGTTAATCTCTTTAAATAAATAATAAAGCGGCCACATGAGCCGCTTTTTTGTTGCATCCTTTTTACAGTAAACCAATTAAGGTCTTCAACTCTCTGATACTATCAATAACCCGATCCGCCTGAGCTAATTCATCGGCTTGAGCAAAGTCAAAATTACATCCGATGGACATTAAATCATTATCTTTCGCAGCCTTAATGTCAGACAATCGATCCCCGATGACCATCCCATTCGTGATCTTATATTTCTCCACGATGGAGCGTACGAGATCAGACTTATTTTGTGATGAAATCTGCTGTATGCTGAATGTCTCCGTTACCCACTCATCCAGATGATAATAGGTTACGATGGCATTCAAGTATTCGATTTGTCCATTACTCGCTATGTATATCGGTATACTCTTCTCTTTGCAGTATTGAAAGAATTCTTCTACGCACGGATATAGTGCACCATGGCCTGCCTCGATATTCGCAATCAACTTCTCATGAAACCATTCATTTGCTTGCAGTCTGATCTGGTCCGAGTAGTCGGGCAACAAATTCTCCCAGACGACGGGCAGAGGAACTCCCATAATTTCACGGTACTTTTCTATTGGCGTATTCTGCTCCCACAATCCCTTTGATCTCAGATGATTAAACGTGTCATGCAGAGAAGTTTCCAATATTCGATCTGTTTGAAATAGCGTACCATCCATATCAAAAATCAATGAAAGCATAAACAGATTCTCCTTCTTCATATTCAGGATATATATTGAGATACAATGGGTCACTCTACTCAGGTAAAGTTACTATTCATCACCATACGTGAATACCTATCATTTGACAACCCTTCCAGATTACACGACTGAAATCACCCCTTATTCCAAGGTTGGTTATGAACTGCCTCTCATTCGTCCATACTATTACCTACGAAATAAACCGTCATCACGAATGGCAGGGGAGGAAGCACCATGAACCGGAAAAACCCGCATCAAATCAATCAACCTGCAGCAGAATTACCCGTTCCGCTTGAATTCGATCGCAGCTGGATCACGCAACTGGAGTCCAGACTCGATAAAGGTGGCCCATGGGGTGATTACAGACTCTTTCAACTTGGCATTCAAGCCGAAGAGACGAATCTGATTCCCAATTTTGATGAAATCCAGTGTCTCAAGCATTTACAGGGACTCACCCCTCTTCCACACCAGATGGATACTGCACGAAGAGTACTGTTTGAGATGTCAGGCCGTGCCATTCTTGCCGATGAGGTGGGACTTGGCAAAACGATTGAAGCTGGCCTGATTTTAAAAGAATATATGGTCCGTGGACTCGTATCCAAAGTGCTCATTCTCGTGCCTGCGTCCCTTGTATTGCAGTGGGTCCGGGAGCTGAATTCCAAATTTGGCATCCCTGCGGTGGCACAGAAAAAGGCGTATTCCTGGCAAAATGAAGTCGTGGTTGCCTCCATGGATACCGCTAAGCGTGATCCGCATAAAGATATGCTGCTGAATACGGATTACGACATGATTATTATTGATGAGGCTCATAAGCTTAAAAATAAAAAAACGACCAACTATCAATTCATGCTGAAGTTACGGAAAAAATATTGCCTGCTGCTTACGGCTACACCGGTGCAGAACGACATGAGCGAGCTGTTCAACCTCATTAACCTGCTCAAGCCGGGACAACTTGGCCGTCAGGGTGATTTTGCAGCCAATTTTGTCGTCGACAAACGTATTCCGAAAAATCAGGAGCAGCTCAAGGATGAATTATCCAAAGTCATGATCCGTAACCGCCGCGGTGAAGGCCCTGTTCAATTCACCAAACGGAACGTATCCAATGTAAATTTGCAGCTATCACCTGAAGAACAGGCCCTCTATGATGGCGTAACTTCCTTTGTGAAAGATCAGTACCAGGAAGCGGGCGGCAACCTGAGCAGCATGCTTTCACTGGTAACGTTGCAGCGGGAAGTATGCAGCAGCCGGGATGCCGTGTTTGTGACGTTGGTCAATCTGTCGAAGAAGCTTCCACTGGACTCCCCGCTGCGGGATAAGATTTGGGAGCTCGTTGCCCATATTAAAGCGATCAAGGAAAATACCAAAGCGGAAAAAACGATGGAACTCGTTCGTAACATGAATGAGAAGGTTATTATTTTCACCGAATACCGTGCCACGCAGGAGTACTTGCTCAATTATTTTCGCAACAACGGCCTGACCGCAGTTCCCTACCGGGGCGGCATGAACCGGGGTAAAAAGGACTGGATGATGGACCTCTTCCGCGGCCGAGTACAAGCAATGATTGCAACCGAAGCGGGCGGTGAGGGCATCAACCTGCAATTTTGCCATCACATGATCAACTTCGACCTGCCCTGGAATCCCATGCGTGTTGAGCAGCGGATCGGCCGTGTACACCGATTGGGACAGCAGAATGATGTGAACATCTACAACCTTTCAACGACAGGCACAATCGAAGAGCATATTCTGAATCTGCTTCATGAGAAGATCAATATGTTCGAGATGGTTATTGGTGGCTTGGATGTCATTCTCGAGCGGCTGGAGAAGAAAGAATCGATCGAAAAGAGTTTGTACAAAATCATGCTCGAATCACAAAACGAAGAGGATATCCGCCGTAAAATGGACTCGCTTGGACAATCGCTGAACTCCATTCAGCGCGAAGTCGCAGATGAAGCACCCGCCGTATCCGGGCTTGACCTTCGTAAAGGAGGTCTCTGATCATGACCATGTCACCCCATGAAGTGCAGGCGTATGTGCTCACTTACCTGGAAACACTCGATTGCCAGATTATGGAGCGTTCCCCTGCTCATGTTACGGTAAAACTTTCACCCGAAGCCGACAAGGCGTTAACCAATCGTCCGTATTATTGGGGATTTGTGGAGCGAACCGGCGCACCTGCGGAGACGATGTCTTTTACATTCGTCTTTGATCCGGAAGCCTATCAGCAAGCGTTGGAAGCTGAAGAAGCAAAAGCTGCACAGTTAGCTCCACCAGCCTCACCAGGTGTCGGTACCCCCGAGGCTCCCAAGGATACCATTCTAGGTCGGTACTTCGGTATTGTTCCCTCTCTGCCTCAGCTGGGACCCGGACGGATTTTGAAAGAAGATGTTGTATATGGCAGCCGCAGGTTGCAGCAGATCTTCAATGCAGCGCGCGAAGGGGGCGCATTCGTGAACCTGTTTGAACAGGCTGCAAAAAGGCAATTGCGTGCTACCGCACCCGCAGTATATGAGCCATGGCTTGGTGTGTGTTTTAAAGTGGAATTTGCCTGTGATCTGAAAAAAGAGGAACTTCATTTTATCGGCATCTCCCTCAGAACCGGGGAAATTGTCGAGAAGTTCGGCTCGAAGCTGAACAGGCGAGACCTTAGTCCAAGGCTCGCTGAGAATATGCACGTCCAGACCGCCAAAATATCGTTAGCTGATGCCGGGGCAGCTCTGGAATCGCATTTGACGAACCGCCTGCTGGAACTCGACTATAGCTGGGCAGAGAAAGCCAAAGAACGGCTTGATCTGGAGCTTGCTGTTGTGGATACGTACTATGAAGCAGTTCTTAGAGAGGAAACCCCTGAGGTCGACGTAAATACAGCCTCTGCCTCCAGCACAGACGGTAGTTCAAAGGATCAGGAACATGCAGGGACCGGGCCATCTGCCCAAATTCAGACTTCACGCTCCAGCCCCTCCCGTATCCAGAACGCACGTCTGCAGTCCGTCCAACCAACGGGTGTGACCATAGGATCAGATGTCGAACTTGCGGCTGAAGCGGCTGTTCAGGCAGAACCAGAAACGGACCCGGAACAGGATAAAGCCCGCCAAGCGGTTATGGACCGGGAAGCCATGAAGCTGCAATACGAAACACGCCGTACCGAGATGATCTGGCAATATGAGCCCAAAGTGAAGGTTACCGCGATAAGCAGCGGCATGTTTCATTTAAGATAGACGACGAAGACACTACTTTTCCCGCAAATGACGGCAAAAGTAGTGTTTATTCATGAGTGGCAGCCCGACAGGTTGCAGCAACCTTTGCACAAGCTGTCCTCTAAAATGGAAATAGAAACGATCATGCAGTGAAAATGAGTCCGTTTTGTCAGGATATGTACCCCAGAAAAGTAGGTGTTAGCATGAAACGACCCTTCCACAAGGGATGGAATGTGATTCGCCGAATAACCGGCATTGTAATGTGCTTTTTATGTGTCGTTGCCCTGCTCCCCTTACTGCAAGCTGAAGGTGCTGGAATTCAAAGTGCATCTAGGTCCATACTACCCTTTACATTGACCAAAATTACGGCAGAACTTCATTCCGACACTTTGGCTCCTGATGCAGTTCAACAATTTGCTCGCGAGCAAGCTATCATCCTAAGTACTGAACATGAAGGGAACCATTGGAATCAAGCTCAATTGGACTTTTATCCCCTCGGTCCAGGCACACGCAGCTGGCTGGTATACGCTAATATTGGAGAGTTACCTGTTGGTTATATGATCATTTCAGTGAACGATCAAGGACAATTGCAGCTTGGCGAATACGGTAAGGGAGAACAACGACCGTACAATATTTCCATGTTAAATCAAGCTCTGGAGCGACAGCAACTGGTCTTGAAGGAGCTAATCTCTGAAGGAGGAAGGCTTCAATTACGTTATGCGCCTCCCCTGCTCGCTTATTGGAAAGTGGAAAGACCTAAGGATGATGCAATCTATATTGACGCGACCAACGGCGATACCTTGCCAGCAGGTGTTCTGAAAGCACTCGATACGGACTCACAGCAGGCTACGAAACAAATGAAGCCCATAAGGTCCATATCTGTACAAGCTGTCGTGATGACGCCCGAAGATTCACCACAAGTCTCCTTGTTGTCCGTTGACTCTATGGATCTGCAGCCTCTGTTTGATCCCGCGGACAATCTGTTATGGATCACGTCCAGATCACTTTCGATCAGCGGCGTAAAAACATTGAATCAGCAATGGAAAGAGCATAAAAAGATCGTTTTCTCTGCGGATCAGCAAAATGTCTTGTATGGCGGGCCTCTGCCTGTCAGTGGTTATCAGATCTGGCGTGACAACCGTGGAACAGTTCAATATCAGTATGTAGCTGTTGGCGGCAATACGTCGGTAAGACGATTTGTACCTCTTCAGACCTTATTGCGGGACGGGAATTTTTATGCTGTGAAACCATGACCCATCCACACAACAAATAAGACGCCTTCCTCTGGTTCTTCATAGGAATGCGTCTTTTTCTTTGGAAGAAGCTATTACCTAGGTTGGTTCTTGGTTCTTGATTACCCTTTTCCTGAAGAGCTCCGTTTCTGCATTTTCCCCTGCGAATTCATCGCTTTTTCCTTTTTCCCAACCCATAGCGATACGGCAAAAGGAATCATTCCAAACCACTTCATGCTCCACGGCTCTTTGGTCTTGCTGCGTCCTTTACGTTCATCCTTCGGTGTGTCGATATAATGAACCACTCGCTCTGTAATGTACTTCACCAGTTCATCACTTTTGGCCATAACCTTCGCCTCCTTAGCTCCGGCAAAGCCGGGGCTTATGTTATCTCTATTGTGTGCAGAAGGGATCATCACTAAACATTTTTTTGCTGCAAAGAGTATGAAAAACAGAAGAATGCACAGTCTAATGCCAAAGGTATCCATCCACTCACTTTATGGCATAAGATGCCTATTTTAAGAAGGAGCGTGTATTCTCATGTATAAGCTGCTGGCCGCATCGATGGCATTGCTAATCAGCATCAGTTGCATCCCCCTGACCTCCCATGCCAGCGCGGCAAAATTTGACTTAACCGATCTGCCTATATTGCATTCACAACAATCACCCATAAGCCCATCCATGCTGCCGGTAACCGATGGGGATGCCTATCACTCCACTCATCATGCGTTTGCAGCACCTGTGATCCTTCTGGACGTTGGTCACGGCGGCATTGACGGTGGAACAACAGACCATGGCGTACTGGAAAAAGACATCAACCTAGCCATTAGCCAAAAGGTGTATCTTCTGCTTCGCAGCAAGGGTTATGCAGTCATCATCAATCGACTTGGAGACTATGCGCTGAGTGACGAGAATCGCTGGTTAAACAGTCGCTCACGCCATCGCAAGGATTTGGCCCAACGCAAAAGCCTTAGCGAAGAGGTTAGCACCGACATCGTCGTCAGTATCCATGCCAACTGGAGTCCAAGATCATCTGCACGAGGCCCGGTTGTTTTACATCAGAACGAAGGACGAAGCTACATGCTTGCAAGTTCCATTCAGAATCAGCTTAATCAATTGTATGAGACGGAGCGGGATGTTGTATGGGGCAAGCCCTTTTACCTGTTAAATCATGTGAAGCAACCCGCTGTAATTGTTGAAACCGGATTTCTAAGCAATGCACGTGATCGCGCAATGATCAGCGACCCAGGCGAACAGAAACGGATTGCACAGTCCATTGCTAATGGTATTATTTATTATCTGTCGGCAGTTTAGGCTCAGCTTGCCAATGCCAGACATCTCGGACCAGATCACTAATACCGACGAACTCAATCTGGCCTTTGAGCCGGGATACGGATTCATGGACGACAGCAGAGGTATTTAATCCGGTATGGCCAACATGACCGATTACGACACACACATCATTATCGAGCGCACGTTTTGCCGCCAAATCCATTTGCTTGCGAATATGCTGTTTGGAATTATGGTCATCCAGAAAAATATCGTTGCCGACGGGTGGCATGTTTTTGGTGATGGCCAATTCCCCCACCACGGAGCGGAAATTGGTACGACTATCCACAAAAAACAGCCCGCGCTCTCGACATACGTCCAATACAATGGACATGATCCGTTTATTAGAGGTAATTTTGGAACCCATATGGTTATTCATGCCGACAGCATAAGGAACTTCATCAATGGCTTTCTCGACTCGTGCACGCACTTCCTCATCCGTCAGATTGGATGTAATCGCACCTGGGCCGAGCCATTCCGGTCTGCCCTTATTGGGCTCCATTGGCATGTGAACAATCACATCCATTCCTTTTTCATGAGCCGCAATCGCATCTTTCTTCGTCGTTTGTAGGAATGGCATCACGGCCAACGTAAGCTTCACCGGCGTCGCCAAAATTTCAGAAGTGCCTTTCATGTCATTCCCCGCATCATCGATGATAATCGCCATTCGTTTACGCTGCGATTTGTCTGCTGGAGTTTGTGGTATCTGACCTGAAGTTGAACCAGGTGCTTGTATTAAGGTTTGCTCCGTTAAAATTTGCTCTGGCACCTGCCCTGAACGAACTTGTGATTCCGCACTGCTGGCAGAAAAGCCAAAACCACAAACCATAAATATCGTACCTGTGAGTACCACTGACATTTTAAATTTCCAGGTGCAGGACCACCCTTTTCGTCCGGCCTTATTCATCCATCGTTCCCTCCTTTGTTCTGTCCCATCATTATTTGAACATTGAAGGGGGAATATGTAGACAAAAAAAGCCTGTTCATTCCAATGGAGCGCTTAAAGCCGCTGCGTTGAACTGACGTAAGCGATATTGGCGAGGAGCCTGACCTGTCAGTTGATGAAAGAGGCGGGAGAAGTAATGAACCGAGCTAAAATGATATTTTTCTGCTATTTGAGTGATACTTAGTGTGGTGTGAAGCAAATCGGACTTCGCCCGTCCAATACGGAAGTGATTCATATACTGGTTGGGAGAGTATCCGGTAGATTTCCTGAACAGCTCGAAAAAATGTCCACGGCTTATATTGAGGTTTTTGTAGTAGATATCTAGCGGCTTGGGTGCTCCGTGAAGTAAGTCCTGATCCAACATTTTAAGCATATGGGCTATGCGGCGATCAGGGATTACATCGTCATTTCCCAGACAGCAGTCCAGAAAATAATCCATAAACGTCTGAAAATGACGTTGAATCGTCAAACTGCGCATAAACGTTTGTCCATTGGTGTATGAGTCGCTTTTATAAAAATCCTGGAACAGATCCTGCCAGATTCGCAGCGACTCCACCTTTGAAATCTCCCTGAGTTCATACGGAAAGGCTGGGCCCACAAAGGCTTGCTGCAGCACCTGCGGCGGATAACAGATCGGACTGGCTGTCTCAAACACAGCTTTTCGCTCCACATAGTGCCAATCAAAATAACAACACAGATGGACCATGGGGTTCTCCGAATCAGCCACCCACTCATGCAGCTGCCCTGCTGGAATATAGATCAGCGAACCGGGACCAAGCCTGCTGCTCTTTCCATTTGTACTTAATACCCCATACCCTTCGCTGATCAAGTAAATAGAGCTGGTATAACAAATTCTCGGAGAGCTCGACTGTCCTCTTACAAAAGGGTATCGAGTTGCCAAGTAAACATAGGGATGCAAGCAAGCAAAATCCATTGGAAGTATCCTTTCCGACTCCGTTTTTCTCGATATTAACCTTTGATCTGCATGACCGAAAGGTACAATTCAGCATTAGAGGTACATATCATCAGTGCGCCAATTGATCTGACGATCGTGTAAATCATGGACGTCTTGCTAAATACAGCAAACTGCTGTTCCGTTACAGTAATAACTGTACATCGCATGACTTCATGAGGAGGACGACTTGTGCAGAAGAAGGTTAAGCAACCGAAGAGAAGATACGAGATAAACAAGAACAGAGGCTATGAACGTGCGAAGCAGCATCCCATTTCCTTCAATGGTCCTGCGCCGGATTTTTTTGAAGGCGCACTGCTGGGCAATGGAGGACTGGGTATTGTCGTAACAACCCGCCCTGACGCTGTGATGCTCCATTTTGGACACAACAATGTATGGGATATTCGTCTCGCCGAAGAACACCGAGATGAGCTCATGACTTTCCAAGAAGTGTATAACAGGTTTGCTGCTCTGCCAGCAAATTTGCCGCGATTGACAGATCATCCGTGGTACAAACAGTATTGTGAGATGGCCGGACAAAATTACAGTAAAGCTTATCCAAAGCCCATGCCGTGCGGCTCACTGCTGCTGCGGTATGATCGGCGAAAGGCCGAAGTCATCGGCCATACCATTGATATTGCTAGTGGCCTTTGCACGATTGATTTCCTGATCGATGGCAAACCTGCGGTATTCGAACTCTTTGTAGAAGGAGAGCACGACCGGGTCTGGATGAAGGTAAGTGATGCCGCTACGGGTGCTCCGATTCCCTTATTCGAGGAGATAAAGCTGATTCCTGATCCCGAAACACCGCCTGAATTTCCTCAAGCAGCAGTCGTAATTAGCGAAATGACGAGTATACAGTCTTTCACGCAAATTTTGCCGCATGTTGAGCATCCCGTTGTTCCCTATACCACACATGAAAAAGATCGAGCTTTCCGGCTCGCTGTTAGCTCGACTGGATTAACTGCAATGAAAGAACATCCTTTGCACAATCAGACACCCGTAGTCAACGGCACTCCTCTGGGAGAACCTGAACACGGCTTTCTGGCCTGCGCAGAGCTGTGGGAAGGCCTTTATAGCGAACTCATTGACGAGGCCCACCCGCCAGGACTATCCTCCTTTAGTCAGGCTAAGGAAGAATCGAATGTAATGTGGCGTGATTATTGGAGCCGCTCCTCCGTCGCACTCGAAGATGAATTTCTGGAGCGGATCTGGTACCACAATCTTTACTTTTTTAATTGTGCCGTGAGAGAAGGCGTTACCTGTCCAGGTCTGTTCGCCAACTGGAGCTACCGAACCATCGGCGCAGACTGGCATGGGGATTACCACATGAATTACAACACACAGCAGCCATTCTGGCTCGCATTCTCCAGCAATCATCTCGACAAACATCTTCCCTACGTGGATATGGTTGATCACGTTCTTCCCGTCAGTCGTGCGTGGGCACAGGAGTATTACGGACTGAGCGGAGCTTATTTCCCCCATTCAGCCTATCCAGTTGAAATGTCCATGATGCCCTACCCGGTCCCGCACTGGGGATGGGAAATCTGTGAGACGCCTTGGACCGTGCAAAGTCTATGGTGGCACTATCTGTATTCCATGGACGAGACGTTCCTGCGTGATCGTGCATTTCAACCCATGAAGGAAGCGGTGCTGTTCATGGTCGATTACATGAATCGTCCAGAAGCACAGGGTGAACGATGGGGAGATGGTAATTATCACATTTTTCCCACGGTGGTGCCGGAGCTATATGAGATTACACCCGGCTTTGCCAAAAACAAAGACTGCCTGATTGACCTCACCCTGACGCGATTTCTGTTCAATGCGTTCACTCAGGCTTGCGTTGCCCTTGAAAGGGAGGAGTCCGAGCAGGAGCTGCTAGAGAAAGTAAAAGAGATTCTGAGCCATTTCCCTTCTTATCCCACAGCCGAATCCCGCAACGGTCCCGTTTTTGTGTCGGTGGAGGGGGAGAATCCCGATGTAGTCTATAACGTCCCGATTCCAATTACGACTGTATTTCCGGGTGAAGATCACGGGCTTCATTCGCCAGAAGAGGAATACCGGACCGCAGTAAACTCCTACCTTAATCACCGCAACGAAGGTGGGAATGAACTGGTATTCTACCATCTTGCCGGAGCCCGGCTTGGCGTGTTGGATCTGGAACGCTTCAAGCGCCAAATCCAGTATTGTCTCCTACCAAACGGTACTTGTACAGATCGGGTCTTGATGAGCGGTGGTCGCTATGCTGACACGGAGAACTTCGATTTCATGTCCCGCATGGGCATCTGGTTCGAAAATTTCTCCCTGCCTGCCGTGATCAATGAATGCCTTCTTCAAAGTTATAATGGTATCCTGCGTTTCTTCCCCAACTGGCCAAACGGTCAACAAGCAGAGTTCCACACCCTCCGTGCAGTGGGAGGCTTCCTTGTGAGTGCGGCTTTTGTGGATGGGGAGACGGACTGGATCGAGATTGAGAGCGAAGCGGGTACTGCACTTTCCTTCTATATTCCATGGGCAGAAGGGGCATTGTGCACCCTCCCTTCCGGTGAGCAATATATACTGTCTGGTCAGGTTGGCAAGATTTCAACCGTAGCAGGAGATGTTATCTCCATTGTCAAAGTGGTTTAGCTCATCTTGTAAAATGTGTCCATAAATAAGAAGCGTCCCGGACTAACCCGGGACGCTTCTTATTACCAAATTACACTTCAATTACTTGGAGGACCACAGTTCCATACGCTGAGCATATTTCTCGTTTATGATATCTTCCACATTCTCATCGCCAGCCTTTTTCATATCCTCCAGCATCTTGTCAAATACGGAGTTGGCTTCAGCTTCACTTGGAGCAATAATGGCTCTCGTAATGCTCTGATCCATAATATCCTTCACCTTCTGGGCCGTCAGTGCTTGAGGTGTTCCCCCATCCGGATTCAGGTTATCGTACTGTGCTGTATCCCATACGGAATCACCAAGACTCTTGAGGGCCAGTTCATCCACTTCACTGCGTTGGAATTTGACTGCCATGTCATACGGCTGTCCATTTGGATCCAGACCATTTTTGACAAACCATAACCATTTACGAACGCCACTTTTCTTCACCGTATCATCCCAATTATCCTTGAAGCTTTGCAGGAATGCAGGGTCCGGTTGTCGCTTGCCATCCACCATGGTGTATTGTTCGCCTTCCTTACCCCACAGCAGCAAATGCTGTCCTTCATCACTCGCCAGATAATTAAACAGCTTTATCGTTTCTTCCGGGTGTTTGTTGTTTTTGGTAATGGCGATTGCATCCCATCCAAGCGAACTTCTTGGGCCAAATGTGGTTTGGGCCGGATCTACACCTGGAGCAACAACCTTGTAGGCGAACAACTGATTCTTTTCCCCGCCATCCTTCTTCAGTGCCGCATTGCCGTTACCTGGGTCCCAATATGCTCCTGGGGTAGCGAATACCGCGCCAGTCGTCAGCTTTTGAATCCATGTCTGCGTTTTGCTGATCGCAAATTCCTTTTCAATCAGACCTTCTCTATATAACCTATTCATGTATAAAAGCATTTCACGATATTTGGGGTCCTTGACATCATATTGCAGACGTCCGTTGTTGTCATAATACGTTTTCAAACCCCACATGCCTTTGAATGTTCCTAGATTTGCGCCCATGTTTTCACCATTCATCGTCATCGGAATGGATTCTTTGCCATCAATCGTGTTGTATTTTTCTTTAAAATTTTTCAGGAGTGCTTCAAACTCGTCCGTGGTGAGTGGCTGTGAACCATCTGCTTTGTCTGGAAGGAACTCTTCCAACAGACTCTGTCTCATCAGCATACCGAAGACCGGATCACTGTCGAGTCCATACCAGTTTGCCAAATAGTAGTTTTTGCCGTCTGAATATCGTGTTTTGGTCAAGGTTTCGCCATACATTTCTTTCAGATCAGAACCATACTTTTCAATTAACTCATCTAGTGGAATGAATGCACCGCTTGAAATGTACTTATCAAGGGAAGCGTCTCCCCGACTCATGACCACCACATCCGGATAGTCACCACTGGCGAGCATCAAGCTCAGTTTTTCCGTTGGATTACCTGTTGGTTGTTGGATGGAGATCTCTATGCCCGTTTTTTTGGTGATTTCCTGGGCAATTGCATCGGTAAAAGGTTCTCCTTTGGTATTGCCATCAAACCAGGTCAGCGTAATTGGCCCTTGGTCCCCATCTTTACCCGATGTATTATTCTCCCCATCATTGGAGGAGCAGCCCGCCAGCAAACCAACGACTAATGCAGCCGCAATCCCCATGGTCATCCATTTTTTTGTCTTTGTCATTGACACCCTAATTCCTCCCAATGAATAAATTCCTTTCGTGCTAGATTGAGCATTTTCAAAACGATCTTTGCCCACCCCCTTTCAGGGAAAAGCCAGCGGACAAGCCTTCCCTGCAACCGGATTATGGAATAGATTAACTTTTCACCGCTCCCAAAGTCATGCCTTTGACAAAGTATTTTTGCAGGAACGGATACACCATAACGATCGGTAAGGTGGCTACCATGGTAGCAGCCATTCGAATGGTATCGCTAGAAACAGCATTCCGTTTAGCTGAGTTGGCCAGCATTTGCGATTGTGAAATCATGCCGCCTGTCTGAAATTGATTCAAGATTTTGACGAGCACGGCTTGTAGGGTCTTCAGGTCCGAGCTGTAGGTGAACGCATAGGAATCAAACCAGGCATTCCAATGCCCAATGGCTTGAAAAAGCCCCACTGTTGCAAGTACAGGAGTTGTCAACGGCATCACAATCCGGAAAAAAATCGTCAGATCGTTAGCCCCGTCAACCCTCGCCGATTCTTCAATCTCATGGGGCAGCTGCTCCATAAAGGTACGGACAATAATCATATAGAAGACATTCATCAAACTTGGCAAAATGAACACCGAAAATGTATCGATCATGTTCAGTGCCTTAAGCACCATGTAGAACGGAATGAGTCCACCACTGAAATACATGGTAAAGATAAAGTACAGGTTCCAACCTTTGCGACCAACCAGATTCCGCCGACTTAGCGGATACGCAAGCATCGTAATGACGAGAACCGATAGCGGTGCGCCAATCAGCGTTCGTTTGACGGTTACCCACAGCCCGTTTAAAATCTCGCTATCTTTCAAAATCTGCTGATAGCTGTCCAGGGTCAGGTCCCTGGGCCACAAGTAAACGCCGCCCCGTACCGTATCCTCCGCGCTGTTCAATGAAAGAACGAGTATATTCCAAAACGGAAGAAATGTAACGAGTAATACGAGAATAAGAATGAAATACACAATGATTTTGAAAATACGATCCCCGAATCTGTTCAGAATCATCACAAGCGCTCCCCTCTGTCTTTTGTAGTTAGAACAACGCCTGGTCGTTCACTTTTCTGGAAATCCGGTTCACAATGAGAACAAGAATAAAGGCAACAACGGATTTGAACATCCCCACAGCAGCCCCGTATGAGAACATGCTGTTCTGTAGTCCGTATTTGTAGGCATAAATATCAATAACTTCGGAGTATTCAAGTACGGTATTATTTTGCAGCAGGTATTGCTGTTCAAATCCTGCATTCAAAATGCCTCCGACCGCGAGAATAGCCAATATGACAATGGTAGGGCGCATGGATGGCAGCGTTATATGCCACATTTGCTTAAATCGGCTGGCTCCGTCCACCCTTGCCGCTTCGTATAGCTCCGGATTAATGGAAGCGATTGCGGCGAGATACATAATGGCGCTAAACCCCATCTCTTTCCACATGTTCGACAATGCGATAATCCACCAGAATAGAGGCCCGTTTTGCAAAAATGCGACGGGTTCTTTGACAATGCCCAGCAGAACCAGAATATTGTTAAGCATTCCATCCGAAGCCAGCAGCGTAATCACAATGTTGGCTGCGATAACCCATGAGATAAAATGCGGCAGATACGAAACCGTCTGTACAAAACGTTTGAAAAATCCCTGTCTTGCTTCATTCAGTACAAGCGCGAGAATGATTGGAGCAGGAAATCCGAAGAACAGCGTCAGCAAGCTTGTCGCAAGCGTATTACGCATAACCCGATAGAAATCCCCTGTAGTAAAGAAATACTCAAACCATTGGAAACCTACAAATTCGGCATGAAAGAACTGGTAAAAGAACGATCCCCCACCCGGCTGATAATTCGTAAACGCCATATACAGTCCAAACATCGGACCATAGGAAAATAACAATGTGGCAATGAAGGCAGGAAGCATAAGCACGAATAACCATTTTTGCTCTTTTAGTCTGCTTATCAAATTATTGCTCCTGACTGTTTTGATAGCGCTTACCTTATGCATTAAATACCCTCCCTTTTTCTATACAGCAGCATGGCCGGCCATATCTGGATTCAACTTCTCTCCTATTATCATAAATTTGACGCCAATCGCTTGCCATAGTCGAATTCTCCGAAAGATACCGCTTTTTAAAGATGTTTTTGTAAAAAGAGAGGATTGGATTTCCATATTCACTCTGCTATGATGAACTGTGCAACGAATAATCAGTCAAGAGAGGGCTCCCGAATGCGCCAATTCTATCGAAAATACATATACATGCCTTTTGTTAACCTAAGCTTTCGTTCCAAGCTATTTATGGTATTTGTACTCGTCACCATCATTCCGATGATGCTATTGGTTTATTTTTCCTATGAACTTACCAAAACGAAACTTACCGAGCAGATCTACATCAATATGACAAACTCAACAGCTCAGATCACCAAAAATCTGGAGAATAAACTGGACAGTTATGAACATATTTCCGCCTCCATTTATTTGGATAATCGCCTTGCCAATTACCTTACAAACGAGTATCAGGATGATCCATCTTATCTGGATGTCTATAATTATATTGGCAATCGAATTGATACGGTGATGGCTGCCTACCCTGATTTTGATAGCGCATTCATTTATTCGGACAATCCATCGCTGCCCAAAGACAATTATTATATCCGGCCAATTACACCCGAAGTTCAGAACACGGAACTGTTCCACAAATTGCAACAATCCTATGGGAACATTATTCATCTCTCATCGCCGCAGACCGAGAATGGTCCCGCCATGTTCACGCTTGCCCGGCTGCTGAACAACAATAGTAATCAGTATCCCTACGGCATGCTGGTCTTTCAAATTTCCGAGTCTGTCATCTATTCTCTTATGGAAAAAGAAGCAGGCGGTAAGGATATCTTTATCATCAATGACAAAGGTATTATTTTATCTTCAGCAGACAAGCAGTTAATCAACACAAGCTTGCCCAAATTGCTTCATCAGAATTTTGACGAAACGCCTTCAGGCAGATTTGATACAACGTACCAAGGCGTGAAAGCTCTGGCCGTTTATAATACGCTCAAAAACGGCTGGAAAACGGTATCCATCTTCCCTTACGACAGTATTATCAAAGATGCCAAATCTCTCTCTCAGCTTATTATCAAAATTTCACTGGGCTTCATCGGTGTGGCGCTGTTGCTCATTTATATTACCGCATCGCTGTTCAGCAAACGCATCAGGACGTTAATACGGATGATTCGACGCATTGAACGGGGGGATTTCAATCCTACCCATGAGGAACAGATGGGCAATGATGAGATAGGACAGCTTCACTTTGCATTCGAACAGATGACAACCCGGCTGAAAAGTCTGGTTACGGAGGTCTACCAGAAGGAGCTACAGAGCAAGGAAGCCGAGCTTGACCTGCTTCAAGCTCAGATCAATCCTCATTTTCTGTATAACACACTCGGCTCGATCTCCTCTCTGGCCGTAAAGCATCAGGATCCCCAGATTCAGGATATGGTCCTTCATCTGGCCAAGTTTTATCGGATATCCCTGAATAAAGGAAAGAGCATCCTGACGATCAATGAGGAATTGAAACTGACGCAGAGCTATAATGCCATACAGCTTATTCGATTTAAAGGCAAGCTGAACATCATTTACACGATAGATCAATCGATCCTGCCCTACTCGACCGTGAAGCTTGCGTTACAACCTTTTGTGGAGAATGCAGTCATTCACGCTCTTTGGAATCAGGATCGGCCCCTAAATATTCATATCAAAGGCGTCATCGAGAACAACAGTATTATTTTATCTGTTATAGACGATGGAATGGGCATGCGGCGTGAGACGCTTCAGTCTTTGTTTGAAGAAAAAGAAGGACGAGGCTATGGCATTTCAAATGTGGATCGGAGAATTAAGCTGAAATTCGGTGAATATTACGGTGTTAAAGTGTATAGCAAACTAGGCATGGGAACCACGGTCCAAATTCGTCTGCCACAAAAAGAGATCCAATAAAAAAGGAGTGCGATGCAGCCACTATTGGCTTGCAAAGCACTCCTTTTAAACCATTCTACAGCATCCTTTATACCTGCTCACGGATACGATACACCAGGCTGTCGAAATCGCCGCGTAGAGGCAATTCCACCCCGATGTTCATCAGCGCACGGCCACTGACCGATAATCCCAGCTCTTCAACGAGATAGGTCTTGTCAACCTGAAGACCTGCCAAACGCAGTCTAGGCAACGGTTCACCCAGCTTCTGCGAGTGAAGAAAAGCGAACAGCACATGATCACTTGCGGCAGTATTACTGTACTGGACAGCCGTAACCCCCTTATGACGAAGCGCAGTCAGGCGGAATTGTCTGCCGAATTGCACGAGGTGGCGAATGGCTTTGTACTGTCCGATGAATTCCCCGGACTGCTCGATCCATTCATCACTCCACTCGTTCAGATTGGAGCCAATACCAAGCGTACCCATCATTGCACTGTGGAAACGATACTTCAGGGAGACGTTTCGACCGTTCATTCCTGTAGGTGACTCGGTTACCCAACAGGTCATCATACGTGGTGCATACGTATAGGAGAAGCCTTCCTGAATGCTCAGACGGTCGAACGCATCCGTATTGTCACTCGGCCAGGATTGGTCCGCATAACGGAAGATGCCCAGATCAATCCGCGAGCCACCTCCTGCGCAAGTCTCAAACTCCACATCCGGGAACTTGGCTCTCAGCTGTGCCCATATATCATAGAGACTCTGGACATGCCTTACCCATACTTCTTTCTGGCGGTTAATCGGGTGCCCCTTCATACCAGGCTCCGTGATGGTCCGATTCATGTCCCATTTAATGAACTTAATCTCATGGTTGCCAAGCAGTTCGGTCATAAAATCGATAATGTATTGCTTAACCTCCGGCTTGGAAATATTCAGCAGCAGCTGATTGCGAAGCTCCGTACGTTCCCGGGTCTCAAAATGGTATACCCAGTCTGGATGTTCTCTATAAAGATCGCTATCCGGGTTGACCGACTCCGGCTCTACCCATATACCAAACTCCATCCCAAGTCCGTGAACCCGGTCAATCAGTTCAACCAGCCCATTAGGGAACTTCTCCTTGTTCACGTTCCAGTCGCCCAACCCCGCTCGGTCGGAATGCCGCTGTCCAAACCAGCCGTCATCCACGACGAATAGCTCCACGCCCATCTTGGCTGCCCGCTCGGCAAGCGCCATTTGGTCCTGTGCGTTCACATCGAAGTAGGTTGCTTCCCAGGAGTTGTACAGCACTTTCCCGATTTCACTGCGAGGCAGTATGTAATTGTATTGATATTGATGCAAGCGGTGGCTCATTCCGCCAAAGCCTTCTGGGCTGAATCCGCCGACAAAGACAGGCGTCTCAAACGTTTCGCCCGCACCCAGCAACCATTCATTGTCAAAATCATTGATGCCACCTGTTACCCGCACATGCGTGAATGGGGTCTTCTCAGCGACAATCTTCCAGTTGCCGCTCCAGGCCAGAGCACCAAACCATACCCCGCCGCCGCTTTCTGTCGAAAGACCATCATCAATCGCAAACCATGGGTTAGCATGACCGTCCGTGAAACCTCTCCGCGATTCAAGTAGCTTTTTTCCCTCTGTCAAAATGGTATTGCGCAGTTGGAATTCACCCGACCATTTCCCCGTAACATGTGTCAGGCGGTAATCCTGGAGATATGGCAAAGTCCAGGCTGCGGATTGCATGCTTTCCAGCACGATATCCTCCTGTCCCGTATTTACGATTTTGGCATAACGCTCCACCAGATCAAATTCAGGGATGACCCGATATATTAACTGCGTTTCAAGTGCATACACCTGATCCTTCAACGTGATCATCAACGTCTGTCTGCCATCCTGTTCAATGATCTCGTGACGGTCATACTTTACCTGGAGATCACGGACACCATCAGACATACGCAGCTTCAAAGATGGCTCTGTATAAGATGCTCCTCCCCAGAAGCTGTACTCCTCCACCTCTCCTTCCACTTCCGCGTCAAAAGAGCTGTGGGATTGTAGATGGAGCAACGGAGCGCTGTCCTCGATGTCCACGGGGTTACCCCAATACAGATGCTGGAGGTGTTCCCTCTCATTAATTCCGAAAATGTAGGACGAATTTTGCGTCTGCATTGCAAATATACGTAGTTGTTCATTATATTGAATCGTCAAGTTTATCATCCTTTCGAGTTCCTGTTACCCTCGTGCTGTGTGTTGTGAACATACATATTATTGTAGGAAGCAGGTGTTAAATTAGCCATATCGCATTCTTACAATCCATAGGGGAAATCATCTGTCATCTCAAAGTTATGAAAATAAGGCTGCGATGCAATTCGCAGCCTTATAGCTTACTTCAAAATCAGGTTATAGATGACCTGAGCCGCCTCTGCACGGGAAGCTATCCCTTTAGGCAGGAACTGCCCTTGTTTTTGGCCTTGAACCAGTCCTAGTCGGGCTGCATCCTTCACCGAAACAGCTGCCCATGAAGAAACCTGAGCCATATCGGTAAACAAGATATCTGTAGAACCAACAGGCACTTTCCCATCATTCAGTTCGTATGCTTTCATCAGCATCACCGTAATTTCTTCACGGGTAATCTGTGCGTCCGGCTGGAAACGGGCTGCGCTTCGGCCGTTGACAATACCGGCTTGGGTCGCAATCGAGATGGGTTCCGCGTACCAGGCATCTGTCGCTACATCTGTAAATTGTACTTTCCCCGCTGCGGTCAGTCCCAGAGAATGAACAAGCATGGCAGTGAATTCAGCGCGAGTGACTGCCCGTCCTGGCTCAAATTGATCCGCGTTTGTGCCTTCGACATACAGCTTAGCTGCCAACTCCTTGATTACAGAGCTGGCCCAATGATTGGCCGGAACATCGGCAAACGTCCGATTCAGTTCCAGAACGGCATACTTGCTGAAGTGGCTCACTTTAGTTGTTAATACGCCTTTCACGTAATCCGATTTGAGAAATTCCAATTTCCCATTTTCGTTAATATAATATATTCCTCCCTGTGAAGGGTCGAAGCCTTCAGCCGCTGCCAGACTTAGCGTAACTGGATGATCAAACACAGAGAGTGTTTCGGTTGCGCCAGATTTGGTTGTTGCCGAAAGGCTGAATTCAACGATTTCACCCTTAAGGGAAACCGTTGCCCGGGAAGATGACTCCACTGCAGCAACGACCTCCTTGGCCTTGCTGCCAAGTGGAACCATTTTCAAGGAAATCGTACTTTCTTCCTGCTGCCCCGCTGGTAGCTTGCTCAACAGCTGTTGGAACAAACTCGCAGGTATTTGCAGGGTTAGCTTGCCTGATTTCACTTCCAATGTATGGTTGCCGAGCTGGCGTAAAACAGCAGATGATAATTGTAGCTCCTGTGTACCCGCTTTGATATCCACTACGGCTTTCCCTGCCCCACTGTCCACTTTCAGCATATCGGCTGTAATGACCCGTTTTGCTGTATCGTTCTCCTGAGCAGTGCTGTTGCCGGAGTTTCCGCTAGTATTATTGGTATTGCCATTGTGGCCAGGGTTGCTTGGATTACCTGGGTTGCCTGGATTTCCTGGGTTGACTTGTTTTTCGGTCAATTTAACCAACTTCGATTCAGCCGGTCCAAGCGAGATGGACCATGAACCCGTGGCTGACGAAGATTCACCTGTCCACAAATCATGTAATGTATAGGATTTGGATTCATTCAATCCGGCACGACCCAAATGAATCGTTTTGTTCGCTGAACTATTGGCGTTGTAATTAAATACGGCAAGGTAATAATCATTGCCGTCTTTCAGAACAAACGTATCTGCGGCATTTGCATTCGTATTTCCTTCAAGCGGCTTGAATACTTTGCCTTTCAGCGCCACCTGAAGAACATCTGTATTATTGTACAATGCTGTCATGTATTCCTGTGCCTTGGGATCGTTCACATCATCGGAATCCATCATCACCGTACCGGCAATTACACCGGAATTCACCCGGCTGCGGGCTTCCTCCAGGGTTGAAGCACTGCTTAATGCCAAATGATCTGGGTCTGTATAAGAATAGATCGTTCCATTTTGCCAGAAACCATATGTCAATGAATTGAGCATGTACTCCGTCTCATTGATTTTGCCATAGGTGTCACAAGAGATCCGTCTGCTATGCGCATACTGACTTGGAAAGATCGGTGCAATGGACGCACTAATAAACATTTTTCCATCCAATCGCTCTTCAACATAACGCATCCCTTCATTGTATGCCTGGATTCCTGTCGTCACAGTAGTGTCATAGTGTTGGCCTTCCAGTGAGCCATGGGTCAGGAAATCCAGTTTGATGAATGTGAATCCAAGTGCTTTAAACTTATCCAGAAAATAATTCATGCGCATTTGACTCCCCGGATGTGTCACATCCAGTGCATATGCTCCATCCAGTGTAGGCAGAGGTTTCCCCTCAGCATCCTTAAGCACAATATCACCATACGTATATTGCCCGTTGGTACCATCTACTTTTTGGCTCATATCGTTGCCCCAATACACAAATGGTCCCCAATAGATGCCTGCATGCTGACCATTGCCCTTAATTACAGATACAGCTTGGGCAAGCTCAGCATCACTTAGATTGTCCCAGTAGGAATCCATATTAATGAATACATTGCCGTTATTGTTGAACTTCTTAAGATTGTTCTTGAAATAATTGGACACATCCACTACGTTCTGATACGAAAGCCCGCTATCATAAGCTCCCCAGCTATTCCAACCTACTGGAACACCCTGTGGCAGCTCCGGATTCAACGCCAGCGGAGGAGTAATAATCGCATTGGCTTTTCCGTATTCCTCAAGTCCTGTACGGTAGTCACTGAAACCACCTACCATAATCAGCGGTGAGGACAGTTCAGTACCAGTCAGGCTGCCATGTGGCTGGGTATCGCGAGTAACGTCACTCGCTGCACCACCATACACAGCAAATTCATTCAGACGATTAGCTGAGCCTTTCCAGTCAATACCTGTCTTCCATGTGTCATGGGTTACTGAACCGATCACAAGACCGTTACGTGTTGAGTTATTGAATACCGTTGTCATTTCGTAACTGGTATCCGCCCGGTTCATCGTTTGAGATTTATAGCGAATCCATGCATCGTTGTCAAAAGGCACCGTAAGCACGCGGTTATCCGAGCTGACGCCGATATCCACGCCACCCGCATTTTTCACGGTAATTGGGGACATGTGATTACTCTGGATCTCTTTATCATCACTGATGGCGTCCAGACGGTTGAGGAAATAAGACTTATCTTCATAAAACCGATAGACCTGCTTCAGGGTTGGTTTGCCAGTTGACGTATGAACAAAGTTCAACTCAATACCTTTGCCGAATCCATCCTGAATCTCCAGCGGTGCTCCACCGCTCGCATGACTCTCATAACCTTTGGTTTCCAAAAGGCTCTCGCCAAGTTTAATGCTGCTGAAAATCCCCCGCATCTTCTGCCCTTCTGCCCAGCTATATCCGACGAATCCAGTCTGGGTATTATAAGACACATCGTATTGTCCGTTCGATACCAGAAGGCCATACGTGTAATCAGTCACCGTGATATCCCCGTATCGTTGCGAGTCACCCGGTGTTCCCAGATCGTCATCTCCTTCACCTGGATTTTCGGGTTCTGTCTCTATCGCAGGCTCGACGATAATCCGGTCCAGATCGGGAGAATAGCCATTGTTGTCGGAAAAGGTAATCGTATTCTCGCCTTCAGTTAATGGGAGGGTAAGATCATACGTACCTACCGTATCCCAATCCGGGGTTTTGGGCAGGTCGTGGTACTGCTCTTCCCCACCATTTGCATGGACATAGAAACTCCGCGGATCACCTGAAAAATAATCTACCTTAACGCGGTAATCACCTGTCATGGGGGCTATAATTTTATTGAACGTCAAAGAGCTCCCGCCATTCAGATAGCCGACCTTTTTGCCACCTGAAGCATTCGGACTCTCTGTTACACGTGCTTCACCAGTCAGCGTATTGCCCGGATCTTCGGCTTCATAGCTAAGCGTATACGGGATGACTTCAATTCGATCAAAATCGGGGGAGTACCAATCATGATCCGAGAACGTAATGGTATTAACTCCCTTATGGAGGGAAGCTTCCGCATCATATGTGCCTACTGTATTCCAGCTTGCCGTTTTGGGCAGATCAATCATCTCATCCGTGCCATTGTTCACCTGCATATAAACAGGACGCTGGTCACCGGAGATATAAGATATCCGGATCAAATATGTACCATCTGCCGGTACAGTAACATTCGTAAATTGCAGTGAACTGTTTTTGTTCAGATCCGTTACTTTTTTTCCACCTGAACTGATACTGCTGTCCACCACCTTGGCATTGCCTTTCAGAATATTGTCGGGTGCTTCTGCTTCAATGATTGCACCATGCAAATTTTTCTTCCAGTCTTCTCCGCCCCCTTCTCCCGGGTGGCCACTGTCCAAACCGCGGATCACAATCTTGTCGATGTCAGGAGAATACCAGTTGTTGTCATCAATCAGGATGGTGTTGGTACCCGCGTTCAACGGAAGAGTCACATCATACGTTCCCACCGTATCCCAATCGACTGTCTTGGGCGGTTCTTCAAATTGCTTCTCCCCGCCATTCGCACTAATATTAAACGGCCGCGAATCACCTGAAATGTAGTAAACGGAAATCTTATAATTTCCTGTCTCACTTACAGTAACATTGTTAAATTGCAATGAACTGCCTTGGTACATGCCACCAACCTTTTTGCCGCCTGAAGCCGTCGGGCTATCAGAGATTTTCGCGTTGCCAAGCAAAATATTTCCCTCGGCCTCTGCTTCATAGGTATTCATATCATCGGCGTGAGCTGTTCGGACGAACTGGCCCCCGCCAACTACCAAGCAAAAAATGATTAAGCACACCAATCCTTTTTTCATCATCCGTCCCAACATAACATGCCTCCATTTTCTTTTGATTGAGTCAGGTCTCCATATGCCTATCCTGCGGTGGTTCACAGCCATTATCTGTAATCGCTTTCATAAAGAGCTGCTAAATTCCCCTCTCTCCCCCTTCCTTTCCTATATGCCTAATTGTAAAAAGGAGGAGGGGGATGTTCCATACCACAATGTTACTATTCATACAGGAAAGCCTCTTTCATTTGCCATATCATGGGTTAGTCAGAGGGAGCCTATCCAAAATCATGTTCAAGGAAAACGGGAGGATCATGATCGTTACCAGACAGCCTGTATCGTCATATACTTTTCCTGTATTCGTTGGGTGTTACGCCCTGTGTCTTCAGGAAAAGAGATATAAAATAAGATGTACTTTCATAGCCCACGTTCTGCGCGATATCGTGAATCTTGAGCGAGCCATCTGCCAGCAGTTCCCTGGCTTTATCCAGTCTGATGCGTGTCAGATAATCGTGAATGGTCATTCCTGTTTTGTCCTTAAATATGGATCTCAAATAGTTCGGTGACAAATAGACCTGATCAGACAGGCTGTTAATGGTAATCGGCTGATTGTAATTCTGATCGATGAGGGTGCGGACCTTGTGAATCAATTTTGCATTTTTGTCCATAAACCGCTCACCCAGCATACTCACCGCATCTTCCGCAGTACCGAGAATCAGATCCTCGATCTCATGCAGAGTCAGTGCATTATAGATGGAATGATATAGCTCAGCCCGCTTCGGAACAGGTTTATGAAGCTGCTCCAGCAGCTCATTAACGAGATCTATCGACCAGTCGCAGATGATTTTCTTCTTGACTCGCAGTGTTGCCAATCCCTCAATATACCCGTGCAGCTTCTGTGCGGCCCATTCAAAATCCAGTCGATTAATAGCCTCAAACCATTCCTTTTGTTCAAAAGGGGGCATATGCTCCGTATAAAACTGGTTCGAAAGTGTCTCGGCATGAATAATCGTGCCTGTACCTTCATAGAAACGCTCGTTCAAGATGGTTCGCGTCTGTTCGTACAAACAGTGAATGTTGGATAACTCGGTCTCTTGTCCGCCTACAGCAGCCGTTACCGTAAAATCCAGGGCACTACGAATAGCCTCAGCCAAGTCTTCCCACGCATAATGTCCCGGCTGCTGGGCCGCTTCCATAAATACACCGGTCTCTCCTTCCTTGTAATCCACAAAGATCGCTTTCAGATTCTTCGCTTTGAAGAAATGATCGAGAAAAGACACCAGCCGAGCCGTACATTCCTCCAGACTTTGCTGTTCCTCTTCAGCCTCCTTGGGATCGATACTGAACAAGGCCATTGCATATCGTGTGGTCTCCGATTGTCGGCATAGACGGCTGAAACTACAAGCGAGATCAATAGCACGATCCTCATTTTTTTCGTAAGATAACTCCTTCAGGATATTGGCTTTGGCCGCCTCCATGGAACGGTTCTTCATTGCAACTTCGTCACAACGCTGTTTAACTTTACTGATAACGCTTTCAATTTCGTTTAAATCCAAAGGTTTTAGCATATATCCCACGGCCCCTACGTTGATAGCCGATTTTACATATTGAAATTCATCGTGCCCGGTCAGAAACATCACCTGGATCGAGTCGTAGCTCTCATGTATCTTTCTCGCCAGATCAATACCGTTCATTATCGGCATCTGAACATCGGTAAGAACGATATCAGGCTGGGTGGCCTCGATCTTCTCCAAGGCCTCCCTGCCGTTACTCGCCGTTCCCATGATATAGATGCCCATCTCTTCCCAACGGATATAATCCCTCATCATCTCAAGTCCCAGCTCTTCATCGTCTACCAAAAAAATACTATACATCAACGTCCCCTCCCTTTGTCTCTTTCTGTCTCTATTATATGTTTTTCCCCCCGTGGGACCATGGTCCATATAAATGAAAGTTATTTTCAAGTATAGATCGTTATTTTACCAACTCCAGCTCGCTATTGAAATAGTAACTTTCGCCTGCTTCGGCATGAAGGATCGTTCTATGGTTGCCCCAACAAATGGCGAATGTTCCCGGCGAGAACGTGTGAATGTTCGTAGAGGTCGGCCTTCCATTCTCCCAAACGATGTCAACCTCGGCATTCCCTTTTGCTCTCAACCCGGTTATCGAGCCGGTGCTCCATGCCTGTGGAAGCGCTGGCAGAAGGTGAATCTCGCCCGCATAACTTTGCAGCAGCATCTCTGCTAAGACCGCTGTACCGCCGAAATTCCCATCAATGACGAAAATATTACTCTCTGCTCCAGCAATTCCGGATTTGGAATAGGTGAACAGATTATCGAAGCACAGGCCGCCGATCAAATGTGAGAGGTGTTTATATGCCGTCTCTCCATCGTGCAATCTCGCAAAACCCAGTCCAAACAAAGCAGCTGTAAATTCAACATCCTCCAGCTCTTCCTGGACCATGCGGTTCTCCAGCGTTACTCGTGCTGCCGCACTGAGTTCCGGTGTATGGTCAGGTGTAATCTGATTGTCCGGATACAGCGCATACATATGAGACAAATGCCGATGCTCCGGCTGCACCTCCTCATAATCCTCCAGCCATTCCTGTAACTGGCCTTTCTTGCCGATCTGTAGAGGTGGAAGCTTGCTAATTGCTTCTTCCAGCTTGCGACCGAGTTCCTCGTCTTTATTCAAAAGTTCAACGGAATGAAGACAAAATTCGAAGAGCCTGCGCACCAGCATCTGGTCCATTGTTGTTCCCATAGACAGCTGCTGTGCCGCCTCTCTCGAATTATCGGGATAAAAATGATTCTCCGGCGAATTGGAAGGACCCGTCACCAGCCAACCGTTCCGAGGATGCTCACACATGTAGTCCAGATAGAAGGCCGCGGATTCCTTAAGTACAGGATAGGCCACATTCTCTAGGAAAACACGATCCTGACTATACTCATAATGCTCAATCAGGTGTGTAGCCAGCCATAATCCGCCTGTAACGTTCAGCCCCCATGAGGTCTCCCACCCAGGCAACGTAAAGCCCCATACATTGGAGAAGACATGAGCGACCCATCCTTCGCATCCATATACATTACGAGCCGTTTCCCTGCCCGCCTGTGCCAGATCCTCAACATACCTAAATAACGGAAGATGGCTCTCTCCAAGATTCGTAATCTCTGTGGGGTAATAATTCATCTGGGTATTCATATCAAGGTGATAATCACAGCTCCAGCCCATTCGGCACGCTTCACCATCATTCCAGATTCCCTGGAGATGGAGTGGCAGCGGTGAGTTCTCACGAGAGCCCGCAATGGTAAGATACCGTCCATATTGAAAAAATAATGCAAACAGCTGCGGATCTTCAATCCCCTCACCCTGCTCCAACAAACGAATGCGTTGGTCTGTAGCCAGACCGGATTTCCCCTTGTGCCCCAACTGTATATCTACCTTGTCATATTGCTCGCCGTAATCACGGATATGATCCTCCCTCAGCAAAGCATACCCCTTCTCCAAAGCCCTCATCAGCGTAGACTCGTTCTCTGTTGCCCACTCCTGATCTGTACGGCGATAATCTGTGCTCACACTAAAATAAATCCAGGCCTCATCCGCTCCGGTCACAGTCAATCGACCATCTCTGCTTGCGACCGTCCCCCCGGATATAACCAACTTGACCAAACCCTTGGACCATACGCCGCAAGTCCCATCACTATGTACATTTTCCGTTGCCTGTCCTTGGAATTCAAGCGTGTTGTCGTCTAAGGCTACAACCTTGAATGATTCCGTGCCCGCCTGCAAGCCAAGTGTAAAGGTTACGCTACCCGGAACTTCGCTCCAAACTCTGGAGGCGACGATATCATCGACATTGGAAGCGAAAACTTCACGTCTAATCATGATATTGTCATCCTTCCAGAACGCCCCGGCCAGCGCTTGAGTCAGATCCAGCTCACGTTGGAAAATTCCCTCTTCATCAGAATCCGAATTCTTCTTCTCAAAATCAATCACAACTTCACATAATCCAAGATGGGTACCGAAATTACGTTTCGTTGGCTGCAAATGTTGTTTGGCAAGACGATCTCCTTCATCATAATCGCCGGAGAAGAAATAGCTGCGCATCTCTTCCAGTGCAGCCTTGCCTCCTTCGGAAGGATGCTCCGGGTCAATCCGCCCCGACCAGAAGGTAACCTCGCTCATACTCCATACCTCACGATGCGATGACGCCATAACATCTGCCCCTATTCTTCCATTGCCCAGCGGCAGGCCTTGAGACCAATCCGCTGCAGGGGTTGAATACCACAAAGTAAAATCGTTCATATCATGTCCTCCAGTCCAATAATAAATTTCTTTAGAAATACACTCATTCCCAAAATAGACAAACGCGCGATCTGTGAGATACAAAAGCGCGCGTTTGACTTTGTTTTTTTATATCCTATAACCGTTCACAGCTCTGGGTTGTCATGTCGCCCAGTCAGTTTCCCTTCACGGTCAATCTGAAGATTTTGGATTCCGCCGGTTCCAGCGAGACCGTAAGCTCTCCAGACGTTTCCCCCTGTGAACCTTCCCACAGATCCTGTAAGCGGTATACGGCATTGGCGTTTAGCCCGGCCCGCTCCAGCGAGATGGATTTAACCACTGCTTGTTCAGCATCAAAGTTGAAGACAGCAAGATAGAAACTCTTCTCTTCCGGCGATTCAAGGACAAACACATCAGAAGACAGTTTCCCATAATCACCTTCAACTGGACGGAAGGTTTTCCCCATACGAGCAACGTTCAAAATATCCTTGTTGCCAAGCCATTCTTTTGCTCGTTCGGCAGCTTCCTCTTTACGGAAGTCATCCCCGAGCAGGAGCACCGTACCAGCAATAACTGAAGCGGTCAGACGACTGCGGCCTTCATGCCAGCCGGTAGCTTCCTGGTTGAAGCTCTTGTATAACACGGAATGATCCGGATCATTGTAGCGATAAAGTGTGTTGCTCATCCACCAGCCGTGTGTCAGCGAGTTCAGCATATATTCCGTATCTGCAAGTGTACCGAAGACATCACAGGAAATACGACGGCTGTGGGCAAATGCATATGGAAATAATGGAGCGATGGACAAGTTTATGAAAAATGGACGTCCGATTACTTCTGGTGAGATCTTATGCTGCAAATAAGACATGCCATAGTGATAAGCCGCGATCCCTGTAGTAATATCCGGATTGTGGTGCTGTCCTTCCAGCGAGCCATGTGCCAAGAAATCCAGTTTGATATATTCGAAACCTTCCGCGATGAATTTATCCGTGAACCAGTCAATTCTTTGCAGGTTGCCGGGATGTGTCGGGTCTATTGCCAGACCACCGTCTACATCTGGCAGCATTTCGCCCTCACTGTCACGCAGCAGAATATCTGCATAGGTGTATTTGCCGTTCGTTCCTTCGACCGCCTGACCGAACTGATCAGGCCCGCCCCAGAAGGCAAATGGGGTCCAGTACGTTCCCGCTCTATGTCCATTTTGCCGCACCCGGTCCAGCGCGCTCTTCATCTCTTCCGGCGTAAAATTGTCCCAGAAAGCATCAAAGTTGATGTATAACGTTTCCTCATTCTCGAATCCAAGCGGCTGTACTTCATTTTTCAGAAAATCGCTGGTCGCTGTATACAGATCATAGTCCAGATCACTCATGGCCGCAGACCAGCTGTTCCATCCGATCGGGACACCGCCCTCCCAAGGCAATTGAGCCTCAATCCAGGTATTCGCCTGACCGTAGGCTTCAAGACCTTCACGGTAGTCTTCATAGAACCCGACGAATACCAATGGGGATTCCACTCTTTTTCCCTTCACATAACCATGAGGCTGGGAATCGCGAGTCAGTTCACTCACGGCACCGCCGTACAGATCAAGTCCCTCGATATGTCCGCTTTTTTCGCTTTGGATGCGAATCCCTGTTTTCCATACCTTATGCGTAAGGGAACCCATCACAATTCCCCGGCGGCTGTCAGGCGCGAACAAGGCTGTCGCCTCGTAACTCTCCACATCAAGCGGCGGCTTAACGACCGTATATCTGACCCATTTATCGTTATCAAACGGAACACGCAGAATGCTTGGTTCATCCTGGCCGGATTCTCCGCCGAGCGATATGGTTTTGGATTGGATGACAGCCATGCGATTCGCCTTAAGTTCTTCATCACCGACTATAGCGGTCTGCACCAGTACATATGGTGAAGATTCATACATATAGAAATGCTGCTCCAGTTGCGGCAGCAGCGAAGCTTTATGCAGAACCACCAAGCGGATCCCTTTTCCAAAACCTTCTCGAACAATATCTTCCTGTGCCGTCAGCTCATGGTTCTGATAATGATCCGTGCTGTATTCCCGGCCCTGCCAGCGAAAAGCACTACGAATGCCCTTCACATAGGAAGAATGGTTGCCGATGCAGGACACTTCACCATTTTCCAGATTGATCTCCAGGCTCACGTGGCCATTTGTAACGCTTACAAGATTAACATTCTGTTGCTGCACTTGTACGGCTGTATCGCGAGTTAGCATCATATGCCTCCTTATTGTTGCATGCTGTGCCCTGAGTGGAGCTGGTTACGTCTCTCCTGCCCAAGTCTGCCCTCATTATAAAGACCGAATAGAGCACTTTCCATGCAACGATCTTCCGATCCATACCGCGATTTAACTCAACTTAACCCTGTAAGTGCGTCCTGCAGATGTAGGGAAGCTTATGATATTTGAATGGGTTTCCTCCGTTTCAAGTACGCTGCCGTCAAGCGTTACCACAACTGGGCCTTCACCTCTAAGCACGCAGTCCCGGCCCAGATGAGAAGTGATGTACGCTTCTACGAGTTGTCCGTTGTCCCACCGGATACTGACCTCAAATCCACCTCGGGCACGCAGGCCGGAAACGTTGCCCTGCTGCCAAGCATCCGGCAGTGCAGGTAGTAGTTCCATATATGGACGGTGAGATTGCAGCAGCATCTCGGCTATACCGGCAGAAGCTGCGAAGTTGCCGTCGATCTGAAACGGAGGATGTGCGCCCAGAAGATTCGGATATACACCGCCATGGTTATATTGCTCCGACGCTCCATCTCTGACCAGGCGCAGCATGTTGGAGAGCAGACGCAGGGAACGATTTCCTTCCCTGAAACGACTCCAAAGCGCAACACGCCATCCTAGGCTCCAACCCGTGCTTTCGTCTCCCCGCCGTTCAAGGGAGGTTCTGGCAGCGACAAACAACTCCGGTGTCTCCTCGTCCGAAAGCTGTCGACCCGGATACACGCCTACCAGATGCGAAGTATGCCGATGGTAAATGTCCTCATCCTCATAGTCCTTCGACCATTCCTGCAATTGACCATATTTCCCGACTTGCAGCGGCAGAAGACGTTCGCGGATGCTTACCAGTTCTTTTCTGAAATCCAGGTCCGTTCCAAGTATTTCCGAGGCTTCAATACAGTTGGTGAACAACTCCCAGATTAATGAGATATCCATGGTTGAACCCGGACTGACCGCTGCTACACCTTCCGCTGTCCGGAATTTATGCTCCGGCGAAGTCGAAGGTGAAGTCACAAGGTTACCGCTACCATCGTCAATGAGCCAGTCCAGTGCGAACAGCGCAGCTTCCTTCATCACTGGATAAGCGGAATTCCGCAAATACGTCTCGTCTCCGCTGAAGGCATAATGCTCCCATACATGCTGAGTCAGCCAAATACCGCCCATCGGCCAGAAGGCCCAGCTGGGATCACCGTCACCATAATTGCCTACCGGTGCCGTCTGTCCCCAGATATCCGTATTATGATGCGTGGTCCAGCCATGAGTGCCATAGTTGACCTGTGCAGTCTCAACACCCTTCTTCGCCAAATGGCTGATCAAGTCCAGCAAGGGCTCATGGCATTCAGCCAAATTGCATATTTCAGCCGGCCAATAGTTCATTTCAGTATTAATATTCAGCGTGTAATTGCTGCTCCAGGGAGGACGAGTTACTGCATTCCAGATGCCCTGAAGATTTGCAGCCTGCGTTCCCGGACGGGAGCTTGCGATCAGCAGGTAACGCCCATAATGAAAGAGAAGCTCCACAAGCCCCGGATCCTCCGCCCCATAGGTCGTAATCCGCTGTTCAGTGGACATCTGCTCCGGAGCAGGTGAGTTTCCAAGCTGAAGCTTCACCCGATCGAACAGCACACGGTAATCCGTAATATGTGAGTCAAGCAGGCTGTCATATGGCTTGGCTACCGCCTCATCCAGAAATGAACTTGCAATGAAGGAAGCATCTTTTCCCTCGACTCCCGGAATAGCATCCATACCATTAAAACTGGTAGCCGCACTGAAATAAAAGGTTGCTGTTGTCGCACCCAACACATGAATTCCTCTGCCATCCACCGTTACCTGTCCATCCTCTGTCTTTACCGCTAGCTGTCCTTCAAAGGTCATGCCCTTGTTATTTTCGGGGTCACCGTATCGGATCGGGTCGTCGCTTGCAACGTAGCTGGGCTCGACATGCTCCGGGGCTGTTCCTTCCAGAACAAAGCGATCTTCCCTAAACCCAGTCATATGTCTAAGTGGGCTATCCAACGACGCATGTACATTCAGCGCACCTTCCACACTTGCTGCCAGTCGCAGTACAAGAACCTGGTCAGGATGCGATGCAAACATTTCACGGGTATAAATAACATGGCCAATCTGATATTCAAGGCTGTGCACTGCATTTTCTATATCCAGCGTCCGCTTGTAGGAATGGCAGATGTTCCCGTGTTCAAAACGCAGAAGCAAATCTCCGAAAGGCAGATACGATTGGGTGTACGGGCCCATCATCTCTTTGGTCAGCGTGTCTGCTTCCGTATAACGTTCCTCCTGTAACAACTTGCGAACCTTTGGCAGAGCGTCCTTTGCGCCAGGGTTGTTGCCGTTCTTCGGATAACCGGACCACAGCGTGTCCTCATTCAAGCTGATTTTCTCCTGCTCCACCCCACCAAAGATCATGCCCCCAAGACGGCCATTACCTAGGGGAAGCCCTTCCGTCCATACATGTGCAGGTTTGTCATATTGAAGTTTCATGTGCACTCTCCCTTAAGATTATTGAATTACTGGTTAGATCCTTCTAAAACATTAGTGAACGTATTATCCGCTATGTCAAGCTCGCTGCAAGCGATTACATAAACTGCTTCTTCAACGCAGGATAACTTTCCTGTCTCGCTGGTAGAAATTATTTGATTTGACTTGAACACTAGCCCGCGAGTGGATTTGGCGCTTACAATTTGGACATCTCCACTGGTTTCGAAACGGTTATTCAGGATAACGACCTGTCGGTGAACGGGAGCGTTCTCATCCACCTCCACATTCTCCGGGGATATGAATATCACGGGATGCTCACTGCCGCCACATTCAATAAAATGGTTATCGGTGATCGTTACATCTTCCACCCTTCCGGACTCATACCAGGACTCGGCATCCACCGCAATCAAAATAGCATTCATAGACATCCGTTCAAATGTATTCCCGGTAATCAGCACTTTCCGACGGGTCGTTACGAGTATGCCTCGTGTTGGTACTCGGGCAAAATGATTATTTGTAATGTCCACCTCAGGTGTCCAGGTTACATTCTCAATGACATCATGGCTGCCAATACCGTCCGGCACTGGATGAGCAAGAGTCAGTAAAAGCTCACGAGCACTTAAACGCTCAACCGCAACCACATTGTTGGAAGCGTAGGTCGTCAACGAACCGGAACGGACCAATTCGATCTCATCACCAGGATAAAACGCGGGAAGCCCATACGTCTGGGGATGCATGAATCGAACCTTCACACAATTCACTGCCGGCTGATCTACAATTCGTAAATAGGTACCGTGGACATTGACAGGATCATCATGCGAACCGGAAAAATAGCTGTCCCTTACGGTAACTTTACCTCTACAGCTGGAGATGTGCAGAAAATCCGCAAAGCCGGCAACCGTCCGTTCCGTTTCAGTGCGGGGAGCCAGGTTCATCCGTGAGAAGGTCAGATTTGTGCTGAATTGGCCAACGACACCGAGTCCATGCAAAAAATGCAGACTCACGTCCCTCCACGTTATATCCGAGCATTCGGTCATAAAAGCTCCAACTTGATCACGAATGCCATCGCGGTTTTGTAGTACATGACCCGGGACCACATCAGGTTGAAAATCAAAATGCAAACGGATGGTCATCGGCTCAAGCTCTTCCACAGATTGGGCCAATTCCAGCCAATTGTCGATTCGCCAGGTTGTATTCCGCAATGGATCATAGGTTTGCATGGGACCTTCCGCAAAACTCCAGCCTTCACCGAGCCAGATTAGCTTGTTGTCCCGAATCTGATAACGGGATTCGGGGTGAATCCGGGCATCGAAATAATGCTTTCCGCTGGAGATAATCGTCATCTCGGTCACCGTCGGCTGGTGATAGTCTGTACGCAGATTGCGAATCTCTACATTCATGCAATTGTCCAGCAAGAACAGGGTCTGTTTGCCGTGGAAAATAAACAGGGAACCGTTGCCCTCCAGTGTTACATCGTTCATCCCTTTCAGCAAAATGGCAATGGTCTTGGTTACGTCTGGGTTCTCTTCTTCACTCGTCGTGTTGGAGATATAATAAGGCGCCCGAATCGCCTCCTCCGGGTAGAAATGATACCTGCCTCTTGCACAGTCCAGCACCACCGGACCAGGGATTTCGGCCGCCGCCTGAATGGCACGAGCCATGGCTGGCTGGGTGTCCAGCTCAGAGTCCGGCACAGCGCCATAATCCGTCAGTCTTATCGTCGTGGAATTCGTGATATGTTCTTGTTCAGTCACAGGAATGTTGATCCCACCCTTCTTGGTATGTAACGCATCCATTGCCTATCCTCTATCATCACATATACTCCATCATCATACTTCTCTTCTGTCTAAATACAAGGAAAATCAGGTGCCGGTACATCATAGGCACCTGATTCCAATATCCCTGTTCATTACTTGCTTGTGTCATATGCGTTTTGCAAAATTTCCAGATAACGATCTAGCTTCAGGTTCTGTAAACCTTTCACATAAGCATCCCAGTCCTTATTCAAGTCCTTGTTGCCTGTGATGAATTGCAATTCATTTTGCTCAATGTAGTTTCTGATGTTGGTTTGCAGCAAGCTGGCTTCATCAATTTCGTTGGGATCAATCCAGACGGACCAGATCGGGAACAGCTCTTTGGGCTCATGCCCTTCGTACAACAGCGATGCATCATACAATCTGCGCTCATAACCATTGGATGCATAAATATCTGTGCCCTGTACGAAGGTATCACGATATTCTTTTGGCATATAGAAGTGAGCCATGCCGCTCCAGCCCGCATTACGTGGTGCCTCCCCTTCAGCCATAGGGATTTGTTTCACTACAGGTTTAACGTCTTTCCCCAGTGCCACATCACCTTCCACCGGGTCAGTCCAGTCAATCCCTTTCATACCGCTTGCACCGTTCGTTTGACCTTCTGGTGTGAACATGTAGTCAACCATTTTGATCAGGGCAATCTGCGCTTCTTCACTTGCCTTGTTGGTGATGACAAATTTCGCTCCTGGAGATACACCGCCCGCATCATGCGTTGCATAGGACACACTCTGTGGTCCGGAAATCGGTGGCAGCGGATTATAGTGCGCCGAGCGAGTATTGCCTTCGTCAATGTTTACGAAAATTGCGGGATGCATGGCTGCACCAGCACCCAAAATTTCAGCATCCGCATTTTCACCGATTTTCTTGAACGCTTCTGCGTTTTGTGTGAATGCGCCAGGGTCAATCAGACCTGCATCAAAGAGGGACTTGATGTAAGTCAATCCTTCTTTCCATTCAGGTGTAATCGCCGCAGATTCAACTTTACCATTCTCCATTTGCAGGTAGTTTCGGTCATCATCATAGACAAATGCATTCATCAGGAACGGAATAATTCGTACACCGAACTCCTCTATGGAACCACTCAGCGGTACCTCGTCTGCTTTGCCGTTTCCGTTCGGGTCCTGCGTTTTGAATGCTTGCAGAACGTTTTTGAATTCTTCGGTCGTCTTAGGCATTTCCAGATTCAGCTTTTTCAGCCACTCGGTATTAATCCACATCTTGCTCGGGTAGGAACAGTGGAAACATTCCGTATATGCAACAAGTCCATAGATATTGCCATCAGGCGCTGTATTAAGCGTTTTCAAATTAGGGTTCTTCTCCATGGCCGCTTTGATGTTCGGAGCGTATTGATCAATGAGACCGTTCAAAGGAACGAGCACCCCCTGCTTGCCATACTTCAGCAGATCTGCTTGAGAGAATTGGTCTATATAGTGGGTCAGCAGATAGGCATCGGGATAGTCGCCGCTTGCAAGTGAGATTTGGCGCTTTTCCTTGGCCCCATCCGATGGATTGATCTCCCAATTGAATTTGATATTGAATTTGTCTTCCACAAATGCAGTGAATTTATTGGTCGGAATATCAATGCTGGAGTCCTGAACCGCGAACACGCTGATATTCACCTTGCCGCCCTCTTCCGAGCTCCCCGGTTGTGAGGTCGAGCTGCCATTAGAACACCCGCTCATGACAACTGTAAATGCCACGACCAGCATCAATAACGTTACCATACTTTTCTTCAAATCTGATCACTCCCTTTTTGTAGTTTACCAGGTGAGACGATGGTACCTTGCGTATGAACGTCTATATCTTCTTTCTCCATACACCGAATCTAAGGATCAACCCTTAACGGAACCGACCAGCATCCCCTGTACAAAATGACGCTGTACAAATGGATAGATGACGAGTACAGGCAACGTGGCGACCACAATTAACGAATATTTTAACAGTTCGGTAAGCTGCTGTCTTTCCACCATTTTCGCCACGTCCATGGCACCCGAACCGTTATTTTGAATGATGATACTTCGCAAGATGAGTTGCAGCGGGAACAGGTCTGCCGATTTGAGATAGATCAGGGCGTCAAAGTACGCATTCCACTGCCCCACAGCATACATGAGAACCAGCACGGCGATGATCGGCTTCGATAACGGGAGTACAACACTCCAGATGAACCGCATATCACTACAGCCGTCAATTTCGCTGGCTTCCAGAAGCTCCCCGGGAATCGAAGATTGAAAGAATGAGCGAGCAATAATAACCTGCCATACCCAGATTGCATTCGGGATCAGTAACGCCCAGCGCGTATCAATCAGATGAAGCTGCTTCACCACCATATAAGTCGGAATCAGCCCACCACTGAAGATCATGGTAAAGGTAATGATCATCATCAGAGTGTTCCTGCCGAAAAAGGTCTTGCGTGACAATGGATAGGCAATCATGATGGTCAACGCTACACTGATCAGCGTACCAGCGGCCGTATAGAAAATGGAGTTACCGTACCCGATGAGAATTTCAGGTGTATTAAATAATGCCTTGTAACCGTTGAAGGAAATATCTACGGGCCAAAGCCATACCCGTCCGGAAGTTACTGCTGCCGGGCTGCTGATTGAGCTGCTGACGATAAATATCAGGGGGTAAATGACCACCAGCGCCACGAGACTGAGCAAAATGTAGATTGTAATCAGAAACGTTTTGTCCACGGCGGATTCTTTAATCTTGGTTTGAATGTTCGCAGCCATAGATGAACTCCTTTCCTACCAAATGCTATTCTTTGTAACTCTCTTCGCCAAACCATTCACCGTGACCAGTAAGACCAGATTAATCAGTGAGTTGAACAGCCCTACGGCAGTTGCAAAGCTATAGTTGGCATTCAACAGGCCGACTCGGTAGACGTAGGTTGCAATGATTTCAGAATTAGCCAGATTGAGCGGATTCTGTAGCAAGTAGACTTTCTCAAAGCCAATCGCCATGACATTGCCAACATTCAGGATCAAAATGATAACAATGGTTGGCACCAGCCCTGGCAGATCCACGTGACGGATTTTTTGAAAACGCGAGGCTCCATCGACCTTGGCTGCTTCGTACAATGTGGGGTCAATTCCGGCAAGAGCTGCCAAATAAATAACCGCACTGTAGCCCGCAGTCTGCCAAATATCGGACCAGACATAGATCGAGCGGAACATGCCCGGCTCACCCAGAAAATTCACGGAATCCAGCCCAAAGAAGTTCATGGCGATGTTCACAAATCCAAGCCGTGGTGCCAGGAACAGCATAATCATAGACACCATCACGACTGTTGAGATGAAATAGGGAGCAAAAGATACAAGCTGAACAAACTTCTTGAACTTGGCTCCGCGCACCTCGTTAATCATGAGTGCGAGCACAATCGGAATTGGAAATCCGGCCAACACTAAATAACCGCTAAGCAAAATGGTGTTCTTCACCAGGGTCCAGAATAATGGATTCTCAAAGAACAGACGAAAGTTTTGGAAACCAACCCAATCACTTCCCCATATTCCCTTGATGACGTTATAGTCCTTAAAGGCAAGAACCGCATTGATCATCGGATAATATTTGAAGATGAGAAAAAATAGCAAGGGCGGAATCACCAGTAGATGTAACTGCCAGTGCTTCATCATTCTTTTGCGGGCATTGGTCAGAAAACCAGGTGCCTTCGGCTGTGTTGATGTCTTGTGATTTAATACGATTTCCTTCTCCAGAACAATCCCCCCTTACCAGCTGTCTACTATGCGTAAATTTTGATAGCGCTTTCTTGTTTCTGATCATAGCCGATTTTAATGTCCCATAAACAGGTACACCTGCGCCATTAAACGTACAGTTATCCCGTTTTTGGGGGCACACATCCGCATCACAACAGCCATTTTCCCATTACGGAGGCCTATTCGCAAAAAAAAAGACTGCATTGTCCGGAACACGGACAACACAGCCAAAGGGTCTTCCATTCATTTAATCGTCAACCGATTGTCTATACGCACTGGGCGAAACGCCATTTAATCGTTTGAAGGCCCTCCTGAAGGAGTGAGAACTATTGTAACCTACCCGTGACGCAATTTCGTCCACCGTATAATTGCTCTCTTTTAACAAAATCACAGCCTGATCCATTCGGACTTTGATCAGGTGGTCGGAGAAATTAACACCCGTAATCTCTTTGAATAATTGAGAAATGTATTTCTCGGGCCGCTCCACATGCTCTGCCACTCGATACAGCGTCAGCTCTGTATCGGAATACATTTTCGCAGTATATTCCTTAATCTGTTTGATGATTTGAATATGGGCATCTTTCTTCTTTTTGGCAATAACGGAGCACAGCTCTTCCATAATTTCATAAAACTCGGCCTTTATCGTTTCGAGCGGCTCCGAGGAACCAATATCAATGACCCGCTGTTTCACATTCTCGATGGAGGCATATTCCGTAAACGCCTTTTGATCCAGCAACTTGAGAAAAGTCCCCTTCATTTCTCCGACAAGTTGATGCTTCATTTCCATGGACAACTCCCGCTGCTCCCTGTTCTGCACAATGATTGCATCGACAATCCGTTTGGCCTCTTCAAGTTCTCCTGCACGGATCGTGCCAATCAGCCGCTGCTCCGAATCCAGCGGGTAATAATACGTTGTATTTTCGGTTTGGGCTTCGTTGTTCCACATCATGCCTTTTTTGTTCATGTAGACTGCATATTCCAGCGCCTGATTGGCCTGATCAAAGGATAGGCTGACCTCTGTCAGCGATGTGAAGAGATTTCCGAATCCTGACTGGATGGTGATTCTGTATTCATTGAACACATACTGGGCCAGATTCTCCATGATATGCGTGATATCTTCCTTTTCACGATCCATTTCGGAGTTGGTTTCCTTCGAAAAGAACAGGACAACCACTTTGTCCGAGCCCATATCGGTCATCAGGACATCTACGCCCAGTTCAGTCAAAGCCTGCTTCAACAGTAGTCGGGAGGCATTCAGTTCATTCAGGATCTCAACGCTGTCCATACTGGCATAACCCTTAATCTGGACAATTCCTGCATATCCCGTGCCTTGATACAAATTAATATCTGCCTGTTCAGCGGCGGAAAGAATCTCATCCCGTGATTTGAATTCGCCGGAGATCAATCGCTTCAGGAAAGCATCCCTGACCAATGGAAGCTGGCGATTCAATTCGGATTCGAGCAGCTTGTTTTTGGTAAGCATATCAGCGATATTTCCACTCAAAAAGTCAAATTCATTTTTGGGAGCCGATTCATCCTTCCCAAACTGCTCTTTCATTACACTTAACAGTCGATTGATTGGAACGCTGTTGCGATAAGCCAGCACAAGTCCAACAATCAGTCCGATGAGCAGTGTGCCGCCAGTAATCAGCATCGTCATCCCCTTGATCCTGTTTGCATTCTCCATCAGGACATGACGGGGAATACCCGCTTGGTATACCCAGCCGTTCTTATCCGATCTTGTAGTGATTACGAGATCATCCCCATAGAACTGGCTGACTCTACTTGGGTCAAAATGAGCGTCCGAGGCCATTTTCACCATCTCGGGCTCGGAGCTCCCTTGCAGCGCAATGGTATTGCCCTCCGCATCGCTGATATGAACCCAGCCACCGTATCGGTCATTCAGGCTGGACAACAGACCGAGAATCATTTTCTCATCAATGATTACAACGGCGACAGCCGGTGAAGAATCATTGAAGCTGTCCAGAGGCAATGACTGCATATATGTGATTACCGAAGTTTGCTTCCCCCTGCTGACGTAGGAACTGAGCGGTTTAATCTCACTCCGGTGGGTCTTCTGCAACACGTCCTTCATCCATTCTTCCAACGAAAGATCGTTATAACGAAAATCAGTGTAATAGTGATTCGGTCGGTAAGAAGAGCCAGGGGTCAAAATTAGATTGTAATTCGCAAGATAAATATAATAATTTTGCAGAAAATCATTGGTCTGCCCAAAGGTCAACACATTCTCCATCGTTCTCCATATCCCATATACGTTGGTTTCGTTGTCCTTTTCATTCATCAGAACGTTCAATTCCTGATTGACCGCAAGCTGTCGGGTGAAGCCCTCCACTTCCGCCATGCGGCCCTCCAGTATTTCCTGGCTTTTCTGAAGTTGGGTCACACTATTCTCAATGGAAATGGACTGTGTTACGGAGATGGACGTCAGATAAGACATATAACCGCCAATGCTGGGTATCACCAAAATGATCACGTAGGAAATTAGAAATTTACGAAAAACACTGGAATATTTAATGGGTAACCCTCCTCCCCCTCTTTGAGGTATTGGTAGCGTTATCAAAGATAATAATATTTTTCGGCTTAGTCAATTGTTTTATCTTATTATTCAATCGTATTTCATTCGGGAATGAATAAAAGGCAACGATTAAAAGACGATGATCATTGCTTTTTTTACATTTCCGAAATTCTTTGATTTTGAAATAATCCACAACTCCAAAAACCTGTTTTTCTGTACAATAAGCCTCGCTCCTTTTCCATAAATCCTTAACATTCAGAAAAAAAGGGGCCCAGATGGCCCCCAATCCTAGTTTACATCATTTCTTCTTTGGTTCTTCCCCCTCTGATCGGGCTTTTACAATCTGATCAGTGGATGCTGCTTCAATATCGCCAAAGGCCCAGTGTGTGGAAGGAACATCCTTCCACTGCGGCTGCGAAACGTTCGTGAGCGGTGCTCTGCCCAAAGCTCTGTTGATTGCTACAACGGCTTCCGCTCTTGTCAGTAAGGCATTCGGTCTAAAGGTTCCATCATTATAGCCTTTCAAAATACCTGCACTTTTCGCTTTCAAAATGGCATCCTTGGCCCAATGGCTACCGATATCCGAGAAACCATCCCCTGAAATCTCGGAAGCCGGACCAAGAAGGGACACAAGAGTGGCCATCTCCGCACGAGTCAATGACTGATTTGGCTTAAACGTGCCATCCTTGTAGCCATTCATCAGCCCCATCTTGCTTACCTTAGCAATGGCGTCGGCTCCCCAATATTCAGATTTAACGTCACTGAATGCAACAGCAGATCCCGTGGCTTCTTTCTCAGATACCAATGCGACTATGGTTGCCATCTCTGCACGGGTGAGCTTGTTATCTGGCTTGAACAAACCGCCCGGATATCCTTGAATATACGCTTTGTACGGAATATCCTGACCATCATCCGTTCCTGTTGTCCCGTCAGTAGTTCCGGATTCAGGAGTTGGCGCTGGCACAGACGTGTCTGAAGGCTGGACGACTGGAGTCGATGGCCCGCCTGGATTGGATGGACCACCTGGATTCGACGGATTCGACGGATTCGTTGGTTCACCGTTTCCGTTTCCAGTAGGGACATTAAATTTCAGTTGATCGGCCAGCATAAGCTCACCGGATTTCTTCACAACTTTGAGTGTATGCTGACCTTTTGCCAGTCCTGAGATGCTGTAAATCTCCTGCATCATTTGGCGACTCGGACTATAGGCGTTCACGGTTTGCTTCAGTTGTCCGTCGACATAAATATCTACTTCTCCCTGCTCCGGTCCAGTAGGTGTAATCAAGCTTATTCCAGTACCCTTGAAGGTGTACTCGAAGAAATCTCCATCCGCCGTCGTAGAATGTACGTCATTGAGATAATCACCGCCGAAGGAAAAACTGAGATTTAACGTTCCTACAGGCTGGGCAGCAAGATATGTTTTGCTCAGTGTAACGCGGTCGCCATTAACTGTATAATCAGTCCCTCGTGTCAGTTCATTGGAGCCGTTGGTAATGCCCTTGAAGCTTCCCGCCTGGATCAGAAGCGTGACATCAATGTCAGCCTGAGCAGAAGCTAATTTGTCAAAGCTCGCATTCACCGGATTAATCATATTCGGGAGCTCAACCTTGAGCATATCAAGCAGCATAAATCTACCCGATTTCTTGACGGCCTTCAGCGTGTGCTGCCCATCAGGCAAGCCCGATATGCTGTACAGATTCTGCTGTGCCAATCGTCCGTTGCGATACGCACTGACCGTCTCCATGAATTGACCGTCCACGTAGATATCCATATCTCCCTGTGACTGGTCTACCTCTGTGAACAGCTGGATTCCTCTTCCTCTGAACGTATATTCAAAAGAATCACCATTCGTCTCGGTATACTGCACATCATCTTTATAGTCGCCCATACCTCGCCCCGTGCTGCGGGACCATGAGCCATTGTATTTTATGGCCGGATCGTCGTTATTGATCAGGACATAACGAAGGCCCGTTGTATCTCTGATTTGAACAGCAAGAGTTTGCGGATCACCAGCGCTGAAATTGACAACAAAGTCGGTTGTTCCTACAGGCAGTTGGGTGAGATATTCTTTCTTGATGTTCAGTTTGTCATCGACCACCGTGTAGTCGTCTTCACTGAGCATTACTCCGTCATTTTCAATGCCAGTTAGTGTATTTCCGTTCAATGTGAGCGTGACAGTAATGTCCTTCTGTTGTTCTGTTGCCTTGTCAAAGTCAGCAGAAGCCGGACTAATGGTGCTGTTATGATCTCCTGTAGGAATTTCCCTTGTTACTCTAAGCGCATCCAGCAGCATATACTGGCCCGATTGTTTGACGACTTTCAAGGTATGCGAACCGTTAGTCAAACCAGCAGCGCTATACAGTACCTGTTGCACTTCTCGTTCATCACTGGTATAAGCGCTAACCGTTTCAGGCGTTCCATCGTCGAGTGTGACTATCATGTCTCCCTGTTCTTGATCCTTCTCCGTAAGCAGGTCAATGCCTGTGCCCGTGAAGGTATATTCAAAATAATCGCCGTCATTCTCAGTAAAATGTACATCTTCCTTGTAATCCCCGAAATTTCTCCCGGAACTTGAACTCCATGAACCCGTGTATTGAATATTGCTGTCATCATCATTAATGTACACCACATCGGTAACAGCAGCCGCATCAACGGAAGCAGGATTTGCTACATTTTCTGCGTTCGCGATTAGGTCATCACCGGCTTCCAAGTCAGCTACTTGCTGCGTATTCATATTGGCTGGACCAGTGGTCGTTGAGGAATCCGTAATGGCGATGCTCAGATCCTGTCTGCCATCGATTTGCTCCTTGCCTCCATTACGCTTCCAATCCCCACTATAGCGCATGCCCGTATCATCATCATTAACGGCTGATGTGCCGCTCAGTGCGGTTACCTTAAGCATCCGGGAAGCATGGGGTTCCAGTACGCCGCCACTGAATTCATGATTAAAATTCCCCAGTTCGGAATGGCTCCAGAGATCACGGACCGAAGCCGGACCTTCGAGGCCAATATCACTCCATTTCACTTTGACCTCGGCACTCCGATTGCCCAGATTGAACAGAGCTACGTTGTACGTACCATCTCCGTTATTCGCATACCATACCTGCTGTTTGGTGTCCATGGAAACGGGATGAGCTGGACGTCCGGCCTGATTGACCGCAATGACCTCATCATTCGTCAGAAGCTCCAGCCCATAGCTGTCAAGCCTGGTCAGATCATTACCTGTATAAAGCGGTGCTGAAGAGATTGCCCAGAACGTCGTCGCGGTCTTCCGCTCGTCTCTGGTCAGACCATCCATCGAGCCATTCCCGACATTCAGGGAGTCAAAATCGTTCCAGCCTCCAGGACCTGCATCACGCCACCAGATGGCTGCTATGGGGAATAAGCGTGAAATACTCGACCATTCTGTTAACCCCTTACTACTGTCGTAGGCTTCAACATCCCAATCGATCCTCCAGCCGTTCGCATACTTTTTCCAGAAGTCCACGTAATTATGGTCAAGCGCCCAGGAAAGCTCATACCAGATATTATTTCTGTCCAGGGCTTTGGACCATGCCTCTACATCACCGCGTGCATCCCGGCTCAGGTTATTAATCCCTGATCCTGGCGTCACACTGTCGAATTTGACAAAGTTGATGCCCCACTCGCCAAGAAGATCCGCGATGGAGTCAATGTACTTCTGTGAGCAAGGGTTCGAAAAATCAATTTTGTACGTGTACGAATCCCAAGCATCCATAACAACGAGCGGTTTTACCGCAATATCCTGCATACGACATGCCCCACCCGTTCCATACACCTCAAGATTTTTTTCATAAGCGGTGATTGATAATCCCGGAATGAGATAGATCCCGATCTTCTGTCCGTTATTATGGACATAATCGATGACCTCCTGAAATCCATTTGGATAAAGAACAGTACTCGGAATAGGACGGCCGTATTCATCTTCATCACCGTTCCAGCCTGCATCAATATTAATGTATTCATATCCATGGGCTTGCAGCTTCTCGCGCATGGCATCCGACTGCTTCTTAATACTCTCGGCCGACGTCCAGTTACCCGCCCCGTCATATACCTGCATGCTGTAACTGCTCCAACCCATATACGGCTTCTGGGCCAGACTCTTATCTGCTGCTTGTGCCACATTGCCGCCTGTCGTTCCCATAATCCCGAACTGCACCACCGCAATCATGAATACCATGAAACACATTGCCATCCTTTTTCCGATTCGTTTCAAATTATCCCTACCCCCTCTGAATTTGGTCATTCAAATCCCTGTTGATAGCGCTTCCATACGAGAAGAGAATAGTAGATGAAGGATGCTCAGGATAGGTACATTTCGGTATTTTACGTACATTAAACCTGAAATACAGGGGCAAACCGTCACATAACGAACACTTTTCCATTTTTGGATAAATAAACAAAGATCAACTTCTTCTTTGCTCAAGTTGAAGGAATAGTTGAAAAAACATTCAGGATGAGCAACCGCTCTGATCCGTAAACAGATAAAAAAGGTTCCTAGAGTGGCAGCAATGCCATTCTAGGAACCTTTCTTCGTGTTGCACATGATGCGGTCGAGAGGACTCGAACCTCCACGGGGGTTAGCCCACACGGACCTGAACCGTGCGCGTCTGCCAATTCCGCCACGACCGCGTATATCTTATCTCCGAGAAATTATATCGCGGCGACAATAAATACTATATCATGTGCAGGTAATTAGTGTCAACAAAAAATTATCCTCTTCTCATGTGTAAAGCATTTTATAAATTAGATCTTGGAGGGCCAGTTGCCGTACCAGGCATACCCACTTCTTCTTTCCTTATCGATATCGCTGAGTTTGTATTTCACAACCCCATCACGTCCTACGAAGATTGGTTTATCCGTTCCAATTTCATAGAAACGTGCCCAAATTGGCGCTGCACCTGAATCTGCAATGAGTTGGCTGTCTCCGTTTTCTCTGACATACTTGTAACCAGTAATTTTAACTTTGTTGAACCAGGCTTCTGCCGCTTTGATGGAGGCAGTAATTTTGGAGTTAGCCGGTCTAGTTTTTAAAAACTTCACAATTGTACTGCTCTCTCCAGCACTCAGAGAAGGCACTTCATAAATCCTAGCGCCTGCAGGTTTAAGGGTACTGGAATCATGCTGCTGCCCCCATGCAGTCAGTTTACCGTTCGCTACAACCTGTGTATTGAGAATAGCCTCTACACCTTTGGCAACTGATTTTTTACTACGATCTGCAAGAGAGCTGTCGATGAATGAGAAATCTCCTTTACGTGCACCTACTTCATCCAGCATGTACATGACATTAATCATGGCATCGTCGTTGAAGGTGATGTGCTTGTGATAACCGGAGCTTTGGTATACCTGTGGCCAACCCCCATTGGAGTACTGCATATTCAGCAAAAAGTTGATTCCTTTGATGGCAGCAGCCGAATAACGCGGATCATTCGTCTTTTTGAATTCCTTGGCTAACCTTCTAATTTCTGAGTATGTAGCTTTGTTATCAATCGTAGATTTGGCCCACTCACCACTTGTTTCTTTGTAATCCTTCTTCCATCCCCCGTCTGGATGTTGATTCTTCAAAATGTCCGAGATACTTGCTGTCGTTCCAGAGGCGTCTGCAGCAGAGACCTTAGCAGCAGGCTGAAATACCATTCCGACAACGGAGAAAACCATTGTACATGCCTATAACCAAAGATGCAAACCTTGTTTTTGCCTTCAACATAGATTAGAAACACTCCTCAATTCATTTTCTGCAAACTGTTCCCCTGCTAATCTATCCCCCTTATATTTGTTTTATAATCAAACTATTTCTTTTAATCCAATAAATGGAATGTACAAAAAGAATTCTATGCAAAAAGATGAATTTTGTCAATATTTGCAACAACATGTAACAAATTCTTTGGACAACCTATAATTATCGTCTAATTGGATGTGAGAAAGCCAATAAATTGTCCAATTTCTCTCCTTCTGAAACAGTAGTTACTTTTTTGTCATTTATTAGAACCCATCATTCGAGTTATTTCTACATAAAAAGCGATAATTCCGTTAACATTGAGATGATAAGAAGGGTTCAAGATCGGTTTGACATTTTCGCATTTATGCAATATAGTTTCAAAAGGTTACAAAAACTTAATTATTCATTTGCCGAGTTTCATGTTTGAAAACGGGGGAACCATTTTGGGTGAATTATTCTTATACATAGGAAATATAGGGAACCTTCTACCGAACCCTTAGCTAACTCCGTAGGCATCGAAGGGAGAACAACAATTTTGAAAAAGCTTATCATTTCTATTTTTGGAGCAGCAGTTCTATTTACATCCGGTGCAGCAAGCACAGAGGCAAGCAGTATTAACACCGTCGTTAACAACATGACAGGCATTCCTTACAAATGGGGCGGCACGACACTCGCCGGGTTTGATTGCTCTGGATTTATGAGATATATTTTCAACAAATATAGCATTGAATTACCACGTACTTCCCAGCAGCAAGCGAAGGCCGGAACACCGGTATCCAAAGCTAATCTGCGGACAGGTGACCTGGTATTCTTTAATACGATGGGCAATGGCATTTCTCATACAGGTGTATATATCGGGGGCGGACAGTTCGCTCATGCTTCCAGCAGCAAGGGTGTCAGCATCACCCAATTATCCAATCCATATTTCAATGATCGTTATGTAACAGCACGCCGGGTAACAGGTCAGTTTATGTATAACAAAATGCTGGGCAAAATATAAGTTTGATTGGAAATAGCGCAAAGAGGAGGCTCCGGGTGAATCCGGGACCTCCTCTTTGTTTTGGGACTTTTGTTTACAAATCCGCTGTGCTGTAGACTTCTATACTTAATGTAGAGCCTTCTGTACTCTCATTGCACCTTGAGACAACGCATGGCCTCCGCCTACGGCTCCAGCCACAGCCACCGTCTCCATAATCTCCTGATCGGTCGCTCCTTTGGCACGCGCCTCTTCCACATGGTAAAACGTACATACCTCATTGTTTGCAAACAAACCAATGCCCAGCGCTATCAGCTGTTTGGTCTTGGCATCAATCGCCCCTGCCTGAAAACATTCTCCAGTGAACTCATGATAAGACTTAACCACAGCTGGCAGCACGTCGCTTAATTCACCAATCTGATCTTTATAGGCATGAACCTTATCATTCATTAATGTCATGGTTACCGCACATCCTCTCGGCTGATATGTTACAAGCTCTCACTGTACCTATCATTTCACCCGAGAGGTGCAATTATGCCAAAACACCCATGGTAAATGAACCTAAAAACACACGTCCTATTCTTCGAGCAGACTCTTACGTGGCTCGCTGAACAACTGATACTGATAATTCCGGTCCAGCTTGACCACACGACGATTCTGACGGCGAATGAGCACCTGCTCCCCGTCCCAGGCAACCACAATGCCTGTCACATCATTGGACTGAATCTCGTCCCGTACTACCCTTACTTTTTCACCCGATAAACGCAGTGCATCCAATTCTGCATCACTGATCATATTCATGGCGCCTACTTTCCCAAAAAATTATTTACAAAAAGAGACCTAAATGAAAAGTCATTTAGGTCTCACGTGACTGTATTGGACTGTCATGTCATTCGAAAGTATGTCCCGACTGAAAGTTACCGCTGCGCGTGCTCTTTGCTGTCGTTCTTCTCAAACCAAAAATCAAGCACTTTGGCGGACATCACACGTTCTTCAAGGTACTCCACTTGATGCGGTGTAAATTGTTCTTTCCAAGAGAAGGACAACTCTTCGCACAAGCCTACAATCGTCAGCAATTCTGACCAGGCAACGTAGCGTTTGTACCAGAAAAATTGAGGATGTTCAATCATATAGGGATAAAGGTCATCGAATTCCGTATGTTTACAATCCAGGGCACGCTCAAAATGTACTTTCGATTCCGCCAGCTTATCAATAAAAAATTGTTCTGTTGCCGGTTGGTTACCCATGGTGTTGCCTCCTCTCCCTAACATAACCCCATTATAAATGAAATCAGCGGTCATGCAAAGGCATTGTTATAAAAATAGGCACTTTTTCCTTTAAAAAGTCACAATTCGTTATCGTCAAATTGCACGGTGCCATCGTTCAAAGAACGAATACGCACCAACGCTTCAACCGGAATGCCCTGCTCACGAATGGTGCGCGCTCCGGCCTGAAAACATTTTTCGACCACGACACCGAATCCAACCAGTTCCGCACCCGAACGTTCGATAATTTTGATGACACCACGAGCAGCATCGCCATTGGCAATGATATCGTCAATAAACAAAATACGGTCATTCTCATGAATATACTCACGGGACACCATAATATCCGTTACAATCCCTTTGGTAAAAGAAGGCACTCTTTCACAGTAGGCATCGGGGTCAGCCAAAAGTGTTTTTTTGCGACGAGCAAATACCAGCGGAACACCCAGTTCATGTGCAGCAGCAAAGGCGACCGGAATCCCGGAAGACTCCACTGTAATGACCCGAGTTACACCACTTTCACGAAAACGAGCGGCAAATTCCCTTCCCATTTCCATCGTCAATGCAGGATCAATCTGGTGATTCAGCAGACCATCCAGCTTCAGCACCTGATCTGACATGACTACGCCTTCTTGTAAAATTCGTTGTTTCAAAACTTCCATAATTTGACCTCCCAAGCCGTTCCTATGACGTAAAAGTATCATAGATCCCGCTATCAGTTCAAGCGAAATTGCCTTTGCTCTTGTTCAGAGCATGTTAAATGACCCTTTGCCATACTTCAATTGTCATGAGTTTGACGGGTCAAGCATACCTTGTACCATGGCACCCGCATGTCCAAACTATTCAGGGGCCTGAGAGGGGAAACGCATGAAACAGGCATTTCGGGTGCTGCAGATCGCATTTACATACATTGGAACGGTAGTTGGAGCCGGCTTTGCAACAGGGCAGGAGATATTGCAGTTTTTTACCCAGTATGGCAAATGGGCCACCATTACCATCGGCTTATCGACCATGCTCTTTGTCTGGTTAGGTACAAAAATGATGCTGATTGCCCATGATACCGGCTCGCGCTCATACGAAGATCTCAACAAACATCTATTCGGCCATAAAGCAGGAAACTGGATTACCTGGGTTACCCTTCTGATCCTCATTGGAGTAAACAGTGTCATGCTGGCAGGAGCAGGGTCGGTCTTTGTAGAGCATCTGGGACTTCATTATCAGACCGGACTGATTGTCACCCTTATCGGTACTTATCTGCTGCTTGGACGGGGCATTCAGGCCATTCTGCAAATGAACAGTATCGTAGTGCCCATGATGCTTCTGCTATCTCTGCTTATGATCATCAGCACCATAAATCATCCCGGCGCAAACCGATTTATTACATTAACCACCGACAGCAATCCAATACGGGTCTGGTTATCTCCTCTGTTGTATGCTTCATTCAACCTGGCTCTTGCCCAAGCTGTACTCGTTCCGGTGGGGAATCAGATTCGCAGCCGAAAGGTACTGAAATGGGGCGGCGTTCTGGGCGGAATTGGTGTAGGATTCATGCTTATGGCAGCCCACTTCGCCATGTCGGCCCAGATGCCTGGCATCACACAATTTGAAATTCCGATGGGCAGCATTGCCTTTCAACTTGGATGGGTAGTCCAGTCTATCTATGTATCTCTGATTTTCATGGAAATCTTCAGTACGTTTGTAGCCGATATTTATGGAATGACCCTCCAACTCAGACAGCATGTCCACGTACATCCCAAACTAATCATACTGGCCATCATGCTGCTATGTTATTCGCTCAGCCAGTTTGGATTCAGTTCCCTGCTCTCTATTCTTTACCCCATTTTCGGCAGTTTGGCACTGGTCTGGGGTGCAAAATTAGTAATGGATCGATGGGGAAGCTTTCGCGGACGCAAAAAACATCTATAACAACGTATCCTTTTGTTGCGAAACATCATTTCCCTAAACATAAAAAAGCCGCTGTTCTCACAGCGGCTTCCTTCTTTCCCTTTTCAGAAACTAGACCTGGCTCGGAAATTGTAAATACATTTTTTTCAGTTCATTGACTGATCTGCCCAAAGAGTAATGGGTTTTGGCCTTCTCACATGCCGAACGGGCAAGCTCATAACGATACGCCGGGTCAACCATCACCTTCTCCAGCGCTTCTGCCAATGCAGATGGATCTTCTGAAGGCACCAGCAAGCCATTACTGCCGTTTTCGATCTGCTCTGGTATGCCGCCAACATCTGTACCTACAAGGGCAAGACAGCTAAGCGCTGCCTCCGCAAAAACAGACCCGAACGCCTCCGCCCGCGAAGGAAGCACAAAGATATCAAAAAATGGCATGAATTCCTCGGGGTGCAGCGTGTAACCATAAAAAATAGTCTCATTATAAATGCCCAGCCGTTGGGCCAATTCTTCCAAGTCCGGACGGATCGGTCCGTCCCCAATAATATGAAGCACATAGTCATGTCCCCGCGCTTTCAGTTCGGCACAGGCTTTGAACAGAATATCCAGCCCTTTCGCCGGAACCAGGCGGCATACGGTGACCAGCTGTGGTATCGCATTCTCATGGGGAATGGGTTTAAACCGTTTCTCATCAAAACCGTTCGGAATTACACCGATAACATCGGGATGCTGCACATAGGGCGCCAGATAACGACGGAAAGAATCCGACACCGTTAACAACCGCTCTGCCTGGTGCTCCAGCTCACCATAGATGGCCAGCAAGAATTGATGCTCCGGTCCATCCGGCTCAATGCGTCCATTCAGAATCAGCTCTCGCTCATAACTGGAGTGGATCGTTTGAATGAGAGGAACATCCGGGAAAACCTTCTTCATTGCAAGCCCCGCAATAGGGTGATGGGCATGGATCAGATCGTAAGGCTTCTGAATACGCAGCTTGGTCCACCACAAGTAATCCCGGTAGGTTTGCATATATTTTTGCACGACAGGACTATCCTGATACTGCGTCCAATCGAACGTCTCAAACTGGATATCTTCTCTGCCCTTGTTGCGAATTCGCTTAGGCAGTGAGAACAGATCCATCTCCCACCTCGGGGTTGTAAACCTCTCTTGCATATACGGAATCATAGAGGATACACCTCCGGGCTGCTCCGGAGGAAAGAAAAGCGCCTGCAGCAATCTCACCGTTAGTTTCCCCCTTTCTAGCATAAGTCTTTTCATTACATCTTCAATCATGATATATCAGAACATATGTTCAGTAAAGGTACAAAATGAGATTCCTTATCACTAGGTCATTTACAGCTGAATAATAGAATTCATTTCAATATCCATTGTACCATGTTGGTTCTGACGCTGACGACATGACGAATATTGTTAGGTACTGTGTCAACTTCACCGGAAGTAACCGCTCTCTGGCTGCCTTTATTTACTATACGTTCATCTTTTTCATCTTGTTTGAGCGTAAGCCCTCACTCCGGAGACGTATATACAACATATTCAGGAGATGCTCGGCTAAGAAGCGGATGTATGGTTTGAAAGTTCAACCTCTTTGTCCACATGCAAATGAAAGCCGGTGAGCAATGGTAGCTCCCGGCTTTTTGAATGCACTAGATATGTTGGATACAGTGTTATACAGACCGGTGTGTGACCGCCTTCTCATACGTACTGAAGCCATCTGTCTCTCCCACAAAAGTATAGCCGTTACGCGTATAGAATGCGTTCAATGTTGCGTTGTCCGCTCCACAATCCAATCGGACGATATGTTTATCCTCAAACTGGATCCCACTGCTGGACCATTGCAGAATCGCCCGTCCCAGTCCACTCTGGGCATACTTTCTGCGAATGGCTAATCGGTGCAGATAAAGTGCACCATCCCCGGCATGCGCTTTGCTTCCCCACAAATGCACATCCCATGCACTTGGCATACTCATCAAAATAACCATGCCAGCAACGTCAGAGCCCTTCTTAAATACAAATACGTCGCCACGCTGAATCGCCTCCGCCGTATGATGAGAATCCTCACCTTTTAACAAAGCATTCCATTGAGAAGACCCCTGGCTCCGCAGCCATTCGGCTGTTTCCATAAGCAGAGACATCACATTCTCCGTGTCTTCCGGCTGAGCCTGCAATGCCTTAAATTCGTCATTAATGTAGTCTGATGTGATACTGAATGAGTGCTTCATGATTCTCCTCCACTTCCAGGTCTCTCTTAAACTAATGGTACTATACCGGGAAATGGCTTGTTCGTCAAAAAGAAAACAAAAAGGCAAGAGGCTGTGCCTCTTACCCTTCGATCTTCGCTTCATCAATCATTTGATTTCGATATAACATCGTGAGATGTAATGTATCAAATTCAAGCTCTTTGTCCAGCTCCCGCATCAGAACTTCAACCAGACTCTTTCGCTGAGCACTTGTGCCCGGAACCTGATAATCCATATATCCTGACAAATCCGCTTGTGAGGTATCGATCGTTGCTGTACCTACAGGTAGCCCTCCGCGTTCTTGAAGAAACAAGTCATATACTCGAAACTCCCGATCTTTGCGCACCAGCATGACGTAGCAGGCTTCTTCAGCAGCTTCAATCTCTTCAAGATCTTCTTCGGACTCTAACTCAACCTCATCCGCAAAATCCCGGTGCACCCATTCCGCCGATTCCAGCTCCTGCCCTTGATGCCACATGCGGATCGTAATCGTATCGATAACTTCTTCATCCAGCTCTCGTACCAGCAGCTCGGCAGCCGCATCCTGATAACTCTCCGCCGGTTCATCATACCAATGGATCTCGCCCTGTACATCTGCACCATATTGTCTCAGAGAGGCTTCGGCCAGCTCCTGTCCATTGGGGTCATTAAATATATAGGTTGATATGCTGCGTCCGGCGCTTACCAGCTCCATCTCCAGCAAATGTTCCGGGTCTTCATATGTAAATGATTCGGCTTGTGAGCCGGATATGACGCGTACATCATTTACACCAGCCCGATCACTTTTCCCATCGTGACTATACTTATCTTCAGACCGTGAAGACTGAATGAACTCATCCATTGGAGACTCTGTTTTCTGTAACACAGAATACAATGTACCGCAGCTTACAAGCACTTCATATTCAGCAGCACTTACCGCATCCGCGAGAGAACGAATATATTCGTGCACCTGCTCCACAATATCATGTTCTGTCTCGTCAATTAGCGAATCCTGCTCGATCTGAAGGCTGCCGGATACCCGGTCTCCTTCTCTGAACACCAGCAGCAGCGAACCCACGTATTGACCGTCCACCATAATATCCTGCACTTCCCCACCTGATGTACGAAGATCAGGAATCAGCTCTACTTTTAGTTCCATGTACCTGTCCCCCTCAATTCCTAACGTTGTTCTATTAGGTTGCCCTTGAGAGCGACAGTTTATAAGATACAGCGTCTAATCAGATTTTAATCGTGTACGTTAGACGGACAACAACACATGTTTTTGGATAGCGTGGGCCACACCCTGATCGTTGTTCGAAAGTGTAACCTCATCCGCAGCAGCTTTGACTTCCTCCGGGGAATTGTCCATCGCAACCCCTTTGCCCGCAAAGGTCAACATGGTAATGTCATTGTAGTAGTTACCTACCGCCATGATCTCGGAAGGCAGGATTCCTTTGGCGTCGGCCAGTCTTTTTAGAGCTGCACCTTTGGAGGCTTCGGGATGCATCAGATCAATGAAAAAATCACCGCTGCGCGTCATATAATAAGGAAGATTCCAGGTCGACCACTCCTGCTGCACCGCATTCATCTGCTCAATGGGTCCAAACGCAGTGAATTTTGCAAGCGGCTCTGTCATATCTGCCCATTGCGGCAGCTTTAATGGCTCTGCCATGAAGTTTTGATACATTTCACGTACCTGCAGCTCCAAACCTTCCGGCTGATCTACATAGAGTCCAAACGCTGTGTTGATATCAAAATGCACACCTTGCGTACGGCAGTAAGTTATGAACGGCTCCAGTCCATGTCCATCCATAGCAAAATGGTGCACGACTTCACGAGTCTGGACCTGAGCAGTAACTGCACCATTATGTGTAATGACATACCCGTCAAGGCCCATCTGCTCCATAAACGGGATCGTGTTCGCAGGACCTCTGCCTGAACACAGGACAATCTCAGCGCCCTGACGGGAAGCACGAATTAAAGTCTCTTGCGTTAATTCGGTAAGTTCATGATGATCATTAAGCAGCGTTCCATCGACATCCAGTGCGATTAATTTAATTGTCATTGTCTTCATTCCTTATCTGTAAAAGAGTCGCACCCACCCAAACCCTCCCTTCCGAGGGAGGGCCCCAGAGGGCCCTGCCCTCTGGACTCCCGTCTCGTTTACCGGCGGCAGGTAGGATCTTGCTATGTGACGGTCGGTGTGGGAGCGCTTGGTTGCCGGGTCTGCCGCTTGACAGCGGCGGTCCCGCCCAAGCTAAAGCGGGACCATTACGTGCAGGGCTTCGCCCCCTGCCCGGGCTCCCTGCTCCGCTTCGCGAAGGACGGGAGCTGTTGCACCTTTGGTGCGGTGGGCAGGGCTTCGCATCCTGCCCAGACTCCCTGCTCCGCTTCGCGAAGGACGGGAGCTGCTGCACCTTTGGTGCGGTGGGCAGGGCTTCGCATCCTGCCCAGACTCCCTGCTCCGCTTCGCGAAGGACGGGAGCTGTTGCACCTTTGGTGCGGTGGGCAGGGTTTCGCATCCTGCCCAGACTCCCTGCTCCGCTCTGCGAAGGACGAGAGCTGTTACTTCCGCAGACGATCTAACTCGTCTGCGGTTAGTTCGCGATAACTGCCAATTTCCAGATTGGCATCCAGCTCCAGATCACCCATGGCAACACGTTTCAAATAAACTACGCGTTTGCCTACAGCCTGGAACATCCTTTTCACCTGGTGAAACTTGCCCTCATGAATGATCAATGAAATGGAAGAAAACACGCCCTCTTCCGTGTCCTCACGATCCAGCACAGTCAGTTCCGCAGGCAACGTCTCATATCCATCATCCAGCTGAATGCCGGCTTTGAATTTTTCAATATCTTCTTCGTCAACGTTTCCCAGCACACGGGCTTCATACGTCTTGGGCACATGTTTACGCGGGGATAACAGATCATGGGCAAGTGGCCCATCATTCGTTAGAATGAGCAGGCCCTCGGTATCTTTGTCCAGTCGTCCCACAGGGAACGGATCGAAGACACGCTCCTCTTTACGTAGCAGATCAATCACCGTTTTATCCCGATTATCTTCGGTTGCCGACACCACGCCAGGTGGTTTGTGCAGCATCAGGTAGATCATTTCCCGATACACAATCCGCTCTCCATCGGCTTCAATAACGTTTACGTCCGGATTAACCTGTACACCGCTATCTTTCACTGGTTTTCCGTCCACACGGATTCTACCCTGCTTCACCATCTTTTTGAGCTCACTTCGAGACCCCACACCCATATGACTCAATATTTTATCCAGACGCAGCGTTTGTTTGCCTTTTCCGCTCATACCGATGTCCACCTCCAGCCTGCCGGATATTCATTTTTCAGTACACCATCCAGCCATTTCCCCCAGCCAGCCGCATATCCGTCCACACACACCAACACATAACCTTTAGCAGCGGTATCTGCTTGGCGTTCAACTCGCACTTCTTCGATGTTCAACGTCTCTCCTTTGAGATACCTTACCGCTTCACCGTCTGCCGAAGATAAATTAACGGATCTCTGGGCTTCAGCTGCATTCAAAGCACATGCAAGCGGATGGGAGGGCACAAATCGCCCATTCTTCACGGTACCCATAAACCACCCTGGCCGAATAACCTTGAGCCCTTCCAGACGAGCAGCACCCACAGAAGATTGATACACGCGATCACCGTAAAACACTGTTTCTCCAGCAAGCTCGATTCTCAGATTATCTTGTACAAATTGAGCATACACCGTTCCTGGATCAACACTCGCCTGATCGGCTCCTCGTCCCTGACTCCGTTCGTTTTTGCGACCACCACGATCGTTTCCTTTGCCCTGTTTTCCTTGAGCTTTGCCACCACGGGTATGCCTGTCATTGCTCTCTCTGGATTCGGTTCTCATTAAACGTTCCCGTTTCCGCTCTTCTTTACTGATTGGTGCAGATGCACGGATGAATGGATCTACCAATTCAGTTGGTTCCGAGAAGTTTGCGCTCACTGCCTGTCCATTCTGTGATCCGCTACCCTGTTCTTGACTTCCGTCTTCTTCTGCAAGTGATGCAGCACGATGCTGCAATACAGCAACATAATGACCTTCCCCTTCCAACAGGTGAGGCCACAACCTCGCGGTGCCGCGCGTTTGCTCCAGCACAGATTCCGTCTCTTCTGCTTTTTCGGGCAACATCTGACGCACCCATTCCGGTCGTCCTGGAGCAAATCCAGCACTTTCCGGGATGTCATTCACCACAAAATCAGGATTGATGTTCAGAAATTCCGCTATCATCGCTTCATTTTCCTCCGGCGCAAACGTACATGTGGAATATACGATGGTTCCCCCTGGAGCAAGCAGCTTGGCCGCAGTCTCCAGAATATCGCGCTGCATCAGCACACATTTTTCCACCGAATGATTTTCCCAGGATTTCACCATGTCCTCATCTTTGCGGAACATGCCCTCACCAGAGCAAGGCGCATCGATTAACACTTTGTCAAAATAATGAGGAAATGCATTCGCAATCCGTTCCGGTGATTCATTTAATACAACAGCATTACGTACTCCATACAATTCCACGTTTTTGGCGAGTGCTTTCGTACGTTCCGCATGGATATCATTCGTAACCAGTACACCTTTCCCCTGAAGCTTGGCTGCGATCTGGGTTGTTTTCCCGCCAGGAGCAGCACACAGATCCAGCACACGTTCCCCGGGCTTCACATTCAATAATTCAACCGGGGCCATGGCGCTTGGCTCCTGGATATAATACAGACCCGCATGATAATAAGGATGTAACCCCGGCTTAACCCCGTGAGGCACATAAAAACCCGTTCCGCACCACGGAATGGGTCGCATATCAAATGGAGCAATTTCCTTGAATTGCTCCAGCGATATTTTTAACGTATTCACTCTCAGCCCCGCATGTGGCGACTGCTCATAAGATTTCATAAATTGTTCAAATTCATCGCCTAACAAGCTTTTCATTCGCTCGGCAAATATCGAAGGCAGCTGTACAGCCATAATCCCACTCATCCTGTCTTGTTAAAATTGCAACTAGTCCTATGTTATCATATCCGGGCATGGCTTTCCTATTGCTTCATGCATCATATATATTCCACTACAGCGTGTAATGTAGTATAATGGCAAGTAGATTGATGGATGTGCAAAAATTCGGGTGTTTATGCATATTATCCCATCCTGTATTTTTTGCCAAAACTATATTTCGATATGATCGATGGGGGATGTCTTAATGAAATCCAAGAAGAAAAAGAAAAGCGCTGCGATCCTTATTTTCCTGGGTATTTTCGTCGTATTGATTGCAGCACTTGTCCTGGTGAACCAGCAATCCAAGAAACAAATGGACGCCGTGGGGAATGCTTATGGCATCGCCGCCTCCAAGCTTAATCCCGCAACACGCGAACTGCTGGACGATCCGAACTACCAACAGATTATTTTACCAGCTGATCTGAAAGCCAGAATTGATAACAAAGACAGCTTCTTTGTCTATTTCTTTGCTTCCGACTGCTCACACTGCCGTGCGACAACACCTCAGTTGATGCCACTGGTCGATGAAGAAGGTATTCAACTGCCTCAGTTCAATCTGCGCGAATTCGATTCCGGTTGGACCGATTATAACATTGAGTACACACCAACTCTGGTATACTATCAGGATGGTGTTGAGAAAGACCGTATGGTTGGCGGGCTGCAGGAAAATGGCAGTGACAACGGTTATACGCTGGATGACTACAAGCAATTTTTCGAGAAATATAAAGGCAGTGCCACTCCATCGGCAAGCTAAACGCATATCCCTTCGTGGATGCGATGGACCCGCTTGGATGTTTTTGTCCTTTGCATGGACATGCTCTGGAACATTCCTAACTTTAATAATATCCTTTAATATCGAACACCCCGGCCAATTCCTCTAGAGGAACGGTCGGGGTGTTTTTTTATAGATCATATGTCAGACAATATGTTAATGAATGAAGTGAATGATGACTTTCCATTACCAGCTCACTCGCTCTCCAAGCTCTGCTCCTGCTGCATTTCCTTCATCTTCTCTTCATAGATTCGTCCACGTGTAGGGCTTCGCCGTTGGGGAATATTAGGCTTCAGTTCAAGAGCTCGTTCTCGAACCTCCTGCATAAGTACCTCATCCAGAATCTGAATATGCAAGTCTCTGTAAGGAAAATTCTGCGGCTCAGGACCGGAAAGTCCATGAACCAGCTCCTGTACTTCCTGCACCAACGGCCCAAGCGCAATGCCTCGCGCAGTTTCCGGATATGACTTTAACAGATCTACCGAACTCTGTAACATCATGCGTCCTCCGCGAAGGTTATTATTCCTGAAATGATACAGCCCCACTGCAATCTGCAGCAACCCTTTATACATGGAATCCCGATCCCGTTCAAGCCACAGCTCTTCCAGTACCTCATGGCATTCAAAGTAGTCCTGATCACGGTTGAAGTAGATTAGATAATCAACATACAGCGGCTCATAGCTGCTCATCCGGGTTTTCGCCCTTTCTGGCCGCGTTCAGAAGTGCTTTCACATCATCCAGCAGGTCTTTCAACCCTTCCATATCATGACGCTCCCAGCAGTCATTGAAGCGCTTTTGTGCCTCTATCGCTTCGTTCACGAGGTGGTAGAAATACAATTGATGTATGATGTTCAGCGTTCTTGATACGATATTGGAGTCATCCTCAAAGGCCTTTTGCGCCTCCAGAATTTGCAAACGGATCGCCGACATCTCATTATCGAGTACAAAAGCGGCTTCAGCCGTCTTTTTCAATCTGGCGCGCATATCATCCGGCAGACTCTCCCGGAACTTGTAACTCAGGGAGTGCTCGATCGTGGCCCAGAAGTTCATCGCCAGCGTCCGAATCTGAATCTCGGCCAGCACATTCTTCTGTCCCAGAGCCGTCTGAACAGGATATTCGATAATCATATGGAAACTGCGGTAGCCGCTCTCTTTGAAATTGGTGATATAATCTTTCTCGATTAATACCGTCAAATCCTTGCGACCACGAATATACTCGGCTACCCGCCGAATATCATCCACAAACTGGCACATAATGCGGATACCTGCAATATCCTCAATGCCTGTTTCCACCTGATCAAGCGGCACATTCAGGCGTCTGGATTTCTCCAGAATGCTGGATATTTTTTTGACACGACCGGTAACGAATTCGATCGGGGCGTATTCTTCCCTTTTCTTAAGCTCCGCCCGCATCGTTTTAAACTTAACCTTCAATTCCTCTACCGCTTGTTCATAAGGAAGTAAAAATGTACCCCAGTCTCTACCGTCCATGCTTATGCCTCCTGTCTCTATAGCTTCCCCTGTTCTTATCCATTATACATGATGTTAAGCGGGGGGAAGAGTCCCGTACGACATTACCCTCTTCCACGCTTCTAATTTTCAATCCGGGGAACTCCGAAACATTGCTTAACGATGCTCTGCACCGACAGCTTCCGAAATATGACTGTAACCGTCTTTGCGCAGCAATTCACGCAGTCCGGCATGAATGCGCCGATTCACTTCAGGTCCTTCATAGATCAATGCCGTATATATTTCCACCAGGCTGGCCCCTGCTTTAATCTTTTCGTAAGCATCTTCGCTTGTGAAAATGCCCCCCGATCCGATGATAGGCAGTTTGCCTTCTGTCTGGCGATAGATCTGGCGAATGATTTCCGTGGAACGATCACGCAGCGGCTTGCCACTTAGTCCACCAGTCTCTTTGGCATGCTGATGGGACAGACCTTCACGGCTGATCGTTGTATTCGTTGCGATGATTCCGGCAACTCCACTATCAGCAATGGTACTCACCATATATTCAAGCTCCTGGTCATTCACATCAGGTGCAATTTTGACCAGCACCGATTTAACGGAACCGCCCGCTCTCTTGCGCTGCGTCTCCATCTCATTCATGACAGCGGCAAGCAATTCCTTCAGTTCATTCCCATGTTGCAGATTACGCAAATCCGGTGTATTTGGTGAACTGATATTCACCACAAACAGGTCGGCATAATCGTACAGCGCCCGAATGCATTTGGCATAATCCAAATGCGCTTCTTCATTCGGTGTTGCCTTATTTTTAGCTATATTTACAGCCACTGGAATTCGGCGCTCCGTGAGGCGTGCCAATTCACCCGCCATCGCTTCGGCTCCGAGGTTATTGAAGCCCATCCGGTTTACCAATGCCTCATCCGGAGGCAGGCGGAATAACCGTGGCTGGTCGTTACCTGGCTGTGCGAGCGGTGTGACTGTGCCCACTTCCATGAAGCCAAACCCGATGGAAGAAAAGCCCGTTACAGCCTGTCCGTTTTTGTCCAAACCAGCCGCAAGTCCTACAGGTGTAGGGAAATGACATCCAAACATGTCCACAGCCAGATCCGATGTTTCACGTACACCATACATGACACGCAGACCGGAAGGAACCGGGCGTATGCTCCCCATTCCGCTGAGACCGCCGATAATTAGATGATGGGCCTGCTCAGGGTCCATTTTGAACAACAAGGGTTTAGCAAGACTTCTGTATAACAAATCACTCACTCCGTTCTGGTCCGGTACGCTGAAAAACTGCTTTCCGTTTTTTTCATATGTAAAAAAACACTCTATACACAAGTCTATCCGTTTCTTCTTCAAAAGGAAAGTAGTTTGAGCATAGACAGAAGCATTTTGCATCCCCCTCAAGCAACAGGAATCGTATGATGCAAAATGCTCACAAGAAATCCACCCGCCTACTGGAAATGGCGAGTTGAATTCTTTACAATGGGAGCATGGCTACATCGATATAGCCTTATTCCATGAAGGAGGAACAGCCCATGGCTCCCAAACGAAAACCACCTACTTTGCAGCAAAAGAAAGAAGAGGTCAACCGGAAAGCCATTATCTGGACAGCAGCCAGCGTCGGTGGACTAATCATTATCATTGGCGCGCTTATTATTATCGCCAACCTGTAAATGCTTCAACCGACTGTTTCTGCATCTACATACCAATCCAGCATGGATTTTACGTTTCCTTCGGTCTGAATCACTTGGTTTATCGTTTAATTCAACCAATGATACGTCTTATTCGGATTATTTTGCTTGAGAACAAGTGTGTACCGGTAGCGATCCTTCGCTTCTGGAACCATAGGTGTCTCTGGCAGCAGATCTTTCCCGATGCGTACCGGAGTTCCCTGAGGAGCAAGAGCAAATAGCTCTTCCACATCTTCAGTACTCATTCTCACACATCCAAGGGATTCATCCAGCCCGATACTGTTTGGCTCGTTGGTCCCATGGATGGCATAATTCGTGTCCGATAGCTGCATGCCCCTACTTCCAAATTCGCCGTTAGACCGACCATTTGGATTTACAACCTTGTCTGAAATGACAAACGAACCCTCTGGAGTACGCTCTCCCCCAAGTCCCACCTCGTAATTTCGAATAATGGTGTCACCACTAATCAGTGCAAGCTTATGCCTGCTCTTGTCCACGATGATCTCAAGCCGATCCTGCAAAAAAGGCTCTCCTCCTAACGTATCCACAAATGCAGCATTTTTACTTTGTTGTGAATCTGGAGCTTCACCTGTTCCCTTATCTGCGTTTTTTCCTTTCCCCAATCGACCTTGTTGATGCATGGCTAGTAGTGCAGGAAACATCCGGGTCATGCCAGGTGCAGTTTCGCCCAGAATATTATTTGGAAATGGCTGAGCTAATTGCGCCACACTTTTCGGCCAGCTTCCGTTTTGTTTCTTATATGTAATCATTGCACTTGACAGAGCTGCCGCGGTTTCTTGTTTGGCTGTCCAGGCCTTTGCCAACCGCTTGATCTCCGGTGATACTTCCGGTGGTTCACAGTTACACTGTTTGGCATCATAACTCTGTGCCGTTAATTTGCCACTGCTGTTCGTCTGAACGATGTATTTCACCGCCATATTGCGTTTCCATAATGTCCAGTTCCCCGCGACCTGCATTCCAAGCACAGCCGATGTTTGCACTTTCGCACCAGAACCTGACCATGCAGCTGCAAGTGCAGCCTCACCTTTGGCACCTCCACCGAATGCTCCAGCTGTAAACACATTGGAGTTCGCAACAAGAGCCAAGTCTTCCATCGGTTTATTTCCTGATTCGCTATCCATGGAATTGTCCGTCGATTCCAAAGCTGAAGCCAACGCCTCGGCAGCATCCCGATCGAAACCAGGAGCATCCGCAGGTGGTAATCCTGCCAGTACAAGCAGCATCAGCAGGGTGAGCCACATCTTGCGAACACGATGTTTTTTCTCCTTTTGCTCAGCCATTTCAACCAGCTTCTCCTGATAATCCACCCATATATCGGCCGGTGCTTTACTCCGCTCAAAAGCCTCGTAGACTTCACCCGCCTGTTGAAAACAATAGTTCGCCTTGGCCTCCTGCCCTTCACCCAAATATTCCTTACCGAGTAAATACCAGGCCATTTTATTATCTGGATGTTTCTTTACATATGTTCGTAGGTGAGTATTTTGCATCCGATCCTCCATTATTTCGCCTTTTTCCGTTTCTATATATATCGGCAAATGATGACAAGAAATCCATAGGACTTGAGTACCCGGATCTAAGCCTTAACATTCGACAAAAAAACACACCCCACTGTCCCAAAGACAGAAGAATGTGCTTTTGTATGTTCATATGAAAGGAATTAACCTTCTTTGTTGAAAGGTTCATCCGCAACTTTAATGGAGTCTGTAGGGCAGCCGTCGCAAGCGTCCTGCATATCGTCGAACAAGTCATCCGGAATTGCTTTGATCCCTTGGTTCGCATCTCCATCAAAGATTACTTCTGCCAAACCTTCATCATCATAGTCATAAATGTCTGGCGCCGTTGCTCCGCATGCTCCGCACGCAATACATGTATCTTTTTCTACCCAAGTATATTTACTCATTACCAATCTCTCCTCCTATTATTCAAAAACGTACAGTATTTTTATCTAGAAACATATTAATACAAAGTAAGAGTTATTACAAATCATTTTCACAGCCTCAAGACTCCATTATGCCCTATTTAATCGAGACTTTGCAAATTATCTTTTTGCAGCGACGTCCCCCGGACTTTATGATTGCGCAGTAATACGGAAGGATCATCCCCCAGCATGCCAGCAGTAACGACAGCATTTTCGCCAAATTTGTCACGTAACTGATCCATAATGCGAATCAGGTTCTCCTTCTTCGGCTTCTGCTCATATTCGAAGAGGTCAAGCTGTATCGCCGACTCCTCACGCGGAATCAACGTTTGGAGGGTCACACCCAACATTCGAACAGGCTTCCCGCCGCCCCAATGTTTCGCAAATAAAGCACAGGCCTCCCGGTATATGATCGATGCATCTTCAGTAGGCACTTCCATCATCCGTGATCTCGTTATTGTCTTCATATCGGGTGTACGAATCGTAATCTGAATGCCCTGACTGAGCATTTCGTGCTTGCGCAACCGTCTGGCAACCTGGTCACTTATATTAAGCAACACCCGATGCACATCATCCGGTTCAGATATATCCGCAGGCAACGTTGTTGTGTGCCCAATTGATTTGTTCGCTTCACGTTCAGCCTGAACTGCCGAATGATTAATGCCGTTTGCTGAATTTTTTAACCAAGAGCCATTAATTCCAAACACATCGGTTAACATCCGCTCATCTGATTTGGCCAGCTGTCCTATCGTTTCAATGCCTAGTTTCTTCAGCTTTTCCGCTGTCTTTTTGCCGATGCCAAACATCTCGTTACATGGTCTATGCCATAAAATCCGAGGTACATCCCTCATCCGCAAAATCGAGATACCATTCGGCTTTTTCAAATCAGAGGCCATCTTGGCGAGCAGCTTGTTGGGTGCAATTCCGATCGAACAGGGCATTCCCAGCTCTTCCCGGATTCTAGTCTGAATACTTTCCGCTATTTCCATCGGAGTACCGAACTGTCTGGACCCCGTAATATCGAGGTAACACTCATCGATTGAGGTCGCTTCAAGCAGCGGTGTATAACTGTAAGCTATTTTCATGAATTCTTTCGAATACCTACGATATAAATGAAAATCCGGACGAATCACAATTAAATCAGGACACTTCTTTAATGCTTGATGAACGACCATGCCTGTGGAAATGCCCCTGCGTCGTGCCGTGTACGAACAAGTGACTATGACACCTTTGCGCACTTCACTGCTGCCCGCAACGGCCGTCGCTTTTCCTCTATATAATTCCGGTTCCTCGGCTTCATGTACAGAGCAATAAAAAGCATTCATATCGACATGCAAAATAACTCGTCCGGCGGCAGGATAATATCGATCTACATTTATGTTGTTATGCGTCTCGTCTGAAGACATGATCCACCACCGCCCTTTCGTATACACAATTCCGTTAAATGCACTCTCTACTCTATTATATCAAAATCCCTTATGTAAAAATCATTTATATCCCCTTATTTTCGGAGAGATTTAACGATCGATCGAATGATACCCCACACGGCAACGACGATAATAGCGATTATAATGATTGAAATAACTATATTCTCCCAAACAAAGTTCATTCATTTCCCTCCATTTATAAAGACAAGATTTGAATCCATAATTAATCCTGGAATACTTGTATTTAGATGAAGCATAACATATTACAAGATAACGTTTACAGCTCACTTAACTCTACAATCCATCATTTGTTACACCAAATGGTGAATTCGATGTAGCATTTGGCGATAATGGTGCTATAATAATTAATTATACAAATTCACGATTTTAGGACAAATCTACACTTTGAATTTAATACAGTGTAGCGGTACAGAATCGAAGGATTCGTCACCAACATTCTAATATGTTTTTTAAACATACCATTAAACTTTCTAAAAAAAAGCGCTTCATCTTAAAGGAGGATCTTCATGTCAAAGGCCATCTCCATCTTCGATACGACTTTACGTGACGGCACACAAGGGGAGGGAGTCAGCTTATCGGCAGATGACAAGCTCAAAATTGCCAAGAAGCTCGATGACCTGGGTGCTCATTATATTGAAGGCGGAATCCCAGGCAGCAATACCAAGGACATTGAGTTTTTCAAAAGAGTCAAGGAACTGAACCTGAACGCGAAGGTTGTCGCTTTTGGCAGTACACGTCGTAAAGGCAGCATCGCCAGTGAAGACGCCAACTTGAAGCGCATGCTCGAGTCCGGTGCTCAGGCCGCAACTCTGGTTGGGAAATCATGGGATTTTCACGTACACACAGCTTTGCAAACCACTTTGGAAGAAAACCTGTCCATGATCTACGACTCCATTGCCTATCTGAAACAAAATGGTATGGAAGTCATCTTTGATGCAGAGCATTTCTTTGACGGATTTAAGCACAATCCGGAGTATGCACAGGCTGTGTTGACCAAAGCCCATGAAGCTGGAGCGGACTGGCTTGTGATGTGTGACACCAACGGCGGAACGATGCCGCATGAGGTGTACGAGATCGTGTCCACTCTCGCTGGACGACTTCCTCAAGCCCATCTGGGCATTCATACACATAATGACTGTGAACTTGCTGTAGCCAACACCTTAAGCGCAGTACAAGCTGGTGCCAGACAGGTCCAAGGTACAATGAACGGGTATGGAGAGCGATGTGGCAACGCCAATCTGGCTTCGATTATCCCTAACCTGCAACTGAAGCTTGGATATGAGTGCGTTTCTGAGGATTCAATGAGACAGCTCACGAATGTTGCCCGTTATGTCAGTGAGATTGCCAACGTAAATATGCCAATCAACCAGCCTTATGTCGGAAATGCGGCTTTCGCTCACAAAGGCGGTATTCACGTCTCTGCCATATTGCGCGATTCCCGGACCTACGAACACATCGTTCCTGAGTTGGTTGGTAACAAACAGCGTGTGCTCGTCTCCGAACTGGCAGGACAAAGCAACATTGTGTCCAAGGCGCAGGAACTGGGTCTTGAGTTCGACCCAAGCAGTGCCAACTCACGTCAGATCATTGAGAAAATCAAAGATCTGGAACATCAGGGCTATCAGTTCGAAGGTGCCGATGCCTCTCTTGAACTGTTGATCCGTGAAGCCAACGGTGACATGAAAGAATTGTTTACCTTTGAATCGTTCAAGATGCTTGTTGAAAAAGTGGCTGGCAAGTCTGTTGTTTCGGAAGCCTTTGTTAAACTTAACGTAGGCGGAACAAGTGCGTATACCGCAGCGGAAGGCAATGGTCCGGTCAATGCACTGGATAACGCGCTTCGGAAAGCACTTGTGCAGTACTTCCCTTCCCTTGCCAACATGCATCTGTCCGACTATAAAGTACGTGTTCTGGATGAAAAAGATGCTACTGCCGCAAAGGTTCGTGTATTAATTGAATCCAAAAACACAGAAAACACGTGGAATACCGTCGGTGTATCCGAGAACGTGATTGAAGCGAGCTGGGAAGCCCTCGTACACAGCTTCCGTTATGCCCTTCTTCAGGAAAAATTGCAGGACGAGCCTGGCGTAGTCAACATCCCTGCTCACGGTCTAAGCAACCATTAATGCATATTTCCCGGAAAATAAAAGAAGCGCCTCTCTCCAAAAAACTTTGGAAGACAGGCGCTTTTGCTTTTCGCTTGGCTAGCTTCTTGCATGATAGCTTTTTGCTTGGTTAATCCGCAATTAACTCCTTAATTTTGCGCTCCAGCTCTTTCTCAGGCAAAATCCCCAAGATAATTTCCTGAACGACACCTCGGGAATCAATCAATACATTCGTCGGAAAAGCTAAACCGTTATATTTGGCATATGCTGTTCCGTCTTCATCAAGCAAAATAGGGAACGTCAGTTTGTATTTATCTACAAAAGCTTTGGCATCCCTGATTTTATCGTACGTGGTTACGTTCACACCGTACAGATCCAGTTTGTCCTTGTATTTTGCTGCCAATGTATTGAGCGCAGGAGCTTCCTGCTTGCACGGTTCACACCAGGATGCCCAGAAACTGACGAAGATGGCCTTTTCCTTGGCTCCACCTACAGCGTAGGTTTTCCCATCCATGGCTTTCAAAGAGAATGCTGGTGCCAGTAAACCTGCTTTCGGCCCCGTCTCCGTGGGCATCGGCTCCTCTTGTTTAAACACGGCTGCGATTCCGTTGTCTGCATTTTGAGCCAAAGCAATGCCCACCAGCAAAACAACACCCAGCAGTATGTATATATTTCGTTTCATGACCAGCCACCCTTTTGTATAATCAAACCTATTGAGATTCACGTTCTTCTAACATGTGAGATATTTCAAGCTCTCTCTCATATTGTACCCTTTTCCTTTAAAATTTTACAATCCGGGTCACACAAAATAAAATAAAAAAGGACTCCTGCCGAAGCAGGAGCCAAAGAGAGAGGGGTGAATACAAATGGCAGCACTTCACGAGCAGCAAAACACCTTCTACATCCCTTCCTCCGTAGAGCAGGAGATGTCTAAGTACATGTTCGCTTCGCTGCCGCAGGAAGCCTGCGGGGTTGTGCTGGGTGAAGCCGCAGCGGGCGGCATACGAATCAGTCGGTTTCAGCCCATTCGTAACGTAGCGCCTGACCCGCTGCACCATTTCGCATTGGAAGATGCAGAATGGATCCGATGTGTGTTCAATGAGCCACAACTTATCGGGCTCTTTCACTCCCACCCTCGAACCACGCCCATTCCTTCCAATGAGGATCTGCGCAACCTACCACTTTTCGCTGGACTACTCCAGGTCTATTTTATAGGCGCGCCTGATCTTACGGCTGATACACCATCAAAGATGCTTCTAAATGGTTATCAAATTCATTCAAATGTTGATTCAAGCATTGGAATGAGTCCTGGCCAATCATACAGCTTACAGCCCGCCCGGCTAAGCGTGACTTAACTGGGTGTACAGGTCACCCAATGTTTCTACATTTTTGTGAGACATATCCTCCAGATAACAGGACCATAACTGTGCAGTCATTTTTGCGTCCTCCAAAGCATGGTGCCGTCCGTAGATCGGAATGCCTTTGGATTCCAGCAATTCATCCAGACCATAGCCCGGTCTGCTCGGTTCAAGCCAACGCGCCAGCATCATCGTATCGATGAGCCGGTGCGTTAGCCTTACTTTGGATGTCCGCCACAAGGCCGCATTCAGAAAAGCCCGATCATGCGCGCTTGCATGGGCAACCAGTACACTTCCGCCAACAAAAGACATGAAGTCATGCAGACCTTCCAGGAGCGACGGAGCATCCATCGTCATTTGCTGTGTAATTCCCGTCAGTTCCGTAATGTGTTCCGGAACAGAGACTTTGGACTGAACCAATGTGTAGAACTGCTCATTCTCCAGCATCACACCACCATTAATACGCACCGCCCCAAAGGAAAGGATCTCATCCCCATGCTGGGGAGAGAAGCCCGTCGTTTCCAGATCAAATACGACAGCATTCAATTCGTTTAAAGGCGTGTGAAGCGCCTCGGGTCTGCGCTGTTCTCTCATCATCGAACGGATAAACGCCATATGTTGCGCCGTTGGGGCTCCCATTATGGAAGCGATGGCGGAAGGAACCCCTCCCTGGCGCAGCGAATTCCAGAATCCTGTATTGCCCCTTGCCGGCTCTCTCATGGACGTCTCCTTTCTGCAAAACGAAGTTGTCTTTGCAGCGCACGATGTACTCGCCGCACCAACCCTAACGTATCCCGGAGTTCATAAAGCATTTGTTTTTCCTTCAACTGTTTCTCATTCAGAAAACCACCGCTATGCTGCAACCCTTGTTTCATCACAATGGGTGTACTGCGGCGCAGCTTCAAAGCCGTCATAAATGCACGCTGAGCTGCATCCAGCAAAGTAAGCGGAACTGCTTCGAGTGATACCAACCTCTGAATTCGTTTGAGCGTGGACGTTTCTTTGATGCCATGCTGCAAAGCCAGAAAACGTGCACTATTCACCAGCGGAATATACAAGCCGTACTTCACATCAAATCCACCTGCATGTTCACCGAATCGTTCCGTTACCACCCTTCCAAGAATGTTCAGTGTCGCCTTGTGTTTAACGGTATTGCGCAGCACGGCATCGGAAAGCTCAGGAACCGATCTGAACCCTTCATAAAATGCAGATATCCATTCCTCCGCAAGCTCTGGCTCACCCGCAACAAAACGCATGTCTGAAGCGATAATCAGATTGCGAACCGGCTCCCAGGACAGGTCCGATCCCCATGCTTTCAATTGTTCCTTCCAGGATTCCAGTGTTTTCCTCCATAAAGGCTCCGAACACATCACTTTGCCTTCACATTTGGCGTAGCCAAGCTCCTCCAGCATATCGGTCATTCGAAGTCCGAGTTCGGCAAAATATACCTCTTTCCCCTCATCCGGGGCATCGCTGATAATCATGCCATTATCCTGATCACTCCATAACGTCGCTTCCTGCCTGCCGGAACTACCAAAAACGATAAAGGCATAGGGGACGGGAGGTTGGCCTAGGCCTTCCTCTACCATCCCCTGGATGCATAACTCTACTGCTCGCCGAGCAACCCGGTCATGCAGTTCATTTACCGTCTGGTACCATTCGATCGGCGACAAGGAAGCGGACAACAGTTCCTGGAGCTCATTCTGCAATATCACACGCGCCTGACGCAGTTCTTGAGAAGATGCCGCACCATCTATTCCCTGATAGGACCAGGATTGATTTATATACGGGATGGGTTCCATCATGTCCTGCCTCCTTGAAGCATGATTCAGCAATCATTCCTCTTAGGAGCTGAACGTACCGCCATTGGATTTAGTTTCTACATTTTTCATTTGTTCAGGGTACCCGTAAGTACCATGCTCACTTAAATCCAGCCCCATCGTTTCTTCTTCTTCCGTTACACGGATTCCCATGATAGCTTTCATACCACCCAGAATAATGAAGGACATGATCAGAACGAAGGCAAATGCGCCTGCCAGACCCAGAAGCTGAACGCCCAGTTGGTGGAAACCGCCACCGTAGAACAATCCCGCTTGACCTACACCTGCATTCTCAGCAAGTTCTGGTGTTGCGAACAAACCCGTGGAGATCGCTCCCCACATACCGGCAATACCGTGTACAGAGAAGGCGTAGATTGGATCGTCAATTCCTTTGCGTTCAAAGAATTGAGCAGTGAAGAATGTAATAATACCTGCCAGAGCACCAATAACCAGTGCTGCCCACGGTTCAACGAATGCACAAGCACCTGTGATGGCAACGAGTGCCGCAAGCACCCCGTTCAGCATGCTAGGAATATCGGATTTACCCAATACAGCCCATGAGATCAACAGTGCAGCCACACCACCAGCAGCCGCAGCTACGTTTGTAGTCAATGCTACATAACCGAAGAATCCATCACCCATGGCAGATAATGTACTACCTGGGTTGAAACCGAACCAACCGATCCAAAGGATAATGACACCGAGTACAGAGTACACTTGGTTATGACCTGGGATGATGTTAGGTTTACCATCTTTGTTATATTTGCCGATACGCGGCTTCAACAGAATCGTAGCTACCAGCGCGGCAGTCGCACCCGTCAAGTGGACAACCGTCGAACCTGCAAAGTCTTGCATACCAAGCTCAGCCAACCAGCCGCCGCCCCATACCCAGTGAGCAACAACCGGATACATGATAATGGTATACAGCGTACCGAAAACGATATATACACTCATCTTTGCGCGTTCTGCCATACCACCGCAGGCAATAGCCAGGGATACCGCTGCAAATGCAAGGTGGAATACAAATTTAATGGTTAACGGAACATCAGAGAAGGCCAGTGATTCGAACGAAGCAGCCATTGCATCCCCACTCAGGAAAAATCCGGTTGTTCCGAAAAAACTGTTACCATTACCGAAACCAAGACCGAAGCCAAGAGCCCAGAAGGCAATAACCGAAATCCCCAATGTCAGGATTGTTTTACCCGCAATGTGTCCTGCGTTTTTCATTCGAGTTGAACCCGCTTCAAGTAAAGCAAATCCCCCTTGCATCAGGAAAACCAGCACAACAGCCAGAAACGTAAAGGCTGAGTTCAGACCGCTTTGAAGTTCGATGTTAGTCGGCCCCTCCGCAGCTGCAAATGCGCTGACCGGGAAAGCCAATAAAGTAAGCATTATTAACACCGAAACCAACCATTTCTTTCTCATATACCCCACTCCCTCTTATGTTAAGTTTCTTCACATATCGTGAAACTCTTAATGCCATTATAAGCAGAAGACAGGAAAGTTGACAAGAGTATTTTCAGCAAAATTGAAAAATATTTCTGGGAATAAAGTCATACGTCTTTTTCTTGCACTTAAGTACATAATCATGTCCCATGAGTACATAGATATAGAAACGAAGCTTCGCAGCCACCAAAGCATAACGTTTGACTGTATGGTTAAAGATCATGTATCATAACTATTAGTAAGAAAAAAATTGGGCGGGTTATGCAAAGCCGCAACTGGAATCTACAATTCCCTACATTTGAACTTGCAAGCGAGGTGAATATCATTGGGGATATGAAATTGTTTCGGATTGGCGAACTTGCCAAAACTGCAGGTGTGAGCGAACGGACGATTGATTATTACACAAAGCTCGGTCTCATCGCTCCTGAAGAGCGCACAGAAAAAAACTATCGTCTTTATAGTAATGAAACTTTAACCAGGCTGGAACGTATTGTACACATGAAACAAGAGAAGTATAGTCTCGACGAGATTAAGCAATCTCTTGAGAAGTGGAGTCTGGTGAGCACGGAAGAACAAGTTGCCAGCAAACTGACAACATTGGAGCTCCACGTGCAACAGCTTGAGCGAGAGGTGAATGAGCTTAAACCGCTGCTTGGCGAGATGAAACCTGTACAAGCACGTAAGATGATGGCCGGACTACTCACCAAAAGTGCTGGTACGATGGAAGCTTTGAAAATCTTGCTTGAGAACACCATGATGTAGCTTATTATTTAGAAAGCGGAGGAATGAATATGAGTTTTAATAACGGTATGTTCGTTTTGATCATTATCGCCTTTTTGCTCTCCTTATGGGCGCAATTTCGCGTTAAGAGTACATTCAATCGTTGGTCTGATGTTAAAAACCTAAATGGAATGACCGGTTACGATGCTGCCCGTCACATGCTTGATTCCAATGGCCTACACGACGTTCCTATTGAACCCGTACGCGGAGCACTCTCCGATCACTACGATCCAATCAATCGTGTCGTGAGGTTGTCTGAGCCTGTATATTATGAAAATTCAATCTCGGCTGTCTCCGTTGCGTGTCACGAAGTTGGCCATGCGATCCAGCATAAGGAAAGTTATCCGATGTTGGCACTACGTCACCGGATTTTCCCAATCGTCAACTTTGCATCCGGACTTGCACCCTTCTTGCTCATTGCCGGATTCATCTTTAATGCAATGAACCTTGTCGGTATTGGTATTATTTTCTTCTCCGTAACCGTCGCATTCCAACTCATTACGTTGCCGGTTGAGTTCAACGCAAGTAACCGTGCAAGAGAGATTATGGTATCGGAAGGTTATATCCGGAACGAAGAAGAGAGAGGCGTCGCCAAAGTACTGAATGCCGCAGCATTAACTTACGTCGCTGCAGCATTAATCTCATTGCTCGAACTGATTCGTTACATCGGAATTTTCAATAGCCGCGACTAATTGAATACACAAACCAAAAAACAATACCCCACCGTTAATCGGATGGGGTATTGTTTTGCTGTAAACCGAAATAATTAAGTAAAAATGAACGAAATGACTGCGCAACAAGCGGAAGCTTGTCATCTGCACGGTGGATCAACCCGATCGTACGCGTCACTTTTGGATGAGAAATGGCTACATGCGCCGGTTGCAGCGGGTTCGTCTGGAAAAGCGCCATTTCCGGCAGCAAACTCACACCCATGCCAGCCGCAACCAGCCCTCGAATCGTATCCGTCTCTTCCCCCTCAAAAGCAATCTTGGGCGTAAACCCGGCTTCAAGGCACGCGTGCCAGACAATCGGACGCAGAGAATAGCCTTTACTGAATAATACAAACTTATCATCTTTGAGCTGCTCTAACGCAATACTCTCTTCACCGGCCAATGGATGATTCGGCGGAAGGATCGCATGCAGTTCTTCCGTTAGCACAATGTCACCATCCACCTGGTCATGCTTCTCCGGAAATGGAGATATAAATGCCAAGTCCACTTCGGCCGATAACACATCACGAATGAGCGTCGGGAACATGCCTTGCTTGAATCTGAATTTGACGTTAGGATAACGCTGACGGAACGCTGCCACAACCGAAGGAATCAAGTGAATACCGAGACTGTGAGGAAAACCGATACGAATTTCACCATGCTCCGGGTCGAGAAACTCATGAACCTCCCCGACCGCTTTGTCCAGATCTTTCAATATACCTTCAACCCGTTTGCAAAAGAGCTGCCCAACGGCGGTCAACTGCAGATTTCGCCCTTTTTGCATAAAAAGGTCTACTCCCAGTTCTTCCTCCAGCTGATGAATCTGACGACTCACTGCAGACTGCGCTACGTGCAATTCCTCCGCTGCCTGCGTAACATGCTCCTTCTGTGCCACTTTCAAAAAGTAATGCAACTGTCTTAATTCCACTGCCCCTGATCTCTCCAATCTGCTCTATACCCTACTTATCCGTGATTGCATTCCGTCTTCAGATCAATTTGACTACTGCTTAAAGCTACGGGGTTTCCACAAGCGGATGAGAAGTCCATAAATGAAGAATCCACCCAACAACCCGCCCAAATGCGCCATCCAGTTAATGCCCGTCATAGCAAAGGAAAAAATAATACCGAATACAAGCAGCGTATACAACGTTTTACGCGAGGTTTCGTCCATCATTGTTCGCTGGAACAAGGCTACATACAGAAACGCACCATAGATTGCGTAGATCGCACCTGAAGCACCTACCGAGATTGTCGTTGCTCCAACCGAGTTATACCAGGCAACAGCCAGAATATTACCCAGAATGCCTCCACCCAAGTACAACACACCATATCTCACCGACCCAAGCAGTCGTTCCATTGGTGGTGCAAATACGATGAGAGCAAAGCTGTTAAACAACAAATGGCTGAAACCAGCATGCAGGAACATCGATGTAATGTAACGCCACCAATCTGCTGCAAATAATTCATGGTTAACAAGCGCTCCAAACTTAAGCAACGTCATACTGTTTGTGGAACCACCGTTCAAACTGAGCACAATAAACATAACAACATTGGCAATTAAAAGAATCGACGTCAAAGGGAAAAATTTTAAATAACTTTTCCAGTTCTCATACCTTATAAATATCATAAGTTTCTGCTTTCACTCCACCCTGTTCAGATCGGCCTGCAAATCTGACCCATTCTAATGATCCTTCGTCCGAATTGGACAATGCCTTTCATAAAAGATTATAATGGATTTTGGCACGGATCACCAACTTATAAGGAGGAACATTATTATGGCACAAGAACGTACAGGCGCAGCCACCTTTAAAGGCAACCCTATTACACTGATCGGACCCGAATTGAAAGTGGGTGATCAAGCACCCAATTTTACACTGAGTAAAAACCTGGTTGAAGATGCATCCCTGAAAGACTTCGCAGGTAAAATCAAATTAATCAGCGTTGTTCCTTCACTGGATACTGGCGTATGCGATGCCCAAACCCGTCGCTTCAATGTTGAAGCAGGAGATCTTGGAGACAATGTTGTCGTATTGACAGTAAGCGTTGACCTTCCTTTTGCACAAGCACGCTGGTGCGGCGCAGCCGGAGTTGACCGCGTTGTAACACTGTCTGACTACAAAACACGTTCATTCGGTCAAGACTACGGTGTTCTGATCAAAGAATTCCAATTGGACATGCGCTCCATCTTCGTGTTGGATGCTGAAGACCGAATTACATATGTGGAATATCTGCCTGAAATGACAGACTCCCCTAACTTCGAGCAAGCGATTTCCGCTGTAAAAGCCTTGCTGTAAAAGGTAGTTCACGTTCAGAACAAAAGCGAGGAAGGTTAACCTTCTCTCGCTTTTTGTTATTCATCCATCTATTTCAATCGTTTGACTTATACTTACTCAGCTTCTTATCCAAAACGGAGAACAAGTTCATGATCGTTCGATAATTAGAACCCAGGTCTCCAAGTGAACCACGTGAAGCCGAATACATATCGACCGCACTTCGTACAGGACTTACCGATATAATGGAAACCGTAATATCCATCGTCCGTCCAAAGGTAGTCCGCTTCTCCAGTATAACCTCTCCCACAGAAGGCACTTCATGCAGCACTTTATAACCCGGGATTTTTTTGAGTGTCGAAGAAACCTCTTCCCAGGCTCTGTCTTTGGATAAGTTATAATACCGTGTTTTTAATTTGGGATCCTTGGCTCGATCGCTGGTTCCCTCCATGCTGCGGATGATACCGACGAGCGTTCTCTTTAAGGTCAAGACCCTTCCTCCTTTGATGTAACCGTTCCATTTATGTATACTAGTGTAACATTGTTCATGTAGTAACAAAAGGGCAAGCGACACTTTTAACAAAATACAGCCAATCCAACAAAATAAGCTCAAATAAAAAGCACCCTGAAATTCCTGGATTAGAGGAAAGAGTCAGGGTGCTGTACATGATAAAATAGGAACCCGCCTATGCCGTCCGGCTACATTGTCTTATGAACCTGCTTAGCAGGTGGGTGGCCGCAAAAATGTTTTTTGAAGTCCCCATGTCATATAGACAGGGCGTTTCAGCAACATTCTGTATTGATCTCCCGAAGACATCATCATTGGTTCAAAACAACGAATAACCGAAACGTACATCGCAGGATGTACAATTATTATATCCCTAACTGTGTAAAAAGTAAATGGTGACAGCTCATGTTTTATTTTTGGAGATTATCTTGTTTTTCGTCAGATGGCTTAACCTCAGATGGTTCATGGGCCTCTATCGTCTCAACTGACTCCCCTGCCTGTTCTGCAGCTTGTGCAGCTTCCTCTTCTTCTTTCTTCAACTGCATCTTCTCCATCTGCTCCTGCATCTTATTAAACGTTGCGTAGAAGTTGAAGAAAGCAAACCAAGCAACAATACTAATAATGAAGAAGATGAACAAGACCGGATAACGAAAACCGATATAGAACAACAATCCACTTCCCAGCAGCGTGGAAAATACACGGAATGGTCTAATCAGCGTCAACAGCACCGCATTTTTGATGATCAATCCGATGGACATGTGGTAATGTACCACCATCGAGAAGAAGTTAAAGAGAGAAACAAACAGCAGCAGCAATAGTACGAGCATAATAATTCCGACCAGCTGCATATTCTTGAATTGTGTCATATATACTGTGTAATCCAGATACATGATGGCAAACAGCAAGGTATAGAAGATACCTCCGATTAAACTTTGTTTGTAGTTCTCTTTGTAACCTACAAAGAAAGTACGGAAGATTGGCACGTCCGTATCCCCCATATTCCATTTACGTACAACCGTAAACAGGGCCGATGTCGCTGGGAATAGTGTAAGCGGTGCCACAATGGCTATAGCCCAGTTCATTTGTAGTGATTCGTTGGCCAGGTTCTGCTGCATCACGAGCAGTTTCATAATCAAGAAAAACAAGAACGGAGACGAACAAATAGCCCACAACAGATTGGTTGCGGCCAGTCTCGTAATCCACTCTGTAAGTCGGTAGATCCCACCCATAGCTCCTTTAAATTCCAAACAATTCTCCTCCTCCGCAGCCTTGCGTCTAACCTGAAGTCTAATAATATTAATATACCTTATTATAGATAGGAAAAGCCAGCCCTTCCCGAAAAGAGATCGACAGTACACTGGTTTGGCCTAATCTGCACATAAAAAAATGGAGCAGTCGCCCTGCCCCATTTTCCAGTTCACGCTTGTATATTATTCGAAAGAAGAATCTTTCGCAGGACGACGTCCTTCGTTGTTGCTTGGACGCGGTTTGCGGTCACGGTTGTAACCACCTTCTCTGCTTCCACTTCCACTACCACTGCTGTTACGATCGCGGTTGTATCCACCACGTCCGCCGCCACTGCTGTTGCGATCACGGTTGTATCCACCGCCACCACCACTGCTGCGGTTGCCGCTGTAACCAGATGGTTTGCGTCCGCCAGAGCGAACATCCGGTTTACGACGTTTTGCACGAATTGGATCTTCAGGAGTCAGATCAACCTGAGCATCTTTTTTGTCACCTGTCAGGAGCTTCAGAGCAGCCGACAACAGTTGAACAGAATCATATTGCTCCAGCATTTGAATCGCGATACCTTTGTATTCGTTCAGTTCACCAGATTGTACGATTTCGAGCAAACGCTCAGCTGTCAAACGTTGTTTTCCTTCTACAGCCTCAGCCATAGTTGGCAGCGGTTTGCGCGGAATACGGTGACGTGTTACACGCTCGATAAAGTGCAGGTGGTCGATCTCACGCGGAGTAACGAAAGACCATGCAGCGCCCTCTTTACCCGCACGACCTGTACGGCCGATACGGTGAACATAACTTTCCGGATCTTGCGGAAGGTCAAAGTTCACAACGTGAGTTACGCCGGATACGTCGAGACCACGTGCAGCTACGTCTGTTGCAACGAGAACATCAATGCTGCCGTCACGGAACTTACGCATTACTGTATCACGTTGGTTTTGCGACAAGTCACCATGCAGACCGTCAGCAGAATATCCACGTTTTTGCAGAGCTTCAGCCAATTCGTCAACACGACGTTTAGTACGTCCGAATACAATCGCCAGTTCAGGAGATTCCATATCCAGCAAACGGCTGAGTGCTTCGAATTTTTGACGCTCTGGCACTTCAATGTAAGCTTGGTCAATCAAAGGTGCGCTTACTTGTTTAGGGATCACGGAAACGTGCTCAGGGTTGTTCAAGAATTGTTGAGCCAATTTTTGAATGTTAGGAGGCATTGTTGCTGAGAACAGCATTGTTTGACGCTCGTCTGGAACTTGTTTCAGGATGGATTGGATATCTTCCATGAAGCCCATATCAAGCATTTCATCTGCTTCATCCAATACAACAGTTTGTACATCATCAAGTTTGATTGTTTTGCGGTTGATGTGGTCCAGGAGACGTCCTGGTGTACCAATGATGATCTGTGGTTTTCTTTTCAGTGCACGGATTTGACGAACGATGTCTTGTCCTCCGTAAATTGGCAGGGAGCGCAAACCTTTGAAGCGGGTGAGTTTTTCGATTTCTTCGGCAACTTGGATCGCAAGCTCACGTGTAGGTGCCATAATGAGGGCGCGGATTTTTTCATCACTTTTGGAGATTTTGCTGATCAATGGAATACCAAATGCAGCGGTTTTACCAGTACCCGTTTGAGCTTGACCGATCAAGTCTCTGCCTTCTAGAGCAAGAGGGATTGATTTGGATTGAATCGGAGTGGCCTCTTCAAAACCAAGTTCGGTGATTGCTTGCAGCACCAGTGGTTCAAGATTGAAATCTGTGAAATTTAAATTTGTCAAAATTATTCATACTCCTTCTATATGGTGGACATGGTGGACAATCCACTTTGTTGTCTGTATTCTTAAGTAGCGTTAATATTTATAGGTTATCCCATCAAGTCGAATTATTTTCACAAAAGAACATAATTCGTGAATGGGTCCCCAACATAAGACTAAAACTACATACATGTGTTTGAAACATTTCAAATTTTATCGTTCCATTTGGAAAAAGTTTCCTACTCAAGAATATCCACAAATCATTATATCACAAAACAATTCAAGATTACCAGCAATCTGGTTTTAAATATAAATGAGGTGATTAAATTGCCCAAAATGATTTGGCACTTTTTAGTGATCGTATTGGGTGCTGCAGCTATTGCCTGCGGCTTCAACTGGTTTTTGGTTCCCCATCAGCTTCTTAGTGGCGGGGTATCCGGTATTTCCATGCTTCTTGGTTATTTTACAAATTTGAATCTTAGTATAATGTATTTTGTTCTTAACATTCCTCTGCTCATTGCAGGTTGGTTTATTCTTGGACGACGTTTCATTACATTAAGTATTGTTTCGGTAGCGGCCACTTCATGGTTCATCGGGCTTCTGCCTGTTTTTGTTGTGGCAACAGATCCTCTTCTGAGCTGTGTATTTGGCGGCGTATTAGTGGGATTGGGCACCGGAGTTTCCTTTCGAGTAGGCGGATCCACAGGCGGGCTGGACATCGTTGGTTCCATTTTCACCCGTAATCGTGATTTCCCGATTGGTACGGTAATGGCTGGCATGAACGGAGCCATTATTATGCTCGCAGGTTATCTAAATGATGACTGGAACATCGCGCTTGCCTCCATGGTTTCGATCTATATCACAGGCAAAGTACTGGATCTGATTCATATCAGCCATGTCAAAGTCACCTTGTACATTATTACCAATGAAACCGAAGCGATGTTGAAAAAATTGCTTATTCGCCCTCGTGGGGTCACCAAAATTAAGACTCAGGGAGCATATACAGATATCGAAAAGGACATGTTAATGACAGTGACTACTCGCTACGAACTCGTTGAAATCAAACGAATTATCAAGGAAACTGATCCGAAGGCATTTGTTAATATTGTGGAAACAGTTGGAGTTATGGGCTCTTTCCGCCGAAGTTGAGACAGATGTACGGTTAACAATTCAAAACATTGTGGTATAATAACGGTGTACGGCTCCTAAATATGTTGTATAGCAGGATGTGCCCTTCAATTTCACAGAACCATGTGCTTTTCCGATTCGCGCCGAATGACTTACCATTTTGGAATTCGAGTAGGAAAGGGTGATTATTGTGGATATGGAAACGGTAAAACTGTTTGAAATCGTCAACAGATGGTGCCCGGAAATGCTCCCTTTCTTAAAACCGAATGAGCTCGACTCACTGATTGTTCTCCGGGATGGGCTGGGCATCCTGGAACAGGGAGACGCAATGGAAATCATTCAGTACAGTATTTGTGAGCATCAAAATGAGATTTACATTCAATAATTTTTTTTAGATTGATCACGCCGCTTCTTGTGGGGGTTACCCTCAACAGGAGGCGGTTTTCATTTTTCCCATGTGTTTCATCACTTGAATATTATGGTTAAAAGCCCAGAGGCTTTATTGTATAATTCAAACATGGAATGCACATAGGGGAGTGGAAATGAATGAATATGTTTTGGGCTTTACTGGCTATGGCGTTGGGAACCTTCAGTGGTACACCAGGTACAGCCGAGCAAGGGAATCAACCCTTTCAATCATTAACAAGCAGTTTCAACACCGCCATCATTCAATCTCAAAAAGACCAGGTCGTTATTGATGCGGATAACCCACCTGCCAAAATCGACCCACAACCCGATGCACCCGTTGTCAAAGGCATTTACGTGACGGCTTACAGTGCTGGTGGTTCACGTATGACATCATTACTCGATCTAATGGATAACACCGAGCTCAATTCCATGGTCATTGATATCAAGGACGATCTCGGATACATAACCTACCCTACGGAGAACAAGACGTTACAGGAAATGGGCAAATCCCAGCCTTTTATCCGTGATATGGATGCTTTGATGAAACGTCTGCAAAAACATGATGTTTACCCAATCGCACGAGTTGTCGTATTCAAGGATACAATTCTCGCCAAGAAAAATCCGGAGCTCTCTTTCCGGAATAAGGACGGTTCCGTATGGGCCAATGGCAAAGGCGACAGCTTCGTCAATCCCTACAGCAAGGAAGTATGGGATTACAATATAGAGATTGCCAAGGAAGCTGCCAAATTGGGATTTAAGGAAATCCAGTTCGACTATGTTCGTTTTCCGGAAGGTTTTGAAACGCGTGCAGACGCACTGAAATACACCAAGTCCGACAAGTCCCGGGTCGACATTGTAGCCGAATTCGTGCAGTATGCACGCAAGGAACTTGCACCGCTGGGCGTTCGAGTCTCCGTTGATATATTCGGTTACGCGGCCTCAGTACCCGCAGCCGAGGGTATTGGACAGGATTTTGTGAAAATATCTGAAAATGTGGATGTCATCTCGCCGATGGTTTACCCGAGTCATTACTCCACCGGCTGGTACGGTGTGAAGGACCCTGACAAAGACCCTTATACGACCATCAAAGGCTCCATGAAAGATACACATAAGAAGCTTGATCCAACCAAGGAGCTTAAACCCGTTATTCGCCCATGGATTCAGGACTTTACCGCAAGCTGGCTAGGCAGTGGACATTACATCAAATACGGCAAAAAACAGGTAGAGGACCAGATCCGAGCAATGAAAGACATGGATGTGGATGAGTACCTGCTATGGAATGCCTCCAATCGTTATACACCAGACGTAAACTATAAATAATGGACTTTTACTCTTATTCACTCTATTCCAACAACCTCGTTCCATCTCATCTGGAGCGAGGTTTTTTTTACTATGTTCTCACCCATACCTTCCGAACAACTATGTTTCCCTCCCTATTCAAAATGAGTAAAATCCACTACAATAAATAGCTGTCCGAACATGAAAGTTTAGTGATAACTCTTAAGAATAGTGAGGCACTGCCAGTGAACATGATCACCACCAGCTTTTCTCAAAAAGTAAAGCAATTCCTGATTATATTTCTACCCATCTTCACCACACAAATCGCCCTCTCTGCCATGTCGTTTTTCGATACCAATATGTCAGGCAAGTTCTCCCCGGCTGATCTTGCGGGTGTCGCCATCGGCACAAGTCTGTGGTTGCCGGTGCAGACAGGACTAAGTGGTATTCTGATTGGCATTACACCTGTCGTCTCCCATCTGCTCGGTTCGAAGCGTAATGACAAGATTGGTCATAGCGTCATTCAAGCATTATATCTCGGTGTGGCGGTCGGAATCGTCGTTCTGGCAGCAGGCACATTGCTGCTCAGTCCGATTCTAAACGGAATGCCCTTGGAGCCGCGGGTTGCCCAAGTCGCTTTCTATTTCCTGTGTGCTTTGGCTTTTGGGATCATCCCCCTTTTCGGTTACACTGTGCTGCGAAGTTTTATGGATGCACTGGGCCAGACACGGATCACCATGATGATTACGCTAGTCTCGCTGCCTGTAAACATCTTCCTGAACTATTTACTTATCTTTGGACGCTGGGGCTTCCCCCAACTGGGAGGTGTCGGAGCAGGTGTGGCTACGGCAAGTACATACTGGCTCATTTTTCTCCTCAGCCTTTTTTTCGTACACCGTATTGAGCCCTTTGCCCAATACGGGATCTTTCGAAATTTGCCCAACGTTTCATTGACCAAATGGAAAGAGCTGCTCAAGATCGGCGTCCCCATCGGTTTCGCTACTTTTTTTGAAACCTCTATCTTTGCAGCAGTCACATTATTAATGAGCCGGTTCGACACGATTACGATTGCTGCCCACCAGGCGGCCCTGAATTTCGCTTCTACGCTGTATATGCTGCCTGTGAGTATATGTATGGCCCTTACGATTCTAGTAGGCTATGAGGCGGGCGCAGGGCGTGTGAGAGACGCAAAGCAATACAGCCTCCTGGGTATCGGAGGCGCCATTGGGCTCTCTCTGTTAACAGCTGTGGTATTACTGGTATTCGGGGAACAAATTGCAGGCGTGTACTCGAATGATCGCGAGGTTATTGCTTTGACAAAGCATTTCCTGATTTACGCCATCTTTTTTCAAATCTCTGATGCCATTGCCACCCCAACGCAGGGAGCACTTCGGGGCTACAAAGACGTGAATCCTGCATTGATCATAACGTTTGTCGCATACTGGATCATCGGTCTACCTGTCGGCTACATCACGGCTACGTATACTTCACTCGGCGCCTTTGGATACTGGGTTGGACTGATTGCAGGCCTTGCCGTTGGGGCAACGGCGCTTCTATGGAGATTGTTCCTTGTGCAGAAGCAAGCCTCGATTCGTATGGTCGAAAATAAATAGTGGACTTATAAAAAAGAGCACAGCCCGCGGCAAAACGGGACTGTGCTCTTTTGATTTGAACTTTTGGTGATACAGAAACTGGATTATTGGGACAAACGCTGTGCAAGCTGGTAAGTCTCCATATCGAAATCTTTTTTGGTATTAACAACTTTATCAATATCCGTCAGGGTCAGTTCACCCTTGATAATACCGCAACCTTTGTCTGTCTCCCCTGCAATCAGACTGCGTACGGCGAAATCTCCCAGACGGCTGGCAAGGTTACGGTCAAACGGAGTTGGCGTACCTCCACGCTGAATGTGACCCAAGACAGTTACACGTGGCTCATACGTTGGGCAGCGTTCCATCAGTTCTTTTGCTACATCCTCACCTTTGCCCACGCCTTCAGCTACGATGATGATACTGTGACGTTTACCATGTGCAAAGTTGGCTTTCATGCGATCTGCCACTTCGTCCATGTCAAACGGAACTTCCGGTACAAGAATCGTTTCTGCACCTGATGCGAGTCCTGCATGTAAAGCGATATCGCCACAGTGACGACCCATAACTTCAACGATGGAAGAACGTTCGTGTGAAGACATGGTATCGCGCAATTTGTTAACTGCATCTACTACTACGCTTACTGCTGTATCGAATCCGATCGTGTAATCGGTGAAAGAAACGTCATTATCAATCGTTCCCGGAAGACCCATCGTGTTGATACCCAGCTTGCTCAGTTTGTTGGCGCCGTTGTAAGAACCGTCCCCACCAATAACAACCAGGCCGTCAATGCCGCGTGCACGCAGAATGTCTGCACCTTTCTGCTGACCTTCAGCGGTATAGAATTCCTTGCAGCGTGCCGATTGAAGAACCGTTCCCCCACGCTGGATGATATCCCCTACACTCCGCAAGTCCATTGGGAAAATATCGTTATTCAAAAGACCTTGGTATCCACGTTGAACCCCGTACACTTCGAGACCGTGAAACAGTCCGCTGCGAACAACCGCACGAACAGCCGCGTTCATCCCTTGTGAATCACCACCGCTCGTTAAAACTGCGATTTTCTTTACTGCTGTCATGATGTTTCTTCCTCCTCTAGTTTCACTTCAGGCTCCCACCACAATACGCCTGACTTACATATGCTTACGAATCCAGCGGCTAAAGATAAAGAAAAATACTCTTGTCATCGGACTATTCTTCATCAAACGCTTGGAAACGACGCGAACTTCCTGTTGTTCGCTGACTTTGGGATCAGACAGGTAAATGGCAAGCAGTCCTTCGATAATCATCCGGTGAAACGCACTCCCCGGAATTTTCTGCACATCACTGCGGGCCATCTCCACAATAAAAGCAATTCGGTCCAGCATTGTCTCCACATTCTCATAATAATTGCAGAAGTTGAGATCTCCTCCGATACGATCTTCATCCTGATCGATTAAATAATCAAGCATAATGTGCAGTGCGCATACATGAGGAAAATAGGCAGTGTGGATCGAAGCCGCCTGCTCTTCTGTCAGCTGATCATCACTCGCAGCCAGAAACAGCATGAATACGCCCAGCGTAGAGCCGGTAGCGGCGGCAAATTCGTTCCAACGGAACTGAGGTGTACGGTGGCGATGTTCAGACCACCATTCCAGCAATGCTGTTTCTCTCAGTTCCGGCTTGATGTGCTTATATACCTGCAGGTCCGTGTATAGGCCTGCCAGATCCTGAATTTGAGGCTTGGCGGATGCATATCCTGGCAGCTGACGAGTCAGCTCCTGACATGAGGTCACCAGATTCCTTAGGTATCCACCATCATCCTGCTCCTCGCGGAGCGCATAATAATTGACAGGGGTTGCTTCGGGATCTACCGCATCAAGCATAGATTGATGGAGAAGCCGAAAGTCATTCGGGTCCATCGATGTACTGCGATCACAAAGATTGTCCAAATAATCACTAATAGTCTGATATGAAACGATCAGTGGAATCAGAATGTGCCTGTTCGGCAAATCAGGTAAAGCATAAACGGTCCCGCCTTCACAGTGGAACTGCTTGTCCCTGAGACTGGCCAGTGCCTGATTGCGCAATTCCTCATTCGGAATTTTCTCAGCTTGGGCACGCCATCCATCCAATTCCTTTCGCGTTTCCGGAATGGTGTATTTGTACACCCCTCTCATCAATGCCAACGGTCCACGCGGATATTGATGACGATTTCGATTTGATTGGCTCAAAATAAATGTGCCTCCACTTGGTTGAATACGTATTAGAGCGATTTTTAACCAATCCTATTATAATATGATCCCCTTAATTGTACAAATGATCTCCCGCATAATCACGGCAAAAAATCACACCTACGAATGACTTGTTGCAAAATACCCCTTCCATTCACACCACACGTCATTCTATTTTACCAAATCAACAATAAACCTCCATGACTTCGATAAGCACTGTAAAAAAATACAATCGATAATCATGTAAGACCTGGGGATATTAAATTATGCAATGCAAATTACCCACTAGGAGGAATTCAAGTATGAATAAAGCAACCATTGTTTCTCTGTCTGCTTGCCTAATGCTGGCTGTATCCGGTGCTTCTGCATCCGCATCCGCTGCAACTGAACCGATGCACAAAATGGAGAAATCCATGCACAAAGCAGAGCATAAAGCAGAGCACAAAATGCACACGAAATCGCATAAAGGCAAGGAACACAAGCTTCATCAGAAATCCGTCAACAAAGAGCATAAAATCCATGCAAAAAGCGTTACACCAAAAGCCCTTCCTAAAACAGGATATGGCGGCGTAAGCGAGTAAAAAAGTAACAAGAGAAAAGAAAAAGCTTTTTCTTTTCTCTTGTTCTTCAATTTATCATTAAGGATGAGAAACGTATGAAAAACAACACTTCATTCGCCGCAATTGTAATTTTTTTAATCATTGCATGCCTTATCTTATCTCCAGCAAATAGCATGAAGGAACAGACCGCTTTCCAAACATCCGCTCCTAAAGATCAGACTAGTGTTGATCCCGAGATACAGACAAGGATTCCGCAATCCATAGTCATGAAGAAGCCGGTTCGTTTGTGTATTCCATCGGTTCATTTGAGTACTTCAATCATTCCTATTCATCTGTCAGCAGATGGACAATTGCAAGTACCCAAGTCCAGTGAGGTGGCCGGTTTATATGTAGATGGAGTTTTGCCTGGAGAAAACGGAAATGCAATTGTTGCCGGTCATGTAGACAACTATACAGGTCCAGCCATATTTTACCCTCTCAAGCATCTGAAACCGGGTTCTTTTGTTTTGCTGTTTGACCAGAATAACCAATATCTCAAATATGAGGTTCTGGCGGTTCAATCCTATTACACGCAGGAAGCACCTTTAGATAAAATATTCGGTGATACCCCTGAAAAGCAGCTGAATCTGATCACATGCACAGGAAAATACGATCGCAAAAAAAAGGAACACGAAAAACGCCTGATCGTGTATACCCGATTGGTTGAATAACTTTCAAGAGGAGAAGTCATGTATAAGTGGATAACTATGCTCCTGATATGCAGTTTGTTTGTAACTATACATCAAGTGAGCCCAGCAGAAGCATCTTCCATAACAGAATACGAGGTCAAGAAAAATCTGGAAGACCTTTTTTCAGAAAGATCAAATTACTTAGCAGAACGCAATCATCACATGGAACAGTATTATGATATGAAATCTCCTTTGAGCCGTCAGGCTTACACATTGGAAGTCAAACGCAAAACGTATCTTCATACATGGGCCAAATATCGAAACATGAAGATTACCGACTGTAAGTCGAAAATCCATATCTCCAAAATCCATATCAAGGATCAGACAGCCACCGTTTCTTTGGGTCATTCGCAGCAGATCACATACGCCTATAATGATCAAATGTCAGCCAGTCATTCGTTCGGGCTCGGAACATGGCATGCTGTCACGCTGAAAAAAGTCCATGATCAATGGATCGTCTCGAAGGAATGGTACCTGGACCCGCTGGAAGAGAATCCTCGTCTGATTGCCGAAGGAATTCCCTCTCCGCCGCCCGATCGACCGGTGCTGAAGGATGGCAAGAAGTACAAAAGAAAGCAAGCGGTAGCTTATGCAAACAAATATGCCGGAATCGCTTGGAGAACCAATGACAAGGTCAGGTATAATGCCAAATACAAAAATTACAATAATCTCGGGGGCGACTGTACCAATTTTGCTTCCCAGGCGCTTGGCGACCGGGAGGAAGGCGGCGGATTGCCCATGAGCGGTCCGTGGAGATATCATTTCCCCAAGGGCGGCACCAAAACGTGGGTACAGACGGACGCATTCAAAAATTTCCTGATATATTCCGGGTATGGCAAAAGAATCGCCACGGACTCGTTCTCGAAACTGGTCGAAAAAACGGCCGCTCACCCTTATGGGGCGATAGGCAAATTGGAGGCTGGCGATCTGATCGCCCATGTCATGCATAATGATGTGGATCACTTTTCCATCGTGACCGGATTCGATCAACGCGGCTACCCCCTTGTCAATTCTCACACAGCTGACCGCTTTCAGGCTCCGTTTGATCTGGGATGGGACAACAAAACGTCGTATATTCTTATCCATATTCAGGACTGATTACGCCACAACACACATACTTGACACCCTTGGTTCATATAAATGATGGACAAGATGTTTGTGTTGGATGGAGTGAAATGGATGAATATCCCTCCCGGTCTCAAGCAGACGGGTATCCGCATCGGTGCTGTCTCTCTGGTCAAAGCGATGGGTCTGACTGGACGTGTCATACTTACCCGTATGGCGGGCCCTGAAGGTATAGGTTTATTTCAGATCGCCTATTCCTATTTCGGTTTTATGCTTATGTTAATTACGGGAGGGCTCCCTACCTCCCTTGCCATGTATACAGCTAGGAGACCAGCGCTTGGCTGGGTCTGGTTCAAGCGCTTATCTACCTTGCTGATGCTCATTGGCGGAACGATCTGTTTATTTACACTCGCCTACTCTTCAACCATTTCCAAGTGGCTGGGCAACCCTGTTCTGGAGCCATTTATACGCTCTCTGTCCCTGGCCATATTCGTCGTGCCTCTGTTAAGCCTGCTGCGAGGCTATTTGCAAGGTCTTGAACATTATGGTGCAATTGCTATCTCAGAGATAATGGAACAAGCGGTTCGTGTCGGGCTGATGTTAGGCATTACCTGGCTGTGGCTGCCTCAAGGTGTAATGGCGGCGGTCGGAAGAAGTTTGATTGGAACGGCGATGGGCGGAATTGCAGCTTTTGTGATCCTGCTTCTTTTTTTGCGTCATGCCGGGCAACAGAATGAAATACATACTTGTGTCCCCACAGGGAGGGCTGACGGCTTTTGGTTTATCAAAAGCTCCCTGGTTATTTCCCTCACACGGCTGCTGATTCCATTTTCCGATATGCTGGATGCGGTCATTATCCCGTCAAGACTGCAAACGGCAGGTTACACCTCCACACAAGCGACTGCAATGTACGGCCTGCTTATGGGTATGGCCATGCTAGTTGTTTATATGCCAACCATTGTAACTGCGGCCATATCACATACTCTGACCATGAAGCTTGTTCTCTCCTGGCAGGAACAGGCTTATGATTATTTTGCAAAGAAAAGCAGGAAAACCATGGAGATGGTGTGGATTTTGGGAATCGCCTCCAGCTCCTTTTTATGGATTTTCAACCGCGACCTGGCACAGCTCTTTTTCAATTCTGCAGCAACCGCAGAGCTGATTCGCTGGTTAAGCATCATACCGCTGCTTGTCGGCCTGCGTGAGGTATCCACCAGTATATTGTGGTCACAGGATAACAAAAAAATCAGTTTGATCGGAACGGCAATCGGCATTACTGCGGCTACCCTCTGCCATTACTTCCTGATCCCTCTTGATGGATTTCATCTTAAAGGTGCAGTGGCGGGTGTAGTGCTGATGGAATTCATCATCATGTCTGGAAATCTGATTGGATTGAGAAGCTTGCTTAAAGAGATTCGCATCGGCAATCTGACTGTTCATGTCCTGATGGTCGGGGCGATCTCGGCATTTGTGATTTGGGTGAGCGAGTGGAGCAGCCTGACCGTGAACTGGGGAAGCTATGCCATTCTTCCAAACATTTTGCTGTTTTTCTTCTTGAATGGCATTTATCTGATGATCCATTATCGCTTGAGAAGTTGACATTTAATTGTCGATTATCACAATGCCATCTATTTACATCAACTCCCTACAAGAATATAATGTCTTTAATCTTTCAAAAGTATCGGAACCTTTTTGACCCGCTGGCATTCAATTGCTGGCGGGCATCTGTTTTATGTAAGCATTATGTGATACTCACTTTATTTCATCCATTTATTTCATCCATCAAAGGAGTCGTTGACATGACGTCAAGTGAACCACTTTCGTGGAGACGGTTATTTGCATTTTTTGTGCCGCTGGGTATATCCGCCTCTCTCGTTACCATTTCGCACGTAATCATTAACAGCACACTCGCACGTTCCGCTCATCCCGAGACGGTCATTGCCAGCTACGCCATCGCCGGTAGCCTGCTGACCCTCACCGAGCGCCCTTCAACCCTGCTGCGTCAAACCTGTTCAGCGCTGGTTCGGGACCGCCTTTCCTTTCAGGCCCTCACGTTTGTGACCAAAATATTTCTCGCTTGTGTGCTTCTGATCGGATTTCTCATCGTATATTCTCCCATTGGTACAGGTGTATTCAAATATCTGTTTGGCGTAAGCCCGGATCTGTTATCCAAAGTAATTGACGTCTACGAGATTCTTATGTATGTCAGCATCTTTTCGGTCATCCGCAATATCTATCAGGGCATCATTATTACGAATAACCGTACGAAATGGCTGACGATCGGCATGTTATTCCGCCTTGCCGGCATGTATGGCCTTTCCTTGTATTTCATATATACAGACAGCATTGACAGCGGACGTGTAGGCGCTATCATTTTTGCCGCGGGTATGATGATTGAGGCTTTGGTCAGTTTTCTCGAAGGCAACAGCATCAAGCGCAAGATGCCAGCCAAGCTGGAAGATCATCCTGTTGAAAACAAGGCAGACGTCTTTCGCTTTTACAAGCCGCTGTTATTATCCAGTTTCGTGGCCCTCTTTATCGGACCCGTCATTAATATCGTACTTGGCAAAACGACCGGGATTGCTCTGGCCATCTCTTCCTTTGCCGTTGCGAGCAGCCTGATGCAGCTGATGCTAAGCTTCTTTACATACATCCACCAAATCGTACTGAATTTCTATCTTGTTGATGCCAAACTGGTGAAGAAGTTCGCACTGGTCACCGGATTTGTTCCTTTTGCCATGACTGTATCGATTGCCTACACCCCGCTTGGACCGTGGGTATTGGAAAATGTCATGAGCGTTCAGGGTAATCTGCTGCAGCAAAGTTTGTGGACGCTGCGTGCGTTTGTACTGTTTCCGCTGATTTCACCTTTTCTCGACTTCAGCAATGGTTTGATTCTGCTGCGCGGACAGACCAAAACGATGTTTCGCTCCCAGACAGCCAATGCCATATGTACGGTGATCGTCCTGCTCATACTGGTCAGCATATTCCCTGCGTGGAACGGCATGATCGGCGCAGTAGCTCAATCCCTTGGCCTGCTTGCCGAGCTTGTCATTGTCTGGCTTGTCATCCGGCGTACACAGAAGGAACCTACCATGTCTGTACCCTCATCCGGGAAATCAACTTCCCTCAAGGGATAATAAATTTGAACTGTAATTAAGAATGGAGCCTTTCATCATGAAATCAAGTCATACCGCCCGGCCAGATCAAAACTGGCTGCGGGCACTCATGTTCACCATCTTCGGTTCCACCGTTCTGGTGGTATCGTATTTCCAGCTTTATTTCAGTCATCTGGGGTTCAGTCGGGCCGAAATCGGTTATCTGTACGGAATCGGTCCTCTCGTCTCTGTATTCTCCAACATGTTCTGGAGTATGGCGAGTGACCGCTACAAAACGGTACGCAAAGTGATGATCATCCTGCTTGCCGGGCAACTGATCACCGGTGTCATGCTTGCCAATGCCACAACCTTTGGTCAGGTGTTTGTACTGGTCACCCTGTTTTACTTTTTCTACTACCCGGTTTATCCACTTTCGGATACGATGGCGATTACAACCGCGAGCAAGTATGGACGAAATTTCACTTCTATTCGTGTATTTGGCTCGATCGGATATGCGTTCTTTGCGTTAAGTATCGGATATTTTCTCGGATCTTTCGGACCGGGATGGACGATGTGGGTATGTATCGCGCTGGCCGCGACTACACTCCTGATCGGTTTTCGATTAAAAGATCAGCCTTCGGGCAGCAGCACTAAAATGGATCTTTCGGGACTGTGGTCCATCTTGAAACGAAGGGATGTTCTCACCTTTTTCGGCTGCGTTTTCCTGCTCGCTCTGGGTCACCGGATGAATGAAGCTTTTCTTACGATTACGCTGAAAGATCTAGGTGCCAGTGAAGGGCTGATCGGCTGGTCCCTGTTGATCTCTTCGGTCAGTGAGATTCCGGTGTTTCTGCTGTTAAGCAGATATGGCAATCGCTACAAAGAACTTCCTTTGCTCACGCTCGCTGCGCTGATGTATACGATTCGCTTATTTCTGATGTCCATCTCGGATACACCCGCAGCGGTCGTTGCCATTCAGACGATGCACAGCGTAACCTTTGGCATCTTCTACGTGACTGCGGTCCGTTATATCACCCGCCTTGTTCCGGATGGCTATCGCGCCACGGGTATGGCCCTGTTCACCATTGTGTGGTCCAGCGCTTCCGGTCTGCTCAGCGGAACACTGGGAGGATTGCTGCTCGAGCATACCAACAGAAGCACCTTTTATCTCACTGCAATGGCATTCTCCCTGGCCGCACTTGTAGGATTTTGCATGAAGCTTTGGTCAAGCATGACGAGCCGCGCATAAGCGTCCAAAAAGGATTTCCCATATGGAACTCCACTTATCAAATATATCAAAAAAAGCACAGCCTCCCATGGGGGACTGTGCTTGGGTTCTTATATTCAGCTAGAAGCCAATCATTTATAAGAAATCCGTATGACCGGAAATATTCTTACAATTTGTTTACGTTAGCTGCTTGAGGACCACGGTTTCCATCAGTGATTTCGAATTCTACCGCTTGACCTTCTTCCAATGTTTTAAAGCCGTCGCCTTGGATTGCGGAGAAATGTACGAATACGTCCTCGCCGCCTTCAACTGAAATAAAGCCATAGCCTTTTTCTGCGTTAAACCATTTAACTGTACCTTTCAAATGAACAACCTCCTAAAAATATCGCCATCTATGGCGAATACCCTTATTATACTGTATGACCTTCTACATTGCAATTTATCTTTTCCATAAAAGTCGAAAAAATTTGCTTTGAATCCAAGGGTACGGTATCATTTTACCAAAACCGTTAGTTTGGAGACTACCTATGATAAAAAAACATGAAATATACAAAACAGACAAGTGGAATATGATGACCGTAGAAGTTCAAGGCAAATATCTGGTGCTTCGTGAAATCTCGGAAGAATGGGGCGAAGAATGCCATACCTTCCTCAGCCGTCCTGCGTTGATGCACTGGGCTGAACGCCGCTTCCCAAAAGAAGATTTCGAGAACCGCGAGGACGAATGGCGTCAACTGATGGCTGCCTTCAAAGGGGTCTAGCCTATGCAGCTTGACTCAAGCAATGTCGTCATCTTTATTATTCTTGCTTTTTCCCTAGGAATCGTGCTGATTCTGGGACGCAATTCCATCCCGGATCGTCTAAGACGGGGCATGGCACTGATAGCCACCCTTCTGATTTGCTTCGCATTTTTCCTGATCGTTTACTTTTTGGTCAATATGGGAGCCTAGTTTTTTCAAATATTTCAATGCCCCTCAGGTCATACTATACGGGATTATTCGTATAGTGAGGAGGAAGGCCGTTGAAATACCGCAAATCGCTGTTCATTTTGCTGGTACTTAGTCTGATTCCTTCGTCTCTCTCCGCACAAGCGAGTGGGACGAAGGCAGCTTCGTCTATATATTCATCACTTCATCAAAGGAGGATTCCCATGAGTCAACTATTGAAACGTTCCGAGGTACCTACTGAACAAACATGGAAACTGGAAGATCTATTTGCTGATCAGAAAGCTTGGGATCAGGAATATGAAGAAGTATCGTCTTTGACCAAGAAAGCCTCCGAATTCCAGGGCAAACTGAACAAACCTGAGACACTCAAAAGCTGTTTTGAACTCGAAGATGAGATCAGTCTCAAAACCGAACGTCTCTTTGTGTATGCACGGATGCATCAAGATGAAGACACAGCTAACCCTACATATCAAAACCTGTCCCAAAAAGCACAAAAGTTAAGCGTGCAGGTTGGTGAAGCATTATCTTATGTCACACCCGAAATCTTGTCCCTTCCGGATGATCAGTTGGATGCCCTCATCTCCAACGAGAAACTCTCTGCCTATAAGTTCACATTGGAAGAGATGAAACGTGAAAAGGCTCATGTACTGAGCCAAGCCGAGGAAGCATTGCTCGCACAGGTGGGCAACCTGTCTCAGGCACCACAGACCATCTTTAGCATGTTGAACAACGCCGATCTCAAGTTCCCAAAAATCAAGGATGAACATGGAAACGAAGTGGAACTGACGCACGGCAGCTATATTCAGTTCTTGGAAAATCCGAATCGGGAAGTTCGCGAACGCGCCTTCAAAGCGGTGTATGAAACCTATGCCAAGCAAAAGAACACCATTGCTGCAGCTTTGAATGCCAACGTAACCAAAAACATGTTTTATGCCGATGTACGTAAATATCCTTCCGTCATGGAAATGTCCCTTTACGGCGACAACATTCCGAAGGATGTCTATACCAATCTTATAGATACAATTCATGAGAGCCTTCCGCTGTTACACCGTTACATGGATCTGCGCAAAAAATTGCTTGGCGTAGATAAGTTGCATATGTATGATCTTTTCGCCCCACTGGTGGATGAATACAAAATGGACATTACCTACGAAGAAGCAAAACAAACGGTTAAAGATGGACTGAAGCCACTTGGTAAGGATTATGCAGACGCATTGCAGACTGGCTACGATGATCGCTGGATTGATGTATACGAAAATGAGAATAAACGTTCAGGCGCATACAGCTGGGGAGCCTACGGCACCCACCCTTACGTCTTGTTGAATCACAAAGATAACCTGAATAGCATGTTTACACTGGCACATGAAATGGGTCATGCACTGCATTCCCACTATTCGGACACTTCACTTCCGTATCGTGATGCACAGTACACCATTTTCCTGGCTGAAGTTGCATCTACAACGAATGAAGCCTTGCTGATGGATTATCTGCTCCATAAATCAACAGATCCGAAGGAAAAGCTGTACTTACTGACGTATTATGCAGATCAGTTCCGTACCACCGTATTCCGTCAAACTATGTTTGCAGAATTCGAAAAAATGATTCACGAGCGTGCTGAACAGGGTGAAGCTCTCACACCTCAGCTGCTTTCGGAAATTTATTATGACCTTAATGTCAAATACCACGGAAACAGTATGGTTGTGGACAAAGATATTGAAATGGAATGGGCGCGTATTCCCCACTTCTATAACAGCTTCTACGTGTACAAATATGCGACCGGCTTCTCAGCAGCGACCAGTTTCTCCAAGCAAATTCTGGAAGAAGGTCAACCTGCTGTGGACCGCTACCTTGGATTCCTCAAGAGCGGTGGCAGCGACTATTCCATCAACATCCTGAAAAAAGCAGGAGTGGATATGTCAACGCCAGAGCCGATTCGCGAAGCGATGAGTGTGTTCAAGGAACTGATTGAGCAAATGGAACAACTAACGAAATAAGGTTGCTTCTCGTCCATGTGACCTGTCCCTTGCCCGTTCGGGCAAGGGATTTTATAATCAACCAAGATGCAGGATGCATGAATTAGGGTAATTGCTTACATAGTCTTGAAATTCAACAAGGAGGCACCACCATGAAAATGCAATGGGCACTCATCGCAGGTCTCGTTTTTGCATTACTTACCGGAATTTTTGCGGTCATTAATGTGGATTCCGTACAAGTCAACCTGCTATTTAACACGGTTCAAATCCCGCTGATTCTGCTCATTCTTGGCTGCACCCTAATCGGTGGAATCATTGTAGGGTCTTATGGCATCTTCCGCCAATATCGACTGCAACGAGAGAACAAGCAATTGAAGCTGCGTGTATCCGAATTGGAAAGCTCCGCAGCAAGCAGCTCATCCTCTTCTCTGGATTCGTTTAAATCCATGGATACACTCGGAACGATCGATTTGGACAACGCTTCTGTGGAGTCCGATGCCATTCAGAGTCAACGAAAAGGAAATCCTTCGGGTACGCTGTAACACATCAGAGGCAGCCTGCTGGCTATCAAGAATGGGATTGTACATTCTGCCAGACAGGCTGTATTCTGTTTTAAGAACAACTTTCTGCACATTTATTAAACGAGGAGGAAATTTTCATATGAGTTTTACCATTGACGAATCCTATGTCCTGTCTTTTCTGAAAAAGTTACTCGACACTCCCAGCCCTAGTGGCTATACGCACGATATTATTGAGATGATCCGTAAGGAAGCCGACTCACTACATGTTGCTTTTGAATTGAATAACAAAGGCGGAGCTGTGCTCACATTGCCCGGGCAGGACTCTTCCAGAACGATCGGACTGAGCGCCCATGTGGATACACTGGGAGCCATGGTGCGTTCCATCACTTCCTACGGCACACTGAAGCTCACCTCTGTCGGTGGATTCACCATGAACAGTATCGAGAATGAGTATTGCACCATCCATACACGTGATGGAAAGACCTATACAGGCACCATCCTCTCCCTGCACCCTTCTGTGCACGTCTATCCGGATGCACGTACGTTTGAGCGAAGCGAGAGCCATATGGAAGTGCGTATAGATGAAGTGGTTGCTTCCAAGGAAGATGTTCTGGCATTGGGTATCTCTGTCGGCGACTTTATTTCCTTCGATGCCCGTGCGGTCATTACGCCCAGCGGATATATCAAATCGCGTCACCTTGATGATAAAGCCAGCGTAGCTGCCTTGTTCGGTATCCTGGAATCTGCACATCGGGAAAACTGGAAACCACTACATAACGTTTCGCTGCTCATCTCGAACTATGAAGAAGTTGGACACGGTGCATCTTATATTCCTGCAGAAATCAGCGAATTGATTGCTGTAGACATGGGCGCAATGGGCGATGATCTTAGCTGCAAGGAGACGGATGTATCCATCTGTGCCAAGGATTCGTCCGGACCATATGACTACGATATGACCACTCGACTGATCGAGCTGGCCAAACAAGCAGGCCTGGATTATGTCGTTGATATTTATCCACAATACGGCTCCGATGGCAGCGCAGCATTACGTGGAGGAAATAACATACGCGCTGCATTGATTGGTCCGGGCGTTCATGCTTCTCACTCCATGGAACGTACGCATAAAGACGCTGTCCTGAATACTGCGAGACTACTCGCCGCATATATTACGACCAAGTAAATTGTGAACATGGACATGAAAAAGTAGAATGATAATACAGCATTTGAATATATGATCAAAGTCGTGATCTCGATCTTGTCGGGCATGCCGACTTGGATATCTATGATTCACTTTTATCATGTAAAAAAGGACACTTCAACTTCGCCGTTTAGAGGCAAGCCGGAAGTGTCCTTCTTCTTGGAAATGTCTCAGTCCACTCGTTCAATATGTTCACAATACCTTCGTTCCAGAAGCTCCAGCTTCATCTTGTGATCCTGGATCTCATTCTTCAGCACACGCAACGTGCTTCGCACTGCACTCAGTCCATCCTTCACCTGAGTTTCAGCTTTGCGAATTTTGTCTTGTACCATCCAATCCACAAAGAGATTATCGAAGAAATAGTCTGCGAATGAAAGCAGGCCTCCAAGGTGTAATTCCGTGTTTACAGCCATCTTCACATCCTCCAGTTCCTTCTGAAATCGGCGAAGATGTCTTCCGGCATCCATAATGGCAACCTGTGCATCATCCATTCTGCTGCGCTTAATATGGGTCGAGATCACACCCCCACCCATCATGTCGTATACTCCCCAATTTCCCGCAGAGGACAACGCCTTTTCAGCACGTTCCAGTGCAACGAGCAGATACTGCCCTTCTCGATCCGCCTCATTCAGCTCTTGAAGCTCTCCCGAGAGATGTTCCCGATCCTCAGCCATCTGCTGCAATTCTGCATCTTTCTCCAGCAAATCGTTTTCCTTCTTGCCCAGCAACACCTTGTAATCACTTTGCCAGAATTGATATTGCCGCTGTCCATCCAGTTGCTGTTGAGCTTGCGAGCGCCGCTTCTGGATATCCGTTAACATCTGGCATGCTATATCGTACTCTGCCTTACTTTCCATTAACTCCAGTTCTTCTTTTTCCAGTCGATCCTCTTTTTTTCCGATTAAATGATAGAAGAATGCCGATAACGTCATACTGTTGAGTCGATCTACATCGTTTTGTTCCTTCTGCAGGTGCTGCAGACGCTGCTGTACTTTCGTTTTCCATTCCGCTTCCTCCTGATTCAGCTTCTCCAGCCGATCATTCCATTTCTCGTACATTCTTCCCTTTTCCTTGATCACTGCCAATTGTTCATTCAGTTCTCTGTACATGGATGTGGAGTTCTCCCCCTTCTATGGGATTCTTTATTTAATAAACGGTTTGAATATGGTTAACGTTTCATATAAATTCATTTACATCAATGCAAAAAAATCGCCCTCCCCCAAAAGGCGACTGCAAAGTCACTTTTTGAAGAAAGAACGATTCATTGAAATATACTTTAAGACTTGCTGTTTTCAATCTGTTCCGCAAGTTCATTCAGAACGGTCCAGCGTTCCATCAGTTCATCCAGATGACTTTCCGCCTCCGCCTGCTCTGCCATTAACTCCTGCAGACGGGCTGAATCGCTGAACGATTCTTCCATCTCTTTATTAATTCGGGCGAGATTGGCTTCAGCTTTCTCAATATTTTCATCAATTTGGTCATATTCACGCTGTTCCTTGAAGCTGAACTTCAGCTTAGGTTTAGCCGCTGAGGCAGCAGGTTTATTATCCTCCGTTGCCGGTTTCACTTTAGCTGCTGTTCCCGCCCCGCTATCCTGAGAAGATCCAGGGGCATTTTTCAGCATCCATTCTGCATATTCACTATAGTCCCCAACATGCACACGCACAGCACCGCCACCTTCAAAAGACAGTACTTTATCCACCGTCCGATCAAGGAAGTACCGGTCATGGGATACGACAAATACAACACCCGGGAAATCATCCAGGTAATCTTCGAGTACTGCAAGTGTCTGAATGTCCAGGTCATTCGTCGGCTCATCCAGCAGCAGGACATTCGGTGCAGCCATCAGCACACGCAGCAGGTATAGACGTCGCTTTTCTCCGCCGGACAGACGGGAGATGGGTGTCCACTGTGACGCAGGGGTGAAGAGGAAACGTTCCAGCATCTGAGCAGCGGTAATGAGAGATCCATCAGCCGTTTTTATATTCTCGGCCACTTCCTTGATGTACTCAATAACCCGCAGAGATTCATTCATCTCCTGATGCTCCTGAGTGAAGTAGCCCAGATTAACTGTCGGGCCCACAACAACCTCCCCGGCATCGGGCCCGAGCTTACCAGAAATCATTTGCAGCAAGGTTGATTTACCACTACCGTTTGGGCCGACAATACCTACCCGGTCACCTGGTACCGCAATGTAACTGAGGTCGTCAATCAATTTGCGGCCATCCGCCGATTTGGACAAATGCTCAATCTCCAGTATTTTTTTACCCAGACGTGTGGAGCCCACGGATACCTCTAGTGAGCCTGAGCGATTGGGACCCTGTTGATCCTTCAACTGTTCAAATCGATCAATTCTGGCTTTTTGTTTCGTGGTCCGTGCTTTTGCACCGCGACGAATCCAGGCGAGCTCCGTACGCAGCAGATTTTGCCGTTTTTGTTCGGATGCGGATTCACGCTCTTCACGCTCAGCCTTCAGTTCCAGGAAGCGGGTATAGTTGGCTTCATACCGGAATAAACGGCCATGGTCCAGCTCCAGCATCACATTTGCTACTCGATCCAGGAAATACCGATCATGCGTGATCATGAGCAGGGCACCGCGCCGTTTTTGTAAATACTGTTCCAGCCAAACTACGGAATCATTATCAATATGGTTCGTAGGCTCATCCAGAATGAGCAATTCGCAGGGGTGAATCAGTGCAGAGGCAAGCGCTACCCGTTTGCGTTGTCCACCAGACAATGTGCCCATCAGCGCATCGAATTGACGAATGCCCAGTTTGGACAGAATGCTCTTCGCTTCACTTTCCATCTGCCAGACTTGAAGCTGCTCCATCTGCTGGTTCAAGCGCAGCAAACGCTCTTGCAGCGCCGGATCGGAAGGATTAAGCTCCAGCAGCTCCATCGTTTCTGTATACTCACGTACTGTTTTCATCTCCGGGCTGTCGCCCTCGAATACTTGTTGCAAGACTGTATTATCCGGGTTAAACTGCGGATTCTGTGCCAGGAACTGTATACGCACGTCATTACCAATCGAGATCTGTCCCTCATCCGCTGGCTCCATACCTGCAATGACACGCAAAAACGTGGACTTTCCGGTTCCATTGACGCCAACGACACCAATTTTGTCCTGATCACCCATGCCGAATGAGGCGTCTTTAAACAATATTTTCTCACCATAGCTTTTCGCAACTTGCTCAACCGTCATTATGTTCATTGCTCGTAACCTACTTCTCTGTAAAATGTATTCAATATGAGGCTGCACATAAGATGCAACTACGCTCACTCACGCTATACTTGCAAAAAGGAACGACATCCGTCCAGAAACAGAGCTGCTGCAAAGGCAATTCGTTTGTTCAGATGTTCCTCGTTAAACTCCGGATTCAGCATAATATCCATTTTAAGCCGATCAAGAATCCCGATATAAGCTTCTGCGAGAAGCACCGGCTCAGGTACGCCAGCATTCTCTAACACCTCACGCACCATGCTCATATATTCATTCATAAATGCCTTCATGAACTTCATCAGATCCGGATCATTATTCGGTGCCATAAAAAACAGCTTGGTATGATTGCGACGCTCATAATAATACGTGAGGTGAGTCTTGGCGATCGCACCGAGCTTATCCCCCGTACTCTGATGTGAGTTCAACGCATGATCCAGGCGACTGATAAAACTGTCGCAATCCCGCTTGGATACGGCAACAAATAATTGTTCCTTATTTTTAAAATATAAATAAATGGTGCCTTTGGCGATGCCCGCTTCGTCCGCAATATCGGACATTTTCGTCTCATAAAATCCTTTTAAACCGAAAATACCATAAGCTGCATCCAAAATAGCCTCCGATTTGTCTCCTTGCACAGTGCTCAAATGCACTCCCTCCCTACGACGCCAAAATGATACCCAAACCGATCGCCAAACATCCGCCGATCACCGAACTGAGCACGTTCACCAGATCATTACTCATCCAAGACCAGCCACGCGCTCGAACGGTTTTGTGTCCACAATGTTCACTTACCTCGACCTCACGGCCGCACACAGTACAACGATACATATACTGAACCGTCGCGCCCAGATAAGAATCGGCAAAAGCTCCTGCCAATCCGCCTACAAGGCCGACACACGTCCAGCTGAGCAGATTCAAACTTCCGATCCCGGCAATCCAGGAAAAAAAGAATGCTCCTGCCCCGATTAAAGCTCCACCGATGGCGGCAGCCAGTGTCCCTAGTAATGAAACACCTCCAGAGGTACCTGGTGTCAGCACTTTCCACGTCACGACTGAGCGTGGCGGCTTGCGGCTGAGACTTCCCCACTCGGTTGCCCATGTATCTGAAGTAACAGTAGCCATGACACCGATAAAAGCATACATCCATGCCGGGTGTGGGAGAACCCAGTTCCCCAGCACAAGAAACATGCCGATTCCACCGTTAGCCAAGACCTGTCCCGCATCACGATTGCCCGTCTTCGCATACGATTTCTCAAGCTCCTGCTTGCGATCCTTGCGAAATTTGGAGAACAGCGTTGAGGTAATGAAAAACAACAGCAGTGTTCCAAACCAGAACAGGTTGCCCGCTCCGTAATATATCGTCCCCATGATCATAGCCGCCAGGCAGCCGGACAGGGTTAGCGACTTCTTCGCGTAGGCAGCACCCGCCACAATTAAAGCGCATACGGCGCCAATAATCCAGTCCATAAGTTCTCCTGCATGTGGCAGTATCTATGGCCCACATGACGTTTTATATTTTTGAAATTCAATTATACCACGGTTTGATCCCAATGCCGAAACTCCCTGGCCCCGCATACCAAAAACCTGATTCGGCAGCTTTGAAAGCTGTCAAATCAGGTCTAATGATACTGCAATAAAATGATATGCGTGATCCTGCTTCTGATTGACAAAGGGTTCAGATTACCTTACCTCAACTACCAGTTCAGACCCGCTTCGTTCCACCAATGACACCATAACGGTAGAGCACGCTGCGACCAAACCAATTGAACAACCGATCGGTGAGAAAACCCATAAAGCCCAGAGAAATCAGGCCGACAAAGATCCAATCTGTGCGAAAGAATAATCGGGAATTCCAGATCAGATAACCCACGCCTTCATTTGCAGCAATCATCTCTGCTCCGATAATAGCCATATAGGAAGTGCCCATTGCCAGCCGCACCCCCGTGAAAATATACGGAGTCGTCGCCGGAACAACGACATGCAGCAAAATCTGCCATTCGTTTGCTCCCATGCTGCGGGCAGACCGGATCTTGTCTTCTTCAATGGAGAGTACACCTGTCAGCGTGTTTAACACCACAATGAAGAACGTTGCATACATGATGAGTGCAATCTTCGATTGCTCCCCGATCCCGAACCAGACCAGGAATAGGGTAATGAATGCAATCGGCGGAATAAAGCGGATAAAATTAAGAAAAGGTTCGGCAAACAGCCGGATCATATGAACCTTGCCGATGATAAGCCCTACCGGGATCGCTATCACACTGCCAAGCACCCAACCCGCAAGCACACGTGTAAAACTAATTCCGATATACTGCATCAGTGTACCGTCAGCAAGCAGTTCACGGGCACCGAGAATGGTATCCCACGGACCGGGAATCACTTCAGGACCATAGAGCATGGCCCCTAGCTGCCAAATCAGAATTACCGTCACCCATAATAAAGGGATAGATACCCACTTTTTCTCCAACCATCTCATATTACTATCACCTCAATTATTGTTCAAAATGGCTTTGAATCTGGTCATATAGGGTGTTGAACTCGGATGAGGCAATATTCCTTGGATAAGACAGAGCATTGTCGTATATATCCGTTATCTTGGATGAAGGCCCTACGGACATAATGCCTATCCGCTGACCCAGCAAGAGCGCCTCCTGGATATCATGAGTGACAAAAATAACGGTCTTGTGCGTTTCCTGCCAAATATTGACCAGCTCTTTCTGCATCGTACGCCGTGTCATTGCATCCAGCGCTCCAAAAGGTTCATCCATCAACAGAATGGCCGAATCGTTGGCTAACACCCGGGCCAATTGCACCCGCTGCTTCATGCCACCTGACAGTTCCTTGGGAAATTTGGCTTCATGACTACCCAGTCCAACAAGCTCGATGTATCGGTCTGATATCGTACGCCGCTGAGACTTGGGCACCTTGGCCATCCGAAGTCCAAACTCCACATTCTCCCTGACGGTAAGCCATGGAAAGAGAGAAGAATCCGCCTGCTGGAATACCATGGCCCGATCCTTGCCCGGCCTATCGATCTCCTTATTGTCCACCTTGAGCTGACCGCCCGACTTGGAGATAAAGCCTGCAATCATATTTAGAAGCGTGGACTTGCCACATCCACTGGGACCTAGCAGGACAAAGAATTCCCCACCCTTGATGACCAGATCGACATCCTTGATAATATAATGTACATCCCCATGGGTGGGGGCATTGTATGTTTTTCGAAGCTGCTCGATACGAATCGTATGCTGATCTGCAGGTAAGGACATGAGAACACCTCCAACGCAATTTGCGAGTTATTTACTATAAGTCACTTTATCTGGCAGTGCCTGCTTCAGGAGCTCCAGGTTCAGTTTGCTATCGAGATCAAAATTCTGTTCGATGATCCCGTTATCCACCATATACTGCTTCTGCCCTGCCAGACTGTCATAAGCTGCCTGGGTAAATCCAACTTCCCATGGATTGATTGGCAGATCCTTCAAGGTGGCCTCCTTAGGCTGCTTGGTTTCCTTATACATCAGGTCTGCAACCTCTTCAGGATGTGCCTGAGCATATACGGAGGCTTCATTCAGAGCTCCGAGAAAACCACTCACTGTTTCAGGATTCGCCTGGATGAACTCATTGCTTGCTACAAGCCCCATTCCAAGGCGCACAGGGGTTTGGGACATATCCGTGAGCTGATGCACGCCTTCAAGCGCATCAAACTTATCAGTCAAGGCGGAACCAATGACCCAGGTTGCATCTAAATCGCCCTGCTTTAGCGCAATGTACGCTTCGTCAAATGCTCCCTGACCCACCTGGGTTACATCATTTAGCCCCAATCCCACGTCCTTCAAATATTCATCCCACAGGTAAGGAATAAATGTACCGCGGATGAAACTTACTTTTTTACCCTTCAGATCTGCACCACTCTGTATATCGTTCTTGGCATACAACTTCCACGCAGCTGCCGCTTCATTCGTAGCCTGACCTGCGGAAGCAATGACGGAATAATCCCCTTTGGCCAAAGCGTTCAATACAGGAAAGTCAGCTCCGTACGCAATATCCACCTGCTTGATAAATAACGCATTTACACCTTCCGCTGGCGAACCAAACGTAATGCTCTCTGCATCAATACCGTGGCTTGCAAAGAAACCTTTGGCAATGGCTACCCTGAACGTTGGATTTGTACTTGTATCTGCGATTCGAATTTTCACTTTTTGGGCCTCTGTGCCGGAGGCGCCTTTTGCTTCGGATACTGATTCGTTTGCAGAACATCCCGATAATATTAATAAAATAGATAAAAGCATTAATAACGCACCGGTTAAGGTGGATGGTTTTCTCACAATATGCACCCCATTCGCTCTAATCATTGTTCGTCGCTCTTCGCCACCTTACTTGCCTTCATCTGACGTTGCCACACAGGCTGCACCTTCAACAAACGGCAGTGTTACCTCAACACTAACAACGGATGAAGAACCTTTGGACGCTGCTCCCGGCACTCGGTAGGCGGATACATCAATGGCTTCAATAGCAACCTCTTGGGGCTTCTCCAGCTGTGGTACCCAGTGATAAGGCACGCGATACGAACGATAGACCATATTGGTGTTCCGCCCATCCTTATAAGGGGATATATATTCCCAAACCAGCTCATACCCGGATGTAACTTCGAACAGTCTGCCATTGGAACCTTCGGTAATTAGTGTGTTTCCATTAGGCAGGCGCTGTGCGGAGCTAATATATGGGCTATAAAATTTATAGGAATCCGTCGGAACGGAAAATCCCGCTTCTGCGGATGTATATTGCCAAACGATCTCCAGGGTCACCGGATTAATCTCCAGCACGCGTGAATGATCGCGAACAGCGTGTTTCAAGCCGTATGGAGAAGCCGGATTGGGCAGGCCATAACCGGCCCAGCCGCCATTGTCGAACACCAGCAGATTCCCTTCTCCAGGCAAACCTTTAGGAATGATATGAGCATGATGCTGTCCAATAATAGTGCCGATATGCTTCACTTCAGGCAAAGAGTAGTCCGGACCTAATCTCCATACGATCTTTCCACTCTGTCTGTCGGTAATTGCGATAATATTTGCTTCTCTGGCATCCCAGATAATATTGTCAGGATGGAACCGCTCGTCTCCATTTTCATAGAAATGGTTTGGACCCACATAAGAAGCTGAATTAATATGTAGCCAATCACCCACACCACCACCGAGATGTCCGAATGAGCGTGTGTTCGGGTCACGGTACAGAACATTACGGGCGGCCTCATCGAATCCAAGTTCCTCAAAGTGCTCGTTCGGCAGCCATTCCCATAGTACATTCCCTTCCCAATCGACTTCTATAATCGCATCATCAAGCAAAGGTTTATCCGAAATGGACGGGTTATTCACATTTTTGTGAGCAAGAATTAGTGTCTTCCCGCTCTGGGTCTTGGGTGCAAGCCCAGGGGCGTAATAGCCGACCGGATTGCCTTCGCGCTGAAAATCATGGTGCTGACGAGCGTACCACAGCGGTTCATATCCCGGATCTTCAATGTGTTCGTAGCTGTTGTATTTCCATACAATATTGCCTTCCCAATCCACCTGAACCAAATCGACGTTGTCCTGGATACCGAACTTCGGATCTCTTCGCCCCGTGCTGCCCAATACGAAGCCACCGGGGAAGATTTTGGCCGGAAAGCCCAGCAGCCCTTTCCACAGGTGAACCTCCTTACCATTCATATCAATCAGTACAACCCCTTCCTCACCTGCCTGATAGACGGTATAACCGCCCCAAGCCTTATCAGGGTTAAATACAGTTGCCCCGGTTGGATAAATTGTTGAATGCCCCATTGATCATCTCTCCCTTGGATTGTTTGTTTTCACATCGGATCAAACGTTAATAACTGAGATAGTTGCTCTTTCCGGTATTCTCCCTCTGCTTCTGTTCAGGGTCATTTTCGGTGGATGGATCGTCCTGCTTCACGTTGTTCTCTGCCAATTCCAGCAGCGTATCCGAGAACCCCTCCAGATTCGCTATCACCCGCTCATAAAATTGGCTCTGCTGCTCCAGTTCCTCCGTCGTAAATCCCTCAAACAGAAGCGTGATACATCGGGCACCGATATTGCTGTTCCGTGCAAACATCTCCCGTCCACTTGCAGTAATGTCCAGCAGAACCGTCCGGCGGTCATCTTCTTTGCGCCTGCGGATCGTAAGTCCCTTTTTCTCCAACTTGTCTGTTAAAGCTGTTATGGCACCTGAGGTGAAGTCCAATTGTTCAGCCAAATCCCCCAACCGTTGTTCCCCTTCACGAATGATTTTGTGCAGGATGAGCATTCCTGGTAAACTGACCCCCTCTACCGATATACGATCTCGTTCTTTCACGAATCGTCTGACCATTTTACGAAACAACCAATCTGTCTTCTCCAACACTTCCCAGTCGTTATTTTTCATTTCATCCTCCCTGTCTAACTGAAAACGGCAGCAAATACGAAAAAAGGCTCCCGCGGACATTCCATAGTGGAGTAGTCCCGGGAGCCTTTGGTGGTCCAATCAGCTCGCATCCGTTCAATTTATTTCACTGTTCATTTAATTAGTGTTAAAATAATTGAGTTCATCATATAACCCACTAACCCAACCTGTCAAGTGTGAATTTAAATTTGTTTTTTCTTATCTCGATGTCTCTCATATCTAGATTACTTATCCGGTTTTAAGTTTCACTTCAGCTTTCCCGGTTACACTATCCTCAGAGCGTTACATCAAACCAGCTACGATGGAGTTCGTACTTAACCATAGAAATGAGGATGACCCACATGAATATGAAGCGTGTAATCATTGTTGGAACCATGATTGTCACCATGTCTTTTGCCGGAACAGCCTGGGGCAGATCAGCGATATCCCCTATACCTTTGACGAAATGGTCCATCGTTAACATTGATACCAAAGACGAGAGCGAAGATGAGTTGCTGAGTGCTCTGAATCAACCGTCGGAAGATGACTTGGTTCAGAATTTGTACGCGGGTAAATCGCTGAGGATGATTGCAGATGAAAATGATGGTGATTTCAACGAGGTTGTCGCATTGCAAATCAGGCAGCTCAAGGAGCAGTTAGATCAACGACTCGCAAGTGGGAGTATTAGCGCGGAGCAGCACGCAGTGCAAAGCAGTGAACTGGAAGAGTTGGTCACGGAGAGTGCCAATACTGCCTACAGCTTCGCGTAAATGGCGTAATTGAAAAGCCTCCGCTTGCTACGACAGAGAATGAGGGCACGCCAAAAAGGAGCGTCGAAACGCCCCTTTATCTGTTTCATATTTACTCTAAGTAAGCAGATTGATGATCTATGAAACTACTGAACCGCTGCTGCAATCGTGCATTTACCCAAAGATTCGCCGCCCCAGGTCAGTTCAAGCACATCTCCTGCTGCCGTTGGTCCAACCCCTTCTGGTGTACCTGTAAAGATGACATCTCCAGGTCCCAGTCCGTAATGATGACCTACATAATCCACAATATCCTGTAGACTGAAGATCATGTTACGAATATTGCCACGTTGGACCTCGGCACCGTTCTTGGTAAGTGTAAAGTCTTTCTCAAGAAGAGCCTGAGCCCCCGGAAAGGACTGGAATGCAGTAATTGGAGCCGAGTTCTTGAACCCTTTAGCTGCCGTCCACGGATGGCCTTTTTTCTTAATAACCGTCTGTACGTCACGTAATGTAAAATCAATGCCAAACGCATACGCATCAACCAACTCATCCACAGCCATACCCGGCTCATAATCCCGCCCGATTTGGATGACCAGTTCAGCCTCATAATGAACTTCGCCCTTTGTCGCAGGCAATTGCAGCGTTTCACCATTCAAGGGGACAACCGCATGGGAAGGCTTCATAAAGATCATCGGCTCATCCGGAACCGCGTTACCCAATTCTTCTGCATGAAGTTTATAATTACGTCCTACACAATATACATTACGAATATTTGTCAGCATGGATTTACGACCACCTTTATCGGATTCATTAGCGTGTATGGAGCATGTTTATCTTTTTATTATATAAGTACATATCATATTTGCGCTATTCAAAAAATTGGAGCTTACGGCCTGAAAAATCGGCTGCTCGTTTCCTGAAAAGCCTGTTCCCACACATCAGGCCGGTTTGTGCATAACATCAGCTCCGGATCAATCGCCGCAAGCCGCTTCATGATGATTTTGTCATCCACTGTCCAGGCCATGACCTGAATGCCTTCATTTCGCATCTCACGCATCAGTGATTTGTCCACATTGGTGTAACCGATGGAAAGAAAACTGCAATTCATCTGCCGCAGCACTGCGGCCAGATCCCCTGGACGTGCATCAATAATCAACCCCGTTTTGAACTCCGGGGCCCGTTTCTTCACTTCAACCAGAGCCGCAGGCTCAAACGAAGTGATCACCACATCATGCTGCATATGTCTCTTCCTCACCTCATGGATAACCGCTGCCGGCAGACCGGGATACATATTGCCTTGCGTTTTCAGCTCGATATTCAATCGCACTTTGCCACAGGTCCGATCCAGCACTTCGCTAAGCGCAGGAACGCGCTCCCCTTTATAGGCTTTTCCTTTCCATGATCCCGCATCCAGCTGCTGTATATCTGCCCAGTCCTTTTCTCGAACAAACCCTTTTCCATTCGTAGTCCGATCAAAAGTAAAATCATGAATAACCACCGGCACACCATCACGTGATAACTGTACATCCAGCTCCATCCACTGAACTTCCGGCTGTTCCATGGCAAGCAGAAATGCAGCCATCGTATTTTCTGGTGCAATGGACGAAAATCCACGGTGCGCTACACAAAGGTTGTTCATTTCATCCCCTCCTAAATAAATTGAATCTTAATTTACCGATGCGATTCCGTTCGCATCAAAACGAACACCTGGCGAGAGCTGTGTCATCTGCTCCAATAGCAGTTTGTTAGCTTGATCCACCATCGGAATGGCCTGGCCCAACCCTGCCTCATAAGGAATAACCTTCATGCTGCATTTGGCATCCTTACTACAGCTCGCCTGAAAAACCGCTGTTTTCCACGTTTCCTCTGTCGTTGATTTCGAGAAAATAAAGTTGCCTGTACTATATGCAATCCATTTGCCTTTGTAGTACTCCACCCCTTGCAAGACATGGGGATGCCCGCCTATGACCAGATCGGCTCCGGCATCTACAAATTCATGTGCTAATCGAGTCTGATCATTATTTGGTGTGCTGACCCGTTCCTCTCCCCAGTGTGCAACAACAATAACCAAATCAGCCTTTTGACGGGCTTCCTGAATGGCTTTTACCGCCCCAGTAGAATCGTAGGTCTCGGCAACACCTGCCCGATTCCCTTCCGCTTTCCAGCTTGTTTCAGGTACAACCCGGCTGAAGCCAAGCAGTGCAATCTTCATGCCCTTGCGCTCCAGATATGCAGGTGCATAAGCCTCATCCCTGTTCATCCCCGCCCCTGTGTGCGCAATACCATATTGCTCAAGATAAGTTAATGTGTCGACCAAGCCTTCTATACCTTGATCCAGAATATGATTGTTGGCCAGATTCACGGCATCAAATCCTGCTGAAGCCATCGCTTCGAGCGCCTTTGGCGAAGATTTGTATACATAGGTTTTGTCTGCTGCACCAGTTCCACCAAGGGTTACGGGAGTTTCAAGGTTTCCAATGGTCAGATCATCTTCCTTGAACAAGTTGCCGAGCTTTGCAAAGGGATAGTCATAACCATTCTTCTCCAACAATTCAGCCACTTTGCCTGAAAACTGAATATCACCCACAAAGTTAATGGTTACATCCTTCGCCGAATGAGAAGGCTGTGTCGTCCCAGTTCCTGCACCTTCGCTGCCCTTTGAACCGGAAGAACCCGAAGATGCGGGAGTATCCGTCGATTTTTTCGTTCCGGTATCTGTCTTTCCATTTGCCTTGGAGTCTGTAGCATCAGGCTTGCTCTCACCAGACTTACCGCCGGAATTTTCAGTGACCTGTTCATCAGAATCCTCCAATTCTTCATCCGGAGTATGACCTTTCTCCGAATCCGGTTCAGTTGAACTTACCTGATCACCGCCCTGTGGGCCCTCTTCATTGGCAGGTTCCTGCTTCACAGCCGTTTCTGTCACCACCGGGTCTATTTGCTGCTCCTGCATGCCTACTGCGTAATAGATGCCGACGAGTCCAATTGCCGCAATTAATACCAGATTAATGATCCAAATCCGGCGTTTGCGGGCACGTTTCACTTTTTTCTTTTGTACACTTCGTTTTGATCTTGGGGGATACATAGGCAGCTCCTCTTCTTCACAGCAATCCTTATCATATTATATCAGGCATATTCTGGATTTCCATCATTCCTTGGAACTGCAAGTATTGAAAGAGTTCACATCTCTCCCCTTTTCGCTATATGGTGCAAAAAAAAGGCCGTCTCCCCTGTAGAAAAACTCTACGTTCGAGACAGCCATGTACGTTATTATTTTGCAGCAATGAGTTGCGTAGCTTGAACTGACATTTCCTTCGCCTGTCTGATGCAGTCAGGCAAGCCTACCCCTTCATAACCAGCACCCGCAATGTATACCCCCGGCAATTTGCGGCCAAGTTCCTCCCGGAGTGCTGCAATCTGCTGCAGATGGCCTACCGGATACTGTGGCATGGATTTGCGAAGCCGAGTAATTTCCGAGAAGATCGGAACGGCTTCTACACCCATCGTTTCACGCAAGTCCTTGAGAACCAGGTCCGTCAGTGCATCATCCGGGAGTTCCACATTCTGTTCATCTCCAGAACGGCCAACGTAGCAACGAAGCAGTACTTTGTCATCCGGGCTGGTGTGCAGCCACTTGGTTGATGTCCAAGTACATGCTGTAATATTGCGACCTTCCTTACGCGGAACGAGGAAACCAGATCCATCAAATACATGTTCGATATCCTTTTTCTCAAAAGCCAGCACCACATTCGCTACCGAAACGTAATTGATTGCATCCAGAGCCGCTGTATCCACATGTGGTTGCAGCAGTTCGGATGCAACATACGTAGGCACGGTAATGACTACATCATCTGCTTCAAGACGCTCTCCGTTATCCAGTTGAATGTTATATCTAGCCGCATCTCCATTCAGAACCTCCAGGGACTGAACAGAAGTGTTCAGCCGTTGATCCACGTCCTGCAATTCATGTACAAGCGCGTGAACCAGACTCTGCAAACCCTGACGGAAGTTCAGAAAAGCACTTCTCTTCGTTCCCGTATGGGTCTCTGCCGGTTTGCGGCCAGTCATCATTCCCCGGATCAAACTACCATAATCCCGCTCCACTTCGCCGAATTGCGGGAAGGTTGCCTGAAGACTCAATCGCCGCATATCACCTGCATAGATGCCTGCGAGCAATGGCTCAGTGAGGTTTTCCAGCACTTCCGCTCCAAGACGGCGTTCAATCATATAACCAAGCGATTCATCCTCCGTTGTACGACGGGGAGGGATAACAAAATCCATTAATGCACGCAGCTTGCCTGCCGGAGATACAAGACCACTTCTCAGAAACGGTCTTAACTCCGTCGGAATACCGAGAACGAGTCCTGCCGGCATGGGATGCAACTTGCCACGCTGCATGATGTACGTTTTTTTGGATTCCGGATTTTGACTGACCAGTTCATGGTCCATTTCCAGCTCTTTGGCCAAATCAATCATCGCCGTTTTGCGGGCAAGGAAAGAATCCGGCCCCTTCTCAATAACGAACCCATCCCGGTGCAGCGTCTCAATCATGCCACCCATGGAAGAACTTTTCTCAACCAAGGTAATGACAGGTTCAACTCCTGCTTCCCGGTAATGCTTCCGGATATAAAATGCCGCGCTTAGGCCGGTCAGACCTCCGCCGACAACAACGACACGACGTTTATGGTCTTCCATTACTCATCCGTTCCTTGCTGCCATTGGCTAATAATGACGTCACTTAACGTTTCCATGTAAAGCGGGTCACTATTGAGAGAATCGATACGCATGAGGCGCATGTCGATCTCTTTCGCAATCGCTTTGGCCTCAATATCAAGATCATAGAGCACTTCCAGATGATCTGATACGAATCCAATCGGTGCTACAAGCACATCCTCCACCTGTTCACGAGCAAGCTCCTGAAGGGTATCCAGAATATCAGGCCCGAGCCAAGGCTCTGCTGTCCGCCCCGCACTTTGCCACGTGAACTGCCAGTTGGTAATTCCCAAACGGGATGCAATAACTTCCGAAGTCTCCAGCAGTTGCTGCGGATATGGATCACCGATATCTACAATTCGCGCAGGCAGACTGTGTGCACTGAACAGCACTCGTACATCCCCGCGTTTGGCTCCCGCTTCCTCGAAAGCATCCAATTTGGCGCTAACACGTGTGGAGAGAGCTTGAATCAATTTTGGATGCAGGTGATAACTCTCAATAAAGGACATCTGGATACCCAGTTCTTCCGCTTTCTCACGAGCGCGCTTGATGTAGCTTCCTACACTCATCGTGGAGAAATGAGGTGCCAGTACGATGCCTATTGCAGTCTGAATTCCATCCTTCGCCATCTGTTCCACGCCATCCTCAATGAACGGATATGCATGCTTCAACCCTTGATAACAACGGAATTCAACTTCTTCTGAACGGCCATCCTCGTTTAACGTCTCCTGAAGGGCCTTAACCTGATTATCCGTGTTTTCCCGAAGAGGAAATACACCCCCAACGATCGCTTCATAACGGTCGGTCAATTCCTTCAGTTGTTCCGGTTCAGGCGGACGTCCTCTGCGGATATGTGTGTAGTATGCTTCAATACTTTCCATATTCTCAGGTGTGCCATACGACATCACCAGTACACCTACTGTATTAGTCATTAGTTACCGTCACCCCAGTCTTCAAAGCTTCAGCGGAATATTCATGAATATACGCCGTGAGTTCTCTTAATTTATCCAATGATGCCTCAGGAAATAGTCCGTGCCCCAGATTGAAAATATACCCTGGCTCCTTGATGCCTTCATCAATAATCAGTTTGGCATGCTGCTTGATCAGATCCATCGGTGCAGTCAGCACATAAGGGTCCAAATTCCCTTGCACAGCAAATTTCCCGCCCAGTCGTTTACGTCCCTCGGAGATTGATACTCTCCAATCCAGCCCAATCACATCGGCTTGCAGATCATGCAGGGTTGGCAGCAATTCACCAGAAGCCACACCTGGGAAATAAATTTTCGGTACATTCAAATCCGATAATTCGGTAAAGATACGAGTAATCGTCGGCAACACATACGTTCTAAAGTCGTTTGGCGAAAGTGCGCCCACCCAGCTGTCAAACAGTTGGAATGCTTTACCGCCGTTCGCAATGTGTGCACGGACATATGTAATCACCATATCGCCCAGTTTTTGCATCAATTTATGCCACACTTCAGGTTCACTGTACATCATCGTTTTGGTACGTATGTACCCTTTGGAAGGTCGGCCTTCAATCAAATAGCTGGCAATGGTAAACGGTGCACCGGCAAACGTAATCAAGGGTACATCCAGTTCCTTGTCCAGAATGCGAATCGTCTCCAGAATATGAGACAGATCTCCTTCCACATCAATAGGACGCAAACGATCCACATCTGCCGCCGTGCGGATTGGATTGTCTATAACAGGTCCAATATTTTTAACAATATCAAAATCTATACCGAGGGAAGCAACCGGATTCATAATATCGGAATACAAAATAGCCGCATCCACACCGAGTTTACGTACCGGCATGAGTGTAACTTCAGCTGCTAGCTCAGGTTGACGGCAAATTTCGAGCAAAGAATACTTTTCTTTAATCTTGCGATATTCGGGATCATAACGCCCAGCCTGACGCATGTACCACACGGGAACACGGTCCACCTGCTGTTTGAAGCTGGCTTGAATCAGACGATCATTATAGCTCATGTAAGAAGCCTCCAATAGTTTTTGGACTCATAAATAACATTATGCCCTTTTTAAAGAGCAGTAACAACCACGTGTCGATCTGTTCCGATGACAATACTATGACATTCCTTACATCCCCTCACTCATATGCAAATTATGTTATAATGAAAGAATCGTGTTTTTTTGAAACGTTGCAGAAACGATCTGAAAGGAAGTGAAAGCACTTTGAAAACGTGGAAAGTAAACCTCATTGTGCTTTGGTTTGGACAATTTCTGGTCAACTCGGGCATGACCATGATTACCCCGTTTTTGTCCCTTTATCTCGCCAAGGATCTTGGCGTGGTTGGTGAGCATGAGATTGGCATATGGGCGGGATTTATATTTGCTGCCAACTTCCTCACCTCATTTTTGTTCCAGCCCTTGTGGGGCAAATTGTCCGACAAGTACGGCCGGAAAATTATGTTGCTGCGTTCCGGCTTCGGGATGGCGATCGTAATTGCCTTAATGGGTTTTGCACAGAACCCGTGGCAGCTCCTTTTATTACGGTTGCTTAACGGTACGATCTCCGGCTTCAACCCGGCAGCAGTTGCGCTGATCTCGGGTACAACGCCGAAGGATCGCATGGGTTTCGCCATGGGCATCAGCCAGTCCGGTCAGGTGGCCGGTACGATTCTGGGTCCGCTGATCGGCGGTTTGCTCGCTGATGCAGTGGGCTTCCGCCCGATCTTCTATATTACTGGCGGACTGATCTTCGCAGCTTCGATGCTCGCCATGTTCCTGGTCAGAGAGAAGTTTGACCGCAAAGAAGCGGCCAAACTGCCGGAACAATCCGTATTGTCCGGTCTGAAGGAACTGAACAAGTCTCCCCAATTACCTGCCTTGTTCGCTGTAACATTCCTGCTGCAATTTGCCATGATCAGCCCGATGTCACTCTTGCCGCTGTATGTACAGAAACTACACGGTTCGGATGTCAACGTGGCCTTCTGGGCAGGTCTTGTCGGTGCAGTCACGGGACTCTCCAACATGGCCATGTCCCCGATTCTCGGGAAGCTCAGCGACAGGATAGGTTCACACAAAGTACTTACGTTTTCTCTTATAGGAACAGGGCTCATGCTTATACCTCAGGCTTTCGTGCAGACGGTATGGCAGCTCATTCTCGTCCGTTTCATGATGGGTGTGTTCATGGGTGGCCTGCTTCCGAGTGTCAACGCGCTCATTCGCTCCTATACGCCAGATAGCATGATTAGCCGGGCCTTCAGCTTCAATACGAGTACACTCGCGCTCGGTAACATGCTTGGAGCCGTAATCGGCGGCTTTATGGCCGGGTTCATTGGCATCGAAGGACTGTTCATCGTCTCCGGTGGGCTGCTGCTGCTCAACATGATGTGGGTAAGACTCAAGCTGTACCGAAAGCCCCCTCTGATCAGAGAACCATGACGCTTGAATTCAAATGATATTTTGCTCTTAAAAAAAGCCGCTTTCAGCGCCTACTATTAGGCAAGAAAGCGGCTTTTGGCATTGATTTGCTCAAACCTCAACATTGATTCATTGAGCCATCGAGTCAGATGGCTTGTAAATTGAACTTGTGAATTGAATCGGATATTCTTTCACGCCAAATACAAAAGCACTTTGAATCGGCTGCAAAACGGTTTCCGGCACAAGCTGAATGTCTTCCATTTGCCGAAGCATCGTCTGAAGTACAACCCTCGCCTCCAGTCGTGCAAGCGGCGCTCCGAGACAGAAGTGAATACCAAATCCAAAACCCATATGTCTGTTCGGCTTGCGATCGGGCACGAACTTCTCTGCCTGATCGAATTGGGCGATATCCCGGTTGGCCGATCCTACCCAGGATATCACCTGTTCCCCTGCCTGAATTGTTTGTCCGTTCAATTCTACGTTTTCTTTGGCGATACGCCCAATGGCCACAATCGGCGGATAATAACGCAGCGTTTCCTCTACCGCAGTCGGAATAAGCTCAGGGTGTTCTCGCAGCTGCTGTTGAAGCTCAGGCTGCTCTGACAGAATACGAACAGCATTGGTAATCAGATTGGTTGTGGTTTCATTACCGGCAGCAAGTAACAAGATGCAAAATCCGACCACTTCCTCTGCCGTTAGCTTCTCCCCTTCAATCTCTGCAGAAAGCAGTAAAGAGATCAGGTCATCCTCTGGTCGCTGACGTCTTTCTTCCATTATGGCCGTGAAGTAGCTCGCCAGCTCCTGCTGGTTCCGTTTCTTTTCTTCCATCAATTCCTGGAAAGCATCATCACTGTCATCCCGCGCCCCCTTAACGAGTGCATCAGACCAGTCTTTGAACTTCTGGCGATCTGTTGCAGGGACGCCTATCAATTCGGCGATCACGATAACCGGAAGTGGAGTGGCAAGATCATCGATAAGACGCATACGACCTTCTGAAAAATGCGGAGTCAATAATTCATCAGCGATTTCCTGAATCCGCGGAGCTAACGCTTCAATCGCTTTAGGTGTGAACGCCTGATTAACCAGATCCCGCAATTGCTTGTGCTTCGGCGGATCTGTAGTCAGCATGCTGGCGTTAGCGCGATCACGTTCAGAAGAGAACAGTTTAGGGTTTTTTAACACATATTGCACATCTTCATAACGGAAAACATCCCAGCATTCTCGATGGTTGTCATAGCGGACTGGAGTATTGTCACGAAGTTCAGCGTACACCTGGAAGGGAAGTAATTGCTGCTCCACCGCCTCCAGCTCCCGGATCGGAATGTAATTGGCATACTTTCTGGGTGCTCGGTTCATCGTTTCTCCTCCAATCATTAATATATATTTATTTACATATAGAAATCACCTTTTATTATAGACTTAACGCTGTGGGCATACAAATATTTGGCAATAATTGAGCCTCCTTTCCTAGAACGTATTACAAAAATCGTCAAGACCTGCTAATTTATACCCCAGTGCTATTCGTCTTAGATAAGATCACTTCTGCTATGGACGATCCTGCAACACTTCCCCCCAATTTTTTCGATACCCTATCAGGTCAAAAGACTTATATGTAATAAAATATGACACAAAAATTCATATAGTATAATTTCACACTCCTTATTCTCTTTTTCACCTTCTCATATTTATCCATAAAACCTCATAAATACACTGTATACTCTATATATCTATCAATGTAACCGATTACTCTACTCATATCTATAATTGTCATATTATTTAACATGAAATACAATCAATTTGAAATCACTACATATAATCCTCAAAAAACATCACACGAAACTAACCTGAAGGAGAGTGCTTTTCATGAAAAAAACTTCAAATCTTCGTCCTTGGGCTGTATGGAGCACAGCTGCTTTGACAGCTCTGACCATCTCCCTGTCCCCAATTGGAACCTATGCGGCTCATGCGGCTACGGTAGAAGTGAGCGGTACAACCAGTGCAGTTCAGACCGCATCATCCACTCCGGCTCGCAATACAACCATCCCTGTGCTATCGGATTCGTTCAAACAATCCGCTCTGCCTAATGTTCTGGTCATTGGGACGGGTGGTACGATTGCAGGTCAATCCGAGGATGCAACCAGCTTCCAGAACTATAAGGCCGGTACACTCCCGATTGGAGAAATGGTCGACGCCTTACCGGACAAACAGAAGATTGCAGATGTTAGCACACTCCAATTCGGAAATTCAGGCTCAGGCTCTTATACCATGGCTGATCTCTATGACTTGTCTCAGACGGTAGACAAGGCTCTGGCTCAGTATGACAGCGTTGTGGTTACCACAGGTACAGATACCATGGAGGAAATCGCCTACTTCCTCGACATGACCGTACAAAGTGATAAACCCGTCGTCATTACAGGGTCCATGCGCCCTTGGACCGTTATCGGCTCCGATGCACAAGCGAATCTGTACAACGCCATCAAGCTCGCAGGCAGCGGGCGCACCACTTCATTTGGGACCGTGCTGATGTTGAACGATACGATTCAACTGGCGCGCGGCGTGACCAAAACGAATGATTATCGAACTGACACGTTCGAAACCCCGATGCTTGGTGCAGTAGGTTATATTGATGAAGAAAACATTCGAATTTATCGTGCCCCTGCACGTGCCTTGAAGCCTGAAGGTGCATTGAAACCGGCCTTTGACCTGAGCAAAATCACCAAGGCAGATCTCTCCAAGGTGGAAATTGCCATTTCCTATCAGGAAGCTGGCGGCGAGGCTATTGAAGGATTTGTGAAAGGCGGCGCCAAGGGGATCGTAACGTCCGGTACCGGAGCAGGCGGTATCTCCAAAGCAATGGGACAAGCACGCACCAAAGCGGTGGAGGATGGCGTCATCTTCGTAACGACCACTCGGACAGGTTCAGGCAGTGTATATGGCGGAGGGAAAGGTGTTATTGCCGGTGACAACCTCAGTCCTCAGCAAGCACGCATTTTGTTGATGCTCGGACTGTCCTTCAGCGATGATTTTGACACGATTAAAAAATGGTTCGAGACTTATGGAACGCCGGAAGTTTAATAAGGCACTCATCACTTTATATCTTTAAAGAAAACAAGAGACGATTCACTCCCTGCCTCAGGGTTGTGATCGTCTCTTGTTTTTGTAACATTGTCCCTCCATCTCCTGCATTGAAGATTTAGGTGCAACACGGATATCGTTCCATCTATATACTGACTTATTTATTTCAGTGGATGAGCGCAGAAACAGAAAAAACCGCTTGAATGACGTTCCAGCCGAAGCTTTGTCCTGTAAGCTGATATGCTTACTTCACCCAGGCCAGAGCCAGACCATCATAATCCGGCAGCATCGTCGTTACCAGCCGCGGGTCACTGGCCATCTGCTCGTTGAAGCGCCGAACCGCGAGGACAGCCGGACCCTGCTTGTCCGGATTAAGCGTACGGCCGCGCAGGAAACAGTTATCTCCCACAATCACCGCCCCGGGCCGCGCGAGCTTAATGGCGTAATCGAGATAAACGGGATAATTCTCTTTGTCTGCATCAATGAAGAAGAAATCGAAGGTACGTCCTTCCTGTGCCAGCTGCGCCAGACTGTCGGCTGCGGGCCCAATTCGATATTCGACCTTATCCCCAAAGCCTCCTTCCTCCAGATGACCACGAGCCATCGCTGCGTATTCCTCTTTCAGTTCCAGCGAAGTCAGGGTTCCCCCGTCACTTAAACCGCGAGCAAGACAAATTCCGCTGTAACCGCCAAGCACACCGATTTCGAGTACAGCCTCCGCTTTCGATGTCTTCGCAAGAAACGTGAGCAAACGGCCATAGGCCGCTGCAACTGAAACTTCCGGCATGCCGTTCGATCGGATGGCTTCTTTTACCTTTAACAAGAGATCATCCTCTTGAAATAATTGATTTACATATTCGTCAGGGGTCAGATTCACCGCTAAAATCCTCCTTGGACACTTGGACTGCTTTCCATATGGATGCCAATGTTCTATAATAAATGTTTGTTGTCAAACACAGGCGGTTGAACTGCTGCATCAGCTCGAAAGATGAATGCATTAGCGCACCGCATTTCTCATTGTAAGTTTTTTCACGGAAAGCGGCAAGGCCGCACCGTCACTATACAGCTGCGAGAAGCACATTCCTTCTCTGGCTTGAAATGGAGTTGAAATGAATCACATGGCTCAATTGCAATTGATTGCGACCTCGGCGATGGGACTCGAGGCTGTTGTCGCCCGGGAACTGAAGCAGCTGGGGTATGAGGATGTTACGATCGACAATGGCCGGGTTTTCTTCACTGGAGATTATATTGATATTTGCCGATGTAATCTGTGGCTGAGAAGTTCGGATCGCGTATTGGTCAAAATGGGTGAATTCCCAGCGACAACGTTCGATGAATTGTTTGAAGGTACCAAAGCATTACCTTGGGAGGAGTGGATTCCAGCCGATGGCGAATTTCCGGTAGAAGGTCGCTCCCACAAATCTCAGCTAAGCAGCGTGCCTGCATCACAAGGGATCGTGAAGAAAGCAATCGTAGAGAAACTGAAGCTGACTTATGACACGGAGTGGTTCCCAGAGGATGGGTCTCGTTATGTGATTGAGGTCATTCTGCTGAACGATCGCGCCCTGCTTACTTTAGATACGACGGGACCAGGTCTGCATAAACGGGGGTATCGTAAACTCGTAACCGAAGCACCACTCAAAGAAACGCTTGCTGCGGCACTTATTCAGCTCAGCCGCTGGAATGTATCCCGTCCATTCTATGATCCATGTTGTGGATCAGGCACCATGCTGATTGAAGCCGCCATGATCGGCTGGAACATTGCACCAGGACTGCGTCGTACGTTTAACTCCGAGAACTGGGCTGTCATTCCCGAAGAATTGTGGGAACAGGCGCGCGAAGAAGCATTTGACGCGGTTCGCGACGATATTCCATTGCAAATTTCGGGCAGCGACATCGATCCGGAAGCCATCGAAGTTGCACAGGCAGCAATCAAGAGTGCCGGCTTCGCCAACGAGATTGAAGTCAGCGTCCTGCCCGCTCATCGTGCAAGACCACAGGGCGAATATGGTGTCATTATTACCAACCCTCCATATGGTGAACGCTTGAGTGAAGAGAAAGAAGTGCAGAAGCTGCTGCGTTCTTTAGGGCGCAGTTACCTCGATTTGCCGACATGGTCCTTTTTTGCCATCACGTCGACCAAAACTTTCGAGGAAGACTTTGGCCACAAGGCAGACAAGCGCCGTAAGTTGTTCAATGGACGCATTGAAACCCAATATTATCAGTATTTGGGCCCACTGCCTCCACGTAATAAAGCACCGCAACAATAATATTATCGGAATAATCAAGCGTCCCTGCCTTCCACGGCTGGGGCGCTTTTTTGGTATGTATTCCGGGAGAACTATGATTGAACTTAATGGCATGGCTTCCGCATGAAGTATTTCTCCCCTGGGCATAGTTGAAAAGCCGTGACACCACGCTATAATGGATAAAGTCCTATTTTACATTCCGTTAACAAAACCATTCATCAGGGAGGAGACATATATGTTTGTAACTAAGCCAACACGCAGCCTTACGCCGCGCGGGCTTCTGAATCATCCACTTACGTTATATCTTATTTTTCTTGTACTCATGCTGCTCAAATTAATGTGGCTCCACCACAATCTGCACGCCTATAACATTACAATGGGGCTTCTGGACAAAGTGATTGCCATCGGTTCGCTGCTGCTTCTGTCCTTCTGGACCTGGTGGCTGCCTCGCCGGGGCATGATTATATCACTCATTATACTCAATCTGCTGCTCACTGCACTGATCTATGCGGATATGGTTTATTATCGCTACTTTCAGGATTTTTTAACAATCCCTGTGCTGATGCAAGCCAGACAAGTCGACGCTTTGGGAGACAGCATCGCTACGCTCATCTATGCCGGTGATCTGTGGTTCTTCGTCGATTGGCTGGTGGTTATCCCGTATGCAGCGATCCTGCTGTTCAGCAAACGTAACCGTCGTGGACGTTCCAGCGCATATTCGATCGGATTGAACTCTTACTCATCAAACTCCCGCAAATCAACCATGCGTCGTCGACTCACTGCAGGCAGCATTGCCCTGATACTAGGTCTGGGGCTCGCGGTTGGTCCGATTTATTTTTATAGTAAAACCTGGGCAAAAGGGTTGTTTGATAACAACTGGTGGAACGTATCCATGTACAACGTTACCGGACTTCTTGCTTTTCATGGCTATGATCTGTACAACTATGCCAAAGACCAGCTCGGCTCCGGTCCCGAGGTCGATCCTGCCGATCTCGAACAGGCGAAAGCATATTTTGCAAGCAGACAACAGGCTGACCCACTGAAGGATGCGATGTTTGGCAAGTACAAAGACAGCAATGTGATCATTGTTCAAGGTGAAGCCTTCATGAATTTCATGATTGGTCAGAGCATTGGCGGTCAGGAAATTACGCCTCATTTTAACGAGCTGATGAAGGAAAGCCAGTACTACAGTCATTTTTATCACCAGACAGGTCAGGGGCGAACATCGGATGCCGACTTTGGGGCCAATATTTCATTGCATCCACTGTCGGTTGGATCAGCGTTTGTCCGTTACGCAGACCACAGCTATGATTCCCTGCCTTCTATCTTGAAGGATCATGGTTATAGTACAAATGTATTTCACGCCTATGAGAGCGGATTTTGGAATCGCTACACGATGTATCAGAATATGAAGTATGACAAGTTTTACAGTAAAAATGATTTTGAACAGGATGACCCACTTGGCTGGTCGCTGTCGGATGAGTCCTTTTTCCGCCAATCGGTTGAGAAAATGAGCAGTGAGGTTACTGAGCCGTTCTACTCATTCCTCATTACACTCAGCAGTCATCATCCATACGCGTTACCCCAAGATAAACAGCAGCTGGATGTGGGTGAATTCAAAGGAACGATGTTTGGCAACTATCTGCAATCCGTTCATTACGTGGATTCTGCGCTCGGCAAGATGGTGGAAGATCTGAAAAATCGGGGATTGTGGGACAAAACGATCTTCATGTTCTATGGGGATCACGATAACTCCATCAAAGAACAGCCACAATACGAGAAATTTCTCGGACGTTCGCTGAACGATCTGGATATGGAGCAAATTATGAACGAGGTGCCTTTGCTGGTGCATCTGCCGGACGGTGCCGCAGCGGGAACGATTGACGAGCCTGCCGGACAACTGGATATTACACCTTCAGTGCTGCATCTACTTGGTATTTCAGATCAATCCTACTACCACATGGGCAACGATGTGTACGATGGTTCCTCTCGCATGGTGGTATTGCGCAGCGGAGCATTTACAGATGGCTCCCTGTTCTATATTCCTTCGGATGATTACCTCTATGACAGCGGCTCCTGTTACGATCTGTCTACTGGTACCAAAACGGATATTAACGCTTGCCGATCTGGTCATGACGAAGCAACAAAGCGACTACAAGTGTCAGATACGGTTAATACGTTTGACCTGATCTCGCGTTTTCACGAGGAGCAAACGTCTGATTCCGAATCCTAACAAACACTGAGCGGAACGTTGCACCGTCGGAACACTGTATAATTCATTTTCCAAAGGTTAACCCGACACTACAATGAAATGGAGCTAGTGCATGACCATGACGTCACATCCAGATCAATTCAATATCGAACAAAAACTGTTCGAAGAAGCTGCAAACTTTGTCAAACATCGCTATCCTCAAGGGTGGGGCGGGGCAGCTGCCGTTTATACTGAAGCTGGCTCGCTGTTAATCAGCGTAGCTCCAGAAGTGATTAATGACGCCACGCATCTGTGTATGGAAACAGGAGCCTATCTGGAAGCCCACAAATTAAACGAGCGGGTCACCCACTCGATCTGTGTGGCACGTGACGATGAGCACTCGGAATTCAAGGTCCTCACCCCTTGTGGTGTGTGCCAGGAACGACTGTTTTTCTGGGGAGAAGACGTGAAGGCTGCCGTATACGATCCAGATGGAGCTTTGATTTACAAGAGATTGGACGAAATTCAGCCTTATCATTGGACCAAGGCATACCAGGATAAGTAAGAAGTTAAACTAGAAGTGTTGAGGCTGCAGTCCGCTGCATGCTTCAGCACTTCTTTTTTTTTCGAGGCTTGGTAATAACCATAACCTTGCGAATGAAGGAAAGTCGCTATATAATTGTAACTGTATTGGTTTCATTTATAGATGATGGAGGTTTTAATTGATGAATATTGAAATATGGTCCGACTTTATGTGTCCTTTCTGTTATATTGGCAAACGTCGTCTGGAGAATGTATTAGCACAATTCCCACACCGCGATGAAGTGCATTTACAGTTTAAAAGTTTTGAGCTCGATCCAAATGCTGAATTGAATAGTGGCAAAACCAACGCAGAATATCTGGCTGCCAAATACAATATGAGTGTCGAGCAGGCACGCGGCATGAATGCACAGATGAACGCCAATGCTCGTACGGCTGGACTGGAATACAACATTGATGAGATGATTCCTACCAATTCCTTCTCTGCTCACCGCCTGACCCATTGGGCAGAAACACAAGGAAAAATGCTTGAGCTTAGCGAACGACTCTTTCAAGCGATCTTCATTGAAGGTAAACATGTCGGCAATACCGATGTACTGATCGCGTTGGCTGAAGAAGTGGGTCTGGATCGCAGTGCAGCAGCTGAAGTGTTGTCCAGTAATCAATTCGCAGACCAAGTGCGTGCTGACCAGGCCGAAGGCGAACAATTAGGCATCCGGGGTGTACCGTTCTTCGTGTTTGATCGCAAGTTCGCTATATCTGGTGCTCAACCTGATGAGGTGTTCCTTGACGCGATCCAGAAAGCATGGGATGAGCGTTCCCCTTTTACCATGGTAGAGTCCAGCACCACTAACGCAGATGGCAGTGGAGTATGCACCGAAGACGGCTGCGAGGTTCCGCAACCGGATCAATCCAAATAACACAAAAGCAGCAGGATCAAGGGTAATCCCCTGAACCTGCTGCTTTTTTTATAATCTACAACTCAAGCTAATTATAAAGTTTTAGTGTTTGATGAACAGTTGCAGTGGAGGGGATGGAATTGATTCTGAAGAAGCGGAGTGTTCGCCTGAAAGCTTTCTGTAAGAAAGCTGCTTCGGAAGCATAAGCTGTTTCCTAATTTTCACCTTTTGAATATTGAATCAAAAAATTTGGAGACAACAGCGATCGGAAGAACGATCCGTAACCGGAACAACTCCAAGCAGATCATTAAACACTCATTTTGGAATTGAGCTACACACTCAATCCCAAAACAGCTGATCCGGATGTGGCCCCGTCCGTTTATCCGAATCCAGCGCATCAATTAGTTTCAGCTCATCCGGAGTCAATTCAAAATCAAAGATATCTGCATTCTCGCGAATCCGCTCCGGGGTAACCGACTTCGGAATCGTCACAATCTGGTTCTGGATATCCCAACGCAGAATAACCTGTGCTGGTGTTTTCCCATATTTCTGGGCCAGACTTTTCAAAGCCGATTCCTTGTTCAGTTTACCTCTCATAATGGGGCTCCATGCCTCCAGTTGAATGCCCTGCTCCCCGCAGAAATCCTGCAGCTCCTGTTGAATCAGACCCGGATGCAGTTCCACCTGATTCACCGCGGGCACCGTTCCACCTTCATCTATGATATCGCGCAGATGGTGCACTTCGAAATTACTTACACCAATGGCACGTACACTTCCTTCGCTGTATAGACGTTCGAAAGCTCTCCACGTCTCCTTATACTGGTCTCTGCCAGGCCAGTGGATTAAGTATAGATCAATGACATTCAATCCAAGCGCCTTCTGACTTGCCTCAAATGCTCTCAAGGTCGAATCAAAGCCTTGATCCTCATTCCACAGCTTGGTTGTCACAAACAGCTCATTACGGGCAATACCGCTGCTCGCAATGGCTTGTCCCACTTCCTCTTCATTTCCATAAACGGACGCTGTATCAATGCTCCGATATCCGACTTCCAATGCGGTCTCCACCGCTTGTTGTACTTCCTTGCCCTTTGCTCGATAAGTCCCAAATCCCAGCCATGGCATCGTCACGCCGTTGTTCAGAATCGTACAATCTGTAATATGTTTTGTCATTCTGTACCTCCTGTGTGAAATTTGCCTGCTCTTGGTCTATTAACCTTCTCACCAAATTTTAAGCGGCACATTACACACAGTTTGACTAAAATCCACTTCTTGGGTCTATTCAAAATAGACATGAATAACCCGCAAAGCACTGCTGCTCTGCGGGTTCTGGTGTGACAGGAACGCTTATAGATCCCCTTGCCCATTCTGACTCTGGATCGAGTTCAATCTTCTCTTCTCCTCAATGAACATCTCTTCCGCCAGCTCAACGCCCTGACCTCCAAGCGAACGTTCAGCTTGAAGCATAGCTTGCTCGGTATGCGCCAAACGGCGTTCTGCCTGTTCAATGGTCTGTTCTGTTGGATGTGACATTGCCTGTGAAACGGCAAAATGAAGTTTGTTCACTGCATTCTGCGCCTGGGATACGGTCGTATCGGCTTGCAAACTGGAATCATAACGCTTCGGCATGAGTATTCCTCCTTGGGATCATGTTCCTGTTACCCCTTTAGGATGGTTGACATCGGCCTTCCTTATTCTTCTTTCGTTGAAACAATAAAGGATTACTTCAATGTTCCCTATATGAGATCAAGGATGAATATCAATGATGTGTATAACTTTTTCCGTTCTGACTGCGTTTAATTGATAATTACCTTTTCACAAGGAGGTGTATATTTGAAGAACTTTGGGATTGTGTTCATTCTGGTACTTTTATTACTGCTAATCAGTGGCTGCACACCTTCGACGTATGAAATAACGGGATATACAGGCTCCTCTATTAATAACGAGATTCCGGTCCCCGTGAATGCAAAGCAGCTGAGCATAACGACACATTCAGACAATCCAAACATTCTAACAGGCATTAAATATGAATTGAAACATATTGGGGGAGAACAGGGATTATATGTACCATCCGATTATTTTGAGAAGTTATCCGAAGCCGGATGGGTTGAGGTGGAAGAGGAGCGTATGGGACATGTGCATTTTCTAAAAAAAAGTGATACAATCCTCGCCATTGAGATTCAAGAGGATACCTTTGAGATTTTTGAAATGAGGCACGACTTTACGTTCTAATTTCGTACGATTCCTCATCACAACTAAAAAAGAGAGGCCGCAGCCTCTCTTTCCTTTTGTGGACAAGTTTGTCCACTGCATATCCATACAATTACTTCACGAATTTCGCTACTTTTGCAAGCACTTCTTCTTCTGTCGGAGCACTGATGTACCGACCGTTGATGAAGACAAAAGCACGCTTCGCGCAAGGACCGCAATACGATTTGCAACCAATTTTGATCTCCGTATCCGGAGCCATTTTCTCCAACTTGGCCACAATCGATTTGAGTCTGATATGATTACATTTTTCGCATACGCGGATATCGTTAGCCATGAGTTCCCCTTCTTCGCTCCCTTAGTGGTCGCCGTGGTTGCCTTTGGATGGGTTCGTAATAACGAAGCCTTCTTCAGGGAAGTAAAGGTAATCAATTTTAACGCCATCCAGCAAAGGCTGATCATTCTCAAGAATAACGTCAATCTCTTTATCGGTAGATACAACCGTATCATTTTCTTTTGGCGTATCGATATCGAGTCCGTAGTGGGCATGATCTCCATGTGCATGTGTGATCACAACGCGCAGCAATTTACCTTCGTTCTCAGGCTTGTCCAGTTCAAGTTTCAATACTTTCGCGGCATTACGTGTAATTTTGCAGTTCATATCATTCATCTCCTATATTGTAATTGCTGGTCCCAACAATTTTTCATTATTTCTAAACTCCAGCATCTATTGTAAAGAAAATTACTGCGCTTCGCAATAACATTGATGCAAAATCGATGTTAAACCACCCATTTTGTGTCGAATTAAGACGACGCCTCCGCTGTAAGTACCGGATATTTGCGCTCCGCACGACTTACAAACCAGTTCATCAGCAACAACGTAACCCCGATATCATCTATAGGCATAAACGGCATCACGTCAGGAAGTACCCAGTAGAGCAGTGCCGGGATGATGAACAGCAACTTCTCACCCAAGGGGATCTGCGGAGCCCGCAACAGGCGCGGCAGCCGTTTGAATACTTGTGTCCATCGTTTGAATGACAGCAGTCTTCTCCACTTCATGTGAACCCCTCCGTATAATTATTGCACTGAAATAAAACAGCACACGTTATAGTCATTAATAGTTACACCCATCATTACCTGTTCCAGAGCGATCCGGAACGAATGATGCAATATGCAGATTAAAAAACGAACGCCGGTCACAGCGCCCGTTCCTGTTATACGAATGGACAACCCGTAAGTTTCATGTCTTCCCAACCGGATTATGTGAAGTCAGATTTCTTGGATTCCCAATCCTCCCTGTTAGTGCTCTCGATCTGTTAATAATTCAGCCAATAGCATGCCAACCTCTACGCAGATGTCATCGAACTGATCCATGGGCAGCGGGTTGACCCCGAGTCCCACTTCTACTGTGAAGCCAGGCTTCCGAAACTTCTGGATGAACCAGTCTTTGTACCCTGCATCGCTTCCACCCAGCTTAACTGCCTTGTACCCTGAAGCCCTTGCCAGTCTGCGTGACAGCGGTGCACTCTCCTTTGGCTCCAAATCCCGGTAGTTCCAATAAATTTCCTGTCCCTGGCTGTGCAGCGAAACGACAGCATCGAAATGATGCTGCTCGGTCCACTGTGCAAGTGCCCACGCCTCCGGTTCCGATAAGGGAGCGGTTCCTGCATAATCTCTTGGCCCTGGGGACGTTATTCCTCTTCTAGCCGCCTCTTCCTCCCAATAAGCCGGGAATTGGTCGTTAAGGTCTACTCCCCTAATATTGGATTTCCAGTGCGTAAAATGTGAGCGTCCGGCATTCCATTCCAGCAATTCTTCTGCATGGGGATGATCATTGACCACGCCCTCCTGCACCAATTCAACTCCATCCGGATTAACCATAGGGACAGCCCACAGCGTAGTTTCCTGCATCCAGCGTTCCGTCTGAAATTGATGCCACGGCGTAGATGTACTGTAAGCCTTCGCATATTCTTCAATGAATCGCATCAGAACCGCGGTAGTCAGCCACTCATTTGCATGAACAGATGCGTTGACATGAATATGTTTGGGACCTTGACCCAAACGCAGATAAGGCAAAGCCTTGCCCATGACACTGCTGCCAATCGAGCCAATCTCGATAAATGGATATTTCTTTTCCAGCAAACCGATATCACGTTTCATTTCACGGTAACCATACTCTCCCTGCAGCTTGACGATAGTTTTTCCATTTGAATCCGGAATATGAATACATCGCCCGCACCAGTCCGGAATATTCGCTATTTCTGGATTAGCTTCGCGCAATTCTTCTTCAATCAGTCCAAAACGTAATGCGATACCGGCCACTTTCTCTCCCGGTTGCACTGCATACCTGCGCCCCGTTCCCGGCATAATGCGCAGCATCTGTCCTGTCAGCAAATAAGGCTGGGACGCTGCTTCCGGGTTGAGAGCGGCAAGTAACTCCTTCGTCATATGGTTTGCTGCCGCAATACGCGACAAGGTATCTCCCTGATGAACAATAATCCATTGCAGCTCCATGTTGATCTCCTTTCCTATAGAAACTGTGTAATCTCCTGCCCCTTTCTCGCCTGTGTCCTTACTGTATGTAATATGTATGCCGATCTGGTTGTCCGTCATGTGACATGAAACGTGTAAAACCCTCCAACATAAGAACAACGTGATTGTAATCCGAAGCTCTTCTAGTTTCTGATGTGATTAAAAAAATCCCGGAACACGAAGTGTTCCGGGATTCTTATAAGCATAGAAACCAAAAAAAAACGCTATGATAATTGCGTAACCTGCCACACAACTGGCGTTTTGGAGATCTGCTCTCCCAACCATTGGCGGGTAATATTCTGGAACATGCGTGGGTCCCCAGTGCAAAAAAACTGATGGACCGGTGTCTCATCCCCACTGGCCAGCTTTCGTTTATCATACAAAATCGTACTAATTTCCCTCGCCGTTTCATCTGCCGAACTGATCAGCTTCACTTCCTGCCCCATAACCTCCTGAATGGTATCCATGAGAAAAGGATAGTGCGTACAACCCAGAATAAGACAATCAATCGGCTGTTGCTTAATCTGGCCTAAAGACTGCTCCACCGTACTTGTCGTTTGCTCGGAACGGAATTCGCCTTGCTCCACCAGTGGCACAAGTGCCGGACAAGCCTGAGTGACCACATCAATATAGGGGGACAACTGTTTGAGTGCAGACGTATATGCACCACTTCCAATGGTTCCCACGGTGCCAATGACACCGATGCGTCCTGTGCGTGTCGCTGTGATGGCTGCTCGTGCTCCCGGATGAATGACACCAATGACAGGCACATTCACCTTGGCTCGAATATAGTCGAGCGCTGCTGCTGTAGCCGTATTACAGGCGATAACGATAACCTTCGGATTGAACTGGATCAAGAAATCAACGATTTGTTCCGTGAATTGTTTAACTTGTTCGGACGAACGGGGTCCGTACGGTGTCCGGGCAGTATCTCCAAAATATATGATCTTTTCCCGTGGGAGCTGACGCATCACTTCCTTGGCGACGGTCAATCCCCCTACACCGGAGTCTAATATAGCGATTGCTTGCTGCACGAACACACCGCTTCCTTCTTCATTGAATTGGTTCTGTTAACAAATTGGTTCCCAGAGCTTTCTTCCTACCGTATGAATTTTCAGGCAAAAAGGTACCTACATCTTACCCGATTTCATTGCAGGGTTCAAACAAAAATGCGGTATCGTTCAACTCCTGCACGACGAACACACAACAAAGCAGGCTCCCCTACAGATGGAGGAAAGCCTGCTCGCGTTCAAGCTTAGCTTTAGATATTGTCTTTGGAGTCGTCGGCAGGAAGCTTCGCGATGACTTTAATACCTGACTCATTTGCTGCATCTGCATCAACGGAAGACTCAGTATCAGTAATGACGGCGGATACGCGTACTTCTTTACCTTCAGCGCAATTGCGCCAGGACTGGATATCCTGGATAACGACATCTGCCGTTTCTTTTACTTTGGATACGATCTGTGCGCTTTGTTCGCCTACCTTGCTAGCCAGTTCCTGACCTTTCTCACTCACCTGACGTGCACCTTCCGAAATATCTTGACGAAGTTCACGTCCCGATTTTGGCGCCAACAGCAAAGCTGTCACTGAACCTACAACCGAGCCGATTAATGCTCCCCACAACAAACTTTTGTTAGAATCCTTCACGTCGCATCTCTCCCTTTACCTTAAATGAAGTACCGAATAACCAAGCAACAGCCTGTTGCTCGTTAATCCGGGCGAATGCCTACTCTGTTGATGCAGTATAAGCAGCAAGGGCTTGACCTGACACTCGGATACCAAAAAAATTCTGGATGTCGTCTTTCGCACCTTCTGGCGTTATCAAGACATGCCTCAAGTCTGCCGCGCCGGCTCAAGCGGAGCAACGGCATGTTCATCACCCGGGTCCAGATCAATTACATATCGTCCTGGTGCAATTAATGCCGCCTGATGCTCACAACGCCAGCGTCGTCCGCCGGAAGATCCCAGCGTCTGTCCATCCTGTAGAACATCGCCCTGATCAAATATGTAATAGGCGGCCCCCAGCAATGTCTGGGCTACCGTATCTGGATCAAGTCCAATGAAATGACACTGTACATCAGGCACGCCAAGTGCCGACAATCCTACCGTGTCCATAACCAGCTGACGCTGTTCCTCCGTGCCCCCAGCCTGATACATGCGCACATTCATCGCAGCGTAGAGATGCTCCTCACGCTCCTGTGACAGCACATAGGCTTTCGGTTCAACCAATTTGTCACTGCCATACCAGTATAACGCCTCACAAGGCAGCACTTCCATAACAGCCTGAATCGTCTTTTGGAACAATTCGAGTCGCTGTTTGCGCGGCATGGCAGCAGTGAACATATCATGAAGCCGGATGGAATATTGGATCGTTTCCATAGCTTGTCCTGCTTCTGGCCAATGCCAGGCTTGCTGCAAAGCCCCTCCAAAGCGGGCACGATCTACAATTTCAGTAATGGGGAGAATGCACGTCTGTGCTGGAATATTACCTTCCTGAAAAGAAACCTTATGGTCCAGATGGTAGAAAACCAGCATTTCAGGTTCATGCTCCTCATTGCCTTGCTTCACGTCAAGCCGGACTTGTCCGGTATGACGACTTAGTGCCTCCTGCAAACGCCCCCGATCTATAACGGGACGTTCCTGGAATAACAGCTCAATCATATATACCGGATGAAATCCGGAAGGTATGTCATTCGTTTCATTATTTCCTTCTTGATCTTCTTTCCATTCGTTCGTCATGCTGCTTCCCCTCATTCCTTGCTCTGTCCCTCGGCCTGTGCAGTCTGGAAAGGCCCGAGTTCTTTTTCCACATAGGTATTGACCTGATGGGAAAAATGTTCAAGCACGCCCGGCAGGTCACTGCTCAGCGGATGCAGTTCAGATCGCTCCCAGCTGTAATAGTCCTGAACGAGCGGCTTGCGCAACGATACGAGGCGACTCAGCACCTCATAGGTTGCATGATCAAAAACCTTCTCTTCATGGTTAATCTGAATAATATCGTCATAGCTGCTCGCATCACGCATGATGAATCCGTCAATCAGATAACTCCCTACATCCGTAACGATTTCAATTGCGAGATGAAGACAGCGTTCCTGTACCAGACCCAGCATGAGACTGCCATCCCAAGCTTGTGAAGCACGGCGAAGACCTTCGGCCACCTCCGGTACGGCAGCAAGCCGACGTGCAATCTGTTCCCTGTTTACGTAATACAATGTGTTCACTTCCCGTTCAGTGAATTATCGGTTCCTTTTTCCTCTTCGCTTCAGCCAAAATAACATCACAGGACAAGCGATCAGAAACACGACAAAAATATATAAAAATTCCATTACGTCTCTTAAATCGCTCATGCAGAGTCCCCTTTATCCAAAGTAGAATGAAGAACAGATTAGATTTCGTAGTCCACTGCAATCGACTGCTCTCTGACCTCGTTCATATACTTGATGACTTCCTGATGCAGCGGATGTACCTGATATGCCTGAAGATCTTCCAGTGATGCAAACTCTGCCGTGAGTGAGATGTCAAAAGATCTGTCTGAACGGAGCACGTCAATACCTACTTCAAGCGAAACCAGAACATCAATTTTGCCTTGCAGATTGCGAAGAACATTCGCAGCCGCTTCAATACCTTCATTAGAACGATCTTTCATTTTAAACAGAACAATATGTTTAATCATCAGACAAGCACCTCATTTGAGTATAATAATTGGTATGAATGAATTTTCTTGTATCCAAAATATATCATAACGTCCTCTATTACGAAAGGATACTTGGAAACGTTCTCTTAAAAGACAATCTAATCGGGGCTACCTTCATTCGCCTTTGTTTTCTCCTGGGGCACATTATCCGTCTGTTCACTTTGGTTTGTCTGTTTTTCCGGGTCAACTTCTGTTGCCTGTTCATTTGTATCCTTCTTCTCCACATTCGGCTGCGGTATAGGCCATTCCCGGTCAGACAAATCTTCCTGTTTTTTAAGCACCGCTATAGCCTGTCTGAGCTTGTCTGGCAATGGAAGCCCAATGCGGGCATAATTTTCGGTAATGGATATCAGCTCATTCACCAGATAAAAGTAGATGGCTCCCCCTTTAATGATGTCCGTTCCCATGAGCAGGTCAATTCGGTGAGCAAGCAGAATAACCGTCAGCATGAGACCTTTGCGGGCGAGCCCCCAGAATCCAACATTACTATTCAATCCTTTACCCGTTCTTACTGCCGCAGCGAGACCCGTAATGTAATCCACAGCCATTGCAACCGCCAGCAAGCTAAGCAGCTGATCCCATCCACCAAAAGCAAACGTCATGAACGCCCCTGAAATGGCAGCAAAGGTACTTACGGATGGACTCACGTTTCTCACCTCTCCCTCTCACTTGATCTCCATACAAGATATGTAAGAGTAAGAGATTTTGACAGGCCACCTGCCCGGCCGAACACGCGGATTTCTAATTTCAGATTTGTGCACATTGGTAATTGGTTCCTTTAACGAAAATCGAATATTTATGGGTAAATCAGGGAAATAAACCGCATCATATCAACAAAAAATAGATAAAAGTACTATAGTCTCACTAATAGGTAATTAGACTCATTTTATTTTTATTCATTATCTATTTCATCCCTTAAATTTAGTGAAACATTGTAATCTAGGAATATACTAGGATGTGAATTGCGCCTGTTCTAGTTCATAACTCCTCCTTTGTAGAGGATTCACGCATCCCTTCATTTGAAACAGGTGCACCCGGCACTTGAAAGTACCCCCGTACTTATTGTAGTATTTGGTTAAAAAAATCGGAGGAAATATGCCTAATCAACCAGAACAACATTCCATCCAGGCGTGGTCTCTGATCAACCGTAAATATTTGGGAAAAGGCGTCCGTGTTAAACGATTCCGAAAACCGACACGCTGTCAAATCCGCAACCGTGTTCTTCTTGCCGTGCTGATGGCCAATGATATCAAGTTGTCTCAGCTCGCCGAAGATCTATCCATCTCTTCACGCAGCGTCAGCGCGTGGGTGTATGAAGGACGGATACCCGGCAGTACCAATTTGGACAAGGCATGCCAATTGCTCGGCTACCCGCGCCACATTCTTTTTAATGAAGAAGTGGTACGCAAAAGCCCTGTCATTTGTCAGCCCGAGCCTTCCCGCTTCATGAAGCGTACGGTGACCCGTTCTCCGGTTAGCAACCGTATTCTGACAGGCTTGTGCATGGTCCATGATTTGTCGGTGACAGATGTCAGCCACTGGATCGGGGTTCACCCCGGCACTTTCCGCAAATGGCTGCATCAGGGAACGCTGCCTTCTGCTGCGTTTCAGGAACAAGCGGAACAATTTTTCCGCATCCCGAAAACTATTTTGTTCGCAGATGTCATCTTGAAAGATCGCCACAATAACTAAATTAGCGAACAACCAAAAGGCTCTGTCCTCCCCCATGGGAAAGACAGAGCCTTTTTAAATTATTATTTTTATCGTACAGGTTAAATTAGATTATCATTTCTCCAGTCGGGTGTACTCAGGTACTCAGCATCGTCTCTCAGGGGCGATAAGCGGCTCTCTTGTCCTCCAAACAGCTTTGGATGCATCATTCCTTCACTCCCAGTCACTCCTTCACCTGAGCCGGTACAGCGTGCTCTCCGAACGAGGAGATCACTTCCTTATCGAAAGGCGCGGCGACTCATCCCCATATGTACCTCATCGATGCCAACTAACCAACTCCATTAAATCATGGATCATTTAAAGAAATAGAACTTTATCGTTAGCATCATTTCCACAAAATATTTGTACGAACAATTTAATCCAACACTTTATATAGGATACAAAAAAAAGCCTTTCCCCTAAGGGAGCAGGCTTCAATCTACACTCTAATTCAGCTTGTGTAACGTTTGGTCCGCTCTATCCTACCCCCTTATATGACCGTGTTTTTCAAAAATTCATCTGAAAATATTGCTGTTGAATCAAATAACACCATCTCTATTGTAAACAAAGATAGTATCTTGTCTCGTACATTACATTACGCACTCACAATTTGTACGTACAACTAAAGTCATTAGATAACACTTGTTCATACTATTTCTTTCATCCTTATTTCGAACCCACGTTAAGAATTTCATTGATATATTTCAGTCCCGTATATCGATCTCGAAGCAAATGAGCTGTGGTGAACGCATGTTCCACCATCTCCATGGATACACCCAGTTGTTCAGTTGTTGTAGGGCCCCCAACTTGCTCAAGCCAAGCTGTAAGCTGCGATGCATCCGGCAGATTATTGTATACACGGAAAACCGGCTCGTCGGATTGTTGTGCAAGATCTTTGTATTTTACGGTAAGCAGTGCACAGGCCACTCCCACCTTGGCTCCATGCAAAACAGGTTTGTGCCCTGCCTCCATCAGATCCATCTCCCACCGATGGGACACATGATGCTCTCCACCAGATGCCGGACGGGAATGATCAATGATCAGCATGGAAATACCGGAAGCAATCAGCGCATCCATTAATACAGTCACACCATCGGCCCGTCCTTCAGCGATACCTTTGACATTCTCCACACAGGTCGTTAGTGCTTCTTCCGTCATGCGGTAAGCTACGGGGCAGAACGGTTCCCCACCCATATCCCTGGAAACTACCCAGTCCGCCAGTGATGTATATTTACCAAGCATATCTCCGAATCCGGCAGCATTCATCTCTTGGGGAGCTTGCTCCAATATATGAACATCCGCGAAAATAGCTTCTGGCGGCACCGCCTGGAACGTCTGTTTGACGCCGCTGACAATAAGAGGTGCACCTGCTGAAGTAAATCCGTCAACCGAAGCCGCTGTAGGTACGGACAGAAAGGGCTTGTCCATTTTGGAGCAAACAAATCTCACCAGGTCATGAATGGTCCCTGAGCCAGCAGCAATGATCGCCTGACTTTCCTGTTTCACACCCAAAAGTACCTGCACAATTCCACCCTCATCGGCGATCACGTCCCCCGCTTTGTTCTCTGGCATACATATCTCATCCACATGAACGCCTGCTTCACGAATGTTCTTTACCACCTCGTGTCCTGCTGCTGGCCCTGTAAATCGATCATATACCACTGTTACATGTTTGTACCCTTGCTCGGACAAATAGCGAGGTAACCGCTGAATAGCTCCATGCTCCAGATAGACCTGCATTTGCACCAACCGATGATCATGCCCACAATTACAATTCTGCACTTCTTCATTCCATGCAGCAATTCGCTCGTTCATATTCATTTCGCTCTTAACCTCCCTTAAGAAATATCATGCATAATTACATGGGTAAAACCACAAAATGAAAAAAGGAAATAAAATGTGAGTATTTTCCTGATCACACTTTACTTCCTGTTCTAAAAATTTGCAAATCCTAAACTCACATTCCCAAGCAGGTGAACCTATGAAATTAACCAAAGAAATAGGGATTTCTCTCGGATTTCTCGCAGGAACGACGTTGGGCAGCGGCATTGCTTTTCTGTTTCGTTTACAGGCGTATGAGGTCATGGCAAGTGTTGCGCTCTTTGGTATTGCTGGAGCGATTGCAGGCCTGTGTGTGCAGCAATTCATATTCAATAAATAAAAAACAAAAAAGCTCGCGAATTGCCTTTTAGAGCAATTTCGCGAGTTTTTTTTCTTCGATGCGGTCGAGAGGACTCGAACCTCCACGGGGGTTAGCCCACACGGACCTGAACCGTGCGCGTCTGCCAATTCCGCCACGACCGCATAATATGTATCTTCTCATCCTGGATGAAAAGCATTCCGGTCAAGCCATTGCTTGTTTTACCGTAATTAAGAGTATACATGCTCTCAAATAAGTTTGCAACACCTTTTTTACTAGCTGCAATGCATAGGACATATGTCCTTTTTTAACCTCATCAAACTCCCTATCGTAGACATTAAGCAGATCAAGTGTCCTGTTGGACACGCTATACCTTGCATAGAAATGGGGAGTTTTGCATGACGATAAAGAACACTACACAAGAACATATTGAAGAAGGAAAACGCAGCATTCACTGGACGGAAATGCATATGCCCCTGCTGGGCGAATTGAAATCCCAGTTTGCCAAAGAGCTGCCTTTTGCTGGCTTAACCATCAGTATATGTATTCATGTGGAGCCCAAAACAGCTGTGTTATGCCGCACACTTCAAGCAGGCGGAGCCAACGTTGTATTGACTGGCAGCCCGGGCACAACCAAAGATGCCGTCACAGCAGCTCTGCGGGAAGAAGGCATCACGGTATATGGTCAACGTGCGGACAGGCGCAATGAGCACCTGCATAATATACACAGTGTACTTCGTCACCACCCCCATCTCCTCATGGATAATGGAGCCGATCTGGCGCGTACCTTCATTCAGCAGTATGATACTCATTCTCTTATCGGTGGTACGGAGGAAACGACGACCGGTGCCAATCTGCTGCGTGAAGAGACGGGTGAGAACATCCCTTTTCCGATTATTGTTATTAATGATAGTCCACTCAAACGAATCATGGAAAATGAACACGGTGTTGGACAGACCATTATTGAAGGTTTTATGCGTACTACAAACCTGATTCTGCCCACACGTCGTTTCGTCATCGTAGGTTATGGAACCTGCGGACGAGGCATTGCCAGGTATTTGCGGAATCTGGGCAGCCAGGTCGTCGTTGTTGAAACCGATCCGATTGCTGGCCTGGAAGCGGCACTGGATGGATTCAGAGTGGCACGATTGGAGGATACATTTGCGTTTGCTCAAGTGTACATTACTGTCACTGGCCGTCCTAACGCCATTCTGAAGGAACATTTTAATCAAATGAATGACGGAACGATCCTCGCCAATGCCGGGCATTTTTCTTGGGAGATGGATCTGGAAAGTCTCCGTCAGGACGCAGAGCATTCGGAACAACTGACAGCGGATATCGAACAATTTACATTAGCGAACGGACGTCGACTCATGTTACTTACTCAAGGCGAGATGCTGAACCTAGCTGGTGGCAGCGGCAACCCTGCCGAAACGATGGATCTGGGCTTGTCCCTGCAAGCCGCCTCTCTCCACTATCTTGTAAAGCAACGCCAACATCTCACCCTCGGACCACAGCCGGTTCCTCACAGCGTTAACAACACCATTGCCGGACAGATGCTGAAGCATTTAAGCTACAAAATCTAATCCGTGTGATTGGTGATCTGCATTTAAAGGAGAGGTTCACATGAAAAAAGCCAAACTTTGTTTTATCGGTGCAGGATTCCATGCATCCACGAATATATATCCATCTGCTGTTGAAGCAGGAGCAGAAATTCAAGCCGTCGCCACCCGCAGTATTGAAAGGTCCGAGGCGGCTCTGCTTCGTTTTGGGAGCAGCGGGAACGCGTATGACAATACTCAGCTGATGCTGCAGAATGAAGACTGTGACGGCGTGATTGTTGTAGCGCAACCAGAGGATCAGACAGCACTTGCCCTTGAATGCATCCGGGCTGGCAAAAATGTATACGTGGATAAACCCCTCGGATGGAATGCTGCTGAAGCTGCTGCTGTGGCTGAAGCTGCCCAAAAGGCAGGTGTGGTTGTCATGGTTGGATTCATGAAACGATATGCGCCGGTCTACATGAAACTCAAGGAACTGATCGATGGTGGATCATTGGGCAGAGCACGTTCTTTCCAAATGAAATTCGCTGTAGACAGCACACCCTTCTGCAAGGATGAGGAACAATTCATGAAGCTCGCTGCCATTCATATGGTCGATCTGATGCGTTTCCTGTTCGGGGAAGCCGTACAGGTCACAGGCACGTCGGTTAAAGACGGAGAACATATTAACCAGAGCATTTCCCTGAAATTTGATCAAGGTGTGGTGGGCAGTGCCTACTTTGTCGGAATGAGTGCATGGTCACGCGAGAGCGAAAGTGTACTTGTCACCTTTGACGATGGATTTGCGTTAGCAGATGAAATTAACACACTTACGGTTCATCAATCTCGTACAGGGGATACCCTTCCCTGGAAATCCCTTGAGGAGCAGGATACTGTTTTCACCCCTTCTGGCTCTCCCATGTCAGGGGCTTATCGCGATCTCTACTTACGAGGATTTGTAGGGGAGATGGCTCATTTTATGGAATGCTGTCAGAACAAATCTGATCCACGTTCCAGTGGTACGGATAATATTGAAACTATGGCGTTGTGTGATACCATTCTGGCGTCGCTGATCTGAGATTCGTACGATATTCGTTCCATCATTTTATCATTTTATACAACCTGAGAAGAGGAAATAAACATATGTTAGACGCCGGATTACTTATTATTCGACTTGTTATTGGTTTTATTATGATGGGTCATGCATGCAAGAAACTGTTTGGCTGGTTTGGTGGAGAAGGCATATCAGGAACAGCCGCATTTTTCGGGGTGATTGGTCTGAGGCCTGCGAGAGTTATGGCTGTCTGTGGGGGCCTTATTGAATTGATCGGCGGGTTACTGTTTGGGACGGGTCTCTGGACTGGTTTTGCTGCCATATTGCTCATCATCCCTATGCTTGTTGCCATAGCAAAAGTCCATGCAGGTAAAGGGCTTTGGAATCTAAACGGAGGATTTGAGTACAATTTGGTTATGCTCGGATCGCTAATCGGTGTTGCACTAGCGGGTGCAGGGGCGTATTCTCTGGACGCTTTAATCTAATCTAGCTTTCCATTCCTTTCTATTCCTGAGAACCTCGATGTTTCGTGATACGAAACCGGGGTTCCTTTTTGTTTTAACTTCATGTCAATGCATGGGATGGGGTTTATAATCCAAGGGAGAAGTGATATGCTCATAGATGAGTAATATGTACATTTAAGTGCTGTAGTACTGAAATGGATACTATAAATAACCACCACAAACTGGAGGTGCAATTATAATGAAAATGAACGCGAAAGATGTGTGTCCCTCGCCTTATGGCTGTTCCGTTGAAGTCACGCTGAGCGTCATTGGAGGCAAATGGAAAGGTGCGATTCTATATCACCTATTCTCCGGCTCGTTAAGATTCAACGAGATCAGAAAGTTATTCCCTGATATTACTCAGCGGATGTTAACTCTCCAATTAAGAGAGCTGGAAAACAGCGGAATTGTTCACAGGGAAATATATCCTCAGGTTCCACCCAAAGTGGAATATTCGCTTACACCGTTTGGAGAAACGCTCCAGCCGATTATTTACAGCATGCGAGACTGGGGAGAACAGTATACAAATGAAGTCCTGGCCAGATCACAAGAGGTCTAAACAAATGACAAAAAGAAGCTAATCCTTTCTTCGATGGGATCAGCTTCTTTTGTTTTTCAAGATTGAAGGTACGCAAACCTTATTTTATGACCGTCTGAATGGTAATGGTACGATTACGTCCCTCTTCCTTGGCTTGATATAACGCATTGTCAGCCAAATGGAACAACTCTGTTGCCGTTGTGGAATGCAGTGGATATTCGGCAATGCCTGCCGAAATCGTCACAGAACGATCAATGGGCAATATACTTTGTTCCACCGATACACGGATATGCTCGGCAATCTGATACGCTGTTTTGGAATCCGTATGTCGCAATAACACAACAAACTCCTCCCCGCCAAAACGGGAGCCTACATCCTGCGTCCGAACGGACAGTTTAATAATATTCGCGATATGCTGCAGAACCTGATCCCCTGCATGATGCCCATACGTATCATTTATGGATTTGAAGCGGTCAATATCCAGGACCACAATGGAGAAAGGAATTTCTTCATCAATCCAGCGCTGGATGACTTCTTCAAATGTTCTACGATTCGTCATTCCGGTTAATACATCCGTTCTGGCATCATAAGTAAGCTGATCCTTCTGTTTTCGAAAATTCGCCAATGCGGTCAACACGGTGCGTGTTAACAAATCCGCTTCCCTGTTCCAATGCGGCTTCATTACAGGCAGATCTACTTTACCCTGATCCACCTGGTTAACCAAGTCCGCAAGATAAACAAATGGACTGGCCAGCTTGCGCGCTACACGAATAACGATAAGTGTCAGAATGATAAACGGGATTGAAGTGTACAGCAGCAGCATGCGAATATGTTGATTCAGTTGATCGTATACCATCTGGGTTGGAGATACAACGACAACTCCCCAATCTGTTGTGGGAACCTTATAATAACCTGCGAGTGAATCCACACCCGCCAGATTCTTGTATTGTTCTTTGCCTGTCTGGTCGTGAAGCAATTTTTGCACCACTTGATTTTTGCTTAGATTTTCACCAATTCTTTCCGTATCCGGATGAAACAACAACGTCCCTTTGGCATCAACAATAAAAAAATAAGAGCCATTACTGGTCTTCAGCTGACTGCCAAATGACAGGTTCAAGATGTTGTTTTCCTGTAGATAGATGCTCCCACTAATTAAACCATTGAATTTACCTGATGGACTGAAGATCGGTTCACTTATAAATACGATTCTTCGTTCCGAATAAGGCCCGCGGTAGGCTTCGGATATATAGGAAGACCTTGATTTAAACGCCTTTTTGGCTGCATCAGAAGTTATAGGCTGTCCGAGGCTTTTTTCCAAATAAGGAGAGGAACCCCGAATAATTCCCGATGCATCAACCAGAGAAACCGAATTGAAATAATTACTGCTGTTTCGAATCAAATCCAGTGTAGAATCCAGTTTTTTCGCATCTGAGTAGTCTATTTCCGGAAAATAACTCGCTGAATACTTCAAACTGGTCTGCATGGATTGAAACAACGAGTCCAGTGTTTGGCTCATCTGCACGGCACTGGAATAATTAAGTGAGAGTGTACTATCAATCAGCGACTGCTTCTGGGATGTATAAGATGAAATAAACATAATGGTCAGTGTCATCAAAACAGCAATGGTGACCAATCCACTCAATAGAGCGGTAAGGCTGATTTTTTTGATCTTCCTTACTTTTCTTTTTAATCTGGATGTTTTATTCTCTGCGATCATTATTGCTTCCCCCGGTTTTTCATGAAAAGGCATATTCCTTCTATTTTATACGAAAGTTGTTAAGAAGAAATAAATAGTTTATGAAGTTAAGAAAATTAAATCGGAAGATTGACGATTTGATGACATTTGATGACATGGAAGCCGCTTTCTTCGAAATCTACTGGATCTGGATTCAAGATTAAGATTCATATGAATCCACAATTACATATCCCTCGCCAGGCTGTTGTTCTACAAACCCAGCCATATGACGCGTTTGAAATGAAATCGGTCCGTCGCTACCGACCAAAATGCGATTTTGAACTTCATCCGTTGTTTCAGCTGGCAATGCAAATGAGCGCGTATACGCGAAGTGTTCCTGTAACGTGGCATGAATCGCATTCACCAGTCTGTCATTGCCAACACGACCAAATACATTCAGCAATACGATACCACCAGAATGCAATTTGTTTTTTAACATAGTGAAAAATGAGCTTGAAGTAAACTGTGCAGGAGTTCCTGCAGCCGTAAAGGCATCTACAATAATATAATGGTATGAACCTGAGGCCTCCTGCTCCAATAGTTCACGACCGTCACCAACCAGCACATGACCTCCACGATATCCAAAGAAAGTTCTGCTGAGCTCAACGACTTCTGCATCGAGTTCGGCAACTTTTACTTGACGGTTGGACAGGTAGGTTGATAAGGTTCCAATACCATGCCCAATGACAAAAACAGATTCATAATCGGGATTATTTCGTTCCATCAGATGCACCATCGCTCTTGGATACTCCAGCACCATTCGGGATGGCTCGTCCAGATCCATCGCCCCCTGAACTGCTGCATTGGAGAACTCCAGCACACGAAAACGGCCCTTTTCCCCATAAAGCTTGGATGTATCATATATCATCAACTCATGCTGTTCACTCTTATTTCGGTATAAAACTCGCACTGACCGTTCTCCCTTCGTACTTTTACGCAAATGACTATAAGTGTGTTCCTAAAAAAAACCGACTCCGCTGGAACGGAAACGGTTTTCCATGACTATTTACGATTGAATCGCCTCATGCAGAGCCTGGACATACTCCATCCCCAGATTGGAAAGCGAAGCATTTTTGTGGCTGATCCATCCGACATTAATGGTCTCTTCACACTCCAGCGGCACGGGGATGATCTCGTTCCCGTTCAGGTCGGCACTAAGTACACCTGTCGAGATCGTGTATCCGTTCAAACCGATTAGCAGATTAAACAGCGTAGCTCGGTCATTAACCTGTATGCTTTTGGGATGAGAAAGCGTGCTTAGGATCTCCTCTGAAAAATGGAAGGAGTTATATTCCCCCTGGTCAAAGGACAGGTATGGATAATCCTGAAGCTGTTCAATCGCAACCGATTCCTGCTTCGCCAGCGGATTTTGCACACTGATAAAAATATGCGGCTTGGCAACAAACAGACTGTTGAACACCAGCCCCGCATCCTTAAGCAGCTTGTTAATCACCTTGGCATTGAATTCATTCAGATATAGTATGCCAATCTCGCTGCGCAGGCTTTTCACATCCTGGATAATCTCATACGTTTTCGTCTCCCGCAGAGCCAGTTCATATTCATCCTGTCCATACTGCTGCACCAGCTTAACGAAGGCATTTACTGCAAACGCATAGTGCTGTGTGGAGACGGAAAAATGCTGCGGAGACGGCTTCGCGTTCAAATAACGATTCTCCAGCAATTCCGCCTGCTCCACCACTTGGCGCGCATAACTTAGAAATTCCACACCTTCTTTGGACAGCGTAATTCCTTTATTTGTGCGTTCAAAAATGGTAATCCGCAGCTCCTGCTCCAGATCCCGGATGGCATTCGACAGGCTGGGCTGGGAAATAAACAGCCGCTTGGCGGCTTCATTCATCGAGCCACGCGTGGCGACTTCAATCACATATTTTAGCTGTTGCAGCGTCAATGCATTATTCCCCTCTCTCTGGTGCGTTACTTGATCATACTATACCATATTGCAACCCGGACGAGCTCTCTTTCAGGGTACAAAAAGACGCCCTCAACCCGTACATATGGTTGTGGATGTCTTTGGAGTTTTACTTACAGAGAGGTTTAAGCCATACTTGCTGTTGGTCTCACCACGATTTCATTCACATCCACCTCAGCCGGCTGGTTGATCGCGTACAGAATGCTCTGAGCAATCGCCGTGGCCGGAATGGTTATGCGCCGATAGTCTTTCATAAACTCGCGTGCTTCAGCATCCGAGATGGATTCGGCAAGTTCGGATTCAGTCACACCTGGTGATACGAGGGTCACGCGAATATCTGCGCCTACCTCCTGGCGCAAACCCTCCGAGATCGCACGGACAGCGAATTTGGTTGCACAATAAACTGTGGCTGTTGGGGTCACGGCATAGGCACCAATAGAGGCGATATTAATAAACTGGCCGGAACCCTGTTCTTTCATAACCGGCAGCCCCACGGCGATGCCGTGTAGAACACCCCGAATATTAACATCAATCATACGGTTCCATTCGTCGACTTTTCGCGCTTCAAGGCGCGATAACGGCATGACTCCTGCGTTATTAACAATCACATCCAAACGTCCATAACGACTGAGCGCAAGCTCTACGATCGTTTGCATCTCTTCCAGCTGTGTAACATCAAGTGCATGATATTCTACAGAACCACCTTCCGAACGAATGGAGGACGCCAGCGCCTCCAGACGATCCACTCGTCTTGCACCAATGACAACATGTGCACCATGCTCTGCCAACAGACGCGCCGTTGCCTCCCCAATTCCGCTGCTTGCACCCGTAATCACAATGACTTTTCCTTTTACATTAGACATTTTGATTTCTCTCCCCATTCAATATTTTATTGTGCACTTTCTCTGTACAGCACCATGCCCGCATGGTAAAGCACACCGTCCTTAAAATCTCCATCTGCGGTAAAGCCGGTATCATCCACATATTCAATATGGTCTCCATCGACTACGTACCGACCTTGATATGCACTTTGCCTATTTCCCCGCGCTTCATCATAGCGACCGTCAGGGAGAAGTTCGTGCTTGATGTAGCCATCCTTCGTCACCCACATTCCAACATACGGGTGCTTCACTTCTTGTTTTCTCCCGATGTTTTGCCTGCCATATTTCCAGGACACTCCTTTCTGTTTCCAACAGATTCAATTGCTTATCTTCATTATGTAAGGGATCAGTCTATGTGCGATAGAAGAATCCCACAGTATTCTTGCCTATTCGTCCAGCACATTCTAAAATGGTTAAACAAGTACGAGGAAAGGAGGGCCTGCAATCCATGTTTTCGAAATTGGAACAGAATACAGCTATTATTCAGCAGCAGCAGGAATTGGCTCGCTTAATCGGCCGATTCACCCACGAAGACGGGGTTCATCTAACAGCAATTCCTTCGCTTGCTTTGATCCGTGCTTCCCAGATTTCAGAGCCTATTCATACCGTGCACGAACCCGCCCTCTGCATTGTAGCCCAAGGGTCCAAACTGGTTATTCTCGGGCAGGAGAGCTACACCTATGACTCTTCACAGTATTTGGTCGCTTCCATAAATTTGCCTATTTCAGGGCAAGTTGTACAGGCCACGACAGAACATCCCTATCTCTGCCTGCGACTTGATTTCAATTCAGGGCAAGTTTTTGATCTTATTCAAGATTCTCCCTCTACGCAAAATAAACCCGACAATTCAACACGTCGCGGGTTGTTTGTAAGTTCAACCAAGCCTCCACTTCTGGAAGCCGTAATCCGATTGGTCAGATTGCTGGATACAGCTGAAGACATTCCTGTACTTGCACCGCTTATCATCCGCGAGATTCTATATCGCCTGATACAGGATGAACACGGACATTCCATTAGGCAGTTTGCAATTCAGAACAGTCACGCACAGCATATCGCTCAGGTCATTGAAGTGATTCAATCAGAATACGCCCAACCGCTGCGAATCGAGCAATTGGCTTCTATGATCAACATGAGCACATCCTCCTTGCATTATCATTTCAAGGCCATTACCGCCATGAGTCCACTGCAATATCAAAAACAGATTCGATTGCAGGAGGCCCGGCGAATGCTGCTTGCAGGTTCAACCGATGCAGCCGATGCTGCATTCCAGGTTGGTTACGAGAGTCCTTCCCAATTCAGTCGGGAGTACGCCCGCATGTATGGCCTTCCTCCCAAAAGTGATATCAAACGCCTTCGCCAGACACTCCATATCGAGTGCTAACTTTAAGTAAAAATGAAGCTGTCTCAAAAGGAATTCCGCCTTGCTCCAAGCGCTAACGAACCTACTGCACCTTAAAAGGCGGATCATCAATGCTTACAAGATTTAACGAACCTCCGTAACGCTATTTCATCATAAAACGTGTCAAAACCTAAAAAATCGACCGAATCGACGAAATAACGTCTCTGTGATTCCTTAGATCTCAGATCTGGGCATATGGAAGCGAATAGCGTGTCTCAGGTTCATTCAAACAAAATAACACGACCAAGGGATGTTCCTGTCATATTCATGACTTATGGGACATCCCCTTTTGGTTCCGCTGAGCATGCAGCGTTCAAGAGAAGATGTTCTTTTTTTCAAAAACAGACATCTGTTTCTCCCCGGTAATCGGGCACTCATCCGGAAACATGCTTCGCTTCTCCATCTTCTCATCGATAAAATCGACGATCTGCTGCAAGGAGACAATCTGCGCTTCAATCTTCTTCCGATGGTTTAACAGCATATCACGCTCATCCGGGAAATCTTCCAGGTCCGAATCCACCGACATCTGTAGATAAGGCTTCATCTCCTCCAGAGACATACCTGTTTTTTTCAAACAAGTAATAAGCTTCATCGTCTGAATATCCTCCGGACGGTATACCCGATGGCGATTGGCCTTGCGTTCAGCTCGGGGAAGAAGTCCTATCTTCTCATAATAACGAATCGTATCTTCCGATAATCCGGCTTGTTCTGACGTCTCTTTAATAGAGAACACTACAGGATCATTCATCATCGTTGACCTCCTCCGCATTCATTAAATTCTATCTTACAACTTGGAGTCAGCTCCAAGTCAAGGTGTGATGAGTTCCAACATTCCACTACTCAAAAATTAAAATTTAAGCCAACAGTTCGCTTGACTTGGAGTCGACTCCAAATTATAGAATGAGCGCATTAGACAGATTGGCTCTGTCATCCCATTCACTCAGGAGGTATTTATATGAATTCAAACTATATACGTCGTACAGCTTTAATTACAGGATCAACTTCGGGAATCGGTCTTGAACTGACTCGCATCTTGTTAGCCGAAGGCTGGGAAGTTATCGGCCTTAACCGTTCTGCTTTTCCAAAGGAGGACAGTGATATTCAGGACGGACTGCGCTCCGGCCAGCTCCGTTGGGTTCAAGCTAATCTTACTCAGTACGATAGTCTGAGAAAAGCACTCAACCAGATTAAATCCGAAACGGATACCATAGATGTATTGTTTAATAATGCCGGGGGGAGCGGTAACGATCTCCGTTTGTCCGATCAGGGGCATGAAATGCATTTTGAACTGCAGACGGTGGTGCCGTACATCATTTATATGGAACTACAGGATCTTCTTCACAAAAGCACCTTGAAAACCGTTATTAATACATCCACCAGTGCGTTTAATATGGTCAAACAGTTTAACCTGGACATTCTGGAACATCCAGCCGAGTTCAAAAAGCTCTTCGGTCCTTATGCCGTCTCGAAGCTGGCACTGTCCTTGTGGACACGCGAAGCTGCTGCTTCCCCTGCGGCTAAGGGAATCCGGTTACTCAGCGTGGACCCTGGAGGCAACAATACACTCAGAGGTAACAAAACATCCGGACTGCCCTTTTACATCAAACCAATCATGAAGCTGTTCTTCCCACATCCAAGTCACGGAGCTTCTCTGCTTTATAACGCTGCCATTGCGCAAACCAAGCTTACATCCGGTACTTTCTTGATGAAAAACAAACCCACCCATCTTCGTTTTACGGATCAAGGCTCAGCCATTCTGAACAGAGTACATGACATTTATGAGCATGAATTTATGCAGCTTGACTCCAAAACCGATCCAGTAAGCAAAAAAAGGATCTGAGCTTTCTTCTGTATTTATCCAAAAAGACGGGACCGAGCGTATCGGTCACGTCTTTTTGCTGTTCCTTTGAATTCATTTAATCCGTTGATTTATGGTATCCAGCACCATCCCTATTGTATCCTGGCGACCGGAGGTACTTCATACTCCCTTTTCAGCATCGATGGTTTCGGCGCAAACATTCTCAGTACCAAATTGAATTCTCCTGGCGGTGCGGGAAGCCAATTCGACTCTTTCCCTTCAGGAGCAGATGGCTGGATATAAATGTCCAATGAACCGTCAGGGTTGTACAGCAAACCTTTCGTCAAATCCCCAATCGAATATCTGCGAATGGCATTATCGACCAGATAAAAATCCGAGCCATACAGGGTGAGAGACCAAAATCCGGTCACCTGTGGAAGATCATTCGGGTTAAAATGCAACACATAACGCTGCTTGCCTTGCAGCTTTTCCCCATTTTGATCAACAAATGCACGTGCATATAGCTCTTCCTGCGGGACATTGGCGCCCAAACCGGAATACGCAACGACAGCTCGCAGCAGAAATTGGTTGCCATAGGTTCCAATATTATGGCCGATATACCATCCATTGGTGGTCGGGATCGATTGGACTGAATTCGTAATGATACCCTGCGCATCTTTTGCGGCACGCAGTAGTCCGGCTTTCGTGGCAGCATTCAGATCAGCTGGTTCAAACCCCTTGGCAGGATCAATGCCAACTAGCTTGAACTGATCCAGCAGAACTGCATCACAGGCAGGCGGAGGGTTTTGCCGAATCTGCTCCGTCATGATTTTATAAAAAGCTAACGGATCGTTCTTCATGGAAGACATCTGATTCAAAGACGAATCGTCTGTTATGCCACTGGAAGGATTACGGGTTGGTGCTGAGAGGGTGAATTGTTTCTCGAAAGCAGCTGCACGGTTCAGATCCTCTTCTCCATTCACTTGCACACGTCCGAGCAGCCAAACGATTGGCGTTGGCGTTTGGATAGATGTTTTGGTTACATTACTGCTTCCAGCCGGCCCAACGATGGTAAATTGCTCTGCCTTGTTTTTGGTCGTACGATTGGACACATTCCTGAACGTATTGGTGTACGCATCAAGCATTTGGACGGTGTAATAACGGTCATCCGTATTAGCTGGAACGTTCAGGACCACTGAACCTTTGGAGAGATCCAGCCAGGCACTAAAATAAAGCGTATTGCTATTAGGAGTTACAATATCGTGATATTGGGGAGAAGCCAGCTTGCTGGAATAATAAAACTGATTGAGCGGAGCCCTTGTTTTCAGAGCCATCTGTCTCGTTTGTTCCATAACTACCAGCGGATAGCCGTATATGTAAGCCTGAACCCCAAGCGAATAAGCCAACTGCTCCTGAGAAGAAGCTGCTTTGTCTTTCTTTATGTAATCTGGACTGGCCTGAACCTCCATTGACCTCGCGGCGATCGAAGTGGATACAATCCCAACGATGAAACAGATGTAAAGCAATAACCTGAAACGTTTATGCATTCCACTCACCACCTATCATGAATTTTCACGTTATTTTCCACCTCATTACCGCAGATTATTCCAATTCCCCGTCCCTCATAATTGCCAGGCTCTGGTTCATAATCTTTCACTATACCGACATCTGTCATGGGATGAAGTGATGAACTGGAGGAATCCGCATATGAAAAATGAAAACAACACTGGCAAGCCATTAATTATACCGCAGCCAATACGAAAAGACGGTGCCGGAGGACCCGATCTGGGACCTCGGGATGTAATGAGAGATATACAAAATCCGGATATGCTGGTGCCTCCGATAACCGACAACGGTTTATTACCCAACCTAAGAATGTCTTTTTCCGATACACACATGCAGTTAAACCATGGCGGTTGGTCCCGCGAAATTACGGTACGGGATCTGCCCATCGCTACAACACTGGCTGGTGTGAATATGAGTCTTACACCTGGAGGCGTACGGGAGCTGCACTGGCATCAGCAATCGGAATGGGCTTATATGATCTGGGGTACAGCACGGATCACGTCCGTGGATCAGCAAGGTCGTAATTTTATTGCAGATGTTGGACCGGGAGATCTGTGGTTTTTCCCAAAAGGTCTGCCTCATTCCATTCAGGGTTTGGAGGATGGGTGTGAGTTTTTGCTTGTATTTGATGACGGGTCCTTCTCTGATCTGAATACATTATCCATCTCGGATTGGTTTGCGCATACGCCACCAGAAGTGTTATCCGTCAATTTTGGCGTACCTGAATCCGCATTCCACTCCATGCCAACAGAACAGGTTTACATTTTTCAGGATCAGGTCCCTGGTTCCGTCGCAAGCCAGGAAGTGCAGTCCCCCTATGGCACCGTTCCGCTCTCCTTCAAACACCGGCTGTTAGCCCAGAAACCGATCATTACACCAGGAGGCAGTGTGCGCATTGTGGACTCTACCAATTTCCCGATCTCTACAACCGTTGCCGCAGCACTCGTCGAAATCAAGCCTGGAGGCATGCGCGAGCTTCACTGGCATCCCAATGCGGATGAATGGCAATACTATTTGACTGGGCAAGGAAGAATGACGGTATTTGGAGGAAATGGTGTCGCGCGCACTTTTGACTATCGGGCGGGAGATGTTGGATACGTACCTGTAGCCATGGGGCATTATATTCAGAATACGGGCACCGATACGTTATGGTTTTTGGAGATGTTTAGAAGTGATCGCTTTGAGGATATCTCCCTGAATCAATGGATGGCATTAACCCCGGAAGATCTGGTGCGTGACAACCTGAACGCTTCCCCCGAACTGCTTCATGCACTGCGTAAAGAAAAATGGCCTGTCGTTTAGTAAAGCTACATCTCTATCAAATAGAGGCTAATCGGGTAAATGTTAAATAATCCCAATCACGAAGGAGGAATATGAAGATGAAAGCCGTTACTTTTCAGGGAACCAAGGATATTCAAGTCAAAGAGGTGGACGATCCTCGATTGCAGCAAAAGGATGACATCATCGTGCGTATTACTTCTACAGCCATATGTGGATCAGATCTGCATATTTATCAGGGAGCTCTGCCAGCCCAGAAGGATTATGTCATCGGCCATGAGCCGATGGGCATTGTTGAGGAAGTCGGCCCTGAAGTGACGCGAGTAAAAAAAGGAGATCGAGTGGTATTGCCTTTTAACATCTCCTGCGGCGAATGTTTTTATTGCAACCACGACATGGAGAGCCAGTGCGATAACTCGAACCGCAATCCGGAGGTTCATACCGGAGGTTATTTTGGCTTCACGGAGCGATACGGCAATTATCCTGGCGGCCAGGCTGAATTTTTGCGTGTTCCTTATGGGAATTTCATGCCTTTTGTCATTCCCGAATCATGTGAACTGGAGGATGAAGCTCTGTTGTTCCTATCCGATGTGCTTCCTACTGCGTACTGGAGTGTTGAGAATGCCGGGGTGAAGCCGGGAGACACTGTAACTGTGCTTGGCAGCGGGCCGATTGGTCTGATGGCACAAAAATTCGCCTGGATGAAAGGTGCCAAACGAGTCATTGCTGTGGATCGCCTTCCATATCGACTGGACAAAGCCAAACGAATGAATGATTCCGAAGTATTTAATTTTGAAGATTACGATGATATGGGTGAACATATTCGCGAAATCACCCAAGGCGGAGCGGATGTTGTCATCGACTGTGTAGGCATGGATGGCAAGAAATCCACTTTGGAGGAAATTGGACAGAAGCTGAAAATCCAAGGCGGTACATTAAGTGCAATTGAGATCGGTATCAAGGCTGTGCGCAAATTCGGGACGATGCAAGTAACGGGTGTCTATGGCTCAACCTATAACATGTTCCCCCTAGGTAATCTGTTTGAACGAAACATTAACCTGAGAATGGGACAAGCCCCTGTTATTCACTATATGCCGGAGCTTTTCCGCAAAATCACGGCTGACGAATTTGACCCTACCGAGATCATTTCTCACCGCATTGCGCTGGAGAATGCGAAGGAAGCTTATCGGATTTTCTACGAACACGAAGACGAGTGTACCAAAGTTATACTGAAACCTTGAGTATGTGACGACGATTAAAAGGCAGAGGACCCGTGTAAAGAAGGGAAATCTGCCTTTTTTTGATTTTATTATTTGCCCACTTCAACAGATTGGTTAAATGATGATGAAGCCTTATTTCGCCTTTACCGCCTGAATATATACACTTTCTCCTTTGAAGCTAACGAGTCTGCCAGACTGCGCCAGTTCAAAATTGAAATACTTCTTAATCACTGATGGCGCGCTCAGCATACTTGCTTCAAGCTCTTTGCTCTCCGGCTCCGGAAGTCCAGCCCTGTTGCACCAGTCTTCAAATATAAAGTGTTTTTCAAAGGAAACCATCGTTTCCATTCGAAATCCGGCAAGCTCCAACATCCGAATCCATTCCGTCTTACGCCATGCCCGAACATGACTTCCATCACGCCACTTCTCGATTTCATTGTAAAATTGGTCGTTCTCGTCACGTTCAGGTGCCACATTATCAATTAATAACAGTCTGCCACCAGGTTTCATTACTCGAAGCGCCTCTGAGATAAAAGAAGGTACGTCTGGAAAATGGTGTGCAGCAATACGACAGGTCACCAGGTCAAAGAAATCATCCTCAAAAGGAATGTGTTCAGCATCCCCAGCTATAAAATCCACATTCTGATGCCCATTTCCCCGGATAAAGCGCTCAGCCACTTGTAACATCTCATCCGTTAGATCCAATGCGATAACCTGCTCCACAAGCGGAGCTAATGCATTAGCAACATGCCCTCCTCCAGTGGCAATATCCAGCACCTTCATATCAAGGCTCGCTTGAGATGAAGCAACAAGCAAGGCCAGATCATCCCCTTTGGCATGACCGACACTAGTCACGTATTTCTCTGCATTTTTAGCAAATTGTTTGCGCACTTGTCCTTTAATCTGCTCATTAGACACGATATCTCCTCCTTTTCGTTTCATTAGATGAAACTGAGTTTCATTAATTTGTTATTATTTATCTTATCACAGAATGACCTCTAGCGAAATAAAAAAGCATCTCCCCAGTGGATTTCACTGAGAAGATGCCATCTTATTTTAAACAAATTATTAGATAGAGAATGTTTATAATTTTAAAGAAAACTTTACCCTTTGACTTATTTCACAACGGTTGGTGATTTCTTCCACAGTCCTAGGATCAGACCGGAGATCACTGCACCGATTGCTACAGCAAGCAGGAAGAGTAATGCGTGATTCGCCAGTGCCGCAACGAAGATTCCGCCATGCGGAGCAGGTACGTTAATGCTCCACAGTTGAGTCAGTCCACCTGCAACAGCAGAGCCGAGAATACAGGATGTCAGGACACGCAGCGGGTCAGCCGCAGCAAATGGAATAGCACCTTCTGTGATGAAGGAAAATCCGAGCACGTAATTCGTCAAACCTGATTTGCGTTCTTGCTCCGTAAATTTGGATTTGAAGAAAGTCGTAGCCAGTGCAATCGCCAGCGGCGGTACCATACCACCTGCCATAACAGCTGCCATCCAGGCACCATCCGTATTACCGCTGGATGTGAACACACCGATAGCAAACGTATAAGCCGCTTTGTTAAACGGACCACCCATATCGATGGACATCATGCCGCCAAGCAGCAAGCCCAGCAACACAGCATTACCGGTACCCAGGTTTCCAAGTGCATCTACAAGCCATGTGTTAAGGGAGCCGAAGATTGGATCAAAGACATAGAAACTGATTGCACCCACGATAAGCAATCCGAACACTGGATACAGCAGGATTGGTTTTAATCCGTCAATTGCTTTAGGCAGTCCTTTAAACAGCTTGCGCAGACCAATGACAACGTAACCTGCCAGGAAACCGGCAGCCAGACCACCTAGGAAACCGGCGTTTGAATTCACGGCCATCAAGCCACCGACCATACCAGGCATCAGGGCCGGCCGATCACCAATACTCATCGCAATAAATCCGGCCAGGACAGGAATCAGGAAGTGGAACGCACCGGTCCCGCCACCAATCGTTTGCAGCAGTTGTACAATAGGATTGTCCGGACTCGCAATTTGTTCAAACAAGAAGGATATGGCGAGCAAAATACCGCCACCCACGACAAATGGGAGCATATGCGAGATCCCGTTCATTAAATCTTTATAAATCTTGCTGCCCACGCTCACTTTGCCTTGGCTTTCACCTTCACTCTTGCCACCGCTGCCACCCTGGCTTCGGTAGATCGGAGCGTCCCCGTTAACGGCCTTGCGAATCAGTTCTTCGGATTTGCGAATGCCATCACTCACGGGTCTTTGCAATACCGGTTTGCCATCAAAGCGGGCCATTTCCACATTTTTATCCGCCGCAACGATAACCCCTTTGGCACGAGCGATTTCATCAGCTGTCAGTACGTTCTGTGCTCCTTCGGAGCCATTCGTCTCCACTCGGATATTAACGCCCATTTCATGTGCTTTCTTTTTGAGTGCGTCTTCAGCCATGAATGTGTGAGCAATACCTGTTGGACAAGCGGTTACTGCAACGACAAAATCTTCGGATGCCGCATTGCCAACAATAAGGCCTGATGTGTTCTGCTTCTGATCATTCGCACTGCTCGAGCCAGATACAGCGTTTGTTCCATTTGCAGCATTTACTGCTTTCTCCGCTTCAGCTTTTTCTTTGGCAGCTTTTTTCTCCGCTTCCTCCGCCTGTTTGGCATCGAATAATGCAGACACTTCTTCAGGAGTGTCCGTACTCATCAGCTGCGAGATGAAATCGCTATCAATCAACAGCCTGGAAAGAGCCGCAAGCGTACGAAGATGTGTATTGGCCGCTCCTTCTGGAGCTGCAATCATGAAAAATATATGAGCTGGTTCATCATCAAGCGCTTCAAAATCAAGTCCTTTTCGACTCTTGGCAAATACAACTGTAGGTTCATTGACTGCTGTTGTTTTGGCATGAGGCATGGCAATACCGCCACCGATCCCCGTGCTGGATTCAGCTTCACGTTTATAAATCATTTCCTTAAACAGAACCGGATCATTAATCCGTCCGCTACGGTTTAAACTTGCAATGAGTTCATCAATAGCCTCTTCTTTCGTCGTGGCTTGCAGGTCCATGATCATCGTTTCCTGGATCATCAGGTCTGTTATTCTCATTTTGGTACACTCCCTTAGATTCAGTCGGTCTGTGCGATGCAGACCGACTTATAATTGTACTTCTTGCGATGTTATCTGCTATTTACTGAATCCCCTCTTCTAAAAGGGGCTTACATTTCATTCATTTTGTACGGACTATATTTGGGTTATGGTGACTTGAGTCCGCAGCTCTTCAATGAGTTCCCGAGTCGCCAGGTCATCCGAGAAAGCCGTTGCACTACCCGAAGCAACCCCCGTTCGGAACGCTTCAAGCAGGTCTTCGTTTAATCCAAATGTCCCTACGAATCCACCGATCATGGAATCACCAGCACCTACTGAGTTCTTGACGATTCCTTTTGGCACGCTCGCATGGTAGACATCTGTTTGGGTAATCAACAGCGCACCTTCTCCTGCCATGGAGATTAACACGTGCTTGGCACCCGCTTCCAAAAGCTTGCGACCATAGGTCACCAATTCCTCTTGAGTGTTGATGGTTACTCCGAAAAGTTCAGCCAGTTCATGATGGTTCGGCTTCACCAGCAGCGGTTCATGCACCAGAGCATCCATTAAGGCGGGTCCTGTCGTATCGATCACAAATTCGGCACTCGTTTGTTTGCACACGTTGATCAGACGATCGTAGAAATCAGCTCCCAGCGAAGGTGGTACACTTCCCGAAAGAATGACGATATCTCCTTTTTGCAAGGCGGATAGCTTGTTAAGCAACCCCGCCGCTTCCTCTGGTCGAATGGCTGGTCCCAGTCCGTTAATCTCCGTCTCTTCTCCATGCTTCAGCTTGATGTTAATTCGGGTATCATCTGCAATGGTAACGAAGTCCGTCAGAATGTTGTCTTCCTTCAGCTTGTCATTAATGAAACGGCCCGTGAACCCTCCTAGAAATCCGAGTGCGGTGTTTTCGGCTCCCAGTTGATTAAGCACTCGAGATACGTTAATACCTTTGCCTCCAGGAAGTTTCAAGTCCCGATTCATACGGTTCAGATCACCAAGCTTCAGATCATCCACTTCCACGATGTAATCAATGGAAGGATTAAGCGTTACGGTATATATCATGGCTATCCCTCAATTATTTTAGTTTTCTGGGCGATCACAGAGCGCCAGTGTTCAGGCATACGTTCTGTAATCAAGTCTGCCTCCTCAAGGTCAAACAGTTTGGCAAAAGTAATTTCCCCAATTTTGCTGGAATCAGCCAGCACGTAAGATTTCCCGGACAATTGATGTGCACGCCTTTTAATCAAGGCTTCCTCCGGATCAGGAGTTGTATACCCCATTTCGGCGTCCACTCCGTTGGTTCCGATAAAACATTTATCAAAACGGAAGTTGTCCATGTTCTGTAATGCAATACTTCCAATCACGGCTTTAGTGTGAATTTTCATCATTCCGCCAAGCAGATAGCTGCGTATACGCTTACTTACCAGCGCTTCTACATGTGAAAGTCCGTTCGTCACTACCGTAACGTCCTTGGCTTCAATATAGGGAATCATGGCTAATGTCGTCGTCCCCGCATCCAGATAGATACATTCACCATTGTTGATCTCCTGTGCAGCTAAACGAGCAATTACTGTTTTCTGTTGGATGTTTTTGAACGTTTTTTCTTCCATACCAGGTTCCGGCGTCTTTTCATTCACTAGAGCCGCACCACCATGAATGCGTTTCAGCATCTGACGGCTTTCCAGATCAATCAAATCGCGCCGTATCGTTGATTCAGAAGCACCCAGCACATCGACAAGCTCTTGCAGTTTCACAATGCCTCTTTCGTGTAAGCGCTCTATAATTACAGCATATCGTTCTTCAGTTAGCATTTTCATTCCTCCAACTGCTTTTTATAGTATCATAAAATCCGTAAAAAACAATCACTTTCATTCAAATTAATTTAAAAACATTCAAAAACCATCAATATTCGACATATTATAGACATAAACCATCACATTCAACTCTAAATATCGTTCAAAATCGTTCAAAGCTTATTTCTTGTTCAGATTGTCCATGTCCTCTTTCGTCTCCCATGCATTTGATGATATCGAACGAATAATTTCGTCTCTATTCTCACATGGGAGGTAGCCTTATGGCGAATAATCGAAACAAACGCCGAAAACCCTGTATCCCTCCAACAGGCAAAACGAAAACGAATTCTGCATTGCGCTTCGGGTGGATTTCCTCCAACTGGAGCGGTTATGCCCGAGCAGGTGACAAAGCTCAATTCAGACGTATCTCGGCTGAATGGAATGTGCCCTTTGTTTTACCATCGTCCAAGTCCTCATATTCCTCAGCCTGGATCGGAATCGATGGATACGAAAATTCCAATCTCATTCAGACTGGAACAGGCCATGATTGGGTTAACGGTCAAGCGAGTTATTACGCGTGGTGGGAAATTCTGCCTGACGTTGAAACGGTCATTCCTTTTCCTGTATCTCCAGGAGATCGAGTCAGAGCTACCATTTATAAAATCAATCGTACCCGCTGGTGTATCACTCTTCATAATCTGACCCAAAATTGGACTTTCCGCACCGTTCAGCAATATACAGGCCAGCAATCATCCGCAGAATGGATTGTAGAAGCTCCATCCGTAGGAAACTCCATCTCCCGAATGGCCAAAATCACGCCTGTCACTTTCAAGTGTTGTCGCCTGAACGGTCGCTCCCCCGGCTTCATCGCCAAAGAGAAAGGCATCATGATTCAACAAAAACAGGTTGTTTCCATTCCAGGAGAACCGGGACCATGCAGAGACTCTTTCGCCGTAAAACGAAACAGCCGAGGCTATTGTTGACAGATTGGTTGTAGACAGATTCGTTAATGAAAAAAACTGCAATGTGCCGTATTCGGCGTACCATTGCAGAATGGATATTCGGTCATTATGGAATTGACACGATTCTCTTTTTTCATTTATAGGAATAGCTCAACCTTGTCTGGCTTGGGTTTTACCCAATTTCCTTCTTCATTAATAAATGCTCCCTTGAAACGCCCCATTTCCAATTTCTCTATTAGCTTCGTCTCATCCAGCACCAGAATTTCGGACAACTGCTGCAAACTATAATAATCATTTGGATCGTAATCCAACAGGATCGGAACAGCCATGTCGTACAGTTCTTTAATTAGATTCTCCAATGAATGACGGCCGAGATTGTCCATGGTTTGGAAAAACTTCAGGTCATGGGACACCAGATTGCGGAACGATTTATCTTTCAAGTTCATCCACAGCGTATTACATGCCTGAACACTCATATAGTTCTGCTCTACATCATAATATTGGATCTCATCAATCTTCATATACTTTTCCTGAAAAGCCACAATTTTGATCAAGGGTTCATTTCGTTTGCGTGACGCTTTCTTCAAATGGGTTCTGAACCCCTCATAATCCATGATTCTCACAATAATCTATCGCCTGCCTTAACGCTGTATAACGATATTTTACAGCATTATATAAGCACCCGTAAATGTAACTTTAGGAAAAGGAAGACCGTACAGCATCTATCCTGCTGTACGGTCATTTTGAATACTCAGATTCCAACTTCACTTTTCACCCAACTTGCGGTAAATTCCTGTTCGTTATACTTAAAAAATTGCTCCAAGATCTGTTCCCGGTCATCCAGGAAAAGCTGGTCGGCTACAGCTGAAACCAACTTCGGCACAGCATTCCTTGTCCCCGATATTGCTGAGGCAGAAAGGCCGCAGCTTGCAAGTGCAGAATAGTTGAAGACAAACAATCCCCGCAGCTTATCTTCCCCCTCCTCATCTCTGCTGGTCATTGCAAACCCAGGACTAAGGTAGGGATGTGCGTCAAGCAGTGTATTCCTGTGTTCCGTCGGAGCTTGATAACGGTCTGCCCAGCGTGCAATGTGGGCCTCCACCATTCTGAGCTCGGGACGCAGTGCCGGATCACTCACCATCCCCGTACTTATGACCAGAAAATCAAAGGAGTGCTGACCCTGTGGCGTAGTCACTACCGCTTTCCCATCTTTCATCTGTACATCCAGCCAAGGCGCATGAAGATGTAACTGGAAGCCTGGCCATGCAGCGGCCCGGTTGAAGGTATCGTTGGTCGGAGGCTGATTGTATTTGAAAAAATGGGAAATAGTCGCATACTTATCCTCGTCCGACAATACGTGAAACCTTTCGATCATACCGGATTGCTCCATCTGACGAATCGGGTTAATGCTCGGCAATTGTTCCCGTCGTACAAATACATGAACCTCAGCCACGCCTGTGGCTAGTGCAAAGTTGGCATTATCAAAAGCAGACGCCCCTCCGCCAAGTATAGCAATCCGTTTTTCTTGTAACCGTTCAAAATCAATCAACTCCGACGTGTGAGCGTACAAATGTCTAGGTACTTTCTCAGCGATCAGCGGGGGTACATGCCACTCCCCGCCGCCCTGGATGCCCGTAGCCAAGACAACCTTTCGTGCCAGCAACATATTACTTGGAGCCCCTGCACCTGTAATGTGCAGCCGGTGTATGCCTCCATCTGCAGGTTCAATCAGTCTCAGTTTTACTTCATTCACGACAGGCAGATTCAGCACTTCCCTGTACCAACGCAGATAGTTCATCCATTCACTGCGCGGAATTTTATCAACTGCATCCCATCCGGAGGGTCCTGATTGCGCCTCCCACCATGCTCGAAACGTCAGCGAAGGAATTCCTAGATCAATGGAAGTGAGATGTTTCGGTGTACGCAACGTGACCATACGTGCGTAAGTTTCCCAAGGTCCCTCCAACCCTGCAGCATTTTCGTCGATGACCAGAATGTTGGATATCCGCTCACGCAGGAATCCAAAAGCAGCCCCCAAGCCGCTCTGCCCACCACCTACGATAACGACATCATAGATATGGCCTTCGTCATGTTCCCGCGGGCGAATCCAATCCGCACCTCCATATGCGAGATAAGCCAGATCATCTTGTACTCGTTGGTTTAATGTTTCAAGGCTCATCATTCTTCAACCCTTTCAACGCCCACTCGTATACTTCTACGAACCGCTTTTTAATGTTATGTTGGTGTAATAATTTGTTTTGTTAATGAATATTCTGCAAATCCAAAGCAGCCTAAATCTTTTACCATATGGATAAATACAATAATTTCGCCACAATTCCTAACATCATTTTCGTTAGGATTAGCGTTATTATATGAGCTGAGGTCATTTTTTTGAATATCACGATAGATTTCTTGTCATCACACCTAAAAATATCTAACATACTTGTTAACTATAACGAAACCAAATGCTAATGACTTCGTCCTGTATGTAAAAAAGACAGATCAGGTTGGATATTAGCGGTCGATCCAACCCGGATCTGTTTTCGTGTTGTCTTATTTCAATAAGTGAAATGATGAAGAATTACTATCTCATGTCAATTCGTGTACTGACCATACAATACCGTTCGTTGTTCCAATCCCCAAATTCAGTGTGATCGTTAATCCATTTGCTGCGTAAAACAACCCAATTACATCTCCAGCGTTCAACGCCACCTCCGCAGCTAGCGTTACAGCTCCACTACCGAGTATTGCCCGCAATGTGAGTAGCGTCACACTGATATTCAGGATTGGCAATAGTCCATTGACCAAAGTAGTGGTGGTGGGGGATGTTCTTTGCACCAGAAACGCTGGATTGACACCAGCACCCAATGAAATGGAGATCGCGGCAGTTGTAGAAAAATTGATGGTTGCCACAATCGAATAGGTCCCTGTATTGGGCACCGTGTAATTGCCTGTAGTTGCATTAAAATTTGCATTGCCATAGTAAGGACTTGCTGTACCCCAGTTGGTTAACTGTGTACTGGTTGCTGTGGATAGGTTAGCCAAAAATGCAGAAAACCCTTGTGCAGCTAAATTGGGGCCTGATGCACCTGTAGCCCCTGTGGCTCCCGTGGATCCAGTAACTCCAGTCGTCCCGGTAGCGCCAGTTGAGCCAGTTGTACCCGTTCCCGTTGCTCCGGTTACACCTGTTGATCCTGTTGCACCAGTACCTCCAACTGCTCCGATTCCGGTAGCCCCTGTCACACCGGTGGCGCCTGTCACACCAGTGGCACCCGTTGAGCCCGTCGCGCCGGTAGCTCCGGTTGTTCCCGTTCCGGTGGCGCCTGTCACACCAGCGGCACCCGTTGAGCCCGTCGATCCTGTGGCTCCAGTCGTTCCCGTTCCGGTTGCGCCTGTATCACCAGTTACCCCAGTAAGTCCCGTTGCACCAGTAGCCCCCGTTCCGGTAGGACCTGTCGTACCTGTTACACCCGTTGAACCCGTGACTCCGGTAACGCCGTTGGTTCCAGTTACCCCCGTTGATCCTGTCGCGCCGGTGGCTCCAGTAGCCCCGATTCCGGTTGCGCCTGTATCACCAGTTACCCCAGTAAGTCCCGTTGCACCAGTGGCTCCTGTTGCCCCCGCTCCGGTTGTACCTGTCGCACCAGTTTCACCCGTAACTCCCGTTGCTCCAGTTGTTCCCGTTCCCGTTGCTCCTGTATCACCAGTTACACCGGTAGAGCCCGTTGCACCTGTAGTTCCGGTAGCCCCAGTTCCGGTGGCTCCTGTCACACCGGTTACACCCATGGAGCCCGTCGCTCCGGTTATTCCTGTTGCACCTGTATCTCCAGTAATTCCAGTGGCTCCTGTTGCACCAGTCGAACCCGTACCTCCAGTTCCGGTTGCTCCCGTTACGCCTGTCGCACCCGTATCTCCTGTGACTCCGGTCGTTCCTGTTACGCCTGTTGTTCCTGTATCGCCAGTGATTCCGGTCGCTCCCGGTACGCCTGTTGCACCTGTATCTCCAGTGACACCGGTCGCTCCGGTTATTCCTGTTGCACCTGTATCTCCTGTGACTCCAGTCGCTCCCGTTACGCCTGTTGCACCTGCATCGCCAGTAACTCCGGTCGATCCCGGTACGCCTGTTGCACCCGTATCCCCAGTGACTCCAGTCGTTCCCGTTACGCCTGTCGCTCCCGTATTTCCAGTAACTCCGGCCGTGCCCGTTACACCTGTTGCACCCGTATCCCCAGTGACTCCAGTCGTTCCCGTCACGCCTGTCGCACCCGTATCTCCAGTAACTCCGGCCGTGCCCGTTACACCTGTCACACCCGTAACTCCAGTAATTCCGGTCGCGCCTGTTACGCCTGTCGAACCCGAATCCCCAGTAACTCCGGTTGCCCCCGTTACCCCTGTTACTCCTGTATTGCCAGTAACTCCGGGGGCTCCGGTTACACCAGTCGAACCCATTTCTCCAGTGACTCCAGTCGTTCCTGTTACACCCATGGCCCCTGTATCTCCAGTAGCTCCGGTCGTTCCTGTTGCACCAGTTGAACCCGTATCTCCAGTAAATCCGGCCGTGCCCGTTACTCCTGTTGCTCCCGTATCTCCAGTGATTCCGGTCGATCCCGTTACGCCTGTCTCACCTGTATCGCCAGTAATTCCGGTGGCTCCCGTTACGCCCGTCTCACCTGTATCGCCAGTGACTCCGGTTGCTCCCGTTACACCTGTCGCACCCGTATCTCCAGTAATTCCAGTGGCTCCCGTTAAGCCTGTTGCACCCGTATCGCCAGTGATTCCGATGGCTCCCGTTACACCTGTCGCACCCGTACCTCCAGTAATTCCAGTGGCTCCTGTTATACCAGTTGCTCCTGTATCTCCTGTAACTCCAGTAACCCCGATTGCTCCTGTTACGCCTGTTGCTCCCGTATCTCCAGTAACTCCAGTCGTTCCCGTGTCACCAGTAACTCCGGTCGTTCCTGTTACGCCTGTCGCACCAGTATCGCCAGTAATTCCAGTGGCTCCTGTTGCACCAGTCGAACCCGTATCTCCAGTGACTCCAGTCGTGCCCGTTACGCCTGTCGCACCCGTATCTCCAGTGACTCCTGTGGCTCCCGTTACGCCTGTCGCACCCATATCTCCAGTAACTCCGGTGGCTCCCGTTACACCTGTTGCTCCTGTATCGCCAGTAACTCCGGTCGATCCCGTTACACCTGTTGCTCCTGTATCGCCAGTAACTCCGGTCGATCCCGTTACACCTGTTGCTCCTGTATCGCCAGTAACTCCGGTCGATCCCGTTACGCCTGTCGCTCCTGTATCGCCAGTGCTTCCAGTAGTTCCCGTTACACCTGTTGCACCCGTATCGCCAGTGACTCCGGTGGCTCCCGTTACGCCTGTTACACCTGCATCTCCTGTAACTCCGGTTGCTCCCGTTATACCTGTTGCACCTGTATCTCCTGTGACTCCGGTGGCTCCCGTTACACCTGTCGTACCCGTATCTCCAGTAACTCCGGTCGCTCCTGTTAAACCAGTTGAACCCGTATCGCCAGTGACTCCGGTGGCTCCGGTTACACCTGTCGTACCCGTATCTCCAGTAAATCCGGTCGCTCCCGTTACACCTGTTGCTCCCGTGTCACCAGTAACTCCGGTGGCTCCGGTTACGCCTGTCGCACCAGTATCGCCAGTAATTCCAGTGGCTCCTGTTGCACCCGTATCGCCAGTGCTTCCAGTAGTTCCCGTTATACCTGTTGCTCCTGTATCGCCAGTGACTCCAGTCGCTCCCGTTACGCCTGTTGCACCTGCATCGCCAGTAACTCCGGTCGCTCCCGTTACGCCTGTTGCACCCGTATCCCCAGTGACTCCAGTCGTTCCCGTTACACCTGTTGCACCCGTATCTCCAGTGACTCCAGTCGTTCCCGTTACACCTGTTGCACCTGTATCGCCAGTGACTCCGGTCGCTCCCGTTACGCCCGTTGCTCCTGTATCGCCAGTGCTTCCAGTCGTTCCCGTTACACCTGTTGCACCCGTATCGCCAGTGACTCCGGGGGCTCCCGTTACGCCTGTCGCACCCATATCTCCAGTAACTCCAGTTGCTCCCGTCACGCCTGTCGCACCCGTATCCCCAGTAAATCCGATGGCTCCCGTTACACCTGTTGCTCCTGTATCTCCAGTAAATCCGGTCGTTCCTGTTACGCCTGTCGCACCCGTATCTCCAGTGACTCCAGTCGTGCCCGTTACACCCGTTGCACCCGTATCGCCAGTGACTCCGGTGGCTCCCGTTACGCCTGTCGCACCCGTATCGCCAGTAACTCCAGTTGCTCCCGTTACGCCTGTTGCTCCTGTGTCACCAGTAACTCCGGTCGCTCCTGTCGCACCGGTTACTCCAGTGGCGCCCGCAGCCCCAGTGGCTCCTATTCCGGTTGCGCCTGTTGGACCGGTTACCCCAGTTAAGCCCGTCGCACCTGTGGCTCCAGTCGTTCCGGTTCCCGTTGCTCCTGCCACACCAGTTACACCAGTAGGCCCCGTTGTACCAGTAGCTCCTGTAGCTCCGGTTCCGGTTGCGCCTGTTGCACCAGTTACACCCGTAGATCCCGTTGCTCCTGTGGCTCCCGTTATTCCAGGATCGCCCGTGGCCCCTGTATTCCCAGTCACACCTGTGGTACCTCTAGCGCCTGTTACTCCAGTTATACCTGTCGTGCCAGTCACTCCAGTGCTACCTGTGGTTCCAGTTACTCCGGTAGCTCCCGATCCGGTTGCGCCTGTAATCCCTGTTGCACCTGTTATGCCCATTGCTCCCACAACTCCGGTAGCACCGGTCACACCTGTAACTCCTGTTATTCCGTTCACTCCAGGATCGCCCGTCGCTCCAGTTATCCCTGTTGCACCTGTTATTCCTGAGGCTCCCGGTAATCCAGTTGCACCTGTCTTTCCTTGAAACCCTCTATATCCCCTCGGTCCACGAAACACAAGACATCTGGATCTAACAGCTCTTTTCTTTTTTATCTTAAACTTCTTTTTGGATTTATATTTGTGTTTTCTTTTTTTAGATACGCGAGTGCCTGCTTTTTTCAATTTGCGTTTGGTTGTACTGATTGAGGACATTTTGTGCTCCTTTTTGGACGTATAGCTCACAAGAAAATCCTCCCTCCTTGTACACCGTGTCGATTCTCCGCTTTTGCAATACTACACTCTATGTCTAGGACAGGTTTTGTGCACCGCCCATTAATGAAGTCAAAACACCATGCATCATTTTGGTTTAGGTCGTAATCATTAACCGAGTCATAACGGTTTTTAATTATTTATTTATTGATTAATTACAAATCTACACAAGACATTTATTTCTTTTGCAGCTCACCTATCGTCTGTGTAATCCCCTCTTCAAAAGAAGTCATCTTCACTGGCCCAATGCTGGCCTCATATTTCTTTTTACTCAACACCAGCGGTTCTTCTGTCAAATATAACATTTCAACAATTTCTTTCATGACCGGCACGCCCAATCCAAGCAGCGAAAGTCCTGTTTTGCCGAGGGCTATCACCGGTTTCGCTTTACCCGCGGCCTGTTGTGCAATACATACGATTTCCTTACCCGATATTACGCCAGCACCAGGGATATTCCAATTCTGCCGATAGGCATCATCTCTGCTCGCCAACTCCACTACCATGACCGCTGCATCTGGCAAATAGATATACTCTCGTGGCATTTTCATAGTTCCGATAAAAAAAGCCATTTTCCCTTCCGCTATTGCTTCAAGCGTGGACCCCAGGTAAGAAGCCTGATTGGCGGTAGGACCATAATAATCAGGCAAGCGAACAATCATCACTTGCGCTTTGCGCCATTTGCTGCTAAATAACATTTGCTCAAAGGCAAGCCGAGTCTTTCCTTTTCGTGTATGCGGCTGCTTTGGATGTTCTTCGGTCACTTCTTTCATTTGTCTTCTGCCATAAGGATAAATCCCGTCAATGACAACTACCTTCAGTCCCAATTGTTCTGCCGCCTCCATAACCGATTCACCCAGAGGGATCAGCTTGCTTTCCATTTCGTTCTAAGGCACATTCGCACAATGAAACATTACACCAGCCTCTAGTGAAGCAGCTATAATATCATCAGGTCGGAACGCATCTCCCACAGCGATCTGTAGGTGATCAGGAGAACCCAGTTTTACCGCAAGTTGCTCCAGCTTTTGAGGTGAGCGGCCAAAAATAATGGTAGAAATGCCACGTTTGATCAATTCCTCTGTAATTGCTGCGCCCGTTCCACCTGTTGCCCCAACTACGATTGCTCTTTTCATTTCATCTCAACCTCTTTCTCTCGTTTTATTATTGATCAATTACTTACTTAAACATAATTTAACGCATATTTAGTCATTGATCAATAACTGAATTGCAAAAAGGGACTTATCCCTTTCTATCTATCCATAAGCTCTGGCATATCCAATGATTTTGATATATTACATAACATGCCAATTGCCAGGAATATCAACGTTTTTTGCTTGGGATTGGCAATGCCTGCCGCTGTAAAAGCTTCCAATACCATATCTCGCACCTCAGTGAATCCTTTTTGCATTGCTTGACGGATGTCTTCTTCCTTAATGGTCTGCGCCTGCATCTGCAGCAGGATTTCATTTTTGTGAGATTCTAGAATTTCTTCATAGGCTTCAATTAATTCGTTCTCCAATTGATCTGCAGTAGCAGTTTCTACCACAATCCGGAAAGAATCAATCAATCGTGTCCAGGAAACTTCCAGTGCACATAACAATAAAGCTTCCTTCGTTTTGAAAAAACGAAAAATATACGGTTGGGAAATCTGCGCTCTTTCAGCGACTTGAGCTGTCGTTGCACGGTAATAGCCTATTTCCGCAAATACATCAATAGCTGCGGAGATAATATCGTTACGACGATTGACGGAAGCGGATGTATCTTTAGCCATCATAGTACCCTCCATACGATAGTAATTAATTAATCAATAGCTTGAATTATATCGGAAAGCCCGAACGATTGCAAAAACATATGTCACCTCTTATTTCTTGAGCTTGCTTGGGTCGTAACCGAATGTTTGCCTGAATCGGCAGATGAAATAACTTCAATTGGCGTCCCCCACCTGATGCGCAGCTTCCGTTACACTGCATTGCCCATTTTTTAGCATCTCGCGTGATTTCTCCATTCGTTTGTGAATGACAATACCTATTACGTTGCATTGTAGTTTTCATATATCCAGAGAGAGCCTTAAAGCATATCAGGAGTACCTTCGCACACATGTTATTCCGACATACGAAAGTACCATGAGTCAGACCATCGCTGACTATCGCATAAACATCCATAAATTCACGACTGAAAAACAGGGGTATTTCCCGCTGTGGAACAGTTTACACGTAATTCAACTCCAGAATCAGCAATAGGCAAAAGCTTTTATGGCTGAACTGAAGCGACTTCCCCCCCTCAGTCACAACAAACCCGCAAGCGGTGGCTCAAGCCGCTGCAGGTTGTTGAACATGTCAATGTTCATGAGGGTCAGTTGAATGAGTTCCGTAATATCATGATGCACCGAAATGGACCGGCAATGAACTTTGTTTTGAGTGAAAGAAAATGGTGCCACAGTTTTTACGCCCTGGAGACTGAAGAGGTCTGGCTCCATAGCATCCTATTCTTTGGCTTCGACCATGATATTCACAATCGTGTCCAACTGCAATTCCAATGAGAATGGGTCTTCCATTACGAACTCATCCCCTTTGTCTCCAAAGGAACCGTATGGATAGACCTGTCCTTTTTGCACGGCGGGCAAGAGTTTCCATACCTCACTGTTCAACACTTCATTGGCTCCCTCATCCCATGAACCGTACACAAAGATATGATCGCCCATGTACTCAGGCAACACTTCAAGCGAAATATTGACAAATCCCTCTTCCATATTGAGCGCTTGCTCAGTCGGCGGCAGCTTCAGCATCTCATAGATGGTTGAGCTCCCATAGTTCCCCCCTTCAGCAGCCAGTACATACAGAGATTTGTTTGCCACTTGAACAATAGACACAGTCTCTCCTTCTTTTACCACGCCAGCAATCTGTTTCTTGGCTTCTTCTACTTTCTGTTCATAGCTGGAAATCCATTCCTCAGCTTCTTTCTCTTTTCCAAAAACCTCACTGATCCGACGCAGTTTTGCCAAAGGCCCCGAGGTAGATTCCCCTTCCCAATACGGTAAAAATACCGTTGTCGCAATTTTCTCATAATCCTCAATATTTTTATCAATAGAACCAATAATCAGATCCGGCTCAAGCGCAACCAATTTCTCAAGATTCATCGGAAATTCTCCACCTAGGTCTTCGATTCCGGATATGACGTCAGCGGGTATCCCTGACTTCTCGATCCAGGCCTCGTTCAGCATGAAACTTCTCACCCCTACCGGGATAACCCCCAGCTTCAACAGATAGCCCATATACTGATCTGAAGCAACCCGTTGCGGATTGGCTGAAATAACAACGTCTCCTCTTATTGTGGATACCGTTCGAGTCTCTGCTTGTACAGAGGATTTTCCTTCTTCGGTTGTACTGTTACTTGTCTGCACTGCCGCGGGTTTCGTCTCTGATTGTGAACCACTTGTGGATTGTGATGGACTTGAACAAGCCCCTAACAATAGTGATAGACACAGCATCATGGTCAGTGCTGTCATGTTGAATTTTCCTTGCATAAATAATTCCCCTCCATCAACCTTATGATATTGATAATCAATATCATTATATAATTGAGGATATAGTGGTTGAAGGGCAATTTCGCGCGTGAAACCGGGCAAATCTTGATCATGGTTTACACCGGAGGCATATTTTTGTTCTTTCTGGCCTCGGTTCTGGTTTTTTTTGTACCGAATAGGTGAGCATCCCTTTATTTTTTTGAAGCTGCGACTGAGTGAATGTGCATCCGGATAGCCTACCTGTTCCGCGATTTGTTGTAACGTAGCACCCGTGTATATCAGGAGATGTGCAGCCCTCTCAACTCGCCTCTGTCCAAGATATTGGATGGGACTGATGTTCATTTTTTGTTTGAACAATCTGGATATGTGCCCTGCACTACATTCCAATTCCTTTGCCATAACGTCTAGCGCAACGGGCTCATGCAAATGCTTACTCATATACTCGATTGCCCTAGTAACCACATCCGGCTTATACGGCTGAATGGATTGACCGTACAGATCGGATAATAAAGCATACACCCACTGATGGAATAAAGTTTTTGCGTGTAACTTTGCCAGTTTCGTGGACTGCTCCCACTCTCCCTCCAGTGTCCTGATATATTGATACATAACCAATGGGTTGGTCGGTATAAGCGAATATTGATCTTGGAATGGACGTTCATTTTCCATCAAATGCTGAATATCCATCCGACAGGGAAGCGCCAGAATGGCTTTGTACAGAATCATATAATAAACCAAACCCGAATCCGTCTTGATGTTTACGTTAGCCAACTTTCCCCCATGAACAATATGAAACCCTTCTACGATATACCTTTGTTGATCCATACCTACTACAGCAGTTCCATCAACCATATATAGATAGGCACTAGCTGGAAGCAGATAGTTCCTAATCCTTTCACCAGGAGCCAAAGAGTTTTTGCGAACATCCAGTATTTTGATAAAAACATGATTCCATAACAAGATATGATCATTCAAATTCATGATATTTGCACTCATCCTCCAATCTAATCACCGTTTAAAAGCTCTTTTAAAAATCTCTGTTACTACAATTTCGTCCATATGTACATTACCTTTCATTATAGTGATAACCATTCTCAATTACAATATAAATTGATATAACATTACTTGAATGGATAACCTACACCTACGGTCCCAAGAAGACAATCGCTTTGGAATAGTTGGATTTATCTTCTCATGACTATCTTGTTGCAAAATCAAAAAAGGCATGATATATTAATTGAGCCATCAATGATTGATGCATCAAATATTGATACGTCAAATATTAACTTAGCAGATATTACTGACTAAGCAATGGCACTGTATAATGGCAACTTTATGTATTTTGTTCACATAAGCCGTTGTTCATGTCCAGATTCACCCGGGAGGTCTAGTCATGACACGTATTGTTTCCAAAGAAGAACAGATTATCAATCTGCTGAACGTACTGGGGAATAAAATCAGTCCCAAATTCGAACGCTGTACGGGGATCAGTTCCTCTCGCTTTGAGATTTTGCATGAGTTGGATCAGGTGGACGAGATTAATCAGTCCATGCTCCAGAAAATCATCAACATCGATAGTGCTGCAATTACACGCCACTTGAAACAGCTTGAGGCGGACCTGATGGTCACAAGACGTAAAAATCCCGAAGATAACCGGGTAACATTTGTTCGTCTGACGGACCATGGTCGGAAGCAGATTGAAGGCTACAAGGTAGAGAAAACCAATTATATTAACCAGATTTTACAGGGGTTCAACGAAGATGAAGTCTACGCTCTCGCTGATTTCCTGGAACGAATGCAAAACAATTTCTAAACCCATATACAGAGGAGAGAATCCACACATGAGTACATTCCAAAGCACTTTTCAAAAGACAAATGATTTCAACGAGATTACTTACGGCCGCCGGTCTGTAAAACTATACGATCCTGAAGTCAAAATCAGCCGTGAAGAAATGACAGAGATTTTGGCTGAAGCTTCTCGTGCCCCATCGTCCATCAACTTACAACCTTGGCGTTTTCTCGTTGTCGATACGGCTGAAGGTAAAGAAAAGCTTGCTCCTCTCGCCAGATTCAATCAAAATCAGGTCTTGACTTCGGCAGCAGTAATTGGCGTATTTATTGATATGAACAATGTCGAGTACATGGACGAAATTTTTGGTAAAGCTGTCGAACTTGGTTATATGCCACAGGAAGTCAAAGATATGCAGCTCAAAACTGTAATGCCTTATTACGAAAATATGCCCGCTTCCGCTCTTCGTGATGTCAATCTGATTGACGCAGGTCTGGCTTCCATGCAATTGATGCTCGCTGCACGTGCTCATGGGTATGATACCAATCCAATCGGCGGTTATGAGAAAGATCAAATTGCTGAAACATTCGGTATGGATAAAGATCGTTACCAACCCGTTATGCTGATCTCGATCGGTAAATCGGCCAAAGAAGGTCACCCTTCCTACCGCCTTCCTGTTGAGAAAATTACGACTTGGGCATAATATCAAGCAATGTTTTACATGTAAAGCACCGTTAACATTCAGAAACAATAACAACATTCTAACTACACTAATGGAGGTTGAATATTATGATTATCATTCACGCTCACTTGCAAGTTAAACCAGACCAGGAACAAGCTTTCTTGGAAGCAACAAAAGTACTGATCGCTGCAACACGCAATGAAGAAGGCAACATCAGCTATGATCTCGCCAAAAGTACTGAACGCGAACATCATTACACGATGATTGAACTGTGGAAAGACGAAGCCGCTACAGCTTCCCACAACACTAGCGCCCATTTCCAGGCTTTCGTTCAGCAAGCAGCAGCATTCATGGCCGCTCCAATGAACGTTGAAGTATTCGCTGGAGAAGCAGTTAAACACTAAAATATGAGCCCTACATTTATATTCATTAAGCAGACCGACGAAATCGTCGGCTTGTGAACAAGAAGCCGCTCCTCGTCATGCTGACGGGTGAGCGGCTTTTTTGATATACCTTCCAAGTGAAGCTAATTGATCTATATCTGACAGGGTGATTCCACATGCTCTCTTCTAGAATCGTTTTAAACTGTGCCTTTTTATCTTACACACGAATCAAGTCATACTGGCTAACCTAAGCTTTATCTTCTGCCCGTCAAAATTATAAACAGAGGCTATCCCTCGTCTTAACGACAAAAGATAGCCTGTTTAGCTAAGTGTTCAATTCGTCTAAAACTTTTTGGATTATTTCTTCAATAATAAATAGACAAAATAAGGCACACCGATAAGGGATACCATAATTCCTGCGGCAATTCCATCAGGATCAACCAGGTTGCGCCCAACCGTATCGGCAATTAATAGAAGCCAACCTCCAAGCAGAACGGCAACAGGAATAAATAACGAGTTACGTGGACCGACCAGCGCTTTGGCGATGTGTGGAGCCATCAAACCGATAAACGCGATCCCTCCCGTAACCGATACAGCAGATGCGGCTGCTGCAACAGCAATCACCATGAGTACCAAGCGTTCCCGTTCCAGCTTCAACCCCACTCCGATCGCTGTTTCTTCGTTCAGCCCCATCAGATCAAGCCGTCTGGTTCTGAACAACGTAAGCGGGATTAACACAATCAGCCAAGGCAGCAAAGCCCATATGAATGGCCAGTCTGCCCCCCAGATGTTTCCGGATATCCACTTGGCAATAAAGTCGACCTTGGAACGTTCCGCCGAAGATATGATGACGATCATGATGCCTGACAGCGCCATCGAGAATCCAACCCCGACCAGTACCATTTTTATGGGATCAAGTCCCTTGGTCCGGCTATAGGAGAACAGATAGATTAGCGCCGCAGTCAGCAATGCACCGATAAAAGCAGCTAATGGCAGCATATAAACAAACGTGCCCGCTTCAATCGGGAAATACAGAAAGAAGATCGCAACGGCAACACCTGCACCGGAATTGATTCCGATGATGCCTGGATCGGCCAAGTCATTACGCGTAATACTCTGCAAAATGGAGCCTGACAGCGCAAGCGCCATACCAGCGAGTAATGTAATAAAAATCCGAGGTAATCGGACCGAAAACAGAACAAAGTCCTCTTTAAATGTGCCTTGGCCAAATAACACCGGGATTACCCTTTTGAAAGACAACGAGGAATACCCCCAGCTCATACCTACCACAGCCGTAATGAGGATCAGCAGCAAACACACGAGCAGAATCACTCGTTGCTTGCGAATGCGCGAAGACATTGTCATGAGAACGCTTTGCCCCCTCTACGCACAACGAACAGGAAAAAAGGTAAACCAAGCATGGAAGCAATGGCGACAACAGGTGTTTCGTAAGGTGCATTTATCGTTCGACCCAGTGTTTCGGCAAGAAGCATAAACGATGCTCCGGCAAAAATGGATACGGGTATAATATACCGATAGTCCGTGCCTACCAATTTACGGACAATATGGGGGATCATTAAGCCGACAAAAGCCATATTCCCAATTAATGCAACCGACGCTCCGGTAAGCACGATGACCAGCAGGAACAGAACAGTTTTGACGAGTACCAGCTTCTGCCCCAGTCCAGTCGCCACCTCGTCGCTCAGGCTAAGAATGTTGATCTGGTTGGAAAGGAACGGAACTACAGCAAGACCAACCAGTATGACAGGCGCAATCGCTTGAATCTGGCCCCATGTCGTTCCGATGAGTCCTCCCGAAGTCCACATGGATACATCCTTGGAAATTTTAAAAAAGATACTGATGCCATCCGAGATGGCATACATAAAAGCGGATACCGCTGCCCCGGCCAGCACTACCCGGATAGGGGATAAGCTCCCTCTCCGTATCGAGCCAAGCACAATAACCAATGCGGCTCCAAGTGCAGCACCAACAAAACAAGCAACCATAATCCCAAAATATCCGAGTGATGGCATGAAGACAAAAGCCAGGGCCAGTGCCATATTGGCACCTGAAGTCAGACCGAGCAGTCCAGGATCAGCCAGCGGATTGCGAGTAATTCCCTGCATGATGCCACCGGAGACGGCAAGAGCCGCTCCGATCAGCATGGCAGCGAGTTCCCGTGGAAGCCTGATCTCACGCAGAATAAGAATATTATCGTTCTTTGTCGCAGAGGTCAGGGTCAGCCACAGATTCCGGAATGTCGTTTCTTCTGCGCCAAACATCATGGCGATGATGAAGCACACGATAAGTACGAGTACACTACCCAGCAGCTTGGTTGCAAACCGAAAAGGAAGTCGTTTATTTTTCATCGCGCTCAAGGTTTACTTGCCAAGAAAATGTTCGATAAAGAATTCCAGCTGGTATTCCATGCTGAGTGGATCATTGAAGTAAAATGCCTTGGCATCCGCTTCGAATACTCGATTATTTTTCACCGCATCAATATTTTTGTAGGTTTCGGTATTTTGGAACGAATTGTCCTCGTCGGCATTTTTACTGAATATTACATAGTCACCCATGTAGTCTTTCAGTACTTCGTTCGATACAGCAAAGAATCCGTCTTTCTTGGTCGCTTCCTTGACCTTGTCTGGCATACCTAAACCGAATTGATCATACAGTATTTCCGTTCCACGTCCGAATTTCTCGCCATATACATAAAGCTGTTTATTGAACGTTTCAATAACGGATACAGTTGCATTCGCGCCAATTTTGGCTTTGATTTCTTCCCCAACTTTTTTGCTTCGAGCGTCAAAATCGTCAACCCAGGCTTGTGCTTCTTTTTCTTTGTTCACAAGCTTTCCGATCTCCAGTTGCTGCTTGAGAAAGTCTACCTTACCATATGTATAGGTGACTGTTGGCGCAATTTGCTTCAACTTATCGACGTTCTTGATATCAGACAGGCCGATAATCAGATCCGGGTTCAATTCAATAATTTTCTCCAGACTTTCATCGGTAACCGCCTCTGTATTCGCCAGTTTTTCTTTGAAATTCGGGTTCTCTTTGGACATTTCATCCACGCCAACCAGCGGCACATCCAGTGCCATCACGTTTCCTGTCAGGAATCGGGTCAGTACAACCACACGTTGCGGGTGGGAAGGAACTTCCACAGGGCCTGACTCCGATTGATAAGTGAACGTGCCCGATTCTGACTCGGATGAAGCACCTGCTGAATCCGTGTTCGAAGAAGTGGATTCGTTGGATGCCGTTGCATCCCCCGTTGTATCTTTGGTTGAATTGGTTCCACAAGCGCTGAGCAATAAAACCAGAACGAATATAAATGGAACAAAAAGCTTTCTCATGTGATGACTCTCTCCCTTTTCTATTTGAATATGAAAATCATTCTCATTACAATAGCTAATTATAGGCATGCAGGATGAACCTAACCATGCCTTTTTGTTTGAGAAAACCTTTGGATTATTGGATGCCAGTCCATAAGGATACCGCCCGTCCAAGCTGCAAACGAATGGAAACCGGATTGTAGGGTATCCACTCTTCCTGCTCCAGATGATAGATCCGATTTCGCTTCACTGCCTCAAGCCCTTTCCAGTATTCCGAGTTAAATATCATTTCTGAATGAGCCTTTGACCCTTTTTCATCTGGAAAAACAATAACGAGCATACGAGTGCCCTCGTAATCCTGAAGTTCCGACAGCTGGATAGATACCGAATGAAATTGATCGCCAAACCTCTGTATTTCCTGGGCAATCTTGGCCGGAGGACATAACCCGAGCGATTGATACATCACATACCCGACATTTCTGACTCCATATATTTGTAAGGTGTCCGGTTTGATGACGAGAATAGTTAGCGTCTCATTCACGATCTGGCTCGTTTGAATGGCTTCCCGTGCCTGCTGTTCTTCCCTTTCAAAGTCTGCCAGCCATTGTTCTGCCTGCTCCACCCTTTGAGTCGCCTGTGCGATAAACCGCAGATGTTCTTTCCACCCAAGCTCCATCCATGCAATTTCGACAATAGGGGCGATGGATCGCAGACGTTCGGAGCTTAATCCGTTCATGTCTAGATGCTGATTAGCTGCAATGATAAGCTCAATATTAGCATCCAGCAATGCGGACTTTATTTGTTCAGGTGAACTGTCGGAATGGATAAAACGTATCGTTTGAGGTGGGCTAACTCCCTCTGTGCTTACATATTCGCTGCTTTCCGAGATGACGACTGCTGGTTCCAATCCAAGTAACATCAGATGGCTCGCATAAGGCGCACACCACACAGCCACTCGTTGAAAAGGCCTGCGACGCGTGAAACTTGATGGACTCTCTCCTGTCTGCTGCTTGAAGCGGCGGCTAAAATAGAACTCATCCTTATATCCAACCTTCAGCGCGATTTCACGAAGTGAAGCGGAGCCGCCAATTAATAACTCTTTGGCACGGTGAACACGCAAGCGTGAAAGATACTCATTAGGTGAGAATCCAGTAAGCTGTTTGAATAGGATGGAGTAATGAGAGCGACTGACTCCCGCAATTTCGGAAAGGCCTTCGGTTGTTATTTTCTCACTAAAATGGTTCTCCATAAATGCGATGCTGCGTTCCATGGACGGCTGCTCACTCGCGATATATCTTGCTTCCATTCGCTCCAACAGACTCATCAGCACTTGGTGAAACAGAATCTGGTTACGCATATGCCTGACTTCATTGCCAGGTAAACGATGCATATAGATCTCCTCAAGCTGAGCTGCAATCGTTGGTTCATAGAACTCAATATACGTTCCTGCTGCAAGCACACTGGACCGTCCCATGGCTTCCACTGGCCGTGAGCGCTGCTGTTCTTGTGTGCTGATAGAGAGAGTGTATATATGAAGAGGGTGAATCTGATCCCCCTGTATTACAACATCACTCTTCGCCGGAATAAGGATCACCATGCCATCGGTGAGTTCGTATATGTGATCGTCAAGATGAAGTGTACCCTGACCACTTGAAACGGCCAACAGAACGGTCAGGTTCTCATGGATTCTATGTATCGGCATGGTTGACGTACTATACAATGATTGAATGCTATCTGCTGTATATATTGGAAAATAGGACTCTGCCCATTCCGAGTTGTTCATGTTCTTGTCCTCCGTGACTGTTATGCCTGTTAGCGGGTAATAACTCAAATTAAGCTCACCCTATGCGGTTTTATTGGCTATACCTATTTTAGCATTGCTGATTCATCCGGAGTACATTCTTCCCAAAGTAACTATTTATAAAATGGAATAAAAATAAACGACCGTTCCCCGGTAGAAATGGGGAAACGGTCGCAGCTTCAATGTTATCGTGCATGATACACCACTTACTCACGATTCGGATCAATTTTGATGAGCTTGCGCGGTTCCTGTTCTTTTTCACCATACCAGACCAACACATCGGCAAACAAATCCATAATGCGTATAAAGCTTTCCTTGTCAGCCTCTGAAATCGTGCCAGCCAATCGAAAAATATCATCAAAACACAGCTCACGAACAAATTCAGTATATTGGTCGTACACCACACGTCCATTCGCCGAAGGTTTGACATAAATGTCTTTGCGATTACCACTCAAATGGTATTTTTCGAGCAATCCTTTTTCCGTAAGATTCTTCACATTTTTAGAAAACGTACTGCGGCTCACGCCAAGTCGTGCTGCCATTTCCGACATCTTTTCTTCCTTGTCCTCCGCCTCCAGAATGTACTCCAATGTCTGAATCTGTGAAGCAGAGAACATCATATCCGTACCATAACTTCGCTGCAGCTTATAGGTGTTGGAGTACGCATTACCGTACTTGATGATCTTTTCAATCAGTTCCCGATGGTCGCCCATCCATTCTAATTTCATGAATAATCCCTTTCACCTTCAAATTCTCTCTCTATTCCAGAGTACAGAATTTAAATATGTTTTTCAATCCATGTGATGGCTTCCTCGATGACTTCATCTCGATTAGGTTCATTAAATATCTCATGCATGAGATGGGCATATATTTTCAGCGTTTTATCGGTTGAGGCAATATCTCCGTAAAAGTCGCGCGAATCATGTTCACTCACCAGTCCATCGTTTGCCCCATGCAGAACAAGTACAGGATCGACAAACTGCTTCGCATGTGCTTTTAACCAAGTCACTCCGTAACCCAAGCTATTGAACAAATCAACGGATATCTCTTTTTCTACAAGCGGATCATTCACGTATGCAGATACCACTTCCGGATCACTGCATACGCCGCCACCAAGCTCATTCGGAAAATACGTACCCGGGGCAAGATCAAGCGGCAGTTCTCCGGCAACCTTTGTATGGTAACGAGTAAGCGCACCGGATAGAACAATCCCTTTTACTTTGCCTGGGTATTTCGTTCCAAATGAAGAGGATGCAAAGCCACCCATACTATGCCCAATGACAAAAAGAGGAATGTCGCCGCTCTCTTCCAAGGCCGCTTCAACAACCACATTCACATCATCAATAATCTGATGAAAATCACTGTAGAACGTACGCTTCCCTTCTGATCTTGCATGACCACGATGGTCAAAACGGTATACGTCAAAACCACGTTTGTTCAGTTTGTCCGTTAGGTAATCATAGCGGCCAGCATGCTCACACAAACCATGAACGATGACCACGGCTGCCTTGGAATCGCTTACAGTATTTTTACTGAAATAAAGCTGGGTTCCGTCAAAAGATTGAATGGTTGTCTCGATATGGTTCATTCTTCATTACATCCCTTCATTGTGCTCAAGCCTCAACTGGCAGATCCGTCTTGAGCCATTTTGTTGATACATTATCCGTAAAGTAATCATAAGAGTTTATCGTTAATAATTTCTTTTACGAATAATATTGTTTCTTATAGAAACAATATAACATCCGTTTTACGCGCTGTCCAGATTAATCTGAGTGAATCGGAATAAAAACAGGACTGCCCCGTAGTCATGAATATGACGGGGACAGCCCTTGGTTCAAGTTATTCTAATCTGTTTTGGTGTTCTAATGAACCTGACACATTTGGGTGCGGTAGGTTTGTTAGCATCTTACAGCGAAATAATTGACCCATTGAGTCAGCTCTGCTCAAGCGGGTTTTCCATGAATCTTATCTATCGATTGAACCCAGCGTCCGTAGCATCCTGATGAACACTACCGCCGCTTGCGCGCGTGTCGTCTCCCCCTTTGGATCGAACGTGTTTGCGCCCGTGCCTGTCATGATATGAAGCTTGACCATCAGATGAACGTCCTCAATATAGGCTGTATCCGCGTTTCCGATATCCTTGAAGCCATTAAGGCTCACCGGCTCCTTGGATATCGGCAACTGTTCAAGTCTCCCCACTGCCGCCAGCATACTAGCCATTTCCTCTCGTGTAAGCGGCTGATTAGGGGTAAAGCTGTTCCCTTTCACAAAGGTGAGCAGTCCGAGCTCCTTCGCTGTGGATACCTCGCCGGAATACCACGTACCTGGTTTGACATCGTTATAGGGCGCTATGTCCTTATCAGATGCGCCGCGTCCAAGCGCCCGGACTAACATAGCCGTAAACTCTGCTCTGGTTACCGCTTTGTTAGGATCATACAGTCCACCGCCTACGCCTTCAACCAGACCTTTCGCAGCAGCAAGATCGACATCAGATTTGCTCCAATGCTGCTGTACATCAGCAAAACTTACCGTGTTTTGTGCCACAACGTAGACACTGTTTGAATAGGATTTGATCTTCACAACCCATTTGCCGTCAATCTGTTTTTTCTCAGCTGCCACAAACTCCAATTTCTTTGTCGTTACGTTATAGCGGAATGCCCCCCATTGAGCTGGCATGCCGGTCATGCTCTTGGGCATCAGAATCTCTCTTGTAAGTGCCTTGCTGAACTTATCTGCCGTTCCGATTGCTTGTCCCGTCTTGGTGTTGATGATATCGATATGAAAATCTACAATCGCACCCATTGCATGGCCATTCGGCAGGCTGTTTGCAAATGCTGCTCGGAAGTCCTTATCGCCGGACTTGTCGGTTAGCGTGATTTTAAAGCTAATGTCATCGTTATTCACATTATTCTTAGCTAACAAGTCCTTTAGCCCTGGAATGAGCGATGCCAGATTGACCGGCACTTGATAGCTGCCGTAAGGAGTCTTAATCTCGATGAAGAAAGTAGCGTTCTTGCCCTCAATGCTCGTTAAAATGCTTGCCGGTATTCTGACATAGGCAACGCCGTCTTTTGGTGTAATTTCAAGAGTGAAGGACGGCTTACTACTGTCGATTTTAGCCCAGTCAATCATAATGCCGTTTTGGTCAATATCCGAATGGGTTGATGTAACAGGAGTAGTCCCACCACTGCTACTGCCACTACTGCCACTACTATTGTTACTGCTACTATTAACAACCTGCGTTACAGTAAAGGTAACCGGCGTCATGCCCCCGGCCGACACTGTTACCGTAGCCTTATACGTCCCTGCGGCCAGTCCGTCATTCGCTTTTACCGTAAAGGTCGTCGACGGCGTCCCACTATTGAGCGTTGTCACCGTCGGCTGCGTAATTGTAAAGCTGCCGGCGTTCGTTCCGCCGAGCGCTGTCGCCAAGCTCGTCAAGTCGCCGGTTCCCGTTCGTGTCAAGGTGACCGTTTTCGTTGCCTGCGTCCCCGATGCATACCCTGCGGTCAGCGCATTCAGCGTCTCATCCGACAATGGGCTGATCGCATACGTAACAACAAACCACGTAAATTGATTCGCCGCCGATGTCGTTGATGTACCGCCCGGCGTAGTTACTGTTACGTCTACTGTTCCTGCACTACCCGCCGGGGCGATGGCTGTAATTTGTGTCGCCGAGTTCACTGTATAGGACGTCGCCGCCGTTGCACCAAACTTCACCGCCGTTGCATCGGTCAGATTCGTACCGCTCAACGTGACAGTCGTGCCTCCGGTCGTCGGACCCGATACCGGCGACATGCTCGTAATCGTTGGCGCGGCATGGTATGTATATTGATTCGCCGCCGATGTCGTTGATGTACCGCCCGGTGTCGTTACCGTTACGTCTACCGTTCCTGCACTACCCGCCGGGGCGATGGCTGTGATTTGTGTCGCCGAGTTCACTGTATAGGACGTCGCCGCCGTTGCACCAAACATCACTTCCGTTGCATCGGTCAGATTCGTACCGGTCAACGTAACGGCCGTGCCTCCGGTCGTCGGACCCGATGTGGGCGATACGCTCGTAATCGTCGGTTCGGCATGGTATGTATATTGGTCCGCCGCCGATGTCGTTGATGTACCGCCCGGTGTCGTTACCGTTACGTCTACCGTTCCTGCACTACCCGCTGGGGCGATGGCTGTAATTTGTGTCGCCGAGTTTACTGTATAGGACGTCGCCTCCGTTGCACCGAACTTCACCGCCGTTGCATCGGTCAGGTTCGTACCGGTCAACGTGACAGTCGTGCCTCCGGATGTGGAACCCAATGTCGGCGATACGCTTGTGATCGTTGGGGAAATTGCATCTACTAGCACGCCCGCCGTACTACCCACGCTATTAAGCGTTAATACTGCATCGTTACCTGCTTCATCCCTAATTGATCCGCCATTCAGTGACAAGGCTCCTATGGTAATCCCGTTAGTATCAGATTGTCCGGTTTGGATGGTATATCTAAATTGCAACGCGTTTGTCCCCGAACCGCTTACATAGTTAGCATACACAGTCGTTGTTCCTACAATTAACGGGATCGTTGGAATGCCGGTTACGACAACAATCTCGTTCATGTTCACTGTAAAACTCAAGTCTTCTCCTGCACCATAAGTGCCATTGGCAGGAACAGATACACTTGTAACGATAGGCATAACTGTGTCGACATAGTAATGGTTAGATACGGTGGTTCCGCTCCCCACATTGCCTCCAGCAATTATACCTGAATGATTGAGCGAAATATTGAAGGGGCCGCTGTGATTGCTTAGAGGCGGCGTGAGTGTTGCGCTATAAGTGATATTGTCAGAAGTTGTTAATCCACTAAGAATGCCGCTACCTGTTTCCAAATCAGCAAGATCAAATCCAGTCACCGCTTCTGAAAATGTAATCGTTACCATTGACGTTTCTCCGGAAGTCAGAAGTTCGTCAGCTACAACAATGGTGGCTGTTGGAGTGGCAGCAAACGCCTTGTCAAATAAGTACAATGGCAGCAAACTTAAAATAATTACACCCATAAATAACTTTCTTATTATTCTTGTTTTATACATATCCTGTTACCCACTCTCTCTAAGTTAGGATTCACCGCGAATTTCAAGAAAATGCTTGTCCAGTCATGTGCTATTATATAACATTGTGAGTCCTCGTTCAGTAAATTATTGAATAGTATTGCATACGGCACTTTCTTCGTCCTATCAGCGAATGTCCATACAAAAACAAAAAAACGCAGTTCCGAAGAACTGCGCGCATTTACTATTTTGGTGGAGCCTAGGGGGATCGAACCCCTGACCTCATCGCTGCCAGCGATGCGCTCTCCCAGCTGAGCTAAGGCCCCAGAATTATGAGTGAAACAAGTTGTCCAACTCTGCAATGCTCCGCAGGCGACTCCTATATCATATAAAATACAGCTTTTGCTGTCAACCATTTTTTTACCAACCAAAATGATTGGAGAAGAACAACCTTTTACCTGGAACACATGACCGTAACCCAGAATGCTCTTCTCCTTTTCCGCTCCATTACTCCTCGATGTCTTCTTTGGACAAAAGAGATTTCAGTTCTTTCATGAACATATTGATGTCTTTGAATTGACGGTACACTGAAGCGAAGCGAACATAGGCTACTTCATCCACTGGAAACAGCTGTTCCATCAGCAGTTCACCAATCTGACGGCTCTCGACTTCAGCATCGGCTGTATTCCGCAGAGCTTTTTCTGTCTCGGATACCATCATCTCCAGCGTTTCTACCGACACCGGCCGTTTTTCGCAAGCTCGAATCAGACCACGGAGAATCTTGTCTCTGCTGAACTCTTCCCGGCTGCCATCTTTCTTAATAACGATCAACGGTGTTTCTTCAATCATCTCAAAGGTTGTAAATCTTCGGGCACACTGCTCACACTCACGGCGACGACGAATCGATTTCGCTTCGTTGGCCGGACGTGAATCAAGCACTTTGGTACCCATATAACCGCAATAAGGACACTTCAAATCAGATCACTTCCCACGTTTGACTTTTTACCACAAATTCCCTTAAGCATTTAGTTATGAAAATCGTATTGCCGACACATAATACTTTTACCAACCGCGAGGAGGTGAACAGCAATGGCACAAAGCAATGGTAACTCCAACAACCTGGTGGTAACTAAAGCTTCCGCAGCTCTCGAGCAAATGAAATATGAAGTTGCTCAAGAACTCGGAATCAGCATCCCACAAGACGGATACCAAGGTAACATGACTTCTTACGAGAACGGTTCGATCGGTGGATACATCACGAAGCGTCTGGTAACAATTGCAGAACAGCAATTGGCAGGTCAATACCAATAATATCTGCATCGTAATACGGTACACAGAGGAGCATGGAGCGGCCGGTGAATAACCGGTCTGCTCGGTGCTTCTACTTATTTTAGACCACGAATCCAGAGCGTCTTAACTTAGAACGTATTATAGATCTTTACATATTGATTATAATAATAAATGACGCGTTGTACATAGTGCCGGGTTTCACCAAACGGAATATCTTTGACCGTCTCGAAAGAGCCGTCCCATACGCCATCCCTTAGCCATGAGTTCACTTTACCTGGACCTGCATTGTAAGCAGCAATCATAGCCGCTTCATTCCCGTCAAATTGATCGGACAGATTACGTAGATACCAGGTACCCAGCTGGATATTTCTTTCAGGCTCGTGCTTCAATTCTTCCAGTGAGGTGCCCGGAATTTTCGCTTGCTCCATAATCCAGTTTGCGGTGTCTGGCATCAGCTGCATTAACCCGATGGCACCTCTTTTGGATTCCTTGCTTGTCTTAAAATTGGTCTCCACCTTGATGATGGAAGCTATGAGAAACGGATCAACCTCATAACTCTGAGACTGGGCCCTAATCTCTTCCTTATAATGAATCGGATAGAACCATGACATCCAATTGGTATTTAGGAACAGCACCAATACAAAAGACACAAACATCAACAACAATATTCGTTTCTTACGCAGCAATCTCATAATAAGCCCTTACGATGCAAAAATGAAATGATTTGCTGCTCCGTCTCTGACCACAAGCCGCTGTTATCAATAATCACGTCAGCTCGCTGCTTCTTCTCTTCAATATCCATCTGCACGTCTATCCGGCCATCTGCCTGGTCTGCCGTCATTCCATCCCGGCTCATCAGTCGTTCCCGTTGCACAGACCTCGGGACATAGACAACCATCACTTCTTCGAAGCCATCCTCCAGCCCTGACTCGTACAACAATGGAATATCCGATACGACCAGCTTGTCCGGATGTTCAAGCTCATACAGAGCAGCTCGCTCACGCATTTCCTTGCGGATCGCAGGATGTGTAATAGCCTCCAGTGCCTTACGTTCCTCTGGATTCTGAAACACAATACTGCCCAGCTTTTTCCGATCCAGTGTTCCGTCCTCATTCAATATGGCTTGTCCGAACCGCTGAACAGCCGCAGCCAAAACGGGATGCCCGGGCAGCATTACTTCCCGGGCAATAACATCTGCATCAATGAGCAACGCTCCCTTACTGGCGAGAAAGGCGGACACACTGCTTTTGCCTGTCGCGATCCCGCCGGTTAAGCCAATATTCATTTATTTCACCTCACAACAACTTCATTATTCCCATAAACATTAATAAAAGCGCAGGTAATACAGATAATCTTCGCATCCAACGCAGAGCAGCAAAGCGTAATCCAACCTTCATACCTAGTGACAGAAAAGCCCCGCTAAACAATGCAATAACTAATGCTGTCCACAAAGTCGGGAATCCCAATAATGCTGCCCCTAATCCTGCACCAAAAGCATCCAGAGAAAGAGCTATACCAAGCCACATCGCTTCTTGGACGGATATACTGCCCGAGTTATCCATATCCGCCTTCGAGGGGCTACGTAGGATTTGAATAACCACACCCAGCTTCCGCAGTTCAAGTGTAAAGACCATTCGTTCCAGCGATCCTCCAGGAGCAGATGGCTCAAGCTCCAGCGCGAGCACCTGATTTCTGCCCTTCGACTGAACTTCTTGTGAGGCTTGCGTACTACTGCGGATTGTTCCTGCTCCTGTTCCCTCACCCACTCCATTGTCCGTTTCCAGCTGTTCCTTGCCCCGTTTTCGAATAAGTTGCAGTAACGACCATGCGCCAATACCGATCAAAATAACCGCTCCGACAATCGAAGCCACGTCCGGAGATACGACATGTGACAGAAGCACACCTACTTGCATGGATAATGCAATAACCAGACCCGAACAGATGGAAATGACGACAATGGATAACAGCGGAATTTTAGTTCTCCGCAGCCCATATGTAATCCCGACTCCAAAACCATCTAAACTAAGCGCCAAAGCAAGCGCCAGTAATGAAATAAAATGATGCAGCACCCCGGATTCCTCCCCTGTGCGGAACTCGCTCCAACTGGCGACTGCCAGTATGGGTATACGCCCGCTTATTTCTGCCATATCAGTATATGGAGGGAGGAATCCAAGGGTGCTACAATTTGACGATTTCGTTCATGCTGCCAGAGCCATCACCGATTTAGAGCAGCGGTTGACACTTCGGACAGTAATGCGTGCCTCTACCGCCCACTACAATCTTCTCGATTAATGTGCCACAAGTCGCACAGGGTTCAGCTTTGCGTCCATATATTTTCAATTGATGCTGGAACATGCCCATCTCACCCTGTCCATTGACATAGGACTTAATGGACGAACCACCTGCATCCACCGCATCCTGCAGCGTAATCACGATCGCTTCATGTAGCACGGTTAACTGGGTTTCGGTCAATGTCTTGGCAATGGTCTCTGGATGAATGCCAGCGCGGAACAAGGCCTCGTCCACATAAATATTCCCGATGCCGACCACATATGCCTGATTTAACAACACGGCTTTAATTTTGGTTGTCCGTTTGCCAACAGCCTCACGGAATGCAGCTACGGTAAACACTGGATCAAGTGGTTCCAGCCCCAGCTTTAACAAAGGTTTGGATACCAGTTCCTCACCTGCATTAAAGAGATGCATTGTACCGAATTGACGGACATCCTTGTAACGTAATTCTGTACCATCGGTAAAGTGAAAAATGACATGGGTATGCTTCTCCACTTCCTCATGTTGTTGGTACACCCCGTATCTTCCTTCCATCCGCAGATGGGAGACAAGCACCAGCCCGTCCAGCAAAATACGCAAAAACTTGCCCCTGCGCTCTACACCAATCACGGTATGTCCCTTAAGTTCCATTGCAAATGCATCTATGTCGTCCGGCCGCTGAATGATCCGCGGCAAGCTAACGGTAACTGAGTCAATGGTCTTGCCAACAATAAGTTGATTCAATGTTCTTCTGACTGTTTCGACTTCCGGTAATTCCGGCATGATGTTCTCACCTCCCCTATATTATAACGGAAGATGGCGCTCAGCGGGACCCCTTCTTATGTCGAAAACAGTTGAAAAATATTTTGTAAAATAACGGAAAACCCGCTTGGGATCTACTATTTAGCCTCGTACCAGTTTTCTCCGTAGCTGACTTCCGCTTTCAGTGGCACTGACAGCTCCAATGCTTTTTCCATCACCGAAGGAACCAGCTCTTTCATCAGTTCCAGCTCATCCGCAGGCACTTCGAATACAAGTTCATCGTGCACCTGTAGCAGCATGCGGCTCTTCAGCTTGCGTTCACGCAGCGCTTCATCCATTTGTACCATGGCAAGCTTGATGATATCTGCCGCAGTTCCCTGGATCGGTGTATTCATCGCTGTCCGTTCCGCAAAGGAACGCAGGTTAAAGTTGCTGGCATTGATTTCTGGCAGATAACGACGGCGTTCCAGCAGCGTTTTGACATAACCATCCTGACGGGCTTCCTTCACAATATCATCCATATATCGGCGCACACCCTGGAACACTTCAAAATATTGATCGATAAACTGTGCTGCCTCTTTCCGCGTGATGTGCAGGTTCTGCGAAAGACCGTAATCACTGATGCCGTATACAATCCCGAAGTTAACCGCCTTGGCAGAACGACGCATGTCTCCATCCACCTCTTCTGGCTTCACACCAAACACATCGGAGGCCGTCTTTGTATGGATATCCATGTCCTGGACAAAAGCTTCCTTCAGCCGCTCATCATCTGAAATATGGGCAAGGACGCGCAGTTCAATCTGCGAATAGTCTGCTGCCAAAATGGACCATCCCGGTTCAGAAGGAACAAATACTTTCCTGATTTTGCGGCCTTCCTCCATCCGAATCGGAATGTTCTGCAAGTTCGGGAACTGGCTGCTCAGACGTCCGGTTGCTGCGATCGTCTGACGGTAATACGTATGCACTTTGCCATCCTTATCCGAAATCTCTTTGAGCAATCCTTCTACATACGTGGACTGCAGCTTGGCAAGTTGACGATATTGCAGAATGTGCTTGACCACATCATTATAAGGAGCCAGCTTCTCCAATACTTCGGCATCCGTAGAGTATCCTGTTTTTGTTTTCTTCACTACAGGCAGACCGAGTTTATCGAATAAAATCTCGCCCAGTTGCTTCGGTGAATTCAGATTGAATTCCGTACCGGAAAGCTTGTAGATTTCCGCCATCAACCTGCTTATATTTTCTTCGAACTCACTACCCAAAGCCTGCAAATCTGCCGTATTAGCCTTAATGCCCTGTTTCTCCATATCAGCAAGAATACGTGATAACGGCATCTCCAGTTCATGGAAAAGAGCGTTCATCTCATTGCTCTCCAGCGCCTGCTCCTGGAGTGGAATAATGGCTGCTACTGCCGCGGCTTTGCGACACAGAAAATCGCCCAGTACATCCGTCTCTGGCACCCTGTATTTTGCACCTTTGCCCATAACCGTATCATCCTCCACGAGGGAAGGCAGACCATACTTCGTGGTCAGGCCGCTGATCGTCTGATTGGATTCGGTTGGATCAAGCAAATAGGCAGCCAATTGCACATCAAAGGACGCTCCAGCAAACTCAATGCCATGCGCATGCAGTGCGAGATCAACACGGTGCAGATCATAACCACGCTTGGGTTGTTCTGCATTGCCCAGCCACTCTCTTACCGGGGCAGCTGCATCAGACTGAAGCAATTCGGGAGATAAGAATGTATAGGTTCCGCCTGAACCAACAGCAAGTCCAATTAGTTTCGCCTGATGCGGATTATCCCCATGTGTCTCCACATGTAGCACATCAATGGATTCGAGTGAACCAAACAGTTCACTAATCGTTTCTTCTGTTGCTATGGAGGATTCTACCACGGCAGCTGGAACGGCTTCCTGTTCAGAAACTACACTTGCGCGGAATGAAAGGCGCTCCAGCAAAGACTTGAATTCGAGCTTGGCCAAAGCCGGACCTGCAAGTTCCTCTTTTAAGCCAGCAAACTGCATATCTTCCCACGTTTGTTCCAATGGAACTTCACGGTGGATCGTGGCAAGCTGCTTACTCATACGTGCATCTTCGGCGTGAGCCTCAATCTTTTCTTTCATTTTTCCCTTTAGCTCACCTGTGCCATTAAGCACTTCCTCAACCGAACCGAACTGGTGCAGCAGTTTCAAAGCCGTTTTCTCTCCGACGCCAGGAATGCCCGGAATATTGTCGGACGTATCACCCATCAGACCTTTGAGGTCAATGATTTGCAACGGGGTCAGACCATAGCGCTCCTTAATCTGAGCAGGATCGTACAGCTCAATCTCGGTTACCCCTTTGCGCGTAAGCCCGATATGCACATGTTCAGATGCAAGCTGCAGCATATCTTTGTCACCCGACACAACGAGAACCTGTCTTCCGGCTTCATCCGCACGTTTCGTTAATGTTCCGATAATGTCATCCGCTTCAAACCCTGCAAGCTCAAACTGGGCTATCCCGAAGCCCTGAAGCAGTTCTTTCAGCAGCGGAAATTGCTCGGACAACTCCGGTGGTGTTTTCTCCCGACCACCTTTATATTCCTGGTAACCTTCGTGCCGGAACGTAACTTTGCCTGCATCAAATGCTACCATCACATGTGTCGGTTTATGCTCTTCCAGCAAGCGCAGCAGCATCGTGGTGAAGCCGTACACCGCATTGGTATGCAAGCCTTTCGAGTTAGTTAGAGGCGGCATTGCAAAAAACGCCCTGTAAATAATGCTATTTCCATCTATAAGAATAAACTTGTCCATTCCAGCACCTCACGTATCGTATGGTCAATCCTTCAATTACATCTACTCTCATGATACCATACACACCTGTTACAACAAAAAAATTAGTCATCTTTATAGATCATAATCTTCCTGCAAAAAAAGAACTCCCTCCGCGGATGGCCTGTTCACAGGCCGCCCGAGAGAAAGTCCCTTCAATTCGTTACGAATAATACCCCAATCCCACTAAAAGCAGTTACCTATTGATTCAAATCAGGGCGTTTTCCTGTTACCAGATACACCGTGCTCTCACCAATGTTTGTTGCGTGGTCACCAATCCGTTCGATGTAACGTCCTACCAACATCAAGAGCATCGCTTGAGAAGCCTTATTTGGATGGTCTGTCATGAACGAGTAGAGGTCACTGATCATATGACTGTACAATTGGTCAACCTGATCATCGGTCTGAGCCATTTTGTAGGCCAGATCGGTATTTTCTTTCAGGAAGGATTCAATGGACTCTTCAATCATGGCTTTCACGATTTCCGCCATTCTTGGTATATCCACAAGCGGTTTAATGAGCTGCTGTCCATCCATGCGAAGGGTCACTTTGGCCACATCCAGCGCAAGGTCACCCATACGCTCCAGGTCACTTGAGATTTTGAAAGCAACGATAATGCGTCGCAGATCCTTCGCTACCGGCTGTTGTGTAATGATGAGCTTGGAACCCAATTCCATAATCTTGTCTTCCAAGGCATTCAGATTCGCATCATTCTTGATGATGACCTGAGCTTTCTCGGCATCCATCGTCTGTAAACTTTCAATAGCACCATCCAACGCTGTGCCTACATGCTCACCCATTTGCCGAAGCAGTGTGCGCAGTTCCTCAAGCTCCTGATCAAATTCTTTTCTGCGAATCATAGATTCCATGTCCTCCTTATCCATCATCTCCGGACACGCCGGGATCGTTCGAACTCAGCTTGCTTATCCGAACCGTCCGGATATATAATCCTCGGTTCTGGAATCCTGCGGTGTGGAGAACAATGTTTCTGTATCCGCCGCCTCCACCACTTCCCCGTTCAGGAAAAATACCGTACGACCCGATACACGTGCAGCTTGGTGCATGTTATGGGTCACCATTACAATCGTGTATTTGTGGTGCAATTCCTTGACCAGTTCCTCAATTTTGAGCGTTGAGATCGGATCAAGTGCAGACGTTGCTTCATCCATCAGCAGTACGTCAGGCTGCACGGCCAAGGCACGTGCAATACAAAGACGCTGCTGTTGTCCGCCAGAGAGACTGAGTGCCGATTTTTTGAGCACATCCTTTACTTCATCCCACAGTGCAGCATGAACAAGACTCTGCTCAACCAAACGATCCAGTTCGGCTTTTTGCGTTACCCCGTGAAGTCGAGGTCCATAGGCCACGTTATCGTAGATGGATTTTGGAAAAGGGTTAGGCTGCTGAAACACCATTCCGACCCGCTTACGCAGCGTTTCCACTTCGATCTCATTGCTATAAATGTCTGAACCGTCCAACATAACTTGTCCTTCCACACGTACGCCTGGAATCATATCATTCATCCGATTCAATGTACGTAGCAAGGTCGATTTACCACAGCCCGACGGACCGATAAATGCGGTAACTGTCTTCTCCGGCAGGTCCATCGATATATTTTTAAGCGCGTGATGCGTATCATAGTATAAATTAAGTCCTTCAATGTGAATGAGGTCCTTCATGGATGTTCACTTCTCCTTCGCGGCAGGGACAACCAGATTCCCTTACGTAGACCGATGCCAATGATTGAACTTGACTCTCGGTCATCTATAATATCCTACCCTCTCATTGTAAAAACAGTATCACTTTCATGTTAACGGAATGTAAAAAGAGACATCTTTCACACCCATGACCCTTCTATCCGATCATTGCGTATGAATGATGCCTATCCTGCCGTCATTTAGTCATCCGCCTGGACCATATCTTCCAGTCTCTCCCGAATGTGCTCTGCCAATTCTCCGGCCGTTTTGCCTTCTACGGCAATATCCTCCGCAATATGGGACATACCCGCTACAGCCGTGTTCAGCTGTTTGAAAGCAGTCCCTCCTTCGTTTACATGAACGGAGCTGTTGTTAATCTCTGCCGCACTTGCTCTCACCAGTTCCACAGTCTGTCTGGTCAATCCTCCGATATCATCCAGCAAAGAGGACATATTTCCCGCAACCTCACGGGTCTGCTTGGCTAGTGCGCGAATCTCACCAGCGACGACCTGGAAACCTCGTCCGTACTCCCCCGCATGTGCCGCTTCGATGGAAGCATTCATAGCGAGCAGCCCGCTTTGGTCAGCCAATGAACGAATGGAACGTGCCATCCCGGAGCCCATGTCGATAGAGCTCAGCATGTCATCAGCATGCTTCTGCTGACCCTCCATATGCTGATATACACGGTTATAAGAAGCATCAACCTGACTGAGGCTGCTCGCTCCTCGTTCGGACAACTGCATAATTTGAGACGCTTCTTCCCCCGCCTTTCGAGCGGCTTGAACCAGTTTGGTGACGGAGTCGTTGATTCTTGTTATTTCCTGTCTGCTCTGTGTAATAATATGTACACGTTCTTCCGAAGCCACATGCTGCAGCTTACGGGAAAGGGACATCACATCCCTCATCGTCAGCACACCCAGCAATCGGTCTTCTTCCGTAACGATCAAACAATCGTAGAAATATTGCTCACTGCGAGACAAAGCGATGTCAATAATCGCGGTCGCTTCTGCATGCACATCAACAATGACAGGAGAAGAGTCCACTGCGTGTACAACCGGCTTTCGATAGAAAAGATCTGCTGCAAAGCGTCCGTTCAACATCCGGTATAACGTCTCTCGCATCAACAAACCTAATGGCTGCATATGGTCATCACATAATACAATACACGGGTAGTCCTGATCCTGATTGAGCAGGCTTGCCGCTTCCCCACAGGTAGTATGCACGTCAACTACAGGTATTTGACGGCAATAGTTCCGTAAAGAGATTACATTCTCTTTGGTGACCCCAATCTCATCTTCATCTTTTTGTTCTCCCATGGGAGTTACAACTTGTTCCTGTTGCGTATTTATCATTTCTTCGGGCTGGTCGGGCTTCACTTCGAGCAACATGGGCATAAATGCGCAATCTCCTTTACGTATGAGCTCCGTCCTGAGGTGGAATATGTAGGTACAAAGTATCACTCAGACAGCTTCATCCTACTCCCTATACGTAAAGGAAAATATTTGTTTGTGTTAACGGAATGTAAAATAAAACTCCCCGATCATTGTTAACTTGAATGATGGGGAGTTTTTCTTTTTACAACCAATTTATAACCTACACCGCGAATCGAATCAATATGAACTGATTCCGGATCAAGCTCCAACTTTTTCCGCAAGGAACTGACATGAACGTCCACCGTGCGCTGTCCTCCGATATAATCGAAGCCCCAGACCGCATTCATCAGATCATCCCGGGTAAGCACAACACCCGGCTTCTTGGCCAGATAAAGCAGTACTTCAAATTCCTTGGGACGAAGACTGATGGATTGTCCACCCAGTGTCACTTCATATTTCAAAGGATATATCTCAAGCTCTCCCAGAATAATACGGGAACCGTCCTTATCCTCTGGTTGCGGCAAATCTTCACCATTTGAATAACGTCTTAACACCGCATCTACGCGGGCAAGCAATTCGGATACACCAAATGGCTTGGTAATATAATCATCGGCACCTGATTTTAAGCCTTGCACAACTTCGGCTTCACCGTTTTTGGCTGTGAGAATGATGACCGGTGTACTAACACCCTGAATTCGTAACTTGTTCAGAATATCCAGACCATTCATTCCAGGAAGCATCAGATCCAGCAGAATCAGATCAAACTCCTGGGACAACGCCCGATCATAACCTGAAGATCCGTGATCCTCAGCAATAACATCATAGCCCTCTTGTGTCAGGTTGTACGTAAGCAATCTTGATAATGTTGGTTCATCTTCAATAACGAGCAAACGCTGCGCCATGGTACCCCTTCTCTCCTATAGGTTGTCTGTTGCCACAACACTTTCTTTATCATAGCACCTAATTGTTAACTCTGTGTAAAACAGCATATTCCTTTTACATTTCACTTCCATCGCACTAGATTTCTTCATCCTGAATTAATGGAAGGATAACACGAAACGTCGTTCCCATGCCAAGTTCACTCTCTACAGACAGTTTGCCATGATGTAATTCAACCAGATGTTTCACAATTGAAAGCCCAAGTCCAGTGCCTCCCGAATTACGGGATCTGCCCTTGTCCACCCGATAGAAGCGTTCAAAAATCCGTGGCAAATCTTTCTTCGGAATACCAATTCCTGTGTCGGATACCGCAAATACAACTTCTTCTTCGTCCTCATCATGTTCAACCGATACTTGTAATTTTACCCGTCCGCCCTCTGGCGTATAGTTAATGCCGTTGGATAACAGATTAATAAAGATCTGCTTCATTTTATCCTCATCAGCTTCAATATACAATTCTTCAGGAACGTTCATCTCCAGCCGAATTTCTTTCTTCTCCGCCACCTTGGACAAGGTGCCCAGGACCATCTCGAAGAACGAATGCACATGCACTGGTGAACATTGCAGGGGAGCCCGTTTAGACTCAATTTTGGACAACTCCAGAATATCTCCGATCAGTCGGTTCAGTCTGTCGCCTTCATCATATATAATCTGCAAGAATGAACGCTCCGTTTCTTTGTCCTGTACCCCGCCGCTGAGAAGCGTTTCGGCAAAACCTTTGACCGCAGCCACCGGTGTCTTGAGTTCATGAGATACGTTCGCTACGAACTCACTGCGCATCGATTCCAGCCTGCGGATCGCCGTTACATCCTGCAAAAGGAAGAGCATTCCCCGGTAAGCACCATCATCTTCGGACATCGGTACTCCATCAATGCGAATCAATTTTTCCACCGGATTGAACACACTCACTTCTTCATGCATCGGTTCTCGCAAAGCAACGCTCTCTTCAATCGTGCGCGTCAGCTCATAATGCCGCTTCAATTCAGTGTATGGCTTGCCAGTAACCCGCTCTGCCTGAATGCCAAGCATACGCTCTGCTTCCCGATTGACCAGCGCAATAGATTGACCTGCATCAATCATAATAATACCGCCTGTCATGTTGGCAAGCACACTTTGCAGCAGCGCTTCATTATCCCTGATCGTCTTCAATTGCATCTGAAGGCTGTCTGCCATTCCGTTAATGGCAAGTCCCAGTTGACCGATCTCATCATTACGAGTTACATCCACTCTCGCATCATAATCCAGCTTGGTGATCCGGTGAGCCACCTTCGTAATATGCTCAATAGGTGATGTCAGTCCCCGCGCAACCCGATAACTAACCAGAGCCACAATCAGGAACAGTAGGCCCAAGGTGAAAAACATCAGAATCCAGCCCTGCTGAAGACCCTGATCTACAGCTTCAAGACTCATGGATAGTCGAATGTAACCATCAAATTTTCCACTGGGCAACTCAATCATGTCACTTTGATCCGAATTCACAGGCAGCGCCACATACAGCATGTCCTGCCCCAATGTTGCACTATAACGTATCGACTGACCATAGTTTTGCCCAACCGCTTCTTTAATCTCCTGACGGTTCAAGTGGTTGTCCATTGAATTGGGATCGCTCTCCGAGTCGCCAATGACCGTTCCGTCTTTATTGATAAAGGTTACCCGTGAATCTGTCAGTCGATCCAGCTCAACAGCGCGATCTGAATAATATTTCTGTGTCTCTGCATTGGTTGGATCGGATGCATCATGGAACGGGAACGTTGCTTTCAGCAAGTTGATCTCACGCACCATCGTTTGCTCCAGTGCGTTAATGTGAGTAGTCTTAAAAACTCTGCCCATCGTATAACCCGCCACAATGACGGAAATACCGATCAGCACCATCATGATGATGGCAAGGCGAATTCGGAACGGTCTCATCTATCTCTTCCTTTTATATAAAATTAATAATTTAACTACATGTCCATTTCTATTCGATCACCACGAGTGGTGGGCTGTGAAATGACAAGAAACTCTACGTCTGCTTCGCTCCGATTCTGCATCTGATGTGGAATCTCAGGCCCAATCTCTATTCCTTCATGGGGTTTGAGCATGAACTCTTCCCCGTTAAGTTCCATACACGCCTCCCCGCTGAGGATGAAAAAAAACTGACGACTTATTGAATGGTAATGCCGAGTTTCAGATGTTCCTGCAGGCATACGTTCATGAATAACGCTCAGTTCTTCATTTTGAACGAGATGCCAGCCATCGCACTGTCCACCCCATATATAGTGTGCCGCATTTTGTTTGCTAATCTTCATGTGACCGCCTCCGAAGCTTACTTGTTCGGTCTATATCATATCACAGATAGCATGTAGATCCTGCCATTTTTGATTAGCAGCACGTCGCGGAAGTGCTATAACTATCTCCAGGGAAGCCTATTGATAAAGTATCATGGTTGTATCAACGCCAATCCCGACTTTTGTAAAACCGGATCAAAATCATATTTATTCCGCGATATGCTCACAAAAAAAGACGTACCGACCAGTCATGCTGGAATCGATACGCCTTCATTTGCAACACATCATCAATGGATTATCCGTTTACCACTTCGCCGCCATTAACGTGCATCACCTGACCGCTCACGTAGGAAGAATCATCCGAAGCGAGATATACGTAAGCTGGAGCCAGTTCATCCGGTTGCCCTGGACGTTTCATTGGCTGAGTAGCACCAAATTCGCTCACCTTTTTCTCATCAAATGTGGATGGAATGAGCGGGGTCCAAATTGGCCCTGGAGCGACGGCATTCACACGAATTCCCTTCTCCACAACGTTCATCGACAAGGAGCGTGTAAATGAAGTGATGGCTCCTTTCGTCGATGAATAATCAATTAACGTCGGATTTCCGCGATACGCGGTAATAGAGGTTGTATTAATGATTGTGCTGCCTTTCTTGAGATGTGGCAGAGCAGCCTGTGTAATATAAAACATGCCAAAAATATTTGTGCGGAACGTACGCTCCAACTGTTCTGGAGTAATATCCTCCAGCTGCTGCTGGGGATGCTGTTCCGCTGCATTATTCACGACAATATCCAGCTTACCCAGTTGATCCACCGTCTGTTGCACAGATTTCTTGGCAAAGGCATCATCCCCAATATCACCGGGAATCAATATGCATTTGCGTCCTTCCTGTTCGACCTGACGCTTGGTCTCTTCGGCATCCTCATGCTCACTCAGGTATACAATCGCTACATCCGCACCTTCCTTCGCGTATGTAACGGCAACAGCACGTCCAATTCCGCTGTCTCCACCCGTGATCAATGCAACCTTATTCAACAACTTGCCGGCTGCTTTATATTCAGGTTTCTCAAACTCTGGTTTGGGGTGCATCTCCGATTCAATACCCGGACGCTGATCCTGATGTTGGGCAGGCATCGTCTTTTTGTTCTGTGTGTCAGTTGACATCTGGCATTTCTCCTCTCAAAATGGAATGTCTAAATCAAGTCTCATTCTGTAGGATGGCATGAACAATACAAATTATTCCCTTTTTCAACCGTCATGCTCCAAAGTCCCCGTCTGTGGCCTCGATACTTACTTACCACTCCCTTTTAGCGGTCAAACAGAAAAATTTTCAATACTAAAATGGTTATTCTTAATCATTTCTCGCAGACATGTTGTCAATTTAGATATATCCGCATCGAATTCGACCTATTTTGTCAAACATTCGAAATTTTTTTCGAAATTGAACTGTTTCACCGCCCAAATTGTATTCCTATGCTGTATGGGCTGATGTACAATGTACAGTATACATATATGTTTTAAACTACATTAATCTATTTCAATGATGCGGTCATACTGCCAAACTAAACAACTATTCTAATCTAATATGGAGACCAAACCCATGGAATCGCACATTAATTCTTATATAACACTTGTAGCAACTTCAGCCGTGCTGAATGTTTTTCTGTGTTTATATACTTATGTTAGAAGAGCAGAGATCCCCAGTTCGAAAATATTCATTCTCTATACAGCAGCTTTGTCTGTTTACACCTTCGGCTACGCGATTGAACTTGCCAGCAGTACACTGGAGCAGATGAAATTCTGGACGGTTGTAGAATACATTGGTATGCCTTTCTCCGCCTCTCTCGGGCTGATGCTCATGATGCAATACACGGGTAAAAAGTTATCCAAAAAGGCTTCTGCGGCACTCTTTGTAATCCCTTCCATTACCTTGTTCATGGTAGCAACAAATGATTTTCATCATCTTTTCTATAAAAGAGTATGGCTAAGAGAAGACAGTCCCGTCCCGCTGATGGATATTGCTATAGGGCAGTGGTACGTTGTTCATGGTGCATTCACCTTTTCCTGTCTGTTATGTGCCTGCCTTATTCTCATCGGACAATGGCGACATACCAAAAAGATGTATCGTCGTCAGCTGCTCACCCTAATCACTTCACAGATTATTCCCATGGTAGCGGCCTTTCTGTATTTGCTTGGTCTCACCCCAGGTGGAATGGACCCCGTTCCGGTTCTCATGTGCGTTACATCCGCTATGTATATATGGGCTATTCTATCCTCCCGTCTGCTAACCATCGTACCTATTGCCAAGGATAGTATCTTTGAGAGTATGCGTGAAGGCGTTATCGTGCTGGATAGTTCCAATCGTCTCGTCGACTATAACCAATCTCTGCGTGATATGCTGCCAGAGCTTAATTTCAACATGGTGGGTCAACATCTGAACGATATATGGCTTTCGCTTGCTGGCGAGACCTTTCCAGTGGAATACGGCCGAGAAGGTCTGCAAACCGATCTGTACTGGCAATTGAACGGAGAGACCGTCTGTTATCAGGTCAGAACCTCTTATGTCTATAACAAAGAAGGACAAGCCGTTGGCACTCTAATTATGCTAATTGATATTACAGAGCAACGTTTCCTCCAAGAACAGTTAAAGCAACTGGCTTACTTCGATGGTCTCACTAAAATATATAACCGTACGCAGTTCCTGCTCAGAGGTCGAGAGATACTGAGTGAAGCCCAGCTTAATCTGCAACCTGCGGCCTTTATATTATTTGATATTGATCATTTCAAACGAATTAATGACACCTATGGACATGACGTTGGGGATCAGGCTATCATTCATGTGGTCTCCGTATGTAATCGTTATTTGAACTCAGAGATGTTGTTTGCACGGTATGGAGGAGAGGAGTTTGTGATCGCGGTTCCCAATGCCTCCCTCCAAGATGGTGAGCAGCTCGCCGAGAAGTTACGTGTGGCTTTGTTGAATGACCCGCTGGAGGTACAGGGTACTCGTATTCCTCTCACTTCAAGCTTCGGAGTGGCACAATATAATGGAGGGTCCGATTCTCTGGAATCCTTGCTGCGCGATGCCGATACGGCACTATATGAGTCCAAGCGTAATGGTCGTAACACCGTATTTACCCACGCTGTCAGCCTAAGTTAACAGAATGTAATGTATAACGAAGTGCGCCCATATATGCCGTTAGTTCAACACCACACACCTTGCTTCTTGTCAGACATTATGCCAAAACCGTGCGAACAAAAATAGACAGCCTCTGGGCTGTCTATTTCACTACCGTTCAAGACCTTACTTACTTATCCAGCTTGTCCCATACGTTTGAAGTGCAAACGCTTTAAGTTAAGCTGGCCATAAAACTTGTTCGCAGCTGTTATTAGATTACCTGGTTGTTCACCATCAGATATACCATAATGAGCAGGAATACAGCCAGCAATGTGCTGAACGTACGAATCTTGCTCTGCTCTGCACTGACGTCACGATTGCTTTTCACAGCCTCTGATGCCAAACGTAACGGTTTACCCATAATGCCACCAATTGCTGCGATAGCCAGCAACAGTACCACTACTACGCCCATCCACAGGTAGGAATACTCACCCTTGGTCATCAAATAACCACCCGTAAGAAGCTGAATCACAAGTCCGTACTGTGCGATACGGTTCAACGAACGGAGCGATGCAAATGCTCCCTCTTGAGCGGCAGCACTCAAGGTGCGGATTTTGCCAACTACGAATGGCAAGATCAGATAGAAGCCCATCGCCAGTGCTCCAATAATATGGAGCAAATACATAATCATTGTCAAAATGTCCATCCTCCTCAGAAATTTCAATCAGTGTGCTATACATCACATCTCATTATACTGGGGAACTTATCCAAAGAAAAGAAAACCTCCGGATGATCCGAAGGTTTTCTGTCTGTTCCTGTCAAAAAGTTTTCAAACTTTTACAGGTTCACTACTGAAATGACGTTACGAACCGAATCCGCAGATTTGTCGAGTCCTGCTTTTTCCTCAGCAGTCAGTTCCAGTTCAAATATTTTTTCAATTCCGTTACCACCCAAAATGGTTGGCACACCAAGGAACAAGTCATTGTAGCCATATTCCCCTTCAAGGTAAGCAATAACCGGAATGATTCGTTTTTTGTCTTTCAAAATGGCTTCGGTCATTTGCACCAATGAAGCTGCTGGTGCATAATATGCGCTGCCGTTACCGAGCAGGTTCACGATCTCACCGCCGCCAACACGTGTGCGTTGTACGATGGCTTCAATGCGCTCTGCCGGGATGAGGGTATCGATTGGAATACCGCCAACGCTGGAATAACGAACGAGTGGTACCATATCGTCTCCGTGACCGCCAAGAACGAATCCACGGACGTCTTCAACCGATACATTCAGCTCTTGTGCAATGAATGTACAATAACGTGCAGTATCCAGTACACCGGACTGACCGATTACGCGGTTTTTAGGAAAACCAAGCGTCTGATAAGCTGCATATGTCATTGCATCTACCGGGTTGCTTAGAATAATGACGATGGAATCAGGGCAATATTTTTTCACATTTTCACAAACAGACTTTACGATCCCTGCATTCGTGTTGACCAGATCATCACGGCTCATACCCGGTTTACGGGCAATACCTGCCGTAATAATAACAATCTCCGAACCTGCAGTATCCTCGTAGTTGGAAGTACCAACGATATTGCTATCGAAGCCCTGAACAGGACTAGCTTCCCACATGTCGAGCGCTTTACCTTTAGTCGGGTTTTCCAATTGTGGAATATCAACCAGAATAACATCCCCGAGTTCTTTTTGGGCAAGCATCAAAGCCGTTGTAGCTCCGGTAAATCCGGCGCCGACTACTGTGATTTTTTTGCGCTGAATAGTCACGATTCACATCTCCCCTTACAGGTTTTTAATGATTTGATCAGCAAATTCAGAACATTTCACTTCAGTAGCGCCGTCCATCAGACGTGCAAAGTCATAAGTTACTGTTTTATTGTTAATGGATGTTTCCATCCCTTTGTAGATCAGGTTAGCCGCTTCTTGCCAGCCCAAGTGCTCAAGCAACATAACGCCAGACAGAATAACGGAACCAGGGTTCACGACATCTTTGTCAGCATATTTAGGCGCAGTACCGTGAGTAGCTTCGAAGATAGCATGTCCTGTTACATAGTTGATGTTCGCTCCTGGAGCGATACCAATTCCACCAACTTGTGCAGCCAGTGCATCGGACAGATAGTCACCGTTCAGGTTCAACGTTGCGATTACATCGAATTCGCCTGGACGAGTCAGTACTTGTTGCAGAGCGATATCGGCAATAGCATCTTTCACAATGATTTTGCCAGCATCTTCAGCTGCTTTTTGAGCTGCATTAGCTGCATCCGTACCGTCTTTTTCTTTAATAATATCGTATTGTGCCCAAGTGAACACTTTATTAGCGAACTCTTCTTCAGCAACTTCATAACCCCAGTTTTTGAAGGCACCTTCAGTAAATTTCATGATATTGCCTTTGTGTACCAAAGTAACGCTCTTACGGTTGTGATCGATGGCATATTGTACTGCTGCACGTACCAAACGTTTGGAACCTTCAGAGGAAACTGGCTTGATACCGATACCTGAAGTTTCAGGGAAACGGATTTTGTTTACGCCCATTTCCTGTTGCAGGAACTGGATTACTTTTTTCACTTCTTCGGAACCTTCTGCATACTCGATACCCGCATAGATATCTTCCGTATTTTCACGGAAAATGACCATGTCTACCAGCTCAGGACGTTTAACCGGAGAAGGTACACCATCGAAGTAGCGAACAGGACGCAAGCAAGTGTACAGATCCAGTTCTTGACGCAGGGCTACGTTCAGGGAACGAATACCGCCGCCGATTGGCGTAGTCAATGGTCCTTTGATCGCTACGATATACTCACGGATGGCTTCCAGTGTATCATTCGGCAACCACTCACCGTATGTATCGAATGCTTTTTGTCCAGCAAACACTTCATACCATGCGATTTTTTTGTTGCCGTCATATGCTTTTTCAACAGCTGCATCCAATACACGTTTGGAAGCTTTCCAGATGTCGCGGCCTGTACCGTCACCTTCAATAAATGGAATGATCGGGTTATTAGGTACTTGCAGTGTACCGTTATCAATTTGAATTTTTTCGCCTTCAGTTGGGTGAGCAAATTTTTCTAATTTCATTCGTATAATTCCTCCTTGGGTTTCGTAGATGCAGTATGATAACACACCGCTTGTCTTATTGGAGGAAGGGTTATGAACGTGCTGCTAGTATTAGCCAACAGGTTCCCCCCTTCACCCCGTCCTTGTTTATTATACTGGTTTTGATGCCATTAGCGAAGTTCAATTGAAACGTACTTCTGATCTGTTGGGCCTGTGTACTCGGCACGCGGACGAATAATACGGTTATCCGCAAGCTGTTCCAGAATATGAGCAGTCCAACCTGATACCCGGCTAATCGCAAAGATCGGTGTAAACAGTACCTCTTCAATACCCAATTGGGTATATACAGAAGCGGAATAGAAATCTACATTTGGCTTCAGACCTTTTTGTCCTGTCACCAGTTCCTCGATCTTCACTGACATTTCATACAGGCGTGTATCGTTGTTCATTTCGCCCAGTTCCTTGGACATCTTTTGCAGATGTTTCGCACGCGGATCTCCATTTTTGTAGACACGGTGTCCAAAGCCCATGATCTTCTCACGGTTGTTCAATTTTTCTTGAATAGCTGCTTCCAGACGATCAGGTGTACCAATCTCATTCAGCATTTTCATAACGGCTTCGTTCGCACCGCCATGCAATGGTCCCTTCAATGCGCCAATCGCAGAAGTTACTCCCGAATAGATGTCAGACAGCGTAGCTACGGTTACACGTGCTGCAAATGTAGAAGCGTTCAACTCATGATCCGCATGCAGGACAAGCGCTTGATCAAGAGCTTTAACAGCGGTCTCAGCTGGTTGTTCTCCAGTCATCATATATAAAAAGTTTTCTGCGATGGAAGCGCCTTCTTTTGGAGCCACAGGTTCCTTGCCCTGACGGATACGGGCTATGGCTGCCACAATGGTTGGCAACTGCGCTTGCAGCTTAACCGCTTTGTTCTCATTCGCTTCCGCTGTCATCTCGTCAGCCTGCTCATCGTACAGAGCCAGTGCGGATACCGCGGAACGCAGTGCTGCCATGGTACTCATGTTTTTCGGATACAATTGGATTTGTGCAATCAACTCGCTCGGAATCGGCGCGTAATCGCTCAGGCTTTTGCGAAGGGATTTCAGTTCATCCGTAGTTGGCAATTTACCAAACCACAGCAAATACGCAACTTCTTCAAAGCTTGCATGTTCTGCCAGATCGTCAATATCGTAACCACGGTATGTGAGCACACCGTCTACAATGGAGCTGATCGAAGAGGTTGTTGCAACGATGCCTTCCAGACCTTTGGTAGCTGTCATATTACATCTCTCCTTTAATAAACGAAATCAAGAACCCATCCAGAGTGTCATCTACGTGCTTAAAACGCACTCGTCCTTCTTTTGTAACCATTTACATTTTAAAATTAATAAATACCTCAATATCCGGTTTTCATATCTGTCAATCGGTATTTCCTTCTCTCATCATACTGGATTTTGTCGTTTATGTGAACATGATGCGAGGTCATCCGCACATCAAACTTCTTTATCAGACCGATAAAGCATTTTTGAAAACCTTTACAAAAACAAGGTTGACATTTTATTCTTTTTATATAAATCCATGCTATTAATCAAGTTTTTATTGCTATATTTTGTGAATATGAGGCATACTCTAGGCAAAAGAAAAGATATCATTCGACGACATCCTAGCGTTTCAAATCAGTGTATTTGCTCTATATTAACTAGATAGCTTCCTGTGTTTCCTTCATGGTTTATAGGTAGCTTGAAATGGAATAAGGAGAGTTGATGCTTGGATAGAATCATAATAAAACGTCTGCTGCGCGGCTTATGGGTGATTATCGCGACCATACTCATTGCTGTTGCCATATACCTGCTGTTCCCGCTGTTATATCCTTTTGCCATTGCCTGGGTTATCGCCTATGCGATGAATCCTCTGGTAAAGTTGCTTCAATACAAGGCACGATTTCCTCGCTGGCTGGCTGTAACCTTATCACTAATCATTTATTTCGGGGCCATTGTTGTCGTATTGTCCGCTGCGGTAACCCGTATGGTAAAGGAAGTCATTTCACTAACGACGAGCTTCGACCTTCATGTCGATGAGATTAAGGCTACGTTCGTCCGCTGGACCCAGAATGACACGATTCAGAGTTTAATTGGACAGATTAATGAATTTTACAAGGAAAATCCCAACTATCAGGAGACGATTAACAGCAATATTAGCAAAACAACCGAAACGGTAGGTACAGCAGTAACGGATCTGGTCACCGGATTTTTCAACATGATCCTGAATCTGCTCACTTCTCTACCCAACATGGGAGCCGTATTAATCGTGGTTTTGCTCTCCGCTTTTTTTATCAGCAAAAGCTGGAACAGACACAGCATTACTGTATCAGGCTGGGTACCTTCATCCATTCGCAAACCGATTACCGACATATGGAATGATCTCAAAAAAGCACTGTTCGGTTATGCACGAGCCCAGTTGATTATGATCTCCATCACCGCATTATTTGTCATGATTGGATTGCTTGTGCTCCAGGTTAAATCTGCCTTCACGATTGCTTTGCTCATCGGTCTAGTAGATCTGCTCCCTTATCTCGGCGTTGGCCTCGTGATGGTTCCTTGGGCAGCGTACCTGCTTATGAACGGAGAACTGTACCTGGGGATCGGCATCAGTATTGTATATCTGATTGTGCTGATTGCTCGCCAAATCATTGAACCCAAAGTGCTTGCCAGCAGTGTCGGCTTGGACCCTCTCGCCACACTGGTTGGCATGTTTGTGGGATTGAAATTGTTTGGTGTACTCGGTTTGATCATTGGCCCTGTCAGCCTCGTTATCCTTGATGCATTCAATCGAGCGAACGTGTTCCGTGATCTCCGGACATATATTATTAACGGACGCGTCCGATAAAATCATGACTTCTGTTCTCTGTCATGCGCATATAAACAAGTAAAAAAAGGCACCGCTCATCAGACTGAATCTGGTGGAGGTGCCTTTCTTTAACTGATGCTGGTATATCCTATTGTTTCGGGCCACGATAAAACTTAATACTTCCATTTCTCATTTTCTTCTCCAGCCAGCCCAGGAAGAATAGACGGTACACTGAACGTGTTACTGGAAACAACAGTGTAAATCCGATCAGATCTGTAATAAATCCCGGAATCAGCAGGAGGAAACCACCGACAAAAATAAAAAGTCCATCTACCATTTTCCTTCCGGGCACTTTACCGCGCTCCATCTCGGATTTGGCATCGATAAGTACTTTTCGTCCTTCAAACTGCAACATGGCTATACCGATCAAGGACGTGAGAATCATGAGAAGCAAAGTCTTTCCGGCTCCAATCCAGTCACTCATAAGAATGAAACCAAACAGTTCAATCACCGGAATGATTAATAGCAGGGCCCACATCCATCTTCGCATTACGTATTACCCCTTTCCTGAAAGCCACACTTTCTCAAGCGCGCTGTAGAGCTCAGAAGCTGCCTTATCCAGCCTGACTGGCTTCCAGTCCCCATTGACCCATACATGCTGGGTAGAGCCTGTAACCAATCGTTCACCAGGAAGGGACTCCTCAGATAACCATACTCGTTGCCCGTCGCCTATCTGCTCATTAAGGTCTGGAGTCATGCGCCTTATGTCATACTCATAGTTCAGTCGCAGACCACTAAACGCAGCAATACGGGTGAAAATGATGATGTCATCATCATACCGGGCAGGTTTATGATATTTCACATCCAGTCCGGTTACCGGAAGCAGTAACCCCTGTTCCTCCATTTTACGATATGTATACCCCATTTGGCGAATCATCTCGGTTCGACCGATTTCAAACCAATTTAAATAGTTGGCGTGATAGACCACACCCATCTGATCACTTTCCTGATAACGCACGCGAAGGCGTGCCGTGTACCAACTGCCATTGCTTTGTTGCTGCATGTTACCGGCCTCCTTCGATATACCCATTCTTACGTATCCAGCGGCGCTAAAGTGCCATAAAGATGGAAAAAAAGCAACGGGACACAAACGCCCCATTGCTTCATTCCTGTTGCTTCTCGTCCAAACACAATTATGCGTTGTTTGGAATTTGGCTTACTTTGATCAGGTTCGTGGAACCGGAACGACCCAGAGGTACACCCGCTGTAATAACAACAAGGTCTCCTTCTTTTACAAGTCCGGATTTCACGCCGCCTTCAATTGCATTTTCAAACAAAGCGTCAGTGGAATCAACAAGTCTTCCTTTGACTGGTGTTACACCCCAAGCCAGCGCAAGACGACGGGAAGTTCTGTCTTCCGTTGTCACCGCGATGATTGGAGATTCTGGACGATATTTAGAAATCATACGTGCTGTATGACCGGATTCAGTCGAAGTAATGATCGCTTTAGCGTTCAGATCTTGAGCTGACAGGGCAACAGATTGGCTGATTGCTTCAGTAACTGTTGTTTGTTGAGCAACACGTTGTTTCAGATACAGCTCTTGGTAAGGCAGAGCGGATTCTGCTTTTTCGGCAATACGGGACATTGTCAGAACGGATTCAACTGGGTATTTACCCGCAGCTGTCTCACCAGACAACATGATTGCATCTGTACCGTCGAAGATCGCATTAGCCACGTCACTTGCTTCCGCACGTGTTGGACGCGGGTTGCGCTGCATGGAATCCAGCATTTGTGTAGCTGTGATAACCGGTTTGCCTGCAACGTTACATTTTTCGATCATGCGTTTTTGTACCAATGGTACTTCTTCCGCAGGAATCTCTACACCCAGGTCTCCACGAGCAACCATCAGGCCGTCGGACACTTCAAGGATTTCATCGAGGTTGTCCACACCTTGTTGGTTCTCAATTTTGGAGATGATTTGGATATGTCCAGCATTGTGTTTTTCAAGCAATTCACGAATCTCAAGCACGTCGCTTGCTTTACGAACAAAAGAAGCCGCGATGAAATCGACACCTTGTTCGATACCAAATACGATATCGTTGGCATCTTTTTCAGTGATACCCGGCAGAGAAATGGCAACGCCCGGAACGTTAACACCTTTTTTGCTTTTGATCGTACCGCCGTTAACGATACGGCATTTGATCTCGGTGCCTTGCACTTCCACCACAGTCAGTCCGATCAGACCGTCGTCGATCAGAATTGTAGATCCCGGTTCAACATCACTCGGAAGATCTGCATACGTAATGGAGAGACGTTCTTTGGTGCCCAGAATTTCTTCTGTTGTCAAAGTGATGTACTCGTCTTGAACCAATTCGATTGGCTCCACTTCGAGTTTACCTGTCCGAATTTCCGGTCCTTTGGTGTCCAGCAAGATCGCTACTGTCTTGTTCAGCTCTTCGCATGCTTGGCGAATTGCTGTGATCCGTCCGCCGTGCTCATCGAAATCACCGTGGGAGAAGTTCAAACGGGCCACATTCATACCGGCCATAATCAATTTTTTGGTATTCTCCAATGATTCACTGGATGGACCAATCGTACATACAATCTTTGTTTTGCGCATTTTGGGTTTCCTCCGATTTTAAAGGTCTATCTTTTTATCTCTTTTTCTTTTTCCAACTATTAAATTTACTATACTTTGGCTCATTTGTATAGGAAATTCGTCACATCATTCAGCATTTCCCGACAAATTACCCGCTGTATCGACTTCAACAGGCACCTGAGGGACTTCTATCTGCACTTCAGGTTCAAACGTGACTGATCCAATTTTACGGAATTTCTCATACCGATCCTGTTTCAATTGGTCACCAGTCCAGCCTTTCATCTCGTCCAGATGACGAATCAAGGCCTCGCTGATCGCAGCCGCAGATTCTTCATAATCCCGATGAGCGCCGCCGCGTGGCTCAGGGATTATTTCTTCAATGACCTCCATCTCCAGAAGGTCTTTGGCCGTTATTTTCATCGCTTCGGCCGCCTGATCTGCCTTGGATGCATCTTTCCAGAGAATCGATGCAGCTCCGTTCGGAGAGATCGCAGAGTAAATCGCATGCTCCAGCATCAACACACGATTACCCACTGCCATAGCGAGGGCCCCGCCGCTTCCGCCCTCGCCGATGACCACTACAATAACAGGCACCGAGAGCTTCGCCATTTCCAGCAGGTTACGGGCAATAGCTTCCGATTGACCTCTCTCTTCAGCAGTATTACCCGGATACGCCCCTTTAGTATCAACGAATGTAATAATTGGACGACCAAATTTGTTCGCTTGTTTCATCAAACGCAGCCCTTTTCGAAATCCTTCCGGATGTGCGCTCCCAAAAAAGCGGGCGATATTATCCTTCGTATCTTTCCCCCGCTGTTGGCCGATGACCGTTACTGTTTTTCCGTTCAGCTTCGCTAGTCCGCCAACAACCGCCAGATCGTCTCCGAACATGCGGTCGCCGTGCAACTCCATGAAATCGGTAAATATCAATTGAATCAGATCCAGCGCTGTCGGACGCTGCTGATGCCGCGCCAGATGCATTTTCTGTGCAGCCGTTATGCCGGAATAAATCTCTTCTTCAAGTCTATGATAACGTTCTTCCAGGCGGGCAATTTCGTCAGTGAAGTCGATGCCTTTTTCCTGTCCAAACTGTACGAGCTCTTCGATCTTTTTGCGCATCTCAACCAGAGGCGCTTCATATGGCAACTCACCCGCCATTTAGACCCCTCCTTTTTCACTATGCATGTCTAGAAGCTTGCCAAGGGTGGCTCGAAGTTCTTTGCGATGGACCACCATGTCCAGCTGGCCGTGCTGCAAATTAAATTCTGCCGTTTGGAAATCATCAGGCAGTTTCTGACGGATCGTCTGCTCAATAACGATTCGGCCGGCAAAGCCAAATACAGCTCCGGGCTCGGCAATAATGATATCACCAAGACTCGCAAAACTGGCTGAAACTCCACCTGTCGTCGGATCCGTGATGACCGAAATATACAACCCGCCCTGTTCATCTAAACGGGACAAAGCCGCGCTTGTTTTCGCCATTTGCATAAGGCTAAGAATACTCTCTTGCATCCGGGCACCCCCAGATGTCGAGAAAATAATCAAAGGCAAACGTTTCTCTGTGGCATGTTCAATCGCACGGGTAATTTTCTCTCCGACAACCGAACCCATACTGCCTGTAAAGAAGTCGAAGCTCATGACAGCAACAACCACAGGCAAACCTTCTATGGTTCCCTCACCTGTAATAACAGCTTCCTTCAGTCCTGACTTCAGGCGCTGCTGCTCCAGTTTGTTGCTATATCCAGGGAAGTCAAGCGGATTAACCGATACCATATCAGCGTCATACTCCACAAACCCTTGCTCATCTAGAACCATGGCAATACGTTCCATTGCGTTCAAACGCATATGGTAGCCGCAAGCCGGACATACTTTCAGGTTTTTTTCCAATTCCTTGCTATATTGAATCGTGCCGCATTTGCTGCACTTGTTCATAAGCCCTTCAGGTATTTCCCGTTTTGGACGTTCTCCAGCTTCCTGACCTTCGCCACGAAGCGCACGCTCGGAAGGTATGGTGGCGTACTTCCGTTTTTTCTGGAATATATCTTTGAACACAACTACACCTCTCCAGCCGTTGATTTGATGGCCGCAACCTGCAGTCCGTTGCATATAGCAACTTCATCCGCGCGCTGCGGTAAACCGCTTACGACCCATACGCTGCCATGGGCCTTGTCCAGCATTCACAACAAAAAAATCCGCCGGTATAAGGCAAGGATCAGCGGCTTATGTCAGCACGATTGATGTTACCTGCAATAACCGAAAGATTGTTGCGCCGATGTTTGAATCTGTCTTGGTAGGGTCTCTGGGAGCAATCTGGTCAGTCCTTGTCCTAACAAAAAAAGAAGGAAGGACAGCAGCATACAATACATGCAAGTCGATTCCTCTTTCCGCTTACGCGGTCAGTCCCTTATGTACCATTGGTACTTCTTCATCTGCCAAGGCACGTCTGATATCGAATGAATCAGGAATGCAGAATCGAATTCAGCACTTCCTGAACCTCTTCCAATTCCCCTGAAGGGACGCGAATCTCAAATTGCTGCTTGGATAAACTGATGGGACGGGTCTGTACCAGAAAACCTTCTTCCGAAAGCTTGGTCTTGATCTTGTCCGCAACCTTTGCTGTCGGTGCAATGTAAATCACCGTCCACATGCCATGTCCGCCCCCTAAGCTAATGTTCAGAGCCCGTATATTGGACTAATGATAACATACCTCACTTTTTTTCTGCAAGGAAGGGTTCGGGACCTTTGGGGAGAAAACGAGAACTAGAGGGACATTTGTCCCGCGAGGATAACCGATATGGTTGATGCAATGATCCTAGGACTTTCCTTCTCGAAAAAGGAATTCCAGGCCCCTCAGGGCAGCAATAGCCGCCCTGGATGACCTTCCAGTCAACAAACAAAAGATAACAAATGAAGGAAATCAGATATCCGATGGATATTTCTTGGCTTTAATATTTTTGTGAGCAATTCGGGCAGAAGCAGCGGCGGCGAGCCCGGCAACCAGGTCGTCCAGAAAAACATGTATAGCTGGTCCTGCTTCGTTCAGATCATGAATGACGCCAATCTTTTCTTTATCCAGATAACCAAAACTGGTTAAACCGATCATACCATACACATGGGTAATGCCAAGAGCAAGAGTCTCGTCCACTCCATACAGGGATTCATCCGCCTCCATAATCGCCTGCAAAGGTTGCGGCAAAAGGCGTTTCTCAGCAAGCTCGTCAAGGGCTATACCTGTGTACAGCGTATATTGCACCTCACGTTTCTGCAGTACTGATTTTACACTCGTGACACAGTCATCCATAGTCAGTTCCGGGTGGTACCCTTTTTGCAGACGATATACAATTTCCGCGATTGCATCAATCTGTACACCCCGCCGGGCCAGCATGGCTTCTACGATTTCATATGACATATCTCGACCTCCCGCATCGCTCCCCCGAGGACCCCCAGGTCCTTCGGTGTTCTCAAGTGTATGCGGCAAACTCGCAAAATGTTCATAAAAAATGCGGAATGCACATTCGCTTTGGCAGTCTGCTTATCCTATAAATTATGTAAAAAGATTCACATATTACATGGTTGCGTGCATTGAATATCTCCTTCGCCAGCATACCTGATGGAATCGGTAATATAAATACAAAAACCTGCTCGGCCGTTGGCCGAACAGGTTTCATCATTGGGAATACGAGGGGTGTCCCAAAGTCATGAGCATGGCCTGAGACACCTTTTTAGCATTATTCGATTCGGACCTACGAATCCAGCGCACGTTATTAGCTCCAATTCCCACAGGTCTGTAGTTTAATGAATCACAGAGATGTTATTTCGTCATTCTACAATTCGTGACGCAGTTTTATACCGCAATAACGCCACTGACGTTCGCTAAACTTTGCATTTCACAATCATCCGCCTTTTAAGACACGGTAGATTCGTTAGCGCTTTGAATCAAGAATTAATCACTTTAAGAACAGCTTATTTTATTTTGACCGTGCCCTCACCCAGCATCTTCTCCATCTCGGAGAATAAAGAGGGCGAAGGTTTAATCCGGTAGGCATCACTCAATGCGAGCAGCTTCTGCTGCTGTTCATAGAAGAGCACCGTCGCCACCGGACCCGAATGCTGCTGGAGCAACTGCTTGAGTCGGGCCAGAAGCTCCGGTTTCTCCGCCTGCGGGGTGATCTTCACGAACACCCGTTGCTCCACCACTCGCGGCCCACGGCTCTGCTCCGTGCCGCCAGCGGCCTCAGTGGCCCGGCGAGCCACCGAAGCGGCCCCATTTGCATCGGCCGCCCCAGGCCTACCCGCAGCGCTGTGCGACGCTACCGGACCCTGACTTCCGCTGCTGTGCGCAGCTCCAGCATTCACGCCTGCGCTGCTGCGCTGCGCTCCGGCTCCCGCGCCGCCCGCCTGCCGTGGCGGAGCCGCCGGGCGCGAAGCACTGCCGCTGCCGGGCTTGCCGCGCCGTTCGCGGCTGCGCAGCTGCTGTTCCAGTGCCGCCGGTGACAACGGCGCCACTTCCTCAGCCAGCAGCTTGAACCCTTCGTCCTGCTGCTGCACCTTGGCACGCACGACGAGCAGTTCACCTTTCCCGACATACTGCTGGCTGCGCCGCCATACTTCGGGAAAGAGAACCACTTCACAGCGTTCGATCTGGTCTTCCAGCTCCATGAACGCCATAGCCTTGCCCTGTTTCGTCGTAATTGACTTCACAGACACGACCATCCCGGCTGCGACAGCCATCGTATCGTCAGCCGCTTCCGTCAGCTCCATAATGCGATCTGCGCCGCTGGATTCAAGCACATCTTCATAGTCATCCAATGGATGACCAGAGAGATACAAACCTAACAGCTCACGTTCCAGCTCCAACTGCTGACTCCCGGAATAAAGCGGAATTTCGGGGTATTCAATCTCCCAGTTTGGCGTCTCGACAAAATCAAACAATTGAATTTGCAGATCCTCGCGTTCCTTGCGCCATTTCAGAGCCGCTTCCACCGTCTCATCCAGCATCGCCAGCAATTGGGCGCGGTGTCCAGGCAATGTGTCAAAAGCGCCCGCCTGAATAAGCGATTCAATCACACGTTTGTTGCATACCCGCAAATCGACGCGACGACAAAAATCGAGCAAACTGTCGAACGGTCTTTCCTGCCGTACAATCATGATACTCTCCATCGCCTGGGTACCTACATTTTTCACCGCAGCCAGACCAAATCGTATCGCCCCGGTTGCTGTATCTGCATCAGAGTTCTGATCCAACAATCCATCTTTCTCCTGTACAGCGGACATTCCATGCTGTTCGGAATGGGAGGACTCCTCTTCCCCAGTTCCATGCAGACGTTCTGCTGTAGAAACAGTCACTGCGCCAGAATTATTTCGATCCTCGGACTGCCCTGGCACTGTCGTCGCTGCCTGCCACTCGTATGCACTACCGTCTTCTTCTGGAGCGGGGCCCGGATCATCCGGCAGAGGGGCTTCGCCGTATTCCGCTTGTCCGGAATAATGATCATCATGTACCGCATGTTCCACCGTAGAACCTGCTGTACCATCCTCACCCTGCTCTCCCCCTAAACGTTGGGTTTCCGCCGCATGTCCAGCCCTGGTGCTGCGGGATGATGCAAGCACAGGTGTAAACAGAATACCGCTCTCATTTACATCCGGTGGAAGTACTTCAATATCCATGCGACGGCATTCCACAACGTACTCCGCTACTTTGCGGTGACTGCCCATAACGGCGGTTAACATCGAGGCCATAAATTGAATGGGATAATGGGCTTTCAGATACGCCGTCTGGAAAGCTAGCACACCATATGCAGCAGCGTGAGCACGCGGGAAACCATAGTTGGCAAACTTGACGATCATGTCATAGACCAGATCTGCCTCCGCTTCGCTGTATCCTTGCTTCAGACTGCCCTGAACGAAATGCCCACGTTCGAGATCCAGTACTTCCCGTTTCTTCTTGGAAACCGCTCTGCGGAGCAAATCCGCTTCACCGAGAGAGAAGCCCGCCATTCGGGAAGCAATCTGCATAATTTGTTCCTGATATACAATGATGCCGTACGTATCCTTGAGGATGGACTCCAGATCCGCATGGGGGTAGTCCACTTCGATCTGTCCATGTTTGCCCTGAATGTATTTGGAGATGAACTCCATCGGGCCTGGACGATACAAGGCCAGCACGGAAATAATATCTTCAAATACACTTGGCTTTAGCTCCTTCAGAACACGACGTACCCCTGCGGATTCGAGCTGGAATATCCCCATCGTATCGCCTCGACCAAGCATCTCATAGGTGAGTGCATCGTCGTCCGGAATATGACGAAAATCCGGAATTTCGCCATTTTCCCCAATCCAGCGCAGACAGCGTTCAATAATTGAAAGGGTACGCAGACCGAGGAAGTCCATTTTGAGCAGTCCAATGGACTCCAGGTTTTCCATGGAATATTGCGTTAAGGCCGTTCCCTCGCTGCCCTCCTGAAGCGGAACAGCATCCGTTAGCGGATCACGGGAAATGACCACCCCCGCCGCATGTGTGGACGCATGACGAGGCATGCCTTCCACCTTCATGGCCATATCAAGCAATTCACGCGTTTTCGGCTTGGTCTCATACAGAGCCTTCAGTTCAGGGGTAGCTTCCATTGCCCGCTGAATGTTAATGCCAAGCTGTGCAGGAATCAGCTTCGCTGCCTTGTCCACCTCGCCGTAGGGCACGTTCAGTGCACGCCCGACGTCCCGAACGGCTGCACGGGCAGCCATCGTACCAAAGGTAATGATTTGGGCGACATGGGCTTTGCCGTATTTTTTCGCTACATATTCAATGACTTCGTCCCGCCGTTCGTCGCTGAAGTCGATATCAATATCCGGCATGGAGATCCGTTCCGGATTCAAAAACCGCTCGAAGAGCAGATTATACTTCATGGGATCAACGTCTGTAATACGCAAGGTATAGGCGACCAGACTACCTGCCGAGGAGCCACGGCCCGGTCCGGTGACAATTCCCTGCTGGTGAGAATAGGCGATAAAATCCCATACGATCAGAAAATAATCCGAGAATCCCATACTGTCTATAACCTGGAGCTCATAATCCAGCCGCTGTTCAAGTTCGGTTCTAAGTTCCGGGTCCGTCCAACGTGATGATTCACTATAACGCTCTTCCATTCCCTCTTCGCACAGCTGCCGCAGATAGGCAGAAGGACTTTTCCCTTCAGGAAGCGGTCTGTATTCCGGCAAAATCGATTTGCCGAATTCCAGCTGCAACTCACACGACTCCGCGATGCGAACCGTATTCTCCAATGCCTCTGGCACATGGGGGAACAAACGCGCCATTTCTTGTTCACTCTTGAGATAAAGCTGATTGGTTCCGATGCGCAGCCGATTCTCGTCATCTACCGTTTTCCCTGTTCCGATGCAGATCAACACATCCTGAAGCTCAGCGTCCTCTTCTGACAGATAATGCGCATCATTGGTCGCCACCAATGGAATATCCAGTTCTGCTGCCAGACGAATCAGCTGCGGGTTCACTCTTTTTTGCTCAGATAACCCGTGATCCTGCAGTTCCAGATAGAAATCGGGACCAAAAATATGTTTGTAACGCAGCGCTGCACGCTTTGCCTCTTCCTCGCGTCCATGCAGCAGATGCTGGGGAACCTCACCTCCCAAACAAGCACTTAAACAGATGATCCCTTCGTGATGGGCGGCCAGACTCTCCATATCAATACGCGGTTTGTAATGGAAGCCTTCCAAATGACCAATGGAGCATAGTTTCATCAGATTTTGATAACCCGTCATATTTTTGGCCAGTAAAATCAGATGATGGATCGGCTGATCCTTGCGGCTTCCCCGCTCTTTGCGAGACCCGGCAGTCATATAAGCCTCACAACCTATGATCGGCTTAATTCCCCGCTCGACGCATGCTTTATAGAAAGGAATAGCACCATACATTACACCGTGGTCGGTCAATGCCAGCGTAGTAATTCCGAGATCCGCGGCCTTATTCACGAGATCCGGTATACGCGCAGCGCCGTCCAGCAAACTATATTCACTGTGAACGTGCAAATGCACAAAAGAACTCATGTTTTTTTCTTCCTTTCGCAAGGACAGTCGCAGCTCCCGTCTTGAGACAGTTGCTGCACTATCTTCTTCTATCCGTATTTTTCATCCTTCGGTTCAACCGAAAGTCGCTTTCTGTATTCATGTAAAATGCTCTATTAATGAAATGAATGAAATATAAGGATTCATCCGAAAGAAGCGTGTTTTATTATTCTATTTTATCATATCGTTCGGGGGCACGCCCATACAATAGAAGTACAAGCCGCTCCCCCTGTTACGGACCGAAGACAGGAGGTGTGCTGCTGGGTCTGAAAGGGGTGTTGCCGGATGAGCACATTTTTGTCCAAAGCCATTCTTGATTTCTTCATTGCATTTGGGATCGTGCTGGGCGGCGCGATGATTGGAGGTATAGGAGCGGTGGTCTCTCTCCAGCCTCCGACACAGACGATGCTTGATGTCGCTGGGAAAATTAAAATTTGGGCGCTCGCGGCGGCCGTTGGCGGTACAATCGATCCGATGCGGGTAATCGAAAGCAACGTGCTGGACGGAAACCTGTCTCCGGCAGTCAAACAAATTTTGTATCTGATATCCGCATTCATGGGCGCCCACATGGGTACCGAACTGGTAAAATGGGTTTGCGGTGGAGGACGGGGTTAGCATGACTCCAGGACAGCGCCCATGAGAATTCCGCCATTTTCACGTTACCGCCCGCTTATGCGCATGACTGCTGTCTTTGTTCTGGGAATGATCGCCGGTTGTGTCGTGTACAACGGTGTATTTCACTTGAGTTACAACGAGTTGTGGCTCAACAATCAGGAGTTGCAGCTTCAGCTGCATCAGAATGAGGAGGATATTAAAACGCTGAAAAAATACAGTAAACGCCAAACCGTCATCAAGGAAATCAAGGTCCGTGCAGAAGATTCTGACAAAGGTCCGGACGAGGCCTCCCTGAAAGTGATGTTACAGAAACTGGGCGATGAACTTGAGGTGCTCCGGGGCCGCGACGTATTCAACATCGATGAGTACAGCAAAATGACGCGAATCATGCTGAACCAAAAAGTGTACACGGTCAGAGAAAAGGAATATACCGTTCAGGTGAAAACAATGCTGGTGATGGAAGGTGTGCTGCAAGTTTGGGTACAGATTCGGATGCACGTTCCAGCTTAGAAATAGATGACAGCTCCGGAAAAAAACTGCCCTTGCCCTCTGACTGCATGGTACAATAAGGGCAGTAAATGCTTTCCAGAAAAGGAGCTGCGTCTTTGTGTTCATCGATGTACTCAAATATGCCCTGATCGCTATCTTTGCCCTGGCCATGGTCTGTTCAGCTCTGAACAGCATTCGTTCGCGCAGGTCCACTGATCCCATCGCCACAGGTCTTTATCGCTCATGGACCAACGTCTGGATGGGCAGCATGCTGATTATTCTTGCCCTCATCCTGATGTTTGTGTTTACCGGTTCTACGCTATCCGTCGTTGTGGAAGCGCTATTTCTAATTATGGGAGCGTACAATCTGTTCGCCGGTTTACGTAACCGCAGTTACTATGCCCGCCTTCAGCAGCATGCAGAGGGTGGAACTGGCAAGACATCCAGACAATCTGCCTGAAGCATAATAGCAGGATGCCGTTGCAATCTGCCAAAAAGAGAGTACCCTCATCTATCGAACAAGCCTGAACCCCGTTGATTTCGGGGTTCAGGCTTGTTCTCTTTTTTGTAAACTCATGATATTTTCCGAACTCAGAATCTCTCGCCCTTTTAGGCATGGTCAATGGATTGCAGAGTCATCACCGCTTTGCATACCACATTCCCATCACGGGTAATGACAATATCCATTTTGCAGGTCCGACGACTTGTCTCCAAAATAATTGGACGAACCAGAATCTGATCTTCAATCTGTACTGGACGAACAAAATACGTTGTTATATTATCCACCATATGGTCGTTTCCTGTAATGTCCCAGGCAGCACGCCGTCCCGCCTGTGTCATCACATTCAGCAGAACGCCTTCCGAGATCGTACCAAGGTCTGTCGCCATCTGCGGAATGATAAATCCGTGGAAAAACAGTTCGTTCTGCTCTCCGCGCTCTTCCGCAAACCCGTTCCAGATCAGATGATCAAACGTCTCTCCAAGCTGTGGCTGCTTCTGTGCATCACGCATCGCCTGGAGCACTTCCTTACGTGTGACGGAGGCAATCAGTTTACGGTTCCGATCCACAATGGGCAGGAAGTCAATGCCCTCCCACGTCATAATTTGTGCAGCGGAAGCCAGTGAGGTTTGCAGCGAAGCTGTGATTGGACGGCGTACAACACACTTCTCAATACTCTGATCCTCTTTTAACTCACTCACATCTTTGAGACTTACAATACCGATAACCCGGTTCCATTCATCTACTACAGGGAAGCGATGCTCTCCCGTTTCAGAAACCAGCAAGTGAAAATCCGCGGCTGAACTGGTCACCTTAAGCACCTGAAGGCGGGGTTTCTGACCGATGATATCCTCTACCAACATAATTTTTTTCTTAATCAGTCGATCAAAGATCGCACGGTTAATCATTGAAGCCACCGTAAACGTGTCATGTCTGGAGGAAATGATCGGCAGACCCAACTCATCAGCCATCACTCGCACTTCACGGCTTGTACCGAAGCCACCTGTAATTAATACACCTGCGCCCTGTTCGAGGGCGAGGGAATGAGCATTGTCCCGGTTACCGACAATCAGCAGGCTTCCCGCGTCAATGTAACGGGCCATGGCCTGTTCTTTCATCGCACCGATCACGTACTTGTGAAGTGGTTTGGCCAGACCGTCACTTCCACCCAGCACATGACCTTCGACGATGGTCACTACATCGGCAAAAGTCAGCTGCTCGGTCATGCCGCGAGGTCTTTTCTCGATCCGCACCGTTCCAATTCGTTCCTTGGTCACAACCAAGCCGAAGTTCTCTGCCTCTTTTACCGCACGATACGCTGTTCCTTCGCTTACGCCCAGCTCCCGCGCCAGTCCACGCACCGATATTTTGCTGCCTACCTTCAGTTGTTCAATATGTTGAAGCAATTGTTCATGCTTCGTCACGTTTTCTTCCTGCCCGTCCATCTGTACCACCCCCGAAGATGCATCTGTACTATTCTGTATCTATTATAACACGACCTTAGGAAAATAACCCCATTCGACGCACCTTTCTCCTAAAGAATTGCGATACATGGATCTGAATAATCGGAACAGCAAATTACGGGCATAAAAAAAGACCGGGCCCTTTCATACCAAAGGGAATCCGGCCTTACTTAGATAGGTAGAATCATCTCTACCACCATGTTGGATGTGATCCAAACCTTATACTGATTTGCTCTGCTCCTGCTTGTCCACCAGTTTCATCTCCCACTGCCGCAGCTTTGCTCGCCGGACAGCTTCCAGAGCACGCTTCTTCTCTTCATCCACACCAAGAATAAAATGCAGATGTGCACCAATGATTAATAATGAGAACAGCACCCATACGATGCCAAAAATATTAACCCAGTCCATTCCGCCAGCAAAAGAAATCCGCGGCAGCGCAATAACCAGCATCGACAACGCGATAACCAGATAGATCACATGTTTTGCTTTCTTCAACCTTTTCACCATTCACAGCTCCTTCGTTCTTGATCGACTCTATATGTCTAGTCTATGAACGATAAGGAGCTAATATGAGAGGTTCAGGCAAAAAAACGTTACAAGGTTTAGGCTTCAGCGCCACCATACAGATGACCCAGACTGTCTGCAATAATTTTGTTCACGTCTTCAATAATGACACTGAGACGACGTTCAGCGTCAAACAGACGACGGATATTCAGGTTCAAGCTCAATACTTCAAACAGTTTCTCCATTTTCTCCATCTCGTCCGGTGCAGGCATATCCCCACTCATCATACGTTGTTGCAATTCCATCTGTTGATCACGGAAATTATCCAGCATAGCCTTTGCTTCCGGATCTGCTTCGATCAGCTTCATCGCAGAAGTAATTTCTTCCACCTCGCTGCTTTCTCTCAGTGCTTTGGCCAAATCATTCGCTTTGTCATAAATGTTCACTATAATTCCTCCTCTAATTGGGTTGTTCTTCGTTATTCATTTGTACTCATTCATATTCTCATCGCAACGTTCACCCGTTTTAATACACGTATTTCACTTCCGTCAAACAAAGGTTGCGGAAACATACCCAACCATTATCTGCTGAGCATCAAATGCATTTAATCCAAATAGGTCAATCACCAAGGGTTATATGTCCTCATATGATGAAGCACATGCCATGTTCAGATGCCGTTCAACTTCGAGATCAGACATCAAGTTGCCGCCAGGAAGGAGATCCGTGATGTCCACTAAAAAAGTAACGATTCAGGTTACCGGCTCGGGCATCCTACAGGACGACGTCATCATGCTGGGCGAAGGGGTGCTCAAGGCGCTTAAAATCCCTTCTGGCCGACCGCTTCAGCTGCAATTCGGCTCTTTTCGCCGTGAGGTCACCGTCATCCCTGTTCCCAGGTATGACGGTCTGCGCATCAATCAGACGGTAGCCAGTAAAACCGGTCTTGTTCCCCGTTCAGTGCTGCGCATATCTTATCGTTCAGCCAGCCGTACACTGCGCCTTGGACCCTACATCAGTGTTTTAGTTAGCCAGGATTACCCCGATCAGCCAGATCGGCCCTTTGGCTCCATCACGATGTTCTGTCAAGAACTGGTAAACGCCTGCCGGAAGCAGGGCGCCTATGTATCCTTTTTCACACCGGAGGATATTGGAGCGGTAACGGGTTATATGAAAGGCTGGGTGTATGATGACGGCTGGAAAAAGACCGTTCTGCCTATAGCAGACGTCGTCAATAACCGGCTGACGTCCCGTAAGCTTGAGAACAAACCTAGCGTACAGCATTTTATGAAAGAAGTAAAATCGCTCTACGGTACACAAACCTTCAACGAAAAGTTTCTGGACAAAAATGAAGTATTCGATGCCTTGAAGTCCATTTCAACACTGAAGAAAGTGCTACCCGAATCCCATTTGCTCAAAGCTTCAGCCACACTCAAAACGATGTGCAATCGATACCCGGTTGTTTTTCTGAAGCCGGTTCGTGGGTCGCTTGGCAAAGGTATCATCCGGGTCTCCCGTCAAAGCGACGGCAGCTTCCTCACCCTCGCAACAAGCGTTGGGGGGACCCGAAAACAAACGTATACTTCTCTAGATAAACTGTATGCCAGTCTATCTGGGAAAATGAAAACAACGCGATACCAGATCCAACAGGGTCTTTCCCTGATTGATAACAGCGGCAGACCCGTTGATTTCCGTGCGCTGGTGCAAAAAAACCGTACGGGCAAATGGAGTGTCACTTCCATCGTCGCACGTATTGCAGGCGGCAGTCACTATGTATCCAACTTGGCACGAGGTGGAAGTCTCAGCACCGTCAAGGAAGCTGTAGCCAAAACCCAATTGTCCTCATCAGCCAAAGCTTCTGCGTATGCCGGTTTGCATACAGCGGCGCTGGATATCGCCAAAGGCATTGAAGGTCCCATCCCCGCCCATTTCGGTGAACTTGGCATCGACCTTGCCTTGGACACCAGCGGAAAGGTCTGGCTGCTTGAAGTAAACTCCAAACCATCCAAGAACGATAATACGCCACTTAGCGAGAGCAAAATCCGGCCTTCGGTCAAAGCGATGCTGGAATACTCCACCTATCTGGCCGGATTCTGAAGAGTCATCCATTAGAGGAGGTGCAGCGGAATGTTCCTGGAACATCAGACCAACACAGTAGCCATCCTGGTTCGGGCAACAGAAGGCTCGCCTCCTTTCGTGGATGAACTCTTCTGTCGTCGTCTCAGTTTGGAAAGCCACCGTTACGGCCTAAATATCATCGTGCTGGCCGTAGCGAATAAACCCAGTGCATCCCGGCTAACACAGGGTTATGCATTCGATAGAGGAGAATGGAACATCGTTCCTCTTCCTGCTGTGGACCTGATCATGGACCGCTGTCTGCTCCCGCTTCCCAGAACATTCAAGCAGCAGCTTCAGCAGCTGGTTTCAACAGGCAGCGGACACCTGGCCCGTTACTGGTCTGCTTCCTTGCCCGGTAAATGGAAGGTACACCGCGCCTTGTCTGCTGATACAAGATTGCGTAATCTTCTTGCCCCTACTACGCTGCTTCAGTCGGATACCTTATGGGAGCAGTGGCTGGCGCGCTGGCCGAAAGGCATTTTTTTCAAACCTGTATCGGGCACTCATGGTAAAGATACATTTCGCCTTTACCGCGAAGATCAGCAAGCCTCCTGGATCATGGAGGGCAGAAATACTCGCAATGAATTGGTTCACCGTACATTTGAGCGTCGCCAGGATGTCTCTGCCTGGCTGGATTCACAGAAGGCCGGTAAAAAGATGATCTTACAGCCATATCTGGAACTGAGTCATCATGGACGACCGTTCGACGTTAGGGCCTTGGTGCAAAAAAACGGGCAAGGACGCTGGTCTCTAACCGGATGTATGGTACGGGAAGGACCCGCTGGCACACTGACTTCCAATTTGCATGGAGGGGGTAAGGCGTACCCTGTACATCCGTATCTGCTGGACCGATATGGGAGCGAGCAATCCAACGCTCTGCTGGAGACGATCAGGCAGGCTGCTGCCCTCATCCCCCCCCTGTTGGAAAGCCGATTTGGCAGACTGGCCGAACTGGGTCTTGATTTCGGAGCAGATGTTCACGGTCGCCTCTGGCTGATCGAAGTGAATTCGAGACCGGGACGTTCCTCATTCGCAGAGGCGGGTGATCCTCGTATGCACAGACTGACCTACACCCGGCCGCTTGCCTATGCCCGTTATTTGCTGCAACAACATGTTCTCACGGACGTGAAGCGTCCAATGAAAATGCCGAATACATCCAGCACAGCTGGCCTGAAACCCATCCCGATTCACGGCAGTTGAGGCACGCAGCGCGCCGCTTGCCATGGAGCCGAAGGATCTTTTCAGGATAGGAGGATAAATCATGAGTTTGACCTTTTGCAATCTGCATTTCACACAGCAGCCGGATAAAGTGGTTTATGTATCCAACGCGTTAATGAAGAGCCTGAATCTATCCGGCAAAAAAACGATTCATCTGCGGTTTGGCCGTGACCGGGTGCCCGCAACTATCAAACCGATCAAAAAGGCTGGCAAACATCTCTATCTCGCTTCGGGCATACGCAATCTGATGAACGTTCCGAAACGGGGCAGCATCTACCTTCGCAATCTGCAGAATGATGAAGTTCAATTGGGTCCACTGATTGGCGTATTATCTGACGGACCTGCTACGGGTACCAACCCTTTTGGTTCCCGTACGGGTTTCATTAAACAGCTGCTCCGTGAAGGCAGCCGCAAATCCTATATTTATGCGTTTACCCCAAGGGATATTAATTGGCAGAATGAAACAGTTTCTGGTCTTTTCCTTAATGACAACGGAAGCTTCAGTCGCAAAACGGTACCTCTGCCAGATGTCGTGTATAACCGGTTACCCAGCCGCCGCTCTGACTTCTCACCAGCGATCAACCAGCTGCGGGAGCGATTCATTCGGCGCAAAATCCCTTTCTTCAATTGGAGTTTCTTTAACAAATCAGATATCTACAATTTGCTCGAGAATGACCCGGCAGCAGGGAGATATATACCTGAGTCCATCACCAATCCGACTGTCGAACAGATGAGAGAGATGCTTGAGCGCCATCAGTTTGTCTACTATAAGCCTACAGCGGGCAGTCTCGGCAATGGCATCTACCGATTGACCTACTCTCCCAAACGTGGATATTTTGCCCGTTATCGCAAAAAAGGCGGCAACGCCCTGCTGCGTTTTGGTTCATTCAACAGTCTGATGCGCATGCTTCAAGGCAGACACGGTAAACAGCTCCGCGGTTATGTCGTTCAACAAGGTATCCGGCTCATTGAGATTGAGGAATGTCCGATTGATTTCCGCTTTCACATGCATAAAAACGGAAACAATCAATGGGTGGTTGTTGGTATTGGCGCCAAGAAGGCTGGCCGAGGCAGCGTAACCACACATATCAAAAATGGCGGTTCCCTGATGACCCCTGAGCAGGCGCTCAGCCGCAACTTTGGCGACCGAGCGGGTGAAGTGCTTCAGCATGCCAAATCCGTCGCTATTACACTGGCCCAGGCGATTGAAACCCAGCACCAGCATCTAATTGGTGAGATTGGCTTTGATCTGGGCATTGATCAGGAGGAACATGTATGGATGTTCGAAGCGAACGCCAAACCCGGCCGCTCCATTTTCCGTCATCCTTCGCTCCGGCAGGAAGGAAAATCTTCGGTGGAACACATCCTGGAACATTGCCTGTATTTGAGCAAATTCCGGAAGAGAGACAGCATTTGATGAGCCTGCAGGATGAGTTCAAACCCATCATTGCCGTCCTGACCATGCACGATGATCAACGGATGTTCAGAGGAAACCATCAAAATTTCCTGGATATTGTGCAGACAGGCGAAAATATGGGATATGTGGTGTACGTCGTGACTGTACGAGATTTAAATGTGAGCGGCCCCACGGTGAAAGGATACACGTACAACAATGGGATTGGGAGATGGACTTCACAGTTCTTCCCCCTTCCCCATGTACTCTACAATCGGATTCCCAATCGGGAAGATGAACGCAAACCTTCAGTACAGCGAAAAATTGAAGAATGCATGCATTCTGGCATCGAACTGTATAACCCGTTCTTCTTCAATAAATGGAATCTGTTCGAATGGCTCAAGAAATCCAAGTCTACCCAGCAGCTGATTCCCTATACTCGCCGAATGCGAACAGCAACCGCTCTGGGGACGGTGCTTCGATCGTATCCTTACCTGTATCTGAAACCAGAGAGCGGCAAAGCCGGCAAAGGCATCATGATGCTCAAGCTCCAGGAAAGAGAACGTCTTCCTTACCGGCTTAAAATACAGAGTACCCGAAAAAGCACCACGTACAAAGCCGCAACCCTTTCCAAGTTATGGGCAAGAATTCGCAAGGAGACAGGACACACGCCTTATATCATGCAGCAGGGTATTGAGCTGGCTTCGTCCCATAAGCGTCCATTCGATCTACGGGTACTTGTGCAGAAAAACGGCAAAGGACAGTGGAGCGTAACCGGTGTTGGCGCCCGTCTCGCCGGCTCTCGAAGCATTACGACCCACGTTCCGCGTGGAGGTACGGTGGAGGACCCTGAGAAGCTGCTCACTGAACTGTTCGGGGAAGAAATGTCAACTTCACTGATGAAGCGGGTGAAGTCCACTTCATTGTTGATCGCGAGACAAGTGGAACGAGGCTCAGGGCATACGCTTGGTGAGATGTCTATGGATCTGGGCGTTGACGATCTGGGCGAGATCTGGTTCTTCGAAGCGAATGCAAAGCCGATGAAGTTCGATGAACCGCAGATTCGGCGCAGATCATTGGAACGTATTTTTCAGTACAGCGCCTACCTTGCCCGTCAGTCCAAACGATGATGAACAGGAATAACAGCTAAAGAAGGTGATTGTTTGTGTCCTCACCTGTTCTGGGCATTATGACGTTGTACTTAAATGAGCACCGCGCTCTGGAAGAACGGAGCATATACCGCAGAATGATCCTTGAAGGGCGCAAGAGGGGACTCGATATTTATGTGTTCACACCTGCCGATGTACATCCAGGAGGCAAACAGATTGAGGCCATGGTCTTTCGTTCGGGAAAAGGCTGGTCCCGGGAATGGCGTTCATTCCCGGATATCATCTTCGACCGCTGCCGCATACAGCGCAATCGCAGATTTCAGCAGTTGCTTGCCTTTCGGCAAAGGTATGGTCACTTGCTCTTTCTCAACCGCCCGTTGCGTAATAAATGGACCATCCATCAGACGCTCTCCGCGAAGTCAGCCTTTCACGAGCATTTGCCCGACACTCTTCTGTATCAGGATATGTCCGACGTCAATCGAATGCTGAAGGCCAACCCCCTAATTTATTTGAAGCCTATTAATGGAACCGGAGGGCGTGGAATTCTACGCATCGAACGCAATGACAACGAGGCCAATACAGTTCTTGTACAGGGACGGGACCAGAAACGCCGGATCATCACCCCACGCAAAGTCCATCTGTCACGCTTGGGTTCACTTCTCCAGAACTGGAATATGAAAGACAAATACTTGGTTCAACAGGGGATTCAACTCCAGCTTCCGAACGGCCGTGTTCATGATTATCGCATGCTGGTCCAAAAGAACGGTGAAGGACAGTGGGAGTTAACAGGATGTGCCGGACGAATGGGTGCGGAGAAAAGTGTTACCTCCAATCTGCATGGTGGTGGTCAGGCCATAGCGATGCACAAACTGATGAAACAATGGATCACCGATGAGAAACAGCGAGTAGAAATTTATGCAACGGCCGAGAAATTCGGGATTGATGTAGCTACGTTTCTGGAAAACACCTATGGCGACTTGTGTGAATTGGCTCTCGATTTGGCGATTGACAAGAGTGGGCACATCTATCTGATTGAAGTGAATCCGAAGCCTGCACGTGAGGTGTTTGCCCGTATTGGTGAGAATGATATCTATTCCAAAGCGATTACCCAACCATTGGATTACGCCTTGTGGGTGTACCGCAATCATGCCAATGCCATTCGTCCCCCTCGTGGGGTAAAGGTAACCAAACCGGTCAAACGCGTAAAAGGTAAATCGGCGACCCTCAAAAGGACTAGAGGATCGCAGTGAGGATCGGAGAATTCATATGATAGTGAACCGAATCCTCCTTGAACCCAAAAAAACCGACCACTCCAACGTCCGAATGGACTTGGGGTGGTCGGTTTTGTTCTACCGTTTCTACTCGGCTTCCCGATACAAACGAAGCAGTTCCGTAAAATCAGAGATCAGTACATCTGATCCTGCAAGTTCTTCGTCACGTCCGAACCCAGCATAGGCACAGCCGATGACGGTCTGGTTGTTCATTTTGCCTGCCTCCACATCAGAAGAGCGATCCCCAACCATCCATGCGTCCTGAATCCGATGCTTCTCAAGCAGGATCTGAACCAAGTTAACTTTGGAAGGGGTCTTGTACTGTCCTGCACTATACACGCCTTCAAAGAGCGACATGATCTCATGGGCAAAGGCCACGCCTTTAACATAGTCCTCCAGCCCGTTGCTGGCGACAAACAACCGCACACCCTGTTCTTTCAACGCTTTCAGCGTCTCTTTTACTTGTGGGTACAGCTGCGAGCTCCCCCCATCCAGTCCTTCAATCTCCAACTGAAGCAGCAGTTCGTCTGCACGTCGATGGGCCGCAACTGAAGCTTCGGGCATAACCACTTTCCATATATCTTCTAGCAACATTCCCAGGCTTCCCAGCATTCGTTCTTCAGGAGGAGTCTCTCCCTCAAAATGTCCTTCGGCCCGCAATGTATCAAACAGCTGATGATAGGCTGGCAACAACAGGGTTTCCGTCTGAAACAATGTACCATCCATATCAAAAATCATCGCTTCCGGTTTACGCAATACCGTCTCTTTTGTCATGTCCAATGTTCCTTTCGGATTGGGATATGTATTCGGAATCGTTCCCCTTCCATGATAAACATAAACGTTTGGCAGTGTAAACCGCGCAATGTAAAACAACTGTGTCATCTACGTTATACACAGTCCACAAACATTATACTTAAATTAAACAAACTATATACAATTGAACTTCCTTTCAGTATAATACGGAAAATAGTTCTTTAGACACCTAATCTTTAGAACTACAAGACCTATCATTCTAGTTTTTTCGACAAATACATATACCCCAGGGAGAGGAATAACAAACATGAAAAAGCACAGGACCTTCAAAATTTTTTATAAGATTGGTTTGGGCTATTTGCTCGTACTCGCAGTACTTGCTGGCTCTATTTTATTAATTCAGAACAGCATCAGCCAGTTACAACGAGAACTGGACTTTCTGGTGGATCATGATATGAAGGTACATGATCTAACCTATGAGATCGAGAATATTATGGTGAACATGGAGACAGGACAACGAGGCTATGTAATTACAGGACAAGAAAGCTATCTGGACCCTTATAACACAGGCGTTCAACAGAAGAATGTGCTCAAGGATCAACTGGCGGTGCTTGTCTCGGATAACCCTGCACAGCTGGCACTTCTTGAAGAAATTTCAGCCAAAACGAATGACTGGATTCAAGTCGCTGGCGAGCCGGTTATTGCACTTCGAAAAGCGAATGATATAGAGGCGATCCGGCAATTTTTTGTGGAAGATCCTGGCAAGAAGGATATGGATGAAATTCGTGGTCTATTGAATACATTTCGCACCAATGAGCTGACGTTGACTGAAAATCGCACTGAAGCGCTAAGGCAAAAGAACAAAATTTTGAACTGGGAGCTATACGGAGCACTTGTCGTTGTAGCCTTGATCTCGATCTTTGCAGCCTTGATTCTGTCCCGTTCCATTGTAAAAAACATCCGTACAGTAATCCGCGCGCTGAATGACATCGGCTCCTCTAATGGCGATCTAACGCTGCGCATTGCCACGCCGATGAAGGATGAAACGCGGGAACTTGCGGAAGCAGCCAATACGATGCTTTTTGGTTTACAGCAGATGATGTTGGACGTGCAAAGCAACGCTACCACCCTGAACGCCGCATCTGACCGGCTGGATAAAGGCGTGTCGGATAGTCATCTGGCTGGAAAGGAAATTGCCGCAGCCATGGAACGTGTTGCCGAAGGCGCAGATGAGCAGGTTGCTCTTACTCAAACCATGGTCGCTGCGATGGAACAATCCCTAACCGGACTCAACCGAGTTGCTGGCTCCGCATCGGAGGCTGCTGAACGCGCTGTACGCACGGAGACCATTGCACTGGATGGACAACAGCGAATTAATAATGCGGTTGGTAAAATTGGAACTATCGAGCAATCCTTCCTTTCCGTCCAGGGAGCCATTCATGAAATATCGAAAATGTCCGATCAAGTCATCAACATTGCCGAGTCCATGTCAGGTATTGCAAGACAAACGAATTTGCTCGCACTCAATGCCGGAATCGAAGCCGCGCGTGCAGGAGAGCATGGCCGCGGATTCGCTGTAGTCGCTGGCGAAATTCGGAATCTCGCAGATCAAAGCGCCACCTCAGCCACAGAAATTACGAGCATTCTGGAGACGGTCGTAGCTGGTGTACAGAGTACCGTTCATGAAGTCGAAGCCAGTACATCTCATGTCAGCGAAGGCTTGCGAACGATTGAAGATGCAGGCCAAGCCTTTGCGAATATTACGCAGCACATTCAAGACCTCAGTGCTGAAATGCTGGATGTATCCGCTGTGGTTGAAGAGCTTACCTCGGGCAGCGAAGCAGTAATGACATCCATTAACGAAGTATCAGCTGTTGTGGAGGACACCGCATCTGCCACGGAGGAAGTATCCGCTATGACCGAGGAGCAGCTTGCATCGTTACAGGAAATGGCGGATACGTCCAAACAGTTAAACGAAATGTCCGATGCACTCGATCAATTGGTAAATCGATTCAAGCTGTCTTGACCCTATGGATCAAATCCAAATAACACAAAGAAGCAGCCCCTTCTCCATGAGAGGATCTGCTTCTTTTTTTGAAAAGGAAAGAAACTTTAACATGAATCTCTTCTAGCCTTGTACCCTATTGGGATCAAGATTGATCCGGATTACGAAGCGCTTCAAGAACAAGCTGTGCATGATAGCCATCGTTGAAATCGTATATTTGGGCAGGTTGGCCCTGAAGACGGGCAATGACGTGTTTGAGTACAGGAAGCTGGCTTAAGGATTCCTCAACTTCGACGGGGACAAGCGGCTCTCCGATGCGTCCACTCCATAATTGATCCCAGTTTTCCAAAGCAATTGACCCTTCTTTACCGTAAACCACCATGGATACACGCTCTTCACCTGCAAAATGAGCAATCCCATTTAACTGAATTCGGGTTCCATCCTCCAGCTCCATCGCAGCCTGAACTTCATGTTCACATTCACCTGTATTTTGAGGAAATTGAACCTGACTGTTAATCACCCGGATAGCCCCAAACACTTTTTGAATCATATGAATCCAGTGGATTCCCACTTCAAGAATAAATCCACCCTGCTCGCGGCTGGTAATCCAGGCATTTTGCTGCCACGCTCGTGGCCACTGAGGAAATTGCAGAATCAGATCGATTTTGCGAATCTCACCAATCGTTTTCTGCCGGATCAATTTCTGCAGCATCACTACAGATGGTTCATGCGGCATGGAGAAATGGATTGCATGTACTACACCAGCCTTCTCGGCTGCCTCCAGCATTGCTCTGGCTTCCTCCACGCTGTTTGCCAGTGGTTTCTCACAGAATACATGAATCTTGCGCTTCAGTGCCTCCATAACGACGGCATAGTGATATTTAGGCGGGACCGCAATGTACAGCAAATCAACCGCATGTGTTTCGAGTAATTGCATAAAATCCGTGTACATCTTCGTCTCAGGATGAGAGGATGCAAACGAGGTCAAATGTTCCTCACTGGAATCGCATACCGCTACAATCTCTACTTTTTCGGATAGATCTGCCTGTGTTGCCTGATGTATCATATGTAATCCCATTTTGCCTAGTCCAATTACAGCCATTTTTATCATTGTCATTCAACTCACTCCCATCGAATTTCAGTATAACAGAAAGCTTAACATTGCCAATCTTTGCACGGATGTGAAATGGAAAGCACAGGATCTTCATTTGATCTACACAACACAAATTTATCATATTCTATATAAATTTACATTTTATGATACAAATTAAGTTTGTAGGTAATTTGTTGCAGGAATATATAACCAATTTATTTTTACTTATGGGACAAGACATTAAGCGGTTACAACTTAAGAATCAGGAATTTATACTCATAAAATCGGTTGACAAAAAACCACAAAAAAAGCTACTCTTCCTATTAACAAGGATTTATTTCCTTTTACACCTTAGACAACGACATATACTCCAAAAACGGAACTTGACCTATGGGTCCAAAAACCTATTTTGTGAAGCGAGGTGTCCCGCATGAGAACAGTTGCGGACTATTTGGCAGAAGCTCTGCGTAATTTAGGCGTTACTCATGTCTTTGGTATTATCGGAAAATCCATCTGTCCTGCTGTCCTGAAAATGGTCGATTACGGTTTGGAATTCATTCCAGGTCGCCATGAATCCAGTTCAGGCTTTGCCGCATCGGGCTATGCCCTCCAAACAGGAAAACTGGGCGTGGCCTTTGCCACCTCTGGTCCGGGCGGAACCAACTTGCTCACCGCCGCAGCTCATGCCAAGGCCAATAATTTGCCCGTCCTGTTTATTACAGGTCATCAATCCATTCAGGAATTGGGAATTCCGCAATGTCAGGACTCCTCTTCCTACTTGGCTGATCTGGCGGAGATGTTCCGTCCTGCCACACTATTCAGCAAGCTGGTGGAGCGCGGTGATCATTTCAGCACCATATTGAACCATGCCCTTTCCATTGCACTCGGTCCCAACAAAGGTCCGGTCCATCTCTGTCTTCCATTTGATGTACAAACCGAACAGCTCACTGACTTTCGGGTTGTCATCCCCGAGCCAGAACCCCTGATTAGCGTGTCCAACCTGAATCGTATCCTCCCCTTACTTCAACAGTCCAGTCACCCTTTAATAATTGCTGGTAAAGGCGTCACTCGCGCCAGAGCCCATGATGAATTGCTTCATTTGGCCGAACATTTCAATATTCCTGTCATTACTTCTCCTGGAGGCAAAGGCGCCATTGCCTGGGATCATCCCCTTTACCATGGGCCTTGCGGTGTTGGCGGCTTCCCTCATGCAGATGAACTACTGAATCAAAGTGACCTCTACATCGTACTCGGCTCACGTCTGAGTGATATGACGATCTGTAATTTGAAGCCTGAAAACCATCCTGCACACCTGATTCAATTCGATGCTGATCCTACATTCGTTGGTAAAATACTTCACGCACAAACCTTACATATCACCGGCGATTTGAAGGACAATCTGCAGTTTTTGCTCGGTACACTGACAGAACGACCTGTTGTTCCACAAGAAACGACCAATGTGGATTACACCCTACCTCTCCCGGATCTGCCGCGTCTGTCCTTGGCTTCCATCTTGGAAGAAATGAGTGAACTGCTTCCATATGATCATAAGCTGTTTGTGGATGATGGCAGTCATGGGTTTCATGCGGTTCAACGATATAAAGTCAAGAAACCCGGCAGCTTTGTGTTTGACGCCTACTTTGCCTGCATGGGTAATGCCATCGGCATGGCTATTGGGGCCAAGACTGCCGCACCGGAAGAAACCATCGTATGCATTACAGGTGACGGATGCTTCATGATGCTTGGAACCGAGATTAACACCGCTGTGTGCAATAATCTGCCTGTCATCTTCATCGTCGTGAACAATAAACAGCTGGATATGGCACTGAAAGGCATGGAAAAAACGACAGGACGAATCGATGGCACCTTGTACGAGGTTCCCATGGATGCAGCAAAATTTGCGGAGTCTCTCGGTGCGGTTGCTTTCAAGGCGGAAACCCGGGCGGAATTCACCTCTGCTCTCCAGACCGCGCAGAAGCTAAACCAGGTTACTGTCATTGAGCTTCTTACCGATCGGGACGAGATTCCACCCACGGCTCACCGTACCGTGACTTTGAATTAGGAGGAACATAGCATGAGTGAACAAGTGACTCAAGGATTGGAGCGTTTTGCAAAGCTTTCCGGTGAATATGGCGCAAAAGCACTGGCACCCATTAAGGAGCAGTTCCCTGAGCTAGCCGAGTTTATTATGGGAACGGCTTACGGGGATATTTTTCAGCGTACAATCATTACCGATCAATGGAAGGAAGTTGCGATTATCTCCTCACTGATCTCCATGGGACAATATGAGCAGCTGGGAGTTCATTATGCAATGGCACTCAGCGTCGGTGTAACCGTGGATCAGCTCAAAGGAATTCTGCTGCATCTGGCTCCGTGTGTTGGTGCTCCACGGATCATCAGTGCATTTAATGTATTGCTCGCTACACTGGATGAAATCCAATAATTCAATCTTCTACATTTTTATACATGATTCGACTTTTTTATTGATCTTATTACATCTCTACCTTTATAATATGGTTAAATTATCCTTCGAATCCGCCTACATCACAGAAGCAGTCAACGAGGGCCTCAAGGCCTATGTCTTGGGTAGCAGGATAGCCTTAACTCATTTAAAGGAGAGAGAACAATCATGGGAAGTTTTATACTGAAAACTGACGTTCCGAGCAAGGTGCTAAACATTGAACTGGAGGGCTCTTTCTCTCAAGAAGACGGTTTACGCTCCATTTCGGCATATCAGGACACAATCGCTTCGATTAATACCAAGGAGTATCAGCTGAACATCGATTGCAAAAAGTTGAATGTTACCGCTCCGGAAATTGTGCCTCTTCTCGAGGGCTGCCTGCAGATGTTCAAAAAAGATGAATATAAAAAAGTGGTGTTGACACTTGAGAATAATGCCATTCTGAAAATGCAGCTGTCCCGTCTCGGACGGTCTGTCGGACTGGACAATCTTGAAATCATCTCCACAGTTACGACCTAATAAATCAGGCGGACAAGCTGAGGGTTCACCCATCCGCTCAAGAGGAGAATGAAGATGGCTGGAATTCGTATTGTAGATATCGATATCTATCATCCCACGAACAAGGTGGGCAATGACTTTTACATTGAACATTTTGATGCAAGAGGTGTAGATATTCGGGGATTGTTAAAGGCACTTGGACGTGATACACGTTACAAAATTGACAACGATGATGAAAACTCACTAAGCATGGCCTTTGAGGCCGCCAGTAATTTGCTCGAAAAGACCGGACTTACCGGTGCCGATATTGATCTGATTGCTTATGCAAGTCAAACGCCGGAATACATCTTTCCTACGAATTCCTTAATGATTCATCGCCTGATTAACGGGGCATCCCATACGATCTGCATTGACAGCAATGCCAACTGTGCGGGCATGACCGCAGCCTTTGAACAAGTTAGCCGCCAGATGCTGGGCAATCCCAGAATTCGTCGGGCTTTGATTATCGGCTCGGATTACGTCGCTCCTCACGCCAGTCCGGACGATCCAGTATACTTCGCGAACTTCGGAGACGCAGCAGCGGCTGTTATTGTTGAACGGGACGAGCAGGCTGTCGGTTTTATTGACTCGATCTATCAGACCGATACCTGTGTGTACGGCAATTCCCTCTTCCCGGCACAAGGTCTTGCAAAACTGGGCCAAACCGGCGTTGACGCAGGTGCCTTCCATGTCAAATTCATACCGTTTGATGATTCCATCTGTGTAGGTGCAGCTTCTGAATCGATTCGTACTTTGCTGAGTCGTAACGAGATCGGAGCAGACGAAATCAAAGCTGCTTGTTTCTCCCAATTATCCATTGCGAATATACGTGCTGTATCCGAAAACATTGGCATTGGCGAAGATATTGCCGTCTACATTGGAGACGAGTTCGGGTACACCTCAACCAGCAGTCCGTTTATTGCATTGCATCGAGCCATATCATCCGGACAAATTCAGCGTGGTGATAAAGTGCTGTTCTGGACCGTTGGCGCTGGGTGGCAAAATGTTGCCATGGTCGTTGAATACTGAGAGCTTGACACGTAACCCCAAAAAGCAGGGCAGCCTTTTTAAATAAAAAAGGATGGTCCTGTTTTTTATTATTTTATATTTGAAATGATAATTATTACTGGATAGCATCGCATTCCCATTCACTCAAAATTAATGAGGAGCATGCTCTGAACGTGCCTTTCATTGCAAAAACCGTTCCCTTGGCAGAGAACGGCAATGAGAACGATATGTTGTCCTTTTCAGAAAATCTTCTTCGTCTCCCGATCATCCTTCAGAATCTCGACTGCCTCGCGAAAACGCAAGGAATGCACAATCTCCCGTTCCCTCAGAAACTTGAGACTATCCTGCAGATCCACATCATCCGTCAGATCGATCAACCACTGATATGTAGCCCGTGCCTTCTCTTCCGCTGCAATATCCTCGTACAAATCCGCGATAGGATCTCCCTTCGAGGCAATATAGGCTGCTGTAAATGGCACACCCGAAGAATTCGTATAGAACAAAGCAGAATCACGCTGAGCATAGTTTGGCCCAAGCCCCGCTTCTTCCAGCTGCTGCACCGTTGCATCCTTTGTTAGCTTGTAGATCATGGTGGCAATCATCTCAAGGTGAGCAAATTCCTCCGTGCCTATGTCGTTCAACAGCCCGATAATCTTGTCCGGAATTGTATACCGCTGGTTCAAATAACGCAGGGCAGCCGCCAATTCTCCGTCTGCGCCTCCATACTGTTCCGCCAGCAACTTCGCCATATGAGGATCACATTTACTGACCCGAACGGGATATTGCAATTTTTTCTCATACACCCACATGCAGACGCCTCCCTTTTTAAATCAAATCCAACCTGTTACGATCCCTCGAGCTTCCGGCCTGGAATGACTGCAAGGAAACCCGAGGATGTTATCTCACACTTGCCAAGGCCATGGCGTCTGGGACCATTCCCACGGATATTTGGAGAACGCATGCCCAAAGTTCATCAACGGTCCGTACAATTGCTGAAACTCATGTGCCACCCTCATCCGCTCCTGGCTGAATTTGTTGTATTGCTCAATGCTCTGATAGTCACCCGGGTGGGTGTCCAGATACAGATTCAGCTCAACCAATACAAAATCCAGGGCCTGAAGTTCCTCCAGCAGCTCATAGTATTTTGCATCACAGGCTTTGGGTGCTTCAGGTTCCATCTGCTTCCACCTTCCTTCCCTTCGAGCTCGCAGGTGTATACGGACTGTATAAAGCAGGCCACAACGTTCCAATTCTTAAGGCTTCTGCGGGACTGTACTGCGGCCAGCCCATCGGCTGAAATGGGATAAACAATTGCGGAGGAACCAGGTACGTGCGAATCGTCTTCGGTGGACATGGATCAAACGGGCCCACAAAAGGGGCGTAAGCACGAAGCTGCGGATCTGACACAGAACAACGCCTCCTTCATCTTTGATTTGGTACATTTAACATCCCATCATTACAAGCTTTCATTTCCCGTCTCTATAACCATATGTCGCTGTCCCCAAGTTAATCCCATATTTAGCTGAACGCAAAAAAAGACCTTCGAACGACTCACCCCGCTGGGCAGTCTCCGAAGGTCACTTCATTGGATATGGGGACCATATGTATTGATGATTATTTCATCAAAACTCAGTCCATGTTACGTTCACGATCACCATCCTGCGAGGAGGCTGGTTCCTGTTCTCCTAATTCCACCTTATTTTCGTCAGCAGCAGGTCGCTTATATACCTTCACTCGAGTAATTCGGAGACGGGTGGACTCTTCCACTTCAAAGACATAACCGTTTTGCTCCCGTGTTTTACCTTTGACCGCGCTGCCTTCCAATTCCTTGAACAGCCAGCCGCCAATCGTATCGACTTCCTCATCCTCAATGACAGCACCGGTCCATTCATGAACCTCTTCAATCAGGGAACGACCATCGATGGAAAAGGCTTCTCCACTGCGCTCCATATGTGGACGTTCGTCCTCAAATTCATCATACAGATCACCGACGATCTCTTCCAAAATCTCTTCCGCAGTCAGCAAGCCGGCTGTACCGCCGTATTCGTCAACCACCAATGTCATCTGGGAGTGCTTTTTCTGCATCAGACGAAGTACATGACTGATCTCCATCGATTCAGGAACATTCAGAATGGGACGAACAAGCGCAGCCAGATCATGCTGCTGGTCTGGTTCAGCGAGAAGCAAATCGGTAATGTGGATAAATCCGATAATCTCATCCTTATCCTCAACAGCCACAGGGTAACGGGAATGCTTCGTTGCATTAATAATTTTCAGGTTTTCTTCCAGCGACATATGAGTATACAGACAGTCCATATCCGTACGTGGCAGCATAATTTCACGTGCCAGCATGTCCGAGAAATCAAAGATGTTATCCATCAGTTTGATTTCATCCTTGTCGATGACACCACTCTTCGCACTTTGCTTCATCAAAATGCGAAGCTCATCTTCCGAATGAGCCTCCCCTTCGCTGGCGGGTTCAATGCCTGCCAAGCGCAGCAGTGCATTGGCTGAAGCGTTCAGTACCCAGATGAATGGGAAGAAAATTTTATAAAATAACAGCAACGGTGCCGATAGCAGCAAAGCCACTCCGTCTGTTTTTTGAATCGCCAGAGATTTGGGCGCTAGCTCACCCAGCACAATGTGCAAAAACGTAATGATACAGAAACCGATGATGACCGATACCGTGGATATAAGTCCTGTATCCGTTACACCAAGCTTGAACATCAGAGGCTCGACCAGCAATTCGGAAATGGCTGGTTCACCGAGCCAACCAAGCCCCAGTGATGTCAGCGTGATTCCGAACTGGGTTGCCGATAGATAGGCATCCAATTTACCATTCACCTTCAGTGCATAACCAGCCAACTTATTCCCTTCACTCTGTAATTGAGTGAGGCGTGTTTGTCTAACTTTGACCAGAGAAAATTCCGCTGCGACAAATACGCCATTCAAAAATACGAGCAGAAACACACAGACCAGATTAAATACCAACTGCCCGAGATGAAATTCGGTATGAATACCCAAGTCGAAACTCCCCTTTTTGATCTATTTCAGGAATACACCTGGAATATCAACGTGTAATTGCTTTTCTCGATTTGAAATCCACACCTTTATAATACATATCTGCCACCAGCAGATTTGGACCGCAGCAAGAAGCAGCATCACAATGGCAGTTCACTGTCTGATTCAAGGGATGTTCCGCTGACCACTCATGGAATACATCATCCAGCTTCCGGTCACGGATGTTGCCAAACGCCGGGATGTCAGCAAAATCGGTAACATACACGTTCCCGGTGAACATGTTGACGTTGACGCGGTTACGACCGTCGGGATCATTACGAACCGTCACTTTAGGCTCGCTGTATAGTCGGTTAATCAGTTCGCGATCCTGCTCTGCTGCACTGCATGCGAAGAACGGAAGTGTACCAAACAGCATCCACATATCCTTGTCACGCACATCCAACAAACGGTGAATAGCCGTTCTCATATGATCAAGGGAAAGCACTGGCAGCGAAGAAGCAAAATTCGAATTATACATCGGATGCACTTCGTGACGCACACAGCCCATCTCACGGATCAATTGATGAATGCCCTCAAGCTTGTCATGGGTACGGAAATTAATCATGGACTCCGCAGAGATAAACATGCCTGCTTCACTGAGTTTTTGGGAATTTTCAATCATTTTCTCATACATCTTCACCGCGACTTCCCGCTTTACAGGTCTACCACTGTTGGCAAACCCGACTTGGTGAAAGTCATCGGCATTCAAATAATTGAATGAGATATGCATAACGTCCAGATAAGGCAGAAGCTGCTCGTAGCGACGGTAATCCAGGGTCAGATTCGAGTTGATCTGGGAACGAATGCCCCGTTCCTTGGCATATTTGAGGAGCGGAATGATCATCTCATCCACAGTCTTCTGGCTGAAGCTCGGCTCACCGCCCGTCAGACTGATGGTCTGAAGGTGCTCCACCTCATCCAGCCTTTTAAGCATCAAAGGCAGCGGAAGCGCTGGTGCTTCACGCATCGTTAACATATCTCCTACCGCACAATGCTCACAGCGCATATTGCACAGATGAGTCACGGTCATTTCTACACTGGTCAGCACATGGCGTCCATATGTACGCAAAGAGCCGATCGGATCCCAAGGATCATTAGTCGGCGATAAAGGCATCGGCTCTACCGATCCTGAGTTTAGCATGGTCATTGTTCTTCACCTTATTCCTTTTATTAACCTAAAAAGTTTTATTTACAACATACCCCGTCTTCATCTTTTGGAGTTATCTTTAATCATAGCACAATTTCCTGTACTCTGGCATGAGCATGCTCTGTCCATTACATGACAAAAAACGCCCGCGTAATATCGGGCCAGCTCGGCCACGATATTACGATATGAGCGTTGATCTATGCTCCATTAGACGTCAGGATATCAAAATAATTCGCCACGCGCTGAAGCTGGCGTAGCGTCTTCCACTCCTTCAACACCTGTAATCATAACAGACAACGCTGTGGACAGATCGATCTCGTAGGGTGCACTTAATGTCTGGCCGTAAGCATCCTTGAGCACACGAATGCGTGGTCGTTGCGGAACGCGGGGATGGATTTCTGCAACAACGCCGATCTCCCCCGTACTTAGCGTTACGGAAATACCTAAAGGATAAATAGCTACACAGTCACGGAACCTCTCCAGCATTCGCTGTTCATAAAGTGTCCCTGAACCCGTGTATAATACTTCTACAGCTTGATGTGGCAGCAAGGCCTGTTTATACACCCGATTGGTTGTCATCGCATCATACGAATCGGCAAGAGCCAGCCATTTGGCATACTCATGAATCTCTTTGTCTTTCAAGCCAAAAGGATAGCCGCTGCCATCAATCCGTTCATGGTGCTGTAATGCGCAATGGGCAGCAAGGAGCGGTATACCCGGTTCGTCTTTGAGAATACGATGTCCATATGTAGTATGCTGCTGTATGATTTTAAATTCCTCATCGCTTAATTTGGCAGGCTTGTGCAAAATCTCTGGAGCGATCTGCGTTTTACCGATATCATGCAACAGAGCTCCAAGTCCAATCTCCATTAACTGCTGCCGAGTATAGCCCGATGCCACACCAAGAACCAGCGTATACACACATACATTGAGAGAATGATTATATAGGTCAAAATCACTGGCGTTCATATCCATCAGCATAATCATTGCTTCCTTCTGACTGCCAATGTCCTCCAGAATCGTATTCATTATCCCGCTAAGTGCTTTTCCGAAGTGTGGGATCCGGCTTTTGGTTTTGAGACCCGACATACTCTGAAACTGCTGTTTGATCTCTACTAGCGCTCTGCGCCTGGTCTCTTCCTGCAGCATATCCGGAATAATGATATCCTCTGTTGCTGCATCAGATATATACACATATCCAATCCCCAGATCCTTCAGACGTCCAATCAACCGACTGGTCAGCTCTACTCCCTCACTGAGCAGAACCAAACCCTCTTCACTATAAATTCGTTTCCCCAGCTTCATGCCAGGCTGCAATAGGTTTATATGTACTAAACGCACAGCCTATCCTCTCCCGCTCCGTAGATGTAATTTCCACTAGCCGCCGCTTCAGCAGAAGGCAAGTACTTGTTAGATTTCGTGCCAACGGGATCGCAGGCTGTCGTCCAGCGCCCCTGGCCTTTTTAATTCCGTTTCAAGCAGGTCACGTATGAATTCAGGAAGTCGATACGATGTATCCGTTCCAAGAGCAAGAGACGGATAACCTACGTTAAACGTAAACATGTCGAGTGTTCCTACCACATATTCATGTTCATCAAGAATCGGCTCGCCCTCAATATATATGGCACGGATTTTCTCGTATGGAGGCGAATGGGGATCATACTCCACATCCATTCCATCCATGCACAATGTTCCTAAAATATCCCCGCGGAATCCAAACCCGATAATCGGTTTACGCGAAAACTCTGACAACAGGGACTGCTCCAGAGCCTCCCGAATCTGAACTCCATTCAAGCATATTGTACAGGCATTAATGGGAGATGGACATAGGGAATGTAACATTCCCTTTGTAATATTCCCCTGGGGAAGATCTCCAAGAAGCTGCCCGGCGTTAACAAGAGACAACTTTGCCCCAGTGAACTGACGAACAGCCTGGGCAAGCAATGACGCAAACGGAGACTCATGATCGTAATCAATGGTCAGCGTCCTGTCCGTAATCACGGCTGTTTGACCAAGCGCACGCTCAGCTTCAGTCCGGTGTGTGTCTATAGCCAGCGATACGCTCTCTTCGAGCAACATGTTCTGGACTGGAACACAGCCGCTGCTCACTAGTGTAAGTTCGTTCGCTTCATATTCCCACTCCAGTACCACCTTACCAAGCCACTGACCAAACTTGCCTGCCGCTCCAAGCACCGTCTGACCAATGACTAAGGGTTCTTCCAGTACATGATGTGTATGTCCACCCAGAATGACATCGATGCCCTGGATCTGTTCGGCCAATCTGCGATCTGTGGAAAGCCCCAGATGGGACAAGATAACGACTACATCCACCTGAGCACGCAGAGCTTCAACCTGCTCACGCAGCGTCTCTACCGGGTCCAATACATCCCAACCCAGCAATTCATAAAACGCGGTAAAGGGTGCTGTAGCACCAAGCAGACCAATGCGAAATGGCCCCTTCTCCAAAACGAGAGAGGATTTCATCCAGACTGGTGGCAGGCCTGTAGCCTGGTCTACCACATTTCCACATACAACAGGACACAGAAGTCCAGAGTAAGACTGCGCCAGTTGTTCGGGTGTCAAAGTTAGTCCTTCGTTGTTCCCGATCGTTATCGCATCGTAACCGGTCAGGTTAATGACATCCACGTTGGCTGCCCCGAGGGTACCCTCCGTCTCCACAGCCATCCGGTCCATATGATCTCCGATATCCACGACCAGAAATTCCCCAGCCTGTTCCCTCTCATGTCCGATCATGGCGGCGATGGAGCTCATGGAGCCAAAATGACTATGGATGTCATTGGTGTGTAATATCGTTAATGTTTGCGTCTTCTTGGTGCTCATCACACCGCCTCCCTCTTATCGTTTATAACGTACATTCCTCTAATGGACAAGCATAACATTTTCCGCGTCGTTATGATATATTTATAGGGTTTAGAGATTAAAAAGAGGTGAGTTATTCCCATGAAATTAACAATTCAACTATTTGCAGGCATCGCTGAACGTTTGGGCACATCCCTGCTTAAATATGATTACCCCGGAACAGATCCGACTCCAGTGGAATTAAAAGAAAAACTGAGCCTTGCTTACCCTGAAGCGGCTGCTCAAATACGTGTTTCTTTTCTGGCAGTAAACCAGCAGTATGCTTCTGCCGATATTATAATTAAGGCTCAGGATGAACTCGCCTTAATTCCCCCTGTGTCAGGAGGAGAGGGTACCCATTTGAATGGTGACGGACATCGCTCAGCCCATCCTGAGCATCGTACGGATGACGGATTATTCCTGATCACCCAGTCCCCACTGTCCGTGGAAGCTACAACGAAGCTCGTCATCACAGCAAACCATGGAGCAGCACTAACCTTTGTTGGGACCACCCGTGAAATGACCGGACAGCAACGAACGGTTCATCTTGAATATGAGGCCTATGTACCTATGGCACTTTCTCAGATGGCAGCGATCGGTAGGGAAATCAATGAGCGCTGGCCAGGCGTAAAATGTGCGATTAGCCATCGGATTGGGAAGGTCGACGTAGCAGAGATCAGCGTTGTTATTGCTGTTTCCTCTCCCCATCGCAGTGACTGTTACGATGCAAGCCGTTACGCGATCGAAAGACTCAAACAGACTGTCCCCATCTGGAAAAAAGAAATATGGGAAGATGGTTCCGAATGGAAAGGTCATCAACTAGGACCCTGGAACCCCACAGACAACTAAATAACTAGTCATTCGACCTGTTGAACAGGTGACGAAATTAGTAAATAAGTCGTTGTCAACCCATTTTTTTCTTGTTATTATAATGACATGTGTCGATATTAGTCGAGGAAAAGGTGGTTTATACGTGAGAGTGCATGTTACTGATCTTAAAACTGGCGACCTGTTAAAAAATGATGTGTACAACAGTTCGGGTCTCCACATGCTGATGAAAGGTTCCACACTCAGCGACGATGATATTGCCAAGCTGCTGCAGCATGGAATCGATTATGCAGATGTAGAGCATACAACATCTGACCTACACTCTGATGCACAAACCTTACCTTCCGATCAAACCCGTCTGTTAACTAACCTGTTTAACGATACGATCAAAGGTACAGAATCTCTGTTTGAACAAGCGATGGAGAAGGGTTTTATTGATGAGACTCAGGTCGATGAGATTTTGATGACCCTAACAGGACAGCTTGAAAAACAAAAGGACGTTGTCTCCCTGCTGCTGATGCTTGACGGGGATAACGACTACACCTACAACCATTCCTTACAAGTCGGAATGCTCGCTTTTTATATCGCCAGCTGGATGGGATATAACCCTGAGGAATGTCTAACCGTAGCCAAAGCAGGATATCTTCACGATATCGGTAAATCCAAGATTCCTTCTGAAATGTTACATAAGCCGGGCAAGTTAACGCCCGAAGAATTCGAAGAAATGAAGAAACATACGTTATATGGTTATGAGATTGTCAAAGAGTCCACTCAGGACGAGATTCTTGCAACCGTTGCCCTTCAACATCATGAGCGTGAAGATGGAAGTGGCTACCCTTACGGACTGAAAGGTGACGAGATTCATCCATTTGCCCGTATAACGGCTGTAGCCGATGTGTACAGCGCGATGACGACCACGCGGGTGTATCAAACCAAGCAGGAGCTAATCTCCGTGCTATGCGAGTTGTACAGCCTCAGCTTCGGTCAGTTGAATGCTGAAGTTACGCAGGAACTCATTAAACATATGCTACCCAATTTTATTGGCAAAAGGGTTCTGCTCACGACCGGCGAAACCGGTCTGATTGTCCTGAACAACCCTGCGGATTATTTCCGCCCACTCGTTCAGACCTCTACAGCCTTCATCGATTTAGCGAAGGAAAGAGATGTAGCTATCGTTGAAATTTATATCCAGTAAGATTAGCATTCAGTTCAATGCGCAGCAGGCGTTAGAGGAACCATACTCAAGAACACATTTTTACACTTTTACATGGTATGCACGTAAAAAAGGGAAGCCGATAAGGCTTCCCTTTTGGTATTTCATTTCGCTCATATGAGTTTAAACGCAGAAGGCTTTTGTGATGATAACCAACAGAATGAACAGTACCAAGATCGCACCTGTGTTGGTGAACATATTGTATCCGCCTACGCCGCCTACGTTGCCACCACAGCCATATCCAACCTCGCTCATGTGATTGCCTCCTCTTCATCAGGTATACCCTAACATATGATATTTGCGTTTGGTTGAACCGGGCGAACTGGCAACATTCAATAAATGGTTGTCTGCCTGCTTTGCCTGTTAACTTGAGGAACCAGAAGAGACCTTTATGCCCTTCTCCTTGCGATACATGATGACAAGCATTCTCCAAAAATCATAACTGCCCGTATCGTTCATTATATAGGGTTGGTAATAATGATAAGCTTCCTCTGCCCAGGACGGACAAGCCATACTGGAAATGCTTTTCTGCTGCTGTATCCAGGCAGACTGGGATTCCAGTATCTTCTCCATTGCTGTTAACCGCTCTCTTTCCTCCGTCGTCATTGGGGTCCCCTCCTGTTCTTCAACCGTTGAACTATATTCAGATTGCAAGTAGATTCCTGGATCAACAACACCATTCTCACTAGCTGTGTATCCATACGAAGGAGAGCTCGTTTTGCGAACCTCATAATGCACATGCGGACCCGTGCTTTCCCCTGTGCTTCCCTGGTTGCCAAGAAGCTGCCCTTGTTTCACTTGTTGTCCAACTTTTACTGCAATTCGGGAAAGGTGAGCGTAACAATGCAAGTAGCCCCTGTGATCCTGTACCGCTACCGTAAGCCCGTAACCCCCAAATCCTGAGCCTGTAGCCCCTTCTGCGGCAAACCGTACAGTCCCGTCCATAAATGCATGTATGGGCCCATTCCATGGCTCTGTGACGAGATCGATGCCACGATGAAATGTATGTCCGCCAGAAATAGGATGAATTCGGTAGCCAAATGAACTTGTAATCCGATATCCCTTGAACGGATTTATGCTCATGTATTCACATCCTTTTCTATCATTAGATGCTTAAATCTAGTAAATGGCTTGTGCTATTGATCTTATTTTATTACAAAAAAGAACCGCTCAGAATGTTATTGGTCCAAACCCTGCGGTCTTTTCCAATAATGCATATTCCAAGCGGTGCTATAGATTATAGACAAGTTACAATAAATCTGTTCTCTATCGTTCTAAACTCAAAATTAAGGTTGGACACGCTTATAAATAACTCCAAGCTGATCAATCTCCTGGTCGGCTCTTCCATAAAACCCGGCAATATACCATCCCGCAGGCGCGTCCAAAATGATCTGCTCTGAAGTCTTCTGACCCCCTGCAATTTTATTACCCAGATTGGTCATTAATTCAAGGTGAAAGATTCGTTTATCTCCATTTCGTGTCCCCTGACTGATCGTTGCTCGTGTTACATATTCACCATTAGCGAGATTCAGTGTGGAAGTATTGGATTTTCCTCCATGGGTCAGACTCGTTCCATCCCGATACAATGTCGTAATACCGTCAACACGGTTGCCTGTGTCCAGTACAATTGAGTCAGGCTGCACATCAGGGATGCGGTCCAAGTCATTAAACCCAGTCCCGCCTACCCCTCCTATGGTAGAACTGAGTCGATATTCAGGGGAAACATTGTATACAAAATTCGCTGTAATCGGAAAATGATCGGAAAGTTGATTTCCAGACGGATCAACGAATTTTTGATCCTCCACACGATAACTTGCGGCATTCAACGTTAAAGCTCTGCTTCCACGATATAAAATTTTGTCAACAATTTCATAACTGGGGCCATTGACGTTGCCAGCATCCATGAGCGCATCTCCGTCTGCAGGAATGCTTCCACCCCGAACGAGATCAATCCACGGATCATGCAATCCATTATCCGTCAGCAGCATCTCGATGTTGTCCGAAGCGCGGGTATAACGAGTATTCGTATCGCCGAATACAATGACCGCATTACCTTCAGAGTTCTTTTTTATGTAATCGGACAGCTGTTTGATGTTATCACGTCTGGCCTCAAGCGATTTATCATCATCACCTGCATCTGCATGCAGATTATATACATCCACTTTCACGTTAGGTGCAATCTCATAGGTTGCTGCGGTGAAGCCTTTGGGCGTCAGCTCATCACTCCCATTGTCAAACAGGCCGGAGCGCTTATTCCAGGTAACCCTTTTCAAATCACGGAACGGATACCGGGATAAACTGTTCAACCCGCTTCCAAAGCCCGCTACCCCACTAGTTTGAGTCAAATAAGGCAGGGTCACTTGCGAAATTAATTGATTATGGTAATTAAAATCCTCCTGCACATTAATGATATCATAATCGTTCAGCTTGGGGGAAATCTGCTCCGTATACTCTTGGGGCTTGGAACTGGAAACGAAACTGGGGAGACCTCCTACATTATAACTTAGAATATTGAACGAACCAGAGAACACTCCGTCCTCAGCAGCATGTACAGCAGGGGAATACAGGGGTAATATGCTGAATGTAACCAATGCTGACAATAATAAGGCCTTTGTTCTTTTCCCTACTCGTTGTCTCATCAAACTATCCCTCCTCATATTTAATTCCATTTAAATATATGTAATAAGTGTTACGAGAAAATAAATCAAATGTATAATTTTGTATTCTGAATCATTTCATATTCGCATACACGAGCAGCTGTTCCACACAACAAAAAAGACCGAGGGAAAATCCCTCGATCTTTTGTTTTGCAGCGGTATTAACCGATACTGCCTTCCATTTCGAACTTGATCAATCTGTTCATCTCTACCGCATATTCCATCGGCAGTTCCTTCGTGAACGGTTCAATAAAGCCCATGATGATCATCTGTGTTGCTTCTGCATCAGTCAAACCACGGCTCATCAGGTAGAAGAGCTGATCTTCAGACACTTTGGATACTGTAGCTTCATGCTCCAGCATGATGTTATCATTCATGATTTCATTGTAAGGAATCGTATCAGATGTGGACTCATTATCCAAAATGAGCGTATCACATTTGATATTGGATTTTGCACCTTCCGCTTGGCGACCAAAGGAAGCCAGACCACGGTAGGTTACTTTACCACCATGTTTACTGATCGACTTGGATACAATGGTTGATGTTGTATCTGGAGCCAAGTGAATCATTTTCGCGCCTGCATCCTGATGCTGATTTTTACCAGCTACAGCGATGGACAGAACCGAACCTTTAGCTCCGCGGCCTTTCAGTACAACGGCTGGATATTTCATCGTCAGTTTGGAACCGATGTTGCCATCGACCCATTCCATCGTTGCATTTTCTTCAGCAACCGCACGTTTCGTAACCAGGTTGTAGATGTTTGGTGCCCAGTTTTGAATCGTTGTGTAACGAACACGGGCATTTTTCTTACAGATAATCTCAACGACCGCACTGTGCAGTGAGTTCGTGCTGTAGATCGGAGCTGTACAGCCCTCTACATAGTGAACGAAGCTGTCTTCGTCCGCAATGATGAGTGTACGCTCGAATTGTCCCATATTTTCGGAGTTAATCCGGAAATAAGCTTGCAGAGGCACTTCACATTTCACGCCTTTAGGTACGTAGATGAAGCTTCCTCCGGACCATACGGCACTGTTCAAAGCAGCAAATTTGTTATCTGCTGGTGGAATAACCGTTGCGAAATATTCACGCAGGATTTCCGGATGCTCTCTAAGTGCAGTATCCGTATCCATGAAGATTACGCCCTGATCTTCCAATTCTTTTTGCATGTTGTGGTATACAACCTCGGACTCATACTGAGCCGATACACCTGCGAGGAACTTTTGTTCCGCTTCAGGGATACCCAGTTTATCAAAAGTTTCCTTGATTTCGGAAGGAACCTCTTCCCATGTTTTCCCTTGTTTTTCAGAAGGACGAACATAGTACTGAATATCATTGAAATCCAATCCGTCAAGATCTCCGCCCCATTTAGGCATCGGCATTTTTTCGAATTGTTTCAGGGATTTCAAACGGAATTCCAACATCCACTCCGGTTCGTTCTTGATTTTGGAAATTTCGGTAACGACTTCTGCAGTCAGACCTTTACCGGTTTGAAAGATGGATTTGTGTTCATCGCGAAAACCATATTTATACTCTTCCATTTCTGGTGCTTTTTTAGCCATCTTGCTCTACCTCCCTATCGTTATTGTACATTGTCCTCTTCGTCAATTCCTTTGCGTAGTGCATTCCAGGCCAATGTGGCACATTTGATGCGTGCAGGGAACTTGTTCACACCGGATAGGGCTTCGAGATCTTCATAATCGTCGAAATCGACTTCTTCCCCTTTCATCAGTGAGGAAAAACGGTTAGCCATGTCGAGTGCCTGATCCATCGTTTTGCCTTTGACTGCCTCGGTCATCATTGATGCCGAGGACATGCTGATGGAACAACCTTCCCCCGTATACTTGGCCTCCTGAACGATTCCGTCTTTCAGCAAAAGTTGCAGTGAAATCCGGTCGCCGCACGTTGGATTGTTCAAATTCACCGTGACAGCTTCATTATCAAACGTTCCGCGGTTCCGCGGATTTTTGTAGTGGTCCATTATGACACGCCGGTACAGATCATCAAGTTGCATCGCCAAAATACTCCTTTGTCTGGATTAAGGCGCTGACAAGCCGGTCCACATCTTGTTCGTTATTGTATAGATAGAAACTGGCACGAGCTGTTGAACTGACTTCCAGCCAGCGCATCAGCGGTTGGCAGCAGTGGTGTCCTGCACGAATGGCTACGCCACTCGCATCCAGCACAGTTGCCACATCATGCGGGTGTACATCACCGAGGTTAAATGTAACCACTCCGACATGACGCTTGGCTGGTCCATAAATGGTCAGTCCGTCAATCTCGGCCATACGTTCCGTTGCATAAGCTGCCAGCACACTTTCATGATGAGCAATCTCATCCATGCCAATCTGCTCCAGGAAATCGATAGCTGCACCCAATCCTACCGCACCTGCGATAATCGGTGTTCCGCCTTCGAATTTCCAAGGAAGCTCTTTCCAATTGGATTCATAGAGACCAACATCATCAATCATTTCACCGCCGAACTCAACCGGCTCCATGGACTCCAGCAGCGCCTTTTTGCCGTAAAGTGCACCGATCCCGGTTGGTCCGCACATCTTATGGCCGGATAATGCGTAGAAATCACAGTCCAGATCCTGCACATCCACCTTCATATGTGGTGTGCTCTGTGCGCCATCCACAACGATGACAGCACCTTTGCGGTGTGCAATCTCAGCGATTTGTTTTACCGGATGAACAACACCCATAACATTGGATACATAAGCGATTGCTACAATTTTGGTATTGTTCGTAATCGTCTTCTCCACATCAGCCAAATCGATGTTGCCATCCGGCTGAAGCGGAATGTATTTCAATGTTGCTCCTGTTTCCTTGGCGACCTGCTGCCATGGAATCAGATTGCTATGATGTTCCATCTGCGTAATAACAATTTCGTCGCCTTCTTTGCAGACTGCGCGTCCGTAGGACGAAGCCACCAAATTCAAAGCAGTCGTAGTCCCACGGGTGAAAATGATCTCCTGTGTACGCCGGGCGTTGATAAACTTGGCAACCTTCTCGCGTGCGCCTTCATAAGCATCCGTTGCACGGCTTCCAAGCGTATGAACACCACGATGCACATTGGAGTTCTCATATTCATAATAATGTTTAATCGCTTCGATTACAGCCAGCGGCTTCTGGGAAGTCGCTGCGTTATCTAGGTATACAAGCGGGTGTCCGTTGATTTCCTGGTGGAGGATCGGGAACTGCTCGCGGATAGCCGGGTTCATTGTCCCAGTTTCCGTTCGATGAGAGACTGCAATTGGGTACGCAGTGCTTCCAGAGGAATATCCGCCACCACCGGAGCCAGGAAGCCGTAAATGATCAGGCGTTCCGCATCCGTACGGTTAATCCCGCGCGACATCAAGTAATGAATTTGCTCCACATTGACTTGACCTACAGAAGCCGCGTGACCTGCTGTTACATCATCCTCATCAATGAGAAGGATTGGGTTGGCGTCTCCACGCGCTTTCGGGCTCAGCATCAGTACTTTCTCTGTTTGCTGACCGTCCGCTTTGGTAGCGCCTTTCTCAATCTTCGTAATTCCGTTAATAATTGCAGAAGCCTCTTCACGCATAACTGCACGTGTAATCATCTGGCTTGGCGTGTTTTTGCCGAAGTGACGAGCTTCTGTTGTGTAGTTCAGTTTCTGGGAACCGGAACCTACTGCAATCACTTTGGAATCGGAGCTTGAGCCATTTCCTTTAAGAACCGTCATCGTGTTGCTTGCAGTATCACCGTTGTTCATCTCACCAACGATCCACTCGATCGAACCGTCATTCTCCACCACTGCACGGCGGAAAGATACGTCAGTAACATTCGTGCTCAGTTGGTGAACCGAAGCGAAACGAACTTTGGCACCAGCTTTCACGAATACTTCCACAACACCGTTATGGAATACAGGTGAAGACAGTTCGCCAGATACATAGTTATCCACATAAGTAACGGAGCTGTTGGACTCAGCAATGACAAGCACGTGCGGTGCAAACGTTGCAGTAGCATCATCTGTGAGCAGTACCGCTTGCAGCGGAACTTCAATCTCTACGTTTTTCGGAACATAGAGGAATACCCCACCGTTCCAAAGTGCTGCATGCAGTGCAGCAAGGGAATGCTCATCTGCTTTTACAGCTGTATTCAGATAAGGTTTTACCAGATCACTATGTTCGCGAACTGCTGTCGCCAGATCTGTGAAGATAACTCCTTTTGCTGCAAGATCCGCAGACAACTTGGAATATACCGCACCGGAATTACGCTGGATAACCAGACTGCCTTCCGCTTGGTCCTTAACCAGATCTTTAATGGAAGCTGGTACTTCCTCAAGGGAAGCAATCGCTTCACTAGCTTTGTATGTGCCGTACTCGCTGACATTCCAGCGTTCGATTTTTTGTTTTTCCAGTTTGGGAAGCGCAAGCCCACTTGCAAGCTTAAGGGCTTCGAGCCGCTGCTCGGTCAACCAGCCGGGTTCATTGTTGCTCTCCGACAAGGCGCGAAGCGCTTCAGATTCAACCGGAAGAATTGTTTGTGTAGTCATTGATTATCCTCCTCCGTTTTGTCTTTACGCTTCTTGACCTACAGTTTCATCTGTAATTCCCAGCTCTTCCTTAACCCAGTCATATCCTTCAGCTTCCAGACGGTGAGCCAGTTCAGGTCCGCCAGACTTCACGATACGACCTTGCATCATTACGTGTACATAGTCAGGAGTAATGTAGTTCAACAGGCGTTGGTAGTGAGTGATGATCAGGAATCCGCGATCTTCGCTCTTCATTGCGTTTACACCGTTTGCCACGATTTTCAGAGCATCGATATCCAGACCGGAGTCAATTTCATCGAGTACTACAATTTTTGGATCAAGCAGCATCATTTGCAAAATCTCGTTCCGTTTTTTCTCACCACCGGAGAAACCTTCGTTCAGGTAACGGTGAGCAAACTCAGGATTCATGTCGAGTTCTTTCATTTTACCTTCCATTTGGCGAATGAACTTGATCAAAGAGATCTCGTTGCCTTCACCACGACGTGCATTGATTGCGCTGCGCAGGAAGTCAGAATTCGTTACACCAGCAATTTCACTTGGGTATTGCATAGCCAGGAACAGACCTGCACGAGCACGCTCGTCTACAGCCATATCCAGTACATCTTCACCATCAAGTGTAATCGTACCTTCTGTTACTTCATATTTAGGGTGCCCCATAAGTGCAGAAGCCAGAGTTGATTTACCAGTTCCGTTCGGACCCATGATTGCGTGGATTTCTCCACCTTTCATTTCCAGGTTGATGCCTTTTAGGATTTCCTTACCTTCGATCGTCGCTTTCAGACCTTCAATGACGAAATTCGTAGCCATGTGTATTGTTTCCCTCCATTGATTAAATTGATGTTTACTGTCGAAAACGAAAAAGCACCTATTAATATCTGAACAGGGCTTCCCCTGAATTTCTCCTGTACTCCAATCTCCAAAGCAAGAATCACTTTAGAATAATTCTAAACTGATTCTCAATGATTATCAAGTCATTTCCTAAGAACTCTTGTCCCTTACAGGAAACATTATTCTATCTGATTCTATAATAAAAGCAAGATTGAATCAAATGACAAAACTTCTTCGTCATAAATAGACAGTGAGAAAAATCACAGGGATTCAATCTTTTATCCAATCTGCTCCTCTCAACCGAAAAAGGACCTATCCATATCATGGACAAGTCCTTTCGATAAATAACATTACATTTTGAGCGTCTCGTTAATCTTCTGTACCTGTTCGTCAAAATCCGCAACGTCCACCACCGGCGTCATTTCGCACGGCACCGAACCATTCGGAATGGAAATCCATGAACGGCATCCGTTGTATTCAGGTAATACGGGAATCTCCATCGGTTCTTTTAAACGGTACACTCGGAGTATCAATACATGGAGTGGATCTTTGCGTTTCCACTTTAGGCGGTCTTCGGCAAAATCCGCAGTCCACATATGAAAGTCAAGAAGTCGATCCAGCATCTCCTGATCTCTGATCTCCAAATCCTGTGTCACCTCAGCATACGCTGTGAGACGGATCGTCGAAGCTTCAGGCACCCAGTCGGCCAGTGATTCCTCAACATAGAAATGATCAGAGGACTTTATCAGTTCTTTACGCTGATGTTCATAAGTCGGATACAGATAGAACGCTGGACTTTTCAACTCAAAACGTCGGGTTTCCTCCACAATCCCGCCTTTGCGCATCACCATAATCTGGCGACCCGTTTCCAGTGCTTTGATTGCGGAGGCCCATTCTTTTAATGCGGGTACAGTTGTGCCTATCATAAGTTCTCCCCCCGAAGTCAGTCTTGTCAGCAGTATAGACGCTGGGCGCTATCCTGACAACGTGAAAGTTAGGGTGGAGTAAATGTATGTTTATAAGGCAGCAAACTCGGTAAGTGAAGGTGGAATCAGCCCAAGAAAGAGCGAAGCATCCACATATGTTTCTCCAGATCAGCCTTGAAGCCTGTCAGCATATCGGATGTTGGTTGATCTTCCGCAGCTTCTGCCACTTCAATACCTTCTTGGTACTCGTTCGATAATGTAGCAAAATCCTCGATCAGATTCTGTACCATTGTGTTGGCATCTTCGCCACCAGCGGCCTCTTGAATGGAGGACAACTCCAGATATTCTTTCATTGTAGCTGCAGGGCTGCCTTTGAGGGTAAGAATGCGTTCAGCGATTTCATCCATTTGTACAGTCACTTCGTTGTAGAATTCTTCGAATTTCACGTGCAGCGTGAAAAAGTTAGGTCCTTTTACATACCAGTGATAGTTATGGATTTTAACATACAGGACGTTCAGGTTTGCCACCTGACGATTAAGTACTTGTTCCACCGATTTTGCTTGATTTGTTTTGTTTTTTGTAGCCATCTTAATCCCATCCTTTTATTATAAAATTAGTCTGACATTCACTTGATTCAGGTCAACCTGAATGTAAATGACAGAGATTTAACATTTCGGCACCACCAAGTGGTGGGAAGCCTTGTCGGCGGTTTCTGTCAACCGTCCGGCCTATTTGTTTTTACCCGTACACCGGAAGTTCGAAACAAGTTCGGCATAGGCTGTCTCAAAAAAAGGGTACAAAAGCACAGTTATTTCCGATATACTGACATATACCAAGCAAAGAAGTGGGTTTTCCTGTTTCTTCATATATATGGAGGTGGCATTCTTGTCCCAATATCGCCCTTTAACACCCCAAGATGCAATCGAACTGGCCAAAACAATACCGGGTCCGTTTGAGGCAGATGCGAATCTGGAATGTCGTGAGATCGGTGACGGCAATCTGAATTTGGTCTTCCATATCACGGATCAGAACTCCGATAAAAGTATCATTATCAAACAAGCTCTTCCTTATGCGAAAGTGGTCGGAGAATCATGGCCATTGTCTCTGGTACGTGCCAGAATTGAACGGGAAATCCTGCAGGAAGAGCATCGTTTATGTCCGGGAATGGTGCCCGAAGTGTACCATTATGATGATGATCTCGCCTTAACCGTGATGGAGGATTTGAGCGATCATGTGATTATGCGTAAAGGCCTCATCGATGGCGGAACATATCCTCTTTTTGCAGAACATATCGGGGAGTTCATGGCGAGAACATTGTTTTTCACATCAGATCTTGGCATGAACCAGCAATTGAAGAAAGAGAAACAGGGCAGATTCGTCAATCCGGATCAATGTAAAATAACCGAGGATCTGATCTTTGATGAACCGTATCGCATTGCGGAGAAAAATAATTATGAGGCTTCCATTGAAGATGAGGCGGAAGCACTTCGTACAGATGGAGAACTTCATCTTGAAGTAGCTTTGTTGCGTGAGAAATTTCTCACCCATGGACAAGCCCTACTTCATGGTGACTTGCACACAGGCAGTATTTTTGTGACACCTGAATCCACGAAAGTCATTGACCCCGAATTTGCCTATTTCGGTCCAATGGGATTTGATGTAGGAGCCGTGCTTGCCAATCTGCTTCTCCACTACGCCTCGCTGCCAGGTCGAATTCAGGAGCAGAAGGCTCTTCATGAGCGTGAAACGATTTTGCTGGATATGGTTCGTGACGTGTGGACTGAATTCGAATCCCGCTTCCGTGGTTTGTGGACTTCCGACCTGATTGATCCTATGGCTAAGGCGCCTGGATACCAAGATCATTATGTTCAACAATTATTCAGAGATTCTGCTGGCTTTGCTGGCGCGAAAATGGTCCGCCGTATTGTTGGACTTGCGCATGTCGCAGATATCGATACGATTGAAGATGCAACACAACGTGAATGTGCTCAGCGCAAAGCGTTGGCAATCGGTAAAGCACTTATCAAGCGTAATCGCAATCTGAATACCATTGGTGAACTTCTAGATACAGTAGCTACAGCGGTTACTTCTATTAAAGCCTGACTCAAAGAATGATACGGCTTAACTCAAGGAACGGAGGAACATCCATGACAACCCCTGAACATCAGCCTCTGTCCTCTCTTATATGGAAACAGGACAAGCTTGAAATGCTTGACCAGCGTCTGCTGCCTGAAACAATTCTTATGCTGAAACTATACACGCCCGAAGAAGTATGGGAATCCATCCACTCGATGAAAGTACGCGGCGCTCCCGCCATCGGGATTGCTGCTGCATTCGGCGTCGTACTAGGTGCCAAAGCATATGACGGACTTGCCATACAAGGCTGGCTGGATCACGTAAAATCCATCTGTGCTCACCTTGCCACTTCCCGTCCAACGGCTGTTAACCTGTTCTGGGCGCTGGATCGCATGATGCAAAAAGCCAGTGACCTCGCTGAATCCGGTGCAAGCATCGAAGATAGCAATGCTGCTCTCGAAGCGGAAGCTCTCTTGATTCAGAAAGAAGACGAAGAAGTTTGCCGCCTTATCGGTGAAAACGCTCTTCCTTTGTTCGCAGACGGTATGGGTGTACTTACCCACTGTAATGCAGGCGGACTTGCAACCGCAAAATACGGAACGGCGACTGCACCGATGTACCTCGCTCACGAGCGCGGCATCAACCTGAAAGTATTCGCAGACGAAACCCGCCCTGTCCTTCAGGGTGCACGCCTTACGGCCTTCGAGCTCCAGCAAGCTGGTATTGACGTTACCTTGATCTGCGACAACATGGCAGGCATGGTCATGTCCAAAGGCTGGATTCAGGCCGTTATCGTAGGTACAGACCGCGTCGCTGCCAATGGGGATGTAGCTAACAAAATCGGAACTTACAGCGTAGCGGTCCTTGCCAAAGCGCACAATATTCCATTCTATGTAGCCAGCCCGCTGTCCACCATTGACCTGTCTACACCATCCGGAGATCTCATTCCGATTGAGGAACGTGCTGCGGAGGAAATAACCGAAGGATTTGGTAAACGTACAGCACCGCAAGGTGTAAAAGTATTCAACCCGGCGTTTGATGTCACTCCTAATGAATATGTAACGGCCATTATTACGGAAAAAGGCGTTGTTCGTGCTCCTTTCAAAGAGAATCTGTCTGCCTTGTTCGCCAAGGATGAATCTTAAATTAATGGAAGTATGTTTTATCGTTTGTGTAGGATGGTGTACAAAAAAAGGCTTCCCAATGGGGAGCCCTTTTTTTGTAGTTGCAGATGTATTCGACGTTGAGATGAGTACTGGTGTCACAAAAGTCGACTTTGATAAAGGGATTGATCATCCATAATCATCTGTAATCACCCTTGGACTTAGATCATCTTGAGCAATGCTTCTACACCCGTCATGCCAACCGTAATGCCCATAGCTTCGGCTTCCGTGGTCACCGACTCCATAGGTGCATGCAGCAGCTGTTCCAATGTGCGCACGCCAACCGCCCGAGCTGCAATAATTTTGCGATCCCCAAGCTTCTCATTAAGTAATCCCACATCCAGTGCTCCGCACATGATATATCCTTTGGATGTATTAATCGTCAGTAATGTCGTTTTGGGCAGCTTTACCTCTACCCCGACCAGAACATGTTCTCCAACCACAATCGGCTCCATCGTCACCATAATTTCCCGATACACCTCCTCGTTCCGCAGGTCACGATAATTGTATGCCTCATTCTGGATAGCGGTGTGGACACCTGCGGAAAAGGATTGGAAATGCATATGGTTTTACTTGAATTGGCCTAAGGGGTTCCCTCATTTTCTATGTCTCCAGCACTATGATTATTGCCATTTTAATGATATAGTGTATTGAAGCATGTTTTTTGCTGACATATCTTTTAACGGGGCTGGGATGAATGAAAGAAACCTTATCCAACGAAGAAGAAATCGGCTTTTTATTCAATGTCGATATTCTTATTAAGAGCCGCTCGAATGCATTGGCACTGCAGTCCCTGTTGGAGTTCATAAACAAAGAGGAACAAATTGCGGACTTCCGGATTCAATCCGGCATAGAGCTTGGCAAAATTATTGAAGTGACACTGCAGTCCAAAAAGGACTCATTCGCCTTTCTTCATAAAGAAAGAAAAAAATCACAATCCAATGCAAGACAAAAAAGCACATCACCAAATCAAGCGACGGCTTCAACCGTTCCAGTCACACCACAAAGTGAAATCGATACATCTGCTTCCCAGAAAGCTCCTTCAACTGAAGCATCCAACACTACCAACGGAAATTCATTCGATGTATGGATTGATACCCTTATCAAAGAAAACCGTCTTACTCGGATCGTTGTGAACAACAAAAATGGCAGGCATCAGAGCATTCCATGCCGCATTTTGAATTTTGATCGGGATACCAGTGTTGTAAGCGTCTACCATGTGGATGAAAAACAAGTGTATACGTTCCGAACCAATGAAATTGATGAGTTTCTTTAACTCCATGAACATTCAAACGAAAAGCAACTTACGGGGGAATTCCATAACATTTCCCAGGCAAGTTGCTTTTTTAGGTGTTCATTCACGTAACAATGAGTTGGCACATCGTTAGTTATCCTTAATCTATGCCCAAGCATTGTAAATCATCATTAGCGATCTTTTCCACGTTGCCATACGTCTATTGCTAATAACAACCATCCGACAATAAAGGCTACCCCGCCGATTGGCGTGATGGCTCCCCATATTTTAATACCTGAAATACTCAGTACATACAAACTGCCCGAGAATATGATAATTCCGATAAACAGCAGGCGTGCTGCCCACTTGAGCTTGGTAGAAGGTCCAAGTTGACCCGCTGTAAGACCAATAATGAGCAATCCGATTGCATGTATCATGTGGTACTGCACTCCGGTTTCATACACGGCTATGGCATCTGCACCAATTTTTTCCTTGAGCATATGTGCACCAAACGCACCAATAGCTACAGAAAGCATTGTCAGTACAGCACCAAGCATCATCCATTTCCGTTGCATTTGCCTTCTCTCCCTTAATTCATCTCTCAACTATTCATTTTAACGAATCCTTGCAGTGTTTACCAGCCAGCTACGATGTGAAGGCATTTATATGTCTGGTTATATATACTTTGCTTCCCTTTAGCCTCAAAATCGACGAAAACTGGCGTGAAACCTTGATTTTTATCGATTTTTATGGAAAAGTAAAAAGGAATGCCTTCATTCTCTTGATGGGAATCATAATACCCGGATTAGGTTAATTACACTCATGACCACGATTAAGGGAGGGATAAACCATTTATGGATAATCAAAATAACCAGAATCGTCACCATCCTTATCAATCCGGTTCCGCTGCGGATTATTCAGATCCCAATCATGATAATTTGTTTACACCTTACCCCTCCGACCTGAAAGATCCATCCATGGATCGATTGAAACATTCCGGGCCTGGTATTGCAAGTTTTGTGATTGGATTGGTCTCAATCATTGGTTACATGCTGACTTTATTTATTGCTACGATGGCTATCAACAGTGCAGTTCGCGTCGTAACCACACCGATTCAAGTGGAAGAGATTGCATTACATCCAGCAGTTGTTCTGGCTTCTCTGGCTGTTCTTGTTTGTTTGGTTCTTAATCTCGCCGGACTCATTCTCGGTGTGATTGGGCTAATTCTCAAGAATCGAAAAAAAGTCTTTGCTATCATCGGAACCATTCTCAGCGGAGTCATGATTCTGGCGTTTGCAGTACTTATTATTGCTGGTATCTATATGATGTAAAAGCTTATATCCGCTTGACATTCATTCCACAAAAATGATAGTGAAGTAACACTAATCCACCTCAACTGGATTCATATGATCCATTCTATTGCCAAATTTTCGTATCCAAAGGAGATTGACATGTCGCGAATTAAAATTTTCACGGACAGCACAAGTGATCTGGCCCCAGCATGGATCCAGCAGCACGATATCGGTATCATCCCTTTATATGTCGTGTTCGGTGAGGAATCACTGAAGGACGGTGCTGAAATTAAGCCGGAACAGCTCTATGAACGTGTAAGCAGAGATGGGCGTCTGCCCAAAACGGCTGCACCTTCACCTGCTGATTTCATGACGGCATTTCAACCTTACATAGAACAAGGGTATGATATCTTATATATCAGCTTGTCCTCTGAACTTTCGTCAACTTACCAAAATGCAAGATTGGCCAGTTCCGAATTTCCGGAAGGCCGCATCTCTGTCGTGGATTCTCTGAATCTTTCTTCCGGGATTGGCCTAATGGTCATGAAGGCAGTTCATGCAGCAGAAAAAGGGCAGAGCCTGAAGGAGATTACACAACTCGTCGAAGCCATCAAACCGAATGTGCGGACTGAATTTGTTATCGATACGTTGGAGTATTTATACAAAGGTGGACGCTGCTCTGGCATGCAAAACCTGATTGGCAGTCTGCTCAAAATTCGTCCCGTCATTCGTGTAGCCGATGGCAAGATGTCTCCTGCGTACAAAGTCCGTGGCAAACGGGAAAAGGCGCTGGAACAAATGCTGCAAAACACACTTAGCCATAAGGAACAGATTGACCGCGATCTCGTTATCGTTGTGCATACCATGGCCGAGGAAGACGCGCTTGATTTACAGAAGTCTCTGCAGGAGCAAACCGGAGCACGAGTGGAATTGACTACGGCTGGCTGCGTTATATGTAGTCATTGTGGTCCCAAAACGATCGGCATTATTTATAACACAGTTCTATAAAAGTCCTTTCATCACACAACATGTTTCCTTAATAATTAGTATTACGTCCGTTAAAACCATCAAAAATCAAGCCAGAAAGGGCATCCCAAGCTATTTATCCTAGCTCAGGATGCCCTTTTTCGATGGTAACCATGTAACCTTAATAACTTTTTGTTTTCAGGTCATTCAAACTTTTGAACGCATAGCCTTGCTTACGTGCCTCATCAATAATGGAGGCGAGCGCCTCCGTGTTATCCTTCGACACAGAGTGAAGCAGAATGACTGCTCCCGGATGAAGCTGTTTCAGAACTTGCTGACGTGCATAATCTGTCCCACGTTGCACTTTGGTATCCCAATCTTTATAGGCAACGGACCAAAACACATTAACGTAACCTTGGGCGTGGCTCTCTGCAAGCGTCCGATTGTTAAAAATGCCACGTGGTGGCCGCAAGAAGGTCGCTTGCTGTCCAGTCAACCGATTGACCTCAGATCGTACCTGATCAAGTTCTGTTCTTATTTTTTCATTGGAAACTCGGGTCATATCGGGATGGCTCCAGGAGTGGTTACCCACAATATGGCCTTCTGCCGCCATTCGCTTCACGAGCTCAGGCTGGTCTTTCAGATAATGGCCGGTGACAAAAAAAGCAGCTGGCACTTTCTTATCACGCAGAACATCCAATATAGCTGGCGTGAACCCATTTTCATAGCCGTTATCAAACGTTAGATACAGCTCTTTCTGTTTCGTATCCCCCAGGAAAATGGCATCGTTATGCTGCAATATCTCCTTAAATCCTTCCTGATCAATGGAAGGCAACTGTCCGTTTTGGCTTTTTTTGAAGCCAAAATGATAAGCTCCATTTATTGGCGATGCTTCAGTATGTGCCGGTAATATACCGAACGTCAATACAGCCAGCAGCATGTAAAGAACCATTCGCTTCATTGCTATCCGCTCCTGTTCCTGAAAAATTCGGTTTGTCGTTTCCTAGCACGAACACCTTCAGGTAATATGCCACAGGAACAGCTAATGTATGTAAATTTCGATTACAGATCACTTCACATACATACACCAATGGGACCCCACTTCTCATTACTTGATTCAAAACCGTTTATTATCTCGCTCGGGATGATGAAACAATTCAAGTAAAGTCTGAGGTTTCCCACTGGAAGCCAGCCACTCTCTAACCATTTCTATAGCACGTGTCTGACCGTCACCACTATCCCGCCAGGTAAGCAGCTCAATAACTTTAATAATCAGGGCAGACATATTATGGTTATCATGTTCAGAGCGATCTGCCCGCAATTTATGATATAGAGCCTCCTGCTCCCAATCCAGCAAAATCTCGTCACCAATGGTAGGCTTCATCAAGGTGTATGCTCTACCACATCCTGAACAGCGAACCGCACTGACCTGCTCTTGAGCAAAGATTACCTGGATATCCTGATCGCAATCCGCGCACTGGAAATAAACCTTTATGTTGTGTATGTTATTGTTCATGTTGGTGTTCCTCCTGCTATGTATGTACTACATCTATACCCGAATTGTCGTTGCTTCACGCTAAATTCCGCCAAATTCAGAAGGTGCTATAATCTTGTAAATATGTTAAAATATTATACATATCATAAGTAGGAAGAGGCGGATATTCATGTCGAAGGAAGAGCGTAACATTACCTGGCAGCAATCCAGCTTAAACAGGCAGGACAGGGAGAAACATAACGGTCATCGCAGTCGTGCCTTATGGTTTACCGGCTTATCCGGTGCAGGAAAATCATCGCTTGCATTTGCCCTGGAGCAGTACCTGTACGAAAAAGGGGTTCATTGTTACGTACTTGATGGGGATAACGTACGTCATGGACTGAATCGGGATCTTGGATTCACGGCCGAGGATCGGCAAGAAAATCTGCGCCGGATTGGTGAAGTATCCAAGCTGATGGTAGATGCCGGGTTATTTGTTCTTTCCGCCTTTATCTCGCCAGATGCACAAGATCGGAATAAGGTTAAACAGCTCTTTGAAGCTGATGATTTCATTGAAATTTATGTTCGTTGTTCGATTGAAGAATGTGAACGACGTGATCCAAAGGGACTTTACAAAAAGGCGCGCAGCGGTGCCATTCCACATTTCACAGGGATTTCGGCCCCTTATGATATTCCAGAAGATCCTACACTGATTATTGATACCGAAGAGCTGTCCATCGAAGAGGCCGTGCAAGAAATTGTGCAGCATCTGGAACGTGTTGGTGCTTTTCAGCTGCCGAAGCCTGTTAGCAATGCCATCGTTCACTAATTGAAAATGGCAATCATATTGAATTACTTCCCTATTACATATACATCAAAGGCGCTGCCTCAAATGGCGCGCCTTTTTGCTTTGTTCATTTCCGGATTTACCGAGAAACTCATTGCCCCACCACACCCGCCTGCATATTCAACAGTTTGCTGAACGTGCCCACCGGATCAGTAGACAATTGCTGATAACCCCCTTGTTGGATAACCCGGCCCTCATCCAATACAATCACTCGATCCGCTGTTCGAATGGTGGATAAACGGTGGGCGATAACAATAACGGTAACATGCCCTTTCAGGCGCTCAAGGGCCTCATGAATATGCTGTTCGTTCTCACTATCCAACGCACTCGTCGCCTCATCCAATATTAATACAGAAGGGTTCCGAAGCATGGCGCGGGCAAGCACCAAACGCTGACGTTCACCGCCAGATAAACGAATGCCCCGATCTCCAATAATGGTATCCAGTCCTTGCGGAAGTTTGCGGACGAACGTTGCAGACGAAGAAAACTGTAATGCCCGCCACATCTGCTCCTCGCTGGCATTTGGGTCAACCAGGCGCAAATTTTCACGAATGCTCGTATGGAACAGAAAAGGGTCCTGAGAGACATAACCAATTGAACTCCTCCAGGCTAACAATCGATTCTCGGTTAACGGCACCCCATCCACCAAAATCTGACCGCTCTCCGGACGAATGAGGCCCATAATTAGATCAATCATCGTGCTCTTCCCAGCTCCCGACTTGCCTACAATAGCCGTCATGCCTTTCGCAGGGATGGATGCATACGCTTCGAATAATGAGTAGGAATCACTGCCTTCGTAGCGATAATTGACTTGCTGACACTCGATGGACTCCTTAAGCACCAAGGGTTCAATAGGCGGCACATCGCCATATTCCTGCTCATTCGGCTTGACCTGGGCCTTCATTCTAACTGATCGTGGACCGGGAACCGTTAGCTCCTGATCGTATGGTTCACCAGCATTAACCGTTTGCTCGCTAATCTCACGGCTTTTCTCAGTCTCTGTCTGTAACTCTCTCACAATCTGAAACGCGGGCAGCATCGAACTCATATACTCCAGATTGGATTGAATGGATGTGAATCGTGGCCACAACCGTGAAAAGATCAGAATGATGAGCAATAAACTTGCCGGAGGGACAGCGAGCACATGTAGAGATAAATAGATAAAAGCAGCAATAATGACCGCCGCCGATATTCGATGAATCAATTGTGTGCCGCTGTTCAACTGGCTGAATTGAATCACGTTACGTTCAATCCGCCCACACATACGTTCAAACCAGTGAATATGTGATTTTTCGAGCATATTGCTCTTAATATCCTTGATTCCGTTAAAGTGTTCTGTAATACCGTTATAATAGCTCTGGGAATATTCCGACGTCTGATCACCAATCTGTTTTGCCCGTTTCACGAATTTTCTCAAAACAATAAACAATACCAATCCGCACACCAGAACTAGGGTAGTTAACTTGGCAGACAACCAGAAGGCCAGGCCGATTTGAATGCCGGTAAAGATCAAGGAAGCCGCCATTTGCAGCATAATATTCGTTCCTTGACTGACACGGGCAAGTTCGGTCGTTAATATATGATTAAAATCGGATTTTCGTTTTTGGAGAAAAAAAGACCACTGCGCCATAATGATGGCACGATAGGTTTCCATGCGCAGCGTTCGAACAAATTGCTGCTGAATGCGAGTGTTGCGAATCGTCTGAAGACGTTGTAGCCACGCCTGTCCAGAGACAATAAGGACAAAGGTCAGCAGCACCAGCAGCAGACGGCCATTTTCCGGAAAACGATTTAAAAATTCAGATATCCAGGGTAAATTCAGACCTGTTGAACCCATTTCAAAAATACCAATAAGACTTAACATCGGAACGAGCATATATATGCCAATTCCTTCCATCAGACTGATGCAGATCATGCCCAGCAGGTTCCAATACAATACTGGGCCCGTTACACGATGCAGCTTGCGCATAAAAAATTGCAGTTCCGAAATCATACGTTATCCCCTCTCCGTCATCGTGTTCCTTTTGATTCGCCGCCAGAACCAGAGAAACGGACGTAACGGAAAATACAAAAAATGCAGTGAACGCGGAAGCGGTAGTTGGTCGACATCCCAGGTGCTCGGATACAAACGTTCGATGAAGAAAAACAGCTTCTGCCTTGTGCTTCGCAGAGCAAACAGATAAGAACGATAACTCTTTACATCTGCCGGACTCTCAATCATCTCATTCATGAACATTACGCCACGTCTGGCTAACTTCTCACCCGCACGTTCGTGGGAAGACAATAAGGCAAGATAATTGGCATCCAGAGGAGTGTCCATTAATACGGAAGCCAAATGAAGAGCTTGTGCACCGATAGATAATCTGCCTTCTGCTTTTAGGCGTCGCTCCACTTTTTTGACGTCCAGTGGCATATAGCGAATCATCTGGTCGATATCCAGTAACCAGCGCAGTCTGAACCATCCATGTCTTGCGCCGTGCGTCACCAAATATGCCCACAGATCTTCCCTTTCCAGCATACGGACAGGCGTCTGGGTGTAAGTGCTGAATCGACTGCGTTTCCACAGTAATTCAAAATCGGTTTCTCTTCCGGAATCCGGGTTAAGCCGCCAATGAATCTCCACTTGGGTTCTTTTCACCGGGTGTTTGTAACATATATGATGTTCCCGCCATTTCCAGCTGGCAACGGTTGGTGTTCTCTTACCTTCCTTCGATTCATAACCAAGTGATTCAAGGATCTCTTCAGCGGACTCCACGTCATTAAAAGGAATGAGAATATCCAGATCTTTCGATGTCCGCAACGAGATATCCCCGTATAGATCATGAGCCAGTGCAGGCCCTTTGAGCGTAATATTGCGAATGCCTCGTTCACGAAAAGCGCCACATACCTGCTCCATCTCGGCTGTCAGATGTAACATGCGGAACGTATTGGCTGTATATTGCTTTTTCAGGTTTTCCACTACAAAAGCGGGAATAAGCGCTAAGTCCAATTCTTTTATTTTCAAATAGAGAACAGAGTACAGTCGATGATGATGGGCGAGCCGCAAAAAGAGCTGCCAGTCCATACCCTTCGTTCGTATTTGGGCGTCCTCAGAGGTTATTGCTGTTAGATCGCCTTTAATCATGCTCAAAATCAGCTTAAGCTCCTGCGGAAAATCGGCTGTATATTGTTCCCACTCATGTATCGTAGACAATCTCCCCAGCTCCCTTCTCAGGACACCGCTTGCCAAACACGCCGACAACCGTATATTGGTCCATTGTATCTGCTCCGGTCACAATTAATTTCCCACTTCTCAGCCATGCATGAGCCATCATTTGGCCTTGTTCATTCCGTGCAGTACCCATATATAGAGTACTCTCGACTTTACGGCGTTCCAGCATTTTCATCGCTGCAATAGCCATCACCAGACAACGGCTTTCCCATAATGTGTATTTGCTGGCTACCAGTATGGCTTTGGAGATATTTCGTATCGTCTTCACTTCACTTCTTTGAAGTCCACTCATCGGCGTTTCGTACATTGGTGTACCCAAACCTGGAGCAATCTTGGCAAAGGGCATCGCCTTCAGGATTCGTGCCCATCCAAGATGGATGTAAGCCTCCCACACCAATCCACGAATTTCACGTGGCAACGAGAAATAAGCTTTTATTTTACGTAACATGGCTCTATTCTCCGCGGGTAACTTCAATTAAACCTTCTTGTGTCAGATGATCAAGAAATTGCACAACCTGATCTTGGCATAATGCTGGTTCAATATCATATTCAGAGGCTAACACCTCTACCAACGCAGCCAAAGTTTGTTCCTCACTCAGCAGATCCCAGATGCGTCCACCAGTGCTGCCCAGGTTATAGTACTTTCCGGTATGAATGCTCATCATGACTTTCTCTCCGCCCATGTCACTGACTAGGTTGCCTTCCTTTCGCATTACACGATCTTCGCCATTCATTGGTTTAGTTGTAGTCATTGTCCTGTATACACTCCTTTACGTACATGATCGATAATCCGGTCTGCCATCTCAAATGCAGTAAAATCAGGTCCTGATCTTGTGATTCTGAAGACTTCGATACTTGCGGACAAACGTGAAACCGTCGCAAATAGCCACTGCGCCAGACCTTGTCTGGAGACAAGCCCACTCCGGAAGGTATGAGAACAAAGCATATGCAAGCGTTCCAATCCGGCAACTTCCATCAGTTGAACGGGTATTTGTACTTCCTCCGGCTTTGGATCAAGCTCAAATACAGCAGCAAGCGGAACAGATCTATCATGAAAATAGTGCTGGACAGGAATCGCATATTTCGTAATCTCCGCATGCACGGTTGCATAATCCTGTTCCTTCATCCCGAATCCGTCCAGGCTGGGCTGCCACAACTTTTGCTGCGGATACCCGGGCGATACAATCGCTCTACCACCTGCATCCCACGTCAGTGCCACAACATCATCCGTCAAGAGCGGATAACCACGCGAAGCAAGTGCTGCGGACAATGTGGATTTGCCTGCACCGGAATGCCCAACAAATGCATACGCCCAGCCATCAATGACCACTGCACTTCCATGTAGAGGCAAAATGCTGCGTTGCATCATAATGACGGCCATACATGTGCCCAGAATAAATAATCGTACCTTTTTATTGTCAGCTCCCGGTTCAGGAGATACTATGATTCTATTTCCCTGTTCCATAAAAAAAAGACCGATATCCTCAATTCGAAAAAAAAGACTTCCATCCCGGGCAACAAAGTTGTCTCTCCCCACGTCCCACTCGTTCCAACGTGTTTTTAAATCAGCTACCTGGATGTATACATCAACAGTAGAGGTATCTAAATCTGCACCGCCTTGTACGATTTGGAGTTCGGGCAATGGAAATTGGCTCAGCCAACGCAAGCCATAAGCTTCATACTGCACAGGCAACAATGAATGACTCCTCCTTTGCAATTCTTCATGTAAATAAAAAAGCCCTTATATTCATCATGCTCAAATATAAGGGCGGAGGCGAAAAGATGGATTTGTTGCCTTTCCGCCCTTTAAGTATAATGGCACAGGTTAAAGCTTAATAACTTAGGAAGTAGACGGATCGTAAAGGTCAGCATCGTGAACAGTTACCCAGTCAATTTGTCTGTAACCTGTTCCCGCCATGGTTTGGTTCACTTCCAACACTTCCAGTGCTGGTGCTTGCCATTCTTTCTTTTGCATTTGCATTGTATTCACCTCCCTTCATGAGTCAACAGAATAGTGAACCTTTACTCCAGTTCATATCAATCATCCACTGGCAAGATCAAAAATTTTGTATGAATCGATATACGATCAGGCTATGCATCATCAAACGCAAGTCCGGGTGGGAAGCAAGCTCAGGCCGGGGATTAGGAAATTTGGACAGTGCCGATTGGATACGCTCTGTGTTCAATATGCCAGCGACCCGGCTGTCAGAACATAACACACGCAATTCGGCAGTAAAATCGCCCCAATTGGGAATCATGCGGTGCAACCAATCCGCGGGCTGAACACCGCGCACTCGCTGGTTTAACCTCACTTTGTCAGGCAGCTCAGGTGATGTAGCCCGCCGAATCAAAGCACGGTCTGTCCCTTGATTAACATATTGTTCAATCGGTACGGACAGACAGAAACGGATCACTCTGGCGTCACTCGTAGGATCACGCTCCCACGCCCGATAACGAAGAGAGCATTTGGTGGCGACAGCACCATTTTTGTTCGCAATGGCCAGGTTGTTGAATTTCTCTGCCCGTACTTTGAGTGCATCTGCCTGAGCACCGCCTTGCAGAACGATAATTGATTTGAGCCGTTCCAATACCCCTGTTCGCCTAGCAAACTCCGGATGGATTAATTGCACCGATGCGGCTTGGGCAGCTCCCTTTGCCATGGATTTGAATAATTCCGGATACGCTTTACGCCCCGTAATTTTGGCAATTCGTGAGAACTTCATCCCGGTGCGTTCACTGTACTGCTGCATTTCCCGGAGCCAACGGAACCAACGTCCGCTTTTCAGCAAACTGGCGTAATAATCTAGTGCTGGGCCCCAGGAGACCGTGAAGTTGCCCCGCGCTCCCGTCAATAGAATACCTGCATCCTGCTGGCTCGCTTTTTCATAGAAGCCACGAATCCAGAAGGAGTTCTCGAAGTATTTATAAGGCATTTCCATAATATCAAGCCAGGTGTCTACCTCACTAAGTGGGCTTCTCCCCTCAAAATCAAGATAATTCTCCGTGATATTACCAACATGATTAACCGTAGACTGGATAAACGGTCGTTCATCTGCTAGCAGTGTTTTCGATGTATAATCCGTAAAATCAGACACCGGAACATAGCTGTACGCATTTAACGTTTTCCCTTGACTCCGCAGTGTTCCTGATGCATATCCAACCACAGCCCCAGAATCCAGCCCTCCGCTTAAAGCAGCAGCCACCTGTCGATGCGTTCGCAAACGTGATCCAACAGCTTGACCAAATACCTCACGGAATGCTTCTATATATTCCCCGTCGGACTTGAGTTTTAGAGGCTCCACTTCGTCCCAACGATGGTATTGTTTTCGTTCCAGCCTTCCATCCCTGAAGCTGAGCGTATGAGCAGGGGGCAGTTGGCTCACTCCGCGATAGACGGTCGAATGGATATCTGCCGAGTCATGCATATCGGGAATGGCAAGAAATTCGGACAACCAGATTTCATCCAGTTCTTTATGTACACCTTCCAACTGCAGCAATGGATTCATTAAGGTACAGAAGGCAAACCGCTTACCATCATGCCGAAAATAAAAGGATCTCATGCCCGTAATATCTCTGGCAGCGAAGAGTCTGCGTTTGCGATCATCCCAGATTGCGAAGGCAAAATCACCGAGCAGCTTCTCGGCCATATGTTCATCCCACCGCTGATAGGCTCGCAGGATCAGTTCACTATCTGACAATCCAGCTAACTCCGCTCTCGATATGGACAGTTGATCTGCCAGCTGTTCCCGATTATCCAAAATGGCATCCGCTGTGATGGTCAGACCGCTCACTTCATCATACAAAGGCAAGTGCTCGCTGACCGATTCCGGGGTAATCCATTGGGCGTGGCAACTCAGAAAGGCTTCATTGCCTTTCCAGACCCCTGTTGTATCCGCTGGAACGTGGCCCAGACTGGCATATAGGCGCCAACTATCCTCCCATAACGCTTGCTGACCATCGGTATGAACAATTCCTGCTATAGCGCTCATGACTTTCCTCCCCGGAGTATCTTGCGCTGTGATGCCCAGGCGCTTATCTGGTTACCAAACGGAATCAAGGATTTGATACGCTGAATCTTGCTGTGAGCAGAGGCAAGCTGTACCTTCAATCGTTCCCGCTCATTGTACCCACGCTCCAGTCGATTATCGGCTGCACGCAGCGCGGCTTCCAACTGCCTGATCGTGGCCAGAGCGGCCAGTGTCGGGTCAGTCGCAGCCTGTTCATTCGCTGCTTGATTATCCCTGTTTCCATCTGGAGTATTGCTCGCTAGGTCTACAGGCTGCATCCGATAACCTTGCTGCCAGCTGCTGCCCGTTGCTTCGGAGAATTGACGCGTGAGCCTAGATATGACTTCCTCATCCGGGTCAGCTTCGTAACGTACACCCGTCCATTGCTCAGCTTCTTCGAGCTGTTCACTGTAGCCCATCCGATGAAACAGATCTGCGCCCATCACCCGGCAATACAATTCAACTTCCTGTGGATCGAGTATTTTTTTCCAGTTGTTAACAGAATCCTTATGAGCTTCCTGATGCGAAGATAGAAATGGATCGCCGACACCCATACTATAGAACATATTCGACTTTGTGCTATCCACAAAGCGTCCATATTGCTCTATCCCCTCTTCATATCCGATGCCAAGAAAAGCGCAGAGCTTTTCCATTTCGTCCCGAGGGTTGGAGACAAGTTGTTCGTACTGAACTTCATAGGCATTCACGTGTTTGTCCGCAAAATAATCATTCAAACGGAGCACACCCAGCGTGAGATCAACTGCTTTCATATTAAGGTTCGGACTCTGCAAGCTGCCAATCAGTTCGAACCCTTCTCCTGTATGGCGGTTTACCTTTTTGTAGGAAGCAGCTATGGCAAGGGGGTTACGCTGGAGATGAATGCGCTTGGACTGTGGAAACAGGCGATCAAGCCATTCCAGCATATAATAGTAACGAGGAGATTTATCTACGATGAAGTCTGCCCCGCTTCCCTCCAGAAATCCGTTATATATTTCAAGAGCAAAGCTTCTGCACGCCTTCTCAAAACCTTCGTCTGATACCATAGCGCTGTAAAACTGACGGATGATTGCACTTCCGCCATAGGGGCGGGAATCAGCCATCTTTAAATCTACAAGATTCATCAGAAACCACATCTCCTGTGTAGCAAATACACGGCTGTGATTTTGCAGCATCACGGTGGATAGCGAACTTCCACTGCGAGGTACACATAGGAGTAAGACAAGTCCGTTACCATGAACATCTACCAATGGCAGCCTCTCCTCTGTAAAATTAAAATAAGCATGACAGTTGGTATAGGTCTTTATATCAATACTCGCTAATATCCCCATACGAGAATAGGTAAAATGGATGATGTACTTTCGACAATCTTTAGATACGTTATGTATTCATGCCTTTACTCTATGATACAAAATGTATCATGTCAATCTTTTATTTTCACCTTTTCATAATATCTTTCTATCCACTCTATTCTGTTCTCTGTCGTTTAAGCACCTATACATATTCTATGATCGTCACCATTTGTAACTGTTGCATAAACAGGAAAAAGCTCCAGAGCAGTTTATGAATAAACAGGCCCACGGAGCTACTATTATTAATAATGAACATTAGTTATAAAAGTTAATAACCACTCATCCAGTTGATCTTGCCTCTGAGCCTTTCCCCGAAATGGGATGATGCTTCCAGCCCTGCTGCTCTTCTTCCTGATCTACCTGAATCGCATCCGACATGCCCTGCTGCACTTTAACCGTCAATAACACGGCAATCCCGGCTGCAAAAAAGAAAATTAGAGACAGAATTCCCCACCGGGTTGACCCTGTTAATTGGCCCACCCAACCAAATACGAACGGCCCAAAAATGGAAGAAAATTTGCCTGTAATATTCACAAATCCAAAATATTCTCCAGTTCTGCCAGCAGGCATCAAGTTACTGAACAAGGAGCGCGCTGTCGATTGACTTACTCCCTGCACTACGCCAACCAGGCCAGCGAGCAGATAAAAATGGATGGCTGATGTCATAAAATACCCCAAGATGACGATGCATATGTAAATGGACAAGCTTACCATCAACACCTGCTTCGCGCCCCAACGCTGTGCCCATGCCCCCAGCAGCAATGTGCAAGGGAACCCGATAAATTGGGTTAACAACAAGGCCAGCATTAGATCTGCTGTTCCGATCCCAATGCTTGTTCCATAGATCGTCGCCATCAGGATAATCGTGTTAATGCCGTCATTGAAAAACCAGAAAGCAACCAGCATGCGCATCAACTGGGGAAAACGCCGGATCTGGCGAAAGGTTTGGCCAAGTCTGCGTACACCCACACCGGCATATGCTTTCCATGACTTGGGCATATCCGGTGCTGCTGGACGGCGCGGCGCATGGCGAAATAACGGAATGGAGAACAACAGCCACCACAATGCAACGGAGATGAAAGCAAGTCTTGTTCCCGCAAGTGTACTTCCCATCCCAAACCACCCAGGCTGCTGAATCATCAGCATATTGACCGCAAGCAGCAATCCCCCACCAATATAACCATAGGCATAGCCTTTGGAGGAGACCATATCTCTTCGATCAGCTGATACCAGATCAGGCAGCATTGCATCATAGAACGTGTTACCACCCGCAAAACCGATCGTCGAAATAACCAGCAGTGCAGAAGCGAGCAGCCAGTCTCCCTCTCCAATGAAGCTGAATCCGAGTGTTGCAACGATGCCAATGATGGAGAATACTCGCAGAAAATCACCTTTACGTCCCGATAAATCCGCTAATGTCCCCAGCAAAGGAGTCAGCAGCGCTACACATAACATCCCGATGGAATGGGTGTATGCCAGATAGGATGCGGCGGTATCTGTATCCAGTGTAGCTGCAGCAACGGAAGCGTAGAAGACGGGAAGAACGGCTGCAAGTACCGTCGTCGCATAAGCCGAGTTGGCCCAATCATACATAATCCATGCCTTAACTGCCCGTTTATCCAAATGGTATCCTTCCTTTGCACACATCCCTCTCTGAGAGATGCCAAGTAAACACCTTGTCCCTATTGTAAAGGAAGTTCGTCACGCTTGTTCATCGTTTCTGTAAAAAAGTTCCGGACGATCTGTACAATTTTAGTTGATCCCGGAAGGGAAACTCGCGTAATTGTATCATTTTATCTACTCATGCATCACATATCGTCCCCGCCCGTGAATATACTTAATTACCGACAGGCCAAACTGTGCCGCGTAATCAATGGGGGGTGCCTACATGTCAAATTCACACCAGCCTTACTCGTTCGTCGTATCCCGGGAAGATTGGTCGCTTCACCGCAAAGGGTACCAGGACCAGCAACGCCATCAGCAAAAGGTTAAAGATGTCATCAAGCAGAATCTGCCTGATTTGATTACTGAAGAAAACATCATTATGTCCGACGGACAACAAATCATTAAGGTACCAATCCGCAGTCTGGATGAGTACCGTTTTGTGTATAACTACCAAAAGCAAAAACATGTGGGGCAGGGAGACGGTGATAGTCAGGTCGGGGATGTCATCGGTCGTGATCCCGCTTCGAAGAAGCCGGGCAAAGGTGAAAAGGCCGGAGATCAACCAGGGCATGATATTGTTGAAGCCGAGGTGAGCATCGAGGAATTGGAAGATATGCTTTTTGCGGAACTGGAGCTTCCGGATCTCAAGCAAAAAGACAAGGATCAGATTGAGACACATACAGTGGTATTCAACGATATTCGCAAAAAAGGCATGCAATCCAATATTGACAAGAAACGCACCATATTGGAGAACTTGCGCCGCAACGCCACTACCGGCAATCCGGGTATTCACCATATCAGTCCCGATGATCTGCGTTACAAGACGTGGGAAGATAAAATCATTCCACAGTCCAATGCAGTCATTATCGCCATGATGGACACTTCCGGGTCTATGGGCTCCTTTGAGAAATATTGCGCACGCAGCTTTTTCTTCTGGATGACCCGTTTCCTCCGCCGTCAGTATGAGAAGGTCGAGATTGTTTTCCTCGCCCATCATACCGAAGCCAAGGAAGTAACCGAGGAGGAATTCTTCACCCGCGGCGAAAGCGGAGGCACCATCTGCTCCTCTGTATATATGAAGGCACTGGAAATTATCGATAGCCGTTATCCGCCTTCCAGCTACAACATCTACCCTTTCCACTTCTCGGACGGGGATAACCTGACCTCGGATAACGAGCGGTGTGTCAAGCTGATTGGTGAGCTGATGAAGCGCAGCAACATGTTTGGCTATGGCGAGGTGAATCAGTACAACCGCAGCAGCACACTCATGTCCGCCTATCGTCATATCAAGATCGATCAGTTCATGTATTATGTGATCAAAGAAAAAGGCGAAGTGTACAAAGCTTTGCGCAGCTTTTTCCAGAAGCGGGAAGGAGGCATCGTAAGATGACAGATGAAATCCGCGACCTTGAATACGCCATTGCCGAGATTATGGAAGTAGCCGATGGATTCGGCCTGGATTATTATCCGATGCGTTATGAAATATGCCCTGCCGATATCATCTATACCTTTGGCGCGTATGGTATGCCGACCCGGTTCAGCCACTGGAGCTTCGGGAAGACTTTTCATAAAATGAAGATGCAATATGATTTTGGACTCAGTAAAATTTATGAGCTCGTCATCAATTCCAACCCTTGTTACGCCTTCCTGCTGGATGGTAACTCGCTGATCCAGAACAAGCTTATTGTCGCACACGTGCTGGCTCACTGCGATTTTTTCAAAAACAATGCTCGCTTCTCCAAGTCGAATCGCAATATGGTGGAGAGCATGGCAGCCACCGCTGACCGGATCAGCAACTATGAGATGGAATATGGTACAGAGGCCGTTGAAGCATTCATTGATGCCGTTATTGCGATTCAGGAACATGTCGATCCACAGTTGATCAAACCCCGTCATTTGGACAAACAACGTTATATGGAGATGAAAATGCGGGAGCAGCGTGGAGAGAAAACGCCACGGCCGGAAGGTCGCTATGATGACTTGTGGTCTCTTGATGATATCCAGACCGAGGAAACACCTGCGGAGGGAATACAGGTGCATCACTTCCCGCCAGAACCGGAAAAGGATATTATGTGGTTTATCCAGGAATTCTCTGAAGTGTTGACCGATTGGCAGCGGGATATTATGAGTATGATGCGTGAGGAAATGCTCTATTTCTGGCCGCAGATGGAAACGAAGATTATGAATGAAGGCTGGGCTTCCTACTGGCATCAACGTATTATACGGGAGCTGGATCTGAACAGTGAGGATACGATTGAATTTGCCAAACTGAACTCTTCCGTCGTGCAGCCATCCAAGCAAAGTTTGAATCCCTACTATTTAGGGCTGAAAATATTCGAAGATATTGAACGTCGCTGGGATAACCCTTCCCGGGAAGAAAGAGAACGTTTTGGGCGTCAACCTGGGCAGGGTCGTGCCAAAATGTTTGAGGTGCGCGAATTCGATTCTGATACCTCCTTTATCCGCAATTACATGACCAAACAATTAACCGAAGACCTCGACCTCTATGTATTCGAGAAAAAGGGCCCGGACTGGAAAATTACCGACAAGTCCTGGCAAAACATACGGGATCAGCTTGTATTTTCACGCATCAACGGTGGTTCTCCGTACCTCGTCGTTCAGGACGCCGATTACCTGCGCACAGGAGAACTCGTGCTCAAGCATCAATATGAGGGTATCGAGCTGGATCTGAAATATATGGAACGGACCCTTCCTTATCTGTACCGCCTTTGGGGGCGTACCGTTCATGTGGAAACACGGGTGGAAGATAAACCGATCTGGTTCACCTATGATGGCAAGAAGCACCACCGCAAGTTTTTAACCTAAGAATACAAAAAAAGCGGCAAGTCCCTGACATATGGCGGGGACTTGCCGCTTGGCATTTTAGTGAACTTAGAGAATCGACGGAGCTCCATGCAGCCGCAGCGGCACAAAAAAGTCATGCTCCACTTCGCTTGCTGGCAATGGACGGCTGAAATAATATCCCTGAATTTCGTGGCAATCATTTTGCATCAGAATATCCAGCTGCCCTTTCGTCTCAATCCCTTCCGCGATCACTTCCATCTTCAGATTCTGAGCCATCGATATGATCGTGGCCACAATGGCCTGGTCACTTCGGCTCTCCGTAATATCCGTCACGAACGAACGATCAATCTTCAGCTTATGAATTGGAAAATGCTTCAAATAACTCAGCGAGCTATATCCTGTTCCGAAATCATCCAGGCTGATTTTGACCCCAAGCGCTGTAAGTTCATTCAGAATACCTGTGGATACGGATGCATCCATCATCATGCTCTCTGTAATCTCCAATTCAAGATAGCGGGCATCGAGCCCCGTCTCCGTAAGTGCGTTTTTGACCTGCTCCACCAGGTTGGATTGATGAAACTGCTGACTCGACAAGTTCACGGATACCGGAATGAGCGGTCCGCCACTGGCATGCCAAAGCTTCATCTGTCTGCACGCTTCACGCAGTGTCCAGTTCCCGATCTCATAGATCAAGCCTGTCTCCTCAGCTAGTGGAATGAACACATTTGGAGACAGAACACCCTTGTCCGGATGATTCCAGCGAATCAAGGCCTCTACGCCAATCATACGGCTGTCTTCGGTACGTATCTGAGGTTGATAATACAGGACCAGTTCATCCCGTTCCAGTGCTTTGCGCAAATACCCTTCCAGTTCTATTCGTTCATACAGCTCCGAATCCAGTTGGGCCGTAAAAAACTGAAAACCGTTCTTGCCGTTTTTCTTGACTTCATACATGGCCGAATCCGCATGCTTCAACAACGCATCCGCTCCAGTTCCATGGTACGGATACATCGCGATCCCAATACTGGCTGTGACGTAAAAGTCGTTTTCTTTTAACCGATAAGGTAGCTGAATCGCTCGAACAATCCGTTCTGCCAGTTCGGCCACCCGTTCTTCATTCCCCTGCTCATTCGTAACAACCAGTGTGAATTCATCGCCCCCCATACGAGCAAGCATGACATTATCCGTCGCATTTGGGTCTGAATCCTGGATTGCACTCATAATTCTACTGCTCACTTCTCGAAGAAACACATCTCCAATGGAATGTCCCAGGGAGTCATTAATCATTTTGAAACGGTCGATATCCATCACCATAACCGCAAATGAACTTCCTGTTACCCCAGAAGCCGCGATCGTGCTCTCCAGCACATCATCCAGCTTGCGTCGATTGGGAAGCCCGGTCAGCGGATCATGCAGAGCCTGATGGCGGATGCTCTCCTGAGCCTGTTTCTCCTCGGTGACGTCTTTGATCAGAATGTGGCTTCCCTGATGTTTACCATCAATCAGAACAGGTACTACAGAGATACTTAGGTCAAGATGATTACCTTGAACGTTTTTCATTTTGCCCATGAAATGCTGCTGCTCACGGCTATCATCATCCCACACCACATGCTGCATTTCACTTGTCCAATAAATATCAATATGCTGTGAAATCTCATCAATAGAACGATGAATGATCTCTCTTTCCGGGTACCCTGTAATACGTGTGACTGCAGCATTAATTCCCTTGATAGCCCCTTGCTTATCTACCGAAATAATGGCATCTGAATGGTTTTCGTACAGGGCCTGATACCACTGTTCATTTTCATGAATCCGGCGATCCTTCTGAGATAGGCGCTGATTAATAAAGATTCCGAACAAGGTCAACCCCAAGGCAATAAAAGTACCCGCAGCGATCAGATAAGCGAGAAGTGAAGGTTCAATCTGCATCCCCGAACCAGCCATTGCATCATGTGCATGATGAAATTGTGCTGCTGACATCCCTGTATAATGCATGCCCGAGATGCCCAGCCCCATAATGAGTCCGCTGCCCAGCTTGTACACCCATGTATAACGTGACTGATGCTGCCGGAAGAAAAACATGAGCCACAAGGCAGCAAATGAAGCTAAAGCTGCGATCAGGATGGATAAGACCACTATGCCTGGTTCATATGTGATGGTAACCGACATGGCCGCCATTCCGATGTAATGCATACTGCTAATGCCTGCGGTCATGAGAACTCCTGCGATCAGGAGCCTACTTATTTTACCTGACTGCTGACCTGCAAGATTTAACGCCACACCAGATGCAATGATTGCAAGCAGAACGGATAGAAAGACCTCATCTGTGGAGTACGACACATGCATGGGAAGAACAAAGGCCAGCATGCCCACAAAATGCATGGACCAAATTCCCAAACCCATAGAGACTGCGCCGCAGGTAAGCCAGACATTTCGGGACATGCCTTTAGCCAGACTTACCCGGCCCGCAAGGTCAAGCGCTGCATAAGAAGCCAACGCTGCAATAATGTAAGATAAAATAACCAGTTCTAAGTTGTACGTTCCATGTAGGTGATCCACTCACTTTGTCCTTTCAACCGGGAAATGCCTTGTATGTATGCAAAATGTAAAAAAAAGCGAGTGCGCTGTCTGGATGACAGGCACTCCCTCCACATCATTTGTCTGGAGACCACCGACTTGTTATAAAGCCAAAGTCATACATCTTTAACCCGTTAATATGATGTATATAGTCTAAACGTCCCAGGCTTGAAAATCAACACTTTTTTCCAGATAAAACGAATGTTTAAAATCCCCAAATTCCCATTCACTATGCACCTTGGAGGCGTTTATATCCCCCTTCATCCTTTCCTCGAATACCTTATTCGCCTTGAACCAGTTTCGCCTTCTTGCGAACTTCGTTGGTCATCGTCTGCTCATAGCCCTTCACATCGAGCTTATTGAATTCTTCCACATATTCATCCCAGACCTTGTTAAACTCAGTTGGACTGGAGAGGACCAGTTTAGGCATATATTTCTTTTGTAAATCCGTACGTTTCTGCCCATAGATATGGGCTGGGGAACCTTGATCAAAAGCAATGCTCCAAGCCGGGTACCATGGACGTTCATCCGGCGCAGCAAACAGTTGGGAGAACGTCTCTACACCATACTTTTCCAGAATAAGCTTATCTCCATCCGTATAAGAGAATTGGGCAACTTCGGGCTGACGCTCTACACCGACAGAATTACCGTCAGGCAGCGTCGATCCATTACCGTAACGCGGCCAGCTGTACTCAAAATATTTGAATCCGAATGATTGTCGGAACTCATCTGAGTCCGTTTTCCGGATCATTTCTGGTGAGCGCGTAAACCGCCCCTTGTCATCCACTTCGTAGGTTTCTCCTTCGATCCCCCAATTGGACAGAATCTGATTCTCATCCGTTAACAGGTTATCGAAGAATTGAATGATACGGACCGGATCTTCCGCGCTTACGGTAATGCCAACCCCCCTGTTATTAACAAAGCTTGGTGGATCAGTATACTGATCCTTGGTGTTTGCGTTGTATACAATAGGCAGTGCCATATAACGCAAATCGTCGTTGCCCGCTTCCTTCAAATCGTTCATTTCCTGCCCGACCTGCCAGGCATAATCAAAGAATCCAAGCACTTTTCCACTGGTCACTTTCGCAAGATACTGGTCATAGTTGTCGACAAAGGAGGACTTATCGAACAGCCCCAATGAATTCATTTCATTCAGCTTCTGCATCCAGCGTTTGGTCTCTTCGGTCATCCCATAATCCCTGGCTTCCTGTGTCTGCGTATCCACCATAATGGCTCCATCATTCGGATAACCTGCAAGATGCATGGCCGGGTTAGTGATCGTAAAAAATTTATCATCATACGTCAATGACAGAAATCCAGTCAATCCTTCATCGTTGTGTTTGTCAGCGTATTGTTTAATCAGAGCCATGTATTCATCCAGTGTAGTGATCTTTGGATATCCAGCCTCCTTCAATACACGCCGCTGTATCCAGAAGGCCCCTTGATCCACATTGGGATTAGGCAGATAGTCTCCAACTACAGCGCTCATTGGCAGAAAATAAATGTTGCCGTCTTCCTCTTTCATCAGATTGTAGTACGGCTCATACACCCGTTTAATGTTCGGGCCATACTGATCAATCAGATCGTTGAGAGGAATAAATGCACCGGCAGCCACGATTTTGTCAATAGCCCCGTCAGGCACCATCACATCCGGGTATTTATTACTCGCAATCATCGTTCCGATTTTGGTATTAATATCACCCACAAGGTATTCAATTTTGAAATTAACCCCCGTTTGTTCCTCCAGCTTTTTACCGATTGTGGTTTCATTTGTATTGATATCCTTGCCTGAACCCGCTTTAAAATACGAGAATGTTACTTTCTCTGTGCTTACTTTGCCGTCTCCCCGTGCTCCGGCTTCCGGTTTAATCTCACTTCCTCCCCAGGAACAAGCCGTCACCATGGTTAAAGCTAATACTGCCGGCAGCCAGCGCTTCAGCATGTGATTAACCAATATGAACGCACCCTCCTTCTCCCTCCACTAATGTAAGCACTTTCATTATAAGGTGGATGACGAACTTTGTTTACCGGATAAACTATAGGTTTATGCCTTAGAATGTATAATGCATTGGCCATTTGATGAATCTTCAAGGGGTAACCCAATTTCCACACGTGTGCCTGCCCTAGCTGCACTATCGATCTGAATATGGAACCGGCTATCGTAGATCAGCTTCAGACGATAGATGACATTCTGTACACCTACGCGATCACCCATTGAGTCTTCCGTTTCCACGTAAGAGAGTAGCTGATTTCTTTTGTCCTCTGTCATACCCGCCCCGGAATCCTCCACCACACAGATCAGTTCTGTACCGGTTCGCCGAATACAAAGCCGAATTTCCCCACCTTCCTTCAGTGGTTCGATACCATGAATGCTGGCATTTTCAACAAAAGGTAACAATGTCATCTTGGGAATGGAACAATCCGCTGCCTCCGGGTCCAGATCAATTGTATAATTCAGCTTGTGACCGAAACGATATTTCTGGATTTCAAGAAAGCAGGTTACATATTCCAATTCTTCCCTTATGCTGACTTTATCCCGATTCCAGGTTAGGGCATTCCGAAAAATTTTAGCCATATGATAAATAATTCGTGCCGTCTCATCTTCATCTTTCATGAGACTTCGCATGCGGATGGTCTCTAGCGCGTTAAACAAAAAATGCGGATTAATCTGGCTCTGCAATGCGTTTAATTGGGCATGCCGCCGCTGTAACTCCAAATTTTTATGTTGAATGTCTGCTACATAGACGTCGTTAATCAAACGATGGATCGTCATCGTCATGCGATTGAATTCGGCTGTCAGCTGCCCAATCTCGTCCGATGATTCCGGCTGTCTGATCGGTTCAAATCGCTGATGCTTCACTTTTTCCATGTGTTTCAGTATTCGTGCCAGCCTCACGTGGATTGTGCGTGTCATCCAGATAATGATCCAGGTCGGCAGAATCAGATTAATACAGGCCAGTACAACGACGAGGTGACTGGGTTTGCCCAATTCCTTGTAAATCTCGGATTCATCGAACACCCCATTGATGTTCCATCCCTCCATTTCACCGGACAACGGATAAGCCATTTCGAACTCTTTCTTACTTTGTTGTTCCATGACCTCACTATAATTCACGAGTTGACTGGTCCATGGGATACCCGAATCCGTCGAGTAGTCTATTTGTCCAGCCGGATTAATCAGATAGAGGTTGCCCTGTACGTTAAGATTGGTGAAAATCTGGCGAATCGTCGACGGCTTCAGATCCAGTCGTACAAACTTTTCCTTCCACCCGGGCAGAGCTTCATAATAGTTGAGTTTACGTAAAATGCTGAACGTCTGCCGGTTCCCTTCAGGACCGGATCTCATCAGAAGGGGGGCGGAATGTTCACTGTTTGCCAGCAGCCTGTATGGCTCGGACTGTCGAACCTCCTCGGTCAGAAACTCAACTCCCCCGGAAGGCAGTACACTTTTGTTATCCACATATATCGTCAAGCCTTGGAGGGAGCGGTAGCCGGAGTAGTAGGTATTCAGGATTTTGCGAAGATAAGAATCGTAGGCTTCGATATACTGAACCGGATTGGTGTAATTCACATCCAGCATGTCATTTAATATACTGTCTGTATAAAAGCTTGAGGAAAAATCGGCCGCATTGCGAATCTCCCCCATAAATTGACTGCGAATCTGTTCCATTCCTTTGGAGAGATCGGCCATTCGCTGGGATTTTACGTTCGCTATAGTTACCTGATAGAAAATAACATTGGTGAGAATAACGGGTACGAGTACAAAGAAGAGGTATAAAATCAGCATTTTATCCCGTAGCCGAATATTATTAAAAAAGTTGAGCTTCACGCTTTCATCTCCCTATCCTTCATCCATGATGCGATTTCGATATTCTGTAGGAGCGCATGATTCCGTTTTCTCAAATTGAGTTGCAAAATAATCACTGCTTCCGAACCCAACCCTCTCGGCGATTTCATATACTCGCATATCCGTCTGACGCAGCAGCTTCTTGGCTTCCTCCATCCGCAGCTGAAGCAGGAAGTCGTTAAAATACACACCATACACCTTGCGGAAGCGTTGCCCCAAATAGACTGGATTCATGTAAAACTCGGAGGCAATACTTCTCAAACTGATATTGCTTCTGTAGTTGGCTTCAATATAATTTTTGATTTTGGTCATGGCACCCCTGTGATTGTACTGACGCTGTTCTGCCAACTTCCGCGCTGAATCCAGCATGAACACCGTCAACAGCTGCCTGGCCTCAGCCAATGTTCCTCGCTCCGCTTGCCAAGCCAGTATTGGTTTGAACGACGGTATCTCTTTCACATTCGCCTCAGCCGACTTCAGAATCGATAGTACAGCCGAGATGAGTTGATGGATTGCCGACGTCACTGCAACAGGAGCGTAATTGGCAGTTCTCATGCCGGTGAACCATTCACCTACTGCATGCTCCAACGCCTTAACACGTTGTTCCTCCATAAGTGTCAGGAGCTCCTGCTCCTTTTCATGATCGGTATGCACCCACTGTACAGGCTCATGCTGCATGTCATCATACAGGACGATCCCGCTCTTCTCTGAAATAAATTTATAGGAAATAGCATTAAGTGCGGTCTGATAGGCATGTCCAATGAGTAAAGGTTCATAACAAACCTTACCGATATATATGCTTACAAAGTCATGGCTCGTTTCGGCGAAGCAGGATTGCATTTGTGCGGCAATCACATGAAGATTCATTGAATAGGGACGTAGATGTTCCGCAGTTAACAGAACTCCGATACGTCCGCCGTGCTCTTTTACATGCAGATATGCGCGATTTGGATACATCTTTTCAAGAACAGACTGCACAATCCGGCCAAAATTTTCTCCCTTCCCGGCTTCCACGCTCTCCTCTTGAGCATTATCCGAAACCCGGAAATGTGGCGTGTTATTCTCAAACAGCAGATATGCCAGCGGATCGTCAGCACGGGTACCCGTCAGTTCAATCCACTGTTCAACCGTTTCCAAATCCGATTCGCCATAAAGAAACTGATTAAGTAATCTGACGTATTCCTGCTCACGTCGGGTTTGTTCAGCATGCTTGCGCCGATTCAACTCCTCCGCCAGCTTGTGTAAAGTACCCTCCAGTTCAATCTCATCAATTGGCTTCAAAATATAATCCTGTACTCCGTACCTCACAGCCTGCTGGGCGTAAGCAAAATCATTATATCCGCTCACGATGATAAAATACGGCTGTTTGCCCTTGGTTAGAACCTGCCCATCAGGCTCAACCGTACGCCGGATCAATTCCAGTCCATCCGTCTCCGGCATGCGTATATCCGTAATGACAACGTCAGGCTGCAGCTCTTCGATCCGGGTACAAGCCTCATCCCCATCATTCGCCTCTCCAACCACTTCAAAGCCGCATGCTTCCCAGCGGATCAGTTTTCGAAGTCCTTTGCGTGCGTATACTTCATCATCAACCAGCAGTACACGATGCATGCCCATCACCCTTCCGATTGAATTACAATTGCAGTGTCCATATATTCATCGGCAAAAAAAGAAAGCGATTACATAAAATTTTGTATTATTCTGCCTTTATTGTTAAGGTCTGTACTGCAAAAAGTCAACAGCTTTTCCTGCCAGCTATTCACAATAACTTCTGATATCCGTTATTTCTTAAAATGAAATAGCATACCAAAAAAGCACAACCGATAGGCTGTGCTGGTTTGAAGACCTTTACGCTTGCACAGGTGCAGTCGTTTGGCGAATCACCAGATTGGATGGCTCCGTAACGACTGGAGGAGTGTATGCAGGATTCTCAATCATGGCGATCAGATATTCAATGGACTTGATCCCAATGGAATGAATATTTTGATTAATCGTGGTCAAGCCCGGTTTGAACACTTCCGCATAGTACGTGTTATCAAATCCGACAACAGATATATCTTCCGGCACCCGTAAACCATGCTTCTCAATTTCGTGGATTGCTCCAAAGGCAGACATGTCTGAAGCACAGACAATCCCCGTAGGCTGGTCCTTCAATGCAAGCAACCGGCGAGCTGCCTTACTGCCACCATCGAAAGAATAGTCACAGACCTCCAGATAAACCGTTGAATATGGAATGCCGCAGACTCGCAAGCCTTCCCGATATCCATCCAGTCGAAGATTCGCTACAGCAGGCCCAAGTGTACCTGAAATATAAGCAATTTTCTGGTGCCCCAGTTCATGCAAATGCTTCACACTCATGGCAATGGCATTGGCATTGTCCGTCGTTATGTATCCTGCCCGCTTGCCAAACAAGTCGGTGTCAATAAACATCGTCGGAATCTCCGCAGTAACCAATTCCTGAATACTCTTGTTCTCTCTTCCTTCCCCGAATACAACAACGCCATCCACATTTCGGCTGCGGCAATGTTTAATAAAGGAGTATGTTGGATCATCAAAACGTGTAGATAAGCGAACAAGATCGTATCCGCTGTTCTCCAGTGCTGTTTTGATTCCTTCCAGCAGTTCCGATACAAACGGATTGGTAAAAGGCACCGTCAACAATACACCTACCGTCCAGGAACGGCGTTTTACAAGTCCACGTGCAACAACATTCGGTTGATATTTTAATAGTTCGATGGCTATATTGACTTTTTTGCGAGTTTTGTCACTTACATCGGGATAATCGTTCAGCACTTTGGAAACGGTTGCAACAGATACGCCCGCCTCTTTGGCCACATCATGGATAGAAGCCACCTGATCACCTCAACCTCTTTCAAATCCCCTGTCTCCGGCTGCATTCACTATAACATCGGCAGGTTTGTCTACCCATTATAGCTTAAAACAGCCAGAAACGGTATCACAGCTTCCGGCCGATATTACCGCCTATTCTTGATGATCCAATTTCCTTAGATCAAGTGCCAGTTTCTCCATAGTGGTAGCAAAAACCGCAAGCTCTTCTGAACGGGATGCCTGACGCCTTGCTCCCGAAGCCATGTGCTCCGACTCCTGTTGAACACTGCCCAGCTTCTTCATGATCTGTGCCAGATTCGACTGGATTTTGCCTTGGGCCTCACGGGAACTAGCCGCAAGCTTGCGAACCTCACTGGCAACCACCTCAAATCCCCGGCCAAATTCTCCTGCATGTGCAGCTTCAATGGCGGCATTCAGGCCTACGAGATGACTCTGATCCGAGATTTCACGAATGATCTCACCCATTTTGCCAATCTGATGAATTTCCTTCGTCAGCTCTTCCAATAATCCATTTGCCTGATCCTGAGAGGCAGCCGTTTCCCTGGCCACATCCGAGATCGCCTTAGCATTTTCATTCAATTCACTAATCATGCCCGTCAACTGCTGGGTAATCTGCGTGATTGCCAGCAACGTATGCTGCTGATCTTCAGCGAGTTGATTTAGTTTTTCCTTTTCCTTCTTCTCGTAAGCCTCCAATACAAGCTGTGAATCGAGGTTGAACATTTTACTAAGGGCCTGGATGATCAGATGCCAATGTTCAGGAATGACTTGCTGAAATATGCTTGTGGCAATATCGAGGTAAACCATATATGTACCCAGATAATAATCTTCGGACAAACCAATACGGGAATGGACGAGTCCAATCGCAATGCGCTGTTCAATGTATGCATCATCAACTACACCATCGGTCATGGATAACCAGTATTGCTTTTGCGTTTCCTTCAAACGGTCGATGGAGGAGAAGCGGGCAATCAGATCGACCAAATTCGGATAATTTCCCACATGATTGTAGAAGTGGTCCACCACCTCGTCAACGACTTTCTCAAAAGCAGGTCGATGATCAGCAAGCAATTGCAGATCTCCGGCGGTCAATCCAATATAATCAAGTTGTTGTTGTCTTGCTATAGCAATACTCATACCTAGTTCTGTCAGCTCCTTAATAACCACAAAAAATAATAAATTGTAAATATCTGTTTACCGATTATAGACTAAATGACCTAATTTTACATATACCATTAGAACTAATTTGTCATGAAATTGACCTTCTTTGTCAGTTTATTAGTCCTTAATATGCATCTAACGATATAAAAAGGCCCCTGACCCTGCTGTGAAGGAGCCTCACAGCAGGCGTCAGGAGCCTGATCCGGAATGGTTCGTTGCAGATTAGCGATTCAATAGACTGCCCACATAACGGAGCAGTTCATTCGCGCTGGCTGCGGTATAGCCATGTTCTTCGATCAACCGTTTAATTACTTCGTTCATTCGTTTTAGCTGCGTTGCATCTGGTGTCTTGGTTGAAGTAGTAATCTTCACAATATCCTTCAAGTCAGCGAACAATTTCTTTTCAATCGCTTCACGCAAACGATCATGACTGCTGTATTCGAACTTCCGTTCCTTGCGGGAATAAGCCGAGATGCGGATCAATATCTCTTCCCTGAACGCCTTTTTGGCATTCTCGGAAATACCGATCTGCTCCTCAATTGAACGCATCAAGCGCTCATCCGGGTCCATCTCCTCATCCGTCAATGGATCACGAATTTTGGACCAGTTGCAGAATGCCTCGATATTATCGAGGTAATTTTCGAACAGTGTTCTGGCCGACTCTTCAAACGAGTAGACAAATGCTTTCTGCACTTCCTTCTTCGCCAGCTCATCATACTCTTTCCGAGCCAACGCAATAAAATTCAGATAACGCTCGCGTTCCTCTTTTGAAATCGAAGCATGTTGATCCAAACCATCCTTGATCGCCCGGAGAATATCCAACGCGTTAATGCACTGAAGGTTTTGCTTAATCAAAGCACTGGATATCCGGTTGATGACATAACGCGGATCAATGCCCGACATGCCTTCATCCAAATATTCATTTTGCATCTCACGCAGATCGGCTTCTTTGTACCCTTCAACTTCTTCACCGTCATACATCCGCATTTTTTTGACCAGATCCATGCCTTGTTTCTTCGTTTCTTTCAAGCGGGTAAGTATGGAGAAAATGGCTGCAGTCCGCAAGGCATGCGGTGCAATATGGACATGCTTCATATCACTTTGCTGAATGAGCTTGCCGTAAATCTTCTCTTCCTCGGAGACCTTCAGGTTGTAGGGAATCGGCATGACGATCATCCGGGATTGCAAGGCTTCATTCTTTTTGTTGGAAATAAATGATTTGTACTCGGATTCATTCGTATGCGCCACAATCATTTCATCCGCACTGATCAAGGCAAATCGGCCTGCTTTAAAATTACCTTCCTGCGTCAGCGATAACAGGTTCCACAGAAACTTCTCATCACATTTCAGCATCTCCTGAAATTCCATCAATCCACGGTTGGCCTTGTTCAATTCGCCGTCAAAACGATAGGCGCGCGGATCGGATTCGGAGCCGAATTCGGTTATGGTTGAGAAGTCGATACTTCCCGTCAGATCGGCAATATCCTGGGATTTCGGATCAGATGGGCTGAATGTTCCGATTCCCACCCGGTTATCCTCGGAAATAATGACCCGTTCTACCCTCACCTTGCTGATATCACCGCCATATTCGGTCCGAAGACGCATCTGGCAGGATGGGCAAAGATTGCCCTCAATGCGGACACCGATCTCCTTTTCCACTTCGGGACGAAGCTCCAGCGGAATCAGATGCAGGGGCTCCTCATGCATTGGGCATCCTTCAATGGCGTATACAGCACCCTTCTCTGTACGGGAAAATTGCTCAAGGCCACGTTTCAGCAGCGTTACCAGTGTGGATTTACCTCCACTGACCGGACCCATAAGCAGCAGAATCCGTTTACGAACATCCAGACGGCGCGCTGCCGAGTGGAAATATTCTTCCACCAGCTTTTCAATGGACCGATCCAGCCCAAAAATCTCCTGTTCAAAAAACTTGTACCGTTTGTGCCCCCCAACTTCTTCCACGCCAAATGATTCAATCATCTGGTACACTCGTGCGTGAGCCGTCATTGCCGGAGTCGGGTCCTCTCTCAGCAGTGCAATATAATCTTCAAATGTCCCGTTCCATGATAAACGGTCACTTTCTGCCCGATGTTCCGCAACGCGTTCAAAAATATTCATGCTTGGTACCTCCCATGGCTCCTTTAGTGTGATTGTCAACCATTCCGAATGGTATGAAGAAATCAATAGAATTACGGCTTGTGCTTGAATACCAATCTTGCGGTCCGGATTAGTCCCGCCACCCTCTGTCCAAACATCATGTATTGTTGTGAAAAGTGTATTACATACCTATGCGGCAAATCGGATAAGTTGACCTCTTTTTTTTCAATCCGTAGGTCTTAATTTGAGGCCTTCCCTGTTCTATCAGACATCTTGTGCGCTCAGAAAAAAAAGAACGGATATGATATAATGAAGGTTCTAAATCCAGAAAACGGAACAATAGATGGCCAGAGACGAGCCACTTCAGGGAAGGAGCAGAAACGATGGCAGTAAAGTATGAAACCGAGTTATATTCGCCTGTAAAGGCTTTTTTCGAACGACGCGGCTACGACGTGAAAGCTGAAGTCAAAAATTGTGACCTGGTTGGGGTCAGATCGGATCAGAATGAACCACTCATTGTGGAGATGAAAAAAACATTTAATCTGTCTCTGCTGCTGCAGGGAATGCAGCGCCTGAAGCTTAGCCCCTTCGTGTATCTGGCTGTTGAGCGGAATCGCAGCAAGCGTGGTGCGGTGAATCAGCGCTGGGGCGAATTGACCACCCTATGCAGACAGCTTGGACTGGGGCTTATCACCGTCACGTTCTACAAAACCAAATCACCTCTGATTGATGTACTGTGCGAACCTGCTGCCCAAGTTCATATGCCTGGTAACAGCACCGGTGTACGTAAGGGCGGTATCCGGCGGCAACGATTGCTGAAGGAATTTGACGAGCGCAGTGGTGACTACAATACGGGAGGAAGCACACGCAGGCAGCTGGTCACCGCTTACAGGGAAAAAGCATTACGCGTTGCTTCCGCCCTTCGTGCTCAGGGAGAAGCCTCCCCCGCCTCCATCAGTAAACAGACAAGTGTGGGTTCTGCTGCGGCCATTTTACAAAAAAATTATTATGGCTGGTTCGAGCGGTTATCCCGTGGACGATATGTGCTGACGGTTAAGGGCGTGCAGGCACTGACTGAGCATGCTCACATGCTTGAGGATAATGATATGATTGAACGGAGTATAAATGAACTAGAAATGGATTTTTCCCTCATTCAAGATAAAGATATTGAACTGGAGCATATTGCGGAAGTAGCGGAGCCCTACCTGATTCATGCAAAGGATGACTAAGGCAGCAGACAGCTTAACTTTATGTCAAATGCAGATGCACATGTAGAAAAGCCCATCATCTCCATTGGAAATGATGGGCTTTTTCGTGTTTCTATATATTGGCTATTAGAAGCTTGCTGCTACTTCGGAAGCCAATTTCAGACCTGCTGCTACGATCTCTTGGGAACGGTCAGGTGAAGCATTGTGGCCTTCAACGATAACCAGTTCAGGGTTTTGGATACCCCAGAAGTTCAGTACATTTGTTACATATTTCACGGACATTTCAGCGGAAGCCATAGGCTCTACGGAGTAAACTCCGCCACGTGCGTTCAACAATGCCACTTTTTTGTCGCCTACCAGACCTACAGGGCCTTCAGCAGTGTATTTGAACATTTTGCCAGCTTGGCTCAGGTAGGAAATGTAGTTCACCAGTGGTGCTGGAACAGTGAAGTTCCACAGTGGGAATGCAAATACTACTTTGTCTGCTGCCAAGAATTGATCTTGCAATTGTGCCGCAAGTGCTGCTGCTTTTTGCTCTTCTGCAGTTGCTTCGATACCGTTAGCGGCTTTGTATCCACCTGTAATTACAGTGTTGCCGTAGTAAGGAATATCTGTATTGTAGAGATCCAGTTCGGTAACAGTGTCACCAGGGTGGGATTCTTTGTATGCGCTCAAAAATGCATCGTACAATTGTACGCTGACTGCTTGATCTGCAGGACGGTCGTTTGCTTTGACAAATAAAATGTTAGACATGTTCGTTCCCCCGTTAGTTAAAATATATGAGTGCTTCTCCTGAACTTGCAATGAATGCAGCTTATATAAAGAAAACAACAACTCATTAATACATATTATATATAAAAATGTTAGTGGATGCAATAACGTAATTACTTTGGGGGTAACCTATTTGCTTCCAAATCCAATGCCTGGAACTTCTGCTGTCCAATGTTCCAGGCATGAATTTGACTATACATTCTTTCTTTTCTATATCCGGTTTAGCTCCGGGCTGTAAACTCTGTTATGGACTCACTGATCAGATTCATGCCAAGAAGCAACTCATCCCGGCCGGGATGGCTGAAGTTTAATCGAATGTACCGATGATCCTGTTCACCCGTAGAACAGAGGGAACCTGGAAGAAAGGACACCCCTTTTAACAGAGCTGCTTTAAGCAGAGCTCCGCTGTCCAATCCATCCGGCAGCTGTACCCACAGATACATTCCTCCTTCAGGAATGCTGTATTGGCTCCCTTTCCAACCCGGACGCTTCAATAATTCGAGCATAAGCTTGAGCCTGGTCTTATACTCCTTGTTCAGCATGGAGAGGTGATCACTCCACTTAAAAGGAGAATGCGCGAGCAGTTGATACAACAATCGCTGATTCATGGGACTGGACTGTCCATCTGCTATCCGTTTCACTGAAGCCATAGCCTGGATCAAGGCCGGATGTCCGGCAGCCCAACCTGTGCGCAGGGCAGGTGCTACCGTTTTGCTAAACGACCCAATGTAGAGAACATGTCCACCCTGATCCGCTGTATCCAGCGCAAAGAGGGAAGGATACTTCCTGTAGAAGTCCCCCGGCTCCAGTCCATCGAAATGAAGTTCGCCATAGGAGTCATCCTCCACGAGCAGCACTCCGTAGCGTGAACACAAATCAAGCACAGCCTCACGCCGTTCCATACTCCACAACACGCCGGTTGGATTGGAAAAACTGGGTGCAGCAAAAAGCAGCTTCGGTCTAACCTGCTGCATGTGATGCTCCAAAAGGTCGGGCAAAATGCCATCCCCATCGCCTGTGACGGGTACGATTTTGGCGCCTTGCATCTCCAGAACCTCGAGACAGCCTGGAGAGGTAGGATGCTCGACCAGTACGGAATCTCCAGGCTCAAGCAGCAAACGCATCACAAGATCGATGGCCTGCTGGGTCCCTGTGGTCAATAGAATCTGCTCCGGGACTGTACGTATGCCCTTGCGAGCATTCCAATCGTTGTCCAGCCATTCTCTCAACGGTCTGTACCCTGCCGGCTCGCCATACTGCAATGCGGAGGGTCCGGAACTAAATACAGACACCGCTGCTTCTTCCAGCAGTTTGAATGGAAACAGCTCCTCCGCAGGCAGTTCTTCTGCCAGTGAAATGAAATAATCCCGGCCAGACATCTCACGAATGTCCCTCAGCGGTGATGTCAAAAGCCTGTTTGTACGGGAGGCGAAGAAATATTTCATCGGTCCGTTCCCCTTTCATCCCTAATCCGAACTGTGCTCGCAGTCCGTAGCCCCTAAAACCTATTCCTGTTGAACACTGAATATGACCAGACCGGACACATGACAAGTCATCGTACATAGGGATTTATGGAACCATGCTCGTCAGGAAACGGTTTTGGTCTGCCTCGCATATAAAGCGTAACGTTCAATCGCCTGTGCCCTGCTGCTTACATCCAGCTTGACGTATATTTTACGCAGGTAATTATCAATCGAACGTCTGCTAACGTTAATCTCACTGGCTATTTTATCATAGGTTACGCCCTGAACAATTCTTTCCATGATAAAAGTTTCGGTTTCTGTTAATTCAACAATAAGTTCTTCTGCCGGAGATTCGACGGGCTGAGCCCATTCCGAACTGGCTAACCAGGATAGAGGAATGGATACACATCCCTCACGCAGCCCGGATATCAAATGAATCAGCTGGCTAGGGGAAGCCTGTTTGGACAGCATGCCACTTGCACCAAGACTGATTAGATGACGAAATAATTTTACATTGTCCTCGTCCGTTAGAATAATGATGTGACTATGAGCCGACAGATTTTTCATTTGGGATATATACTGATCCGCCTGGCCCTCAGGAAGCCGATAATCCATCAAAATCAGATCGGGCTGGTGAATGTTCACCAGTTCAAGACCTTCGGACCCAGTCGAAGTCATCCCCCGTACCAACAGATCCTGCTGTTCTTCCAAAATCAATTTCGTACCCAGCATGCTGGTGGGGTGGATATCTACGATGACCACCTGCCATACTTTTTTCATTGTTGTTCCCCCTGTTATGTATTGGACAAATTCCTTTTCCACCATCAGCCATGATGATGCCTCTACCCTTGCGACAGTCCGTGTATAGAAGAAGTAAAAGTCGGATAATGTCGAAAAATAGAAAAAACACTTGATGCAGCTGTAAGAACAGCTCTATTACTACTGTATTTTGCTGTCGTCACATCAGGACTTTTGTCTTCCCAAGTGAAGAAAGATCAAAATATAGTATAAATTTCCTGCATTTCTATCTAAAAAAGTCGAAAAACTTGCCCAAAGTTCCTACTTATTGCATCTATAAGAAATTGTATCCTAGGACTTCCTTCCGATGCAATCTCTTTTTATCCTATTACTCAAAGAATTTCATTTTTGCGTAATCAATAGGGGCGTGATAGAATGAGGACTGGAAAATTTTTTGTACCTATAAATAACCAGGAGTGATGATATGAAACCTTCTGTCCAACCTTCTGACATCCATCACACCCGGAGCGCCAAAGGTAAGGCCGGATCTTCAGTCAAGCTGTTTCTGGTCATGTGGATTGTTCTCATTGCACTTGGAGTACTCGGAACCTACTATTATAGTAACCACCTCCAGCAGCAGATGATTAATCAGCTTCAGACCCATAATCAACAGCAGATTGCAGCGCTCAAAGCCGACTACGAAAAGCAGCTAACAACGATATCCAAGGAAGTAGCCGACCTTCAGGGCCAGGTGCAGTCCTTTAATGAATTGCTGACTTTCACCAAGGATAATGCAAACGATAAAACCGACAACAGCAACAAATTGTATACCCAGCTGAGCGAAGTCAAAAAACAACTGGAGACACTCCAGAAAAAGATGGACCTGCTCAAATGATTACACCTGTAAAAAAGGTTAATCGTTTATTTATGCTTGCACTTGCTCCTTTTGTTGGATTGATGTTATGCATGCTGCTGATTCGTCCTCCGCTTGAACCCGGAGATTTCATTGATTCCGGTCTGGCTGAAGAGACCATTACACCCCAGACCCAGGCAATAAGCCAGGAGCTTGCAGGGGCAAAAGAAGCTGCTGTTCAGACTTCTTCTTCTATTAAAAGAACAACACAGCTGTACAAGCAGACAACGAGCACGATGACGACGCTTGTGCAGAAGGCTACGGTTCAAGCCGCTCGCCCGGAAACGATCTATAATCAACGAATCACATCCAAGCTGGGCGTTCCGTTTGAGCGGATAGACAGTGATCGACTTACGCTCGAACTCTATAGGGTTAACCCAGGCACCTACAAGGGCTATGCGATGAAAATCAAGCTAAAAGATCCCACGGCCATGAAGATGGCTCTGGACAGCGAGCTAGGCCGATCTGAGACAACCATGCAGGCGGTTAAGCGCAGCGGTGCCATTGCCGGAATTAACGCAGGAGGATTCGCCGACAGCGGCGGCAAACGGTATCCATTGAGTACAACCGTTATGGACGGCAAATATGTGAATGGTTTTCAGGCCAGCTTTAAGGATCTATTTTTTGTAGGTCTTGATCATGCCGGTAAGCTGGTAGGCGGAAAATTTTTCGACAAAAGTTCCCTGGATCGCTTACAACCACAATTTGGAGCTACATTTGTGCCTGTGCTCTTGCAGAATGGACAAAAAGCGGTCATTCCGGCCAAATGGAAAGTCTCACCCAAGCGGGCTCCACGTACCGTGATCGGCAACTACAAGGACGATCAATTGTTGATTATCGTTGTTGACGGGTATAACGAAGGGGGCAGCTCCGGAGCCACCCTGGAAGAGCTACAAGGAAGGTTGTACAAGCTTGGCGTAGTGGACGCCTATAATCTGGATGGCGGCGGATCGTCCTCACTCATCGTGAACAACCGGGTTGTGAATAACCCTTCAGACGGGAACCTCCGACCGGTTCCTACTCATTTTTTATTTTACAAATGATGGAGAGAAGCATTCCTTTTCTTCTTATAATGGTTATAATAGAAGTAAAGATTGTGCAGGAGGTGCTATGGTATGTCATTTTCACTGACATTTTGGATTATTGCAATTGTATTGGCTCTCTTCCTTACAGGCATTCTCACTTCATCCTACAACAATGACAAAACCAAGGGCCTTTAAGGGCCAAGCCTCTCCTGGTGAGAGGTTTTTTCATTTTATAATGGGTCAAATAAACAAGCTAAACAAGAGACAAGGCTTAAAAGAATGCTTCAATTCTTCTAAGCCTTGTCTCTTGCTGTACAGTCGTCGTTTGACACAACATCCATGGATGAAGAAGGGGCAGTGTCGTCAATAGCTAACCGCCTTTTCACCCTGGGCTTGCGCACTATACTCTGACTGAACCTGACTGTTTACCGACCCGCCCTCTACCAGTGTCACGTAGATGCGTTCATGATCGACAGGCTCTCCGGCAATAATCTTGATTAATTGTTCGGCTGCGAGTGCGCCCCATTTTCGTTTGGAATAATCAATCGTGACCAATCTTGGCTGCACATATTTGCTAAGTTCAATATTGTCGAATCCGATAATATCAATCTCCTGACCAATGTTTAACTCGCTATCAGCGAGCCGGTCACACATCCCAATCGCCATCTCGTCATTGAGGCAAAACACCCCAACCGGTTGGGTATATTCCTGAATAATACGTTCAGCTGCCCGTTCTCCGCCACTCTTTTCGAAATCTCCGGTGATCTCAATCCATTCCACATTCGCTGCCCGCTCCGATACTTGCCTCACAGCCTTCAACCGCTGAGCCGAATCAAATGAGCCTTCCGGACCTGTCACGACATAGATCTTCGTGTGCCCCTGTTCGATCAAATGCTCCATTGCAAGGGTTGCTCCTGCCTTGTTATCCAGCAGAACCTGATTAATATTGGGGTGATCCAGTTCCCGGTCAAGCACAACAATCTTGTGTCCTCTGTCTGCATATTGCAAGAGTTCCTTGCTCGCAAATGTATGATCCAGAATGACAGCACCATCAATCATTCGCTCCGGAAGCATTCGATGAGATTGTTTCCCGCTGCACACAATCAGGTCGTACCCTTGCGCGTTGCATACAGACTTCATGCCACTAAGCAAGTCTCCATATACATCCCCGCTAAAATCCGTCAGAAATACACCCAGAATTTTGGATTCTCTCTTCTTCAATGTTCTGGCAGCAGCATTGGGAACATAGTTCAGCTCTTTGGCGATAGCCAAAATTTTGGAACGGGTCTCATCTGTCACTTTGTTGCTGCCGTTCAGAGCATATGACACGGTAGAGATCGAAACTCCCGCCTGTTTGGCGATATCCTTGATACTGACCACATTCTTCGCTCCCCTGTGATGTTCATCAGGCCCTTCGAAATCGAAGGACCTGACATCTTAGATATTTATACTTGATAAAATGGACTACCGTTTACACGATTAACTGTAAATCTCAATCACGTTATTCTCGCTCAGGCTCTGTTCAAGAGCCGTGCGCGAAATACGCAGTCCACCAAGACGATAAGGTTGTTGCAATCTTGTCGCATCCATCTCCTTGCCATTCAGCACAATACGTTGTACGGCCTCACCGCTGAGATGATAAACGAAGGTTACTTTTTGGCCAGCAAATTGGAAATCAAAATGCAAGCCATCCAAGCTGACTGGCAGCACAGGGTCCAGAACCAGATCTTCTTCCTCCTGACGAATACCCAAGGCGTTCGAAACGAGCTGATTCATGTAGATTCCCGGTCCACTGGAGTAAATTCTCCAGCCGCCCTTCACCTGCACATCTCCGGTGCGAAGCTTATCGAATTGTTCCTGCGCTGCATAACGGTTGTTGAATTTTCCGTCAGAGCTGCTGAAATAGGCATTACTTTGACGCAAATCTGCGTTCGGAACAGCTTCCTGAATACCCACTGGATTGATAATGCCGAGGCCATTCCAGACCTCATCCGGGTTGCCCAGCTTCGCCATGGCTTCAATATAGCGGATGTGAGCATGAACATATTGCAAGCCCACTTCACGTCCAAAGTTGGATGCCTGCTCCGCACGTTTGAAATGCGTGCTGACGCCGCCATCATACTGTGCTGGACGATTCATCAATCGGACACCATCCGGGCAGTACAGCTTTTCCTTGATCAGTTCATAATGGGATTGAGCTTGTTCAGGCTCCAGCAACTCGGCAATCATGCTGCGTGTCATTGGCAGCAAACGGTACTGAATACCTGTCTCGCTGTCATCTGGATGCAGCATGCGCTTCGCTTGTGCCGGATCTTCCATATATACAAAGCCTGGAATCACATCGGTATCCAGCATGTACTTGCTGAAGTCCCTTTTCACACCCGCTGCCATATCGCTTAACTCGGAAGAAAGCTCCGGTTTCACAGGCGCAATCGCTCTGGATAGCTGCTTCAACGTTTGATAGGTGAGCGCCACAGTCCAGCTGCTGACCATATATTGCTTCAATTGAGCATTGGCAGGCTGTAATGTATCGTCCCAGTCCCCGTCACCATATGAAGAGAGGAATGTATCATGCAGGAAATGACTGCGAATATACTCCAGTTCTTTCTGGGCATGCTCCAGCACGCTGGCTGTCTGACCAGTAAAGTCAAAACCATGTTTGACGGTATAAGGCACTTCTTCACTCAGAATCGAATAATCCTTGGTAGCAATCAGATAATCACTTAGCACTTTAAGAGGCCACACAATAATGTCACCATGGCTTTCTTCCTGTTGAACCTTGAAATAACGATCGAACATAAACCATTGCGGCCAGTTGCCGTCATCCTCATACTGATGCGAGTAAACGGTCTTCAGAATGTCGCGAACCTGCTCATACTTTTGAGTAGCCATAAAGTATTCGACCGGACCCTGGCAGACATCACGCGTTCCCCAAGCTGCACCGCCATATTGCTCCAATCCGTGAGGAACGGAGTAATGCACCAGCATATTATGGGTGTACCACCATGCAAGAGCATTCACTTTGAACAGCTCGTCTGCTCCTTGCTTCTGAGGCTGCGATAAATGGAACCCATTCATCACCTGTGCATAGAAGGTACGATAAGCAGTCACTTCCTCTTCGAAGCTGCGTGTCGATGATGCAGTCTGTCCACCTTCCAACAGACCTTGAATGGTCAATGTCCATTCAGCACTGCTGTCCAGCCGTAAAGTGGTTAGCGATGCGTCGCCTGCGTTGACTCCACTAGCCAGTTCAGTCTCATCGCCAACCTTCACTCCTGCTCCGCTGACCCGCATACGGTACTCCAGATTCGGATACACTTCGGCACTGAGGGAGCTGTGATCTGCCTTGAAGCTCAGTTCACCATTCTGCTCGGTAACATGAACAGGCAGTTCATATTCATTCACATTCATCGTAATCTGATTGGTAATCAGGTATCGATAGGCTATTCCTTTTTCCGACTTCACATGAAGATGTACTTCAGGCGTATCCAGCGTTGTATAATTCGTGATGATCAGCGTATCCTCAGCTGTTTTGTAATACCAGCGAACATAGTTGAAGCCCATCTCAAACAAGGAAGGCATCGTGAGCAGGTGGAAGATTCCCTCCATCTCAACGTAGATCCGCTGACCGGATGATTTGGGAATGTTGAGTGCACTACGTGCATTGCTCATCATTTTATTGAAATTCGTATTCCCCACAACCACATGGGAATTGAAAATACCATACATATAGGAAGACGTAGTAATTACGTTCTGACCCAACTTCACATTGTTGCCACTCATCAGGATATGTCCATGTGGACGTTCCACACGCATTTCCTTTTCCTTGAGCACAATATGCTCATACGTATCGGTAAAGAACGCCAGCAATTCGCCATCCGCGCGCTCTTCCTGATGTCTCTTCGAAGCCGGGAAGCGGGAATTCACTTCTTCTTCGGTCATCGATAAAGTAGGCAAGGGTTCACCCACTGCCGGATGATGAGCTACTTTTGGAAATACGTTGGATACTGCCTGTACTGTGCTTGCAGACTCTTGACGCTTCGCTTCATACTCGTCCCAAGCCTGTTGGACAACATCCTGGTATTCGAGTTCCTTCACTGCTTCAGCGTGGTTGGCCTGAAAAAGTCCATAGAACACAAAACGAGCTTCGCCACTCAACACCACTTTTTCGGACTGCAGGGCTGTGTATGCAAATTCATACTGGTACACTTCATTCGCAAGTGTTGGCTTGCCCAGACTTTCAGGGACATTCGTTTCCTTGTAGCTCAAGCCAAAGAATTGAAATCCATCTGTAGAGTAACCTGCTGCACGGGTTAATGAACCCTGTTGAAGATAAGGAAAAGCCCCGCCCTGTGGCTGATTTTGCCGTGAGGTTACGATATATCCCAGCTTCCCATCCTCAAATACGGCATGGTCAATATACTGCGACAAGTAAGCCTCATTGCTGCGTACCGCACCTGGATCCGCATTGCCGACGTCCTGGCCATAGACTACATCAATTTCTTCTCCATTCCCGTTTACGGTTACATCCCAGAACCATACACCTTGTGCTGTTGGAGCAAATATAACCTGATAGCCTACGCCCTCGGCGGTACCTGTCCATTCCATACGACTGCCGTCGGTGCTCACCTGGCTGTCGGATTGAATGCCAAGCATTGGCACAAAACGAATACCGGAATCACTGTGAAACCGCAAGTATAGATTGTTCATGGAGCCGTCCACCGGACTAGCCATCCACTGATTAATCATCGTTGTTCCACTTACGGCCTTGAACAAATCACCGCTTTCCCAGAACGTAAAGCACAGCTCGCCGGATTGTACGTTGATTTGAGATTTATTCATGGTCTTCATATATCTATTCATATCCTCCTATCCCCAATATCCAATTACACCAGTTTGAACGTACTCTCCAATGTATCCCGGCTATTCGGCCCTACAAAAATGTGGAATGTTCCTTTATCACTGCGATGACTCAAATCGGAATGATGATAACGAAGCTGTTCTTCGTTTAATGTAAATGTAGCCGTACCACTTTCACCCGGTGCGAGTGACAACTTGACATAGCCTTTCAGCTCACGCATTGGACGCACAACTTCACCGGTTACGTCACGTACGTACAGCTGAACCGTCTCCACGCCAGCACGCTCGCCAGCATTCGTTACACGCACTTGGATCGTCAGAGGTTGATCAGCAGTCATTTCATTGCTTGATACTTCCAGGTCACCATACTCAAACGAGGTGTATGACAAGCCGTAGCCAAATGGAAGCAGGGGATCATTCGGACTATCAATATATTTGGAGACATAACGCTCTTCCGTCTTTTGCGGATTGAGTGGACGTCCTGTATTAAAATGATTGTAATATACCGGTATCTGTCCTACAGATTGCGGGAAGGACATTGTTAGACGCGCAGATGGATTCACCACACCTGTCAATACATCGGCGATGGCCGCTCCACCCTCACTGCCTGGGAACCACGCTTCAAGCACCGCATCGGATTCTTTAAATACACCATGCAAGTCCAGAGGGCGTCCGTTAAAGATCACGCTGGCGATTGGTTTCCCCGCTGCTTTGAGCTGTTTAACCAATTCCAGTTGAGCTGCCGGCAAACGAATATCCGTACGTGACCCACCTTCACCACTCATTTCGGAATCTTCACCAAGTGCAAGCACGATCAGATCAGCTTTGCTTGCTACTTCAAGCGCTTCAGCAATCTGTTCAGCGGTGATCGTGTGAACGTTGCTGCCTTGAGCCATATGAACTTTCCCGACAGCAAGACGTTCCTGCAAAGCCGTTCCGAGTTTAACGGCATCCTCTTTGACACCTTCACAGGACCACCATCCGAGAATGTCTTCACTTTGGGCAAAAGGTCCAATTAACGCTACATTGGCTTCTGGCTTCAGCGGAAGAACGTTATTATCATTTTTGAGCAATACTGCCGATTTGGTTGCAAGCTCGTACGATACCTGACGATGTTCTTTGGAGAAGACAATCTCCCGCTCACGCTCCGGATCAGCTGCTCGCAGTGGATTGTCGAACAATCCCAGCTTTTCTTTCAGTTGCAGAATACGCAGCACCGCTTCATCAATGAGCTTTTCTTCCACTTCTCCGTTCTTAATCAACTCTGGCAGATGATGGACATAACAAGGTGTCATCATCTCGATATCCACCCCTGCACGAATAGCGCGGTATGCAGCTTCACGGTCATCTTCAGCTGCGCCATGAGCAATCATCTCGCGAATGGAAGCCCAATCCGAGATTAATACACCATCAAAGCCCCACTCATCACGCAAAATGTCACGCATGAGCTTCTCATTTCCGCTCGCTGGAATACCCTCTACAGTATTGAATGAAGCCATTACCATTTCGACGCCTGCATCCAGTGCTGCCTTGTAAGCCGGTAAGTAGTACTCACGCAAGTTGCGTTCAGACATATCGACCGTGTTGTAATCACGACCACCTTCTGCTGCCCCATAGGCTGCAAAGTGTTTTACACAAGCCGCCAGACGATCCGGCTCATCCTTCAAACTGTCGCCCTGATATCCACGTACAAATGCCGCAGAGAACAGACTGTTCAAATAAGGGTCTTCACCTGTCGTCTCCATTACCCGACCCCAGCGCGGATCACGAACGAGATCGACCATCGGTGCAAACGTGACATGGAGGCCAGAGACGGCGGACTCACGAGCTGAAATCTCAGCACTTTTCTCAGCCAGTTCAGTGTCCCATGAACAGCCAATGGCTAGCGGGATGGGGAAAATGGTTTTAAAACCATGCACGACGTCCGCCATGAACAAGAGCGGAATGCCGAGACGGCTTTTTTTCAGGTAAGCTTGCTGTACATCAATAATGGCCTGTGCACCGGACAATCCCAAAATGGAGCCACTGGCCTCTACGGACTGCTCCGTGATTCCCATCTCTTCCATTGGACCTGTGATCTGACCTTCAACATTGGTTCCTTCATAAAAGTTAGCGGTCAGCTGAAGCAGCTGGGCCGTTTTTTCTTCCAAGGTCATTTGGTTTACAAGGTCTAGCAACTGCTCGTTATTCATAGACATTATCCTCCACTGCATGTTGTTGAAATAAAGAACCCGGCTGCGTTCGGGGAGAGACCGCGCACCGGGTTCGATTGGATGGGACCGACAGGACACACCTGTCATATCCCATCTTGCTAATTACTGAATGATTACTTGAATTCTTTGTTCAGTTCATCCAGATAAGGTTGAACCAGGGACATTTTGCTGTTTACCCATTCTTTCCAGTTCGCTTCCAGATCTCCACTTTTGAGGATCAAGTTGGCATATTCATTCTGGTAGTCGAATGAAGCCTGACTTTTAGCTTTGGAATCGTACAGGTTGACATCCCAGTCGTATGTTGCGAGTGATTGACCTTCTGTACCGAGTTTTGCTTTTTCCTCGAACAGCTTCACAGCTCTATCACGATAATCCTTTTTAATTGCAGGGTTTACAACACTGAAGTCGTCACCCAGAAGATACAGACCTTCGAAACGTGCTGGGTATTTATCTTCCAGAACAGTTCCTTCTGGCAGCAAGCTAACGAGTTCGTTGTTTTCGTCATACTTCCAATCTTTTCCTTCGAAGCCCATGTTGATCAGCAGTTGTCCTTCTTTGGTAGTTGAGTAGTCGATCAGATCCATGATCCGTTCGAATTTCTCGTCACTGATGTTCGGATTGAAGATCAATGCAGACCAGAAGTTGGCTTGCTCCATGTTGCGGTATTTCCCGTCATCGCCCAATACGATTGCTGTGTGTACCAGATCATCACTATCTACACCCAGATTCTTTCTCATATCGGAATCCAGACCTTGTCTGTACGAAGCCAGTCCGCCCAGACTTGTTACTGCAGCTGTACCTGTTACTTTAAAGTTGTTTTGACCTTCATTGTTTTTCCATGTGTAGAACTCAGGATTGAGCAAGCCATCTTTGTAGGCTTTTTGCATCAATTTAAGTCCTGTCAAAGTTTCAGGATCTGCTGGTCCCCAGTGGAACTGGCCATCTTCTCCTTTATAGAACGGAGAGTCAGTCATGGCGTGCACACTGTTCGGCATAATGATATTCGTCATAGCATCTGCCGCATTGTAGGACAGAGGCACAAGTTTGTTGCCCACTTTGCCTGGATCTTTTTCTTTTACAAGCTCAGCGTATTCATTCAATTCAGTTGTTGTATATGCATCTTTCAGTTCGAAACCAACGGCTTCAGCCCAGTCTTTACGAAGCGCAATGACACCAATTTGGTTCGTCAATGGGTCAGCAGGTTTGTTCTCGAAATAGATTGGTCTTGGCAGGACGTATGTTCCACCTGTCAGTTCTTCCAGCTTGTCTCCAAGACCGGTCAACTTGTAGGCTGCTGCCACGTTAGGCCAGCGTTCTTTCCAGTCATCCGGGAATTTGTAGAACAGACCTTGATCAATACTGTTCATGGCATCGCCATGCACATAGTTCCATACTGCTACATCAGGCAAATCGCCAGAGTTGATCCACAGACGAAGCTTCTCGCCCCATGAATCCCAATCGATATAGTTGTAATCCCATGTTACATTGAATTTGTCTGTCCAGAACTTGTGGAAGTCATTATCCAAGTTCCCGTTTTTAATTTCAGTCAGGTTAGCTACAGAGATGGTCAGGTTGTCTTTGTAATTTCCCTCTGCATCTTTCTCGTTACCACCTGAAGCTCCTTGACTGGAACAAGCGGTCACCATCAGCATAACTACACTAAGCGTGATGGCAAAGAGAGCTCTTACTGACAACTTTTTGTTCGTTTTCATGTTTTACCCCCATGTTTTTTAGTAGAATTTTAATGCAAAATCCTATACGTATAATCAGGTCTTGATAGCCCCTGTTAATACCCCTTTGGCAAAGTGTTTTTGCAGCATTGGGAAGAAACACATAATTGGTACCATGGTGACAAATACTGCCGCCATCTTCATACCCATGGAGAAATTGCTCGCTTGGGCAGCATCCACACTGGACGCATTGGATGCGTTCGTCTGGGATGTGACTATAATGTTTCTGAGTACATTCTGGAGCGGTAACTGATCCGCTTTTCGAAGGAATATCATCGCATCGTACCAACTGTTCCAGTAAGCCACGCCGTAGAACATCGTGATTGTAGCCATAATTGGTGTAGCCAGCGGAAGAACAACAGAGAACAGAATTCTCCACTCTCCTGCACCATCCAGTCTCGCCGATTCCATCAGCGATTCAGGCAGTGTGTAGAAGTAGTTCATCATCAGAATCATATTAAATGCACTGAAACTTCCCGCCAGGATAACGGACCACAGCGTACCTGTAAGGTGAAGTGATTTCATGATCAGGTACAGCGGTACGATACCACCATTAAAGATCATGGTGAACAGTACTAGGAAAAAGAGAAATTTCTTGAACGGAAATTTATTGCGACTAAGGCCATATGCCATGCTAGTTGTCAGGAACAAGCTGAGTGGCAAGCCGATGACTAGCAAAATAATTGTATTTTTGTACCCCGACAGAATCGTTCCGTCAGCGAACAACGCCTTATAGGAATCGAATGTCCATTCTTTAGGGAACATCAAAAATGGATTGTCAGCATATTCTTTTTGTGTTGCGAACGAGATCATGATGACATTCCAGAACGGAATCAAAATCATCAGGGCAAGCACAAGTAATATGGCGAAAATAATGTAATCGAGAAAAGTCATTTTTTCTGTACCAATTCTCGGTTTTTTGTTAGCTTTCTTGCTCATTTCATTTCTCCTCCTCTCTTATCGGAACAAACCGTCTCCGCCAAGCCACTTGGCAAATCTGTCTGCGAGAAGCAGCAAGACCATATTCACGAGGGAACGGAACAAGCTGACCGCTGTCGAGAATGAGAAGTCCGTTGAAGACTGGAACGTAATCCGATAGATATATACATCCAATACTTCCGATACATTTTTCGTTGCGGCATTTGCCAAGTTGAAGATCTGGTCGAAACCGGAAGACATCAATCCACCAACCGACAGAATGAACATGACGGTGATTGTTGGAAGAATGTTTGGCAATGTAATCTTGAACATCTGCTGCATACGGGAAGCGCCGTCAATCTGCGCCGATTCATACTGATCCTGATCGATACCGGAAATGGCAGCCAGGAAGATAATCGCACCCCATCCACTGGATTTCCAAATATCCGTCAACAGCAGCATCGGTACAAAGTTAGACTCGGAACCCAGGAAGTTAATAGTTGGCAATCCAAGCAAACCAAGTGCGCTGTTTACCAGTCCGTCATAAGCCAGGACGTTGATGACTACCCCGGATACGATGATCCATGAAAGGAAGTGCGGGAACGTAAGAACCGTCTGGAACCACTTTTTCCCTCTGCGCATCCGCAACTCATTCAGCAACAGGGCCAGAATGATTGGGAACGGGAACTGAATAATCAGTTTTAGAATGTTGATGTACAGCGTCCGCCATACGGCGTCAATAAAGGTTGGATCCCGGAAAACGTATTTGAAATTCTCAAATCCGCTCCATGGGCTTCCCCAAATCCCCAAGTTCGCCTTGTAGTCTTTAAACGCAAGAGACAGGCCACCCATCGGCATGTAGGCAAACAAGATCAGCCAGACGAGCCCTGGAATAAGCAGGGTGTACGTCATTCTGTGCTTCCAGATTTCACTCCAGAGCGAATTGCCTTTCAAGTTTCCCTTCAGCTTTTTGCTAGGTCCTTCGGCTGCAGGTTTCAAATTGCATCTCCTCACTCTACTTTGGTCTTGTCGTTATACAGAAAATCAAACATGGTTCGCAGGTGTTGCTCCCAGAATCTCCATTCATGGGTACCCGGTGTCTCCACATACTGAAACTCAAAGTCCGTTTCCTGCATGTATTCCGCGAATTTGCGATTCATCTCCACAAACGGATCGATGTCACCACAACAGCTCAGAATATCCGGTAAATTTCCACCCTGCTTCAACAGCTTTGCAGACAGTGCGTACAGGTCCTGATCGGGTTTTACCTGTAACCGTTCTCCAAAAACCGCTTTCATTTCCTTGATCATACCTGATGGCATCTCAGGATCATGAAGCCGGGTCTGAATATCAGTTACACCTGATAAGGACACCACCTTGCAGTACCTCTCGGGATATGTCAATGCACATTTCAATGCACCGTACCCGCCCATGGATAGACCGGCGACGTAAGTCTGGGCCGGGTCTGTATTCAGATTGAGCTGACGCCTACAGAATTCAGGCAGCTCCTGAGTGATGTAATGGAAGTAATTCAGGCCGTATTCCATATCGGTGTAATAGCTTCGGTTCGCTTCCGGCATAATGATAGTACAGCCATATTGTTGCGCGTACATTTCAATTGTAGTCAAACGTTGCCATGTACTTGCATTATCACCTGCACCATGCAGCAAATATAGCGTACCGCCTGAAGTGTCTCCGGAGTCACTGGACACTACATGTATGCTTGTATTCATGCATAACGTAGGCGATCCGGTTTCGATCGTTATATGCGCCATATGTAACCCCTCTCATCGTCGGCTGCTGTCTGTAAACTTCTGTTTCTCTGCCTTTTTGTTGCAACTTCCAGTGATTCCCCCGTATTTCGCTTGGTTATCGAAACGATTTTCTCGAATCGTTTCAAAACATAGCCAACGTTGATTTACTTGGACTTGATTACAACACTTTTTACGTGGAAGCGATTTCTTCGAATCGTTTCGAATAAATCATAATCCCGAAGTATAAACCCTGTCAATAACCTTTTTACAAATTTCGCGCTTTTTTTCTCGAAAAACTAATTTTTCGTGATTAAATTTGCGTCAAAAGGCACTTTTAATATAAAACAATATCCTGCAAGTAACCGTTTGCACATCTTCATTGACATTAAACCAAGTTTGTAATAACATAAGTTCTAATTTTTGATCCGGATTGCGGAAACGTTTCACCAAAAACAAATTTCTTTTATTTATCTTCTTTTTGAGAAAGGATGTTAAGATGTCGAGTATTATTAATTCTTTTGTTCAACATATAGATGAGCAGCAGTTAAACGTTCATTCTGTTCGGGTATTGCAGAAAGGGGTTACAATCGGAGCTTGGGATCGCACCAGCGATGTGCGCCGCTTGCAGCATTCTGTCAGCAAATCGTTTACCTGCATGGCGGTTGGATTGGCTTTGGATCAAGGTACACTTACACTTGAATCCAGACTCGGTGATTATTTCACATCACCAACACCTTCTTCCCATTTAACGGCTTTCCCTCCTGCTGACCTCACCCTGTATGATTTGCTGCGGATGTCCTCGGGGCATGACGTACCCGTGTTATGGGCAGAAGAGCGAGCCACTCTCCCTGAGAAAGATTGGGCCAAATATTATATGTCTCTTCCATTGGACAGAGTGCCTGGTGAAACGTTTACATACAGCAGTGCAGATACGTTTATGATCTCCGCCATGTTTCAGGCTGCCTCTGGTCAAACCGTGAATGACTATCTGATTCCGCGGCTATTCGAGCCACTGGGCATTTCGAATGTAGAGTGGGAAACTTCTCCCTTGGGCATTACATTGGGCTGTGCGGGCCTGCAGCTGACCAACGAGGAATTAGGCAGATTCGGTCAACTATTGCTTCAGGAGGGCAGCTGGAACGGCAAGCAGCTCATTCCTGCGGAATGGATTCGATTGGCGACAACACAACAGATCCCTACACCAGGAGACGGCGACTGGGGACAAGGTTATGGATATCAATTCTGGAGATGTTCCCATAACGCTTACCGTGCTGATGGCGCCAATGGTCAACTATGCGTTGTCCTGCCGGAGCTGGAGTCCGTCGTTGCCATCAATAGTGATGAACAAAATATGCAAGCCATTCTTGACCATGTATGGTCGGATATACTACCTATTCTGGAGGAGAACATTTGAATATACGAGCAGCCACTCAAGCAGATTATGCGGAGTTAAGAAACATTTATCTCGAGTCACGACGTGCCCGATTCCACTGGGTCAAGCCGGAGGAACTGTCCCTACAGGATTTTGACGCAGATACCGTGGATGAGCATATCATCGTAGCTGAAAATGAAGATGGACAGCTTCTCGGCTTCGCTTCACTGTACCTTCCCGACAACTTTATCCATCTACTGTTTATCCATCCCGGTTTTATCGGCGGGGGTACAGGCTCACGCTTACTTGATGCGTCAATTTCACTCATGCAGCAGCCAGTTCGATTGAAATGTGTGTCTGATAATCATAAAGCCATTGGCTTTTACGAACGACAGGGTTGGAAAAAAGTGATTGAAGAGGGTGCACCCGGGGCGAAATATTGGGTGATGGAGTATGACACTAATAGCTGATCCCATTCGTTTAATCCCGGTAAACTAGAAGTGGACATGGTTTTTCCACACAAAAAAAGTATCATGACCTTCAGAGGCCATGATACTTTTTATTTTACCCGTGCTGTGGAAGCTGGGTCATTTCATCTAAACATTGTGCGCATATGTAACGCTCTTTGAACTCATTGACTTCTTCCATCGATCCACAAAAAATACATTTTGGACGGTATCTCTCCAGAATGATATGGTCCCCTTGTACTAAGATCTCTACAGGATCTCCCTCATTCATTTGATACCTTTTACGCAAAGATTTAGGCAATACGATCCTACCCAATTGGTCAACTTTGCGAACGACTCCAGCTGGCTTCATAGCTACGGCACACCTCTCCTATCTTACTCTAAATTTCTAGGTACATTTGTACTATGTTTATTAATTCGCCAACATTTTGTCGAATCCTGCTGGAAATAAACATTTTTTGTCCTTTTTTTTGAAAAATGTTTTTTTAGCGAATTCTAACCGTCACTTATACGCGAATTGGATTAATCCAGACCCGGGAAATTAAGTTGACGCAATGCCTCATACACAATGATTGCTGCTGAGTTTGACAAGTTCAATGATCTGACATCACCTGACATTGGCATTTTCATACAAGTATCGGGATTGGCCGCAATTAATTCTGGAGGAAGACCTTTTGTCTCCTTACCGAATACCAGAAAATCTCCATCCTGAAACTTAAAATCACTATAACGGTTTTTCGCCTTCGTCGTTGCGTAGAAAAAACGCCCTTCCGGATACTGTTCCTGAACCTCGGCAAACGAATCATGATATTCAATATGAACGGCATGCCAGTAATCCAGACCCGCGCGTTTCAGCGTAGCGTCATCCGTACGGAATCCGAGTGGACGCACGAGATGCAAATGCGTACCGGTAGCCGCACATGTACGAGAAATATTGCCCGTATTTGCAGGAATCTCCGGTTCAACCAGAACGATATGTAAAGCCATATGTGTTCAATCTCCTTTTCAATTCATGTTAACGACAATTCTCTAATCTTAAAGAAAAGCCCTCCACACGTCAACGTGGAAGGCTCTGGTAAAGCACAAGTGTGAATGCTTGAATTCACAACTCGCTGCCAGGTTGTTTATCCATTTGTCTTCTGGAAGTGGCTCATGAAGTCCGTAAGTGCTTTAACACTTTCATATGGAGCAGCATTGTAAATAGACGCACGCAGGCCGCCAACACTCCGATGCCCTTTCAGACCAACAAACCCTTCTTGCTCTGAAGCCTTGATAAACTGTTTCTCCAGCTCCTCGTTAGCCAGGCGGAAGGTCACATTCATCAGGGAACGATCTGCCGGATCTACACAACCACGGTAAAAGTCTCCGGAAGAATCGATCGCATTATAGAGCAAATCTGCTTTCTTCACATTCTTCTGTTCAATTCCAGCCAATCCGCCTTGTTCCTCGATCCACTTCAGAACCTCATTCACCATGTATACAGAGAAGGACGGTGGTGTATTATAGAGAGAATTGTTATCCACATGTGTACTATAACGAAGCATGGTCGGAATCGTTTTAGGAGATTCACTTACCAGCTCTTCGCGAGCAATAACAACCGTAATCCCTGATGGGCCCAGGTTCTTCTGTGCACCTGCATAGATCATGCCGAATTGATTCAGATCAAACGGTTTGCAGAAGATGTCACTCGACATGTCGGCAATAAGTGGAACTGAACCGGTATTCGGGAATGACTTGAATTGTGTTCCCTCAATTGTTTCGTTAGACGTCAAATGAACATAAGCTGTGCGATCCGGGAAGTTAAGATTCGACACGTCCGGCAATTTCATATATTTATCCGCTTCGGAAGATGCAGCGACCTGCGTCTCCCCAATCAGTTTCGCCTCAGACAGTGCCTTCTTGGCCCAGCTGCCTGTCATGACGTAACTGGCTGTCTGCCCTTCCCCGAGCAGGTTCATCGGCAGCATGGCGAACTGAGTGCTGGCTCCGCCCTGCAGGAAGAGGACTTTGTATCCTTTAGGATTGCCTAGCAGAGACAACAAACGCTCCTGAGCTTCATTATGTACAGATTCATACACCGCTCCACGGTGAGACATCTCCATAATCGACATACCCGTGTTCCGAAAATCAACAAATTCTGCCTGAGCACGCTCCAAAACCTCAAGTGGCAACGCCGCAGGTCCTGCATTAAAATTATACGCTCTCTTTGTCACAAAATCCCCCGCCCTTTCCATCCGTAGCTGACATATGAAGTGAATATTATCGCTATGATATCAGTATTCCTTATCTGCTTCAAGGGCAATAAGCACCGAAGCAGCGAATCAGGGTTATCAAATTCCTTTATCACCCTGCAAAGTTAATGCACTACATCGTTCAATTCAAGGAAAAGCCTCCGAGAGCGAGTCCCGGAGGCTTTACATTGGGAACAGTTTCTGTTCCGACTGGATTAGCAGTCGAAGTAGAGGCTGTACTCATGCGGATGAATGCGGATTGCTACTGCTTTCGCTTCGTCACGTTTGAGGTTGATATAGTTTTCGATGAATTCTTTTGTGAAGACGCCGCCTTCAGTCAAGAATTCGTTGTCCGCTGCCAGAGCGTCAAGCGCTTCTTCCAGGGAAGCTGGCACGCTGCGGATATTTTCTTTGTCTGCGTCAGACAAATCATAGATGTTTTTGTCGAGCGGACCATATCCAAGCTCAGTTGGGTTGATTTTGCGTTTGATACCATCCAGACCCGCCATCAGCATTGCAGCGAATGCCAGGTAAGGGTTAGCTGTGGAGTCCGGTGTACGGAACTCGATACGACAACCTTTTGGTGTCACAGCCGCAACCGGAATACGTACTGCTGCCGAACGGTTACCTTTGGAGTAAACCAGGTTAACTGGTGCTTCATAACCAGGTACGAGACGTTTGAATGAGTTCGTACTAGGGTTAGTCAAAGCAATCAGAGCTGGTGCGTGATACAAAATTCCTCCGATGTAGTGCAGAGCCATTTCGCTCAGGTTTGCATACCCCGCTTTGTCATAGAACAATGGGGAATCGCCATCGAAGATGGATTGGTGAACGTGCATTCCGCTACCATTGTCACCAAACAGTGGTTTTGGCATGAATGTTGCTACTTTACCATATTGACGTGCAGTGTTATGCACGATGTATTTGTATACAAGCAGGTTATCTGCTGTTTTCTTCAACGTATCAAAACGGAAGTTGATTTCGGCTTGACCTGCTGTCGCCACTTCGTGGTGGTGACGCTCGATCGAGAGACCCGCCTCTTCCAAAATGCGACACATTTCACTACGAATATCTTGTTGTGTATCCACTGGAGCTACAGGAACATATCCGCCTTTCGTGCGAACTTTGAAGCCCAGGTTACCGCCATCTTCCTTACGGTTGGTGTTCCAAGAAGCTTCTTCGGAATCTACGAAATAGGAAGAGCTGTTCGTGCCGCTCTCATAACGTACATCGTCGAAGATGAAGAATTCGGATTCAGGTGCGAAGAATGCTGCTGTACCTACTCCGCTTTCTTTCAGGAACTCTTCCGCTTTGACTGCGATACCGCGTGGATCACGCTCATAACGCTCGCCATCCGGAGTGAAGATATCACACATAACATTCAAAGTAGGGTGCGCTGTGAACGGATCGACAAAAGTCGCTTCAGGATCTGGAATCATAACCATATCGGACTCTTCAATTCCGCGGAAACCTTGAATAGAAGAACCATCAAAGGCTACTCCATTTACAAAAGTGTCTGCGTCAACTGCCGAAGCTGGTAACGAGATGTGGTGCGCACGACCGGATAAATCTACAAAACGAAAATCTACCCACTCGATGTTGTTCTCTTGAATTGATTTCAATACGTTTTCAACCGACATGTATTCGTCCTCCCAAATATTCCGAACATTAAACAACCCCGCTAAGAAAATGTCCATATTCGAATTTTTTTCTGTCGTCATTATAAAATCTCAAATGTGACATCGTCAATACTTATGTAAGGTATTTTTTGCGACTATGTAAGCTATGCTCACATTTTATAAACCTATTGATTTCATTTAACAACGTAAATAATATATATTTAACTGGTTTAATGCGGTAAAGCGGGGGTATATTTACCCTAAATTATGGAAATAACATTACATCATAAATGTTTCTTATCACCTATGATTAATAAATGCGTTCAAAGCTCCAAATAACACAAAAACCGGACATTTTGTCCTAGCCCCATTCTCATTGAACGGAGCCAGGGCAGATGCCCGGGTGAACTATATTACCTATACTATGAAGATCAGTTATACGCCAACTCGTGCTGGAAAGAACTCCGCCGGTTGTTTGGCTGTGTTGAATGTTTTACCGACGATTGGTGCCAATTTCTCCAGATCCTGAAGCAGGTTGGCAAATTGGTCAGGGAACAATGACTGCACGCCGTCACCCGTCATGGAATTATCCGGGTCCGTATGCATTTCGATAATTAGGCCGTTAGCACCAGCAGCAACAGAAGCCTTCGTCATCGGTTCAACCAATTCACGGCGACCTGTACCATGACTAGGGTCCGAAATGACTGGCAGATGACTGAGAGACTGCAGGACAGGGATAGCTGACAGGTCGAGCGTATTGCGTGTGTAGGATTCGAATGTACGAATACCACGCTCACACAGCATTACGTTCGGGTTGCCACCCGCAAGAATGTATTCCGCCGCATTCAACAGCTCATCATAAGTTGCACTGAATCCACGTTTCAGCAATACTGGTTTGCCACACTCACCCAATTTGCGCAGCAAATCGAAGTTCTGCATGTTACGTGTACCGACTTGCAGAATGTCTGCGTACTCGGCACAGATATCCACATATTCAGGTGTCATGACTTCTGTAATGGTCAACAGGTCATGTTTCTTGCCGGCTTCTGCCATCATGATCAGACCTTCAACACCTGTTCCCTGGAAGCTGTATGGACCTGTACGTGGCTTAAATGCACCACCGCGCAGCACCTGTCCACCAGCAGCCTTAACCAGTCCGGCAATCTCATCAATCTGTGCAGCTGATTCAACCGCACAAGGTCCGCCCATAACGACGAGTTCTTTGCCGCCAATATCTACTCCTTTGATGGAGATCACGGTATCTTGAGGATGGAAGTCACGGCTTGCCAATTTGTAGGACTTCGAAATCTTGACGACATTCTCTACACCTTTCATTTGACGGAGATGCTCAGCCATTTTCGGCTCTACCTTGCCAATTAAACCAATGATGGTGCGGTCCTCTCCACGCGAGATATGAACCTGAAGACCTTCCTTTTCAATTGTAGCGACGATATCCTGAATATGTTCCTCCGGAGTAGCTTTACCTGCAATAACGATCATTATAAATCCCATCCTTCCTTGTATAAGAGCGCCTTATGGGCGTCTGATTTAATCCTCAAAACTCTTCTACACTTAAACGCTTGTTCGCTTTTAAGCTTTTATCCACTAAAGTAAATATAACATATTCCCCCCTTTTCAGTCAAGCCAACTCTTAACCCCTTCAAAAAAAAGAATCCTGCAGTCAGTCACCGGATTTCGGCTCTGTACTGCAAGATTCTGATAATGATGTTCGTTTACGTCGTACGAGTCTTTTCCCTTACAGGTGGTAACAGCTTGCTCATATTCACCGTACGCTTGATTTCCCATGTTTCCGGCTTGTCATGTTCATACTGCTCCAGATACAGGATGACTTCCTTCGTGATCGGTGTTGGCGTAGAAGCACCTGAAGTCACCGCCACCTTATTCACACCTTTCAGCCATTCCTGCTGAATCTCAGCCACATCTGATACCCGATATGCCGTTACACCCGCAATTTCCTCCGATACTTGTGCAAGTCGGTTGGAGTTATTACTGCGAGGATCACCGACAACGATGACCAGATCAGCCTGCCCAGCCTGTTCCGCAACTGCTTCCTGACGAACCTGGGTAGCCAAGCATATCTCATTATGAATCTCTGCACCTGGATACTTCTCCAGAAGGCGGCTCATAATGTGTTTAATGTCCCATTGACTCATCGTTGTCTGATTAGTAATAAGGATTTTGCCCGGAGGTACGTTCAGTCCATCAATTTCCTCTTCCTTCTCAATCAGATGAACATGATCGGGTGCAACACCAACCGCACCTTCAGGCTCTGGATGATTCTTTTTCCCAATATAGATAATGTCATATCCTTCAGCCGTCTTCTCTCGAATAAGGTCATGGGTTTTGGTTACATCCGGACAAGTTGCATCCACGGTAGTCAATCCTTTATCACGTGCCATCTTGCGCACTTCCGGAGATACACCATGGGCCGTAAAGATCACTGTTCCGCTCTCTACCTGGCTCAAAATATCAACCCGGTTCGGTCCGTCCAGTGTAATAATGCCCTCATCTTCAAAAGAGTCCGTCACATGTTGGTTATGCACAATCATACCCAATATATAAATAGGCCGTGGTAGGTCCAGATTGCGTGCCGCCTGGCGCGCGAGCACCATCGCATCCACAACTCCGTAACAATATCCCCGCGGCGAAATTCGCAGTACTTCCACTTGGTTGCCACCCGCTTTCTTTCTCGGCAAAGATAGCCGATGTAATTGCAGTCCTGTCTATTATAACCTTATTCGATAGGCGGAGCAAAGACAACCGGCAACCAAATGATAAAGGTCGTTCCTTCTCCACGTCTGGTTACAACCTCGACAGACCCTTGGTGTTCCTCAATGATCCACTTGGCAATCGACAATCCCAGACCTATACCTGGTGTGGCACCGCGGGACTCATCCGCTCGATAGAACCGGTCAAAGATAAACGGAACTTCATCCCGATCCATTCCGATCCCCGTATCACTGATGCGCAATCCTACCTGCCCTTTATAAAGGATCGCATCAAGCGTAACCGAACCATTCGGAGTGTACTTGAAGGCATTCTCGATAAAAATAAACAGCATCTGCTGCAAATAGTCCTTGCTGCCGTTCACATATATGCCATTCAGAATCGTTAGATCTCCTGGACGCCAGTCTGCCTCATGATCAAGGAATTGTGATCTGCGAGCCACTTCCTGCACCAGAATCTGCAACGGAATCGGATTCAGTTCGATTTTCTGTCCTGTATCCGCTCTCGCCAATGACAGCATGTCACTGATCAGCCTGCTCATCCGTTTACCTTCATCCGCCATATCCTCTATCGCTTCAAGCGACATTTGTTTCACCGTTTCTTCATCCAGATTCGGTCTGTCCGTGCTCTCCTGATCCCAAAGCTTCTTGAGGAAATCGACATTTCCACGAATGGTGGTCAGCGGGGTTCGCAGCTCATGTGAGGCATCAGATACAAACCTGCGCTGGGCCACATTCGTCTCTTCCAACCCTCGGAAGGACAACTCTGTGCGCTCAAGCATGTTATTCACGGTTTCGATCAGACGTCCAATCTCATCCTTCGGCCCGCTATATTGAATCCGCACACTCAGGTCATCCCCGGATTGAATCTGATTGGCGGCATCAATCACATTCACAAGTGGACGCATCGACTTGCGTGCCAAAATCAGACCCGATGTAATGGCGAGTGCCATCGCCACAAGCCAGCCAAACACGAGAATATTGCGCAAAGCCTCCAGCAATCTTTCCTGAGAGCTAACATTGGTTCCAACTTGAAGAAGTCCCCTTATTTCATTGGTCCCCTGCAGAGATAATGGCTGCTGATTGACAAGAAAAGGTGTCCCATTCACATAGATTTTGGATATCCCACGCTCTTTCAGAATCTCATTGGTTTTCACAACAGGAAATTTAATTTGAAACTTCTTCATATTTTCAGAGATTTTGAACGTTCCGCTCTGATAATCCACGAGTTGAATATAGATTTGGGCTTCCCGAAGCTGACTCTCTGTAAAAGAGTCAATATCAAGCGATTGGGAGAGCGGGTTCACACCGATTTGATTTGTAATCCATTCAATTTTGTCCTTCAACTGCTGCTCGACTTCCTGATATGAATTAAAATAAACAAAAGCGTAGATCACAACTCCCCAAAAAATGAGCACGGCTGCCAAGATGCCTGAATACCACGCGGTTAATCTTAACCGAATGGACATGTCAGGAGTCACCTCTCAAAATATAGCCGGCTCCCCGGATGGTCTGGATCAAACGTTTGCCGCCGTATTCTTCGGTTTTTTGTCTGAGCATGGCAATATACACTTCGAGCACATTGGACTCACCACTATAATCATAACCCCAGATTTTATCCATAATCAGATCACGGGACAGCACACGTTTCGGATTTTGCATGAACAGATTCAGCAATTCGAACTCCTTGGCAGTCAGTTCCAGACGCTGACCGTCACGCAACACCTCACGAGAATCATTATCCAGAATAATATCCTCATACATAAGTCGATTATCAGGCGTGTCTGCTATATCCGCTTTACGACGCAATAAGGCACGGACACGAGCCAAAAGTTCTTCAAGTGCAAACGGCTTCACGAGATAATCATCTGCACCTGTATCCAACCCGATTACCCGGCTCTGTACTTCATCTTTGGCAGTGAGCATCAGTACGGGAACCTTGCTCCCCGCTTCTCTGAGTCTGCGGCATACTTCAAACCCGTCTATTTGTGGCATCATGACATCAAGAACCACGATATCAGGCTCTTTATCCATTAGCTTATTGAGGCCCTCCGCCCCATTCGAAGCTGTCTGTACATCATATCCTTCAAAAGCAAGTCCCCGCCGAAGCATGGACACGATTTTTTCATCATCATCGACAATCAGAATAGTTGAGCGCATGGTCTTTCTCCTTTATCCCTTAACGTTTTAATCTTATTGTAACAGCCAAAAGTGCAATCTGCATCTTCTCCAAACACCTTGTTGCTTTTCATGTCCAACTTGATGGATTACAAGCATATATAGTGCAAAAAAAACGGAAGGGCCCTCAAACCCTTCCGCTCTTCTAAACCTTATTCTATAACTCATAATTCGGCATTATGGTTGTTGCTGCTGTTGTTCAGTCGTTTGTGTGGTATCATAATCGTTTTTGTTGCCGATTTTGATTTTCAGATCCATTTTTTTGCCATCCCGAACAACATTCAGAGTCACTTCACTGCCGATTTTCTGTTTCTTGATGAAATCAATCAAATCCTGACTTGTACTGTATGCTGTGCCATTGGCCCCTGTGATGATGTCATAAGCACGCAGGTCTGCTTGGTAAGCAGGGGATTGATAGATCGTGCTGGCTACAACTGAACCTTCAGTGATATCCGTTCCCATCTGTTTAGCCACTTCAGGTGTAAGGGCCATCAGAGATGCACCAATGAACGGTACGGGCTCTTTTGGAACTTCTTTGTTTTCTTTCAGATATTTAACCGCATCCGAGATTACACTCGAAGGAATGGCAAACCCAATGCCCTGTGCATCCGCGCTAACCGCAACGTTCATACCAATGACTTCACCATTGAGGTTAAGCAACGGTCCACCGGAGTTACCAGGATTGATGGAAGCATCCGTTTGTAACAAGTGGCTGTACTCACGAGTTTTGCCTGTTTCTTCGTCCGGAATGCTGATCGTACGTTCTTTCGCACTCAACACACCTGCAGTAACTGTGTGTTCAAATCCTTCCGGGTTACCAATAGCTACAAGCCATTCACCCACTTGTGTGCTGTTGGAATCGCCCAGTGGAGCGACAGGGAAAGCATCATCGCCGCTGTTTTTCTCGATTTTCAATACGGCAAGGTCAAGGTCGAAGCTGCTTCCCAGCAATTTCGCTTCATAAGGCTTGCTGTTGTTCTCCAGCGTTACCTGAATCACATCTGCACCCTGAACCACGTGTTGGTTCGTCAGGATGTAGCCTTCTTTGTCAAAAATAAATCCGGAGCCAATGCCAAGCGGAACCAACTGATTGCTGCTTTGTTGCTGTTGCTGCTGATTTTGGCCTTGGTAGCTATCTGTTCCGCCATTGCTTCCACCGAAGAAGTATTGGTACAATGGATCGCTCATCGTAGAACCACCCTGGCTGCTGCTGCGTGTAGACTGCTTGGCAAGTGTTTCGATTTTGACGACAGCGGGACTTGTACTCGTTACTACTGAGGATACATCCTCTTTGCCCGTTGGCAGTAATGACGCTGTCACGTTATTGCTGCTGCCTGAGTTGGTAGGAGTAGATGACTGACTGGAGCTTTCATTTTCTGCACTTGTCAGCGCTTCCTGTGGTGTAAACATGTTTGTTCTGTCCGCTGTGTACATCAGCACTGTAATGACCAGCATCCCGGCGATGAAAGAGAACAGGAGCGATCTTACGGAAGAACGTGGCCGACGGTTATTATAATTCCAGTTGCCATTGTTCTTGCCGCCGTTCCCCTGATCCCCTCCGTTGCCGCCTGAACCATTGCCGCCGCCCCCTCTGGAGGACGTATTGGCTTGATCAGATGATTCGTTGCTGTAATTATTGTAATAAGTAGGTACGGGCTTCACGGGGTCAGGTCTTGTAATCTCTACATTTCCTTCTTCACGTTGATTATGTTCCCCATTATAACTTGCTGTATCTTCCTGATTCACGGACTGAAAAGGTCCATAAGAATAATAATAGGAGGAATCGTCCGTCCCGGATGAATTGCGATTCTCCGCTTGTTTCGTTTCATTTTCCTCGTCTTGACGGTTCGCTCTGTAATTACGTTCGTCCATGCCTCTCTACCTCCCAATCTCTTCTTCGCAAGAGATATTCTTTAACTGTCCTTATTTTGTACTTTAAACCTTAACCGTACCTTAAAAACAATTAAAAAGGAGATAAAAGCACGCTGTTATAGAACATTTTTCCCGCCAAATCTGCATTCTAACCCTTATTCTTCACCCAGCCCTGACGATGAGCGTAGATTGCCAGCTGTGTCCGATCGTCCATTTCACATTTCATCAGCAGGTTGCTCACATGCGTTTTGACGGTTTTGATACTAATATGTAGTTCTTCCCCGATGTCCTTATTGGTCTTGCCCTCTGCAATCAGCAAAAGCACTTCCTTTTCCCGTTCCGTCAGTCCGGATTCGTTCTCTCTTGCTGTGCGCTGTCTGATGCCACGGGTCAATGCCTGGGAAACGTCACCTGTCATTACAGGCATACCTCGGTATGCTCCTTGCAAAGCGTAGATCAACTCTTCAGCAGATACCGTCTTCAGCACATAACTAACCGCACCGGCTTCAATCGCTTGTACCACAAGGTCATCCTCCAGAAAACTGGTCAGCATCACAATTTTCATGCCCGGAAATTCGGCCATGATCGCTTGTGTCGCTTCCGCACCATTCATCACCGGCATCATCAGGTCCATTAGAATCAGGTCAGGAAGTTCACTTTCTCCCAGCTTACGCAGCTGGTTCAATGCATCCTGTCCGTTTCCGGCTTCCCCCATCACATGAAATGTAGGCTCCAGCATTAGATATGTTTTTAACCCCATCCGCACCATATCATGATCATCCACGATCATTACATTCACTTTTTCGCTCATTCCGTTTCCCCCTCTGGTTCTTTCGGGAATTTCGGGATGAATACCCGCACCGTCGTCCCCGCTCCCGGCTTCGATATAATCTGAACCTGACCTCCAAGCTTCTCTGCCCGTTCACGCATTGTTGATAATCCGTATGAACCAGGCCGTTCCGCTTGCTGTAAAAAACCTTGACCATCATCGCTAATGCTCATGCTGATCTGATGTTCACTCTCTCGTATGGACAGGCTGACCAGTCCTGCTTCCGCATGTTTGACCACATTAGCGACCGCTTCCTGAATAACAAGAAACAGCTGGTGCTCAATGGCATCGGAAATTCCGCCATCCAGTTCCAGCTCTTTCACTCCTTTTAAACCATTCTGCCTGCAATAATCCGGGAACCAGCTATCCAGCGCTTCGGCAAGGTCCCTTCCCTCCAACTCCACAGGGCGAAGCTGAGCGATAAGCCCGCGCATCTGCCGCTGTGCGATATGCGACATCTGAATAAGTTGATCCAGGACTTTGCCGCCATGCTCGGGATTCATCTCCAGCAGACGTGGTAAGGAGGAAGCGGACATATGCATGGCGAAAAGCTGTTGGCTGACCGTATCATGCAGATCTCTTGCCATCCGTTTGCGCTCTTCAATCACAGCGCGTTCAGATGCCTGTTCCTTTTCAATGACTTCCTGCTCACCGAGCCGCTGAAGCAATCTCATTTTTTTCTCAATCGAATCCATCATGACATTGAATTCCTGATATACCCGTCCGAAGGAGGCATCATCTGCCTCAGGCATACGAACGGCAAGATTGCCCTTGGACACTTTCAGCATGTTGAGATCCAGAAGATCAATCTTGCGTTGAAGCCTCAGGGCGGCAATATATCCCGTGATTATGGTAGCCAGGAGAACAACTGCAACATAGGTCCACGCACGCTGACGCCCTGTTCCCATCAGCACTTCCCCGTATAGCAAGTAAAACCCGCCCAAAGTAATGAGTCCGGTCAGCGCAAAATACATCATCAGTTCCCACTTATTTGCTTTGAGAATCGTTCGAATCATGCGTTAACCCACCTTGTTCACTTTGACATCTCCAATAAACACACTAACAACAATCCGTACTTTTTTTCCTGCTTCGCGATAATGCGCCGTTTCAGCCTGAGCGCTGCTTAGGAATCCACCCCGTTTTTGATTTAACAGCGACATGTCCCCAATAAACGAGTTCGTCGTCACGGTCACACCCAGATCCATATCTTCCGGTACAAATACCTTCACATCCCCGATAAAAGAGGAAATGTTAATCTTCGTCTCACCGTAAGGTATCTGTGCCTTCGTCAAATCAATCACCGTATCGCCAATAAATGCAGAAATGTTCATCGGTTTGAGGGAAAACACTTCCTGTCCCATATACATATCACCGATAAATGCCGATTTGTTAATCGTATTCCCGTGGCCATCATAATAATTCGAATCATCATCATAGTGGTCATCATCATCAAATGTTTCATATGCCTTTTTATTTGAACCGTAACCTTTATGCTTGTGATGATGATGTTGATGTTTATGATGGTGTTGATGTCCGTGTGATTTATCGTCCTCCTTATCTGTATAAAAAGAGCCATGCGAATCATTTTTTTGTTCCTGTTTCGGTTTGCCAAATGTTTTCTCGAACTGTTCGTCAAACGAAGATGGCATTTCCAGGTCCTCAGGGGACAATGGCTTATAAGGTGGCTCCGGCGGTGGAGGCGGTTGCACTTGGTCATGATGTTTCCGGTCACGACGACGAGGTCCGATCAGAACGAACAATCCCCCACCAATCAGCATCACTGGAATTAAGTAGCGAATGAACTCACCCATGGAGTAATCGATCCATCCCAGATTGCGTGCCAAGAAGTAACCACCAATCGCCAGTACAATGGCAGGCCCAATCAATGCATGACTCCCGTTGCGCCGAATTTCGGTTATACCTTTGACACCCCACCAAATCAAAAATAACGGCCAATATGTTCTGAACATGTATCCGATATCTATGTCATAGCCCAATTGCCTGAACAATATTATTGCGCCAATCGCAATAAGAGGAATGCCAACCCACCAGCGGTCCCGCGTAGATCGTTTCATCGCTCATGTCTCCTTTATCTGAATTCTGTATCCAGTGTACATCAGACAAGGGTTGGTTAACAGCGGCGGCAGATGGAATTGATCTCGGTCTCCAGACGGAGGTGGAAGGGTATTTATGTAAAATATTAAAAACACCCTGGAGAAAAATTCTCCAAGGTGTCTGTGCATTGATTTACTTTTGTGTTTTGCCTGTGTTCTCAGTACCGAACTCAGCATTGTATTTTTCATCAGGTGTTTGGAAGTTATCCTTCACTTTGTTTTGGTGCGATTGTTTCACTTTGCTTGCTACATTCTCTTCTCCAAACTCAGCATTGTACTTCTCGTTTGGCGTTTGTGAACCTTGAGATTTCTTAGCCACGACGATCACCTCTCTCTTCATATTTACATTGCATGTCTGCAACGCGGGGTTCGTCCCCAGAGAGTATTATGTGAAGAGTGCGCGTGTGTTATTCATGTATTAGAATTCATCATTAAACAGCCTTGTCCAGCCATGAATCCGGTACGGATTTGTACACATCGATGGCTTCCGATAACTCTTCCAGCATTTTTTCAGTGCATTTTCCAGCACCTTGTTTGATCACCTGTACTTCGACGTCCTTTTTGCCCCATTCTTTATACACTTGCTTTGTTGTAGGGAAATAAAGATCAATTTTATTGCCCTTGATCGCCGAGCCTGTGTCAGCAACGATGCCATAACCATAGCCGGGAATATATAAAATGGAGCCCAGTGGAAACAGCTTCGGATCAGCTGCAATCGTTGAGACCGTTTCTTTATCGCGGCGTACCTTTACACCTGAATACGTAATTCCGTATTGAGGATGTTTTGGACCTTTTCCGGTTGATTCCACACCTGCAGTGTACCCGGTAGCCGTTACCTTGTGCGTATCCAATACCTGTTCTGTACGCGGAGCGAGCACCGGCATGGATGGGTCCACTCCGATCTGCTTCTCCGGAATTTCCGGTCGCGGAATGACAATAGGCTGTGGAGACCATAAAAACCCCATATAGACCAAAGTTGTGATTTGAGCCTGATCGCTGTATTCATATACTGCCGTTTCTGAATGTATGCCTTCAAGCTCTCCTGAGATTTCGCTGTGCCGATTCTCCACATACCTGACTTCATTTTCCTCTTCAAAGATATAGGCTTCTGCCTGATTCCAGCCCAAGACTACTCCGGTGAGCACTACACAGCAAGAGATGATGAACCTTATGTTTTTCTTCTGAATTAAGAATTGCTTTTTCATTATAGAACCTCCCCCTTACTGCAAAGGTTTTCCAAAATGAAAAATTTCTATACTTTTCTCCGTTAAGGCTTCTAAACCGGATGTACAGAAAACCTGAAAACAACAAAAAAAACCGTCTGAACCATTGGATTTACTCCAATATGATTCAAACGGTTTTCTATTATAGAGCCCACAATTCAGGATTACACCAGTCTTGTTGCAATCTCTTCTTTGAGTTGGGCTACAATTTCGCCCACAGGTTTCATGCCGAGATCGCCTTCTCCACGTTTCCGCACAGATACACCCTCTGCATTACGTTCATTTTCACCAACGACGAACATGTAAGGCATTTTCTCAAGCTGTGCCTCACGGATTTTATAACCTAGCTTCTCGTTACGCAGATCCGCTTCAGCAGAGATGCCTGCACGTTTCAGCTTCGCTTCCACTTCACGTGCATAGTCGTCGAAGTTGCCGGATACCGGGATAACCTTCGCCTGTACTGGGGACAACCACAGTGGCAGAGCCCCTGCAAAGTTCTCCAGCAAGAATGCTGTGAAACGCTCCATCGTACTGATTACACCGCGGTGGATAACGACCGGACGATGTTTCTGCCCATCATCTCCCACATATTCGAGCTCAAACCGCTCTGGCAAGAGGAAGTCCAATTGAACGGTAGACAATGTCTCTTCTTTGCCCAGTGCTGTCTTGATCTGAACATCCAGTTTTGGACCGTAGAATGCCGCTTCGCCTTCTGCTTCATAGAATGGAAGGTTGAGTTCTTCCACAACTTCACGCAGCATGCGTTGGGACATTTCCCACATCTCGTCATTCTGGAAGTATTTCTCGGTATCCTGAGGATCGCGATAGGACAGACGGAAACGATATTCGTGAATACCGAAATCCTTATACACCGTTTGAATCAACTCAATAACACGTGCAAATTCTTCCTTGATTTGATCCGGGCGTGCGAATATGTGTGAGTCGTTCAGCGTCATCGCACGTACACGGTGCAGACCTGTCAACGCACCCGACATTTCGTAACGATGCATCATGCCAAGCTCGGCAATCCGGATTGGCAGATCACGGTAACTGTGCATGCTGGACTTGTACACCATCATGTGGTGAGGACAGTTCATTGGACGAAGAACGAGTTCTTCATTGTCCATAACCATTTTAGGGAACATGTCTTCCTGATAGTGCTCCCAGTGACCGGATGTTTTGTACAATTCAACATTACCCAGCACCGGAGTGTACACATGCTGATAGCCGAGGCTCTCTTCCAGATCCACGATATAACGCTCCAACGTCCGGCGCAGCTTGGCACCATTAGGCAACCAGATTGGCAGACCTTGTCCAACCAGTTGGGAGAATGTGAAGATTTCGAGTTCCTTACCCAATTTACGGTGATCCCGTTTACGTGCTTCTTCCAGGAAGTGCAAATGCTCATCAAGCTGTGCTTTTTTCACAAACGCCGTACCGTAAATACGTTGCAGCATTTTGTTTTTGCTATCTCCGCGCCAGTAAGCACCGGCAACATTCATGAGTTTGAATACTTTGATTTTGCTGGTGGATGGTACGTGGGGTCCACGACACAAATCGAAGAATTCACCTTGCTCATAAATCGTGATAACACTGTCTTCCGGTAAGTCACGAATCAATTCGAGCTTGTAAGGATCGCCCACTTCTTCGAAGATTTTGATGGCTTCCTCGCGGCTAACTTCCTTACGCACAATTGGCAAATTCTCATTCACAATACGTTCCATTTCCTTCTCGATCTTCTGAAGATCTTCCGGATTGAGCGGTTGTTCCAGATCCATATCATAGTAGAAACCATCTTCAATGACAGGGCCAACACCGAGGTGTACCTCTTTGTTTCCATATAAACGCTTCACAGCTTGAGCGAGCAAGTGAGCTGTACTGTGACGCATCACTTCCAGACCTTCTGGTGAATCCAGTGTTACGATCTCCACCAACGCTCCCTCATGAAGTGTTGTGGACAAGTCCACTACGATTCCATCCAGTTTGCCCGCTACGGCATTTTTGCGAAGTCCGCTGCTAATCGAAGCGGCCACATCTTCAATGCTGCTTCCGTCGGCATACTCACGAACCGAACCATCAGGTAGTTTAATGTTAACTGCCATTTGTCTCATTCCTCCTGTAAATTCAACCTCTGTCCATGCATGATCATGGATGGATAATCTATTGCTGTTCCTGCGATTTTTGCAAAGGAACGCAAAAAACACCCGTCCCGGCAAAGGGACGAGTGTTGTATACTCTCGTGGTTCCACCCTAATTCAGCTGCTCATCCATATTGGAAGTACAGCCCTCATTGGCATGACGGTAACGGGCATGACCCGGCATATCCTTACTCATGGATGACTACCTGTATATATAGAGGTGATCTTTATATCCATTTTCAAAACTGCAGCTCCAAAGGGGTAAACCAAACGTGGCATCCGGAGGAAATTTCAGCCTGGTTCCCTCTCTCTGCACCGACCGTACGTGTGGTTCTTGTCTTTGTCAACGCTTTTGCTTATTGTTCCATAACAACTCAAATAAATCATGGATCAACAGTTATTATAATTGCCAAGATCACTTGCGTCAAGACCTGTCAACAACCCGGAGCGCAGCACTTCACACTCGGGGCAATGATGGCATAATTGCACCTTGTCCTCAAAGATCTGACGGATTGTAGAGATAATTGGCAGATCTGGCGTGCGCGTATGCAGCATGACTTTTTCAGGCGAGATGGAGATCAGTGTACTCACAATCATATCTTCGATATCCATTTCCAATTCAAGTCCTGGCATCTCCACAACGACCTGTTCATCCTTTTGAACGGGCAGCACATTAAGCGCAGCATCCAATACCTGAAATTCATGCAATCCTTTGTGTATCAAATGCACAAGAGGTACTTTCGCCTCCTGAAAAAACACAAAATACTTGAGCAGCCCCATAAACTCTTCATATTGACGATCCATCCAGAATTCATCCAACGCATATTCTACCAACTCATGAAGTTCCTGTTTATACTGCCGAATCCGGAAATTAAGAATACCTTCAAGGTGAAAAAAATGAACTTCCTCCAAATCCTGCTTCAATCCATTGGCCAAAGTGGTACGGCGACGCTCGCGCAGTCCTGGCTGATCCAAGTCCCCATTGAATAACAAAGGCATGCATATCCGGTTTACCTTCTCCACCTCATGTTCATCCATGACTGAGCAGGCCTTGGAGATCATCTCTTCCACCATAATACGTTCACGTGTATCCATGATGTAATCTGCAAGTCCCGTGGCCAGCAAATCACTGATCTGAGGCAGCCACTGCTGGAAGTCAGCGTGATTCTCATTGCCTCTGCATACCCAGGCCGCTCTTCCGTCATTATGTTTGAAGGTGAGCCGAAATCCTCTTTTGCTTATATGTAAACCTTTGGTTTTTTCCTTCACACAACGATAAAATTGATCCGCTTCCTCCTGCCCTGATACATCGGTCCATACGGCGAACAGTTCCATAAGAATCACTCCTTTCCTTCCTGTTCAAAGTATATGGCAAGGCCGATAGGGATATACGAAGCGGATTGATGGAAAGCGTGTCATGATTTCTCAGTATATTATCAATCCGTTTGGAGTTAAGACAAAAATGTGTTATTATTTTTATAACAGTATGTTTCACGGAAAAGGGGGAAGCCAAAATGAGACAACAACCAAGAATACTCCGTTACGCCTTTATTATCATTTTGTGCGTATTCCAAGCGTTGTCCTTCCCAATTCCGATGCAGTCGGAATCCGCTGTCGAGGTAACCGTTGAGACAACTTCCAACAAGGAAGTGCTTGTCCACACATTGGAGTCTCAGCAGAAACCTGCCATTCGCAAATACCCACAAGTCATGTCGAAGTTGATTGCGGTCACGCATAACAAACCTGTCTTTCTTGTGCTCGCTTTGTTGCTAATGCTGCGAATTCCTACACCGCGTCTACCCTTTAAACCGTTGATTTGTCTGTTTAAACGCAGATTATTTCTGCTACCTATCAAATTCACCAGTATGTATGTATCTCCCACCCCTATAGCACCAAATTACGTGAACGCTCTTAACTAGCCGTTACACCGTATTTTAGGTTGCTTTGCATGGAGACACCTCTGTCTGAAAGACGGTGTGCTTGTGCATAACTTATAACCCTATTAGCAAATGTTAGATATCGATCAGCCTCATTGGCAACACCTATTTGTTAACGTCTATTTTGTTATCCCCATTTTCATTAAAAATTCACAACACAAGGCTGTGTGTCAGGAGTCCCTGGCTCTGTTTACCCGCATCATTTAATGTTCCTACAAGCAGCAGATCATTCTATTTTCGGGAAATAAGCCTGTCTTCTGTGGCCAGCCCTCAATTTAAGGAGGCTACTATCCATGGATGTACGCGAAACAGATTTGCCGGGAATCGGCAAGAAATTTCAGATTGAAACGAGCAGTGGAGATAAAATTATTGTCATTATTCACGATGACGGTCGCCGTGAAATGTACCATTTTGAGTACGATGATCCAGACCAAAGCATCTCCATGATTACGCTGGATGACTATGAAGCAAGACAGATTGCTGCCATCGTTGGTGGTTTAACCTATAAGCCAAAGCAGCTTGAAAATATTGAAGTAACGTTTGACGATCTGATTATCGAATGGTACAAAATCGAGCCATCCTACGGATGTATCGGTAAATCTATTGGTGAACTGGACGTACGTCAAAACTCAGGGGCAACGGTTATTGCCGTTGTAGAGAAGAATCACAAAAAACATATCAGCCCCGGTCCGGAGGTCGTGATTAGTGCAGAGTCCACGGTAGTAGCCGTTGGCGAACGCAATCAGCAGAAGCTATTCAAATCCCTCCTCCTGACCGGAAGGGGGTGAGTCGATGGATCATCTGATATTCGAAGTGGGTCTGGCACTTGTGCTCATTGCAGCAGCCGGACTCTTATCCGCAAAACTGAGATTTTCGGTCGTTCCATTTTACATCCTGATCGGGATGGCCGTTGGACCTCATGCCATGAAGATCTGGCATCTGGACTTCCGTTTCATTGAAAGTCAGCCGTTTATTGAGTTTATGGGCCGAATTGGTATTCTGTTCCTGCTCTTCTATCTTGGGCTGGAATTCTCGGTTGGTCGTTTGATCAAATCGGGTAAATCCATTGCCGTCGGCGGTTCCATCTATATCGGAATTAACTTCACACTGGGATTGATTTTTGGTTTTGCTTCCGGTTTCCCAGCCGCCGAAGCTCTAGTCATTGCCGGAATTACCACCATTTCATCCAGTGCCATCGTCGCCAAAGTACTCGTTGATCTGAAACGAACAGCGAATCCGGAGACGGAAATGATTCTCGGAATTATCATGTTTGAAGATGTGTTTCTCGCTGTATATATCTCCATCTTGTCTGGACTTGTGCTCAGTGATTCATCCTCCATCGGAGGTGTCATTGTATCGGCACTCATCGCGCTTGGATTCATGCTCATTGTCATCATTCTTGGACGCAAAGCTACACCACTGCTCAACAAATTGCTCAAGATTCGCTCTAATGAGTTGTTCTCACTTGTGATTTTCGGTGCATTGTTCCTCGTTGCCGGATTCTCCGAAACCATTCACGTCGCCGAAGCGATTGGCGCCTTGCTTGTTGGTTTGGTGTTGGCTGAAACGGAACATGCAAAACGGATTGAGCACTTGATCCTGCCATTCCGTGATTTCTTCGGAGCTGTCTTCTTCTTCAGCTTTGGATTGTCCATCGATCCGTTGTCTCTTGGCGGCGAAGCTGTATGGCTTGCTTTGATCGCAGTTGTGCTCACCCTATTCGGAAACTTCCTTGCAGGCATGCTCGCTGGGCGCAGTGCAGGATTATCACCAAAAGCTTCAGCCAATATCGGTTTGACTATTGTGTCACGTGGTGAATTCTCCATCATTATGGCCAACATGGGTAAAGCCGGAGGACTTCTCCCGCTGCTGCAACCATTCGCCGCCTTATATGTACTCATTCTGGCGATCCTTGGACCGTTATTAACCAAAGAGTCCAAACACGTGTTCAGATTATTGGATAAAATATTCAAGTTCAAAGATCCTCGGAAAAAGAAAGAAGAGCCGAAGGTTCTGCAGAAAGAAGGATAACCCCCTTGTCTGTTCAGAACAGACAACGTATCGTAATCGCGGCTCTACCGCCGATCTTTCTGTGATTAACCCAGGGAGAATGGCACGAAAGCCGCACAAAGGAGGATGACCTATGAAAGCACCTCTGATATCGGCTAATCCAGTGCCACAAACCGCCAAGCCCAGACTAACATCTACCCGTCGCCTGTTGAATTTATTGTTTGTAATAGCGGGTGGAATTCTCGCCTCCGTGGGACTTGAGTTGTTTCTACATCCCAATAAGATCATTATTGGAGGCATTACGGGCATCTCTTCGTTGTTCGCCCACTGGACCGAGATGAGAATTGGTTTATTCCTGTTCTTGTTCAACGTTCCGTTTATTTTTCTGTCCTATAGACTCGTGCAAAAGAAATTCGTACTGGTCACTGTTCTGGGTTTGGTTGTCTTTTCGATTGGTGCCATTGTGCTTCATCCCATGCCGCCGCTTGTCGAGCACCCGCTGGCTGCCGCCATATTTGGCGGATTATGTCTAGGCCTAGGAATCGGTCTAGTCGTGCGGTATGGTGGGACACTGGATACGCTGGAAATCGGTGATCCGTCCTCCCGTCCACCTGAACGTGTGTTTAGCGGGAAACGGATGCTTATCGAAAAAATAATCATGCTGCTCAACTTGCTGATTCTAACCGCTGCTGGTGTTGTCTTCGGTTGGGATCAAGCGATGTACTCGGTAATTGCTTATCTCATTGCATATGAAATGGTGTATATTGCATTCCGCGGATTCACAGCTAAGCGCAAAATATGTATTTTAACCACACAAAGTGCTCAAGTTGAAAAAGTAATCCGTAAACGGCTGCGCCGTGAACCTCGAACATTGGATGTTTCAACGGATTCAGGGCACGCTGCTGTCGCTGAAGGTTGGATCCAACACGTACCGGGAGCACTCTACTATGAGATTCATTTCCTCGAAATGATCTGGCTCAAATCCATTGTGCGTCATATTGATCCACATGCTGGTATTGTGACGAACCCGGAAAAATAATCAAAATTCCTATAGGCTAGGCAAATAAAAACTCTCTCTGATTCCTATGGATGTTAACCATTCATTCTGAATCAGGGAGAGTTTTTCATTTATTCTTTTTATAAATCTACTATTGCTTTCACTACATGCGAATCCGGTTGTAACCAGGTTTCGATCGAATCAGGCAATTGATCAAAACTCGCCCGGTGTGTAACGTAGCCATCCATGTTCAACTTCTTCTCCCGCAAGATCGACATGACCTGCTCAAAATCTTCCCTCGTGGCGTTCCGGCTGCCCAGAATGCTCATCTCCCGCTTGTGAAAGTCTGGGTCATGAAAGGAAATATCGGCTTTGACCAGTCCAACAAAGATTAATTGTCCACCATGAGCCACATAATGGATGGCATCATTCATTGAATGCATGTTTCCTGTTGCATCAAAGACAGCCGTCGCATAGTCCCCATCCGTAATTTCAGCAACTTGCTGTACCGCTTGTTCATCGGCCTGAACCATAGCATCCACGCCCGCCCACGTGCGGCTCAGTTCCAGCCTGTCCAGATTCCGGTCAATGGCAATGACCCGAGCACCCGCCTGTTTGGCAAAAGCCATCACACCCAGGCCAATCGGTCCGGCTCCAATGACCACAACCTGATCTCCAGGCCTTAGGGCTGCTCTTCTGACCGCATGAGCACCAATACTGAGCGGTTCTACCATCGCGGTTTCATCCAGTGTAAGTCCGTCGGCTTGGATCAGATGGGAGACGGGTACAACAATCTTCTCTCGCATGCCGCCGTCCACATGCACGCCCATCACCTGCATGGATACACAACAATTTGTTTTCCCTGATCGACAAGCGATACAATGACCACAATGCAAATATGGAATAATGCTAACCTGATCTCCCGCCTTCAGCCCCGCTTCATTGGCCCCGATCTCTTCAATAATCCCTGCAAGTTCATGACCCAGTACACGGGGATAAGTGAAAAAGGGCTGATTACCTTTGTAGGCATGCAAATCTGTTCCACAGATTCCAATTCGGCGGATGGTTACCAGCGCCTGATTCTCGGTTCTTTCGGGTTCTGCTATGTCTCGCAACGCCAAACGATTTATTTCTTCACATATAACAGCTCTCATTCCTGTTCCCCCTTCAATGATGCTTGTTGCTTAAAGTGATGTTCATTGTTATATTCAGGGCGGCCGCTGGCCCAGCTCTCATTATGAATTGGAGCGAGAATACGCAGCACTTCTGATAACAGTTCCTGGTCCAGCGGTTCATCAATCCAGGCTGCATTGTTGCGGATATTATGTTCACTTGCACTGCTGACCAGTGTTGTTGGAATCCGTTCATTAGCTGTTGCAAACTGTACGGCAAGCTTCGCAATATCCGTTCCCTGTTCCGCACAGAACCGTGCTGCTTGCAGACAGACCTGCTTCACACGATCATCTGCCGGGTGCCAGGCAGGAGTACCTCTTGTGCTTAATAAGCCCATAGAAAGAGGCGAAGCATTCACAAGGCCAATCTCTTTCTTTTCCAAAAGGGGCAATAAGGACAGCAGTGAAGTGTCATTCAATGCGTAATGGCAATAGGAAATGATGGCGTCAGCATCAATCTGTGGCAATACCTTTTCGAATAACGGCAGCGGCAATCCACAAATTCCTGCATGGCGAATGACTCCCTGCTCTTTCAGGCGCAGCAAGGTTGGGAAAGCTTCTTCAATAATAATATCGGCCGGGACAAACTCAATGTCATGCAAGAACAGGATGTCGATATAGTCGGTATGCAGTCGATCCAGACTCTCTTGGACACTATCATGTATCCGCTTACGCGAAAAATCAAATGTATTCTCCCCATAACGTCCAGCCTTGGTCGACAGCGTAAACGAGCTGCGTGGCAAACTGCGGATGGCTTCTCCAAGTACGATCTCGGCTTTCGTTAATCCATAATAAGGCGAAACATCTATATAGTTCATCCCTGCATCTACAGCGGCGTGAACCGTACGAATCCCCTCACCTCGATCAATATCACGAAATACCGAACCTAGAGAGGATGCTCCAAAGCTCAGTACAGGTACTTCCAGTCCCGTCTTGCCAAGTCTTCTTGTTTTCATATGCCTGCCCCTTCCCAGCATGTCTGCTTACTCACTTGTCCTTTCATTGTAACAGTTGAATTTCAAACTAAAATATCGCCAAATGCGTAATATGTACTGTTTGATGATCTATGAATAAACGTGGTTGTGAAGTGAAATTAAAAAGTCCGCCGATTCCCCTCATAAAGAGTAATCAACGGACTCATATCCCAACTGAATAAATGATCCTATCAAATCAATTCATCAGCGTGATGTATTATAAATATTAGTTCTGCATTACAAAATCTTGTTGAATGGCATTATTCTCATCAAACGTCCGCAGAATGTCATATCTTGTGTTACGCTGTGCCGGAATATAACCGGACTCCCGAATCAGTTGCGTAATGGAGCCAATATTGACTTTGTAAGTTGCGCCTGCAGCCGATACCACGTTCTCTTCAATCATGGTGCTACCAAAGTCGTTGCAGCCAAATTCAAGTGATTTTTTGCCGATTTCAGGTCCCATCGTTACCCATGAGGATTGAATGTTTTTGATGTTGTCCAATACCAGTCGACTGATCGCTACCGTCTTCAGGTACTCTTCAGGCGTCTGACGCTCCAGCTTCAGATTTGTATTATCCGGTTGGAATGTCCAAGGAATAAACGCCAGGAATCCTTCGGAATCATACTTGTTCGCAATGCACTCATCCTGAGCTTCACGTACACGGAGCAGATGCAGTGCGCGCTCTTCCATCGTTTCACCAAGGCCGATAACCATCGTTGCCGTTGTGTTCATACCGATACGGTGAGCTGTCTGCATAACGTCCATCCAATCGCGCCATGAACCTTTCAAACGGCTGATTTTGCGGCGTGTACGGTCATCCAGGATTTCCGCACCACCACCAGGCAGGGAATCCAGTCCCGCTTCGTGAATTGCACGTACAACCTCTTCCAGAGTGAGACCGTCGGATACTTCGACCATTTTCATAATTTCGGCTGGTGAGAAGGAGTGCATCGTAATGTTAGGGAAACGCTCCTTGATCGCTTTGAGCAGGTCAGTGTAATAGCTAAACGGCAGATTCGGATTCGTTCCGCCTTGCATCAAAATCTCGGTACCGTTCACGTCTTCGGTTTCTTGAATCTTCTGGAAAATAACTTCATCGGGAAGTACATATCCTTCGTCAGAGCCAGGTCTGCGGTAGAAAGCACAAAAACGGCAGTACACATCACACACGTTCGTGTAGTTGACGTTACGCCCAATTACAAATGTTCTGTATGGTTCGGGGTGCATGCGTTTTACAATCACATTGGCGGCGGCCCCGATTTTGTCTACTTCATTCGATTCAAACAGCTGAATCGTGTCTTCCAAGTCCAAACGTTCGCCCCGAAGGGCTTTATCTAAGATACGGTCTACCGTACTCATCGTAAAAAAGCCTCCCTCATGAAGAGAAAATAGTATCACGATCCGTCCCAACTTGTTCATATAGATGAAAGTTTTGGTGGCAACATCGCATTTCTGTACTCCACATATCGTAACACAGGTTACATGTGAAAAAAAGCACCTTATGAGCAGGTGCTTTAAAAATTAATAAAAATGTTTACATATGCCATCTATTTCATTTCTTTTTCAGCAGGCTATAACACCCGTATTTCACTACTGTCGATTCTACGAATCCTGAAGTGCCTGATCCAGATCCGCAATCAGGTCATCGATGTCTTCCAGACCAACCGAGAACCGCAGTAATCCGTCAGTTATACCCCGATCGCGGCGAACCTCAGTCGGCATTGCCGCATGAGACATCATCGCAGGATAAGACAAGATACTTTCAACCGCACCCAAACTCACGGCAACAATTGGCAATTTCACACGGTTAAGTACAGCCTTGGCCCGATCTCCAGATCCAACGTCAAACGACACGACAGCGCCGTATCCGCTTGACTGACGTTCATGAGCTTCACGGCCGGGATGATCCAGCAGTCCCGGATAAAATACAGCCGTAATATCACTGCGTCCACTGAGCCAAGCTGCCAGCTTGGCTGTGCTCTGTTCACTGTGTGCCATGCGCGCACCCAAGGTTTTCATGCCCCGCATCAGCAGCCAGGATTCCTGGGCACCAAGCACAGTTCCAAGTCCATTCTGCAATTGTTTTAGCTGTCTACCCAGTGAATCCGTACGAGCAACGGCTAAACCTGCCAGCACATCACTGTGCCCGCCAAGAAACTTGGTTGCACTATGTACGACAATATCCACTCCGAGCTCAATCGGCCGTTGGTAATAAGGCGTCATGAAGGTGTTATCGAGAATGGAGATTAGCTCATGTTCCTGTGCCCAGGAGGTGACAGCAGCAATATCCGTGATCCGAAGTGTCGGGTTGGATGGTGTTTCCATATAGACTGCCTTCGTATTCGGTTTGAGCGCTGCCTTTACTTCCTCAATATTGGTCATATCCACAAAGGTAGTCTCTATCTGCATCCGACTCAGAATAGAAGTAAGCAGTCGATACGTACCTCCATATACATCTTCCGTCACAATCATGTGATCCCCTGCCGAGAACATCATGAACACACTGGAGATGGCAGCCATGCCGGAGGAATAAGCAAATCCGCGTGCTCCACCTTCCAATAAAGTAATGTAATCCTCCAATGCCTGACGAGTCGGGTTACCCGAACGGCTATAGTCATGTTGAGGTGGATTAAAAATATCAAAATGATGGAATGTCGAGGCCTGGTAAATGGGTACACTGGAAGCCCCGGTGGTTTTATCGATTTCGTCACCGAAATGAAGCAGCTTGGTATCGAACTTCAGGTCGGAATGAACATTCCGTTCATGATTGTTGGCATTATTGTTTTGCTCACTCATGATGCGTTCCCCCTTCAATCTCCTGCTGTGCAGCTGTAAGTGCGTTGCCCAGATCGGCAATCAGATCATCGGCGTGCTCGATCCCAACAGAGAAGCGCAACAGACGGTCATCTACACCTACAGCGTCACGAATTTCAATCGGAATATCCGCATGGGTCTGTACCGCAGGATAGGTCATCAACGACTCTACACCCCCGAGGCTTTCCGCAAAAGCAATCAGTTTGATGTGACGCAGCAATGGTTCAACATAACGAGCATCCTTTACTTTGAAAGAGAAAATGCCTGTGTTCCCGCTGGACTGTTTATTCTGTATTTCAAATCCGGGATGATCCGACAATCCTGGATGATACACTTCATCAACGGCTGGATGCTCCAAAAGGTACTTGGCAATCGTCAAGGCATTATACTCATGTCGCTCCATGCGAAGAGCGAGTGTCTTCATGCCTTTCATCAGCTGATAGGAGTCGCTTGGAGACAACACTGCTCCAATGGAATTGTGCAGGACTGCCATTTCGGCCGACAACTCTTCCCCTTTGGTAATAATCAATCCGGCAAGTACATCATTATGACCACCCAGATACTTTGTGGCACTATGGATGATGATATCGGCACCGAGTTCAATTGGACGCTGGAAGAAAGGAGTCAGTAGTGTATTATCCACAATGGTCAGCAAGTTGTGGCTCTTGGCCCAGGAGCATACCGCTTCCACATCCGTAATCATCATTAATGGATTGGTTGGTGTCTCAATAAATACCGCTTTTGTATTCGGCTGACGAATACTTTCCAGAGCTGCCAGATCATTGGTATCGACGTAACTTGCCGTCACACCAAATCTAGATAGGATGCGCTCTAGCAAACGATACGTTCCGCCGTACAGATCCAGCGATACAATCAGATGATCCCCTTGTCCAAATAAGGCGAAAATCGTTTGCAAGGCAGCCATGCCGGAGCTACAGGCAAATCCGGCGTCACCGGATTCCAACGCTGCCGCTGCTTCTTCCAACACTTTACGGGTTGGATTGGTCGTACGAATATAATCAAATCCCGTGCTTTGTCCAAGCTTGGGGTGGCGAAACGCAGTGGATTGATAGATCGGAAAATTAATGGCGCCTGTTACCGGTTCATTGATAGACCCAATTTGGGCCAATCGGCTTTCGATTTTCAACTTGTTGTCTTCCATTGCAGCATCCTCCTGTAATGTCGATTAGATTTGCGGACCAATATCGTAAGGTGTCTCTTGATACACATAGTAATTGAGCCAATTAGAGAATAATAAGTTTGCATGTGCCCGCCAAGTAGCCGGGGGAACACGGGAAGGATCGTCATTCGGGAAATAATGTTTAGGCAGCGCAATGTTCATGCCTTTAGCTGCATCCCGGTCATATTCCCATTTCAATGAAAGCGGATCATACTCGGCATGTCCGGTTGCAAAAATCTGTTTGCCGTCTTTGGTAGCAACCAGGAAAATTCCTGCTTCCTCAGACTCAGCCAATATTTCAAGGTTATCATTTTTTTCAATATCTTCACGGCGCACTTCCGTATGGCGGGAATGCGGAACGTTGAATACTTCATCAAATCCGCGCAGCAGCTGCACATTGGATCTGTTGATCGTATGTGAGAATACACCGAAACATTTTTCATCCAGCGGAACTTTGGGAACTCCGAAATGATGGTATAAACCCGCTTGGGAAGCCCAACATATATGCATAGTCGAAGTCACATTGGTTTTGGTCCATTCGAAGATCTCCTGGATTTCTTTCCAGTAGTTCACGTCTTCAAAGTCCATTTGCTCTACAGGAGCGCCTGTAATGATCATGCCGTCAAAGCGGCGGTGTTCGATCTCATCAAAGGTTTTGTAGAACAAGTCCAAATATTCCTGCGATGTGTTTTTGGACGTATGAGACTTCGGATGAACCAGAACGATATCTACCTGAATGGGTGTGTTACCCACCAGACGAAGCAATTGTGTTTCTGTCGTTTCCTTTGTAGGCATCAGGTTTAATATAGCGATACGCAGCGGACGGATATCCTGCTTATAAGCGGATGTCTCGTCCATGACAAAGATGTTCTCTCCTGCAAGTACTTCCTTGGCAGGCAGTGTGTCTGGAATTTTGATTGGCATGGTGGTTCTAACTCCTCCTTGTGCATAAATAGATGCAGCCACTGCAGGTGCGATACGCTTCGCATCCGTACAGTTATAGGCTGCCATGAGCTTGCCTGCAGGCGCTGAATTGCAACCACATTGCTGTCGGCAGGCTCAAGTTCCTTAGCGAAAATCACTGCTGAGAAGTCGGTGCATATAACAAAGACCTTCCTCGGATTCCGAGAAAGGTCATATGTAAATAGATATGCGCCTCTCTCATCTCTCAGTTACAACAGTGTCACTCGGACACTTGGTCGCTGCAAGAATTAGCACCGTGCGGTATACCGCCGGTTGCCGGGTTTCATCGGGCCAGTCCCTCCACCTACTCTTGATAAGATTTCGCTTTATTCAATTGTAAAAACTAGTGTGGTTCACCCTTTACTTTAAGACATTAATCCCCTCACGTCAAGGTGTAGTTCTATGCATGTTCCTCAGGATCGGAACCGTTCATCATCCGTTGTCATACACTGCTCCAGGGCGCGAAATCGACACATTTTTGCGCTTGAAAGGACCCTGTACCAGCGGTATACTAGACAAGTGTTATAAACCCTTATGTGAGAGGTGACATATTCAATGGATGGCGACCCGAGGCCTGACTGGCAGCCGAATTCCGACAAACTGCATAGAGAATTGATATCAGCATGCCGGCAGCGGGACGTTACTTCCGTTTGATTATAGAGCGAACGCAGTCCTGACTTCCAGGCTCCGCTGCCGACCGGCTGATCTGTTCTTTTTGCGCCCATATTGATGAAATCCGCCCATTTGGCGGGTGCAGAAGGAGTAGATGAATAATGAAAATCCGGTTGGTAAACAACGGTGTATTTATTCCGGTGGACGACATTCAGCAGGCGCTGACTCCACCAGCGGAAGGATTTTACTGGATTGATGCGGACGTAGACGATTTGGCGGTACTTCAACCCCTTTTCATGATGCATGATCTGGCCGTGGAAGACTGTTTGAGTGACGAAGAACAACGTCCGAAGATTGAAATTTATGAGAGCCATTATTTTATTGTTATTAACAGCATTCGTTTCGATGATGAAGAGATTTTCTTACGTGCCGTCAACCTGTTCCTTGGCAGACACTTTATTATCAGTGTGACCAAACAGAAAGTCAGCGAATTGCGGACATTGAAACCAATCCTGTGGGAACAGGAAATCAGTACACCGGATAAGCTGCTCTATCTGCTGGTTGACTTGATTGTTGATAATTATTTTACCGTCGGTGACCGAATTGAAGCCCGCATCGAGAAGCTGGAAGAAGACATTCTGATGCATACCAAAAAGTCTCACCTGAATGAGATTATCGGGTTGCGCAGTGAGATTTTATGGCTGAAGAAAGTGCTGGGGCCTCAGAAAGAGGTCATTAACACACTCAATAAAAAAGATCTGCGTCTTATTGATGATCAACTGCAGAAGTATTTCAGTGACATTTATGAGAATGCTGTGAAAATATCTGAAACCTTTGAGACTTATCGCGACTTGATGGGGAACTTGCGAGAAGCTTACCAATCCAGTATCGCCAATAGGGCGAATGAGATCATGCGTGTGTTCACCGCCATTACCACGGTGTTCATGCCGCTGACCGTGATCACTGGTATCTATGGGATGAACTTCACGAACATGCCTGAGCTGAACTGGAAGTATGGTTATTTTGTGGTCATTGGCCTGATGGTTACACTGGGCCTGAGCATGTTCTTTATTTTCCGCAAAAAAGATTGGGTTTGAAATAGCAAAAGACGAAGCGCTCCACATCTGGAGAAACGCTTCGTCTTTTTTTAAATTTATTCTATTTTAGAAAAATCCTTCTGCTGATCTATCTTAATTCTAGCCTGCATTCTGTTCCGTCTCCGTGTGACGGCGAAACCGGATGCGAATCATGCGCAGTCTTTCGTAGACCTGCTCCAGGTTGCTCCCGCCAGGCTTTTCTTCTCCATACACCTTATGTAACACGGGCTTCAGAAACGTATCCCCCAGCTCCTCGTAGGCACTCCATACTGCCTCTTGCTCCTCTTCGGGCATGACAGCAAGCTCCGCATCGAGCAGACAATCTGTGTCATACCCCTCCAAATCCAGTGTCTCCAACAGTTCAATTAGCTCCCGCCGGGACAATCCGGAACGATTCACGATCTCCTCCAACGTATATCCTTCCTTCATACCTTCAAGTACCTGCTTCCGTGTGGTGAATCTGTCCAGCTCCTGCTTGTATTTCTGCTCTCTCTGTTTGTACAGCCAGCTCTCATATTCTTGTTCCCTCAGAGCCGTGTACACCCAATCTAGCGGAAAAGATGTGGAACGTTCCATTCCATTCGTAAGCTCCAGCCATTCAGCACCGTACTCGGAAGCCTTGCTCTCTCCTACGCCAGGCAATTGCATCAATTCATCGATGGTTTGTGGAACAAATGCGCTGATCATGCGTAACAACCGGTTCGTTGCAATAAAATAGGGGGCCTTCCGGTCCGACGCCGCTCTCTTCCTCCGCCATATGCAAAGATCCATATACAGCCCCTCATTGCCATATAATTCACTGTAACAATGTAGACGCTGACCGCCATAATTGCGCGACTTCAAATCATCATTTTCGTGAAACAAGCCCTGCAGCAAGGGACGATATCCTTCGCCCATCTGAATAGCTAACTGATGACGATACACATGTAACAGCTCGTCCCACGAACTGCCAGTATACCAGATGGCATCCGTTCGATCTCCTTCCTCATATTGGCTCCATCCCAGATGCCACGCCCCTTCTTCTTCACCGATCCACAGCTGGGCATGCTCTTCATTGTGATCTGACATTCTGGATAATCTGTTCATGAAAATGACTTCCATTTCTTGTCCCTCCTTCAATAGTTCAGCTCTACACAGTCTCTGTTGTACTAAATTAAGCAGCACAAAAAAACACCTCTCCTGCAAAATCCATGCAAGAGAGGTGCTTCCTCATTAACCGTGCTATGCTGTTGCTCATATATTACCACAATGGAAAAATTCGTCAACTACTTGTATAAAGCTATTTACTTGTTCAAAGCCAGTTTCGCCAGCGCAAGCGAACCACACAGTCCCGCATTATCGCCAAGTCCCGGTGAAACGACATATTGGTCAATATCGGACTGAAGTGCAGGATGCTGAACGTATCCAGCGAGCAATTCTTGCAGCTTGCTGCGAACCATCGGGAACAGATGCTCTTGCTTCATTACACCGCCGCCCATTACAATTTTCTGCGGAGTGAGGATCAACACATAGTTCATCAAGGCATGCGCCAGATAATGTGCTTCAATCTCCCAGGCCTTATGATCGGCTGGCAGTTCGTAAGCAGGCTGCTCCCAACGTTTATTGATGGCAGGACCTGCAGCAAGTCCTTCCAGGCAGTCTCCATGATAAGGACAGAACCCTTCATACGTATCTTCGGGATGCCTGCGTACAATGATGTGTCCCATCTCTGGATGTGACAATCCATGGACCATTTTGCCACCTACAACTGCGCCTGCACCAATTCCCGTTCCGACAGTAATATACAGACAGCTATCCAGACCTTGTGCAGCCCCCCAGGTTGCTTCCCCAAGCGCAGCACCGTTTACATCCGTGTCAAACGTCATCGGTACATCAAAGTGCTCCTTGAGCTTACCAATCAGGTTGTACTGACCCCAATACGGTTTTGGTGTTGTTGTAATGTAACCATAAGTCGGGCTTCCTTCAATCGGATCAATCGGACCAAATGAACCTACACCCAAAGCTTCAATGCCTTTACCTTCAAAAAAAGCGATTACTTGAGCCATCGTCTCTTCCGGTGTCGTCGTTGGAAAGCTTACGCGTTCAAGAACTTCTCCTTCTTCCGTACCGATACCACATACAAATTTGGTTCCTCCAGCTTCAATTGCGCCTAAAATCGTCATGTTAGTCACGCTCCCAAGTAGTTTAAAATTAAAATGGATTTTCGAATCTGTTCTCTGAACGACGGAACGACAGCATGATTAATCCTGTTCAGCAGTTCCGAGCTTCGCCAATCGCTTTAATAAGGTCTGCTTCCAGCTGTCGGCTAGTGTTGGAATGGCCAGCAAAGCACGCATACCAGTGACATCCTGCTTCCCCTGATGCATAATTCGATTAGCTTCCAGAATGGTCATTGATGCAGGGTCCGTGCTTACTCGTCTGAATATTGCAGAAGAAGTTACCTCGCCCTCTTGCAATACTCGAAAATAAAATCCGGTATGCCCGCTATCCTGAAAATAAACAGGCAGCTCTTTGTAATCATACCGTGCACCAAGCTTGAAGCAAGGCTGTCTTGGCTGACTGACCTGTACCGTGGCTTCCCCCAATTCATATACGTCACCAATCCGGACTTCTTCCTCCATACAGCCTTCAACTGTCAGATTTTCTCCACAAGCTCCCCAGTCCAGCTTGCGATCCATCAGTTGTTCTAGCGCCGGATAACGACTGTAATCGTATACACAAACCGCCTTGTCAGGCCCACCATGATGCTCCAGATCCGCCTGGGCATCCCCTGTCATTCCGGTGAATGACAGGAAAACCGGGCTGGATATGGGATGTTTCACAATGCCGCTCATCACTTCGCGCTTCTGGCCAGGCAAGGCCTGAGGCTGCCCTACGTTTACAGCTAATACCGCCGTTTTGTTTTCATCTGGCTTCCGGTTATGTGTGAGTGTCATCTGATCCTACCTCCCATATTAGCTTTCTTTTAACGAACAAAGCCACCAAAAACAAGTGTATTACTTAACAAGCGGCCGGGGGAAGTAAGCATTTTGCCGCCAGCATACATACCAGAAGATGCACCACCATCCAGGTTCATTGCCTGCTTGGCACCAAGCTTCTGCATGACAGCAGCCCATTCCTTAATCGTCGCACCTGGCACGGTAGCCAGCATAACCGAACCATCAGCCATAATGGCAATACCGCTTCTTGCGCCGGAGGCATTGAGAATTTTGGTATCCTTGAAGCCCTCACTCGCTGGATTGACGGCAACTTTGCCGTCTTTCACCAGACGTGGACCTGCGCCCACAGCGGTGACTACATCTTCCCAAGGGATCTCCTTGCCTGCTGCATTGGTGTATTTATAATTCATCTCTACAGTCGATCCAACGGTGAAGCGGTCCGAAGAAGCTTTCTGATTCCCCGTGAAGACCAGCACCGAGCCATTCTTCGGAATGGCTACATTGGTATTCGGTACTTTCTTGGTGACAATCCCTTTCTCCATCACAACCGCCGTACCTCCTTTGAACCCGACTGTGGAACCCCGCTCTGGCGTGTATAACATCGTAATACTCGCATTCGCGGAAGGTGTTCGGTTAATAAAGGTCGCATACCAACTGCGTGATTTCCCTTCTGTATCTGTTACTTTACCCGTCAGGCTCACTTGAAGCGAATCCATGATGGCAGAGCCATCTTCCTTAAACCCGATCGTAGTTCCGTATCTTCCAATATGTATAACCTTGCCGTTTGCTATTAACATGCCGTATGGATCTGGAGCTCCGTTATAAGCTTCAAAAAACGCTCCGTTAATGGCCGCTTGCGCGCCATAAGCTTTGACAATCGAAGGTAATGTTGCGGTCTGACCGACCTGCTTCTTCGCCAATCCTACGGTAACTGGTGTACCCTTGGGAATACTAACCGTCTGCACGGTAAAACTGCGTCCTGCTGCTTTTACTTTCTGTACCTTGGTGCTGATTGCCGCTTTGGCATCTGCTGTCTGTGGAGCACTCACCGCTCCTGAAAGGATTACAGGCAAAGCAAGGACGAGGGCCATAGCCCCTGTCCACCACTTTTTGCCCGTCCGTTTTGTCTGCATGCTACTCACCCTATTGCCACTCCCATCCAAGAGCCCAGGCTCTTCATCTCAAGTTGTTCAAACTTGTCCATCACCATATCCGGATCAAGACGCAATTCACATACATCCAGTGCACAAGCTACCGGAACAGCACAGTGAATCTCTGCCAGTTTGCGGGACAGATGCAGCATGTCGAGATCATTCTCAATCTTGTTACGTACCGAAGGGGTAAGTTTGTCCATATTGTCCAAAATACCTTCAATGGAGCCAAACTCCTGTACAAGCTTCAAAGCTGTCTTCTCCCCAATGCCCCGTACCCCAGGATAATTGTCACTGGCATCGCCCATCAGACCTTTCATGTCTATCACTTGACGAGGTGTCAGTTGTTTCTCCGTCATTAGGGATTCAGGCGTATACACCATGTAATTGCCATGACCTTTTTTCATAATAATAATACTTGTGCGGTCATCAATCAGTTGCAGCATATCGTGGTCACCCGTCAGTACCATCACGTTCATATCCGTCTGCTCGGTGTAATACTTGGCAAGTGTACCGATACAATCATCAGCTTCATATCCTTGAGCACCAATATTCGGAATGTTCAAACTATCCATCACTTCACGAATCAGAGCAAACTGAGGAATCAGATCATCCGGAGCTTCCGGACGGTTTCCCTTGTACGCTGCATACTCTTCACCGCGAAACGTCTTGCCCCCCATATCCCAACAGCATACGACATGACTTGGCCCAAAGGTTTGAACCGCATCCCAGAAATAACGGATAAAACCGTATACTGCGTTGGTTGGCACGCCTGCCTTTGTACGTCTGATATATCCGCTTGCAGATGTTGCATAAAATGCACGGAACAACACCGCCATACCATCTACCAGCAACAAAGTAGGTTCATTACGTTGATTCACTTGAATTTGTTCTCTCCTGTCCTGTATCTAGCAAATAAAATATCGAACTAATTCTATCATTATAGCATAGTTCCGCCAAGGATCGACCAGCCAAAAAAGCCCTGAAATTTGAACATTCAGAGCTTTTTTCACCTTGGTTCATTTAACAATCAATGAAATCATTCATCTAAAAATTACGCGTTGTTCCATTCCTGCTCATACGTATCTTCCTTGAATCCGACGGTTACTTTGTGACCATCCGTAACGATTGGACGTTTAATCAGACGACCATTGGAAGCCAGCAAACGAATCTGCTCTTCAGTGGAAAGCCCTGGCAGCTTGTCCTTCAATTGCTGCTCCTTGTATACTTCTCCGCTCGTATTGAAAAACTTCTTCACTTCAAGTCCGCTCTTCTGAATCAACTCCGTTAATTCTGCTTCGGATGGGGGTGTGTCGAAAATAGGAACTAATTCCAGCTCATGCCCCTGAGCTTCCAGCCATTTTACAGCTTTGCGGCACGTGCCACATTTGGCGTACTGAAATACTTTTAGATTACTCATCGTTACTTGTCCTCCTATGTGTGCTCCGGTGGTGCTCCGGTTTCGATTTCTCGCTTCCCTTGGTTTGCTTCGCAAATCCAAAAGTCGCTCCAAACCGATCCATCGCACTGTAAGTTTAAACCTCTTTGCGAATGAGAAAAATGTCCATTCGGCTTTAGGGTCAAAAACCTTAAAACATAAAATCCTACAACCTAAAAATTTTAAAAATTAGCCTGTGGCATTTTGTTCGGATGCAGTTCGCATGCCTCACACGGGTTAAGTTAACTAATCGTTGACATACAGCATGACTCAATGTACTGAGGTAATACACACAGCGCGATTCACAAGCCGTTTGACAGCATTTTATAATACTTCTCTAGGTGATGCCTCAGCATCCAAACGTGCCTCCAGGGCAGCCATATCAGCGGGCAATGGGGCTTGGAACGTCATTCGACTTTGCAAAATGGGATGGTCAAACGCCAGCTCACATGCGTGCAATGCCTGACGAGCAATCCAAGTATCTCGTTCCTCCCGAACAGCCATGGTCTGCCCATCGATCTCATGCATAGGAAGGGTCTTGTACATCCGATCCCCAATTAACGGGCAGCCGATCGATGTCATATGTACCCTTATTTGATGGGTTCTGCCACTCTCCAGCTTCAGGTTCACTGCACTGGCACTTCCACCCGCCCACCTTGCGACTGTCGTGTATAACGTTCTTGCCGCATACCCGTCAGGTGTAACGATTCGACGATGCGGTTCTTCGGCATCACGATCAATCGGGCCATCAATGGCTCCCTCTTCTTGGGCAGGACTACCGTGTACAAAGGCAATATATTGTTTATCCACCGTTCCTGCGATCATTTGTTCAGAGACATGCTGGTGCACATATGGATTTTTCGCGATTGCCAGTACTCCTGATGTTTCCTGATCCAGTCGATGAATCGGTCTGAAGCGGAAACGCTCGCCTTTGGACTTCCAATAATGGACAACCCCGTTTGCCAATGTACCTGTGTAATGCCCATGTGTTGGATGTACGATGACACCTGAATCCTTGTTCACGATAAGCAAGTGCTCGTCTTCATACAGTATCGTAAAGGGAATCGGCTCAGGTAAAATATCATCCGACTCTTCTTGCTCCATCCGGACTTCCAGAACGTCACCTGCGCTAACTTTGACGCTGATGTATACCCGCTCGCCATTCAGCATAATTCCCTGCTCTGTAAGTTTGATTCTCGACAGGAGCTTGCGCGAAACCTGCAGGCGCCGCTGAAGCACGGTCTTCAGCAGCCAGCCATCTTCATGTTCGGGAACCGTGTAAGTAAGTGGTGAATAATAATCGCTCATTCTTTGTCTTTGCGGCGGAATACTTTTTTGCTCCGCACATACTCAATGTCAGCTACCTGTTGTCTCGCATTTGCCGTCCGTGCAACAACGAAGAAATAATCAGACAGACGGTTCAAATATCGTCGCACAGAAGGGTTGATATCCGTATGTTGTCCGAGGGTTACGGCGCGGCGCTCAGCACGGCGACATACGGTGCGGCAGACATGCAATGTGGAAGAGAGCAGACTGCCCCCAGGCAAAATAAACCGTTCCACTTTCGGATTCTCCGCATCATACTGATCAATCCACTGCTCAAGCCGGGCGACCATCTCATCCCGTACTTTATATTTGGATTCGCTAATTTTTACAAAGGCGAGATCGGACCCGCAATCAAACAATTCTTGCTGAATTTCGAGCAAATGTTCACGCAAATCCTCAAATTCCCCATTTGCTTGATCAATAAAACTGATGGCCTGCCCAACAAAACAATTCAGCTCATCAATTGTCCCATAAGCTTCAACCCGGTCATCATCCTTGATGACCCGTCCACCAATGACGGAGGTCTGCCCCTCGTCACCTGTTCGTGTATATATGCCCATTGTAATCCCTCCTATTGTTAATATCATTCGCATGGTAGAACGCTGGGGTTAAATATAAATGCATGACCCTTTTAGAGTCTAACTTAATCAGTATACTTGACCTGCTATGAATACGGGAATGCTATTATTTTCAGAAACCAGTGAGATCCTTCACACGTATATATGAATTGGTGTACTCTGCCGAGTATACGCCAAATCCTTGCAAACCAAAAGTAGAGGAGACGATTATGCAAAACTGGATAACCGATTTCATGGAACAATACGGCTACATAGGCATTGCACTCATTATTGCTCTAGAAAACGTATTCCCCCCCATCCCCTCCGAAATCATATTACCTTTTGGCGGCTTCATGACCACTTACACCAGCCTGACCCTTCCCGGTGTTATTATTGCGGCTACCATTGGTTCTGTGCTTGGGGCTGTCATTCTCTATGGGATCGGACTGCTGATTGATGTCAATCGGCTGGAGAAGATTGTAGAACGTTGGGGTCATATTCTGCGGATCAAAAAAGAAGATATCCACCGTGTCGATGCATGGTTTGACAAATATGGAATGTGGACCGTATTATTCTGTCGCATGGTTCCCCTTGTTCGCAGCCTCATCTCGATCCCTGCCGGCATGTCCAATATGAAATTTGGTTTATTCGTCCTCTTCACAACCATTGGAACATTGGCCTGGAATATTATTCTCGTCTCGGTTGGTGCGGCTCTAGGGGCGTCATGGGAGAGTATCCTGCACTTTATGGACGTGTACTCCCTGGTCGTATATGTGCTACTGGCGATTATTGTTGTGGGCTGTATCATCTGGTGGATCAGACGAAATAAAACTCGGAAATAAAGAAATTTACACGCATAGCTTTTGTCATAAAACAAAGCCTCCGCATCACTATTTGTGGTGACGGAGGCTTCTTTAGGCTCGTTCATCGTTTAACATTATGAAATGCTAATCTTCATATCGCAGCCCTCGATCTTTGAGATCAACAGCCAGGCCAGATATCAACAGATACATCTGTTCGGAATGCGCCTGCAGCGCCCGGTTAACCGACGCCATTCTTGCCGTAAAAATGCGTTCTTCCTCTGAAGGATACAAAGAGCCATGCATTTCATTGGTAATCACGAGCAGCTTTCCCTGGTAAGACAGAAGGGCGTCTAGCAACAGCTGTGTCTCTGAACGCTGCTGATCCAGATCATCACTTGCCCGGAACCCGGCAGCCATCCAGGCCGTCAGACTATCCACAATGACAATTCGCTGATCAGCCAGGAAGAGATTGGATTCCCGATTAATCTGGTGAAGCACCTCCGTCAGGTGCGGGCCGTTCCCAGCCTGGATAGCACGATAATGAGCGGATGGCAATTCGGGAATCACGGGATCATGATCACCAGTGGATAAATAGATGCCCTCCCGGCTAATCCGGGCTGCGTATGCAAGAGCAAATCGGGTTTTACCACTGCCTATGCCGCCTGTGACCGTAATTAGCAATCCGCTCCCCTCCTTCAGTAGCCATACTAGATTGCATTTACTCTGTCAGCGCCTTCAGCACTTTCTTGGATTCTTCGACATTGGACGCCGACACCGGAATGGTAGCAAACAGATTTTGCGCAGCATAATCTACATCTTTGAACATTTGCATATCTTCCAGCGGTATGCCATAAAGATGTGATTCTGTCTTGATATCTGAACCGTCATCTCCTTCACCCTTCTCAACCAAGACACCGCCTTCAAATACACCGCGCTTATACTTCTCCGAATCAAATGTATCATCCAGCGGAATATTGGAGCCGTTACTTCCGTACTGCTTCATATCAGCTTCAGGCAAAATGAAAATATCATGACCACCAGCCGCATACTCTACCATAATTTTCTGAACATCATACATTGCACTGGTGATAACCTCCACCTTGGGCTCCTCGCCCAGCTTCTGCTGCAAATTAGCTTGCAACTGCTCCGAGATCACGGATGGATTTCCTTGGTTATCAATGATAAAAATCGTAAAACCGTCCTTACCGCCACAGCCAGCAAGCAGAAAAATCATAGAAATGATTGCGGTAAGCCCCCAAAATCTCTTCATTCCAGTTCCCCCTTTAGTCTCCTATGTACAATATATCACAATTGTTCCACGCAAAAAAATAACCATGCCTATCCGAAGCAAACTGTTCATAAGCAAAAAAAAAAGACCCCATCAGGGTCTTCTTCGATTCGCAATATGCGTAACGTTTCGATACAACGAAAAATTACTTTCCTTTAATCGGATTAGCCTTCATGTATTCATTAATCTTCAAATCTAGCAAACTGCTAATTTCAATTACAATATCGGATGTGAATGATTTCTCTTCAAGGAATATCTGTTCCATCTTGCGGCGTAGCATATGGATCTCATCTTCCAAGGAAACGTTATGCAAAGATGCGTGATCCGGTTTCACCGACCATCGGTCGCCATGATCGCCTTCTGCCAAATAATGCCCACGATTAGTCGGTAAATCATATTCAACACAAAACAAAGCCAACCCCTCCTTGGAAAAATTAGTTTCCAAATACAAGAAAAACATATTTCAAATTGAAATTATATCACAATATTTTGTAAAAGAAAGTTATTTTTTTCTAGTTTGAAGAAAGTTTATGTCGATCAGAAGCTTATAATCCCTATTAACCCTCTTTTTGCAGTTTGTAAACAAAGTTTCCGATTCGTTCCAATGCTTCATTCAATTGGGTCACAGATGTTGCATAGGAGCAGCGAAGAAATCCTTCACCTTGCGGCCCAAATACATTACCCGGAACAGCCGCTACTTTATTTTCCGTTAGCAGACGCTCAGCAAAAAGATCGGAACTCAGCCCTGTCTTCTGGATACTAGGAAACGCATAAAATGCTCCCTGAGGTTCATGGCAGTCCAGTCCAATGTCTCTAAAACCCTGCACGATAAGGCGTCTGCGCTGATTATAGGATTCAACCATTCTATCCTTCTCACCCAAACCGTTTGTCAATGCCTCAAGCGCGGCCACCTGTCCCATGGCAGGTGCACACATCACCGTGTACTGATGAATTTTGAGCATGGCTGCAATCAGTTCAGGATGTCCGCACATATACCCAATTCGCCAGCCGGTCATCGCAAAAGCCTTGGAAAACCCACTAACCAAAATGGTACGTTCCTTCATATCCGGAATCGAAGCGAAACTAACATGTTTTTGCGTATACGTCAGCTCAGCATAAATTTCATCCGCAATGACGATCAGATCATGCTTTTTGATCACTTCAGCAATAGGCAGCCATTCTTCATAGGTCATGATGGCACCTGTCGGATTGCTCGGATAACAGAGGATAAGAACCTTGGACTTAGGCGTAATTCCCGCTTCCAGCGCCTCGGCAGTCAGCTTGAACTGATCCTTCGCATACGTTTCTACACCAACCGGAATGCCTCCGCCAATCGAAGCGATTGGAGAATAGGCCACATACGAAGGTTCTGGAATTAGAATTTCGTCTCCAGGTACGATCAATGCACGCAATGCCAGATCTATGGCTTCACTGCCACCAACGGTAACGATAATTTCGTCCTTTGGATCATACTTGGTATCAAATTGAGTATCCAGATACTCGCTAATGGCTTCCCTCAGCTTCGGCATACCCGCATTGGAAGTGTAACTGGTCATGCCTCTTTCCAGTGAATATACACAAGCTTCACGCATATGCCATGGTGTTACAAAGTCCGGTTCACCTACACCCAGTGTGATAATATCCTTGTTATCGCCAACCAGATCAAAAAATTTCCGTATGCCGGAAGGCGGAATCTGTTGAACCAAAGGTGCCAAATACGATGTCATTTTCTTGTTGTTTCCTGTTGTCTGTTCATTCACTATCATGACGCATCTTCCTTTACGGCGAGATCATGAGACGGTTGTCTTCCTGATGGTCTTCAAAAATAATCCCGTCCTGTTTATATTTTTTAAGAATAAAATTCGTTTTGGTTGAAAGTACAGAGTCAATCGGAGACAATTTCTCCGAAACAAAATTAGCGACTTCGCGCAGGTTGCCACCTTCCACTTCTACGAGCAGATCATATGCACCTGACATGAGATATACTGATTTCACTTGCGGATACAGATAAATGCGTTCGGCGATCCCTTCGAAGCCACGACCACGCTCAGGCGTAATCTGTACTTCAATCAAGGCTGTTACTTTCTCATCATCAATCTTGCTCCAGTTCACAACGGTTGCGTATTTCACAATCACATGGTCCTGTTCAAGCTGTGTCACGGCGTTCTTGATCTTATCTTCCGACTCCCCCAGCAGCGTCGACAGCAGTGCGGGAGTCCTTCTCGCGTCTTCCTTCAACAAATCCAGAACTTTTAATTGCAGATCGTTCAGATCCTTCATGTCTTTCCCTCCAGCGTCATCCAGGTTCCTGAAAATGAATTAATACTTATATTACATGAATTCAACGATCATGCAAAGACAAAAACCGCCCGCCCTGAATTCGGGCAAGCGGTGGTATGGTCTGCAACAGTACAGTACCTGCTTCAAACCATTATTACAAAGGTTACATGTAATAAGGGTTACCGTAATTCGGTTGATGCTGGGGTACATTAGGCGCTTGGCTGTAAGCACTCGTCTGAGTATTCTTTTCCTGAATGAACTGTTGACATTTCTGTTGGGTCTGGTGGGCCGATTGAATCTGCTTGTCCACATCCTGTCGCAATGCTTTCGAACCTACCGAATACATGTTGTTCTGCTGCATCACATTGAACAGCTCACCTTGCAAACGGAGTGTATCATTGGTCAAGTCTGTGAACATCCGGCGTGTCACGGGACAGGAAGCTTCGGTTGTTGCTGTCGTATATTCGCGCGCGGTTCGTCTTAAATCAGCAAGAATCGACTTCAACAAATCCTGTTCCTGCATAAAAGATCCATTCGATGATAAAGATTGAGAATACACAAAGTTTCCTCCTATACGGTTAGATTCGGCTTCTATTACTGTGCTTGTGTTGGAGCAATAGATTGATGTTGCTGCAAAACATTGACAAGTGTGTTCAGATGCTGTTCATGGGAACGAACATAGTGATTCAGTGCCTGCTGAATTTGCGGATGTTGTGAGATGGAAGCTGTGGCCGCACACTGTTTGATTAGCAATTCTTCATTGGTTATTGAATCCGCAATATAATTCAATTCTTTCGGACTCAGCGCTTGCATGGATTGATTCTGCATGTTCTGGTTGACCTCCTCGGCATTAAGTTATGCGCAATTATTGTTAACCCGGTCACTCAAAAGTATACAAACGTAATCACGAAGGAGATGTTTCTAATGGATCTGGTCTATGGTACACCGTTCTGGCCTTCCACTTTTAATCCGAATTCCACCTACCCCTCGCTACAAAACGACATTTCCTGTGACTGCTTGATTATAGGTGGTGGTATGGGGGGTGCACTGACTTCCGAATTGCTCTCGGAGCGTGGAGTTAAAACGGTTGTTATTGATAAGAGAAAGATTGCACATGGCAGCAGTTCAGCCAATACAGGACTTTTGCAGTACACAAACGACAAAACATTGACATCCTGCATCAATACCTTTGGCGAAAAGACAGGCTTGCGCTTCTATCAACTGTGTCGTGAAGCCATGCAGAAGCTCGCACAAATTGCAGACAGGCTGGATACCGATCCCTGGTTTATTCAGCGGACCAGTCTCTGTTTTGCCAGCAGCACTGATGATGTAGCCATGCTGGAGGAAGAATATCAAACGTTGAAGCATTATGGCTTTGAAGCTGAGCTGTGGAATTCCGACAGAATCAGCAGCCATTTCCCCTTCAGCAAACCTGCCGCACTATATACGTTGGGGGATGCTGAAGTGAACCCGTATCGCTTTGTTCATGCCTTGTTTGAATCGGCAAGTAAACGAGGAGCACGAATCTATGGACAGACGGAGATGATTCATTGTGAATTCGATGATGATGGTGTACTCTGCCATACTTCAGGTGGAAAAATCCGAGCACGCAAGGTTATTTTTGCTGCCGGTTATGAGACGCAGACCATCAAAAAGGATCAAGGAGCCTACCTGCAAACCACCTATGCTATTGCTACTAAGCCGTTGCCTGACCTGAAAGAATGGTACGAACACAGTCTGATCTGGGAGACAGCACGCCCTTACCTGTATATGAGAACTACACCAGATGGACGGATCATTGCTGGCGGTCTGGATGAAGAGACACCTAGGGAAGATCAGCGTGAAATTCGGGCAAGACACCGGGGAGATACACTCCTGGAAGAAGTCCGCTCTTATTTCCCACTAGAAGGTCTTGAAGTGGATTATGCCTGGGGTGCCGTGTTTGGCAATACACATGACGGACTTCCGTTTATCGGCCCACATCCTGAATACCCGCATTCTTATTTTCTCGAGGGTTATGGCGGTAACGGGACGGTGTACAGCATGTTCGCTGCTTCTATTTTGGCCGATGCTGTTACAGGAGTTGAGAATGGCGATATGGAACTTTTCTCATTAACGAGAACGAGTAAACCATCTCCTGTGTAAGTAACGTCTCACATAAATAAGGGTACAGCTCAGGATTCATCCCTGGACTGTACCCTTTTCCCTATGCTGAGGGTTCTTGCTGATCCGGATGCACTAACATGTTGCGCATGAATATCCAGCCAATGAGTGGAAAAGCCCCCAGCGCCACAATAAGCCAGGTTAACGTTTGTAACGAAGGGCCATTCATGACCGTCACAATAAATACAGCAAGGCCAAATAAACGACCGACCATCAAACAAAGCTCCCTTAATACGACAAGTTCAACCCTTTTCTCTACATTTTCGCCGCTCGCTCCCATCAGGTCGAATCCTGCCGAAATCATCGGCAAAATATACAACGGCATCGACAAGGCAGATCCAATTCCCATAATCAAAAGCGTACCATAGCTGACCTTCCATAATAGCGGAATCAACACGATGAATAACAATATCGCGCCGATTAACATCCCCCTGGACCTGTATTGCGGCTTAAACCATTTTCCTGCGGCCCAGTAACTCACCAGTGCTACGGCAGAAGTGATTAGCGAGAACTGTCCTAGCTTATACTCCTGCTTAGTTGCCACATAGACGAGCAGCGCAATCAGAAAGGCAAATACGCCTTCCCGCACGCCTTGCGCAAACAGTCCCATGCCAAGTGGCCTCCATGCACTATCTCTGGCAGACAACTGTCGCCACGGTTCAGACCAGCGGTATGTTCCGCTGACTTCCCTTTTTTTCAGAAAAAAACTGAACACAACGGCAATCACATATATGACCAATGACACCGTAAAAATAAGGCGATAACCCGAATTATCAACCATTCGTGAAATAATAAGACCTGAGAACCACGGGCCGATGATGCCTGTCATGGAACCCAGTAGACCCACCCAGCCATTGAACAGGTCCCGATTCTCCCGGTCAGTCACTTCAAAATAAACCACATTAAACGCAATCCAGAACAATCCAAGTGCGCATCCAAACAAAATTCCCAGAGGCAATATCCAGTCAACCGCCTTGGGTCCCGCCCATAACACAAGCATGTAAAAAATACCTGACAAGGCCGTTCCCAATCGCAACGCACTCATTTTGTTATGTTCCTTGACCCACTTTCCCGCAAGCCAAAACGTGAGCCCAAGTGCAATTTGCTGGCTGATCGTAAACCATCCCAGCATGGCGTAGTCCGGACGGCTTTTCCATAGATACACATTCAGAAACGTTCCCGACAAAGCTCCGGCTAACACAAACAATCCATTCACGCCTAGTAGCAGAATGGATTGTCGGCCCAGTGAAATCTTCATCTGCTCCCTCCTCATTCCACCTGAAGTCAGTACTTCACAGGCAAGGTATCAGGGTTAACGTACCCCAAGCAGAAGGAAAACATGATGAATTTCCCGGAATATTATATTTTCAGTAACGTTTTAATCCCTTATTTCCGTGCACTCAAATTCTGGATCAGACGCAGACGATCATCTTCTGACAAATTATATTGAACCTGGAAGCAGCCTGAGCATACATACATTTGTACAGAGAACGGCGCATCCAGCAACGAGTCCGTACCTAAGACAGCATTGGCAACAGGATTAAACGTATCCTTGGTAGCCTTCTGTGTACCCGTGAGGATCATGAATTCACGACAGTGCGGGCATTCCGGCACCTCTTCTTGCAAATCAAGCTGCTTCTCCACGCCTTCTTCGTATTGAATCAGATCATTGCCCTCATCCGCATACTTCGTCAATGTACGAAGCTCCGGCAATTTCAGCTCTACTTCGTCTCCCCACAGGTTGGCGAGATCCGAAGTTTGTTCATCGTCCTCGACATCATCCAGATCATAGATGTCTTCCTCGGCTTCATCGTTCTCTTCATCACCGATATTGATGTTTAGTGTACGATATCCCTTTAATTCATTGTGGCAGTAAGGGCATTCTTCTTCAGGACCTAACTCCTCATCCCATACAATCTCGGTGTGGCACCATGGACATACTGTTGGTTCCATATTGAATCAACCTTTCTCTTTCAGATAATCATGTGTTCAACACATAAATGACGCCTATGGCAAAAAATACAATCGATGCAGCAAACAGAATCCGTATCAATATTTTCATGAACGGTCCCCCTACATGATGCTCGCGCCAATAACAAATGACAACGAGACGGAAATAATCATGGATATCAATCCTACGGCCCGGTTATCCGCTGCAATCTCCTTGTCAATCGAGAACACCGGCGTCAGAAACTCGAATAGAAAATAGGCAATGAGCAGAAGGACAAATCCTACAAATGACCACGTCATAGCTTCATACACCGATGATTTGGCCTGAATGCAGAAATGAAGCACGTTGCAGATTCCAAAGATTTTGCCTCCTGTAGCCATCGCAACCGCCACATTGCCCTTCTTGATTTCATGCCAGCATTTGTACTTGGTCACCAGTTCAAAGCAAGCCAGAAATACAAGCAGCTCCATAATCGCTACGGAGAAAAATCCGAGCACCATCCCCAAGGGATGAGACAGCAATTCGTCAATCGTCCCTTTCACTCATCGTTCCCCTTCCCCATTCTGCTGCCTGAACTCACTCAGGCGGCAGAACTTCTTTGATTCCTGGTCGGGCTATTCCAATTCTGCGACGGTCACACCGTTTCCGCCTTCTCCGTAATTGCCCAGCCGGTAACTTTTTATATTTCTATGCTTACGCAGGTAATCCTGAATACCGGAACGCAAAATTCCTGTTCCTTTACCGTGGATAATGTAAACCTGACCCAGATTAGCAAGGAAAGCTTCATCGATAAAACGATCTGTCTCCATCAAGGCTTCTTCCAGATTTGTACCCCGCAGATCCAGTTCACTTTTCACATTGTCATCGCGAGTTCGTTTCACACCAGTTACCGGTTTCTGCTTCGGTTTGGCTTCTGCTGGTGCAGACTGCTGTAATTCAAGGTCATTCAGGGATACTTTCATTTTCATGATGCCCAATTGAACCATAGCATCCTTGGTGCCTGACATCTCCACCACATGACCTTTTTGATTCAAACTGTACACAAGAACTTCATCGCCCGGTCCAATGGCACGAGACTTCGTTGCCGTTGAAGTACGTTTAACTGTCTTCTTGCGTTTCTCAGGTTCAGCTTCATCCAGTTGTTTACGAGCAGCAATAAGTTTGTGCTCCTTCACGGATGCGCCTTCTTCCATGGCGAGCTGGCGAAGATCGGCTATAATCTTCTCAGCTTCCGCTCTGGCCTTGTCCACAATGTTACGAGCATCTTCTTCCGCTTTTTCAATGCGGCGGTCACGCTGCTGTTCCAACTTCTCCAGTTCGGCTTGATGACGGCTGCGCAATTTCTCCATATCCTGACGCAAACGCTCTGCACTCTCACGTTCTTGCTCCGCAGTAAGCCGGTTTTCTTCCAAGGAAGCAATCATATTCTCTACGCGCTGGTCTTCCTCTTTCACTTCACCACGAGCGTAATCCAGGATGTATCCTGGCAGGCCGAGCCGCTCCGCAATTGCGAACGCATTACTCCGTCCCGGAACACCGACGAGCAGTCGGTAGGTAGGGCTGAGTGTATTAACGTCGAATTCCATGCTGGCATTAATAACGCCTTTGCGCTCATAAGCGTAAGCTTTCAGCTCACTGTAATGAGTTGTTGCTACCATGCGGCATCCGGTCTGATGCATATGCTCCAGAATGGAGATCGCCAGCGCAGACCCTTCTGCCGGGTCAGTACCTGCACCGAGTTCGTCGAGCAGCACCAGGCTCTTGGTTGTCATGTTCTTCAATATCCGAATGATGTTCGTCATATGACTGGAGAACGTACTCAGGTTCTGTTCAATACTTTGCTCGTCACCGATGTCCGCGTAAATTGCATCAAATACGCATAGCTGGCTGCCATCTTCCGCTGGAACGAACAAACCTGACATCGCCATGAGGCTCAGTAACCCAATCGTTTTGAGGGTAACTGTCTTACCACCCGTATTGGGACCCGTTACGATAATGGACGTATAATCGTTACCGAGTTCAATGTCGGTTGGCACCACATTTTCAATCGAGATCAGCGGATGGCGCCCCTTTTTGAGCTTGATGAATCCACGATCATTCATGAGTGGCAAGGTGGCTTTCAATTCACGGGCAAGACGTGCTTTGGCAAATATGAAATCCAGCGATCCCAGCAGGTCAACATCAACCAATAACCACTCTGCCTGTTCACTGACAAGTGCAGTCAATTTCTGCAAAATCACTTCAATTTCGCGTTCTTCCCGAATCCGGGTCTCGCGCAATTTGTTATTCATCGCAACGATGGATTCCGGCTCAATAAACAGCGTTGCTCCCGAACCGGATTGATCATGTACAATCCCGCCAAAGTAAGAGCGATATTCCGATTTCACGGGAATCACGAAACGGTCTCCCCGAATGGTAATCAACTGGTCCTGCAGCATTTTGGATACCGTCGAAGAACGAATCATCGAATCCAGTTTCTCGCGGATGCGAGCTTCACCGCCACGCAGCTCACGACGAATCTGCGCCAGTGTTACACTCGCGCTGTCTGAGACTTCGGCATTGTCGTCAATACAGATACGAATTGCATCTTCAAGCGCTTTTTGCTCAGATAACTGATCACTGATATAGAAAATCGATTCCACCTTTTCATCATCGTGGAGCGCAGCGATCTGACGTTTCAGTCGACGTGCCGCCAAGGTGGTGTTGGAAATTCCCAGTAACTCATGTGGGTTTAACGTGCCCCCTATTTCGGCGCGTTTGATCGAAGCGGTGATATCCACAATTCCCCCAAAAGATGGAGAGCCTTTCAGACGATCAAAGGTAAAGGCTTCATCGGTTTGCTGGAGCAGTCTCTTCACTTCTTCCAGTTCACTGATCGGCTCCAATTGTTCCGCTTTCTTTTTTCCCATCGTAGTCTGGGCAAAGCTTTGCAATGTATTTAAAATTTTTCGATATTCCAATGTGTGTAAAATTTTCGTGTCCAAGTGTACAACTCCTTCCAAACTATAACTGTATTATAACGAAAGAAACTTTCGAGCGCCATTTAACGAATCCTTCCACACATAACTTGGGACATAGCGCAGCAAACTACAGGTGTCAGGATTGTGCAACCTCGCCATTCAACAGGATGTACAATGCTCAATCTGATCTGAATAAAGGAGGTATAACGCTATGAATTTTCTGGGACATGTCGTGCGATTTATCATCGCCGCAATTGTATTGATGGTCGTCAGCTGGATCGTACCCGGATTTGCAGTAGGTGGTTTCTGGAGCGCACTTATGCTTGCTCTGGTTATTGCACTGCTCGGCTGGGTTGTTGAAGGCATCTTCGGTAAAAGGGTTAATCCTTTTGGCCGGGGTATTGTCGGCTTCATCGTCAGCGCACTGGTGATCTGGATTGGTCAATATGTCGTAGATCATGTGCATGTCAGTCTGCTTGGTGCTGTTCTGGCTGCATTGGTCATTGGGATCATCGATCTGTTCATCCCGGTTTCCACCCCTTTTGATGCCGGAAGAAGGTCGAAAGATCACGCATAGGCTCCACGTACACTCTCCATAGGCTTCCCCTAAACCTCTGATGGCTTAAACGCCTGAAGAGGTTTATTTTTTGGGGGTTATAAGCATGCCCGGATGTTCAAAAAAACGACATAGGCAGCATGTACAGGCATCGACAATTTGCGGTATGATGACTGGAGCAATCATTCAAATTTTATCCATATCACGCTTTTTAAGGAGGCAATATGATGAAGAAAGGCATGGCATGGCTCGCAGCCTTTATGTTGATTCTGGTCCTTGCTGCCTGTGGTGGAACTGGACAATCCGCAGAATCAAATGGCGAGTCCGATTCGGGTGCAACTGCAAGCGAAGAACTGGTAATCAAAGCAAGCAACTATGAATTTGACCAACCTGAATACCATTTGAAAAAAGGTGTCCCGGTTAAGATTGTTTATGAAAATACAAACGGAAACCATGGTGTTCTCGTGCCTGAGCTGAACCTTCGGCTGGATACCAAGAACAATTCCAAAGTGATTACTCCCGACAAGGCAGGGGAATTTGAAATGTCCTGTTCCGTCTTTTGCGGAAGCGGTCACAGCAGTATGATCTCCAAAATTATTGTTGAAGAATAGTGTTCAAGACAAGGAGCCCCCGTAGGACGGGAGCTCTTTCTTTATTATAACAAATTGTACAAGAGTGCGCTGTTCAGGATTCCAGTTATGACATAATCATCAGCTAGGTCTGATCCTGCTCAATCAATTCAATCCATTCGTTATATTCCGTCTGCAATTTCGTATATTCATCCCTCAATTGGCGGTATTCCGTATTCAGTTGCTCCGCCTTCTCCTGCTCCATCTCACGTTCAACCTGCAGCAAACGTAACTGATTGGCCGCGAGTTCATACCGCTCACCGATGTCCAGCAGTTCATTTTCCATCGTCTGCTTTTCTTCGATTGCTTCCGCACGCTGCTGGGCAAGCTGCTGCCGCTCGTGTTCCAGCTCTTCTACCTTCTCCACACTGGCAGCACTTTCTTTCTGCCAGAGATTCAATTCATTCTCCAGTGCAGTCCATCGTTCTTGCCAGGACTGCTCCTGAGCCGTCCATTCATCTGCACGACGTTGCCAAACCTGATCTTGTTGTTCCGCATGTTGTTCTGCTTGTTCTACCCTGGAGCTTAGCTCAACTTCCCGAGTAGTCAGCTCTTGCAGGCGAGAGGAGAGCTCTGCCTGTTTGGCAGACAATTCTTCATGTTTAATCTGCCACTCAAGTGCTTCTTCTTCTGTCTGAGCCAATAAGCTGCCTTGTTCATCGATCCGTTCAGATAGCCGATTGGCATTCTGCCTGGACTCTTCAAGCGCACGCAAGATTTCTTTCTTTTCTTCGCTCATCTCATTCAGCTGGCGAGCATAGTCTTCTTCACGCTGCAGTGCATCACCATATTCCTTGCGGATTTGTTTATAATTTTCCTGCAGCTTGTTTAGCTCTTCACGTGCATCATTCAATTCACCATCAAGCTCTTTATGTTGCAGTTCCAGACGACCAGCTTGTGCAATGTAACGTTCTGCTTCTTCGCTGGCGTGACGAGCTTCTTCTTTAACAACAGATAATTCATCATGAAGGGACTGCACACCAGACTCCAACGTTTCATTCTGTTCTGCAGCTTCAAGTACCTGTGTCTCTAATTCACCGATCTCGATCAGACGTTGTTCAGCCTGCTCTTTCCAGGACTGCTCGCTCTGCGTCAGTGCACCGAGCTCATGTTGCAATGTGCGTACTGCCGCATGGGCCTGCTCAAGCACTTTTTGCAGCCTGCGCTGCTCATCCTCAGACTTCACTTCAGCTTCACGAAGTTTCTTGACTTCCTGTTCGAGCTGTCCGTGCTGCTCCTGTACTTTTCGCAGCTGTGCGGTCAGAGAAGATTCACGTTCAATGGTTTCGTTATACTGCTGTTTCCATTGCTGCTCCGCTTCCCGGAACTGCTCCGCCTCAGCTTCTGTGTTGCGGAGTTGTTCAGTCAGCTGAGCACTATCTGCTTTTAATTGTTCCAGCTGCTGCTCCAATTCCGTAATTCTACGAAGCTGAATTTCCTGTTCCTGCTTGTATACGGCTTGTTCTTTGCGCAACGTTTCAGTCTGACTACGTTCGTGTTGGAGTTGTTGCTCCTGATCCACAACAACTTCTTGAGCATTCTTGAGCTGCTTACGCACCTCGGCTAATTGACTTTCAACATCGGCTAAGCGAGATTTAGCCTGTTCACGCTCTTCTTCCAACTGCTGCTTCAGCTTGCCTCGTTCTTCTTCCAGCAAAATCTCAGCAGTTACCGCAGCTTCGCTCGCCTGAGTCTGGGCCGCTTCATGGATTTGCTGAATCTGCTCTTCATAGGCCGCTTCTTTTTCCATCCATTCCAATTCGGCCTGTTCGGATGACTCCTTGAACGTAGCATTCAGCTGTTCAATCTCAGCCAGTCGCTTCTGCTCTGCTTGTTGCTGCAGTGCGGCTTGTTCTTGTTTTGCCTTTTCAGTCAGTTCTTGAGCTTGATTCACGGCAGCCTGCTCTGCCTGATGTAAACGCTGCTCCATCTCGGATTGAAGTTCACGGTATTGAAGCTGGGCTTCTTCCTGAACCTTTTGCAATTGAGCCTCGGCTTGTTCCAATTCAGACAAAATTGCCGCTTCGGCTTGTTCCTTCGCCGTTTGTACTTGCTGTGCGGCTTGAGCCTCAATTTTTTGACGTTCTGCCATGGCCCGAGCTTCGGCTTCTTTCAGTTGAGCTACCGTCTTATCCTGCAGCTCCTTGTATTGTGCAGCCGCTTTGGCTTGTGCTTGCTGCAATTCATTTGCGGAACGTGCCTGTGCTTCCTTCAGCTGGGCTGCCGCCTGAGTCTGTGCATTCTTCATTTGATTCGCTGCTTTTTCTTCTGCTTCTTTCAGACGCGCCTGCGCCTTCTCCTCGGCTGCTTTAAGCTGCGCCGCAGTTTGAGCCTGAAGCTTTTGCTCTCGACCTGCTGCCTGAGCGCGCTCCTGCTCCAGGAGTGTATTCAACTTGGCTATTTCTGCCTGCTGATCCTTCTGGAGCTTCGCGATGGCTTGTTCCGCCTCAGCCTTAAGCTTCAATGCTTCAGCGAGTGCTTGGTCACGGCGTTCCAGTTCCTGCTGATGTTCATTTTGTATGGCATTCAACCGATTGAGTTCATTTCTCATTTCGGTACGTTCACCGGTCAGCATTTTCAGCTCATTTCGAATTTCCTGAGTCTGAAGAGACTGCTCAGCCATATGTACAGCTGCCAGAACTGCAATACGCGGGGTATCCAGTCGGGAATGATGTTTGGAGATGGCGCTCATCCGCTCATCCACCAGGTTAGCTACTTGTTTCATATAGTCGGCACTGCTGCCAACCAGTTTATAGGAAGTCCCGTAGATCTCTACGGTGACGCGTGTACGATCAGGTGTAGTCACAGTTGTGCCCTCCTTCAAGTCTGTATGTTGATTCTAAGCTGTAAAACAAAAAAAGTCACATCGATCCTCTAATGCTAAGGATTCGATGTGACTTCAAGCAATTCCTGCTAATCTTTGTTCAAAAAATTGACTTATGTTCTATTTACGTAATTCGGCTGCAAATTGCTCCTCCAGACGTGCAACAACACGAGCATGAACCTCGGTAATTTCCTCATCCGTCAATGTGCGTTCACGGTTGCGATAAACGAGAGCCATCGCTACGCTCTTCTTGTCTTCACCGAGCTTGCTGCCTGTGAACACGTCGAATACCTGTACGGTTTGCAACAGTTCACCAGCAGATTCACGAATCGCACGCAGCATATCCCCAGCTTCGATATCTTTATTCACAACAACCGCGATATCCCGCTCAACTGCAGGGAAACGTGGAAGCTCACGATAACGGATATCCGCATCCGCTTCACTATAGATCGCTTCGAGCGCAATCTCCGCCAGATATACATCGTTCAAATCATACTGCTGCTGCAGTTCAGGATGCAATTGACCCATCGTACCAATCCGTTTGCCCTCTCCGCCATCTTTTACATCCAGGTATACCGATGCAGAGCGACCAGGATGGAAACCTTCCGGACTGTTTGCCACCAGGCGAATGCGCTGCTCCAGACCCACATAGGCGAACAGGTTTTCAAGTGCACCTTTCAGATCGAAGAAGTCCACTTTCTCTGCTCCCACATTCCACTGCTGGGATGCACGATTTCCCGTGAGTAACAAGCTCAGGACCGGAATTTCATGCGGTTGCTTCGTCAGCTTTTCTTCCTCAGTGAAGAACACACTGCCTACTTCAAATACAGCCAATGAATCTTGCTTACGGTTCATGTTATACACCGCTGCATCCAACATTTGCGGCAAAATGCTCTTACGAAGCACGCTGCGATCCTCACTCATTGGCATAGCCAGCTTCACGGCTTTACTGCCTTCTGTCAGAGCAGGGAACAAGGAGACTTTATCCGGGTGTACGAATGAATAGCTGATCATTTCCTGCCAGCCACTGCCTGCAAACAGACCACGAATGGTACGGCGCATTGCTTGCGAACGCGTATAAGCACCTGGTGTTGTTGGTCCTTCAATCAACGTAGTTGGAATATTGTCGTATCCGTACAGACGGGCAATCTCTTCAAACAGATCCACATCAAGTGTAATATCCCCTCTGCGGCTAGGCACTTCAACATCAAGCAGACCTTGCTGCGAATCACCACATGCAAAGTGCAAACGAGCGAAAATGGTTTTCACTTCAAGCAGGGACAACTCGGTTCCCAAATAGCGATTCAGTTTATCCAGCGACAGCTGCACAACATGTTTATCCGCTGCGGCTGTTCCAGCTTCCACGATCCCCTGATGAACTTCGCCTTCCGCATAACGCTGAATCAATTCAGCCGCACGGTTCAATGCCGTAATGACAGCAGCCGGATCGACCTCTTTCTCAAAACGCATGCTTGCTTCGGAACGCAGCCCCAGTTGGCGCGACGTTTTCCGAACGGTTCCGCCGTCGAACTTGGCGGATTCCAGTAACAGATTGACTGTGGTTTCCGTTACCTCAGAATTCTCGCCACCCATAACACCCGCGATGGCTACCGGTTTCACGCCATCCGTAATGAGCAGCATATGCGGCTCCAGCTTGCGCTCCTGACTATCCAACGTCACGATCGTTTCGCCTTCTTTGGCCATTCGCACTTCGATATGGCCCTTCTCCAGCTTATCTGCATCAAAAGCATGCAGCGGCTGTCCGTATTCCAGCATGACATAGTTCGTGATGTCAACGATATTATTGATTGGGCGGATGCCCGCAGCCATCAAACGGTTTTGCATCCACTGCGGGGAAGCTCCCAGCTTGATGCCAGTTATATAGCGGGCTGCATAATGACTGCATTGTTCATCAGCCGTAATCTCAACCGAGATATGATTTGCAGCCGCATCACCGATTTCCACCAACTTTTGAGTGGGATCAGGCAGTTTCACTTCACGACCGAGAATTGCACCTACTTCATAAGCGGCACCAAGCATGCTCAGACAGTCGGAGCGGTTCGGTGTCAGGTCCAGTTCAAGAACATGATCGTCGAGACCAAGCACTTGGCTGATTGGCGTGCCAATCTCCGTTTGTGCTGGCAGAACGAGAATGCCTTCCTGTTGGTCCTTCGGCAGCAGCTTGTCGTTCATGCCCAGTTCTTTGGCAGAGCAGATCATGCCAAGGGATACAACGCCGCGCAGCTTGGCTTTTTTGATATCGAGTCCACCAGGGAGCTTCGCTCCTACCAGGGCAACGACTACCTTTTGACCCGCATCCACATTTTTCGCACCACATACGATCTGCAGATCTTCTTCCTGTCCGGCATCAATCACACATACATTCAGCTTATCAGCGTCAGGGTGCTTCTCCTTGCTCTTCACGTAACCGACTACCACGTTGTTCACGCCCTGGTTCCGGTTCTCCACTACATCAATCTCAATCCCCGCACGGGTGAATTTCTCTGCCAACTCCTGCGGTGCCACGCCTTCCAGCGCGATATAATCAGACAGCCAATCTGTCGATACTCTCATGGACGTTCACTTCCTAATCTATGAATTGGTGTTGCAAATGAAGGGCGTTCGCCCTGTATGCTACTTCGGTAATTACAGTCGTCCGAATTGTTTCAAGAACGCCATATCACTGTTGTAGAAATGACGAATATCATCAATGCCGTATTTCAGCATGGCGATACGCTCTACGCCCATTCCGAATGCAAACCCACTGTATTTCTCCGGATCATAACCGCCCATCTCAAGCACTTTCGGGTGAACCATACCGCCGCCCAAAATCTCAAGCCAACCAGTCTGTTTACATACCCGGCAGCCACTGCCTCCACATTGCACACAAGTCACATCCACTTCAGCACTTGGCTCGGTGAACGGGAAGAAGCTTGGACGAAGACGAATTTCAGTGTGTGAACCAAACATTTCGCGTACGAATTGCAGCAAGGTACCTTTCAGGTCACTCATGCGAATGTTCTCGCTAATAACCAAACCTTCAACCTGATTGAACTGGAACGAATGCGTCGCATCGTCATCGTCACGACGGTATACTTTACCCGGGCAGATGACTTTAACAGGCACTTCGCCTTTCATGCTTTGCATCGTGCGAACCTGAACCGGTGACGTATGCGTACGCATCAACAGATCTTCTGTTAAATAGAAAGAATCCTGCATATCACGCGCCGGATGGTTCTTCGGCAGATTCAGTGCTTCGAAGTTGTAATAATCCATTTCAACCTCAGGACCTTCCGCTATGCGGTATCCCATACCAATGAAAATATCTTCGATTTCCTGTACCACTTTGGTCAGTGGATGCAGCCCGCCTTGGCGTCCGCGACGTCCTGGCAGGGTCACATCAATTTTTTCGGACTGCAGGCGTTTCGCCGTCTCTTCCTTCTGGAACTGCTCCTGCTTGCTGTCAATGACTGCTTCAATCGCGCCGCGAACATCATTCGCAACCTGACCAATCACTGGACGTTCCTCTGCACTAAGCGCACCCATGCCGCGCAAAATCTCGGTCAATGCACCCTTTTTCCCCAAATACTTTACACGCAGATCACTCAGCGTTTGTGGATCGTTCACGCCAGACAGTTGCTCCAGCGCTTCGATCTTTAATGCCTCCAAACGTTCTTTCATGTGTAAATGCCCCCTTTATGTGGTTAAATGCAACAAAAAAAGGCCTTCTCTCCCCTGAAGGGACGAAAAGACCGTGGTACCACCCTTGTTAGACATTCAGTGCTGCCCGGCCCTTCCGGCCTGCAACATGTTTGCCTCACTCTATACGGAATAACGACCGTTAACCGTTACCCCCTACTAACTCCTGCGATGAATCGCAAGACATGGTTCAGGGAACCGCTCCGGAGTGAATTTCAGCAGCCTTGTTCTACAGAAACGCTCTCAATCTACGGCGCTTCCTCCCTGTCCAGAGGCACTGCTTACTTGTCTCCATCATCACGTTTGCATGTCAGATAAACCTTCAAATTTACTGATGATCGTCCATTATTATATGCAAAATCGCTCGAAATAGCAAGCCGTAAAGCAGCATAATCAAACGTTAAGCCAAAAAGTAAACCCGCATAAGCTTTGTCAGTCAACTACTTCTGTTTTCGCAGCTCGTGCAACTGTTTTAAACGACGCTGAATTTCGCGAACCTCAGCAACCTCAGCCGCTCGTTCAATTATATCATCAGGCTTAGTCAGCACATCATTGCCCGCACTGTTCATGGGAGATAATAACTCGGACAAACGCATTTCAAGCCGCAGCCGTTCATCATCTGACTCCCGAACCTCAAGGGCGGACTCTCTTAGTTTAATGGATTGCTCCCAGTCTTCCACGCCACCTTCGAACAATGTAGCCTTCCCCCCGGGCTCCAGATCAAGCAAGCGGCTGGCAAGCACTTTGGTCAACATACGGTCATGGGATACGAGCACCAGTGCTCCGGATGCCTGCTTCAATATATTCTCCATCACTTCCTGGGTGTCAATATCCAAATAGTTCGTCGGTTCATCCAGTACCAGTACATTAGAACCTCCGAAATACAACCGCAGGAAAGCAACTCTGCACTTTTCTCCCATACTCAAATCCCCTATACGCTTGAACACATCATCTCTTGAGAATAAAAAGCATCCGAGAATGGTACGTGCAGCACTTTGGGTCATGGATGGAAGACTGAGCAAACTGTCCAGAAGTGTCTCGCTTTCCGGTAACCCTTCAAGCTCTTGCGAAAAATAACCGATCTTCAGCTGTGGATGGCGTGTCACCTCGCCTTGAGAAGGTTCCAGTTCGCCAATCATCAATTTCAGTAGTGTCGTCTTGCCTGTGCCATTCGGACCACGTACGGCAAGACGATCCCCACGTTCGACCGCAATCCGAAGATTGTGAAGCAATGTCCGACTTCCCGGATAAGCAAAGCTAACGTCTTCCAGTGCAAGGAGCTGGCGGGCAGCCAGCGTATTCACTTGCAGCTCCATGTTTAATTTTGCAGCTTCGCGGGGTTTATCCACCCGTTCTTTCTCCAGACGCTCCAGTTGTTTTTGCTTGGCATGGTAGCGGGAAATGTTCTTGTTGGCTTTCGCTTTGTAAAAGCTCTGAGTTATTTTCACTTCCACATCGCTTGCTGAATTATGAGCCTGATGAAACCACTGCTGATAATTGCGAATTGTCTCTTCTAGTGCTTTTCGCTCCAGTTCCTGCTTGCGATAAGTTGCTTCCTGCTCACGCAATTCGCGTTCCTTATGGCCTTTGTAATCCGTGTAGCCGCCCTTATATTTGGTGAGGGCATCCGGGCTAAACTCAATGACACCCGTTGCAACCTGATCAATAAAGGTCCGGTCATGAGAGACAAATAATAATGTTCCGGTATAGGCGGAAAGCCATTCCTCAAGCCAGCGCATGCTCTCTTCATCCAGATGATTCGTCGGTTCATCCAAAATCAGAAATTTGGGTTTACTGACCAGCAATCCTGCGAGACGGGCCTTCGTTTTTTGCCCACCACTCAAAGAATGATACGGCCGACTCCAATGTTCCGACGATAACCCCAAACGCGTCAGTACCTTCTCTACCTCAGTCTCCCACATATACCCGTTCAATTGCTCATATTGTTCCATCGCTATCGTATAGGCTTCGAGCAGCCGCTGCTCATCTGCCGCTCCACTGCTGCTCATCCGTTGTTCTAATTCTTCCAGGTCACGCTTCACCTCGTAGATCCGCCCACTTTCCTGCCGGATAGCATCAAGCACATTCATCTCAGGTTTGATCAAGGAGCGCTGGCGCATGAAACCCCACTCCTGCTGCGGAATGTGGCGTTCGATGCGTCCACCGCCCTCTTCTTCTCCAAGAATGATGCGTAATAAGGTGGTCTTGCCACAGCCGTTGCGACCCAGAATAGCGAGCCGCTCACCTTCATTTATTTCGAGATTCAATCCTGCAAACAACTCATTTCCGTTCCACTCTTTCGATACTTCATGTAGGCGTACCATTGTCATCATGAGGCCTCATCCTTCCTGCAATTCAAAATAAAAAAACCGCTGGCATCAGCCGGCGGTCTGGCAATTCAGGATTGGATAAAGCGTCAAAAAACAAGCATAAGATACCCCACGGCATGAATAAAGAACCCTTAAAAGGGTATACACAAGCTAAGCCAGAACAGCCTGCCTGCTTCCATACCTGATCCCATAGCTGAATTTGGACACACGAATCCCCTCATTGCTCAGCCGCTTTGGCTGACTGCGTCAATACACTCTCTGCAGTTACTGGGGTTCAATTCATGTGTTTTACTTCATGGGACGTATGGTTACCTCTCATTCATGTGTAGTATCGATTTCTCCGTTATTGTACCAGATGATGGGGAAAAAGCAAAGGTTTTGAATTTCAACCTCTCCATTCAATATAACTTTTAGTCATTTGATTTCAGAAAAAAAGAAAAAAACCCTTGTTTTCACAAGGGCTTAAGGTGTTGCATTAGTTAAGCGGGTGATGGGAATCGAACCCACGCTATTAGCTTGGAAGGCTAAAGTTCTACCATTGAACTACACCCGCACGAATGACGATCGGGACGACACGATTTGAACATGCGACCCCCTGGTCCCAAACCAGGTGCTCTACCAAGCTGAGCTACGTCCCGTCAAGTTCCGAGGAACATTAACATGAATTTTATAAAATTAATATACCATGATCATCCAATGCTTGCAACTTCTTTTTACCACTTCCCTCTAACCTTTCGAAACAAAAACAAGACAGAAGCGTGTTCACGCCCCCGTCTATCCTTAACCCGTAGGTTTATCCACATCTCTCAAAAATTTTTTTTCAAAATCGGCTGCCACAATCGGTTTGCTGAAAAAATACCCTTGAGCCTCATGACAATGCTGATCACGAAGAAACGAAAGCTGGTCCTCATTTTCAACCCCTTCAGCCGTTACTTTCAGCTGCAGGTGATGAGCCATTGACGTAATGGTCGATACAATTGCCGCGTTATTGCTATCCTCCATCACTTCATTAACAAAGGAACGATCAATCTTGAGTCGGTCAATCGGTAGATCTTTCAGATAGTGCAGTGAACTGTATCCTGTGCCAAAATCATCAATACTGATGTGCACACCAATTTCCTTAATTTTGCGCAACTGCTCAAACGCACGATCCTTGTCAAACGTCATGCTCTCCGTAATCTCAAGCTCAAGCCACACAGGTTCCAAGCCTGTCTCCTTGAGAATGCCGCTGATGTTGTCCAGCAGATGGGAATGCCTGAATTGTCTCATGGACAGGTTAACCGATACACAAAGCTTGCGGTAACCCGCTTCTTGCCATCGCTTGTTCTGTGCACACGCCTCACGTAATACCCATTCTCCAAGCGGCACAATCAGCCCACTCTCCTCAGCAAGAGGAATAAATTCACCTGGGGATACTGCCCCTCTCAGCGGATGCTGCCAACGCACCAATGCCTCCATACCCACAATCAAGCCACTCGCCAGATTAACCTGCGGCTGATACACAAGATAGAATTGCCCACGATCCAGTGCTTTGCGCAAATCATTCTCAAGCTGCAAACGTTCCTGGGCTTTCATCTGCATCGCATGGGCATATCGGTTTAGCTCTATTCCCTGCTCTTTGGCATTATGCAGCGCCGTATCCGCATTCTGGATGATCTCTTCCGGTGAGTCTCCGTCATGCGGGAATATCGCCATACCGATACCTAACGTGAGATGATACTCGTTCCCATCCACCGTTACAGGTTTTTCGAACAGTTGCAAGATCGATCTTGTCCGCCGCAACGCCGTATCTGTTGTGAAGAAGTCTGTCATGGTCAGTACGAATTCATCTCTTCCCAGTCCGAACACTTCCTCTCCGGGGAGCGAAGAATGCTTCAAACGCTGTCCAACCTGACGAAGTACACGGTTAGCCGCTTGTTGACCCAGCGAATCATTAATCGTTTTGAACCGGTTAATATTCAATACCAGGACTCCGACAAGCTGCTCCTCTACCCTAGCTGAATTCATCATCACTTTCAGTCGCTGAGAAAGACGACGGCGATTCGGCAGCCCTGTCACATCATCATGGTGAGCAATAAAATTCATTTTCGCTTCCGCCACCTGTTGTTTGAGGAAAGGCGTATCCACTACAAACGAATACAGTCCCTTCTGGATGAAGAAATAGCCCAAACAATCGCTTAACAGACCTAACAAGAGATTGAGGTCATTAATCTTCGTAGCAGACACAAAGTAACATTCTCCAAAGAAAAAACAGAGAATGGCACAAAGGATGGTAGGCAGATCACCATCTTTGCCTTTTTTCCATTGAATGAATAACACGACCGCAGTCACGCCATACAGGATTCCGATCAGAAAATGAATTCTTGTAAACATGCCGCCAAGCACATTCCCCTCCAGCAAGTTCGGCAGTACAGACCATTCCTGAATGGCCACTGTATACAAAATAACAAAAATACCGACTGTTCCACTGAAGATTAAAAATTTGCGTGGTAACGCAATTTCCCTCTCGCTGACTGCATATATGACTAGCAAACCTGCCGCACAAACCAGAGATCCAAGCGACATCATCTTCAGCGAGAATTCGGACTCGACCATCGCGCCATTCGGCAATTCTTCGGCAAAAGAAACGATGTGAACCAATTCAAACAAACCAATCAATAAAAACAGCGTAGTCATAAGGACCCTTCGGAGGGTCAGTCGTTGAGTTTGAAACAACCAGCTTTGATTATAAATGCCGATACAGGCCGCTGCCGCAGCGAATCCACCCAAGAGTGTCAAAACCGGATAACCGGATATGATCAGATCAGAGCTTGCAGAGGAACGAAACCATTGACTTGCGAGGAAACACAATAAGCCGCCTATCGCGACCCAACCTATTTTTCTCTGATCTTGCTGATTAGCCTTCATGCCGTGTTTTTTCCTTCCCGGGATCACCTATCCTGAAATAACCTTAACGATATAAATCTACATTGTTACATAATTCGACATTTTTATATCTACCAACGCTCAATTCACATGTGAATACATGCTATCTGGTACATAATAACATTTATTTCCGCAGACGTGAACAAAAAAATAAGCACTTCTAGGAATATTTATTCATAGATATGTAAAAAAACAAGGCAATAAGAACTAAAAAAACATGAACCCCACATTGGAGTCCATGTTTTTTTAGTTTGCAACTGTATTTTAGACTAATTTTCGCTCGCCATTGATGCACCATTAACCATTCGACTTAAAACGCTAAAGCGCTAAAGTTATAGCGTATTAAATCCATCTCTTGTTGACTTGAAGTCAATATCAAGAATTATGAAGGTGCTTATTTGTCAAAATTCACTTCTGGTGTTGTCAATTTATCATAGAAATCAACAACCTTATCTTTATCTTCCGACGAACGCAGTGCCATCGCCGAGCGAGGATGCTCGTCCAATGTACCTGTAATCATATAAGGCAAAATGTAACCCCACTCTTCTTTTTCACGGAGAGGGACCATCAATTGCTCCAATACACCAAGTACTGGACGCAGATTGTATTTCGTACCTTTCAAATGAGCCACGAGCAGTTCAGTCGGACAGTTCCCTGCAGCACGTCCCATGCCGTACACGGAAGCATCCAGCAGTTCAACGCCAAGTTCAGCTGCTACCAACGAGTTCGAGAACGCCAGCTGCATGTTATTGTGTGTGTGAACGCCAAGACGTTTGTTCGGCAGATGAGTTTTGAACTTCTCCACCAGATATTTTACATCGTTATGATCCAGGCTTCCATAGGAGTCTACTATGTATACAACATCCACAGCACTTTCCTTGATCAGTTCAAATGCTTCCAGCAGTTCATTTTCCATAACATTAGACAATGCCATAATGTTCAGCGTTGTTTCATATCCACGATCGTGGAACGTTTGAACCAGAGCAAGTGCCTTGTCTACATCTTTGCTGTAGCAGGCTACACGGATCAGATCCAGCATGCTTTCGCTGCGCGGCAGAATGTCATTCTCGTCCACACGTCCAACGTCAACGAGTGCAGACAATTTGGTGTTGCCTTTTTGCGGAATTACTTTGCGCAGGAAATCATCATTCAGAAAACGCCATGGTCCTGCTTCTTCCGCACCTTTCAAGAGCTTAGGTGAGTTTTTATACCCAATTTCCATATAATCAACGCCAGCTTCATTCAATCCAGCATAGAGCTGTTGAACAAAGTCCACGCTAAAGTCCCAGTTATTTACCAATCCGCCATCACGGATTGTACAATCTACTATTTTGCAATGATTTGTCTTCATTAATGTCTGCTCCTTTTCTAACCAACTTGTGTATTCCTCTCATGATACTTGAACGTAACAAGAAAAGTAAAGGGATTCCCGACTTATTTACTTCGATAAGATTTCCATATCCGATCAATCTCACTCATCTCGGAATGGTCTGGAGCTTTCTTTCCATAACGCACAGCGTTATAAGTATCGGGCAGCATTGCAGAGAGCTTCTGATCGTCTTCTCTGGCTCCATGCTGAACAATGGTCTCCGCAGCCTCCAGTGGCGTATGTGCACCCTGTATATCCACGCCTCGGTGTGCAGCTCTGTCAATCCACTTCCGATAATAATATCGAACACGTTCAGTTTCCTGTGAGGGCAGCGACTCCTTCTTGCGGAACCAGGATTTGCGCGTTTTGGCAGGCGCCTCTAACGTTTCGCTAATGTCCACATACTCCGTCCGGGGTTCTACCTTCTTCTGACCGGGCTGCAGCAGCCCTTTGAAACGCTCCATAAGTTTGTTTATCGCCTTCTGCCCCAAACGCAGGATAAGCCACAAGATCACAACTGCGACAGCCCCCATGACGACCCAGCCTAAGATATCCCAGAAAATAGAGGGCTCCCCTGCCGGTTCCATCCCTTCAGGTATCATTGGCGGCTCATTTGGAGCAGTAGGCGTAATAGGCGGCTCCTGATTGGAGCTCGAGCCTATTAGACTTCTGATCCATGCAAGCAGACGGTCACGCAATGGTCCTAACCAGGCAACAAGACTGGGAAAAGCGCCAATTCCTGCGATCACAATCAGCATCCATAACAGACGCTGGTGATTCGCACGGGCAAACTCACGTAACACGATTCGTTTTGAGCCGTCATTTAATATCGCACGATCCAGTTGCACACTGTATTGTCCTACTAACCAGCCAACAAAACTTATTACTCCCGCTGCATATATGGTTCCGGTGTAAGCCCGAAGAGGTTCCATGAATTCAACTCCATTTGCCGCCCCACTAAGCACAATTGCACTAACTACCCCCCAAATCTGCAAGCGCCAAATCAAAATCGAACGGAAGACAGGTTGAAAATTTATCCCAATATAGGCTGAAATAACCCCCCATACCATTGCCGTCAGCAAATCAGGTAAAGGAAACGCCCATAGCAGTGCGATCACCAATGAGACCAACAGCCCCATAAGCAGCGCTGCTCCCCATCGAATAAATGTGTTTTTTTCGCTGAGGGCTGGTAACCTGTGCTGTACCCACTGACCTAACCAGCCAGCAATAACAAAGACTGCCATTAAGGTGTAAGGCAAATGTCCCGTTGCATAGAGGGAAGTCAGCGTTAAAAGCGGATAGAAATATACTCCAATCAACAGAACGGCCGACATGGATAAAAATACTCTTTCCTTATTACTGCTGCTTTTGGACTCGTTCATGCACTCACCGCCTTGGCATCGCTTTTCCCGCTCTCTACCGGGAGTATGGTCACACGGTGGCCTTGCTCATGCAAACGCGCAATTTCATGTTCCATAGCTGGAGACACATAGGACGTAATTAAGAGATAACTGCGGACCTGCTGAGCTTCTTCATTCCGTTCAACTTCATCACTCAGGAACTGCTCCATGGGAACCATGCATTTCAGCTCCGTCTCTGCCATAGCTTCCAATAACATTTCCAGATGAGGACTGCCGTAATCCGGCTCAATCCGCAATGGATCACGCCCTCCGCTCACACGGTAGCCATTATGAGCAAATCCCGCGGGTAACCCTCTTCCAATCGCATCTACCGCTGCCGTTGCTGCATAACGGAGTGCCCGTTCGATCATCTCTGGGCGGGTAACGACACTCCACATGTCTGCTGACTCCTGAATGTTAACCACAATCCACGATTGAGGGTCCGCAGTCCATCCCTGCTTGTACACCTGTAGTTCTCCTGTGCGTGCACTCGCTTTCCAATGAATACGGTTCATCGGATCACCTGCACCATACGGACGTACCCCGAGAATCAGAAAGGGATCTTCAACAATCCAACGGGATACTTCAACCTCACCCTGCCATACCTGATAAATCTCAGGCAGATCCTCCGCATGAACAAGTGAAGGATATACGACCATGGACAGATGAACGGGAATAGGCTTCGATGTACGCCACAGGCCGAACAAGTCCCCTCCGGTCATAGTTACGGTGTTTAACGTGTAGATTCCACGTCTGCTGCATACAAAAGGATGCTTGCGCGTAATACGGGTAAACGGTTTCAACGTAAAGATACTTTTATGATTCTGATAGATATCTCCCTGACTGATATCCATGCCTGAACCTGAACGGAATACAAATGAAACTGGCATCATAGCTTCAAGTCTGAGCCATGGAACCGAAATTCGTTTTTCATTCGCAATTGTCTCAACCATCTCCAGTTCATCCCCGGCGTAACAACGCATTTTGCTGAACTGTCTGGTGTATTTGAGCTTCCGTAAAGCCGGACGGCCGAACCATATGCCGTGTACTCCAATAACCATGCCTCCGACAATGACTAGCCATAGTAATGCCATATGTTATCGCCCACTGCCTGTAGCAAGATTCTCCGTCGGCACTTCAGTCTGGCTCAGAAGTTCCTGAATAATACGTTCCGCCAAGCCCTCTTGTTGTCTTACCCGGTTGCGGAATACAAGCCGATGGGCCAGCACGGGCTCCGCCAATATTTTAATATCATCAGGGAGAACGTAGTCTCTGCCATGCAAAGCAGCCCAGGCCTGACTTGCCTTGAGTAACGCCTGAGCTCCTCGTGGGCTTACGCCCAGTGAAAGCTCGGGATGCTGCCTAGTGGCTTCTGTCAGTCGGATAATATATCGTAACAGATCTTCGTCGATTTGGACCGAAGTATACGTGCTCTGTGCCTCAAGCAACTGCTCGCGACTAATAATAGCGGACAGATCGGCAACAGAACGGCTCGCTACCGTACGTCTCAGAATTTCTACACTTTCTTCACTACTTGGATAGCCCATTCGGATCTTCATCATGAAACGATCCATCTGTGCCTCGGGTAACGGAAAGGTTCCCTGATTGTCTACCGGGTTTTGTGTGGCAATGACGATAAACGGTCGCTCCAGCTGTCTGGTCGAACCATCAATACTAATCTGCCGTTCCTCCATGCACTCCAGCAAACTGGACTGGGTACGCGGTGTAGCCCGGTTAATCTCATCTGCCAGCACCAGGTTGGCAAACAGAGGGCCTGGTCTGAATTCAAAGTCACCTTCTTTTTGATTGAAAAAGTGAATTCCCGTCAAGTCAGATGGCAACAGATCCGGTGTGAACTGAATACGCTGGAAGGTGCAATCCAGTGAAGAGGCTACTGATTTGGCCAACATGGTTTTCCCCGTACCGGGCACGTCCTCCAGCAGGACATGTCCAGAAGCAATGATAGCTGTCATCACAAGCTCAATCGTATGGTCTTTGCCCACAATGATCTTCCCTACATGGTCCATTAGCTGTTTGTTCATTTGTTCCATTCCCTGGATATTCATAATTGGTTCTTCCTCCCGTAAATTGAGCTATGTATTCGCATTCATTCTAACTATAACCCTAATCGCCCCAACAAAAAACAACAGGAATCGGCGGGTTGGCCAATTCCTGTTCGCATAACTCTTTGCCTTTACACCAAAGGAAGCATAATGATGAACCGGGTGCCTTCCCCTTTTTTGCTATCCACAGAGATGTTGCCTCCGTGATTCTTGATAATCCGGTAACTCACGGAAAGCCCCAGTCCTGTTCCGCTCTCCTTGGTGGTGAAAAACGGGTCAAACAGGCGCACAAGGGTGTTGTGATCCATCCCCTGTCCATTATCAGCAATGGAGATCTTCACATACTTGCCCTCGGTTCCCGTAGAGATCTGAATCAAGCCAGCATGCTCTTCGCCCACATCCTCGATGGCATCCATTGCGTTTTTAACCATATTCAAAATGACCTGCTTAATCTGTTTGACATCAATGGACACATTTAACGGGACTTCTGCTTCATCCAGGGTGATCTCGCACCCCTTCATTAATCCTTCGCTTTCTGTCAGCAAAACCACCTCTTTGAGCAAAGAGTTAACAGACATAATGGTCTTCTGAGGAGCTGACGGTTTCGAGGAATTCAGAAATTCGTAGATAATGTCGTTCGCCCTGTCAATCTCCGTTAGAATGATTCGAGCGTACTCGTCTTTCCCCAATTGCAGCAAATGAGGACGAAGCAACTGGATAAATCCTCGGATAGCCGTCAAAGGATTGCGAATCTCATGGGCAATCGATGCCGAAATCCGCCCCAACATTGCAAGTTTGTCATTTTGATAAGCGGTCTGCTCAATCTGTTTATAATCGGAAACATCCTTCACACTGAAGAGGAAGTCCCCATCCATCTGATCCCCGTACGTTACTGTAACCAGCCAATGCCTGCCATACTCGTCAATCAATTCATGATAGCGCTTACGATGAAAGATAGTTTCCCGATAGATGCGTAAAATTTTCTTTTTCTTGAATCGGCTCATCTGTGGATGATGCAGCATTTGCATCAGGGTGCAGCCGCTCAAAAGACTCCGAGGAAGCTCCAACAATTTTGCCATCTGAACGTTAATAAACGTCAATACACCGTTACTGTCAAACAACATTATACCGCTATCCAGATGCTCCAGGACATTCTCATACTTGTTGTTATCCAGATGTACAGGCGGGAATCCATTCGTTGGTCGAGGCACTGTATCCTGAAATTCACTAATCATGTCAGGTTCCTCCTTTTCACGTAAATGATAAACTTGCCATTCGGACATCATATCATCACAGAAACAGGAAGGGCCGATTTTATTTTTCATTACCGGTGCCCTTTCATTAGGGGGCTGAGCCGAAAATACGGATGGCATGTCCGGAACCCAGGCTGGTCTATTCCGGGTAACCAAGAGTCGATCCGGAAAACATTATACGTTTGTTCCATTCTAAGCTTCTCCTATTCCCAAACACGAACATTTTTTGCTCCGCCTCTTTTGCAAGTCTGTTTTTATCATAGACAAGTTTATAGAAGGGAGTCAATCGGAGAAAGTGTCGAATGGAAATTATTTTAAGAAAAACCGTGAATTAGTTTCTGTATACAACAAAAACGAAGCTTATTCGCTCGATTAGCGAATAAGCTTCATTTGTATAGTTTAAATTTTAAATAATTAAATTCAATCTATAGTCCACTCTTGTTATGCTGAATTTTAAGTCTGCGCTGACTCATGACGGCTAAGCGACGCTTGAGTTCGCTTTCCCACTTCTCATCCTTCATTTCCTTGGCAAGACGAAGTAGATCCAGAGACATGTCGATCTGACGCTGAACAATGACCATAGCATCCTCGCTTTCACGATTCACGCAATTTTCAAAAATCGCATCTTCATCTTCCGTCACGTAATCTTGAAAATCAATCTCCGACGCACCATCTCCATGCGCATATTCAGCCAAAATTTCATATTCATTTTCCACTTTATAATGCACTTCTACCCGGTGACACACCGGACAAAAAAGCAGGGGAACATTATGAACCTGGGTGCGGTAATGCTTCAGCGTGCCCTTTGTTCCCACCATACTTGCCCCACAACAGTAACTCATTTTTGTTCACCCTCCTTATAACGTGCCGAGACTTTTTAATAAAAGCAGTCCCGTACACTTCAAGCACTTCCGAAAAAGGAATAGTTCCATCAGTGTATCACATTCATGTACAAATTATAAATGCAGAGCACCGGAATATTTACCGGGTTTCCATACCCTATTCGCCTTGAGGCCCTTCGATTCCTCTTTCCAGAGATAAAATGAAGGCTTTCTTCTATTACATCATTACCACGTTTATGTCCCTGTTTAAACACTTTTCTTCCTTTAGGACTTACATTCTCGCAAAAGGGTGCAAAAAGCCCTCAATCCCCTGAGGGATGAGGGCTTGAACAATAAACGTTCAAGTTCAATCAGGCTTACAGATTGCTGTCGCCTGGTTTCCAGTTCATTGCACACAATCCACCGGATTGCAGAGCTTGCAGTACACGAAGTGTTTCTTCAACACTACGGCCTACATCATTGTGGTTAACCACTTGGTATTTCAATTCGCCTTCTGGATCGATGATGAACAAACCGCGTAGAGCAACGCCTTCTTCTTCGATCAGAACGCCATAATCTTTAGCAACTTGTTTTGTGATGTCGGAAGCAAGCGGGAAGTTCAATTGACCCAGACCATTGCTGTCTTTAGGTGTGTTGATCCAAGCTTTGTGGCTGTGTACGGAGTCAACGCTCACGCCAAGAACTTCAGTATCCAAAGCTTTGAATTGCTCAGCAGCATCACTCAAAGCTGTAATTTCAGTTGGGCACACAAAAGTGAAATCCAAAGGATAAAAGAAAAATACGAGCCATTTGCCACGATAATCGGACAGTTTTACGGAACCAAAGTCTTGTCCATCTCCCGATACTGTTTCCATTGCAAAATCCGGTGCGGGTCTACCAACCAAACGTTCTGCCATAACTAACAATTCCTCCTTTGGGATTATGTAAGCACTCAAGTTGAATGCTCATCATCAAGAAAAACGAGAACGCTTTTCCTGTAATTAAAATGGGTTTGTGACTTGATAACAAGTACAAGTAAAATGTTATCATCCGGACTTCTCAAAGTCAAGATTATAATCGTTGTTTTTTTATAATCATTATAAATAAGAATTTTTCGTGGCAAAAATTATAAAGGAACAGCCCTCTGCAATTCCGGATCGGAGCAAAGAGCTGTTCGGTTGTTACTATTATTAAGCTTGCTTTTGGATGGCTGCGACGATCAAATCGCCCATTTCTGTCGTGCTGATCGCTTTGCTCTTGTCTACAGCGATGTCGCTTGTACGATGTCCTGCATTCAGCACATCAGACACAGCTGCTTCAATTGCATCAGCACCTTCCGCATAACCAAAGGTTGTACGGAACATCAATGCCAGCGAAAGGATCGTTGCGATCGGATTCGCCAGTCCTTGACCTGCGATATCCGGCGCTGAACCGTGTACTGGCTCATAAAGACCAAAGCTTCCTTCACCCAGTGATGCAGATGCGAGCATGCCGATTGAACCTGTCAACATCGCTGCTTCATCACTAAGGATATCTCCGAACATATTTTCAGTCACGATAACGTCAAAGCTGGATGGACGACGCAGCAGCTGCATTGCACAGTTGTCTACAAGTACATGTTCCACTTCAACATCCGGATATTCCGGTGCTACACGGTTAACAACTTCTCTCCAAAGACGGGAAGTTTCCAGCACGTTGGCTTTATCTACTGAAGCCAATCTTTTGCTACGTCCTTGGGCAATTACAAACGCCTGACGAACGATGCGCTCCACTTCGGTTACATTATATACGCATGTATCCACTGCTTCTTCGCCTTGTGCACCTTCACGTCTGAACTTTTCACCAAAGTAGATTCCCCCGGTCAACTCACGCACGACCATCAGATCCGTACCTTCCAACACTTCCGGTTTCAAGGTGGAAGCATCTTTCAAGCAATCAAACACCACTGCCGGACGCAGGTTCGAGAACAGTCCGAGCGCTTTGCGAATGCCGAGCAAGCCTGTTTCGGGACGCAATTCCTTGCTGTTGTTGTCCCATTTTGGACCACCAACGGCACCGAGCAGCACAGCATCTGCACTCTTACATACTGTCAGTGTTTCTTCTGGAAGTGGTGTACCTTTTTCATCAATAGCGATTCCACCAAACAGCGCATGCTCTGTCTCAAAACGGTATCCGAACACTTCCTCCGTACGTTTGAGAACTTTTTCTGCCTCCGCTACGACTTCAGGACCGATTCCGTCACCTGCGATAACTGCAATTTTTTTCACGTCTGCCATGGGTTGTCCACTCCTTATATCCATTTCATTCGGTTATTCACTTCAATGATTAACGTGTCATTTTTAACTCTCTCTTTTGTATCATATTCAGAGGTCATTTGACCAAGATATACAATCTATGACTTTAATAGTTTTTACCTATAAGCTGTTTAAGATTGGTTGTTCTGCCCCTCTGACTGAGTTAAAATAAAACCTGAAGACAAATTCAGGTAACTCAGGAGGGATTGCAATCATGCAATACACGTACTTGGGAAAATCAGGTCTTAAAGTCAGCCGGATCTGTCTCGGCACGATGAACTTTGGTCCTGCTACAGACGAAAAAGAGGCATTCCGTATCATGGATGCGGCACTCGATGCCGGTGTGAACTTTTTTGATACCGCTAACATTTATGGTTGGGGCGAAAATTCGGGTCTCACCGAGGAGATCATTGGTCGCTGGTTTAAACAGGGCGGAGGCAGACGTGAAAAAGTCGTTCTTGCTACCAAAGTCTATGGCTCCATGCATGACGATACAGACGGTCCAAACAATGATGCAGGTCTCTCCGCCTACAAAATTAGACGGCATCTGGAGGGTTCCCTCCGCCGCCTGCAAACCGATCATGTTGAACTGTACCAGATGCACCATGTTGATCCCGCCATCTCATGGGACGAGCTTTGGGGCGCGTTTGAGAACGCTGTTCATCAAGGCAAAATTGGTTATGTAGGTTCAAGTAACTTTGCCGGTTGGCAGATTGCCGTTGCACAAAGTGAAGCCAAAAATCGCCATTTCCTCGGTCTTGTATCCGAGCAGCATAAATACAGTCTCAACTGCCGGTTGCCTGAACTCGAAGTCCTGCCCGCAGCGAAAGAACTGGGCCTTGGCGTAATACCATGGAGCCCGTTGGATGGTGGCTTACTCGGACGTAATGCACTCCAGAAGCTGGAAGGCACACGCAGTGGTGGCATTGCTGAGCGGATTGAGTCCCATCAAACTCAGCTTGAACAATTCGCAGCACTCTGCCGCGAACTCGGCGAACCGCAGGACACCATCGCTTTGGCATGGGTGGCCGCTAATCCGGCAGTTACCGCACCTATTATTGGGCCGCGTACGCTGGAGCAGTTTGAAACGGCTCTCAAATGTCTCGATGTCACTTTGGATGAAGCGGTCCTCAAACGTCTGGATGAAATCTTCCCTGGACCGGGAGGACATGCTCCGAACGCATATGCTTGGTAAAAGCTTATCGGCTTAACTGAATACGTCTTTTCCATGGAAATACTCTAATAAAATGCAATTATCCTATACGTAACAACAAAAAAGTCTGACCTTCAAATGTTGAGGGTCAGACTTTTTATGTACCTCACTGAACTACAATACTTAGGACTGGGAACCCCACCTCAGCTTCTCCAGCCAGACGAATTCCAGTCCAATGAAGAGCTTTGCTTGCTGCAAATGATGTGTTACAGGTTCACATTAACGCGATCCGTATAGGTTTTGCGTTTCTCAATCAACTTGTTCAATCCATCCACATAAGCACGTGCACTGGCACCCAGTATATCGGTACTTACGCCACGTCCTTGTACAGAAATCTGATTTTGAGTAAGTACGACGTGTACCTCACCCAGTGCATCCTTACCATGCGTAACGGATTTGATCGAGTAGTCGGATAGCGTTACCTCTTCCCCGCTCACTTGGTCAATCGCATTATAGATCGCATCTACCGATCCATTTCCTTCTGCTTGTTGTTCCAACGTATCCCCATCAAGTGTAGCAATGCGAACTTTAGCTGTTGGAGTGGATTCATCACCATACGTCACAAAGATGGATTCCAGTTTAAACACCTCAGGTGCATCCTGCAATTTCTCTTCGATGACTGCCAGCAAATCCTCATCCGTCACTTCTTTTTTCTTATCAGCCAGATCTTTGAATTGGGCAAAAGCACGGTTCAAGGCTTCATCTTCCAGTTCATAACCGAGCTCAATCAAGCGCTCACGGAAGGCATGACGTCCTGAGTGTTTACCCAATACGAGCTTGCTTTCCTTCAGACCGATGGTCTCTGGCGTCATAATTTCGTACGTTGTTTTCTCCTTCAGCATGCCATCCTGGTGAATTCCGGATTCGTGTGCAAACGCATTCGCACCAACAATCGCTTTATTTCCAGGTACAATCATACCCGTCAAACGACTCACGAGACGACTTGTGCGAGCAATTTCAGAAAGTTGCAGCGAAGTTTTTGCCTGGAAAAATTCCTGACGTGTCTCCAGTGCCATGGCAATCTCTTCAATCGCGGTATTACCTGCACGTTCACCAATGCCGTTAATAGTGCCCTCAATTTGATCGGCTCCATTCAGAATCGCTGCAAGCGTGTTGGCAGTTGCCATCCCCAGGTCATTATGACAGTGTGCACTCAGCTGCACTTTATCGATGTTGTGAACGTTTTCCTTTAGATGCTTGAAAATATTACCGTACTCGTATGGGCTCAGATAGCCCACCGTATCCGGGATATTTACAACCGCTGCGCCTTCTTCCACAGCCATATTCACCATCTCAACGAGGAAATCATACTCGGTCCGACCTGCATCCTCCAACGAGAATTCGAGCTTCGAAAAAGTTTTCTTCGCATAACGAATGGCGGAACGAGCTGTATCGAGAACCTGGGCTCTGTCCATGCGCAATTTGTGCTGACGGTGAATAGGTGAAGTTGCCAAAAAGATATGGATACACGGATCTTGAGCGCCCTTCAACGCCTCTTTTACGGCATCAATATCCTGCTCTCTGGAGCGGGACAAGCCAATGACCGTAACGTTTTTGACCGCTTTGGCTACTGCATTAACTGCCGCCAAATCCCCTGGAGAGGCCGCGGGGAAACCGGCTTCCATTCGGTCAATACCAAGCCGCTCGAGCTGGTGCGCAATTTCCACCTTTTCACGAGTGTTCAGATTGACCCCCGGGGATTGTTCTCCATCACGCAGCGTTGTGTCAAATACATAGATTTTACGCACGCCTCGCACCTCCTAGACTTGTATTGTGTGTTCCTCTAAACCAGTAATAGCGGCACACGCATATGCACGGCCGCTATTCCCGGTTAAAGCTGTAAGTTTACTAGATGACCTTAAAACGAATGCTTACTTTTTGATCCAGTGCATCATCTCACGCAATTGTCCGCCAACCACTTCGATTGGGTGTTCAGCTTCGTTGCGACGAGTTGCTGTCAGGAATGCACGTCCGGATTGGTTTTCCAGGATGAAATCACGTGCAAATTTACCTTGTTGGATATCTGTCAGAACTTCTTTCATTGCTTTCTTCGTATCTTCAGTTACCACGCGAGGCCCAGTTACATAGTCACCGTACTCAGCTGTGTTACTGATGGAATCACGCATGCTTGCAAGTCCACCTTCATACATCAGGTCAACGATCAATTTCAATTCGTGCAGACACTCGAAGTATGCCATTTCAGGAGCGTAACCCGCTTCTGTTAACGTTTCAAATCCAGCTTTTACCAGGGCACTTACACCGCCACACAGAACAGCTTGCTCACCGAACAGGTCTGTTTCTGTTTCTTCACGGAAGGAAGTTTCGATAACCCCTGCACGCGTGCAACCGATACCTTTGGCATAAGCCAAACCGATATCTTTTGCTTTTCCTGTTGCATCTTGCTCGATTGCGATCAGGCCTGGTACACCGAATCCTTCCACGTAGGTACGACGTACCATGTGGCCAGGAGACTTAGGAGCTACCAGCAATACATCGCTGTCTTTTGGAGCAACGATTTGACCGAAATGAACGTTGAAACCGTGGGAGAAGAGCAATGCAGCACCTTTTTTCAGGTTTGGTTCGATTTCGTTTTTGTATACAGAAGCTTGTGTTTCGTCAGGCAGCAAAATTTGAACTACGTCTGCACGGCTAGTTGCTTCAGCCGGGGACAGAACTTCGAATCCGTCATTTTTTGCAGTGTCAAAAGATTTACCTTCACGAAGTCCGATGACTACGTTCAATCCACTGTCACGCAGGTTTTGAGCTTGGGCATGGCCCTGGCTACCGTAACCGATGACCGCAATCGTTTTTCCTTTCAATACGCTAAGCTCTGCATCCTGTTCATAATAAGTAGTTACTGGCATGTTTATAAGTCCTCCTTTGTATTGTAAAGAACCCTTCATTAATGAGCGGGTGTCTCAAGGGACCGGCACGCTTTTCCCTGCTTTAGCGTCTCTGGTCTGATCCGATCCATTCAGACACCCGCCCGTTAATGCGGGTGTGTGGCTATATTGTCAAGCGTTACATCACTAAAATGTTAAATTGCAACTTGTAAGGGACTGGCACCTCATCTAAGATTAACGGTATTTCTCAGCTTAATGCTGCTAACGCACCTTAGTCGTTCCGTTGATAAGCATCAGACCATGCTTTTTTTTCAATATGACTGTTTACACGTTGCCTCGTACCAATGCAGTTACGCCTGTACGTGACAGTTCGCGAATGCCGTATGGCTTAAGCAGTTCGATCATCGCATCAATTTTATCTGTGTCTCCGACTACCTGTACAATCAGGCTGCCTGGACCAACATCTACAACAGATGCGCGGAATGTCTCCACCACACCCAGAATCTCAGGACGCTCGGAAGGCTCTGCTTTAACTTTGATCAATGCAAGTTCACGGGCAACCATCGGTTTCAGACTGAAATCAACCACTTTGATGACATCGATAATTTTGTACAGTTGCTTTTCAATCTGTTCCAGCGTTTTGTCATCACCGACCGTCACAATGACCATCCGGGACAAACCCGGTTCCTCGGATTGACCTACCGTGATGCTCTCAATGTTGAACCCCCGTCGACCGAACAACCCTGATACCCGCTGCAGGACGCCAGGCTGATCGTTGACCAATATCGAAATCGTATGTCTTATCATTCCTCAGCATCCCCCATCAGCATTTGATCGATTGTCGCTCCTTGCGGAACCATTGGATATACATTTTCTTCCTTGCGTACTACGAACTCAACAACGACCGGTCCTGGTGTATCCAGGGCTTCTTGCCAAGCACGCTCGGCTTCTTCCTTGTTGGTTGCACGCAATCCTTTTACACCATAAGCTTCAGCAAGTTTTACAAAATCAGGGCTGCCTGCCAAGTCGATATGACTATAACGGTTCTCGTAGATGATCTCTTGCCACTGACGTACCATTCCAAGGACCTGATTGTTGATAATAACAATTTTCACCGGGATGTTGTTAATGGCACAGATCGCAAGTTCTTGAGAACACATCTGCATGCCGCCGTCACCGTTGATCGAAATAACGAGTCTGTCCGGGTTGGCCATTTGAGCACCAATTGCAGAAGGGAATCCAAAACCCATCGTTCCCAGTCCACCGGAGGTTACCCATGAACGTGGCTGGTTGAATTTGTAATACTGAGCAGCCCACATTTGATGCTGTCCAACGTCCGTAGTCACGATTGCTTCGCCTTTGGTTGTATCATTCAGCATTTCCACAACCCATTGCGGTTTCAAAACTTCGTCTGAATCTGTGTAGCTGTAAGGTTTCTCTTGTTTCCACTGTTTGATCTGATCTCTCCAAGCATCCGCACGTTCAGCGCGTTGAACCTCTTTGTTCGCTATTTCGAGAACCGTTTTCACATCACCAACGATTGGAATGTCCGTTGCGATGTTTTTGCCAATTTCAGCCGGATCAATATCAATGTGCACAATTTTCGCATGTGGAGCGAATCCGTCCAACTTGCCTGTTACCCTGTCATCGAATCTTGCGCCGATGTTGATCAGCAAATCCGATTTTTGAATCGCCTGATTGGAAGTGTATGTTCCGTGCATACCCGGCATCCCGGTCCACAATTCATGGCCACTTGGGAATGCTCCAAGTCCGAGAAGTGTTGTCGTGATTGGAATGCCTGTCTTCTCCACAAATTCGAACAGCGCTTCGTGTCCACCGGAGTAAACTACACCGCCGCCTGCCAGAATCATCGGACGTTCTGCTTCCTGAATCGCCTGAGCCAGACGATCAACCTGAAGTTTGTTTGGCACTGTCCGTGGGTTATACCCTCTCAATGTAACAGGTTCAGTTATCGGTTCAAACAACGTTTTGTTGGCCGATACATCTTTTGGAATGTCGATTAATACTGGACCTTTACGGCCCGTATTCGCAATATGGAATGCCTCATGAATGACACGTGGCAGATCTTTTACGTCTTTTACCAGATAACTGTGTTTGGTTATTGGCATCGTGATTCCGGTAATATCAGCTTCCTGGAAAGCATCTGAGCCGATCAGGCTGGAGATTACATTCCCGGTAATGACAACGAGTGGTACCGAGTCCATATACGCTGTTGCAATACCCGTAACCAGATTTGTTGCTCCAGGTCCGGAGGTTGCGATACAGACACCCACTTTTCCACTCGCCCGTGCATATCCGTCAGCCGCATGAATGGCGCCTTGTTCGTGACGGGTTAATACGTGCTTGAAATCCTCGAAACCATACATCGCATCGTAAATGTACAACACTGCGCCGCCCGGGTAACCAAAAACGCACTCTACACCTTCCAGCAACAAGCTTCTCAGCAGAATTTCGGAACCGCTAATGACCTCCGGCTTCATCCATTTTTCACGTAATTCATCTGTCGATCGTACTTCTGGAATTTGAGCTCCCATCAGTCATCCTCCTCTCGGAATTTACATCATTCTGACATTTAAAGTTACAAAAAAAACCTTCCATCCCTGCAAACAAGTTTATGCTTGCGAGGGACGAAAGGTTGTTGCTTCCGTGGTACCACCCAACTTTGTCCGAAATTTCGCAATAACGGACCTTACCAGGTACAAAAAACGATAGATCAAACGGATATACCCGTTCTCCATACCTGTTGTCTGTAACGCAGACATACGATTTCCCCTAATACGCGAGTGGAGTGACATCCAATGCTTTTCAGGAAAACAGCTCCGAGGTGAGCTCGTATATAAGGGGTAATGGTGGTGGTTTCAGCAATTCCAGCCACTCTCTGAGCAAAAGAGCCCTTAAAACTTCGTCCTCTTCATAGCCGATGAAATATTCTCGTTAAATGTTAGGAACATTATATGATTCCTCCAACCGATAAGTCAATACCCCTTTTGTATAAAAATTCAGAACGTCCCTAATCCTTCATTCTCCATCTTTAACGTTACCCCAATCACACTGCTTCATTCAGTCACCTTTCAACTTGCTTCAGGCATAGGATATACGAGCAGCACGACTGGTCCTGAAAGGAGGCTTCCGATGGTGATTCGGCAACGTAAATCCAAGCTGGATGATGCCGCCATAATGAGGCTGATTGACTCTCAACTTGTTCCTCTATCTCATATGAGTGAAAGTGAAATCAATAAAATACGCAAAGATATACCCCTGCGAATGAACAGGGGCATGACCTTTGTTGTCTCATCGAATCCTGACAACGAAGCTGTCGCATTCATTCATTTTCTCATGCACGGCGAACTGCTGTATGTGGATATGATGGCTGTTGCCACAAAAGAACAGCGAAAGAGATATGGTCAGAACTTGCTGCTCAAAGCAGAAAATTTCGCAGCATCTCGAGGTTGCAAAAGATCCAAAGTGATGGTTGATGAAGGCAATACAAAAGGCCTGCAATTTTACCAAAAAAATGGATATAGAACGATTCGATACATTATGTTAAGCCGCTGTTACGAGTTGGAAAAAACATTATAACTCGGTCTAGAAAAATCCTGGTGGCCGTGGTCCGTAGGGTCCATATCCAGGGCCTGGTCCATATCCACCACCAAAACCTGGTCCATATCCAGGGCCTGGTTTTGGTCCCGGGCCATATCCTGGTCCAACACCTGGACCAAAACCATATCCAGGACCAGGGCCGTAAGCATAAGGCAGCGTTGCAACAGCGAGTAAATCAAATAATACCAATGGCAAAATGGCTTTGGTGCGTACTTTTTTGCCAATGGGACGTTTCAAAACCAATTTATTACCTGATACTTTTAAGAGTTTTCCCGTCACCCGAGTTCCGTCTTTTTTGATCGCGACAATATTTTTGCCTATTAATTTCATCGCTTCATCACGCGTAACATGTTGTTTCATACTTTCCCCTCCTCCTCGGATCGTTCAAAACAGTGTATTCGTCCAGGGCCAGCTTCGCCTGTTTCTTTGTCCCTAAATGAAAATATGGGTTTCTTTCTCTATATCAGTTAAGAGAGCTGGTTATCTGTTATTTTTCTTTATGAAACAAAAAAAAGGTCCGCACGAGGCGAACCTTTTCTAGTAAAGCATTATGTGGCAAAACATCATTTCTCTTGTTACCTTTTCCCCGGATCATACGGTTCCCCGAGTGCGGACGGAGCAGAAGAGCGTCCAACAGCCGCAACGAGCACGATGATGGTGAGCAGGTATGGCAGCATATAAATAATTTCCTGGGGAATACTTTGAGACCATTCGAACAACTGTACATAGTTCCGGATAGCTTGAGAGAAACCAAAGAACACAGCCGCCCCAAAGGCGCCAATCGGATTCCACTTACCAAAGATCATCGCTGCAATCGCAATGTAACCTTGGCCGGAAACAGTATTATGAGAGAATGTACCCGTCGTAGTCAGCGTGATTGCAGCTCCACCAATAGCAGCCAGCGCACCACTGATCATAACCGCAACATAACGGTAACGACGCACTTTAACACCTACGGTATCCGCAGCACTAGGATGTTCACCAACCGAGCGAAGACGAAGACCGAATGGGGTTTTGTACATAATGTAATACGTCAGAAAGACGAACAAAACAGCCAGATAAGTTGTCGGGTACACATTCTTGAAGAAAGCTTCCCCAAGCAAAGGAATATCTTTTAACAGTGGCACATCAAACTTGCTGAATCCTTGCACCAATGGTGAATCGCCTGATCCTTCAAACAGCAGCTTTACCAGATAAAGTGTACTTCCTGCTGCCAGAAAGTTAATAACGATACCGCTGATAATTTGGTCTGCCTTAAACGTAATGGAGGCAACCGCGTGGATCAGTGAAACCACTACGCCCAGCACAACTGCGAACAAAATCCCCATCCATGCAGACGTTGTTCCACCCATGCCAGCTTCTTGTGCATAATGCGCAGCAATCCCCGCAGCAAACGCACCAAATACCATGAAACCTTCAAGTCCAAGGTTAGTCACACCGGATTTTTCCGAGAAAATCCCGCCCAGGGATGCAAAAATCAATGCCGTGGCAAAGACAAGCGTCGTATTGATAATTTGCCCAATTGTCAACAAGTCCATCTACAACACCTTCTCTTTCTTGCGCTTGGAATAGAACGGTTTAAGTACCCAGCGCACGATGCCTTGTGCCGCAATGAAGAAGATAATCGAACCGATAACAATCCGAATAATCTCGGGCGGTACATCCGCAGCAAAGCTCATTCCCGCAGATCCATAAGTGAGCGTACCGAACAACAACGCGCCCAGCAACACACCGAACGGATGATTCAAACCAATCAGTGCAACCGCGATGCCGTCAAAACCTGTTCCCGGCGAGCCTGACATAACGGTCTGGTATTGGAACACACCAAGTACCTGGAATGCACCGCCAAGACCTGCAAGCATACCACTGATAAACATAGCTTTCACGATATTGCGATTGACATGCATACCCGCATACTCTGCCGCATTCGGGTTATATCCTACGGCACGAATCTCGTACCCTTGTTTGGTTTTCCACATGTAAATATAAAAGAGTACAGCCATGACAAGAGCAATCAATGTTCCCATGTGGACACGAGAGTTGCCCATCAGCTCGGAAAGCCATGTCAGACTAATCGATGCGGTATCACTGATATCCACCGAACGATTTTCACCTTTTAACAGCAGGAATTGGCGCACGATCAGGTTGGCCAGATACAGACCAATCCAGTTCAGCATGATACTACTGATAACTTCGTTAACCCCACGCGCTGCTTTCAGGTAACCGGCAATAGCTGCCCACAGACCACCAAATACTGCACCAGCAATCAAAGCCAGTGGAGCATGAATGTAGATTGGCAGACCTGCAAACTTCACACCTACAAAAGTTGCCGCAGTCATACCGACGAGAAATTGTCCTTCTCCCCCGATATTAAACAGTCCTGCACGTGCCGCAAATGCAAATGCAAGTCCTGTCATAATGAGCGGTGTCATTTCCCGGACTGCTTCACCAAAGTTGTACATGTCTCCGAAAACCTTCGTAAACAATGCGCTGTAAGCTTCAATCGGGTTGTATCCGCCGATCAGCATGACAATACCACCGAGGATCAGACCCATAATGATGGCTACAATAGGTAATATAAATGAATCACGGGTAAACCATTTCAATACGTTACTCATGCACAGTACCTCTCTTTTGGGTGCTGCCCGCCATCATCAAGCCGAGCTCCCTGTCATTGGTTTCTTCCGGCAGCACCTCGCCCACGATCTGTCCTTCATAAATGACAGCAATTCGGTCGGATACGTTGATAATTTCATCCAGCTCGAATGAGATCAGCAATACCGCTTTGCCCTGATCACGTTGTGCAATCAATTGTTTTTGCACAAACTCAATAGCACCTACGTCCAGACCACGAGTTGGCTGGGCAGCAATAAGCAGTTCTGGGTTCTTATCAACCTCACGTGCGATAATGGCTTTCTGTTGGTTCCCTCCCGATAAAGAGCGGGCTTTCGTTTCAATGCTTGGTGTACGCACATCAAATGCCTCCACAAGACGTTTCGCTTGCTTCTTAATAGCATCGAAGTTAAGGAATCCTTTACGCGTATAAGGAGCTTTATAATACGATTCCAGGACGATATTTTCACTCACAGAAAAATCAAGGACAAGTCCATGTTTGTGCCGGTCTTCCGGAATATGGGCTACACCCGACTCCGAAATATGGCGCGGAGAATGATTAGACAGTTCTTTACCCTCGAGACGAATCGAACCGCTATCTACTTTACGCAGTCCGGTAAGAGCCTCAATCAGTTCGCTCTGTCCATTACCATCGACACCTGCGATTCCCACAATCTCTCCTGCACGTACATTCAGGTTAAGTTCGTTCAGAACCGAGATACCTTCTTTGTTTTTGGCGGTCAATTTGCTAACTTCAAGCACATTGTTTCCTGGTGTAGCCGGCTTTTTGTCCACTTTAAATGTGACATTGCGACCAACCATTTTTTCTGCCAACTCATTCGGATTCGTTTCTGATGTTATAACGGAATCAATCACTTTACCCCGGCGAATAATCGTTACCGTATCTGAGATTTCCATGATTTCTTTCAGTTTGTGTGTAATCAGAATAATGGATTTGCCTTCGGCCACCAACTTTTTCATGATTACCATCAGTTCTTTGATTTCCTGAGGTGTTAATACAGCAGTAGGCTCGTCAAAAATAAGAATGTCTGCACCACGATACAACGTTTTTACAATCTCAACACGTTGCTGCATTCCGACAGAAATGTCATGAATTTTGGCATGCGGATTCACTTTGAGTCCATACTGTTCAGACAGACGCTGCACTTCAGCAGCAGCTTTTTTATAATTAATGTTGAGACCTTTCCTTGGTTCAGATCCCAAAATAATGTTCTCTGTTACCGTGAACGGCTGTACAAGCTTAAAGTGCTGATGCACCATGCCGATGCCAAGATCGATTGCTTTGTTAGGGCTGTCGATGATGACAGGCTTGCCATTCACTTCAATGGAACCTTCATCCGGCTGATAGAGACCAAAGACAATATTCATCAACGTTGATTTACCAGCGCCGTTTTCGCCCAGTAGAGCATGGATCTCGCCTTTACGAAGCTGAAGGCTGATGGCGTCGTTGGCAACAATGCCTGGGAAACGCTTCGTGATTTGTTTCAACTCAACGACGGGGGTTGCTGCACCCATGTAATCACCCTTATACCTGATATAGTGTGGTTCCGCAAACGTAAGAAAAACGTCTAACGACGTTTATTCAAGGAAGATGACCGCATTTCAGCGGTACTTTTTCTTAGGATTATCGAATCCTTCAGTTTCACCGAAACTTCTGCATTCCATAATCTTAAGAAAAGCTCCTACCGGAGCGTTGATACAAAGTCTTCTTGCTTTTGCCGTGGGCTTATGCCCAAGCACGTATTACGTAGCTTGTACAATTGTTATGATGACATGAGCAAATTTTCCTGCTCTGACAATCATAAGGCCGGTCAAGACCGGCCTCGATGATTATTTATTTTCACAGCAGAATCAGATTACTCTGTAGGAACTTTGATTTCGCCGTTGATGATTTTTTCTTTGTATTCGTCCACTTTTGCAAGGATATCAGCAGAAACATTTTTCGTAGAAGTATCAGCGACACCTACACCATTTTCTTTCAAAGTCAGATTCTCAGCTCCGCCTTTGAATGTTCCATCAATGATTTCTTGGTTTACGCGCTTAACAGCTTCGTCAACTTTTTTGATCATGGAAGTCAGTGTTACATCATCACCAAACTCCAGGGATTGGTCTTTATCTACACCGATAACCCAAACGTCTTGGCCTTGTTTCTTACGAGCGATTGCTTCATTGAACACACCATTACCCGTAGCACCGGAAGCGTGGAAAATGATATCTACGCCTTTGTTGTAAAGTGTAGCTGCTGCTGCTTTACCAAGGTCAGGCTTATCAAATGCACCTGTGTAGTTCGAAATGAACTCAGCATTAGGATTAACAGCTTTAACGCCTTCTCTGAAACCTACTTCAAACTTTTTGATCAGTGGGCTTTCCATACCGCCTACAAAACCAATTTTGTTTGATTTAGTTGTCAGACCAGCTACAACACCTACCAAGTAAGAACCTTCTTCTTCAGCAAATGTTACGGATTTAACGTTAGGAGCATCAACAACACTGTCGATGATCGCGAGTTTGGAATCAGGATTTTGTTCAGCTACAGTCTTGATCGCATCAGCCAATTGGAAACCGATACCCCAAGTCAGATCATATCCACCTTTAACGAACTCGTTCAGGTTTGGAATGTACTCTTCATCGGATTTACTTTGCAGGTATTTAACAGCTACACCTGTTTCAGTTTCAGTTGCTTGCAGAGCTTCCCAAGCGGATTGGTTAAACGATTTGTCGTTAACTCCACCTACGTCAGTAACCATACCGATTTTCAAATCGGATTTAGCTTCAGTGTTTTCGCCACCTGTAGTTCCTCCGGCATTTGTTTCCTCTTTCGGTTTGCTACCGCAACCTGCGAGCATAACCGATACTGCCAGCAACATGACCAAAGACAAGCTGAGCATCTTTTTCATTTCTCTTGTTCCCCCTTAATGATATATACCTAATTCCTGTCCAGGCCAAAATGGAACGGATCAACAGATCGATAATAAGGCTTTTAAGCAGAATGTATGGTTTCTTCGACATTAAAAGCGCATTCTTACCCCTTAAAGATTGTGTCACCTGTCGAAAAACCGAACATTATGACATGAAGAGAAAATTTTAGGACTAGCCTACTAGAGGTGATTATACATTCAACCCGTGGTAAAATCCAGATGTTTCATCACCAAATATCACTTATTTTTGCTCTTTTTTTATTGAAAGCGCTTAATAATTTAACGATTTAACACACTAACGTTACAACGATGTGATGTTATATAACAAAAACATATCGTCCTCACTAGAAAGATGTGGAATTGACCTGTTTTGGTTTGCATTATTTCACCGTTCGTATTTTATGTAATATCACAGCCTGTTATTCAACTGTTATATGCTTTCATTGTGTCCTTACAGGCTACAGCATATTCGTTGCGAACCCCCTACTCCTTGGAGTAGATCAATCTTTAAGCCGTAAAAAAAGCCGCCATAGGTACGGCGGCTTGCATAAACAATTTTAAGCGTTGATTTTGCCTTTAGCTACAGTAGCCAAAGAGTTGAACGCATTGATGTCGTTAACGGCCAGATCAGCCAACATTTTACGGTTCATGTCAACTCCAGCAAGTTTCAATCCATGGATCAGTTTGTTGTAAGACAAACCATTCATACGTGCTGCAGCATTGATACGAACGATCCACAGTCTGCGGAAGTTACGTTTTGTGTTGCGACGGTCACGGTATGCGTATACCAGGGATTTCATTACTTGCTCGTTAGCTGTTTTAAAAATACGGTGTTTGGAACCGAAATAACCTCTTGCCAGTTTCAAAACCTTTTTATGACGACGACGTACTACAAAACCGCCTTTTACTCTTGCCATATTAAAGAACCTCCCAATAAATATTAAATGTATCCGTGGTATGTGTACGGCCTAAGCCGATCCCCCATACGGAATTACTATTTCAAGTTAGCCAGACCTTGTTTCAAACGTCTTACGTCCCCGGCAGCCATAACTGGGTTACCGTTCAGAACGCGCTTAGCACGTTTTGATTTGTGGGAAAGCAAGTGGTTTTTGTGAGCTTTGTAACGCAAGACTTTACCGGAACCGGTAATTTTGAAGCGTCCTTTCAAACTGCTGTGTGTTTTCATTTTAGGCATTTTGTGTTTCCTCCTTCAATGTTATCAGGCTTTAGGAGCCAGAATCATGATCATACTGCGGCCTTCCAATTTCGGCTGACGTTCGATGGTGCAAAGTTCTGCAACCTCCACCTTAACACGCTCCAAAATCCGTTGACCAATGGCGGCATGCGCAATTTCACGTCCGCGGTAACGAACGGAACATTTTACCTTGTCGCCTTCTTTCAAGAACTTAACTACATTACGAAGCTTCGTTTGATAATCATGCTCCTCAATATTGGAACGGAACCATACTTCTTTAATGTCAACAATTTTCTGGTTCTTACGGGCTTCTTTGTCTTTCTTTTGTTGCTCATAGCGGAATTTGCCATAGTCCATGATGCGGCATACCGGCGGTTTAGCCTGTGGTGCCACATTGACCAGGTCCAAGTTCAGGTCAATCGCCATTTGCAGTGCTTCCCGAATCGGCGTGATCCCAATTTGTTCTCCTTCAGCTCCGACAAGGCGTACTTCCTTCGCCCGAATCTCATCATTAATCATGTGATCTTTACTAATAACCGTCCACCTCCAGGTCATTTTGAATATCCTGTTACACAAAAATAAAAGGGATGCCGGTTAAGCTACCGACATCCCTGTAATCAACACAATTCTTCATGAGTAAACACTTCATAAATTATTGGGATCGTTGACCAGTCAACATGTTTGTTGATCAGGTGAGAAGTCGGACTTCTACTTGTGATTCCATAGCTATTCATTTAACGCACTTGAATACTATAACATCTTGCAAAACCATTGTCAACGTCTCTACAATATTTTTTCAGAAATGCTCTCATCCAAGTCATTCATTAACCCTGCTTGCTCTGCACCTCATCCAAACGTACAACACGTGTATGTTGGGTATGGCTCCATTGTTTATTGTTCTGCGTGAAGAACGCGTAGAACGTAATTGGATACCATGAAAGAAGGTAAATCGGGAACAAGATCAGGTACAGATACACTTTGGCAAAAGTAACCTTTTCCAGTGCCATGGACAACAAGAATGTCAGGATGTTCAGACCAATCGCTACAAATCCTACCCAAAGCGGGAAGTACCCGTATATGTTTGCGATATGTGGACCACTGAAGATCGCTGTATCCACCCATAGGACAGCTGTCATCAGGAACGTAAGCAAAACAACGTACACGTTTGCGCCATACACAGCAAGGTCAAATTTCACCAAGCTTCTTTCCTTGATACTTTGCCACAGCAGCGGGAAGAAATATCTACGCGCAACTGTAAAGTGACCTTGCATCCAGCGAAGACGTTGTCTTGCTGAAGCTTTAAAGGTTAACGGCTTCTCATCAAATACTTTGGCATCATAGTTAAAGACAGGATATACATTACGCTGAACACTGCGCATCGTAAATTCCAAATCCTCCACCAGACTTGTAGCGCCCCAACCAATTTCTTTCAGCAGGTTGGTCTCGAAGCACATTCCAGTACCTCCGAGGAAATTCGCCATATTCAAATTATGACGGGACAACTGCCACAAACGGTTGATGTACCAGTAAGATACGCCATAAGCTGCAGTGATCCAGGAATCCTCCGGATTTTTCGTATCAATGTATCCTTGAATTACACGCGAACCATTGCACAAGTCGTCATTCATCTCAAGCAAGAAGTTACGGTCAACCAGATTATCCGCATCAAACATGACAACTGCGTCATACTGACGTGGCAATTTCCACAGATATTTAAGCATCCATTCGATGGCATACCCTTTACCTCTGAGATCAGCATTGGTACGTACACAAGCATTCAAACCATGCTGTCTTACAATTTGAGCTGTTCCATCCGTACAGTTGTCACAAATGACAAACACATCGTACAGATCTTCCGGGTAATCCAGTTGTTTCAAGTTCTCCATCAAAGCACCAATAACTTGTTCTTCATTGTGTGCTGCGACGAGTACAGCGAATGATTTTGTCGCCGGATAATGTTTCTTTTTCTTTTTCTTAATCAGACCGAACAGCGAAAACGTGAATTGGTACACGGCTAGCAGTGCCAGAATGACCTGCATCGTGACGAATATAGCGTCCAACATCGTTCTCTGTTACCCCCTTTTTTTCAAAACCAGATTACTTTAAAACGTTTCTCTTCCTGGATTCTGCACTTTTTATTTTTTTTGTGATGCGCAGAATATGACCCTGTTCTTTTGTTTACTACGCAAATATTTCAGACAATGTTTCAAGCATGGTTAATGCCAGTTGGCTGCTTTATCGATTTTGTATTCTTTTCAGCCATTTGTCAAAACCGCAATTCCACTTCCTGAAGCAGAAATGTGAACTTTAAACGCTGAATAGGCACTTCGTGATACTCCAACCTCGCATTCATGCCTGTTATATCTTATTTTCAGCCGTTTACTTGATTTTTATTTCTAAAGTCCCTGCTTTTTTCATCAGGCTGATGCATATCAACAGAGGCTCTATATCAAATAACGTAAACGGACCTCAAAAAGTTCAGTCTTAAACTCACATTTTTTTAACCGCATTTCAGCCATGTTGAATCATTGTATCTTTTTTAGATCGTCCGAGTCAAAAAGTTAAGTTGGGTGTATATCCACTCTTTAACATGAATTTTACCTTATTCACATGTGTTCTTCTTGAAAAGGACAACATTTAAAAATATGATAAACATATACCTGAAATAACCTCAAGTTCACGAAAAAACGGTTATATACTAATCAGGACGAAACCGGACACAGCAATTTACCGGAAATACTGCCGCCAACATGGGGCCTGACTGGCAGGAGGCCAATATGAGCCGTTTATTCGTAAAGTTTCAAGAGTATGATCGAAATGTATTTATGTGGATTAATGGTCGACTTCATAATCGATTTATGAACTTTTGGCTGTATTATTTCACCCATCTGGGCGGAGCAACTTCTTCTATTGCAGTATCCTTACTAATTTGGCTGCTGGCTCCCGCTCCTTGGAGCACAACAGGACTTCAGGCATGCATCGCTCTAGCGGTTAGCCACATTCCCGTAGCAATCGCCAAAAAACTGTATCCGCGCATTCGGCCTTACCTGGCTCTACCGGATACGATTACGTTCCGCAACCCCCTGACGGACCATTCGTTCCCTTCAGGGCATACTACTGCCGTATTCTCAGTTACGGTTCCTTTTATGACGATGGAGCCGTTCCTGTTGCTGTTGTTACTCCCTGTTGCATTAATTGTCGGATTTTCACGAATTTACCTCGGATTACACTATCCCTCAGATGTGCTCGCAGGTGCTACGATCGGTACTTTAGTCGCACTTGCAACAGTTGCTTTATGGACATAATGTGAATATGTTAGACTAAGGAAAACCTAGCAGGAACAGGTGAAGCAAGCGTGGAAAAGAAAAGAGTATTACTATTATCTGAAGGCTTTGGCGCTGGTCATACTCAAGCCGCTTATGCGCTGTCCAGCAGTTTGCGAAAACTTTCGCCGAATGTGCAAACCAAAGTGCTTGAGTTGGGGAGTTTTCTGAACCCCAGAGTTGCGCCACTCATCATTACAGCATACAAAAAAACGGTCATTAATCAGCCCAAGCTCATCGGGTATGTATACAGGCATCAATATAAAAAATCCTTGAACCGGCTGACTACACTTGCGCTGCATAAACTGTTTTACACCCATACACGCAGTATCGTGCGTCAGCTTCGTCCAAATGTTATTGTATGCACCCACCCTATTCCCAGTGCCGTCATATCCAGACTGAAACGTCTGGGTGTGCAGGTTCCACTTTGTACAGTCATCACGGATTATGACGCGCACGGGACATGGATTAGCCCAGAAGTGGACCTGTATCTTGTTTCCACAGATGAGGTAAAGTCCAAATTAATGCTGCGGGGTGTATCTATAGACAAAATTCGAGTTACCGGCATTCCGATCCATCCCAACTTCTGGGAACATCCCGGGCGGGACGAGATTCGAGGCAAATTCAAATTGAAGAACATGCCTACTGTGCTTGTGATGGGCGGTGGTTGGGGAATGCTTAGTGATGAAGTGGTTAACCAATTATTGACACGCTGGCATGAGGATGTTCAGATTATTTTCTGCCTTGGCCGCAATGACAAAAGCCGAATCAGCATGGAACAGAATCCGTTGTATCAAAAAGATAATATTCATATCATCGGGTACACCAATGAAGTGGACAAATTAATGGAAGTATCTGATCTCCTGATCACCAAGCCAGGCGGAATGACATGCAGTGAAGGGTTGGCAAAAGGAATCCCCATGTTGTTCCATAATCCCATACCAGGCCAGGAAGAAGAAAATGTCCAGTATTTCACCGCACGAGGTTTGGGGGAGTCCATAACTTCCCTTGACGTTGTTGTAAAATGGATGAATAAACTGGTCCATAACTACTCTGACATTGTTCGCAAACGCAAACGCCACATGGCACAGATTGCCAAGTATCACCCCATGCAAAGCGCACAAAGTATTATCGACCTTCTGGACCTGCGTCCCTACTCGGCAGACCAAGCCGGACTATAACGGCTTCAAACAAGCCTGCATGTACACAGTAAAGGTGCCTTCGATTCGAAGGCACCTTTTTTTAAAAATATGAAGAAAAGTACAAACTATTGAATACCAGCCGACTTCAAGTAATCCTGCCACTGTTTGGTATACTCACTCTGAATCTTCTCAAGGCCTGCCTGTTTGGCTTTTTCCATAAATGTATTCAGACCCGCTTCTACATCGTCCACCAAGCCCACATTCAACGGATAGAGATACTGCTTCTCTACCTGCTCCAGTGCAGCTTTCTCAGCTTGGTAAGGCGTCCAATCCTCAGCAAATCCGGTGTAGATGTCCGGCTTTTTCATTTTGTCCAGCTCTTTGAAAATAGCCAGCACATCATCAAAGCTCTTATCATAAAGCATGAATTCCGGATTACGCCAAGCCCAGCCATTCATGCCTTCTCGCGGGAATCCGTTGGTCTGGGCATCGCCCACCATTTTATAATAGCCGTCTTGAACTTCAAAGTTTTTGCCTTCGACACCATATTCGGTAAGCCAGTTGTAACGTTTGTCGGTAACCAGTTTCTCATAGAATGCGAGAGCTCTCTCCGGGTTTTTGCTGCTGCGCGGAATTGCAAAACCATTGTGAATCGGGTGAACGGGTTGTGCAAACCCTTTGGCATTCGGGTATGGGAAATAACCGAGCTTCCAATCCGGGTGCGTGGACTGAACCTTGATCACATCCGCGTTAAATTTGTTCGGGTTCTCTCCCGACAGTACAACAGCTGCTTTGCCATTTTGCAGCAATGAGTTGGACGTATCCTTTACATTCAGCACGTTTTTCGGGAAAAAGCCTTTGTCCATCCAGCGTTTGTACGTTTTCAGGTCTTCCAGATGCTGCGCTGACCCCCAATAGGAAGTGATATTGGATGGTGTATCATACATGATGTCCAGTCCATAAGGGAGCTGACCTGCCGTATTCACCAGCTTGGATGTTAATTGACGAATACCATGAGTATGGTTCGCATTGCTATCCGCGATTGGAATCATATTGGGTTCATTAGCTTTGATTCCCTCCAGATAGGCTTCGAGTGTCTCCAAAGATTCCGGTTTGGGCAGATTGTACTTTTCACGCAAATCCTCACGGTACGCAATACCCTCAGTAACATATTCAGTCCATGTCGATGGCACAGTATAGATCTTGTCATTTACTTTTACCGCGTTCCACATGTCATCAGGTACATAACCTTTGAGCGTTGGTGCTGCCTTAGGCAATAGTTCATCCAGAGGCAGGAATGCTCCTTTTTTCGCATAGGACTGATAGAACGTCCAATCCGCGGTAAAGATCAGATCAATCGGTTGACCGGAAGACAGCAGCAATTTGTATTTTTGGTCCCAGTCTGTCCATGAGGTATAGTTGAATTTTACATTGACGTTCAGATCGGCCTCAGCCAGCTTGTTGATTTCCGACTCAATCACAGGCAGATCTTTGGGGGCATCACCAAGCATGTAGAATTGCAGCGTTACCTTCTCCCCTTTGTTTTCAGAAGAACCTCCCTGCTCACTTCCTTGCGCCGATCCCCCCGAACCGTTATTACACGCGGCAAGCACCCCGGCAAACAGCATCAGGGCAAGAACCATAGACAGGTGCCGAATTGTTTTGTTACGCATACGCATCCTCCCTTTTTGTGATCAACCTTATATGTTAGCGCAGACTCGCCATGAATCAGAGGCAGACGGGCAGACAGCTATCCCGCAATCCGTACCCACAGCGCGTACACGTTCTAACCTTTCACCGCACCAATGGTAAGACCCTTGACAAAGTAACGCTGTACAAATGGATACAGGAACAAAATGGGGCCAGTAACCACAATAGCCATCGCCATTTTGGTTGATTCGGTAGGTACATCCTGGCTAAGTGTTATGCCGGTACCAATCGCCATCTGGTCAATGAAGGTAATTGTGTTCATGGTGTTATACAAATAAAATTGCAGCTGGTACATATCCGGGTTGTTAATGAACAAGGAGGATGTGAACCAGTCATTCCAGTATCCCAGCGCCAGAAATAACCCTACAGTGGCAATGCCGGGCATCGCCAGTTTCAGTACTACGCTAAAGTAAATGCGGAAATCATTTGCTCCATCGATTTTGGCTGACTCAATCAGCTCATCCGGAACGGCTGAACGAATGAAGTTTTTCATCAGGATAATCAGAAATGGTGTCATCAGTCCCGGAAAAATCAACACCGTATACGTGTCCGTAAGATTGAAATAATTTGCCAGCATGATGTACCAAGGAACTAATCCCCCACCAAAAAGGGTTGTAAAGTAGATGAAAAATGAGAAGACGTTCCGGTACCTGAAGTCTTTGCGCTGCAGTACAAATCCCGCCATCGTAATGAGAAACAGTCCAAGGGCCGTACCCACAATGGTTGTAAAAATCGTCACGCCATAAGCTTTGAGCACCTGGGTCGGAAATTTGAACACCATCTTGTAACCTTCCAAGGAAAAATCGGTGGGAAAGAGGTGATACCCTTCTCTTACAATCGATTCGTTGCTGCTGAATGAGCCGGATAAAATCAAAAGAAATGGAATGATACAGATTAAGGAAAGAATCAGGATCATGCTGTAAGCGATGATTTGAAATAACAAGGTGAATTCCGTATCTCGGGCACGAGTATGCATAGTGGTTCTCCCTTCTGCTTATTGGCGTTTTAGAACAAAGCGTAGTCCTCATTTACTTTACGGATGATATAGTTGACGGTCATAATCAGGATAAAACCGAACAGAGATTGATACAGTCCAGCTGCGGTAGCCATTCCGATATCAAACGTCACTTTCAGGGAACGATACACATACGTATCGATGATATCTGTAGCGTTATATAAGACGCCGTTGTTTCCAATGAGTTGGTAAAAGAGATCAAATTGTCCCTTCATAATGCTCCCGAGCGAGAATAACAGGAGGATGACAAAGGTCGGTTTTAGCATCGGTACAGTGATATACCAAATACGCTGAAAAATATTGGCCCCGTCAATCCGGGCTGCCTCGTAATACTCATCACTGATTCCTGTAATAGCTGCAAGGTAGATGACCATGCTGTACCCAAGATTTTTCCACAGATAAAAAATGATGATCAGGAACACCCAGATCCAGGGTGTATTGTAAATATCGACGGGCCCTGCCTCGAAACGTTTGAGTACCGTGTTCACAAAACCGGATTCATAGTTGAACATGTTGTAAGCGATTACACTTAATAGAACAAACGAGATGAAATACGGTAAAAACATGACCGACTGCGTAATTTTCTTAAACACTTTTCCCCGAATCTCACTGAGCAAAATTGCACAGAAAATCGCCAGCCCGTTTCCCAATATAATGAAGGCCAGATTATACCCCACCGTGTTGGTTGTCAGCTTCAGCAGCATTCCGGATTGCCACAGGAACTTGAAGTTCTCCAGGCCCACAAACGGACTGCCGAACAACCCACCTTCAAAATCATAGCGGGTAAACGCATAATAGATGCCGACCATCGGAAAATACGAGTTAATCAGAAAAAAGATCAGTGTAGGCAGCAGCATGAGAAACATGATTTTGTTTTTGTTCAATTCTTTGAGCATGGCTCGATCCCTCCCGAATTTCTTACGGCGCGGCGCGCAGTGGAGCTCTGTTTTTATTGTAGATGCCCTGAGTGCTACCGGATACTGAATCATTCGGCCAGATCATGAACGATTCTGCGAAACAGAATATGAACAATATGAACGAAAACTGAAATGAATGTCTGCGCGTTCACAAAAGTTGATATCGTGCATAGGTTGAACCTAGTGAACAATATCGCGAAAGTTGAACTTTAGCTAAGGAAATCGGCCTTAGCATGCCGTCCATCGTTGATGTAAACGCATACATAATATATAATTCAAGTTACATTCGTGATTCACCACGCCCATATATGAAATCTTATCCTTCGCTATGAAGTCTAACTTTGTTCATCCAAAACAGGAGGTCCATGGGAGGAAAGGTCATGCGTAAACGTTCAGAGGACAGTCAGAAGGTGTTTGCACGGATTCTTATCGGCATTATTGTTAGCACCGTTGCCACCTTGCTTGTGGCTTCTACCATTTTGTACGTCAACTATAATCGTATTGCTCTTCGTCAGGTCTACCGAACCGATATGAACGGCCTTACTCAGACCAGTCGGGAAGTCTCCAAGATGACCGAGACCGCCAAATCACTGTCTTATCAGATTTATCAGGATTACACCATCTCTGCTCTGCTGCTCTATTCGAATCCGAGTATCTATGAAATTACGCCAGCGATGGAACAACTCGACAACTATCGCATGTCCCTCCCTTTTATCGAATCCATCTATGTATATAACTCCAAAAATGATGAGTTCTTTATCAGTTCTAATGAAGTTCGCAATGGACAACAGTCCATCTCGGAAATTGACGATCAGGGGATTACAAGCATCCTCGACCGTTTCCATGATTACAAACCTTTTGTCCCCATTCCGCGTACATACCAGGTTGGCTCCACCGAGGAAACTCAGGTCAGCAGCTATACGTACCTCTGCTATGACACGATCAATGACAATGCCACACTGAATTATGCGGTTGTCGTCAATATTAAGGACGACTGGCTCAGTCCCAATATGAACACAGCAGATCAGCCAGGGAAAACGTTTATTATCAATGAACAGGGACAGTTATTGTCCGACTTCAGCAATCGTGCTTTGATGAAAGATCTGTCCAATGAAACGTTTATGCTGCCAATTCTGCAAAATAAAGAGCAGTCTGCTTACTTTACCGCAGAGGTTGATGGAGAAAAATCACTTATTACATACACTGCTCCAGACAACCTCGGGTGGCGTTATGTACGAATCACGCCTTATGACCTGATCACCTCCGATATTCGTAATATGCGAACTCACACTGTTCTGTTTTGTCTCGGGCTATTAATTGCGGGAGTGTTCTTGTCCTACCTCGTGTCCCGGAAGCTATATCATCCCATTGATAAAGTGCTTGTCCGTATGCGTGTGATGGAAGCGGAGCGTCGTGGCAGTCTGCACCTATTACGACAGGACTTTCTACGCGGGGCTTTGCAAGGAAGGGAAACGGTAACGGGAGGCATGCTGGAGGAACGAATGAAGTTCTATGGCTCTTCTGTTGATGTTCATCGTCTAACCCGACTGGTGCTGCTTCGGATTGATCATTTTACCGATTTCAGCGATACCTACCGGGAAGAAGTCCAACTTGTAAAATACGCGATGATGAACATTTGCACGGAGACGGCCGACCTCTACTACCACACCGAAGCTGTGGATATGGGGGGCGATCTGATCACACTTATCTTTAATGATAAAATTCGGGATGAAGCTGATTATGAGGACAGCCCCATTGAGGACCTGCTGCGCATGATGCAGGCTGCCGTGATGACACATCTAAGATGTTCCATTTCATTTACTATCGGACCAGCGGAAGATTCACTGGAAAACAGTATTGCTTCTTATACCCGATCAGCAGAAGCATCGCTTCATCGTTTGTTCATGGGTCCTGGATGCCTGATTTACACCTCGGACATCATGGCGTACCATGCCAAAGAATATACTTTCCCTGTTGGAAAAGAGAGACAGTTGATTGATTGCCTGATGACAGGCAAAACAGGTGAAGCCAAACAGGTCTATGCAGACATCGTGAGCGAAACGGCAACTTATCCATTTACCGTATTTCAACTCGCTCTGTCTCATCTGACCACGACCCTGAATCATGTGAGAAACACACTCAAAAAGAACAACCAGCTTACCCTTGAATCCATCTCCGATCGTTCAATGCTGCCGATCCATGATGCCGAGGATCTCAGTGAGGTTCACGCACACTTTTATCGCATGTTCGACGAGCTGGGATCCAAAGTTGAGGAAAAAAGAACGCTTAAACACGAAGAACTCATTCGCAAAATCAACTGCATTATTGAACGAGATTACGCAGACACCAATCTTTGTCTGACCTCGATTGCAGATGAACTAGCCATGTCACCCATCTATGTCAGCAGACTCTATAAACAACTAACGTTAAAAGGTCTAACCGATGTTATTAACGAGACGCGGATAGCCAAAGCGCAAAATCTGCTTATTGAGACGGAACACTCTGTAGCTGATATTGCCGAGCAAACCGGCTTCACCAACAGTTCTTATTTCTATCGGATGTTTAAGAAATTCAACGGGGTTACTCCCAATGATTATCGACGTAAGGAGCTTCATTCAGAGCTTTAGCAGACTTCAAACGAAAAACGAAGAGCCATAAGCGGTGTCATGAGGTTTAGTTCGATCAGAACAGAAAAAAGCGTGATATGAGAGTCTGATAACCAGACACATTTCACGCTTTTTTTGGAATATTATTCTTGATCTTCGCCAGACTCGTCCGCTGCTTCCCGCACTTTATACTTGTCCAAGCGGATTTGTTGATACTCGCGCAAGGCCTCTTCACCAACGATAACTTCAACCCGATGAATGTTCATGCCTTTACCCATGAATTTCTGCTCGTACTCAGTCATGACATGCTCTTCATTCAATCCATCGCGGTGCAGGTTCAGGGACAAATTGGTCATTTGCAGACCAAAGTCGGCGATCGCATTGAGAGAGAAATCAAACAATGTCTCCGAATCGGTTTTGAAATGAATCTGTCCCTTGGTGTTAAGCAGTTCCGTATATTTCTTCAGGAAACGTGGATGTGTCAAACGACGGCGTGCATGCTTGGCTTTCGGCCAAGGATCACTGAAGTTCAGATAAATCCGTTCCAGTTCTTCCGGTTCAAATACTTCCTCAATCTGTTCGATATTAGCAAGCGCCAGCTTCAGGTTGGGAGGTGTCTCCACTTCTGCCTGGCTCCATGCTTTCCGAGCCTTCTCGCTGGCACGACGCACCAATTCATCATACATATCAATACCGATAAAATTATATTCCGGATATTTATAACTCATTTGGCTGATAAATTGACCTTTACCCATGCCAAATTCCACAAAGATCGGATGGTCATTGCCAAACAGTTCAGACCATTTTCCTTTGTACTGTTTGGGATCAAGAACAACGAGGTCAACTTGTTGTTCCAGATTTTCCCGAATCCCTTTTCTGCCACGTAAACGCATCTTATTCCTCCGTTTATCCATACTTGTCTCAGAATCATTTTGCCGAAGAACCGGCTAATTGTAAAGAGCAATGAAAAAGGAATCTTCGGATCTGCCACTTTGGGGCAAATCTCAAAGATTCCCTCTTCGATTTATTTGGAATTGGGGTCCAACTACTTTAATAGTTCATAGTCTACCTTATCTTGGTGTGAAAAATCAAATGTCTTTTCGAAAGCATCGCGAACTTTTTGTCTTGCAGCCGCTTTCACTTTCGGATTGCCATTGAAACGAACACCTGTCAAAGCCAGAGCTTCTTCTGCCGTCAGTTCTACAGAAACATGATGAAGATCATTATTTTTAACTTGGGAATTCATTCATATCACCTCACGGTATAGTATGGTCCATGACGTCAACATTAATTCAAATGCTATGATGAATAGTACCCATTAGATGGTGTCTGACGCTGGTTTAAATATAACATAATGTGTAAACTATAGCAAGGATAAAACCTCGTTTCTACGGCCTATTTTTGCGACTAGATTCCCCTTTTTTTGAGTTTTTTGATACAATGGTAAAAGTTCAAAAAGAGTCGAATTCAGTAATATAACAAGCAAGCCATTAGGTAAGCCAAAGGAGTACCCTGAAGATGAATGCACCTTCAATACAACCTCCTCTTCTGTGGGGAGATAAACGATTCCATACCTGGAATTATGAAATGAGAGACGAATTTAACAATAAGGTTTTCAAAGTGATGCTGGATGCGGGTTTCACCTGCCCGAACCGAGATGGATCTATCGCCAAAGGGGGCTGTACATTTTGCAGCGCTCGTGGATCGGGTGATTTCGCCGGTAGCAGACGGGATGATTTGGTCACCCAATTTAATACCATTCGGGATAAACAGCATCTGAAATGGCCTACAGCCCACTACATTGGCTATTTCCAAGCCTATACCAACACATACGCACCCGTTGAAGAACTGCGTGAATATTTTGAAGAAATTTTGAAGCAGCCCGGTGTTGTGGGTCTGTCCATCGCCACTCGGCCTGACTGTTTACCGGATGACGTCGTTGATTATTTGGCTGAATTGAATGAACGCACCTACCTCTGGGTTGAGATGGGTCTGCAAACCATTCACGAGTCCACGTCAACCCTAATTAACCGTGCGCATGATACTCATTGCTATGAGGAAGCCGTTGCGAAGCTGCGCAAACGGAATATTCGGGTGTGTACACATATTATTTACGGACTGCCGCAGGAAACCCATGAAATGATGCTGGATACCGGACGTGCTGTTGCCAACATGGATGTGCAGGGAATCAAAATTCATCTGCTTCATCTGATGCGCAAAACACCAATGGTGAAGCAGTATGAAGCCGGTCTTCTTCGTTTCCTGGAACAAGACGAGTACATTAAACTGATCGTCGATACGCTGGAGATGCTGCCACCCGAAATGATTGTACACCGCCTTACAGGGGATGCACCGCGTGATTTACTAATTGGGCCGATGTGGTCCATGAACAAATGGGAAGTGTTGAATTCCATTGATCGTGAGCTGCGTGAGCGGGATTCCTGGCAGGGTAAATACTGGAGGGGTGCTTAAGATGGGCTTTCTTTCAGTTTTAAGTTGTGCCCATCAATGGATTTCTTCCCGTTTACAGCCTGGAGATTTAGCTATCGATGCAACGGTAGGAACGGGGGCGGATACTCTGTTTCTGGCACAAAAAGTTGGTAAACGCGGGCAAGTCATTGGTTTCGATATTCAGAGCGAGGCACTTACCCTGGCACAAGCCCGTATTCGCAAACAAGAGGACAGCGCTAAATTGGGCTCCATCTCCATGCTTCAATTAAGCCATGATCGTATGGCTGAGGCCGTTCCTGAAAGTTGGCAGGGTAACGTCGGTGCTGTAATGTTCAACCTGGGGTACCTGCCTTCGGAAGGTGCGGACTCCACCATAATTACGGAAACAAACAGTACCCTTGCTGCACTTCAGGCTGCACTGGCATTGCTCAAGCCGCGCGGCATTATTACCATTGTGCTGTATCCGGGTCATGATGGAGGATCACAGGAAGCGGATGCGGTTCTTGAGTGGTCCTCTGCTCTGTCTGTAGAGCAGGCACAAGTGGTAATCTATCGCCAATTGCAGCGTGAGACCTCCCCTTTTCTGATTGGCATCGAGAAAAAATAATTTCCTTTGTCCAACAAATGCAATAAACTAGACACAATCGCAACAAAGTACTCTTTGGGTTCAATTTATGCGATTTGTGTTCTACATAAAGACGTGCAACCGTATTCACTTTCTCACATTCATGTCAGCTATCTGGTCATGATTGATTAAAGCGATCCACCATTTCATATACTAGAGGAGAGATTAGGAATGCCTACACCATATCCACTGCAATTCCAACCAGAGTTCAAAGAACGTGTATGGGGAGGTCGCGCGCTGGAACAATTCGGCCTGACGCCACCTGAAGGACATATAGGAGAAGGCTGGATGATTGCGGATCATCCCAACGGTACAACCAAGGTATTGAATGGAGCACTTGCTGGAAAAGGACTGGACGAAGTTCGTGAACAGCAGGGCACAGCATGGCTTGGAACCAAAGGCGTTTCGGAAAAGGGCGGAAGATTCCCGCTTCTGATCAAACTGCTTGACTGTAACGATGATCTGTCCGTACAAGTTCATCCAACAGATGATTACGAAGCACTGCCTCCCGGCGAGCTTGGCAAAACGGAAATGTGGTATGTGCTGGATGCCAAGCCAGGAGCTCATATCATCTACGGCTTGAATGAAGGCGTTAATCGTGAAGTACTGAAGGAAGCGCTGGAAAATGGTACGGTCATGGATACCCTTCGTCAAGTACCTGTAGCGGCTGGAGATACGTTCTTTATCCCTGCGGGAACGGTACACGCTCTATGTGCAGGTGTCGTTGTGGCTGAGATTCAGCAAAACTCGGATACAACCTACCGAATTTACGATTATAACCGCCCAGGCCTGGATGGCAAACCACGTGAGCTGCATGTTGAGGATTCATTGAATGTAACGGCTTATGAGGGTGCTGGCGCCACGACGATGAAAACCAATAACGCAACTCCAGGTGAGTGGCTGAAGCTTGCGGAATGCCCATACTTTGTAGTGGAGAAAGGGATTGTTACCGGACGTTGGGAGCTCTCTACAAGTGCTGAAAGCTTCACTATTCTTGTGGTCTGTGAAGGTAGCGGAACGCTGGAGTGGGATAACGCGGAATCGGATAAGATTGATCTAAAAGCTGGACAATGTTACTTACTGCCTGCCAACCTGGGCTCCTATACGCTGGATGGTAACACTACTGTTCTTCGTTCTTATTTGCCATAATCCAATAACCAATGATCTATTCAAGTGATTTACTTAGCTTATATGGCTCTAATGTGACCTGTGAAGGAGGATTTACACGAGATGCAGGAATCTACCTTTAGCCTGGTTGGCAATGAAGGTACCCGTATTCATGTGTACCGCTGGCTTCCCGATCCGGAGTGTAACATCAAAGGTGTGGTCCAGGTTGCACATGGCATGAGCGAGACTGCTGCCCGATATGCGGAATTTGCCCAACATCTCACCACGCACGGCTACGCGGTCTACGCGAATGACCATCGTGGTCATGGTAAAACGGTAGAAAACCCGAATTTATTGGGCAATGCCGGCGTCGATGCTTTCCGCTGGATGGCGAGTGACATGATGAATCTGGGCGAAGTTGCCGCCAAAGAAAACCCTGATGTGCCCCTCTTTCTGATGGGGCATAGCATGGGGTCGTTTCTGGTACAGCATCTAATGTATGCTGGCCACGAGCGTTACCATGCATTTATTTTGTCCGGCACCAATGGCAAACGTGGTCTTCTTCGGATTGGAGAGAAACTGGCTTTCTTGCAGTGTGGCATTCAGGGGACGGGTCATCCAAGTATGCTGCTCAACGCGCTCGTATTTGGCGGGTTCAACCGTTCTTTCCGACCGGCAACAACACCGTTTGATTGGCTGTCTCGGGACCCCGAAGAGGTCAAGCGATTTATCGATGACCCTTTGTGTGGAGCCATCTGCTCCGCAGGTTTTTTCCGTGACTTTTTCAAACTACTGTTGGAGATTCACTTGCCACGCAACATGAAACGTATTCCCAAGGATAAATCTGTATATCTGTTCTCGGGTGAACAAGATCCGGTGGGACTTCATGGCAAAGGAGTGCTTAACCTGGTCTCGCAATATCGGGAGCTTCAGCTTGAGGATATCGAATACCGCCTCTATCCGGGGGGACGCCACGAAATGCTGCATGAGACGAATCGGACTGAGGTTGCAGGGCATGTCGTGGAGTGGCTGGAGAGGCATACACCCGACTACAGTGCATATCATTCCAAAGCACATGCAGAAACAGCCGATTCCATATAATGCGACATAAATTACTTATACAATGACGAAAGCCCCTGAACGGGTGCACAGCATACACTGTGCTCCGTGTTCAGGGGCTTTCTTTTTTTTATTTATAAGATGGCAATTTAATGTTAAACGTTATGGATTACCCTTCGATCAGCAAAGACTCTGGATCTTCAAGCAATTCTTTCACCGTTACGAGGAAACGTACGGCTTCGCTACCATCGATGATACGGTGATCGTATGACAGAGCGATATACATCATCGGACGGTTCTCCATCCGCTCTGCATCAATCGCTACTGGACGAAGCTGGATTTTGTGCATACCCAGAATACCTACTTGAGGTGTATTCAATATTGGTGTGGACAACAGGGAGCCAAACGTTCCGCCATTGGTAATGGTGAAGGTTCCTCCTTGCAGATCAGACAAGGCCAGCGTGTTGGAACGCGCTTTGGATGCCAGATCAGCAATGCTTTTCTCGATCTCAGCGAAGCCAAGACGATCTGCATCACGTACAACCGGTACGACAAGACCTTCTTTGGCAGATACCGCAATACCGATATCATAGTACTTTTTGAGAACTACATCTTCGCCATCAATTTCCGCGTTAATGGTTGGGAACTTTTTCAGTGCGCCTACAACCGCTTTGGTGAAGAAGGACATGAAGCCGAGATTAATTTCATGTTTCTCTTTGAACTTGTCCTTACGACGTTTACGAACATCCATGATTGCCGTCATATCTACTTCGTTAAACGTAGTCAACATCGCTGCAGTCTGCTGTGCTTCTACCAGGCGTTTTGCAATGGTAGCACGACGGCGGGACATACGTTGACGCTCTACTGGTTTGGTATAGGTGGAACCACCTGCTGCCGGCGCACTAGGTGCTGCTGCGGGAGCTTTAGCAGGAGGCGCTGTAGGAGCGGCAGCCTGAGTGTTGTGAGTTTTCACATCATCCTGATAAACACGGCCAATCGGATCTTTGCTCTGTACCTGATCCAGCTCAATACCACGTTCACGTGCAAGTTTACGAGCAGATGGTGAAGCTGTCTTCGAACTGCTATCCGAAGATTCCGGTGCTGCAGCAACGGGTGCCGGTGGCGGAGTTGGAGCTTCCGGTGCAGGAGCAACTGCTTGTTTCTGCTCCGTCGCTGCTGGTTGGGAAGCGGGCGCGCCGCTTCCTCCCCCAGTTCCTGCCGAGAGTGTTCCAATCGTTTCACCGATTTCAACAGTCTCGCCTTCCTGGCGAACAATTTTCTCAAGAACACCGCTCTCTTCAGCACTGATCTCAATATTCACTTTATCCGTTTCCAGTTCCAGAAGAACATCACCCTGATTAACGGTGTCGCCTTCTTTGACCAGCCATCTGGATACAGTTCCTTCCGTTATCGACTCACCCATTGCAGGTACTTTAATTTCACTCACAGCTGTTACCTCCCCAGTGGAATATTATTCTTCGTCGTTTGCTTCAATGCGGATGTAATGATCTGTTGCTGCTCCATGCCATGCACAAGTTGATAACCGCTGGAAGGACTCGCATGTTCCGGGCGACCTTCGTATTTAACGGTTATTCCTTCTGGCGCGATTTCACGAAGACGAGGCTCCATGTATGTCCAGGCACCCATGTTTTTGTTTTCTTCCTGTACCCACACCAGCTCTTTCAGCTTGCTGAAACGTGCAAGCACACGCTTGATTTCTTCCGCCGGGAACGGATACAGCTGTTCGACACGAATAATGTGAAGCCAAGACCAATCTGCTTTATCCTTCTCAAAAGCATCTTCCAGATCGATGGCGATTTTACCACTGCACAAGATGATACGCTCTACGCGATCCGGTTTCGTGCCCAATCCTGCTTGCTCCAGCACAGGCTCAAACTTGCCTTCGCTGAACTCTGTTGCAGGTGAAGCGACGCGAGGATTACGAATGAGACTTTTCGGCGACATCATAACGAGCGGACGAGCATCTTCTGTTTCAGTCAATGAAGCCTGACGACGCAGCAGATGGAAATATTGGGATGCACTTGTCAAGTTCGCAACGGTCATATTGTCTTCTGCACAAAGCTGCAGGAAACGTTCCAGACGAGCACTTGTATGCTCAGGTCCCTGACCTTCGTTCGCATGCGGAAGCAGCATGACCAGACTGGATTTTTGTGACCATTTGGCACGGCCGGCAGATACGAACTGGTCAAAAATAACCTGTGCACAGTTGGCAAAATCTCCGAATTGAGCTTCCCAGATTACAAGCGTATCTGGAGAGTAGACGTTATAGCCGTATTCGAAACCAACAACCGACTCCTCAGATAATGGACTGTTGTAGATTGCAAAGGATGCTCTTGCCTGTGGCAGATGATGCAGCGGGCAGAATTTCGCACCATTCTCGGAGTCATGCAACACCAGATTCCGATGGGCAAACGTTGCACGCTCTGCATCCTGCCCGCTGATCCGGATCGGTTTGCCATCCGCAAGAATAGTAGCAAACGCAAGCGTCTCTGCAAGACTCCAGTCTACCTTCTCACCTTCGTTCAGAGATGTGCTTCTGCGCTGCAAAATGCGCTGTAACTTCGGATACACATTAAAATTCTCTGGCCATTTCAGCAAGTCTGCATTAATTGCCCGCAGATTTTCCAATGGTACCGCTGTTGGAATAATCGAAACGGCTTCAGGCTCATTAATTTGACGTTGGTAATATTCATGTACTTCATTGTTCTTCATCTGCTCGTATGCTTCTTTTAAGCGGTTCGTCACAGCCTCACGAATGCTGTTGATGGAAGCATCGTCGATTACCGATTCCTCTTTCAGATGATCCTGGTACAAGTGGCTAACCGTTGGATGAGCTTTTACTTTGTCATACACCGTCGGCTGAGTTGTTTCCGGATCATCCGTTTCGTTATGACCATAACGACGGTAACCAATCAGGTCAATCAGGAAGTCCTTTTTGAACAGGTTACGATATTCTGCTGCCATACGAATAGCTGCGATACATGCATCAGGATTGTCTGCATTGACATGCACAATCGGAATTTCATATCCTTTGGCAAGGTCACTCGCATAATACGTTGAGCGTGAATCACCGCTGTCTGTAGTGAATCCAAGACGGTTGTTCACGATAATATGAATTGTTCCGCCATTTTGGTAACCAGGCAATGCTTTGAAATTGAGCGTTTCAGCTACAATTCCTTCCCCAGGGAAAGCCGCATCACCATGCATCAAGATGGTTGCCGCTTTGGTTACATCCTGCTTCGGATATCCCGGATCACGGCGGTCATCCTGTGCTGCACGTGCAAAGCCCTGTACAACCGGGTTTACATATTCCAGGTGACTCGGGTTATTGGCAAGTGTAAGACGCGCTTGTACTGTTTCGCCGTCTTTTACATAACGGTTTGCGCCCAGATGATATTTGACATCCCCCGTCCAACCGTAATTGATTCCTGTTGACCCTTCGGAAGGAACCAAATCCTTGTTCGGAGAATGATGAAATTCAGAGAAAATTTTGCTATACGGCTTGCCCAGTACATGAGCAAGTACGTTCAACCGACCACGGTGAGCCATTCCCATCAGAATATGACTTGAACCAGCGTGTGCCATAATTCGGACTGCTTCATCCAGCATAGGGACTAACACATCGTTACCTTCAATGGAAAAACGTTTTTGCCCAACAAATGTTTTGTGGAGGAAATCTTCAAATTGCTCCACTTCTACCAAACGTTCCAGCAAAGCTTTACGCTCCTCTGGATTAAGCGGTGCCGGCGAAGTACGAGATTCTGCACGGCGGTTCAGCCACTCCCGCTCATGAACTTCATGCACATGGCTGAATTCATAAGCGATAGGACCCGTATATATTTGCCTCAGGCGCTGGATGGCATCCAATCCTGTTACCGTCTGTCCATCTGCACCTTCCCAGATCAGGGAAGCTGGCAGAGCTTTCAAATCTTCTTCATTCAATTCAAAATGCTTCGGTTCAAGCAAAGAAGTATCTGAATCTTCACTGATTCCTAGAGGATCAATGTCGGCCGCAAGGTGACCATAGGTACGAATATTCATTACCAGTTTCCCTGCTGTAACCGCTTTCTGTAATAGTTGAATATCCACGCTTCCGGAAGCCTTTTGGGCATTGCCAGAATACGAGGCTGTATGTGCATCCCTGCCAGACATCGGCGGTGCACCCCATTGTTCAAATAATTCCCGATAAGCCGGTGTAACTGCACCCGGGTCTTGGGAGTATAATTCATATTGTTCCTGTACGTATCCCATATTCGGGCCATAGTAACTTTCCCAGGGTTTCTTGTTGCCTTCCTCGATCGTCATCGACGTTCCCTCCGTCTTGATTTAGTCATAAGTTTTTGACGGAAATCATTGACTAAGCCGTAATTTGCGTTCGTTCAACATTTTAAGCTAAATTTTTCATGAAGTCCAATAATCGTGCTGTTGGTGGTAGTAACGTTGTTCCGACGCTCCCGTCAAGGTTTGTCTGCGTTTTCAAAATCATAGTAAACTGATGATTGTATATACCGTCGCACAGATGTCGAATACTGTCCTGATCCGTTCGAGGGTTACACCTTCCTCAACTTTTCCAAGTGAAGTCCGTGTTCTAATATCTATTCTATAAACTTTTACGCTCAGGAGCATTTCCTATTTTTAGTTCAATTGATGCATAAATTAGATGAATCGAATAATTGGAACATTTCCAACCCACAAATGTGCTCTGATTGTATGGCGTTATGTTGTTAATCGCTTGTCCTAAGATGGTTTCTACATACTTTCAGTTTTCTCCCGATTTTTAGCCTCCTTATTTAGAATTGTGGTCCATATTGTGCAAAAACAAACCGTCAAGATAAATATTAACCATTTGGCTTGGTATTCAACAAAAAAATGGGTGTTTCTTGCAATTCAATGTTATACACCAAAAGCCGCCTGTAATGCGTAAAAGCATCCGGGCGGCTTCTTTTTGAATTGGTTTATTTAGGCTGACAGTCTTTTTATTTTTAATGTGGCACCTGAGACTGGAAATCGCTCCGGCTGGACTGATCTGCGTGGTAAAAGACCACATCGCCATCCTTCAAAGGCCAAGTTCGGCCTTGACTGTTTACTGGGCTAATGTTGAAACCTTCCATCTGCCACTGATTCATCAGTGGAGCATAAATGTATTGCAGGTGTGGAGCTTCTGTATTCCCATCTCGAAGTGTCTCGATATTAAAGTTGACCACGATATATCCGTCCTTCAGAAATACAGAAGCCTTTTCATCCAGTTGATTTTGTCTTGCGAGCGATTCAAGATTGGTTCCCTTTGGCACAGTGTATACATCCGCAGGCAGGCTGTATTCTCCGTACCAACGTTGGATCGCCGCATTCGCTCGGTCTACACTAACACCCGAAGGAATGTCTGTCTTGGGTCCAATCAGTGTACGAATGGAAGCGGGCAGAATCATCCAATCATAGCGGCCTACCCACGTTTTCTGGTGAGAGGTTTGATCTACAAGCGTAACCATATAATCAGCGAGCGAACTCTGATTGCGTTCATCGGCAGTCAGTTCATACGTATACTGATAACGCGCCGTATCCCCCAATTCCGTACCGGGTACGTTACGCAACCTCGAGTTCAGGACAACAAACCTTTTCTCCAAATCCTGCGCCGATCCTATCCGAATAAGTCGCTCTTGACCGCGGTGGTAGTATAGATCAACCTCTTGTCTGGAAGAGCCGTCTTTGCTCACAAAGTAGAATGTTGGAGTAATTCGAACACCATCCTGTTTGCCAAACATATTGCCTTTTGTTTTCAGGTCAAACTTGATATGGTAACCCGTTTTCACCGCAATATTACTGAAACCCTGCACTGGATGACTGCCTGGGCGAACAGGTAACACGAATGGTGCCAGATTCCCTCGCGGATCACCATCAATACTGTTAAGTCCTGTCCAGTAGCTCACTCCTGTCGGTTCCGAACTCCCAAGCTGCTTGCGGAACACGTTCTCCCAATTATAATCAGCGATATCCGTAACGTGAAAATCATACAATCGCCCAATAACCTCCACCGGAACCGTATCTGCCGCAACATGATGGGTCAGATTCGTGTTGGCATCCTGCTGTTCGGTGAATGTCGAAGGAGCATTTTCTGCAATATTGCGAAATTCAATTCGGTAATGTCCTTCATCCACCCATACTGGAAGATAGAAAACGGTATCCAGTTGATTGACCGGAATGTCCACCCAGGTCTTGGCTGGAATAAACTGACTCCTATCGGCGTTATAGACGTCAAAAGGGAAACGAATCTGCTTGATACGAAAATACTTGGCATAGTCCCAATTGCCATAACCCGGGTAACTGTTTGCGTCCAGATGCTGCCCTGCGGTAGGGATGCGCACGATAAACGGTCGTTCCAGAATAAGTGCCGAACTGGTCGGATCAGGTACTGTTTTCTGATTATGCGGCTGATCATCAGACACTGAGGCGTAGTTAACAACAGGCGTGTGCACCGTGACAGAATTGATGCCTTGAATAGAAAACTTCTGATCCTGACCTCCTTTAATGTTGCCAGGAATCAAGCCATATGCGATCTCTCCTGTTGTCGGTTGATCCGCCTTGTTGACCAGTGTATTTTGAATAGTTAAACGATTCTGGTACAGCACGTTGTCGCCGAACATACCAGGCTGAGGGATAGTCCCAGGTCGCGGAGCAGTCTTATCCATCGGAGCAGGATCCATCACAGTGGTACCGTTAAACACTACCTTGTCATTATTTACAGTATTCTCTTTGACCTCGGCCTCTGCTTTGGATTGGAATAATGACGTCTCCTCAGGTGTAGGCGGCTCGCTGTCACCGCCTGGCTTTGTCTCAGTGCCAAGGTCGATTGCCTTGCAAGGTGCTGGTTTCACATGTGCGGTAACGGCATCATCATTAGCCGATTGTAAGGTCGGCGGTGTATATCCGTTTGGAGTCAGCGTTACTGTACCACCGTAGCCACCAAGTGCATAATTGGATATCGTAGCTTGATTTAGCTGATAGACTTCCAAATTATCAATCTGCCAAAAACTATATTGCCGGATAACCTGCATTGGTTTTTCCACAGGAACGTCTAGCTCCTTAGGTTGTGCAGGTGTGCCTGGATCATTCGGTCCTGTCGAGGCTCTGCCCGGAATCGTCCACGTTTTGTGATAATTCTTTTTTACGTTGACCGTATAAGTGACTGTACCCGTCATGTTCACCCAACGGTGCTGGAACAAGTATCCTTTAGCCATGACATTTGCATAGAGATCTTCAGAAGTCGGGATGCCTCGAGTGACATCAAACTTCTCAGATCCCCGATCATCAGCCTTAAGCACGCCCCGCACGGAGGGGTCCATGGCAGCCGATTCGATCAACGTTCCTTTATTAGGGGGACTGATGGTCACGGGGCAACCCACAACACCGCCGTTACCTGGATCAGTTCCCCCGTCTCCTCCGTTGCCTGTGCAATCCTTTACATCTAACACCTGCGTTCCTTGCTCATCCAACTGCTGGGCAGTGTCCACAAATCGCGCAGTGATAGTGGTGCTGCCGACAATACCTTTAATCGTCATTTTCCCATCGGCACCTATGGTTGCTACCGCTTGTTTGGAGCTTTGCCAGGTCAATTTGGGATGAGCGGTAAGCTCATGAACAGAAAGGTCTGACTTGGTCAGGATAGCTTTCGCTTGCAGCGGTGTAGCTGTGTCAGCTTTACAGGCGTTTGGCAGGTTCACAATAAGTCCTGGTTCGGACGTTACCGTAATATCAGCCGTATCCGAGATTAGATATGTACCATTGTTCCAGATTGCACGAACAAAAGCAGTACCCGGCTTTTCAGCCTTCACCATTCCGGTTTTGGGTTCAATACTCACAATACTCGGATCAGATGACCACCAGGTGGTCTCAGCCTCGCGTCGACTTACGTCGATGCCGTTACTCCATTGTGTAGAACCGTAGTTTTTCGTCTTAACTTTGGCTACCATCTGTTTAGTTTCTCCAACCGTTAGGGTGGAATCTGGGGTTACGTCAATTTCCTTTTCTTCTTCGAGATCCCCTTCCCAGATGATGTCCATTGGAGTGAAATAGGCTACTTTATGTTTAATACAGCCTTCGGTTGTTTTTCCTCCATTTTCAAATGGGTCGTTCTGAGTCCATTCATGACTTCCACCAGTTAAAGTCCGAATACCCACAATTGTGCTTGGAGGTGTGATAACCGTTCTTCCTACTCCTGTATAAGATTCTTGTTCAGGTTTTGTTTGATACTCTACACTTTTGATTTTCACTTCCTTGAAACTCGAGGCCGATAAATTATTCCCGTTATATTGGGGCCAAGAAACTGCTGGCCAGCGTGAAAAGTCAACACTATCCGGCACCTCTTTTAAAGCGGGATAGGGAGTGGAACAACCCCCATCATTGTTGGAATATGTGGGACCACCACTGTGGTCTGCTCTAAATCTTCCATCATCAATTTGATACCAGTAAACGCCAGGGGTACCGATTGTTTTTTCAGCTTGAATAGATTTTAGAATAGGACTCTTCATTGACTTTGGACCGTATGGATCACTTACAGCATAAATAGAATTATTCATCGACAACCCCGCCAAACAAAAACTTATGACGAAGAATACAACCACTGTTTTAGACCAACTGAATACGGGCATCCGCATTCGTTTTTTCATAGAAGTACAATCACCTCACTAATAGTACATATTTTGTATTTTCATTTCTCCTATATTCTCCGAAGCGATATGATACGTCCCATTCTTGAAATCTAAAGAAGATCTAGTCCAAAACCTAACTTTTTTGCCCTTAGTAATGAGTTCTCTAGGACTGTTAGGAATGGTAGTGAATCCGTTCTTTTTTGCATAATCTAAATCTAATCTTCTAAACTTCAATAAACCATTATTCAGACCACTACTATAGGTTATTAAATCAGTATTATCTGTGTTTGATGTAAAAGATAGATCTGCAAATGTTAAATAGTAATCACCACTTGAAATTTTGGGTTCCACAAATAGTTTGGTGTACATTCCTTGAGGTTTACCATTTTGAACTTTCACTACTATAAACCTATGAAACGTGAGCACTCCTGAATTGTTAGATAACTTTATATCTCCCTTAGATAAATCACTAACCGTGACAGAATTTTTAGTATAAAAATAATTACTAATCGTCGTTAAATTCGTCCCTGTCGTGCCTACCTCACGCATTTCATTCAGATCACTGTACTTCCCTGCATCCGTACCTTCTACATCCATATAACGCAGCAAAATGGCAGACACTTCGGCTCGCGTTGTTGGATCAGCAGGCTTCAGGGAACCATCCTCAAATCCGCCGACAATGCCAGTGCCGCGAACAAGTGCAAGATAAGGAATTTGCTCTGCACGAATCGTTCCCCGATTCACTTCAGGGGTAGGTAGCAGTGTATTTTGGGTATCGTCAAAAGCATCCTGGAAACTGGTTCCCGATTTGATCAGTCCGTTTGCAATCCATTTCATCATCTCATAGCGTGTCAGCTCAGCATTGGGATTGAATCCTTTCGGATAATCATTAGCGTTAATAAAGCCTTGCCCAACCAACTGTGCCACAGCTGATTCAGACCAGTGTCCCTTGAGATCAGCAAAAGGATTCTCGCCTTGTACCTTTTCCAAGCTGGTTGCACGGCTGAGAAGTGTAGCATACTCACCACGGGTGATTTTGGCATTGGGGCGGAACGTACCGTCCTGGTAGCCGGAAATTAGATTTTTATCATAGGCTTTAACAATTGTAGCCTGCGCCCAGTGCCCTTTGATATCTTTGAACTTCGTAAGCGCAGAAGCTGTAGTGCCCGCTCCATTCGTGCTTGTAGCAGCATCCACAGTAGACACCAGACCGACGGTTCCAGTAGTCAGCAGCGTTCCTCCTATCAAAACCGTCGTCAACATACCGACTATCAACACATTCCTTTTTGATTTCCTACCGTTTAATCTCATCTGCTTCTTCAAATCTACTCACTCTCCTATGTACCTTAGTATGGGGCAAACTTCTGCTTCTTCAGCACTCGTACTACTCTTCAAGCCAAAACCTAAATTTGTCATAATCATCAATATTCTACCATGCAAATCTAGGCTATTGGTATTATTTTTCAGCCATCCCCATCACTACAAGGCATGCAACCTCCCCTTCCAAAGACCCAATTCACCCCTAAAAACACAAAAAAAGGCCACGAATCCGCAGATTCATAGCCTTATGCTTTAAGGTGTCAGTCCTATTCAATTGAAAAAAATGTAATCTATCTATCACAGAATAAACGATTCTGTTCCATTTGACCAGTCCTAAAATTAAACCAAAATAGGTTTCTATCAAAATTGTTCATTCAAAACTGTTACCTGACAACCCTAACACTCCACTATTTCTAATCATATACGCTGCAAATGGCGTCAACGATAACGCTCCGACCTCTTCCATAGTAAACCATTGTGCGCCCAATGAATCTTCACCATCCGGTTCACTTTTGATCTCATAAGGCCGACTTTCGCTTGTCAAATATACATCGTACAGAATTCCAATATGGTGCAGCTCTTCCGGCTCGCCTTCGTAAACCCACACCAATACGTTTGATTCCGCAGAACGAATCACCAATTGTAGATTGGAAAGACCCGTCTCCTCCTCGATCTCACGGTGTAGGGCGGTCTCCGGTTGCTCACCAAACTCCAACCTTCCTCCAGGCAAATCCCATTTCCCCATATAGGCTCCTCTAGCCTTATGTATTAACAGGAATTTTTGCTCCCAAGTGACTAAACCGTATACCCCCATGTGTGTGTACCGATCCATTTAAAGGTTCTTCCTCTCGTCTGAGAGATGCCTAACTTGCTCTTCCAATCTACGAATACGCTTATTCATCTGATAGAACGATGGAGTAAAAATCACCCCAATAATAATAACAATGACCCAAACACTCAAATCATCAGCCCCTATCTAAAAGTCTCCCGCCTCTAGCGATAACCGAACAATTAGTTCTTCACCCTCAATCAACAATGCGGTTAACCCTATATCCGAGCCAGATTGGTGATTCTCTCCGTTGGTCCAATACGCGGCTTCTCCCGATCGTACAGCTACCCGTTCGCCTGTCTCACCTTCCACCCAACCTTCCCCTTCAAGCACCAGAAACACCTGCTCACCCACAGCTGCATGCAAACCTACACTTCCTCCTGCAGACAGTTTCAGTTGTGCTACGTGGCAGGCTGTTGTGCTTCGGAGTATCGGCGTAATCTCTGCTCCCTCACTACCATAAGAGGTAATACTGCGACGGTCCTTTGATTTGAGGCGATATATCTTCACTTCTTGTTCTCCTCTGCCACGGTATCTAGGTCCAGAGCCAAACGGATCATATCGACGCAGCGAATACCATCTTCTATAATCTCTTCTTCATAATGTTTCACAAAAAAATCCCGATCGACCCCTATAATGCGAAAACCACAGCGTTGATACAGCTTCAACTGATGAAAACTTGAGTTGCCTGTCCCAATTTCTATCGTTCGACCACCGAGCCTGCGTGCTGCTTCTATCGCTTCCTTGATCATGTGTTTGCCAACGCCCTGTCCCTGTAACTCTTCCTGTACGGCAATATTAACAATCTCTACCGTCTCTGGACGCGTCTTAAGCAAAACAAACTCTCCTACCATTTCCCCTTCATATTCAGCGATAAAACAAACACCGCGACTCAGATATTCGTCAACTATGGCTTTGGACGGATCAGCCATCAATAAAAGTTCATAAGGTTTTTCTTCTTCCCAGTCCAAAATCCGGAACGACAATTTCACACCAATCTCCACCTTTTCCTCGTACATATTCATTTAACGTCCCGTTTGCAGAAGCCTATGTATGGCTAGTCACCAAATATATAACAACCTTCCGTATATAAATGTTTGGGTCTGAATTCATATTTTTCTCTTTTTATAACCTCGGGTTACTGCGGAACGATATTTATCCTTTATTTCATTCATCTAGTTCACCAAATCTATTAGCTATTTACCGCTCCAGCCTGATTTTGATAATGACGAATCACCATGCCAGAGGCTTTTTGCATGCCCTGTTTCTCATAGAACGACTGAAGTTCTCCCGTTTCTTCATCAACAGCCAGTTCGACAGCATAGGATTGTTCCAGCAATTTCAGAAATGTAGGCGTAGATGGAGGGTTTGGCCAACCTTCGAAAAAATTCCCGCTAAGTTGGTCGATACCTATTCCCTCCAGCGATTCACGAAATGTAATCTCCATAATAGCAAGTCATCTCCTTTTAAAAAAAGTAAACTTCATTATATCATAATATCTGGATATAAATATATATAATTGGCTGATAAAATATGAGGCATGCTTCAAATAGAAGCCTTAATTATTAGCTTTATTCAAGTGAACTGATCTAAACACGCAACGTCCTATTCCTCACGTTAAACCCCCGTACTTAAATGCTCGTGGATTAATTTCCATTCTCCATTGATGTCTGCAACAAATACATTGGTAGCCCGACCTTTTCCCGAAGCCAGCTCCCCTTGATACATTCCTTTCCAGTGATAGGTATAAATACAGACTGCCTGCTCTTCGCCAGTCGTAATCCACGTGACATCTTCTGCACGATATACCTCATCCTTGACTGTCTCCCATGCGTTTTCAAAATAAGCCCGAATTTCGTTAAGGGTAGTGCAAGACGTTCCCGTAAACCAATATACGGCATCCGGTGATAACCATTTGCTTACCTCATCAAACTGATGTGTATTAGTTGCTGCAATATATCCTTCAAGCGCATGCTGGTATCCCATGATTTCTTCCGCCTCCTGAGCGTTTTTAATTATTTGACTTCACTCTGTTCAAGAACCGAATCGCTATACACCATAAACGTCTCTTTCAGTGTACGTCCGGTTGATTTCTCCCAGATTACACTTCGTTCAAACGTTCCTGCTTGAAAAAATCGCGGGAAACGTTCTGCAAACCAATCCTGCATGGGCAGCTCAACCGCCTGTCCTAGAGACACCCACAACAGTTCACCTTCCGGTGGCTCGCTCAAAAGCTCCCCCTCATAAGAAGTAGCCACGTAGTTGAATACCATATAACGTAATCCTTGCTCCGGGTCACAAAATTCATCAAGACCTTTGTATGTAATTTCTTTTACCACAAGTCCTGTTTCCTCTTTAACTTCTCGCACGGCACCATCCACAATACTTTCCGGAAAATCAACTTTCCCTCCAGGAGCAATATATCCCGGAAATCCTTTTCGGTTCGGTCGATTCATTAATAGCACCTGATCATTTCGTTTGTCCCATACCATACACATCGTTAAAATCTCAGTTCTAGTGTCCATGTTGATCCTCCCAGTTGCCTTATACAAAACTTAATCCCTTGCAATCCACACATATTCACTACGACAACAGAAGGCCTTTCCCCCCTTTTATCCCTAGTTTTTTTCTGTCTTCTTCGTTCTTGTGGAATTGTTGAATTCATCATATATATTTCCGTTGTACACTAACACTTCTGGTACGTAGATAGATTTTCCTGCTTCAATCTCTATTCCAAATCCATCTTAAATTTTCCTAACTTCTGCAAAGTCAATTTGGATATAAAAGCATACGAAAGACGGACACCGGAAATTTCGGAGGCCCGCCTCTTTGTGATGTATGCAATGTTTTGTTTTTGAGCCGAATATCGATTAGGCGATCCTCAGCTCATGCCTGTAATTAACACTCGGCGCTCTTTCCACTCGGCACGACGATAAGCCTGCAGCAGACCAAATTTGCGGATACTTGCTTTTGGCACCGATTTGTAAGGCATAACGACCGTAAAGTCCTTATCAAACGGCACAAAAGACAATCCTACTTTCTCATTGGAAAGCCACTCGGCATGAATGGGTTCCCTTGAACAGGCATCGAAGGTACAGCCGAGTCCATCAGCGAAAAAATCATAACGTGCAGCAGGTGTTCCGGGTTCCTCCATACAGAGAAAAAGGCTGAGCTGATCACAAAAAAGCATGATTTCCACATCACTTTTCAGCCTGAGTTTCAACGCCTCACCGCCACCAAGCTGCTGTTCCCAACGCAACTGGTGTTCCTGTTCATCGTCTAGATACTCCCTGATATCTTCATCATCATTGGCGTTAGCACCCAGATTGTTTTGAAACAATTCTGTATACATCATGCTGCACAACAACCCGGCGTACAGGTTTTTCTCACGGACCTCTTCAATACCTTTACGGTAAAATACAAATCGCGGACGTAGCGGAAAATCACGAAACGAATACGGTATCTGACTATAATCATTCCAGAATGGAGCAGAATCCAACTCAATCCATCCCCGATCATGCTCTTTTGCGGCAAGAATCAGATCTTCTCGATGCGCTTCATCAGTTAACAATTCCGTTTTCCAATGGGAAGCCATTTCTCCGGCTACTAGTCCATGCTCATGCTGTGCGGTCAAAACAAAATCATGCTCTCTCTCATATACGATCATTTGCTGTCACCCTTCCGCATGGTATACGTTGACTTTAACATAATTTGGTTTACAATTTCCTATAAGTTGCTTTTCATTCAACTTTCAGGGAATATACTAAGGAGCCATCAATGTAAAGGTGTTGTCAGTTCCCTGAAATTTGGTACACTAATGATTGTGCCAACATAACATTACATACAGAAAGCGGGATCTCATGAATTTATACTCTCCTTACACCGAGTTTAACCGCAAGGAATGGGCTGACTTGAAGAAATATCAGACCACTCTTCCACTAACGACAGCGGAATTGGAACAGCTAAAGGGATTAAATGAAGAGGTATCCATTCAAGAAGTTGAGGATATTTATTTACCTCTTACCCACTTTATTGACTTATACGCAGGAGCTTCACGAGAGCTGAATCGCTTAACGGCATCTTTTTTAAAAAAAGAAGCACATCACGCTCCCTACATTATCGGTATTGGGGGCAGTGTTGCCGTGGGCAAAAGTACAACCGCCCGCCTGCTTCAGGCTCTTCTGGCCAGAGGCAAAGGCAATCCCAAGGTGGATCTGGTCACAACAGATGGTTTCCTGTATCCCAATGCCGTGCTGCAAGAGAAAGGCATTATGAACCGGAAGGGATTCCCGGAAAGCTACGATATCAAGTCCCTGATTCAATTCATGGGTGATGTCAAATCAGGCAAACCCGAAGTGATGGCTCCCGTATACTCCCATCTTGCCTACGACGTTATTGCAGGTGAGGAGACGGCTATCTGTCAGCCGGATATCCTCATTATTGAAGGAATTAACGTGCTCCAGGTTAAAAAGGAAACCCCACTGTTGGTCAGCGATTTTTTTGACTTCTCCATCTATATTGATGCGGAAGAGGAGCATATCCGTCACTGGTACATTGAGCGTTTCAAGCTGCTGCGTAATACAGCATTTCAGAATGAGAATTCCTTTTTCCACAGTCGTTTTGCCAATCTAGAAGAAGATGAGGCTGTTCTTACAGCAAGTCAGATCTGGAAAGATATCAATGCCAAAAACCTGCACGAAAATATCCTGCCAACCAAAGGAAGAGCCAGACTGATTTTGAAAAAGGAAGCGGACCATTCGATTCAGCGCATCCAATTGCGTAAGCTGTAAGCTTCATAATGAGCAGAAACATTCTGCTTCATACTCATTAAAAAGGAGACAAGACCACATGCAGACCTTGATTATACTTGGAAGTATCATGATGTTTCTTGCTGTTGCCCTTGGAGCATTCGGTGCACATGCGCTCAAACGCAGATTGTCTGCTGACATGATCAAAATATACGAGACTGGCGTTCAGTATCACCTTGTTCACGGAATCGGAATCATCCTGCTCGGACTGCTCGCTGATCGACTGGAGCAGCCATCTCTTGTGTTGCTGGCTGGATGGTTGCTATTCGCCGGCATCCTCTTGTTCTCGGGCAGTCTATATGTCCTAAGCGTAACTGGCGTTCGAAAACTGGGGGCGATCACACCCCTCGGCGGAGTAGCTTTCTTGGCCGGTTGGGTCATGTTATTCGTTGCCGCTTTGTAAAACCAACATCGTAAACTGAAAAGAGTGTTCTAGTCGATCTCAAAAATCGCTGGAGCACTCTCTTTATGTTTAACTTCGCCATATACGGCGAATGCTGTGTGTAACTTTATCCCCCTGCTGTTTTTCCATGACATATACATCAGGATTAGATAGATTTTTCCACTCCTCGAAACCAAAGGATGCATCATGACTGCGAATGAGCAGAGATAACAGATTGCCGTGTGTAATCACAGCCCCGCTATGCTCCGGCCTGCTCCACAACTCGTCCAGCACCTCAAGGCCCCGAGCTGTCGCAAAACGTGAAGATTCACCACCTTCTTCTGTCCAGTCTTCGTCCGTGTATGTACGTTCAAGCACATCCATCCAGTTATCCAGATGAAGGGTACTAAGCACCCTTTCTTGAAGACGTTCATCCGTATGTATATGTTGCAGGACGGTTTTGCCCAGTGGCGCTGCGGTTTGAAGTGCCCTTTTCCACGGACTCGACACAATGTATTGTATAGGGTGCTCCGCCAACATCTCAGCAAGTTCTTCCGCCTGACGAAGTCCTTCATCCGTAAGCTCGGCATCCGGTTCTTGCCCTGTAGCTTTGGCATGACGGATGAGATAAATAGACTGCATCGCCCCTCACCTCCTGTTGATTCAACTTACCTTCAATGCTTCTCCAGATATTGGAGTGCAATTCGCATATTCTCCTGGTCTTCCAGACGGCCAGATGAACTAAGAAAAGTAACCTTTTCTTCTGTCCACACGCCCTTTTGTTCTGTTAGCCCAAGAAGCTGCTTCAAGCGGTTAACCGTGCCCGTACTGCCATCAATAATCTGAATATGATCTGGCAGAACCGTACGAAGAATTGAGGTGTAGAACGGATAATGCGTGCAGCCAAGCACAACTGTACCGTATAAGTCCAGATCAAAATCAGCCAGTTTGAGGCGGAAATATGCCGCAATCTTCTGTGGATCAAAGTCCAACTGCTCACACCACTCCACAAGTTCAGGTAATGGAATGGAATCGACACTGTGGTGATCATCCACACGGGATACCAATTCATGATATTTTGTTTGACTCAAGGTCAGGGCTGTAGCAAATACAAGCACTCTCTTACCGCTTCGTCGATTCATTTCCACAGCTGGTTTCACAGCGGGCTCCATCCCGATAACGGGGATATCATATTTGGCACGCAAATCCTTCACGGTCAGACTGGTCGCTGTATTGCAGGCAATTACGATCGCTTTCACATTTTCCTGAACAATCGCCTCCACACAATTGAAGATATGTCCTCTAACCTCATCGGCGGACTTGGTCCCATAAGGAACATGCAGCGTATCGGCATAATACAGAAATGCTTCTTCAGGGAATTGATGCAAAGCCTTATGCAAGACGGTTAAACCACCGATTCCCGAGTCAAAAAATGCAATTTTCTTCTTCAAGGATTTCACCTCTATAACGTATTCTTTCAGGTTCCTGGAACCTCTCATTCCTGCTCATGATGACTGGGAGGTGAGTTATGTTATTCTACCTTCATTTTATACTGTCTGAGCCAGTCTTTGCCACTTTGCCAGTGCTCCACGGGATCACGCTCTCCGAGCAGCTCCGTACTTGCCTGAGCCATAAGCCATTCCTTAAGCCCATCATTCGAACTTGAGTCCAGCTGCTGAATCAGGAGGTTCAATCCCTCTTCACCCGTACTCAGAATCTGAACATATGCTTCTGTATTAGCCGCAATATAATCACCTGGGTTACTACTGGTGAGAACCTCAGGTTCATTCACGATTTGCTGAAGATTGCTTTCAATCTTCCAGCTTATGTCCTGACTTTCCGTCTGATTCGAGCATGCTACCAACATCCATGCTGCACACAGCATCACAGTGCCGCTTGCAATACGTTTGCGAATCATGGAATCACTCCTGTCCCTGCTCAAACTTATGAATAGCATTCTCAGTAAACTCGATAAAGCTATGATTATAATTATACTCATCCCGATAGAGACTGATATGCGCTACAATGACTTATTGCAGGTTCTTTTGTACAAAAATCCTAACCATTGCAAAAACACCAACTTTAATTCCGGGTAACCAACTCAGCGGATTGATACTCTATATTTAACATAAACAGAATAAATGAAACCATCTTTTTATGACGAAGTCGTGATGCTGAAATCCACACCAAACTGGATTAGTCCCAGCTTCCGGGCAACAGCCTGTGAAGCTATATTATCCCATGATGTACTATAGATTGGAATGCGCCCGCTCTCTTTAACATGATACTGCCAGCACTTTACCGCCTCTGCTGCATAACCCTGTCCTCTGAAATTAGGCGCCGTATACAGACTCGCCTCAGCACCCTGTTGGGATACAGGGGCTGAACAACATACAGCGACAGCCGAATCCTCAATGACATAAGCGGCAACGGGCATTTTTCCATGCAGATGCTCTATTAAATCAGGAAAATGCTCTTCCAGAAGAAAAGTACGATGACTCTCTATAAGCTGAACATTTGGATTCCATTCGCCACACGTCTCGGGAAATGTGTATGCCGGGCCCATCCATACACTCTTCACTGGCTTAAACGTCTCCACTCTCCGAATCAGCTTCGCAACATCGAGCGAAAGCTCAGCGTCACAGCCCAGTTCCTCAATCAGAGTGAACGGCAGCTGATGATGATAATAGGAGCATTGCCCGACAGAGGTTATCCCAATAAATAAGGCTGGAGCCTGCCCACCATCCGGTTCATTAATGCTTAACAGACGCTTCTGATTGTCCATCGTATACAATGTCTCTGCCTGAATTTTCATCATATCCATGGGTGATAGGTTTGAAATAGGTTTCATAATTACGGAATGAACCTCTGCAATAATGGTTCGCCTACACTTCTTTTTCCAGCGTCATCCTGCTTCAGAAAATCAGTTATTAATCCGGATATCGTATATTTGCACATTGGCTATACCCCCTCATTAATTTCCATTATACGGTATATCCCGTGCAGATACGAATGCAATGTGCACAATTGCGTATGTGTAATATACGAGAGGATTTAAGATCCAGACAATGATCCAATATCGCTTAATTATTCTGCAGCACAGCTTTTTTCCATGCATCTCCCAATTCAGCTACTGACGCATATCGATTTGCCCGCTCGGGGTCTACCGCTCGAATAACCACCTGGTACAACGCTTCTCCCGCATCCCACTTGGCATAGGAACGATCCAACTCTCCACCGAGCAGCGAGAATGCCATCGCCCCCATGTTGAACACATTTGTGACTCCATCCACCGGTGCACCCAACTCCAATTCCTCAGGAGACATGAACCGGGATGATCCCCACATCCGTCCCATCGTATTCGTGAAAGAGCCCTTTCGATACAAATCAATATCGCATATCTTCATCGTTTGTTTGTCAAAATCATAGATCAGACTGCCATCGTAAAAATCAACAGCCACATACCCTCTCCGCTGCACTTCGATGTGGAAATCCAAAATCTGCTCCATCGCCTGAATGCGCGTATTTACCGGAAGCTGTCTGAATCGATAATAGGGGGATCGAGGGTCCTCATACTTGGCTGGTGGTGGAAAATCCCAATGGGCATGCAGACATTCTCCTTCCACCCAATCAAATACACAGGCGTAGCCATGTTCCGTTGCAAAATGGTCTTTTAACTGAATCAATGTGTCATGTGCCAAATCTTCGTAGATGGAAACGGATGATTTCAAATCATGAATCGCTTCGGCAGGTACAATTAAACTGTTCGCATGTATCGTGCGCGCTCCAGCATATTTCACGAATCTCCGCTTTCCGTCCCGACCCAGAACACCAAAGGACAAATTGCCGGAATCCTGCTGATCAAACACACGAAATACGGTACCCAGGCGCGCGATCCACTCGAATGAATGAGGTTCTTTTAACTCAAAAGAAATGCCGTCAAGTTCAAGCTGAACCGTGTCCGTCATATGTCACCCCCTGCTTCAATATGCTCATAACTCACATTCAAACGCTCAGCATAAAAGTAAGTCATATGAGCCTCATCGTAACCCTTCCCCTGAACGACCAGCGCATTACGCTCAATGCCATAGGTTTCAAAACCGTACTGCTCATACAATCGCCTTGCTGACTCATTTGTGGTAACCACACTGAGATTGATTTGCTCTGTGCCTTCCAATTCCCTGCCCCGATCCAACACTTCGCGGAGCATGCGGGAAGCAAGTCCACATCCACGATAAGACGGTGAGACATAGACTCCCCAGATATATCCTTTGTGCCTCAGCTTTAGTCCCTGTTCTCTTTTGAATCCCATCGTTCCTGCGAGGATGCCTTCTTCTGTATATGCACCCAAAATGTAATCATCGGGTTCGGTATGTATGCGTTCCTGCACTTCACTCATGGGAAGCTGAATGGACATTTCAAATGAAGCCCCGAAGGCTTCCGGATGATTTTTCAGCGCTTCCAGCCGCAAAGGCCAATATTTCTCTGCCTCATCTCTGCGTATATTGCGAAGGATGAACACGTTCTCCTTCTGATCTCCCTTCATTCTTCAATCACTCCCTGCATGTCATAAGGATAATCGATCTGGAGCTTCACATGTTCTGCTGCTTCCTGGCCTGCAAGCAAACCTACAACATAGACCCCAAGATCAATAGACGTCGCTACCCCGCCGGCTGTAATCACATTTCCGTCTTTCACAATCCGGGTTTGAATTACCTCGGCAACGTATGGCTCAAGCAATTCATAGACATTGGGATGCGTCGTTGCTTTTTTACCTGTTAAAAACCCAGCTGCCCCCATCAGCAGAGAGCCTGTGCACACGGATACCTTTAGCGGAACATTCTCGGCCTGTCTCAGCCAGCCCACAAAAGCCTCATCGAATCGAAGCTTGCGTGTTCCCATGCCACCAGGCACAAAAACGAGATCATATTCCGCCAAATTAGGCTTCACCCGGTCCACCTTTAACGTTAGGCCTGATTCGTCCGTAACCTGATCTGTCATCGCACATGTTTCCCATGTCGTGCCTTTGGTTTGTTCAAAGAAATTCAACCGATTGATCACATCATAAAATCCTGCAAAATCAAGGAAAGTCAAACCATCAAACAAAACAAAAGCGATTTTCATATCAAAGCCCTCCAGTGTTTTTTTATTTGGACGCATCCCGCTCCATGGCTTCTTTCACCCAATCACGTTCCGTTAGTTTACTGTTGATACTGAAGAGCAGGCCAACAATGGATAGCAGTAAAATAATGACGATGATTTCGAGCATAGCTCTTTACCCCCAGCATATTAGTTGAGTGCGTTTTGCTCTACTTCAGTCCACGAGCTATAATCCACTCCAGCCATTTCCATGGAAGCAGCAGCTTGCCGATGATAAGCAAACGCGAGCCTTTGCCCAGCGCGTAACGAAGCCTTGGTGCACGCATCCGTGCAATGCGAGCAATCAGATCGGCCACTTCCTGCGGGTCAGGTGCAGTCTCTCCAGCATGCTGGGAATAACGAAGAACCGCATCGAGCTTATCTTTATAGGGAGAATGATCACTTCTATGAATTTCACCCAGGCCTTTATTCCAGATGGGTGTACGATAAGCGCCTGGCTCTACGAGCACAACCCGGACGCCGAACGAAGACATCTCATGACGCAAACTTTCCGTGAAACCTTCCACGGCGAATTTGGATGCAGCATAGGGCGCATAACCTGGAAAACCGGACAGTCCGCTGACGCTGGACAAGTTGATGATCAATCCCTGCTTTTGCTCACGCATGACTGGCAGGACCGCACGTGTAACGGCAATCAAGCCGAACAGATTTGTTTCCATTTGCCGACGCCAATCTTCCATGGATACTTCCTCAATAAATCCGCCAAGTGCAAACCCTGCATTGTTCACCAGCATATCGATCCGCCCATGGTTTTGAAGTACCGTCTGAACAGCCTCCTGCACCGAATCAGCATCCGTCACATCCAGCCGAATAATCTGTACCCGATCCGATATACCCGCCTGCTCCGCCAGCCTTACCAATTTCACATTCCGACTCAAATCTCGCATCGTTGCCACAACACGATATCCTTGTTTAGCCAGCGTAATCGCCGTAAGCATGCCGAAGCCACTCGATGTACCCGTGATTAACGCCACAGGGGCGTTTGGGTCGAACTCTTTCGTTTTCCTCACGGTTGAACCTGTTTCGCCCTGTATATGATCGTTCTCTGTCTGTATCTTCTGTTCTGTCATCTGCTTGACCTCTTCCCTCGGTGGATTTCATGAATTTCGTAATTTAGTGAATTTATTTTCGTTACCACTATCCACATACGCTTCATTCAAGTGTGCTGTCTCTCCACTCGCCGCAGCTTCGTTATTCCCGGTTCAAACGTGTAAGGAACGAATCGGATATCGGGTACGCTGCATTCCAGCCGCTCTCCAAGCTTCATCAGCTCCCGCTGCACATCGGCTTCCACCTGCTGCATTCCTTCTTCTACCGCAAGCCGAAGCGATACTTCCAACATCCCGCTCGCTCGCTGTACGACCCGATAATGCTCAATAGTCGGAGAGGCTGCAATCACCGCACGTGTCACAAAATCCGGGAATACAGGTACGGCTTCGCCCGTTTGTCGATGTGGAAAATAAAGCGTGTCATCACAGCGGCCTTCAATCCGCTCAATGGCAGTGAATGGAGAACCACAGGCACAAGGAACCGCTGCCTCGGTCAGAATGTCGTTCAGCCGATACCGGATAATCGGCTGTGAGGTTCTGGAGAAGTCCGTAATTACAGGCACGAACCTCCGGGTCGCGGGATCAATGAACTCTTTTTCAATATGAACAATATCTTCATTCAAATGCAACGTACCGAAGCTACAGGTTGCGCCCAGAAATCCTTCCGTGCACTGGTACACCTGATGAATCGTTTGTCCAAAAACATGCTCCAGCACCTTGTGATCCAGCGGGTCCAGCACTTCAGCAACCGAAATGATTTTGTCCGGTACAGTGGTCAATGTGCCAGACGTATAAGCGTCAGCCAGCATTCTCAGCATGGAGGGCGGCGCTACCCATACGGTAGGTCGGTATGTTTCCATAAGTTTAACCAAAGTATCGACACGCTCTAACAGATCAAAATATTGAAATTGCAGCTTCCCCCGCTGCACCGATTCATACAGATTACTGTTGGCCCGGAGAAAAAAGGCGATTTTGGCAGGCTTCCACAGTCCGCCAGGCAGGAGCTTGGCCAGCACAGTCCCTGTCCACGCATCCTGCTCCTGATCACTCACCAGAAACAACCCCCGGTTGCCCGATGTGCCTGAGGACAATCCTACCGTCACACCCTGAACGGATGGCTTGAAATCACGCGTTTCCTCGCTTTGCCCGGCGAGAGCCATCGCTTCGTCCTTGGAGATGCCAACCGTGTTGAGCCGATCGAAATGCTGCATCATGATCGTTTTATCAATTAGCTTAAAGCTTCTCCAGTTGGATGCATCCACGTCACCCCACCACTCCCGGTAAAAAGGCGACTTTTTACGAACCCGCTCCACTTGCCGAATGATCTGGCGTTCCTGCCAGCGTTCAAGCTGCGTTCGTGTTTTCCATTTTCTCAATCCCCGTGCAAGTGCATAATGATAGACAATACGCATTGTATTACTCATACATCCTCAGCCCCTATACCCCAAGCATTCAGCGCTTCACGGCAATGACTGGGCACAATCCGTATCTCCGGAAACTGCTGATGCAACTGAACCAGTCTGTCAAAATTTCTTCGATACACCTGACGATCCGACATAATGATTCCAGCGAGTGCGTGAGGTCTGCGTTTCTCCTGAAAAGCACGACTCGACCACACGGCGTCCGCGCACAGAAAATAATCATGCGACTCGGTACTGAGCAAAATTCCCATCATGCCTTCCGCATGACCCGATACGTCAACACCCAGCAGACTGCCATCACCGAAAATATCGTATACCTGGGGAAAAGGAAAATCCTCACCCGCTCTCACCCATCGCTCTGGCTGCTTCGTAACAGGTAATGATCGCGCATCAAAGTCCTCTGGCAGCAGCCCAGACAGAAAGCCTGCCTTTACAGCCGCAATGGGGCCAAGTAAACGCACGGCGTCATAGGCTCTTGGCAGGTAGATCAATTGCGCCTGTGGAAAATCCCGCACACCTGCAATATGATCCCCATGAAAGTGCGAGAGGATGATGTACCGAATATCCGAAGCTTTCAACCCTATACGGGCCAGAAAATGCACCGCACTGTCTTCTTCACGATAGACCACAGGTGTAATGTGACGATACAGCGCGTTTGGCAAATGAGCGGTTTCCTTGAAAAAACGGGAGCTATATCCCGTGTCCAGCAGAATCGGACCATGTACAGGATGAATGATGCACGCAAAGCCGGCCGGAAAGGCCACCGGACGCAAACTTCCACCACGCAGCGTCAGAAACTCCGGATGTGTGCAGTAACCTGCTGCGCCCAGATGAAGTTTTACCGAGGTTGTTGTCAGCATGATTCAGCCCTCCACCAGTCTGCAAATTGTTGTAACCCCTCATCAATGGTCAACCGAGGCACATACCCCAGCTTCTCGCGGGCATCCGTAATATCCAGCGTCTGCGGGATAGATAACGAACCAACCGTATACCGAGTCAATTGAGGTTCTCCTAACGCAGGAATCAAGCGATGTACACGTTCCAGCACTCCGGCTGCTCCGTATGCTGCTCTGTAGGGAATGTTTCGACGGCGTAAAGGCATTTCCAGCATGCCAAACAACGTACTCACCAAATCCTGGAACGGTCTCGGATCCCCATTGGAAATATTATAGGCACGACCCAGCGCTTCTGTCTTGGCATCCCGGCATAACAACAGCGCATCCACCACGTTATCCACACAAGTCAGGTCAATAAGTGCCTGTCCGCCTCCGATCATAGGTACACCCGATTTTGCATTTGCTGCAACGATTCTGGGAAAAAGGGTCTGGTCATACGGGCCAAAAATGGCTCTCGGACGAATCATGATCGATGGAAGTCCATTAGCATGAGCCTTCAAAACCACTTGCTCAGCAAGCCGCTTGGTGGCAGCGTAATGATTGGCTGGTTTGGATGGCAAGGGGTCATTCTCATGTATGTCATATCGCGGACTGTAGTTAAAATATAAGCTCGGTGTTGATACATGAATGAAGCGCTGTACGCCACCTTTCATGCAACGGTCCACCAAATGCTGTGTCCCCTCCACATTACTGCTGTAAAAATCCCGGTATTTGCCCCATGGCGACGATAACGCCGCACAGTGAAACACAACATCCTGACCCGAACAGACCTCATTCACCGCCGCCTGATCTCGTATATCTCCGTTATAAAAGCGAATGCCTGCTGCCTCAAGCTGTGCACCGTGCCTTTGCTGGCGTCCCATACCCGTAACTTGCCAGCCTTGCTCTGCAAGCCGTATCGCCAGATGCCTGCCCAGACATCCGGTTGCTCCTGTAACCAATGCTCTATTCATCGTTGTTCACCGTTCCATTCTATGTCGTGAGTCAAAGCTTCAGTCAGCGAAAACTTATGTTCCCTTGCCAGCCGCCAGGCGGATAGTACAATTGCAAATTGCTCAAACAAAGGTTTCACATCGTGTCTCATATACACCACATCCCTCGTTCCCCGCCAAGCTGTCATCCAAGTCCGCAGGCTGCCCTTCCCCCAGAGCTGCTGCAATCCACTTCCCAGCATCGGAAACATCAACATCGCTTTGCTTCCTTGCTTAGGGACGATTACCTTTGCTGCTTTCACCAGTTCTTCAGGTGCAATTAAAGCACGTACCAAACCATCACCAGGGTGAAACAGATGGATTCCACTGGTCGCCCTCGGATTACACTCAATGGCATACACTTGTCCGTCCTCTGTTTCAATAAAATCAAAACCAATCTGCCCGCTAAACCCTGTCGCCTGTACAAATTGCCTTACCCACTCGTAAATCCCTTCATGTTCCACATGTTCAAAAAAAACACTCGCCCCTACGCTGCCCGTTCGATAGCGACTGTCGTAGGTCGTATGTGCAACGATTTTCCCTTCATAAGCTACGCTGTATGTACATAACATTTGCCCGGCAACATAAGCCTGCGCTACCCAAGGGGAAGCCGAGGATATTTCCATGTCACCAGGAGGATCATTCTGTAAACGGTGCTGCTTCATTTTACCCGCGTATATCTTCTGATCAGGTTCAGGTGCGCCTCCATCAAAGTCTGCTGTGGAGGATATCGGCATACGAACTCTGGCAGCAAAACGGGAATATACGGGCTTCCATACCCATTCCCCCTCTATTTCCAGATCAGCCTGCGCTTCCATCCATTCCTGCCGACTGTTGATTAGACGGGTATCTGGAACCGAAAGGCCAAGCGACTCTGCAAGCTGGATAAAGTGATATTTATGATGCAATTCATGCAGCTGCTCTATAGGCGAAACAAGTACACGGCAGTGATCACGCAGCCGCTCTGCTCCTTGAGCAATATAAAAAACTTCTTCACACATCGGAATCAACAAGTCGATCTGCCAGGCTTGAACCAGACTCTCCATCTCTAACAAGTAATTCTCTGTGTCATGACGTGGAGATGGAACCATGAAGCATTGCTCCACCGCACTGGACAATCTGCACAAATGACGCACCACGCTCTCCGCGACGTAAACCCGGTGACCCGCACGATGAAGCATACGCGCCAGATCAAGGGTTACCGGAGCCCGGCCGCCTGTGAGCAGCACATTTAAGGACGTGGATGATTGATGTCCATTCTTCGTGAATCTAGTAGTCAAAAATAAGTCCTCCCAGTGATAATCCGGCGGCTGTACCGATCATTAGCACCCGATCTCCCCTCTGAATGCGCTGCTGCTTGATCGCTTCATGCAGCCCCATTGGAATGGAAGCGGCAATGGTATTGCCGTGATTTCGTGTAATGTCCATAAAACGGTCCTCTTCGATTCCCAGCTTCTTACGGATCAGCCTCATCGCCATGGCACTTCCCTGATGCGGAATCACCAATTGAAAATCCTTCATCTGATTACCGGTTGCCTGCAACATATCGTCCATAAATGCTGGCAATAACCTGGAAGCCATACGGAAGATGGCCTGTCCATCCATATGAAAAAGATAGGGCTCCGGCTGCTCTGCCACATAGTTCGAGGCATGCAGACGAGTGCCCCCACCGGCAATTTCCGAGAAGCGTGCGCCGCGGCTGTACGTTTTCAGCGAAGCATGTACAATCTGCGAAGACTCTCCCTCAGCGGATCGTTCAATAATGACAGCAGCCGCTCCATCACCGAACAGGGCAGCACTTTCCTTGTTCGACCAATTCAATCCCTTCGAAGCGATCTCTGTAGCTACAAGCAGCACCCTTTTATAACGCCCGGCATCCACCATATAGGAGATAACATCCAACCCGTTCAGAAAACTTAAGCAAGTCGCATCCATGTCAAAAGCCGGTACCCCTGAATCCTGCTGCCCCATCGCCTGCTGAATGAATACCGCCGTACTGGGTAAAGGTTGTTCCTTCGTACCGCTCGTGCACACCAGACAGTCTATATCTGCGAACGTCAATCCCGCATCGGCAAGTGCGGCTTCAGCAGCCCTCGCTCCCATAAAGGAAGAGGTCTCTCCCCCCGAAGCGTAATGGCGAACACCTACACCTGTTGCTTTGCTGACCCAGCCCGCAGGCACCTGCAAACGGTGATCCAACTCCTCGTCGGTTACTTCCTGTTCAGGCAAGTACTTGCCTGTTCCCACAATTCTCACTCTTCTAAGCTGCATATGACCTACCTCTTTCTCTTCTTCTGACTGATCGATATAAGTACAACTAATGAATATTTACTTACATTAAAACTCCGATGACAGAACAACCTTCCGATCGCTGTTATCCAGTGAATGTTTAGTCGAACATATCTAAATGAAAATTACACTTCACCCCGCCTGCCTAAACGCCATGACGAAGTGCAGAAAATACAGCAGAAGGGCAGATATCTCTGCCCCTCCGATGTGTTATCTTTTTTATTCAATCACGTTGATTCATTTCCTTACTTCAAAATCTCGGCCAGTGCAAGATCGAGCGTATCATATTTGAATGTAAATCCTTCTCTTTCCAGCCTTTCGGGAATCACCCAGCGACTTTTGAGAACCAGTTCTGTTTCGGTCCGAATGAATCGCGCTCCCAGTTCCAGCATCCAGCGAGGTGAAGGAAGTCCAATCCGAACTCCCATCTGCCGCCGCAGACTCTCCATAAGCTGGCGATTCGTAACAGGATGCGGAGAGGACGCATTAAATACACCCTCCAGCTGCGGATGCTGCTGAACATAGATCACCATGCGGAACAAATCTTCTATATGAATCCAGCTAAACTGCTGGGTTCCAGGCCCTTGTGATCCACCCAGCCCAAAGCGGACCAGATTGGTGAGTGGCTCCATGACGCCACCTTCTCCCAGCACAATGGCAATCCGTAATGCAATCTGACGTGTAGACGGCAGACTGAATTCAAAAAAAGCCTTTTCCCACGCCTTGGCGACATCTACCGAGAATCCGGAGCCAATCTCGCCCTCTTCCTCCGTCATGGGGCGATCTTCTGCATGTCTATATATGGTGGCCGTGCTTGAATTAATCCATAGTTCAGGAGGATTGCTGCACGCCAGAACAGACTCGCCCAAAATGCGGGTTGTGCGTGTTCTGGATTCCAGAATGATTTTGCGGTTCTCGTCCGTGTAACGGCAGTTTACGGATTTTCCGGCCAGGTTAATCAGCAATTCTGCACCTTCAAGTGCCTGTATAATTCCAGCCTGGTTCTCCCAGGCAATATGACCGGGCTGGCGTGAGATAATGAGCACCTCATACCCAAGCTTCTTGAATCTTTGGGCAAAATCCTGACCTACAAACCCTGTTCCACCCGCCAACACAACCTTTTTCACGGTATCCCCTCATTTCCCCATACTGGGTAAAGCAAGTACGCTATATAGGACTAACACCATCTGCGACCGTTTTGTTTGATTTTAAATTGCGCCCAAGGCTGCGTATAAGCGATTGCGTTCTTCGATCGCCCAGGCGTTCGCTGGGTTTTGCTCCAACTGATACATGAGCTCATCATGGAAATCATGAATCATGAACCCTTCAGGCAAATTCCCCAGCATGGCTGTAAAATTGTATTCAGGCAGTTTTCTTTGTCCTTTACCGATCTGCTTCAACCATTCCATCCATTCGGCAAGCGTCAGCACTTCTGCCTGCCATAGTTCAGCCTGTAATCCAAGTGCATCCTGAAGCTGCTCATAAGCAGATGACTCGGAGAAGGGACGACAAGCTTGCACAGCCAGTTCATACAACTCGATGACTGCGCGCCGCACCTCATGCTCAAGCTCAATCTCCAACCCTTCCATGAAGTCCTGAACTTTAATTGTCCGCCCGTCATCATATAGTAATGGTGCGTGTGCCAACAGACGTACAATCTCTTCCATGTCATGCGCTGAAACTTTCTTTTGCTCATAGAGAGCAGGTAACATATATGCTGTAATGATCATTCACTCCTACATCGTTCTTCTATTAATGACGTATATTATATCATGATTTGGCGTTGAAATATTTGAACACTTGAATCGTTTCTTCCAGATCTTCAGCACCTGAATAGATATTCATCACTTTACCGATTTCGATTCCAAAATCCACATAAGCACTCGCCTTGGCTGTAATGATATGTCCATCAACAACAACACCTTCATTTACATATTTCCCTTGGGCTGTGACTGCTCTCATCTCGGATTCAGCATTAGTCGTAAATGATGTGCTGTCCAATATTTGTGCTTGACCGAACAATAATGTTCCTGCACAGATGGCTGCAATGGGCGTCTTGCGCTCATGAAGTTCTTTGATGAAGTACATCAAGTCCGGACGTTGCAGCATTGCCGTAACATCTCCTCCGGGAATGATGAAAAGGTCCACTTCGGACGGATTAATCTCATTTAGTAGAGCAGAGGGATTAACTGAAAATCCCTCATATGACTGTAACGGTCCCTTTTCCAACGCCACCGTTATGATGTCTCCTTGCGTTTTCATAAAATAGCTGGCTAACATAATCTCAAAGGATACGTATCCTTCAAATAATAATATGTATGTTTTCAAATTTAACTACCTCCTTCCTTATGGTTCTACTCTTGATACATTCCAGTCCGTAATTGTTGTAAAGCCTGCCTCCCATTGCATCCCATCAGGCACACCGTCCAGTGGTTTCCATCCGACAAAACTCATGGATGCGTCTGGATCATACGGTTGTAATAAAAGCCCATCAGGTATTGTAGCATCTAACAAAGTCCCGGATTCTGTGCATTTATAAACGTAGAATTGATGTGATGCTTCTGCCTGAGAGACAAACATATTATTTACGTTAGCAGAGTACAAACAAACGCTGATAGACGTGTATGTATCTATCTGACGGTTGTTGCTTATCAGCTGATCATGAGTCGACCTCATGAATTCGTCATAAGCAGTTTTGGTGCCCCATATCGCCAGGATTACAGCTTGCCGGGGGTTCAACAGATTCCAGCCACCTCGTTGCATCACAAAACCCGGTGCCTTGATTAGTTCCCCCCACTTGGATTGCGCCGAATAAAATGCTTTTTGATGCTGCTCTTCTACTTCACACCAAATGATCTTAAATAGCATCGTAACACCCTCTCTTTCAAGTCACCACCCAATTCTATTTCAGTCTTCCAACCATCTCATTGTACAAGATCCTTTCAGAATATTGGTATTTTTCACCACAAAAAGACAGCCCTTTACGCTACTTGGCGTCGGTGGCTGTCTGCATGTAAGCACATTATAAATGATCAGTAAGCAAACATAATATGTAGGATTATTAAAGATTATTTAAGATGTGTAAGCATTTTCTTTTCCTAAGGAACATAAGACGTCTTATTTGGCCTCTAAACCCTCTTTTACAATCGTAAGGAACCTCAGGCGTGTTATTTCCTAAAAATGCCCTAAAAAAACGCTATAACAGCCCTAAATTCCGATATAGCTTGTCTCAGATTCCTTAGCCTTCTCAGAATACTTTACCCCCCTTAATAACACGTCTCAGGTTCGTTAAGCGCTCCACCCTCTGCTTCAACCGATAGGGAGAGGGACGTCCACGATTTCGACGAAGCGGAGGTTGAACGAAGATCTTACAATGAATATTTTGCCCTCAAATCATTTTTCGATCGCAGTTACCCTCATATTTTCCTTTCCATACTTTTCAGAATGTAAAGATATTAGATAACAAAAAAAGCAATGCTCCACTCGTTTAAGAGTGAGGCATTGCCTATTTTAATTTATACGTCGTAAACTGAAAAACCTTCTCGGGTTTATCGCGTTAACAGATAGAGTAATGCTTTGATTGTCCCAAAATACTCCCGGATCATATTGATCGGTTTCAGATAACCCGGTGAAGGAGCCGATATACCATATTCAGCGGCGTAACCGTTCTTGGCGGCCAGATACTTGGATCTGAACATATGGTAATCACTTGTGACAATCATGATCTCGGGATGCTCCAGCCCGGATGCATCAATGATTTTTTTGGAAAAAGCCATATTCTCCTGGGTGCTCGTCGATCGATCTTCCATAATGACTTGCGCAGGGCTGATTCCCTGATCAACAAGGTAGTTTTTCATGGCGAGCGCTTCCGGAATGGATTCCCCCGGCCCCTGCCCGCCGGATACAATCACTGGCGTCTGAGGATGACTGCGGATATAGTCCAGACTGGCATCCAGCCTTTGTTTCAAAGTCAATGTCAATTCCGTTCCTTTGATGCCTGAGCCGAGAATGATGACATAGTCCGCTTCTTCCGGATCATTCGCGTTAAGCTGAGTAAACACAAGGGCTTCGATAATGACGAATGAAACCGCAACGATCCCGAAGCCGGTAAGCAGAATGCGTTTTAGGAGAATATGCTTTTGATAATCAATCCGCCTTAACACGATAAAGACTACAGTGATCATGCCATAAAACTTCACTGCGAAGTTCCAGCCCCAGAAGACCAGAAAGAACACAAAACATGCAATGAAAATAAGATCAAGGATTAGGCCTTTTTCTCGTATAAACTTTTTCATAAATCCAGTAACACTCCTTCTTGGGCCTTCACTTCCGTCATATGCCCTTGATTCAGGATTTTATGATCGTGAGCTTGGGCCACTGTTGTTGCCAGCATTTCTTTTTTACACGCTGATTATAGTAGTCTGCATCCGAGAAAAACGGACTTTGGCGTACGATTAACGCATACAGATCCTCCAGCCCATGCGGGGCACAGATACGCACCTGACCCTGTTCATCTAACCTCACACCTATGGCTGTGACGATTTCTGGCCAATATCGAAGAGCGTCTTCTGTGGATTGATAGGGCTTATTTCCATTGCGCAGATGCATCCTCGCCTGATTTTTCACCGACCACTTGGAATTGCCTGTTTGCTCGCGAAGCCCTTGTTCCAGCAGCAAGTCCCTTTTCTCACGTATGTCTTTCGTATCGTAGTAAACCACATCAATATCGCTGTGCAGTTCGCGTAGAGGATAGCCATGAAGCACATCCCAGATATAATTGCGAATATACCCCGCACCTATGTAACACTGAGGCAAATCCAGACTGCGAACCCGCCGCAGGTCGTGCATTAATGGTTCATGCTCCGTAATCGCCTGGATCAACTTTTCCTCATGCAGCATATAAGTCTCTCCCCATCACTCTGTTCATTTCATTGTAGAGCTATCATTACTCCCTTTTACATTATCGACACGTTGTTCCTTCCAATATATCATGTTTGAGTACCTGCGATAAAATAAACAAATCCCCTCGGGCAGTCATCCTAAGCTCATCTTGAACAGATGTTCCTTAAGATCATTTACCCTGAGGGGATGAATTGAAGAGTTAATTAAGTGATTAGAACAGTGCCTTTTCCGAATACGTGATCTGCATTTTCAGCATTTACATTGGATTATCCATAAGCGTCAGTTGTCCGTTCTTCTCCTGCATTCGGAAAATAACGGGTCGTTCATTCGGATGATTGTTCGGAGCGTGAATGGTGAGGCACAGTTGTCCTTCGAACGTTCGAAACAACATCCCGTGTCCTCCATTATTGGTGAACAACGGCCTGTCATCCTGCTTCCATGGACCTTGCGGTCTGCCGGACACCGAGCGGGCCAGCCCCATTGTATAACCGTCTTGACCGGATGTGGACCACATCATGACGAGTTCATCATTTTGCATGCGATATAGAAACGGACCATCCGTGACATAACGGTTTCGCTGTTCTCCACCTCCGACAGACCATGACGCTTCGGAAGCTTTGAATAACAGATCAGGCTTGCCTATCGTTCCTTTCAGATCGGGCTTCAGACGTACCGCGTACATCTCCCCATCCTCCACCTGCACCCATTCTTTGCAAAAGATCATCCATGGATCACCCTGATCGTCCACATACAATGTACCGTCCAGGCATTCCCAATCGGGAGGCGTTAGGGAGCGGCACCACAATTCAAAAGGCCCCTCCGGCTGATCAGCTACCAATACACCTGTTACCCGCGGAATGCCTTCTGCCTTGAAACTGGCAAACATATAAAAGCGACCTTCCCATTCATAGACTTCCGGGGCCCAATAGTGGTGATCGGACCAGAAGTCCGCTGGTGCACGGAAGCATGGGGAAGGACCGCTCCAATGGATCAGGTCTTCACTCTCATAGACATCAAAACCGATGGCTGGGCCGTTCCACACATTTTGCCCGATAGAGCCGTATAAATAATATTTCTTGCGCGATGGTATAGCCAGTATGTAGGGATCACGAAAATGAATATCTTCCAAACGGTGCACGTTCAATGGCTCATCCTCCTCATGAAAGCGGTTCATTAACCATGAGTATACACCATATCTCCAAATACTGGAATTCCATTAACCCCACATGCCAATCAGCAATATGCCGCCAAAAATAACGATGGAACAGAGAATCCGCTTCTTCCCCTGCTGTTCTTTTAGTAACAAAATACCGAGGAAGGCCGCAAATACGGTTCCTACTTCCCGAAGCGGGCCGAGTCTGGCCATTGGCGCCTGCTGCAATGCGAACAGGAACAACAAGTACGAGCCCGGATTCAGCAGTGCTCCAAGCATAATGGTTGATCGATTCTTCTGCCACTCCTGACGCAGTTGGCGGGAAGCGAGCAGAGCCGGAGTCAATCCGGCAACAAAGCCAATGTTCGTCACTTCAAGTAACGACAGGGGTGAAATATGCTCTAGATTTAATTTGTCCACGAACACATAACTGGTTGTACATAACCCGACACATAAGGCCATCAGAACCGGCTTAGATCCTATTACCCTTGAGCCAGATTTGCCGTCTCTGCTTCCCACACCACTCAGCACCGTAAATCCTACAATCATGCAGGCAATACCAAGCCAGCCAAACATGGATAACGTTTCCCCCAGAAAAGCAACACCGATCAATGGCACCAGCAAGGTGCTCGTTCCCCGCATAATCGGATAAATCTGCGACAAATCGCCCAATTCATACGTCTGCGACAGCAGCCAGGAATACAAGGCTTGCAGTGCCATCGATAACACAAGCAGCGCATAGGCTGACATGGATAATGGTTCCCGTACCAACTCCACGATGAGCACAGGCAGCAGTATTACGGTCGGAATCATCATGATGGACCATAAAAACACACTTTTGTTTAAGCTGCGTTTGGTGAACATACTCCAGACAGCGTGAGCCATCCCGGAAGCGAGCACCAGAACTATAGGTAAAATCATAATTCAAACGTTCCTCTCTAATGCCTTGCTCTTCTATATTCTCTAATGTGCCGAAGTGCTCTCAGGTTGATGTTCTGGCTGTTCCTTCACGACCGATCCGTCTTCCAGACGAAGCCAGGTATCAAAGCCTCGTTGTCCCGCCTGCAATTGAATGACCCGTCCTCCGCGCAGCATGCCTTCCCTTCCATATGTACTGTGTCCACTCGAACGCCCGTAGCAGAGTCGAATGCCGTGGTAAGTCCCCTGAAAATCATTCACATGATCATGTCCGCAAAAGGTCCCCATCACATCGCCCATCTCCAGCATTGCAGAGAACAGACCCGAGTTCACTTGAGCAGAGCAGACAGGCTCGTACTTGCTGCCATAACAGATCTGTGTGTCCCACATGGACTGATATTCAGGAATCGGGATATGGAAAAACGCCAGGGCTGGGAGCTTCTCCCCGCGGCTGCGGCCGGGATTGACGCGTGTGGATTCAGACATCAGCCACTGGATCTGATTGGGCTGAATCCAGCCATAACCGGGAACGGACTCGAACCGGGAATAGCTCCCTGAATCGAGTAAATACAACACTGCTGCCGGACGGCCATCCGCTCCGGCAATCTCCAATGTGTAATTGCCTAGTCCCGCAATCTCACGCGGTCCCGGTTCCGTCACGGTATGCGCATGCTCCTGAATCACATCCATTAATCCATCGGGGGTAATCCGATTCTCTGTATCATGGTTGCCATACACAAAAGCCCACGGAATACCACGCTCTTCCACTACCGACACGGCATCCCGGAATGCCTGCTGCGGGTGTTCACATTCCTTATTGCCAGGATCAACCGGTCCCGTGTAGATGACATCGCCTGTAAATACAACCAGATCAGGCTGTTCCGCTTCAATGACCGTTTTCATCAATTGCCGGGTCCGAAGATCTTCAGGTCGCCCGTCCTTCCAGTGTAGATCTGTAAACTGCACGATTTTGAATGTCCCATTTTGTTGAAAAGCAAGCTGACGTTTCACCCTTTTTCCTCCCTGATGATCCATGTACTATGGATTAAAATTTCGATGTTGTTTGTTGTGGTTTTTCGTTGTTTTATATGATCTTATCGCCACATCATATTACTGTCAATACATATTAAGAACAGAATATTCTCCTCGTTAGCATTTCAAAATTGACAAGGTCTTCTCTCCAACTTAAACTATTAAAACAACAACAATCCACACTATCTCACAACTCTAAACTAAATAGAACTTAGAATCGAAACTTCAGGAGGCACGACCCATGTCTTTAACGTATGAAGAACGAAGACACACCATTCTTATCCAGCTTGCTACCCAGGGCAAGGTTCAGGTACAGGTTCTCGCGGATCTGTTCCAGGTATCCACGGAGACAATTCGGCGGGATCTGGACCGACTTGAAAAGGAAGGCGAATTGCGCAAAGTATACGGAGGTGCTGTACGTGTACGTTCAGGCATGATCGAAGCCCCTTTTCAAAAGCGTGCGCAGCTTCAGCTGAACGAAAAGCAGGCCATTGGCGTGGCAGCCGCCTCTCTGATTGAGGATGGAGAGACCGTAATGCTCGACAACGGCACAACAACGCTGGAGATCATGCGACAGCTGCGACATCGGTCTCAGGTGACCGTCATAACCAACTCCGTCCCCATTCTTACCTGTGCACTGGAGGAATTTGCAGGCAAAATCATTTTCGCCGGAGGAGAAGTCACCCCGGTCGTACAAGCCTCTACTGGCCCCATTGCTCATGAATTGCTCAGTCAATTCAAAGTCAACAAGGCGTTCATCTCAGCAGGCGGTGTTTCGTTAACGGATGGGATCACAGATTATGTACTCGAAGAGGCACTCATCTCGCGCAAAATGATGGAGCGTGCGGAGGAAGCCATTTTGGTAGCGGATCATACCAAGTTTGGACGTTCCACCTTCGCCCAGATTGCACCTATTAATCAAATATCCATGGTGATTACAGATTCAGGATGTCCCACAGAATGGGTAGATGCTCTCCACCAAATGGAAATCGAAATGGTTCACAACATTTGACAATGTGAGCCATTTTCTATATTTTAGAAGTATAATGATCGTTCTATCTCATTCTGAAAGGAGCGTATTACTTCTTATGAGCAGTAAAAAGGAAATGCTGTTGAACGTGGCTGAGGAATTATTCTACCTGCACGGCTTTCATTCTATCGGCTTGAAGCGAATCATCACAGATGCCGGGATCGCCATCATGACGTTATATAATCACTTCAACTCCAAGGATGATCTCATCGTTGAAGTACTTCGGCGGCGCGAACAGCGCTATCTGGAGCAGCTGCGGCAGTATGCCGACAACAAAGCGCAGCCCGTATTCCTCAATCTGGCGGAAGGACATGCACGCTGGTTGATGGAACATGAGTCAAGAGGATGTCTGTTTCTGCGTGCCAAGGAGGAATTTGGCGGAGATCCAGACAACGTCATCGTACAAACTGTCAACGCGCATAAGAAACATGTGATGACCTTGATCAAAAATCTTGATCCTGCCGCAAGCGACCGTGCAGTGTTGCAATTTAACCTGCTGCTGGAGGGTTCTACTGCACTCGCTGAGACAGAAAATGTAAATAACGTATGTCGGGAACTCATTGACATGACGCAGAATAGTTTCAAGTAGTCCCACACAGGGTGAGTTAGTAGTTCAACTCACTTTTTTATTTCAAAGAAAATATAATGATCGTTCTATATAAAAGGCGGTGGATTTGATGAAAAAAATTATTTTCCCAGGGATTGCCCTTATCGCTGTATGTTATGCATTCGGGAGATTCAGCTATGGGCTGTTTATGCCGGAGATCTCGGAAGCACTCCAACTGGACGATGCCCAATCCGGAGCAATTAATTCCGCAACCTACATTGCTTATTGCCTGTCTCTACTTAGTGCTCCGCTGTTAATTAATCGCATCGGGCACTATCATGTCATTCAAATCGCGGGTATTAGTGCTGTGCTCGGTTTATTGGGCATTGGCTTATCTCCAAATGCATTTGTTCTCACACTCGGCGTTTTTCTTGCCGGATTAAGTACAGGCTTGGCCTCTCCTGCATTGGGTAACACCGTCTATGCTGAGCTTGCGCCTGATCAGCAAGCCAGAGGGAATAGCTGGATTAACACAGGTACCAGCTTTGGCATTATCATATCCGGTCCGATCTACTGGCTGTTCACCGAGTATTGGCGTTTGACCTACATCTTCTTTGCTGTTCTGGGTATTGTGGTGGTGTTATGGAATAGTCGCGTTCTCTCCACACGCAAAACAGAGCCTTGTACCAAGTCCCTCTGGGCATCCATGAAGCCGACCAGACCCGGCGTGGCTCTGCTCATGGCTTCCCTTCTGACAGGTATCAGTTCTGCGATCTATTGGACCTTTGCCCGTAACTTCCTCACAGACGAAAAAGGGGCCTCCGATTCGGAAGCCGTACTGTTCTGGATTGTGATGGGAATTATGGGGATTCTCGGCGGATGTGCTGGCCGGATTATTGAACGCATCGGAATTGGATGGTCCTATCGGATAGGCCTTCTGCTCTTGTCTGTTTCACTTGGCGTGATCCTTCTTCCATCGATGGCCGCCAGCCTGGTCTCAGCCGTTATGTTCGGCAGTACCTATATTTTCCTGACCAGTGTATTCATCGTGTGGGCGACCAGGCTATTTCGTCCAAATACGTCCATTGGGATCAGCCTTGCTTTTCTCGCGCTTGGTGCAGGACAGTTCATAGGTTCATCGTTAGCGGGTTACACCATTGAGATGTTCTCTAACACTACAGCATTTCTGGCCTTTGCTGTACTGGGTCTGTTCGGATTACTTATTCGGGTGAAATAGCCCGAGCCTTACTCTACAAACAAACAGACCATAGACTATACATCCGCTGCACATCTGAAACCGATATGCCCGGTAGATGTATCAGGCGTGTTGGGGATTCTCGCCGCCACTCTATAGCGATTGCAGTAGGAACGGTGGCATAGATAGGAACCACCTTTTAACACCTTGCGATCTTCATGAGGAGATAATTCCGTGTCAGCAGCCGCAGCCTTCTCATGATCCGTAGTGTAGTTGTCAGCGCACCACTCCCATACATTGCCTGACATATTATAAAGTCCGTATGCATTGGGAGGAAACGATTGGGATGGAGCGGTGCCTGCATAACCGTCGGCTGCATTATTTTTCGTCGGAAATACACCCTGCCAGATGTTGCAATTGTGCTGTCCATCCGGCCTTAACGTATCGCCCCAGGGATATTTTTTCTGTATCAGGCCACCCCGGGCTGCGTATTCCCATTCGGCTTCTGTGGGCAGACGTTTACCCTCCCAGCGGCAATACGCATTGGCATCATTCCATGAGATATGAAGAACCGGATGATCAGAGCGATCATTCACATGAGATTCGGGTCCTTCGGGATGAGCCCAATCTGCACCTTCAACAACCCACCACCAGGGTGTCTGTTGTACAACGGTTCGAACTTGAGCCGCCGTTTGCGGAGAAACGAACAGATGAAAAACAAAAGACCAGCCAAACCGCTCCGCCTCAGTCCGATACCCCGTCTCACGTACAAACTGTGCAAACTCCGCATTGGTTACCGTACAGGTATCAAGATAAAAGGAGTTCACCTGAACTTCCCTGACGGGGCCTTCCCCGTCTGCTTCAAAAGCTTCGGGGTCATTTGTGCCCATCAGGAAACGTCCACCTTCAATACGAATGCTTTCTTTCTTCACTGCTCTATCGGTTAGAGCTATCGTGAAGTCAGCTGAATAACTAGTATGACTGGATGGCTTGTCTTCAACAGCCTCTACCGATGCAGCCGTTTCCTCTGACAGACTCTTTTCCTCCAGCTTGCCGCCCCGACTTGCAGCGCAGCAGCAGGAAGAAGATTTCTTTGGCAGCTGATCATGCATCTGGGAAGCATCCCCTTCCATAGGTAGTTTAAGACTCGTTGTCCCTATTGTACACGGCAGGGCGAATATTCGGATACGGTGGTGTTGTCATTCCTTCACCCAGATAATAATCGGTTAGCAAAGACTGCATATATCCTTTGACAGCCAGTCCGTTACGGTATGCCTGATTATGCGGCAGTGTGTAGATGCGGACATCCGACGGTATAGTGGTTGTGTACAGACGCAATTCTTGGAAATCACTCGTCTCATACAGAATCTCTTCCCGCCAGTCCCCGAGCAGATCCCCATACATTACAGGGGCGTTTCTGGAATTCACGCGAACATCATCAGCTGTAAACAGACGTGTCGTCGTGTTCTGCTGCCAGTTCCACTTTTCCACAAAGTTCTTATCCAGCAGCTCGCCGAGCACATCTCCATCCCACCAGATTTGGAAGTTCGTTGATGGTTGAACCGAACTGATCACTTCACCATCCACATTATAGATATTGCCTGAACTGGACCACATCTCAAGCCCTCTGTGCCGTGGATCAATATCCGCCAATGTCCCTCTTGCCACGTCCTGGGGCACTTCTCCCGTACGAATGATCTCACCCGTCACTGCATCCGCGTAAAACCAAGGAAATTGATTAAAGTTGCCGTTCTCCGCCTGCTGGATTCCGAACTGCTCCAGCCCCGGCCGATCCGGATCAATATCCGCAATGTGGAACCGATCACCATGGACTACACCTGGCAGACTGTATAATGTCTCTCCGTTATCATCCAGTGCCCAGCCGCCAAAAGACACCTCATCCTTTCCATCCCCATCGAGATCCAATATGCGAATCTGATGGAAAAACTCACCGTCAGTCCCTACATGTCTCCATCGCTCGGTTAGGGCTCCGCCTGCGTAGTCATAAGCTGACGTCACATACTGGAAATTGCGGCTGAGCGCACGATTCTTGAGCGCCGTAATCAGGCTCGGATGTTCACCATCCAGATAAGCAATACCAAAGTGCCCGCTGAGCGGTCCATCAGCTGCATAATCATTCGTAATTGTAGTGCGTGCAGCTTCTGTACCCGCCAATCCATCCACGACAGATACATACTGTGCGCGCTGCACTGTAGCAGGGACGACCTGACCATCGGCAAACGTCACACCTTCAAAGGTACGCAGCAGTACCTCAGCCTTTCCGTCACTATCCAGATCAAATACTGTAATATTGTCGTTGTCACGCCAGCCGCCCAGTCCAGCCACACCGAATTCGCTCACCGAAGCAGGTGGCGCATTATATGTATCGATTGTGGTCACGCTGTAAGGCCCCAGATCAATTCGCCATAGGAAACCTTCAGTCAGGCTATACGCCTCCACGTATTTGTTACCTCCGTTCACCGGAATCCGGGTGACTACAACTTCATATTCCCCATCGCCGTCCAGATCGCCTGGCCAGCCATGCTGGATAAAATAATCAGACGGATTGGACGTTATGTTTTGCAGCGGAATACTGAAATAATTGCGAATCTCGGGATTTGCGGCCAGCACCACCTCTGCACTTGTACCCTGGAAAGTACCATCCACATAAGACTTCACGATATACGTATGGCTCTGGTTAACATCCACGTCTGTATCCGTATAATTGGTTCCCTGCGTCAAAGGCTGGGTATTCAGCTTCACCTCTGCTGTGCCCGTCCGTCGATACACATCGAAGGTTACCTGCTGCGGTTCGGTCCCAAGTAAACGCCAGCTCAGATAAACTTTGTTCTCACCCAGGTACACGGCAGTAAGGCCTCGTCCCAAGTTTTCTACCAGTCGTGGGGCAGACACTTCTGCGGCCTCTGCCTTGGGTGCTATACCTCCGGTTGAAGCCAAGCCTGTCAATCCAATGACTCCACTCAATAGCCATGTGAACAGCACTTTCTTTCCTTTTGCCACAGTCATTTCGGTTTTCATCAATAATTACCTCCATTGATTAGATTGGCAAAAACTCATAAACCGTCTGATATCTTACGCCAAGCTCCCCTCCTTATCCGGTCATAAAAAAAGCAAAGCAGATGATCTCCACCCTTTAGCCGACGTCTCTCAATCGTCTAAGGGGGGCAACAATCTTCGCTTTGCCTCCGGTTGCCCGGTCAACGGATACACTTGGTACTTCACACACTTATAAACAACTCAATGTTACTCTTTTTACGTCTCCAACGGCTTGGTGCCACCACGATCATAGAAGAACGGTCCCTTGGCCCAGCTAACGGCCAGATGCATCAACAGTTCAGTCTTTAACTGCTCCCGGACTGCAGCATGCTGCTCTTCATCATACAGATTCGTCCATTCATGGGGGTCAACGGTCAGGTGATATAATTCACCTTTTGTTTCATGTACCCTGGAGGCCGATTCCTTAACAGAGCCTTCGATGTACAGAATGAGCTTCCACTCCGTTGTACGCCACATATAAGCCGGGGCCGAATGGGGTGCTGTTACACCTTTACCATGAAATTCACAGAACGTTCCACGATGCCGGAGCTTGCCCAGTAAGTTCACACCCGGTAGCATCGGGTTGGCCTCTAATCCTGCTGCTTGCGTTAATGTAGGCACAAGATCGACCAATTCGGCGGGTTGCTGATCCATAGTTCCTCGCTTCTGTTCCGGAATGTACGTACCGGACAAAATCAGCGGCACTCTTACGCTGCTGTCATACAGATTATATTTGGTGAAGCGGTATTGCCTTTCCCCCAACATCTCTCCATGATCCGATACAAATACAATCAGCGCATTCTCCAGCCTTCCGAGCTGCTCCAGCTTATCCAATGCCAACCCAAAATAGTGATCCAGCCAGGAGCAATTCGCCCAGTACCTCAATGTGGTTCTTCTTCTCTCCTCCGAACTGCGCTGCTCCCATACGGCCTTCTTGTCCAGATAAGACTGACGACTGTTCACATTCAGATCATCCGAGGCTGCCAGATGAGTATTCAATTCGTCTTCCCATGGTGGCTGCGGAATGTCCGGGATATCCTCCAGTCGGTAGAGGTCTTCAAATTGTTGGGGTACGTTGAACCCGGCATGCGGCTTGAGAAAGGACAAATAAAAAAACAGCGGCCTCTCCGGATCTACTCCGTCATCCAGAAATTGCAGTGCCTGTTCGGCTACCCATCCATCCCGATGCTGGTTCATCGGAATTCGGCTGGTGAACCCGGTATAACCGTTGACATTTTCCTCCCCGCCCCCAAAGTCCTTCGTCTCCTGATGATAAGCCTCCAGCGCTTCGGGATGGGTGTCCCCCATCATCCTTGCCCCCTGCTCATAATGACCACTCTGGCGGGAGAGACCGATCGATCTCACTTCAAACCCGCGTGTAGATGGCTCGTCTATACCCTCGCTATGGTTCCAATGCGTTTTTCCAAACCCCGCCGTCTGATACCCTGCGCGATGCATCAACTCAGGCAACGGCTGAGAAGGCAGCTTGTCTTCCTCAAACAAACCACCATAATTCGTTCGAACTCCAAGCTGCGACGGATAGTATCCCATCATCATAGAGCTTCGGCTGGGTGCACACATCGGGGATTGGCAGACCGCATCCTGGAAAGTAATTCCCTCGGCTGCAAGCTTATCCAGATTCGGCGTATGAATATGCTCATTAAAGGTCCCAATACAGTCCCATCGCTGCTGATCCGTCATAAGAAAAATAATGTTTGGCTTGTGCTGTGACACGTTAGATCCTACACTCCTTTCGGCAGAAAATTATACGGAACGGTTACCACGTGAATGCCCGGTTTGCTTGCGAACGTCTTCCCGATAGCGACTCGGCGTCGTTCCCTCGCTTTTCTTGAACAAACGATTAAAATAACTCGCCTGATAACCGACCTGCTCCGCAATTTCATTGATCTTGACGTCTGTTGATTCAAGCAGCTCTTTAGCCCGATTTAATCTAATTTCGGTTAAATAATCCACAAAATTCTGACCAAATGTCTGCTTGAAGGCCCGGCTTAACGTGTAGGCATGAATCCCGTGAAGGTCTGCCAGTTCATCCAGAGATAATGCTCCAGCATATTGCTGCTCGGCGTGCTCCTTCATCTGATGAACGGCCATCTGTATCTGCTTCTCTTCCTTGCCTGTGAATTCCTCTACACATACATGCACGATGCGTTCCCTGAACCACTGAAACAATTCATCCAGATCATGCAAATGTACCACTTCCTCATACACTGCCAAGCCGAACAGTTCAACCGGATCTTCACCTAATTGCAGCAGGGCATGCTGTATCCGCGCCAGCAATTGGAATAACGCCTGGCGAATGTGCTCCTCTGGCGATTCAGATCCTGCGTATGTGTCTATAAATCGCCTGAAATACTCCAGAGCTAATTCCTCATCCCCACTGCGCAATGCTGAAATAATGTCCTGCTCCAATTCGAGTGGATAAGCTCCTTTTTGCTTCACATCCTGCTCCGCCTCCTCATTCATATCCATGATAGACAGATTGGAAGAGAACTGCCTTTTCCTCAATACGGATCGTGATTCTCTAACCAGCTGTGGAATGTGTGAAGCATCCAATGTGAGTTTGCTAAGGACCACCGTCAACCGGATATTCAATTCCGAATGTACACTGTCCATCCACTGTTGGCCCATACGGATCAGTTCATTTCTGAACTCAGCCGTATCCGGCTGGATCTCTGGAGGAACAGCAAGCAGCAAGGCAATGGACATATCATGATAATTGAGTGCCTCAGCCCGATAAGGAAGCTCTTGCAATTGTCTGCCCAATATGTCGGTTACGGCAAAACTGATCCACTCTTGGGATTCACGCCCATGGTGTTCACTCCCCTGAAGAAGAACAACTTCAGGACGAATATGGGCAAGCATAATAACGAACTGTTCATCCCTTAGATCCCATCCGAGCTGGGACAGTCGTTCCCGCCATTCACGGTCTGATGGCAACAAGAGATGACCAAGGGTTAGCTGGATTAACAGGCTTTCCCGGGCAAGCGGCAGATGTTCTTCCAAGCGCTGTTGTAACGATTCCCGTTCACGGTTTATCCCGATCCAGCGCTGTTCGATATGCTTGATTTCATCCAGATGTACAGGTCCATTCGAGCGGACCGGTGCCGATGAGAACACTTGGAATAACGAAGACATTTCCGTTTCCTTAGCTTCTATCGGTGCCTCGGTCAGGGTAAATATCCGCAACAATTTGGTAAAAGGTTTATAGAGTTGAAGTGAACCGACCCAGGACAGGATTAGTGCCAGCAACAATCCTGCTCCGTTCACAAGCAGCACGATACGGGGTACGGACACGATTGGAGCGACAATTTCATTCAGGGGAGCCGCGGAGATATAAGTCCAATCCGTCCCAAGTCTGCGGAAGGTCCCTGATTGAACGGAATAGGTTAAGTCGCCATACTCCATCAGGAAGGAAGACGGATTGGTTTCAAAATTTAACACATGCTCCCGAACGGCTTGCTGTAATCCTCCCAGCTCTTTGTCCTGTGGCAGCATGGGCTTCCCCTGCTCGTCCAGCAAAAAGGTTGTTCCGCCGTTATACGGGGACAAGGTCTGCAGCATGCTTCCAAGCTGCTGGTTATCCAGGGTGACGGTCAACGCACCGAGTGCATCCTCACTTCCACCCGGAAGTCGATTCACCATCATCATGGAACTGCCCTCCAGGGAGCGGGACCAATACGTCGCCTGCGGCTGTTCGGTCAACCGTTCCATCTTTGTGATCTCACTGGGGTCACTTATAAAATCATATCGTTCCGAATCCATCTTCACGGCTCTGGGTTCATCCAGATACAGCTGAACTTTGCCGATAAGTGTATTGGAATTCTGAATCATGAGCAGCAAACGATACAGTTCATGTACCTGCTTATATTTGTATACAAAATCAAGCTCTTTCAGGCGGTTATCAAATACCGGATCGAACGCCCACTGGGAAAAGATCAATTCAAGCGCATCCAATTGCTCACTAACCCATGCGGTCCGCTGCTCGAATTGTCGCAGATGGGATTGCTGCAAAATGTTCTCCATTTTGACGGTAACCCAGCCATACAACAACACACCTGTAATCACACCCGGAATGCAGGCGATAAACAGAATCATCATCAGACTGCGTCTGAAATAGCGCCCTCTTGGCAAGTTGACTGCTGTGCGCTTGATTAACATCTGTCTGTGCCTCCTTCCCGGGAATATAAGCCGAATTAATTGCAGCCTGAATCCTGAACACAGATTTATCCTTTAACCGAGCCGATCAAGGCTCCTTTGGCAAAGTGTTTTTGAATAAACGGATACACAACTAGTACAGGCAGAATGGCTACAATGATCGCGGCCATCTTCAGCATTTCTGTCGGCGGGGTCTCCACCTGCTGTCCAGGTGCAACCAGATCGATATTGGAAGCATTCAGCAGCATGTTCTGCAGCAGTACTTGAATAGGCCATTTGGCAGAATCGTTCAGGTACAACAACGCCGCGAAGAATTGATTCCAGTAGCCTACTGCGAAAAATAAACCAAATGCAGCCAATGCCGGCATAGACAGCGGCAGTACAATCGTGTACCAGGTTCGGATGGCACTACAGCCGTCAATGGACGCCGCTTCGCTGATCTCTGCCGGCAGGCTGTCGAAGAAATTTTTCATCAACAATACCGTCCAGCCATTGGCGAGCGCAGGCAAAATCAGCGCCCAGATGTTATTGATTAGCCCCAGCTCCCGTACCAGCAAATAATTCGGAATGATGCCCGGGCTAAACAAGATGGTTAGTACAATCAGGAACATCAATATTGTTCTGAATTGAAACCGCTTCTGGGACAGCGCATAAGCCAGAGAAGACGATACAGCCAGGCTGCACACCGTGCCCACGGTTGCCAGAAATGCACTGTTTCCCAGCGAGCGTGCAAAGGCAGGCGTCGATAACAAATACGTATACGCTTCGACAGACCAGTGTTCGGGGAAGAGTACGATTTTCTTTTGCAAATACTCTCCTGGATCGGTGAACGAAACGACAAAAACATAATACAGCGGGAAGAACATGACTACTGCCAACAATCCAAGAACAACAGCATTCAGGGACTGCCCAACTCTCTCACTCCATTTCAAACGATGCATTCGAAACCTCCTTCCCCTGAAACATTGTCTGACCCGAAAACGGGTACCGAAACTAGTAAACACCTTCCTGTCCCATGCGTTTTACCAGACGGTTTGCAACCACAACCAGTACCAGTCCGATCACCGATTTGAACAGTCCAACCGCTGTACTATAGCTGAAATCTCCCTGCTCGATCCCTGTTCGGTATACATAGGTGTCGAATACTTCAGCCACTTCGGATACAGCACCGTTGTACATAAGGAATATTTGCTCAAATCCAACCTCCATGATGTCTCCCAATCTTAAAATCAGGAGCACGATGATGACACTACGGATGGCAGGCAGTGTAATGTGCCAGATCTGACGCAGCCGCCCTGCCCCATCCATTCGAGCCGCCTCATATAGTTGGGTGTCCACACTCGCCATGGCTGCCAGAAACACAATCGTTCCCCATCCAGCTTCCTTCCACATCGCTTGCAAGGTCACCATCACCCAGAAGCTGTCCGGGTTCGTCAATATATCTACCCGCTGCCAGCCCCATAAGGTGAACAGTTCGTTAATCAGTCCCGTTCCTTTGGCGAACAAGAGCAGTGTCAGCCCCGCGATGATGACCCAGGACAGAAAATGTGGCATGTAGATAATCGTTTGAATTAGTCTCTTGTACGCCACACTTTTCAGTTCGTTAAGTCCCAAAGAGATCAGAATCGGAAAAGGAAAGAACAGAATCAGATTCAACAGACTAATCGCCAGTGTGTTTCGGAACAGCAAAGCAAAATCCGGATTGGCAAAGAGTTCAGTAAAGTGCAGCAGCCCGACCCACTCACTGCCCTGAATGCCACGAAAAGGGGAATAATCCTGAAAAGCAATGATGATGCCCCACATCGGGATATATTTGAAAACAAGAAAGAACAGGATACCTGGCAATGCCAGCAAGTATAACGACTGGTCACGCCGGAGCGAGGACAGCAAGTTTAACCATTTGCTCCTAGCTGAAGTCTGCTTCCCCTTTACCGTGTTCATTCGTTGTCCATGGCTGCTCATGGTTTGCAGCTCCTTCCCTCAGATTCAATGTCCGTTTCGTTTCTTATAAGCCTCTGTCATCTCATCACTCATCGCTTGAACATTCGGGTCATTTCGCAGCGACTCCACAAAGGTATCCCAAGCTTCAATCGGCTCTCGGCCTAATATAATCTTCGCTTTCAAGTCCTGAATCTTCTTGTTGAGTTCAGGCAGAACCTTCTGTCCGGTCTCCGATTGAAGGCCAGCAGATAGATCAGCTACACTAGTTTTGTCCCGTTCGGCCTCCACTTTCTTGAACAGCTCATTCGCCTGTGTTTCTTCATCCGTTTCGCCTGTCGTATCCCACGGCAGATCAATAACGTTGACGATATGATTGAAATCCGAGGCGTTGTCCGCAGTCAATTTTTCGTTATTCGCTACCTTTTTGCCATCCACCACTTCATAATGTGTGCCTTCAATCCCGAACTGCTGAATTTCAAATACTTCGGGGTTCATCCAGCTATCCACCAGCTTCAGAATACGTTTCATCTTCTCTTCCGGAACACTCGCAGGGATCGCCAGAATTCCGTTGTATCCAGCCCCCTTTGGGTTGTATCCATTCAGATTGGTCAGAGGGTAAAAGTCCGTATATTTGAAAGAAGGATCAACCTTCTTCAAGTCATCCGCATAGATTTTGCGCATCGTTCCTGTCTTGTCCACAATAATGCCTGCCTGATTACGCTTGAACAACTCCCTTGCCTGCGTCAGCTTGAGCGAAAGCAGATCTTCCGGCATCATGCCGCTGCTGTAAGCTTTGGTCAGATATTGAAGGGATTCTCTAACCTCAGGCAGTAACTCCCTGTAGATCAGCTCCCCTTGCGATTCATCCCATTTCCAACTGCTGTTGATTCCAATAAATGAACTTTCAATGGCGCCCAGTACAGGGCCGAGGTTGCCACCCCAACCAAGATCATCCGGACTGATATAAGCGGCAAGTGCCGTCGTATCTTGGGCTCCATTCCCATCCGGGTCCTGCTCCACAAAAGCCTTCATCACTTCGAACAGCTCATCCGTGGTCTCCGGCACCTGCAAATTCAATTTGTCGAGCCAATCCTTGCGGATGATGAAAAAGGAGTCTCCGGTTACCGGGCGGGGGCGGGGAATACCATAATTGTTGCCATCCGCTGCCTTGGTTGTTTCCCAGGCAATGTCGGGAATGCCATTGCTCAGATTGGGATAATCCTTGATATAAGGCGTGACATCCCAGAAAGCCCCCTGCTTGACCATCTTGGTAAACGTGCTTCCGAACGGGTCATTAATCATAATCAAATCCGGAATATCCCCGGAAGCGAGTGTCAGATTCAGCTTGTCACCATAAATATTGTTGGAAACCCACTGGATGTTCATTTTGGAATTCGTCGCCTTTTCGATTGCACGCTTGATGACATTATCATCCGCCGCAGGAACCGCACTTGGCGTAATCGTCATGATACTGACTTCCAATGGATCATCCGCATTACCATTACTTCCGTTCGCCTGTTCTTCTTCTTTATTTCCGCATGCACTGAGTACAACAGATACAACCAACACAATCGATATGATCCAGGCTAAACTACGGGTGTTTCGTTTCCCCACTTTTTGCATGAGCTTTCCCATCCTCCTTAGTCTCTTAAACCTATCGTATTAATCGGATTAACACTAAAAAAAAGGGGCTTCTACAGGCCAATGAAGAATATTCTTCGGCACTGGTCAAAGCTTTCACTCACTATATCGAACACCCGTATTTCCTGCAATTGCACTTTTTTGCACCTGTTAAAATCGGCATAAATAGCCCCTAAACCCTTTCGTCTCAGCGATATGGTCTGATAATTCTCTCGCTCCACACCTGTACTTCGATATAACGCTCCGGTCCGAGATCACCCTGTTGATTCCATTCCTGAGGCCAGCCATAGGTTTGAATAATGTCCAGTATTTCATTTTTCGTGAAGACCTGCTTACGGTAGGGTTTATCGTCCAAATAACGCATCGTTGGAAACAAATCGCCGTAGGTAAAACTTACGGAATCATCAGGCAGATTCTCCCATGAGATCGTGACCCAATCCGGTTCGGTATACCATGATTCCAACCACGTACATGCACTCAGGGTCATATAGTGAGGAAAACGGTTGGTCGGTTTCCCACCTTTGGCGATAAACTGCTCGTACGCTTTCCGCTCAAGTTCTCTGCGAATCATTATGTAATCAGCTGATCGCTGACTGGCAAAATTCCGGCCTTCCTGCCGGATATGCTGCGCAACGGCTTCTGCATCCTGCTCGGACAGACTAGAGAGATTGCGGAATGGTCCCACACTTTTTTCAAAATAATGATACGCGTTCAGGTCTGTCATTCGAAGCTCGCCTCTTTTTCATGTTGAATTAAGCTTACATTTCTGCCTGATAGCTGAATGAAAAAAGGAGCAGCCTGCAACCTTCAGACTGCCCCCTGTTTTGTAAAGTGGGATTTATATCAAAAGGTAGGAGCAGGTAATTCATCAATTTTTATACGAAGTAAACTATACGGTTTTTGTCGCAGGTCTCTTCCATAATGAAATCTCGCCTGCCTATGTAATTGGTTCACAATTACATATAAGTATTGATCCGGACCAATAGAAAAAGTATCCGGCCATAAAATTCTCGGATCATGAGCGATGGTTTCCATGATTCCATTCGGCAATATTTTTCGAATACTATCGTTTTCATAATCTCCAGCATAAACGTTTCCTTGTGCATCCGTTATCATTCCATCAGACGCACCTTTTTCTCCCCAATACTGCACAAGATCACGTAAATTGAAATCCGGTATCGTTCTGTCTCTTAAGGCTTCTGTTGAGATCGAGTATAGATGACGACTGGTTAATGGACAATAGAATAACACTTTTCCATCAGGGGAAATGGCTATACCATCAGAGGCCAATCGAAAGGGAGATGTCGATCCATCCGTGTTTCGATTCATCAAAATTTTACCTTCCACTTTCGGTAAAAAATATGGATCGGGTGAAGTTGAATCTGCTCCATCTAACCGTCTGTATGCATTTCCGTTTTCTAAATTCACGACGATAATAGCGCCTGGACCATTGGAAGAAGAATCGGTTATATATGCATAACCCGCTTTACCTACACGAAAATCAAATCGGACATCATTCAGATACGTTGTCGGCAAGACTACATCTTCTCCAAATGTATATACATTTCTTATTGTATTTGTTTTTAAATCTACAGCAACTAATTTTGCCCCTCCTTTCACAGGCTCAGAAAAGTTTGGTGCAGCCGTATCCAATACCCACAGGGTTCCCCTCCCATCTGCAACTACACTTTGGACACTGATGAAGGACATAGTGATATTCAAAGGGTTTATCAAATTCGTTTCTAAATTTGGATAAGGCTGCACCCGACCCTCAACAATTTCCGCTACCGTAAATCTTACGTCATCTCCCCATTTCGGAAAGCAAATGAAGATGCGCCCGGTTTCTGACACACTAACACCTGTAGGCATAGCCCCATAAAATGAATAAACGAGTTCTAACTTACCGAAATATTCTTCCATTGGCAACATAGGTTTTATGATATCCTCCCCAAACATATTTGAATAGATATACCTATAATATGTTCAAGACATCTTCTAATACCTGGCTCTTAATCATTCTTTTTCTATCCGAAATATCTCAAAAAAAAACAAAGAAGCTTCGGCGCTAACCGAAGCTTCTAACGGTGAGTGTCCGTGTCTATGGCAAATATGTTCTTACAAGCGTCAACACAGGTCATATCCGAAAAAGAAAGCCAATCTCTGCCAAACAAACTGTTTATTGTTGGTCCGGCAGATGTAATGCATTGGCTGAAGTTATCGCTTGATCTAAAAACTCTTCTGCTCGGGTCAATTGCTGCCGGGCCTTCTCCAACGCTTGTGAATTGGTTGCCGCATTAGATTCACTTATGGAGCTTATTGCCTGATTTAAAGCCGTCTGCACCTCAGAAACCGCGTTAGATGCATGCTGCTCCATCGTATTACCACTCGTGTTAAGTGCACCTTCTGCCGGTTTTCTTGCATTTTCGGTGGCTAGATCAATTTTGTTTTTATTGGACACCGTAAGTCCTCCTTCCATGAGTAAGATCATTCATTTAAACAGAAATAAGTATGGGATTGAGATTTTGTTTATATCCCTGCGACGGTATGGGAATTTTCGGATCTTACCTCTCCGGCGATCCATATTAGTATAAGATCCGATGCATTGGAAAATCTAACGTTGATGAAAAAGGAGGTGATCATTTCTTAATGACTAATCCAACGCTAGCGCCTCACGAATCGATGGAACTGCATGAAGCGTTAAACTTCAAAACGCTCTGCCTCGCTAAGTCGAAACTTATGCAAGGCCTGGTCTTTGACCAAGAGCTAAAAGCCTTAATGCAGAAAGACGTAATTCAATCCATACAACAGATCGCCGAGCTGCAAGCAATCTACGCAAGAGCTCCTTTTCAAGCGCCTGTTCCGAATAGTCCGACACCTATAACACATTAAGGGGAACTCAGATGAATACCGATTATTTAGACCCGATTAATTCATTGAATATGCCGGAAATGGCAGATATGACTTTTGCCATGGACTTCCTTCTTCGTGCCAAGGAGGGTGTACGTAATTTGTCCATCGCCCTGACGGAAACGGCTTCACCGGATGTAAGAGCCCTGCTGCATACTCATCTTAAGCAGGGGATTGCAATGCACCAAGAAATCACGGAGCTCATGATTCGCAAAAAATGGTTTCATCCTTATGAGCTGAACGAACAGTACCAACTCGATCAGCTTTCGGCGAAAAATACGGTGATGATCGGGCAGATGAATCTGTTCCCGGATGATACGTCGCGTAAAGGGATGTTTGATCGGACCCCAGATGAGCATATTGGAGGACATAAAGCATGAAGGCGGTAACGTATCAAGGGATTAAAAATGTCGTGGTCAAAGAGGTGCCTGATGCGAAGATTGTGAAACCGGACGATATGATCGTAAAGATCACCAGTACCGCCATTTGCGGTTCTGACCTACACCTTATTCACGGGATGATCCCTAACCTTCAGGAGAACTATGTCATCGGACATGAGCCGATGGGGATCGTAGAAGAAGTAGGTCCTGGCGTGACAAAGGTAAAAAAAGGCGACCGTGTGATCATTCCGTTTAACATCGCATGCGGAGAATGCTTTTTTTGCAAAAATCAGCTGGAAAGCCAATGTGACAATTCAAACGAACACGGGGATATGGGCGCATATTTCGGCTACTCCGGAACGACCGGCGGATATCCTGGCGGGCAAGCCGAGTATTTACGGGTCCCGTTTGCTAATTTTACCCACTTTAAGATTCCTGAAAACTGCGAACAACCGGACGAAAAGCTAAGCTTGATCGCTGATGCCATGACCACGGCATTCTGGAGCGTAGATAATGCCGGCGTAAAAAATGGAGATACGGTCATCGTGCTCGGATGCGGCCCGGTCGGACTCCTGGCCCAGAAATTCTGCTGGCTGAAAGGAGCTAAGCGTGTTATAGCCGTCGACTATGTCGATTACCGCTTGCAGCATGCGAAGCGAACGAACCATGTGGAAACCGTAAACTTCGAACAGGATAAGAATATTGGGAACACTCTCAAGGAAATGACCAAAGGCGGCGCCGATGTTGTCATTGATGCAGTAGGAATGGACGGCAAGATGAGCGATCTTGAATATTTAGCCAGCGGTTTGAAACTGCAAGGCGGCACTATGAGTGCATTTATCATTGCGTCTCAGGCTGTCCGCAAAGGAGGAACCATTCAAGTCACTGGGGTATACGGCGGACGCTATAACGGATTTCCACTTGGTGACATCATGCAGCGAAACGTGAATATTCGTTCCGGACAAGCTCCGGTCATTCACTATATGCCATATATGTACGAGTTGGTTACGTCTGGCAAAGTGGACCCTGGCGACATCGTTACACACGTCATTCCCCTCAGCGAGGCCAAACGGGGCTACGAGGTGTTCGATACGAAAACGGACGATTGCATTAAAGTCATCTTAAAGCCTTGAATATGGATAAATACATGGGAGGACAATCCGAATGAATTCCAATTACGCTTTGCATGAGATGCTTGAGGTTCATGAAATGGCTGCGTTCAAGACGGTTTGCATGACGAAATCAAAGACCATGCAATCACTGGTAACCGACCCGGAGCTTTTGCAAATTTTGCAACAAGAAGTGAAATTATCACAACAGCAGCTTCAGGAGCTTGGTGGAGTGCTGACTAAAGCGACTTTATAGGAGATAAAAAATGAACCCAATATTAGAACACATGACAGGGCTTCATATGCTGACTGATGACGTCATCGCAATGGATTTTTTGATGAATGCCAAGAGCGGAGTCAGAAACTACGCCATGGCCGTGACCGAATGTGCCACACCTGAAATCAAGCAAATTTTGATGAAACAGCTCGATGAGGCCATAGACTCTTATGAAAAGATATCCACTTACATGATGCAGCATGGCTTATACCATCCGCACCATATTCCAGAGCAAATCCAGCTCGATCTGAAAAACATTCAGACCGCTATGAACCTTCCGTCCTGACGCGTTCTTGCCCCGGCAACATGCTTAAAAACATAATGGTTCAGGATTGTTTTTGATTTTAGCCGAAGACTTCAGAGAACAAAATATTTTTGTGTCAAATAATCCAACAAAGAAATAAGGGCGGATACAACTCCGCTCTTATTTCAGTTGCGTTACGAACTCACATTTATTCCTTAGATTTTAAATAAAGCCAAAATTCATTCAATCATACCTTTGCGCTAAAATCCCCGTCGACTTAACGTAAAGACAAGATTAATTAGTCTAGTCTTTTTCGCCCATGACTGCTGTTGTTTTTTCTATAGACAATCCAACTAATGTCATGTTTCACGAATTCTGACGGTTGTATATTTTAACTGCTTGGATTGGCCTATTTAGCCTATTGTCCTTCTTGTATTTCGTATTAAGTAAGCATCGAGTATAATTAATCCATGTATTACCATTTATGATTTTTGAAAAACACACTGTAAGTGTGAAGAGGAAGAATTACATGGTTAGCTGAGATATTAAAGGAGGGCTTTATTATGTTAGGCATCAAAGTACAGCAAGTAGAGAATCAACTCATCATCCGTTGGCAGCTTTCCAAAATAGAAATTCCCATCTCAGATATTAAAGCAGTTACCCTTGATGATACATATGGTGGAAGTGAGCCTTCAGCCGTTCGAATCGGCGCAGCGTATGGCGCTTCCGAAACAATCCTGATGCGAACAACCAATCAATCCTACATCTTGTTTACTTCCAATGAGGCTTTATTTCCAAAAATCAGTGCCATGCTTTCCAATAATGCAGGTTAGCTCTTTATTCAGACCTCATTCCTCCACAAGAAAGACGTCTCATATAAAAGGTGCTATCTCCATAGGGCTTCGCATATCGGTAACCGTGGCCGCACGGCTGGTGAGCGAAATTCGTCAAACTTGCAACGTGCTAACGAATCTAGCGCACCTTAAACGTCCGATTCTCAAGGCATGCCAATTTTAACGAACTTCAGTGACGTTATTTCGGTACAAACACAGCGTCAAAGCCTAAAAAGCGACGCAATACATAAAATAACGTCTCTGGGATTCGTTACATCTTAGAACGGTGCAAATGAGAGCAAATAACGTCTGTCAGGTTCGTTAGGCCAAATCAACGCGAACAAGAGGCGTCCACCGTCATGGTTCATGACTTATGGAACAGCCCCCTTTTTTTCACGTCAGTAGAAGTTCAGACAATAGCCCTCCCTATCTCCAACTCCACTTCGGTAATTGATCCAGCGTAATGATTTCTTCGCTATTATATACTTCCTTCAAATACGCCACGGTATTATGATTGCCACCCTTTAGGAATTCTCCTGTCCAGGTACAGAACCAGCTCCAATATACACCTTGCTCTTTCATTTGCTTTGGATCAGGAATGGAGCCGTTCTCGGCTAAGGCTATGATTTTGCTGTCTTTCACCAGTTCACGCAGATTCTCATAACGTTCAGCTAGTGGGCTGTGATCGCCTGCTTCTGGATACACATCCACACTCACAATATCCACCACATCGTCACCCGGATACCACTCCGGCTTTTCCGAGTTCCACACCCAGATCAGATTACCCAGCTCATATTTGTTGACCAATTGATCATACAGCAGGCGATATAACTGTTTGGCAGGTTCAGGTCCCTGGGCTCCCCACCAGAACCAGCCTCCCTCCGCTTCATGAAGCGGCCGGAATAACACAGGCACCCCAGCATCCTTAAGTTCTTGCAGCTGTAATGCAATGGCATCGATATCCCGGATCAATAAGGTATACTCTTGCGATTCAGGATGAGCCAATGCTGAAGCGAGATCATAGGTGGTTGCATCCGTATAGAAACCGCGCCACCATTCCTTGCCTGGTTCATCCACCAGATGAGTAGGTGCATTCCAATGCCAACACAGAGTCACAATTCCGCCTTGCTGGTGCCATGCAATCGCATCCCGAATCTCCTGGGAGATCGCGCCGCGTTCTGTCCTTGATGGAGAATAATCCATGAGATCGAATCCGATCACCGCCGGCTTGCGGCCTGTATTCTCATTAATCCAGTTCAGATTGCCGTAATCCTGCTGACCTGACAGTACCCCTAATCCATAACGATCCGCCAAGTACGTCATCAGTTCTCTAGCCTCGGAAGTCGCATCTTTATTCACTAAATTACTGCTTATCTTTTGCTCCGTCATTGATAATCCCCCATTCCAAGGCAGGGTACATAGCGACCCAAATATCAAAAACACCCGAATTACGCATCCTGTACGACTACGCCAAGCCCGGTTAACCAACTACACCTGAGCGTTCAATACTTTCCACGAAATAGCGCTGTACAAACAAATACAAAATAATGAGCGGTGCAATCGCCAGCAGAATGCCTGTATCCACGATCATGGCAACATAATTGGGGTCTGCCTTCATGCCCGAGTTCGAGCCAAAACCCATCAATTGGGGAATTAACTGGTTCGCCTGGGCAGGCAATGAAGCCACCTTCAGCGAGATAAGCGGGCTTTCACTCATAAATAGCGAAGAATAGAACGTATCGTTGTACTGCCAGACAAACGAAAACAGAATGACTGTGATGAGCGGTGAAATGGCATTCGGCAGCATGATGCGAGCAAATGTCCGAAATCCTCCTGCTCCATCAATCAGTGCAGCTTCTTCAATTTCCTTGGGCATGCCCTTGAAGAACTGGCGGAAAATATAAATGAACAGCCCTGCCTTCAGCCCACCTGCCGTAGCCGCAGTAATCATGGACGGCCAGTATGTATTCAGCAGGTTGATCCCCTCTCGTCCCGTGAACATATGAACCATTCCGAGGATGTCAAAGTTGCGGAAATGCAGATACATCGGCACCATCAGGGTGCTTGTTGGCACCAGAATAGTGAGGATGACTAATACAAACAGCACATTGCTGCCGGGAAAAGAAAAGCGGGCGAAGCCGTACCCGGCTAATGCACAGGATATCGCTGTGAGCAGCGTTGTAATCGTGACGAACAACAACGTATTCGCCAGCAAAGGCAAATAATCCATCACCTGCGCCGCAAGCTTGATATTATCCAGCGTAAAATGCTGGGGAATCATATAGATGGTCGGATTATAGATATCCTGTTTGCCCTTGAACGCAACCGAGATTTTAAGAAACAATGGATACAAAATAATAAATGAAATACCAATAATCAATGCATATCTGAAGATGGAATACAGGAGGTCCGATGTCTTGTTTCGCACCCTCTGCATGCGGTAGTTTTCTTTCGGAACCACCACCATGCGATCCGTTCCCGACACAGCCATAGTCTCATGCCTCCTTCAACGTTCGTTAGCTTTCAGTTGTAATGAACCCGTCGTGACAGTACCCATCCAACAACAACCAATACCAGGCCGATGACCAGCGTGTACAGCCAGGACATGGCTGAGCTCAGGCCGAAGTTCTGGGTTTTGAACGCCGTCTGGTAGATGGCCTCCGTCACCGGGCTGCCTGCAAAAGAATCAATAATCGTATAGATGACATTTGTCAGGATTAATGGACTCACCATCGGAAACGTAATTTTCCAGAAGGATTCATAGGCCGTCGCTCCTTCAATTTTGGCCACTTCGTACATGGAGCCGGGTACCGATTGCAGCGCAGCGAGGAAGATCAGAATCTGTACGCCAGAGCTGCTGACAATATCGTAGATGCGCATAATGGCTTCCACGATGTAATCGACATATGCCATGGGCAACCCCACATCATTCAGCATTCGCACGATTGAAAGGACGTTAAACGATGCTCCCCCCTCTGCCGACGAATCCACTGCACTGATGTCTCCCATCAGATTGATCAGACCTGCGGACTCGGCCGCCGCCACCGCACTGGAGGCCAGAATGACCGGCAGGAAGAAAATCGCACGCGCCATCGTTCTCCCTTTGAATTTCTGGTTAAGCAATGTGGCCGTAAATAAACTGAAGAATAGAATCATCGGCACATTCAGCAGCATCGCTCCGACCGAATCCACCAAGATCCGGTTGAATGTTGCATCGACCAGGATGGCATCCTTGAAATTTTTCAGCCCGACAAAATCCAGTACATATCCTCCCGGGGCAACCGACAGATTGCTCAAACTGAACCGGATCGATTGCAGCAGCGGCGTAGCGAACAAGAAGATGAAACCAATCAGCCATGGCGAAATAAATGCAAGTCCAAGCAGTGCTCTCCGTGATTTCAATGATAAACGAAGGGTTCTCATCGGTTCACTCCTTCCACTGCATAGTCCACCCCGCCAACGGTAATTCCATCAATCGTTACCGGATCAGCCGTGTAATTTACCAAAATCGTTGCACCGCCACTGTAAGTGACACGTACAACGCCATCCTGAACTCGTTCATGCTCGGTTATTGGCTGGTTCCGCAAAGGACCTAATACCTCATTCGCTTCCTTGTATAATGCAGCCGCCTCATCTACCCAATATGCAAATTCAGTGGCATAAGCCGAATCATAATTGGTCAGCTTCAGCTTGGACGACGGTTCATACGTCCATTGAAATTGCGGAGCTGAGCCCAGCTCCAGACTGCGGAGCAGCTGTTTGCGCAGATCCTGATCCCCTGACGTATTCATTGCGGGAGCAGCGTAGTCCATATATCCATGAATAACCATTTCATAAAAAGGAACTTCCTCATCGGTAATGTTGAACCGGCTGGAGCCTGAGGGAGTATTAACAATATGCTGCGTATATCCCCACGCATAAGCATTAGCGGATGACAACATCATGTTCGGATATTCCTGCTGCAGCTTGCCCAGTTGCTCCTTCACGATGTTCTTCGCAGTTTCTCTGTGGATGACACGACGATCCCGATAATCCGAGCTCAATACCTGCCCGAGATCACGCAGCGATAATGCGCTGAGTTCCAGTTTATTGATTTTCTCGGCAAACCCGCTCACGACATACGGCAGCTTGGCGGCCGACAACAGATAATAACTGTCTTTGCTCTGATCCATCCGGTTGAGGGCAGGATTGTATGGATACAGTTCAGCCATCTCCTTGGTGACAAATCGCGCTGCATCGGAGGATGGGGCAAAGTTCCAATCGTCGTGATAAATACGCTGAAACGCCACATCAGGAAATAACGCTCCGCCAGACTGCTTCAATTGTTCAGACAGATCATGCAACTCGGAACGACTGCCCACTTCACTGTCCAGCTTGACCTGGGTCGGTGTATGGTGGCTGAAACCTCCGCCAAACCATCCCTGATACCGCATCTGCACGCGGTTCACACCTTCCTGCTGTAACTTGGAGGCCATCTCAGCCGCTTGTTCATATGTCGTCATAGCCAATGTGGTCCGATATGGTACACCCAGGAATGAAGCTTTTTTGTCCACTGCACCTAACACATCCACGTAAAAAGGTATGGCTGATTCGTCCTCCAGCGGTTTCAGTACATTCTGCCCCACCAATTGCTGCTGATACAAACGGGCCATCCCGGAATAGCTGGCATCCTTACCATTAAGGAAATGGTATCGCACCTGAATATCCCCGCGGAATGGTTCCTCGCTTAATAGCTGAATCTCCTGCATCTTTTGCGAGGTATACATCTCCAGCTCATCCTCACCCCGCAGGGAGAACGTGCCGTAGACGTGGTTGTAGCTATTTTGCCTGCCTCCAATATCCGCAGAGATACTGGCCATGCCATCCCCTTTTTCAATCACAGCAAACCAGGCATGCTCACCGTTCTTCAATCCAAAGACAGGCATATGGACAGATTCACTGACCTGCGGGCGACTGAGTGAATTGTCATTCGGATCTGCACCGTACACACGCTGTACGTACTGCTCCTCTTTGACCTTTCCGTTATTCAGATGGATCAGACTGCCTGAACCGTCAGGTACAAACATATAACCTTCACCTTTCGTATCCGCGGCACCAAAGTAAGCGAGCAGATCGATATTGCGAATACGGTATTGACCGCTCTCTTTCACCTGACTTAGCGGCACGGTTACAACCAGCGAACCTTGATCCAGCCGATATTCCACCGGAATGACAAAGCTTGGTTTATCCGATGCGCCCCCGCCTTCGACTCCATTCTCCTCATTGTCAAAAGCAAGATCGTCAGCGGTGTACCCCGCCGCCTCAAAGGCATCCAGCATCTTGTTTAGCACAAGCTGCTTTGATATCTGTCCATCCAAGCGTTCCAGCACATCCGGATTGTTCTTGGTTGGATAATAACGAGCCGATGTATATCTTGCCACTGTGGCATCCAGTTTCGAAAGAACCTTCTCCTCCAGACGCTGTTTGCTGATCAGTTTGGGCAGAGCATCAATGCCAAGCGAGGTATCCCCAAGCGTGTATGTAACACGAATGCCCTGATCCACATTGGCAGCTGCGAACTGTTTGTTGCTGATACTGGAGCTAAAGTTCGGAAAGTTCTCCAGCGTACCGATCGCATCCCGGAATGACACGTTCAGCTGGGAGGATAGCACTTCCTTTTCATAAGCGGAAGCCAAGCCATCCTGATTACGTTCGTTCGGATTGCTGTACCAGATCTGTCCACTCGCTTTATCACGAACGGCAATTTCCGTCGTTTCTTCGTTGTAATACAGCGCCAGTCCCTGGTCTTCGACGACCAGTCGCATACCCGGCACACCCTCTGAAGCATCGGTGAGGATTTGCAATGTCTTCGTCTCGGTTGATATGGCCTCTGTTGTTGCTTCAAGATAAGCCGTTGCTTCCACAGCAGGTACTCCCCTGTTATTGATATACAGCAGTCCAGCCGCGATCAGGATCACAGCAGCACCACTGGCCAGCACCGTATATACTCGTTGCCTTTTGTTCACGGATGCCGCCTCCTTTAGGTCCGAAAAATCAACTCGCGGTAGATGTTGTAACCGAATTCATATAACTGCTGCAGCATACTGAACACCAATGCGCCGAGAAACACGATGATGCCCATGACAATTACCGTCAGCAGCATCGTCAGGATCGTTTTGATCACGGTGTACTGGTGTACCGTCATCGTGCCAATGAAGAGCAGCAGCATGAACCAGAAGAACGCGATGCTATTAAATAAATAATAAAAAGCCGTCTCTTCCTGTACCATAAACCGGCTAATGATAATCATCGGGACATAGATCAAAATAATCGGAATAAGCGAGTATCCTGTTGCCAGAAAAATCTCCCTGAACTTTCCTTCACCTTCCATCAGGGTGGTTACCGCCCAGTTGGCTATGCACCAAAGAAAGAACGGTACTGCAACCGTTGCGATCTCCCCTATGCTGTTGATTGTGCGAGGATCGATGTAATTCACAAGAAACCCCGCGTATTGTTTTTGCAAAATCATCATGATAATGGTAAGAGTCAATGCTCCAAAAGCAACGGTCAACCTGCCCCGCTGATCCGACTTGAGATCCCAGAATGCTTCAATGGGGTGAAAAATGAGATGCAGCGGAAACTTAATGTAATCCTGCTTCACGGTCAATCTGCCTCCTCCGTCTCCATTTAACCGCCACTCGGACCAGGATCATAATGAAAATCAGTGCGATGGCAAGTGTGAGAAAGGTGCCGAAATGTTCCTTCATCATCTCTCGCCGATATCTTTTGAACGCGACAGAATAACTTTTGCGATCCATTCCCAGCTCGAAGTAACCCAGAGCTTCCTCGTTTTTCTTCTCCATCAGCAAGGACTTGCCGATACCGATATAGGCGATATCATAGTTGGCGTTCAGCTTCAGCACTTCTTTCCAGATATGAACAGCCTCCGTATCCTCACCCTGATAATGAAGGGCAACCGCCTCATTCACGCTGGCTCCAAACCGTGTTGGCTCATAGATAACCAGAGTGCTTTTCCCCCGATCCAGTACCAATTGATGATCCCCGGATTGTTCTATGGCGACTGGTGTTTTGAGCGTTCCCACCTGATTTCCTTTGCCTCCATATACGTAGAGCAGATGACCTTCATCATCGTAAGTAAACACCCGGTTCTGCGTCGCATCCAGCACACTGTACATACCGTTGCCAAGTACCTTCACATCAATCAGTTTGGACGGACCCGGGTTATTGCGGAATCTGATGTCTCCTTTGACTTCAAAATAACCAAATCTTTTCAGTACATCCTCGCCGGATGGATTGAGACGTTTAATCGGTTCGCTGGAACCCGGGTCGATATTGGTCGCATATACGAACCCTTTGGAGTCAATATCCACATTGGAAAACTCGGTCGGTACAAACAAAACCATTTGCGCCCGCTGGGCTTTAGTTGAGAGCATCCGCCAAATGTATTCGCCGTAGTCGCGTTCCACCTTGTTCGTACCTACGTATCCAATGAATTGACCGTGCTCGTCAAACTGCATAATGCCTTCGTAAACACCCTGAGCCACCACATACACCCGGCCTACCCGATCCACAGTCAATTTCAACGGTTGGAACTGAAAATTGGTAGCAAGGATATCAGACTCCGGCTTCGTAATCGTATGGACCAGCTGACCTTCCTCATCCAGGACAACTACACGGCTGTTCCCCGTATCAGCGATGTATACTCGATCCTCTTCATCCACAAATAATCCACCTGGCGTATTAAAACTCTCCTTGCTGCCGTCCATCATAAATCCTTCGATCACCCGCAGCAGCTTATAATCCGCGTCCAGGACAACAATTCGGCTGTTGCCACTGTCCAAAATATAAATCTGCCCGGAGGGAGAAACGTTTACATCACCGGGGTCTTTGAATTCGCCAATGCCCAGGTCGTTGCCCGAGATGGTTTGCTTGGGCAGATAGGCATCCGGTGACGGAACGGCCTCTTTCCAGTAGTTGTAGTTATAACTCTCATACGGCGCCGGGGAGGCCGCCGCAGGCACGGCATTCACCAGCAGCAGTGATACTGTCGTCAGGAGAACAAGCCATCTTTTCACTGTGCGTGCCATATCGTTCCCCCTTATTCCTTCATGCCCGAACTCGCCATCGTCTCAATGATGCGGCTCTGGGAGAAAATGAATAGCGTAATGGGCACACTCATCAAAATAAGTGCTACCGCAGCACCTGCCCCGGCCCGGGATATCCCGCCCTGAATGATCTGACCCGCCGCATAGTGCAAGGTCTTGAGCTGTTCACTGTAGATGTATCCATTGCCATCACTGCCCCACAGCATCTGGAACAGCAGAATGATCAATGTGAGCCAGGCTGGCTTTACATTGGGCATGACAATGGACCAGAAAATCCGGTATTCACTGGCACCGTCAATTTTGGCTGCTTCCAGCAACGCATCCGGGATCTGCTCCATGAACTGCTTCATCAAATACAGACCCAATGAATAGGCGAATGCCGGAATAATGACGGCCCAATACGTATCAATCCAACCCAGCCATGACATGATCATATAGTTGGGAATGGCTGTCACGGCAGGCGTGAACATCAGGGAAAGCACAACGACCTGGAACATGAACACTTTGCCCGGGAATTTGTGCTTGGCGAGCGGGTAAGCCGCTGCAGAAGCGAGCAGCACATGGCCCACGATGCCAATGCCCGTAATAAATACCGTGTTGAATATATATCGTGAGAACGGAACCCACGAGTCACTCAGCAGATTCAGCAGATCCGTGAAATTGCTGAACGTTGGATTTTTGACAAATAGCGTTGGTGGAAAAGTAAAAATCTCATCCAGCGGTTTGAACGCATTATTGATCGCATAGATCAGCGGCAGCACCATGAAAGCACCAAATACGAGCAGAAGGGCAAACAGGGAGATGCTTCCTGATAAGGAGCGGTTCACCCTTTTTTTGCCTGTCGCAATTGCAGCCATAGCTATTCTCCCACCCTTCGAAGCAGTTTCTGTACCAGCAGGTTGGTGCCCACCATAATCATGAACAGTACGGTTGCAATCGCCGAGGCGTATCCCATCTCAAACCGCGTTGTACCAAAGTCGATCAAATGGGTCACCACCGTCTCCGCCGCATAGTTCACACTTGGGAACCCGGCCAGCGCAATGGATACATCGGCCACCGCGAATGAGGTCGTAAGTTGAATGACCGCACCGAACATCAATTGCGGGCGCATCGAAGGCAGGGTAATATACCAGAGCTCCTGCCAGCGATTTTTGATCCCGTCTACCGCGCCAGCTTCATATAACGTCCGGTCAACGGTCTGCAAACCGGCGATAAACGCCAGAAAGCCTGTGCCAAGACTGAGCCACAATTGCACCAGAATGAGAATTGGCATAATGTAGGCTTCCGTTTTCAACCACTGGATTGGCTCCAGCAGAAATCCCCATTTGATCAGCAATCCATTGGCTATACCGTAACGATCCCCCGAGAAAATCATCAGCCAGATAAAATAGACATTCCCCGAAATGGATGGCGCATAGAAAATCAGCGTCATGAACGCTCTCCATTTGGGTGTTAGTTCATTAATGATCCACGCAAATACGAAACAGGCAATATAACTGATGGGTCCGGTAATAATGGCAAACAGCAACGTATTTTTGATGGCAATCAGAAATACGTCATCCTCCAGAAACAGCCGGGTATAGTTCTGCCAGCCAATAAAACGCGGAAACTCCAGCATGTTGAAATAGGTGAAGCTGAGTATGATGGAGATGACCACCGGAATCACAGTGAACATGATGAATAGGATCATATAAGGAGCTAGCAGCACATAGGAATGTTTGCTGGCCTTTATTTCCTTGAGCTTCCAGGACCACCATGATTTCATACCCATGCCTGGTGTTTTCTCAGGAGGACTGTTTTGTCCGTCTCGGAGTGATATTTGTGACACTGTTAACCCTCCCTCTGCTTACGGAAGACCAAATTCATTACGCTTGATCCGAATCTCGTCCTGAATATACTGGGTGTAATCCATGATGGATTCCCTGGCTTCCACTTGGCCAACAACCGTCTTGTAAAATGCATTGAACAGATGACGTCCGGTAAAATAACCACCAGGCACTTCGGGAATTCCCTTTACCGTCTCGAATTGTGCCTTCAGATTCGCATAATCCTCAGCTGGCCACGGAAGTGAATCAAGTGCCTTAATGTTGGCCGTCGGATAACGTGCAGCCGCACCCATTAACCCTTCCATTTCGCGGCCAAACTCAGCCTGCACCGGTGTACTGGTCCACCATTTCATGAACTCCCACGCGGCCTCCTGATCTTTGGCGCTCTCCAGCATCATGACCGCACTGCCGCCACCCGGAACGTCCCGATTCAATGTTCCATCCGGCTGCACAGTCCCCGGAACAGGAACAAATCCCCATAATCCACGGATCTCCGGTGCAAATACAGACAGTTGGTTATACATCGTGTAATCCGTCAGACCAATCGGCATCTGTCCGGTCCGGAAACGGTTGGCAAAGTCATACTCCCGCTCCAGCTTGTAATCGGTATAAAACTCTGTCCACTTCTTAAAGGTCTCAATTCCGATGCGCGAATCCAGATCCGATTCCTTGCCGTCATTCCGATAGAAGGAGCCGCCGTTCTGGAGCAGCATCGTGGCATACTGCGAGTTAGGCGGGATATTGACCCCCTGAATGTTGGCTTGGGCCACCACCGGCATGCCAAATTCCATATGATTTTTACTCAGAATCGCCAGCAGGCTCTCGACATCATCCCACGTTTGAGGAACTTCAAGCCCCAGCTCTGCAAGCACATCTTTTCGATAAAACAACATATTAAAGGTCTGTGTCTCTGGCAGGGCGTACACGCCTGAATCATAGGCGTACGGTACGATGGCACTGTCTCTAAACGCCTGTGCCACCGTGGTATAGTCACTGAACTGGGTGAGATCCACCGCCGAGTTCCGCATGGCAAAGTTCACCGGCAGATCATTGCCGATCTGCATCGCTACATCAGGTCCTTCACCCGACAAGGTGGCTGGCAACAGCGTACCCATGTTGACCAGCTTCAAATTGACGTTAATGCCGCTCTCCGGTGTGAATGTCTCATCAATCATCGCTTTCATCGTGTTCGCCTGATCACGACCACTGCCGATCCAGACCGTCACCGTGCGCTGATCCTCTGATGTGGCTACGTTCCCGATCTGGTTATAATCAATGAAGAACGAGTGATAGAATGTCTTCGCTTCATGACCAAGCTTCGCCAGTGGACCCGTACCCGTTCCGGGAATGCTGCTGTCTAATGAAGCTATATAGAGAGCATCAATCTCAAGCGGTTGCTCGCGAGCCTGCTGCACCCATGTCCCCAGTCCGCCTGTGTTCGTTTTGTAAGCGGCAAGTCTTCTTGGAATGGTATCCGGCTTATCGATCATCTCATCCAGCTGTTGGGCCATCGTTTTGATCAACGCTTCCTGATCGCTGGACTGGCCTGACAGAAGACGAAGTTGCCTTGCAACTTCCTTCAGACGTTTGCTTTCTCCGCTAAACACCTCCAGCAGATTCGGGATCTGCTTCTCCACCCGATAATCCCGGAATTCATCCGGCTTGGTGCCTGTAATCATTAGGATTCTCCGGTACATGGAGTTCAGGTTGTACAGGCTGTCCTCCACATTGCGAATAAGTGGTGCGAAGTCGCCCAGGCTGTTCTCCAGCCGAATGACATGTTTGCCTTTATCCAATTGGAACTTGTAAGCTTCCTCACCGCCCAGCACATCAATGCGATAGTCGCTTTGGTAACGGAACGGGGCTTTCATCATCTCCGCAAACGGAATCTCGTTATCGATGGTCAGCTTGCGTGTGGAATAGATGCCTTTGACAAAATTTTGCTGAGCGGTAAAACCGATATGATAAAGTCCACTCTCCGGCACGTCCACTTCCCATTCGATCCACTGTCCTGGCAGACGCCAGTTAAAGCCACCAATCGTATTAATACGCACCTGGGAAGCGCTGTACGGAGATACGGCTGAACTTGATCTTTCACTGGTTGGATATAACGTAGGAGAAGATTTGGCAACAGCCGCTTCCCCTTCAATTCGGATGAGCACATCCTTAGGCTGACCGGAAGAATCCGTCTGCTTGGCCCCCGCGGTTTCCGCATAAGCAACGGCTGGCTTATCGTTGAATAGCCGTAGAGATTGAATTACCATGGGTTCGCGAGAGGATTTTAGGGTTAACGTGTGCTTTCCCTTTTCCAGATAGAACTTGAATGGAGCCTGTTCGTACCCGTCCGAGTCCTGAAATGTTTCTTCCATCCAACGCGGCTTCTCCACTTGTTTTGGGCGAAGATCATTGCCCTGATTATCCTGTTCAACAGCTTGTTGCTCATTGCCCCATACCCGGTCAAACTGCAAATAGGCGGCTTCCGCAAACGGAAGTTCACCGTCAATGTACAATGCACGCTCAATGGCCGAACTCTTGCCTTCTACGGGAAAATAGACAGCAGAGAGGTTGTACAGTCCGGTTTCCGGTACGTCAACTACCCAGTCGATCTCGCCTGTCTCCCCGGTATAAAGGGATACACCCGGCCTGCCCTCATAATCCTTCAGCTTACGTACCTCTTCACCCTCTGCCCGTATGTAGTCTCCTGCTTCGATGGTCATATCTACATCCGGTCTTGAGGCCTCGCCTGCCTGGGACAGGTATTGATCATATCCGTTCTTCTGCCTCGTCTGCTGCAAGATGGCATCCACCTCGATGGCAGGCAAACTGCCAGAAGGCACAACTGCACTCTTTACACCTGCACCGGAAGTAAGCAAAAGTATGACGCAGGCTGCCGCCGCTGCAATGACTATGGGCAGAACCCATTTCTTTCGTTGTAGAATTCCAGCCATCCTACGAGCCCTCCTCATCAAGGCTGATGCCAGCAATGCCTAATTGGTGATACAGGAAAAGAGGTACCCATGCGCGAGCCCGGACACGATGCACCCCTGTCTGAATCATGCTGGTATTATGGTTTGCCAAGCTTATCGACTGCCGCTTGTGCCTGTGCTTTATACTTCTCGGCTGTTGCTGTAACGGAAGCATTGTTTTTGATAATGTCGTTTACATAGTCACCGATTGGATAACCCGCGTAGGCGTCATCGAGCAGGATGCGGCCCGTTCCCGCGATATGGTCGCGAATCATGGCGATGTCCTTCTCGTCGGTATAACGGCTTTCCAGGTAATCCTGACCTGGGTACTCTTCGATCTGTGGAATGTCGAAGGTTTCTTCATAGATTTGGTATACCATTTTAGGATCTTCCACACCTTTGGGAATGAATTTTGCTGAGGCAGCGTTGTTGGCGTATGTTACATCCTTGTTGCCCTGAGGACCGTTCGGAATGGGTACGACTCCAGCAGCAAAGGTGATATCGCCCAACTGCCATTCCGCAGCAGTGAACAAAGCCACATCTCCATCCTTGAATGTGTTGCTTTCCTCCCAGTTCGTTTTGTCACCTGTTTTGACTTTCACAACATTCTCGACGTTATACAGGCGTTTGATGAATTCGGCAGCTTCAATCGTTTTCGGATCGGACAATCCTTCTTTTGAATGTTCGTCATCTACAATCGTGCCGCCATTGGCTGCAGTAAAGTGACGAAGCACATCAATCGCCCAGCCGGAGAACCCGTATACGTCAATTTTTCCGTCGTTATCCGTATCTTTAGTTGCCTGTTTCGCCAGCTCCATGAATTTATCCCAATTCCATTCGCCTTTGTTATAAAGCTCCTGAGGATCAGGTAACGACAGCTTCTTGAACAAGTCACGGTTATAGTGAAGTCCCAGACCGATGCTGGTTGGAGATTCAAATGCGTAGTAGTTGCCTGCGATGGCAGGGTATTTAGCGATCAGGTTTGCCTCTTGGTTGATGTTATTCTCAGCTGTGGTGAATTCGGAGATCGGAAGCAGTTGCCCTTTGAGGATGGCGGGTAATGCGGATTTGTACTCCATCTGAACGATGTCTGCGAACGGTTCGCCAGCCAGCGCTGTCGTTGTAAATTTGTTCATGTATTCTTCGAATGGTACATTCACAAACTCGATTTTTACGTTGTATTTCTTCTCGACTTCAGCGATTTTATCCAGTCTCGCCTTATCCGATGCGGTCTCCCCCGCTGGCTTCAGATCCCACCAGGCCGCAACCTTGATGACACGTCCACCCAAATCAGGTGCATCGACTGCCACTTCTTCTGTTCCGCCTTCTTTGTCTGTCTCGACGGTTCCCGTGCTATTACCCGAATTCGTTGGTGCATCAGCAGCCGGCTGGGCCGTACCCCCACCACTGCAAGCGGATACAAAAAGCATTACGGCCAATAACACGAGCGGCAAAACGTTCCATTTTCTAGTCACGATTTTAACAACCTCCCCGAATGTGTATACAAATCATGATCCGGCATAACTCCCTGACTCCCATTTCCCCTAATGAAATTCGATGACCACCACCATTTGTTATTTTAACGTTTGGTTTTGACAAACAAAATTTAACATAGCAAAATGTAAGCGTCAACATTTTTATTGTTAACATTTTCTATTTATTCTGATAAAATGCTGTTATATCGCTTTAATCCCTTATATCACAGCATATTATCCATACACCTTTCTGAGTACCATCTTATTTAAAACAAAAACAAATCCAAGAATTTTGTTATTTTATAAAATAACAAAAGATAATAACTCATTCAAAATTCGCCTTTTTCTACCGCGACATGTCCATCACCAAGGTCAATTTCCGTCGTTATATGTATGAGACACTAACATTTTTACTTCTACAGCCGTTATTAGATTAAGAGAAATACATCATGATATACTAGAAGCAGATTTATTTCGCAATGTAAGGAATATGGCAGAACTACGAGTGTAAGGATGGTATGATGAAGACGAAGGTAACAATTCAGGAAATTGCACATTTTACAGGTCTGTCGAAATTTGCGGTCTCACGAGCTCTGTCCGGAAAATCAGGTGTCAGTGAGCAGACACGGGACGTTATTCTTAAGGCCGCTGGCAAACTTGGATATTTCAAAGATAACAGCATGTTGTCTGGTGATATGTATAGCAGCAATGAACTTCAGGACCCGCAGAACACGCGGTGGAGTGGCACCATTTTGATTTTGTTTCCTAATGTTCGTTATCAGAATCAGGAATCCGTATATTGGGGGCCTGTCTTTAACGGGATATCCTCCAGACTGAACCAGAAAGGCATCAATATTCTTACTCTGACCGAGCCTTCTGCGGATCAACTATTCACGTTGCTGAATCCGGATGCCATTCGTGGCATTATTACGGTGGGTTCCATCTCGACACCTATTTTGCTTGAAATCAAGCGTCTGGGCATTCCCGTCGTCATGGTGGATCATCTGGACCCCGTCTTTCATAGTGACAGTATTTTCACAGACAATTTTGCTTCCATGCGTGATATTATGCTCTATTTGCTGCGCAAGGGATTCAAACGGTTTCAGTTTGTTGGAAATACCAGTGACGCCCACAGCTTCTATGAACGATGGGTCGCCTATACTTCGGTATTAATGGGTCATGGATTGGAGATGAATCAGATCCCCGAACTAAACAGCCCGGATATGGATGATTTTCGCAAGACGTTTACTTCCGTCATTCATGAGGGGAATTTGCCTGAGGTTTTTGTCTGTGCCAATGACTTCTATGCGCTATACACCATCGAGGCTCTGGAGAGCATGGGGATTAGTGTACCCGATCAGTGCGTAGTCACCGGTTTCGATAATGTGTACGACAATATCCCTGTACTTGCCACGGTTAATGTAAACAAGGAGCTGCTTGGTGCGCGTGCGGTCGACCAGATGTTATGGCGAATTGTAAACCCGGAGAGTAATGTAGAGAAAAAGCTGATTCTTGCTGATGTGATGATTCGGGAACAGTACGGAAGACATAGCGGATAAAAGTAAGGTGCCCATAGACAGCAAAACACCCCCATAACCAGTATTCGACTGGCTTGGGGGTATTTGAATTTGGATGCCATCCAAAAATAGTTGATGTTAAAAGTCCATTCTACGTATCTGTCCGTACATCATCCCAATCCTGATCCAGATAACAGATCAGCCAGTTCAGCGCACGGTGGCGTTCGTAGGCCACTCCACCATTCAGACCTCCGGGAGGTGTTTGCTCCTTCACACGATTGTCTACACACACCCAGTTGTAGCGGTAGATTAGATCCGCTGCATCCAAAATCTCGCTTTTGGAGCGAAATTGTGCCCCGGCTACAAAGGCTTCAACATCGTCACATTGCTGCAAATATCCTACATCCTGTCCTACGTTACAAAGATTTACTGGTGCTCCAAGTTCCTTGACATAGCCTAGCGCCCATAACATCAAATGATAAGCCTCATACCCCCATGAAAAGGAGACTACCTCCTGATGCTCTGCCCCATGCTGCTCCACAAATCTTCTCTCCACAGGTGAAAAGAATGAAGTCGCATCATACTTGTCGATCACTTCCCGGACCAGCGCTGCTGTATCTTCTGCGCTCTCCCCCGCTCCCAGGCATTCACCCTTGAGAGCTGCAATACAAAGAGCTACCGCACGTTGAGCCACTTCTTGAACACTGCGGATCGTAGTATGCTCATCCCCGGCTCTTGCAGGCAAATGAAGATTGAATGGGATTCCTTGCTGGGTTAGAAGCTGCTCCGAGCGCTCTTTGCGCAGCATTGCAGATTCCGACGGGGGTCTGACATCATCCAGAAAACTGGTGTGCGCTGTCACTTGGTAATCCTCCACTTCGGATTCTCCGTTGACATCCAACAGCAGCTGACCTTGCGCGTTCAGCAAGGAGCCACCTCCCCAGAAGATGATTGCATCCAGCGCATCGGCTAGATGCAATAATTCATTAAAGAATTCTTCGGAAATGTCCTCTTCCGTCTCGATCCCAACAACCATATTCAGTGTAGAACATTTAATCAATACCTTTTCTTGCAGTGAAGCATTCTTCCCCTCAATCTGACTCAGAAACCCCAGCATCCCCTGTATCATAGCCGTAAATTCTTCAGGGTGTGTCTGGATCGTCATGATATTGAAGCCCTTTGTTTTCTTACTAAATAACTTTTTGCGTGTAACTTGAATATGGGTTTTGTCTTCCTTACGCTCAATTGTATCCTGAGGGTATATGGATTGAATCATTTCAAACAGCTGATCGAGGTCAAACTGCGAGCTGTATATCGCACAATTTCTCATGAGGTTCACCTTCTTCTTTCTATATAAGTTCAACTAATAAATATTTACACTGGCACTCCGATGACAGAACAACCTTCCGATCGCTGTTATCCCCAGATTTTGTTGATTCCCTTCTCCAAAGGGAAAAATCCGGGGATAAAGGCGAGGTCTATGCTTCCGATGCAGCTTTCTTTCAGAAAGCTTTTAGCTTCGCTTCTTCAGGTTCATTCTGTCCTCTCCGTTGTTGTGTAAATGTTGAGTTGAACATATATAACTAGTCCTTATACGGGTCGAATTCATTGCCTCCGGCCATTGCGACACCTACGGGACGCAGGATATGGTTGATTTTCAAGGTATGCGCATGCGCATTCAGCACGTCCTGCAGCTTCTTGTACACAAATGGACTTTCATCCGTTCCTGCACCCCGAAGCTCCACACCATAGGCACGAATCGCCGCTTGCATCTGTTCTTCGCTGATCTCGCCGCCCATGCGTGTGCGCAGCTTGTAATTCATTTTGCCAGCCGCCTGGGTTCGGCTCATAATCCGACCTGCACCATGAACAGTGCTGCGGAAAGACTCGGTATTCTCTTCGCTGTGGATTCCTTCCACGATTACCGAGATATCTCCCATGCTTCCGCCCACAAAACCGAGCTGTCCCGGTGCCAGCGGTGTTGCTCCTTTGCGGACCACCACGACCTCTTCGCCCATATGCTGTTCTTTCCAGGCAAAGTTATGGTGGTTATGAACCGAATACTCTGCGCTCGCCCCGAGAATGCCGAGAACCTGTTCAATCACATAATCACGCCCTGCATACGCATACCGGCCAGCGAGAGTCATTCCGTCCCAATACATATCACCCATTTCACTCTTGAGGTCAAACAGTGTTGGTGGCTGGTCCATCGATTCTCCCGGCGCTTTGCTACTGAATGTACGTCCGGCAGCCAGATTCAGAAAACCACTGGCGACCTTATGGCCAAAGCCGCGACTGCCAAAGTGGTTTGCAATCCATACTTTACCCGTCGCCTCTTCCACAAAAATGTCGACAAAATGATTGCCGCTACCCACTGTTCCCAGCTGATTGCGCGCGAGTGTCTTCAACTTGTGCTGTAGTCCAGGCTCAATGGAATCAAACAGCTTCCAGCTGGCATCCTCAAACAGTTCGTGCTCCACAGGTGTTGGGTTGTTCCGTCCTACACCGAAGGATATGGTTGAGTTAATGTCATCCATAATAACAGCAATCTGGTCCCGGATATCGTCCCACATCAGGTTGGTGCGTACAGCCTTGTTGCCGCAGGCAATATCATATCCAACCCCTGACGGACTGATCATGTTCCGGTAGGCAACGACGCCCCCGATGGGTTGTGAATATCCTTTGTGATGGTCCGCCATTAGAGCCACGCCCAATACATCTCCATACTGCGAGCAAGTCACCGCCTGACTTACCGCATTCTCCAGCGGCTCCCCCCAGACTTTAATGTTATCTACGATACGCATGATCCAGTTAACCTCCTGTCTTATACAAACACTTTGTATATATTACCAAAAAATATGCCATATGGGCAGTAAATCACTTCCTGCTGGAGGATACACATTGCCCCCTCCAATTGCATCCCCTCTACCTCTCGCTAAACATTATCATGTAATCTGAGATTGTTTAATTTTATTATATTGTATTTTATACTAAACAAAATGACATATATATATTGCAAAAAGACTCAAATAGTATTATTATGAAGTCCATAGGGAATATTTCCCACATGTACAGAAATCTTTATAAAGGAGAGGTCCAGCATGAAATGGTTCAAAAAAAGCGGCAATCAGGATGAGCGTATCGTCCATCTAAAAGACAAGGTGTACAAGGAAGCTTACATGTTAATCATGTGTATCTGTGGCATCTCCCTCATAATCAAAAGCTTTCTCAATTGGGAAACTTCCTCCATGCTGACGGAATTGATTGTGCTTCTCTCAGGAAGTATCTATTCCGGGGTTCGTTCCGTCATGCTGGGCATTTATTCGGATGAAGTTGAAGTCCATGATCAGACGAGCAAGATCTCATATAACCTGCGCAGTGTAATCACGGGTTTAATTATCGGCCTTTCGATTGCTTTGTTCATGGGCATAAGAAGTTCCGTTTTGTTTGCGGAAACGACATCTGAGAAGTGGTGGTTTTTCTTCCTCGTTTTTATTACTGCACTGCTGCTTTACATTCCGTTCTTTGCGGGATTCAATGTCATCGTTCATCACTTTGCAAACAAGGCGAGTCAAAAAGCAGCGCGTAAAGATCAGTGGGATTCATAGAAAGGTACAAGGGTGAGTGACATGAAAAATATACGATTAAAAGTCGCCCGGGTAGAAAAGGATCTGTCACAGGACGACCTGGCACGGATCGTTGGTGTATCGAGACAAACCATTGGTCTCATCGAACTGGGAAAGTATAACCCGTCCCTCAGCTTATGTATTGCCATATGCAAGGCGCTCTCAAGAACCCTGAATGACTTGTTCTGGGATGAGGGGCAGTAATAAGCCGGATGGTTCCAATACTGAATCATTTAGGATCACATACATGATGAAGGAGGTATTATTTTGACTTATTTCAGGAAAAGAAAAACGGGTGCTGTATTTGCACTGACTACAGCGATACTTGCGAGTTCGCTCTATCCAACAGGGCATGTAGGTGCGGCAGCAGGACCTACCATGGAAATCATACAGGGTCAGGTCACCCAAGTGCAATCCGCCAAAACATCGGATGAGAAAATTTCAGAATGGAACGAATGGGCCAAAGATCATGCGTATCGACTGGACAGCATCCAGCCTGTGAAGACAGGTCAAGAGCCAGATTCCTTTTCGGATCTGAATATGCTGAAGCCTTTGCTGTATGACAAGCGAATTGTATTTCTGGGCGAAAGCTCCCATGGGGTTGCCGAATTTAATCTGGCGAAGACCCGGCTAATCCAGTTTTTGCATCAGGAAATGGGATACAATGTTCTTGCCTTTGAGAGCGGTCTCTCCAACACATCGCTGGCTAATGCCACGATAACACAGCAAAGTCCGGAGCATACAATGAAAAACTCCATCTTTGGTGTCTGGTGGTCTAAGGAAATCACGCCTTTGTTCGATTATCTCAAAGCTAACGCACAAACCGAACAGCCTCTGATCCTGACCGGTTTCGACATGCAGCTGCAATTCCCGTTGTTGGACGGTAACTGGCTGAAGGATCAAAAGCTCGCCAAGCGTCTCGTACAAACGGAACAAAAACTGTCCGAATTCTCCGCAGGAACGGATCTGAAAGCCTACCGCGCTGAGAAAAATGAAATCATCCAGGTATACAAAGATGTCCTTCAATCCCTGAAAACCGAAGCGAACCAGACTCATCTGCAAAAAGAATACCCGAACCAACCGAAACTTGCCATGCTGCTGGAGCGAAGCCTCAATGACCGAATTCGTGTCGCGAGGGAATATGTCGATCTTTCGATCCGTTCAATGGCGGAAATGAATGAAGGCAAACTGGAGTCGTTTATTGATTCAATGGAGTGGCGCGATCAGGCGATGCATGACAATCTCATGTGGCTCGCTACCGAAGTATATCCAAACGAAAAGTTCATCGTATGGGGACATAATGATCACATCCGTAAAGCGCAAAGCGAAGTAATGGGGTCCCCCTATCCAATAGCTCTGATGGGAGAAAAACTTTCGAAGGAAATGAAACAATCAAGTTATGTGATTGGATTGTATGCATCCAGCGGTCAAACGGCTGATAATGCCCGCGAACTTCATGTCGTTGAGCCAGCGGAACCCGGCTCCATTGAAGGAATTATGTCAGCGACTAATGCAAAGTACAGCTTCTTGGATATGCGGTATCAGAGCAGAGAAACAGGGAACTCCTGGATGTTCGAACCACGATTTGCATACAGCTGGGGCATATACCCTGAGAGCTTTGTCCCACGCAATCAGTATGATGGCATTCTCATGATTGACGATGTTCATCCACCACAATATATTAGATCCTCCTCTTCCGGTTCCAAAGAACAAACGAAAGAGTAAAAAAAAGAGAGCCTTCTTCTCTTTTTTTTACTCTTTATAACCATCTTTTCACTTCTTAGTGATCTTAAATTTGAACTCCCACGTCGCCGTGTTACCCGAATAGCGGCCCCTGTTCTCCGTCACAACAACCGATAGAGTCTTGTTGATTGATTTGGAAATGGAGGAAACCTTAACATTCATACTTTTGCTTCCCAGATCAGGGATTTTGTCCTGCTCTTCGGCATTCGCTTGTAATTTCAGCGTATCTGTAGGTTTCAGATTCAACGTGACCGACGAACCCTCCTCCAGACTCTTGCCGTTCACACTTGCCCCTATGGCCCATTCATTACCAACGGAATTGTTCTCCACCAGTTCTGCACTGACAAGCGTCACGGTCACTTTAACCGTTTTGGCAGCGGCATAGGATGTTGGGGAACATACAGCGAATACCAAACTCAGAATCATCAAGACATTAGCCCATTTTTTGAACACGAGAGTGCCTCCCTCATATCAGTTCATTTATTTCAAGACTATGCCTTATTCGCCCTGCTCCTTAAGTAGTCCTTCTACTTATTAGACATTTTCCGTGATATATTGATTAATTAAAATGCTTCCGATAACCCTGAACTTTCTCATCTTTAAAGCCCAGCTTTTCATAAAAAATATGAGCCTCTTTACGCTGATCGCCAGATACCAGAATCATGTATTCACATCCAAGATCTCTCGCAATGTGCTCAATCTGAAGCATAAGCTTCTGACCAATTCCCTGTCTGCGTACCTGATCGGATACAATCACATTCTCCACAACCATGAAGGGATTGCACTGACCTGCCAGATCCATACATTCAATACCCATAACTGATCCGGCAAGTTCACCGTTGTAAAATGCACCGAGTACATGGTAGTGTCCATTTTGCTGGATATAGTGAAACATCTTCTGCATCTGCTGTTCATTAGTCGGTGTACCCATCAATTCGTTGTATAATTGGCTTAGCGCCGGTAAATCCTCAAGTTCGATTGCTTTAATGGTAACCATAATAATCCTCCTGATTTGTCCTATCTCGCATACATTGTCTTAAGTGAGGTCCTTCTTAAAATAATAATGACTGTGTCCGGTCGGTGCATTCTCGATCGTTGTGATCAATTGGTAGCCATGCTTCTTGTAAAATTCCGGTGCTTGATAGGAGAATGTGTTCAATTGGATGAAGTCACAGGATTTCTCGCGCGCAATACGTTCAACCTCACGCAGCAATTGAGAACCATAACCTTTTTGCCGCTGATTTGCATCCACCCAAAGAATATCAACCTCCAGCCAGTTCCAGCAAAGTGTACTGAGTACACCTGCAGCAATCTCGCCGGCCTCATTTTTGATATTGAAATTCAATTCTTCGTATCGATGCCTTAATTCCTCGCTCACATGCGCGGCATTAAATGCGATAAGTTGCTGACGAACATATTCTGAGTCCTCTGAAGTACTTGGATTGATATTGATTTGGGTCATCATCTTCTCCTCCTTCTCGTCATTACTTCGTAGTAAATATCTGAATAGGACCTTCCCAGTCAGTCTCTCTAACCTCTTGGTATTTATCATCGGTATAGCGTGCAATGACCTTACGCCAGAAAATCTGAGCAGGCTCATTCGTCTCCATCTCCGCTACTTTCCATGTTCCGGGAAAAAGATTGAACACATGAATGGCGGCTTGCGCGCCCACTCCCAGCTTTCTGTATTTTTTCATTACAAAAAATTCCGCCATTTGATATATACTTGTTCCCTGTTCACTCTCAATTTCACGAATCAGTGCGAATCCCGCCAATTGTCCTTCTACTCGAAACAAAAAAGGATATCTGCCCGCTTCTGTCCAATAATGGTCCAGGTACACATACTCATATAACCCGTTTTCGTTAACATCTTCCGGGTCATACTCACTAAAATCGTATTTGTACAATTCCATCAGATTGCGCAAAGTTGATTTATGTTGGTACTCCGCTTGATGAATCGATAGCATGAGATTATTTCCTTCTTTCCAGTTGATCATCGTTTGACGCTGTCACTCGCAGCCTCATTTATTTCTTGCATATTTTAACATAAAGTTATCCCCTACAAAAATAAAAACAACGCACCTTCCATACAGGAAGGCACGTTGATGTAACTTTCTATAGTTCACTTATACTTAATGAAAAATGCTCTACTCTATTTCTCTCAGATCAACGTACAAGTGGCCTATGGCAATTCTGCCCAGGGGATCCGTAGCCTTCACCTCAATCCGTATAGGTTCGATACTCGTCCCCAGTGCTGTAACGTACAATTTCTGTCCAGCCATTCTGACATCTGCCAATTGTGGATCAGGCGAGTCTGCCATAAGGTTGAGGGTTGATCTAGCGTCATCTTCATCCTCAAACATAAAGGACAGATCGATCTCAATCTCATCTCCATTAACATAAGCGGTACTACCCGCAGGTGCCTCCACCAATGCAGGGGGAGCATCATCAAAATCATACATGTACACACGTTGCAACAACGTGTGATGCAGTGTAAAATCAGGCTCTTCTCTCAGGGATATGGAGTTGTTATTCACATCCACGTATTGCAGATCAGACAGTTCAGCAATTCCAATGGGTAAATGAACAAGCTCATTACTGTTCACATCAAGTTTCTGTAAGGAATGTAGTCCGCCCACATCCACTAAAGCAAGTCGATTATTCGCGAGATTCAGAGATTCCAGCTGATCCAGTCCCGTAACATTGATTTCCGTCAGTTGGTTACCGGATAAATCCAGCGAATTCAAGCGATCGAATCCAGAGGCATTCGCCTTGCTTATGTCGTTTCCGGACAGATCGATTTCGTTTACATTCAATCCTTTGAATATCTCGACTCCTGTCAGATCGGAAATGCCTGCATTCCTCGCATACAATCCCCCATTCGTCTGAACAAGAGCTTCCGCCAATTCATCTTTGGTCAGCGGATCATCCACATCCTTTTCCAACCAATATGCAATGGCTCCAGCCAAATGTGGATCAGGAAATTGGCGACTTATCGTATTGGCCTGTACCTTAACCTTAAGTTGTGCCGTAACACTTGCGCCTTGGACGTCGACTGCTTTGATCGTCAGCGTTGTTTCTCCAGCAGCCTGTGGAACAAGTCGAATCACTTTTTCTACCACAGTAGAGGAAACAATGGTTGCATCTCCTGGTATGACACTGAATTGCAATTCATCACCATCTGGATCACTAAAATACGTGGAGACGTTCCAATCCAATGCAGCATGATCTAGTGTAAGTTCCTGATCAGGCAAACCGCCAATAATAACCAGTGGCGCCCTGTTTCCCGTTCCTGGATTGGAGGGAGTGGAAGGATTCGTCGGTGTTGTTGGGGCAGATCCACCTCCTCCACCCGTGCTTCCATTTCCACTTCCTGGCGTCGCCACGGAATTGCCGTTTGTGTTTCCGGTACCGTTTCCTGCATCATTGCCGCCTGAAGTTGTACCCTGCACCTCAGTTACCTTTCCTGGCTCATTAGCATTGGATTCCGGATTGACGCCCCCTTGACTCGCAGCTTCATCAAGCGCTTGAATTACTTCAGTTGCGCGTAATGCGATCACGGCCATTTCCTGTCTGGAAGTAGAACGCTTCGGCGCAAAGTTTCCATTGTCCCCTTTCAAGATTCCCAACTCAACAGCCTGTTGTACACTTGGCAAAGCCCAGGCACTAATGTCGGAAGTATCCTTAAATGACAACTCTTTGGTCAAATTTAATGTTTCATCATATCCCTTAGCCTTCAGAGCACGGATAATCGTCGTTGCCAGCTCTTCCCTTGTTACCAGACCGGCAGGACGAAACGTACCATCCGGATAACCATTCATGATTCCGGCTAATTTGAGAGCATGAATATAGGATCCATTCTCAGCGTTACTGTCCAAATCTTTAAATAACTGATCTGGAAGCTGATCTGACGACAGCACGCTCATTTCCAACAGTTGTGCCAGTGTGTACGCAAGGTCCCCTCTTGTCAACGTTGCGCTCGGGTTGAAATTCCCTGCTTCGTCCGCCAGAATCATCTGTTGGTCAGCAGCTCTTTCAATGGCTTGTCTTGCCCACGGTGCTGCCTGCTGCAAGTCACGAATGCTTACTGCATCGGCCGCTGCACTCACTGTTCCGGGAACAGTAATGACGGATAAAGACAGAAGGGCCGCCAAATAAGGCGAGACCCTACGGTTCTTATTTTTAGAATAAAATTTTTGTTTGGATATACGTGTTGTCATCTCTTAACGTTACCTCCTACATGAACATAACCCTGGAGTCAACTAAGACTCGTTGCGTTACTTGATTATCTTCATTGTAGGAGAGACTATAGTTGGAAAATAGTCTACAAAAGAGTAGACATCGTTTCAGCTCATCATAACAAGCCCCGCTGCTCAGCAATTTGTACAGCATGAGTGCGACTACTCGCACCCAGCTTCGCGAACACTCGGCGAATGTGTGTATTAACAGTGCCGGGTGAGATACCAAACTCGGCAGCAATCTGTCTGCTGGTCAGGCCCTCAGCGATATAACCGAATATTTTTTGCTCCATCGGGCTGAGACCCACTTCCTTTGTATACAGGTTTGCCCCCCCTACAGAGGAGAGGCCCCTTGCCCGTTTGTCTCTTGCGAATGCCGATAATAACTGCTTCACATAAGCCATTTTCACACCATCATCCTGTATCGCCTTCGTACGGCGCAAATACAGGTAGTCCTGCAACAACCGCCTAATCTGCTCACCTTCTGCAACGAATGAACGTATATATCCTTCCGGTCCCCCCAACACCAAGGCACGGGATAACGCTGCAACACTGGCATCTGTGAATCCTTGCTTTTGCAGCATGATGGATTCTAGCAGAGCACACTCTACCTGTTCAGTCAACCAATCCCGTTCTTCAGCCTGGTTACGGATTCGTCTCAGTTCCTCTTGTGCAAAATCATACTGCTTAAGGACAATCATCGCACGTATGCGAACCATGGAATGGAAGATCTGATCACAGCTGGTCTCAGTGGCCTTACTGCCTTCGCCTGCTGGTTTAAGCAGAATGGTTTGGGCCGATTCCACGGGACTCACTTCAAGTAAAATTCGCTGTTGATGTGCTTCCAGTGCTGGCTGCCAGTAGTCCATATCCTTCACAGATAACAAACCTGTGACCTGTTGAAGCAGCTTCATGCCTTCCTCAGGTCGACCCAATGTAAGTTCAAGTCTGGCCTTTAGTACATACGCAGGAACGAGCAGCGCAGCCACCTTGATCTGCAAAGCCACTTCAAGGGCTCGATCCGCATAACTTACCGCTTCTGATAACCGATCCTGTTCCATTAAAATTTCACCATATCCGACACCATAGTAGGACGTTACATAGGCATGTTCAGCTAACCAACGTTCCGTAATCGCCCCAAAGCAAGCTTGCCCACGCCGTAAATAGCCATTAACGCCATGAAAGCTCCGTAGGCGCATGCTCTCTCTCCGATCATAATCCATATACTGAAAGGCAATATCATCGGGATATCCCTGATCGATATAGGACACCAAATAATGAGCGAGCCCATCCAAATCTCTGTTCAGATAAGCCATGTAGGCTCGCATCACACAAATGACTTGCAGCAAATACCCGATAATCTCAGGTTCAAGCTGCCCTTGAAGATGCACCCGGATGACGTGATCCAGTTCATCAAGCTGCTTCACCATCTGTCCATAAGGCATTTCGCGCGCGACAAGGAACAGGTAGGACATATATAATTTCGGACGTGCTTTCACGATCTCCAGTGGCAAAACATCGAAGTATCGCCGGAGCGTCCACCACTCTCCCATAATAAAGTGGGCAAACAGCTCTTCCAGCAGTCTGGCTGCATCCTGCATGTGCTGTCCGAGAATATAATGATCCAGTGCTTCAGCGGGATATCCATGCTGCTCATACCAATGTGCAGCATGGGCATGTAATTCATTCACCTGTTCTGTGCCATAACGAGCCAGCTCACGCCTTAGAAATGCAGAGAACAAATGATGATAACGATACCAGTGCCTTTCCCGATCAAGTGGAACAAGGAAGAGATGTTCCTTCTCCAGCTGCCTTAACAAGTGCGGAGCTTCTTGCATATCACTTAATACCTGACACAAACTGCTGTTCATTCTTCTCGTGATCGCTGTCCGGAGCAGAAATTGCTGCATCTCGGGTGACTGACGCTGGAACACTTCTTCAAGCAGGTAATCCGAAATTGTCCTCTCCCCAGGCTGCCCGTGATCTTCACGAGACAGAGAAGTCGATGGACTGATTAAAGAGTCTGCACCCCATGTGTGAGATAAAGCCAGCAGCTTCAATCCGGCAGCCCATCCCTCCGTCTGCTGTACCCAACCACGCGCATCCTCCCCGGCAATATCCAATTGCATGATCTCCTGGCAAAATTCAATGCCCTCCTCTTCCGTAAACGCCAGTTCCTGAATCGTGAAGTGCTTCAATTCACCTCTCAGACGTAGCTTCTCAAGCTTGAATGGAGGATAGGTACGACTTGACAGTACCAGATGAATGGACAGGGGAAGATTTTCGATAAAGTATTGCATCTGCTCATGAATCTCAGACTGGGTTACTGCATGATAGTCATCCAGAATAAGCAGTGCATGCTGATTGGCGAGGGCAACACGGTTCAACAATAATATTAATGCCGACCTAGGATCTATCGGATACCGTTGCAAAAAGTGTGGCAGGACATCTCCGCAGAGCCCCTCTCTCACTCGATCCAGTGCATGAATAACGTATAGCCAAAACTGAAGTGGGTTCTGATCTTTATCATCCAGGCAGACACTGGCCGCATGTATTGCTTCATTTCTCACCCAGCTGCCTAGAAGTGTGGATTTCCCTGAACCGGCCGGGGCAGTTAACAAAGTGACTTTGGATTGGAACAATTCTTTGCGCTGCAAACTGAGCCGTGGACGGTCCATTGTGTCCGCCGGCAAGGGTGGCAGTTCCAGTTTGGTTGTTAAAATCATAAATTGAAGCCAGTCCCTGTGGAGACCAGCGGTATGTTCCTGTTGCATGAGATCCTCCTGAATCAGCACCATGGTGCCCGTTTTCCGATTTGTTTCATGATGTTTCAGCTACTACAAGTATACTCGGAACACTGCTGAGGCCCTATATTTTTTTGGGTTCTATTGTAACGACAAAGAAACCCTGCGACTTTCACGCAGAGTCTGCCTTTATTTTTTTAATATGCCTATTCCGATAATTGAAGCAACCATTTGCGCAAAGAATCGATCTCTATAAAAATGTCTTCCCCGCCGTTTTTCGGTATGGATATGTTGGGTCTGCCAAGTGTATGATGCTCTTGCAGCATCTTGCTCCATAAGAATTCAATCGCTCTCAAAAGCTCCAACAAAAACTCTTATTCAGATGTAATGAACTGCGTGAGTATTTTCTGAGGATCCAACTCCAAACGAATAGCAAACCTTAATCTGCCCTTTGCCAGCTGCTCCATTTCTAGTAAGTAAGGATCGATTCCATAACTTACACAGGCTTTACCCCGCTCCATCAACTTGCGAATAGCTCGCAAGTAGTCCAGCCATATATTCAAGCCACTTGGAACCTCATATCCAATCAGTGGTTGTCCGCCCTCATCGAATACATGAATGGCCATCTGAAGAGAGTCCAGTCCAAATTTTCTACTCATTATCAACCGTTCTACCTGTATTCGATCATTCACATCCGCGTATTGAACTTCAGGTCTTTGTTTTACAGCAACCAGCCAGTTATCCATTCCACTCTCTTCTTCAATCATAGATCCCGATTTAGCCAGATACACTCTAGCTTTCATGACAAGCCCCCTACCTACCCAACCTAAGCAACCTATAGTTCACTACAATATAGTTCAATCCCGATAACAGCGTAACTCCTACCGCCAGCCACAATAAAATCCCATCAACTCGCACATCTGTCAACAAACTGAACGGAACATTATTCAATAACACAGCAATGATGGCTGCGACCTGCAGCACCATTTTGAGCTTGCCATACCGGTCGGCCGCAAGTGCGATCCCCTGTTCACTCGCAATCATGCGCAGCGCCGTAATGACAATTTCACGTCCAATAATGATTACAGCAATCCATGAACCGATCAGATTCTCCTGAACCATCATAATCAGCGCAACCGAAATCAATAGTTTATCTGCCAGTGGATCAAGCAATTTCCCCAGATTGGTGATCTGATTATATTTTCGCGCCACATACCCATCCAATTTATCGGTACCCGCAGCCAGTGCAAAAATAATAACGCCAATCACCAGACCATGCTGATCCAGAAAACGAATAAGTTCACTCGACTCCTGTATCCATGACGGCAACGGGATGAAGCACAACATAAACAAAGGAATCAATGCCATTCTCGCCAGGGTAATTTTGTTAGCCAGGTTCATGGAAAACCTCCCTCTACTTCACTCCAGTATGTTGTGATTTCTCCACCATTGAGCCATCCTCCTTTTTTTCACAAAAAAAGAAAGGGCAGACTGCTCATACAGTTACCCCTTCTTCGGAATTCTTTAATGTATTCCTCTGTAGCTCATCCTCTGATCTACAATGATTCCTTTATCACTCGTTTGTAATACCATATGGACAACAGGCCGAAGATGGAATACAACAACGTATACACAATCATGACGATTACAGTAGGTGTGGCAAGTTCGGTGCCAAAGAAGAACCAGCCTGATTTCACGGCAAAATAACTATGGCTTAGTCCCACAACAAGTGGAATGCCGAAATTAAACAACTGCTTGTACTGAATTCCGCGTAACAAATTGCCTTGCGTAAATCCAAGTTTGCGCAGAATGGTATAGTTTGATTTCTCTTCTTCGCTCTCATTCATTTGTTTGAAATAGAGGATACACCCGGATGTAATCAAGAAAGTCAGTCCCAGGAAACCAACAATGAACATGATTAGGCCCATACTGGTTCGTTGATTATTTCTGAATTCAATCTGGGAGAAGCTTGGAGCTTCCAATTTCAGATCTGCAAAAATGGCATACGCATTCTCTTCTTGCCCGGAATCTGTAATGTGCACACCGTAATAATCGGTCGCTCCCCCTTTTTGAAGTTTCGGATCAAGATCCTGCTCAAGCTCCGCATAAACCGATTCATCCACAACCGCCACGGGTGTACCCTGGGTATAGTATACGGGAAGCACGCCCTGTTTCGTGGTTCCGATTAATTGCTGGTCAATGGCTTGCTTCAACCCGTGCAGAACAATGGGGCCTTTCTCCTGAATTGAAATTAACTGTTGGATTACATTGCCATACCCCATGAAAACCACTTCACCTGGTTGCAGGTCGATGTTATCTACCATGCTGTCACTTAACACACTACTGAACAATCGATCTTCCGACAGGGAATCATTCATCACCTTGGTTGCATCAATTTCAATATACAAAGGTTGTCTGTGTTTCTCTTCATATGGAATCTGTTTGTGATCCAACTCGGCTACAAAACGATTTTTCACATCAACCTGGGCAAATGAAAAATCATCTGGCAAGCTTTCCTTGGCTTGCGCCTCTGCCGAATAATAGGAAATATAACTGAGCGACAACATGCCTATGGCGAGTGCCGATACGGTAGTAATAATGGTCAGCAGCAAGGCATTCGACTTCATGCGAAACATGATGGAGGATAACGACAATACCTCGTTAATGGAGAGGTAGCCTTTTTTGCTTTTGCGAATCAGATTAAACAGAAAACTGACCGAACCTTTGTAGAACAGATATGTCCCCAGAATGACCGAGAACAGAATCAGAATCATCGTGTACATTAACTGCTGCATATCCAACGCCTCACCATTGAACAGCCGTGCAGACAGGATGTAACCGAACACGATCAGAGCAATACCCAAGATACCCATCAGAATCTGCCCAACAGATAACTTCTTTACCTGCTGCTCTGTTGTAGAAGACACCCGAAAGAGTGATAGAATACTCTGGGCTCGGATAAATGTGTAATTCATCAACATGATAAGCAGATACATGACGGCAAAGACAATCAGCGTTTGTACTAGCGCCATCGGTGAGAAGTATAGCTTCGTGATCACATCAACGCCAATAATTTTGAACAAAATCATCAATATCAGCTTGGAACCCAGAAACCCGATTAGAATACCGATTACCATAGAACCAAAGTAGAGAATGCAATTTTCCGCACTCAAGATGCCAAATATTCTTCCCTTCGTCAGTCCGATTAGCTGAAACAAACCGATCTCCTTACTGCGCCGCTTGATAAAGATCGTATTGGCATAGAGCAGAAAAATGCCCACAATGACAATCAGTAACACGGAGGATGCGCCGATCGCAGCCGCTCCTTTCGTTGATTCAGCAACCTCATCCATGGAGGGATCATATTGTAGTGTCACAAAGGAAAAATACAGCGCCACACTAAAGATCAGGGCAAAGACGTAAAGATAATAATTTTTCAGATTTTTCCTTAGATTGCGAAAGATGATGTAATTCAGGCTCATGGCTGCACACCACCCAACACGCCCTGAGTTTTGATAATATCGTTGAAGAAAGTTTGTCGGGACTCGTCTCCTTTATTTAATTGGGTGTAGATCTGACCGTCCCGGATGAAAATCACCCTGCTGCAATAACTTGCGGCAAACGGATCATGTGTAACCATAATAATCGTAGCCTGATGCTTCCTGTTCATATCACTCATTTTGCCAAGCAGGTCCGAAGCCGATTTGGAATCGAGTGCACCCGTCGGCTCGTCAGCGAAAATAATGCTCGGATCATGCACAAACGCACGGGCGGCTGAAGTTCGCTGTTTCTGTCCACCCGAGATTTCGGATGGATATTTGTCTTTCAGCTCATATATGCCCAGCTCACGGGCGATTTGTTCGAACTTCAGGTGTGCCTCATGCTTCGGAATACTCGTAATCGAGAGCGGCAGCAATACATTTTCCTTCACCGTGAGGGTATCCAGCAAATTATATTCCTGAAAAATAAAACCGAGATAGTCTTTGCGGAACTCAGCCAGCCGTTTCTCCTTCATGCCGGTAAACTCCTGGCCTTCGATTTCAATTGTGCCCTGACTTACCCGATCGATCGAAGAAAGAACATTCAGCAGTGTCGTTTTCCCCGAACCCGAGGGCCCCATAATCCCAACAAATTCGCCTTTACTTACCCCGAGATCAATCCCCTTGAGGACTTCCTGTTTATTTAATTTGTTGCCATAGACTTTATGAATTTTTTTGGCTTCCAGTATCCACATATCCCACTCACTCCTCTTTGGTATATCTCCATCATAGGCGGGATACTCCAATTTATCGTGCGATTCACCGAACAAAACCAAAAAGCATGTGACAATGTTGTCACACGCCTGCAAGGTGGATCATGTCATTCTTTCGCGGGAAGGTTAGCTTGACGCTGGTGCCCTCTCCGGGAGCAGACTGTACCTGAATGTCTATACGAAGTGTTTGTGCCACCTGTCGAGTCAAATACAAACCCATCCCCGTTGCGTTTCCTTCCAGCCTGCCTTGGGTTGAAGTGAAGCCTTTATCAAAGATACGTGGTAAATCCTGCGCTTCGATCCCTCGTCCATAATCCTGAATGGTCAATATAATATGCCCATCCTGTTCCTTGCTTTCAATGACAATGTCAGAGGAATGACTGTATTTCACCGCATTGCTAAGCAGCTGCCGTATGATAAAACCTAACCATTTGCTGTCGGTCAGCACCTTGGTCACATCTAATGACACGTCGAAGCCAATCCGTTTGGATATACACCATGACTTCAAAGCTCTAATCTCGCCATTCAAAATCGGTTCAAGCTCTGTTTCTTCCACAAACAAATCATTATGCATAAATGGAATACGCTTCTGGTGAAGCTGCTGATCGAGCAGTTGGTGAATTCGCAGCCATTCATACGTCATCTGTCCTTGCAGCTTGTCATCCGGCATTCGCTCGATCATCAATTGCAGCGCGGTTAGTGGCGTCTTCACCTCGTGAATCCAGGCTAACATCTCATCCTTCTCCTGCTCCAGCAAAATAAAATGAGCTGATGACTCCTTCCGATAACGTTCGGTCTGGGAAGTCACGGCATCGTGCACAATCCGTTCATAAGGGCTTTCAGCGATATCCAAATCCCCTGGATCATAGGTATGATCCCAGGCAGTTAATCTTTTGTAGAAACGGGTCTCTATTGGATATCTCGCCCAGATAAACACAATGCATACCACTACATTCAGCACGACGATGTACGCTACAGATTGGAATGGAATGGACTTGTCGATATAGGCTACAAATAAAAAGATGAGCTGTATGCTTATAAGCAACACTAGCCAGCTCAGCTTTTCCCGTATGTATTTTCCAATCATGTTTCCGCCTCTTCCGTTGCCATATAGCCCTGCCCCACCTTGGTTTCAATATAGCCATCCAGATTTAGCGGCTCCAGCTTTTTGCGAAGACGATTGACGTTGACTGTCAGCGTGTTATCACTCACAAAATGTTCATGATCCCAGAGACTGCGAATCAGGTCTTCCCGGGTCACAATCTGATTTTTGTGCTCAACCAGCACTTTGAGAATGAACATTTCATTTTTGGTCAAAAGGACTGACTCATTGTCATGGGTAAGCGTATTTTTCACATATTCAATGGTAGCCCCACGCCATGTGCGCAGCTCAATCCGCTCTGTATTGTAGTTATATACCCTACGCAGGATCGCCTGGATCTTGGCTATCAGCACATCGAAATGGAAGGGCTTCTGGATAAAATCATCTGCGCCCAGATGCATCGACATGACCATATCCGTAGGATGATCCCGTGAGGACAGAAAGATAATCGGCACATTGGAATGGGCTCGGATCATGCGACACCAATGAAAGCCGTCATACTGGGGAAGCTGAATATCAATAATGACCAGCTGTGGCTGAATAGCACTGTATTCCTGCATCACTTTGCCAAAATCCTGCACGCCATACACGTCATATGACCACTGGGATAACCGTTCTTTGATTTCACTGAATAACGATTCATCGTCTTCAATGAGCATAATTTTAAACATATACCTTCACCACGTTTCTGTTCTTCTTGGGCATTGCCCGAAGCATATTGTTTGACAATCTACGGGGGACCGTTCCAGATACGGATCGTTCTTCCGATCGCTGTTGCCCCCAAATTTCCTTTATTAAATTTAGAAATTAGGAGACAAAGGCGAACGCTACCGCTTCTTCAGAATCGATTCCGTCTCTTCCACTCCTGCCGCTATTAATAGAACAATACAAATTTCGAGGCAAAGTAAATCCATAATCTCTTACCAATTTAGATGAATCTAAACGTTTATAACTGTTAATCCTGTTATCCCTCCATAGTATGGAGGACCTTGCTTGGATCACTGATTTCTTCCATCCGTTCAATTAATTGCTTGGCGACATCTTGTGGCGATCTTAATTGGCCTGCTTCATAGACCTGACCGAATACCTCAGACAGTGCAAATTCCTCTGCACTTTTGCCTCTTGCCACAGCCTGTAGCTCAGTATCTACCATCCCTGGATCGAATGCAATCACTTCAACGGGATTGGGTTGCCCGGATTGTTCCATCGCTACGCACTGGGTGAACATGTTTATTCCAGCTTTGGAGGCACAGTAAGATGCCATTGAAGGTGCCGGATAACTGCCTGACCCGGACGATACATTGACTATTTTTCTGCGTGTGGTCAGGTGGTTGGTATGTTGTATAAAAGATGAAGTCAGAATCATAGGCGCTGCCAAACTGATGTTCAGATTAAGACTGATCTCCTCTGCACTGCACCGATCTATCGATTTCAACGGTTCCAGCATCGCTGCATTGTTTATGAGCCCAATGAATTCAACTTCTTGCAAAGATATCTGTTTCAAAATGTGTGAGACAAGCTCTTCGATACCACTAAGGTCACCAAGATCGTACTGAAAATGCTTATAACGATCAGTCGCTTCCTTCATGTCAGCTGTTCCGCGTGCAATGCCGTAGACGTAATCTCCTTTTTCCACTAACAATTCTGCGAGTTGCTTACCGATCCCCTTGGACGTACCTGTAATGATAAAGTGCCTGTTTCCCATGTACTTTAACACCCTTTCTGTTACGCATTTTGGTTAGAAACATCTTATTATGTATGGATTGGTTTTCTCCACAACGTCACCCATAGAATGGGCAAGCCAAAACAATCTTCATCCTGATCCATCTCCTTCATCGGTCGCAACTCCACGCATTCAAATGGATCTTCAAGCAAATAGCGAAGCTTTTCCTCCGTAAAAGCCAGACCACCTTTCATCGACTTCTCACGGTATACCTCCCAATCGTCCATAACGCTCTCCGGTCCACCCTGACCGCCAAATCCTGGAGCAAAGCAGGTCATTCCAAAATACCCTCCAGGTTTAAGTGCTTTCTGAATCATCTGTATGTAGGGAATTCGCTGATGTGGCAGCAGGTGGTGAAGACATCCCGAATCATAGACCAGATCGTACTCTTCCTGTGGCGTGAGTTCAAATGCTGATTTGCATTCGAAATTCACCTCAAGCTTTTCTTCCGCTGCTCTTTCCTTGGCCCAGGCAATGGCTGCCTCCGAGAGATCATAAGCATCTACCTTATAACCCTGACGTGTTAGATATATTGCATTTCTTCCCGGGCCACAACCTAGCTCCAATGCTTTACGCCCAGGTAATATCCCTGAGTTCACATGTGCTACCAGATTTTCATCCGGCTTGTTTGGAAAAAAGGGAATCGGTCGGTCCCGATCTTCATAGAACGGTTCCCAAAATTGCTTCGCTGATCTGAATTCTGCGTCAAGCATGTCATATAGATCCTGGACATTTTTAATCGTCTTCTCCATAGCCACATTCCTCCTCGAATTCATACAAAATATCCTGTACATTCCCTCTTATGAATCGATCTCTTTCCCTTTAAATCACCCGATTTATCACGGTTTCTACGCTAAATCAACTACCCTCTATTATAACATTTCCAACCAATCCAACTCTATTTTTCTTGTATGATTCCGAGCCAAAAATGGTCTATTTACATGTAAAAAACGACGTTTAGAAGAAAGTACCTCCCTGTCTTCTCAACATCGTTTTAATCCTTTTTGTTCAGGATTCGATCAGCTTAACTTCTTCGTTAGATACAGCACCACATCGTCATCGATAATCGTTTCATCGCCCCTCTTTAGATAACGATCATGCTTGTGAATACCAAGACCATCCGGTATATATCCACGACGGGCATACAGAATTTGAGCTTTGCCATAATCGGAAAACACCCCGACACCAATCCCCGCAGTATCGGTTCTCTCCTGAATAACTTCTTCTGCCCGGTCCATCAAACGTGATCCAATTCCCTGACGCTGATACTTAATCAGTACATTGAAATCATTAATTTCCGGAATACCCTGTTCCTTGAACGACGGGTAATATGAATTCCACAATACATTTACGTAACCGGCAAAAGCACCAGCAAGCTCCGCTACCAGAGTCACCCGCTCACCATTCTGCTGTTCTGCAAGATATTGAATATACTGCTCTGCCGATTTCGCCCAACCCTGTTCCTGAAAAGCCTGCGAAATTACGACCGGATCGCTCTCATCCAAAAGTCTGATATGTATATTCATCGATGTAATCTCCTTAATATTATTAGATATTTAAATGTTATTTTCACAAAAAGTCAGATCCACGAAGTGTTCGTGTGTCCCTTTGGCAGAATACATCCTCCACTGCTGCAAAAAAGTATAAAACATGTCTCCAAAACTCATACCCTCTGGCAATGTATCCACCATTTTTATCGCATCAATTTCCGAATTAGATTCCATCGATACAGCACGGAATTCCATAATATTCGCATAATAGACCAAGCCGAATTTTCCGTTCATTTCATAGATTCCGAAGGGTTCAAGCATGAACTTCATTGCCCCTGTCTCTTCATACAGTTCTCTTCCAGCAGCTGTAAGAACAGACTCGCCAGCTTCACGATTACCTCCTGGGAATTCCCAGCCTTGGCGTTTAAGGTTATGAATAATGACGTATTTCTCCTGAAACTGAGTAACCATGATGACAAACTGAATCTCTTGTTCCAATTCATGAAATTCACTTAGTTCCAGCCACTGTTGCCCTATCATCAGTAATTACACCTCACATATTTCACCCCTAGATTTCCAACCTGCTTCTAAGCGAGGTAATATGGGCAACGTGGTGTCTGCCATGCCATGCATATACGCCCAAATTGTAGTCCAGTCTGGTCGTTTCTTTGGATGCGGGATGATAAAAGGTTTTGGCATAGTCTACATCTGATAATGTGTTTAACAGCGCTACCCAACGACGATGCAGCGCATCCAGGATTTGCAGGGAAAACTCGACGTCCAGCTCCCGCGAATCACTCAGTTCAGCCCATCGTTCCTCGTAATATGGTCTTATCGTAGGGTTATCCTCCGTCAGTGCCAGCTTGAAACGAACCATGCTATTCATATGGCTATCTGCCATATGGTGTATGACCTGTTTGAGCATCCAGCCACCTTCCCGGTAGGGTAACCTCAATTGGTCTTCACTCAGTCCTTTAACCGCTTCACGGGCACGCTCCGGCAACTCCGCAATATCCTGAATCCACTGCTTCCGCTGCTCTGGTGTGACCTCGCCTGTATGTTCAAATGATCCAATCGGGTATCTCAAATCCATCGATCATTCCTCCTTGTTTAAATGGTTTATATATACACATTGCCCTCCTATGGGGCATACTCCATCAGCCAGCAGTCTCTCATCTGTCCTTCGTGCAGCTCATGTTCTGGTAGAAGTCTGACCTTCCTGAAACCACACTTCTCGTAACAAGCTATGGCACGATCGTTCCACGTTTGCGGGTCCATGACCACTTTCCTGGCCTGCCTCTCGTTGACCAGATAAGCCAACATGGATTGTACTAGTTGTGTGCCAATACCACGGTTCCAGTAATCCACCTCTCCAATAAACTGATCTGTTCCATAGATGATTTCATCTATGTCACCATAACCATACTCATTCCGTTCTTCCTCCTCCAGTTCATAGAACTGGATATAGCCGATCGGTTTACCTTCGTGTTCAACCATACAACGATGTGCCGTATCCTCTTGACTATAAAAGTGCTCTCTGACCAAATTCAGATCATGCGGCTGATCACGGCCTTCATAATATTGAAGTACTACTGGGTCAGACAACCATTGAACAAGGAGCTGTTCATCCTTTTCATCCAGTAAACGCACCGTAATCTCATTCCATTGATAGATTAGCTTCATTCCAAATACTCCTTAATGATCTCCAGAGGCTCTCCTGAGACCCAGCTTGGTCCTTCCCCAATAATTTTTCCTGATGAACATAATAGATCATCGGTTGCCGAATCAGTTCTGCCTCCTCACCCAAAGGATGAATAGTAAAACGCATCTTGTACGTGCCCACCGCATCAGGTATGGAGAACCCTGCAAATTCAGTTATCGCTGTTGATGACTGCCCCTGTAACGCTTGACGAAAAATTTCTTCCATTGCACCTGTGCTGCCGACGGAGGTAGGTCGAATAAATCGGTTGTCCTTTTTGTCATCAAAAGATATTGAACCCCAGCCAGGTACAAGGGGATAGACGGTGTGCTGACCCTTGTCTTCTTTTGTGCGTATAATGGTTAATTGCACCTCGTATTCATCCGCAGCTGTCTGCCGAATCGTGCCCTTCATGTTAACATCCTGCGCTGTAACGCTTGGAGCCAAATTATTATATACAATGAAAGCTGCTACAATAATAATTGCAATACCCGTTATCCAAAATATCGTACTTCTACGCATGTATTTAACCCCCAAGCTGATTAACCGTAAGTCTGAAGTAACTCGCTCTCCATTAGTATATGTGTAATGCTGTCCAGTTCCGGAGAAGCAGACCAATCACTATGTGTATTCAAACCATATTTAATCGTATGGATAACGCTATTGGCTGACATATATAAATTATGGTGTACTCCCGGTTCCACAATGATGTGATCTCCTTCGCACATAACTCTGATTTCAAGCATTTGATCATTCGTAAATTTTGCATAAGCGATCCAACCGGACTGCACAACATAGAATTCGGTTATATGGTTATGAAAATGGCTATTTTGCCATGCTCCCTGAGATGAAGCTACCGTTCTACAATAATAACTGCCATCCTCTGAAACCATTTTGTATTTCCGTTCCCCATTAGCCATCTGCTCGAAGGTGGTAATCACGTTGTCCGGCCCTAGATTTCGTTCTAAAGTTTCTCTATCCAAACCATTACACCTCCTGATCTGAAATACGAAGGTAGCATTCAAACTCTATAATCTTCCTTTAACGCCTTACGGCCTTCCAGATATATTTGTGCTCACGCACAGCAAGTCTCCCATCAATCAGATTTTCCTTCAGCTTAACTTGAAGCTGTTCATGGTACTCAAGCCGTGTGTAATCCGGGTTGCCAGGGATATCGGAAAGAAAGATAGCGAACTCTTTTTCATCAGGGAAAACCATTAAAGCCTCGTTGAATTCCTCAATCTCAATGTTTTCATACTGATTCATGTGCAGCCTTTCTTGTACCTTGCTTACATCGGTATGAATGCCAAAGATCACGCCACCCTTTCGCAGCAATCGCCCATGTTCAATAATGGACGTAGGTCCTCTGCGGTCATAGATCAGGTCGAACTGTTCGTCTTCGAAAGGCAATTCTGTTTTGGTTGTAGCGTAGACAAATTCAATATTTCCAACGTCACTGGCCTCAAGCCCAGCTTGAGCGATACGCAGCAGCTCCTTCGAGTTGTCAAAACCCGTAATATGATCGGTATAGGCCGACATTTTTAATGTGAATTCACCATGACCACAACCCGCATCGAGCACGGATTTATGCTGAGGCAGCAACTGCATCAAACGCGCTTCAAATACATCTTCTGCTGAATTGCCCTCCCAGGTAAATACAGACCTACCCGTGTATCCTCCGTTACGCCGTGCGATCATGTCATACCATTCCATGCCCAATAGATATCCCCCCAGAAGAAAATCCCATATTAAACAACATTCGACACAGGCAAGTCGATTTCCCTGTACATAAGTTAACTTTTTTCTCACTAAAAAAGTTCAATCTATTCACATCTTGTGCTTGTTAAAATTTGAAACGCTTCTCTCGTAGGCGCCGTATTAAGCTCGAAGTCGTATTTTTCAACTTGGATAAACCAATAAGATGTGGAGGTTAAATGAATGTCTTTTTTTAAGAAAATGTTAGCCAGTGTAGGTGTTGGAGCAGCCAAAGTAAATACAGAATTACATACACCTCAGGTTACGCCTGGAGGCGTCATCTCTGGGATCGTGTACATCGAGGGTGGAGACGTGGAACAGAATGTAGACCGAATCTACCTTACGATCAAAACCCATTACATACGGGAGTACAATGATCGAAAAGTAAATGAAACTGCCGTTGTAGCCAAATACTTGCTTACCGAAGGTTTTATATTACAGGCTGGCGCCAAACTGGAGAAATCCTTCTCATTTGATCTACCAGAAAATCTTCCAATTACACTGCATCGTGCAGAGGTGTGGGTTGAAACTGGCCTCGATATATCAAGCGCCATGGACCCCTCAGACCGGGACAGACTCCATGTCGTTCCTACAAAAGATATGAACACTGTGCTTGATGCGATTGATCTCCTCGGTTTCAAGCTGCGTGAAGTGACCAACGACTATGCTCCAAAGCTTGGTGGTAATCTTCCATTTGTACAGGAATTTGAATTCGTGCCAACGAGCAAATTCCGTGGTTATTTGGATGAGCTGGAAGTACTATTCTACCCGATGGGAGATTCACTGGAACTGTTGCTTCAGATCGACCGCCGCGCACGTGGACTTGGTGGCATTTTCTCGGAGGCGATGGGGACGGATGAGAGCTTTGTCCGACTGCATCTCTACGAGAGACACCTTGCACGGGGTGCGCAGTCAGTTGCCCAAGGTCTGGAAGAAGTCATTTCCAAGCATTTATAATCTATTAAAAATAGCCAAAAAAACAGTTCTCCTACCAACTTTCATTGGTGTAGAACTGTTTTTTGGCTATGTTTTTCTTTTATTAATAAACAAGTCCAACCTCAGGAACGCTTTGTCCAGCGCTGTATCCCCGATCGAAGTCCATAATATGCAGCAGCAAGCAAGAGAAATCCAACAGCAGCGATGAGAATGGAAGTCGTGTCCCAGCGGGCAATGGAGCCAAAGCAACTTTGGACTGCAACAATGTGACGGATGAATCGTTATTCATTTCAGGTGTATGATTCAGCGTCATTAACATTCCTTGAACGACATTCCAAGCCATAAAACCCAGTGTGAATAGCAAAGTTACCAACAGGGATTCCACACTTAATCGTTTGTTGATCCTCATGATTTTGCCTCCTCAATTACGGTTTGATAATACTTTGGAAGTTATAACATTCACTACATCATCTGTTGTTTGGCCATCTGTCTGAATGTACTCTTCAAAGCGTGCTCCATGGAATGCTTCGACACACTTAACCGCTTGTTTAAAAGTCCATCCATCGGGCTTATCCCCGCGCTTCAACAATCTCTCATGTAATGTTTCCATGGATGTCATCAGGGTAAAATGAAAAAGGTCAGCGTCGAGCTCTTTCAGACCCCGATGGATGTAACTGAACTGCTCATGTAACCAATCTCTTCAGGATCGTAGATCATGCTGTTCGGAATTAGCGGCTGCAGCTTGGTTGCAGCAGAGGTTTTACCCGGGCCAAATGCCCCATTAATCGTCACAATCATAGTGACGCTCTCCTGCGTGTCAGATTCAATTAGACAAGAGGTGCTGCAACTCCTGTTTCAGTCGATCTTTGTTCGTATCCACATATTGATAAAGGAGTTCAAACACCTCTTCATTATCCGATTGCATGCTTAAATTACCCGCTTCCAGCTCCACCCGTTGCAAAACTTCATGGATCTGTTGTCCATGCGTATTCAGGGTCGTCGTTACATCCTGTTCAGAGAGTGCATTCACATTCTCTCTTAATTGCTCAGGTGTTACACCACTTTCGAATAACATATGCTGGATGTTCTTCAGAATCTCTGCATCTGCATCATTGCCTATGCGCTGCATTGCTTCCATCGTTTCACCCAGAAACTGCCCACTCGCATTTTCAAGAAAACCAGTCATTCCACTCATGGATAGCTCTGTATCCAGATCTATGATCAGGATGGTATCTCGCAATACCTGTGGAAGTTCAGGTCCACACTCCCGAATGGTCGCAAATTCCGCGCGATACAGATCCATGGCAACACTCCCCACCACTTCCTCACCCGACATGCTGTCAAACTGATCCAAGGGTAATAATTGCTGCAATTCTTCCTGTAATTTGTTCATCTCTCTGCCTCCTGTATCTCTCTATCTATAAGTTCAACTAATGAATATTTACACGATCACTCCGTTGACAGAACAACCTTCCGATCACTGTTATCCCCAAATTTTTTTGACGCCTATACATCATAGCAGAATATATTATATAAGTTTATCTGATGAAAGTTTGCATCTATTCACTTCCACGCACACTTTACACGGAATATGGATAAAGTTAACCTGCACTTGACCTTTGGAACATGATCCGCTGTTATGATCTTGTCATCAAGAGTCTTGGGAGGGGTTAAGATGCGCCTGGCCTTGTTCACCGACACCTATGTTCCGGAAACCAATGGTGTTGCCGGTACGCTGCACCGCTTGAGTAATCACTTGAACCGCAAAGGCATTGAGCATCTGCTATTCACACCGCAGTCTGTTATTGAAGGCAACGATGCCGCTCCGGTCCGTTCGGTGACTAACATCCCCTTTTTCCTCTATCCGGAATGTCGTATTGCCTTACCTAATCGAGCAGCGATTCATCGGGAGCTACAGTCCTTTCAACCAGATCTGCTGCATATCGCCACTCCATTCAATATGGGTCTTTTCGGTCTCAGGTATGCGCTCAAGCATCAGCTTCCACATGTTATCTCCTACCACACTCACTTCGATCGGTACCTCGAATACTACAGGTTGAAAAGCGTCATTCCCCTTTACTGGAAGTACATCCAATGGTTCCACCGGGCCTGTGATGCAACACTAACACCGTCTCAGGAGACCTTACACGCATTGCAATTAAAAGGTATTCAACGTCTGAAGTTATGGTCCCGAGGAATCGATTGCAGCCTGTATTCTCCTGATAAACGAAGCACCGATATCCGTACTCGCTACAACATAACGGCTCCTCTAATTTTACTCTACGTTGGACGTATTGCCCCGGAAAAAGATATCGCTACCCTCACCCTTGCCATGCAGCAGTTGCCAGGACCTATGCAATCCCGTGTACACTGGATCATTGTAGGCGATGGGCCATTACTTCCCAAAATGCGTATGCAATCCCCACCCAATGTCACCTTTACGGGGTATCTGCATGGGGAAGAGCTTGCTGCTATGTATGCTTCGGCAGATCTCTTTGTGTTTCCTTCCTCAACAGAAACATTTGGCAATGTGGTTCTGGAAGCGATGGCTTCTGGATTGCCGGTGCTCGCTGCGAATGGTGGCGGTGTAAAAGACTTGGTCACACATCATCGAAGTGGTGTTTTGTTCGAGCCGGGTAATGCGGATGCATTGATTCGAGAGATATGCCTCTGGGGAGATCATCTGGATCAACTGAGGAATATGGGCATTGAAGGCCGAAAACTTGCTGAGCAGCGATCGTGGGATCATATTTTTGACAGGTTGGTCGGAGATTATGAGGAAGCCATTGAGAATCGGAGAAGACGTACGAAAGATCGAATCATCACAGCTTGATTTTCATTAATTAACCGAATTGAATAACTGATGATCACTGCTGCTCCAAGACCCGCCTGTTGAAGTTTGGATATCAATATCCATCATGCTTTTAAAGAGAGAATTTATATTCAATACGAGGTATTAAAAAAGAGCGGGGATGGTTAATATCCTCGCTCTTTATAACAGTCGCCTACAGACGTTTAAACGTTATAGCTTTTTCGATCAGAGATAGGTCCCTTTCCCGGTCAAGACGTCTAACATTACACAACGGGTTGAAAGGATATCGTGTCTTGCATAATACTCCATTCTACCCTCGGTCTAGCCGCTGCCCCTTCCCCATTTAGGACATTACCGATCCATATCTCGTCGGTCTCCTGATTCTGCAAATAGTGCCGGATCGCAGCTTTAATCAGAATGGATGTATGTAAATCCAGCAGCTCATCCAAAGGAACCCAAAATAAATCCCCTTCATCTGATGGAATAAAGGCCCGATGCGTCGTCTCACCAAAATATACAAACTGCTGCCGAACTTCACCGTCGCTATACTGCATCAAAACATATCGAAGACGGAAATTTTCAATTTCCGCTTGCTTGAACCCCGTCTCTTCTTCAATCTCCCGGTAACTGGCGGTCATTGGTGTATTAAGCTCGCCGTGCTCCAAATGCCCGCCAATACCACCCCAGAACTCAAAATCGAACAGCCTGCTGCCTGCCTTCTTCATCATCAACATGTCGTTGCCATTACTCAAAAATGCCGTAGCCATTTGTCTGATCTCCATGTGCACCTACCTCACTGTTCTGTTATGTAATATTGTGTGGTTTGAATCTAATCTGACGATCTTTTCTAGAGTAGGCCTTTTAATTCACCAAGATGCTCAATAGCATGCAATGGTTTGGTTGTAATACTGTCCTGCCAAGGCTGATTGACCTTCATCCAGATCGTGCTCATACCTACTTTTGCCGCTCCTTCAACATCATTGACAGGATGGTCCCCAATGTAGATACACTGCTCGGGAGAGAGGTTGAAATGATCCAATGCCAATTTGAAAATACGAGGATCGGGCTTTTTGACCCCAGCCTCTTCCGAAACGATAATATGATCAAAATCATCCCGGATGCCGAGTTGATCAATTTTTCCGTACTGAATCTCGGTTTTACCATTGGTAATTAAACCTGTTTTATATTTTTCTCTTAGATGCTGAACCACTTCTCTCGCCTGCTGCATCAGAACAGCACTTTTCACATACTCTCTGCCATAGAACTCCATCAGCTCCGCGTGAGGCGGATTCTCAGCCCATGGTAATTCATGCAGCAGCTCGTTGAACAACACATCCTTGTCCTTGTAACCGTCCTCATCCAGCTCAACAATTCGTTTAAGAATATCATCCGTAGTTTCAAGATGGGCAAAATAAGTGTTGATCAAGCTCTGGCCGAAGCCTTCAAAGGTACTTGTTCTGTTGAGAATCGTATTGTCTAGATCAAAAATAATCGCTTTAATATGATCCATCGTCATGCTCCTCCTGTCTGGTCTGTAAAACGTTATTTCCTCAATAGTTGCTCCAGTTTCCGATTGGTTTCGGCCTGCTCTCGAATTAACCGTTTCGTATTAATATCTATGCTGATGAGTGTGACCGTCATAATAATTACACAAATGATCCCAATAAACGCCATAATATCTACTCACCTCTAACGTAATGTTTATTGTATTCTGTTAGCTGCGACTACCATGAATTATAAACATGCAAACCCAACCATAGATCAGACCAGGGCTGGGTTTACCTTGTAAAACTCATTTTCATTTCTTCTTTTTGTGATAATGGTAGCCTGTGCACAAGCCCTTTTGTTTGGATTTCGCGGAACAATTATGTCCACCATTTTTGTCCAGTCTACCTGGATGGGCATAAGCTGAAGAAGATACACCAATAAGTACGACAAAAGACAAGATTACAATGACAACCTTTTTCATAAGTCACCCTTCGATCACACCCTATGCTTTAGGGCTTAATTCATCCTCCATCATTCTACATGAAAACCCATAATTAGGATATCCTTATTGCTCCAAAATTTGCTTATTCTATGATTTTAAACTTCCTCAACGCATGTGTGATGCCATCCTCACTTGCTCGCAGTGTGACATAGTCGGCACTTTGTTTGACGCGCTCTCCTCCGTTTCCCATCGCAATGCCAAGACCCACATACTCTAGCAAATCAATATCATTTTCACCATCGCCAAAGGCCATTGCTTCCTCTTTCGATATATTCAGGTGGGCGAGCACTTTTCCTGCCGCTATCGATTTGGATACTTCGTTCTCTTCCAGTACGTTAGACACGTAAGGATGAAACCTCACGAATTTTAATGCTGGAAATCTGGAATGGAATTTCTCCGCTTCGGCTTGATCGGCATATAAACAAATGCAATACACTTCCTGTTCCAAAGAACTGATTTTCAAAGGGGACTCCATCAGACCGAGCGTATCTCTCAATGCATCGGTGACACGCACATCCGTTGTACATAAACCATTCATCTCGAATGACTCTGTAAAATAAGAAATACTGCTGCCGTTCAGCTCGGCAAATTCACTGAATTCTCTGACCATTCGTGCAGAAAGCACCGATTTATGTATCACTTCTTCACCACTCTTGATCAATGCCCCGTTAGCCGAAATCATGGTTTCAATCCCGAATTTCCTGAAATCTTCGCATAAACTGTACGGTCTGCCAGTGACCAGAACAACCTGTATGCCCCTACGAACCAATTTTCGAATGGAATCCTCTGTACTTGGAGAGAGACTTCGATCCTTCTCACTGAGTAACGTACTGTCCACGTCCATAAATACGATTTTAATCAAAGGAACACCTCCTAAGTTATATCAATTGAACTAAAGCATATTTACACCTGCCACTCCGATGACAGAACAACCTTCCGATCGCTGTTATCCCCAGATTTTTTTTGATTACTATTTTCAAAGGAGAAAATCCGAGAATAAAGCGAGGTGTATGCTTCCGATGCAGCTTTCTTTACAGAAAGCTTGTAGCTCCGCTTCTTCAGGTTATTTCTGTCCTCACAAATTAAAGGCAAGTGCACGGTTAACTTAGTAGTCTTCCTGCACTTGCCTTTAGATTAACGGGTCTGGACGTTCTGGCTCCGCTCCATATACCACAACTGAAACGCTTCTACGGCCTCAACCGGTATATCGTTTAGCGTGTGATGCAGAACAGGTTTGGCACGATTCACGGTTTGAATCGAAGCAACTCCAAACCAGCGTTGCAGCAGACTCCGGGTAATCTGTACCTCAATGACTTTCTCCCGCTTGGAGATGTATAGTGTTGAGGTTAATGCACCCGTTCGCAACTGGATAAAGTTCTGATTCAGCACGTATCGTGTATGGAGAAAATCAGTTAGTCTGCATATGACAATCCACAGTAACAGAATAGCGGAAATCATCCACCATGCCTGATCCTGTCCCAGAATCGGCGGTTTGAAATAAAACAATAATCCCGTTGCAATAATCCATACCCAGCTTGGTGTGAGCATGCGCAGCCATAATGATTTTCGTGGAAGCTTCTGCATCTCCTGCGTAACCTGATAGGATGGCAAAATCTCCGAGATCATATCGTAAGCTTGCTTCACAGGCAGAAAAGGATAGAGCGAGTTAACTTCCTGTTCGGTTTCTCCCACACCACCTGCTGTCGTTAGTTCCACTTCTGCCAATCCTAGCAGTCTTTTCATCGGAGACTGCGTGATTTTCACCGCCTGAACTCGTTCTTTCAGGATCGAAAATGCGGTCTGTTCCAACATGCCCTTCGTAATGTAGATACGTTTGCGATCAGAGGAGATTTGGAAATCACCATACTTCACAAAGGTTCTAACAATACCTAGCATAATGGAAACAGCAATAAGTCCTGTGATGATCAATGCGGTAATCCACCAGGTATCCAGCCACGTTAATAGGATGCTCTCCGTCACTTTTTCATCGGGAAAGAAATCTTTCACCGACGAATAGAGCGATCCCAGAATCGGAATAAGTACCAGAAAGCTGAGCGAGGTAAACGAAGCTTTGAATATATCTTTTCGGGTGGACTTGTAATGGACAATCCGTTCAAGCCCCTCTTTTACAGTTAGTTGAATATCTTCTTCCCGTGTTACGTGTTCAGGTGCTGTCTCGGGTTCTTCGTTTGGTTGTACAGCATCACTGGCGACATTCGCTTCCGACATATGCCCTGCAACGACCTTTTCAAGCCGATCCGATTCCGAAAGCGAAACGACTTGCAGCTGAAAAGTAGCATCGTCTCCTTTGATGCCCGTCTCAAAACGAATGGATGTGACTCGGAACAAACGATGAAACAGCGACGTATGCCGGTTCACGTTCTGAATTTTGGTATAGGGTATCGTTCTTCTTGTGCGATTAAACACCCCACTGTAGATCTGAAAAGCCTTATCATCTGCGGTATAACGTAGTGTAAACCAACTCCAGATAATGCTTATCACACTAAACGCGATAGCCACATAGAAGACGATTCTGCCATACATAATCCACGTGGACGCCGAGCCATGACGGAGAATAAATAAAAAAACGATAAATGCAAAAGAATTTTTCACCAGTTTCCACAAACTCCAGAGCATGGCTAACGGGTGTTGTCTTTTCATCTCGTTCATTCATCCACCTCATTAATCCTTGCATACGACGCAATCTGATTACGCAGTTCAAGTGCCACTTCCTCTGGCAGCGCCGGGATCGTATGAGATGAACCCATCGTGCCAACCGATACAGAATATAGGCCATATTTTCTCAAAAGGGGACCTTGGTTCGTCGTGACGGATTGTACTTTGGCCATGGGAATGATCTGATGTACCTTTTTCAAAGCCCCGTGTTTCAATTGCAAGAACTCTTCATTCGCATCATAATACCAATGCTTGTATAACAATGAAGGCCGGATAAAAATTTCCCACACCGCATACAGCACTGAGATGGCAGTCACTCCCCACAGCAACCAACCAATCCACGCCTTCCATCCATAGATGGAATCCAGAACCAGCAGAGCTGCAAGCACAATCAACCCTATTCCGTTCGATATAACCGCACTGATTCTCCATATGGTTATGGCATCCGGCGATAAACGTTGCTCGGGTGTACTCTGTATGTACTGCATATCTTCACTCCTTTTTCTTACTGTACGAAGAATAGTCCTCTATCGATGCAGAAAGATTGACTTAGTAAAAGAGATGACCCCTGTTCAGTACAGGTCGTCATCTCTTCGTCATTTTATTTTGCAGCAAAATCCTTCACATCGCATAACCACACCATATGGTCCGTGCCTTCACCCCAATAGTTCTTTGCCACGGCATAGGGTTCTCCAAACTTCCGCTGCCATTTCTTCTGCGCTGTCCGGTACCCACTATCCAGGCAAAATTGCGTAATCTCACGCCTCTGAAGTTCAGTAGCCAAAGCCTGAATGAGAGCAGAGCCAATTCCCTGACCCTGAACCTCTGGCAGAACGTAGAGACTACCCAATTCCCCTACTTGGTTCAGTTGGTGGTCTGTGCATTCTTGAATCTCCTCGCCGCAAGGTCCGTAGGAAATGGTGCCCACGACAGTATCTTCCCTTTTAGCTATTAGAAAGAAGACACTCGATTCCTTGTTGTTTTCAGGATGCAAAGCTAAGTGAAGCATCGCTTTCTTGTGTTCAATTTCATCCCGTATGTCTTCGTGCAGGGCACCCAGCCCTTCCTGTGTAAATGCATTCGTAATGGATGTCTCGAATACCTGGCAGGCACCCTTCATATCCGATGCTGTTAAAGGTTGAATGGTAATCAGGTGACTCATATGACCGTCTCTCCGTTTCAATAGCTAGTCAGTCCGTATGACTCTGGATCAGTTTCCTTACTTTGTTTGCATCCTCAATGGGTATGCTGTATCCCACGTGGGTATCCTCATGGTTAACTAGAAGGGCTGACTGCTTGGGATCTTTGCCTATGGAATAATCATACTTCGTTAAGGAGCCATCTGCATCTGTTAAGCTCATCTTGTATTCCACGCTATAATCAAGACTTCCCGCTATACGCTCCGCTTTGTTTATAGCCTCGATTACGATTCCAATCTCAACCGGATCTTCGAATTTCACATCCTCGCACGCTTCAATCGAGAAGTTGGGGTTGCAGGTTAATGTAATGAGCGAAGGCAGAGCTTCTTTCGGGTTAGAAATAGTTTTAATTGGATGATTGCAGGCTGCAAGGAGCATTGCGAAGAGAACTAAGAGAATCCCTGCTTTTTTCATTAGCATATATACCTCCCGGCTCAACTAAACACATAGTACTCACTCTCTAAGCAATCATCTGTATCTAGCTCTAGATACTTATGCTCGCATGCTGCAACTCGGTGTCCCATCCTTGGAGCAGCACTTTTAAACGCTGCGCGGTATCGGCCACGAAAGCCCTTATCTTTACGTCCGTAATGAATTCGGGAACTATACCCGGTGTTCAACCCTGCACTCGCTCTGTTTGTATCCTCTCAAATAACTGCTCCAAATCCGTATGAAGATCCGGCTGTTCGTTAACGAGCAGGCTTATGTATTCCGACCCGCATTCATAGAAAACAAGACGATTAAACGGAGCTGAATCCCCCATATGATTGATTTCCAATCCCAATTTCTCCCGAATTCGATTCTCCAGATAGCGCGCGTAACCTTCGTTCCATTCCAGCCAGTTGAAGTACTCACCTTGTTCTTCACTCAAAGAGCTGAACAGGGCCACTCTCGCCTCTTTCACTTGCAAGAGATCCTTACTCTTCAAGGCTGATAGCAACGAAGTGATCCGCTGGACAACCGTCTCATTGTCATAAGGAAACTCATAATCTAGTTCCCATGTTACACGTTTGATTTGCTCCATCTTACGTTTGATCTCAAGACGGTCACCAATGTCGGTATACTGCTCATATACGTAACAATGGACAAACTCATGAAAGAGGTAGATTTTCTGCTCAAAATTTTGGAACGCCGCATCCGTCACCACTGCGCACATCCGCCCACCCATGTGATGCACCGGGAACGCTGCAAGGCACTCATCGGGAATGTTCAGGTCATCCGGAACGGTTTTTACCCATTCATATTGCTGCGTCTTGGACGAATAATCATACATATATAACAAAGATTCAAATTCCACAACAACGGGATAATACTCTGCGAATAAGGGATGTATACTGACCAAATCTTTTTGAAGCTCCTGCAATTCGTTGATTTGCTCTAAAAAAGTATCCATGTCATTTACCCTCTCTTTAGTTGAATGATAAGTTAATCATATCAATAGAACAACAATAAAACACTGAGAGAAAAATGATAATTCTATTGTTGAGTGATATTTCTAAAGCTTAGAACCGTTCTCCTCGTTTCTCATATAGATAAATGTCCAACGCCTGAATCCCGCGTTTAGCAAGTTTGATAAATAAAATAAAGGCATATACACCCAAACCGAATAACACCAAGTTAAATAAAACTGCGAATGTTGAAATGAATGAAAAGCTCATCACACTTCCTCCTTTTAATCACCGTAATTCATTCATAATTCATATGATCATCATGATTTATAAATAGTCCAAATTATTAATTCACCAACCTATTTTAGCATATTTTACCTTAAGTTACTTTCTTCAAACCATTTTCACATTCTTGATAGGCTGAATTCTAATCATTGCAGTCAAAAAATCTTCCCCCGAACATCCGGCAGGAAGACTTTACTTAAGACTTATTTTATTGGATACGTTCACCGCTTACCACATGCCAGTGTTGATGCTTCGAATCCTGGTAAGTGCCCAGGTTAGTTACGATTTTGGAAGAACCCGTCTGGACAACCATGTCCGCAGCAACCTTTTTGATAACGCGCATAATTTCCAATAATAGTTCATCATTATTTTCTTCTTCCTGTGAAATGAACGATTGGATATGGATCTTTGGAATAACAACAATATGATGCTTGTAGTATGGTCGGGTATGATGATAAGCCAGCACCTTGTCACTTTCCATGACAATATTTACTTGGGTATTACCACTAAGCACTTCATCACAATAAAAATCCTGTGTCATATACGATCCCCTTTTACTACTTAGTTAATATATCCCGCTTTTTTCAGCACATATTCCGTGAACGGATTAATCTCTGGGATTGGCATACTCAGATCAAAATATCGCAGTTCCAGTCCTTCATCATCCATGACGGTTGGTTCGCCCTGAATTTCAGTAGCTTCATAGACTGCCATGACATTATACACTTCATCTCCATGCGGATACTTGTAATACATGTCCTGACCTGAGAAAACGGTAATGAGTTTATATGCACCCGCTCTCAGTCCAGCTTCCTCATATAATTCACGGGCAGCAGCTTCCTCCAAAGATTCTCCCGGTTCCAATGATCCGCCAAGGGTTCCCCAATCCAGACTATCTGTACGTCTTTGCAACAGCAGATGGCCCTGCTCATTGAAGACCAACACACATGAACCAGCCATGATTAGAGGGCGCGAACCCACCAGCTTTCTCAACTCCATGATATATCCCATAAAGATTCTCCCCTGTCTGTGATCAGATAAGTTCAACGTGTCTCTAAGACTTGGATTTAGTTAAGATTCCCTGGTCTACGGAATTTTGGATAATTTGCTGTGCGTACGTCCACAATGTCTCGGAACCGTTCTCAATCTCCCGATTTTTATTTAACACCTGTTCACTTGTAATATTGTATTTCTGCCACGTATCTCCCTCATTCTGATGATTGTGGATCAACGGCTGCAACCGATCCATCGAAGAGGCAAACTGTGCTTCGTGGGTCTCCTTTGCCTCGAACTCCAGCCACAGGTTCAACAGTTCTTCGGCCTGTTCCTCAGGTAATATCCCAAACAGTCGATGCGCAGCCTTGATCTCGCGTTCATATTTATCCGTATGACCTACTGTATCGTAGGCAAATGTATCTCCGGCATCGATCTCAACGAGGTCATGAACGAGAAGCATCTTAATAACTTTGAGAATATCCACCTCCTTGTTGGAATGGCTCTGCAAAATCAAGGCCATCATCGCCAGATGCCAGGAATGCTCTGCATCATTTTCAAGTCTGTCTCCATGGATGATTCTCGTTTTTCGTTCAATCGTTTTCAGTTTATCAATCTCAATTAGAAATTGAATCTGCTCCTGTAATGTTTCGTTCATTTAAGTCTCCTTTCAGCCTTTTTTCAAACCCATCAAGAAAGATTGTACCAGTAAACTCTGTAATCAAAGTTCAGTGACATACCTACACCCTCTGCCAAGCGTATTGAACCTACATTATCTGGGGAACAGTCCCAATACGGATGAATACCTTTAATCCTACATTCTTCTACAAATGCTCGCGCTACCCGTGCACCGTAATTCCTTCTCTTGTAGGTTTCGATAGTTTCAATATCAATTGCATGCCACTGATCTGATATAAACGCCGAAAAGCAAACACTCGCGATATCCTCGCCTTGTACTGCAATGTATCCAAAGCCATGTTCCAAGAACTCATCCATGTTATCCCAAAAGCGTGAGACTTTGTCCTTCAGAAAAGATAGATTGTTAAACTTCCCTGCTTTCAGTAATGCCTCATCTAATTCGAGAAGCCTGACAACCTCATTCTGAGAAGTATACCCTTCATGAATAACCGGTTGACTTAGATGTTCAGTCTTTCTTTGGTCTGAATCCAATGTAAATACATGCTGAATATCGCTATAGAGCTCTTTATTCGTGGCCATATAATGAAGCACATCTTCCCAGCTTTCATCCGCCACACCTACCTCGACTGTGTGGATATTTAATCTTAATAATTCAGGTTCTATATGTTCTTTCATGAACTCTTCCAAGTCGTTCAGAAAGGGTTTACTTCGGGCGTCTCCAATCAACTGGAAACCGCTTTGTCCCTTCACCCAAATTAATGCTGCTGTGATATTCGATGCATCATCAACGTAGATTCGGCCAGGATTCAACCCAGATACCACGGCCTTCACCTCAATATTGCTGTTCAAGTCCGCGAAGTGCCTTACCTTATAGAATTCATGCTTATTAAGCTCGCTAATCATCAGTTCATTCCCTCCCGAACGACACTAAGTAAATACTCACGATGATCCGGATGACAGGCAATCAGATATGGCTCTGAATTCATACCATCAAAGGGAATCCCTTCAAAATCCATAACAATGGCACCTGCTTCTTTCGCCATTAATATGCCCGAATACAGATCGTCTCCTTCCGAATTGTAGAGCACAATGCCGTCAATATCCCCCTTAGCTAACATGCACCACTGTAAGGTTGGAGCCCATAATCGCATCATTCGTTTGAAACGAACATCGAGATGTTGACGTAGCCGTACAGCCTTCTCCTCATTTTGCACCTGATGCCCCTGAATCCATCCAATGGTCCCTTTATGAATCTGCTCTTTCTTTTGGACTTTCATGGGGTTCAGATTACAACTTGCCCCATTCCCACGTGATGCCACAAACAAACGATCCACCAGAGGTTCATAAATAACCCCGAGAACAGGTTCTGAACGATACATTAATGTAATGGAAACGGAAAATATCGGTAGGCCAATGGCAAAGTTGTTTGTTCCATCTAACGGATCAATCATCCACAGCCAGTCACTCTTCTGTCCGTTATGCCCCCGCTCTTCACTATGGATCTCATGATCGGGAAAACTTATGCTAATTTCATCACATATTATCCGCTCTGCTTCATGATCTACTTCAGTAACAACATCGCCAAAGATGCCCTTCTCCTCTGCGCAGGTGATCTGATCAAAATGATCTTTGGCAACTTTTCCGGCTCTTCGAATGACTCTCTCCGCAATCTCTTGGGCTAAACGAATGGTTTGTTCGATGACCATCACTCCGTTCGGTTACTTGATCTGTATTTTCGCATTCTGGACAAAGCTCTTTTGGCATTCGTCTGTACATCGGGTGATCTGCTAGAGCATATGTTTTTCATTCTTATTGGGTATAGGTTGATCCCTAAGGATACCCTCAGTCTCTGACTCATAGTAATCGTTATTGAATCAGACCAAGTATCTATGAAACAATTCTTGAATTTTTAAATCATGCTTATGTAGCCAGTTTATATTCCGCTCAAATTGATTAAGCATAAAGTTAAAGTTTTGCTCAATCGTCACTCCCGCATAATGCTGACCAATATAAAAATGAAGCACCGCTATAAAATAGATTTGGGTAAGTAACGGTAAGTAATTGATTTCCACAGTGGAGTGTTTACGTTCAGTTGAATACCCTTGAAGAAAAGCCTCAATCATATCCAATGCCCCTTCGGATTCCTGAATCATATGATTGAAGCTAATCGCCAATTCCATGAACGCAACATCCGTCCCCATAAAATCAAAATCCAGTACGCCTATGATCTCATCGTCACGAGAGAGCAAATTATATACCAACAAATCATGATGAACGAGTTGACTCGGCAGCACTTCCAAAGAAAGGTTGGATGTCTCCACATCAGTAATCATCCTTTTGTAAAAAGAGTACATTTCATCTGATAATTCAAGAGGTGAATTTTCAAAAAAAGTCTTAATTGACTGACGATTAGCTAAAGGATGAATATCATATATTTTGCTAAATGATATCCCATGATAGCCGTTTTTTTTGGTTTGAAGCTTACTCATCTCAGAAGAGAACGTTCCCACCAATCTACCAAAATGTTTAGCTTTTTTCAGATCAGACAAAGGAGGTATAGAGCCCTCTATAAAATTAGTAATAGCTGCAAGAGACCCATCGTTTAAAACGACGAAATTCTCTCCAGATAAGGTATGAAGAAAGACAGGTACCTGAAACGATAAATGTCTGCCAACAAGAAATGTCGTCACCTGAGTTTCGAGCTCAATACTATCGATCGTTTTCATGTACTTATTATAGATTCGAACGATATACTTCTGCCCATTCATTTCAAGGACTTGGGTTGTATTGGTCAGTCCAAATGGGACGGCTTTCAAGACATACTTCGCTTCACAGAAATAATGTTGAAGAACTTCATCAAATTTGATGTTCATAGATCCGAGTCTCTTCATCATCGAGCAAATATCCATTACCGATATACGCCCAGTTATTTTTTTCATAATAGTCCGTCAAATCCGTACATAAATACAACTTGTCGTAGCCCTTCGTCTTCACCTCATTAATCGCATGATTCTGTAGTTGCCCACCCAGGTTCTTGCCTCGGTATTCTGGATCAACATGAAGGCAGGCAAACCACGGGAACAGATCCTGCCGACTATTCAAATCACTTCGTAACAGAGCATATCCTCCAACAATCCTGTCTCCATCCAACAGTACATAAAATCGGGGTACATCACTCTCGGTTTCCACGGAACGCTCTATGCAATCCCGGTAAAAATGATAACTTGATTCCGAGCCCCACTGCTTCCAAAAATAATGTACAGCTGTCTGCAGCATGTCCGGCTTTTGCCGAATATCAACAATCTCAAACATCACACTCTACCTTCCTTATTATATTCTTGTATATTTTTGTGGTAATAGCTGCCCAATCGTTGTTTTAGAATAACCCTCTTCTCCCTACAAGATGACCTGTGTGTCCTTCCCATAATCACTAATCAGTTCTCTGCAAATACCGCAAGGAGATACCACTTATTTCGTTCAACATGTACTTCGCATAATCCAGAAGTAAATCATTACTTAGATTCACGCTTTCCAGCTCTCCGTTATACTTTGCGAGACATTGTGAGATGACTTCTTTGTACTTCGGTAAAATATGAATGAGTGCCCACTCGCCTGCTTCTCGCTTGGAGTATATTACTGAATCTTGCATATACAATAGAACCCGTGATAGGTTCAAAACATAGTAGACAGGATTCTCCGTTATTTCTTCCATAGCTGAACCAACGTCAGATGTAATAGAGGCCAGCATATATTCACGTTTTACGGGCTGGAATAATTCCTTAATCGGTTTGCCGACAAGCACAATTCCACGGTCAACAATAACGGCCAGATGTGCTACCAGATCCGGATCTTCGTATCCACCGCAAAGATATTGATCATCAGTTCTATACTTTTCTCGGTGATACCCCGAGTAATGAAACTCAAATGGAGTCGGAAACGTCAGTTTAGCAACCGTAGACTCCAAAACAATACTAAGTTCAAATCCTGTGACAATGTGCATTTCATCTTCTATCTGCATCAATTTCTTCGCAATACTTCGATAGGTATCAGCAGACAGCTGCTCCCGGCATACCACCAGTATATCGATATCGCTTTGATTGGGATGGAAGCACCCCATAGCCATGGACCCGTGCAAATAAATTCCCACCAGGGAATCCGAACATTCTTCTTTTAACAAATGAGTAACTGTATGTAGTACCGCCTGTTCATCCACCTAAACCCACTCCTTCATTTACGTTGTTACGTATCTAACTCCACTTTCATTTCCTCCACAAAAACAGCCGTGCCTTGTATTCTGACATCCATGTCCTGTCCATCTCTGACCACACTGACAAGAACTTTCCCATCTCTGCCAACCTCGTGTCCTTGCTCCACAACAAAAAGAGCCTGATCCATCTCAGAATTCATATACTCCAAATAATAGGCACCCATCACACCGGATGCTGTTCCCGTAACCGGATCTTCCGTAGTACCCGAAAAGGGCGAAGAAAAATGTCTGGCATGCATTAGAGCATCTGAATCGCGGGTTTCCAGCGTAAAGGGATGCAAAGAAGCTTTCGGATTTTCAACTAATATCTCAGGGAATAGAGAAGAATCCGGTTTCATTTGTTGGAAAGAAGTCAGTTTACGAATCGGTATCAATAACGTCCAGGTACCCGTAGTTCCATAGACGATGGGTGTGGATAGATCAATATCATCCATGGTTAGATTAATCGAATTTGCCAGCTTCTCTAAGTCACCTTGGAATGGCAGGAAACGGGGCTGATCCTGCTTCATCTCAATGTTGATCTTATCGCCATCCTGCTGGAACTGAATCGGCAATATGCCTACATTAGTCTCAATGGTAATCGACTGCTTATCCTCCAGTAGCCCTCTAGTCTTTAACCCATACATGGATGCCATCGTGGCATGCCCACACAGATTAATCTCATGACCAGGTGTAAAATATCGTAATCTAACATCTGCTACCTCGGAACTTATCACGAAGACCGTTTCATTGAATCCAACTTTATGTGCAATCTGCTGCATCGCTTCCTCACTGAGCGAATCGGCATGAAAAACGACTCCGGCCGGGTTACCTTTACCAGGAACCGTCGAAAAAGCATCATAATGATATACAGTGATTACACTCATTGTAGACCCACCTTCCACTTGACAAGACCAACTTGGTCATCGGAATTTCTCCCTCTTCGTTCACTAAACTCTTTTTCTAAAATGGAGAAGAAATATTGATCCGTCCATTGGTTGTTCCACCAAAGTTCTTCCTTGAACACGGCTTCCCGTGTCATCCCCACATGCTGCATCAGCGCAGCAGATCGGACATTCTGAGCATTGCACATACCTATAACTTTATGGGCGTGTAACCCGTTGAATGCAAATTCTAATAAAAGTTTCGTAGCCTCACTGCCGTAGCCGTTCCCTACATAATTCGGAAGCAGCGCGAATCCGAGTTCCCAGCTTTTTCTATGACCTACATAGCTCCACATCTGGATAAGACCAATTGGTTCTCCCTCGGGATCTTCCAAACGACGAATAATGAAATCATAGGCATACGGTTCTTCATCCGTAGTGAAAAAATGACTACGATATTTATCACGAACTTTCTCAGTATCCGTTTCAACGTCCTCTTCAAAGCTCCATATACTTGCATCACATTCAAGTGTGCATATAAAGTCGAGGTCCTGTTCTGTGACAGGTGTTATTCTTATCTTCTGTCCCGCGAACTCCATTTCAATTTACCTCCTTTTTTTGTTTAGGCCGTCGTTTCCATAGAACTATTGCATCTGCCCATTCATATATCTTCTATGACTTGAAGATGCATCTTGAGCCCAATTGATCTTGAACTTTGACCGCTTACAAAATAAACTCTTCCTTATTCAACGTGTAGTAGAACAAGTCACCTTTCAACTCATCGGCTTTTGAAAAATGCATCTTAACTAACAGGTTCTGTGACCGAATGTTGGCCTGCTCTACTGTGGCTTCAATAAAATCAAGATTCATAACATCCCAACCAATTTTGATGATTTCGATTAAAGCTTCTTGCATTAAACCTTGCCCCCAATAGGAACGGGATAAATCAAATCCAAGCTCCGCGCTTGACGGTTCGCTTTTGGCCCAGCAGTGAAATCCGACTGTACCGAGGAAATGATTATTTACTTTATTGAACAGACCATACCTGCAACCTGAATCATCCATATGAAATTGTATGATTTCTTCTGCTTCTTTTACGTCACGGCAAGGCTCAATATCCATAAATCGAGCTATCTCTGGATCAGCAAAATGCTTGAATACAGACTCACGATCCGCCAAAGTCAGCTGTCTAATATACAATCGGTCAGTTTCTATTTCGGGAAAAGGTTTCATGTGCATATGTCCCTTCTTCTTTAAAGGTTATTGATCGTGTAATGACCCGCCTCACCGAGAAAATCACTTCGGGTTAACCCCTGCTCTCCAAGAAAAACTCTATAACTTGTTATCGTACCATCATGTGAAATGATAAAAGTACTCCCGCTCTGCTCTCTGCACCATTGAATTAGCTGTCCAGCATAAACCTCAAATAGATATTCTTCCATTCGATTAATCCCATCCAACCAGCAATCAAGTCCAAAATCCAGAATTCGGAGCTCCGCATACTGAGCATTTAATTCATCTTTCGAATAGATCTGATCACAGCGCAGAACGGGGAACTCCGGATTTTGAGGGAACATTCTCGGGCCAACGAGTGGACAGACTGTCAGTTTATCGCTGGATGTTAAGAGGAATGCCGTTTCTATCGTTCGTTTTGAAGGACTCACCAAAACGAGGTCTTCCGGTAAGATTTTAATCTGCTTTCGCAATTCAGTCGCCTGCCTCTTTCCTTGTTCAGTGAGTCCGGGATGCAACTGGTTTAGCTGATGAGGATAATGAAGCAAATGTTCAGCGTGACCATGACGAATAAATGTGATATCCATAAACTCCTCCAATTTCTGAACGTAATGTTTAATGCTATCTATGTCACGCTGATGACTCCGGATCATTTTTTCAAAAACAACGGATAAACCTCCATCATTTTGAATGCATCCAGGTTTACTTTGCCGACCAACCAGAGGACAACCCTTCCACAAATCCATTAACAAACGATGGAATAAAAAGTACAATCAACAAAGTTAAACTCCCTATACCCCATCTGATTAATGTTTTGCGTTTGTTCCTTACACCTAAGATGAACAATATAGCGGTAATGACAATTAGTGTTGCCTCGAGAATTAACATAAAAATAAACCTCCATTATGTATGGTATTGCCGTGCTAAGAAATCTTGTACTTGTACTTTAGTATCTCAAAGTGAAACTTTCAGGATCTTCTCCAGTTCCTCCTGGCAAGCAGCGCGGTTATATTCCGAATTGTCCAGCCAGTGTTTGTCCATCTTCAGTAACTGATAAATCTCGGTTTCCAACTCTTTTCTTGCCTGAAGAACCTTCACCGTGCCCTCAACACCATGATATCCTTCCGCCAGCCCCCATCCTTGGTTTGTGTAATATTGTACGAATCCATCTGACCATTCCTTAGGTCTTTCCTGGATTGCCTTGTCAAAGGTATGTGCAAGATCCTCCTGATGAATATAGATTAGTAGCGGATTTAATGGTTGAACGATGCGCTCCAATTCCAGAACATATTGCACGTTTTCTTCTCTGGATTGATTGTATTTCACCAAACCTATGGTCAATGGATTTTGAATAAAACAACATTCGAATATAGTGATGGAATCATCATCCGCACTTATCACGCTTTCGGTAAAACCCCGCCATTTTTCGGTGATCAGCTTCATATTTTGTTCAAAAGGCAGTTCGTAAATATCTTTGCTGAATATCTCCTGCACCACATGGTCAGGAAAATCCACTCCAAATTCCTCTTTCATTTTGCGATACGGAATCAGGAAACCATCCTCATAGACTGCAGCTCTGCTCTCCAATATATGTTTACATGCCTCGTGAGCATCCACCAAAGACCTGAACTCTTCCGCAGAATAAAAGGCTACACCATCATAATCAGCAGGGTGATCCAGATTCCCTTCCTGGATGAGTTGCACCTTTTTGCCTTGCTCAGTCAGAATCTCGGATACCATCTTGGCAATCGTCGACTTTCCTGAACCCGGTAATCCCTCAATAAGTATCAATTGTTTCGTCATGATTTCATCACCCTTTACTTCATTTCCTTCAGTTGTGTTAATCGATGTCTGCAAAAATCCACTTCGCAGCATCGCCATCCGCTTTCTTTTTCCAGAACACCATGCTAGGGCCGAACTCTTCCCCGTTCTCTCTTAATTCAGTAACCATCACAAGTGCCTCATAGAGCTTCTTTTGCTCTCGAATCTTGATCTTGCTCATAGAGATCACCTTGCGAACTTTTGAAACTGGCATGCCTGAGACTGGCGATTGCGGATCAAAAAGGCTCATATAGCCTTTCTCATCCTCTTCCCATATATAACGCATGCGAACGTTCATCAGTTTGACGATTTCCAGTTCATCACCTGTATACTTCGTTTCATCAAGGTAAACAGGAGGAATGCCCTTGTCTTTATTGGGTGCTTCTGCTTCATCGTCCTTCTGCTCAATTGCTTCATCAGTAACACTTTCCGTCACTGGAATCGTCGGTTTCTGCACAGCTTCATGGTTTGTTTTATCCTGACAGGCAATTAAGAACAGAAATAATAACGACAACACGGTTAACTTTTTCATATCCAAGCCTCCAACATATGCACAACTTCGCCAAGATCTTTGCACTCATAATCCGGTGTAATCTGTTGCGGTTGGGGTTTTCCTTTTCGATTCAACCAGATAGCCTTAATTCCCGCATTTTGCGCTCCTTGTACATCACTAACCAGAGAATCCCCTATATGGATCACCTCATTTCGCTGCAAACCGTACCTGTTGATTGCTTCATCAAACATCTCTGACCTTGGCTTATAAGATCGAACATCCTCGCTGGTAATTACTCCGGTCACTTCAATGTTATGTGCCTTCATTGCGGCTTTCACGTCATCCGTATCGATATTAGAAAGGATATATACCGGAACTTCAAGAGAATGAAGAAAGGGAATTGAATCAGCAAATATACAAGGGTTACGCCAATGTGCCAACTGTTCCTGATTAAGTGACTCAGCTTGTAGATCCGATTTGAAATGGAGAAGCGTTTCTGCCAGAGATTGCACATTCAGCATTCTTTGCGTGGTAAACTGGCTGCCGTGGCTTGCATAAAACAATGTTGAAAAAGCCTTCCACCAGTAAGCACCGATCTCATCCGTTGTACATTCCACCTGTGCTGACGCTTGAACTTGTTTATAAATCACAGGAAGAATATCATCATCTTCATGAACAACTGTCCCATAGAAATCAAGGAAAATGGCTTTCATTCTATTCCTCCCACTAGAATAATCTCAATTCGAAAAAAAACTTCCTATGTATGTTAAATTTTCTCTGTAGGTACATCATAACCCATAATGTGGAATTTGCGAATGAACCAAATAACGTAATCCTCCCCCTCTTTACGAATTCTGCTCAACACAAAAACCACGCTGCTCTGCATGTTGGCATCATACAAAAGCGTGGTATGTCGATAAATCCTTTACAACTTCCAATATCATAGAACAGAAACCATCTATCTTTTAAAAAACATGTTCATTACACCAGTGGCTTTAATGTTGATCTCATTACCCTCAGCATCCATAAAAGTCTCATTATACGTAGTAAAGATTCCCACATGCTGTATATGTCCGCTTCTGAAATTAAGACTTCTTTCCTGGCCGTTCGTGATCTGTGTATACGTTGTTTCATTGATGTCGTAGGAGACATGTATACCATACTGGCTTTCCAGCCATGTATAAAAATCGGTTCTGGTTGGATTGGTAAGAGCCAGAATCACAATTATGATAACTACAACACTAATAGCTATGGTTAATTTACTTATCCCGTTTGCTCTATAATTAGATGCTTTGTTATCGTGCACACTTGGCATTGTATGACTCCTTTCAAAGTTCTATTTTAACTCGTTGGTTGCTCTGCTTATGACCTGTTAAGCAACTGTTCGTCAAACCATACATCCTCATAATCTTCTGCAATCACAAACCGCCATCCCGGTGCAAGTCCGAGGTACTTCTTGATTTTGGGGTCCCAGTTATCGATGTGCGTGACATGTAATGGGACAAAAAAGTCATCTGCCTCCAAGTATTCATCCGCCCAAATATACCATCCGGTTGTATCTCCTTCGGGCTGAATACGCATGCCGTGGATCGGTTCTAACTTTTCCTTAACGTTCCAGGCGATTCCGATCTTATGGTGTAGTTCGCTCGGTACATAGTCGGCATTATATTTCTGACACATCTGCATCTGTTCCTGGATGGAATCAGCATTTGTCATCATTAATCATCTCATTTCTCACATGTTGGATATAACTAAGGTAGTTTGTAGTACCGTTTATAATTAGAGACCCATTCCTCTTTGGAAAAATTAACAAAATCATATAACTTACACTGTCTAAGATACTTCAGAATATTGTTTAATTCTTCCGCTTTTTTCCTGCTATCTATTCTAGCATAGAAATAGAATTGAATTGTGTGAAGTACCTGTTATGTTAGAAGAATTTCGAATTAACACAGCATAGTTTCTCCTTCAAAAAGTATGAAAAAAAGAACTACTCCATGAAGAGTAGCTCTCCTATTGACCTTTACCCATACCTGCTGCTAAAGATCAAATCATCGATCCGTTATCAGCCATGTCTTTGCCTCCTCAGGATCAGCATAAAATGATACAGATTGCCCCATCCCCAGGTTCTTCAATCTTCTTTTCAATTTCCAACGATCCATCCCTGATAGTCCTACAAATGAGAGCTTATCCACATGATCTTTGAGATTATTTATGTTGCAGATTAACTGTTCCAAGACTTCTTTGGTAATCTTCGTCTCATACATATCCACCCAAACCTTGAGCTTTTTATTGATCCCTAAGATGAAAGCCTCTTCTTGTCTCATCACATCGAAAAGCTTATCTTGGTCCTTATGCTTGCTGCCATATTTCAGACAATGGATTTCTCCACCTTTATAATAATAAGGAAAAATAGATCCACCTGGAGATTTCATGAAATGATCACTCCTCCTTATATTTTGAGATTACTTTAGGCGTTGATCTCCGTAATCTCCAGATACATCTCCTGATTACTCCGAATTATTTCATTCATGTGTAAAATAGCAGCCTGCGCCGCGGCTCGATATTTAACGTATAGTTCTTCCGTTCTTTGCAGCAGGATCGGGTCTTTCTCCAAATCCGTGGGCAGAACCTCACGCCATGTGTCTCCATCTTTATTTTTATCTGTAATCAAACGCTCGATGTCGTCCAGCAGAGTTACCATTTCATTTTGATTAAAATAGCGCATCCCGTTCCTAATTCCATTCCAGCTCTTCATGTCAATAATGTTGTACGCCGAAAACCAATAAAACTCCGCCAGGCTTTTCGTATGGTTATGATAAGAATAGAACAAAAATATCGCTTGTTGCCCTTCATGTAATTGCCGATATACCTCCACTTTTGCTGCAACATCTTTACCACGAACGGAGATCAACATCGGTTGGACACATAGCCAGCTAAGCTGCTCAGAACCCAAATCTTCTGGTTTGACATTAACTTTCAATAACATGCTCCTCTCTACTTGCGATGATTGTACATTCGAACTTCCCTTGCGTCATATGTTAAGGATTCTTTGGTGTTTTTACTGCCGGATCACTCTCTCCACCCATTCTACGTCTGGACGTTTCTTTCCTGCCTGTCGCTGGAACATGGTTAGACACTTTAGCCAATCCGAATTTGGGCATATTCGCATATATGGTCTCATATGAACCGGATTGAGCTTTGTACGTTTCATGATAAATGCCTACGCTTCCATCCGATCCAATGGATTGGTTAAATCGTTTCCAAGCCTCCAAGTGCAGACCACCGCGTGCGTATTTCTCCAATTCATCATAAGATCTCCAATATTGCAGCAGAGTCACTCCACGCCAGCTCATAAAAAATTCCGTCCCCAGAAACCCGGTATCTGGGTTCATGTACAGTTCTTTGATCATCGGGCCCATGGATTTAAAAACAGGTAACCACTTATGTATGGCCCAGAGGCGATTAACCCTCATTCCAATAATAAAAACAACAAACTCGCCTTCGATCTCAGCTGAATATCTTCCCTTGTGTATGTTCGCCACATTAGTCCCCCTTTTTATCAAATATGCCGTCTTGTTTGCCGTAATTCATCCCCTACACCATTCTGTATTGCAAAATCAGTTGAAGACCATTGATGCCCATTTTCCGCTCGCCCATATTCAGAAAACCTGCTTTTAGATACAGCTTTTGTGCTGCAATATTCCCCTCATTCACAGCTAAAATAATTTCATCGACCTTCGGATCAAGCTGCTTAACTAGTGCAGGCAGTTCCCTCATGGCAGTGAGTGCATACCCGTTCCCCTGATGTTCCAACGTAATGGATAACGCACGAACCAGTATTGTACGGGAAGTATCTCTTTCCTCTACGTATTCAGAATGTTTATGTAATATGAAGAAACCAACTGGAATCTCATCATTTAAAATCACTACCGGATATTTGTTCGGATTTTGGAAGGCTTCCTCCATCACTTCCGCAGGCATTGCAGTAAACTGAACCTGTTCATCACTTAATGAAAAATTAGCCAACTCTTGAGCGTACTTCTCATTATATAGGGCGAGGCTAATCCGTTTTTTCATTTAGAATACCTCCCACTTTGCAAACAACTGTCTAAGTCTTTGGGCCGTTGTTTGTATAAACTCTTCTATAGCTTCCATAGATAAAATGTTCAAATCATCTAAGGGCTCATTTTCAAGGTTATTTAAAAAGTCTGCTTTTTCTTTTCTATATTGATACACCTCTTGCTCCAGCAATCCACCTAAATCAAATGCTTGACCTGCTTCCAGCTTATTCAATAAATCCTGGTCATCAGACCCTTTTCTCAAAATCATAAATTCCAGCTTCGTAACATCCTGCGTATAAATACTTCGTCCATTGGCGTGTTCCTCATATGCGGGATAAATCTCGAAAGTCCAAACCCGATCCGTATATACATGGGCGATGTAGCCGCACAAATATTGCATGAACTTAGGATCACTCTGCGCGCGTTCTTTGTTGGAATTAAAAAATGCCCCGAGCTCTTCGTCTGTTGCAAATCGTCCTGTCTCTGGCATGAGATGAGTTTTTGCCTTTTCGACTTTTTCATTCGTTCTCACATGAATGGCGTCAGGAGCAAGACTTCCCACTATAAATTCAGGGGTTGGATCAGATAATAATTCAGATGCGATTGCAAAATGAACCATGGGCCAAGGCATAATAAATGCTCCTATCTCTATTAAAATGGGGGATTTTAATTTTTACTCACAAACTATATTTTCCCTATTCCCTCTCAAAATCTTCTTTATATCCTCTAGGGCTTAACGCAGAATTGTGAGTTCCCCTTGCATCAAATCTACCAATACAGGCTTCTGTACCTTGTTGATTGTGGAAATATCAATTTCATCTAGACTTTTAAAAACAAGCTCTAGCGATTCATTCTGTTCATCTTTAAATAAAAGGGTTGTTTGATCATCATCAAGTTTCCCACCCAACTCCGCGGAGACGTTGAACAGGAACATTACAAATACAACCTCGTTGCCATCCGGATATGTATATTTCATTTTCTCACCTGTGTAGATGGATGCCAGTTCATACGAACTCACGTCAAGCCCCGTTTCTTCTTTTACTTCTCTAATCATAGTTTCTTCAATACTCTCACCGGGCTCCATACCACCACCAGGTAATCCCCAATCGCCATAATCTGATCTTTTTTGCGGCAGTATTCTACCCATATGATCACGAATAATAGCTCCGCCCGTAACCACAATGCGGCTTGTCATTCATCATTCTCCTCTCTAATGGCTCGCTTCCCCTCTAGTGAATCTTTCATTCGTCATAACCCATGTATTGGTAAATGCGAATATCTAAAAGATCCTTTTTTTGACCAGAATCTCAGTTCCTTCTTCTTTGTACTTCGCAATAAATTCATTGGTCACATGATCATGATGAAGTATGCCCATATAGTCTGTGCCCGGCTTCTTCGGTCTGTAATCGGAATCAACTGTATAGATATTGAAGTGCACCTCATCTTCGTCTTCTGACACGTCCGTATGATTGAAAAGTACAATCACTTCATCTTTAGTTAGAAACTGAAAATCCCTTTGACTCTCTATAATATAAAAAGGATATTTCATCTCCTCTACATGAATTAAATTTTGGTATTCTTTCAGCTCTTCAGGAATTTGTTCCGTGTAATGTAGCGCTACCTCTTCTGCTTGAAATATTCCTGAAATCCACTTGAACCTGCCTTTTGAAGCTACTATAACAAACAAATAATCATCCTTCCTAGTTACGATTCACATAAATCTAATCCGTTCTTGCACGTACAAACGTCTGCGACAGAATCCGATGGCTGCCAGCGATGTTTTCAATTTCAATGCTATACTCCGACTCTACATATTCAATGTGATGTTGTTCATAGTATTTTTTCCAGAATGAAACAGCCGATTGGTTATTAGCCAGTTGCTCCACTTTGAATCTGCCCTGAAATTGTGCAAACACCCTATCAACCGCTTGAGCCGCTAGTCCTTGCCCACGATACTTTTTGACCAAAAATAGCTCTTGAACTGTAAAGTCGATATCCTCATCTACATAAGGAGGAGAGCAAACCAGCACAAATCCGATTACCTTTCCATCATATTGAATAAAAAACGGATGTAATTCCGCCCGTTCCAGATAGAGATAGGTATTCGTTGGATCGAATTTCCCCTCCTCTAGCAAATCCTCACCCGAGAATTCGGAAAGATCATATAAATACAAGTTGTACAGGTTAAGAAATAATTCCTTCTTTTCTTCCAAAATACTCGTGATTTGTACATTCATCATCATTGCATATCTCCCTTATCATGTGATCTACGCTCAACCTTATCGATATACACAGCGTGCTTGCTATGTCCTGCTCTCAATATATCGTTTCAACCACAGCAGATATAGGCAGAGTTTGTTTTAAATCGTGAAGTATCCTGTCTTGGAGAAGATGCTTATGTATAAAAAATAGACCCTTTACAGAGTCTGTTTAAGCATATTTGTCGTTTTCCTTTTCTTCCCTAGGTATGCAACAGCAAGTGCAGCGGGATTAACAAAAGGTAGTAAAGTCAGCCAGCCTATGAACGTAAGTATGGGAGCCAGGATCGAAATCACACCGAAAAACAGCATAAGTGGAGACCCTTTCTTCAACCCCTGAACGAAAAGTACTAACCCTACTGCAATCCACATGATCAAAGCGATGCTAAGTATATTTAAAACCATCACCTCCATTTATACAGTAATCAACGATATCATATCTAGAATTAATTGACTGACACTGACACTTAATGGATTAGATAATTAACTACAGGATAAGAAATCACATTCCGGTCTCTATAGGTCGAAATCACTGCTTCAGGATGCGTACTGAGAATCCCATTTTGCAACATGACAGGTCTAAATCCTCGCTCCATCGCGCCATTATAAGTAAACAGAACACATTCCTCGGCGGCAAATCCCGATATGATCAACAGCTCAACAGTGTTACTCTGTAGAACCTGCTCCAAGTCAGTCTGCCAGAAGGCATTGGAGCTCTCCTTCGTCACCGTCAGATCCTTCTCATTCACATCAACCTCAGAAATAATACGATACGCCTCAGAATTTGAATCCTCCATCCCTTCCACGTCTTGTACATGAACTACCACATGGTCGCTCGAACGAAGCACGTCTGCAACATGATTGATATATTCACAAGCGCGGTCAATTGCTTTTTGATCTAATTTATCCCGTACAGTACTCTCTTGCATATCCACGATCAGAAAACCTATTTTCATATCATCTCTCCTCTAAAATCAATCTTCTACTGATCCATTTTCATTTGTATTTTCATTCAAATATTGCAGCACAATATCCACGCGCTCCTGAACAGAATGACTCCCCTCAATCTTCAAAATCGGGCAACTTATATCTTTCATCCAATGTTCATGCAGCGCTTTACTACGCACATTCAAACCTCCATCCTCATATTGCGAGGCCCACTCCAGAAACGCCTTGGACTCCTCATACATGCTTCCACCTGGCAAAATCGCATCACCATACCTCAGGGCTTCTCTCTTTCTCAGACGCTCAAGTCTGATCTCATTGGGTACATGCAGGAAAATGACCAGATCAAAAAGAGGTTTCAACTGATCCCCCCAACCACAAACCGACCCTGAGAGAATCCACTGCTGATGTTGATCCAGATCATCCGATAACATTTTTAATCTGTCCAATGGTTTCCTCCGTGAGGTGAACTTCTTAAGCCAATAATAGTCATCCGCATCCAGATTGATATGAGGAAGCTTGGTTGTCAGTTCCTGACCCAGAGTAGAAGCTCCTGAGCCCGATGCGCCAAAGATATGTATTCGATGTTTCAAGGCAATCCCTCCTTTATGATGTTAATCGCTCCTTATTTCAGTCCTTGAACAATTCGTTCAGCATTCGGTGCCGGTTTTCCAGGAAACTGCGGGTGATCTGATAATGCTCTGTATCCTCATAATCCACTTCCTGAATCTCACCATCGTCAAAGCTCAGAATGCATGCTCCCGGATATCCCAATAGAATTGGCGAATGCGTCGCGATAATAAATTGGGAATGGTCTGAAAGATCATGAAGAATGCGCAACAAGGAGAGTTGACGGGCTGGAGATAAGGCGGCTTCGGGCTCATCGAGCAGATAAATGCCTTTGGAATTGAATCGGTTCACGAACAGATTGAGAAATGACTCCCCGTGGGATTGTTCATGCAACGAACGCCCGCCGTAATAATCAATGGAATCCGTAGCATCGACATGTGATGCAAACTGGTAGAAGGACTCGGAACGCATGAAGAAGCCTTTGGAGATTTTGGGCAGCCAGGATAAACGCAAATAATCCCCTAATGACGATTCTGCAGCATCAATCTCAAAGTAGTTATTCCTCCCACCCCCGGCTGTATTGAATCCACATTGATGAGCGATACCTTCGAGCAGTGTGGACTTGCCCGATCCATTTTCGCCAACAAAGAAAGTAATGTTATTGTTGAATTCCAATCGCTCCAGAGACTGTATGGACGGTATGTGAAACGGATATTGATCCGGATTCTCGACTTTAGCAGACAGTAACTCCACACTTCGAAGATACATAGACACACTCCTATTTTATAAAGTTCGACTCCTACTGGTTTCAGTCCTGTTTATTGATCCAAGAATGGATGATATCTTTGCGGGTGATGATCTCAATGGTCCTGATAAAAAACCAGGTAAACCCGGCATAAAAACCGATATGCGGATATCGGAATGCCGCCGGTTTGTTGCCTTCGTAATAGAAGTGCCCAATCCAGGACAGGGCGTAATGGATAAGAGCCAGAACCAGCATGACTTTAATATTAATGAACAAGAAAATCCAGGCCACAAACGCCGATAAAAATGCGAAATAATGCAAGATGAGGTTGTTCCGATCCTGATGTTCCTGAAGATAATAACGCAAGTCCTTGCGAACACGGTTCAACATCCGGTCACACTCATTTCACCTAAAATGTGATCATGGCTCCTTTTTCATCAAATACGGCAGTTATATTTATAAATATTCACACAAAAAGTTCCATCTCTATCGTACCTTATAACGAGGTAAACAGGAATGTTTTTGAACGAAAAAAAAGAGAGCAAGCGGTATGCTTACTCTATCCGTGTTAATATACAAATCTGCGCTGCGCCCAATAGCTGAACACAAAGATCGACACTTCTGTTAACAGCTTGGCTGCAATCAGCGGGATTATCAATTTTTCATTGTAGAAGTACAACAATCCGTAATTTAATAACAGCACGAGAATGACCAATGAGAAGTATTTCGGTAAAGACTGACGGACTCTGGACGTTTTTCCAGCTGAAAATACATATTTCCGATTAATCGTATAGTTGAAGATGGAGCTGCACAGTCTCGCTGCAACGACCGATAAGAACAGATTATGCGTGAAGTACTGGATCACGAACAGTAAGCCAAAATCGATCAAGGCCGATAACACCGAAGACGTACTGAACATCAGAATCGGCATATAAATGCGGAATGAATCCACCAGTGGGCGAAAATGAGAAGATTTGTTATGATCCAGATAGACCGTATCTATAAACTCCTCTGTGATCTCATACCCTTCTTTATGCGCTGTTAGCAGCATGTTCATTTCGTATTCAAACCGTTCCCCCGGTATCTGGCACAACCAGTCCAGCATCGAGTACGGAAAACCTCGCAGGCCTGTCTGTGTATCATATACTTTCGTACCTGTCGTGAGAGAAAAGACGCCTCGTGTGACTGTGTTGCCAAAACGACTGCGCGCTGGAATGGTTCCACTGAAACGACGGCTACCCAGTACAATCCCCGGAGTCGTTTGCTCCAATAATACATCAAAGATGCGTTTGATATCATGCGGCAGATGTTGGCCGTCACTGTCTGCGCACACAATACCGCCCTGTGGGCCATGTTCCTTGATATGTTGGAATCCTGTCTTGAGCGCACGCCCCTTGCCCAGATTCACCGTATGTGTCAGGATTGTACATCCATAAGCTTCTGCCGTCTCGAAAATCCCCCTGTAACCTGGCCCGCTACCATCATCTACAATGACAATGGGTCCTAACTGAAACGTCTGCAACTGTAACACGAGATTCAATAAACGAACATCCGGTTCGTAGGATGGAATTAATATGGTCATGATCATTGTCCCTCTTTCAGATAAAGGATGTCACTTACGCCGCGTTCCTGGTTTCTCCCCAGCGGATTATTAACAACCCGGCCCATGAAATACATTGTGGATGAACCGCCGCCGTCCAGATTGTAGGCTTCCGTTGCTCCAAGACCTTTCATGACATCGGCAAGCTCTGCCAGCGTCATGCCTCGGCTGTCATCCTGCCGTCCGTCCACCACAACAAATACATAGTGATTTGGGGCGATCATGCCGATGGCTGTTCTCGGATTGGCATCCTGGATCGACCGGTTGCCAAAGTTGTTATCGATTTTCACACTGCTGAAGTCACTTACAATCTCACCGTCCTGAATCAGAATGGGCCCAAAAGATAACGTATTGGTCGCACCTTCCGCCAGCAGTTCCGATGAGGATATTTCCGTCTCGTTATACGTCTTCATCGTACCGTCACTGAGCAATGCCATCGCATCACGCACCGGATCATCCCGATATACCGTACCATTGCGGATAATTACGCCATCATCGCGGAAGCCGTAGTAGTCACCATTGATCGCAAAGATGGCGTTGTTAGCGGCTGCTATCTCTGAAGTGTTCTCGGTAATATTCGTGCCAAAGCTGTTATCTGCCAGAGCCGTTCGCAGGCTGCTCGCATCTGTCAGCTGTACATCTGCGACGTAATACGTGATCTGATCTGAGCCAGAGCCCGTCTGCACCTTGTCGATCTTGACCTGCATGTCATCGCTGGAATAGTTCCAGTCATCTGACGTTGCATTCACTTCAGTCGCCGGAGTTGAAGTATCGCTGGAGGTGCTGGTTGCTGATGTATTGTCATCCGCTACAACTACCTGCACATGCCGGATTAAATAGCGATCTGCCAGGCTGTATATCACGGTACCAAGGCCTAGCACAATAACAAGGGTGATCATCAGCCATTTGCGCCTTGGTTTTGCCTTTTTATATGGGTCGTTCTCGTTGGTTTTTGGATAGATCTTCATCATGTGAAGTTCACCTCTTCATCTAAGTTCTTAAGGCTCATCATAGGCTGGATAGCTTAAATGAATCTGAAACAGGCTGAACGCAAAGAAAGAAGGTCATCCATTCCCCCGAGAGGAAATCAGACAACCTTCCATATAAGTGATAATGATGGATCTCAATCTATATATGTACCCCAAATAGGGACAAGTACGATGCTAAAAAGCTTTCTATAAACGTGACTATTCACTTGCAAAGAGAGCATCGTATGCAGGGCAGGGTTTCTTTTCTAGATAATCCGTTAACGCTTGTGGCTGCTTGGTATAAATATCCTTCAAAGACGTACCCGTATATATATTACCGATCACGACTGGGTGGCATAACTCACAGATGAGAATATCTCCATTGCCGTGCAAATGCAGCTGCTTCGTCCCATCCACACAATTGGAGAAATACACACCCGATTGTTCTCGTAATCCCAATTGCTCCGCGAAACGATCCATACAGGTAAAATATAATGTCGTATCTTCTTTCTTGTGCTTGATCAGATCGTTTACGGAGTGGATGAGTGATTCTTTGGAAGCAATCTGGCTCCATTGACTATGTGGCATCACGATACTGTTCTGGATCTCATGGATGCGCACACCCAGTTCATAGACTTTATCGCTAATAGCCTGCATGTTGGCTTGGGTGCCTTCAAATAGCAGCGTCTCCAAGACGGTCTCCAGCCCTGCTTCAGTACAAAGACGAATGTTGTGCTCCAATCGCTCATACATGCGGGGATGTACACGGTAATACGCAGCATATGCATCCCGATCTGTATAGTTGAACGAAATATGAATATTGGACAAGCCTGCATCCCGCAAAGCATGAATTCGTTCTTCCGTTAGCAAGCTGGCATTGGTATTTAATTGCGTGTCGATGCCATGTTCCCCGCAATACGTCACAATCTCCAGGCAATCCTGAACTTTCAGAGTCACCTCTCCCCCGGACAAACGCACCCGCTTGAGCCGCGGAAGCTCACGGATGATTCGGATGACCTCTTGACCACTTATGCACTGCCCATCGTCCCGATTGTAGGCGCAGCAATAGTCGCATTTGTAATTGCAATTGGAGGTCACGCCGACCTCCAGTCCTTCCAGTTCATATACGCCGGGTGTTTCAAGCTCAAGTGATTTATATCTATTTTTCGCTGTCAATTCGATGTACCTCCCGATTCCTTATCCATGTTTTTTCAACTTGGAGATTATAGCGAATCTCGGTCGATGCCCGATATGACATTATGTACGTTAGGAATCATATCATCATTTGAAATCATAATCGGATCGAATAATCGCATACATTTTCAAATCCTGCATTTCGTTTTTAATTTTCATATACTTCCGTAAAAGCCCTTCGAATTTCATGCCTGTCTTTTCCATGACCTTTGCGGACCCGATGTTACCCACCAGACATTTAGCCTGAATTCGTTCCAACCCGATGTCTTCAAATCCAAATTGAACGATTCGGCTAACCGCTTCCGTCATGATTCCTCGACCCCAGTACTCATTGGATAATACATAACCTAATTCCACCCTCATACTGTTGCTGTCGCACCCCAGATAATTGCAGCTGCCAATCAACTTCTTCGTTTGTTTATCCTCAATCCCCCATGGCCCCAGCTTATCCACCTCATATCGACTCATGACAAAATCAATAAAGGCTTTCGTATCCTCCTTGCTCTGATGTGCGTCCCAAGTTGTGTACTCCGATACAGCAGGAATCGCGCAATAACGGTACATGTCATCCAGATCAGCATAGGTAATCGGCCTAAGCAGCGTTCGTTCAGTTTCCAATATCGGAAATGGGTCAAAATAACTTTCAATGGACTTCATATGTATGCCTCCTCGACTTATTCAAATTGTTTTACGACCGTTATTGATAAGGAATCACACTATCCAGTTATTCTGTTTTGTTCTGGCTTTCAGCTTCTTGATCTACAGTTTCATAACTCACAAATCGCTTGAGTCTTTCTCTGGTTTTGGAGCTGATTGCTTCATATTCCGCCCATACTAAATAGAACAGGCCCAGGATTAAAGCAGCTATACTCCAACTTTGCGGAGCGGTACCAATATAATTTAGCATGCCTTGAAACAAGTCCGAATCCCACGAAGTTACTCCAGAACCAAAAATGGCAGCACTCAAATATCGAACACTGTACAGTAGGGCCGCTATGACCAGCAGCAGTGTCCCCGTAGTTCTACGACTCACACAATTTCCCCCCTTTATAAAATCAAGGCCATAACCTCTGGCACTTCCATTGACCTTGCTGCAGAACATATTGGATTCGCACATGCTTTCGCTCCGGGTCTCCCTGCCAGAACTCAACTTCCTTTGCGTTCACGGCGTACAGTCTCCAATTCGGTGTAATGACATCAGGATCTCGGCTGATCCGCTCTTTCTGAGCGGCAATGGCGTGTTCCAATTCCTCCTCACTCTCCAGCTCCTGACTCTGTCGTCCTGTCATCGCAACTGCGCGTGCCCCTGCCGATCTTTTCCGAAAATCCGCTGCACCTGCTTCCTCGCCCATATCCACGGCTTCTCCCCTTATGCGAATCTGTCTGCCCAATGCAGGCCAGTAAAAGGTCAGTGCCACACGCGGATTGCTCTCCAACTGCTGTCCTTTTCGACTCTCCGAGCCAGATGCAAAATAAAAAGCTTCGTCAACTACGTCTTTCAAAATCAATACTCGTGCATCTGGAAAACCGTTCGAGTCCACTGTCGAAATCGTCATCGCGTGAGGTTCTTTCACACCTTATTCTATAGCCAGTCTCAGCCATTCCAGAAAAAGATCCCCTGGTCGATCCGGTAACTTCTCGGTATTCCAAGCTGGAAAAGGTCCAGACAAGGACTTCAACCCACGCAGCAAATCACTCGGTTTATCACTCACATCGGCAACCTCCTTAGACTTCCATTTCATTCCATTGTAGCGTAATAGGCCATTTTCTCAACTATTTGTTTTGAAATGATTGATATGTTCAATCTATTTTCACTGATAAAAGAAGGATATATTAACAAAATAGCAAATAACCTACATTAGAATTTTTTCATTTCGAAAGGAGTGATGTGGTATGAAGAATAACCATGTTGCAATGATTTTTAGGAAGGATACGAAGTAACCGCAGAGGATAAATTCCTCTGCGAAGTAAAATTTGGGAGGAATTTTGTATGGTAATTGTATTAAAGCCAGTGTCTAATGAAAATTGGTATGAATGTACCCAGCTTAAAGTTAAGCCAGAACAGCTTCATATCTTTCCTGCACCTGTCGTTTATTGGATTACTGAATCTAAATATGTTAATGATTTTGAATTACGTGCTATTTACTCGGAAGAGGTTTTAGTCGGTTTTCTCGTATTCTGTGCGAACCCAGACAAGGATGATAACTACTGGATTCCTGCCATAATGATTGACGAGAAGCATCAAGGAAAAGGTTATGGCAAGGCAGCAATGAAAACTTTGATTCAGCTTATGAGTATTTCAAATTGCACAAGAATAATGATTGGACACCGACCAGACAATCGAATTGCTGGAGAGCTGTATGAATCTTTAGGGTTTATGAAAGTGAGTGAAGAACTAATAGACGATGAAATCGTACGTCTGCTTCAAATCGGTTAAATAATGTATATAAAGACTGACGGCACCTGTCGGCAGTCTTTATTGTCACAGAAAAAATTAACCTAGATGACTCATCATATTCATGCTGCTAAACTCCCAACCATTTAATCCTTTTTCAACCGTATGAACACTGGTATTCCCGATAGAATGGAACCCCGATGTATTAGTCCAATTTTGGTTTCCTAGTAGATAATAAAGGATGTTGATTACTCCGCCGTGCGTGACCAGTAGAACATTGGATTTGATCTTTTGCTCCTCTATACTCTGGCATAAATCTCGAAAGGATGTACATATTCTGTTATAAAAATCCCGAGGACTTTCTCCTCCTGGAAACGGGGCATCCATTCCAAGAGTGTTAAAATAAACTCCTGCATATTTCACTTCAGCTTCCTTGTTTGGCATGCCAGCCAAATCTCCGTTATTCATTTCTCTCCAGTCTTTCAGGTAATCCCCTTTGATGTTAAGCCTTTTTTCAAGCTCTTTTGCAGTCTGAACTGCACGCGGAAGATCACTACTAATCACCGTGTTTATGTTATATTGCTCTAAATGATGGTGCAGGTAGTCTCCGAGTCTCTCCGATTGAGTCATACCTTCTTCAATGAGCCCTCGCTGACTCCAGCCACCTCTGTAGCCCTCCTCATCCATCCCGTGTCTTACTAAGAAAATCTTCAATTTATCTCCTCCTTAATTTAGCAGCCAATCCCTTCCCCTTAGGTGGATTAATCTTATCCACATCTATATGCAGTTCATTTGGCCATTTTTTTGAATAATTGGATGATAACAACCCCGTCCTTAGATCTACCATCTTAGGTCGGGGTGTATGTTTTTATCTGACAAACGTATTATGGACTCGTACTGATTTGATAAAGTATGGGGTCCATATCGAGGACCTACAACGGGTGATCATAATCAAATTGAGCTGACGTTAACATTTCCTCGCATAATATTTTACATAACCGTCTTATTATACAATGCAAAGAAGCCAAAACGATACCCATTTCACCAGTTCAAGTCACTTATCGATAAAAGAAAGCCTTCGCTATACTTACGCCGTGTTCGGCAGGGTATTCTTCCTGCATACTGTACTTAATTCGTGCAGATGGCACATCTGCACTAACGTTCAAGGAGGAATAATCCAATGTCCAATCCCAAGATAAAACTTCTGCCCTTTGCAGAGATTTCAGCACATTTGGAAGGCTTCGATGTAGTTTCCACTCAGTGGGGCGGCGATGGTCGGGTCTATGTGCTGCTCATAAACCAAATTCCCGAAAGAAAACAAGGCATGTTTGTACAGACCAAACTAAACCAAACCTACACATACAAAGTTCTCATTGTGACGGAGCAATCCATTGAGGAAGTTGTTATTTGGGGGCAAACGTTCAATTATCATTACGTGCAACCATTACATGGTCACCTGCTGCTCGTCGGGGCGCGCTGCACGTATTATGGGAATGACAAGTATGACCTGAACGCCAAAGTGTGTGATCGGGAAGGAAACACGATTCGCGAGTTTCTGCTGGGAGACGGTATTCAGAGTGTGCAGGTGACCGAGAACGGGACCATTTGGACCAGCTACTTTGACGAGGGTGTATTCGGGAACAATGGGTGGAATAATCCGATTGGCTCACAAGGACTGTTAGCCTGGGATATGCACGGTAACAAACTATACGAAGACCATACTGCCGATATTGCCGATTGTTACGCACTCAATGTGGTGAATGAACAGCAGGTATGGTTTTATTATTATACCGATTTTATGCTTGGCTGTGTTTCCGGCGGTACCCAGCAACCTAAAGTAACATTGGTAGATCCTAACCTATCCGGCTCCTCCGGTTTCTGTACGGATGGGTATCATTTTTTGTTCGATGCCGGGTATGGTAAACACGGGACGTTTGTTCTCAAGAAAATGGAGAAGCCCGGCATACTTACAAAAGGGCAGAAGATTGAGTTCGTGAATGAACAGAATAATCCCTTCAAGCAGGCACGTCAGGATTTTCGTCAGAACCGACTGCTCCTCAGTGAGGGAAATCTGTTGTATCAGGTGACGGTTGAGGAATTGGCTTCAGGTTTGGTTTAGGGAGATTAGATTAAGAGTGAAGAGGGTTATTTATTAAAAGATAATCCCTCTTCTTCGAGTGCTTGTCGAAGTTTGGGGATCGCAGAAGGCCCAATCCCGTGCAGCTTCAGAATCTCTTTTTCTGTGTATTGCGAGAGTTTTTGCAACGTCGTAATTCCCTGATTCTCCAGTGCACGTCTAGCGGGTGCCGACAGCAATGAGAGAAATCCCTCTTTCGGTTTTCGTGCCTTCTCACAGACCGGACAGGTTGGACAATCGCTACTTTTGTAATAGGAATGCCCTTGTTCGCATGTTCTTAATGTTCCTTTATCGTTTACCATGCAGCTCACACCTTTCCGTTTTATCGGATAAAATTATCTCGGATCTCGGAGTTTAGCTACTCAACCAGTTCTCAACATCTGAGATCATATCCTCGTATTGTTTTAAAGCTTCTATAGTCCATATAACTTGTGATGTTCCCATTTGTTGTTCTTCATTGTCTGTACATTCAATCCACAAAGAGCGTTTCAGACTGTATTCGAGCCAGTCCAATTTTCCGGCAAAGCCATTTTCGAGAACCATTCTCCAATTGGCGTTCAAATTCCCCACTCGAGACCTATATCCATCTATAAAAGCCAAGAACCTTTCTTTGTCCACGTTTCCGGTGTGATCTACTGACCAATACATCGCTGTTTCCACCAGATCATGCATCGGATTGATATAACCCGCTGATTCCCAATCAATAATGATGGGGGTGTCCTGCTGCCACATCACGTTCTTAGGTTCAAGATCTCTATGGCTAATAACTGTATTTGAAGCCAGTATTACTGATGCATTTTTTGCCTGAGCACTCCACTCATAGAGCTTTTGAATGCTGTTATCTAATAAGATCGTCCAATCCGAATTTTCTTTCTGCCCTTTGTGTAAATAATCATTCCAATCAATTTCTTTGGAATGATCCAACTGAAGGTCAGGAATATGAAGCTGTGAAAAATCAGCTTTATGAATATCCGCAAGAATCATGCCCATATGCTCACAATGGGTTTCGGTTACTTCCTGAAACTCTAGACTTTTACCGTCGATCCAGTCAAATATAAGATAACATTGATGATCTAATATCTGCATTGAAGAACCGTTTATCACTTTGGCAGGTTGAGCATGGATAAAATTTGCTGCAACGTTTGCTATTTGTTCGGATTGGATATAATTCTGCATAGCTGTAGGTCTACTCATAATTTGAGGATTCAGTGCTTTCACAGCATATTTGGCATGTGTAGTTTCGATGGCATACATGCGATGTAAAAGGCCACCCGAGATTGACTTGGGTATACTGAACAACTCACCAAGTTCTAATACAGCGACGAGTTTTTCGAATTTTAGATTATATTGAATATTATTCATACGTTATAACACCTTTTGGAAACTACCAATATCCAATCTGCGATCAAACTTATATCCCACGCCTTTAAACATCGCACATTGCTCATACCCATGCTTTTCGAATAGGGTCTTGCTGCGTGTGTTTTCCATGCATACCGTAGCAATCAAGGTGTAGAACCCTTGCTCGCGCGCAACATCCTCTATAAATCGCAGTGCCGTTCCACCGATGCCCTTCCCTACAATATCCGGTTTCAAATAAATGGTTACTTCTCCCGAGAAGTCGTAGGCTTGTTTGCTCTTGTATTGGGTAATTAGCACATACCCTTGAATTTCTTTCTCTTCTTTAATGACAAATGATTTAAAGCGCGGATTTCTGTTCATGACAGAAGCCTTGATTTCTTCCAGAGTCAATTCTTCAGTATGAAATGAGATAGTCGTGTTGGAAACGTAGTAGTTATATATTTCTCTGACTTCGGTCAAATTCTGTTCCGATATTTCTTCAAAAGAGTAGCAGGGCATTTCCATTTTCATACTGATAAATAACATGTCCTCGCCATTCACTTTGCTATAAAACTCCTTATCTCTTTTAAAGCCTGTCCGCTCATACACTTTAATTGCTCGTTCGTTGAATGTGGCAACCACCAGTCGAAAATGAGAACTATTAAATTGGTTTTGCAAGAATACTAAACTTTGTTTAAGGAATACAGATCCTTTCTTTTGCCCTGTCAGATCTGGATCTAATCCAAGGCCTATATCCAAATATCCTTCTTCTTGATACAGTCCGATTGAGGTTCCTCCCGGAACTCGAGCTGATTGCCCACAACAAATAAATCCCACTACCCTCTCCAGTTCATTCAGGACTGAAAAGTACTCCCCATTCATCAATTCTTGAATATCTTCATTGGATTCAGAGAAACTGTACATTGTATACTCATTTTCATACTTCCAGGTAACGATTTTTTCTGCATCGGCTATTTTCATTGGATGATAGGATAAAAGCATGAATAATCCCCCTTTTATACACTTAAGAGCTTAACGAAGTCGATAGAGACACCATCATTGTTTTTCATACAGACTGGCACTCCAGTTCCCCTGTTTCATTCTGCGGATGTATTGGAATCCATAATCCTTATAGTATTGATTAAGTCTCAGGTTATCTGCCATGCAATCCAGCCTGATCAAGGTTTTACCTTTATGCCTAATGTTCTCTTCTGCTGATTTTAGAAGGAGTAGCCCTATATTTTGCCCTTTAAAATCTCTATTCACTGCGAATCGGTGTATGTACCCGGAATTGGTGTTGTCGAGCTCCTCCCAAATCAGGGGATCTGACCACGTTAAGGTATACGTCCCTACGATTTCATGATTTATTTCAGCAAGATATACGTCAGATCCATCCGTCATGAATTCATTCACTTGTTCCAAATTGAAATACTCAGGACGCCATTGATATATCTCTTTGGAGTTCAGCCACCGGGCAGACTCTTGCCATAGATTCAATACAGTTGAAGCTTCCTCCGGTAATGCAAGTCTAGTTATGAGTTTAGTATTAAGTTGCTCCATCAAGATCCCTCGCTTATTCAAAAGTTAAATACCCCCATCAACCACGCTGCAAATCGTTCTTTCTCCTCGAACTGTGGGTAATGAGCGGATTCTTCAAATACAACAAAATCTTTTTCGGGTGCTCCAAGCTCATCGAAATAATCCCTTGCCGCATTCAGAGACGTCATATAATCATACTTTCCCATAACAAAATAAGTCGGTATCTCCAGCTGATCTACAATGTCTGGCAAATGGTTGGTGGACTCCTCCTTTAGGAGAATTTCCTGTGTAGCCTGCACTCCCATGGAATAGCGAATCACATCCAGTGCATTATATTCGGTTCCCAAAAGAAAGCCGAGCATATAGTCCCTGTTGTCATCAATAAGCCTAGCCGCACCGCCGTATTTGCGAACCAACTTTCTTGGTGTGTATTTCTCGCCTCGCTCAATCGGATTCCGAAGACGTTCCAGACTTTCCGCATCCGCTGTACTGTCGGCTTGTTTCGCTTGTGTGATCGTATATTCCAAACTATCCAACTCACTCTGCACAGTATCAGCTACTTGTCCAATACCTATATAAGCAACGAATTTTTCAGGTGCTTTGGCCGCCGATTTTGTCCCTATGTATGTACCAAATGAATGACCGACCAGCGTAACCTTTCTTTGCCCCAGTTCGGCAGTGACGTAATCCGTTAATGCCAGCAAATCATCTACAAGCACATCTGAAGTCACATCCGAATAATCCTCCATGAAATGATATGACTTTCCACTTCCACGTTGATCATAATGCACAATAGTAAAATGTTGCTCAAGCTCCTGCTGATACTTTCTTACATAAGGAATCTCGGAGCAACCAGGGCCACCATGTACAAAAAGAAGGATGGGATTGTTCCGATCCGCACCGCGAATCATAACCTCATGACCTGCACCATTGATCTCAACCTGTCCTAATGTGCTGATACTATTCTCTCCCTTGATCCCAGGGGTCCAAGTGGGAAAGATCAGAGCGATTATTACGAGTAAAAGAATACTAAGCATGGCGCGTCTGAATATTTTAATCGACCTCTTACGCATCAGATGGCTCCTCCGGCAGATATTCGTGTGTTTATTAAGTGGACTCCAAACTCCTCACTTGTTACTCCTTACTGCTCCTTGTTACTTCACTTTATAAAAATACGGTCCGCACATGGATTCATGGGTATGTACATACGTCCACGTGAACGCTTGGTCAAAAATATAAATGTCCTGTTCCGAATCAAAATCTTCTGCGATGACCTTATTCGCATTCTGAAATATCTGTATGAATGGTGTATGTTGATACATGACATACAATTCATTTTTATTTTCGGCATTAAAAGCATCTCGTGCTGTATTGTCTGTTAGGCAATCCTGTTTCTCATAACTGAACATATGCCACTTGTACTGGCTATAATAGATGGCCTCTTTTACCTCTTCACTGATGTTCTTGGAAATGTGTTATCCCATTTCTGTATAATTTCTTCGGATTCCTCGCACAATTCAGTCACAAGGACCCCCTTGTCCTCCAAATTTTTGTTATACATATATTTGCGATGCACAAGCTCAATTCGCGAGTACACCACATTCAGCTCATGGTCCGGTAGAGCATCCAGCAGAACATTAATTTCATCTCTAATCATCATAACCTCCGAAGTTTATTGGATTTAAGATTTAAGGATTTAGGATAAACTCGCATTCCAGCTACTCACCGTTTGCTTCTTCTCGAAGCAAATAAGCCAATCGGTACATTTCCGCGATATCATATCTATTCTGTTCTTCAAATCTCCTGATCGCTTCACAAATCTCCACAACCTCTACAGCAATTACCTGTTCCCCACCCACCGGATTCAATGGTTTACCGACCAGCTCAACTTCTCCATAGCCAATAAGTCTTACAAAATGAGGGTGAGGAATATGCGGTCTATACGGCTCAGGTGCACTCGACATGCAATGAAATTGTCCAAACAACCGGTACGTGATCAACTTGGCCCCGAGCTCCTCCATCACTTCACGTTGCAGTCCATCCATATAATTCTCTCCTACCTCCAACGTTCCTCCGGGCAGCTCCCATTTTCCGTTATCGATCTGAAAAACAACCACTTGTTCCCCCACAAACGGGATGATACTCACATTGCTTACCAGCGTTTCATCCACGATGTCATTCAGTCTAAACTCCGCTTTAACAATCCCCCAATGAATCGATGTGCTGAGCGCCGGGAACTGTTCCCGATCCAAAATCTTCATTTTTCTATCCGATCCTCTCTATGTAAAATAAATCTTCCATTATAAGTTCTATCTCTCATTATAGATCAAAAAAGAAAAAAGAAGGCCACTTTTCCCATCGGGAATCCATGGACCTTCTCATGTTATTTCAGTTGAACTAAAGAAAGTTTACACTTTCCACTCTGAGCGCTAATGGTGTATCAGTTTCCCGTTTTCCAAAAAGAGAACCCGATCACATAGCGGCAAAATCCGCTCATCATGCGTAACCATCACCGCACTCTTGCCCTGCTCCTTCACGAGCCGTGCAATCATGCCCACAATATCCAGTCCACGTTCCGCATCCAGACTGGCTGTCGGTTCATCCGCGAGCAGGACGGCCGGATCATTCATCAAAGCTCTGGCAATGGCAACCCGCTGGCGTTCTCCGCCGGAAAGCTTCTCGGCATATGCCTTACGCCGATGCGACAAGCCTACCGTATCCAGCAGCTCATCGACCCGCTTCTCTGCCTTGTTTTTGTCCGTTCCAGCGAGCTTGGCAACCACCATCAGTTGTTCTTCCACTTTCAGATACGGAATGAGGTTGGCACTTTGAAAAATAAACCCGAGCTGCTGGAGCCGTACATCGGATATGTCCTGTTTGTTTTTGCCCATAATCGATGCGCCATCCAGCATAACCTGTCCCTCCGTCGGTTCAAGCAGTGCACCTGCGATGGACAGAAATGTACTTTTGCCTGAGCCGGAAGGCCCCATGACCGCGACGAGCTCTCCTTCGGCCACCTTAAGATCCAACTTATCCAATATCGTCCGTTTGACCCCGCCATCTTCGAATGTCTGTGTAATTCCCTGCAATACCAGTCGGTTTCTCATGCTGCTGTCCTCCCAATCGCATCAAGCGCATCAATTTTGGTAACCTTCCACACCGAGAATAGCGAACCCGCCATAGACATCACCACGAATAACACGCAGGTTAGTGCCAGGGTGGACAAACCTAATTGAAACGGCATTGAAGCTGGCAAGATCGATTCAAACAGCTGAACCAGCAGCACACTGATCACCAGACTGCCGATGGACAGAAGCAATACTTGCAATGAAACACTGCCCGCCAGATACGAATTTCGCGTCCCAATGGCTTTCAAAATACCAAATTGACTCGTTTTCTGAATCGTGATGACGTAGAAGAATACCGCAAGCACAAACGCCGAGATAACAAATAAAAAGGCAATCATCATGAGCAGCGAGCCCTGTTCTTCCTTGTACCCAGGAATGGCCGATACTGCATCGGACTTCGTAATCACTTCCGTATTCGGCAAAGCAGTACTGAGTCTATCCACCTTCTCACCTGCATCTTTAACGGCAATCGCACTGTATACCGGAGCATTAGAGTCTGCTGTTCCTTGTGAAGTCCGGGAACCTTCCTGAATAGCGAGCCATTCCTGCTCGTTCATGAACACAACTGGTGAGTGACTGAAGGACTCATTTTCCACAAATCCCCCCACGGTCCACTCCGTTCCCGAGGCTTGATCGACCAGTACCGTTCCAATCGTCACGCCAGATTCAGACAGTTTTTGATCCACCACAACCTGCCCGTCTTTCTGATCCGTAATTGGAGAGCCTTCCGTTACGGTTGGAGCCAGCCAGCCTTCCGGGTTCACCATAAATAGCGTTACATCAATCTTCTTCGTGTCACCAGCTGGACTGACTGTTGTCATTTTCACACCCAGCGGTTCAGCGTTCTCTTGCCCCACAACGGAGCGTGTCTGCTCCAGTTGGTCCTGATTCACCTGGGAGCGGGTAAAACGATGATTCGAATCCTGTTCCAGAACAAAATGGGTTGCTGCCATATTTTTGATAGATGCCGCGTTATCATACGCAAGCCCCTGTGCCAGACCTGTGACAAACAAAACCAGAAATGATACAAGCACCATAATTGTAGCAATTAGTACATATCGCCCTTTGGCAAACCTCATCTCTCTAATAGCCAAGTACATATTCTCTGACCTCCTCTTGATAACCCAAGTATAGGAGGCGAAAATGAACGGCAAATGAATAACAGATTACAACTGCGGAAGCGTCACGGTAAAGACCGTTCCTTCAGCTGAACTGGAGACCTCGATCGTACCGTCATGGATGCGGATAATTTTCTGCACAATAGCAAGCCCCAGCCCGGTCCGGCCGGAAGAACGCTCTCTTGCACGGTCAACCCGGTAGAAACGATCAAACAGGAAAGGCAAATGCTCCGCTGCAATCCCATCCCCTGTATCCCGAATATGGATTACGCACTGGGCATTGGTCTCTTCTGCTCGAATCTCGATGCTTCTCCCCTGCGGGAGATGATTCACAGCGTTACCCAGCAGATTCATCCAGACTTGCATGAGCAGAACTTCATTGCCATAGAGTTGAATGGATTCGGGTACCGAGATCCTTAGCAGCAGTTCTTTTTCTTCCAACTGCCATTGCAGCACCTGAACCGCTTGGCGGAATTGATCTCGCAGAGAAAATCTCACTTTGATCAAATCCTCATGACCTTGTTCAAGGGAGGACAGCAGCAGCAATTGTTTACTAAGCAGCGAGAGATGGCGGCTCTCCTCTTCAATAATGGAGGCATAGTGCTCGCGTTCTTGTTCAGGCAGATCCCGATCCGCTACCAGTTGGGCAAATCCCTGAATCGAGGTCAGCGGGGATTGAATCTCATGTGATACGTTGGATACAAACTGCTGTCGTGCCTGATCCACTCGCTCCAATTCACGACTCATGGTCATGAAATGCTGGGCCAACTGTCCAATCTCATCACGACGCGTGGTGGACAATTTCAGATTATAGTTTCCTTGGGCAATTCGTTTGGTCGCCTCGGACAGACGTTCAATCGGATTCACCAGATAGCGGGTACTGATTATAAAGAGCAGGATACTAATGCCCACCGTAAACGCTCCAATCAACGCAAAAAAGATACGCAGCTCACCGAATTGCAAAATGACATCCGGGCGCATAAACAACGCATAACTTGCATTGCCCATCTGTAGATGAACACCAACGGTATTGCTCAATTGATTATCGAAGAAACCGGTAATGAAAGGTTTGCTGGGAAACTCGGCGACGCCGTGGTATATCTCACCACTGAGCACCTGATCTACAGCCTGCTTGTCCAGATCCTTCTGGCGGAATTCACGGCCATAGAATTGGTCATACCCTTTTCCATCCGTCACATATATTTCGTAGCCTAGCGCTGCGGCATTGTTCAGGTAATGCTCTACCGTAGCGGGCTCCTGTTCAACAAACTGCTTCATTTGCGTCGCGATCCCCACCAACTTCTCGTCATTGAAAGATTTCAGCTTCGCATGATAATAAATATTGGATAAAAGAAAACCCAGCATGGCGCTGACCAGAATCACCGCGATTGTAATCATGAATACCCGAAAATACAGTGATCTCAATGCGGTTTCACCTCAATCTTATAACCAATCCCCCGTACCGTCTGAATGACAAAATCATCCGCATAATCGGCAAAACGATCACGCAGCCGCTTGATATGTACATCCACGGTGCGATCATCGCCTTCATAGTCCGCTCCCCAGACCAATCGAATAAGTTCATCACGCGAGAACAAACGACCTGGAAACTGGGCAAGCTGAGAGAGCAGCTCAAACTCCTTCATTGGTAAAAAGAGAATCGATTGCCCATCGGAGACCTCGACATTGTTCCGGTCAATGACGATGCGATTCATGCGAATGATATCACTGGACGTGCGATGGTAACGACGAAATAACGCCTTGACCCGGTAGACCAGTTCCTCAGGTTCAAATGGCTTCGTCACATATTCATCTGTACCTCTCAAGTACCCATCCCGCTTGTCGGATAACTGATCCCGTGCTGTCAGCAGCATGATCGGGATGTCATAATGTTGGCGAATAAAATCACATAACTCCAGTCCGTCCATTCCTGGCATCATGACATCAAGGATCGCCAAATCGATTGGCGTTTCTTGTATTAGTTTGACCGCTTCCAATCCATCCTGCGCTTCATGAACCCGATATCCTTCCTTGGTCATGACATGCCGGAGGAGTGCTCTAATATTGGCATCGTCGTCCGCCAGAAGCAGATTCTTCATATTGTTGTCGGCCCCTTCTAGTTTCAAATTCATCTAATATGTAGCGGGAACTTCCGCGATATTGATCCTGCACAGATGGTAGCACAAAAGCAACGTAAATCGCCAGTGAACATGCAATGAAGCCCCGCGTGCATGTTTATATTTTCTCAATTCTGGTTGACACTATTATTAGGCCCACTTATAATAAAACCATAACATATGAACAATTGCTCATATGTTCATTTATAAAAATTTTATCATTGCCAAGGATCATTATAGTCACAAAAGAAATCAATTACATAACGGAGCACGGCTCCAAAGGAGAGGATCTCGTATGTCCGGACATCATCACAGCCACGACCATGGACACAATCATGGTAGTACCAATAACAAGAAAGTACTGTTGTTTTCCTTCATTATTATTACCGTTTATATGATTGTTGAAGCCGTTGGCGGTTTCATCACCAACAGCTTGGCCCTCATCTCTGATGCAGGTCATATGTTGTCTGATTCCATAGCTTTGGGGATTGCCTTGCTGGCGTTCACCTTTGGCGAAAAAGCGGTGAATACAGGCAAAACGTACGGGTACAGACGCTTTGAGATTTTGGCAGCCACGTTAAATGGGGTCACCTTAATCGCCATCTCACTTTACATCTTTTACGAAGCAATTGGTCGCTTCATCAACCCACCAGAAGTCGCAACAGTCGGTATGTTGATCATCAGCATCATTGGACTGCTCATCAATATTTTGGTGGCCTGGATCATGATGCGCGGCAGCGATACAGAGAAAAACTTGAATATGCGCGGAGCTTATCTCCATGTCATCAGCGATATGCTGGGATCGGTTGGCGCCATTGCTGCGGCTCTGCTCATGATGTTCTTCGGTTGGGGATGGGCCGATCCACTCGCGAGTGTCATTGTTGCTGTACTGGTTCTGCGCAGTGGATTCTTTGTTACCAAATCATCTTTGCATATCTTGATGGAAGGTACTCCGGCCAATGTGGATGTGAATGACCTGGTGCAGACTATTAAACAAGTCGATGGTGTCAAAGGTGTACACGATGTGCATGTCTGGTCCATTACCAGCAACCTGAACGCACTTACCGCACATATTGTGGTGGACGGAACGATGGATGTATACGCATCCGAGGTGCTTGTTCAGAAGATTGAGCACCTGTTAGAGCATAAAGAAATCAAACATGTGACCTTGCAAGTCGAGTCTGAGAAGCATCTTCACGACACCTCGGTATTATGCACCGTCAAAGGTGACGCACCGGATGCTCATGCGCATCATCATCATTGAGATTAATAGTTGTAAATAGAAACAGGACTTATTCCCGTTAGAGGAATAGTCCTGTTTTTCATTTTGCACGTAACTTTAATTCCTTTCGGGTGTTATGTAATATAGATGGCAGTATCGAAACAATAGACTACAAGTCATCATTATTAAAGGAATATATAATTAGCTTATCCATTTAAGTGGATGGCCTGGATATGTTCTCGATCAAAATCAATAATCATAATGTGACCTTGTAATACATGGTCTCCACAGGCTATCGTTGCTCCATAGTCCTCTTTACTATCAAATGTGATATCTACTTGATAAACTTCAATTTCATTAAACCAATCCTTATGTACTTGTTCACGAAGTTCGTTCTCATAGTAATTTCGAAATACTTCCTCACACTCCGTAAACCAATGCAGATATGACTCTACTACATCAGCAATTGCATCTAACTGAATAGTCGCCGATATATAGATTCGGACATCCTTTAAATCTTCATCCTTTATGGATTGCTTAAATATTTGCACTGTATTTTTCAAAACATAACATTTGTACCTCTCATCACTCTCTTCCACGAGCTCAATGAAATCACTTTGCATCTTAACCCTCCTTCCATAAAACGACCTGAATGATGCAAGGTATTGCTTCTTGAATAGGCACCTATACTATACTTTCTCGTCAATAATATATTTATTATCGCCTTGTTTATTGTTATTTTGTTTTTTAATTTCAGTTCTCAAATAATGTACTTCTTTTATTAGATCCTCAAGTCTTTTCGATGTTTTTGATGAATCTATAGCATAGCGTATAACTGCAGCAACGATAAGAAACACAATAAAACATAGGATCAACGCTATAAGAGCTCCAAAGAATTCCATCCTGATTTACAACTCCTTACTTATATTAAACTGTAATTGATTAACTGCTATGTTTACATGCATATAACGTATTGTCAAACCAAGTGCGACGGAATTACGCTGGAGGATTTGTGAATACCACTATATAGAAAGAGGTAATAATCATGACAAATAGAGCATTTTCCCCGATTCTTCTGCTCATCCTACTTCTCACAGCCTGTGCTTCAGAAGTTCCTGCTGAAAACCATGACACTGAGGTTATCCTAAGAAAAGAAGCTATACCCATAATTACGAATGTTGAGACTAACTATCCCGAAAAAGAAGGTTGGATTGTAATTCCTACAGATATCACAGAGTTAAATGTCACAGTAGAGGCGACCAATGCGGAAACACTTCTTTTCTGGGCCGTTCCAACAGGAACTAAGACTTGGGGAGAACGAGAACTAATTGGGTATGATGCCAACGAGGACGATGGTTGGAAGATAACGTGGGATATTGCGGGTAAGTCTGTGCATCACCACGTGATTGTTCAGGCATTGGGAAGTGATGGGAAGACCATAACCGATAAAACGATAAATATTACGAATGAGTAAGGTTGATTTAAATCCTTTAATTAACGGAGATATTATCATTAATGGAGGCCCACCCCGATAACTATATCTTAGGTGGGCCTCCATTATTTTTGTATGTAAGTTATCTCTGAACTATTTGATCTTAAAAAGCAGCTTCTCTTTCTTTTGATCAAATTCATATTCGGAAATGATATTTTTTTCTTTTAACTCACCTAGCTGCAGAAGTTGTTCATGGACATTTATAGGTTGTTTTTTCCTCCGAGAAGATACAACCAAAGCAATAATTGAGAAGGGTATGGCGTACAGCATGCTTAAAAGTCCCAAGATTGCTGCGCTATCGGGATCTTCTGGCCCTAGTCCGAATATCATTAAAAACGTTAATGTGAATAACAAGATACCGATAATTGACAATACTTTCAATTTAATTCCTCCTATATATTAACTTCGTCCCAATTCATAATGACATATCCAAGTTGAATTATAAGCATAACTAGATAACTTATATTTACAACGAAACTAAATTTATGATTTTTGGCTAATTTCATATACTCTTCTTTACCTATCCTCCCAGTGTCCAATCTGGATTTAAGTTTCTTGTTCGATACCAATAATAAATACAACTCAATAATCCCAAACAATCCCCATACTAAAGTGAAAAACAATGACACGGCATTGGCAACCGACAAAAGCATAAGGGAACCTTCATCCAAACCTTTCTCATTTCCTACCTTAAAGCTTACATTCACGCTTAAGGTCAGAATGACTAGACCAAACCTATGAAACTTAAATATGGTGTGAATTTGGAGCTTCGCATGTGCTCTTCCTTTCCGGCAATCTCCATTTGTCACAAAGTTCTTAGATAATCTGTGGTACTCGTTAATTCTGACCATCTGGCTGAGAGGAATATCGCATAATTTACTGGGCTGATTCCATAGGTTCCTAGAGAATGACCATCATTGATCTCTACCAGTTTCATATTTCCTTCTTGATCCACGCCAAAATCCATTCCATATGCAGCCGGTGCATCCTTAAAATCGCTAATTGCTTTCTCGATAACGCTAGCATTCAACGTTGAATCCCATGCCCCTTTATAGCGCCTGATATCCAGAATTTCTCCGTAACGTATAAAACAACGCCACTCTGTCTTAAAATCGACAATCTCGGAACACCATATGCCAGTATCCTCGTTCTCCTCCACAAGTCCAATAAAATCGCTGTATTCTTTCACCACTTTTCCTGCAAACTTTTTGGTAGTATCCTTCGGTTTGATGAACACATTCCAACTTTCTTTATCTTGAAAAAGTTCGTTAATCGTTGTACTCCACACTTTTCTTCCCAGGTAACCTGCTAAGGCATCTGGATAGTCTATTTCTCCTTGTGCTCTTTCCAATCCTAATTGTTCTATACGCTTTCTTACATTGCCTATGCCTCCCACTAATAAGCTTTCGGGGCTATAATCCTGGATCTCTCGTAAATCAAAAAATTTAATGGTTTCCCACCCCAATGAACTGAAGCCTTCATTAGCAATAAACGCATTAACATTATAGAAGTCTCCATTGTTATTAGTTTGTATATAGGCTCTCATCGGATTCTCCTCCTCACTAATTTTCATTGTTACATAAAATACAGCCAATTCATCGTTGCCTTGTACTTTGCTTTCTCCTAAAATTTCAATAGATATGTTAATGGCTGACCGGCTTAACGTATCCTCACCTAAACATCTGCATCAATTAAATTATAGTCATGATCAAATTTTGCATGAATCCGATGTCCACCGAATAAATCTCCATCTGAATATTCACAGTATATATAGTTCACTAGAAATGCGATATCCAGTAACGATATGACTCTTTCAAAGTCTTCTGTGGTTACGTCATATTTCCCAGCATCTACATCATCCCAATTTAAATTCTCATCATCTTCATCGTATTCAGGCCAAAAATCATTTTTATAATCAATTAAATGATGTGCGATCTGTGTCTTAGCCCTGTTTTCAAATTCCTCAGACTGACAGAATAGTTTTTCTGCTCTATTCATCAATTCATCTACATTAGCACTTTCATTCTCAAGCTTTAAACTGTAATATACTTTCCCTTCCGTATGTTCATATGTATTAAATTCCTCGTTATAGATAAACAGACCTATTATTTTACTACTAATTGTCTTTTCCATAGGTGATTACCTCTCTTCTTCATTTTATCTAGATCAATATTTCATTTCATATTCATGCCCCACCAATATCCTATTTCTATTATCAGATTTTTTCTTTCACTTTTGAATGTTGCCATAAAGAATTTGTACATGTGTCGATCCATCTTTACTCCGCTGCCATAGGGTAACAAATTGCCCAATCTTGGTTGGCGTCGTTTTGGCGACCCGAAATCGAATGGAGAGAGAATTTAAGGTGAGCACATACGCCACGTATTCAGCATTTTGTGCTTCTTCATGTGGTTGTGAGCAAACAAAACCACACCTGTCATAGATAAGTTCTTTACTGGCAAGTAAGTCGCCATGAAGCATCTCGGAGGTCGTCCAAGTATTCGGACGATTCAAACTACTTTTGTTATCCAACTTGTGATATCTCCTGTCATGTATAGTCTGAACTAAGGAATTTGCGATAGCTGTAAAAGTTTGTTAGTTCAAAGTTCCTGACATAATCGCTTCCATTCCTGCCATGCCTTCAAATACTCAGGCAGATCATTAGGGTGATGCTTGTTACTCAGCCCAATTCGGCAATATAGATGGACCAGAGCTTCCTCTATCAATCTGGATTTATCCATTTCCACCTGTTCCAGAAGTTCGAATGCAGCAAATAATGTTTCGGTGTTGATATTATCTGGCGAGGAGCTAAAAGCATACAAGAAATCATAGAGGATAGGTCCAACCATTGGAGATGGGTCAATGACGCCGATGAGTTCATTTTGAGCATATACAAAATTATGAACCCCCGTATCGCCATGCAAAAGAAACTTCTCTTCTTCCTCATGAAACAGTCGATCCACTTTGGATTGGACCAGATTATAATCATCTGTCGTTAAAATACTTCCCATATTCATCTTTGCTTCATGAATGCTAATCTGATTGAATTCTTTCCAGGTTCTCTGTGGGAACTCTATTCTGCCCCATGATTTCGTATCTGAAGAACGCACATATGTATTGAACAGCTCCTTCACCAGACGAGATAACCAGTCTCTTTTTTGTCCCCTGTTAAAATGGGTCGTGCCTTCCATATACGTATAAATAAAATAAGTGTTATCCGGATCAGTCAACAAAACTTCAGGCAGTAACGAAGAATTCTTATACGTATTCAAAAACTGCTGGGCAATGTGAATCTGTTCAGGTTCATCTGATTTCAGAATATAGTGCTTATTCAGGCTCGTAGTCAACCGATAAACACGTCCAGCTGTGGTACCTGACAAACTTTGAATTTTAGATATTTCTTCGTTGATATGATGCACCTTGAATAAGTTATTGATCTCATTAATCGTTGGATTAATTAACATATGGACCTCCTCAATATCTGAATTCCCTTCCATGAATGATCCATTGTACGGCATCCCAAATATCCTCTGCGATATAATCAGGTTCGGTCTCCGTCCATTTGTCTCTGAATTTGGTTAATGAAGATTCCCCCCAGCCTGTTCTCACCATGATCTTGGTCGCTCCTACGGCATGGGCAGCAAGCATGTCTGTATCTCCTACATCTCCAATAACTATGCATTTGGATAAATCCAGACCGTGTTCCTCTGAGGCCTGTAATAACATTCCGGGTTTAGGCTTTCTGCAACTGCATTCTTGCTCATGCGGACATATATAGGAGTGATCGAATCCATACTCGCGAAATTGCTCTTCAAAATCCTCAACACTTGCTTCTTCACGTGAGATTCGATATTGATTCGTAAAAGCCAGTACCATAATTCCTTCTCGTTTCAAACGCATAATTGCTTCTTGAGCATTTGGGTATAATCTGAAATCTCTCGGATGAATAAAATGACCTGTACCACCGATTGTTCCATCTCTGTCTATAAAAACAGCTTGTACGTTCCCCTGTGGTTTCATCATGGTCTGTTCCTTTCTTAGAAAAATTTCAAGTCGTGTCGTTCATCTATACTTTCTCATTGATAATATGCTTGCTATCATCTTGCTGCTTATGTTGTTGTTGCTTCTTAATTTCAGTTTTCAGATAGTGTACTTCTTTGATTAATACATCCAGCTTTTTCGATGTTTTGGATGAATCTATGGCATAACGTATTACTGCAGCAAAGATAAGAACCACAATAAGACTTATAAGTGAGTGATACGATTCAAGTCCAGAAGAATTCCATATTGTTGTTCAATTCCTTACTTACATTAAACTGTATTGATTAACTGTTATGTTTACATGCATATAACGTATTGTCAAACCAAGTGCGACGGAATTACTCTGAAGGATTTGTGAATACCACTATATAGAAAGAGGTAATAATCATGACAAATAGAGCATTTTTCCCGATTCTTCTGCTCTTCTTTCTTCTCACAGTAGAGGCCAATAACGCGGAAACACTTCTTTTCTGGGCCGTTCCAACAGGAACTGAGACTTGGGGAGAACGAGAACTAATTGGGTATGATGCCAACGAGGACGATGGTTGGAAGATAACGTGGGATATTGCGGGTAAGTCTTTGCATCACCACGTGATTGTTCAGGCATTGGGAAGTGATGGGAAGACCATAACCGATAAAACGATAAATATTACGAATGAGTAAGGTTGATTTAAATCCTTTAATTAACGAAGATATAATTAATATTGAAGGCCTCCCCCGATAACTATTATCTTAGGTGAGCCTCCATTATTTTGTTACTTAAAGCCTATACTCTCTTTCAAACGGCTAAACATCGTTTTACTTCTTTCTGGAATTCCCCACTGAAGTTCCAACAAAATGGGAGGATAATAGATGGGGTTGATCCATGAGTAGTTGTCCAGATTTGATACTGCATTCAAATATGATCGTTGAATATTCAACCTGGTGACCATTACTGTATGTAAACCGCTGCTCTTCACCACCATAGATCCCTATCACTTTCTCCGGTTCTATGATAAGTCCTGTCTCTTCCCATGCTTCTCTTACCATCGTTTGAGCAGGAGTCTCCCCGAGCTCGATTGCTCCAGCGATTAAACCCCAGTTGGTTTCATTATGTTTACGACCTAACAATATCTCTCCTTGTTTATTTCAGATAACCCCAGCCACACCCGGCATTCCAAGAGAATTTTAAGTTGTTAAGCTACACTATATCTTTCGGGCCCAATTTATAATTTTTTTTCTAAACTTTCTCATTAATGATATGTTTTTGTTCTCTTACTTATGGTTACTCCTTTTTCTTATTTCAATTTCTAAAGAAACCTCCTAAAATTTTTCAATTTTACTGTAACATTATTTGACTTGACCCGTTGTCTAAAGAGAAGGAGGAGGAAACTTGAAATGAGGAGTGATCTATATGCAGAACTATTCAAGCAGTACCAATCCTCCCTGCATCTCTATCTATACCGTATGTGTGGATCTCAGGAGACAGCTGAGGAGTTAGTTCAAGAAACCTTTTACAGAGCCATGGTATCCATGAAAGCCGAGCATGCAAATTACGCCAGAGCCTGGCTATACAAAGTAGCTCGGCATTTATTTATTGATTGGTATCGTAAATATCGTGGAGAAATTCAAATGAATCGAGAGATGGAACAGCAAGCAACAGAAAATACATATCGTTCCCCTGAGGAAGTACTCACAGCTCGTGAACGAACCCTTCGTATTCAACAAGTGATGAAGAAACTTCCCGAACAGTATAGAACCATTTTGTTGCTAAGAGAAATGAACGAGTTATCTTATAACGAACTTTGCGAGATTCTGGATATGAACATGAATCAGGTCAAGGTCACCCTTTTTCGTGCCAGAGAACGATTCAAAGTAGAAATGCTTCAAATGAAAGGAGACGTTTGAGAATGTCTAAAACACCACATGATGAGGAACGTGTATTTCAGGAAGAGGATTTTGAGTATCAGCGTCCTGAATGGGGTCATAAGCAGTTTAAACGAATGGTTTGGAAAACGAGATGGAAGTTTTTCCTAAATGCAGGAGGAGCTCTTTTTTTAATATTTATGGTCTATCACATCTATGTATCGTCACTCCATATCTACTTTGACCAATCAAAGGTACGTAATGACTTCATTCGTTCGATTGTATCTGTGGTTGAGATGCATGGTGACGGACTTCGGGTAGAGAAGACGAATTATGAACTCTTTGAAGTAACCCCACTCCTAACCCAGAAAGCTAATCTGAAAATATATCGACATGTGGGCTCGTGGGAAGTAATCACAGGTGAAATTCAAGCTGAACTCAATATAACCGGTAAATTCACCTATACGATTACTAATACAGGAGCGTATATGAATGGCAATAACCCAGGCCCTTTCTATCTCCCTTACTCCCTAGTAGATGGTATACCTACTAAAGCCTCTGATGAAAGCAGTAGCTTGAATCGGCTTCGTAAAATTGATGACGGACATGTCGCAGAGATGTCATTATCCTTGAAAAACCTAGCGCATCCCGATCAACTGATGCAGCTTCTTACAGATTATGATGTTGCAGTAACCGCCATGCCGATCTATTCTGGCGAATTAAAAGATCAAGATATCTCTTACTCTCGGTCAGGCATGTTCAACTATAATATTCCTCATTTGAGTCTTAAACCTCTTTCTGAATTTAAAGAGGATGGGGCAAATTGGTATAACTATTTCGTTCCAGAAGATTCAGGGCAGATGCAGGAGCAGGTTCAAGCGATGTTGTCTGATCTAGAATGGATGTCAAACCATCTTGAGTACAGTGGTGCTGAACTAGATAAACAACGTCTTGCCTATTTAAAAAAGAATGGCGTTCAAGTATATGGCGCGGTGGTTACTGGTCCTGTACGAGAGTTAGAGAAACTTACAAAGGTTCCGGAATTCCAACATTTCCAATTGAATCGAGTAGAGATATGGAATTGGGATTAAGATGACTTATCCAGTATCGACATTACGTTTCATATAAAAAAGAGATGATACCTGTTTAATCAGTGGTATTATCTCTTTTTTTCTGATTTCTTTTACCATAAAATCACCTTGTGTAACGTTATTGTTGCGAGAAGCTTAGTTTCTCTACCGCCGCCTCTGTCTCACTCTTCTTCTGCAAGAATATCTTCACAGCGAACAATCAATTCGGGCATATTTTCTCCGTAAAATAAAACATGAAGCTCATATCCGTTATCAATCCGGTACAGCTCTTGATACAGCCAGTAACTGCCTACAATCATACCCTCTTGCTTGATGATTTCGGTTGCAACCAGCGTAAGTTTATTTATATTGGTAAAGCCCCCACGAGTGTCAAAACGAATAACGACCTCATCACCCGTCAGCAGTTCCGTTACTGTACAATCGTGAAATTGAACCCGGCTACGAATTTCATGGGGAATATCCTGTGCTAAAATGACATCCCTGTATTCATTGGATACATGCTCCATCTCTCTCCTATTTTCTGCACTCTGTTTCTTTAGCTGTAGCATAACTTCTCTCGTGCAATAACCCAACGTAAATACACGGATATCCGCAATTTGCTCATAGATTTTCTTGGGTAATCGTTCTTTCTGGTGTTTGTAATCCCATTCCTGCATGTCTTTAAATGCAATTCTATGCTGCAGTTCGTCAAAAGGAGGCCTCACATCAAAATCCGCGATTAATTTGTCGATCCTCTCTCTTTCTTCAGCAGGCATCTGATATACTTTTTTATCATCTTCCGATATTTCATTCCCACTAAAAAACTTCTCGGCAGGTACAAAAACATGGCCATTTTGCTCCAGCAAAAAACGAGGATCTGTATTGTACATCTCACGCTGAAGCTCTATATACTCTTTTTCTTTTCTTTTATACCGTCGTAGGAAAAGTGCTTCGTTTAATTCGTAAGTTCCTCTATGTACCCTCATCCCAAAATGTAGTCCTGTCCGTTGACACAACTCGTACCATTCTTTCGTTAAATATCTCATATGCACCTCTTCTGCTGATTTTTAGAATCTACTTTGCTATTGAAGCGTAGAGCTTTTTAATTTGTGACGAGAATTTAGCTGCAACTGTAATATGTGTGCGTTTAAAATAAGCTGTTAATTGTTTAGGATGATTTTTGACAATATCATATTCTATAATCGTGTTAGCGATAACCAATCTCGTAAAACCCAGAACCTCGACAATTTCAGATCGATCTCGTTAGAAATTGCTCTATTGATTTCATCGCTACTCCTCCAAAATCTTCAGCCTCAACGATTCCTTATATTCAACAGACGTACTGGTCTACGCTAAGGTTTGAAAAAATTTGTGTTTTATTTCTTTGTCGTTTCGCTCCGCCCATTCATGCACAGCTTCTACGCCTGCGGATTCCTGACCTCGTTGAAAATAAAAACATAGATCCATCGGCACTAACCGTTTACCATAGAGTTTGATGCCAATCCGTCTGTAATTCATATAAATGCATTCAATCTCGGATGCATCGTATTTCCGATGTTTCGTAGAAATCACATGATCGCTCTCCAGCGTGATACTGGGTTTAGTGAAAAATAAACGCCAGATCAGAAAAACGATATAACCCAGAATATAGGTCAATATAATGATCAGTGAGTACTTCAGAATACCATTTTCATCGTAAATAACATTTCTGAAAAGCATAGCTTCAATGGCCAGCATGCATAGTAGGTTCAACAATGATCTTGGATAAATTGTCTTGTATGTGATGAGTTCCACCTCCTAATCATTCTCTTTATTAATCCGAAGCCACTCGGAAGGGGCTTTTCTGGCAAAATGCTTTTCAACAAAATCCAAAATATCATCAATGCCGGGCAATGCCGCATTTTCTTTGGCTTCGTCAAACGTCATCCATTGGTACTGGGTATGTTCATGATTTAACCGGACAGGCTGGCTTTCATCCACGTATCCTACGAATACGGGAGCGGTATAGATATACTCCCCCATGGGTGAATAATATTGTTCGAATTGATTGGCAGAATACAGCCGGACTTCAGTAATACCTGTTTCCTCGTGAACTTCTCTGAGTGCAGCTTCCCATGCCTTCTCACCCTTTTCTATCCCGCCGCCAACATAACACCACTCGTTATGCAACATACGACCAGCCCGCTTTAGCATCAGTACACGGTATTGATCGAGGCTCTTCTTCAACAGAACTACAGCCACTCCTTCACAACGAATGGGGACTACCTGTTTCACGTGCTCTGCACCATTCAATTTCTCGCCCCCTTCTCTTCAGAATCGAAGTCCTCCAGAACCTTAAATTTATCCCCGTGGATTTTATCCAAATGCTCTTCTCCCCAATAACATAAATGGTCCAAGGCAGGCTTGAGTCCCCAGCCGTAGTCCGTTAACTCATATTCCACTTTGGGAGGAACCTCCGAATATACCTTACGCTGTACAATCTCGTCCTTTTCCAGACCTCTGAGCTGTGTTGTCAGCATCTTCTGCGTAATGTCGGGGATTAACCGTCGAAGCTCCGACGTGCGTTTACGTCCGGTCATCAAATGATAAATAATCAAAGGCTTCCACTTCCCGCCCATCACTTCCAAGGCCGCTTCTACGCCTACTTTATATTTCTTCGGAGCGTTTGTGTCTTCATGTTCCGTCATTCTGAACCCCTCCATAATCAGGCTGTATTCAAGGTAAAACGTAATCTTCTTGCTGCTCTTTTTTCTATTATTTAAGCCCATTTCGAGGCATCCATTCAGGGTACTTTAATGTTCCTATGGCACTTCATTCTTCCTATAGAACATCAAAGTGCGTACTTCCAGATGTTTTCATACCTGTTTATAATAGCATCAGCCATTGATTCATGGCTACAAGACTGCATTGCAGAAAGGTAGTGAACGTTAAGATGAACGTACTCGTTGTAGTATCCCACCCAAGAAAAGATTCCTTGACCTTTCAGGTAGCTGATCGTTTTGTACAAGGTCTTGCCGAGGCTGGTCACGGTTATGAGATACTGGATTTGCATGGGATTGGATTCGACCCAATTCTTCGTGAGATGGACGAACCAGACTATACCCAAGAAAATCAGGTGTTCTCACCTGAGGTTGAAACCGAGATGAAGCGATTGAAGAAACACGATGCTGTCGCTTTTGTGTTTCCTCTTTGGTGGTGGCATCTGCCAGCCATGTTGAAAGGGTATGTGGATCGTGTCATGAACAACGGGTTTGCATATGGCACGAACAAACTTCCTCATCAGCAGATATTGTGGATCTCTCTTTCAGGTGTGACGGAAGAACAGATGCAGAAGCGCAACTATGGTGAATCGATTGCCAATCTGCTCAATGTAGGTATTGCCGATTACTGCGGCGTGTCCCGATCCAGGGTTGAGTTTTTATATGAAACGTTGGAATCCAAACCTGAGCATTATGAGGCACTGCTGAACCATGCGCATAACCTGGGACTGAACTACGCCAATGATCCTTCGACGCTATAAAGGTATTATAGTGCTACATTGATATGACACCTGACGTCCCAATTCCGCTTGAACACAGCAAAAAGGTCGCTCCAAAGAGCGACCCTGTTTGTTTAGATTCAATTATTTTACGGTCGAGAGAAGAAACTTCTCCAACATACTAGTATCGGTGATACTATGGTTACAAGCTGTGTTATCCATGCATACGTACTGGGCCACGGAAGAAATGTTGTCCGGCGTATAGCTCTTGGTCTTTACGTTGAAGAATCCGAGCTCCTGATGGCGATGACAGAACATACAATACCCTTTCTTGTTCGTGGCTGTAAGCCGTCCCTCAATTCCGAGGAATCTGCCTTCATACGGATACACGATGAACAAGCGATCGGTAGCAATGTCGGTCCATCTCAGATAAGTTGTACGTGCGTAATCGATGGATTCCAGATCCGGCACTTTGAGCTTCTTTACCTTGGGAAACAGCTTCTGAATTTGCTTCGCGGATACTTGCGGAAATGGAATCAGATATGCTTCCAGCTGGTTCAGATAGGTCTGCAACTCATGTGTCGTCTCATACGTGGATAACTGCTCCAGCAGTTGCTTCTGTTCCAGAGTAAGTTCATCGAAGATGCTCACCGCATTTGTGCCGACCGTATAACGGACGGTTTCCAATACTTTTGGATCCACAACCGAGCGTAGCGTTTTGAGCAGGAAATCAGCTTGTTTTTGAATATAATTAAATTGATGATTCTGAATAAATGGTGTTTGCATGGCGTTCAGCCCCTTATTTTTATTGGAAGAACAAATAAGGTGCAAAGCCTGCGGGATGAACCATTATGTTGATATTGATTTCAGGGCAACAATCTCATTTTTGTCGCGCCCTACACAAAGTCCGCCCCTATTCAGGCTTTGCGTAAGGCTTTCTAGCGAACGAGCAATCCGGCATCATCCATATTGCCACGTCATAACCCCCAATACGATAGATATATCGAAATTATAGCAGGGCAGCATAGTGTAGGCAACGAGCTTCGTTTCAATTTCCTCTTTTCAAGAAATATAATTACATCTTAGGCTTTCTTCCCATTTTCCACGAAATGATCTACTGCTGACTGCTCAATGGCCAGTCCTTCCGTGTAACGCTCCATGAACAAGGCAAATCCATTCACGTCCTCGCTATTTGGAGAAACCTCTTGTCCTTCTGCATCAATAAACACCTTGGTATTAAGGTACTCCGCCAAACCCTCGTGCTGCTGCTTATTAACCATGTAGGAAGCCAAAATAGCCATTCCCCATGCGCCACCTTCACCAGCGGTAGACATAACCGAAACGGGAATGTTCAGTGCGGATGCGCACATTTTTTGAGCGACTCGTGGGGTTTTGAACAATCCGCCATGCGCCCAAATGTGCTCAATCGTTACGTGCTCCTTCTGTGTCAAAATATCCAGCCCGAGCCTTAGTGCAGCAAACGCAGCAAATAGATGGACTCTCATAAAGTTTGCCAGATTGAAGCGGCTCTCTGGAGAACGCACAAACAACGGACGACCTTTTGCAATTCCTGTAATATTCTCGCCTGAATAGTAGCCATAGCTCAGTAAGCCACCGCCATCAGCGTCAGCTTTCAGTGCTTCATTGAACAACACACTGAATAATTGGTTCATATCGGGCTTCTGTCCCATCGCCTCATAAAACTCACGGAACATGTTTACCCAAGCATTAATATCGCTGGAGCAGTTATTCGCAAGAACCATAGCCACAGGATTGCCTTCAGGTGTAGTCACGATGTCAATCTCAGGGTATACCGTAGACAGGTTTTTCTCTAATACAATCATGGCAAAAATCGATGTACCTACGGAAATGTTACCCGTACGTTTTTGGACACTATTCGTAGCGACCATGCCTGTTCCAGCATCGCCTTCCGGAGGGCACAGTGGAATATTGGATTCCAAGTTACCCGATAGATCTAACAGTCGTGCACCAGCTTCACTAAGATATCCGGCATGTTCACCGGCAGTATAGACTTTAGGTAAAATATCTTTAAGATTCCACGGGTAGCCTTTGTCAGCAATTAAATCGTCAAACTTCCTCACCATATCTTCATGATATTCCAGTGTGGATTCATCAATTGGGAACATACCTGAGGCATCCCCTATACCAATAGCTTTACTGCCAGTCAACAGCCGATGTATGTAACCTGATAGTGTCGTAATATAATTGATGTTAGTGACATGCTCTTCTCCGTTCAAAATCGCTTGATACAAATGTGCGATGCTCCAGCGCTCTGGAATTTTAAACTGGAATTTCTCGGTTAGCTCTGATGCAGCCTTACCCGTTGTGGCATTGCGCCATGTACGAAACGGAACCAATAACTCCCCTGTTTGATCGAGTGCAATGTAACCCTGCATCATAGCAGAACATCCGATTGAGCCAATTTTTTGTATCGTTACACCATAATTATTCTGAATCTCTTGCTTTAATTGATGATAGGTTTGTTGCAGCCCGTGAATCATTTCATTCATATCGTAGGTCCAATAACCGTCGATCAATTGATTTGCCCACTCATAGCTGCTGGAACAGATGGTATTGAAATGGTGATCCATGAGTACAGCTTTGATTCGTGTGGATCCAAATTCAATGCCCAGCGAAGTTTCTCCCCTGACTATTGCTTGTTTCAAGTTTTGATCCATCATCGTATTCATCCTCTCTGAATTTGGAATTAGCTCGATTCGGGAAAATTTACATCCCCGTCATCGGAGTACATTGAAATGAAACCTACCCTATGATTACTCTTGTGATCACTCTTGGAAAACTGCAAATGTTTCACCTTAACAATATATTGTCCTCATTCGATGGATAGAGTGGTGGACCAGCTTCTTCATATTGCTTTGTTCTTAATATCGTTCTGTAAACCTACTCATCCACCAATCCCTCTTCATTAAATATTCAATTTTGATTGGCATAATAATGTATTCTTCCGTTACTTCAATCAGCTCATTGGGACCGTTATAGATTAAATCCACATTTAAGTGAAACGGTTTAATTTTTCTACCCACTTCATCTTCAAATTCTTGAACATAACGTATAAGGTCAGGTATCCCTTCCCAGTAATTCATTGCAGCTTGCCCGCCCGCAGGCATGTACCACCACTGCCTAAAGGATGGCCATAAATGAACCAATACCTCCCTTAATTCATGTTGTTCAACTAACTTAAAGTCGGGCAGTCCTAGCACAAATGATACATGATGATTATTTTTATGTGCCTTCTGTTGAATGCTGCGATCCCAGAACCATTTCCATTGTATTTCAAGTTTTTGATGAAGTTGATCTGATTCTACCCTTTGCCGGGATGGCCATAGATTATTCTCATTGATCTCCTCTTTAAGAAGGCCATACGTACTCGCTACATAGATCAAAAAGTTCAATTCAATATCACTGGATATACAAACAGACCATGAGTTATGGTTTTGAATCATTGACATTTCACCTTTCACCCAAAATGCATAAATTTAACGTTGATCAAGCGATTTGAGAGATATTCTTCTTCCTATTTTGTTGCACTAATATAGCTCAATTTAAAAATATGATCATACATATATGTGTAAGAATCGTAATACTCAAGCGCCTTTTTTCTCTCTTCGTGGAAAGACTTTAATCTTTCCTTGTCCCCGGTATGAACATAGGCTATTAGCTCAATACTTGCTTTTTTATATGCCTCCAAACTATAAAACGCATCAGATAAATCAGAGGAATTATAGTCTTGTACTGGAGTAAATACCTCTGGACGGATCACGACATTGGATTCGGCTTCCTTTATTAACTGTTGTAATTTGGAGATGTCAACTTGCTCTTCTAATATCACTTTACTAAGGACATCAATCACTTCTTGCTCGATCTTGTTGAATTGGCTTGTAAATTCATAGTTGGATAGATGCATTTCTATTAAATTTTTGGTGTAATGAGAATAGCTATTCACTAAATTAAGCTTGGAGTTCTTATACTCTACCGCAAATCTTGCATCACGAAGAACACTGGCCGGGATATAAGCATGATTGTCAATTATTTTGACTTCTGTCCCTGCTCTGGTCTTTAGTTCTTTTCCATTCAAAACTATACTTATCTTCTGTGGTGCACTTGTCGCTGCAAAAGCAAGAGAAGCGCTTAATAACGACAAAACCAAGGTAACGATTATCATCTTCTTCACTTCGTACACACCCTTCGATATGAATAATAAGGAGAATTTTTAATTAGCTCTCATCGTACCATTTTATTCAAATAAAGGTAATACACTACATATGTGCAACGTTCTTTTTCCATACACAAAAAAGAAGCCACCTCCCTGGCCTTCCACCAGTTCAGCAACTCCTTTTTCACACCTATTCGTACCGCTACTCGACTCTACTCCTTCACAGCCCCAACTACAATCCCGGTTACAAAGTACCGTTGCAAGAACGGATACACGAGCAGGATCGGCAGCGCGCTGATAAAGATCTGAGAAGCCCGAATCGTCCGTTGGGACAGGTTCTTCACCGCTTCTGGATCAAGCTTCGACATGTCGGCCTGCACGATAATCGTCTGCATGAATGTTGCCAGTGGCAGCTTTTCCGCATCACGGATGTAGATAATCCCGTCAAAATATGCGTTCCAATGTCCCACCATCATGAAGAGAGAAACGGTTGCAATAACGGGTACGGAGACGGGCAGATAGATTTTGATAAACGTCTGCAAGTGTCCTGCACCATCGATAAATGCGGCTTCTTCCAGGTCCTTCGGAACGGTACGGAAGAAATTCAGCAGCAGAATGATGTTAAACACCGCAACCAACCCAGGCAAAATCAAGGCCAGCAATGTGTTCATCAGACCCAGCTTCAGAATGAGGATATACCCCGGAATGAGGCCACCGCTGAACAGCATCGTGATGACAAAATACCATAGATAGATGTTACGTGCGCGGAAAACCCGCGTCTCTTTGGAAAGCGCATAGGCTGCAAGCGTATTAACGATTAACGCAAGTCCAGTACCCAGTACCGTCCGTTCCACAGACACCCACAAGGAGGAGAGGAAGTTCGTATTGGCAAATGTCTTCGCATACGCCTCCAGTGTGAATCCAATTGGCCAGAACGTCACCAGTCCAGCATTGGCAGGAGCAGATGCGCTCAGTGATACCATGAGTAAGTGATACAAAGGCAGCAAGCAGAGCAGCGAAAGGATGGTCAGTAACACATTGTTGATTATGCTGAATATGCGGTAAGGCATCGTTTTATGATACATGAGTTCGTCATCCTTTCTAGAAAATTCGATATCCGGCGAATCGGTAAGCCAGTCGGTACGAGATCACGATCAGGATCAGGCTGATGACCGATTTGAACAGATTCACAGCGGTAGCGAAACTGAACTGCCCACTAAGCAGACCTTCTCTATACACAAACGTATCGATAATATCCCCTTGCTGGTAAATCAATGGACTATATAAGTTAAAGATCTGGTCAAAGTTGGCGTTAAGCACATTACCCAGTGCCAGGGTTGCGATTACGATCCCAATGGGAATAAGTGCCGGGATGGTAATATACATCGTTTGCTTCCAGCGTCCTGCCCCATCCACTTCAGCCGCTTCATAGAGTGCAGGGTTAATGCCGGACAGTGCCGCGAGGAAGATGATCGTATTGAATCCAAACTCTTTCCAGACATCACTCGCAATAATCGTGAATCGGAACCAGCTGCCATCCCCCAGGAAGAAGATCGGCTTAATGCCGAATACGGAGACTAGGAACTGATTGACAATACCCGTCTGCGCCAGAATGTCGATCAGGATGCCTGACAGCGTAACCCAAGACAAAAAGTGTGGCAGATACACGAGCGTTTGAATTGTTCTTTTCAGCGCCATCTTCCGTACCTCGTTAAGCAATAAGGCGAATATAAACGGAATGATTAAGTTCATGACGATCTTGGAACAGGCAAAAAACAGCGTATTCCACGTAATTTGCAAGAAGTAATCATTTTCCCACATGTATCTGAAATGCTTCAGTCCGACCCATTCGGAATCGAAAAATCCCAGTGCAGGTTTATAATCCTGAAATGCCATCAAAATCCCGGACATCGGAATGTATGAAAATATAAAGACCATAATGGCCGCCGGCAACACCATGAAGTGCAGAATCCATGGCTGCTTGTAGCGTTTTTTTCTCTTTTTTTCCAGCTTGTTCCCAACGTTTGCCTGCGGGACCCGCTTACCCTCCAATTTAGCCTCCATAGCACTGCTCCTGTTCCCAAAAAAAGTTTTTGTGTGTGATGGGGTTCTCTGATATAAATAGTATCAAGCCATACTGAGGTCTGCTATATAACATTGTTAGGCTTGATAGTGTTTTGTTAGGAACATCATCTGAAGAGGTTGTTTACACACGAATTTGAAGGAGACTTTTTATGAATATATGGAAGCGCTTTATATCATTGGGAAGAACGTCCAGATCCCGGTTTAGTCTGTTTGCCAAAATAAACTGTTTAATTGTGGTCCTCTTCATCCCCATTATTATCATGTATACCTACTCGAACAACGTCACTTATGATGTTGTAAGCAAAGAGCTACAGGTCTCCAATACGAAGCAGCTCACGTTTTTGTCCAGTCAGATCGATTCCCGAATCAATCAGATGATGGATTTCAGTCTTATTCTCTCAAGAGATCCCAATGTCAGAGCATTTAATGGCTTGAACATTTGGAATGATCGTTATGACAAGATGCAGACCCGATATGTTATTCAGGAAAAGCTGATGCTTCAATCCGGTGTTACCGATATATGGCCTACTCGATACGCTGTGCATTCACAACAGAATCAAGATGTCATTGCCAACTATAATAGAACAACGGGGTATGATGAGGATTACCTAAAAAGAAATATGAGCGGACAATGGACATACGGTGATGGTGCCGAGTCCAAAGAGGATATGAAATCCTTCTACTGGTTCTTTACGGATTCCTTGGCCCAGCCAGGCATGTTGACGGGAAGCAATCTGGTGATTGAAGCCAGCTTCAGTTATGAGAACATTCAGAACATGCTGGATACGTATAAAGCAGGTGGGCAAGGTGATCCCTTCTTTTATCACAAAGGAAATTCGCCCATTCTGAACCGCAGTGCAGACAAGCAGCTGTCCGAAGAACTTATCCGTTATCTGGATGAACACTCGTCAGAGGATATCACCCAGGATGTCGTCCAGCTAAACGGGAAGAAATATCTGGTCAGCTCGGTGAAGTCCTCCTATCTGGATTGGCATTTGGTCGATGTGGTACCACTCTATCAGATTCTGCAGCCGATCTCGCTCAGTCGGAACTTGTTCTATCTCTTTATGATTCTGCTGTTTGTGGTGGGCATTTCCGCTTCGATCCTGTTATATCGAAACATTCAATATCCGATCAAAAAGCTGATCCAGGGCTTACGCCGCGTGCAGCGCGGAGATTATTCCGTACGTCTGCATAGCAAGGATCAGAATGAATTCTCGTTTTTGTTCCATCGATTCAATGATATGTCCCATCAGATTCAAGACCTGATCGAGAACGTGTTCCAGGAAAAAATCAGGGCCAAGGAAGCTACGCTGAAACAGTTACAGGCGCAGATCAATCCGCATTTTCTGTATAACTGTCTTGGCTATATCATCAACATGGCCCAGATGAAGGACGAGCAAGCCGTCGTCTCCATGGCGCATAACCTCAGTGCCTACTATCGTTATACGACACGAGTGGAGCGGGAGACATCTTCTCTAAAAGAAGAAATCAATCTGCTGGTCAACTATTTGGATATCCAGAAGCTGCGTAATGGCAGAATTGAATACCATATCGACATCCCTGAGGATATGCTTGCACAGTCGGTCCCACGATTAATGCTGCAACCGATTGTGGAGAATTCAGTCATTCACGGCGTCGCGAAGTCGTATTCATCTGGTGAAATCCGAATTACTGGCGAGAGCTCGAACGGGTTCTGTAAAATTTACATTGATGACGACGGACCTGGCTTGAGCCCGGATCAATTGGAGGCGTTGAATCTTAAAATGCAGCAGCCGCTGCAGGAGGAAATGGGCTGTGGCCTCTGGAACACGAATCAGCGTATCATGCACTTATTCGGCAATCAGTCCTACCTTCTATTCGGTCCATCCCCTCTCGGCGGATTCCGAACCGAGATGGTCTGGGAGATACCGAAAGATGATACAGATTCCGATAGAGGAAATACCGATACGAATTTAAGTTAAGCTACATTACACGCTAAACGGAACGGGCAGAACAAATCTCGAAAAGCGAAGCGCTCGCCTTTATCCCCGGATTTCCCCATTGATTAGAGATTCAAAAAAATCTGGGGATAACAGCGATTGAGAGATGGTTCTGACCGTGTAGTGACCACGTGAAATAAAGAGATTCTACTTTTAAGGAGTAAACACCATGCAAATGATCATCGTAGACGATGAAGCACACTGGGTTGATAATCTGTCCATGACCAAGCCCTGGCATACGCTGGGGATCGAACAGGTACACAAAGCATACTCAGCACACGAAGCACTTCAACTGATCGATACCCACCCTATAGATATTGTGATCTCGGATATTCAAATGCCTGAAATGACAGGTATTGAACTGATCGAACGGATCAGAGTCCGTGACAAAAAAATAAAGTGCATTCTTTTATCCGGACATTCCGAATTCGATTACGCCAAAAAAGCCATCCAGTTCGAGGCCGTAGATTACTTGCTGAAACCACCAACAGACGATGAATTGATGGGAGCCGTTCAAAAAGCCATCGATCAATTAAACACCGAATGGGAACTCGTAAGCTCACTAAAACGAACCCAGTTTACCCTTCGAGAGAACCTACCGCATTTGCGGGGTCGACTGCTGCTTGAGGCTTTGCAAGGACATCGAATTGCCTCCAGCGAATGGGCACGAAAACTTGCCAATTACGATTTGCCCTTCCACGCCGGCGATTGCGCGTTAATGCTTGTACGTATGGAAGAAGAATTCGGGCAATATGACAACAACGATCAAACCTTGCTTGAATATGCGGTCATCAATATGGCGGAAGAGATTATGGGTGAGTTTATGGAAGTGTGGGGCGTGAAGGAGGAGCATGGATATCTGGTGTTTCTGCTTCAACTGAAAGTGAACGACACCGACATTGGCAAAGAAACCATACTGGAGAAGCTTTCGGTACAGCTTCAGTCCAAAGTTAAACAGTTTCTGAAGGGTTCCCTCTCCATCGTCATCACCGAATGGTTCGCGTTTCCCGATCAGCTATATGATCGTTTTCGGCAGGCCTCCGCTTATTTCCGGCAAATTGTCGGGGACGAGCGTGAATTCGTCATGCGGGTCAGCGACGTGGAGACTCCGTCGGCACAAGGTCCGCTGGATGTCCTGTATACCCCACCCACTTTCATTCATCTGTTAGAGAGTGGTCAATGGGATGCGGCAGAAGAAAAAATACTAGCCGTCTGTGCGGAGCTGGATGAGAAATGGTCGGAGTCGTGGGAGCATTGTATGGAGGCTGGATTTCTAATTACGGCTTCGTTCACCAATCTCGCACACCGGAACAGGCTGACTTTAGCTAATTTAATGGGTGACGATGTCGGGTTGTTACAGAGTGGAGAAGCCTTTACTACCATCAGTAAACTGCGCAAATGGTCGCTCAGTGTACTTGGCAAACTCAAGGAAGGCACGTCCAACGAGATCAAAGACATCCGTTCCGAGTATGTGAAGAAGATTCAGGATTTTACGGATAAAAACCTGCATCTGGATGTTTCTTTGCGTGTACTGGCCGACCATGTCAATCTGCATCCGACCCATTTGTCCAAGATTTATAAGATTGAAACAGGCGAAGGCATTAGTGATTATATCTCGCGCCTGCGCATGGATCGGGCCTGTCACAAGCTCGTTACGACTACCAAAAAAGTATATGAAATCAGCATGGAGATTGGCTATATGGACCCGGCTTATTTTATTAAAGTGTTCAAGCGCCAGTTTGGCGTCACGCCGCAGGAGTACCGAGACCAACATTAATTTGCATAATTTAGAGGTTGTTCAAAAATTCCGCTTTTGATTACGAAGGATGCCTCACGACATCATCAGCATCGAATATGGGATTCAGCCGAAATAAGCGGGAGGCTTACGAAGTATGTTTCCTTTGGAAACATTGTAGTTGCTCACGTAGTTTGCCTACGCTCCGCTACTCCATTTCTAGCTTTATCCCATCTTCTCGGTACTGAAAACCGAATTTTTTGAACTTGCATAATAGAGTCCTATCGAAACTAACAAACTCATATAGATGCCCTCCCGCCCAAATTGGTACAGTTACACTGTAAAGATCATACATCGTAGGGGGATTGAACAATGATCAAATTCAAAACATGGTGGTCACTGCTCATGGTTATCGCACTCATCACGATCACTGCGTGCGGCAGTAGCGATACAGCGAGTGACAATGGTACCAAAGATGATACACCGGCGACCGTCGGTTCAGCTGAAGCAGAAGCTGCTTTTGCCAAAGGAAAATACGATCCACCCATCGAATTCAGTTCGGTATTAATGCCGAAGAAATACGTTCAAGGGGATACCAAAGAAAATAACGTTCACGATCGCTGGATGCTGGAAACGCTGGGTATGAAGCATAAAGATACCTGGTATCCGGCCAATGACGATCAATACAGACAAAAGCTTCAACTGGCTATCGCCTCTGGCGAGAAGCTGCCTGATTTCGTATCCGTACCGACCAATGCGGTATTGACCAATCAGCTGATCGACTCCGGTCAATTCATCGCCATCGATGAGTTGTTCGACAAGTACGCGAGTCAGACCCTGAAAGATCACGCAGCAGCACATCCTGAGCTGTGGTATCCGTTCACCAAGGACGGCAAGAAATATAATATGCCGATCATGGAGTATACGGATAACGACGATACGCTGCTCTGGCTCCGCGAGGACTGGATGGAGAAGCTGAACCTGGAAGCTCCGAAAACCATTGCAGACCTTGAGAACATCATGGACAAATTCAAAAACGAGAACCCGGACGGTCTGTCTCCAGACAAAGTATTCCCGCTGGCGATCTCGCTGAAAAATAACACCAACACCTGGATGGGTCAGCTCGACTGGTTGTTCGGTGCATATGGCACAATCGAGGAGCAATGGAACAAAGACGCAAACGGCAATCTGGAGTACGGCTCCGTTAACCCGGGTGCGAAACAAGCACTTGCCAAGCTGGCTGAATGGATGAACAAAGGTTATATCCACGCCGACTCCGCCCTGTGGGACGAAGGCAAATCCGCTGAAAGCTGGACGGCTGGCAAAGCGGGCATTCTGCCTGGCGCAAACTGGGTACCCGACTGGCCGGCACCGGACCTGCTGAAGAACGTACCTGGCTCAAAATATAAAGCTTACCCTGTTCCGGCTGGCCCAGACGGCAAGATCGGCACAAAGTGGCAGAACTCTGGTGTCAACGCAAGTATCATGATTAACAAGGATGCGAAGCATCCAGAAGCCATCTTCCTGTACTACAACTACCTGCTCGATAACCTGGCTAACCCGGCTGCGGGCAGTGAGTATGAATACGGCTTCGCCAAAGGTTACGACTGGGATATCATTGACGGACAACCGACCAGTGACAAAGAGAAGATCAAAGACTTCTCCAACGAATTCCCTTTCCTGACCGGCCCGGCTCGTATCCCGGATCTGTACATGAAAACACTCGTGAAGCTGGCCAACGGCGAGAAGCCTGAAACACCGTACGAGAAACAAATGGCCGAATTCCGTAAACCGGAAAACTGGTATGCAGGTAAAGTCGTTATGTCCCAGATCGACATTCGTAAACAAAACTACTTTACTGGCGCTGCAACACCAACGATGGTATCCAAATGGAACCTGCTCCGCCAATCCGAGATGGAAACCTTCAACAAAATCATCTACGGCCAACTGCCAGTTGATGCCTTTGACCAATTCGTCACCAACTGGAAGGCCAATGGCGGAGATCAGATCACGCAAGAAGTGAATGAATGGTTTAAATCGGTGAGTGGGAAGTAAGATTTCGGTTAAAAGAAACAATTAAAAATAAGCCGAAGCGTGTAATTCTATCGCTTCGGCTTGTTTTTGGTTTGTTGATTTTTATTATTATAGCAGGGATCACACTTATTAAGTTATGTTTGCCACTATACCAACTACATAAATTGTTATTAAAACGCCGTCCAAGGTATAGGTTTAACGTTTCCCTTTGTAGAGCTAAAGGAGTAATATCTATGAGCTGGGGTTGATGCTTTAATATTTATCCCCAGAGTATCACTAACAAAACCTATAGCGCCTGTAGCTCTCATTGTCCAAGTTCCACTACCATGAAAATAACCTTCAGAAATATAACCTGGGTTATTATTTGAAGTTTCACTTAAAATAAATGCGGGATTTCTATTTACATGGGCATATGATACCTGTAATGGTCTAACTGCAACAGAACCATTGTGCTCCCAGCTGACTGTCAGAGTAATTGTAGTTGTATCTACTCCAAAAACACTAAATGTAAAAGACTTACTCGCTGAAGCAGCTGTGTTAGCTGCTGCTAGAGCATTTGTAGAAGATTTTCCGCCCTGAGTCCCATTAGATGATGATTCATCAACTACCGTGACCGGAACTTCTTCTCCATTATAATTGTACGTTGTTTCCTTTTCCCCCGTTGCAATATCCTCTATGGCTTCAGCATAGTCAATAGAAGTTATAAACCGCAAGAATGTCTCCTGTTTTGATGGCTCCAACCCATTAAATTGATTCAGACTCTCACTTGCTCCCACATCTCCATTATTAATAAGTTCCGTCAAATAATCTACATACATCTCAGGTGTGTATTCATTACTTTCCCCTGAGTTATCTGCATAAGTTAATGAAGAAAACAAGGTTGTTACGAGAATTAAAGCAAGTACGCTCTTTGATATTTTCTTTAACATTGAATGATTTCCTCCCTAATGGTTATATATATTGTATTGGCATGGCGGTATATATTACGTTACCATTAATTAGGTAATTTGAAACACTTATTGAAAATACTTTAATAAAAGGTGGATAATAGAATATGAAAAACAACAAAGTTTTGTGGACGATTTTAGGAGTTATTGCAGTTTTATTAATACTTTATGCTTTTGTATCCATGTCTAAATAAATATAGGAGACGTTTTTTTTACAAAGACTTTCAGTTATATTAAATACATTCTTAATATTCCCTTTAAAGATATGGCTGAATTACGCAACCATAAAAACTGGGCCGGTGCTAAAGTGGTAATATTGCAAATGAAACTACTTCAATAGCAATGCAATGATTGGTACAAGTCGGTAAGCGGGAAGTAGAATTGAAGAATTAACACAGGTCAAAATAAAAGAATAAAAAACAAGCCGAAGCGTACATTTCCATCACTTCGGCTTGTTTTCTAAATCAATTTAATCCAGCACTTTAAAATACAGGAACTTCAACATAATCTGTACTCATAACTCTTTTTCCATCTTTCTCTTCTGATCCAACCTCAATACCAAATTTTATTGATTCAGAGAGGGACATACCCTTTTTATCCGGACTTAATTCGATCACAATCGTTCCAGTACCTCCGCCATTTGCTATATAATTTCGTTCTCTCCCAATTTCAATCATCGTGCGCCATGAAGAGTCATCAGAAGAATTCATCCAGGTGTATACATACTCAGCAGGCTTCAACTTCGATTGATGTTCAGGATAACTGCTGGTGATGCTGGAGACACTCCATTGATCAGGGATATAAAATGCAACACCACCCCAGTCAGCGGGATCAATCTCTACATGTGCTACTATTTTTATATGATAATATGCTCCTTCTCACCCTCAACAAATATCGATCCTTCTGTCATTGTCTTTAAATTCGTTGATTTGGCATCCAGATCAAAGTTTCAACTTGAATAATATTGCCATTAACAACTGGCTCATTGGCTCCTTTTTGTTGAAATTCAAGATAAACAGAACAAACACAATCGCAATAAACATAAAAAGTAAGATTAAGTATTTAGATCTTTATTTCATATAACCACACCTCACTTCTGCCTTTGTTTCTTTAAACTTAACACATACTCAACGCCCTCCTTTCCTTTATCAGCTCCTTCCAAGCCTTCGCAGAGTTAATTCATGGTGTGCAGCTGTATACATATATAACGTTACAATCTGCATCGAAGTAATAATTTGTAATTTAGAATTTGGAAAAGTAGAGCATTAAAACCGGAGCGGAAGCGCTAGATTCACGCTTCCGCTCCGGTTCTTAAATTAAGATCAAGGTAGCTTCGCCTGACTTATGGGTTCGCCTTAGTGGATCAAGCCTCTGTATCGGTCTCCTCTGGCATCGACTGACCCAGTAAGGATACTGTGAGTTGAATGCCATCTTGTAGTCCCTGCATATACAACCGCTCATTTTCTATGCCTTTGCTGACAATATAACGATTTTCCCACTCGATATATTCAGGTGTCTGCTCGATATCCTTGCCAGCAAACAATCCTTCGAACGCTTCGTCCTTTTTCTCACGTACACGACTCAATTCAGGGTCATGCTCGATTCTGGCAGATACTTCATCTAACCTTGCCTGGATCGCTTGTTGCAACCACGGCGGAAAATCCATTGCTTCCCCTCCCCAAAGCATTATGTACCTCGCTCATCCTCGTACAACTCGGTGATGTCTCGCCTTCATTTCACTCACTCGTGCTGCCACCAGTTCATCCACCCTTCGGCTCTGTTCCTGAACCTCGGGATTGTCCCACAACGGAATCGCTTGCTTCAAGGATGCCTCACCTAGCTGATTAAGTTTGCGCCGTTCCTCTTCCAATAAGTCAAGCAACTGGCTCATACATCCACCTCTCTGATGGGTCTAAACTGCACTATGTCTTGTTAAGACTAGACGTGAGCAGTCAATTTTAATGCGAATATCGGTTTATTTTATTTTAATTCGATATACGCATTAAAAAAACTATTATTTCTCATACAATTTGGTTGAAATGAGGGGTGTACATAATGAAGCATAGACAAGAACCACCTGGCGATAAAAACATAATCGGCTCCCGAGTCGTAGCTATTCGTAAAAGTAAGGGCATCAAACAACGAGAGTTCCTCGCCAGACTGCAAACATTGGGTTTGGATATCAGTCAGACAAGTCTTTCGCGTCTAGAAGGTCAATATCGTCTTGTTCAGGATTATGAAGTGGTGATGATTGCTAAGGCTTTGGAGGTTTCTGTGGGGTATTTGCTTGGGGAAGAAAAAGGTTGGGTATAGCTTGTGAGTTACTGCTATACCCATAAAAAATTTAGGAAATGAATTGCAAATAATTAATTAAATATAAACTCATATATTGTGAATGTTTATTTTATTGTTTAGCATAAAAAAATATAAACCTATATGCTAAAAAGTCAACTTATTCTGAAATGGTCTCATAGGAATCATTCAAGTTATGAGTCCTTCCCTACTTAAAATTTGTATTGCTGATTTCCTATAACATTTTTGTATTCACGAACCCTCACTGCCTTAAACGACCTAAGGGAGGAAATTAGTCGAGAATTTCAATATTACTATGATACATTCTTTTTACCTAAATATGATACGTTCCTATTGCCTAAATTAGAAAATAAATCGCTCCGTGCGATACCATGACATTCTTGGATTAGATGTACAAAAAAAAGAACTGGACTCTCCCTTTAAATGGGATGTGTCCTCTTCTTTATGTTTAACTAACTGTCCTGCCCCATTAGTTTAATGAATGGTTAAAAACCGTTTTCCTGTAACTCATCGGAGAACGATTTTCTTCTGATGATGCAATGCAAATCTGCCTGACCAAAACTTTATATCTACCACTAAGAATGATCTAAAACAAATTCAAGGAATTCACAAATGATTTCTGAAGCAGCTTCCTCTTCGGGTAACCGGATATATCTACTGATAAGTTTGATGTCTTCTTTGAATAAATCAATGAGAAGAAGAATAGATTCAGCATCTTTGTCCTTTGCTGCTCCTAAAATACTTACAAATTCACTGTCTCTGATAAATGTTTGAGCATCTTTTTCTTCCATTTGTTCACCGCCTGTTGACTTATATTCATTTGACTCGCAACTTCTTTTTCTGAATAACCTTCTATGTATAACTTAATCATCACATATTTTCCTAATTCAGGAAGATACTTTAATATCTGTTCCACTAATATTTTATTTTCCGCATGCTTAGTAAAATTAGTATTTAAAATTTGATCATTATATATAGGAAGCTCCCTCTTTCTAATATTTTTAGCACGATATTGTACTCTCCATCCAATTCGATATAGTTCTTCCTTGTAACGTTGGTAGATTGTTTGTTGTTCTCCCAGTTGTGATCCCTCCTAAAATTGTGATTATGTTCCTCAAAGATTTAAAAGGAACAAATGTTCTTTTTTTGATTATATCTCAAATCTCATTTTTAGAAGTCTAAAAAAAGGCGGTTAAAAAACGAATTTATGTTTTTTTATATTTCAGGTTGTATTTTAGGGCTACAGACTACCTTATAAGTGAAGGCACAAACAAATAGAAATGAGATGGGATTGGGGAAGAGATCCTTTTCATTTCTTTCTTCCCTTGTTATTGAGCCTATATCAAACTAAGGGAGTATAGGAATATGAAGAATGTATTGTATGTACCGTTGGATGACAGACCAGTGAATTTGGATGATGTCATCGTGCTAGGTAGATCAGCAGGAATTAACGTAATTACCCCAAATTTAAGTGATATTACAAACCGTCTGGATTCCCAAAAGACAGCTTCTGGATCCACACTGGTCTCGACATCTTCGCCGACTTACGGAAATCCGGCGAATATCCGTCAGTTCATCTTAAATAATGCTGCCTCTGTCGACGGGTTTATTATATCTTCAGATATGCTTGCCTACGGAGGTCTCATTGCTAGTAGACGATTGCGTACGAGTCCTGGGGGAGCTTACCCGGCCTACGATAGTGCCACAACGGATCTGTTGGATGTTATTCGACTAGTAAAACAATCTTATCCGAGTAAGCCAATCTATGTGTTAGATACAATTATGCGTCTAGCTACAACTGCCTTTGCAGGCGGACTGTCTTTTGCCGCTTACAATGAATCACGTACGTTTATGTTGCAGCCGAGAAGAAGTTTTTCACAGTTTGCAGATATTATTGCAGGTTACAATTTGTCGCCTACCGGTTCATATGGTAGTACTACAAACTTCAATAAAGAACAGTACTACAACACTAGACAACATAAATTTAAAAGTAATCGTTACATTCTAGAGCAATTAGCACAGGCAGGATATATTGATTTTCTAGCTGTAGGAGTTGATGATGCGAATACCCAAGGGGTGCAGATTAATGAGATTAATTTTGTTGAGGGTCGTATTAACGCCTGGCTTGGTGGTACAAACGGCCAAAATCCGGACCGAGCAATTATTCTCCCTGATGCGGATGGATTGGGTCATGCCTTGATGGCCAGAATGGCAAATCAGCTATATCTTAATGGGGTAAGACCAAGGTATACAGTTCAGTACTTCGGCCCTCATGGTTCCACAATTACTAGTCAGTATGAATATATGGATGTGCACCAAAATATTCTTCGTCACATTGATATTGTTGGCGGTCAGTCCGTGAGCAGTTCACCAACTGTCGAAATCATTGGGGTTACAGATGCTGCTCAAGTTACAGCAGCCGTCAATCGAATTGTGGCTAATAGTACAAATCGCGTTCCGACCGTGGTAATTGATTTTGTTGGAGGAGGTTCAGCAAACGCTACGGTCACAGAAGGACTGTTGGGTAGTCAACACACCGGACGTATCTTAGGTTACAGTGCTTGGAATACACCAGGAAATAAGATCGGTATAGCCTTAGGAATGGGACAAGCACGATATGCATATTTGGTCACTGAAACAGATCTCAATGCGCTTAGCACAGCAGTACATGCACACGGTTCTCTCTTGTTCAAACGTTTCTTAAAAGACTACTATTACAAAACGGTTGCTATTGACGAAATTCGTACCTACTCTAGAGCGAATTCGCTATATACTAATGTTGCTACAATTGCGGATCAGAATATGCTTCTATTTAATAGTCCTGCAGATTATTCACATTTGCAAAGTGTATTGCGAAACAGAATGCAAACGCATCGAACGACACTTTCCGGAAAAAGTGCTTTCCTTATTAACGGTACAGGAACTTCTTATAATGTACGACAAATTACGGGAGGAACTTGGTCGTTTGCAGGATATGCCAATTCAACACTTGCATACGGAGATCCTGATTATCTCTGGAAACGGGCTTTTGAAGTTACGTTGAATCCTGTAGTAACGCTACAGTAATAACAAACAAGAATAAGACGGCTCCTATGTGGAGCCGTCTTATTCTTGTTAAGTAGTGTTACGGATTCAATACTTCTTTGATCAAAGAGAAATCTACCCCATCCACTTTCCAGCCTTTACTGGTATATACAAGCTTAGCTGTTCTGTAGAGTGTTTCATTAGGAGCATATTTAGAATCGGGACCCGAAGACTGGCTTAATTTGGCGGTATTGGTGTTGGTATAACTGATGGCCGATTGATAAACTGTTGTAAATTTAAAATCATATTTCAACCCTTTGCTACGAATGATTTCATTGATAAATTTATCCGTAAAATATGGGCTGAAGGTCGCTCGGATTTGCTTAATTGATGATAGATCCGTTGCTTCATTTAATTTGTTTACGAATACCTGTCTTTGCTTATCCGTGATTTTTTTTGCATTTGGAATTTGAACTTGTGGTTTTTGTATGGTTACTTGGAGTTGCTTCCCATCTAACGTAATCGTCGCCTGACTCGCTTGTTGATTCCAGTTTACGTCTGCTCCTAAAGTTTGACTTACAAAACGAGCAGGTACATATGTGGAATTGTAATTTAGTTCTGCTGGAACATCCAATAGAATCTCCGATTGATTAAGCATTACTTTATTTGAATTAATGGTGAGAACCATTTCTGTATTTTCTTTAGTAATGGTAATGGTTTTTTGTTGTTGATTCCATTTCACGTCTGCCCCTAGGTTTTCAGAAACAGCTCTTAGCGGGATGAGTACTCGATTGTTTTTTAAAATACCACTGTCTATAGTGATTGGTGTATCAGCAGCAAAGCTAGATGAGCTGAAGTTAGGCAGGACAAGCATAGAAGCTGCCAACATTGTAAGAGATATTTTCTTGAACATTTGTAATCCTCCTAAAATTAAGCTTATTTGTAAGTTTAGACGCGATACATAGAGAAAATGTTTCTATTTGGATGATAAAACTTCAAATTAATGTAGTTTATATGAAAATTACCTCTTACAAGAACTTAACCATGTCCGCCAAAACAAATCTTTATGCAAGTAATTCAATTTTCAGGATTTCAATCGCTTAACAAGTACTACTTTTATCACGTATTTCCTCTCTTATGTAAATAATAATTTCTTTGGGTTATAGGAAGTAAGAAATTGATCAAATCCGTTCTTTAACAAAAGTATTGAGAACTGCCGCAAACATTGTCCCCGTCTCTGAGGATTAGGTAGAGGCTTTTCAGTGCTAAGAGTGATTAGCATTTCATTATTTACAAACGAAATTTTCAAGTGTTTTTTAAGACTAACTTGTTGTTTAGTTGCGCTCCGATAATAAGTGTTAAGTTGAGTGACTAATGCTTGAATCTGCTTCTGAACAGATAGATCGTTAAGCTTGGATCTATGCTGAGGATTCTTGAACGTCATAGTTAAATTGTAAATGTTCTTATACATCTTATCCATTCCCCCTTAGTTTCTGTATTTAATTTCCTTCTAGTTCTTCTTACAATGATTTCTTATAACGTTCCTGTATTCACGACCCGACGCATGTCGGGTGTCCGGCAAAGGCCGGACCAAGGACGAATGTCAGCAGCGTGAATATTATGTTATAGGATGTCAGCAGCTTCTTCGAATCACTTATACTTCTTATACCATTCCCTTTATATCAACTATATTTTTCTTTTAATATTTCTATATATTTGAGTGGAATTTCTGTGATTTTCAAAATATCTGATACTTCAAATCCCAGTTTTAAGGCGCTTCTTGCAGTCTTCAAATTATACTTTACTTTAATCATACGATCTTTAAGTAATACGTCTCCAAAATCCAGGTAATCATCAGCGATCTCACCGTTCAAAAAGAACTCTATATCATAAGTTCCTATTTGCTCTTCTATGTAAAAGATATTAATCGAGCAAAATAGCACGGCTTCTGTTGTATTAAAACTATATTTTAGGTATATAGCACGCTCTTCAAGACTTATAAATTCATCATATAACTTTCCCATAAAAGTATCATGATAATCGCTTTTGTTCTCGTCACGCCACTTCCTAAAGGTTTTCCAGTAATTTTCTTTCGTGCGTTTCATCGCACTATGCTTACTGTCCCATTCAAGTAGAATGTCTTTATTCACTCAATCACTTCTTCTCAAAAAATATGTTGAATAAAACAAGTTCTCTTCGTGTGTTTGCTGATTTCCTATAACGTTCCTGTATTCATGAACCCCAAAGGGGTTGTCTTCTGAAATTCCTCCTCGAAGTCCATCCCAGACCAAGGCTCCGAAGGAGCCGCTGCTTGAATATTATGTTATGAGATGTTATTGCCATCTTTGAAATCTCTCTCAAGTTGATTCCCATGAAATGCTTTTATCATAAACTCTCTGTCTGGAACCTGTAACTGTTCAAAAGACTCCAAAAATGCTTTATTGTCATATGTGGTTCCTATAAGTTGTATATTCATTGTTCTTTTTTGCAGTTCTACTACCGCGTATCTTGCAATCGCATGCTCATTACAACCTAAAGCTCCAGGATTCAAATAAACTCTTTGATCTGTCTTAAAGTAATGGATTGGATGATGATGACCAAAACAAACGAGATTGTATGGTGAACCTTTATACTTTGCGTCTAATGCCAATCCTGTCGGGCTCTCATCTATTACTTCTCTTTCTTCTTGATTCATATGATAATGGGTTATTAATATTTTTTGCCCTCCTACTTCAACATCTAATGTTTGAGGAAGATCTTCTATAAACTTGATATTTTCATTTTTGAGATTCTTACCTACCCACTTATGATGTCCAGCGATCATTTCATGACCCGGCAAGGTATCCTTCCCTTGCAATAGTTTTAAAACCGCTTCTTCATGATTACCTGAAACCGCCGTTACATCCTTTCGATTCATTATCTCTTCAAGCACTTCGTTAGAATTAGGACCAATGCCAATCATATCACCCAGACAATATGTATGTTCGATATCCCCGCGGGAATCAATATCAGAGAATACGGCACGCAATGCCGGATAATTACCATGAATATCAGTTAGAATTGCAATCTTCATTTAGGCTTCTCCTTCAATCATTTTTATTTATCTTTGATTTTTTTCTTGCAATAATTTCTCATAACGTTCATGTATCTACGAACCCGAAAGGCTTAAAGGAGCAAAGCGACTGGGTGGCTCCGCCACTTAGCCTTGCAGGGGTGTCTGCCTGAATCCACTTCTTCGAAAATCCTCGGGCAAACCAAGGAGCGATAGCGACGCAGCGTAGATATGTTGTTATAAGATGTATCGGCCTTCTTTGAATTACCTACAAGTATTTTCTTTGCAACACTCAACTACCGTGTCCTGTTATCTTAACGCCGTCCCCATAGTGTGACTGTTTATATAGAGTACACTTCGTATTCTTTTTCCATTTTGTAACCTAATTTTTCTGCAAGAGCAACTGACTCTAAATTGGCTGCATCCCAGTTTGGGTGGATATTTCGGCTCATGCACTCAAGAATCAATCTTGATGCGCAAGCTAGTGCCAAACCTTGGCGCCTGTACAAAGGATGTGTCCCAATTGTAACTTCAATACACCCTTCATGATAAGTATAAGAAGAAGCACCAGTAATAATCTGATTATCCTTGAGAATAACAAATCCAATTCCATGCTGCATAAATTCTTCTAAGGAAGAGAAGAAACAACAACAATCTGCCATAAAGGGATCTTGCAGTACCATTGGGTAATTATGTTCATCTATGGGTACGATTTTGAAAGCAGTATCTATCATTTTTATGTTCTCTTCTAACTGTTCTACTTGGAAAGTCGGTTCTTTCTTAAAGGAATACCGGTTAAACTTTTGAAATGAATCTGAGTAATGTTGAGATAAAAGGGATATCCAAGAAAACTCATTTGTAATTATGATTTTCCTCCTGCATTCTTCAAGAACAAACCGCAATGGAACATCTACTTCTTTCAATGCTTCGACACTTCCAAGTAAGAATGCGAAATCTCCTGCAATAATTACGGAGTAAGTGGGCTTCTTCTTACTATCAATCCATGTCCTTCCTATCTTTCCTTCTATATTTGCAAAAAGAACTGTATTACTTATACCGCTGCATAAAAAGCGAGCAGTCTCAAGCTCATTCATCGCTAATTCTAACACCAATTATCCCCTCCACATTCAAGCAAGTTGCCCTTAAAAATTACTGATAATCTACACTTTACCATACAGATAGCTCGTTGAAGTTCAAAAATGTATTAAGCTGGTTTAACTTAAAGTACATCTGAGCTTTGATGAAAGGTTTTATTCTTTGCGGCTATTTCTTATAACGTTCTTGTATTCATGAACCCCGAAGGGGTTGGCTGCTGAAATGCCTCCCCTTGAAATCCACCTCGCAGACCAAGGCTCCAATGGAGCCGCTGCTTGAATATTTTGTTAAGTGATGTTCCTGTCTTCCTCGAATCACCACTCAATCTCTTATGTCTTTTATCTCTTATCTCTTATGTCTTTTATCTCTTATGAACGAAGTAATTTAAATTCCTTTAGATCAATATCAAATTCTCCTTCCGTCAGTACATCTAGTCCCAAAAGTCCGTTAATGTTGTGATATTTAAATGAAGTAAAGTCTATGTATACATCCTTTAAAATAAAATCTCCTACCTGTATACCGTCGATTCGCTTACTGAAAGCATGCTCTTTACCTCCAATTCCGTAGCTGGTTATAATTTCATCGTCCATACCCACTAGTATCCCAATCTCATCCACTTCATCTTGTGAAATCAAGCTATGACTGGCTCCTGTATCAATCACGATGTTCGATATCACTTTCTTCTGCTTATTAAAATGGACTGTTATTTCCGTGAATAACAGCCCATCTCTATATTCAATATTCATTTAAAGATTTCTCCTTAATCCTATATTTTTCCGAACCTTCACAACGATTTGATCTTTGGATGTATGGTAAACCAAGGTTTTGTCTCTACTGTTCAATAATTCGCGAGTCGCTTCTTCATCACTGATCGGGCCAATCACGGCCACATCATCAATGATCTCGTGATTGTCTGTTTCTTCAGAATGAAGAACTTCGAATTTTACGAATTGGTTCGGGAAAATCTGTTGAACTTCTTGCCATTTCATCATTGTCCCTCCTCTGTTTTGATGGTTATATTATACCATTTTACAAGCCTTTAGCTCTCACTGGAATTTCACTTAACGTTCCTGTATTCACGAAACCCGAAGGGGTTGGCTGCTGAAATTCCTCTTCGAAATCCTTCTCGCAGACCCAGGCTCCATCGGAGCCGCAGCTTGAATATTATGTTAGCTGAAGTTTATCCCTTCTTCTCAGTAGCCTCAAGACTTCTCTTAAATACATTTAAAAATTTGATAAATTCTTCAATTATTCCATCTATATTTTCAACAAATTCATTTGATGGCGTATAATTTCCGACTCCAAAACTTATTTTTTTCAGTTTCCCATTTTCTTTTTTCTTACTTATTCCAGAACTGATATCGTTCGGTGCAAAGTTATGTGTAATATCATTTCTAAGTACTCTTGATCTTTTAAATGCTTTAGAATTATTGGTTTTATTAATTTGTCTTTTTAAAACTGGATTTACACTATTGAGATTCGTTAATATTTTTCGATTAAAATCTTTACTTGTTTCTATATCGAATTGGTATTGAATATTAATGATATGAAAAATAGTATCCCAAGCTGAAAAAAACTTATAATAGAAAGCATCAACATAATAATCAAACATTACTTTATAATTAATTGTTTCATCTTTCGTAAAGTGAGGGAAATACTGAATTGATTGTCCCTCCTTCCCCGGTGAGATATACCATTCTTTATCAGGAATTCCTTTATTGTAGTAGTGCATAAAAAAGATATAACTTGTTCTTGATTGACCCAATCTATTATTAAATAACCTAACCCAACTTGCCAATTCGTGTTCTGTAAACAGAGCAAAAAAGTCAGTGATTTCCGGCCGCTTTATATCGAGATATAAATGATTAATCTTTGAGTGCTCTTCTATATCAATCCACTGTTCTTTGGTTGGATATTCTAAATATTCATGAATCATTTAATCTCATCCTTTACATGATTTTCAGCTAACATCTTTGTATTCATGAGCAGTCACTGTGGTTCGAGGGACTTAGCCAGTAGGGTTGTTGGCTGCCATCACTTCCCCAAAGTTCCCCCGCAGAGCCGAAAACCGGATGACCCGATGCGTGAACATGATGGTAGCTTGAGTTAACTCTTCTTTGGATAATCTAGTATCATTTAATGTTCGTTTAATTTCTATAATGATTAATAAATATCCAGCTCACTTTATCTACTTCTGATATGTTTAACAGTTTATATCCAAAGTGAGATTTAACGTAATATTGTTCTCTACATATTGTTTTACCTTGTTCGCGTCTTACATCATACACATACTTTATTTCCTCATTTGCAATTGTCTTATATACAACAGTTGCTCTCTTAAGCAATTGAGGATGCGGATGGTTTTCTAGAGATTGAGCAAAAATAAATAATTCTTGATCACTCAAAAAAATAGGAACAACTTTTTTAATTTCCTTGATTGTTTGATTGCTCTCTATCTCAAGTGCAATACTACACTGTATAACCATCGCTGGGCCTAGATTTCTCAATCTAAGATAATTCAATAACTCCCCTTGAACCACTCCATCCCGTACTAATTGATCTAATTCAATGAAATTATCGGTTTCAATAATCCTTAAATCCTTGTCATGGACATTGTTATAGCCTTCTAATCTTGAACCTAAACTATCAATTTCTTCAGCCACAATATAAGTCCTATTGCTTTGTTTATACTGATTTTTATCCCGATTTAATGTCATAAAATAGGTTATCACTAATGTGATAATTGAACCAAATCCACCTGACAATAGTGTTATAAGTAGTGGGTTGAATCCATTATCATTAGTTGTGAACATTTTTTTTAATTCACTTGCAGATTGTATAAATATGTCTTCCATGTTTTGTCTCCTAATTCTGCTTTTAGTTAATTTCAGCTAACGTTCCTGTATTCACGACCCGACGTATGTCGGGTGTCAGGCGAATGCCGGACCAAGGACGAATGTCCGCAGCGTGAATATTATGTTATACGAAGATTCAGACGCCTTTGACTACACTTAAACTTCTTTATTGCCCTTCTCCTCTATTCTACGTACAATTAAAAGTAAAGAATCAAAGGAGGAAAGGATATGAAATGGTCTGAGGCTAGAGTTCAGTTTCCTGATCGTTGGGTTCTTGTTGAAGCAATTTCAGCCTACTCAGCTAATAACATGCGTAATATTGAAGAATTCTCTGTCATTAATGATTATAAAGATACTAAGCTTGCTTGGGATGCTTACAAAAAACATCATTCTTCTGAACCTTCACGTGAGTACTATATCTTTCACACCGCCAATGAGAACATCGAAGTTCAAGAACAAGAATTCATTGGAATTAGAGGTCTTCGATGAAAATAAGATTAGTTAATGGCCTTCCTATTATTGAAGTTTTATTCACTTATCAAAATCAATCTGTCTTGCTTCCCAATGTATTATTGGATACAGGATGTGCAACTACCATCTTTGATATTGATTTAATCGAACCTACTGGCCTAACCATTGATCCTATACAAGGTCGTGCTGTTCGAATGTATGGAATTGGAGGTCAAAGTGAACTTTCATTTCAACAGCCCGTTCACTCGTTGACCTTAAACCACCATATATTAAATGATTTCGTCATTCAGCTTGGACAAACAAAAGAACCTTATGGTTTTGATGGAATCTTAGGTGTTGATTTTTTATCGACTTTGCAATTGAATATCGATTTTAAAGATATGGTAGTTAGGAAATCCTAACTGCTCTTTTTTCTTTTCAAGAATTTTCGTATAACATCTAATTTATGTACTTCGTAAATACCACACATCCTGTATGATATCTGAACTACGTATATGATAACCTATGAGGCGATATATGCGAAGAAAAATTTGGTGAAAAAGGGAGATAAATGAGGAAATCTCCCATGTCCATACGATCCAATGGACTCTGAATACGTTGAATATTTTTCGTACTAACATGCGTATATCGCTGAGTTGTTCGTGCACTCGTATGACTAAGTAGCTCCTGAATGTATCGTAGATCTGTCCCGTTTTCCAGCAAATGAGTGGCGAAGGAGTGTCTCAGAGCCTGAATACTTACCTTTTCACAATTCCAGCACGTCGTCTTGCATCTTCAAACAACTTCTGCACGCTCCGCTCAGTAAGATGTCGATCAGAAGATTGCCCCGGAAACAGCCAACGATTGGGTCTGTATTCATCTATGTATTCCTGCACGATATCCCAGGCGAGATTTGAAAGAAGTGTCCTCCGATCCTTTTGCCCCTTCCCCTGTCTCACAAGTAGTGTTTTCCTTTCAATATCCAGATCACTGCAACGCAGACGCATAACTTTACCTACACGAAGCCTGGAAGAATAGGTCACAAACAATATGGCCTTATGTTTAGGGTTGGTTACGGATTTGAGTAATTGAGCAACTACTTCCTTTTCGGACAACACTTATGAAGCTTGGTCTGCTTCTTGGGACGAATATACTAGAGATCCATGGGGTGATGGAGCACATGTTTGCAATAGAAGCGGAGCGCGCTAATGGTCTGATTCACGCTTGAATGGGAAATTCCTCGCTCCAGCAAACCTAAACAATACATCTGAATATTGGAAGTAGTGACATCCTTATTTTTAAGGCTAAGGCTGCTTAGAAAACGCTCGACCTGTTTATAATACGCTTTGATCGTTTTGCGACTATATCCTCGTAACTTTAGTGCCTTCTGTAACGGTTCTTTGCTCCACTGCTTGTTTCCCCTATTAGCTTTCCATTGCTGCAGTTCTTCATTGTCAACCCACAACTCCGGGGTAATCTGAACTTCATCTGGATCAAACTGGCTCGTAAACTCCTGGATGGCCGCAATAGTGTAGGGTATGATCCACATTTTCTGTTTGGGTTCCCACTTTCTGTCCGTAATCTGGCGAATGCGCTGAATATATGCATGGTTATAGGGACAACGAATATGCAATGAATGAGTAGAACCTTTAGTTATGGTGATCGTCTCTTCGGTTGTAGTATCATCGTTCATAGGAAACTCTCCTTTGTTTGAGTCTATGTCTTTCTCAGCAATTTTGAAAAATAAAAAAAGAAGGATCTCTACATCCCATATAGGGAATCAGATAACCTTCCGATGCTTTCGGAACATTTATGATGTTTAAAAGTAAAGATGGGCACAGCCAGTGCAATAAAAAATTGCCACTCCATGTAGCTTCAACAAAGCATACCTACTGATCAATTTGTCCTCATCGATAACAGTAGACGATTGAACCAGCTGGTACTTCGTCTGGGGAAATCCCTTTCCCCAAACATATACCGATATTCTTCTTGCCGGATATAGAATGGTTAATTTGAGTAGAGACAACTTCAAGTATTTGCTCCTCCCCATCCGTTTTTTTGATGATAATCTGGTCACCGATCATCTCTTTGATTGTTGACGGAAGAAGTTCATCCAACTCTTCATTGGCCCCCATAACGATGATTCCGAATTCAGGTGTTTCAAAGACTAAACCAACTCCAAACAAAATTTTAGTTTCCATTCTTTGACCACCTTATCCCTAATCTATGAATAGCTCACCTTTGACATCTCGCACCCTAAGATCGGAATTACGAAGTCTAACCATGGCATCTATCAATATGCTTAAGTTATCCATTTAGCTTCTGCCCTTCTAAACATACAAATTCCATCCCAGAATAAAAGCAGCCAAGATGAAAGCCGAGATGCCAGACATGATGTACATCAGCTTTTGCTTTTTGCTGTAACTGCTCTTCCGAAGTTTGAACATAAGCAAGCCAAGATACGCCACTGCTAGAACCACATAAAGTAAATTAAACAATAAATTGATCCGTAGCGAAGAATGAGTGGGATAACTTGGGAGTCTCGTGTGTATGATGAAAAGGTTAAGAGGAAGTACCGCACCTGCAAAATTAATGGCAAGATAATATTTAACAAAATGGGTTGGATGATTTCCCCGTTTATTTCGTTTGTAAAAAAGCATCCGGATTAAATAGCCGATCAACACACTTAAACTGAAAATGATGGCTAGCGCAACAGGAATAAAAGATATTACAATCAAGTTCACCTTCAAATTCGATACAGGCAAGTAATCCATGTAAGGAGTGTAGGAAATTTTCTCAACAACCCCATTATGCTCGACAACATTATACAGACTACTTAACTCCGCTTTTGAAAATTTGGTTATATCAAGCTGCCTGAATAAATCAGTAAATCTAGAAGAAGCCCGTCGTGCGGATTGAAAATATCCCCCACCTTCAGAAGTAACGGAACTAACGTATGTACTATTACCAAAGATTTTGCTAATAAGTCCATAATAATAGATTTCCTCAAACGCAATGTTTGTCATGACCACCATCCCAAATTTGGATGCTGGATCAAAGACAACTTTACTTGAAAATCCTTTTAAATTCCCCTCATGCATCAGCGTAGGCACCACGTATTCCATCTCAACGAACCCGTGCGCAAATCGCGGAATAGAAGTCTCATCATAATATAGACTTGTTGACAACATTTCGTCTAACGTATCCCTCTTTGCAAATAATACATGGCTATCATCAACAGGCATCAGCGCTGCAAGGAATTTCCCTAAATCTTCTGCTGTCCCGATCGCTGCCCCTGTAGGATAGAACGTTACGAATACTCTGTTCTCAGGGATCCGTTTCAAATCTTTCGTATACCCTTCGATCTCATTCCTTCTTTGCACTAGGTCTGGACGATTTTGCCCCGTTGGATGAACCGTAGTGTCGTTCATATGAAGAGGTTCAAAAATATGTTGATTAACATATTCATAATAAGGTTGGCCACTTACCAATTCCACAATGTAACCGGCTAATCCAACGCTATAGTTTGAATAACCGACGACGCTATTCGGCTTATATATCTGTTTCGGCTCATTTTCACGCAACGTTTCTCCCAAATCAACATTTTCATTCTCTTCGTAATAATACACTTCGGACGCTGTTTGATCTTCCCAACCCGCATTGTGATGCATCAGGTTCATTAGGGTAATCGGTTCATCGTATTTCAGCTTTTTGAAAAATCCCTCTGGTAGATATTCTTGGATATCCGCCTCCAAATCAAGCTTTCCTTGCTCGACAAGCTGCATCACACTCGTATAGACCAACAGCTTAGAGATCGAAGCCCATTCAAAAACCGTAGATGTATCCGCCTTTCGCTGATTCTCCATATCCGCGTAACCATATGCCTTATTCACAATGGTTTTTCCGTCTTTGATAGCCACAACCGAGACAGCAGCGGTATACTTCTCATACGAGGCAACATAAGCATCAATCGTTTCCTCTAACTTGGATAAAGGAATCCTGGATGGTGTAGTCTCAACCTGTTCTTCTTCAGCGTGGACAGGTGCCGCTATTGCCATAATGATAAATATGAATGACAGAATACAAGCGATTACTTTGTTTACAGTGTGATATCCACGACTCATCTGCATTAGCTTCTCTCCTTTTATTTTAAATGATATTTACATACTCTTGTTTTCACGTATGCGTTTTCAAAAAAGTCCACATGAATCTAAATTTTTTTTAAATGCAATTACACTCCATTCAGGATAGAGGTCAAAGAATTTCATCTATTAATTTGGGCGTGATGATCTCATCGCTCCATTTCGGTGTTAATACTCTTCTGTATCCTATATATTCTTTGGTCCAGCCTTCGAATTCTTCTCCTCAGAAACGATATGTAATGTGATTATTCCTTCGTTGTTAGCATCCGGATCAACATAACATTAAAATGATCCATTGCAACGAACGACTTTACTCGCATTATTATTTTTTATAAATATCCTTCATTTATCACATATATCCATCTTCAGGTTCACCAACATCAAAACCTAATATTTTTGACGCTTTCAATTTAAATGCTTCTATCCAAGAAGTCCAATCATCATTATTCATCTGTGCATAAAATGATAATCCACTAGGCTCAACGGATGCTTCAATGAAGACATCATCCTCTTCAGTACCAAACCAATATGGAATTCCACTTTTATAACCCATCCACCCTGGCATATTCTCATATACTTTAGAAACTTTATCCCACACCTCATCAGGCAGATCATACCTTATATTTAGGTTGCAATGATGAGAATTTATGTTGTTCATTTACATTCTCTCCTTCTACATTGGAGGTATATGAAGATATATCCTCTATTTTTATGGAAAGTATTACACTTCTTCGATTACTAATTCAAGGATAGATCTCTTGGATTTTATATACTATTTTCGTTATCATTTTTGTAACGTTCGTATATCTACGAACCCAACCGTTTAAGGAAATCCTCCCAGGGCGCACCATTTTGGCTTTCCAAAGCAATCCATTAAGCATAATCTGGTTAGATTTTTATTAAAATCTCATTCTGTCTAACTTGATAGTCCTTTTTGGAAATCTGTACACATAAAAATGCCCCCTCACTGTAGCAGGTTTTCTCTATATACCTGCTACAATGAGGGGGACAAATCTTTGTCTTACATCTGCTCAAATTTAAAAGCTATAAGCTATTTCATGGTTAACCCAGCAATTTATTTATCGCTGGATTCTCTCTCAGCATGTGCATTATAACCGTTAAGGCTTCCGCCCTCGTGAGGTTAGCGTCCGGTTCAAACCGATTCTGGCCCTTCCCCTCGATAATTCCGGCCTTAGCTGCCAATTCAATGATCTCCTTAGCCCAATGCTGGGGTGCTACATCAACGAATGTTGCGGCATCGCCAGGTTGAATGTTCTGAAAAATCAGGATTTTCGAAATCATGGAAACCAACTCGGCTCGAGTAATCCTGTGATCAGCGTGGAACGTTCCGTCAGAGTAACCGTTGATCACTCCATTGGAAGCAAGAATTTCTATAGAGTCTCGAGCCCAGGAAGTCTGAATATCCCGTAACTCAATCGTTCCGCTTCCTGAACGTAAGGCAAATGCTTTGACGAGAAGTGTGCTAAACTCTGCTCTCGTGATAGAAGCATCCGGTCTGAATCTGCCGTCTGGATAGCCGTTAATTATACCTAGCTTGGCGGCCGACAAAATATCTTTGGAAGCCCAATGGGACGCCGCGTCCTGGAACGTTACAGAGTTTCCGCCCAATGCATCTTGTATATAAGCTGCGAGCCGATCAATTTCAACAAGAGCGTAAAAAGTCTTGGTCTCCTGAGCAGGCGGCGTTGAAGGGTTCGATTCGGCCGGGGTGTCCGTATTGATTGAGTTGCTTGTATTGGTTGAACTACTCGAAGAAGATTCTGACCCCGAAACTGGCGTGCCGGTTACTGTTACGTTTATATCTACCGATTGGGTTCCATAGACAGCACTTACGACAGTACTGCCCGGCGTCTTACCTGTAACCCTCCCGCTGGTAACATTAGCGATTGCCGGATTCCGAACAGTCCAGGTTACCGATGAGGTCACATCTATATGCGCCTGATTTGAAAAAATAGCTGTAATCGCTACGGATGCCGTCTGCCCGGTCGGTACGCTTAACGTATTCGAAGTGGCCTTTAAACTGCTTAATGCATGCAAGGTAACGCTCTTTGTTGCGCTGCTGCTATTATTGGTACCATCGCTTACGGTGAAGCTGATCGTGCGCGTCGTCGTAATAGGAGTAATGGCTGTATTATTGTAAGTAACTGCGTGCAAAGCGGCTTGCCACTGCGCCAACGTCGCAGTTCCGCCCGCGGATGTCAGCGTCAGCACACCAGTAACTGCATTATAACTGGCTGTAATATTTCCCATGGTCAGCCCATCATTGATGAAACTGAGTACATCTTCTCCAGCATGAAAATTGCCTGTGACTGCCACTGTTGCGCTTTCAAGGGTAGTGCTGCTATCTGCGGTTACCGTTATACCGGAATCGATAGCGACCGGTGTCGAGATCACGTTATCTCCAGCCAAGAATGAAGTCGAACCGCTGCTTGTGGTCAGACTGGGTGGCACGATCACAGTTACTTCCACTGTATGTGTAGCAGCAGCGCTGGTCTTCATTCCGTCGCTTACAGCGTAGCTAATGATGCGTTGCCCTGGCGTTGCGCTCGTGCTCGAGAACGTAATTCCCCTCAACGCACTCTGCCACTGCGCCAACATTGCAGTTGCACCTGTAGACGTCAGCGTCAGCACGCCAGTGAGAGCATCATAACTCGCCGTAATATTTCCCATAGTCGCCCCATCATTGGTGTAACCCAGTACATCTTTTCCCGCTTCGAAATGGCTCGTGATGCTAACCGTTGCGCTGCTCAATGTCGTATTGTCCAGGTCTGATACCGTCAGACCACCGTCAATAGCGACCGGAGTCGAAGTTGTACTATTCCCAGAAATGTAATGGGTCGACCCACCGCTCGTAGTCACAATTGGTGTCTGGTCGGTATCCGTCACCGTTACAGTTCGTGTCGCCGTACTACTTGTATTGACGCCGTCCGTCACCGTGAAGCTAACCGTACGCGTCGCCGTATTAGGCGTGATCGCTGTATTTATATAAGTTATTGATCTCAACGCGGCTTGCCACTGCGCGAACGTTGCAGTGCTGCTCGCTGATGTCAGCGTCAGCACCCCAGTAGATGAATTATAACTGGCTGTAATATCTCCCATGCTGGGCCCTTTATTAGTGAAGGACAGTACATCTTCTCCAGCATGAAAATTGCCTGTAATCGCCACTATTGCGCTTTCAAGGGTAGTGCTGCTATCCGCGGTTACCGTTATGCCGGAATCGATAGCGACCGGATTCGATATCTGGTTATCTCCAGCCACGAACGAAGCCGAACCGTTGCTTGTGGTCAGACTCAGAGGCACGATCACAGTTACTTCCACTGTATGTGTAGCAGCAGCGCTGGTCTTCATTCCGTCGCTTACAGCGTAGCTAATGATGCGTTGCCCTGGCGTGTCGCTCGTGCTCGAGAACGTAATTCCCCTCAACACACTTTGCCACTGCGCCAACGTTGCGGTTGCACCTGCGGACGTCAGCGTCAGCACGCCAGTGAGAGCATCATAACTCGCCGTAATATTTCCCATGGTCGTCCCATCATTGGTGTAAGCCAGCACATCTTTTCCCACGTCGAAGTGGCTCGTGATGCTAACCGTTGCGCTAGCCAATGTTGTATTGTCCATGTCTGATACCGTCAGACCACCGTCAATAGCGACCGGAGTCGAAGTTGTACTATTCCCAGAAATGTAATGGGTCGACCCACCGCTCGTGGTCACAATTGGTGTCTGGTCGGTATCCGTCACCGTTACAGTTCGTGTCGCCGTACTACTTGTATTGACGCCGTCCGTCACCGTGAAGCTAACCGTACGCGTCGCCGTAATTGGCGTGATCGCTGTATCTGTATAAGTAATTGATCTCAAAGCGGCTTGCCACTGCGCCAACGTTGCAATGGCGCCCGCGGATGTCAACGTCAGCACGCCAGTAGATGCATTATAACTGGCTGTAATATTCCCCATGGTCAGCCCGTCATTGATGTAACTCAGTACATCTTCTCCAGCATGAAAATTGCCTGTAATCGCCACTATTGCGCTTTCAAGGGTAGTGCTGCTATCCGCGGTTACCGTTATGCCGGAGTCGATAGCGACCGGAGTTGAGGACGAATTATCTCCAGCCACGAATGAAGCCGAACCTCCAGTTACAGACAATACAGGACCCGCGGCTGCAAAGGACATCGGCGTGATATAATTCCCCAGTCCCGTCTGGAAGGTTAATGCGATGGTAAGCAGGACCATCAATTTACGTAATAATTTCTTCATTGAATACTTCCCCTATCATTTAGATTTAATCCTGAATTTCTAGAGTAATATGCTCCGTGAAAAAGAGATCAGACCTTTAGATTTACTTGAAAAATCAATCTTGCCGAAGCAATACGTGGTCTATCCGGGGGAAAGCGTTAAGTTCCGTTTTTCTGCTTATTGCATCCAGCTCTATCTTCTCATCGGTTGGGTGCTCGCTGCGGACGGATCTTTCAGTTCCATAAGCTGTATAGCGATGCGTTGTCTCATCATTTCCTAGACCCTCGTCTGCCGCACCACAGCTTGCTGTACAAAGGGCTTGCACGTATGAGCCGCTGTCTTCAACTCCCCCACAAAACTGTACATTGGAATTTGAATAATCAATAATCCCGTTCCAGAACGATAGCATTTCTGCATCTTTATTCAATGTTCTCTTGCAATCATTACTATTTAAAGTTGTGCCCAATCTACTTCCATCTTCAATTTTAAATTAAACCTGATTTTGTAAATGAATAGTCAGAGTTCTGAACTTTAGACAATAACTAATTAATTTAATATGTTCTTATATTCAATGGATACTATATCTCCTTTACATGGTACATAATAACCCATTTTGTGACATTATCGAAGAGATTTCCTGTGCTTAAAGAACTATTTTTTAGAACTTTCAACCTATTTATCTATTTATAAAGTGCTATTGTTAGCATCTTGAAATCACTGTTGTAAACTCTTACTATCTCCCCTTCACCGCATCAACCGAGTGTATATGCTGTCCCTATCCTCATCATCAATAATTCAACAAAATTACTACTAAGTGTAATATATATCCATCATGCTTGTGTATGAAGATATATCCTCTGTTTTTATGTAAAATATCACACTTCTTCAATGCTAATTCAAGGATAGATCTCTTGGTCTTTATATACTATTTTCGTTATCATTTTTGAATATTTTAATCTCGTTATTTCAATCAGTTCATTTGGCTGCATCATATTCACGATGTGACTATCATTTATTTTAATTTTGGTATTACCTCGTCCCAATCCTTTGACTATTACGATGTTATTATTCACATCTACTATTTGTCCAATTGTGTTGAACTGCTCTTGTTTCTTGAGATCAAGGTATGTTACAAGGCCAAGTATACAAAATATAATAAAGCAAAAAATTGATAACGCAGTTGTCCATGCAGGAGGATGATATGCTAAGTTATTGGTAGTTACTTGAATTACGATTATAAAAATAAATAGAACGATGAATAGAAATTGCTTTTTTAATTTGCCTTTAGCTTTTTCGTTCATAGCTTCTCCTTATTAGGTTTTGTGGTATTTCAAATAACGTTCGTGTATCTACAAACCCTCACTACCTTAAAGATTGCAGCAACTTGCCGCGATGCGGTAAGGTAGTGCAGGGGTCACCTAGCAACTTTACTTCTTCGAATATCCTCAACAGACCAAGAAGCGAATGCAACGGCGTAGATATGTTGTTATCTAGATGTCAATTGCCTTCCGCAAACTACTACTTATAGATTGTACTTCATTTTAATTCCTTCATATAACTTAAAACCCTTATTCCTATTTACAACTCTCCAATTAACTCTTTCCATTTGTTTTCAATCCACTTAGGACTTTGTTCTTTCAGAATATCCTCGTTAAATTGACTATCAATATACTCTAAATCTTGTTTAAGCACTCCTATATCCTGAATAAGTTGATTTCTCGATTCTTTTTCTAGCGACACCTTATTTGATAAAATGTCGTCTATGATATCTGCTCTTATATACCAATACATATCTCTAAACACATTATAGATTAAATCGGTTGATGATAATTGATCTTCTTTGAAATCGGAATCCAGAAAGATGAATGATTCTTCACCCACTTTCAAAGATACCGCCAGATTCCCTAATGTGTATATGACTGTTTCCTTCGAAGAATTGTCTTCTAAGCTCTTTATCACATAATCTAAATTCTGGATTGATTCTTTTATACCAATTTGAGTTCCATGATTTAGTTTAACCGCGTAATCAACTTCTTGATTGTCTTTGTACGCTTTGAATTGATAGTTGAAGTACATGCTTATTATCAATCCAACCATTAGTATGATTATTGCAATATTTTTTCTCATTAAATCACCTCGTAATCATGTCATTGAATTCATATAATATCTAATTTTTGTATTTCACAAATACAACATATCCCATCTACTAGTGCCTGAACTAGGTATATGATAACCCATATTGTTACAATTGCGCAGGCAAATTGGCGAATAGGGGAGATTTATTAGTTTTCTTAAACCCTTATCCAGATGATCCAATAGGCTTTGAATGCTGAATATATGCAAGGTTGTACAGGATGCGAGTATGCAGTGGAACCTTTCATTATAGTAATAAAACAAAAAGGCCCTTCTTCATCCCATAGAGAATCCGACGACCTTCCGGTGCTTTTGGAACATATCAACTTTATAAAAGGTAGAGCGTATCGCGGCTTGTGCAATGGCAAGCCGCATCAAGAGGGAGGTGCTGCGCCCAATTCGGCCAGCACCTCACAAAGGATGCACCGCGTCAATGATCGCGGCGCTCACCCCAAGCCGCCCGCCCTACCTGGCAACAGCACATGTACCAGCAGCATGTAATATGCCCCGCTGCCCTTCACGCTGCTGGTGCCACGACCAGCAGCGTACGGCCTTTCGCTGCAAGCGGTTAGCGCCAGCAACCGCCTGCTTAAGCCAACAACGCCTGAGCGACCTGATCCACAATGCCATTGATGCCTGTTGGTCCATAACAACCGATCCATGTCGCGGCATCTACGGAGTGTATTTGCTGTCGCTCATCCGTATCGAGCATCTTCCAGACACGCTGCTCTGTCGCGGATATGCCCTCCTGCATGATCTCATTGCTAAGCAAAAAGTAGTGGCTGGCATGTACAGCCGGTAGTCTGTCAACTGAAATATGATAAGCCGTGTCGGAGGTATCTGCCACAAATAATGGAACAGGTAAACCTAGGTCACGGTACAGCACAGCACCTGTACGATGCGAGGCAGAATGTACGCGAACCAGAGAATCAAGCGGACGAATCAGCGCCACGCTCTTACCTGCCAGCACGGGAGCAAGTTCTTCGGACAGCAATGCGGTTCGTCGATGATAATCCGCAAGTATCCGCTTTGCCTCTGCCCGCTTACCAGTTAGTTCACCGAACAAGCTTAGAATGGTCTGCCAGCTCTCATTACGCTTAAACATAAGAACCGGAGCGATCCGGCTTAGACGTTCAACGTGCTGATCATGCACCTCGGTGCAAATAATCAGATCTGGAGACAGTCGTTCCACTGCAAGCAGATCAGGGTACTCATACGTTCCGAGCAATTCGGTAGCCTGAAGTCCTGCCCTGATATATTGCGGGAAATGGAACGTTGCACTTCCTACTCCTACACTTCCCGCTGGAGACAACCCAAGCGCAAGCAAATGATCGGCATACTGGACATCAAGTACAGCGATACGCTGTGGTGACTCGGTGACAAGATATTCCCCTCGCATATGGCAGATCACAGGCCCTTGGGCCGACTCATACGAAGAAGCTACACGATTCCCCAGCAAGGAATGAACATAGTCTGCATCCGTTTTCGAAGCGGCGGCAAGCCGGTAATGCAGTGGTGGGATTCCATAATATTTCTTAAACGCCCTGCTGAAATAATACATGTCGCGATAGCCCATTTTATCAGCAATTTCGCCGATAGAAACATCCGTATGACGCAGTATTCGCGAGGCACTCTCCATGCGCAGCTGAATGACGTATTCCATTGGTCCGAGCTCTTTCTCCTGTTTGAATCGTCGCTGCAGCTGTCTTACACTGCATCCGGCAAGGGCTGCCAGCTCTTTCAGCTCCAGATTCTGACGATAATGCGATGATATATATGACACGACAACATCCACCATGTCGGACTCTGCTCCGCCTTGACCACATTCATACTCCATGATCAGTTCGTAGATCATCACCTGGAGCAACGCATTGGCATAAAAACGTTCCAGCCCTTCGCCGCGGCGCCATTTGGCAACGATTTTTTCCGCATTCTCGATCCATTCCGCTTGAGTCACAGGGTTCTGAATAAACGAAGTTTGCAGTGGGTGTTTGCGATACGAGGGTATAACATGAGAGGCTCCTTCCATGGAAGAAGCCTTGTACATGATCACGATATAATAAAGTTCGTCTGATCTGGCGGTCAGCGTGAAGGATGTGCCCTCCACCACATGACAGGCAAAAGAAGCTCCAATGTGGCAAACCTCACCATTCATTGCAAGCTCCCCTTCCCCTCCGCATGCCAGCAGCAGCACATTTGAAGTTAATTGAGTTTCGCTAAGAACACTGCCTGTCTGCAAAGTACCGCTATACCCGTCAAGCATCTTGATCGTCGTATCACTCCATAGACTTGTCTGTTCTTGCAGCGGCATTTCTCTCATCTCCTGACAATAGCAAAGGTAAAGTTGTTGCTGTTGTCATTTTAATTGAGATTTATTCTCATTGTCAATTTTCGGACATTTTCTGCAATATTCCCCTGACATTTGATAATAAAAACAACAGGTGATCCGCTCGCTTTTCGCAACGTGCACATTGTCCTTACAATCGGTGAAGCGGGTCAACGGATTCTTTCTCACACCGAACACTTGCCCGGACGCCACTTGCGTAAGATATGAAAAGTCCGCCTGGATGTGCTCACTATCCTGCTCTGTCTCGTCGGCATCAGGCGTATATAGCGGGCCAATGCGTACCATAATGTTCTCCCAGAGAATACTCATGGAAAGAGGCGCAATCGCAGCAAGCGTCTTTAACAGGGGTGTATGCTGTACCGCAAACATCTCCTCGACCACCTTTTCCCGCCACACGTTCCTGTCTCCAGTCAGTGCTTCAGCCCCAATTCCGTTCACTGCTAGAAAAGGAAATCGTGTACCGCCCTCATGTTCTTCGAGCTTCGGATGATAGAGAAAGCTGTTCTCCAGCTGAAACGAAACATGCTGGTGATGAAAAGTCATCGCGGTCATCAGCGGAGCCGTCCACAGATAGCCAATTCGCTTGGCTAACATGGAGGCGGCAACCTTCATGTCAGGCGCATCGATATACTCCTGAAACCAGCTGATATACTCCCGGCAGGCCGCTTCGTCATGCAGCTCACTTAGAGCAATGGTACGGATGCTATGTTCAGGCGGCTCACCAAGCAAAATCGAATGATCCTCCACGGTCTCTTTCCATAAGTCTGTCGAGAGATATCGGTTCATATTAATTCGATCCGAGCAGGGCTTCCGCTGCCTGATCTACAATCAGATTAATCGCAAGCGGTCCGTAGTATGCAATCCACAGTGTTGAGTTTACGTCATACGTGCGGTTATTTTTCACAGCATCGAGGGACTTCCACACTGGATTAGTCAACATAGCCTCTGCCTCTGCCGCAAACAGCTCATCCGACAGCACAAAATAACGATCTGCCTTAATATCAGGGACTTTCTCCATCGAGATTTCAACAGAGGTATCATCCTTGATTCCCTCAACGAGTGCAGGCATTTTCAAGCCCAAATCCTGATAAAGAATGCCACCTGTGCGATGCTCGATACCATGAACACGAATGCCTTCTTTTCTCGGACGAATCAGCGCTACCGTTTCATCACCCAACTTCTCCGCAAGCTTGGTCTTCAATCCAGCAACTTTTTCCTCATACGCTTTACGCACCGTCTCTGCCTCGTCCTGCTTGTCTGTAATCTTAGCAACTGTGGCTAACGTATCACGCCAGTCTTCGTAAAAATCAAGTACCAGGGTAGGTGCAATTTTGCTTACACTCTCATACTGCTTCTCCTGGAAGTCCGTCATGATAATCAGATCCGGGTCCAAGGCTACAATTGCTTCCAGATTAGGCTCGTCCCGTGTACCCAGAACCTGTACATCACTCGGCTGATCTCCTAAGTATTCAGGAAAATCGGTGTTGCCTCCAGCGATGACACTGCCAGCCGGCTTCTCGCCAACAGCTAACATTTGATCGAGAAACTTAACATCAAGCACCGCAATTTTCTTAGGTTTTTCGTTTAGCGTCAGCTCACCCTTCATATGCGTGATCGTTACGGGAAAAGCTCCGTCAGTCTGAGTTTCTGCGTTCGCAGGTGTCTCCGCTGGCGTTGCCGCCGACGGTTTGCCGCTATCTGTACCTGTTCCGGCACCGCAAGCCGTCAGGACAAGAATAAGGGCTAACATCAAGCCCATGAATAATCGTGATTTGCGAGCAGCATATGCCTTGCTTCCGGCAGCCTGCCCCTTTGTTCCTTGATTCATGATGAATCCCCCTTATGTATAATACTGATAATGATTTTCATTATCGAAACATAAAGAGAGTATATACGATCTCCGTATCGGGTTACCATGTACTTTTGCGACATTTGGGCCGGACTAATGCGACATGGTGCGGAGAAAGGCAATAGCTTCTTGGAAGAAAGTAAACCATGCTTCTTGTGCTCAAACCGGAGAACGGGCAATCGGTTTCATAGCAGCGAATCGTGCTTATGTTTAGTGTTGGTTACGGATTAGAGTAATGGGATAAGAGCATAATTCAACTATTGAAAAGCGCGTAGGATCTAGAACAAAAAAACCCAACAAAATTTGTTAGGTAAAAACCACTTGTATATGTATCTTATTATCCGAAACGCACTCTACAATTTTATTTTCAATAATGTAATTCTAATGTTTTCAGATCAATTATAAAATTTTGTTGTTTCAGAATATCCAATCCGAGAAGCCCTTTATGTTCTTTAGGTAATATGCCTACATCTATTTCTATATTCCCAATGCTTTTTGTTCCTATTTCAATCCTGTCCATGACTTTGGTGTAGAAAGGAATACTTCCTCCAATCCCGTATGCTTCATATATCGAATCGCCGGTTTCATAGGTCACACCGATTTCCTCTAAAACATCAGGACTAATGATCGTATGTGAGGATCCTGTATCTATAATTACATCATCTATTCTTAATACTCTGCCTCTAAATGTAACGGTGAGTGACGTTGTAATTAACTGACCATCATAGTTAATTTTCATTCGTATTACGTCTCACTCTCATTAATGGATCTCTGCGAAGGTTGATCACAAAGTCTTGATTTGAAGTATGATACACGACGTTACCAGGCTCTACTTGAAAAAACTCTTTATTTACATCTCGTTCTGATATGGTTCGGATTGGTGCAACTTCATCTACTATTTTTTTGTTATCTTCCTCATGATAATGAATGATAGAAACCAGAACAAATTGGTCAGGGAACAGTTCTCTAACTTCTTGCCATTTCATGTGTTCTACCTCCTGTTATTGAGTTAGTTCTACTTTCTGTAATTTTAACATATCTCCTGATCTCATTTTACCGTATTCATAACGTCTGACTTGATCAGATGTGGTTTGCTGGAATAACCCACCATGATCCATCTTATACTGTTACTGGCACCAGAGGTCTCCGATGAAAATCCAGTTTCTCTAACTCTCCACTTCAAACCGTGTTTGAAGCTCTTTAACAAATACCTCAATGGGTTCTTTATAGTCGATGGGTTTATACATAGATCTATTATTCCACATATGCCGTTCATCTTTATCACGAAAATCATTGAATTCATTTCTTTTACGGTGTTTTTACCTCTCTTCTGCTTAACTTCTTAAATGCCAAGTATTCCTGCTCGGAATATATATAACTTAATATCTTTTCCGCACATGCAGCTGAGCTAAGCTCTTCCGTATTCACTTCCAGATCATATTCATCATAAGAGTAGATGTAGTCGAACTGGGAATGGGCAAGTCCAATCTCACGATCTCTCCTGCTCTGCTCTCTTCTGGTGAGTTCTTCTTTCGAGCACTGCACACCTACAAACAATATCGGATAATCCGATAGTAAATCATAAAAACCGTTAAACCACTTGTCATTGCTGATGACCGTATCTACGATGACATTCAAACCCATTTCCGAAAACAGTTTAATGGTTGCACAGTACAACGAATTGATAGGGTCGAACAGGATATCTGTCATCACATGGTGTTCCACTTCTCTCGTTGGTTTCATATCTGGGTATGTATTGTCGATAAACTGATCATAATTTTGGGCAAATTGATCTACAGACAGATGATGAAACGGAACCTCTCCCTGATTTTTCAATTCCATCGCGATGCTTGTCTTCCCCGCACTTGACGTTCCGTTCAAAAATATAATGAGTCCTCGTTCCATATTCATCCACCCTTATCATTAGAATTGGTGCTGCCATTCAAATCACATACCAAAAAAATTCCCAAGTCATAAGGCCTTCCCTTATAGCTTTTATACATCCTAGAACCAGAATCGAATAAAAGATTTGGTTCGAAGCTATATGTCCCATGAATCATTTTTCCAACGAAATCTTCTGCCAAGTTAATTAGATACTTCTCTTTCCTTCATAATATATTGTTTAAAATACTCCCTAAACACATCATTAATCTCCTGCATTTCAATAATTTCGTTTCGAAACTTATCTTTTATCTCTTCTCTTTGTTTATGTTCAAGCTCCATGTTGAATTCTTCAGCTTCATATTGACTTAACAGATCAAAAAAGTATTCACAAGGCTCTTTCACAGCTTCACAACTGTCAGCATACTGACCAGATTCCAGCAGAAAGCTGGCCCAGGATATTTCTCTTCTTTCGTACTTTATGTACAAACAAGCAATGTATTGATCGAAATGTTTACTATTGTAATAAGTAATACAAGGTTCTGAATGAATGTATTTGTTAACGATTTCAATAGCACTGCCTTGATAACGCACCGCAGCTAACTCGATGATCCAATACGGCGGTTTCGTGTATGCAAGGATCATGTCATCACAAAAAGGCTGAAAATGCTTGTACCAGATTAATTTACTCCCCAGCATAATGCCTAGCTTACAAGCAAACTCTTTATTAGGTTCTATTTTCATGTCGAGAACTCCTTGTCTACTAGCCTTCAGCCTAATCTCCCAGGTGACTACGCCAATAAAATTGGACGAATAGGTGAGCCTGATCCATTTTTAATTTTCAAAGGAAGTGCCATAAATATGCCCTGCTGCTGGAGCCTGATTCATTCTGCTGAACCCTTCCATGATCAAGATATGGTTAGGCAAAAAATATTCTACATGACCTGGAGCGCTCAGGATTTCCCCGTTCACCATACAAATATCTACCCCTGGTGTATCTGCTCCAATAGCTTTAATGCCCGACTCGTAAAAATATTTGCACACCTCACGGGTGAGTCCAGGCTCATTTTTCCCCCACCAGTCTCTCTCCTTGCCGCTCGCATCCGGCTTATAGTATTGGTCCCAGCCAAAGTCAATCAGCACAATATCACCTGCCTGAAGAGTGAAGTTATCCCGCTTCTCTACCTCTCGGATCATGTCCAATCCAACAGGTTTGCCTGCTTCAAGAGTGAAATTTTCCAGATCATATTTCTTGTAGGGACCAATCAGGCAATCCACCGGAAGTTGATCAATCGCTGCCTGTTCTCCGTGACAATGCACTGGGGCATCCACATGTGAGCCCGTATGCTCTGATATGATTAACGTCTGTGCATAGTATCCATGATGGCAGAAGTTGCGATGATTCTCCACAATGCCGAGAGATGGATGATGATGAAATCCCGGCATATTCGTTTCAAATACGGGTGAAATATCGTATACGTTCAGTTGATTAAAACAATTCATAAATTGATGGACAAGCTCAGAAGATTGCAAAAGAAACACCTCCATACTTGAGTAAACTTACTGCTCTGCTCTACTCATCTCGCATACTTCTTTTTACATCTTTTATTCTCTCATTCTGACTAGTGCTCGTTTGGCCGCTAGTTTCCCCTTATGCATTCCGTCTTTGGAGACCTCTATCAACTTTTCTCTAGTCGGAGTGTAACGATGGAAACCAATAATCTCACATGCTCTCTCTTGTACTCTGTTAAAGAGCTCCGCAAACATATTTTGCCCCCTTCCAGAATTTATCCCACACCAGATTGATCATGAAAACAATCGCTATGTTTTATTAACGTTTGCCAATGTATAGCTTCGTTTGAGTCTCTCCATTCTTCCGTAATATCTTCGTCCTCTTCAATCTCTAATCCAGCCAGCCTAGCCGCCTTGTCGATAAAATCAGCCAATTCTTCACGTTCCATCGTCTCAATAAAATAATCATTGGCCTCATTCATTTCGTTAAAGGTAACCAACACTTCTTCTACAGCCTTCATAATACGCTCGGAATCATTCCCTCCATATTTAGCTTTTACTAACCAAACCAGAAAATCACCCGCACATCTTTGGGCTCTCCTAACGCTGACAGTTTCGGGATAGTTTCATGAATGAAATCGGAACATACGTGTTTAACATTTCTGTATTCCATGAACGTATCACAATAAAAGCGCTCGTCCCATTTGAAATGCAATAATTCCTCTACTAGAAGCCAGCTGTGGTCATAGAAGTCATCCTTATTCTCCAATGCAACTTCGCGTAATTCAGGAGACAGATCAGTCGGTAAGCCTCGCGGAGAGGATATAAATTTAAGATTGCGCTCATTTCTAGTATTAGACAAAATACCAAATAGATCATAATTTCTATTCCCTCTATAAAATTCACTTGGATCACTTAGTATGAGCTGAGAAATATCTTCTTCCGGGTACAGGTAGTGGTTAGGATTAACCTTCCAGCGATCCTCACTGACCCAGCGGGCTGTATCATTCAGTTCTTTTTCACTCTTGGGAATCTCGATCACGCTGCCATTCGTCCATTGATATTCTCTTTGGTAGTGTCTTTTTTCTACATAAAACCAAATGTCTGTCCCCATGACTCCTCCAGAAACATGTTGTGACTTGTTGTGACTTCATCAGATGATTGACTCCCATCTCCATTTAAACATTTCATTCTAATGTAAAGATTTCGCCTTTCCAGTTCACCCTTCTGATCTCTTTGTCTTTCAAAAGACACCAGTCAATAATCTCCCCAATCAAGCCTGGTGTGACAATTCATATTTAATGATCCCTTCATCATCAATATCCGGTTCCACGTACAAATACAACAATCGACTAAAACGATGATCTTGCGTTTATATTTTTTCCTTACACCCATCATTTTACCTCATCTTTTAATCTGTCCTCTCACTGTATTACTGAACATTCATCGATTCTGCAATTTGGATTAATTTCTCTGCCGACGTCTGCTGGCCGATGAGTTCATACTGCAGCGCCTTTCTGCTGCTTCCCTCTTCAATCCAAATCAAGCGATCTGTTCCGTGATTTGAAAAGTAAAATGCTTCCGCACCCCGTACATGCAATGATTTCACCTGAGACAGTTCATGGTCAGACAGTTGAATTCGGCTTTTGGTCGTTCCGAAAATGTTAAGTTTAAACGTACCGTATTCTTTGTACGTGATACGGACACCCACAAGCTTGGTGTTTGGTTTCAGGTCGCGCACCACAACATTTTGTCCAGATGTTTTGCTTTCTTCCACCATTTCATCTATCTCATCCGGTGTTAGATTATCGAACCCATAATAGACTTGAATGGTGTGCACATCAACATGAGCCGGAAACCTTGGGCGCCACAGAGATAATGTTTCCGATAACCGATCCAAGCCATGCTCCCACTCAACAGCTGCATAGTTTATTTGCTGCGTGAATTGGTTTTCTGTGGCATCCGCAATATAAATCGCCTTCCCATCCACCCGGCCGCAGATCACGTATGATATGGTCCATGATATGATCACTTTCAAGCGATTCGATCTGAATTTTCCCAAGAAAATCACCGCTTTTATTTTTAATTTCCATACGTGCTCACTCCTTTGCTTTTGGGATATATACTCATCGTTCAAAATAGCTTCACTTTTATGTTAAAAACATGACATTTTCTCTCAGCATTGTCAATTCAGGATTATCAACCACACTTATTTTGCGCTTAGGTTGTGCTGTCTTGTTAATGTGCCTTGCTTTCCAGCCAGAACTTTCGTCAGCGAAATAGAAGGGCGATTCACTTTTTTTTGTAAAAGGTGAAGCGGGACGCGGCTGTACAGTAACAAGCCGCGTAAGGGTGAGGTGCTGCTCCCATTGGGTGCAGCACCTCATGGGTAGGTTACCCCGCGATATGTGATCGCGGGGCTCATGCTGACATCACGGGTGCATGACCGTGATGTCAGCATGTGCGTGCATCACGACGGCTACTCGTGATGCCCAAAACGTGCAGCATCACGTTGGTGCAACTGTGATGCACGCCAATAAGCGCCACGATCACGTCGTCGTGGCGCTCCTCCCCGCTGCATGATACCAATCGCATGCAGCTTCTTTCAATTATCCGTATCCAGATTCCTTTCGAGCAATGCACCTATACGCTCGGCCATAACGGATGGAGGAAGTGGCTTTTCTTTTTTAAACCACCATTCTACTACGCCAACAATCGCCGCCCCCAGAAACTGAACCTCAACATTTATCCCTTCCGTTATTGCTGCAATGCTTCCACCTTCGGATACACTGTTCCCTTTCTCCAATTCTCCGATGAAAAAGGCCAGAAACTGATTTCGGAAAAAAGAACTTCCTTTACTCGCCAGCAATGCGGAGAAAAATAAAGAATGATTTTCAAAATATTCGAACCACACTAACCCCATATCGTTATAACCAGCATCATCTTCTGTAGATTCACAGATCTCGCGCAGGTTCGTAATATGTTCTTCGATGAGCTTATCGAGAAGATCGAATTTGTCCGTGTAATGAAGATAGATCGTTCTGCGGCTAACATCCGCTCTGTCGGAGATATCTTGTATCGTGATTTGATCAAAATCCTTTTCAATCATCAGTTCAATAACTGCCATTTTGATGGCTTCCTGGGATTTACGTACCCTTCGATCCACCTTTAACACTTGAAAACCCCCAGTTTTCTTCATAGTTCTTACACAATTTCAGTGAACCTGTGAACTAATGCACGAAATCCGACTTTTTAAGACTTGTAGCGTTTTTATTTCTGTATACCATTATACATACATGATAAATAATACACTATCGTGCATTTATGCATGAATGGGAATGGAGTTAATAAACATGAAAATTGCAGTTATTGGGGCTACAGGAGGAACTGGAAGGAAAGTAATGGACCGTTCGCTTGCTTTAGGACACAAGATTATCGGCGTTGCTCGTCGGCCGGAATCCCTATCGCCAAAAGAGGGACTCACCGTTAGAAAAGGAGATGTATTAGACGAACATAGCATGGTCAACGCCATTACGGGGGCAGACGTTGTGATCAGCTGCATAGGTCCTCCCAGTAATTTGTCGCCGGAGTCCGCCGCGAAGAACTTGGGAAATATCAGAGCTGGAATACATACAATCGCGGCTAATTTCTCACCAGGTACGGTCATGTCCGAAGGAATTCCAAATATCGTTTCAGCCTGTCAGCGTACAGGTGTGAAGCGCATAGTTATGCAGAGCGGCATTAATTTGAGCGATGGGAAAGAGCTTTCTCTTTTCAACGGGTTGGCGGTGTGTCTGATGCGCAGCATCTTTCGGAAGGCGATTCAGGATAAAAGTATGGCAGAGAAAGCACTCATCCAGAGTGAACTGGATTGGGTCATTGTACGTGCATCCGTGCTTCAATATGCGGAGGGTACGTTGCACTATACGGCAGGACCACTGGCTCGCATCAACCCGCTCGGGGCGCTTCCCTTTGAAGACTGTGCCGACTGCCTGGTGCGTGCGGCGACCAGTGAGCCCGAGTGGACAAGAAGGATTGTTAATGTAGGACGGTAAGATTGATAGCGATGGCATATTAATTTCATTTTCTTTGTCATTATTACAACACCACAGCACACTGCCTTGAAGAAATTCAAAAATTGCAATACGACCCAGCATGTGTTGAGGTTCTTTCTCCTACTTGGTCCAAGGACGGAAGTCTGATGTGTGAATATCGATTTTCACTTCTTCCGAAATAAAGCCCGGAACCTCGTCGAAAACCCCGGGCGGACCAAGGAACGACAGTCCATCAACTTGAATGCGTTGTTATCGGATTTTTTCCTTTTCCTCAATATACATACTCGGTGTTGGCTTGTAAGTATATCATAATTTCATCTGCTCTTATAATGACTTTATTCCCCACAGTAGCTACTCCTTCTCCAATAATGAAGCCTCTTTTGTTCTTTAAAACCTTATAGTACAAATCTAATCGATCACCTGGGTATGCCTGGCCTAGAACTTCAATACCCTTTAAAGCGGACAAGAAGCCTAGCCCGTTATTGTTTGACATTGTTGCAAATGCCCCCAATTGGGCAAGGCCCTCGATAATCAAAGTGCTTGGAACTGAATTATTATTTTCATAAAAGAACCATTCATTAATTGTTATGTTCTTGTATCCCTTAACCCACTTGTTCTGTTCAATTTCAAGAATTTGATCTACAAATAAAAAAGGATACCTGTGAGGTAAAACGTTTGGTATTTTTGTCATGTTTGGAACTCCCTTAAGTCATCTTTCAGCTCATAATACTTTTCCCGATAACGTCTTTGTATTCACGACGCGAGCTGGCCTTAGATAGCTCCTATCTTAGGTCGGCTCGTGTAAGTCCGATTATCTACCATGATTATACATCGGACGATCAAGGGGTGTAAGCCCCGCAGCGTGGATATAATGTTATCTGAAGGATCGGCCTTCATCGAATCATCTAGTACCAGTGATTGCTATTATTTGTTGAATAATTCCCACGGTATTATTGAGGTCATTAATGATAAATATATAATTTGCTTCATCTTTACTTGGTTCTATTTCTGACAAATTTTCTTGTCTCTCCAATACTTCCAAAAAGCTTGATGCACTTCTAAATATAGCTTTGCTTCTTTGGGAGCGTATAACACGTTCTTTCAGTAAATCATTGGGTAAATCAAAATAAACAATTATACTTTTAAATCCTTTATTATGAAAATATCGGAGAACTTTTGCTCTTCCTGATTTATTCAAATTAGAGTTACTTAAAATAATGTGGAAATTGCTTTGCTCCGTAGCATAGTTAACAATTGCGTCAGTTACAGAGAATTTTAAAGTGTTCGGACCTTCTATAGGACGAAGTTTCTTGTAGTGCTCATTAATAAATTCAGCATGATTATCTTGATCAATTACAATAGCTTGTTGTAATACGGATTCTAATTCTTTGGCAAAGGTGGTTTTGCCACTATGAGTTTTCCCAACCGTCATGACTACCAAGCGATCCATAAGATTCTCTCCTATTTCTTTTGGGGTGGGGTTATCTGCTTCTTAAATTCCTCTCCGAAATCCTTCCCGCAGACCTAGGCTCCAGAAGGAGCCGCTGCTTGCATACTATGTTATATGTTGTCAGGCTCTTCTTCGAAATACTAATAAATCATCATGCCTTCAATTGCTCTGATTTTTAATATCTCCTGGCGTTCCGTTGTCTTTATAAATCCTTCATTTTCGTGCCTATTGTCACTAACCATTCTTCTTGCTTTGTAATCTCTTTTATATGTGTTGTAGTTCCTCAATGAATGTTTTGCTTTTTCACTCAATTCAATTTGATCTCTTTTGACTAATATGAACTCATCACATATGGTAAATGCCAAAGATATTAATTGTTTATATGTTACTCCTGTCGGCTCTTCTAATATTTGTATCATTCAATTCCCCTTTTATAAAACGCTTTATCTTATAGCCTGATTGCAGATAACGTTCCTGTATTCATGAACCCCGAAGGGGTTGTCTATTGGAATCCCTCTTTGAGATCCTTCCCGCAGACCAAGGCTCCAAAGGAGACGCAGCGTGAATATTATGTTATAAGATGTCCCTAACTTCCTTGTAATCTCTTAAGTATGATTTTTCTCAATGTATTTTTTAATCATCATCTTAGAAATGTTTTTGCACTTCTCTAGCTCTTGAATTTCAATGATTTTGTTACTACTTCCATGAGCTACAAATTTATTTCTAAAGTTCACTATTTTTTTTGCTTCTTTGCTGTATTCACTTAAACCTAGATCCATTAAAGCTATATCAATTTTCTTTTTAAGTTCAATAAATCCCAAACTGTGTATGTCGGTACAAATTTTTTTTAACTTATCAAGATTATCTTCTTTGTGTTTTACATAATCTTCAAGATTTTTTACTAAAGATTTTAGATTCTCTTCATTAGAAATTTCTTTTTCCTTCTTTCCTTCTTCAAGATATGTATTTGAAATAACTTCTATTGCTTTGAAAAAGTTGAGAAACGCTTCATTATACCATTCTCCGACTTCAATTCCTTTCAAATATGATTGATAGGCTATAGTTCCAATATTATTGGAGTTACTGATCCCTATAAAAATATCATTGATATTTTCCAACTCAGTTTCTGGGAATGGAACTCTTACTGCAACAGCACCAGCTAAAATCGAATCACCAACTAATTGAGATTTTCCATCACCTTTTTCCTGTTGGATATCCATAACATAAAAGTTAATTCTCTTGTTTAAAGTGAATTCCATAGCACTCAAGACATCTTGCAATTTCATTTCACCTTGCTTTTCAGCTTCTTGAATGTCTTGAGCCTCAACTTTCAGTTCAGCATAATTAACCGCATCATCCCGATAAAAGCTGACGTCATTGATGGTGATTTTATTGAAGAAATTCAGATACGACTCAATCTTATATTTCAATTTCCAAAAGTTCATTTTGTATTCTCCTTGTTCATTAAATATTATTAGGGATTTCTCATAACAGCTAATTTATGTACTTCGTAAATACCAAACATTCGGTCACGTATCTGAACTACGTATATGATAACCCATGTTGTGGCATTTGCGTAGAAAAAATTAGGGAAAAAGGAAGATTTAGAGAATCACTCCATCCCCATGTCCATCCGATCCAACGGGCTTTGAATACGCTGAATACTTTTCTTACTAACTGCTGAGTTGTTCGCGCTCTTGTATAACCGAGTAGCTCCTGAATGTACCGTAGTTCTGTCCCATTCTCCAGCAAATGAGTGGCGAGGGAGTGCCTCTGGGCATGAATACTTACCTTCGCGATAGCTTTGGTCGGAGAAACTGAATTAATTCTGGCCGATGAGCCGACTCGAAATCTGGATCGAAAAACCGGAGAGGAGATCATGAATCTATTGCAGCAGCTCCAACAGGAAGGAAAAACCGTCATTATCGTAACCCATGATCTGGAAGTCGCCAAAAGATGCAACCGCATCATCGAAATTGTTGATGGAAAAATAAATAAAGAGCAGCTTCAATGATAAAAAATAGCACTGTAAGGGAAAAAAAGAAGGCCCCTCATCCCTATTAGGGAATCAGACGACCTAACACACATCTTACATCATTGTCCAATCACTCTCTATGTGTCCAACATATCTTAAAGATATCAAACAAGAGGAGTTGATATTTTGGTACGTATTCTCGATAAAGCTGCCGTACAGCCGCGCCGTAGGTTCAACTTAGCAAACTCGTTTATTATCCGGCGTTCACCGGCAAGATCTCGCCTTGCAACAATCACTTTACGGATTCCAGTCAATGCTCAACCTAATCGGGTAGATTTAGTAGCAACCGTTGGGGTTCGAGGTGTCACTGGCATTGCGCAAATACTCTTTAGAGTCTTCCGCGATGGAAGAGAGATTTTCAACACCCAACAAGGTATCGAATCTAGTGGTTCTGAACAAAATTATGCAGTTACGTTCCAGGCAGAAGATAGAAATGTAAAAGCCGGTTCCCATGTTTACACAGTCACAGCAGAAAACCTTACTGCAAATACAAGAGCCGATGTTGTTGGGCCTATATCGTTTAGTGGGCTAGCCGTTAAAACGAGAACCTGATACCATTTTCCCCAATTCTCAGCACTTGAATGATAGCCCTATAAAAACCTCAATTTTGAGGGAATAAGTACTCTAAGATGGAAAAAGAGATAGAAAAGTAATAAGCAGCTCGTTCTCGTCAGAGGATGGGCTGCTTTTGCTCATGCCTCATCGAAACCCATCTCGCAGGCCAAGGCTCCATCTACACTGAGGTTCCGAATCGCTGGAGCTTTATTCATACAAATGATGTTCAACCTTTTATACCGCTAAATGTAATGCCGCTAATAAACGTCTTTTGAAGAAAAAAGAACAAAACAATAATAGGCAATGTCATCAAGGTGGATACGGCCATTAATAGACCCCATTCGGATCCCTTTTGACTCTGAAATTGCTGCAATCCGAGCGAAACCGTGTAAGATGGTTCATTGGTTAAATAGAGCAAGGGGCCCATGAAATCAGTCCAGCTCCCCATAAATTGAAACAATGCCACCGCTAAAACGGCGGATTTGGCTAGTGGAAACATGATCTGTAAATATATGCGGAACTCACTAGCACCGTCTAAGCGGGCCGCTTCGCGCAGGGCATCAGGCAGTCCCATGAAAAACTGCCGTAGTAGAAAAATGTAAATGGGCACTCCAAAAAATTGGGGTACAATCAGTGGAAGAGATGTTCCTACCCAACCTAATTTAGTAAACAACAGGAATAAAGGAATCATCGTCACCTGTCCGGGAATCATCATCACAGCGAGGGTAACAAAGAAAAGTAAACCTCGCCCACGGTACTCTAACTTGGCAAAACTATAGGCAACCAAGGGACAGGATATGATCACACCAAGCGTACTAACGATTGTTATAATCGCCGTGTTTTTCAGATATGTCCAGAAAGGGATATACTCAACGGCACGGGAATAATTACTCCACAGAATTGGATGAGGAATCCACTCTGGTGGGAATGTAAAGATTTGTGTGAGTGGTTTAAGAGAAGTCGAAAGCAGCCAAATGAACGGAATCATGAAAAATGCAGAAGCAATAATTAGACATACATAGGCTAACGCACGATTGATTCTTTTGATAGCGGTAGGATTCATCCCTTACTTCCTCCTCCTTATTTTCCTTGATAATGAACCCAGCGTTTAGACGTAATAAAAATAATTCCGGTTAATGCCATGACGATAATAAATAAGATCCAGGCCATTGCGGAGGCATAACCCATTTTGAAATACCTGAATCCGTTCTCATATAAATACATGACGTAAAAAGTCATGGAATTTGCAGGAGTTCCTTGCCCTTTGGTCAACGTATAGGGAAGAGTAAACTGTTGAAATGCACCGATCATTCCCATGACAAGGTTGTAGAAAATAACGGGCGTGAGCAAAGGCAGGGTTACCTTTCTCGTTTTCTGAAACCAGTTAGCTCCATCGATTTGTGCTGCTTCATAGTACTCATCAGGGATGTCTCCTAGTCCAGCAAGGTAGATAACGACAGCTTGCCCAATACCCCAAAGCGACATCAAGATGAGCGAAGGTTTGGACCACGCCTCACCACCAAGCCAAGAAGGCCCAGCGATACCGATATGCGCTAACATCCCGTTCACCAATCCGAAGTTTGGATGTAACAGCCACATCCACAGTACAGCCAGAGCCACTTGTGGCACGAGAGTAGGTAAGAAAAAGATCGTTCTGAATATAGCCATTCCCTTGACCTTCATATTCAACATCATAGCGAGTGCCACACCGAAAAATATACTTAATGGAACAAAAAATACGGTAAAATAAATCGTGTTGTATATGGATTTCCAAAACAGAGGATCATGAAATAGATCTCTATAATTATTCATTCCGACAAATTCACCAGGCTGCAGAATGCTGTAAGTAGTGAAGCTGAAGTAGATGGACATTAGCATCGGAATTGCATAAAAGCATAGCAGCCCTATAGCCCAAGGTGAAGCAAACAGCCACCCAGTCACGTTAGTTCTGTGGAGTGCTCGTTTCCTTGCCGATGGAATTGCGCTTACTTGAGCTGAATCGGCTAGTTTCGCCATGTGCATTCTCCTTCCAAAAGTCATTCATGAATAGGCAAGGAGAGAGGTTCGCTTCACTCCCTGCCTACCGAGCACCCTATTTGTCGTATTTTTCTAAAGCCTTATTAACCGTCTCTGTTACTCTATCCAGGTTCTCTTTCGGAGTACCGTTACCGCGGGTAGCCTTTTCCGTTGCGGAAGCTAACTCATTCCACAACAGCTGTCCTTCAGGAATAACCGGGCGGTTGTGTGAATTGGGCAAAATATTAATAAATTCCTTCATAATCGGATCGTCCTTGTAACCGTATTTGTCGTTAACCGAATCGATAACGGAAATTTGAGAGTCAGCGTTTAATAACGTTTGCCCCTCTTCCTTCCCTAAGAATTCGAGGAATTTCCAAGCAGCAGCGACGTTCTTGGCGCCTTTAGGGATAATAGCGGACCCGCCTCCCGACCATGTCGTAAAATTAGTACCTGTTGGGGTCGGTATTGGTGCAACACCGTAATTTAAATCCGGCTTAAATTTTTCGATACCCTTCACCGTAAAGTTTCCACTTATCTTCATGCTGACTTGACCGGAAATGAACGGATCCATTTCCTCCGTGCCAGCTGCGCTTGTGAATCCGGCAATATCCTCGACATTGTATTTTTTGCCGAAGTCGGTCATCCATTGCAGCGCTTCAACGACTTTAGGATCATTGGCAGTAATTTTGCCGGTGGAAGCGTCCTGGAATTCTCCTCCAAAAGCCCATCCCCAAGTATACAGCCAGCCTTGCGAATACCATGGGATGAACCCGATCCGTTTGAAACGTTTACCTTCCTTGATGGTTAACTTTTCGGCGGCCGCTTCAAGCTCGGCAATCGTTTGTGGTGGTTTGTTGGGATCCAGCCCTACTTCTTTGAAATGATCTTTATTGTAAAATAGCAAGCGAGAGTCCGTATCCATCGGCATTGCATAAAGCTTTCCTTGATAACTGGACTCCTCCCAAGCAAATGGATAATACATTTCCTTGCGAATTCCGGATTCTGCTGCCATCGAGGATAAGTCAGTCAGAGAACCTTGCGCAGCCCAAGTACCGACCTTAAACCGGTCGAAAAGTGCAACGTCAGGAGGATTGCCGCCTGCGACTGCAGTCAGCAGCTTCTGATCGGATCCCTCGCTGGATTCGGTATAAACCAATTTCATTTTGATGGTAGGATTTTTCTCTTCAAATGCCTTCACGACTTTATTCAAATTATCTAAATCAATGGAGGTAAGACCATGCCACATCGTAACCGTTGTATTCCCCTCTCCGGCCTGATCGCTTGAGCCTCCATTCGTTGAGCAAGCGGTTACAAGTAGTGACATAGCCAGAAAGTAAACAAGAATTGGAAATGCGATTTTTTTGGATCTCCTCATTCAAAGTCCCCCTTAAGTTAAATTCATTCGTTTAACTTGAATTCCTATAGAATCCACTCCATTTTCTGATAGTTCCACGATTTATGTAAGCGCTAACAAGATTGATGATATGAACTATTAAAATCAGAAAATGATGAACGAAGTGAATTTTTTATAAGAATTCTACTGGTTATACCAGTTATACTAAGTATATTAATATGACATCATAAAGCATGTCAATTGCAATATTACGACATAAATATTTATGACGTATGGCCATAATTAGATATATAAATCGACGTTTCAAGGTTCGATAAGCTCCCAGGTCTGGGAGGTCCTCCATGCTTCAAAGTTTATATTTCTGATATCAAAAAAAGTGCCGATAAGCCCCTGGGGACTTCTCGACACCTTTAACAAAATGCTTGATTTTGTTGAGCTGCGCTTGTATTAACCCTACCTGTTATTTTTTATGACCATACGATGTTCAATAATGTTCAGCTCGGGAACTGCTGTTCCATGCAACTGAGAGATTAGCATATCCACTGCCAATTCACCCATCTGCTTCTCATCCTGCTTAATATGAGTGAAGATGGGTTGACCCAGGTGATCGTTCAGGGAGTCGAAACAAACAATCTCGAATTCCTCCAGAGATTTCCCCATGGAGTGGATGACCTGAGCCAGCATGGTAGCTATTAGAAATTCCGACGCGACAAACGCCTTTACATCAGGGTGTTGTTTCAAAAAATGCTTTACTGTTTCTTTATCACTTTCAATCGCTGTTCCGTTTATGTTCATGGGAAGGGTGCCCTTCAAGTTCGTCAATACATAATCTTTGTTCAAGTTCATTCCTTCTTGGGTGAAGGCAAACGTATATCCGAGCAGCCTTTCCTCCAATGTTGACGTGTTCTCTTCCGGCGGAGATAAAAAGGCAATTTTTTTATGACCTTTGCTAATCAGATGACGCGTAAGATCCATGGCAGCTTTCTTATTGTCTGTGTATACGGAACAAACCGGAATTCCTTTTAGATATCTATCAGCTAAAACAATTGGAAACCGATCTAATACAAGTCGAAGCAGCTCCGAATTATAGTGTTGGCCATGAATGGGGGTCACGATTAATCCTTTGATGCCTAAACCAATAAATAAGTCGATCGCGCGTTTTTCCTCATCCCGATCCCCGCAAGTTCGCTTGATAATGAGTTGATAATTATGCTCAGCACTCCGCTTTTCCATCGATCTAAGAAGTTGTAGGCCAAACTCGTCAGAAAAATTCGGTATAATAAACCCGATTAACCGCTTATCATCCTCAGGCACCAAGGTCGTTTTCACCTCTGAATAGTGCTTCGGTTCTTGTCCTCCAACTATACCATCGGCCACATATGATCCTTTTCCTTGTATTCGTTTAATAACCCCAGAATCTGCCAATTTCTCCAGAGCCTTTTTAGATGTAATACGACTGACGCCAAATTGTTCAGCCAACTCTTTTTCAGAAGAGACCCGGTCTCCTTCTTTTAATCGACCTTCTTTAATCTCTTGTACAATATAGACATATATCTGCTCGTATAAATGCAATTCCACAAAACCACCCTGACATCATAGTATTAATATACTAAGTATATTACACAAGGAGTAATTCGCAAAGTTACTCAGATTACCGGCGAACTTCTGTGGCATGGCGTTTTCCAAGTCTACTGTGTCAGACCTCTGCTTACAGTTAGATCCTATGGAAGGGGCATGGAATAACCGGCCCTTAGTCGACAGCCGATTCCTGTTTATCTTAGTGGATGGGATGGTGGTGAAGATCCGTGAAGAAGGTCGAGTGCATCCTAGAGGCATGATGATTGTACAGGCGTAAAAAAGCTGTCCCTCAAAATATATTCATACCTTGAGGGGCAGCTTATCGATACACTGCTGATTATTTAGATAGCTCTTCCTTCACCATAAGCTGACGGGCATATTCATTCAGATCGATAGACTCGCCCCCGTTCAGCCGTGACTTTTCAGCTGCGAATGCGATCAGATGGCTCCGGACGGAAGCTGCAGCCGATGTCAGGCTCTCCTGGCCGTTATAGTGACGCACCTCATCCAGAAAATTCCTCACAATGCCGCTGTCTCCCCCACCATGACCACTGGTTTGAGAAGGGATTGTGATTTCTGTTTTTTGATGTGTCAAAAAGTCGTACACCGTAATTTGATCTTCCTCACCGCGAAGTTCTCCTTTCGTACCCATGATCTGGATTCTACGTTCCTGCTCAAATGTAAAGCCGCACATACTGAACATGGCCGTAGCTCCTCCTTCAAATTCCATATTCACGACCTGATGATCTACTACATTATTGTCACTCCGGTATACACACCGGCCGTAATCGGTATCACGCAAGCCCTGTATGATATTCGGCTTCGTCAGCTCCTGTGTAAAATGTCCTGCCCAACCCCTGAACGGGTCACTCAAATAAAATCTTGGTGCAGAATACGCGCAGGTTGGTTCTACAGCACAATCCAAGCATCGATCAGCGGAACCTTCCGGTGCATTGCCTTCATGAAAATGTTTAAGAGATCCGAACGAACTGACCTTGAGGCAAGGCTGATCCACGAGCCAGGATAATACGTCCATATCATGGCATGACTTGGACAGGATCATCGGGCTGGATGTGTTGGAATTGTTCCAATTTCCTCGCACGAAGCTGTGGGCAATATGCCAGTAACCCACATTCTCATTCAACTGAATGGAGACAATTTCTCCGATACGCCCTTCTTGTATCACCCTCTTGATTGTATTCCAGAACGGTGTGTACCGCAGCACATGACAGATCGTCAACAGCCGGTCATTATCTCTGGCCGCTTGTTCCATCTCAAGACATTCCTTTGGATCAGGTGACATCGGCTTCTCCAGCATGACATGATACTTCTTATCTAAAGCCTGCATCGTTGGGCCATAATGCATTCTGTCCTGTGTACAAATAACCGCAATATCAGCCAGCTTAGGTTCAGCCAACAGGGGCTCCCAAGTCTCATAACAGTGTTCCGGCGGAATCTCGTGCTTCTCAGCAAATCTTGCTCTCCTCACTGGATCGGCTTCCGCAACTGCAACGAAGGTAAGCTCATGCGGATAATCAAGTGCATAGGGTGCATAGCCACCCGCTCCCCTCGCACCCGCTCCAATCAGGACTGCTTTCAGTTGACTCATATTTGTTCACTCCTTTATGATCTGAAATTACGGATGAACCTTTTAATCCGCTTGGGTATAACGGTCTGCTGCTGACTGATAGATGGCTACATATCGTTCTACGCCCATCTTTTGGAGAGCTGCCACATACTGATCCCAATTGTCAAAGGATTCATTTCCAGTAATGAATTTGTCACGCATTTCATCTACATACGTTTCAATATCTGTCTGGAAAGTGGTCAGATCTCGCTGCTCTTCCTGTGTGAAATTAAATGGAGGCCAAATTTGATCTTGTGGTAAGATGTGAGACTCTGCTTTTTTCGCATTATCAACCGAAGTTGGCAGACCTTCAGCACCCTTGAAGTATTTCTGCTTCACAAAACCAGGGTAGTATCCACCCGGCCAGATCAGGTATTGACCTACCGCCTGGTCCAGATTAAGGCCATCCGGGTTGTTTTTGATATTGTCGACATAGTCTACGTTACCGTCTGCGTCTTCTTTATACGTCTCATCTTTCCAGCCCATGAAGAACGTCTTGATGCCTTCATCGCTGTAGAAATAATCCATCCAACGGATCATGGCCTCTGGATTTTGGGCTTTATCTGTCAGTACGAACATCCCGATATTACCGAGTGGAGAACCATAGGCGTTGTATGTCTGATCGCCATGAGGACCCTTCAGTACGGGCATGCCAACATAACCTTGCTGATTGTATATCGCAACCGGATCGACATTATCAACGACTCCGATCAGGCCTTCCATACCTTTAGCATCCACTTCGGTACTCTTAACAGATACAATGTCCTGCTCGAGCAATCCGTCCTTGTAGAGCTTATTCACGAACTGCAGCAGCTCCTTGTATTGGGGATCGGTTGGAATAAAGCGTACTTTATCTGTCTGAGGGTCTGTATCAATGTTAATGTTGGAGGTGCCATGATTATTCAACCCAAATGAACCTCTCAGGTAGTTCACCACACCATTCGTTCCCACACCGCCCCAAGCAATCTCGTCCTTTTGCCCGTTGCCGTTCGGGTCCTTTTCTTTAAATGCTTTCAACATATTATAGAAGTCATCTAATGTCTGCGGTTCCTGCAAACCTAATTTATCAAGCCACTCTTTCTTCACCCAAGGTGTTCCGTACAGAACCGACTTGAATTCCGGATCATACAAGGTTGGCAGCCCATATATGTTACCATCCGGCATCGTAATCCCTTTGCCAATAACCGGATATTTCTTCATCAGAGCCTTAAAGTTAGGCGCGTATTGGTCGATCAGATCATTCAGAGGAATGAATGCACCTTGCTTGCCGTATTTCAGCAGATCCGATCTGGAAAACGCCGAGGCGTAGAACAGCTCCGGGTAAGCGCCGCCTGCCAGAAGGAGATTGCGTTTTTCCTTCAAATTATCCTTCTGCACCGTATCCCACTGGATATGAACATTGGACATTTTCTCATACTCTTTCCAGAGTCTGAGATCATTCCAGTCCGCATTGGCAAAAAACTTCCCGGCAAATCCGCTCACTGTAATGGTGTCATTTACGATCGGAAATCCGCTCGCATTGACTTTGCCATTGGCAGCTCCTTTATCTTTGGTACTTCCCGGATCAGTATCCGTAGAATTGCACCCGGCAAGCATCGAAACGGACATCATACAAACCAGAGCGATACTCCCCCACTTTTTGAGCGTCATTCTTATTCCTCCCTTTGTCCCATCGTTAGCCATACAAGGATTCATCCCTTAATGGCACCAATCATTACGCCTTTAACAAAATATCTTTGCAGGAAAGGATAAAGCAGGAGCACCGGTATATTGGCAACGACGAGTACAGCATATTTAATGCCCTCCACTTCCCTTTGCTGCTTAATCGCAGACTCGGTTGACATTTTGACCATATCGTTCGTCTGGCCTTGAATCAGAATCTCCCGCAAAATGAGTTGAAGTGGAAATTTGTTCTTGTCTGACAGATACAACATTGCGTTAAAGAAGGCGTTCCAGTGCCCAACAGCATAGAACAGAATCGTCACCGCTATAATAGGCATGGATAAAGGCAGGATAATCCGGGTTAACGTTTGAATATTGGAGCAGCCATCAATCGTCGCCGCCTCATGCAACTCATTTGGAATCGATTGCTGGAAGAATGTCCGCATAATGATGATGTTCCAGATCGAAACGGCATTCGGAATGATCATGACCCACAATGTGTTTAACATGCCAAGGTTTTTGATCAGCATATAGGTTGGAATTAATCCGCCACTGAAGAACATCGTGAAAACAAACAGGGCCATGATGGCATTGCGGCCTATAAAATCCTTCCGGGATAGCGGATATGCCGCCAGAATCGTCATGACGAGATTAATCAGTGTCCCCACTAACGTATAAATCAGTGTATTGGAATAACCTCTGAGGATATCTTTGTTCTGAAAAATCTTCTCGTAAGAATGGAGATTGATCCCCTTGGGCCATAGGAACATTTCACCACGCAGGACGGCCTGCGGATCACTGAACGAAGCACTTAACACAAAAACAAGCGGGTAGATTACAATGAGCGTAATGATAATTAACAAAAGGTGGTTAATCCCATTAAAAATACGATCTCCTCTCGATTCAACAAGCATGCATCAGCAACTCCCTTACCATAGGCTCGTTTCACTCATACGTTTTGAGATCTGGTTAACAGTAACTAATAAGATGAAATTGATTATGGAGTTAAACAGACCAATCGCCGCCGAGAAGCTGTATTCAGCATCTTGTATCCCGCTCCGGTAAACGTAGGTAGAGATAATGTCCGAGGTTTCTAAATTCAGTGTGTTCTGCATCAGCAGGACTTTCTCGAAACCAATACCCATGATGCTTCCGATATTTAAAATGAACAAAATGATAATTGTCGGCATAATACTCGGTATATTAATATGCCATATCCGCTGCAACCGGGTTGCCCCATCCACTCGCGCTGCTTCATGAAGCTGAGAGTCCACGCCGGCTAATGCCGCCAAATAAATAATCGAGCTCCAGCCCATGGTCTGCCATACATCCGACATCACAAATAAGGTCTTGAACCAGGATGGCTCAGACATGAAATTAATGGGATTACCGCCAAACATACCAATGAAGTGATTAATGATTCCGTATCGCGGCGATAAAAACATCATCATCATGCCTACGACCACGACGGTTGATAGGAAGTGCGGCGCATAGGTTATGGTCTGAACAAATTTTTTAAACTTTTCCGCCCTTACCTCATTCATCAGAAGCGCCAAAATGATAGGGACTGGAAAACCTACCGCCAAGCTGTACAACCCAAGTCCAAGCGTATTTTTAATTAATCTCCAGAAGAAATAACTGTGAAAAAAACGTTCAAAATGTTCAAAACCGACCCAGGGACTTCCCCAGATTCCCTTCGTTGCAATGAAATCCTTAAATGCGATTTGAATGCCATACATCGGCAAGTACTGAAAGACAAGGTAATAAGCAACAACTGGCGAGATTAACAAATAAAGCTGCCAATTTCGTAAAATCGGGTTCCACTTTTGACGTCTTCTTTTCTTCTTTTCATGTACTGCATTCATTGCAGGTTGTACAGTTGTATTGGCCATGAACATCCCCCCCTGGAATTGTCACTACAATTCTGCCTGGCAAAATGTCTTTGTGTTACCACCAGCGCTTACGCCGCTCGAAGCAGTTCCCACCTTTCTTTTTTGATTTCTAAGATTTGATTTAAAGTACTTATATGTTAGAAGTTGTTACACAAAGTGAGTGAATAGCGTTAATAGATGACTTCATCATCTAACGCAAAAGGATTTGTTTTTTTTGGATATATATTTGGATATATATTCGGTTCTAGTTTGGAGTATATTTTATGTAAATTGAAAGGAATCAGTTTGGATAATAGGTTGTAAGAGTTTTAGAGGATTCTTGTTTATTTTATATAAACATTGATTTAAAGGGGTGTGGAAACGCAATCAAAAATGTGGTTTAAGATATAATCTTAGCTGCTGGCTAAATCCAAAAACATAGAAAATAAAGCCAAATGCTTAATTTCATACATCATAATATAGCCCACAGACGGTTGTCAAACATTTTTTTGGTTTTATTTGGATCATTTTTGGCTAAAAAGACAAGAAAAACCCACGCGGATGCATTTCTCGCAGGTTTTATATTAAAGTTATCTGGATTCATATGTAATATAATATCACACAACTAACTAGTCATTTGTACGATTTGTACGATCATAAACAGATGATTCCCTCACAATAAGGGTGCTGGGCAACAAAACTTTATGGAGAGATGAATAACGTCCTTCCAGATAATCGTTAATTAGTTGCGCTGCCACTTTGCCGATTTCATATTTTGGAACTTGCACGGACGTCAGAGGTGGTGTCGTATACTGCGCCATAGAAATATTATCCATGCCCACGAATGCTATATCTTGAGGAATACGGCCATTTTGTTCAACAACTGCCCGCATGGCAGGAATAGCGAGCATATCACTTGCACAAAAAATTGCCGTTGGCCAATCAGACTTGGGCGTCTCGGTCAGGAGATCCGTCAGTCTGCTGTAGCTGAGATTCACATTCCAGTTGGTGTTGATAATCCAATGTTCATTCAGATTCAGGTTTGCTTCCAGCATGGCAAATTTATAACCGACATACCTTTCTTCGCTCTCTATTTGTTCCGAATATGCGGGGCCACCGATAAACCCAATCCGGGTATGGCCTTGCTCGATCAAATGACGGACTGCTGTGCGGGCAGAAAATATTCGGTCACAGTCAACGACCGGTACAGTAAGCCTTTCGTCATTGAGACTTACACCCAATACAGTGATATTCTCTTGCTCAAGCATCTCAAACAATTTTTCATCGTACCAGCTGATTGCGACTATACCTTGAGTACCCGTTTCCTGAAGCATCATCTTTATCCGTTCGGCGTCACTAAGTTCTTCGCAAGTGCGGACAATTGCTGGAGGCAGCCCCAGTTCCGTCATTTTAACGTGAAAACCAGTCAGTACCTGTGAAAAGTACGGATGATCATCCATCAAAATCTGTGGCACGATACAAGCTATCCGTTTGGCTGAGGTATTCTCTTTGCCAATAGCTTTGGAGGATTCATCCAAAATGTATCCCAACTCAAGAGCAGCTTCCCTAATTTTTCGCTTTGTCCCTTCATTGACCGGTCGATTGGTATCATTGCTGATCGCACGCGAGACCGTTGATATGGATACGCCTACACGTTCTGCGATATCTTTTAATTTTGGCATTACAGCACCTCACCTCGCTCTCTTCATTTGGAGCCAAAATTTATGTTTAGCAATGATCATATCATAATATTGTAATATTTTGGCGTCAATTAAATATGACTTAGACCGATTTATTCGATGGAAATATTTTCAATAATCAATCACGTAGATCAATACTCGCACTATCCCAGAAATACGTTGTTAATACGTTCTCGATCATAATCTAGAATCCAATCGTTATATTCTTTATAGATATCCGTTAGCGCTTCTCTTGATGCTGAAATAACATCGCAACCTCTATCATCATAGATATGAAATATCGTTTTCTTACTTATATTAATGAAATACACCCTATGATAGATCATTGGCTTAATGCCAGCATCATGATTACATATCGCTTTGATTAACTGACCATATTTTAAGTCCTCAATTCTACATTTTGTCCAGTACCTGTACATGTTGTTCCTTGGATCTGGGGTTTCATCCGGTTCACAATCCAAATCTGGAAGTATCTCAAGTCTCAAGGCTCTAATCGGCTCTTTCTTCTTGACATATTTCCTGCACAGGTTCAATTTCTTCACTTTGTGTTTAGGCTTATCTGCAAAATAAGCTTGAGTTATTAATAGAACCTCATCTTCTTGATCATGAAGAGCCTTAAATAATTCAAGCGATCGATGATACACTCGTTCCATGTAATGCTCCTTATTTATTCCAAACATCAGAGGATTGCCAAGTTCGAATCGCATTGAAGTATGCCAATTATAGAAAAGAGGCGGTTCTAAGGTCAGGTTTGGGAAATGCTCTGCCAGGTACGTCTTTAGGTCCATTCTGTGGCCTCCATTTCAAACCTTGTTTGAATCTCTTTAACGAAATTCGATGTCTCTATCATTCTTAATCCCATATCCCCCCAGTAATCTGAGTAAAAGGGAGTTATATTTTGCTTGACAATGTTTTTTCCGTTATACGTACGTAACCATGATTTTGCTGCACGAAGTCTGCCTTCACGATTAAGCCTTTTATGTCTTAGTGTATTATTTTTCTTCAAATTAACCCCAGAACATTCCATTATGACCTTCGTCCACGATCTTGAGCTGTGTTTCAAAATCTTCGTTCTGTTCGATATCATCGATGAAATGCCACTTGCCTTTACTGTCCTGCCAATACACTTTCCTTGCCTTCTCATCCAATCTGAACTGTGCTACCGGCATCTGTACCCATCGATCCGCTTTGAAAGGCTTGTCATTCTTCAATCAACGTCACATGGTTACCTCTGATTTTGTAACCGATCTTTATTTTTCACATGCTCAGCCCACGCATTTTCAGTGTAATGGTCCATAATCTTTCGAATGCGTTTCTTCGTAAAATCATCCATGCTCTCTAACTCTCATGCCTTGATCCGTTTTGCTTTGATTATATCATGTTGTTTTCTCCGATTTAAATGATGCTTTACTTGTAAAAGGTAAAACGGGACGCGGCTTATGCAATGCAAGCCGTGTGAGGATGAGGTGCTGCGCCTGATGGGGCAGCTCCTCACGGGGTTGCACCGCGTGCATTAGCGCGGTGCTCATGCTACCATCACGAGCACACTTCCGTGATGGCAGCACTTGGTGCATCACGATCGCTGCACCGTGATGCCAAAATTTGCGTGCATCCACCATTGCTACGCTGTGTGATGCACGCCAAAAAGCGCCACGATTGCATAGCCGTGGCGCTTCCTCCTGTGCATAATGTCATCTGATGCCGGCACTTCTTTTGAAACATCCCAATAAATAAGTTCTTTAATTCATCTCTTTCAAAAGGTCTTCCCACTCTTCTATTGATAATTTATGGATCTCTTTTTCCAAATGGAACTGGCTCTATTTCAATTGTTTGAAGCCATTTCACACTGTCTCGAAGATCTTCATAACTCACTCGAAATGCTATATGCCTCAATGATGGATGATAAGAAGTCATATACTCTTCGCCTTGCCATAGACCCACCCAACTCTTGTCTTTTTCAATCCAGAAGAAAGCTGTATCTTCATCTCTCCAGGCCAGCTCTAATCCTAATTTAGAATAAAATTCGATTGATTGCTGTAAGTTGCTCACTGGTAAATGTGCTTCATACAATCCAAGTATCATGTTTTTCTCCTTTCAATCTTGCCGGTTTCAGATAACGTTGGTGTATTCCCGACGCCCCACCGACTTAAGCCACGTTAGGGGCCAACAGCGTGAATACGTTGTTATATATTGTATCCACCTTCATATTTACATTTAACTCTTGGTTGTCTATTAGCATTTCCCTTTTAATAATTAATCAATGGATTATAGCTATTCCATTTATAAAGCACTGCATATCCGCAATGATATTTGAACAAGGTTTAATCTTATTTCTGATCTGCTATTCCAACTTCGACTATCCCATTCAACACCACTTAAATCATCACCGCCATACAAGATAATACCTAATTTCACATTTCTAAATTGTGAAACAGCCATAAATGCTGCTGCTTCCATTTCTACAGTTACACACCCTTCTGCTTTCCGCAACTCAACCTTTTCTTTAGTCTCTCTGTAAAATGAATCTGTCGTCCAAGTTTTGGCCTTTATATACCTTATATTATGTATATTAAAATCGTCCTCTATGATTTTTAATACCTCTAGATTACATTCAATTTCTCTTGATGGCTTAATGTAATGGTATGATACCCCTTCATCTCTCACTGCAGAATCTGGTACTATTACATGTCCAACAGCAATGTCTTTTTGTAATACACCTGCACCACCACACACTATAAATTTCTGAAAACCATAGGCTATCAGTTCTTCTAAGAATCCTGCTGAACCTGCAGCTCCTAAATACCCCAAAGTAATATGTACTTTTTTTCCTTGATAATATGTTTCATATATTGGCAAATCTACAGTCTCGCAATGTAGACATGCAACTTCTTTCAACTTTCCCTCCGTTTTCATCTTTTCAATTACATCTCTAAAAAATGTTATGACACAGTATTCAAATTCTTCTTTTGGATTGATAAAATTAGTTGCTTCTATTATTGCAACTCGCGATTCATCAAATTCCAATATCGGGAATTCTTTACTATCAATTTTTTTGCTCTCCATCTCAACTTACCTCCAAAGGAATTAAATTTTTTTATTATTTCTTTGCGGCTATTACATATAACGTTACTGTATTCACGACGTCCCAACCTCTACTATGAATTAGCTATAATCTTCTTTGTTAAGTTAAACTCATGACGGCATTCATAGTAATAACTTTTGAGTTTATATCCCCCAGCTTTAAATACAGACTTATGTTGATACCACACTATAATTAGCGTTCCTTCAAAAAGGATTCTACGAAGGATATAAACTATTCTGTTAAAGAGAGCGCTTCTATTTTGAGCAAATTGTTGAAGTGTTTCGGATTGAAACTGAACATGTTTCTCTTCATCACTTAAAATCTGATTACATAAATCTATTAATACTTCTGACTTTGTAGATTTTTGCAAGGCTTTATAGTACAACTTAGCAATGATCTCAGCAGTTAATAGAACAATGACTGATTGCTCTAGACTCGCATATCGACGTAATCTTCTAAATACATTGTCCACCCAATGTCTACGAAGGAGTGGGATTCCCTGTACCTTCATAAATCTGCCTAGATCTCTAGCGTGCCTCTGTTCTTCTTTAATGAATTCTATAAGTGCTTCATAGTAATCCTGATCTTGTGTCTGATGTACATATTCTTGCGCACGTTTAATTAGATATTTACCTTCAGAGTTTTCTCCTAATTGAAACTGTTGAATTGACTTAATGATTATTTCTCTTTCATTAGTTGTTAATTTATAGTTGTCATCCCAATGAATATATTTGAGATTTTGATTATTTCTTCGATAATATTGCACCCATTTCGAGAAAGTGATATTCATTATTTGCTCCTAAAATGTAATAGGTTTATGTCAGATAATCTTCGTGTGTTCACGACGTCCAACTCCCTTAAGCCCGAATGATGGCCGCGATGTGGTAGGGAGTTGGAGGTGTCCGGCTGATTCCACTTCCCTGCTGCTGCCAATTACTTCTCCGAATCCTCATCTAACTCCTGCCGGACCAAGGGCCGAATGACTCGAAGCATGAATATGGTGTTAGGTAATATTTTCCAAATTATTCATATCACTTCAAAACCTTTATCTGTTCTGTAATATAGGATCCTTCTTGGAAAATCAAACAATTTAATTGCATCCCATATGCGCATCCGCCATCGATTCCTATCTTGTCATCACTAAACCAAATATCTGATGTGCCATGGATGTCTATTGTTTTTGTATGCCCAAAAATAATTTTTTTGTTTAGATCAAAGCTAGCTCGAATAAATTCATCCTTAATATACATAAAGTCATGTTCAGGCTGGTTCTTCCAATCAATAAAATTGGGATTCAAACCGGCGTGAACATAAATGTGATCTTTGTCTTCGTGATAAAAAGGTAGTTTACTTATATAGTCAATATGATGATAATAATGAGTTTTTATAAATTCTATCGCCTGGTCCAGGATCTCATCAGATATTTCTTCATTATTTATATCACAATAACTTTGGAGCGTTTGTTTCCCTCCGTGTTCTAGAAACTTTGATCTTACCGTTACGCTATCACTGTTTATCAAATCAACTAATCGTTGGTCATGATTACCTCGTAAGGCAATTGCGTTATGATTCATTACTAGTTGGATTACTTTATCAACTACTTCTTTACTGTTAGGCCCTCTATCTACATAATCACCTAGCAAAATCAACTTATCCTTAGTAGAGTTGTATTCGGTAAGTTGCAATATCTGATCTAACTGATCGATACATCCATGAATATCGCTAATCATAATTGTACGCTTCATAGAATCTCCTATTTTATCAATGTTTTTAGTTCTTGGGATTTTCAGTTAACGTTCCTGTATTCATGAACCCCAAAGGAGTTGTCTGCTGAAATGCTTCTCCGAATCCCTTCTCGAAGACCAAGGCTCCATCGGAGCCGCTGCCTGAATATTATGTTATAAGATGTCGGGGGCCCCCTTGAGCTACTTACAAAATGCTCTTTTTTCGTACTCAGTTGCTTTTGTTCTTAACTATTATTCTGGTACTTCAACGTATTCCGATAGTCTAGATTTCAATATCTCTATTAATTCTTCATCCATATATTCATAATCATCCGATATATTTAAGCATACCAAACGTTTGTTTATTAGTTTATTTGAGAATTTATCTTTAAGTCTTCTTACATGTTTTTTCTCCATTACAAAAATCATTTCTGCCCATCCAACGTGTCCTTCAGTGACTCTAATTCTAGCTCCCTCTTCTGTTCCAGCAGATCGCACTTGATATCCATTGTATCCATCAAAAATCTTCTCTGCTGTTAAGCTGCGCCATTTGTTTCGACTACAAATAAATAGTAATTTAATGCTTCGTCACCTATCTCATATCTATTTTTTTGTTTTATTATAGCACCTGAATTTAAGCAATTATCCCGATTTCTTATAACGTTTTGTATTGACGATGTCCTGGCCCCTTAGAGTCGCTGCTTATAGTTGTGAGGCTTGCCGAACACTTAATGCAGTGACGTCCCGACGGGCTTAGGGGCTGAATCTGGTCATTCGCTTCTCAGAGTGACCCGGATCGTCAATATTTTGTTAGTCGAAGGAAGTTCTGGAAGCAGCCATTGCATTTAAAGCGTTCTCCAAATAGCTATTTACTTCATCTGCAATTCCCAGAAACTCTTCAACAAGTACATTACTATCCAAGTAACAAGCATACAGATAATCAACTAAAGCAGAGTCAATCTCACAATAGTTTAATATGGCATTCTTCATCTTAATCATGTCATCTTGCCATACCCCTGTATCTTCTAAAACCAAAGAGTATAATGCACGAATTAATCTCTTCGAATACCCTTTAATATACCTAGTTTTCATTGTGTTATCACTAGCATTAGAAAGTAAACGATGTATACGATTTACTTCCTCCTTGGTCTCTGTATTTAAGTCTAAAATGAACTCTGGAGAAATAATGATCGGTGGTACTTTTTCACCAATGTCATGACCATATAGGCAAACACAAATGATCTTAACCCAAAAACCCCACTCATTCGGTTTACTTAATACATCGTCAATCGAGCAAATTATCGTATCAATCTTAGTTACTACTGGATATTCTTTCAAAAGCCTGTCTTTAATATTTGACAATCTTTCGTAATCAATATCTTTGGGATTTACACATACAATAGTAAAGTCTGCATCTGACTTAAAAGGTTTAGCCGTTCCTTTTGGAATCGAGCCACACATATAAATGCTATGAATCTTACCTTTAAATTCGGCAAGTATATGATCTATATACTTATCAACTAAATCCTTATATTCACTTTGTATTACAATTCTATTTATAACTTTTTCTAATATCATATAGACTCCTCCTAAACTAAGAAATTCTTTTGGCTAACGTTTCTGTATTCACGATGCCTGACGCATGTCAGGTGTGTCCGGCTTTCTCCGCTTCCCTGAAATGCTTCTGCTGGACCGAGGGCGTATGCCCGATGCGTGAATATATTGTTATCTAATTTTCAGGGTAATCTATGAATAACTTTCAATAATGTTTCAACTATGATCTTCAATCAGTATTAACTTCTTATCTTTCATTTGAAATATTGATTTCCCTTGAAGTTTTAATGTTTCTCCTGCTTTCATTCCATTAGGGAGATCACTGGACAATACTCCCTCATAATCAATGTCAACCTCTGCTTTATCTCCTGCAAAAGTAATGTTCTTTATTACTTGACGCCTTTGAGAAAATACCTGAATTGACTGCTCTGCTAATGTGCGAAATTCCTGAATCCCCTTTGTTTCCGAATTCACTTCACCTTTAGAAAAGTTTCGAAAATGAATATTTTCATTTAAAACTCCTATCATTCCATCAATGTTAAACGTGTTATATGCGCTCAGGTATTTTTCAATAAGATCTTTTAAATTTGAGTTCTCCAAGTCGAATCACACTCCTAGATTTTGATATTATATATTTGTCCTGATTTCAGATAACGTTTCTGTATTCACGAATCCGAGAGGCTCAAAGGAACGTAGCGACTGGGTCCGTCAGGACCTAGCCTCTCAGTGGTTGTCGCCTGAGTCCGCTTCCGTTCTACTGAATTTCGCTAAAACCTCATCAATGTTATCCCATTCATAAATTAATTCATTTAGAACTTTTCCTCCGATTATTATTTGAATTGATTTACATAATTTAGCTCCATAATGTTCATAGAAATATCGTGTCTTATTATCTTCTAGAACTTCAACAAATATCTTTTGATAGCCTAAAAATTTAAATTGTAGAAACAGTTGTTTAAGTAATTCTTTCCCTAAACCTCTTCCATGATATTCCTTAAGTATGTATATAGATGTTAAATCACTAGAATTGGCTACTATATTTGTTTCTCTCTTCCAAGAATCTGCAAATCCAATAATTTCTCCTTCTGGGTTTTCTGCTATAACTACAAAATTATCTTCTCTTTCAATATTTTTAATCCATAATTCAGTTCTTTTTTTTATATGATAGATTATATAAGAATTCATCTGGAATAATACCTTTGTAAGTTGTTCTCCAACTATCCACATAAACTTTTGCAATGCCTTCTGCATCATTAATCGTTGCTTTTCTTATTTGCATAATAACCACCTCATAAGATTAGTTAAAACGAATATTTCAAGCACTTAGCCATAACTGTATATAATGCGTAGCATTATACAGTTCCTATCTTGTAATTTATTTACGATGATTTCTCATAACTTTCTTGTATTCACGAAACGCCCCGGCCTTAGATAGCTCTTATCTTAGGCTGGGGCGTTTGTTGACTGAGATTTCTTCCATGATTATACATCTTTCAATCAAGGGACGATAGCCCTACAGCTTGAATACTGTGTTAAACGCAGTTTCTGGCTTCATCGAATTATCAAATATTTGCTTTCAGTTTGTTTTATATGATGCAGCATATGGTTTATATTCTATAAAATTGTCTATTAGTTTGAAATAGATTCTCCCAATTATCCATCGAAATACTCCAATCATCAGGAATCCCATTGAAATAGATATCATTCATCCCGTGATGCATTTATGACCCGATATGGCTTTCTTTATCCATAACCATTCGCAACACGCTTTCCTCGAGACACAAAAAAAGACAAGGCTATCTAAACGGTATCGATCATAAAAAAGTACTGGATAAGGAGAGAAGCATATTAGGAATAAGTAAATGGCATACAGGAAAACATAAATCCGGGAACTTCATTAACTAACGGATCTAGGAGGTCGTCAAATGGCAAAGTTTTTCGTTTTAATAATATTATTATTGGTGGCAGGCTGTTCGTCCCATAACAATATGATGCAAAAACAAGTGACTCCTGAGCAAAAACAAATTTCAATTCATGATCATGCTGCACCAAACTCTGTCCTCACACAGGCATCATCAACAGCTACATCGTGGCAAGAGAGATCTATTACAACAAAAGAAGCCCAAAATGGAATTCCATTAGATTTGTTGGATCTGGTTCGAACACCGGATGGAAATCCAGTAAACCAGGCACCTGCAGGAAATCCTGAAAATAAGGAGCCAACAGGACAAGTACAGGAAGGTAAAAAAAATACTACGGATAAAACCGATTTTGAGCAGCAGGTTATGGATCTAGTCAATCAAGAAAGGGCCAAAACAGGATTAAGTTCCTTGAGTAGGAATGAAGAATTGTCAAATGTGGCTATGGTCAAGGCACAGGACATGTACAACAACAGTTACTTTGATCATAATTCGCCAACACATGGATCCCCCTTCGATATGATGAAGGAATTCGGGATCACATATAATACCGCTGGAGAAAACATCGCAAAAGGGCAAACCTCCCCTACCCAGGTTATGAAGGAGTGGATGAATAGCCCTGGCCACAAAGCAAATATACTGAATAATAGTTATACTCATATCGGTATTGCTTATTATAACAACACATGGGTCCAGGAATTTACTGGGTAGCGCCTTTCATCTCCCAACAATAAAGTATCAAAAGCCCGCAATTTATGTCGGGTTTTTGATACTTACAGATCCTGCATACGCCACCAGTTGTTTTGTTTCCTCGAACCGGATTAAATCGTAAATATTATCCATATTCATCTTATTTGCATTAATTTCACCTACCGTTTTTACGTGATAGATTGTCAAACCAAGTGCGACAGTTCCTCTGTGAAAGATTCGTGAGCTGTTTTCCAGCCCAGACATTTCCGAGGGCGATGGTTGATTAAATGAAGCGAACGATCCAATGCTGCATCTAATATTTGAGTAAAGTCTGTGCCCTTGGGAAAAAACTCACAAAGTAAGCCGTTTGCATCCTAATTTGAACCTCGTTGCCAGGAAGAGAAGGTCGGCAAAATAGATCTGTACGTCGTGCGTTTCCTCCAAGTTCGTGTAGCAGGCACATTCCTTCTCACGGTCTGTTGTAGCAGTTTGAAAAGCTACAGCAAGATACTGAGCAGCGGCTACACCAAAGGCAATCTCCATCGATAGAGCCGTACGAATAGGCATTTGAATCACGGTGTACAGGCGTGTTTTCCGTTCAATGAAGGTTGCTAAATTGTCGATGTAGGATTTCTAGCTTGCTGCGTTCGATTATGCTAAGATGTGAATAACTCATGAACTGATTCTCCTTGTGTGAATTCTGGTGTGGTAATTTTCATTCTACACGAATCAGGCTATGGGCCATTTTTTTATTTCCAGTAGGTGTCGCAAATCATATTACAATCCGTCATGTTTATAAACACGAGAGGCTTAATGAGCGTCTGCTTTTCTGCTTAACACTCTACTACCTTTAATGTTTCTAATGCAGTACATTCAGCTATTGTGACACTTGCATTTAGCCATGGTTGGACTTCTGCAATGACAGTTTCCTTAGCTTCTGCTACATAGAGATAAGAAATACCTTTTGGATTTACCCTACCATAAGAAGCTTTTCCGTCAGGCGGAGCTCCTAAATCCTTATCCTCATTAAACGGACTCAATCCATTAACCCTTGCTCTATAAAATTTTTGACCATTCATCACTTCATATGTTTTTGTTACAAGACTGGAAAGATAATCTTTGATAAAATCATGATCCTGATCGATCAAAAACCTATTATTTTTGAATAGTTCCGTAAATTGAGAATACTTGTTCAGAGCATCATCATTATTGGATATATATATTTCCATCTCTCATTTCTCCTTTTATTATGCTTGTAGTTCTGAGTATTTCCGATAACGTTCCTGTATTCACGACCCGACGCACGTCGAGTGTTCGGCGGATGCCGAATCCAGGGCGTATGCCCGCAGCGTGAATATTATGTTATACGAAGATTCAGACGCCTTTGACTACACTTTAACTTCTTTATTGCCCTTCTCCTCTATTCTACGTACAATTAAAAGCAAAGAATCAAAGGAGGAAAGGATATGAAATGGTCTGAGGCTAGAGTTCAGTTTCCTAATCGTTGGGTTCTTGTTGAAGCAATTTCAGCCTACTCAGCTAATAACATGCGTAATATTGAAGAATTCTCTGTCATTAATGATTATGAAGATACTAAGCTTGCTTGGGATGCTTACAAAAAACATCATTCTTCTGAACCTTCACGTGAGTACTATATCTTTCATACTGCCAATGAGAACATCGAAGTTCAAGAACAAGAATTCATTGGAATTAGAGGTCTTCGATGAGAATAAGATTAGTTAATGGCCTTCCTATTATTGAAGTTTTATTCACTTATCAAAATCAATCTGTCTTGCTTCCCAATGTATTATTGGATACAGGATGTGCAACTACCATCTTTGATATTGATTTAATCGAGCCTACTGGCCTAACCATTGATCCTATACAAGGTCGTGCCGTTCGAATGTATGGAATTGGAGGTCAAAGTGAACTTTCATTTCAACAGCCCGTTCACTCGTTGACCTTAAACCACCATACATTAAATGATTTCGTCATTCAGCTTGGACAAACAAAAGAACCTTATGGTTTCGATGAAATCTTAGGTGTGGATTTTTTATCGACATTGCAATTGAATATCGATTTTAAAGATATGGTAGTTAGAAAACCCTAACTGCTTTTTTCTTTTCTGAATTTTCGTATAACATTCCTGTATTCACGACCCGACGCATGTCGGGTGTCCGGCTTATGCCGGACCAAGGGCGTATACCCGCAGCGTGAATAATATGTTAGATGATGTCATTGTCTTCACCGATTAACTTACAAAGATCTTATATAAGTGCCTTACTAATTACAGTTTCAATCACTCTTTTATTATTCTGGTATATAATTTTGATCAATGATATTTCTTGTACTTCAGTTTGCATACTCTCTAATCTTTTTGTAGTGAAATGTAATGCTTCTAAAAGTTTTTGATCATCTAAGTGGTTGGCAATCGTACAATGGGGTATCCATCTTTCAGGGTGATACATCAGATTGGAAAAAGCATTATATTTCTTGAAGTGGTTATGATAATTAGAGTGAAAGTTTATAAGTTCCTCGGTCGGATTTGGGGATAAGAATAAGGCTCCGCTGTTCATAAAGGTTCCTAATGTGTTGTAGCTAAGACGAATTTTTGGAGCCGAATTATAGTAACCATCAAACAATTCGCTATACTCCGATTCCTTTAGATCTGAATAATCTGCTAGTGTTAGATGAGGCTTTCTATTCTCAATCTCATAAGCATAGTTAGATATACCGCTATCGCTTAATTCCTTCCAAAGCGTTTTTATGATTCGTTCTGTTTCTAAATCAAAATGAAGGACTACTCCATACAAAATTAAATCCCTACTTTCTACTGTATGTATTCAATAAATACTAAAGAGTTTTTACATTCTGCAATGATTTCGTTTAACGTTCCCGCATTCACGACGTCCCACCGACTTAAGCCCCGCCAGTGACGGCCGCGATGCGGTTAGTCGGTCGGATGATGTGTCCGCTGATCTCGCTTCCCTGCAGTTTGCTTCTCGCGGACCGAGGGCCGTCAGGCCCGAAGCGTGGATATAATGTTATACGCAGTACCTGACATCTTCGAATCTCATTCACATTAGCTCTTTTTGTATATCTTCTCTAGTGTTTTATAATCTTCATTAAGAAAAGTCATTTTTGGAACTTTGTCTAACCATTTAACTCCTGTTTCTAAGAATTCATTCCGATTAATCAGATCTTTAGGGTTATTTAGATCAATCCCAATCCGGTTCCATCTAACTTGATCAAGAGTAGTTTCAACTTCAGCTACAATTAAACTGCATGATAGATCACAGTCATCTGGGCACATTAAGATTGGTACTATCTTAACTTCGTCTGTTGCGTTAAATGTGTTCTCAACTATGTTGGACTCCTCATCAACACTCATCCAGTCAACTATCGTTGGAATTAACCCCAAAAACAAATCATCAGGATATAATTCATTCAAAATATGATCCAAAGGCTTTCCATCAACATAAATGATTGGATGAGCTTCTTTTACATATTTACTTTTCATGTTCTCGACTAAAATCTTATTTATCACTTAATTGCACTCCTTTGAACTACAAAAAAAACAAAATCCAGAAATTGCGTATAACGATCCCGTATTCACGACCCGACGTATGTCGGGTGTCTGGCGAATGCCGTACCAAGGACGAATGTCTGCAGCGTGAATATTATGTTATAGGATGTCGGTGCTTTAAAAGTTTATAATATATTCAGTTGATGCCCTTTATGCTTTTTTTAATCTCTTCATCAGTAATCAATTTATTAATACTTCCGTCTTGATTTCTAATTAATAATTTATGCTTTCCATAAGGATTAACTTCAATTGTTTCATCAGTCTTTAAAAATGGAACACAATATGATAATCCTAACAATTCAATCAAATGACCAGAAATCTCAAGAAATTGCCCTTTCAAGTAAAAAGAACCTTGTGCCATATCCTCAAAGCCTTTATGTATATTAGTGGATGCTAATTCACTTAACGAAGTAATAACATTTCTATTCTCATCATAAAAATTTTCTATAAGAACTTGAACTTTACCTTCTACTAATTTTCCTTCTTTTATCAATTGATCAATCTTCTCTTTTCCATTCTCCGAAAAAATTGGTGTATAGACAATCTCATTATCTTTGGGCGTAAAGATACTTATAGTTATAAGAATCTTCGTTATTCTTCCTTCTTCATCTAACTCTGTTGACGGCCTTAAATTATACAATTGTATATCCTTCCCAAACATCTTCGAACTTGCTTCTGCATATTCCATAGCTGGCTTTGTATAATCCGTTGCAGAAAAGAATGCTCCACCTGTTACTTCATTTAGGTCCACTAAAGCTCCACTTAACTTTTGAATATCTCCTCTACCCACTTTTGCTCCCTTTACAGTATAATCCTTTGCCTCGCTCATTCTTTTTTTGGATTTATCTTCTAGCATCACATCTATTTGATATAATGTGTTACTAAACTCTCCTCTAAGTTTTTCATCATGCGTTACCTTGCTCTCTTTGTATAGCAATTTCATAACAGCGGCTGAAATTTTCTCATATGCTTCTCCACTTTTTTAGGCTTGAATCCAAAAAGTTCTTCAAATAAAACATCAATTTTTGAAATCATTTTCTTCCCTCCAATAATCATTTAATATTCTTCTATATCTTTTAATTGATAGTTCTTACAGATTTCCTATAACGTTTCTGTATTCACGACTCAGAGTAGCTGAGTGTCTGGCGAATGCCGGACCCAGGGCGTATGCCCGCAGCGTGAATATTATGTTATGTGATTAGCCTGACATCCTCGGAAAATATATTCATTTCGTTTTCATCTCCTAAGAAAATATTACAACCCTAACTCATTCTTCATTTGTTCAAGTATATTCTGTCTTAATATATCAGCATCAATATATATACTATCTACTAAGTCCTGTATATTGATTGTTGCTTCTTTTTTGTTCAATCTTGCAAGATATGTATCAATATGTTCTTGAGGTCTTTTGTTAATTATGTTGTTTAGATAATCCAGTATTGCTTTATCTGTCTTATCTCCGAATGTAGCTTCTGCAATAAAAAAAGAACCGATTGATTTAGGTTTATTTTTATCATACTCAACTAAGCCTTCATATTCATATGGCAAATACTCTTCCAACTCATCTTCTATTCTTCTTTTTTCTTCCATAGAAGCAAATTGTTTTCCTTTTGTTCTTGAATGAAGTTCAAGATTAAATTTTAGTTTTGCACTTAGCAAAGTATGATGCATAGCAAGGTCATCTGTAAGTCTTGAAAATATCCCAAACTTCTTATCCCATTTTTCTTGTTCTTTAGTTTTATCAAACTGCCAGTTCCATAATGAAAAGGATAAAATTGTAGTAATTAGACTTGTTGTCAGGGCTGTTAGTATAGTGTTTCTCAATAGAACCTTCCAATTTTCACTTACTTTTTTCCCAGGGTTGTTATTTTTTCTTGACATATGTTTCTACCACATTTCTTAAAATAATTATTTAGTAGCTGTGAACACTATTTTTAAAGTTTATACAGATTTTCAAATGATTCGGTTTTTCACATAACGTTCACGTGTTCACGACGTCCCACCGACTTAAGGCCACAACGTGGCCGGGCGCGATGCGCTAAGTCGATGCGGATGTGTCTGGCTGCTCTCTTCTCCGAATTCCCTCTGCCAGATCGAGGGCGAATGCCCGATTCGTTAACACCGTGTTATGTAATTACTATGCCATCTAGAATTACTACAAGGTTAAGATCGATAATTTATATCAAATTCACCATATAATGATTTTGTAAAGCCATCAATTCCTGGATAAATAGTTTCACTAGATATATTCATTAACTTTAATTCTCTTCTAATTTCATTATGAAAATCTTTTGGAATATTCACTTTAAGCAATGCACATTCCTGATTCAATAACTCTATTAAATCTTCATCATGATTATCAATTATCTTACTTATTGGTAATTCCTTTCTAAATCTATTTACAGTTAAGGACAGATTGTATTCAAATGCTTGATGTCCTTCAAATGGAATAGCGAATAGACCTTGCTGACTGGAGAGTCGCTCATGTATATTAAAGGGCTCAATTAACATTACAAGTGGGCTTGAAGTTTGTTCAATTAATTTTTCATTACAATATTTTCTTGTCCCAAAATACTTCTCATCCTCTAAACCTCTCCATTTTTCTGTTTCAAGACCCTTCGCATTGATTAACTTTTTATTTAGGCAGAAGACAGTAGATTCTTGCAATGCCTGATCAATTGAAAAAAACAAAGCCACAAAGTATGAATAGGAAAAGTCTAATAATCTCGTTGGTCCTCCATGATGTTGTATTAAAGATAACCACTCTAAAACATTCTCTACTTCTGGAGGCTTTTCCAAGTAATGAAAAGCTCTACGTTGAAATTTTTCAATAATTTTTCTTTCAATCATTGGAATATCTCTAATATTAGAGTTATTGATTTTAGCTCCTCTTTCTAATGTAGTTTGTAATGACCATTGACTATTTGATTGTCCCCTAAATACCCACTTTTCAATGCTTCTAAATAACTTTCTGCAGTCTTCCCATGAATTAATCGTATACTCACAGAAAATATTGTCACTGTGCTTACTCATAAAAACACCTCTTAAGTTATTTTTTTTTGTTAGAATCAGATTATATATAATTGTAAATTGCTTTTGCATAGGTTTCACATAACGTTGTGTATTCACGAACCCTCACTGGCTTAAGCGCGTAAGCGCGGGTCGACGGACTTAGCCAGTGCAGGGTTGTCGCCTGATTCAGCTCCCCCGAAATCCCTCCCTAGCGACCGAGGGCGAATGCCCGATGCGTGAATATGTTGTTATGAGATGATGATGTTTTCTATGGATTACTTTCAAATATTACGCTAGAATATGGTTTTATTACTTGATCCGAAAAATATTCTTTAAAGAATTCATTAGTTGTTCTAGGAAATTTACAATGTTCTAAAGATTCTTCTAGCCTATACACTGTCCTCTTAATTTCATTAATGGGTAACCATTCAATCCCAACCTGTCCAACATCAGCTTGTAGGCTTCTTAATTCATTATTTAGGAAATGAGTGCTGCACTCATAAATAAAATCAATAGAATGAACCTCCTTCATTATGAAAGAGTATTCATGATTGCGCGATATGTATTCTCTTACACAAACTAACCTACTACTCTATATTTCGATACCCAGTTCTTCCATACACTCGCGACTTAAAGCCTGTTCCAATGTTTCATTCTCTTCTTGAGCTCCTCCAGGTAGTACATAATAAACACCTATATTTGCTCTCTTTTTCTTTATTAATAAAAGATTGTCTTTCTGAATAATCAATGCTCTTACTGTATTTCGAATCATTTAGAATAATCCCCCTCTACATCACTATCTCATAACGTCCCTGTATTCACGACCCAGCGTGTGCTGGGTGTCCGGCGAATGCCGGATCAAGGACGTAGGTCCGCAGCATGAATATTATGTTATATGCTGTTCCTGGGTTCAATAAGTTATAAATTGAATGGTTTATTTATCATGAAGTATATTTCATTGACATAAGGACTCAGCCTAGAGTTTATTCTACTCTTCGCTAAGTCCTTATTTCAAAATCAATATCTCTTAATCTTGTTTTGATAGCGAATAATCTTCCGAAATAGACCATATATCTTCAAAATGCTTATTGTATATTTCAAAAATCCCTTTATCAATCTCCTTTAAATTCATTAAGGGAGCAGCAGCTCCTCTCAATCCATAAAGATGAGGAGTCACTAACATTTCTGAATCGAATTTATAAATTGAATTGTAGAGTGGTGCATCATGTAGTCTAATTTCTATAAATCCTTGTTCTAGTAAAGGACTTAATCTGGCCAACGTTGTTTTAATTCGGTCAGAAATAGATCCTTCGTTCTTCTCTTCTTCGTTTCTTGCTTTTATGTAGTAGCCATCAGGCTTACCTAATAAAATTCTTATACGACATCCTTCTTTGTTTTTAGTTTCAATCAGCTCATTGAACTCATAATGCTCTGGAAGGAAATGAACAGCATATCCTAAAATATCTATAGTCGACTTAGATTCTTTAATTTTCTTTATCCATATCTCGTTATCTATTGACATCCTTCTGCTCCATATCCCTATCAAACCTACTTTGGATGTTTGATTTAAGAGTTCCACCGACTCTTTCAAACTCAAATCCAACTTTTGCAAACTCGAAACTATAGGAAGAATAGGACTACCTACGAAATGATTCAACAAAAAATATATGATAGCCGAGGCAAGTATAGATGTTCCAATACTAGTGAAAATACCATTGATAGTGTTTCCTAAGAATTGGCCACTTACAATAGCAATAACCCCTAAAAGTAAAACAACAATATATACGAGCAATTCATTTTTATTTTTTTCCAATTCCAATCCCTACCTAATCATTGATTTTGAAGAGTTCGAGAAGAAATCCTCTAACCTAATTTTTTGTGCTGGATGCATATTCACTTTAAACACTTCTTCTTTTTCAAAAAATCTAACTTCGTAAGACTCATTGCTAACACTAATTTCACCTGATTCTAAAATGCAATGAAAACAAATTGAAAATTGTTGTCTGATCTCTCCATTTGAATACTCGATTATATGATTGGGATCTGAATATATGCCAATAAGTTTTTCTACTCGAACTTCTAAACCAGACTCCTCTTTCACTTCTCTTATCACAGTTCTCTCAATATTTTCTCCATACTCCATTGCTCCTCCAAGTAGAGACCAAGAATTATTGTCTCTTCTTCTATGAAGTAATATTTGATTTTCACTATTAGTCACAATGGCCGAAGCTGCTGCAATAATAGAATTTGGCTTAGGAGCGTTATTGTCATAATAATAATCTTTTCTACTCAAAAATTAGCACCCTTTCTAGTTAGCTATCTAGCTAAATTTATTTTAACACGGCTATTGTGTTAACTTGTACATATTTCTCAGGAATTGCATATAACGTTCAAAGGTTCACGACGGGCTTCATCCTTATATAGCTCTTATCTTAGGATGAAGTCTGTGTTGGTGATTTACTTCTATTGTATTGACATCTTCCAACCAAGGACGATTGTCCACTGCGTGAAACTTGTGTTATAGGATGTCAGCGCCTTCTTCGATTCACATGCAAAAGGTCTTTTATTCCTTGTTAACTTATAGAGTAATTTCTTTAAGAATCTTATCCTTACTCATCTTAACTTGTTCAATCATATGCCCAATATTACCCTCACCTGCAAACAATGACATATCGAAAAAATCCTTATTTAAATCGGACCAGTATAATTCATTTTCATCCCCGTAGACGTCTACATGATAATTTAACTCGCCAAAATAAACTTCCACGTAACATTCTTGAATATAGTATTTGAAGTCCATTAAATGATGTAGAATAATATCTTTATTAGATATGCCAGTCTCTTCAAATAATTCTCTATATGCCGCCATAATGCCGGATTCTCCGTGTTCAATTTTACCGCCAACAAGATTACTTAAACCCTTATATGGATTCCTTGATCGCTTGCACATAAGTAATTTATCCATATCTTTGCTGTAAATCATGAGCACATTATACCCTTGCACTATTGATCCCCCTTTTAGAGACATTTAATATTGTCTGCTAGTTGATTTTTAACATATTGCGCTGATTTCCTATAACATCTAATTTATGTACTTCGTAAATACCACACACCCTGCATGATATGTGAACTACGTATATGATAACCTATGGTGCAGTATTTGCGAAGAAAAATTTGGTGAAAAAGGTAGATTTATAGCAACACTCAATCTCCCAGATCCAAACGATCCAGCGGGCTCTGAATACGCTGAATATTCTTCGTACTAACATGCGTATATCGCTGTGTTGTTCGTGCACTCGTGTGACCAAGCAGCTCTTGGATATAGCGCAGGTCTGTTCCGTTTTCCAGTAAATGCGTGGCGAAAGAGTGTCTTAAGACATGAATACTAACCTTCTTCACAATGCCTGCACGTTGTCTGGCTTCTTCAAGAACCTTCTGCACACTCCGCTCCGTAAGATGCCGATCAGAAGATTGCCCTGGAAAGAGCCATCGAGTTGGTCTATATTCAGTGACGTATTTCTGCACCATACCCCACGCTAGACTCGATAGGATCGTTCTCCGATCCTTTTGCCCCTCCCCCTGTCTCAAGATGAGTGTTTGCCTTTCAATATCAAGATCGCTGCACCGCAAACGCACAACTTCACTTACACGAAGTCCAGAAGAATAGGTTAGAAACAATATGGCCTTATGTTTAGGATTGGTTACGGATTTGAGCAATTGAGCGACTTCCTTTTCCGACAATACTTGTGGAAGCTTGGTCTGCTTTTTGGGACGAATATACTGGATATCCGTAGGGTGATGAAGTACATGTTTACAATAGAAACGTAGCGCGCTAATTGTCTGATTCACGCTTAAATGGGATATCCCTCGCTCAAGCAAGTCTAGACAATACGTCTGTAAATTAGATGTCGTGACATCCGTTTTTTCAAAAGGAGTATGTTTCAGAAAACGTTCGACCTGATTACAATACGCTTTAATTGTTTTGCGGCTGTATCCTCGTAACTTTAGTGCCTTCTGCAATGGTTCTTTGCTCCATGAGTTATTGTTTCCTCTACTCGCTTTCCAGCGCTGTAGATCTTCGCTCTCAATCCATAACTCCGGGGTAATATGAACGTCATTTGGATCGAACTAGCTTATGAACTCCTGTACAGCATCAATAGTGTAAGGGATGATCCACACTTTCAGTTGGGGCTCCCAACGTCTGGCCGTAATCTGGCGAATGCACTGAATATATGCGAGGTTGTATGGGATGCGAATGTGCAGTGAATCAGTGGAACCTACTGTTATAGTTATCGTTTCCTTGGTTGTAGCCTTATTAGTCATCTGAAGCTCTCCTTTGCTTGAAGTTGTTATACCTGAAAAACAAAAAGGAAGGCCCTTCTTCATCCACTAGGGAATCAGACGACCTTCCGATGCTTTCGGAACATATATGTTTAGATAAAAGGTGAAGCGGAGCGCGGCTTGTGCAGTGGCAAGCCGCGTAAGGGTGAGGTGCTGCTCCCAATGGGGCAGCACCTCACGGGATTGGACCGCATCCATAACCGCGGTGCTCACTGTTGTTGCACCAGAACGGCAAAGCCATGGTGCTTCCCCCACTGCATGCAGCCATCGGCCATGCAGCTCCCCAATGCCGCTGCAACCTACATGGCAGCGGCTTCTTCTCCCAGCGGCAGCGTGTAATACTGCGCCTGCTGCCCTTCATGCTGCTGGTATACAACGACCAGCAGCGTCCGGCCTTTCGCGGCAAGCGGGCTGACGCCAGCTAGCACACGCTCAAGCCGGAACGGAAGCACATCCAATACGGTGTGCTTCTGCAGTTCCTTTTCGCCGAGACCGAGGTCGGCGAAAGCACGGGCACCCATGACCGTCTGTGCGGTCATGGCCGAGGTCATCGGCAACGCACGCGAAGCGTTGCCGTCCACCCCGTCCGCCGCTCCATCCGCGGCGGACCCTGTTGCGTCGCCCGAAGCGAGCGACGCTGCACCCCCGGCACTGCTGCCGATCACACCCGCCGCATCTGCGGCAGAGTCTTCCCCGGCAGCAGCCGAACTTCCCGCAGCGGCAACTGCACTCGTGCCGCTGCTTTCCAACCAGGCCGAGCCAGCGGCACCGGCAACGCGTGGCAGGCGAACGTCTTCCGGACGTTCAGCCAACGTTTTCATATAACCCGCCCACTGATCCTTCTGGAGTGGATCTTCCCACCAGATTTTGCGCGGTTTGTATTTGTGACCGAGGAAATAATCGAGCTTCATCAGGCCAAGCACAACATCCATGTGCGGTGTGTTGCGCGACTCTAGGAAGCTGTGCAGACGAGTGAACAGATCCTCCAGTTGGTGACCGATCTTCTGCCAACCTTGACCCTCCCAGTAATCCCCGAACGCCTGGAAGAAATCAAATGGCGAATCAAACTCTTGCTCCATTAGATACTTCAGCGTATGGTCCATCCGGTGTGCGTTCCAGTATTTCTCCAGCACATCCTCCAGCCGCTTCAGACGCACGATGTCGCTGAACGGCAGCACGTCACTGCCCAGAATTTCATACGGCGCATGATCCATATACGTATAGTTGTACTTCTCCGCATCCAGACGCAGACCTGTACCACGTAGCATTTTAAGGAATCCAAGCTGCAGCTCTTCCGGCCCCAGAGCAAAAACATCGTTAAACGTCTTGCGGAACGTATTGTAATCTTCCTCCGGCAGTCCGGCGATGAGATCCAGATGCTGATCGATTTTACCGCTGGCTTTCACCTTGTTCACCGTACGACTCAGCTTCGTAAAGTTCTGGCGGCGCTTCACCAGTTCATTCGTCGGATCATTGGTTGACTGAACCCCAATCTCGAACCGGAATGTGCCCGGTGGCGCATTCTCTGCCAGATAGTCCAGTACTTCAGGACGCATAATATCCGCCGTAATTTCAAACTGGAACACCGTCCCCTGATGATTCTCAATCAGGAATTTGAACATTTCGAGCGCATAATCCCGCTTGATGTTAAACGTCCGGTCCACAAACTTGATCAGCTTCGCACCTTTCTCAATGAGGTACAAAATGTCCGACTTTGTCCGCTCAATATCGTAATACCGCACGCCGACCTCAATACTGGAAAGACAGAACTGACAACTGAAAGGACAGCCACGGCTGGTCTCAAAATAAACAACCCGTTTCCCAAGCTCCGGGATATCCTCTTCAAATCGATGCGGCGACGGCAAATCGTTCAGATCCGCCTTCGGTCGTCCTGGCATGAGAATGACTTCTTCCCCTTTGCGATACGCCAGTCCATATACGAAGTGGAACTTCTTGTCTCCCTCCAGCTCCGTCAAAAGCTGATGCAGCGTCTCTTCCCCTTCACCCATCACGATGAAATCCACATTGGGAATCCGGTTCATCCAATATTCCGTGTCGTAGGACACTTCCGGCCCACCCAACAGAATTTTCACCTCAGGCATAACCTTTTTCAGATTATCAATGACCTTGATCGTCTCTTCAATGTTCCAGATGTAACACGAGAACCCAATCACGTCCGCGCCGCGCTGGTACAGATCAGACACAATATTCATCACTGGGTCCTTGATCGTATACTCCGCCAGGTCAATATCAAAATCCTTCTCACTGTACGCCTTCAGACAACGCAAGGCCAAGGATGTATGGATGTACTTTGCATTTAATGTAGAAAGAATAACCTTCATGGTTCACAACCTTTGCCTGGACACCCAGACCATATTTTTTTTGTAAAAGGAAAGCTCTACAGCCATCCATCCGGCCTCGGACGCTGTTCATACAAACCTCTTTTGATAGCCATTCCATGTCACATGGACATATCCAACTTTTGTCTTTCAAAGAGTGGACACTCTTTTCAAAAAGACATATACACCCCGTCATACCAAAACCACAACCACAACATACAGTATAAAACCCGAGCATTCAGCCTACATGTCGTAGAATCTACTGTCCACCATTTTTAACGCCAATGTCCACCCTTTGAAAGACAATTCACCTTCTTTTGTCCACAGTGCAGAGACACCATAATCAACTTCAAACTCAACTTCAACCTGTAAAAGACCTCATTCGCATTCCATCCACAATTCGTTATCCCATATTACTGCCTTGAGACTTAAGGATTTAGCCTCGAACCTGTGCCAGACACTCCCCCGTATCATGGACGAACCTTCGAGCTCTTACTAGAGTGTGTTTTCAAACTCAGGCAGGAGATACGTTAAAAGAATACCAGGGTCCAAGCCCCCTTGAAGTCCAGTCTGGATAATCTGGAGAATTGTCCAGACCATTTTCTAAGGAACCGAGGACGACCTATTTGGCCGTTCGGGTCCCCTCCTTTTATTTTTAAGGAATATCAGACACGTTATTGACCAAAATCATCTTACAAATACGCTGTAAAGGGCTGTTTATACCAATATAGCGTGTGTCAGATTCCTTAGATTGCTGTGGGCACTTCAAACCCCTGAATAAGACGTCACAGATTCGTTAGCGTTTCCGCTCCATGTTCCGCTCCTGACACTCAATTGTACTCCGGCTTTCGGCAGGTACTAAGATCCCCTCTAGATTCATATCTATCATCTTTTCGAACATTTAGATTTACTCACGTGAACTTCAAATATTGGAAAGCGAGAATTCATCAATTCACAATTCAAAATCCACACTAATCATACTCGTAAAACGCATCATCATCCGTATCCACGTCTTCGCCCGTTTGCTTCTGGAAAAACTCGAGGAACGGCAGCCCGTACTTACGGTACTTAACCTCACCGACCCCTTTAATATCCAGCATGTCACGTTCTGTCTGTGGACATACCACACTCATCTCGCGCAAGGTCGCGTCATTGAAAATAATGTACGACGGCACATGCTCTTTCGCCGCCAGATCACGACGGATCAGACGAAGCTGCTCAAATACCGTCTCGTTAACCGCAGATGGCATTGCATCGCGTCCACGACGTCCGCCATAGTTCGTACCCGAAGCCGTCGCCGCCGTCTTGCGGACCACCCGCTGCATCACTTCACGCTGACCTTTGAGCACTTCCACCGCCAGTGGCTGCAAACGAACAACTGGATACTGCCCCTCGGACAGCATCAGATACCCTTCCGATACCATGACGTTGATGATCTCCGCGATCTCACGTTCCGTACGATTACCCATCACGCCATAGGTTGGCAGGGAGTTGAAGCCGTAATCGAGCACTTTTTTGGCACGGGAGCCTTTGAGCACCGAAGCGACCAGCGATACCCCATACCGTTCACGCATCCGGTGAATGCAGCTGAATATTTTCTGCGCATCAATCGTCATATCCACCAGCTCGCGATCGTCCGTACATGAACTGCATATACCGCACGGCTTATCCTCATGCACCTCACCGAAATAATCCAGCTGTGCACTGCGCAGACAACGCGTCGTATAACAATAATCCACCATCTGTTGCAGCTTCCTGTAGTCGTTCTGCTTGCGGTCGCCCTCCATCGGGTTCTGCTCGATCAGGAACTTCTGGGTGATAATGTCCTGTGCCCCGAATAACAAAATGCACTGGCTCGGCTCTCCGTCCCGTCCCGCACGACCGGCTTCCTGCACATACGCTTCCATGTTCTTCGGCATGCTGTAATGCAAGACATAACGCACGTTGGATTTATCAATCCCCATCCCGAACGCATTGGTCGCCACCATTACCCGGATATCATCGTACAAAAAAGCTTCCTGGCTCTGGGCTCGTTCATCGTCCGTCATCCCGGCATGGTAGCGTCCTGCTGGCAAGCCTGCCTGCAATAAACGCTGATGCAGATCGTCCACGTCCTTACGGGTCGCGGCGTATACAATACCCGGCTCGCTGGCATGCTCGCGCGCGTAATTCAGGACAAAGTCCTTCTTGCTCTCGCCGCGCAGCACGCTAAAAGCCAGATTATCCCGCCCAAGTCCGGTCACATACGTCTGCGGGTCCTGCAAACGCAGTAGCCGCAGAATATCGCCCATGACCTCGGGCGTCGCTGTCGCCGTGAAGGCCGCAACCACCGGCCGCTCCGGCAAACTGTCCACAAACGGCGCTACCGCCAGGTAGCTCGTCCGAAAATCATGCCCCCACTGTGACACACAGTGGGCCTCATCCACAGCAACGCACGAGATAGGCAAATAGCCCATCTCCTCGCGGAACCAGTCCAGCTCCAGTCGCTCAGGCGCGACATAGAGCAGCTTCAGCTCACCGCGCTGCGCGGCGCGGATGCGATCATTCACTTCTTTGCCGCTAAGTGTACTATTAATATACGCGGCAGCAATTCCGGCGGTCGTCAACGCATCGACCTGGTCCTTCATTAACGAGATCAGCGGGGAGACGACAAGCGTCAGACCCGAATATAACAAAGCGGGGATCTGATAACAGATCGATTTCCCGCCCCCGGTTGGCATAATACCCAGCGTATCTTCACGTTCGAGCAGGCTGGCTACGATCTTTTTCTGTCCCTCACGGAAGTCGGGGTAGCCATAATATTTTTGCAGGAGACCCTGCGCTTCTTCTAATGTAGGTGTTTGCACACTCATGTAAAGACTCCTTACTTATCACCGGTGTTCTTCCACCAGCTTGGTCCGATCCGATTCTGACATCCGAAAGCGGCTTATACCGCATCCTTGACAACAAAATGGCGTTCTCATGACTTGTCCGTCAAGCAAACGCCGCTCCCTTTAGTTTAACGGCCCAGACCCGAATGAGCAACCGCGTTTTCATGTAAAACGATCTTCGGCAACTGTGTAACAGCGGTATAACCTAAGTGATCAGAAAGATTACAAATAGAATCTGGTGTGATTGAACATTCTAGGTCAAATAAAAAAACAACCGCCTGCCCTTTTGGGAACAAGACGATTGTTTTGATTTAAAGTGCATTTGCTAATCTTTTAGCGCCTCAACTTCAGACTCGGTTAGACCACTTGTTTTGGCGATGACAGATACTTCGATGCCGAATGAAAGCATATTTTTAGCTATTTCAATCGCCTTTCTTTTTTCACCTTCCGCTAATCCCTTTTCCGTAGCCCACTCAATCATCGAGGCTTCATCATGCAAATACTTTTGCCGCTCTTCATCCAAGCGACGTGCTTCACGATCCTGACTCAGAAACTCAAGCGTATCCATCGCTTTCTTCAATGTAGGTTCATTCATTTGCAGCACCTCTCATTGTTTGTGGGAACGAGTTTTTTTCTGTGGGTTGCGTTGCTAATCTTTCAATGCCTCAACCTCAGACTCGGTTAGACCACTTGTTTTGGCAATGACCGAAACTTCGATGCCGAATGAAAGCATATTTTTTGCAATTTCGATCGCCTTCTTTTGTTCGCCTTCCACTATACCTTTAGCAATGCCCTTCTCCGTAGCCCACTCAATCATCGAGGCTTCATCGTGCAAATACTTCTGCCGCTCTTCATACAAACGACGTGCTTCACGATCCTGACTCAGAAACTCAAGCGTATCCATCGCTTTCTTCAATGTAGGTTCATTCATTTGCAACACCTCCCAATTGGATTTGTCAGCACCTTTCAGGAACAAAAGCCAGTTAATCAGACCACCTTCCATCGGAACGGATTGATCATCCAGCTTGGACAGCTCCATAAAATGAACTTCGAGATCATCACTCAATTCAAGTCCAGTATGGTCTTCCCTCAGATGAAATACATTATGATAACGCTCATTTTCGATAAACGAGTAATTTAAAATATTAATTGTCACACACTTTTTCAGTTCCTTGTACGTTTGGCCTTCCTGCAACTGACTGGAATAACGCTTGCTCCAATAGTATAGGGTCCGTTTTTCAATATCGTATTTATTAAATAACTGCATCTCAATGTTGATCAATTTACCTTCAGCTGTTTTCGCCCAAATATCAAATATGGACTGTTTATCCAGCGGAGCATCTTTATCGGTATACGGATTAAGGAGTACAATCTCCGTCAGCGGCTGTTCCCCCGATTCTGCAAACGTTCGGTTCAAGAAAACCAGCAGTACATCTTTATTTTCTTCACTGCCAAAAATACGCTTGAAAACAAAATCGTTTCGAGGATCGAGCAAATCAGACATCTGACCATCAACTCCGTTTCTTTCTATTATACCATGCTTGGCATACTTAATTGCAGCATCAACCACCATTATCCAAGTTAAACATTCCTCATCAAACTACTACCTCCAACTGCTTCTTCAAGTCCTGAATTTGCTAACAAGACACTCTTTCTCCAATTAATTAAGCTCTTGCTTGGTTAAGGATTATTTTAACTTATTTGTTATTAATTATATCTACAATATGTTACCATCAATTAATGATTAGCTTACAGAAAAGACATTTGTATACCTACATATCCATTACCGTATATCGTTTGATCCCACTGCCATTAAAGGAGGGCCGTTTTATTGATGTCGAAACAACATGCACATGCTAGTGACTCTTCAAACATCTCATCACCAAAATCGTGGATACACCGACATCCGATATTCACCGCATTTTCGATACTGATTCTGGCTCTGTTCGCCGCCGTATTGCTGTATTTCTGGCTTCGCCCGTACTTCTCCACGTTTGATCGTTCCCAACAAGGAGATCTGAGCTACTCCATGCCTTCACGGAACGTAGAATATACCGCCGAGATTTACGGCGTGCCTTATGGTGGTGCGGCAGGTGGAGTCACCATCTGGGTGGATGTGAAGAAAACAAATGATCCGAATGAATCCACCGTAAAAACCATTTATCGCGCCGAGTATCATGGACATAACCATCTGGAATGGGAAGATGAACACACGCTCCGGATCGAAAACGGGAATGAATATGTAGATGAAACCATTACGCTAAACATCGATGAAGAAATCTATGACGGTTGGGGCTGGGCATGCCAAAGCCTGCGTATGAAGGAACAGTACGTTCGCTGCCTGGCACCCGAAAAATAAAAACACAAATAAACAGCCCCGCTCGCCGAATCTCATGGCAAGCGGGGCTGCTCTTCTTCCACCTCTAGAGCGGAGCAATACTACTCTTACTCTTACTCTTACTCTTACTCTTACTCTTACTCTTACTCTTACTCTTACTCTTACTCTTACCCTTTCTCTCTTTCTTCCGTGCCCTTGTTCCCCTTACTCATCACCGCTTCAAGCTTCTGCCGATTGGCAATCAGGCCGGGGTCATTCGGCAGATACTCCCTTGCTTTGCTGTTATGCAGAAGCGCGTGCTCCCAGTTCCCCATGTGAGCGTAACAAAGGGAGAGTCGGGCGTGGGGCAGCCAAGTGCGGCATGCCGCTGGCACCGGACGCAGACCCGGATCGCGGCTGCTGACATCGAGCGCCTGCATATACCAGTAGATGGCGGACACAATCTCCTGCCGCTCCTGGAAGCAGGCAGCGATAGCGCAGCAGAAGTCGGCATGCGGCAGGTCGAATTGAAATGACTGTAACAGTGCCCCCAGCTTCCGGCCCGGCTCGCCAAGCCGTTCGTAACATTCCGCCAGCCGCGCGCAGGCGATGAGCCGATCCTCGCGATAACCGCTCGGCTCCAGCACCAGCTTCGCGTACGCCCGAACCGCCGCCGCATAACGCCTGCGGTCGTAACATTCGCCTGCATAATAGAACAGCAGGCGTCCCTGGGCTGCGCCCTCTTCGGCGATCCATTTGCGCAGTATGCGCACGTTTCGCGCCGAATGATGGCCCGCTTCGCGGCGGTGCGTGACGGCAATATCTGCCGTAATGACGCCGCTCTGCGGGAAGCCTAACTGCTCGTGCAGCCGGCCATGCCAGCGGCAGCCCGCTTCCCGCTTGACGAGGCGCAACCGTCGGTCCGTCACGAGCGGACTTCCCTCCGGGCCCTCGGCCAGCGTATAGCTCAAGATCACAGCCGCCGTCTCTCCCCCGGACGGCAGCTGCTGCTTCAACCTTTGCAGCTTCGCCAGTTCCGCGGGCAGCAGCACATCATCCGCATCCAGCCACAGGATATATTCCTGTGTGGCCTGATCGAATGAATAATTTCGCGCTGCGGCGAAATCATCTTTCCACTCATACGTGTAGACCCGGTCGGTATATTGCGCAGCGATCTCTTTCGTACGGTCGGATGAGCCGGTATCTACAATCACGATCTCGTCCGCGATGCCGACGACCGAGTCGAGACAGCGCGCAAGTGTGCGTTGTTCGTTCTTCACAATCATACACAGACTGATGGTGATCACGGTTTAAGCCCCTTCCTGTCTTACGCGTATTGCGGTTTTTTTCTTTCTCAAACTCGTCTGCTACCCTTCCCCCGTCTCCTGACGGCGCAGACGTTTAACCTGCTCCACCGCATTGTCCAACGCTTTCTTGCGTTGATTCATCAGGCGAAGGTGATTCTTCTCCACAGCGGCAAACTGTACGTGATCCAGCTCCATCCATTCCGTCAGTTGGTTCAGGGTTGGTGACATATACAGCTGCGTTTTCCGTCTTTTTCGTGCCACACAACATAGATATTTATGATGAACTTCCAGCTTCAATACTTCAAAATACGGCAGCAAGCACATCGCCAGATTCCCGGCATAAAACGTCTGCTTGTGATCGTAAAAGGGATGGTAACCATACGGCACGGTCACAACCAGAGTTCCCTCCTCCTGCAGCAGTCGGTGAATTTGCAGCAATAACGTCTCCGGATGGGCAAAATGCTCCAGCACTTCACCAAGCAATACGGTATCAAAGGTGGTTCTTGCTTTCCATTGCGTAATGTCCAGCAGGCGAAAATCCACATTGTTCCGCACGGGTCTGGATTCCTTCGCCAGTTCCTCGCGGGCATACTGTATACTCTCTTCTTCCAGATCAATTCCGGTCACCCGAAAGCCTTCCCGCCCTAGCAAAATGGAGGTAACTCCCTGGCTGCATCCAATATCCAGAATTCGTTTGCCTGTCGCTTCCCGGCACATCCAGTGAATGCGGGTACGTGTGGCTTCATGTGATTCCTCCGAATTGATCTCGCCATAATAACGCTCGTTGACCCGGTCATGATTTGCCATGGCTGCCTCCGCAATTTTCGTGCGAGTGTTCGTTGGTTGGTTCAATGCTCGGTTTACTGGCTGGTTCAATAATTGGTTCAGTCTGTGCTTTAACGTTTGCCTCACTGTCTGACCGGATAGGATTGGTGTGTCCCTGCTTATCCCCGTCCACCTTCTGAGACACTCGCATGTTTTCGTGAATTTGCAACTCATGTATTCCCTTCATACCTTGCACCACGTTCACTTCTGGTCGAATCGGCTGTCCAAGCACCACGATATTGCCACCGACACATCCGGCTGTAGCATTACGTGTGTCGAAGATGAGCTTGGCATGATCCGCCATCTCCTGATAATCGAATCCCGTATGATCCGTCGTAATGATGACCAGATCCGCCCCGGCCCACAATGCTGATGATGCTGGTTGAGCATGAGCAACCGTGCCATCATCCTTGCGGAATACAGGCACCATTGGATCAGTAAAAACCACATCTGCCCCCGCTTCACAAAGCAGTCTATAGACATCCAGCGCTGGCGATTCACGCAGATCGTCGATATCTTTTTTGTACGCCATACCCGCCAGCACAATTCGGGCTCGCTGCAACGATGAACCGTTCTGTTCGAGCAGCTCGGCGGCCCGCTTGACCACTCTTTCCGGCATTTGCCGATTGGTTGCATCCGCAAGCGAAATGAATTTCAGCTCCGACCCCTGACGGCCTGCGGCCCAGGACAGATAGATCGGGTCAATTGGAATGCAGTGTCCACCAATGCCCGGACCCGGATAGAACGGCATATAACCGAACGGCTTGGTTGCCGCAGCGTCCAGCACCTCCCAGATGTTTACGCCCATTTGCTCACAAGCGGGTGTCAGTTCGTTCACAAGCGCGATGTTCACGCTGCGAAACGTATTTTCGAACAATTTTGCCGTCTCTGCCACAGTCGTAGAACTAACGGGGACGATTTCGTTCAGGAACGAACCGTAGAATGCTTTTCCATAAGATAGACAGGACGGCGTGGAGCCGCCAATGATCTTCGGTGTATTTTTCACCCCGTAATGCACACTTCCGGGATCTACCCGCTCGGGAGAATAACAGACATGGAACTGCTGCCCTACTTTCCACCCTTTCGCGGCTTCGATCGGCTGCTTTACACGCTCCTCGGTGGTGCCGGGATACGTGGTACTCTCCAATATAACCAGGCAGCCCTCCTGAAGATAAGGCGTTATGCCATCCACCGCTGCAGCGATAAATGAAATATCCGGCTGGTGCTCCGCAGTTAAAGGCGTAGGCACACAGATAACAATGACATCGGCCTGCGCTACTGCTGCGAAATCCGTGCCTGCGAGGAACAACCCAGCCTGAGCAAGGGATTGCACCACTTTATCCTCAATGCCGATTACATACGATTTCCCGGCACACAGCTTAGCCACTTTCGCTCCATCGATGTCAATTCCTTGCACCTGATACCCAGCCTGCGCCATCTCCATCGCCATCGGTAACCCGACATACCCCAGACCAATGACGGCGGCTTTCAGGGAGCGGTTGTTTATGTTTTGAAGCGTGGTTCGTTCCTGTGTTTCCTTATTTCCTACGTGCATGCTGCTGCCCTCTTCCATTCCTTCCACCTCCAAACGGTCCGCCTCCCTTCTATTAATCGATAAAGCCGCCTGCACGCAAAAATTGGGCAATAGCGGAACGGTTCATCATCGCGCTGTCTGAACGATACTCGGAAAAGGTCACACGAGGCAGCCCACTATACCGATCTGTCAGGCTTTTCTCCGGTTCTTGTGGCAAAATCACATAATATTGCTCGTCATATTTGTAGGTACGTGGTGCCTCAAATGGAGAAATGAGTACTTCATGCAATTTTTCGCCCGGTCGAATCCCGGTTACTGTATAGTCGTGAGCCGGACGACCTGCCTGTTCCAGCATGACCGAAGCCAGATCTGTCATCTTGCAGGCCTTCATTTTCATTACAAAAGTCTCACCGCCCACCGCTGCCTCAGCTGCCTTCAGCAACAAATGAATGGCCTCCGTCCGCGTCAGGAAAAAGCGGGTCATGCCTTTGTCCGTAATGGTCAGGCTCTTGCCTTCATCAATCTGACGACGGAACAATGGAACAACACTGCCACTGGTCCCAAGCACATTGCCCCCGCGAATACACACAAAACGGGTGGACTCGCTCAATCCATTGGCATGAATCATCATCTTTTCCCCCAAAGCCTTGGTCATGCCGTAAACGTTAATCGGATCTACCGCCTTGTCGGTGGAGACGTCAATGACTTTGGCAACCTGCATGCGAATCGCAGCGCGAATAATGTTCTGCGTGCCGATGACGTTGGTCTTGAACGCTTCATCCGGCTGATCCTCGCATACCGGAACATGCTTCAGTGCAGCCAGATGGAAGAGAACATCCACTCCGCGACAGGCTTCCTCCACGGCCCGATCGTCGCGAATATCCCCGATGACAAAGTGCAAACGCGCATCATGACCGAAATCCCGCTGCATCGCAATCTGGGCATACTCATTACGCGAGAGAATCCGAATCTCGGACGGATTCTGCTCCAGCAGTACCTCCGTCAGCTTTTGTCCCCAGGAGCCTGTTCCTCCGGTGATCAGAATGGTTTGTCCTTTAATCATGGTTGAATCCCTCCTTGTTCAGATCATGAATTCGCGTAATACCGCAGCCATCTCTTCCCGGCTCAACCGATCTTTGGGCGGTACTTTTTTGATGGAAGTATTGCTGGAATGCACAATATTCACGTAATTGCGCGGTGCCAGCAGCTCATGCGGCAGGTCAATAACATTGCCATGTGTTCCCCGGCCCGGAAGCTTCACCCGGTATCCCGCCGCGTACTCTGCAGTCTTATATAAGTAGACATAGAACTGCGGGGAACGATGAAATGCTGGCGCCATCTCATGATTCACGCTATCCCACAGATATCCATTCTGATTAATGAGAGCCATTGTTCCTGGCTGTGGCTGCACATCATAGAGCTGTTGAACAAACGTCTTGTGATACAGATCATCTGAATCCAGTCGGGCTATATAGGTATCCTCTGCTCCCTCGGCAAAAGCCAGAATGGCCCGCACACTCTCGATATGAGTCCCAAACCGGATGTTGGCAGGCAGCGGCTCCTGTTCCGAGAGAATCTCCTTTATGAGTTCCCCCGATTCTTTTGAAATCTTCACTACCGTCAGATAGTCCTGATTGGTCTGGGCCTTTAGGCAATTCAGGGTGAATCTACGAAAAATGCCCATCCGCCGCTCCAACCATTCTCTCGTCAAGCGCTGCGGGTCCATTCCATAATTGTTGAAGTTAATCTCAATAACCACTCTTCTGGACATACCCTTCCTCCTCATCAAGTCTGTGATTTTCTTTCACTTAATTCAGAATGTTTTCATAGTGTTTACAGTCGTTCCCACACCAAAATGTCCCTGTCTGCCTGAAGCTCTATACAGAAGCTCTCGCCAATCCAGCCGACTCTATACCGTATGAAAAAATACTAGAATCGGTCCGGACACCTGCACGGGTTCTCTTATAATTGAGCATTTTACATAAGTCCATTAAGCCCCTCACATGCTTCAAGAAGTAGTTTGATATGCACCAGAAACGCGCCCTGCGGGTCGAACACACAATACGTTGCCGAGGCCGAAACATAGAATAGAGCAATTGAATTTTCAAAGGAGGCTTTATACCACTATGAGTCCAATCTATCTCGAAATGGATGGTGTGTTGGATCAACTTGAAGCCGCATTGAGGGATAAGCGTCCCTTCTCTCTGGTTCGTGTGGGCGATGGGGAGAATATCGTTTTGTCCCAGGAAACGGTCTGGAGCACGGAACAGGTTTTGCAGGAGCGATGGGCCATCAAGGCCAATCTGGGACAAAAAGGACTGCGTCTACCCAATCTGCAGCTACGGGATGAGGTCGCCGCTTCCTTACAGCGGGCGAATATCGTCGGCGTTCTTCCACACGGGGACAGTACCATCAAAGCCCCGGAGCATCTCAAAAGACAGCTGACCGATACGGTGTTCGCACATTTCGGTATCTCTCCGGCGCTGACTTGCCATGCCTGTGTCAATCGGGAACTCGCGCAGGTGCCCCGCTTCTGGAATATGCTTGCCGGCAAGCGGATACTGCTCGTTACCCGTGAGATTGAACAGCTGCGAGCCACACTCGTTCAGGAGCCGTATCACCTGAATATTACAGCTGCGCTGCCCTTCGACAGCTGGGATCAGATGCAGGAAACACTGGAGTGGATTCAAACGAATCAGGATACCTTCGATGTAGCTCTCTTCTCCTGTGGCGTGAACGCGGTTGTCCTTGCGGAGCGTACAGCGGCACTTGCAGGCAAAGTCGCCATCGACTTCGGCAAAGCCAACAACATTATTTTGAAAGGCCGCGCCAACTAGCCTTTAAAAGTAGATACTACAACCAAAATCCCGGACTCCTTGGAGCCGGGATTTTGTTCTGCTAATCATAAGATGCCGTAACGTAAACACTCTTTCTGTTGAACCTTTTGTTCATAGGAACCAATTGGTGGCTGCAATACCATAGAACACCTCAGGTCCGGTCCGTACAGATGTGGACACCCCGGAAATGAACGAGGTATACACACTTTCCAGTGCAGGCGGTGCGGACAAATCCTGTGCAGTGAACGAATGAAATTCAGCGCCACCGTTCTGACCTATGGTACCTTCGGCGCGATAGATTACAAAGAACGGATCGTAAACACTGCCCCGTACAAGCTCAACAACGAACGTATCTCCCACTTCTCCGGTAACGCCAACCGTGCCATTCAAGGTGATTATGGGGTTTGGGACACCAAGGGTCTGCAGACCAATGGAGCCGAACGCTTCTGGTGATGGGCCCAGAGACAAACCGGGCTGTCCTACAGTTCCCGAGTTCATCGAAGTTCTCATATCGAGAAACACACCCATGAGTAACACCTCCAATGCTATGGGATACGTTATTCTATGAATCTCGACTCTCTTTGGATTGGATGGGTAACAGTTTCAGTCCACCTATTTTTATTTGCCCCCGGTTAATGGTATATTGAACTGCATAACGAAATGAACGGATCGTATGCACACAAGCGGTACAGGCTGTTCAGAAGGAGATTACTATTTATGAATAAACGTAAACGCCCAACAGGCAATACATCTGCCAAAGGGAAAACATCCGCAGGTTCGTCCACAGCGCGGTCGGGTCGGTCCACTTTTACTTCCGCCAAATCATCAGGACCATCCGCATCACGCAATACAGGAGCGGCGAAAAAGCCAGCAGCTGCCAAAACCTCGGCGGCTCCCAAGAAAGCCGGAGCACCCAAACCCAAAGCAGCCAAACGCTCGGGCAATTCCTATTATCGCAAGCAAGAACCACCACGTCCGTACAAGGTTACTGAACCTGATGAGCTGCTCAGCTTCCTGCTGAAACATTTGAAGTCCGGCCGTAATGCGGTCAAATCCATTCTGGGTCGCGGACAGGTATCCGTTGATCAGAAAGTGGTGACCAAGTTTAATCTGGAGCTTACGCCGGGGCAGATCGTAACGATTAGCAAAGAAGGTGCTGTTGCCGCTCCTTCGCTGACGGGGATTAACATTCTGCATGAAGACGATGATATCATTGTCATTCGCAAGGAAGCCGGACTGTTGTCCATTGCCGCTGACAAAAGTGATGATCTTACAGCTTATCGCCAGTTGACCGAGCATGTTCGCCGTACCAACGCGCTGAACCGGATATTTATTGTCCATCGTCTGGACCGCGACACGTCAGGTGTCATGATGTTCGCCAAGAGCGAAGAAGTGCAGCAGAAGCTGCAGGACAACTGGAAAGAAAATGTACAGGAACGTGTGTATGTTGCCCTTGTGGAAGGCGCCGTTGCAAAAGAAGAGGGCACCATTTCCTCATGGTTGAAAGAAACCAAGACGCTCAAAATGTATTCCAGTTCTCGCCCGAATGATGGACAACATGCCATTACTCACTACAAACGTCTACAATCGAACCGTGAATTCTCCCTGCTGGAAGTCCGTCTGGAAACGGGACGCAAAAACCAGATTCGTGTGCATATGGAAGATCTGGGCCATCCCATCGCAGGCGACAAAAAATACGGTGCTCACACCAAAACACTGGGTCGTCTGGGGCTGCATGCACGGGTACTCTCGTTCATCCACCCAACGTCGGGTGAGCTGATGAGATTTGAGACCGATATTCCAAAACAGTTCCTCTATCCATTCCGCACGGATGCTCCATCAGCGAACTAACGGGATGATTCAAAGAACAGGCATCGCTGACTCAACGATTTCAGCCGATACTGGACAAGCCGCGGTGCCGGAACTGGCCGATGGCCTGACCACGTCTGAAAGGAGGAAGCGATGTTGAAAAACTTGCTTATTACCGGTTATCGTGCACATGAACTACAGATTTTTGGACAGAAGCATGAGGGAATTCCTTTCATCAAAAAGGCGATCGCCTCCCGTCTTACACCACTGGTCGAAGACGGGCTGGAATGGGTGCTGACACCAGGCCAATACGGTGTAGACCTGTGGGCCTGTGAAGTGGTGCTTGAGCTGAAGAAGACGTTCCCGGATCTGAAGCTGTCGATCATTACCGCTTTTCAGAATCCTGAGGAACAATGGAAGGAAGACAAACAGGAGTATTATCGCTCCATTCTGCAAGGTGTGGACTATTATGGTGCGATTAGTCATCAGCCGTATATCGGGCCGTGGCAGTTCACTGCGCGGGATGATTTGCTGCTGCGTAAAAGCGACGGTCTTCTGCTCGTGTATGATGAAGATGCCGGGGATGGCAGTCCCCGTTTTATAAAGGAAAAAGCGGTCAAAAAACAGCAGAATGAAGCTTACACCATCATCAGCATTACCTCGGAGGATATTCAATCGGTCGCCGAAGATGAACGGATGAACGATGTCGGGGATTACGAAGATCCTTCATTCTAATCTGTACACGACTGGAGCAGCAAAGAATGACGTACATATGTTTTTTTTGGCGGCAGGTTGGGTATAAGTAGTAGTAAAACTGCGATTACCATGTCGTATGGGACAAAGGGGAACTGCAACCATGACATTAACGCCAGAGCAGCGCATTCAACTGCATGGATTCAACAACCTGACCAAGTCGCTGAGTTTCAATATGTACGATATCTGTTATACGAAAACCAAAGATGAACGCGAAGCTTACATTGAATATATTGATGAACAATATAATGCTGCCCGGCTGAGCAAAATCCTGAACAACGTGTCTGACATTATCGGTGCCCATGTGCTGAATATCGCCCAACAGGACTATGTCCCCCAGGGTGCAAGTGTGACGATGCTTGTGTCGGAAGGCCCCATTGTGGAGATCCCTGAGGAATCCTTCGATGAATCTCCCGGCCCCCTGCCCGATAATGTCGTCATGCAGCTCGACAAAAGCCATATTACCGTTCATACGTACCCCGAATTCCACCCGAGCGAAGGCATCAGTACGTTCCGGGCAGATATTGACGTCTCTACCTGTGGTGAAATCTCGCCGCTAAAGGCACTGAACTATCTGATCCACTCGTTCGATACGGATATCATGACGATGGACTACCGGGTACGTGGTTTTACACGGGATACGAGTGGACGCAAGCTGTTCATTGATCATGAGATCGGTTCGATCCAGAATTACATTCCGGATGAGATCAAGAGCAGCTTCGACATGATTGACGTGAACGTCTATCAGGAGAACATTTTCCACACCAAGTGCAAACTGAAAGAATTCGATCTCGATAACTATCTGTTTGGTTATACCAAAGATAAACTGAGCAAGGTCGAGCAACAGGAAATTACGGAGTGGTTGAAGCTGGAGATGGATGAGATTTATTATGGCAAAAACATCAATCGTCCTTCTTAATAGCTGATTCGTGAGGACTGATTCATACGGGCTGGGACAAGGATAAGATGTCATGAAGCAGGATTTCCTAATGGAAACCTCCGGCATGCGCTTATCCTTTTCTTTTGCCTGACTTGACAGGCAGCAGCTCATTTTTTTATGATGAAAGCAATTGCATTTCCATTGAAGGAGACTGAGCCGTTGATTGAAACGAACACTTCCAGACGCAATGAATCCCTGTTACAAGCGCTGAACGCGCAGCACAAGGTCACCACTGAAAATATTGCCAATGCAGACACACCCAATTACAAAAAGAAATCGGTGGAGTTTGAGGAAGAGCTCAGACGTATCATTGAGAATGGCAAAACAGATCAGCTCGCCATGAAGCGGACGCATGAGAAACACTTTCCGGTCAGTAATCCCAATGACTCCATCGTAAACTACCGGATTGTCGAGAACAACGAAACTTCCATGAATAATAACAACAATAACGTTGATATTGACAAGGAAATGGCGAACCTTTCGGAGAATCAGCTTATGTATAACTACATGGTTGATCGGGTCAGTGGGCACTACAAGAAAATGAAAAACCTGTTGCAGAATATGAAATAATGAATGGTAGAGCAGCCCTTTGGCTGCTTTTTGTTTTGGCTACATTCGGAAATATCCAGATGATCTATATTGAATTATATGGATCTATATTAACCGCATTTAGCGTCGCTTTTCTTTTCCTAATCAGGAGGGTATGCTCCCCTGCTTCTGCCCTTTTTCGGTATCCTCTCTGTTTCGTAGTATAATGAGATAAAATGTATGATTTCATATCCAATAAAAGAGGTGCAACATGGCTCCACGTCATTTAAATGCTTTTCAAGGCTCCAAAATCCGGCTAGCCGCTCCTTGCCCAGAAGACTGCATGCGGCTCTCCCGCTTCACTGACAGTTATGATTACTTGCGTAATCTGGATACCGATATTGCTGTCCCGCTAACGCCGGATGAGACGGGGTCATCCGCAGTTCGCAGAGACAACGGTTTTGAATTTGCGCTGCGTACTCTCGAGGATAATCGGTTCATCGGATTCACGGCTCTCTACCGAATTGAATGGAATAACCGCTCTGCACGCCTGGCCATTGGTATTGGTGATGATAAAGATCGGGGTAAAGGATACGGCAGTGATGCTCTCGCCCTGATTATTCGTTATGGATTCCATGAATTGAATCTGAATCGGATTGCGCTGGAAGTAATTGAATACAATGAGACTGCCCGACGCGCCTATCTGAAAGCCGGATTTCGGGAGGAAGGCCGCCAGCGTTCTGCCGTTCTACGGGATGGCACGCATTATGATCTGATCTCGATGAGTATTCTTGCAGAAGAATGGTCAACGCAGACCAAACTTCCGCTCGCGTTTCAGTCCACTCATGCCCAAGGAGCTAAACAGAACGAAGATCACTCAGACTCACGATTGGTCGCTGCCGAAGGATCTGCGTTGTCCTTACTTAACACCAAAGGTACAGAGAACTCTCCTGTCCAACCTCGGATTGGTGTGGGAGCAGTCATCCTCAACGAACGTAATGAAGTCCTTTTGGTTTGGCGGAATCGTCAGCCTGAACAGTACACCTGGAGTATCCCTGGGGGCAAAGTTGACCCATACGAATCCGTTGAAACGACGGTCATTCGAGAGATCAAGGAAGAAGTCGATCTGGATATTGCCATCGACAAGCTGCTCTGCACCGCAGAGACGATCCGACCTGAACAACAGGAGCATTGGATTTCCGTCCTCTACTCAACTCGAGTTATTGGCGGTATTGCTCGTAACCTCGAAGAAGGCGGAGCGATTGGTGAGATCGGTTGGTTCCCGTTGGATGATCTGCCATCGCCGCTCGCTAGTTTCGCGGTGCCTGGTCTGGAAGCTGCGAAGAAACTCCATCTTTATTCTGAAGATTGAAATCGGGAGAAACGAATCTCATTACGGTCAGACAAGTCATATGATGAATAACAGCCGCCGAACTCCTCTCTCTAACATAAGGGGGAGCTTGGCGGTTGTTTTCAGTTTCTGCGCAATTTCCTTCTTGGTGGTAGTCTCAGTACGTGAATACATAACTTTTTTTCCAAAATCAAGAACCGTTTGGCCCTTTCCACGGTCTAATACGCAACAACATCCATGAAAGGAGGAGCCATGTGACCCCTGCTCAACTGACCATCGCCGCACAGAAAGGGGATGCCGAGGCTTTTGCAGCCTTAATGGAGATGCATCAGAGCCGACTGTACCGGATCGCCTATGCCTATCTGCACAGCGAGGAGGATGCGCTGGAAGCGATACAGGAATGCACCTACAGAGCTTATCGAAAGCTCAAGAAATTAAAAGAACCCTCCTATTTCGCCACTTGGCTGATCCGCATTCTGCTGAACTACTGTGTGGACGAACGCAAACGCAAGAGCCGGTTCAGCCACGTTACCGAAATTCATGAACCTAGCAGCTGGGACCAGACCGCAGACCCTGATCTGGCCGCAGCTGTCTCTGCGCTGGATCCGGATTGCAAACTAATTATTATTCTAAGCTATTTCGAAGGTTTCTCCTTAACAGAAGTCGCTGATATTCTCAAAATCCCGACCGGAACCGTAAAATCCCGATTGCACCGGGCACTTAGGCAGCTCCGGGACCAACTTGAAACGAAAGGAGATATAACATCATGAACGATGAAATAAAGCCATTTGAAGCCCTTGAGCAGCGTCTGAATGATCGTAAAAGGGAATACGACGCCATATCTGTACCGGATGCCGAAGCATATCAGGCTGTACAGGCCGGAATCCGTCAGGCTGCGCGCAAGCGCAAGTCACGGCTGCGCTGGGTTATGAGCTCCATATCTGCAGCCGCGATCATCCTCGTGTTTACGGGATGTATCCGCATCTCCCCCGCCTTTGCGTCCTTTGTGGAGCAATTGCCCGGCATGGAAGGCATTGTGAGCATGATTCGCCAGGACAAAGGATTAATGATGGCCATCGATCAGTCCCTCTTGCAGAAGGTTGGTGTGACCGATGAGCATGATGGTGCTTCCTTGACCGTTGAAGGCATTATCACAGACGAGTCACGTATGGTCATTTTTTACACGATGAAAGGCATGAAAGATCTAGAGAAAGGTCGATATGATATCGATTTGCTTGATAGGGATGGAAAAAAGCTGCCTGTTGCGTTTAGCTACTTCTCTCCTACGCCGGCTTCAGAAAGTGGCATTTATGAGGATAAAATCGATGTCTCATTCGCAGAGTCTTTACCACCACAAGAGCTGACCGTTGTATTTAAGGAACAAGGTAAAGAACCGAATAATAAGTGGAAGGTCACCTTCCCAGTGGATCGCAGCTTAACGAAAGGCATGAAAAAAATCATTCCCGTAAACCAAACAATGACCGTGGACGGGCAGCGTATTCAAGTAAAACAGGCCGTTCTGTATCCCACTCGCCTTGTTCTTGATATCGAATATGATCGGAACAATACCAAAAAAATCTTCGGAATTCGTGATCTGCAGTTGGTAGATGAGCAAGGCCGAGCATGGCGAACGGATTCCTCCTCCATCTCAGGCTCTGGAAGCTCTGTCTTTTTCGAAAGCATGTACTTCTCCGCTCCGAAAAAGCTGACGCTGCAAGGGTCTGGCCTTTCAGCAGTGGATAAGGATGAACTGGTTATCAGCATCGATCCATCTTCAGGTGAAATACAAGGTGGTCCATCGAGTTTGAAATTCCTGAAAAGCACGGCCCAGGGCAAAAATCTCATCCTCGAGTTTTCAATCGCAAACGCTCAAAATGCTACTTCAGGGCTATCATTTACCAATATCAAGGACAATAAAGGGAACCCTTTCGAAATTAATGAAGTAGGCTGGAGCCCTTCCGTCTTTGAAGCAAGGGTTGTCATTAAAAATGGAGCCGCAGCTAAAGGAAATCTGACAATGGAAATAGACTCTTACCCTGATCAAATTCGTGCACCGTTCTCCATTGAAATTCCGGTGACTCCCTAAAGGAAATGTCAGTAGCCATAATCACAAGCCACATGAAGTAGTCATGTACTATAATGAAATGAAAATATCAAACATCTTCGTTAAATCGATATGTTCACAAGAAAGGGTGTTTCCACAATGAATAAGCGTTCGATCCGTTACCCGCAACCCCTCGCTCCGGGAAATACCATTGGTGTGGCTGCGCCATCCAGCGGTGTAAGTGAATCCTTGCATCATTACCTTGAAGAGAGCAGGCACAACATGGAGCGACTTGGTTTTGGTGTTCAGGAAAGCCCATTTCTACGGCATAACGCCAAATGTGTAAGTTCATCCAAGGAAGATCGCGCTGCCGAGATGAATGCATTTTTCCGTGACCCTGAGATTCAGGCTATTATCCCTCCGTGGGGTGGAGAGTTCCTTATGGATATTCTGCCCCTGCTCGATTGGGAAACTTTGAAAACCTTGCCGCCCAAATGGGTTATGGGATATTCGGATATCAGCACCTTTTTATTCGCATACACCCTGATCACCGGAACAGCTTCGGCACACGGTACGAACTACGTGGACCTTAGATCCAATGAACTCGATCCGGTGACCGCCCGCTGGATTGATGTATTACAGACTGGCCAGGGAGGGCAGGTTACCCAATCTTCCTCCACTCACTATCAATCGGAATGGAAACCGGAGTTGTCGAGGTTCAATCTGGATACTCCTTCTCACTGGAAACAGCTGGGGCAGCCCGAAGGAGCAGACTCGCAGGTTACATTCTCAGGTCGGTTGATCGGCGGCTGCATGGATACAATCACCTGTCTGATTGGCACGCCTTACGCACCAGTTGAAGCGTATCTTGATCAGTATTGTGCAGAAGAAGGAACGATCTGGTATCTGGAAAGCTGTGAGATGAATGCGGGTGATATCTACCGTCATCTGTGGCAGATGAGACAGGCTGGCTGGTTTGCTGGCGTTAAAGGCTTCATGTTTGGCCGACCTGCTGGTTATTCCGATACAGGAGATTTCAATTTCACCGATGCCCTGTCTTCGGCTCTCGGAGATATGGATGTACCCGTTTTGTATGACGTGGATCTTGGCCACATCCCGCCACAATTAACTTTTGTGAATGGCGCACTGGGCAGCGTGGCTTATGAGAATGGGCGCGGAAGACTTGAGATGGCATTTGTGTGATCACCTTTTGTAGGCAGATGCATACCTTGAAGTAAGAAATGATTTTGAGGAAGGGTTGTGCATCATGTCTGAATCCACATCCACACCATCCTCACGGGTCGTATACCAAGCCAATCAACCAATGCTCCAATCCGTGCAAAGTGTGCGGAATATGCTTCATCATACAGCCCGGCAGCATGTCGGCAAGAAGGTGCAAGTCCAGAATATCGATGGTCAGGTATGGGAAGGCGTCATTATCAGCGCGGATCGGGGAATTTTGTATCTCCAGGTTACGCCGATGCATGGATATCCCGAGCCACGTGCCTTGTTTGGACCAACCATTCTGCCACTCGTGCTGTATGAGCTGTTAGTCATTACGCTGTTGATGTAGTTGTTTTTGGTATCGATCGATCCTAGCCCAAGAAGCTTCCCTCCCTTTGACCATCAGGCCGCGGGAGCGAAGCCTTTTTTGGGTTTTAAGCGTTAATGGGTTATCAATTTGGTGTCAATGTAAGCAATAGTCTCTATAGCCTGGATGACTACCTGTGGTTCGTGCGGTATGTTTCCTTGTTAACGTGTGAAATATGATACAATGGTGTCGGCACCAAGCCTTATCTCATATGAACGGAGCTTGATCCGGTTGGAATATATCCCTCATGATCCTCCACCCGCGCCTCAGTCTGAGACGGAGCTGGTTGGGACAAATCATACTGAACAATCCCGCGTGATTGCAATCTGTCTACTGGCAGGCAAAATCATGCTGCAAAGCGGCGGTGAAACCTATCGTGTGGAAGATACGATGAAACGCATGGCTGCCGCGCTGGGCCTTCCCCATTCGCACAGTTATGTTGTGCCCACAGGCATCTTCTTCTCGGTTGATGCAACCGAGCCTGCCAAGCTGATACGGATTTCTGAACGAACCACGGATTTGCACAAGGTGTCCGAAGTGAATGCCGTTTCCCGGCGTATTGGACAAGGGGAATTGTCCGTTGAGGATGCCTATGCATTGTTACAACAAATTGAGGGACAGCCCTCCTCCTATTCTGCGGTTATACGGCTTACGGCGGCGGCGTTATCCAGTGGGTGCTTTACCATTATGTTTGGTGGAGGCTGGGTCGACTTTCTCCCTGCTGTACTCTGCGGTGGTATTGGCTATGCAGCGGTCATTGCCTTCCATCGACTGGTACTCGTAAAGTTTTTTGCCGAGCTGACAGCTTCATTTGTGATTGGTCTGCTCGCCTTTTTGCTTGTCTATATGGGCGCGGGTCATGAACGGGACAAAATCATTATTGGCTCAGTCATGCCCCTGGTACCGGGACTGCTGATTACTAATGCTGTGCGTGACCTGATGGCCGGGCATCTCGTGTCCGGGTTATCCAAGGGAGCCGAGGCGTTTCTGACGGCTTTTGCGATTGGTACAGGCATTGCTGTTGTTTTTTCACTTTTTACGTAAGACGGAGGAGTTGCAGGTTATGCTTCATTTTATTGAACAAGCCCTGACCAGCTTTGTCGCCTCGGCCGCTTTTGGCATTATTTTTAACGCTCCTCGGCGCATGCTGCTTCACGGTGGATTTGTCGGCATGATCGGCTGGATCATCTATATTGTGCTCGAATATGCCGCGGATGCTGTTCCTGCTACCTTGGCAGCGACCATCGCGGTTGGTGTCATAAGCCAGCTGTTCTCCCGCATGTTTCGCGCACCCGTCATTATCTTCAGCGTGGCAGGTATCATTCCGCTCGTCCCCGGTGGACTGGCCTATAATGCGATGCGTAATTTTGTGCAAAATGACTACGGTGCTGCCATGGAGATGGCTGCCAAAGCGCTCATGTTATCCGGTGCCATCGCGATCGGACTTGTATTGTCCGAGGTGTTGAACCAGATGATTCGTCGTATACCTGAATCTTTGCGAGCAAAACCCTAACAGCAGATGAATATCATTACAACGATAAAGACCCGTTAGAGACAGGGTAAAATACTGTCCTTCACGGGTCTTCCATATTTCCAGACAATATTGATCCGTGATCATCTAATATGAGGTGTTTTGTTTTCATCATTGTATCCATTTGTTCGATAACTGTGCGATCCATGTTGAAAAATCCCTGAGTAATGGATTACGGTAAACCATTCTCTTCTATGGCAATGCACGCTTCATCACCGACGCAAATAAATCCGCCGCGGCACCACTTCCGGATCTCATATAATGCTCTGCATCCGTACGATCAAATCCCATCCAGACTGCAGCCGTCCACTTGCTGGTATATCCTACAAACCACAGATCCCTGTTCGCCTCCTTGCTTACACCAGGTATTGCAGCTTGCGTTGTTCCTGTCTTCCCCGCTACCTTATGCTGACTCAGTTGTGCCCTACTTCCGGTACCTTGACTGACCACATCTTGGAGCATGCCGGTCATGGTCGTCGCCGTACTGTTGGAGATCACCTGTTTGTTCTCTGGCTTAAAAGCATAGATTGTCCGGCCGCGTGAATCCGTAATTTCACGAATCAGATGTGCCGTATTGAACTTGCCGTTATTGGCAAACACGGAATATGCCTGAGACATTTTCAGTGGAGACACCCCTTCATGCAAACCACCCAAAGCGATCGACAGATTGAGATCCTCCCTGCCCAGTTCAATGCCCAATCGACCTGCAAATTGATGTGCCCGTCCCAGCCCTGTCTCATGCAGCAGCCATACGGCTGGAGCATTGATGGAATGTTCAATCGCTTGCGACATCGTAACTGTACCTCTGTAACGCCCGCCCAAATTGCTTGGTTGATAACTCCCATATTTCATGCGTTGATCAGGTAGTATACTCTCTGGCTTAAACCGACCAGATTCCAATGCAGGTCCATATACAATAATGGGCTTAAATGCAGAACCGGGTTGTCTTGCATCCGTGGTTGCCCGGTTAATGCCTCCTTTTACAGGGTCTCGCCCGCCCATCATCGCTTTGACTTCACCGTTATGCTGATCCAGTATGACCATGCTCGCCTGCACTTGCTCATCCTCACGATCATCGGTGAATCGAGAAGATTCACGGAATGCTTGCTCCATCGCCAGCTGCGCCTGATCATCCAATCCCGTACGAATGGTCCAGCCTGCGGATTGAATCTCTGCTCCACTCTTGCCTGTCAGACGGGAAGCCTCCTCGATTACCGCATCCAAGGCAGACACGTAGGCAGGCACTGTTGAGGCTGGAGTCGATTCAGATGTTAAATTAGGCGGTGTATAGTCCACACTTCGCGCCTCATTCATCTGTTTCTTGGTGATGATTCCTTGCTCATGCATGAGGCCAAGAACCACAGAACGCCTCTCTTTGGACAGGTCTTCCCGATCCACCGGATTGTATATGGAAGGTCCCTTCGGAATTCCGGCCAGCGTAGCCATTTGCCAGATCTCCAGTTGATGTAAATCCTTGATCCCGAAGTATCGCCATGCCGCGGCTTTAACCCCATATTGCTGGCGTCCCATATAAATATGATTCAAATACAGCTCCAATAGCTCATCCTTGCTAAATCTCTTTTCCATCGCCATGGCAATCGACATTTCATTCACCTTGCGGACCAGCGTTTTATCCCCGTTCAAGTAGAGATTTCTGGCTAGTTGCTGTGTAATCGAGCTGCCTCCCTGACTCAGGTTCATATGTAAAACATCCTGCACAACCGCCCTGCCAATTCCGATAAAATCCAGTCCATCGTGGTTATAGAAACGTCGATCTTCCGTAGCCAGAAACGCCTGCTTTAATAGATCCGGCATATCCTTCAAATCGGCATACTCCATATATCCCTTGGTTTGCACTTGTAATCTCGAAATTTCTGTTCCAGCTGCATTGGTAATGATGGTGGAAGAGGCCACTGAAATAGCCTCAGGATGATTGCGAAGCACACCTTCGCCGTAAGTAACTAGATAGATATAGCCAACCGCTAGCAAAATAACGATTACTACAGAGGCATCAAATATGTGATAAATTCCGCGCCTTATGCTGAATCTCAACATTCAGGTTTCCTAAATGCATGTGGATTGGAGCCTGAATGTTCCTGTGGCTTCATTTCCATAGAATCCAGGGCAAGCTCCAGACTTAACGTCTGTTTATACGCCAGTTTGACCCAGTGCAGAATCTCCGATTCATCCCGGCAGCGTCCTTCCATGATCGTGTCAAGTGAAGAACGAACACCGTAGAGAGTCAGTTTAATCGGCAAATCGGCATTTATACGACCAGATTGTGATCCAACCCACTCTTCTTGATTACGTTGCTTATGGTTTCTCTCATTCTCTAACACCATTTGTTCCCGGCTACTTTCATCGCCATACATATACTCACTAGGACTGGACCAGTTTTCCCCACTCGGTTCTCTATTTACCCACTCCCGGTCTGAACTGTTTATGTGCTCCGCTTGTATACGTACCACAACGTCATTCAGATCGGCTGCAATCTGACGCAGCTCTCCTCCGTTCAACACTTCTATCTGTGCTGGAATTCGGCCATTGGCCAGTTCATGAGTTCCACGACCAATCACCTTGAGGTCATCTGCAATCTTCTGGGATCGAATCCAAAAAAACAAAGCAAATAGACCACCCCCGATGAATATAACGAAGGGCGTTGTACCGATATGGTTTATCACCCAGTACATAACTCGAGTTAAACCAGTTGTCTCTGACAGGATATGATGGTGGGCAAAACGTAACATGTGATAAACGACAAATAGGAGCGCTGCGCTAAGTAACGCGCTTGCTCCACAGATATATATGTATCTTAGTCTGACTGTACGTAATAATAATCTCATATTCGGTATCCTCCTCAATTTTGCGATTCATGTGTACGATTGAGGTTAAGAATACAGAATATTTCTTAATGAGGAAGTGGGTAACTTCTTATCATTTTCTTAATTCAGCATTATGCCTACATGTTGAATCAAGCAAGCTCTCTTACAATTAGAAGAGAATTCTGCCAGGTTACCGTTCCTCTGTATCTCTGTTCATCGGAGGAGCAGTCACCGGAAAACGGGTAACAAAATCGGTTCGGCCCTGCTCGCTATATGCAGCGATACTCCCGTGATGTAATTCAATCATGGATTTGGCAATAGCCAGCCCCAGTCCGGTGCCGCCCGTATCACGCGAGCGGGACTTGTCCACCCGGTAAAATCGATCGAATAAATGCGGCAAATCCTGCGCCGGAATCGGTTCACCATAATTGCTGATGCGCACCACAGCTTCTTCACCTTCAAGTGACAACGCGATCTCCATCACTTTCCCCTGTGCTCCATAACGGATCGCGTTACTGAACAGGTTCTCATACGCACGAACAAGCTCGCCAGGAGCAGCCTGAATCCATAAAGGCTCATGTCCACCAATGATCTTATATGTCATGCCCGCTTCTTCCAGCATCGGAGCGAATTCTTCCGCAAGCTGCATCAGAAACGGATTCAGGTTCAAGGAAGTCAATGACAAAGGCAGGCTCCCACCACTGACACGGGTATATTCGAACAAATCGTCGATCAGCTTCCTTAATGTCAATGATTTCTCGTATGCTATGCTCACGTAATAGCGCATCTCAATTTCATCCTGGTACCGATCCTTCTCTATGTACTCCAAAAATCCGAGAATGGAGGTTAGCGGAGTCCTCAAATCATGAGAAATACCCGTGATCAAGTCATTTTTGGCAGCAACTGCACTACGCTCCTCCTGCAATGACAGTTGCAATTGTTCAGCCATCTGATTAATACTGGCAGCCACAACGCCAAACTCATCCGATGTCTTCACCTCGATTCGATGAGACAGCTCTCCTTTGGCAACTTCCTGAATTCCCGCCGTAATCTCGTCCAGAACCAGCATCACCCTACGCGTGAACAGGAAAAAGAACAGCACAAAGCCAAGTATGGCAACCATAATCATTAATGGCACCGACCCAATATTGTTCACCAGCCACCTGATGCCCCTTGCAGGGATCGAATAATCAGGATAGGTCTGAGCCGCCAGAATGGAGTGTGCAACTTTGCTGCCCCCATACAAGATAGCCGCCGTCAAAATGCCACTCAGCAGAAATGCGTAGATAAATTTCCACCGGACTGTGTTAATTAATTTTGAATTCATCTCGGAACTCCCTGCTTACGCCCTTTATCCAAAAAACCTTATAGACGCACGTGCTTATTGTGGTTTGATCATCTTATAGCCAACACCCCATACCGTCTGTATGAACTTGGGATGTTTGCTGTCGAGTTCGATTTTCTCACGAATCTTGCGGATATGCACCATGACGGTGTTGTTGGACTCCATAAACTCTTCTTTCCAGACCTGCCTGTAAATCTGCTCCATACTCAGCACAGAGCCTTGATGGCGCGCCAGCAGCTCCAGAACGGCAAATTCACGAGGAGTCAAGCGAACAGGCTGCTCATCCAGCCAGACCTCATGCGTATCGGTGTTAATGACCAGATCGTCAATCACCCACTCATGTTCCTTGTTCTCCCGGCCTTCATTGAAGGTATGGTACCTGCGAAGCTGCGACTTTGCCCGTGCCACAAGTTCAAGCGGGTTAAACGGCTTGGTCACATAATCATCAGCACCAATGCTCAGCCCTGTGATTTTATCCATATCCATGCTTTTGGCGGACAGCATAATGATCGGCATTTTCTGCTCTTCCCGAATTTTCATACATGCTTCAATTCCGTCCATATTCGGCATCATGACATCCAGAATGATCAGATCAATTGGCTCTTTCTTCAATTGCTCAAGCGCCTCGATCCCATCACTGGCTGTCAGAACCCGGTATCCTTCATTGCCAAAATAAATCTCCATCAGTTTAATAATATCCTGCTCATCATCCACAAGCAGAATGGTTGCTGGCTGTGCCACGGCATTATTCCTTTCCATTCCATGAATCATTTGTTGATCAAAGTATACCATTAGGAGATGAATCTGCGAAAAATCATCGCCTTTGAAAGAAGAGAAAACGTTGTTTTTCAGGAATAATATACTTTTTCTATTTTATATAAAGTATGCTCGATTGTTGGGCAGAGATCAGCATCCACTTTGTGAAATTTGATTCGAAAGTATAAACTTTTCAAAAAGTTCTTTTTATTATTTTTTTGCCTAAAGGCAGGAAGGAATTCTGGATTTTTCTCCACATCACCAAAACGTTGAATCCATTGCTCTACATAATTCTGACTAAGTATTTTTCTATTTAAAACACTAATTATGGATTTTACCATTCTTTCATCTTCCCCATCGGAGTAAACTCGATCAGTGATGGTCATCTTTTCGTAAACCAAATCGAGGATGGTTAAGAGGTCATTTTTATCCAGCTCGGAACATTGGGCCAATTCGTCTAAAGCATCTGCTGCATGCGCTATGGCATGCGCCCAACCTTTTTCTTCGTCATACCCGCGATAATCTCGCTCTTTATGTACATTGTAAAAAACGTTCTCTTTTATCTGATGAATATGCTCTCTTGAGAGATATGGTGATTCTCTATGCCTCATGAGGAGGAGCGGGATAACCAGCATAGAGAACGATCGAGTAAAGACTGCGTCTGTATTGGTTTCACCAATCCTAAAAAGCAAATGCTTATTATCCAAAACAACGGTTAGAAGTTGTTCTAGTTCGTTTACTGTTAAAGTATTATCAGGAATCCAATTTGATAAGGTTGTATAAATTAGGTCATCACGTAGTTGGGCATCCAAAGAACCGATGTTAACCATCATTTCTTGTATCAACTGGAATGTATCGGGAGACGCTTGGTAGCCATTCTCTTTTATTAATATCAACTTTTCTTTTAAACTCATTTTACACGTCCCTACTAGAAGATTTTCCGAACTTACTATTTTAGTTTCTACTGACAATGTTGCATTTGGAGACGTTGGTTTTCTTTACTTGTAGCTGATCCGGCAATCCCTATTATTAACGTATAGGATCGTCGATCTAATCCTTGCTTAACCGCTGCTTATTGCCGATAACATGCTCTATGTATTCTATTAAATCTAGCTCTATATTCAGGCAGAACCTCGCATTATGGACCTGGGTCTATCTATTCAAATAACGCTACTTTGGGCTCAATACCAGTCAGTGTCAGCATCGTATGCAGTTGACCCCTGTGGTGATACACATGTCCCATGATCTCAAGCAGCCATTCCAGACGACTGTACGACGCGCCCCAATAGGAGTCAGTCACCTGTAATAATTCCTCCGTATTAAACTGTCTGTATCGATGGTAGAGGTACATCTGATTCGCAATCAACGCTTCCCTAATCTCACTCAGTGAATTCGGCTGATTTTCCTCGTAAAACAAAGCCATTTCTTCTTCGGAAGCTCCCTCCGAAATATGTACATCTGCACGACAAATGACGGATAGATGAGAAAGCAATTCTCCAACCGGCCGTTTGCCTTCAATCGGAGTCAAAGCCAAGTCCTGCTCCGACAGTTGGTCACATAAATGGATTAATGATGTCACTGCCACATCAATATGTTTAAATGCAGACTGAATCAACTGTAACACTCCCTTTTTATCCCATTATATAGAACATATGATCGCTAATCAACTATAAATTCCCCCTTTATATATAAACCAGCTTTGCTCGAAAACCAACAATGACGAACAAAAAAAGTCCCTCCTCCCTCATATAGACGGAATTTGGGACATTTTGTTGCTCTAATGATAACAAACACGAACTCAACTTGAATATAACGAACAATACGTTTGATCGAACCGTCCCGCGAGCAAGTCAGCCTTGCGAATGAAAAATTGCAGTTCCCCACAATCCCACCATTGAAAACCGATAGCGTCATGCGTATCAATTTTTAATAGAAGCAAGGTATCCGCAAGCTCTTGTTGTGTCCGTTTCTCATCCCCGCCATAATGTTCAGTCAGCTTCCTCTCACACGCCTGCTCGTCATAAGCATACTCTTCACCAAGTACGATCTGTAACAGCGCCTGGTGTTCTGCATCCGGATGCTGACCGTCAGGATATCCAAACATGCCACCCCAGTTCTGCGTACTCGGATGATTCCAGCTGGACTCAAATTCCAGGTATCGGTCATATAGACCTTCCTCCCCTTCGACAGCTACCGTTCCACCAGATAGCGGGGCGGCGATTGTATTCAGAGCCAGAGAATCAATGTATGCATATGTAGGAAACTCGAGATTAGGCAGCACTGTTACCGAATGTGCTACAAAATCATCCTTACCCAGCGCGGTTTCGCCATCAGGCTCTCGCCTTATCAGGTTATGAGCATCCGGCTCATAAATCACACGATGCTCAATATGATAAGCAGGTTCATCCACACCAATGAAGAAGTATAACATGCCCCGTTCGGGCAAACTCCCGCGCCCATCATTAGGCGTATATGGCGTCAAATCCACGAGATTCAACTGGGCAAGGAACGTCATGGGCACCCCGTCCTGTGTCAAAGGCCATTTCATGTTGCTCGGCAGATCCGGATTTCCACCTACACGTGAATTTCCTGTTCTGCGATACTCATCGATTGTCGATACATCAAGGCGAATTCCCCAACGACTTGAAGATAACAGCAGATCGGCAGCATTACCCAATCCATACTCCTCAAGAGTTTTCCGGGCTTTTCTGGTCAGTCTTTCACATTGTTCAGGTTTAATCATACAGATCCTCCCCTTCTGACACTACATCTATGGTGAGACATATTCAGGTTCACACCTGTATATTCTTCCGCTGACTCTTCTTTCCCTGCTTCTTGCAAAAAAAGAGACTGACATCCGGTGTCAGTCTGCTTCCTTATTATCCATTTGGCTCATTCTTAACGATTCCGATTCGGTGAATCATCCTGGAAAGCACGAATATGCTCCTCGCCATCCAGAAATTCATGTGACTGGTGTGCAGCCATTACACCATGATAACTAATATCCAGACCCAAATCTTCCTCTTCTTCCGTGGAACGGACAGGAACCATTTTACCAATCAATTTCAAACCCATCCAGGTCATGACAAACCCCCAGACAACCAAAGCCGTGAGGCCGAGCGCCTGAACACCCAGCAGCCTCCAGCCACCTCCCATGAACAAGCCACCATCGGTTGCAAACAAACCCACGGCAATGGTACCCCACATCCCGGATACAGCATGAACTGGGAACGCCCCCACCGGATCATCAATCTGCCTGCGGTCCAGCCAATTCGTTGCAGCCATCATGAGCAATCCGGATACCGCCCCGATGAATATCGCAGCTACATCACCGACATAAGCACACCCCGCCGTAATACCAACCAGACCGGCAAGCGAGCCATTAATGACCGATGGTGCGTCTGAACGATTAAACCGGAACAAGGTGTAGAGCAGTGTAACCGCACCGCCCGAAGCAGCAGATAACATCGTAACGATGGCAATGTGACCGATCCTTACATCAGTTGCACTGAGCGTACTTCCTGCATTGAAGCCAAACCAGCCGAACCACAGCAGAAATGCGCCTACAGATGCCAGCGGCAGATTGCTCGGAAGCGCAATGGCACTCACGCCAAGCGACGTGTATTTGCCTTTACGCGGCCCAATAATAATCGCTGCGGCCAGTGCGGAGAACCCGCCCAACGCGTGAATGACTGCGGAACCGGCAAAATCCTGCATCCCCAGCTTGCTGAGCCAACCGCCGCCCCATGCCCAGTGTCCGCCAATCGGATAAATAATGGCCGTCATCAATATGATGTACAGCAGATAGGCACGAAAGTTAATCCGCTCTGCCACAGCGCCTGATACGATGGAAATGACGGCAATGGTAAACGCGGCCTGGAACAACCAGAATGTTTCCAATGATACGGGTACGTCCAGGTGAGACAAATCCCCATGGAGAAAAAATCCGGTTATGCCTACAAAACCTCCAGCATCAGAGCCATACATCAAGCCAAACCCGATGGCATAGAAAAGCAACGTTCCAATGGTAATATCAGCGAAAACCTTCATAATAATATTTACACTATTTTTATAACGTACAAAGCCAGCCTCCAGCAGGGCGAATCCGCCCTCCATCAACAAAATCATGGCTGCACTCAGTACGACCCAGACCGTATCCATTCCGGAGCTTAACGTCTCCAATGTCATGCTTATACATCCTCCGTTTCCCTAAGCTGTCTAATCTCACGGATCGTTTCGGGCGCAAGCTCGATCTCGTCCCGTTCGATGCTATCCGGATGCTTGATTCGTTCAGCAATGCGGTCCAGTTCACGTATCCGCCGCCGGATTTGTTCCATTTTGCGAAAACGTTCCTTCACCTGAACCATATATTCCACCGCCTGGTGATGGGAGGCGGGGCGGCCTGCGAACCATTTGCGTACAGTCGACAAGGATTGATAAGCCACTTCTTCCGCACGTTTTTTTTGTTCGAATTGTTCAATTTTATGTTTGAGCGTTTCGATCTCATTTTCTTTTTTGACCTTGAGCTGTTGGATAAGGTACAATAAATCGGACGATGATATTTGCAATGCTGTATGGTGATACACCTCGTCAATTACTAACATACCATGTCAGGACTCCTTACATATCAAGTTACTTGTTATCGATTATAGAGTGCAGCACTACTTAGCGTCAATCCTTTTTTGGCGATGACATAATTTGATATGACCCGTTTATAAAAAAAACAGCGTCAATCTCATATACATAACTTCAACTAACAAAGTATTTAAAACATATCTTCGCATTCACCTTTCAGATCCTCTATGATGTATATCAAGCATCCACATTTTAGGCACTGTGCTTACACAAGCTGACATCATAGAACTCATATAAAGGAGAGGATCGCGCGATGTTCACTCGTAATGACGACATTCGGAGCCAAATCTGGGAAGCAGTCTCTGGACTCAATGAAGAACAATTGAACCTCCACCCAAAACCTGACCACTGGAGTATTATGCAAGTTCTCCGTCACCTGAATTTGATGGAAAGCATCATTGTGAAGCAAGCCCGCACCGCGCTAGAGAAGGAACAGACCGTTGCTGTGGACAAAAAGCCATATGAGCTTACACTGGATCGCAGCCACTCTGTTAGTGCTCCATCTCACCTCCAGCCTCCTGCGGAACCAGAGACGATGGCGAATGTACGCCACGACCTGGAAGACTCGCACCAGGCATTGATGCACGTTGCACAAGATCATGAGTCTGAACTGCTGCGGAGCAAATCCTTTCTTCACCCGGTTTTCGGTGAGATGGATCTGGCTCAATGGGTCGATTTTGCAAGCTATCATGAAGAGCGTCATCTGGCACAGATTCAGGATATTAAACAAAGGCTTGGCGTGTCGCACACCTAAGTCATCCCCTATTTACTCTATGTAAGCAAAAATAACCTCCAATCCACGCATTGTGGATCTGGAGGTTTTCATTTATTTTGAAACATGCTTATATTTTTTTGCCCAAAATCGCCAAATCCCGGTTGACGCCATCCAGTACAGCCACTTCAGGGTAATATCCCCACTGTTCAAAGCCATGTTTGCGCAATAACCCCAGACTCGGTTCATTATGTCCAAACACAAAACCCAGAATCGTCTTGATTCCAAGCGCAGGACAAGCATCAAAAATCGTATGCAGCAAACGTCCGCCAGCCCCAATTCCTCGGCACTGCTGATCCACATACACACTGACTTCCACCGTCCCATTGTACGCAGGGCGTCCATAAAACGAACTCAGGCTGGCCCAGGCAACAACCTGTCCCTCATGTCTCATAACCCAAAGTGGGCGGTGATCGGATGAGTGCTCCTCAAACCACGGAATACGTTGCTCCACGGTCACCGGCTCCAAATCCGCCGTCACCATTCGGCTTTCAATCGTAGAATTATAGATCTCCACAATCCTTGGCAAGTCCTCACGACGCGCATACTCAATCTGCACACTATCCAGCTTCATGTCTACTCCTCCATCATCCAGATCGATTCTATCTTATGACGGTATTATAACGGAGGAAGGAAGTCGACGTCATCCCCCAACATTCGGGTCAACTCCACACTTACTCAGGCAATCCTTGAATTGTATTACCCCGAGTCATCTGCTGGCTCTGATCTGCCCAACGAATGTTAACAGAACGGGAAGTGAATAGATCCGAGCCGTCCGATACCTGAAAATGCAAATGAGCTTCACTGGAATTACCTGAGTTACCCAGCTCTCCAATGAGGTCTCCCCGCTTGACTTTATCCCCTTTTTTGACCGCTACACTGCCTTCCTTGATATGCGCGGTGATGCTGTATTCTCCGTTTCCATGGTCAATGACCACATTGTTACCCGCAGGTTGTTCCGGGTTCATAACACCTGGTATGTTGTCTGGAATATCATTCTTGATATCAACTACAGTTCCGTCCGCAGCTGCATAGAGCGGCTCACCAAAAGCGTAGTAGTTTTCGTTCACCTTCGGATCTCCGTTGTAACTGAAAGCATCTTTGGTCCGAATGATATCTAGCGCATAACGCTGTGTTTCATGCTCGTAATGATAGTTCGACATCACATCATTGCCTCCCCAGAACACATACCATTCACCCTTCATAGGGAACTGAAATTCGGTTTTGGTGAGCTTTTGGTCCGTATCCTCATGTGACTCCAGTGGTTGGATTAACAGCCCTTCAATCTGATTGGCTTCGGTAAAATAGGCTTGAATGCCTTTGGTTCCCGTTTGATCCTTCCAGGCGAACTCGGTTATATCGTTCACTTTGGCATCCACCACTAGATCAAAGGAAGTTACACTCTCAAGGAATTGATCCGCAGACGTTTTAAACTGTTCAAGCGTTAGTGCGTCCTTCAACTCGGGACTCATCTGACTGTAAATGGCATCCTTGGAACCGTTCATTAACGTATCGATGAAATTGTCTGGTGTAATGATGGCGCTCACCTCTGTACCTGAATTCTCTTCCTGACGGGTATTCTCACTCGCTTCGTTGGTATTTGTCGTCTGTCCCTTGGACTGCTGCTCCGCCTGCTCGGATGTAATCGAGTTACTGTTACCGCATGCAGACAACATCACGCAAGCGCCAAGGGTAATGGCAATCATCCTCCAGCTCTTTCTACGCTGTAATTTCTCAGGTGCCGCATATTCGGATTCCAGCATATTTTCCCCGCAATTTGAACGCTGCTCCTCTATTTCGCTTCCCTCATGCTGCCTGTTCATTCTCCATCTCATGCTCAACATCCTTTCTGGTGTTCGTTATACTTTCCAGTTAAGTGTATAGAATGAATCTTATCCTTCGTCTAACCCATCCTTACATGTAGTTAAACTGTGGCGTCTTCTATAGCTTCATAATTAAGATTCCGTTAAGATAGCTCACACACTACATAGCCCTCTCGGATGGTATGATTAGCAATAAACAAACAGGAAGCCCTAGGAGGTCATTACACATGGATCACGTCTCCATACTGCTAGTTGATGATGAACAAGCCATTTTACATATGCTCAAAACCGTCCTGCTCAAAGAACAATTTGTAGACATTGACACCGTTACCACTGGAGAAGAGGCGATTACCGCCTGCGAAAATAAAACCTATCACTGTATCGTGCTGGACATCATGCTGCCTGGCAAAAGCGGACTGGAAATCTGCCCCTTTCTGCGGCAGGTGACCGATGCACCGATTCTTTTTTTGACCGCCAAAACAACGGATTATGACAAGTTAACCGGATTCGCCGTTGGCGGCGATGATTATGTCGTTAAACCATTTAATCCACTGGAAGTGGTCGCCCGGATCAAATCACTGCTGAAACGTTATTTACCTACCAAAATAGCGACAACTACATCGGCGACTCCGCCCTCTTCTGACGCAACTTCGTCATCTCCTGCTGTGCAGGGAGGGGTATATGATTTTGGCCGTTTTCAAGTGTTTGAACAAGCTGGTGAGCTTCAGGTTGAGGGGCAGCCCGTAACCTGTCCGGCCCTTGTCTATCAGCTGCTGCTCTTTTTCTGCAAGCATCCCAATCGTATTTTCACCAAATCGGAATTGTATGAGCGTGTATGGGGTTCGGAAGCGATCAGCGATGACAACACCGTTATGGTTCATATTCACCGGATTCGTGAGCGGATTGAAGATGATCCCTCTAACCCTGCGTTTCTCGTCAACGTCCGGGGATTGGGGTACAAACTCATTCAGCCTAACCAAGTGTCACGCGCATGAGTATTCGTCGCAGGTTAATGACCCGATTTATCGGTATGCTTGCTGGCGCAGTAGTCCTTATCATCCTGTTGGGTTCTGCAGCCACCTATTGGGTCGTTCAAAAGGTAAATGAAGTAAGCCTGGTGGATGACTTCGCTACAAGTGGGCTTGACCAACTGATTAATACCGCAGAAATCATGCCCGATGGTACGGTCCGTTATGATCCCAGGCTGCTGAAACAGGTCGAGAAAAATCAGGGATGGCTTCAGGTTGTGGACGAAAAAGGCTACGTTATTGATGATTTTGATACACCTGATGACGTCCCGAAGCAATACAAGCCTGGAGAATTGATCGCATACTGGGAGGCGAAAAAGCCGTTCCCGTACCAGATTGTCATGCTGATTCGGGAGAAAAACGGCGAGATGTTCACCTTGCTGTACGGCGAACGCAATCAGGCCAAATCCTTACTCGATCAAGCCCGTGTGGACAGTCATTACACCAATGGAGAGCTGATGCTGCAGCCCAAACAAGAGGATGCCATTCGTTCCAAAGGTGCCTATCTGCAAATTTTGGACGCTTATGGTCAAGAGCTGGCTTCCTATAATAAACCTGCCATGAACGTCCCTAGCAGTTACAACATACAGGAACTGGCTTTGCGTATTCGTTACCCCAATCGATATGGAATATCGATCGCAACTTTTTACGATGATCAGAATGGCACGACCTGGATGCTCAGTATACCAGTCGATCCAACTGCTACAGGGGATGAAAATCCTTATAACTTTATTTTGACCCCAGTGGTCATCGTGCTGCTCCTCTCCGTTGTCATTTTGCTTATCCTGCTGGCCCTATGGTACGCCAATCGTTTCGGTTCTCCCATGCTGCATATGCTCCAATGGCTCCAGCGCCTGGAACAGGGACATTATGAAGAGCCCACAGGCATTGGCGGCGTACCTCGCAGCCAGCGACGAAATGGCAAATGGAAGCGGAAGTACCACGTTTATGCCGAAGTGCTTCGCTCCATGCAGGCATTATCCGCTACACTGAAACAGGACGAAGAGCTCCGTAAACAGACCGAATCTCTGCGCGAGGATTGGATTGCCGGAATAACGCATGATCTCAAGACACCGCTGTCCTCCATCCAGGGATACGCCCATATGCTTGAAGCACAGAAATATAGCTGGTCCCCGGAAGAAGTGAGAGAATTTGCGAGCATTATGCTGGACAAATCCATGTATATGGACCGACTTGTGAATGACCTTGCCATGACGTACCGATTGCGCAGCGGCGGATACCAGCCACAAGTGGAAGAAACTGACGTAAATACGCTGCTGCATGATCTCGTCCAGCGTGCAGAACGAAACCCGGTATATGGAGAGGGGCGTATTGTATTCCGCCCTGCGAAAGTTCCGGTTTACGGCCATGTGCATATTCCTTCGTTTGAACGTATTGTAGATAATCTGACCGCTAATGCCCTTCTGCATAATCCAGCGGAGTCCACATTGACCGTTAGTGTGCATCCAGGTAAGCAGGCGGGTGAGTTCAGTGTTCATTTTGCCGATGATGGACAAGGAATGGACCCGGAACTGGTCTGGAGGCTGTTTGAACGATATTACCGAGGGACGGATACAGGCACGTCCGATGTCGGCTCAGGCCTTGGTATGGCCGTAACAAAAGGCTTAATTGAAGCGATGAAGGGTCGTATTGAAGTACAATCGACTTCTGGTGAGGGTACTGTCATTCGATTAATATGGGATGGACCATCAGAACAGGGGTAAAAAACATTCCGCTTGACCTTTTCATTTTCAATCTATATAATCGACACTCAATAACACCTGTTCCAACATTTTGATATGGACTTGAACGATATTAAGATCAATTTAATGGATATCGATTTTGCATATTTGGCGATGACCAGAGACAAGATTCCGTTTGCGTGCTGCCCAGAGAGAGAAGGGATTGGTGAAACCTTCTTCAGCGAACGGACCGGAATTACCCCTCTGCAGCCGTGACCTCGAACATCAGCTTTTCGGTCTTCTTCCCGGATTCCGGACAAAGCTGTCAGTAGAGTTCACCGCCTGATCCCCGATAACGGATTCCAATGAGGGTTATGATGTTTCTTGCTTGCGGCGGCTGGTCGTGTTCAGGAGCATTCATAACCAAATTAGGGTGGAACCACGAGCTGAGCGCACTCGTCCCTTTTCCGGGACGGGTGTTTTTTGCGCTTCAAATTTGAATATTGGAGAGTGGTTCACATGAGTAATCCGAATAATAACAGCCAATCCAGCAACCAATCGAATGACCAACAGCAACCTGGGCATCCAATTGAAATTCGCCTTCAAGGCGGAGCTGTACGTTCTTACGACGCAGGCATCACTGTAGGAGCGGTCGCCTCATCCATCAGCACAAGTCTGGGTAAACAAGCCATCGGCGGAATCGTAAATGGCAAGAATGTCGATCTCGACTGGCTGCTTGAGCAAGATTGCGAACTCGTCATCGTTACTTTGGACAGCGCGGAAGGTCTGTATCGTTACCGACACAGCACAGCTCATGTACTCGCGCAGGCTCTCAAACGCATCTACGGTGCGGAACAAGTGAAGCTGGGCATCGGGCCAGTCATTGAAGATGGATTCTATTACGATGTCGATCTGGAGCATGCTCTATCGATCAGTGATTTGGCTGCCATTGAGCAAGAAATGAACAACATCATAAAAGAAAATGAAAAGATTAGCCGCCGAGTAGTTAGCCGGGAGGAAGCACTTCGCATCTTTGGAGAGATTCAGGACCCGTATAAGCTTGAACTCATTCAGGATTTACCGGAGGACGCTGAGCTTTCGATTTATGAACAAGGAGAGTTCTTCGATCTCTGTCGCGGCCCACATCTTCCTTCCACTGGTCGGATCAAAGCATTCAAACTGCTGAATGTGGCTGGTGCATACTGGCGCGGCAACTCGGATAATAAAATGCTGCAGCGCATCTACGGCACTGCTTTCCCGAGCAAAGCCCAATTGGATGAATATCTGCACATGCTGGAAGAAGCGAAGAAACGGGATCACCGCAAACTGGGCAAAGAGCTTGAACTGTTCATGTTCTCGGAAGAAGCACCCGGTATGCCGTTCTATCTGCCCAAAGGCATGACTGTCCGTACAGAACTGGAGCAATTCTCCCGTGAACTGCAGCTACAGGAAGGCTATCAGGAAGTTCGCACTCCCCTCATGATGAACAACCGGCTGTGGGAGCAATCGGGTCACTGGGAGCATTACAAGGACAATATGTATTTCTCGGAAGTGGACGATGCGACTTTTGCCCTGAAACCTATGAACTGCCCGGGTCACATGCTGATTTTCAAAAATACACTCCATTCCTATCGTGAGCTGCCGATTCGTATGATGGAATTCGGTCAGGTGCACCGCCATGAATTCTCAGGCGCTCTGAACGGCATGATGCGGGTGCGGACATTCTGTCAGGATGATGCCCATCTCTATGTGATGCCGGAGCAGATCGAGGAAGAGATCAATCAGGCGATTTCATTGATCGGACGTATGTACGACATCTTTGGATTTGAGTACAATATTGAGTTGTCCACTCGTCCGGAAGATTCCATGGGATCGCAAGAGCTGTGGGATCAAGCAGAAAGCGCATTGCAGAATGTACTTGATCGGCGCGGTGTGAAATACCGCATTAACGAGGGTGATGGTGCCTTTTACGGTCCGAAAATTGACTTCCACATTCTCGATGCACTGAAGCGCAGCTGGCAGTGCGGAACAATTCAGCTTGATTTCCAAATGCCCGAGAAGTTCGATCTCACTTATATTGGCGAGGATAGCCTGAAACACCGTCCTGTCGTGATCCACCGTGCCATCTATGGTTCAATTGATCGTTTCATCGGCATCCTGACTGAACATTATGCAGGTGCGTTCCCGCTCTGGCTCGCGCCCGTACAAGTGAAGCTGCTGCCAGTGTCAGATCATTACGCAGATTATGCGCTTCAAGTTCAGAGCCAGCTGCGGGCTGCCGGTATTCGGGTAGAAACAGATTTGCGCAGTGAGAAGCTCGGCTACAAAATCCGTGAAGCTCAGATGGAAAAAGTGCCTTACTCGCTCGTACTCGGGGAAAATGAGAAAAATGCCTCATCCGCCTCTGTCCGTGCATACGGTCAGGGCGATCAAGGCATTCAGCGTATTGAATCATTTATGGAGCTGATTCAGCAAGCTGTGAAGGCCAAAGCCTGAGCGCTCAAGCAGGAATGGGCTGAAACTTAACGTTAGAGGCAGCCCGTTAATATGGAAAACGGCTGCCTCTAATTATGTGGAAACAAGTAAGCCGCATCTGCCGCTTCGAACAGTCAGTAGTTACAATTTTTCCTCGGGTCTAAGTCCAACTTGCTCTTCGCTCCATGTCCAGAAACGCTCAGCGGCTGCAACATCCAGCGCATGGGCTTTCAACTCCTGGTCCTTTTGTTGATAGTAGTAACGACCGGTTACCCCGGCGACTTCAGGGCTTGTGGCGAGATAGATGGCCGTTTGTGCCCCTTCTTCAGGTGAAAGGAAAAACGGCAGCTTGCCCACCAAAGCCATAATACGAGTGCCAAAACCGGTATTACGGTCTACGCCAATACTTGTGCCCACCGCACCGGGATGAAGACAATTCACGGTGATTCGGGTATCCGCTAATTTACGGGCCAGTACACGGGTGAACAACACGTTAGCCAGCTTGGATTGGGCGTAACTTTTGATTGGATTGTAGCCTTTGTGCAGATGGGGATCTTCGAAATGGATTTTGCCGGCTTTGTAAGCACCAGACGAAACATTTACAATACGCCCCTGCTTCGCAGACTTCAAAGGTTCGATCAGGAGTAACGTCAGCAGGAAATGTCCAAGATGGTTAATACCGATCGCTTGTTCGAAACCGTCGGAGGTTTCCTGGCGCTTCAACATGACGACACCCGCATTATTAACGAGAACGTCAAGTGTGTCGTAACGCTCACGGAAGAATTGGGCAAAATGGCGAATGCTCTCCAGTGACCCCAGGTCACACAGCATCAGTTCAATCGCAGTAGAGCCGGACTGACGTAGCGCCTCCTCCAGTGCCTGCTGTCCGCGCTTCTCGCTGCGGCACGCCATAATCACGTGATACCCTTGCCTTGCAAGTTCAATGGTGGTTGCCAAACCCATGCCTGAGTTGGCTCCCGTAACAATGGCTGTTGGAATGGACATCAGGTACTTCCCTTCTGAACCAGAGGTTCTTCATATTTTGGAACTCTCGTCTTCTTGTTTCTTAGCACTACTGACGGCAATATGAGATAATTGAAAGATCACATATTGGTCTTATAGGGAGGATACGTATGCTAACCAAAGAAGACTTCAAGAAACTGAAAAAAGAAACAAAACTTGAGATTGCACTAATCGAACAGGAAGTTCACAAACTCCAGCAAAAGACAGACTCATCCCTGTATGAAAAAGATAAACTGTGGAACGATGGAGAGATTGGTGAGCTTACCCAAAAACGGAAAGAGCGAAAATATAGTTCATGGACGATTGAATTATGCACGATTATTGAAGACCTGCTGAATCAACTATACCAGCAAACGTATCAAAAAAAATTCAATTCGATCCAGCTGATGAAAACTCCTGCATACCGTTCATTATCCAATATCGAGATCCTTCAGGCTGAATTGAAAAATCAGCATCTTTCCCTGAAATCGGGAGAAGAGAAATTAGAAGAAGAAATAGCCAAAGTGTTTCAACTGAAAAATAAACTTATTCATTCCAACTTTTCTTATGCTTCCATCATTAGAGAACATCACGATGCAAATCAAGAGTTTGAATCCACTCTGGATACGGTGAAGAAGTATAGAAAATACTTGAAATATAATCAGCCAGAGAATTAACGAATGCATGATAACCACAACATGCAAAATGGTCCTACACAATAAAGGAGGTGCTCCGGGTTCGATCCGGAAATAAATATGAACAAACCATCCATGGATATTACGGTTCTAAATCTTCATATTGTTACACCTGCGGGTAAAAACCCGATCTATCCTGTCATGTTGCGCGATGAAGATGGTATTACGCTTGTGGATACTGGCATGATTGGCCAATTCGCCGAACTTCAGTCCGCACTGGAGCATGAAGGCGTTCAGCTATCTGATATCAAGCGCATTATTTTAACACATTCTGATATAGACCACATGGGAAACCTTAGTGCCCTGGTGAATGCTGTTCCGGAAGTAGAAATCTGGGCACATAGCGATGAAATTCCGTATATCACGGGCAAAGAGCCCATGATCAAGTTCACACCAGAACGCAAAGCGTTGCTGCCTAAACCTATAGCGGAGCTGGCGGAACAATTGATCTCACAGCGGACTGAGTTCAAAATATCCAAAGTGTTAGAGGACGGTGACATGCTGCCCCTACAAGGCGGCATCCAGGTCATTCATACACCAGGGCACACCCCAGGACATATCTGCCTGTACTTCCGGGAGCAACAATTCCTGCTCGCTGCGGATGAATTGCGTGTGGTCGACGATGAATTGGAAGGTCCTTCTCCACCTGCAACACCGGACATGCCTGAAGCACTGCGCAGCTTGAAAAGATTGCTTGGCCTGAAGCTGGAGAAGGTGCTTTGTTACCATGGTGGTGAGTTTACCGATGAGCCCAGTAAGCGCATTGCTGAACTCGCGGAAAGCGCGGACTAATTGGTATCTGCAACCTAAGCTATATTTACGTAAATATTGAAGCGAAGGGGCTGTCCCATACGTCATGAACATGGCGGGACAACCCCTTTTCTATTGTAAATGTTACAGTTTCGGCGTCAGAACGATTAATTGGTCATCTCCATCACGCGGAGATCCCCTGCCATCCCCGTTGTTCGTCAGCACATATAACTTCCCGTCTTCTCCGGCAGTCACATTACGAATACGTCCCCACTCGTTCTTAAAAATCGGCTCCACCTGCGTTACTTGTGTACCGTCTTCGGAAAGAGTAATTTTGAGCAGTTGTTCACCCCGCAGATTGGCAGCAAGCAGTGATCCGGCCCACGGACCTTCCTCAATAAAGGCTACACCTGATGGTGCCCATGTTTCATCTCCACTATGGGCAAGCGGAGCCTGATATGTGCCGTTGTCATCATCGTCTCCCTCCACCTCAGGCCAGCCATAATTCTCACCAGCTTCAATCCGGTTTATTTCATCAAAATTACGCTGACCATGCTCTGTGGCATACAGATAGCCATTGTCCGGGTTCCAAGCCAGGCCCTGTGCGTTCCGATGCCCTATACTGTACACAGGTGAATTAGGCCAAGGGTTATCTTCTGGGATCGATCCGTCGAGACCAATCCGCAATATTTTGCCACCCAAGCTATCTTCGTTCTGGGCCAGCTCCGGTTCATAGCGTTCACCTGTCGTAATATAGAGCAGATTGTCCGGGCCAATCTTGATCCGTCCTCCATTGTGATTCACCCCACCAGGAATGTCACTGAGCAGCTCCTTGTCTATGGTCGCCTTCCCATCACTCACCTTCAAGCGCAACACCCGATTGGCAATGTCACCATCACCTTCCAGATAGGAATGGTATGCATACATATAGCCGTTATCATTAAAATCCGGATCAGCAGCAAGTCCAAGCAGGCCGCCTTCCCCCTCTTCATTAAACGGAGCAGCAAATTCAATCAGAGGTTCAGATGCCAACTCTCCGCTTTCGATGACCCGAATGGTACCCGGTCGCTCTGTTACAAACATCCGTCCATCAGGCACGCTTACCAACTCCCAAGGTACATTGAGTCCTTCGACTAGCACGGAGGCTTCGTAAGGAATTACAGCATTCTCATCTGTTTCCTCTTCCCCACCACTCGCACCGTTATTACCACCTTCCGCTGTCTGGCCCTGACCTGTACCCTGTCCTTGTGATGTCTGCTGCGCTTCTGTCGCCGGGTCACCCGAAGCACAGGCCGTTAGCAACGCCAAACTGAGTAACGAAGCATATAACGGAACGCTTAGTCGATTATTCATGAGTACGTCTCCCTTCTAATGTGTTTGTTATATCGTGTAATCCTGGCTTCAAGGACCGTCCATTTCTAAAGTAAGTAAATAAGTAAGTTAAGCAAGTAAGCAAGCAAATTAGCAAACCTACGCGGTTTCGCCCTGTATTACCCTCCCCACCTGCCGCTTAAACGGGTAGTTAACGCTAATTTTCGGTCATCATGCTGCTTCCCATTTGGATTTCCCCGACATTCTTCTATAATAGAAAGAAGATATATAAATTGAACTAAATATTTACACGAGAACGGAGAGGACAGAAATAACCTGAAGAAGCGAAGTGTTCGCCTAAAAGCTGTCTGAAAGAAAGCTGCATCGGAAGCATACGCTATCCCCGGATTTTACCCCTTGAAAAAGATAATCCAAAAAAATCTGGGGATAACAGCGATCGGAAGGTTGTTCTGTCATCGGAGTGGCAAGTGTAAATATTATTTAGTTCAATTTATGTAGAACGAATGAAAGGTGGAAAACTACACTCATGAATCAAACTCCTTTATCCCGGCTGGAAGCGGGTCTGTCTACAAAAGGATTAGACGCCATGCTGATTACAGATCCGAAACATATTTACTATTTAACAGGTTTTGCGAGTAATCCGCATGAGCGTTTCCTCGGGCTTGTCCTTGCACGCGGCGAAGATCCGCTGTTGATCGTGCCTGCACTCGACGAGGAAGCTGCCGCTGCCGCTTCTTCGGTATCCAACATTGCCACACATTCCGATACGGACAATCCTTACGCCTTATTTGAGCGTTATCAAGGACGTCTGGGCCGCGTAGGTCTCGAAAAAGAATACGTGACTGTTGCACGTTATGAACAGTTGACCGCCGCTCTTGGTGCTGCCAACTTTGAAGATGTCGGTCCTCTGCTTCGCACCTTGCGTGTGAAAAAGACACCGGATGAAGTCGCTCGCATTCGCCACGCCATTCATCTGATCGAGGAGACGCTTCGCCAAGGACTGTCCCACGTTCGTACGGGCGTATCCGAAATTGAACTGGTTGCCGAAATGGAATACCAGATGAAAAAACTGGGTGCAGACGGCCCTTCCTTCGATACGATGGTGCTCACTGGACCCAAAACAGGCTTGCCGCACGGCACACCAGGTGAACGCAAATTGCAGCATGGTGATCTGTTGATGTTTGATATGGGTGTCTACGCTGGTGGGTATGCATCAGATATTACGCGTACATTTGCCTTTGGTGACATTTCACCTGAACTTAAAACCATCTATAACACCGTGCTCGCAGCAAACGAAGCTGCCATTCGTGCAGTTAAGCCAGGCGTCACCTGTGCGGATATTGACCGTGCAGCACGCCAGGTTACGGAAGAAGCCGGATACGGCGAACGCTTCTTGCACAGAGTTGGACATGGAATGGGCATTGACGTGCATGAGTATCCTTCCCTGCACGGGCAGAACATGGACATTCTGGAAGAAGGTACAGTATTTACGATTGAGCCTGGCATCTATACTGGCGCAGGCGGTGTGCGTATCGAGGATGATGTACTTGTGACAGAAACTGGCGTTGAGGTGCTGACGTCCTATCCGAAAGAGCTGCAAATTCTGACGGACTAATCCTTTTTGGGATCACCATACTACCCAGCCAGCTCCTCCTAAAGAAAATATGATGCCATAACAAAAATGTCCCGCGAAACCATGAATGCATGGCTTTGCGGGACATTTTTCTTTTGTTCTTCAGATTTTGCCGTCTGCATAACAGAGAATCTAGGCTTCGTCCTTGAATTTAAAGCTGCGTGCAGCATATAGAAACGGCGTTCCTACCGCGGTCAATACAAATTTGATGACGTACGTCGTCAAGAAAATTTCAAGCCAGACGTTCCATGGATAGATGAAGGCAAACGCAATCGTGCAGAATACCAGCGTATCCGCAAACGAACTGATGATCGAGCTGCCGTTGGTACGTATCCACAACTGATTGCGCCCTGGCGCCACCTTGCGCAGCCAAGTGTACAGTCGTACGTCCAGAAACTGGCTAATGAAATAGGCTGTCAGACTTCCGAGTGCCAGACGTGGCAGCAAACCAAACAGCTTCACCATCGAATCCTGTGCAAAGTCCGTCGACGCCGGTTCAAAGAACAATACCATCTGCATCAGCACTGTCGTCATGATCAATGTGAAGAACCCGAACCATACGGCTTTACGTGCCTCACCCGGTCCATACTTCTCATTGAGCAGATCACTCGTCAGGTACATGCTAACATACATCGTATTGCCCAGCGTTAGAACGATACCCATAATATCTATCGTTTTGGTCACCTGTATATTGGCAATAACTGTTGCCACACCGATCCAGGCATAAAGACCCTTTTTACCGAACAAGCGGTAACATAAAAGAAAAAAGCCATACGTTACGAGAACAAAAAGCGCTCCCCATCCTAAATTAAACAATATAAATACACTGCCTTCCTAGTTTTGATTACGCGGGATGGTTACGAACCGCGGTTTGGCTCTGGGCCAAAACATGAATACTCTATCACATTTCCCCCAAGTTGAACAGCACTAAATAACTCCAACTGGCTTCAAGTGATATTTACGGTATGCCCTAAGGATGCTAAAAAGCAAAAAGCCGCCCTCCGGATTAACCCGAAGAACGGCTGCTCTTGTATGGCTTGTGGCTGTATCTGCCATCCGCCTATTATGAATCTGAATTACACCTGAACGGCGGAATCCAGATCACGGCTTTGATCATTGAATGTATCCTGATCGTTTTCTTTCAAAATTTTGCTGGATACGAGACCTGCGGTCATCGAATCGTTCACGTTCAGCGCCGTACGGCCCATGTCGATGAGCGGTTCAACCGAGATCAGCAAGCCTGCCAAGGCTACCGGCAGGTTCATCGTGGACAACACGATCAGAGAAGCGAAGGTTGCCCCGCCGCCTACACCGGCTACGCCGAATGAACTGATCACGACTACCAGGATCAGAGTAATAATGAAATCCCAGCTCATCGGGTCAATCCCGACCGTAGGAGCAATCATGACCGCCAGCATGGCCGGATAGATCCCGGCGCAGCCGTTTTGACCAATCGTAGCACCAAAGCTTGCCGACAAGTTCGCAATCCCGTCCGAAACACCCAATCTCTTCGTTTGTGTCTCCACGTTAAGCGGAATCGCTGCCGCACTTGAACGGGAAGTAAAAGCAAAGATCAGTGTTGGCAGAACCTTTTTCACATACGTAATTGGATTGAAGCCAAACAGTGAAATAATAATCAGGTGGATGATGAACATAACGATCAACGCCACGTAGGAAGCAATGACGAATTTGATCAGCTTCAGAATCTCATCCGGGTTCGTTGTGGCGGTTACTTTCGTAATCAGCGCCAAAATCCCGTAAGGGGTCAGCCTCAGCACCAGCGTTACAATCCGCATAACCACCGCATATACCGCATTGACCATGCCGCGGAATGTTTCCGCCTGCTGTGGTTTTTTGCGATCCAATCCGAGCACTGCCACACCAATAAAGGCCGAGAAAATAACAACAGCCAGCGTGGATGTACGACGTTCTCCGGTCATGTCCGCGAATGGATTCGACGGAATGAACTCCAGTACTTGCTGTGGAATCGTCTGATCCTTCACATCAACGAGACGTTCTTCCATCTTCTGGCCTTGTGCAAGCTCTCGGTCTCCACCTTCGATCTCAATGGAAGTCAGATTGAAGCTCAAGCTCGTCACAATACTTACACTTGCGGCAATCGCTGTCGTGATGAGCAGGATTGCGATAATCGAAAGGCTCATTTTACCGAGATTTTGCTTGCCTTTCAGATTCATGATAGCCGAAATGATGGAAACCATGATCAATGGAATCACGACCATTTGTAACAAACGAACATATCCTGAACCGGCCAGATTAAACCAATCGACCGACTTGGTAATGATGTCAGAATCAGATGTGTAGATCAATTGCAGAATGACGCCGTATACGACCCCAATGCCCAAACCCGCAAACACACGCTTGGTAAAAGAAACATGTTTCTTCTGCATCCAGAACAGGACACCCAGAAGAGCGAGCATAACCACGACGTTCAAAATGATTAAAAAGGTATTCATCTGTATAAATCCTCCTCAGTGTGAGTAACCGGATATCCCGGTTTTCTACTCGCTCAAAAGCGATATCCAACAATATATCACATAACAAACTATTCTGGTAGGTATTAATTGATATTATGTAATATGCGTGTAACAAATTCATCTATTTCTGAAAAAAATACACTGAATCGTGAAAATTATTGTATTCAACCTCCGGTTAATTTTGTAATATAGGTATATCCGCTTATTCCCAAGTTTTCTCAACGTGAAAATTAGGCCTTTCTTCGTTGGTATTTAGTCTTACGATAACGGAAAAGCGATAATGTTAATGAACATGACGTGAAAGGATGATTCTATGTTTCGAAATCGCACCGTTGCCGGTAAAATCAGAGGCACGCTGTTCCTCGTACTGCTGGTTGCTTCCTTGTTGTTTAGTATCAGTTTCTATGCTGTCTCCATGAATATTATGCAGAGCTACGTGCTTCCACAGTTCGACAAGGTCCTGAGCACGTCCATTCAGGATATATACAAGAACACATCCGCTTCTAAAATTTTGCAAGTACAGAGTGGCGGAGCCGGATCTGAGGGTGCTGCACTGACTGTGGAATCCTATCTGGCTGGCAAAGCCAAAGAGCATAATTTGGACGGAGCCTACGTTGTGTCCATTCAGGATGGTAAAGCTGTCGTTGTCATCGCGAATACCTCCTCGGGCATGAAAGCCGGAGATGAAATTAAAGTAGAAACAGCAATGAATGAGGCCACTGAGAAAAAAGAAATGGAAATCAGCCAGGTTTATGCCGATTCCTTCGGTGTACATAAAGCAGCCTTTATACCGATCGCAGGAAGTAACATGATCATGGCTGTTAGCATGGATGCCCAATTCATTCAGGACAAGATTGCACAGATCTTCTGGTTGTGCCTCGGTATCACAGCATTGGTCTTTGTGCTCGGATGGCTCATCTCGACTAGCATGATCAAACGTGTAACCAAACCGATCATCAAGCTCGTTCAACATAGCAAACAGATATCACAAGGAGATTTGACTGCTGAACTTCAGATTAAAGGTAAGGATGAAATTGCACAGCTCGCTTCAAGCTTCCAGACGATGACTCATAATCTGAAAGAAATGATTAGCCGCGCCCTCTCTACATCCAATGAAGTTGTAGAAGGCTCCAATGATTTGCTCAAACGGGTAGAATCCATGTCCGGTATGGTGAAAGACTCCAGTCGTTCTGCGGAAAGTGCCGAGAAAGGCAGCGTAAGCATCGCTTCCAGCGCAGCCGAAAATGCAAGAGCCATGGAAGAAATCACACAAGGCATTATGCATATTGCTTCCTCTTCTGCCGAAGTATCGGAGCAGATCGGAGATGCTGCGAACGAAGCTGTTAACGGTAACCGACTGGCACAGGATGCCATTCAGCAAATGGAACGTGTTGGCCAGACCGCAAGCGAATCTCTGCGTTACGTCGAAACAATGAACGAGCGCTCGATCGCTATAGGGACCATCGTTCAATCCATTTTTGAAATCACGAAACAGATTAACATGCTGTCCCTCAACGCTTCCATTGAAGCAGCTCGTGCGGGAGAACATGGACGCGGATTCGCCGTTGTGGCCGGAGAAGTACGCAAACTGGCGGAGCAATCCAAGACAGCTACAGAGGAAATCTCCGATTACCTGGGTACCATCCGCGAAGATGCTGAACGTTCCGTTGATGCCATGAATCGTGTAACCCAAGAGATTGGATCAGGTACTCATGTGGTTCAACAGGCAGGCTCCGCGTTCCAGCAGCTTAACGAATTAATTCAGAACGTTAATCTGACCATTCAGACGGTATCGGCCTCTACCCAGCAAGTATCTGCTGGAGCTGAACAAGTCAGTGCTTCCGTGGAAGAAACGGCTCAGATCACGTCCAAGTCCCGTCAAAGCATGCAGGAGATTGCTTCTACAGCGGATCTCCAACTGAATGAGATGGATTCCCATTCCAGCACCGTACGTCATCTGCATGAACAAGCGGTAGAACTGCAATCCGCCATGAAGAACTTCAAAATAAACTAATCGGAATACCTTTAACCCATTATTTCCATTTTCGAATCAAACTTAACATTAGCTACTCAAATACCCCCATGCTCAGCATCGTTCCAGATTTCAGGGAACGTTGCCACGCATGGGGGTATTCTTTTGGACTGCATATTATATAAATTGAACTAATGTATATTTACACGCGCCACTCCGATGACAGAACAACCTTTCGATCGCTGTTACCCCGAGCAGTTTTTTTATTCAGGCGCCTGAACGCCTATAATCTCGTATACACGCTGCATATCCAATGAAGAACGTAATGATTCAGCTACACGGTCGAACTCCATTTCCTTGCGTTCACGTGCGCTGTACGTCTCCAGCAATGGAGAAAGCCCTTTTCCTTCACGCAGACCATTGAGCCATGAACGCCGGAACTGATCACTTTCAAACAAACCATGCAGGTATGTTCCCCACACTTTGCCGTCAATTGTGCCCCAGCCTTCATTGAAGGATTGACCTCCCGGATGGGCGATTTCGAACAAGGCCGTTACACGTTCAGGCTCAAGACACTCGGTAACACCCATATGAATCTCGTATCCATTAATCGGCAACGAGCTTGCTGCATCGCTTTCCTTGGGCAAACGAATTGGATGAAGACCGTGTACATGCCCGGAGGCTCTTACCGTTTGTTTGTTCTGCAGAAAGGTTGTCGATAGGGGCAGCCATCCCAATCCATGGGCTTCCTGTATCTGATTCGCTTCTACCGCAAATGGATCTTTGAGATGCTGACCGAGCATCTGATATCCACCACATATCCCTACAAGCTGAACATGTTCACGCTCCGTCTGGCTGGCAATCGCTTGCTCCAGTCCTGACGCACGCAGAAAAGCCAGATCTCCAATCGTGTCCTTCGTACCCGGAAGCAGAATGGCGTCAGGATGTCCCAGTTCATCAGGAGAAGTCACGTATCGCACACTCACATCCGGTTCTCGGGAAAGAGCATCAAAGTCTGTAAAGTTGGAAATACGCGGATAGCGAATTACCGCAAGGTCCAGCTCCTGCTGACCGGATTTGCCATGTCGCATGGAGTCCAGCACCACGGAGTCTTCCGCTTCAATCTGAATATCACTTATGTAAGGCAATACGCCCAATACAGGTATGCCTGTCCGTTCTTCAAGCCAGTCCAACCCAGGCTGCAGCAAGGAAAGATCTCCACGAAACTTGTTGATGATGAATCCTTTTACACGCTGAACCTCATGCGGCTCCAGCAGCTCCAGTGTACCTACAATGGAGGCAAAGACGCCGCCACGATCAATATCCGAGATCAGAATAACCGGAGCATCCGCCCAGCCCGCCAGATTCATATTAACGATATCCCGATCCTTCAAATTAATCTCTGCAGGACTTCCCGCACCTTCCATCAGCACGATATCATACGTCGCGCGCAACCGATTCAGTGCATCCATGACCGTTTGTTTGGCTTCAGGCAGGAAATGCTGCCGGTAGTCCCATGCACTCATCTGTGTAAGAGGCACACCGTGCACGACAATCTGGGAATGCATATCCCGAACCGGCTTGATCAGGATCGGATTCATATCCGTTGTTGCTTCAATGCCGCATGCCTCGGCTTGCGCCCCCTGGGCTCTTCCGATTTCCTTGCCGTCTTCTGTGACGTAAGAATTCAGCGCCATGTTCTGTGATTTGAACGGAGCCGGCCTGAAGCCATCATGCTTGAATATTCGGCATAAGGCCGTTGTAATCACGCTTTTTCCCACATCCGATGCTGTCCCTTGCAGCATTAATACGGCCGCCTTTTGTTCAGACGTTTGTGCAGCAGTATCTTCCACGTTCCCTCACCCCCGCTCTCCGCGTTATATCAAAAAGAATCCCTGCAACAAACTAAGTACCGTTAGCAGTGCGGCCTCAAGCAATTCATTCATGGCTCCATACGTGTCCCCTGTAAGTCCACCCAGCCTTTCACTGATACGCCCGGCAACGAATTTGCCAATCACATAACCAGCCAGTGGCACCACAATGATCGCTGCAACAGGATATAGCCACCATGGTAACGTCCCTAGTCCATTCTCCATTGCCAGTACCTGGAACATGGCTGTATCCGGCTGGAAGATCCATACCACTGCCCATGTGATCACACCTGCCAGAAAGGTTAGTCCTACCGCAGAGCTGCGTGCACGCTGGACTTCCTTTCGTTCACCCAAACCCTTGAACAGGACAGCGAGTCCGTCGTCCTTGCGTGCATTCGGCAAGGCCGCCATGGCATACACCATGAACCATCGGCTCCAGATCATCGGCAGGATGAGCAAAGCTCCATAGTCCCAATTGCCACGTGCGATAAAGTCAGCAATTAATGACGCTTTCATCATCAGCAGCAGGACACAGGCGATCACGCCCATGGCTCCCACACGGCTATCTTTCATAATCTCCAGCATTCGCTCACGGGATCGATAACTAAGCAGCCCATCTGCCGTATCCATCCAGCCATCCAGATGAAGGCCTCCGGTTAGCCATACCCATAACGTCAAGGTTAACACCGCTGCCGGAAACGATGGAAGCAGTGCACCCGTCAGGGCTCCACCCAGCCAGACGCATAATCCGATGACCGCACCAACCAGCGGGTAATACACCACACTCTCCCGCAATAATGGCGGGACGAAATCAAGCTGCATTTTTACCGGGAAACGGGACAGAAATTGAAAAGCGGCCGCAGCCGCATGTTTTTGTTCAAGATCGCCTTTACTCATAAACGATACTCCCTGCTTTTCAGCTCAATCGCAATACCCACTGTCACCAGAAACACTTCGCGGCAAATCGCAGCAACCCGCTGATTGAGAATACCCGCCAAATCCCGATATCTTCTGCCCAGCGCATACTCCGGCACAATACCGTCCCCTACTTCATTGGTGACAAGCACGAGCAGACCCGGGTACGACTGGATGGCCGCTACCAGTGCGTCCATATGATCGTACAGCACCTGTACCGGCTCATGTTCATGCGCTAACAGCACATTGCTGAGCCACAGTGTCAGACAATCCACCAGAACGGTCGGTGCAGACGTACCTGTATAGGACTCTCCCATTCGTGTAATTAATTCAGGCAGTGCCAGCGGTTCTTCCACCGTATGCCACAGATATCCTGCTTCATCCCGCTGGCTCTGATGCAGACGTATCCGCTCGCGCATCTCGTCATCATAAGCCTGCGCCGTAGCGACATACCAAGCCTCAGAGGATCGCTGCATACAGAGACGCTCGGCAAACGAACTTTTGCCACTTCGCGCCCCGCCCGTCACAAGTACACTCATGGGGATACCTCTCCTTGAACCGATGAATCAACAGATTCTGATGGATTCTCGGTAGGTAGAGTCTCCGTCGTACCACCAGATACGCCCGCACTTGCAAATGTCGCCATCTCATTCAGAATGCGACATGACGCATCAATTAGATGAAGACTGAGCACGCCTCCGGTGCCTTCACCCAGTCGCATGTCCAGATCGAGCATAGGCTTCAGACCCAGCTCACGCAGCAACGCTGCATGTCCGCTTTCATGCGATGTGTGGGAAGCAATCATGTATTCTGTACTGAGCGGAGCAAGCTGACTCGCAATCAACGCGGCGGCACTGGAGATAAATCCATCCACGACCACAGGGCATCCGTTTGCAGCAGCAGCGAGAATCACGCCTGTCAGTCCGGCAATCTCCAGTCCGCCCACTTTGCACAGTACATCGAGTGCATCGTCTGCATCCGGAGCATTTACGCTGAGGGCTTGGCTGACCACTGCGGCTTTGCGCTGCAATCCGGCATCATCCACACCTGTTCCCCGACCAACCGCTGAAGCAGGTGCTGTTCCGGTTAATGCACACATCACCGCTGCGCTAGCGGTTGTATTGCCGATCCCCATCTCTCCGGTCACAAACAACTGCGTTCCCTTCGCTACCTCGGTGGAAACCACTTCAGCTCCTGCAAGAATGGCCTGAATAGCTTCATCCCGGGTCATTGCAGCACCCTTCGCCATGTTGGCTGTTCCTTTGCGGACTTTGCGGGAGACCAGGTCCGGATGATCCAGATCGGCATTCACGCCGATATCCACACAGATCACATGAGCTCCAGCGTGGCGTGCAAGCACATTGACAGCCGCTCCCCCTGTTAGGAAATTCAGGACCATCTGCGGCGTTACCTCAGCAGGAAAAGCACTAATCCCTTCTTCAACCACCCCATGATCCGCAGCCATAACGATAACAGCTCTTCGATCAAAGCAAGGCCGAGTCTCACCGGTGATCCCCGCCAGACGAATAACCAGCTGTTCAAGCTTGCCCAGACTGCCGGGTGGCTTGGTCAATGCATCCACATGTGCGGAGGCCTCAGCTGCAACTGCCTCATGTGGACCCACGATCCGACCCATTAACTGTTCCAACACCTGTTCATTATTCATGCAGCCAGCACTTCCTTTATCAAAATATGGGGTCTCCCCCGATTCATTCATTTCTTCTCTCGTCTTAGCAACAGCTGTGGCAATCCATTGTCCGGATGATTCACCATGGCCGGACTCACCCGGAAGATCTCCCGAATGTTCTCTTCCGTCATCAGCGAATGGGGTGTGCCACTGCCTACACAAGTCCCTTCACGCAGCGCCAGAATATGATCACAAAATTGCGCGGCCAGGTTCAAATCATGCAGCACCGCCACAATCGTAATATGAGTTTTTTGACGCCACGCCGATAATAACTCCATGAATTGCAATTGATATTTGATATCGAGAAAGGTGGTTGGCTCGTCCAGCAATAATAGCCTGGGTTCCTGAGCCATGACTTTGGCAAGCGCAACCCGCTGCCGTTGACCGCCACTCAGTGCATCCAAAGGTCGTTCGGCCATGTCACTCAGACCCAACTCCTCTAACACCTTATCAACTATCGCTGCTCCATCCGACGGTTCTTCGCCAAGCCAGTTCTGGTAAGGATAACGTCCCATCTCGACAACATCCCTTACGGGATAAGAGATGGCCGGTAGTCCATCCTGCTGCAAGACTGCAATCATGCGCGACAGATCTTTACGGGTGTATGAGGAAATGTCGCGACCATCAATCTGTATGCTGCCAGCGTTCGGCTGTTCGGTTCCGGCAAGTAGCTGAAGCAGGGTCGATTTTCCACTGCCGTTTGGACCAACAACGCCCCACCATTCACCTGCTTTTACTTTCCAGTCCACCGCATGCAGAGCCCGATGGTTACCATACATTTTATCAGCTTTCGTGACTTCAATCATCGGCCGACTCTCGGTAGGGTCTGTTTTCATGAATGTACTCATGGCATCATCCCCTTCCGCAGCTTTTTGTTCCGATGCAGCAGATACGCAAAAAATGGCGCTCCAACAAAAGCTGTAACTACACCCAGCGGAATTTCGGTTGGGGCCAGCAATGAGCGTGCAATCGTGTCTGCCCAGACCATGAAGATGGCTCCCCCAATCGCGGACAAAGGCACCAGCAAGCGATAATCAGGTCCCACAATGAGCCGAAGAATATGCGGAATGACCAATCCGACGAAGCCAATCACGCCCGATACGGAGACAGCGCCTGCCGTAAGCAGCGTACCCACAGCTAACACCGACAGCTTCAATCCATCCACCTTAACCCCGATATGAGCAGCTTGTCGTTCCCCCAAGGCAAGCACATTCAACGAACGCGCACGGCTCCAGAGGAAAATCAGCCCCAGCACAAAATACGGGAAAAGGATGGCCGTATACGACCACCCACGCAGTGCCAGACTTCCCATCGTCCAGTATATAATTTCATTGATTGTCTGCTTCGACATGGTCGACAGGAAGGAGACGACTGCTCCCAGGAAACTTTGCATGACGACGCCAGCCAGAATCAGGCTGTGTGTAGGTATTTTGCGTCCCTCACGAGCGAGGGCCAGCACAAACCACAATGTGACTACTCCCGTCAGAAACGCGACCAGTGGCAGAGTCCAGATCCCAATCAGTGCATACTGCAATCCGAAAAAAATCAGAAAAGCCGCACCTACCGATGCACCGGACGATACGCCCAGGGTAAACGGATCAGCCAGAGGGTTACGAAGAACCCCCTGGAATCCAGTTCCGGCAATCGCCAGCGATGCACCTACAAGCACGGCAAGCAGTACACGTGGGAATCTGACCTTCCATATGATCTGTTCTGCTGCTGTATTCCAGTCAGGAACAATCCAGTCGCCCAGCCAGGGAATGCGATGAAGCAAGATGCCCGCAATGTCCAAGGCAGGCAGGGCAACCGAACCGATGCCCGTGCAGATGAGCACGGTTAACACAAGCAGCACAATTCCGGCCGTTCCGTACACTGCCAGCTTTTTACTCATTTGAACAGATCAGGGTAGATCGCTTTGGCTACTTCTTTCAGACCTTGGGTTACCCGTGGTCCCGGACGGCTCAACAGGTTGGCATCCAGACCGATGACTGCATCGTTCTTCACAGCCGTGATTTGATCCCATCCGCTGCGTGCTTTGATGATTTGATCCAATGTTTTGTTATCTTCCACTACATCGTTCGCATACAGAATGACGTCCGGATTAGAAGCAATAATGTTCTCTTCATTAATCTGGTTCCAGCCAGTCAAGTCGGAAGCTACGTTGTTACCTCCGGCCAGTGTAATCAATTCATCCATGAATTCACCTTTACCCACAGTCCAACCTGGGGAGAATTCAACATATACTTTTTTCTTCTCTTCCGGTTTAACTGCCTTCACAGCTTCAGTTACATCAGCCACATCTTTTTTCATCTGGGTGATGATCTCCTGTGCTTTTTCCTGATGATCCGTGATTTTACCAAAAGTTTCAATGTTGTTTATTACATCATCCACTGATTTAGGATCTGTTTTGAAAATCGTAATGCCCAGATCACGCAGTTTCTTCACCGACTCTTTGCTCATTGAGATACCTGTAAATACGATATCTGCTTCAGCCGCAATGATCGACTCTTCATTAGGCTTGGATACTCCGCCCATTTTCGGTTTTGTTGTTGCTGCTTCCGGATAATCGTCATAGTCGGATACCCCTACGATCTGCTCGTCCAATCCGAGTGCGAACAGGGATTCCGTTTCAGCCGGAGATACGGATACGATTTTGGCTGGTGCTTTGTCAAAGGTAAACGATTCACCCGTAGCATCTGTAACCGTGAGTGGATATTGTGTTTTGAGATCTGTCTGCGCCTGTTCCTGGGATTGCTCCTGTGCAGGTTGTGAGGTTCCTGTACCCTCGTTCGTTGTTGTTGTACCACAACCGGCCAACGTCAGTGCCAGCATCGCTGCGCTCAGCAGTGACGCTACGCCTTTCCATGTCTTGAAATTCATTGTGTTCATTCTCCCCTTCTCTATCCATTCTAGTGAGTAGTGCTCCTGTCCCAATTCCGCTTGAATTTGTGTTCCGAAAAAATAAAATCCCCAATCCTTGGTCAGAATCAGGGATGACGTCTCGCATGTGGCGATCTGCGCATGGTCAGCTTGGCGCTGTTTATGCACAGAGAACTGCCCGAAACGCTGTCCTTTCCTCGAAGGAACACCGGTTTATACGTCCAGGGCAGGTAACCTGACTTACAGGAATTCATCCTGATTTACAGTGGCGGGACCGTGCCGGATTTACACCGGCTTCCCTATTTCACCCGTATGCCGTTCATCGCCTCATATAAAAGCATGAAACATTCTGCATGCACGCGGGACCCTTGGTCGCTAATATTGTTTAACCATTCAAGTGAGCATCGTGCATCCTTGGTAGAGCTTGTTGCGCCTCCATCGATGATGCACTTGCTAAGTCACACTTCTGTTGTGATTATAGGTTATATTGTACATCCTTACAACCCGATTTACGGAAAAGTCAATCTGGTTCCAACCCAGCTCTCCCCATCGCCATCCAGCCGGATTTTGATCGCTTGTCCTGGTATTACCTGCGTATCCCAAAATCCTTGATCTGGAATGAGACGTGATACCATATAACGAATAACACCGCCATGCGTAATTACGGCTACCTTTGGCACGTTTATGCTGCGAGAGTGCAGTATTGGTGAAAAGGACATCAGACTCTCTTCCAGAAATGAATCAATCCGCGCGGCAAATGCTGTCCAAGGCTCGCCACCCGGTGGCGTTACCTCCTGCGGCGCATCAATCCAGTCTCGGTACTGCGGATTGTCCTTGAGCTGATCATAGGTCAACCCCTCCCACTGACCAAAGTTGATCTCCCTTAGTCGGGGATCAAGCTTGGCCTTTCCCATTTGGGGCGATGCAATGTGTGTAAGTGTCTGCTGACAACGCAGCAGATCACTGCAATACAGAGCTTCGCATGTGATATTGCTGAACTCTTCGCGCAGCGAAGATAGCTCCTGCTCTGCTTCAGGCAGCAGTCCGATGTCGGAATACCCAAGATATCTTTTTTCCAAGTTCCACACCGTTGTACCATGACGTATCAAAATAATCTCACAGCTTTGCATGCCGCCATGTCCAGCTTCTATTACCATAACAGTGTACCTCCAGCAGACCATATCCCTAAGGTGAGCAACCAACATAATATAACAAAAGAACCTGCCGACCAGAACATAAGCCGTGTTGTTCGTACAATATCTTCTGCTTCCATCCGTCTTGTAGGATCGCCCATATATGCGCGAAATGAAGCCACGCCGTGATATACGTTATGTCCACCAAGTCTTATACCCAGCGCTCCGGCCACCGCTGACTCGGGAAAACCGCTATTCGGGCTTGGGTGCAGTCGTGCATCCCGGGACACCATGCGTGCTGCCCCTCTGGCATCCAACTTCATGAACCAGGCTCCCATAATTAACAGCAAGGCAGTAAGACGCGCGGGAATCCAGTTGGCCCAATCATCCAGACGGGCAGACGCCCAGCCGAGATGCAGATATTTTTCATTTTTATAACCCACCATGGAGTCCAGTGTATTCACCGCCCGATAGGCCATGGCAAGTGGTGCACCACCAATCAGGGCATAGAACAGTGGAGAGACGATTGCATCCACGATATTTTCCGCCACAGTCTCCACCGTTCCCCTCACAATCTCCGGTTCATCCAGATGAGCCGTATCACGTCCTACAATCATACCCAGTGAACGTCTCGCCGCAGGCCAATCCTGTTGACTTAAATGGCGGTAAACTTCCATACCTGCATCCTTCAAACCTTTCGAGGCAATGGTGGTTGCGATCAGCACCACTTCTGCCACAACTGCAACAACGGGATGAATAAGACCCAGCACATAGATTAATCCCCAAGTCAGTGCAAAAGAACCGCCTGCAATCAAAAGTGGAAATAAAACGCCAGCTCTTTGGAGTGCCTGTTTCGAATCCACCCGCGACCTTATCGCTCGCTCCAGTGCAGAGATGGCCTTTCCCATGCCAATCACCGGATGGGGAATCCAGCGCGGATCACCGATGCAGCGATCGAGTATGTATGCTCCTACAATAATCCAGGCTCCAGCCATTCCCGTCCAGATCGGCCAGGAAGCCCATTGATGCAGCAGAGATGTCATTGCTATTTATTCCTCTCTTTCCACTCCTGCGCGGCTTGCAGGCTTTCCATTATTGTGTCATACACCAGCCTGCCGATCGCTGCACCCATGACCGTAGCCGTCCCTGCGTAACTGATGAGCGGTTTATCTACTCCAGCCTGGCTGACCGCGAGTACGATGGCATCCGTTGTTGTTCCGGTTGCAGGCAGACCATTCTCTGAATCCATCACACCGAAATCAGCTAACGCAGCGGCTTTCGCCTCTACCGCAGTCTGAATGGCATTCACCATCGCTCCAGCAGTCATACACCCATTCATCCACAACATGATATTGATCGTACCGGGAGTATAGGTTGAAGACGAAACTTTCCCAATTTTCTGGGACACCGTCCCATTGCTCATCTCATTCCCCGCAGCATCGAACACGGTTCTTGCAGAACCTGCCCGTGCAGCATTCGATACCCCTGCTGTAGTGCAGCAAAGCAAACCGAATTCATCACTTTCGTATTCCTGGATCGCTGTGTGCTCCAATCGAACGGCAGTCAGAAGACCGGCACATTGTTCCTGCTGCTCCTGCCATTCACTCAACAGCTCGGCAATATCACGTGGTGGATCGTCACAGCGATAATGTCTGTCCACATAGATGTTGAATATACGATCCAGTTCAATCATGCCGCCCCCATACACAGCACTGGAAAGTGCTGTTACAACAGAGGGACTGGACGCTTTAATATGCCGTTCATGTGCAGAGACGTATAATCCCGGCCATACAGAAGATCTGTATTCGTTCTGGTCCTTTTGTACATGGGAGTAATAATTATAGAATGGCAGTGCCATCGCTTTGTCCCCCTGCCTCTAACCCGGTTGTCGGATTAGGCGTAATTACATTTCCTATTGTTTCCAGCAAACGTCCATTAGCCTCCGCGTCCTTGACCGCAAAACGTACATGTCGTTCCCCAAGTCCGGGATACATCGCGCAGCTTCGGATCAGTATTCCCCGTTCTCCGAGAGCAGCCTGCATGGATGACGCTGTCCACGGTTCTGGAAGAGCTGCCAATATAAAATTTGCTTCCCCTCGTGTAACCTCACACCCCAACGCTTCCAGACCTTCCGTTAATCTCTTTCGTTCGTGTGACACCAGTGCCAATGTCTCCTGTTCAAAATTTTCCCCACTGCGCAGACAGGCTTCTCCTGCGATCAGTGCAAGCCCGTTCACACTCCAGGTGACCTGTTTCTCTGTCATGGCGCGAATCAGTTCAGGACGCCCCATCGCATAACCCAGACGCAGGCCTGGAATCGCATAAAACTTGGTCATCGAACGAATGATGATCACTTGCGGATACTCTTTCAATCTGGATGCAAGCGATTGACGCTGTGATTCAGGAATAAAATCGATAAATGCCTCATCGACAACCAATATTGTGCCTGTTGTCTCTGCTTTACGAGCAAGCCGTTGCAGAACTTCGACCGGATACTGTACCCCATTGGGGTTGTTGGGCTGTCCAAGGAAAAGCAGGTCCACCCGCTCTATCAGCTTCTCAATATCTTCCGGTTCTGCTCGCCAGTCCAGTTCTTCCCGTCCTTGAACATGGTGGACTTCTGCTCCAAATTGTCTGGACAAAGCACTGTACTCTGAAAAACCGGGCTCTACCGTACCGACTCTGCGCGGCGCGAGTCCAATTAAGATTAGAGCCATATTTTCCGCCGCCCCATTGCCAACAGATATGTGATCCGGGGTTAAACCCAGTCGGTCACTAAGCAACATTTTGAACGCCCGATGGCCCGGATCAGGGTAACGAAGTACCGTATGTAATCCTTGTTTCAGAGACTCCAGCACTTCCCGAGGTGGACCCAGAGGATTAATATTTGCGCTAAAATCGAGGAAATCCGCAGGATTCCCTCCAAAACGTACAGCGGCCGTCTCCACATCACCGCCATGTCCAAAAACTTCAATTAAACCGGTCATCCTATCCGTCATCCTTTCTGCATGTCCTTTTTATTATGGATGTCGTGGCAGGCAGGGGTCAATCCTGTTTTGGCTATTTAAGCCCTTTGCGGCTTCAATTTCTTTGTGTCCTTTCGACAATTCGTTTACAATAGAGAAGGAATTTCGATTCCGCAAAGCATCACTATATAAGGGATATACATCCCTCACATACATTAATGGAGGAATGACCATGCTGTTTGTTGATAACCAGGGCATTACAGATCCTTCTGTAAACCTCGCCATTGAGGAATACATTCTGAAGCATCTGCCGATGGATGACAGTTACTTGCTGTTTTACATCAACCGCCCGTCCATTATTATCGGAAAACACCAGAACACCATTGAAGAGATCAACATTGAGTATGTTCAGGATAACGGTGTGCAAGTCGTACGTCGTCTTTCGGGAGGCGGAGCCGTTTATCACGATCTGGGCAACCTCAATTTCAGTTTTATTACCAAGGATGACGGACAATCCTTCCATAACTTCCGCAAATTCACGCAACCTGTGGTGGAAGCCCTGCAAGAGCTTGGGGTCAATGCCGAACTGACGGGACGCAACGATCTGCAAGTCGGAGAGAAGAAAATTTCGGGCAATGCCCAATTCTCTACGCGTGGCCGCATGTTCAGTCACGGCACATTGATGTTTAATTTGAACCTCGAACACGTCCAGGCTTCACTCAATGTGAATCCGGAGAAGTTCAAATCCAAGAGCACCAAATCCGTACGCAGTCGTGTAGCGAATATTCGTGATCTAATCGACAGCAATTTGACCATTGAACAATTCCGGGACGAGCTGCTGCGTCACATTTTCCGCATGGAGCCACAAGATGTTCCTCAATATGAACTCACAGAGAAAGACTGGGACAAGATCAACGAAATCTCTGCTGAGCGTTATAACAATTGGGACTGGAACTACGGGCTTTCCCCGGAAAGCAATGTGAAGCATACACGTAAATTCCCTGTCGGCATCATCGATCTGCGCATGAATATCAAGGATGGACGGATTGAAGATATCAAAATCTTTGGTGATTTCTTCGGCGTAGGTGATGTAGCGGATATCGAAGATATGCTGCGTGGCAAGCGTTACGAGGAATCTGAGATGCGTACTGCACTTGAGGGTCTGGATGTAAAACATTACTTCGGTAACCTGGAGCTGGAGGACTTTATTGGCCTCATCTTCCTGGAAGAGTAAGCAATTTAGATGTATATAGATGTTTTGAACTAACTATGATCACTGAAACGGAGAGGACAGAAAAAACCTGTAAAAGCGAAGCGTTCACCTTTATCACCGGATTTCCCCCTTATAAGAGGGATCAAAAAATCTGGGGATAACAGTGATTGGAAGGTTATTCTGTCATCGTAGTGCTTGTGTGAGTTTATTTAGTTCAATTAAATAGATACAGATAAAAAAGGAGAGAAACACAGATGACCTACAAATTAATCGCAATTGACATTGACGACACACTGATCAACGATAACAAGGAAGTAACGCCTGCAACACAGACTGCCCTGGAACAAGCGGTTGCTCATGGTGTCGTTGTAACACTGGCAACCGGACGTGCTTATGCTTCTGCCCAAGCACTCGCTCGTCAAACGAAGCTGAACGTGCCCATCATTACGTATCAAGGCGCTTTGGTGAAAAACTTGCTGGACGAAAAAGTACTCTACGAGCGCTACGTTCCACAGGACGCTTCCCGCAAATTGTACGACTACTGCCTGGAGCATAATCTGCATCTGCAAACGTACATTGACGACAAGCTGTATGCCCGTGAAGAAAACGACAAGCTGCGTGACTACGCTAAACTGAATGGTACTCAGTACCACATCGAACCAGATTTCATCAAAGTGATTGAGCAAAAAACACCGAAACTGCTCATCATTGATGAGCCAGATTACCTCGATGAGGTTGCCATTGCCCTGCGCGAACTGCTCGGACCTGAAGTACACATTACCAAGTCCAAGCCATACTTCCTTGAGATCATGCACCGCGAGGGAACGAAAGGCCATGCGCTCACCTTCCTGGCAGATCACTTCGGTCACCAATTGAGCGAATGCATTGCCATCGGGGATTCCTGGAATGACCATGAAATGCTGGAAGTCGCTGGTTTGGGTGTAGCGATGGGGAATGCGATCCCTGCTCTGAAAGAGCTGGCAGATTACATTACCGCGAGCAATAACGAAGACGGCGTGAAGCAGGTTATTGAGAAGTTTGTGCTGAACGCGGAGTAAGAATTTCAGCAAAGCATTTTACTTTTATACATGTATTATGGACAATACAAAAAAACAGCCCTGTCAGCGATAGCTCGCTGTGCAGGGCTGTTCTTTTAGCTTTGACTATGTATGTTCCTTCGCATACAGCTTACTTTCTTGTTCTCACCGGCATACATCTGGAATCGACAAACGCTCCTTCCTGTGGCTACAAACGCTGGAAAGAGGCACTGTGTTCTGCCCTACCGTTGGTTTCCGAACTGCTGTATCTTGCCATCACTCCAAGAAATACGAGTGGCTCGCTATTCTATCGGCCGCCCAATTAAAGCTTTCCGATATTCTTTGGCGAAAAGTCCAAACTCCAAATTTTCGTCTTCTCTTCTGCGATTTGCAGCTCGAATTTGGCCATCAGCTTGATTAATGCCTCATAGAATCGATCTTCACAACTAGGCTTGGTCGCACCGAAAGTTGAGTTAAGCACATTAATTCACCGTCTTAATCTCCAGGCCGTGACCGTGACATTTAAAGTTATAGTTGGGGTTTTTCATAACTTCTTCTTTCTGAAGTTCATACATGGCTAGTTTATAGTTTATTTCTTCCAAGTGTCTTTGACTTTCCTCAATTTTCTTCTGAACTTCCAATTTATGCTGCATCAACATTTCTTCTCTTTGCAAATAAGTGCTATTTCCCAATTCATACAATTCCTTGTAATCCTTGATTTTTGAAAGAGGCATCCCTGTCTCTTTGAGACAACGAATAAAAGAAATCCAATCTATTTGTTGTTGGTTATACACTCTACGACCTTTTTCGTCACGAGATATATTCGGCAATATCCCCTGCTCTTCATAAAATCGAAGTGTCTTTGCAGATACATTTAAATTCTCCACTACATATGTCATTGAATACAACATCTATTCGTCCCACCTTTAGTTACAGTTACTGTAACTAAATATATATCATAAAGAGAATGACAACACAACAATTCTGTATATAATCATATAAAAATAAGTCCTTTACTTAACGTAACAGTAACCAATTACACTGAAATAGAAAAGAAAATATGATAGCGAGGTTATAAGAAATGAATCAAAAATATAATAGGTTATTTGAATCCTTCACATTCAGAAGTGGAATAACAATGAAGAATAGAATTGTTATGGCACCTATGACAACCTGGTCAAGTAATGACGATCTTACCATTTCGGATGACGAAGTAAAGTATTACAAACAAAGAGTGAATGGAGTAGGACTCGTCATTACAGGGTGTACTCATGTCACACCGAATGGACAGGGTTTTACGAATGAATTCGCCGGATACAATGATGAATTTACTCCAAGTTTACGAAAACTAGCTGAAGCAGCCAAAAGTGGAGGCTCTCCTGCGATCCTACAGATTTTTCATGCTGGCAATAAAGCTTTGCCCGAATTGGATGCAGTTAGTGCGAGTGCATTGCAACCCGAAATTACTAATTTAGGTTCAACTCCAGAAACAAGAGAACTATCACATGAGGAGATTTTGTCGATTGTACGTGCTTTTGGAGATACAACAAGACGAGCGATTGAAGCCGGATTTGATGGCGTCGAAATTCATGGCGCACATGGATTTTTAATTCAGAATTTTTGGTCGCCAGCGACAAATCAACGGACGGACCAATGGGGAGGATCACTTGAAAATCGCTTGCGTTTTCCATTGGCGATTATTAACGAAATCAAAAATGTCATTGAAAAACATGCTGCAAAACCATTTATGATTGGTTTCCGCCTTTCCCCTGAAGAATCCCACAAAGTGGACGGATTACGTATGAAAGACACGTATGAATTAATTGATTTCCTTGTTGAACAGGATCTAGATTATATTCATGCTTCATTAGATAATGTTTCTTCAAAACCAGTAGATAGTCAAGATGAAAAAACACGGCTTGAATTAATTATTGAAAGAGCAAACGGTAAGGTACCTGTGATGGCTGCTGGTTCAATACTAACACCGGATGATGCTCTTCAAGCTGCGGAATTAGGATTGCCGCTAGTCGCCATTGGGCATGCGTTAATTATGGATCCTAACTGGGTTGAAAAGGTCGCAAATGGACGTGAAGCCGAGATAGATTCTGAATTGAACGTTTCGAAATTCGACCAGCTTACTATTCCAGAAAAACTTTGGAATGTAATTCAAGCAATGCCAGGTTGGTTTAATGTTAGTAAATAAAGAGTAGTCTTAAAGGCTACTCAGATTGATCAGAAACCCAGGTCTTGAATGAGACTTCGGGTTTCTGATCCTGATTTTAAGGTGCTCCATCGAGATCGGCTGAATGATGTAATAGAGATTCTAATATTTACAGCAAATCAAGTTAAACGTTTATTATATTTTGTTGCCTGTGTCTCGTATGAATCAATACGCTTGGTCACTAACATCGTGTCTTCATTTAATACTATCAAAATCAAGGAGTGGATCTTTTATGGCAACTGTACTGTACATTACTGCACATCCTATGAAAGAGGATACCTACAGTTTATCGGTCGGCAAACAGTTTATTAAAACCTACCGGGCGCTTAACCCTGGGGATGAAGTAATACATTTGGATCTATACCGCATGGATCTTCCGAGAATTGATGCTGATATTCTAAGCCATTGGGGACAACCACTAAGTGGACCAACTTTTGAAGCATTAAACGAAGAGACCAAACAAAAAGCAGTACGGATGCGTGAGATACTGGAACAGTTCATGGATGCGGATAAAATTATTATAGTAAACCCTGTATGGAATTACTCTTTTCCTTCTGTACTGAAAGACTACATTGATGCAGTTACGATTATAGGTGGAACTATTAAGCGAGCAGACAATGGGCTCCGCGGTTTGTCCGGACTGATTGGAACTCAGCAAGGGAAAAAAGTAATGCACATTCAAGCTTCAGGAACAGTTCTTTCACACGGAACGTTTGAAAATGTTGAATACAGTCACAGTTATATCCATTCTGTTATGAAATTACAGGGGATTGACGACGTTCAGGCTATTTTTATTGAAGGGATCAGTGAGGGGCCAGATCAAGCAAAAAGAATTAAGGAGCAAGCAATTCGCAAAGCAATATTGGCAGCAGGAACATTTTAATTTTTACAGTTAAAAAGGGAAATCAATACCTTAAAAGTTTACAAAACAAATAACGCGTAAGCGTTTATTACAGCATTACTTTGGGTATTCCGATCGACTTAGACGAAAATGACTCGGTTGTTTGCCGGGGCACATATATTGCCTGCATTTAATCAGCCTCTATCTTGCCGGATCACTAGCAGAGAACCTGTCTTGGAGATTCGTATTTTGGCTGGTACCGCCTTTCATTGGTTTGGCTGTCCTGCTAACGCTTCCCGCTTTTCATTTTCTTTATTACCTATCTCATTCACACTCTTTACCTAGCCTGAACGAAAAAATCCCAGATTACGACATCTTGCGATGACGTAGCCTGAGATATTTAATAAAAGGATCGCAGAACCAATCCAGCCACGAGTCTCCGAAACAGCTTCAAAATAACGTCCCCACGTATAAGAGACCAGACTGCTACGGTTGGGATGTATATAACGATCGCAATATGAATAGCACCATACAGTATAATGCCTGCAAACAGTAATATCGCCCCAAGTCTCTGCCTGTTCAGTATGGTCTTCGCCCATTCCTGCGCTGAATTACGCTTCGCCTATTTTACCACAGGTTTGGATGCTTGAACCATCCGATTAGAACGACTTCTTTTACCAAGCCACCCCATCACCTTCTCATTCATCGCCAGTAAACCTGAAACGATCAGCGCAACGCCCAACCAGGTAATCCAGCTTACATGCTCATTGTAGAGAACCGCCCCAAGCCCAACCGCAATCGGAGGGGAAATGTATAACCAGGTCGCCGGGAATAACGGGTTGGTACGAGACATGATCCAGTAGAACAAGCTGTGCCCCACCATCGAACCGATGACCGTCAGATAGATCAGAGATGATATTGCGGGCATCCAATCCAGTCCAGTTGTGCTCCACGATTCCGTCACCGCCGAAAGCGCAGATAACAGCAACCCTCCGTACATCATTTGCACCGCATTGATTGCTACCGGATTAGCCTCCTTAAACTGATTAATGACTTTTTTGGAGTACAACGCCCCTGCCGAATAACAGACTTCACCAACCAATACCGCAATACAGCCCCATAGCCACAGGGAGTTACCACCAATCGATACACCCGGCAATACAACAAGGATAACCCCTGCAAAACCGATCAGGCAGCCCGCAATCATGCGTGCAGACGTTTTTTGACGCAACAACGCTGTCTGCATCACCATAATCATCAGTGGACCTGTTGCTGACAGAATTGCACCAACACCCGAGCTCACATATTGTTCAGCCCAATATAAGGCCGCAAAGGTCCCGAACGTCAATCCGGCCCCGGTCAAGAGCATCTCTTTACGCCATAATAAAGACAGGTTCACTTTCCCTTTCATCCACATCCATGCAAACATTAGAGCACCTGCAATGATAAAGCGCAGTCCGGCCGATAGAAAAGGCGGCATGCCTGCCTCCACGCCAATTTTAATCGCTAGAAACGTTGTTCCAAAAATAAGACACATTACGGTAAATGCTACTGCAACCATGCTAGCCCCTCCTTCATCTGTTCTCCATCATATAGCACTGTCTACAGAACAGAATGAATAAAACAGAACAGTTAGTTCCCGTTTGCTGTTACAATGGAGTTCAAAAGGAGCGTGAGCCGGGTGGGTAAAACCATGTTGATGACAGATAACAGCCTGAAACTATATGAGCAAGTGGTACATTATCTGGTTGTACGGATCGAAGCCGGAGAGTGGAAAGAGCATGAGAAGCTGCCGTCCGTGCGGAGCCTGTCCGAGCTGCTCGGTGTACATCGCCTCACTGTTTTTAAGGCATATCAGGAATTAAAAGAACGGGGGAACGTTTACGTCAAGGATAAGTCCGGTTATTATGTCAGTCCTGCTGACCCTTCTCCCGTGACAGATCAGGCCGATGACCCGGCCGTGTCTGCCTGGCTGCATTGGGATTCACTTGCCCGCGTGCAATCCCTTGAGGCGGAATACCAATTTTCCAAATCATTGATTGACCCCGCCCTGCTGCCCAACCGCTATTGGGGAGAACTGATGCGGGATTTGCTGGATTTATATCCCCGTCTGCTTGGGACGTATTCCACGATTCAAGGAGATCTGGAGCTGCGTAGTGCCTTGGCAAGCCATCTGACGACGAGGGAACGTTTCTACATCTCGTCTGATGAAGTGCTGATCACTTCTGGTGCACAGCAGGCCATTGATGTGATCTCCCGCAGTCTCGTCAGACCCGGTGACCGTGTGCTCATGGAGAGGCCAACGTACGGCCCTGCGATGGAAATTTTTCGCAAACAGGGTGCCAAGTTGATTTTTACGGATATTCATCGTGACGGCTACGATCTGGAACAGATTGAACGCCTGATGAAGCAGGAAAAGCCAAGAGTATTTTATATGACGCCAACCTTCCAAAATCCTACGGGCATCAATATTCCGACCGAGCAGCGCAAACAACTGCCTGAACTGGCGGAACAGTACGGATGTTTCCTGGTGGAAGACGACAGCACCTATGATATCTATTTCAAGGAAAAACCTCCTGCGCCGATCTTCACATACGATACTACAGGGCATACACTCTATATTCGCAGCTATAGCAAATATGTCGTGCCGGGTCTGCGAATTGCCGCAATTATGTGCCGTCCCCGGTTTATGCCAGGATTACAGGCCGTAAAAGCACTGACAGATAACGGATCACCTCTGCTGAACCAGAAGCTGTTCCTCCGTTATTTCCAGTCCCCACGCATGCACCAGCACTTGTCCAAGCTGCGTACCGCCATTCAACTGCGGATGGAAGTAATGGAACAATGCCTTCAACAAACCAATTGGACGTGGACTCGTCCTGAGGGTGGACTTAATATCTGGGCAGAGCTTCCGGAAGGTGTAGATACGGGGCGCTTGCTTCACCGATGCATGGAGCATTCCGTCGCTTTTGTGCCGGGAACGGTATTCGATCCTTCCGATGCGAATGCCAGTCGCAAGCTGCGTCTCTCCTTCTCCTATGCTCACGAGCAGCAAATCCGGGAAGGCATGAGCAGACTGATTGCGTTGGCTGAAAATACGTGATGATACGTTTGCAAAATCTGCATTTGCAGATTAACGACAGCTTGTCTGGCAGGTCACAAATTTTAAATCTTCTGTAACACAAAAAGTCGCCATTTGGCGACTTTACTTTTTGGGCTGCTGTTCTGCTGTTCTCGACTGGCAAAGTAAGTTAGAAATTTTTTTTATTGAAATCCTTCTTCATTCATCCTATAGATCTTTCCTTGCAAACAGTCGGACCGTTACAAAATAGGAGACAATGAACAACAGAAGAATGCAAACTGAAACAAAAACATAAACCGAAGCACGACCCATTCCGTTCTCGCCTGCCATATATAGGAGCGAGGCAACAGGTTGCGCTAAAATAATAAGAACGATCATGAAAACCGTATTAATGATTCCCGCTCCCTTTTTACTAAGGGCGTAAAAAAGAGGCATATAGATCGAAATTAAAACCAGCACCATTCCAATCGAAATCAGGATGTCCAGTACTGAAAATTCCGGCTTGTTCAGTTCGGGAAAAAGAAAGTTAACCAGCCAGTGAGCGCCAGACGAAGCGAAAACTCCAAAAAGCGTATAGAGAATGGCAGACAGATACTTCGCTTGCACAATGTTTCTTCGGCTAAGCGGAAGTGTGACAAGAAATTTATGATTATGGTTTTTGATATCAATCATAGTTGCAAGCATAATCGAACCGAAAGCAGTATATATCCCTACAAAATACATCGACATTTCCACTGTCGGGATAAATGCGACACTGAATACAACAAAATAAAAAAGGATGGCCCATAGCGAGCTTTTCAAAGCGATATAATCTTTGCGAAGCAAGTTAAGCATGATGTCGTTCCCCCTTGGCCGTAAAATAGATAAGGTCTTCGAGGGAGGGTCTATGTAAAAGAGCATAATTGCCAAATAATCGTTCTGCTTCCGCCCTGTTATCTGCCAAGCCTTCAAAACCAACCGCTGTCTCACGGATTCCGACGAATTGTCCTCGCGTGTCCGCATCAAGCAGCTTCATGTCCCCCTTTACTATTATGTACCTTTCAAGCACATCATCCTTTGCTTCATTAAACACAATCTTTCCTTTATTGATGAACGTAATATAATCTGCTATACGCTCCAAATCCGTCGTGATATGAGTCGAGAAAATAATAGATCGAGTTTCGTCCTGTATCATATCTGCAAGCAGGTCAAGCAGTTCTCTCCGAAACACAGGATCAAGCCCGGATGTAGGCTCATCCATGATGAGTAGCTCAGCATCGTGAGATAAAGCGATAGCCAGTGAAAATTTGATTTTCATGCCTTTGGACAGTTCTTCAATCTTCTTTTTGGGAGACAATTCGAATTGCTCCAGGTAGTTGTTAAATTGCTTCTCATCCCATTTCTTATAAAAAGGAGCAATCATGCTTTTCATTTCACGGATCGTAAGATGCTCATAATAGAAACATTCATCTGAAACAATGCCAATGCCTTCTTTAACATTAACTTCCTGAGCAGGCATCTCTTTTCCCAATGTTTTGATGCTCCCGGAGTCTGGACGAATCAAGCCGGTGATTAAGTTGATCAGTGTGCTTTTCCCCGCCCCGTTCGGGCCGATAAGTCCGGTAATATAACCTTGTTTTACATCCAAAGTGATCTGATCCAGCTTAAATAAGGGGTACGTTTTGGATAGGTTGCGCAACTCAATTGCGTTCATCATGCTTCTTCCTCCTCAACTAGCAACGTAAAATGCTTAACTACATCTTGAACACTCATGCCCAGTTCCTTGCTCTCACGAAGGACATCGAGCATTTTATCTTCGATTCGTTTCAGCCGCTGTTCCCGAATAAACTCATGATTGGCCCCGGAAACAAAACAGCCTTTGCCTACGACAGAATCAATCAGTTTCTCTTTCTCCAGTTCTTCATAGACACGTTTGGTTGTAATTACACTGACCTGCAGATCCTTCGCAAGTTGACGGATGGAGGGGAGACTCTCCCCTGCAACCAGTTCCCCGCTTAAAATGCTCTGTCTAATCTGGGTCAGAATCTGCATGTAGATGGGATCGCTTGATGCGTTTGATATTAGTATGTTCATGTTCTCTCACCTCACTGGTTTCAATCCAACCCATGTATAGTGTATATATATAATATATACACTATACATGGGTTGAGTCAATAATCATTCAATTTTTTTTCAATACAGATAAGACAGCAAAGTAGCCCGGAAAGTCGAATGACCTTCCGGGCTACTTTACTGTTCATTATACTTGCTTTTCTTTTGTCGTGTTTTTTGGCATGTATGGTATCTTTTTTTCTTACGTACTGGATATGACCTTATCCACAAGACCATACTCGACGGCTTCCGCAGCGGTCAGAAAATAATCTCTGTCTGTATCCTTTTCAATCCGATCCATCGGCTGTCCCGTATGATCGGCAAGCAGCTTATTGAGGCGCTGACGATGCTGGATAATCCGGTTGGCATGAATCAGCATATCCGAGGCCTGCCCCCGTGTTCCGCCAAGCGGCTGGTGAATCATAATTTCACTGTTTGGCAGCGCCAGCCGTTTCCCTTTTGTTCCACCCACCAGCAGGATCGTACCGAAGCTGGCTGCCATGCCTGTGCAGATCGTGGAAATGTCAGGCTTCACGAATTGCATCGTGTCAAAGATGGAGAATCCGGCAGTCACGGAACCACCCGGACTGTTGATATACATCTGGATATCCTTCTCCGGGTCCTCTGCGGTCAGAAACAACAACTGGGCCACGATCGCATTCGCCATCTGATCCTCAATTTCTCCGGATACCATAATGATCCGATCTTTCAGCAAACGGGAATAAATATCATAGCTCCGCTCTCCGCGGGCTGTCTGTTCAACAACATAAGGTACCACGTTCATGCATTTTGCCTCCCCGGTTTACGCAACCATGGTAACCGTATATCCTCCCCCATACGACATGGAATTCGTACCGGAGCTTGAATAACTGTACATCACTGGCTGCATCGATTGAGACGGCAGAGTCTGCTGCAAAATCGTTCCCGCCACAGCCATCGGATCATCGGTCTGACTCAGGCATAGATCAATTAAACGGGCAGTATCACCGCTGCGGAACGCCAGCAAATAACTGCGCAGTTCCTCCCTATTTTGCGGATGCTCTTCCAATTGATTGGTCTGATCAGCATCCGCTTCATGCAGGCTGTGCCTCACTTTCGCCAGAGCAGTGCGGGCACGACTCAGGGCAGCTTTGACCGCCCCTTCCGTCGTATCCAACAGTTCAGCAGTCTCTACCGTCGTGTATCCCATTAAATCACGTAACATATATATCGCTCGCTGCCACGGTGGCAGTTCATCCACAAGGATTTGAACAGCGGACTCGACTTCCTCGAATCGCTCTTCTTCCTCAAATTCTTGCATAAATGGCTTCATGCTTTCCAGTTTGCTTGCCAAGTTCTCACGCTTCCGTATGGCGTCAATCCAGGTGTTGCGTGCAACACGGATGAGATAGGCTTCCCAGTTCATGTCCGCTGTCATTCCCGTTCTTCGGGCAGCTGAAGAGGATAATGCTTTAACACATGTATCCTGAACCAGATCCTCCGTCTCCCAGACCGAACCAGTTAATGACATACAGTAGGCGTACAACGAGCCCAGCAGGCTCGGAAGCGCAGCTTCAATCGTTTGCTCTAACGTATATCCGGTTTGAACACCGGAATGGTTATAGGGTTCAACCTGTTTATCATCATGTGGTCTGTTGATTCTGCAATCCACGGACTTCACAAAGGCCATGTTTGGGGCCCCCCTTTGTTGGTTCCTGATTGATCTTGCTTCAATTCACTTGCTGTAATGGCCTTACACTATGTAAACGAAGAACCTCCTGCAAAGGATACGCTCTTCTGAATTTATTTTTAACATGGCTGTCCTATTCTCCCAGCTTCACCTTCAGACCAGTAAGTGCCAGCGTAATCCCCTGATCCAGATCATAATTCTGGCGTACATCCACGTCGTGAGACATATGTGTAAAATAGGTCTGACCCGGCTTCAATTCCTGCAACAGCTCCTGCGCCTCAACCATATCGTACACCGAGCGTGTGGAGAATTCCGCAAGTTCATGAACAAAGCTCGTTCCGAGTACCAGCAGATCCAGCCCATATAGCGGCTGCTTCTCCGAAGCCTTCAGATCAATGGCATCCGAGCAATATGCCCAGGTATATCCTTCACGCTCCAATCGATACGCATACGAATAGCCATTATGACCGTGGCAAACTTTCCAGGAGTGCACCTTCCATCCACCGAGCTCGATATCCGCATCCGTTTCCAGAAAATTCATATGACGACCGAGCCATGGAAACTGACTTTGGATGGTCGCGATCACCTCCCGTGGTGCATACAACTGCCCTTTTACACCCAACCAGCGACACGCATCTGCCCATTCGGGCAAGCCTCCAATATGATCAAAATGCGCATGAGTGATCAGCAGCGTCTGCACCATCCGCATCCCTTGATCTTCCATCTGTGATCTCCAGTCCGGTCCGCAGTCAATCATGAAAGGTTCGTGCTCGCCATCACTATGAATCAAAACAGCAGCACGTTTGCGAAGGTTGATCCCCGTAATTCGGGCTTCTGTACAAACGTCACAATCACAATACACCCGCGGAACACCCATCGCATCCCCGGTTCCCAGAAATGTTAGCTGATTCATTATGAAAGTCCCCTCTCTATCCCGGAAGCAATACATCCCAAATTCGTGTTCCATCCGATTAATGATATGTAAATTGTAATCTCCCACCTCTGTTTTTGCAAAAAAAAGACCATCACGCCGCAGTTAATCACTGCAAACGGGACAGTCTGTTGTTTCACTATACCAAAGCCCGCAGCTTCAACGTCAGCTCTTGGCCCTCAGGTACATGTTTGGATTCGGTAATCACCCAGTTTGATGCAAGGCGTTTGGCCAGTACATCTGCCTGCTCCGGTTTTAATATCAACCCGGTTACGATGCCTTCACCCACAGTGAAGTCTTTCTCCGGCTGTAATCCGAAGGACTTTTGCAAGTAGATTCCCAGACCACCACGAGTGTTAAAGGTAATCCGGTAGCCGTCTTTAACCGCACCTTCCAGATTCTCGCCATGCTCGTCCGCATAGGAGAAAAGATCATCATATCTGTAGTGCTCCTCAGACACGGCATCAAAAGCAGCCACATCTTTGGCTTGAATCGCTTCCAACAAAGCTGCATCTGACATGCCTTTGCTACGAGCCTGTTCCAGCCGAATCGCTGTATTTTGGGACAACTTAAACTCAGCGCTCATCCAACTCACACCTTCCTGCCACTATATATCATTAGTCCATTGAACTTCCTAATCCATTATATCCTGTCTCGATAGCCGGATACAAAGTGTCCTGGCGAAACTTCCATCCACTCCGGTTCTTCATCCCGTCCCCGAGCGGATGGATCGGTATCCCCACTGTAGATCGGCGGCATCACGTTCCGCACCGTTGGATCAGGTACAGGAATTGCTGCCAGCAATGCCTGGGTGTACGGATGTACCGGATTACGGTACAGTTCTTCTGTTGGTGCTACTTCTACCAGCTTACCGCGATACATCACACCGATTCGGTTGGAGATGTGGCGTACCATGGACAGATCATGGGCAATGAACAAATAGGTCAGTCCCAGCTCTGCCTGCAAATCTTCAAGCATATTGACCACCTGTGCCTGTACGGACACATCCAGGGCGGACAACGGCTCATCACACAAAATAAACTCCGGGTTCACCGACAATGCACGGGCAATGCTGATCCGCTGACGCTGCCCTCCACTGAATTCATGTGGATAACGCTCCGCGTGCTCTGGCTTCAGGCCCACGCGGTTCATCAGGTCAAGCGCTCGCCCCTTCATCTCTGCCTTGGAAGCATAATTATGAATTTCCATAGGCTCACTAATAATCTGCAGGACATTCATACCCGGATTCAGTGAAGAATAGGGGTCCTGAAAAATCGTCTGCATCCGTTTGCGAAATGGCTTCAACTGGCGTTCATTCATCTTTGCAACGTCCTGTCCACCAAACATAATGCTTCCGTCCGTCACATCATAAAGTCTTACGATGCTGCGTCCAGTCGTTGATTTGCCACAGCCGGATTCACCGACCAGTCCGAATGTTTCTCCCTTGTGAATATGAAAACTGACGTTGTCCACGGCTTTCACGACGTCTTTGCCTTTGCCAGCACCACGTACCGGAAAATGTTTTTTCAAACCACGCACGTCCAGCAGTACTTCACGCTGATCGATTCCTGTACTCATTTCTCCACCTCCTCTGACGATGCTCCTGTTTGTACTTGATGTTGTTCCCGACCTTGATCGTCCAGCAACCAGCATAGCGCTCGATGACCGGGTGCAGTCTCGGTATACTTAGGCATCTGTTTGCATACTTCCATGGAGTGTGGGCAACGTTCCATAAACGGACATCCGGTTGGCGGATGAAGCAGATTGGGCGGTGTACCTTCGATGGTTGCCAGCCGCTGGCGTCCACCTTCCTCGCCGTGCTTCGGAATGGAGCGCAGCAATCCCTGAGTATACGGATGCTGCGGATGAGCGAAAATACGCTCCACTGGCCCCTCTTCCATAATAAGTCCACCGTACATCACAATCACTCGGGTACAGACCTGAGCAACGACACCAAGGTCATGCGTAATCATCAGAATGGATGTCTGCGTGGACTCTTTTAGTTCCTGCATCAGCTGTAAAATCTGTGCCTGAATGGTCACATCCAGCGCTGTCGTCGGTTCATCCGCGATCAATAACTCCGGCTTGCAGGACAGAGCCATGGCAATCATTACCCGCTGTCTCATGCCTCCGCTGAACTCGTGTGGATATTGGTCAATCCGTTCTTCCGGAGAAGGAATGCCCACTTGCCGCAGCAACTCAATCGCTTCCTTGCGTGCAGCCGACTTGTCCATTTTCCGGTGACGACGAATGACCTCTGTCATCTGTTTGCCTACACGAACCACTGGATTAAGTGAGGTCATCGGGTCCTGGAAAATCATCGAGATGCGGTTGCCCCGGATTTTGCGCAGCTCCTTGTCCGACTTGGTCAGCAGATCCTCTCCACGGAACAGAATCTGACCATCCGTAATCCGGCCCGGCGACTGGATCAGCCGAATCAGCGAACGGGCGGTAACACTTTTGCCACTTCCGGATTCGCCGACCAGCCCAACCACTTCACCTTCTTTTAACGTAAAACTCACACCCCGGACGGACTGTACCTCACCTTCCCGAGTTGCAAAGGACGTTTTCAGTTGTTTGACCGATAATAAATCTGTCATTGTATTCACCCCGCTGTGTAAGTTCAACCAAAGAATATTTACACTAGCCACTCCAAAGACAGAACAACCTTCCGATCGCTGTTATCCCCAGATTTTTTTGATTCCCTTTTCGTAAGGGAAAATCCGGTGATAGCGTATGCTTCCGATGTAGCTTTCTTTCAGAAAGCTTTTAGGCGAACTCTTCGCTTCTTCAGGTTATTTCTGTCTTCTCCGTTCTCGTGTAAAATGTTTAGTCGAACCTATATTTAGTCGAAAATCATCTATCGCTTGTTCGCTTTGGGCTCGAAGGCTACGCGGAACACATCCCCCAGGAAGTTAAACGACAGCACCGTCAGCAAAATAAACAGTCCCGGGAAAATCGCCATATACGGCGCTTCACTAATAAAGCCTTGTGCATCATTCAACATGCTGCCCCAAGAAGAGTTCGGTTGTTTAACACCCAGTCCGAGGAAGCTTAGTGACGATTCCATCAGAATCGCACTCGCGATGTTGATGGTTGCTGCGACAATAATGGTTGGAATAATGTTGGGAATAATGTGCTTCATGATGATCCGGCCAGGCTTTTGACCCGATACACGCGCATACAGTACGTATTCCCGCTGCTTGACCGACATCGCCTCAGCCCTGACAATCCGGGCAATATTCATCCAGCTCAGCACCCCGATAATGACAATAATCGTACCGATCCCCGGCTTCAGATAAGCGTTCAGGATCAGCATCAGGAAAAAGGATGGAATCGACATGAGCACGTCAACAATACGCATCAACGTATTATCCACCCATCCGCCAAAATAACCACTAACCGTACCTACCAGTGTTCCCATAATAACGGCGATTGCCATCGACAGGAAACCTACGGCGAGAGACACTCGTCCTCCGTATAACGCCCGAGCCAAATAATCCCGTCCGTAATCGTCCGTACCAAACCAGTGATCTGCACTTGGCTGTTGAAGTCGCTCCATCACTACAATTTCATTCGGATCATGTGGAGACAGGAACGCAAACAGGGATGCGAGCACAAAGATGCCCAATATGATGACAGCCGCAAGGCCCAGTTTCTGCTGTCTTAACTGCGTCCGTAAATTACGCCAGCGCATTGAATTCATTTTTGTCTCACCCCGTTGTCTTGATTCGTGGATCTACCACGCCATATAAGATATCAGCTACCAGGTTTCCGACGACCAGCAGCACAGAGGACATCATCGTAATGCCCATAATAATCGGATAATCCAAGCCGTGAACGGCTGAAATCCCTAGAGATCCCATTCCCGGCCATGAGAAAACGGACTCCGTAATAAACGCTCCTGCAATCAGCTCTGGCAAAGACATACCGAGAATGGTGATTACAGGCAGCAGTACATTTTTGAGTACATGACGAAGCAGTACCGTTCCTTTGGTTGCGCCGTAGGCATACTGGATTTGAACATAGTCCTCTTCCAGTTGACTGATTGTATTCGAGCGAATATACCGCATGTACACGGATACGTTCATGAAGGTCAATACGGTACATGGCAAAATGCCGTGTTTGATTATATCCCATGCAGAGTCCATACCCACCGTTCGCATCCCCATGCTTGGTAACCAGTGCAGCTCTACTGCAAAGAAATAGATCAGCATCATACCGAACCAGAAGCTAGGAATCGATATCCCGATATACGAGATTAAGCTGAGTCCACGGTCAAACAGGCTGTTCTGACGCGAACCCGCAATCATGCTCAGCGGAATAGAAATCAGCAAAGACAATAATAGCGATGCCCCCATCAATCCAAATGTAGCGGGCAATCGTTCAATAATCATTTCGGCAACCGGGCGATGGTTCACCAGTGAATAACCAAGGTCACCAGACAGTACATTTTTGAGCCATACGACATATTGCACGTACATCGGTTGATCAAGACCGAGGTTTTGCCGAATACGCTCCACATCTTCTGCCCCCATATTCGGGGTAACAAAGGAAAGCACCGGATCGCCCGGCGCCAGCTTGATCAAGGTGAACGATACGATGGAGATTACAAAAAGAAGAGGGATCGCTTGTGCGATCCTTCGAACAATATAGTTGTTCACATGGGCACCTCCGAATCAACGCCGGCCTCGCGGCCGGCGTTATTGGCTTGTTATATAGTATGAACGCATGTGGATTGAACCAAGGATTCACATCGGCCACTCCGATGGCAGAAAAATCTTCCGATCACTGTTATCCCCGGATTTCTTGATTTCCTATTCTATATAAGTTCAACTAATGAATATTTACACTGGCACTCCGATGACAGAACAACCTTCCGATCGCTGTTACCCCCAGATTTCTTTGATTCCTTTATAAAAAGGGGAAATCTGGGGATAAAGGCGAACGCTTTGCTTCTTCAGGTTATTTCTGTCCTCTCCGTTATTGTGTAAATGTTTAGTTGAACATATATGAACATATATAGTAGGAAGAAATCCAGTGATAAAGGCGAACACGTCGTTTCTCCAGATTTTTTCTGCCCTCTACGTTCTTTGTGAATCTCGAAGGTTCAAACAATACGTTCATTCTATATGATTATTTTTTAAATAGTTTGGACAGATCTTCAAGCATCACGACTGGTTTCGGATTTGCATCTTCAACGCCGCCGTAAGTGTTGTCAATCGCTACTACAGCTTTCGTGTAGGCAATCGGGTATACCGTCATTTCGTTTGCTACAGTTTGTTGGATTTGTTTGTACAAATCGCCACGTTTCGTTTCGTCAATTTGAACGGCTGCTTCATTCCACAGTTTATCGAAATCGGCATTTTTGTAATGGGAGTAGTTATATGCCGCATCACTCAGGAAGAGAGATTTATAAGCATCTGGCTCATACCCCATAATGTATCCACCAAAGGACAATTCAAAGTCTGTGTTGTTCATATCCAATGTGCGGTTACCGTAAGCTGTTCCATCCATCGGCAGCAATTCTACTTCAATGCCCACGTCTTTCAGTTTTTGCTGAATGTACAGCGCTTGGCTTGTTTGTGGTTTGTTGGTGTTTGTGTAAGCAAGACGCAATTTCAGGTTGCTTACGCCTGCATCAGCCAGCAATTGTTTTGCTTTTTCCACGTTGTAGTCGTATTTCTCAACATCGTCCGTTTGGTACAACGTGTCCGGTGTCAGAATCGACGGAGCCGGTTCAGCAAAGTCAGCTGAAGAATACGAAGCAGTGATCAATTCATTTTTATCCAAAGCATAAGCGATGGCTTGACGAACTTCTTTCTTTTGCATCGAAGGCACGTTCAGGTTGAACACCATGTATTGCAAGCGACCTTCCGGGTAAGTCAGCATGTTGAATTTGCCTGTGTCGTTCAATTTGTTGTAATCCTGTGTGTCAACCATACGCATTTGAATCTCGCCGTTTTGCAAAGCCAGGTTCGCTGCATTTGGATCTTTCGCTACACGATACGTCACGCTATCCAGATGAGCTTTGCCTGCAAAGTAATCATCAAAACGTTCCAGTGTTACGTATTCGCCCGGACGGTATTCCTTGAACTTGAACGGACCGGAACCGATCGGGTTGTTGTTTTTGTCGCTTTTCTCAATATCGGCTTCGCCTTCAAAAATATGTTTAGGGATTGGAGAGAAAGAAACCAATGCTCCTTCAAAAGCAGCAGATACTTCCGGCAATTTGAATTCTACCGTCAGGTCATCGACCTTGGTTACTTTAACCGGTTTGCCATCAAAAACATACTGACTACGGGAAGAACTGTGCTGTTTCTCATCAAGGATACTATCCATCGTGAACACAATATCATCCGCTGTAAGAGGCTGGCCGTCATGCCATTTCAGGCCGTCTTTGAGCTTCAATGTATACGTCAGGTGATCATCAGAGAAGCTGTCGCTCTCTGCGAGCACATACGTTTTTTTGCCATCATTCACATTGAACAGTGGAGCATATAAAGATTGATCAATCGTCAACGTTACACGGTCACCCGCATAGATCGGATTCATCACTTTAGGATCATCCTGAACGGCAATGATGATGCTTCCGCCATCTTTCGGTTGGCTATCATCCGTTGTCGCTGTATTTTCTGCGGTATTAGACGAAGAACTTGTTCCGTCACCGCTGCTTCCGCATGCACTCATGATTGCCACAACCAGAACCAGCATCAATGACAGCCACATTTTTTTCGATTTCATTATGATATTTCCCCTCGCTGTAATTTAACGTTCTGTTAGATAGTATAGGCAAGGATTCGACAAATTGCAACGATTTTTTCCAACTTAACCTATCGGGTTTAAATGAAATAACATTATTGCCTAGCAATGCAAAAAACCTCCATATCACTTTTTATCGTGAAAGGGAGGTTTGAATAACAATTAATCTTCTGAAATTCAATAACAGGACGATGCTCGTACGATCTTACAACCCGGCCAACACCTGGTACCATACGCCTCGTTTGGAATACAGTGTACTGCGTACCTTGTCCCATCCGCCGAGGTAGTTAATATCGAACAGACCTTCAGGCGTTGGGAACGAGGACTTCGTCTCTGCAAACACCTCAGGATCTACCGAACGGAAACCGTGCTTGGCAAAAATGCGCTGTGCTTCCGGTGTTCGCAGATAGGCTACAAAAGCCTCCGCCAATTCACGATTGCCATGCTTATCCGCATATTTGTCCACAACAACCGCCGGATTCTCAATCAGGATTGTGTTTTTGGGAACCACGATATCATAATTGACACCCTTGGCAATCCGGGCAAGCAATTCATTTTCATACGTGACGATAACGTCACCCACGCCATATTCAAATGCCGCCATGGAGGATCGGCCACTCTTATCCAGTGACTCAACATTCTCATGTACTTTTTCCAGAAAAGCTTTAGCCACGGCAGGATCTTTCTTCCCTTGCTCCTCCTCAGATAACTTCAACCCTGCACCATAGATGGCATTAATGTCCCACTGTGCTCCGCCTGACGTCTTCGGATTAGGATAAAGCACCTTAACCCCCGGCTTGGTCAAATCTTCAAAATCGCGAATACCCAGCGGGTTGCCTGCTCTTGTACCCAGAACAACAATCGAGCGGGTGATCATGCCATCACTCGGTGCCTGTTTCCAGTTGGAGCTGACCAGATCAGCTTTGACCAGCTTGTCGATATCACTTTCCATCGCCAGAAGCGCAACATCAGCTTCGAATCCACCAACAATGGCTCTGGCTTGTGTCCCTGAGGCTTCATAGGATTCTTGAAAGTGAACCGTCTGTCCAGTCTTGGCTTTCCATTCCGCCTGGAACTTGGGCAATAACTCTCCGACGGCGTCTTTGGCTACACTGTAAGCACCGATAACCAATGTATTGGATTGGTCGTCTGTCGAAGTTCCGTTCTGTCCGCTCGCATCCTCCTGCTTGCTACATCCAACGGTCATGCAGACGAGCAGAAGCATGAGGACAACGTATAAAGGGTTGAATTTCTTCTTCATCGTCTGCATGGGCAGCACCTCTCTCCAAAATTCTAGAACAATTCTGAAACAAATAATCTTCTGATTAGATGATGACCGGCATTGGATCTTCCTTCAATCGGTTCTCAACAACCCAGCTATGGGTATCATTGAACAGATATGCCCGATGCACAAGCACCCGAATCTGTTGGCCGACTTGCAGCGTTGTTTTCTCCAGGGAACGATACGTAATGAGTTTATGGCCTTCAACTTCCACTTCCACCATCCATTCACTTCCGCGGAAATGAAGGTGTTTGACGGTACCCTTTTCAGTAGCAGACAACATGCTAAACTCGTTCTTCAAACCGATCTCGATATACTCAGGGCGGATCAACGCACGGGTGCGCTCCCCTTCCACCGCATGTTCGAAACCCTTGAGCTGTGAAGCATCCTCCACAACGGTGGATTCCCCGATAAATGTAGCAACAAAAGGTGTCTCTGGATTTTTGTAAATATCCCATGGCGTGCCCTTCTGCTCCAACCGCCCTTGGCTGATAATCATAATTTCGTCGGCAACTTCAATCGCTTCATCCTGGTCATGGGTTACAAAAATCGAAGTGATACCCACCCGCTCAATCAGTTCTCTCAGCCACGAACGCAATTCCTGACGGATCTTGGCATCAATGGCGGCAAACGGTTCATCCAGCAGCAGCAACTGGGGCTCAGGGGCCAATGCTCTGGCAAAAGCGACACGCTGCCGCTGTCCACCAGACAACTGATGTGGATAACGCTGTTCGAAACCTTTCAGCCCTGTCAATTCCACCAGCTCCATGACCCGATCACGGATCTGTGCTTTGGGGGTCTTTTTGACCTTGAGTCCAAAGGCGATATTATCAAATACCGTCATATGTTTGAACAAAGCATAGTTCTGAAATACAAATCCGATTCCCCGCTCCTGCGGAGGCAGATGGTTTACGACCTTTCCGTGAAAACGAATTTCCCCGGAACCTGGATTCTCCAGACCCGCCAGCATACGCAGAATGGATGTTTTCCCACCTCCGCTGGGTCCCAGCAAACCGATTAGATGGCCTTTGGCAATATCGAACGAGACATCTTTTACCGCATGAAAATCACCGAAATGTTTGTTCAGATCACGGACTTCCACATGCATCTCAATGCACTTCCTTTCGCTTCTTGGCCCATTCCATCATAAGCAGCAGCCCGACAGAAAAGGTAACCAGTACCAGTGCCACACCATTTGCGGCAGCTACGTTAAAATTCTCTACATCCTGATATACAAGCGTTGTGGCCGTCTGCGTTTTGTTCATAATGTTACCGGATACAACCAGCACTGCACCGAATTCCCCAAGCGAACGGGCCACCGTCAACACAAGACCGTACACAACCGCCCAGCGGATGGAAGGCCAGGTTACACTCCAGAACGTTCTCCAGCCGTATGCACCCAGCGTTGACGCAGCCTCTTCCTGCTGAGATCCAAGCTCCTGCAAGACAGGCATGACCTCTCGGACCATCAGTGGAAACGTGACAAACAACGTTGCAATGACCATGCCCGGGAAGGCATAGACCACATTGAATCCAATTCCTTCAAAAAAAGCGCCCATAATGCTGTTGGGACCCAGCAGTAGTACAATCATCAATCCGCCAATGACGGGTGATACGGCATAGGGCAGATCCACAATGCTGTTCAGCAGCCCTTTCACCCGGTCACTCAGCCATCCGGCGCGAACCAGATAGATGGCCATCATAACGCCAAACAATGTATTTAACAGCGTGACAACAAGTACAACAAGTCCTGTCATCATCAAGGCATGAAGCGCCTCAGGGCGCAACAACCCATCCAGGAATCCTCCTGCCCCGTCTTCAAATGCACCAATAACAATACGTCCAAGCGGGATGATCAGCAGTACAATAAACACCGCAAACGTCAGTCCGATTAATAGTCGCCTCATCGTCTTCTCCCCCGCATCTGTACCAGATTAATGAGCCAGAGGATCAGGAAGGAGAGCGTTAAGAGCAGTACGGAAACGGCCGCGGCACCGGTTGGATTGTCACTTTCGATCTCTCCGTAAATAAATACGGAAGCCGTCAGTGTTCTTCCCGGAATATTGCCTGCCACCAGTACAACAGCCCCGAATTCGGCCAGTGCTCTGGAGAATGCGAGCATTCCCCCACTAATCATGCCCGGAGCCATGGACGGAAGAATGACCTGCCTGAATGTGCGCGCCTTCGATGCTCCCATCGTGTAGGATGCCTCTTCCTCCGAAGGATCGATCTCCTCGAGCAAAGGCTGCACTGCACGAATGACAAATGGAAACGTTACAAAGGTCATCGCGATCACAATCGCAGGCTGGTGAAACACAATTTCAAACCCCATGGATTCCGCCAGTTTGCCAATGGCACTGATCGGACCCAGGAGCAGCATAATCATCAGGCCACCAACGGCTGTTGGCAATGCAAAAGGAAGATCTACAAGACTGTTAAGGAATGACCTCCCAAAAAAGCGATAACGTGTCAGCACCCAGGCAATCATGGTTCCCAGAATGACATTAATCACCGTAGCTATAACAGCCAGCCGGATCGTTAACAGCACAGCTTTCCATGCGATTGGGTCCATAATGCTTTGGATAAAGTTGCTCCATCCTTCAGAGAAGGAATTGACGTACACACCGATGATTGGAAGTACAATGAGTACGATAAAATATAGCAATACGGTACTGCGGAATCCCCAAGTCCATCCCTTGTGACGAAGAACGGTATTCATTGCTGCATTCCCTCCCAGCCTCCGGTTCTATGTCCGGTCGGCAGTCTTCCTGTTTTGGTACAACCATTTTCCTAAGTTGGATTTTATTACTTTAATATTATTCCCATTAGTCTACTTGGTTTTTTGCTTATCTGATACTTTACCAGTTTGCAGTGCTAATCGTCAATGCTTTTATTGAATAAAATCGGCGTACATATGAGATGGATTCATATCTTATTACACTGCCTGCTACACGGCCAGAACAACCTTCCGATCGCTGTTATCCCCAGATTTCTTTGATCCCCTTTTATCTGAGTGGTTTGTTTGGTATGTAATGGTTAAGGTACAATCTAGAGGACATAATTTGGAGCAAAGGAGTGAAGTAGTATGTTATATACGAAGAATTTATCGACATCCCGACGGGATGAGATGAAGGATATTACGCGGGAGGTGGAGCAGGTTGTCCGTGACAGCGGTGTGCAGAATGGAACGGTATTGATATATTGTCCACATACGACAGCAGGCATTGCAATTAATGAAAATGCAGACCCGGATGTCAAACATGACGTGCTGCTTCGTCTGAACGAAGTGTATCCTTGGGAACATCCCGAATATCGGCATGCTGAGGGAAATACGGCTTCTCACTTAAAATCGATCACAACCGGACCATCACAAACGGTGATTATACATGAGGGCAGATTACTGCTTGGCAGATGGCAGGGCATCTACTTTTGCGAATTTGATGGTCCCCGTCAACGGGAATATTTCCTTAAAATCATGGAAGGTTAGCTCCATACCAACCCTTTTTCTATTGATTCGCCATTGATTGAAATAAAAAACAAACAGGCGGCCCACCCAATTTTAGGGATGTAACCCGCCTGTAATGATCTTCTTCGCGCAAAAACTTTCGCGAGACAACGTTATAAAGAATTAATGTTATGACAATTCACCGCCCTGAAGTGTAGGAGTGCGACAAAAGCGCCTTATTGGACGCCAGGCTGGTGTTGGAGATTACGGCAGAGTACTTTGACATGAGATAACGCAGCCGATTCAATCTCTGCAAAGGTTAAACGGTCCTGAATATAATACGATATGAATCCGTGCATGGATAAAAACAGCGTACGTGGTACACATTGAATATCCTCTTCTGTACAGCCCTCTTCATTCATGTATTGCCGAATAATGGAGGCGAACAATTCAAAGCATCTTCCTTGCTCCGTACGACAATACGATAGCAATTCCTCATCCCGAATCATGAACATGATCTCGTACTGATACGGATTCTCCAAACCAAAACGAATAAACTCCATCATGATATGTTCCACCTTGCTCACGCCGCCCATGACTGGCCTGACCATGGCTTGCAGCAGCAAATGCCCCAGATGATTGAAATCCTCAACCACGATGGCATAAAACAGCTCAGCCTTTTCCTTAAAATGGTAATACAGCGACCCATGACTATAGCCCAGATGCTGGCCGATGCTTCGCATCGAAATGGCACGGTATCCTTTGGTAATAAAAAGATGCCTCGCCGCCTCCAGTATCCGCTCCCTCGACAACTCCTGTTCGACTGCTCTTCTAGCCATATATTTTATTCCCCTTCAATAAAATAAAGCCGCTGTCCCTCCGTGATCCGGGATTGCCCTTGCGTCAAATCTGTGATCCAGGCCACAAATGCCTCAGTTTCACTATCCGGCGGAAGACAAGTCAACGTAACCTTATCGGTGAACCCAGTTTCACCTGTACGGACTTCCCGGCTCCTTAATTCATTTTCTACTTTGCCCAGCCATGTATAATCCAGTTCAACAAACACTTCACGATGGAGCACTTTGGTAATCGCTTCCCCGGCTTCTATGGCTGCAACTGCTCCATCCGTATAAGCGCGAATTAACCCACCTGCTCCAAGCATAATTCCCCCAAAGTAACGTGTAACAACAATAGCCACATTTTTCAATTGCTGATTTTTGATGACTTCAAGAATCGGTTTTCCAGCGGTTCCGCTTGGTTCGCCATCATCGGATTGCTTCTGGATCTCATCCCGCTCACCAATCATGTATGCGGAGCAGTTATGAGTAGCATTCCAATGTTTTTTCTTGATTTCATCAATAAAAGCATTGGCTTCTTCTTCTGTCGTGACCGGCATAATATGACCGATAAACCGCGACTTTTTGATTACAATTTCCAGATTGCCCGGTCCTCGAACCGTGCGATAACGTTCAATCATCCCTATCCAACTTTCCACCAATTTGATCCATTTTACAAGAAAGCAGTTCCCCGCGCGCACGCGGACGAACTGCCTTGGTTTAACATCCGGGAAACCATTGCTTCACAATGACTCCCCGAATGTAATTACATTACCTTATTTAACTATATGAGCAGACCGATGAATTATTCGGAAAGTCTCGCTTCAAGCGCTGCTTTCTCTTCTTCAAAGCCTGGTTTGCCCAGCAAAGCGAACATATTTTTCTTGTAAGCTTCCACGCCTGGTTGGTCAAATGGATTGACTCCCAGCAGGTAACCACTAATGCCGCATGCTTTTTCAAAGAAGTATACCAGATATCCGAAAGAATATGGAGACATATCTGGAATGTTCACAATCAAGTTCGGTACTTGACCATCTGTGTGTGCAAGCAGTGTTCCTTGGAACGCTTTTTTGTTAACGAAGTCCATCGTTTTACCTTCAAGGAAATTCAGACCATCCAGATCATCCGGATCCGCTTCGATCGAAATATGCTCCGATACTTCAGCAACCTGAATCACCGTTTCAAAGATGTTCCGGCTACCCTCTTGAATGAATTGACCCATGGAGTGCAAGTCAGTCGAGAAATCAACGGAAGCAGGATAAATCCCTTTGTAGTCTTTACCTTCACTCTCTCCGTAAAGCTGTTTCCACCATTCGGATACAAAGTGCAGGGAAGGCTCGTAGTTTACGAGAATTTCTGTGCCTTTACCTTTGCGATACAGTGCGTTACGAACAGCTGCATATTGATATGCTTCGTTCTCAGCTACGTTCGGGTTGCTGTATTCTTTGGAAGCGTCAGCCGCACCTTGCATCATTTCTTCGATGCTGATACCAGCTGCTGCGATTGGCAGCAAACCTACAGCCGTCAGAACGGAGTAACGTCCACCTACATCATCCGGGATAATGAAGGATTCATAGCCTTCTTCATTCGCCAGTTTTTTCAGTGCGCCGCGCTCTTTATCTGTTGTTGCATAGATCCGTTTGCGAGCTTCTTCTTTACCGTATTTTTTCTCCAGTGCTGCACGGAAGATACGGAAAGCAATCGCTGGCTCCGTTGTTGTACCCGATTTGGAAATAACGTTAACGGAGAAGTCTTTGCCTTCAACCAGATCCAGCAAATGAGTTACATACGTGGAGCTGATGTTGTTTCCTGCAAAGTAGATTTCAGGCGTTTTGCGTTTGTCTTTAGGCAGATTGTTGTAGAAAGAGTGCGTAAGCATCTCGATCGCTGCACGTGCACCAAGGTATGATCCACCGATACCAATAACGATCAGTACTTCAGAATCACTTTGGATTTTAGCAGCCGCTTTTTGAATACGGGAGAACTCTTCTTTGTCATAAGCGGTAGGCAGGTCGATCCAGCCCAGATAATCCGATCCGGTTCCCGTTCCGTTGTGGAGCTGCTCGTGAGCCAAACGAATCGGTTCAGCGAAATAGTCCACTTCATGTTGATTGACAAATTGCAGGGCAGTGCTGTAGTCAAACTTCACTTTTTTTGCCATGATCTATAAAACCTCCTGATATCGGTAGCGTATTTTTTCCGTTTTCCATTCTAAAACAACTTAGCCTAAGGATACTTCAAATCCACAGGGCTGACAAGCTTGCAGCCCGAACTTTGTCGTTAGAGTTTAAGAAGCAAAAAGGGTTAACCGAATCCGCGAGTCGCGGTTCTGGTTACCCTTCTTGTATTATTCCGCCGGGTACGAACAGCAGTAGTCGGTAACGCTGCGTATCTCCAGTTTAAATTTGGATTCGGCAGGTACGTGGAACGTAGCTTGACCTTGAATCTCTTGCCAATCTTCTTCTCCGGGAAGCAATACTCTCAGATCGCCGGACAGAATCTCCATAATTTCACGGGAATCTGTACCGAACTCATAACTGCCTGGAAGCATAATGCCCAGAGTCACCTTGCTGCCATCCCCCAAAATAACTGTTCTGCTGGTTACCTGGCCCTCATAATAAATGTTGGCCTCTTTCACTACACTGACTTGATCAAACTGTGACATGCGTACCCGCTCCCCCTGAAGTTAATGAAAACAAAAGGCAAAACAGATCAGGGCGATTGCCCGCCCATTCTCTGCCGGAATTCACTTGCTGCTCGGCAGGACTCGCAGTTGAGCTCATCCCATTCACAGCAGCGCTTATGAAGCTATTACAGCAATGCTTTTACGCGACTAACCACGTTCTCCACGGTGAAGCCGTACTCTTGGATCACACGGTCGCCAGGCGCAGATGCACCGAATGTGTTGATTCCGAGAATGTCGCCTTGATCGCCGACATATTTTTCCCAACCCATTGGGTGAGCCATTTCAATCGCCAGACGCGCTTTAACATCCGGAAGCAGGACGGATTCTTTGTATGCTTTGTCCTGTTTCTCGAACAGATCCCAGCTCGGCATGCTGATTACGCGAACTTGGATGCCTTGTTCAGCAAGTGCTGCTTGAGCTTTGACAGCCAGCTGCACTTCGGAACCTGTCGCGATGATTTGAGCAACAGCTTTGCCGTCTTTTGCATCAGAGACAACATATGCACCACGTTTCACGTTTTCACGGGAACCTTCAACGGTACCTTCCAGAATCGGCAGGTTTTGACGAGTGAGTACGAGTGCAACCGGATTGCTCTTGTTCTCAAGCGCATAAGCCCATGCTGCAGAAGTTTCATTACCGTCAGCCGGACGAATAACTGTCAGGTTAGGAATGATGCGCAGGGATGCCAATTGCTCGATTGGTTCGTGAGTAGGACCGTCTTCACCAACAGCGATACTGTCGTGAGTCAGGACGTACGTTACAGGCAGACCCATCAGGGCAGCGAGACGAACAGCTGGACGCAGGTAGTCTGTAAATACGAAGAATGTACCTCCGAATACTTTCACACCACTGTGCAGTGCCATACCGTTCATTGCTCCAGCCATACCGAATTCACGGATACCGAAGTAGATGTTGCGGCCGGAGTAATCTTCAGGTGTGAAGTTCTCCAGGTTGTTCAGGTGAGTCATTGTGGAGCTTTCCAGGTCAGCAGATCCACCTGTCAGTTGTGGCACGTTATGAGCCAAACCGTTCAGAGCATTACCGGATGCTACACGAGTGGATACAGCTTTGTCTGTTGCTGCATATTTAGGCAGATCACGATCCCAACCTTCTGGAAGGTCGCCATTGATTGCCGTTTCGAATTGAGCTGCCAGCTCAGGGAATGCTTTTTTGTACTCGGCAAATTTCTCGTCCCATGCTTTGTTTGCAGAGATACCACGATCTTTCACTTGTGCAAAGTGTTCGCGAACTTCAGTTGGAACGTGGAAATCTTCCTCGTAAACCCATTTGTAAAACTCTTTGGTCAATTTGGCTTCGTCTGCACCCAGTGGAGATCCGTGAGTACCGCCGTGGCCGCCTTTACCTTGTTTGTTCGGGCTACCGTAACCAATTACAGTTTTAACTTCAATCAGTGTAGGACGAAGCGTATCTGCTTGACCTTCCTCGATTGCTTTTTGGATTGCAGGCAGATCGTTACCATCTTCAACGCGCAGTACTTGCCAGCCGTAAGCTTCAAAACGCTTCGCAATGCTTTCGGAAGAAGACAGATTCAATTTACCATCCAACGTGATGTCATTGGAGTCGAACAACATGATCAATTTACCCAGGTGCAAACGTCCAGCCAGGGAAGCTGATTCATGGGATACGCCTTCCATCAAGTCACCGTCACCACAGATTGCGTAAGTGTAGTGGTCGATTACGTTGAATTTGTCTTTATTGTATGTTGCGCCCAGTTGAGCTTCAGCCATAGCCATACCTACAGCCATTGCAATACCTTGGCCCAGTGGTCCAGTTGTTGCGTCAACGCCTGCAGTATGTCCGAATTCCGGGTGACCCGGCGTTTTGCTTCCCCATTGGCGGAACTGTTTCAATTCTTCCATAGGCAGGTCATACCCGCTCAGGTGAAGCAAGCTGTACAGCAACATGGAGCCATGTCCTGCGGACAGGACAAAACGGTCCCGGTTAACCCAAGTTGGGTGGTCCGGGTTATGTGTCATCGTTTTTGCAAAAAGTTGGTACCCCATTGGAGCGGAGCCCATAGGCATTCCCGGGTGTCCGGAATTTGCCTTCTCGATTGCATCAATCGCCAGTGTACGTACGGTAGTGATTGACAGATTGTCGATGGTGTTGTTCTCTTCCTTTTGAATCGCTTCGTTCTTGTCAGTCATGGTTTGTCCTCCTCATGTCTTTAGATAAGTCGGGTTGCGCAAGCGAATCCCTCTCATCATACAAGCAAACCGAATTTCACAATAAGTGAATCCGCTTGAGTGTTTCATTTTGACTTATTCACTTTTGTATTGTATCACTTGGCGTGAAGGTTTTCCATAACCTTCTTTTAGAAGATCGGGAAAATTCGGCTGTTTATGACGAGGGATTTGTTTCCAGTTGCGCAAAAAGAGTGTCATACTGAGCATTTCAGCATATCTTCTAGCTCAGCCAGCATCGCAAATCCATCGGATGAAGTATAACCTTTAAGCGGAAAACCATACTCTTTTTAGATATTGAAGTTGATTTTGCATATAATGGTCCTTGATCATGATTGGAAAAATCGGACTTTTATGCACATCAGGCTGTACTTCATATGGAAAGGAGGGTTCGCATATGCCGGAACATTTGGCTAAGTCAACAAATTCGCTAAAGCACATATTACCCTGGAAGGCCGGGGTTTTAACAGGTCTTACATCCGGACTGGTGCTCGGGTTCTTTTTAAAGGCTATTCAGACCTACACTGGTGAAAAAGTCTATACCTTGCTGCTGAACATTGATTTTGTTCCATGGCTTCCGCCCACATTACCTGAATACATCGAATTTGTGCTGCATCTTATCGTTTCCATAATCATTGGCATCTTCTACATATGGTGGATTCAGCGTTCAGGTCATCCGATATTCAAAGGCATCCTGATTGGAGTTCTATCTTCCCTGCTATATATACCGCTCTCCCAGCTTTCGAGTCGTGTGCCTGATCTATATGATATAAAAGCGATTCTTTACTGGTTGGCAGGGCATCTGTTATTTGGCGTGGTCCTTGGCTGGTGCGGTCATCTACGGAAACACAACCAAAAAGGCGATCCCCCGTTCAGACATGAATAGGGAACCGCCTTTTCTTTTTTTCGGAATAGAACTGAACTGCATCTTTCCGAATCAACCTTGCGCAGTATTAAAGCATTAGCTTAAAATACAACGGTTTTATTTTCATGAACCAGTACACGGTCTTCAACATGCCATTTGACCGCACGAGCAAGAACTACACGCTCAATGGTACGTCCAATGCGTTTCAACTCGGTTACATCATCCCCGTGGCTTACACGCTGAACGTCCTGCTCAATGATCGGTCCGCCATCCAGCTCTTCCGTAACATAGTGAGCCGTCGCACCGATAATTTTGACACCTCGGTTGTACGCTTGGGCATACGGTTTACCGCCGACAAAGGCAGGCAGAAATGAGTGATGAATGTTAATTATGCGATTGCGGTAATGCTCAATGAACATCGGGGAAATGATTTGCATGTAACGCGCAAGAATAATTACATCGATATCATTGCCAATGACGTCCAACTGACGTTGTTCCGCTTCCTTCTTCGTATCTGCTGTAACCGGAATATGGTGATAAGGAATGCCAAATGATTCTACATAATCCTTCATATCCAGATGATTGCTCACGACAAGCGCGATGTCTGCATCCAGATCGCCAGCCTGCCATTGCCACAACAGCTCAACCAGACAGTGATCCTCCTTGGATACAAAGATGGCAAGTTTCTTCTTGCGGCTAACCGCAGAAAGGCTCCAATCCATTTTGAAACGGCTTGCCACTTCTTCAAAATCAGCTTCCAGCTTGGGCAGGTTCACCGATAATTGTGGAAGATCGAACTCAATCCGCATAAAAAACATGCCGCCAGCCGGGTCCATTGTGTATTGGTCCGACTGTACAATGTTTGCACCATGCTGGTGCAAGAAATGGGATACTGCGGCAACAATTCCCGGTCCATCCGGACAGGAAATAAGCATCCGCGCCCGATCGGCGCGGTTTTTAACATCAGGTCGTACTTGTTTAGCGTGAATCTCCATCGGGTTAATTTTCCTCCTTCAACTAGGCCGTGACAAAAATTTCTTTGCCTGCAAGCCAGGCGATCAAACGTTGATTCAGTTGTTCTTCATTCAAGTGCGGGAACAATGCGGCTTCAGCCACGAGGTCATACAGACGTTCCAACGGCTCACGTGGATCGGCTTTTTTCGCTTTGGCATCATTCTTGAGCAATGTCCAGATATCCAGAACATATGAACGGGACTCGATCTCTTTTCCTTTGAAGAAATGATGCAGTTGTTCCACTTCTGTCAGAAATTCGGGACCAAATCGACCAGCAACATCCCCGCGTAGCAATGCAATCTCTGCTTCATACATAGGACGCTGAGTTTTGGCTTCTTTACCAATCCAAGGCGTTTCCAAAATAAACGGACGCCCTTGAAGAGCCTCGTGATGCACGACACGGTTAATGGCTTCAAAACCAATCCAGCCGGAGCCAATCGGTGTATGACGGTCCTTGTGCGCACCCACAGGGTTCTTACTATCATTAATATGCATTACGGCAATGCGGTCAAGCCCTACCGTACGATCAAATTGTTCAAGAACACCGTCCAGGTCGTTCACGATATCATAACCCGCATCGTGAATGTGACATGTATCCATACATACAGTAAGGCGTTCATTGTGTGTAACCTTCTCCATGATCTGAGCAATTTCTTCGAAGCTGCGGCCCATTTCAGTTCCTTTGCCGGCCATCGTTTCCAGAGCGATATTCACATCCGTCTCTTTCACTCCGTCCAGCACTTCATTCAAGCCTTCAGCAATACGTCCGATGCCGTAGTGAGCATCCTTGTCCGTAAATGCGCCGGGATGCAGCACGATATTTTTGACACCAATCGCATGTGTACGACGGATCTCTTCCTGAAGGAAACTTACGGCCAGTTCATACGTGTTTTCTTTGTATGATCCGAGGTTAATAATGTATGGCGCATGGACAACGATATCTTCCATTCCGCTCTCTTGCATCGCAAGCTTGCCTTCCTCAATAAACATGGACTCAATAGGCTTGCGGCGGGTATTTTGCGGTGCACCCGTATATATCATAAACGAACTGGAACCGTACGAGGACGCTTCCTTCGTTGCACTCAATAATCCCTTGTCCGAAAAGGACACATGGGAGCCGATTTTAAGCATCATTAATCCCCCTTTTTCTGAATTATCCCTTATTCTAACGCGATTATCGAAATAAATCTAGAAATGCGCTATAATTCGGGATATAGGCTATTTTTTACAGCTGTAATTTGGAACATGGGTGGGCGGAATCCGTCTTTCCGTGAAAATCAATAATCCGAGGTGACTCCGCAATGATTTTCGACTCCTACGCTTTGACGTTGACCGTTAGTTCCCCCAGCAATTGGTTTATGAACACGATCGCATTTTGGACCGTTCTTTTGCTTGGAAGTATGTGTGTTGGCGGATTTTTTATGATGCGCAAGTTTTTGAAAGTGCTTCCGAAGGCAGACGGGAAATCCAAACTCGATTGGCAGAACCACTGGGTTGAAACCAGCCGTCATTTATGGACAGATGAAGCAAAAGCTTTTCTCGACCAGCTTGTAGAGCCCGTTCCAGGCCCATTTCGAGATATCGCCAAACATTCCATCGCAGCAGAAATCGGTAAAATTGCGTACGAAAATAATGCACCTGAAGTATCCAGAGATCATTGCATTAAAGGATACATTATAGCCACACCGAAGCGGGATAATAAGTTTCTGGTGAAATTTCTGGAGAAGAACCAAATTGACTATTCGCCTTATAAACATTTGATGAATAAATAGATCAATGAATTCAGCCGAACATGTATCAGGCTTACATATGTGCAAACATGCTCCGTCAGGTAAGTCATCCCCAGCAAGGCAGTGCTTACCGCCCGGGGCTGTTTGTCGATCCAGCAATACATGTCAGTACAGTCAAAATAACAAGGGGGGCGCCAAGATGAAGATTGCGATTTGTGGAGGTACCGGTTTTGTCGGAGGAGCGCTCGTTGATTACTGGCTTCAGACAGGCCATCATGTGAAAGTTATTACACGCAAACTGCCGAATTTACATAATCCCAGCCAAAACCTTACTTATATCTCATGGGAACAGGTAGAGGAACAGCCTCATTTGCTGGAAGGAATGGATGCCCTGGTGAATCTCGCCGGGGAAACGTTGAATCAACGTTGGACAACCAAGGCGAAACTGGAGATCGTTGAATCCAGAGTGACTACTGTAGCGCGCGTAGCCAAATTGGTGAATTCACTGGAGCACAAGCCGGAGGTGGTCGTACAGGCATCTGCCATGGCAATCTATGGCACCTCTCCCACAGAAACATTTGATGAGAACAGTCCACAAAAATCGATGAATTTTCCATCCCGCGTCTCTGAGCAATGGGAAGTTGCTGCTGATGCCATCAAACATGTGAGACTCGTGAAAATCCGCGTCAGCCTCGTGCTTGGTCATAAAAAAGGGGCATTTCCATTAATGAAACTTCCTTATATGCTTGGTGTTGGGGGCAGGGTGGGAAGCGGCAAACAGTGGACCAGTTGGATTCATATTATGGATATTGTGCGTTTGATTGATTTCACGATCCACAATAAAGAAATCTCCGGTCCGGTGAACGCCTCTTCGCCTAACCCCGTTACCAACGATGAATTCGGACGAACGGTAGGCAAAGTGTATCATCGTCCGCACTGGTTCCCTGTACCCGCAATTCTGATCAAAACACTGGTTGGAGAACTCTCTGTCGTGCTGCTGCAAGGGCAGCGGGTTATCCCGCAAAAAGCGTTGGATCACGGATTCCAGTTCACCTTCCCTACATTAACCGAAGCACTTGAAGATCTTAAACACCGGGGTCTATCCGACTGATCGATACGTATAAACAGACTCAGCCAACGTAAAGGTATCTCCATCTTCAAGTGGATATTCTTTGTACGGAGCAAGAACATTGCCCTTGAGAATAGTTCCATTCACGGAACCCAAATCCTTGATAACATAGCCCGATTTGTTCCGGCTCAATTCCACATGAGCACGGGACACGCCGGTTGCTGAATCTACCCACTGGACCATGTCCGCCGATCGACCAATAACAAACGATGCTCCACGGACATCCATCCGTTCATGTTTGTCTCCGCTTGCTGATCTGCGTTCAAGATAAAAGGAAGGTACAACTGGACTTGCACCTGTTAAGCCTCCGCCGGCAACACTCTGCAAGTTTACAGTTGCATCAGCCGCCGCATGATGACGCACAAGTTCCGATGTTGCTGCCATGGCTTCGACAGTATGCTGAATGAAAGGTTCATCGGATGCTTCAGATGGTATATGTAGATTATGAAAGCGAGAATTTCCTGCTACAGATGACCTGGATTCATAAAATTCCCCCCGTTCTGATTGAGCACTCTTCATATCACCAGAGCTCTGTTGACTCGTGTAACCTTGTGCATACGTGTTATCTTCGGGTGACATTTCAGATGCATTCCAACGCCAGCTCTCCTGAAACATCTCTTCTTCGCTTTCTTTCTGCTTATCTTTGCCTCTACCCAAGCCAAAAAAAACAGATCGCTTATTGGATGACCCCTCCTGTAATTCGTTATCTGTATATTCTTCATTCGGCATATTTTGGCGTAGCCGATTGGATTTCGAATTTCCAAATTTCCCTTTGGTCACCCATGCCCAACCTGCAATCCCAAGCAACCCAGCACTTAATGCTGCGGATAGAATCATTTGTGTCTGCCCTGGTTGTTCCATATAGATGAATCTCCATACCAATGCCGTGGCAATCATACAGCCCAGAAGGATGTAGGTCGTTTTGGAAGATGCCTGCTTCTCGTCCTTTTCCATATCATCATCCTGTAATGAATCAAACGTTTGACGCTGTGACGGATTCGTTGTAACACCTTTCGCTTGTAATGAGGACTCTATGGGTGAACGTCTGCCGGATAATCCTGAAAAGGGTTTGTTAAGCGGTTTGTCTTCCTCCCCAGTAGATACCCAAGGTTGATGATTTGATTTCAAGTGCTGCCCAGCTTCGCCGTTTCGATCTAACTGACGATACTGGTCTTGCCCACTTCTATTGGAAAACGACTCATGTCCCTGCTCTGGGATCACAGAAAATTGAATTCCTAATTTACTGTCAGTTAACCCGGATGACCCACGAGAAGACATAAATGATGCCTGTCCTGAACCGCTCTGCTCATCTGCATATAACTCAAGCAAAAGTTCACGCAGCTGTCTGATATCCCATTGTTCACTGTCACATAGCTGGAGGACACGCTGAATCCCTTCGCCTTGAAGTTCCTGAACATGGGCCATCAGCCTAATAACCAGTTCGCGGAATTGCTGAGGCGTCGGATCACTCTCAATTGCATCAACAATCGGGATGTATACCAAACCAAGTTCTCCCAGTTCAAGTGAACCATTAATAAATATGTACTCTTCCTGAATCTGTAATTTGCGTGAATCCAACATATATTGTCTACATTCCGTAAACGTGTCTGCCAGCTGAAACAATAGTCCATATAACACACGCAGCTTGATTTTTCCTGACTTCAACATCTGAGGTAACATCTTATATCCTGAAATATCATATTGTAACGTTACATTTCGGTCTACCTCTCGAATATGAATTGGAAGAAGTCGAGGAATTTGATTGGAAGACAACATGCCCATCTGCACACGGCTCAGTTCGTCCATTCGCAACCCTTCCACTTTCTCCAAAACCATAAACGACCCGCCGTTTCGAATGAAATCTCTCGTTAATCCATACATGCCAATCCTCTCTTTCCATTGCTTAATTAAGTCATGTAGATATAGGCGCTAATGAATCCCGGCAATACGGCCAGCATAAAAGGAAACTTCAATGTCTTTTCATGATGAACCAGTTTGAGCGAACCGAGCATGAAGAAACCGGCAAGATTCCCTGCCATGCCGCGAATGCGCTTTGCAGAATCCCTGCGGAACAAGAGAATAATTAATCCAATTGCCCCTGCATACAAAACGGAGTAAATAATAACGTGAACGCCAAAGGCCAGTCCTGTCCAAACTCCAATTCCTCCAAACAATTTAACATCTCCCGCACCCACTGCCCCAATCAGATACATTAGAAATAACACACCGAACCCTATCACGAATCCGGCTGCAGAGAACAGAAACCCCTCCCATCCTCCCCAAATAATATGGGCCAGCACTCCCGCGACAGTTACTGGCAAAGTCAAACGATTTGGGATTTTCATTGAACGAACATCTGTAACAAAAGCCGCAATCACATATAGACCACAGGCCCAGTAAAACCACTCCACCTCCATCATCTCCCTCCTTATTTTCTGGAAGCCACATTAAACTCAGTCACCGTCTTGGCACCCTCCGCTGTCTCTACAACAAATGTCCATGTGCCTTCTGTAGTACGTGTACCGACAAACCAGTTCCACTCAATCACACCATTTTCGTCGGCAGTTGCCCATCCGATATGTTTGGCTGAACTTTCACCGGACTTGTAAAATATCGTAAGATTCGCTGTAGCCCCAGGCTCCACTTTGACCTTAATGGTCGCGTTGTTGCCTATGTATGCTGGCTCCGGCTTGGATAACACGGTTGCTGCTCCAGCTGAATCCGCGTCTCCTCCACTACTATTGGAGCCTTCTCCGGTATCTCCAATCCACACCCGTTCTGCCGCAGCAGCTTGAATACGTAAAGACTTCCCTAAAAAGGGGACTTTAACAGGCAATTCATAGCTCAATTCAAGCCGAAAGTAAGGATTCGTTTTATTTTTGAGATCAGGTATGGAAATACCATTAACATGCACACGCTCTACATCCAGTAGAGAAGTATTAATAAAAGGCTTGAGCAGCGGCTTAACGGTCGGATCAAGCACCGTCTCAAGAACGGATGTCTTGATTTCCTGTAACGGTTGTTCACCTCTGGCAGCAGCTGCACGAACCCAATTACTGAGTGGCTCCGGCAGTGAAGAGGCATACTCTTCGGCCCATTCCGTCAGTGACAGCTCCGGTATTTTCCATCCCCCCTCTGAGCTTTCACTACCCGCGGAATCAGAGGGTGTGAACACAAGGGATACGGGATATATTTGGGTGGATAACTGCTTTACCGCCTCACCTGCCGTGCTCTGCAACGCTGTTGATACCAACGTCATCTGCACGATGTAAATCAGGAACATGACAAAGAACAGGAATACAGGCAAAACCAGCGAGGCTTCCAAAACGATGCTGCCTATTTCCTTTTCTGATGAATCCGTCTTTCTTGGAGAACATTCTTTTTTTGGAAAACGCACCTTGGGAATAGAATGTATCTGCTCAGTCAGAGACTTCAATCTTTCCAATCTACGCACTCGTGTAAGTTGATTCTGTAAACGTGCCAATTTTTTTTCCTGCTGATGCTGCTTATCCATAATCCCTCCACGAAACAACCCGGATTATTCAATAGGAATAATCGGCCTTCCGATCTATGAAAAATCGCCCATCTTCTACCTGGTCTGCACTACCCATGACAGCACCTATACTTCTTGTGACTCCAGGTAAAAACCACAATTTGATACTACTGCGCATGTTTCCTGAAGCGTATGTCTGCTTCTCATCCGGATTCACTCCGGTATTCAATCGGATCAAAGCCAACATTCTGGACATTTTGCGTTCATTGTTGCTATGCATTAATAGGAACAAACGGAGATGGTCCCTGTATGTAAGCTTGACTTTGATATATTTGGACAATTCCACACTGCCGTCTTTAGCCAATTTCACCATATCTGCTATAGCGTTTGTAATTCCGTATAAAATCGCAGCAGATAATACAAGTAGTGGATTCCCCAGCTTGCTATTTTCAATTAATCCTTCTGCAGTTCGAATCGCCAGACGCATACCAAAGATCTCCGCATATGCAGCCGCCATATTCCCCGAAGGATTATGAAAACCATAGATAATATACTCCAGTTCCTGATTTTCCAGTTTAAACACTTCACCAGCATCTCCACTACCTTCAGTCCAGCTCAGCAGCTGTCCAAAATCCATCGAGTTGAAATATGCCAGTGCATACTCATTCTGAAACAATTCATCGCCAAGACTATCCAGCAAATTGGACATCCCGCCGAACAAACTGTCCATTCCGTTCATGGCATCACCACCAGAGTCATACGGATCGCCAGCAATCTTTGCCTTCTGGGCTTCCTCACGGCTCGCTTGGTTAAAAGCGATGTTGGCGTTGTAGTACTCCTCCAGTTGTTTAAAGGCTTCCATGGAGCCGGAGCTCCCCTTTTCGATTTGCGATAATATGCGTTTAACTTCCTTCAACTTCCCTTTGGATTCCTTATCATTCGCTTTGCGCTGGGCATCGGAGCCACGACCGCTCTCCAACAGCTGTTTGCTTTGAAGAATGACATTGGAGGGACCACTTCTTACGTAAGTGTCCATGTATTGTTCCGTGACCTGACTAGCCTGTCTAACCGCTGGTTTAATGGAAACACCACTCATTACCGTAACCGAACGAAGCTGCATATTAAGCTCCATACTGTCATTTCTGACATTGGTAAAATCCGAATTTTGTGAGCGTACACGTGCATTTAACTGATCGAATAATGTGTCAGCTCTTACAAGTTCAGAAGCAAGGGAGCGTGTACTTTTGGCTTCACTTCCCGATCCGGTAGACGGAGGACTCGTCCCAGGCAGTGTTGAGTTGCCTACTTTTTCATAACTGGCATTCTGTGAACGGTTCTCCCCCTCAGCGATTACACGCTTCATTTCCTCATTGATCTGGCGAGCTTCTTCAATCTTGGCCTGGGCTTCCTCCAATTTTGTCTGGTGAGCCTGCAATGCTGGTTGTATGATCATGCTTATGCCTGTCGCCACATTCCCCACACCTGTCCGATAACGAGCCAGCTCTAGCATGTACTGTTGCTGGTTGAATGGCAGTCCTTCATCCATTTGTTTCTTGTTTAGATAATCCGCATAACGCGCTGCTACTTCAGCAGCTGTCTCTGGCGTCTCTCTTAACATCTCATCGTAAATGGCAGAGGAAGGCGGATTCATGATCAGTGCGGGCAGACCCTTCAGCTTATCGGCAGATTCCGTCTGATTGGCTATTGCTTCGTCCAGCAATTCCTCACGTTTGTCATACAGTTTCTGCAATTTCTTGAGCAGATCAACAGTATGAGCAGCTTCTTTCATCTCTTCTGACATCGGCTTAAAACGATTGACCACTTCCAGGGTAAAATCAACCGGCGCACGATATTTCATATCCTCCTGAATCTGGCGATTAAAAATATCGTATCTGCCCAGTTCACGCTCCATGCTTAGTGAAGTCGTATCCCATTGGATATCCAGAATGGGAAAACCATCTTTCACAGCCGAGGGCTTCACACTATCATTCAGCACTTTGGCCATAATGGCCTCACCACTGCTGTCACCGTATCCAAATAGACCATACTCCCGCAAGGAAGTATCATAGGCTGACATCACAGATCTCATCGCTGCATGCGTCATTCGTTCTGCCTGTACTTTGAAAGCTGCAATACGTGCATAATCAATGAAAATGGAAACAAACATAAACATTCCAGCCAAAATCAAGATCAAGAACACGGTTACGGCTCCTGATTCACCGTCTTTTTTTCTGAACAGTGTTTCCTCCTCCTCTCCTCATTTTTTGGTTTTGCCAAAATACTGTACAACCTGTCCCGCTTCAGCGGCAGTACTGGCTGCGGCTCCGCCCTTGCCTTTAAACTTGGCCGCATAATAACGGACCAGATCCACCGTTCGGATGAATTCACTCGGTTCTACAACTGCTGAAGATCCTTGTGTTAATACACTGTTACCTGAATCGAATAAAAAAGAAGGCAGCGGTAAAGAAATCACCTGCTCCAGCTTGGTTGTAACTTTTCGTTGGATCAGCGAGTTCTGATATTCTATTGTCCCGTTCATGCCAGAAGGCATGCCTTGTGCGGCTTGGGACAGTTTCTTTTCCGATAGACTTCCACCTTCCCCCGCAGGTACAGACACAATAACCTCATTGTCCGCTCCCGCCCAACCAAACAGTGCTCCAAGCAATCGATCATCGGTCAGTCTCCAGTACAGGTTGTCATATTCCCCAGCCACAACTTCACCCGTCATCGCCTGCTTGTGGCTGTTGTCCCAGCTGTAGGCGGCACGTTCAGAAGCTGCATACGCATGTTGGTTCAGAAATGTTTTCTGATACATGTACATGGAGAAAAAGAGGATCAAGACGAGAATAAACAACACGATAGGGAAGACCAGGGAAGCTTCAATGGTGAAGCTCCCTTCTTCCTTTTTGAATTGGTTATTCGAAAAACTCATTACTTCTATTGCTCACATTCGTTAACAGTCTTTCTACCAATTTTTTAATTTGATCCTTGAATATTAATGCAATAATGATAATAACGCCGATGATCAGAATCAGCTCCAGCGTACCCAGCCCGTCCTCTTCCTTCCAAAATTCTGTTACTTTGCTTTTCATCAATTCCAGCATCCCAATTCCTCCTACATATTCATCATCATAAAAGCAGGTGCCCCGATCATCACGACAATCGAAAAAAAGATCAATACCATCGGAAACACCAGTTTGGAAGAAGCCTGTTCTCCCTTAGCCCGACTAACGGCCTTGCGTTTTTCCCACAACACATGGGACAGATCCCGCAGCGCCAGTACAAAGTCACCTCCCCCTCGCCGAAAATTCAGCAGCACTGTTGTTGTAAAAATCGTCACTTCCTGTACACCACACCGACGACTGAACTGTTCAAAGGATTGTTGAAACGAATAACCGTTGTTCCAATCCCCAACCATCTTTCGCAGCTCATTATAGAGGGGATGATTCCGTTCTCCCTGACTGGCTACACAGTGAACAATGGCACGCTGCACCGTTTCTCCCGCACCAACCAGCAGAACAATGCGGTTCAACAACTCCGGCAGCTCCATGAGTATGTCCTGATCTCTTCGCTGTACTTTGGTGTTAAGGTCTTTATAAAGGGCGAAGGGCAGTGCAACACCCAGTGCCAATCCACCTACCATACCGCCAAGTCCCATATCCCCAACGAGCGACAAAAGGCAGCCTACGAGCAACATCAGCCACGAGTAAGTCAGCATTTCAGCACAGTAGAGCATCGTTTTCTCGCCACTATGCTGTATGCCATACATTTTCTGAATGGCATGCTGCATACGGAACATGAGTACAGGTAATCTGCGGCCCACTTCGAACTTGTCCATTAAAAACAAAAAGGGACCATGCAGCTTCTTCAGACGTAATCCTTCCATATCCAGTTTGCGCAAATGTCGGTAGGTCTGCCCACGCGTTCGATCCAGCACCAGCCACCCTGCTCCGAGCACCCCTCCGAAAATAACGGGAAGCAGCATCGTGTCAGCTCCTTATACTTTGATATCCATAATGCGTGTAATCCACAAATAACAGCAGGCGAGTAATGCCAATGCCCCGCTGGAGATCATATATCCCATCCCGCTGTATAACGGCTCCATAAAATCCTTGGCCGTAAAGTTTAGAAAAATCAGAAAAATAAATGGAGCGGCAAACATCACTTTGGATTCAAACTTTTTCTGTGCCACCGCTACCATGATGTCCTGCTGAATATCCAGCTTCTCACCAATGACCGCAGAGGTTCGCCTCACCACTTCGACCAGATCTCCACCCGTTCGCTTACAAGTGATGAACACATCGGCAAAGTTTGTGATATCCTCGATTTTGGCCCGGTCCGAGAAGTCTTGCAGTGCCTCTTCAATGGGCTGACCATATTCCATCCGCGTCCTCAGAATGGTGAATTCCCGAATGAGATCCGTATCGGCCTCAGGGTTCAGCATGCGCAGATCCTCCACGGATTCCTTAAAACCGTTCTCTACCGATTTTCCCGCAGCCAGCGCGGAGGACAACGCATATAATGCCTGCTTAAAATGCAAACTGAGAGTCATTCTTCTTCGTTCCAGCAGTACTTCTGTCCAGTGTTTTGGTACCCATATACACCCCGCAGCCAATATCAGTCCGGCCAACCAGTGATGATAGAACAGAATACCGACACCAAAGAACAACAAACCACTAATCAGCATGCAGACCATCCGCTGTTTCTGGGATAGCGTATATACGGTGTAGTCCGTTAACGCCTGTCTGGCCTCACCCAACTTCATCACCTACCCATAAAATCAACTAATTTACGTTGTTATCCGATTCATTCAACTCATCGCTATTGCGTTCTATGTACTCGTTCAACCATTCCCCTAGCCCAGCCATCTGAATTTTATCCACTTGTCTCAGCGTTCCAACTTGCACGAGTCCACCAATAATCTTGCCTTCTTTTTCTTCGATTTCCTGGAAACGAAACAGTGGATTGAGCAGTACTTCTCCGTCCTGCATGCCAATCACTTCGCTAATCTCGGTCACCCGACGTGAACGGTCGCGCAGCCGGGATAGATGTACAAAGATATCAATGGCCGAGCTGATCTGCTGCCGGACAACTGCAATGGGAAGATCCGCTCCGCTGAGCACCATGGTCTCTAATCTGCTGATCATATCGGAGATCGTGTTTGCGTGCCCTGTGGACAAGCTTCCATCATGGCCTGTGTTCATGGCCTGCAACATATCCAGCGCTTCTGCTCCCCGCACCTCACCAATGACAATTCGATTTGGACGCATCCGCAAGGATGACTTGATCAGGTCACGGATGGATATTTGCCCCTTGCCCTCGGTATTCGCATTGCGCGTCTCCAGCGATACCAGATTGGGTACTGTGACAATCTGTAATTCAGCAGAGTCTTCAATCGTGATGATCCGTTCATCCGCAGGAATAAACTGAGATAATGCATTTAGGAAAGTGGTTTTCCCCGACCCGGTTCCGCCGCCGATAAAAATATTGTATTTGCTGCGCACCAACTGCTGCAGCAGCTCTGCCGCTTCCTCATGCAGGGCACCTTTACCAATCAGATCGGACATCTTCATTGGTTCACTCGGGAATTTTCGAATCGTCATGGTCGGACCCTTCAATGCAATCGGAGGCAGCACGATATTGACCCGAGAGCCGTCTTTCAACCGCGCATCCACGATTGGAGAAGACTCATTCACAATCCGGTTCACCCCGGATACAATTATCTGGATAATGTCTTCCAACCGTTCCCTTGACTCGAACTCCAGTGTGATCTGTCTGACTTCACCTTCCTGCTCAACGAAAATCTCCCGGTGGCTGTTGATCATAATCTCCGTAATTTCGGGATGATCCACCAATGGTTGCAGAATATCCAGCCCTCGAAAGGAGTCAAATAACCGTTGCACCAGCGTATGACGCTCCCCGGAGGTCAGATCATCCAGCTTGGGGTCAGAGAGCACTTTGCGCTCAATTCCCTGCCACAGTTCTTCGTCTCCCGCAGACGACGTTAAATCGAGGCCAGCCCTGACCTCGCGACGCATGATCTGAAACTGCTCTTCACGGTCCAGTATCATCCTGGATGAGTCCGTCATAGTGACCACCCATCACCCTTCTGGATTCGTCCTGTCTGCTTCAGTTCTTCTTCCCCGTCCTGTACAATCATGGCGCATAGTCTCTTCACTTCGCGTTGAAAGATCGGTGAGCTGAGCATCACTTCCTCCTGGCTTAGCTGCTTCCAGGAAGGGATATACGGCAGCACAGCATCCAGATGCAGATCAGGTCTTGGCAAAGCATTGATGACGCTGTCCCGATACTTGTTGACAATGAAGCGGGCACGATCCAGTACACTTTCATGCAGATCCGGCCACGTACGCTCCATATGCTGAATCCATTGACCCCAGCGGTGCATGGAAGAGATGTCATCCTCAACCAGCCAGACGAAAGCATCGGCAGCATCGAAAATCCCCTCACTTCGTCCATCCCAACCTGAGTCCCCATCCAGAATGAGCACATCATATTGCCCGCTGTCGGCCAAATAACGGATCAGGCTCTTCGTATCTTCACGGGACATTTGCAGCAATTCCTTCCGATTCGATAACGGCCAGAATACATCCGACTTCAGCGCTTCGTGACGTAGCACATATCCGTCCACCCCTTTGGTGGCGGACTGTGCTTGTCCCTGTTTGCCTGATTCCTTCCTGCCCACCTTCAAATCATAAAGCAGACGTGACAGCCCCGTTTCTGCGTCAGGTATACGCTGCCCACTTCTAGACAGACCTTTCTCTAGAAACGGCATCGAGCTATCCAGTGTCTCCAGATTGAGATACAGAACAGCATATCCTGCAAGCCCCAGCTGCTTCGCCATATGCATCGCCACCGCAGTTTTGCCACTCCCTCCGGAAGCTGATACAACTCCAATAGAAAGTGTCTCCTGTCCTGGACGATGGGTTTTCTTCCGACGCGGTTGCCGACAAACATTGAGAACAGCGTCCAGCAGCGTAGGCAATGGTTGATATTTCATCAGTCGTTTATCCTCATCCACTTCATCTAATCCTTCACTAAGCATCAGCCATGGAATACCCGAGGTTTCACCACCGTGACTCAGCCAGTGGTTCAGAAATTCCGGTTCCGCAATCACCAAATCCGGCACTTCCCTGCCTTCCTGCTCATTCATGTGATCCCTGAACGGTTCCCATTGTGAAAAGGCGGTAAATCGTATACTGGAGCCGGACAGGCTGCCTTGTACAAAATCAAGCCAGGCGCTGATATACTCTCTGTCTTTGGAAGCCAGCACTGCCTTAAGAACAATCAATTCTTCTCCCCTCCCTGCAAAAAAAGCACAAAAAAGCACCGTCCAATAACCGCAAAAAGTATGCAGTGTATGGACGGTGCTTCCGTCACGTGCTATGAATGTATGGATAATATAGCATACAATTTCTGGAGGAGCAAGGGATTTATTCAAACGTAAATCCGCTCAAGAATGATAGGGTGCATCAAATTCAATAATATTGCAGTCAGGATCAAGCACAAAAATCTGTGCAAACCCGGCAACACTATCTGGTCTTGCCTCATATTCAATTCCCTGCTGTTCCAGCCAGGCCAAAGTCTCCTTGTAACTCTTCACCCAGATCGCAAAATGTCCATCTGTTGTATCGATGCCAGCCTCACGAAGCGTATGTCCCTGCGGATGCTGTAATAGATGAAGCTGTTGACTACCAATGGCATACCATGTGCCCGTAGAGTTGAACGGCGGACGTTCAATCTCCTGCATGCGTAGCAAACCGGAATAAAATTTCTTCGCAACCTCCAGATCACGTACAGCCAGACTCACATGGTGTATATGTGCAAATTCTATCATTTCTTTGACCTCCTGCCTGAAATAGCCTTCCTTCAACTTCCCATCAACTCTAAATTCAATCGCTTACACGACTATACTATAACACCTTGGACTATAACCACAACGCATACAAAAAAGAAAAACACCCCTGATTGAATCCAGCGAACCTGTCGGTTCACACAAATTCATTCAGAAGTGCTTACTCCAGATTATCTACCTCATACATCCATTATCATGGTAGATTTAACCAGGTTAATTTCTCATTAGAGAGAATCACACCCGCTTATCCTTACGCTTCTTATTTAGCACTATCCAATGCTTCTTGCGGGATCTTGATCTCTTTCACGCCATTATGGTTAGAGAACGTGCTGGTCATCTTCATGTCCATCGAGATTTTCTGTCCTTCCTGCTCCATATCCATCACCATGTTGACATCCGTACTTGCAGGCAGATAGGTTTCTTTGTTGATCATATATTTCATTGTCATGCTGGTAATATTCATTTGATCAAGCATCGCTTGAGTTTGGGCATCCGATCCGTTTTGCTCCATGACCGCTTTGGCCAGCTCCTTCACGTTATCACCGGATACGTCAGCGTTAATGACGTAATTGTCGCCTTCTTCCGTAATTTTGGTGTCTTCGGCAATCTTTTTGAATTGCTCCAGCTCACCTTCCGGATTCATGCTTGCCTGCATCTGCTCAATCAGTGGTTTCGTTTGCTCGTCAGGAATTTTGACCCACTGGTCCCCCACCTGCGAATAAATCTTATCCGAAGTGATGTACTGCTTCACGTTCTGCGCTTCCTGTCCGGACATTTCCATCTTCATCTCCTGATAGATCATCATCGGATCTTTGATGATATCCATCTTCAGCGATGTTTTCACCTGTTGATCCTGGGACTGCTCGCCGTTCACCAGCTTCAAATTTTGATCAATATTGGCTTCCGTAGTGAAGCTTTTCATGTCTTTAGTCGCTGCATTCGTTTTCTCAATTAATTCGTCCAATGTAGGGAGTTTTGTCGCCTGCTCCGCAGTTGTATTCTCCTCATTCGACGTTTCGTTGCCAGCTGGCGGCGTTGCTGTACTGTTATCTGCATCGTTACTGCAAGCGGTCATGCTTACTGCTAATAATGCCCCAATCATTAATGTAGTCCACTTCTTCAAGTTATTTGCCTCCCAAAATAGAATTGATCCGTACTCATTACCCAATTATTTCCGTTATTAATCATTCGTTAACCGATACAATATGTCACGCTTCTGTCTTTTAAAGGAATCGATCCTTAATATCAGGTGTAGGCAGCATACACGCTTCATCTTGACCGAACCAGCGATATCGGTTGCGAGCTACCATGTTATATATGGCATTCCGAATAAATTTCGGTACAATAATCAACACGTACAATAATGGATAAGGGAATTTCAATCCTTTGGCCAGACGCAGCGCAGCGGTTGAACGTGTATAATATTTTCCATCCTCAATGAGTACAAACGTATCCATGCTGTCCGTGGACAGATTGCCCTTCTCCAGCAATTTTTTCGCTACATCCGATTGAAGTGATGCAAAATGATATTTCCCCTCCGGGTCACGCTTGATGATCCACTTCGTTAATCCTTGGCAGAAATGACAGACTCCGTCCACAAGCACAATCGGGTGTCCCTCATGCTGATCCGTTTGATTTGCTGTCATAATCGTGACCTCCTCATGTGTCCTATTAGCATAACTTACCCGTTTCGAGTCATCCCGGTCGCTTTTTTTACATTTTATTTTATTGTAACGGAAAATAGAAAAAGAGCGCAGGCTCAATGCCCACGCTCGTATCTGTCTTGGCAATTACTCAGCAATTGCCTTTTCCATCCATTGGTCATCAATCATCTGTTGATGCAGGTCACCAGCCCACTGGTCCATGCATTTGCAAATGAAATCTTTGCGACATACCGGACAAGGCGTTTTCTGTAGACGGCTGATATTGGTCAGCTTCCATTCCGGGGAATGGGAGTAGAATACACGGCATTGTGTGCCGTCTACCAATTTCATTTTAAATTCATACAATCCATCTTCCTTGTTGCCACTAGCTAATTCTAAATTTGCAATACGCGGTCTATAAGACATGGATATCACCTGTTAATTCAAATTTGGTTCATGCATTGACACTTCTCAGTACTAAGTCATATTAAAGAAATTTTAGTTCGATGTCAACTCACGCACATTTATCCCCCAAATAGAATATCAAGAATGGTACCCACCTGACCCTGCTTTTTCCCTTTCAGCACATCCGGATCGAATACTTCAACATATCCACAGGAAGAACAGGCGACGAAGAGATAATGATTGTGCTGAATATCAAACATTTTGCTAAGTCCCGCTCCTGACATGGATACTTCCTTAATGTTGCAATCCGTACCCCTGCATTTGGTGCATACAAATCGCCGTTCTATCATCTCTTCAATACTCATGGTCGTTCCCCCTTATTCGAATGTATGACTTCAAGCAAGAGTAGATTATGTAAAATAGTACGCTGTTCAACATGCAATCTCCTGCATCGCAACTGTATTATACAATACAAAACCCTGCCGAAGGCCAGCAGGGTCTTGTACTCGAGCATCAGGCATCCAAGGATATCCTGCTCTATATGTTCCCTTTACTCCTGCGAGTCAGGTCTTAAACTACATTAAGTACCACATCAATATTGCCGCGAGTTGCCTTGGAATAAGGACAGAAATCATGTGCCTTACGAGCAAGATCTTCTGCTTGACTGTGATCGACGCCAGGCATGCTCACATCCAAACGTACAGACAGCTGGAAACCATCATCCGCAGGATCTTTGCCGATGGATACATTACTGGTTACCACCACATTCTCCAACTTCACGCCCGCTTTGCGTGCCACATTGGCAAGAGCACTTTCATAACATGCACCATATCCCGCTGCAAAGAGCTGCTCAGGATTGGTTCCTTCACCACCGGCGCCTCCAAATTCTTTTGGCATTTTCAGATCATGCTTGAGCACGCCATCCGAAGAAGCCACCGAACCTGTACGTCCACCTTTAACTGTCGCTGTTGCTGTATATAAAGCTTCCATTAAGAATCTCTCCTTTACCTTTAAGATTTTTGATGCCTACACTTCAATTTAAACTTCTGGCTCATTTTGAAACGGTTGTTAATCCTTATTCAGCTTTTACAACTTTTTTATTTTCATGCATTTGGGATGAACTCAGGTAATTTATCTAGGGTTGGGTAATATACTAAGGCACATTTACTCCTGCTAAATTTTGTCCCTCTACACAAAAGTTGCACTAGACAAAAATAATTGAAGGAGTACAATGTAAGTATCAACATAAACGTTCAGACATATGTGAAGTCGTTTAATTACCCTTTTAAGATCTTGGTTTCAATGTTCAAATGTAATCAAAGGAATGACACCGTTCCTCTTCATATAGAATATCAATACTTCAAAGTCGGGTGATTATATTATGAGTAAAAAAAATCCGTTCAACACTCCTTCAAATGAGCCATTGGCTGCGGGTATGGCCCCATCTCTCGGGGAAGCCCACAGCTCCATGAAGGTGCCTCAGAACGCTGCTTGGTGGAGAAAGTTCCTTGCTTTTGTTGGACCTGGTTACCTGGTTGCCGTTGGATATATGGACCCCGGGAACTGGGCAACGGATATTGCCGGTGGTTCTCAGTTCGGTTATACGTTATTGTCCGTTATTCTGATATCAAATCTAATGGCTGTGGTATTGCAGTCTCTTGCTGGCAAGCTCGGGATTGTCACAGGACGGGATTTGGCGCAAGCCTGCCGCGAACGATTCAGCATGCCTGTAGTCATGATGTTATGGATTTTGTGTGAGCTTGCGATTGCAGCCACCGACCTTGCCGAGGTTATTGGTTCAGCCATCGCGCTCAAGCTGCTGTTCAACATTCCCATGTTGTACGGCGTCATTATTACCGCTGTCGATGTACTGGTCATTCTTTTGCTGCAAAATAAAGGCTTCCGCGCATTGGAATCGCTCGTGATCGTGCTGATGGCTACCATCGCCCTCTGCTTCGGGATTGACCTGTTTCTCGCTAAACCGGATATGGGCGGCGTCATGCATGGTTTTGTACCCAGTGCCGAGATTTTGCAAAATCCAGCCATGCTCTATATCGCCATCGGAATTATTGGCGCAACCGTGATGCCCCATAATCTGTATCTGCATTCTTCCATTGTGCAGACCCGTCAGATTGAAAAGACACCTCAGGGTAAAAAAGAAGCGATTCGTTATACTACCATGGATTCAACCATCGCTTTAACGCTGGCCCTGTTTATCAATGCAGCCATCCTGATTCTGTCAGCTTCCGTGTTCCATAGTGTAGGCATGACCCAGGTCGCGGAAATTACAGATGCTTACCATCTGTTGACACCACTTCTGGGTACCACCATTGCAAGTATCCTGTTCGGTGTAGCCCTGCTGGCTTCAGGCCAGAACTCAACACTCACCGGCACGTTGTCCGGACAGATTGTAATGGAAGGCTTCCTGAACATTCGTATTCCGGCGTGGCTTCGTCGACTGGTAACACGTCTGATTGCAATCATTCCGGCCGTTATCGTAACAGCCATTGCCGGAGAGCACGGAACAGAGGAACTGCTGATTCTGAGCCAGGTTGTGCTGTCACTGCAGCTTCCCTTTGCCGTCATTCCACTGGTGATGTTTACGAGTGACAAAAAAAGCATGGGGGCTTTTGTCAACAAGCCGTGGCTCCAAATCATCTCCTGGATCATCGCTGGGGTTATCGTTGTCCTGAATGTGTATCTGATTATCCAGACCATTATGTTGTTCTAGGTTACATGGAACTACGCCGTATTTTGTCTAACTCAAAAAGGCTGATCAACTCAAGTAACGTATCCCTTGAGACGATCAGCCTTTCCTTTTATATGTTTGAGCATTAACCTGATCCATACTAACCGGATCTTAAAAAACGCACTTCATTTAGTTGTCTGAATTCTGAGTTACCATCAACAATGGAAGAAGCTCCTCCAGTGATTTAATCGTCCAGTCTGGACGTTCTGCATCCGCAAGCTCCGGCTGGAACCTGCCATAACCCTGCAAAATCCGGATCGTGTGCATACCCAGCTTCTTAGCTGGAATAATATCATTATCGATCCTGTCGCCGATCATGACCGCTTCCTCGGGTTTACATCCCGCCTGTTTCAACGCTACAGCATACAATTCAGGATCAGGCTTGGACACTCCTTCTTCAGCCGAACAGGCCAGCACATCCACATACTTGCGCAAGCCGTAGCTATTCAGTCGATTTTCCGTCCCCGGGCTCTGATTGGCAATGATACCAATCTTATAGTGCTGCGACAACGTCTGAAGAACAGCGTCGGCTGACGGGAAGGGTCGCTCAAGCTCTTTGCGGAACTTCAGCTTCTCCTGTATCTGTTCCCGGTGCCCCTCATCGCTGATCAGAGTACGAATAGCCAATTTCATCGGCCATTGCTCGTAATTTCGGTAGGAGGCCGCAAATATGTCTCGCACCGTCTGCATCTCCACCTGATAACCAAGCGCACAAGCTTCACGAACGAACTGACCGATAATATCATCTACCGGCTCCCATTCGTCCACAAGCGTATCCCCCACATCAAAGAACAACCATTGTATTCCACGTACATCCGGCACGCCTATTCCTCCTCGTTAGCCACAGGAAATTATCCCTATTTCCCAAACCATAAAAAAGAAGACCCACCATCATGCATGAGTCTCCTCAAGAATCCGTTTTATTCATGATTTCAATTATAACAGGCAGCTGACACTGGATCAATCACAGGAATAGTACGAGCCACTAGCCATTAGCCATTAAGCAGAAATCCAACTTCCCCATTCAAGGAATATACAATACGGTCTGCTCCCATTCCCCGATAGATCCCTTTGGGATGACTTTGTTCGGTAATCACACACAGGGACTTGGATGTCCAGGATCGGCAGATCTGCAAATATCGACAGGTTAGGTTTAGGCTATTTTCAAAAATAAAAACATTGCCGACACTACCTTGCGGCAAAAACCATTTCTGAGCTGCAGCCGTGTTCATGCGAATGACATGCTCTACACCGATTCTCCGGAGCCTGCGCTCTTCCCCTGCACTGTTAGTCAGAACGGCAAAAGGCATTTTTTTGTACATCAGCAATTTGATAAATTTGCGTCCTGCTTCATTTGGAGCAGTCACTAAGATCATCTCTTTATCCATCATTCGTTCCTCCCTTGGCGTGAAAAGACAACAAAAAAGAAGCGTGGGGGACCAAGGCCTCCCGGACGCTTCTTCAATAATCCATAGCAAAAAGACACTATGAACCAGCGTACGGCTTGTTGCCTCTCCCTTTAACGCTTACGAGGTTAGCTGACGGATTCGGGCGCGAGAGTCGCCCTATTTCCGGCTGTCACCGGAAAATTCACCCCATGGATGCCCACTGTCCTGGACAGTTCATCCTGTTGGTTCCCCCGTTTCCCACCCATGAATGAATGGAAACTCAGCGATTAAAACATCGTTCTTATATCATCATAATCAGAGCGATATTATCGTTTGTTTCGTTTTTCATGTAAAATTTAATTTAAATTGGAATTACGATATGAATCATACACCCGTGCCATATTGGTGTAAAGTCTGCGCAGATCACCGAATCGACGGATTTTTGCCATTTCACATCAATAATAGCGCTTACAACACATCCATTCTCTACCCATCTCTTCAAAGCTCTCTAATTCTCTCTCTAGCGAAAATAAGGTAGCAAATCAGTCACAGATCATACACGACAGCTTGAAATGGAGTTAAAAAAGCAATATAAATTTTGCAATATTTAATTGCAATCAATATAATAGAGGATATAAGAAAATGAGATGGAGGCGATTTTCATGTCAGTCTACGACTACAAAGTAAACACCCTTCGCGGTCAGGAAGTTGAAATGTCCAACTATCGTGACAAAGTACTGCTTATCGTAAATACAGCAAGCCAATGCGGCCTTACACCTCAATTCAAAGGTCTGCAAGAACTTCAGGACAAGTTTAAAGACTCCCCATTTGAAGTTCTTGGTTTTCCAAGCAACCAGTTTGCACAGGAAAAGGGCTCCTCTGACGATATTGCTGAGTTCTGCCAGATGAACTATGGTGTCAGCTTCCCGATGTTTGAGAAAATTGATGTGAATGGTTCAAGCGCTCACCCTCTATTCCAGCATCTTACCAAAGAAGCACCGGGCGTACTCGGCTCCAAAGCCATCAAATGGAACTTCACCAAGTTCCTTGTGGATCAGAACGGTCGTGTTGTGAAGCGGTATGCTCCCAAAACAACACCTGATAAAATTGAAGCAGACATCAAAGCATTGCTTAAATAACAAGTAAAGGCCATCCCACCCCGGCAGACAGCATGAGCATGCATTCAGGGGAATCGGATGACCTTTTTTTTCGGACCCGGTTACTGTAAAAAACACAAAAAAAGAAGCTCCCCATACGGGAAGCTTCTTCTTAATCGTTCTTATGATGCGGTCGAGAGGACTCGAACCTCCACGGGTATACACCCACTACCCCCTCAAGATAGCGTGTCTGCCATTCCACCACGACCGCATGTCGTAAATAATCGGCAACAGAATTGATTATACCCGGTTCATGTTTAAAAGTAAAGCATTTTTATTAATATTATTTTAACTGCGCTTTTCCTCCCATAAATCGTATAATCTCGTCATTTTCTCCTACGAAGTGCATATGATTAAATTTGATCTCGTTTGTATATCCGATTAGGCTGATCACTCTACTTTCTTTATGACCACTCTTCATATTCTCTCAGTAGAACATAACTTATAAAGTTATATAAAATAACATTAAATAGATTTTATAGTTAAACAACCAAGAAACTATTGACAAAAAGCGGATATTTATGTGAATATATATATCATATAATTCGGATTTACAAACATAAAACGAACCAAAAAGGAGTATAAATGTTATTTAACATAACATTTAACGAACGTAGGAGGCGAAAGATTGTGAACCGTGGGAATAAGCTGCTCGATTACGTCAAACTGCTTGATTCCTCTATCCAGGTCGGAGGCTTCACCCATTCCTTCGGAATGGATGCCCATATCGCGGAAGGTACCATTCGTAGTGCTGAAGATCTCGAATCATTCATGCGCTGCCAATTGCATCCCAGCATCGTGCGTCTGGAAGGCATGGCGATTAAAGGCATATACACCGCCGCAGATCACAATGACGCGTGGCGTACAGCCCTCATCGACAAGCTCGTCCATGTCCAGCGCACCCCAGTCAATCTTAGAGAACATGCGACCACAATGGGCAAACGACTGATTAAGCTAGCTCGTGCACTCCACCCCTGGATTGATTTTAGCCACCTCGAACACACCCTGGCTAAGTATGAATCCGTCGGCTGCCTCTCCACTGTTCACGCCTGGATTAACCACCACCTCGAAATCCCTGTCGAGGAGGCGGTCCTTGGTTATCTGCATTCAGCCATGAGTGCCTGCATAACCGAAGCCTCCAAAGTAATTCCTCTTCATACCGATACAATCCAGGACCTGCTGGTTCGCCTGGCCGCAGACCTGGAACATGAATGGCATACCGTCAGCGCCTCCGCTGCCGATGGACTGGTACAACCAACCTCAATGTCCATGAAAACGTTGTTCCCAAGCTTTCACATGCTTGGAGCAGGGCTTCACGCCTACCGAGCCTAATCTACCCCCTCCCCTTCATACCCGCGTCCTCACGCAGTAAAATATATAAAAAACACGCCGCAACCTCATTGCTGGCGTGTTTTCTATGTCAATTATTTTGTCTATTTAACGTATTTACGCCATTTTTCATATTAAAATACACTTATTTCCGTCTTTTTTAATTGTTAGATGACGCAAATACGTATATAATAAAACATACAGCTCGCATATCTATATACTTTACACCAAGAATAACCAGCTGAACACTACATTCCAACGAGGGGTGAACCCTTTTGAACAAAAAGAAACCTGTGACTCCTTTCGGATGGGCCATCAAACGACGACTAACCGAACTCCAGGTCGACCAAAAGACATTTTGCGAACAGTATGGCATTCCGCCATACCGTCTGTCCAATCTCATTCACGGCACGCGTAAAGCAACCCGGTTCAGGAACCAGGTCGCTGACATTTTGGAAATTCCAGATGATTTAAGATAAGATTTCTGCCAAGGAGGAGCTCATTTCATGAGATACTTAATATCCGATCTGGAGAGATTATCGTTCCAGTCCATGCAGCACCAGCTTATCATCGTCGACCACAACTGGATTATTCGAAGCTGCAACACCGCTTGGCAACACGGACTCGGGCAACTTCTTCCCAACCCAAGCGTAGCAGGCCCCTCAAGAACAGCACCTGAACCACCTCATTACCTTCACCTTGTAGAGGGGTGGACATTCCGCGAGGAGAAAGCAAAGAATGCGAAAATTGTTCAGGAGTTAAAACGTATCACTGCACCTTTTAAAGACAGTTATACATACGACATCTCCGTTCGGACTATCAACAACGAACAGCGGTGGTTCCGCCTGGAACTCACCCCATTGATTCAGGCCGACCCATCCCTGCTGTCTGATCTCGCATTGATTGCACACACGGATGTGACCGAACAGAAACAGACAGAACGCCAATTGAAGAAGGCCCTGTCTGAAGTGCGTACTTTGCGCGGACTACTTCCCATCTGCGCTGTCTGCAAACAAATTAAGGATGAACAGGACAGCTGGAACTCTGTTGAGAGTTATTTGGAGAAGCACACTCATGCCGAATTTACCCATGATATCTGCCCGGATTGCATACGAAGACTATATCCCAAATACTCCAACATTCTGGACAAACGTTCCTGAACTCACCCTACACCAAGAACCCAAGCTACACAGACAGGTGGTGCTCAAACTGCGACATATCCAGCTCTCGCGGTGTTCCTTGCAGTGCAATTGCCCCTTTGTCCATTACATAGATATAATCTGCAGCACCGCGTACAAAATCAATGCTTTGTTCCACCAGCAAAATGGAGATTTCACCCTTTGCCTTAATTTGCAAAATGACCTGCCGGATATCCTCTACGATGGAAGGCTGGATGCCTTCTGTCGGCTCATCCAGAAGCAATAATCCGGGCCGGGAAGCCAGCGCGCGGGCAAATGCCAACTGCTGTTGCTGTCCGCCACTCAGATCACCACCCTGCCGTCCATACATCGTGGCAAGCACCGGAAACATCGCCAGCACATCCTCCGGGAACGTCTTCCCCCCTGTGCCACTGGTCTCCAGACCCAGCAGAAGATTTTCCTTTACCGTAAGCTGCGGGAAGATCTCCCGCCCCTGCGGCACATATCCAATCCCCGACCTGGCCCGCTTGGCCGGATCGTGGGTGGATAATTCCTGACCTTTCCACTGAATACTTCCCTTGCGCGTTTTAAGAAGCCCCATCAACGTCTTCATCAAGGTGGTTTTTCCTACACCATTACGACCCATCAGGCACACCACCTGACCCGGCTCGACATCCAGACTCACACCGCGCAGCACATTGCTCTCCCCGTAGCCGGACTCAATTCGTTGCAGCGACAGCATGTTCATCCCTCCTTTTGCCCAGATACACTTCAGCGACTCTCGGATCTTCCTGCACTTCCGCCATCGTACCTTCCTTCAGAAGTTTACCTTCATGCATCACCGTCACTTTTGCTGCATACTCGCGAACGAATTCCATATCATGCTCCACTACCACAACAGACCTTTCTCGCGCAATCTCCTGCAGTAGTCGGCCCGTCTTATGTGTTTCTTCATCCGTCATCCCCGCTGCCGGCTCATCCAGCAGCAATACACGGGGCTCCTGCAGCAGCAGCATGCCAATCTCAAGCCACTGCTTTTCCCCATGTGATAGCGCCCCTGCACGTGCATTCACACGGTCCTGCAGACCAATCTGGAGCGTAATCCGCTCCATGGCCGTACTTATTTTTGAATACCGCTGAATACCCAGAGCCTGTAAAGGAGAACGACGAGTCTCCGCAGCCAGCGTCAGGTTCTCCTGCACGGTCAGACCAGCAAAGATCGATGGAGCCTGGAACTTGCGCCCTACCCCTTTTCGAACAATCTGGTGCTCCTTCAGACGTGTCAGATCCGCACCATCCGCCATCTTCACTGTACCGGACAAGGGCTTGGTTTTGCCGCAAATCACATCCAGCATCGTTGTTTTCCCCGCCCCATTGGGGCCGATCAGAAAATGCAGATCATGCTCATGCAGCTTCAGATTCATGCCTTTGACCGCAACAAAACCGCCAAATGCCACCGTAATTTCTTCAGCGACCAGGACTACCGGAACGTCAGTAGACTTTTGGTTTTTCCTGACTGACTGGAACATGCACAACCTCTCCTCTCCGTTTCAGCAAGCGCACCACATGACGGTATACACCAACAAGCCCACTCGGCATGAACAAGACCACTGTTACAAAGAGCCCACCAATGACAAACAACCAACCTTCCGGATAAGCTTCACTGATGCCCGTTTTGGCTGCATTCAGCACCACAGCCCCGATTACCGCACCAATCAGCGTTCCACGACCGCCCAAGGCAACCCATAACACCATTTCAATTGAAGGCACAATCCCCATCATGGAAGGCGAGATGATCCCTACCTGGAGCACAAATAACATACCAGCGATTCCCGCCAGCGCTCCGGAAAGGGCGAAGGCCAGTGTTTTAAAGCCAGCCGGGTCATAGCCAAGAAAGCGAACCCGATTCTCCCCATCCCGCGCAGCTTCAAGCACCTGACCAAACCTGCTGTTCACAACCCGGCGACAAAGCAGGTAGGCGAGCACCAGAATGGCAAGCGTTATATAGTAGAGAGCAATCGTTGTCCCTGCCGAATGAAGGGTAAAACCAAAGATTGCGTTATATCCGGTTATACCGTTAGTCCCTCCCGTCCATTCCTGTTTGCCTACAAATAACGTTACGGTAATGAGGACTAACGCTTGGGTCAGGATGGTAAAATATACACCGGTGATCCGGTTACGGAACGTGAACCATCCCAGGGCAAAGGCCAGCAATGCCGGAAGAGCGATGCCCAGCAATAGCGCCACCGGAAATGACCTGAACGGCTCCCAGAACCACGGCAGACCGCTAAGACCACTCCATCCCATAAAGTCAGGTAGTGTTGAACCACTCGCCTGCAGCTTCAGATACATCGCCATGGCGTACCCGCCAAGTCCAAAGAATACGCCATGCCCCAGACTAAGCACCCCTCCATATCCCCAGATCAAGTCCAGACCAATCGCCAGAATGGCCAGGGCCAGGAATTTCGCTAACAGACTAAGCCGGAATTCCGTGGAAATGAGTGGAGCCAGACACATCATAATCAGGACAACCGCCCAGATGATCTTCATTTTCAGACTACCCGTCTTGAGAAGTGCCGACATCATATAACCCCCTTCTTCGCATTAATCCAGACTCCGGGTCCGTATAGCAACGAGCCCGCGCGGCTTCCATTGCAGAAAAGCTACAATACAGACAAATACGAGCACCTTACCGATCGAGGCCGAGGTATACGTTTCGAATAATGTATTGAACATGCCAATTCCAAGCGCACCACACACAGTCCCCACCAGTTTCCCCACACCACCCAGCACAACCACCATGAACGCATCCACGATATAATACGTGCCCAGCGAGGGACCAATCGGGCCAATCAGTGTCAACGCACATCCGGCGATGCCGGCAATGCCCGAACCGATGGCAAAGGTCATGCCATCCACTCGTCTGGTGGAAATCCCGAGACAGCCCGCCATGCTTCGATTCTGCATCACGGCCCTCATCCGTCTCCCGGAAGAAGTCCGATAGATGTACAAATACATACATAGCAGCACAACCGCGACCAGCGCGATAATGAAAAGACGTTTATACGGAAACACAATGCCGTCCGCGATGGTCAGACCTCCGTTAAGCCAAGCCGGACTGGACACCCCTACATTGGGCGCCCCAAATATCGTTCGGGCCAATTGTTGCAGCATCATGCCTACGCCCCATGTAGCAAGCAGACTGTCGAGCGGTCTCCCATACAGATGCCTGATCAGCACCACTTCCAGCAGCCAGCCTATAAGAGCGGCCACACCAAAGGCGATAGGCAGAGCCACAATAAAATAGACATCGAACCACGCTTGCGGAGCATACGAAATGAACAAGTTTTGCGTCACATACGTAGCGTAAGCGCCGATCATGATCAATTCACCATGCGCCATGTTAATGACATTCATCAATCCAAATGTAACCGCGAGTCCCAACGCAATCAGCAGCAGGATGGAACTGATGCTTAACCCATTGAACATTTGCAGGACAAACATATCCATCGCCTTTCCCTCCTCATGCTGTGAACATCTGAATAATTTTATACAAGACATCATTTACGTTTCGCATCAACGCTTTACCGTAATGTTGTAAGAGGGTGTGTTGTCGCACCCTCGTCTGTTATTCAACAGTTGTGACGTGAGATGCCCATGCTATTTGGTACTAAGGGAAGCGCCCCACTCGTACGTTTTCAGATACGGATCAGGTTTGACGGGTGCGCCGGAGTTCCACAATTCCTTGAACTGTCCATCTTCCTGCACTTCACCAATTCGCACCGTTTTGTAGATATGCTGATTCTCTCCATCCACCGTCACTTTCCCTTCCGGCGCATCGAATTCCAGACCTTTAGCGGCCTCCTTTACCTTTTCAACATCGGTCGATCCGGCTTTTTCAACGGCTGCTTTCCACAGATAAACGGCTACATATCCCGCTTCAATCGGATCGGCCGTCACCCGGTCAGCTCCATATTTTTCTTTATATTTCTCTACAAATGTTTTATTTTCAGGTGTATCTGTCGTTTGATAATAGTTCCAGGAAGCCAAATGTCCTTTCAGTACATCCGCCCCAATCCCCCGAATTTCTTCCTCCGCCACACTCACTGACAGAGTCGTCAACTGTTCGGAAGAGATCCCGGCATCCTTTAATTGTTTGAAAAAGGCGACATTGCTGTCTCCATTCAGCGTGTTGTATACAATATCCGGCTTGGCAGCCTTGATTTTGCTGATAATCGTACTGTAATCCGTGTGCCCCAGCGGTGTATATTCTTCCCCCACCACTTCGCCACCCTCAGCTGCAAGCTGAGCTTTAATGACCTGATTGGCGGTTTTCGGGAAAACATAATCCGAGCCCAGCAGGTAGAACTTCTTGCCCCTGTTCTCCAGCAACCAGGTTACGGACGGTACGATCTGCTGATTTGTCGTGGCTCCTGTATAAAAAATGTTGGGTGATGATTCCAACCCTTCGTATTGCACCGGGTAAAACAACAGACCCTTGTTCTGCTCAAATACCGGAAGCATCGCCTTCCTACTCGCAGAGGTCCATCCGCCGAATACAGCGGCCACTTTATCCTGCTGCAGCAATTTCCCTGCTTTCTCTGCAAATGTAGGCCAGTCGGAAGCGCCGTCCTCAACCACAGGCTCAATCTGTTTACCCAGCACCCCGCCTGCTGCATTGATCTCTTCAATGGCAAGCATCTCCGCATCCTTAACCGAGACTTCACTGATTGCCATCGTTCCACTTAGGGAGTGAAGAACACCTACTTTAATGGTGTCTCCGGATGAAGCTGGCTCTACCGTCCCACCGGAACCCGTCGCCTCAGGCGGCGTACCACCCTCCACACATCCTGTCAACGCAATGACTGCACCAAGCAAAACACTCCATAACTTGACCGACCTCTTCTTCAATAGCCTACACTCCCTTTTTTTAGTCTATTGACGAACATTAAGGACATATATGCCCGAAATGTTCGTTGATCCAAATTATGGAGTCTTACACTCACGGTGTCAATAATGCTTACACAATTTTATTTTATGCATACTCGTTTCATGCATGCTGCTAATATAATTGGAACCATATTGACAAAGGGTTCACCCTGTGTGAGTATATTTAACATATAACATGATCCATGACGACATAGACTATCTAAGGGAAAGGTCGGATTACCTTGCACTGGACTGAGCAGGAAAAAGAAAAACTCCTGATTACCGTGGCTGCTAACCTCGCCCGCGAACGCAGAGGACGCGGACTTAAGCTGAATGTTCCCGAAGCTATCGCCTTGTTAACCTCCGAGCTCATGGAACGCGCACGCGATGGCATGAGTGTTGCAGAGTTGATGCGATACGGCGGCACGATCCTGACACGCGAAGACTGCATGGAAGGTGTACCCGATATGATTCCTGAGGTACAGGTGGAAGCCACTTTTCCTGACGGAACAAAACTGGTCACTGTCCATGAACCTATACGCTGAGAAAGGCAGGAGAACTCCATGATCCCTGGTGAATATCGCTTAAAACAGGATGATGAGATCGTCTGTCATCCCGATCGCTCAACCGTACGTCTGATTGTACTGAACCGTGGCGACCGCCCGGTTCAGGTCGGTTCTCACGTTCACTTCTATGAAGTCAATGCTGCGCTGGACTTTGATCGCCCTTCTGCTTTTGGGCACCGCCTGCATATTCCGGCAGGCACCGCTGTTCGTTTTGAACCTGGTGAAGAAAAACCGGTCGAACTGACCACATTTGGCGGCAAACGTCAGATTTATGGATTTAACGGATTAACTGAAGGTTCAGCAGATCAGCCACCTGATCCACAGAAACTGGATACATTTCTGAAGGCTTTTGCACCCCCTGTGCAGGACGGAGGGGAACCTCTATGAAACGAATGAGCCGAGAACAATATGCATCCATGTTCGGACCCACAACCGGGGATGCCGTCAGACTGGCGGATACGGAACTGTGGGCTGAGATTGAGCATGATTATGCTGTCTATGGAGATGAAAGCAAATTCGGCGGTGGTAAGGTTATTCGTGACGGGATGGGTCAGTCCACATCAGCCCTTCGCAGTGACGGTACACCCGATACCGTCATCACCAACGCCGTCATCATCGATCATTGGGGGATTGTAAAAGCGGACATTGGCATTCGTGATGGTCTCATCTGCGCAATCGGCAAATCCGGTAACCCGGATACGATGGACGGAGTTGATCCCGCGTTGGTTATTGGCGCTTCGACCGAAATCATTGCCGGGGAAGGCATGATTGTAACCGCAGGAGGCATTGATACCCATATTCATTTCATCTGCCCACAGCAGATTCAGACTGCGTTATCCTCCGGGGTCACGACCATGATCGGCGGTGGTACAGGGCCGGCAACAGGCACCAAAGCCACCACCTGTACACCTGGAGCCTGGCATATCCACCGGATGTTGGAGGCCGCAGAAGCATTTCCCATGAATATCGGTTATCTCGGCAAAGGCAACAGCTCCAGCACCGCTCCATTAATTGAACAGATTGAAGCCGGGGTCATTGGACTGAAGCTGCATGAAGATTGGGGCACAACGCCAAGTGCGATCGATGCTTGTCTGACCGCAGCCGGAGAACATGATGTTCAGGTAGCCATTCATACCGATACGCTGAACGAGACCGGGTTTCTGGAAAATACATTGGCGGCCATTAACGGACGCACGATTCATACCTATCATACGGAAGGTGCTGGCGGCGGACACGCGCCGGATATTATCCGCGCTGCCGGAGAGTCTTACGTCATCCCCTCTTCAACCAACCCAACACGTCCTTACACACGCAATACCGTAGAAGAACATCTTGATATGCTGATGGTTTGTCACCATCTGGACCCATCGATCCCTGAAGACGTCGCCTTTGCTGATTCGCGTATTCGTCCCGAAACGATCGCGGCCGAAGACATTTTGCATGATCTTGGTGTATTCAGCATCATCAGTTCCGATTCACAGGCGATGGGCCGGGTTGGCGAAGTCATTATTCGCACCTGGCAAACCGCCGACAAGATGAAAAAGCAGCGCGGCAAGCTTGAACTGACCCCAGGCTCACCGTCCGATAACGATCGGATCAAAAGGTATGTCGCCAAATATACGATCAATCCGGCTATCGCTCACGGCATAGGCCATCTCGTCGGTTCTGTCGAGGTTGGCAAGCTCGCAGACCTGATCGTCTGGAACCCGACCTATTTCGGTGTAAAGCCCGAGATGGTCATCAAGGGAGGTATGATCACCTTCGCTCAGATGGGTGACCCCAACGCATCGATCCCTACGCCGCAGCCCGTCTTCGGCAGACCGATGTTCGGTGCTTACGGCGGCGCACTCGCCAAAGGGTCGATCACCTTTGTCTCCCAAGCCGCAGCAAATGCGGGAATCAAGGAGGCATTAGGCTTGAACAAGCGCGTGGAACCCGTCAAAGGCTGCCGTTCCGTGAGCAAAAAAGACATGATTCACAATGACGTAACACCCATCATTGAAGTCGATCCCGAAACCTATGAGGTACGGGCGGATGGCGAGCTTCTCACCTGTGAGCCTGCGGACGAATTACCGATGGCACAACGCTATTTCATGTTTTGACAAAGGGGGCCACGCATGATGATGCACAGCGGCACGAAATTGCTCCGTTATGTTCAACTGCTGGATTCAGCCCTGCCCATTGGCGGGTTCTCCCACTCGTTCGGTCTGGAGGCATACACTCATGATGGCAGAATAGAGACGACCGCCCAGCTCGAACAATTCATTCGCGGCCAGCTTCATTCCAGCCTCGTGCGGCTCGATGGCCTTGCCATCAAAGGGGTTTACCAGGCCATTGAGCAACAGGATGCCGCCCTTCTAGCCCTTTACGACAAACGTGTACACGCCCAGCGAACCCCCAGGGAACTGCGGGAAAGTGGACACAAGATGGGGAAGCGTTTACTCAAACTTGCGAGATCACTTTACCCATGGATGGACTTTTCTCTACTCGATGAAGCTGTTCAGGAACACGGTGCCTTTTGCGGCATTACAACGATTCACGGCTACATCAATGATCAGTTGGAAATTGGACTGGATGAAGCCGTCACCGGACATTTGTACACCTCAGTTAACGCTTATGTAAATAGCGCTCTGCGTCTTCTGCCTATCGGGCAAACCGAAGCACAGATGCTTATTCAAAAACTTTTGCATGATATTGATTCTGAATGGTCTCAAATTCGGGATGACGACCCTGAAGATATGCACAGCTTCGGTATTGCCCAGGAAATCTATGCTATGCGGCACGAGAGCCTGCCAGCCCGTCTGTTCATGTCCTAACTACTACAATAATTCAAAACCAAGGAGGAATTTGTTATGTGTGGAGGAGCTAATCATACGCATCATGCGGAGTGGGAACGTAAGGTATTTGATCGGAGTCGCCCGATGCGAATCGGAATCGGCGGACCGGTAGGTTCAGGAAAAACAGCCCTAGTAGAGAAGCTGTCTAAGGCATTGCGTACACGCTACAGCCTGGCCGTTATTACCAATGATATATACACAAAGGAAGATGCCGAGATTTTGCTGCGTCAGAATGCGCTCGCACCGGAACGTATTATCGGTGTAGAAACAGGGGGATGCCCACATACAGCTATTCGCGAAGATGCCTCCATGAATTTCGAAGCCGTTGATGAATTGATTGAACGCTTTCCTGACCTGCAGCTGATCTTTATCGAAAGTGGCGGCGACAATCTCTCTGCTGCATTCAGCCCGGAGTTGGCAGACGTATTCATTTACATTATTGATGTCGCTCAGGGTGAAAAACTGCCCCGTAAAGGCGGTCCGGGTATTACACGTTCAGACCTGCTGCTGATTAACAAGACCGATCTTGCCCCTTATGTAGGCGCAAGTCTGCAAGTAATGAAGGATGATACTGAACGGGTGCGCGAAGGACGGCCTTATGTGATGTCGAACTTGATGAGCGGTGAAGGGGTATCGGAAATCGTCCATTGGCTTGAACATCAATATATGGATGACGATGCTTCCGCTGCGCATCTGCATACACACACCCATGAGCACGGAACGACTCACAGCCACTAATTCATCTTCCTCTTTACATGGAGTTGAACATGGACTGAACCGCAGTACAGGAGAGGCCGTGATACGCCGCAGCGAGCTTCGGGCCACTTTCGCCCTCCAAGGCGGGCGCACCGTCATGACCGATCGGTATTACAGCGCCCCTCTCCGGTTCAGTCGATCCTTTCGACCTCCGGGTGGCGGAGATGAATTATGTGTATACACTTCAGACGTCTCTCCAGGCGTGCTGAACGGTGATCATTATCGATCCGAATGGCAATTGGGCCAGAACACTCACTTAATGTTAAGCAGCACATCAGCCACAAGGCTTCATCCCACACCTACTGTTCCGTCATCTGTGAACCATCACTTTCGACTGGACCAAGGAGCAGTGCTGGAGTACTTCCCTGAATGTGTTATTCCGTTTAAAGGCAGCTCATCCTCACTGACCACAACCTTTGAGCTGGGTGAACAAGCAGTACTTGCATATGCCGATATCTGGTCGGCTGGACGGATTCATCGGGGAGAAGTCTTTCAGTTCAAGCGATATCGCAGTCTGACAGAAATCTGGCAAGGGAAGCAGTTGGCTGTGTGGGATCGATTCGGACTCGAACCAGCATCGGGCGATCCGAAATCATCCGCAGCGTTGTTAGATTACACCCACACTGCGGCTTTATGGATGATTGCCCCTGGATTGGGCGCAGCACAGTTGGAGTCCGTACGGTCCATCTTGCCCCCAGATGGTCGCATGCTCGCCGGGGCCAGCTTGCTCGCTACAGGCGGGATTGGTGTTCGTTTGCTCGGAAAGGCTGCCTGGGAACTTCAGGAGCAATGTCTTCAGATCTGGAACACCCTTCGCTCCGATCTTTTGGGGAAACCCAACCTTATATTCCGCAAGTGAAGACTATACGTCTATCGGAATGGCTTTCGAAATCACATATTCATGTTTCAACGGGTCCCAAAGAAAAAACCTCTGAACAACTCTCCGACGTCTTTCGGATTGTTCAGAGGTTTTATATATCCTGATGATTCAGTCAAGTTGCACCTTTCAATAACTCACGCTACAACAGCTCATCTCCTTCAGGCTTATCTTCTCCCTTGTAACGAAAGTCGCCTGAATCTCTGCTTTCTTTGGACTTGCGATAACGTGTAAATTCAATATATTCACTGATAAAAGACTGTTCCACAGTTGATAATTCACTCTCTAGGCAATCCAATTGCCGCAGCACGTCAAAAAAATAATTCTCCCGTTTTTCACGTACCATCGCTTCCTTGGATGGACGCCCAACCATGAGCCAGTCGAGGCTCACATCAAAAAACGAAGCAATCTCAATTAGTTTATTTGTACTCGGAGTAGATTTACCACGTTTCCAGTCACCCAGATTACCCGTGCTAATCTTCAGTTGCTTACAGAATACTTTCTTAGTCATTCCTCGTTCGGCAATTAGATGTTCAATTCGCTCATAGATCGACTGCATAATAAACCGCCTTCCATCCGAAATAATTTAAAACATCCACTTGTCTCCACCAATCGCCGGACAATTCGTATACCCGATTGTACCACAATATTCCTGAATACTCCGTGTTATCATCCCAGTCTCCTGCTCTCAGCGGAATGCATAGAAAACAGTGATACTCGTCTTCCCCGCCAATCACCATTCGAGTCTAATCTATACATTGTTGCTCTAAAGCATTCGAGAAGACCTAACGTCCAAATGTATTCGAGTTTGTGTAGAGAACTACACGATCTTGCTGCTACACCGACTCATCTGCCTCAGGATTATCTTCTGCCTTGTAACGAAAAGCGTTTGAATCTCTGCTTTCTTTGGATTTACGATAACGGGTAAATTCAATATATTCACTGATAAAAGACTGTTCCACAGTCGATAATTCGCTCTCTTGGCAATTCAATTGCCGCAACACGTCAAAAAAATAATCCTCCCGTTTTTCCCGTACCATCGCTTCCTTGGATGGACGCCCAATCATGAGCCAGTCAAGGCTCACATCAAAAAACGAAGCAATCTCAATTAGTTTATTCGTACTCGGAATAGATTTACCGCGTTTCCAGTCACCCAGATTGCCCGTGCTGATCTTCAGCTGTTGGCAGAAAGCCTTCTTGGTCATTCCTCGTTCAGCAATCAGGTGTTCAATTCGCTCATAGATCGACTGCATACAGAACCGCCTTCCAACCGTAATAATCAATACATATACCTAAATTATACCACAACCTTATTGAATGCTCAGCCTTTTCATCCCAGGAATACGTTCTGGTATTTCTCATAACACAAAGATAGACTCCCATGAATAATCACGAGAGCCTATCTTATACCGTTTGTTGCTGTGATGCGGTCGAGAGGACTCGAACCTCCACGGGTATACACCCACTACCCCCTCAAGATAGCGTGTCTGCCATTCCACCACGACCGCATATTCAATTGTAAAAATGGTGAGCCATGAAGGGCTCGAACCTTCGACACCCTGATTAAAAGTCAGGTGCTCTACCAACTGAGCTAATGGCTCTTGCTGTAACTTCACCGGATGTGCCATACGTAACTCTTTTGTTCAGGAGCTATGACTTTTTGAGGATACCTCGTCAGGATTGTGCACCCCTGAGGTGGTGAAGATAATGACCCGTAGGGGATTCGAACCCCTGTTACCTCCGTGAAAGGGAGGTGTCTTAACCCCTTGACCAACGGGCCTTGTAAACAAGTTGTCTTTCTTGGCGACAAGAATGAGTATATCATAGGCCAACTTAAATGTGCAACACTTTTTTTCATTTTTTTTATGCACCCCTGTTCCCCTCCTTCTTCATGAGGTCAAGAGCGTGTTCACGCCTGAAATGTCTTTCACAAATTTATCACCGTCATCCTCGCAATTTGTAAAATCAGCATCAAAAAACTTAAATACACTTACATTCACTTATAATATTGCAAATCTCATTATTAGTACTTATAATTAACTTATCAGTTATATACACGGTCAGCTACGTATAAGGAGGCGGCACGTTTGTTTCAGGAAGAACGAATGCAGCTAATTATTGAACATTTGCGTAAACACAATCGCATCTCGGCTGATGATATTGTATCCCTCTTTGACGTTTCCCGGGACACAGCACGAAGGGATCTGATCAAGCTTGAAGAACAGGATGCCATTATCCGAACACGCGGCGGTGCAATTCTCCCCGTTCCACCAGACGAGCACCGATCCTATAAAGATCGTCTGCTCCACATTTCCGATGAAAAAAGAGCTATTGGCAAGCTAGCCGCTGCTATCGTCCGCCAAGGCGAACACATTATTCTGGATTCTTCCACTACAGTGCAGACCTGTGCCGAAAATCTAAACGGCAAATCCTGTACCGTCATCACCAATTCCATTTATTCAGCTGAACTTCTCTCCAATCATACCGCTGTCGAGATTCGTTTGCTGGGCGGCAAAGTCGATAAGGAACAACGTTACGTCTATGGTACTTCAGTGATTGAAACTCTTTCCCATTATTATGTAGACAAAGCCTTTATCGGCATTGGCGGAATTACGATGGACGGCTTCAGTGCCTCTGAAGAAGAAGGAAAGATCAAGCACAAAATGATGCAGGCTGCGAAACAGGTTATTGTACTCGCTGACCATTCCAAGTTTGATAGGCGTTATGGTTATCGTTTTGCGGACTGGTCACTCGTTAACATGTTAATTACAGATCAATGGCCTTCCCAAGAATGGCGGACTTTTCTAGCCGAACAGCAAGTCGAGATTCTCATTCCCGAACCCACAATTGAAAAGGAGTTGTAACATATGAAATTATTTGCTACCGATCTAGATGGAACACTATTGAACAGAGACAGTCAGATCAGCCCGGAAAATGCAGCTGCAATCCATAAAGCGCAACAAGAAGGATTGAAGATTACGATTGCTACAGGACGGGTCTATTCCGACGTATTAACGATAAGCAGCGAAGGCGGAATTAACACGCCAGTCATCGGCTCCAACGGAGCTACCATCCATGATGCCAACGGTGAACGTCTATTCCATCTTCCACTTGAGCGTGAGACGGCCGCCTCCGTCATGCAGTGGCTGGAGGATCACCATTGCTACTACGAGGCCTCCACACAACAGGGGATTTATGCCCCTATCAGCAGCCATGAGGCGATGCTCGCTGAAATGGATCGTATCCTTGGCTCAAGTCCCGGTGAGGATATTGAACGCCTTATTCGAGCTGTTAAGAAGCACTATGACAAGAAAGACTATCACCGCGTAAACTCCCATCAGGAAATCCCTTCCGAAGCTTACATTTACAATATTATGGCCTTTTCATTGGATCCGGCTCAATTACAGCAGGGACGCGAATACTTTACCTCTCGCTCAGATGTAGCCATGGTGGTGTCCTCTGAACACAACTTCGAAATGCAGCATCCTGATGTATCCAAAGGTAACGCCTTAAGCAAACTGGCAGCCCATCTGAACATCTCCATGGAAGATACAGCAGCCATTGGTGATAACTTCAACGATGTATCCATGCTCAAAATGGCAGGACTCGGTATTGCCATGGGCAATGCTGAACCGGAGATTAAGGCGATTGCCAAGGCTATCTCTTTGACCAATGTGGAGCATGGTGTCGCACATGCCATTCAGTGTGTTCTTGAAGGCAAGCCCGTTTCCCGGCCAGAGACCGTCATTGAAGGCAGTCAGTAATTGATTGTCGTTATAGCTCGGCATTGCGATCTAGCGACCTAGAGATAGCTTGGTGATAGCCCGGGCTCACCTCATATCAACGGATCGAACGTGAGGCACATCCTGCAATAAAATAATTAATTGCTCTGCCCGATATGATCCAGGCAGTTGCAGAGTGAATTCAAGTACAGTCTCCTCCCCGGAGTCTGTGCTTATTTGCTGTTCTGTTTTGAATCCGACCACCGAGATTTTCTCCTGTCCCAGCAAAGCCAAAACGGTTTTGAGGGTGTCCCCTTCCTTTAGCAGTCGAATAGTCAACGTCTCTGTTCGCGCAGACACCAACCAGCGTGTCGGCCGATGCAGCAGCATCTGGGCCAGAACAATAAGCAGCGTCACCCCCGCACCTGTCCAATACAATCCCGAACCCACAGCCAGTCCCATTCCTGCAGTCGCCCAGATTCCCGCCGCTGTTGTCAATCCTCGGACCGTGTGGCGTTGTGTGAAGATCATTCCGGCTCCAATGAAGCCGACTCCACTGACCACCTGGGCGGCAATCCTGGATGGGTCAAGCGAGAGATTGGCCCAGCTTGCCTGATCCTGAAAGCCATACTTGGATACAATCATCATCAACGCTGCACCCACCGCAACAACAAAGTGAGTACGTATACCCGCTTCCTTCATTCGGTTCTTGCGCTCATATCCGATCAACACGCCGCATATGCCAGCTACGAGTACACGCATTAAGTATTCCATTTCCATGCTCATCACCTCTCTTATGTATATGCTTACATGTCTCTTTCTTTACTATTTACCCAATCCTTGACTAATAAAATAGCCGAATGTATAGATTACTTGGATGAAATCTTTATGAAGTCTCATATACACAGAAAGAAGCGGCGCCCCAACTGGCCCCACTTCATCTATTCTGGATTACTTGCTGATTGTCTATGCTATTTTAGAGTCCACACATCACTTCTCTGCCCGAAAGCTCTCCCCATGCCTTTCTCCAAGTCCATAATAATGTCTGAAATTATAAATTAAAGGATTCCATTCCTCGGGGTTAATCTTGTTCAAACCTGATAACAGCCGGGTATGTGCGTGTACCTTCAACGCTTTTATTTCCACAATCGCCATAAAAGGCGTATGTTCGGGAATGCGAATGTGCTGTACCGCGGCTTCGATCTGGAGCGGACATTCCGCTATTTTATCCGGCTCAACCTGAATTGAACTTTGGGGTGTCAGTCCAGAGACGGCAAATTTATCATCGCAAAACTCAAACCCCATCTTCCTTTTCTCTTCAGGAACGGGATATCTTCCGGTATAACGCCCCAACCGCTCAACCTGCTCCCACATGGTTGCATCTGGCAGATTAATTACACATTCGGGATGACGACGCAGGTTCTCAAAGGCTTTGCCCTGAATACCCACTCCAAGTACCAAGCAGTCGCCCAGTGCCCAGGATGAAGAAAGCGGAGACAGGTTCGTCGTTCCATCTTCGTTTAACGTGCTCAGCAGCAATACTGGTGTGCCATAGTACAAAATACTTGGAGTTATCACCTCATGCTGCATCAGTTCTCTGTTCAAATCCCGATGGTTCACCGATTCAAACTCTTCGTGCGTTCTATCATTGGTATACATTGCTTCTTCCTCCACTCTTCAATCCATCCCTTCTATCTGTTAGGTTGTAATTCTTGCATGGTTGAATTGTAATACACCAATAGTTAAGGTATCATCGAAGTATGAATACATATCCGAATATTTCTGTTATTGCGTCGTTAATTGCAGATCCCAGTCGTGCTATTTTTTTGGAAGCTTTGTTGGATGGTCGTGCCCTTCCTGCCGGCGAACTCGCTTACATGGCGAGTGTTACTCCTCAAACGGCAAGCAGTCATCTCGCCAAGCTGGTCGAAGGCAGGCTGCTCGTTGTTGAACAGCAAGGACGACATCGATACTATCGTCTCGCAGGCAAAGAGGTTGCTTTTCTGATTGAGACGATGGGAAGTATCGCCGCACCAGTACAAGTGAGATCCCTCAAACAGTCCAACCAGCTTCAGCATCTAAGCTTTGCTCGAACCTGTTATGGGCATCTAGCTGGAAAGTTAGGGATATCGTTGTGTGAAGCTTTATTGCGGGAGGGATATCTCGAAGAACCTGAGGAAGAGCAGGCCAAGGATTACCACATTACAGAGATAGGGATTCAATGGCTCACTTCTTTTGGCATTATTCTTGAAGGGAAAGCCGGATCACGCCGCGCTGTGGCTCGTAAATGTCTGGATTGGAGTGAACGTCGTCACCATATCTCCGGAGTACTGGGAGACGAACTAGGACGCCGCTTGTCTGAACTGGACTGGACCCGCCAGAAGGCAGGCAGCCGTTCGGTGGAAGTCACGGAAGCTGGCAAGAAGGGTTTGTACGAGGTATTCGGCATTTCACTATAGGTCGGCAATCGCTCTTTCGTGTACATTGGCAAAATGAGATACATCAAAAATCCCCCTCCTCAGTAACCTTTGTCGGTAACCGGGGAGGGGGATTACGTTTTATTTTATTGAGAACGGAGAGAGAGGGATACTCTCACTTCATTCGAGACTGCGATGTATGGCTTACGAAGCATATGCTCCGACGAACCTTTAGGGTTCTCATCCCTTATACAGAGAAGTAAATCAGAACGGAGAGAGAGGGATTCGAACCCTCGCACCGCTTACGCAGTCTAACCCCTTAGCAGAGGGTCCCCTTATAGCCACTTGGGTATCTCTCCAAGAATGGCTCCCCGAACAGGGCTCGAACCTGTGACAACTCGATTAACAGTCGAGTGCTCTACCAACTGAGCTATCAGGGAATAATAATCTTGAATAACCTAAATTTATCATGATTAATATTCCAAGTCAACATGCCTCCGGTGACTTTCTTAATAAGCTTTAGATACTCTTATTAATAGTCACCACGAGCACAGTACACATGGCTCTGTGGTAACAAGTGGCGCTGCCATAAACCATTCACCTTAGATTGTATGAATCCCTAACTTGCCCGCACATCGACCACAGCGGTACCGCTTCGGATCAACTTTGCGTTTACGCAAATATTCCGTGCCACAGCTTTTGCATACCAGCTTATAGCGATACGGTAATGGCTTTCTGCCCTTTCCATCCGGAAGGGACTGACAGAACCTCGAGCCGCCCACCTTCTGCAACAGGGCCTTGAATTCAGGGTCCCGGTGTTGGTAGCCCCGTCCACGAATGTGCAGATGATAATGACACAGCTCATGCTTGATGATTTTCTCAACCTCTTCCCGCCCATAGGCTTCGAGCTGATGAGGATTAATCTCTATTCGATGACTCTTGAGCATATAGCGCCCACCTGTCGTGGTCAGACGACGGTTAAACAGCGCCTCATGAGTGAACGGAACCCCGAAATGATCGAGTGACACCTGCTCAATCCATTGCTGCAATTCCTCATTTTCCATCGGTTTGTCCTCCTTTCACACCCCTTGGGCCATTTGTTTTTCCGCCATAATACTTGAATTTTAACCGTTTCGTAGGCTACACTGTCAAGTAGAATGTATGAGGGGAGATTATTACTCGTTATGCCTACAATGCGCTACGTCATCCTACAGCAGGAACAGCAATTGCAGTTTGTGGAAATGCCTGCCGATTACGCTTATCAACTCAGTGCGCTCAACCTTCGCCTGCACAAAGAGATTGACAAACTTACCGCAGCAGATGTACCTGTTCTGCCTTGGGCAATCGCCGAATGTGACAATCTTGATCTTCTGGACGAGCAACTCTCCATCATCGGAGGTCTTGATTATATCAATGCGCTTGAACAAAGCTTTGCAGCACTAAGAGAGAGCGAATATCCTTTGATTTCCCTGCTCACTGAAATTCGGGCGCTTCAGGCTCAATTAGAGCAATGGTATGAAGAAGAGATGGAATGACTCTAATGTACTTATGGACTTATTAATAATGCAGGATGGAACCAAAAGCGCATCTCCTCAAAGCGGAGGTTGCGCTTTTTTCACTTTTCCAACCCTACATTCATGGGCCCCGCCTCTCGTATATCCGTATATATATTGAATTTTCCGTGTTCATCACGGGATATTCGCACAGTCCAGGCTATTGCCACATATGCTAACGTACAGATGAATTATGCAAGAGGAGGAGATACCCTTGCCTCAATGGCTTTGCAATCAACTGATGCGTGCATTTCACAAAAAGGACAGCAGACAGATTAAGCTGCTGAACGAATGCTGGTTCTTTTACCGAAACAAACCGACAAGTGGCACCCCGCGCAGCGCGGACAGCGAACTCTAAGAATCTGACGCCACTCTCTCCGTCCACTTCAAGCTCTCACTTCATTCATAAAATCCCTTCGAAGAATACAGTACGGGCAACAGTACTATTATAACTGACACAAACAGCCTTCCCGTTACAGGGAAGGCTGTTCTCCAATCATTGTGCCTGGATTAGGAAGACTGCTTAGAAGAAGCAGGTTTTTTCATCGTGAGGCCGACACGGCCTTTTTTGGTATCCACGTTCATCACCCAAACCGTTACATTATCCCCCACAGATACAACATCCATCGGATGTTTAACGTAACCGTTGCTCAGCTGTGAGATGTGGACAAGTCCGTCACTCTTGATGCCGATGTCAACAAAAGCACCAAAGTCGATTACGTTACGAACCGTACCTTGCAGCTCCATGCCCTCCACCAAATCTTCAATTTTGAGCACATCCGTGCGGAAGATCGGTAGCGGCATTTCCTCACGCGGGTCACGACCCGGACGCTGCAAGCTGTCCAGAATGTCACGCAGTGTAGGCACGCCCACATCCAGCTTCACAGCCAGCTGTTCCGGTTGTTGCTCCGACAGGAGCACAGACAGTTCCTTGCTGCCCAGCTTGTCCAGCGCAACCTGAAGCTCCTTAAAGAGCTGGTCAACGACCTTATACGATTCAGGGTGAATCGGTGTGCGATCCAGCGGGTTCTCACCTTCAGCAATCCGCATAAAGCCTACGCATTGCTCATAGGTTTTGGCCCCCAGACGCGGCACCTTCTGCAACTGGCGACGATTCGTGAACCGGCCGTTCTCTTCGCGGTATTTCACAATATTTTTGGCAATGGTGGCATTTACACCCGCAACATAGGACAGCAGTGAAGGCGAAGCCGTGTTCACATCCACGCCCACATGGTTAACTGCGGATTCCACAACAGCCTTCAAGCTTTCTTCCAATATTTTTTGAGAAACGTCATGTTGGTATTGGCCTACACCAATGGCTTTTGGATCGATCTTAACCAACTCAGCCAGCGGGTCCTGCACCCGGCGGGCAATTGAAGCAGCACTCCGCTCAGCAACGTCAAGATCCGGGAATTCTTCCTGAGCCAGCTTGGATGCAGAATACACACTCGCTCCAGCTTCATTGACGATCAGATACACGAGACTTTCGTCCCCGTTCTCCTGAATAATCTCGGCAACAAACTGTTCTGTTTCACGCGACCCGGTACCATTACCGATAACAATCAATCCGATATCGTACTGCTTGATCATCCGATGGAAAACCTCGGCAGCTTCACGCTTCTTGTTGTGTGGTGGCGTTGGGTACGTAACAGCCACTTCCAACAGCTTGCCCGTATCGTCGACCACAGCCAGCTTACAACCGGTACGATAGGCAGGATCGACACCAAGCACACGTTTGCCATGAATCGGCGGCTGAAGCAGCAGATTGCGAAGATTGGCCGAGAATACGGATATCGCTTGGTTTTCACCTTTTTCCGTCAGTTCTGCACGAACCTCACGCTCAATTGAAGGGGCAATCAATCGTTTGTAAGCATCTTCAATCACAGCACGCAATACGTCTTGGACCGCAGATGCACCCTTGATGATCTGTCCTTCCATATGACGGTGAGCCGGTTCAGGCTGCACGTCCAGACCCACTTTCAAAATGTTTTCACGTTCACCGCGGTTAATGGCGAGAATACGGTGAGGCGGCATTTTTTTGGCTAATTCACGATAATCATAGTAGTTCTCATATACAGACTCCTGCTCAGCATCCTTCGCTTCCGAAGTCAGCATGCCATGATCGAGCGTATAACGACGAATCCATGCACGAATAGCAGCATCATCTGCAATATTCTCAGCCAAAATATCTTTGGCTCCCTGAAGTGCGATCTCTGCATCTTCTACCCCAAGTTCAGCATTGATATAACGCGCAGCTTCCTCCATAACATTACCTTGCTTCGGTTGACCCCAGATCCAGACAGCTAGTGGTTCAAGACCTTTTTCCTTCGCTACACTGGCACGGGTTTTCCGCTTCTGACGAAACGGACGGTACAAGTCCTCCACTTCCTGCAGCTTAACTGCCTGCGTGATGGATTGTTTCAATTCTCCGGTCAGCTTGCCTTGTTCCTCTATAATACGGATGACTTCCACTTTGCGGTCTTCCAGATTACGCAAGTATACGATGCGTTCTTCAATGAGCCGCAGCTGGTTCTCATCCAGCTCTCCAGTCATTTCTTTACGGTAGCGGGCGATAAATGGAATCGTATTGCCTTCGTCCAGAAGCTCCGACGTGGTGCGGACCTGCTTCAAGGACAGTGACAGTTCCTTGGCTACCTGTTTGATGATTCGTTCATGGCGTTCTGCCTTTATTGTTTCTTCATTGGGTTCCAGAACCGTTTCCTGTTCAGACAAAATAAATCCCTCTTTCCTTCCTGAATCGTTCAGTTGAAGCTTGTTCAGGGCAGCTTTGCTGCTGTAATCACAGTATCGAACCTGCATACATACAGATTCCTCTCCCCTATATTATCACAAAATCCCGTTCAGATTTCCAGCATTCGTCCAGGTTACAAGTTCTTACAATTGAGATTACGTATCAAACCTACGTCTCAGCCATAAGAAAAGACCGAAAAACGTCTCCAGACGTCTTCCGGTCTCCCCTGATAAACCCTGCGTTCACGCCAGTTTATTATACCCGTTCGAAGCGGAACATTTCACTCAGATAGTCTCCAGATGCACGGCCTACCGAGATCCCACCATACATCAGTGCATCCCCGGTATATGTCTCGGAGCCACCTTTCAGGCGGTAATCCGCATTAGGGTCCAAGCCCTTCAGCTTCAGACGTTGGAGCGGTGCATTCGGTTCAGAGAGCACACGGAAGTAGAATACAACGGCTTCGCTGCCATCTGGTGAAATAAACATCCATGCCGTTTCATTTCCCTCAAACGGACTTAGCAAGCGGCGGAACGTTCCGTATTGGATGGTTCCCCGAATTTCTTTGTACAGCTCAACCTGCGCCTTCACAATGGCATTCTCTTCCTCTGTGAAACGAGTCAAATCCAACTCGTATCCAAAGTTACCGGACATAGCGACATGTCCACGAATTTCCAGTGAAGTAATTCGGTTGACCTGGTGATTAGGAACAGCAGAGATATGCGACCCCATTGAGCTTACCGGATACACCAGGCTTGTACCATATTGAATACGCAGACGGGATATTGCGTCCGTATTATCGCTGGTCCACGTTTGCGGCATGTAATACAGCATACCTGGATCAAAACGGCCGCCACCACCTGAACAGCTCTCGAACAGGATATTCGGGAACGCTGAAGTAATACGTTCCATGACTCCGTATAATCCAAGCATATAACGATGCGCAGTCTCACGCTGTCTGTCTGCCGGCAGCAATGCAGAGCCCACTTCCGTCATATTCCGGTTCATGTCCCATTTCACATAAGTGATTGGCGCAGATCCAAGCACATCGCTTAGCATGCGTACAATCTCATCACGCACATCCTGACGGGAGAAATCGAGTACCAATTGTTGGCGCCCTTCCGTGCGGCGGCGATCCGGCACATGCAGACACCAGTCCGGATGAGCACGGTACAAGTCGCTGTCAGGCGAAATCATCTCAGGTTCGAACCATAGTCCGAACTGCATGTCCAGACTGGTCACCCGATTTGCCAAATCATCCAGCCCTTGAGGCAGTTTGTTCTTGTCCACAATCCAGTCACCGAGTGACGAGTTATCGCTATCCCGATGTCCAAACCATCCGTCATCCAGTACGAACAGTTCAATACCAAGCTTTTTGCCTGCCTGGGCGATCTGCTCAATCTTATCTGCATTGAAGCCGAAATAGGTCGCTTCCCAGTTGTTGACCAGAACCGGACGCTCTGCATTGCGGAACTTGCCCCGTGCAAGGCGCTCCCGATACAGTTTATGATACGACTGAGACATGCCATCGAGACCCGCATCCGAGTACACCATGACCGTCTCAGGCGTCTGGAATGACTCCTGCGAATCCAGCTTCCAGCTGAACTCAAACGGATTGATTCCCAGCGATACACGCGTGGTGTGGAACTGATCCACCTCCGCCTGTGCTGTGAAGCTGCCGCTATATACAAGGCTGAACCCGTAGACTTCACCCTGATCCTCGTCTGTACCTGGTGTCATCAGGGCAATGAACGGGTTCTGCTGGTGACTGCTTGAACCCCGACGGCTCTCGATGCCTTGAAGGCCGGAAGCAAGTGGTCTGCGAACGATGTCCCGTTCACGCGTCCATGCTCCTGACAGTTGCAGCAATTCGTAATCGGCATGCGGGAAATCAACAGAAGAGCTGAGCGCACGTGCAATATTCACCGACGTAGCGCTCTCATTAATGATACGCATGGAACGCGTAATCGCATTAAAGGCCGTAAAGGCCGTGTAGCTAAGTTCAATCCTGATTCCTGCAACACGGTCCTCCAATTCAACGATGAGTGTCTCGGCTTCATCGTCAGATTCAACATAAGTTGCAGGCAGTCCGGTAAGCGCTGCCTTTCCTTTGATCAGTCGATGGCCTGTATACGTAAACTCCGAAACGGTTGAACCATTCTCAAGCTCCAATTGGATTGCCGGATTACGGAAATCACTTGTACCGTAAACGGGCAATTCTTGAGCCAATGTGTCGAAGGAGATCGTCCGATCTTCCGGCACCGGATTTGGGCTGAACGAGGCACGCTCTGTACGCACATGAAGCCAGCTTAGATCGGTATCACGCAGCCTTTTGCCATAATATAAATGTACCAAATATCCCGAAGGCAGAACCTGAAATACATAGCTTGCCTTTTGAGTCTGTAGATGAAATTGAAGCTTCTCCTGATCAATATAAATGCTCATATGTCTCCTCCACCTCTATATATGTCGATTGACGTAAACGGTTTCTCGGTATCATTATAACGAAAAGCTTCACAATGTTCTACGCTTTCATGAAGCTTTAATCAAAAGAGCGCACCCCGGCCGTTAGGCTGTTGTACGCTCTTCTGATTGCTGTCTGAAATTGTGTGTTCCTGCAAGGAACATCCATTGTCTACGGATGGCACGGCAGCAGAACAAAGAAACAACTGCCTGGTGCCTTAAAAATCGATTAAACCTAGGCTGATCTGTAAGGCTTCGTTGACCAGTTTCATGGTCTCCTCGTCCAGATGGGTAATCTTGTCGGTCAGCCTCTGCTTATCAATCGTCCGTATTTGTTCGAGCAAAATAACCGAGTCCCGGTCAAAGCCGTGTGCCGCCGCATCAATCTCCACATGCGTCGGCAGCTTTGCCTTTTGGATCTGGGCGGTGATCGCCGCCACAATACAAGTAGGACTAAACCGGTTGCCGATGTCATTCTGGATGACCAGAACCGGCCTGACTCCACCTTGCTCGGAACCGACAACGGGAGAAAGATCCGCAAAAAAAACGTCACCGCGTTTTACGATCAATGTCTACACCCCGCTAACTAAGCGGTCCAGAGTGCTGTCCGCATCTTCCTCCGCGTGAAAGGCCTCGGATGCCATGGTGAGGTTAATCTTCGCCATCTCCATGTACCCTCGCTGCATCGACTCACGGATGTAACGTTTCTTACGCTCCGTCAAATACAGCTTCATGGCCTGCCTAATCAATTCGCTGCGGTTGGAATTCTCCAGCGCTACGATGCCATCCACTTCTTGCAAAAGATAATCAGGCAAACTGATCATGATCCGCTTGGTGTTCTGCAAGTTGGCCACCTTTCTTCCACCCCCACAAACCTTTCGCCATTGTGAACCAGTATTACGTTTTTCCAGAACTTTTATACAAAGGAATATATATGCCCCGAGTATATCAAGTATGCTGTACTCCATTATAAACACGGGGAACAATATTCGTACAGACCAAACATCTCTTTTCAGGATTTTTCATCCCAGTCATCATTCATAATTCGAGATGCTCCGACAGTTTTCCTTCTGTTCTGAAAAAAAGTTTATTGGAAATAGCGTCCAGTCAAGCCATCAGGATGTCAAAAGAGGGTTGATTCTGGCGACTACTGCTCCATGACGGGTATAAACCCGCGGAATTCGGTGCGCCATCATGCAGATCACTTCGTAGTGAATTGTACCGAGCTGAGATGCCACCTCGTCTGCAGTTATGACTGCACCCGATTGGTGACCGATGAGAACAACCTCTTCGCCGACTTGAATTTCTTCTGCTTCTGCTGCAAAAGATTCTAGCGACACCATACACTGATCCATGCAGATCGTACCGACGACGGGAACACGGCGGCCGCGCACAAGTACTTGTGCTTTACCTGACAGCATTCTTGAAAATCCGTCTGCATAGCCGATAGGCAGGGTCGCTATTCGTTCATTCCCTTGTGTTACATAATGGGTTCCGTAGCTTACACCCCAATGAGGAGGCAGCGTTTTGACAAGAACCGCCTTCGTCTTCAGTGTCAATACCGGGGACAGCTTCACCACCTGATGATTCACCTCTGCGGTAGGATAGAGTCCGTAAAGACTGATTCCCACACGCACCATATCGTAGGACAATTCCGGCGTATCAATGGCGGCAGCGCTGTTCGCCGTATGTATAATCGGGATGACACATCCCTGATCCCGCAGTGCATCAACCACACTTCGGAACCGTCGATACTGCTCCAGTGTATAGGTCTTGTCTTTTTCATCCGCTTTGGCAAAATGGGTAAACATGCCTTCCAGGATCACCTGCTTCAGCTTGGCTGCTTCCAGAATGAAAGCAAGTGCCTCGTCGCCTGGCAACAGGCCAAGCCTGCCCATACCGCTGTCGATTTTGATGTGAACCTTTAGCTTACGAGAGGATGTGCCCGTCTCCAGATGTTGAATGGCTTCGAGTACTTCCCTACTGAACAGCGTTATGGTTACATCATGTTTCCAGGCTTCAGCGATGCCTTCTGGCGGCGTGTAACCCAATACCAGAATCGGAAGGGTAATTCCGTGTTGTCGCAATTCAAGCGCTTCGTCAAGAAAAGCCACACTTAAGTAATCCACGCCAACTCGTTCCAGTTCTCTGGCCGTCTCCACTGCTCCATGCCCATAGGCATTTGCCTTCACACAAGCGAGCAGCTTCATGCCTTGCGGCAATGCTTCGCGGAAAGCGTCTACGTTGTTGCACAAATGATCCAAATTGATTTCCGCTTGGGTCGGCCGATATTGTTCTTGCACGTTAAGTCACCTTCTCTAATCATCTTAATCCGGCTCACGTCAGACTCCATCGTAATGCTCAAGCATGTGACTGTCAAATGAACGGAAGATCTGCAGTCCAAAACACATACAGGAGCGCTATCCCGGAGCCGGGAGCAAACGCGGAATAAGACCTATAAGCCAGACCATGAATGAGATATTTGTCTCTCCATAACGTAACTCATCTGCTTATATCGTATTATTTACCCGGTTCCTCCCGCGTAGAAGCGTGTTTTGCATTATTGAGTACACTGGACCTAATCCTTTCTTATCTTACGCCGGATCATTGGCTGTTGATACACATAGCTTCAACTGAAATCATATCTTGCGAATCACTGCAATAAAACAGGAAAGATGACCTGTATATGCAGCAAAGCACCGGAGAATATCTCCGATGCTTCTTAGCATTCCTTATGTTAGGACGACTATACTTTCCAAATCATTTCCCTGACTCTTCCTGCATGGAGGTCGCAATCTGTATCATCTCGTTTTCTGGCAAATCTGCGCTTGTAATCCTGTACTCCACTCCATCTGTCATCCAAGTGAGTGTCTGTAAAGCATCTCCGCTGATCATTCCCAGGGTGAATCCAAGATCCACAACTCGGGACGGCGCAAGGGATACGGCTCTGTCCTGCGGCCGCGCCTCAAAGATCGTGTAATTATAAGTTCCTTCGTAACGAAGCATAACCGAATAGTCTCCTGACCCTTCCACGATCTGATCGTCTTTCAATTTGACGCCTTCCGGTGCATAGGTTGGCTGAATAACCCCGAAGCTGTCTGTACCTTCCGGCTCGGCTGATGTTGGTTCTTCCGTTCCTTGCCCGCTGGCTGGATCTTCTGAACCTTGCTGTTCGGCGTTATCACTCACACCCGTCTGTCCATCACTAACGGTTCCGCTTGGATTCGATGCAGAACCTTCCTCTGTAGCAGCTTGAGGTTTGGTAGTCTCTTTACCGTCCCCAGCAGGAGCCGCGCCTGAGTCAGTACCAGCCTTGCCACCATTTTCAGTAGCAGCAGTCATATTACGCTGCATGTCAAACGCGTCTTTCTCAAATTCGGTACCAAATTTGAAGCTATCGAACTTCACATCGACCACCACATTGGCATTCGAATCGGACACTTCTACCTGTTTCGGTGCGTAATCGCTTTTGTTCAACCATATTTTCTGTCTGACCAATGCATGTGTATTGTAGTTGGCAGCTACATCGAATACATAGCTTTCCTTCTCATCGGCAAACTGGCGGGTCGAATCACCTGTTATGCTGCGGATCAGTGTCTCGTAGAGGTATACCTGGCCTTGGTTATCCGGCCAGTTACTCTGGAAACGGAAGCTTTTGTTCTGACTCGGTGTCAGGACAAATACGCCCTCATCATTGCGCAGTACAATTTGTGTTACATCCTTTTTGGCATTCGTTAACGCGATACGATAATACGAAGGCTTTTGATGCCATACCTCGACCTTGTACTGCTGCGGCGTATCTCCGGTATGCAGCGTCATAACGCCTGCCCCCTGATAACTTTCCATTTCTCCTACGACTTCGTTCAGATCTTTGACCACGGCTGCCGCATCCTTCTTCCCGCAGGCGGCAAGTAAGGTCGATAAGACCAATACCATGGCAAGCATCCATGATATTCGGCGCATGACATCATCCCCTTTAGCACATGTTTTCACTTCAGGATTGTGCGTACAGCAGAACCCCTACTTGATTAGTACATGTTATGAGGGACTTGTTCGATATATGCGGACTAGTTTGACAAGCATTCCATCGTGCATTGCCACAATACCCTATCTGGTAACAAAATCAGTCTCGGGTAGGATGTAAAATCCAACCAGATTCTTCATAGTAAATACAGATAACAACCCAACCAATGTAATTACATAACACTATTATGTAGCTGAATTGATGTACAACTCTATTTTAAATTGGAGGAAAATAATGAACACAACCTATCTTCACTCATTGCTGAATGGATTGGATGATTTTGTGGAAGAGCAGCTTCAACGCTGGAAAGGAGTAGGTGTGGCGGTAGCGATTATTCACAGGGATGAAGTCATTTTGCAAAAAGGATACGGTTATCGCGATCTGGAGTCCAAGCTCGAAGTCACACCCCATACCTTATTCGCGATCGGTTCAAGTACCAAAGCCTTCACAGCATCAACCGCTGCCCTGCTCGTCGATCAGGACATGCTGAAGTGGGACACACCTGTTAGGACCTATTTGAAAGACTTCAAAATGTTCGATCCCGTAGCCACAGAACGCCTGACCATCCGCGATATGCTCTGTCATCGCTCCGGTCTTCCAAGGCATGAGATGGTATGGTACAACTCATCACGGAGCAGAGAAGAACTCGTAAACGCGCTTCAGTATCTGGAGCCTAATGAGGACTTTCGGAACAAATGGCAATATCAGAACCTGATGTATATGGCGGCTGGTTATCTGGTGGGTCAACTTAAAGGAACTTCATGGGAGAATGTCGTCCAGGAGTCCCTGTTTAACCCACTCGGGATGAATTCAAGCGTCTTCTCTGTTGATGAGATGCAGAATCAACCTGACTTCGCCTTCCCTTATATAGATCAAAACGGTGAGAGCACGCGGATACCTTTTCGGAAAATAGATGCCGTGGGGCCTGCTGGCTCTATTAACAGCAATCTGGTGGATATGATTGCCTGGGTGCAATTTCAATTGAATCAGGGGCAACAGGGTGGGAAACAACTGATTTCCAAAGAACAGTTGGCTGTTCTACACAGCCCGCAAATGGTTTGTGATTCACCATTTCACAGCAAAGAACTGCCTCTTAGCACGTACGGCCTAGGCTGGATGATAGATTCTTATCGCGGACACGCCATGATCCACCACGGCGGGGCAATCGATGGATTCGCTTCACAGGTCGCCTTTTTACCAGGGGAACAGATCGGTGTTGTAGTTCTTTGCAATACTAATGGGAGCATTCTTCCCTACACGATTTCTTTTAACGTTATTGATCGTTTGCTTGAATTGGAACCTGTAGATTGGAGTGGGAGATTAGCCAAATTAGTGACTGGAGATTCAACTGATTCCGAAGCAGCAACAGACACCATCGAAACACCAACGACGTCAAAAACTTCTGTTGAGGAAAAACCAGTGGAAACTCAGGTGCATCCCCATGATCGTCCTATCCATGCGTATGCGGGAAGTTATACCCATCCAGGTTACGGAGAGATCGTTATTCAACAGACGAACGACGGGTTACAGGCCACATTAAATGCCATTGAAATGCCTATGGAATACACTGGAAAAGATACGTTTTCCGTAGAGCTTGTCCTGTTTGGCTTGAAAATCACTTTTACGTTTAAGACGGATGAAGAGGACACCATAAGCTCTCTATCCATTCCGCTGCTGTTCGAACCTGGTACGAATCCCATTGAATTTGTAAAGACACCTTCAGTATAAAAGCATCCCCCACCGGCCCATCCCATTGTAGTAATTACACTCTTTACCACAATGGGATATACGCCGGATAACTCGCAGTATCTTCTACTGTATTTGAACTCCTCTTCACCCACAATCGACGCAGATCAGGCATACCGTATGCTACGACACGATAATCCTGAAGCGAAACGTGGTGTGCATGCTCTTCCCTAAAACTGTATGTAGGCAGGAGCAGAGCCTCTTGAATGAGCCGGTCTTCCAACGTCATTAGCGTACGCAATCGCTCCGCACTATCCTGAATCCTAACGACGTGTCTGCATTCGCGTTCCAGCTCCCTTTTTCGCTCGTCATCCATAGCCATAAGAAACAGCGTATTCTGAAACGTATACATCGTTAGTAGACTCAGCGTCACATGCTCATCGAACACTTCACCCGTGTAAATCACATCATAAGCGGCAAATTCATCATGGTATACGGCATTTACCGGATTACCTGGCGTCACGCTCACTTTCAGTCCAATAAGCGCACAACGCTTTGCGAACCAGGCCATGTCTGCTTCCATTTTCTCGCCTTCCTCTACCCATACCTTTATGATCTGGCCTGCGTAGCAGCTGCGTTGTAACAGCTTGGAAGCTCTTACGAGAGATGAGTCAGCAGAGAGGGCTGTTGGCTTCGATTCTATTCGTTCAAGCATCTGCTTTTCCTCGGACTTGTCCCGGACCAGGCTATATGCAGCCTGTACATCTCTGCGTGCCAATGCCCCCATCATCTCCTGTGGATCCATCAGTTGCTGAACACCCTGACGAAAGTATACATCCTGCTGTGGGCCTTCTTTTCGCATATTAAATGTCATATACACCCCGCCCTGAACCTGATGCTGAATCGAGCGAGCCTGTCCGTCTGGAAATAAATCCTGTTTGATCGCCGACTCCACTAGACCCGTCTGGGGAAGCTGCCATATTTCAACCCGATCAATAAACGCCCGTCCTCTGAAATAGGAAGGAAACACCTCCAGCACAAGCAGCTTGGGATGATTGCGTGCCAATCGGTAAGGACCCGTACCCATCGGATGCATCGGGTCAAGCTCCACATCACGGGGCAAAATGGATGCATTCATGCTGCTCATCATATCCGGGAACATAAAGTTGGGAAACAGCAACACAAAGCGCACCGTTAGCTCGTCGAACGTCTCTATGCGATGAATGGAGCCAAACAGTGACCTGCAAGGGTTCTCCTCATCGGAAATAATCCGTTCAAACGTATATCTTACGTCCTCTGCATCAAGAATCCTGCCATGGTGAAAGAGTATGCCTTTATGCAAATAAAAGGTCCACTCTGTTCCCTCAGGGTTGCTCTCCCATGCAACGGCAAGGCTTGGTTCACAGACTTGGCGTTCAGCGTTGTACAGTACCAAGCGATCAAATACCTGCGCAACAATCCCAACTTCTCCCCACATGTAAGCCCGGGTCGGGTCCAATGTCTCAAAGGCAGTCTCCTGTGGAATTCGCAGCGTATCAACTCTTCCTCGAACGCCGTGATCGGAACGTAGACCGAACTGTCCCTGCAATCCTTGCATCAATAATTCTTGCATCGAGAACGGCATTGCCGAAGCCAGCGCATAGGCCTCTTCCAGCTTGTTGCCTTGCAACAGTCGGTCGAATCGTTCCTGAACAGCCTGTAAAAGAGGATGGCAAAAAACGAGCACCGATGTCTTCCCTCTGCCGCGTTGTGGGCTCCATCTGATCCAGCCATGATCCATAAATTTGTTCATAATCAGATTCATATTGCGCATCGTACAACATAAATGATTCGCCAGTTCACCAATTGTTGTATGTATTTCTTCCTCTTCGCCTACATTCGAAAAGACCATGCGAAGCTGAATATAATGATCCATGACCTCCACAACCATCCCTGCTTTCCTTCCCCTGATTAAAATACGAAATTGATCCGTACGCTTCTACAGTTTTTCTTCAGGTTTTCCTCCATTATACTCAGGTACATCGACAACACCAGTGGGAAGGAAGAGAACTGCACATGAAATATACTGATTTGCATCGCAACATCAAGATTCGTATCATTACTGATTTTTTTACAGATCTAACTCAGAAATCCATTATTCCTTTTATGGCGATTTATCTGAGTGTGCAGATTGGTGAAGGCTGGGCAGGTATGCTGTTAACCGTTAATATTGTGGTCTCCATGATCGTTGGCTTGGGCGCAGGTTACTGGTCTGACCGAGTGGGGCGCAAGAAACTGATGGTCATCGCCCAACTGCTGCAGGTATTCGCCTTGTTCTGGCTGGCTGCCGCCAACTCCCCATGGATGAACTCCGTTCCTTTAACTTGTGCCATGTTTCTGCTCAGCAGCATTAGTTCGGGTATCACCGGACCCATTGCCAATGCCATGATTGTAGACGTGAGCAGTGAACATGAACGTCAGTATGTCTACGGGTTGCAATATTGGACCACCAACGTTGCCATTACGATTGGTGCGCTGATGGGCGGGTTATTATTCGAGTCCTTCCGCTTCATTTTGTTCAGTCTGGTATGCATGGAGAGCCTAGTAACACTATTTATTCTCTTGTTCTACATTCATGAAACAATGAATAAAAAACACTCTAAGCACCTTGATGCCCCGATAAATAGGAATATATTGAAAACTTACGTCGGTGTATTTAGAGATAAACGTTTTATGATTTTTTTCACCGCAACAGTGCTGGCTGTCTCTCTGGAATTCCAAATGGATAACTACATCGCCGTTCGTCTCAAAAGTGAATTCAACGCCCAACTGTTCCATTGGGATATCTCAGGTCTGCAGATGTTCAGTCTGATCATGGCGATTAACACTGTACTCGTCGTAATCATGGCCATTCCATTCTCCAAATGGATAGGGCGTTTCCAATCCAGATTTATCATGACCGTTGGCATGTGTCTGTACACTACTGGTTTTGCCGTGCTCGCTTTCAGCAATTGGGCCTGGCTGCTTATTACATCCGCTGTACTGCTAACCATTGGTGAGCTCATGTATGCGCCTGTCCGTCATGTCATGCTTGCTGGCATGATTCCTGAATCCGACCGTGCTGCCTATATGGCTGCAGACGGCATGAGTTATAACGCGGCCGCTCTACTGGGTAGTCTTGGCCTAACAATGGGGGCCTTTCTGCCTTCCTATGCAATGGCTGGCCTGTATGTATGGATGGGGATCGGTGCTCTCGTATTTTTCCGCCAGTCGCTCCGGCCATCAACGAGTTAAAATGATCCCCTCTGCTGATGTAACGAATCGAGGACACCTTAATACGGGAATGAGCTCGCTTCGTCCTAAAAATTCTCACTAACGTTAAACAATAAAAAAAGGACCTTCCCCCATCTTCTAAACGTTGACCCGTTCGAGGTACACTTTGCTAAAAGTGACCTCTCGCGGGTCAATGTCTACTTGATGACGATGGAACAATCCTTTTTTTCCTCTGTAGATAGACTGCAATTACAATTTGACATCAATTTTCAGTTCAAGATCATCGTAATACACTTTTGAATCGTTGCCGTTTTCGTCTAGAACGGGAAGCCAGTCACTGCCAATAATAAATGCATAGGGCTTGATGATCAGTTTTTTGGGTCGCTGGTCAAAGGGAGCATAGGTTTCCTCTGAATGTGACATCACTGGTGGAAGTCCATGTTCAAATGTGGTGTATTCCTGTTCAACGCCCTCGCCCTGTTCATTGATGATCTCAAAATGAACAGCACTGAGTTTGTGCCCCTTGGGCAAAGGACCTGCATCCGGGGCAAAGCCTTTTGTGTCCACGATGAGCTTGGTCATCGCCGGGGTGAGTATTACCTTTTGAACCGTATAAGCGAATTCGTCATTGGACTGCGACTTCTCCGGGCTGAGCGTGATGCCATTCAGCATCTTCTTGACCGGAATCACAAATTCATACGGCTGCTCAATCCCGGTGACCGGAATAAGAACCCGCATCTCAAAATCATCAGGGATATCCCCGCCGTCAGTCCTGCTCAGATTTTCGAATTCGGCTATTAAAATCTTATCGCTAAACCCGACCTTACCGGCCTGATCCGTGCTGGCAATCTCATTCAAGGTTCTTGTCCGGTAGCCTATCTTCGTATCTCCAAGGTACATTTCGGGATATCCAAGGTACCCTTTGGCCGGATGCTCCTCTACTCTGTCCCGATTAACCATGTTCAGACCCTCCGCGCCTTCCCGCTCAATAGCCATACTTAACCGGATGCCATCATAGGCTACCTCCGAGATCGTTATCGTGATCTCATCCTGTGCGTCTTGTTGTTCAGGAACCGTTGTAAGCCCTGCTTCGGATGCTTTTTTCAGCCCGCTTTTCCCGACATCCTGAAAAAGACCGCCAACAACTGGAATGTTTCGCAACGCGGCAGCCATCACGGGGGAGACAAAACCACTGCCAACAATCCCTGCACACAACATAGCACTTGCTACAGTCACAGCAATCATTCTTCGAGCGAAGTGAGGACGCCGAACCTTGCCGGGCAGTTTCAACCTGTTATTTCGTGCCTCCTCCTGCAACCGCTTCATGATGCGATCGCTGTATCCACCAGCAGGCATACCCAGATTCAAACCAGCATCACTAATTTCCTGTAAGATATCCGCTTCTTCCATCTCACTTTGCATACGATTCGTCATGGCTGATCCCCCTCCTTGTCTTGTTATGTTGGACCAACTTCTTCCGAAGACGCTCGTACTTTTTGCGCAAGGTTGCCGGTTTCATATCCATAATCTGACCAATTTCTTCAAAACTGTACTGCTGCACCACCTTAAGCATCACCAGATTTCGCTCTTTGGTAGTCAAATGCATCAGTAACTCGTCAAGCGTTGTCTCGTGTGGTTGAGGGGACTGCTGCTGATGTTCTTTCCACGAAGCGATCAGCCGATTCCAGCGTTTGCGTTTGCGGATCAAATCAATGGAGTGATGGTAGGCGACCTTATACAGCCAGGAGGTGAATGAAGTCCCGGCCTGATACTGTCCGATATTTTGATAAACTGTTATAAAAATGTTCTGGAGTGCGTCCTCCGCTTCCTCACGATTGCTTAGTATGCCGTAACAATATGTATACATTTGCCTCTCATATGCTCTGATCAGTTCGGCATAGGCTTGTTGGTCTCCGGCTTTTACACGCTGCACAACCTGTTCTGCTTCCCCGGCATCCAGAAAGCATCCCTCTCTGGTACGTTTCAATACGTCCACTCCTTTCTCCCAATATCTCTATAACGCACCTGAACCCGTTATTTGTGACAAGTAAATAAATTAAAAAACAAATCTCCCCAAAATTGTGAAACCTGTCTCTCAATTGAGCTGTAGTATACAAGAGTATGTGATTTTGTAAAAATTTACTTAAAAGGAGTGTTTGCATGCATTTATCCAATCGAAGCACCCGCTTCAGGCTCACCTCCATAACGGGGGCGTTCATGGCGTTGGTCCTGTCCCTCAGTCTATGGGCACCCGCCGTGCAAGCGGAGACCGCACCTGCTGCGGTCAATGAAAAAGGGAAAGCGACAGCGCTGACAACGGAGTCCGCGACAGCCTTTCTGGATACATTTTTTGATTCCCCCGAAGCGAAAGCCCAATATGTTGGTGCTTCCGTAGTCGTTGTCAAAGATGGAAAAGTTGTGGCAGAGAAAGGGTATGGATATTCCGATCTGGAGAGCAAAGAGCCCGTTGATCCGAAAAATACCACCTTCCGTATCGCCTCGGTCTCCAAAACATTCACGTCAGCCGCTGTCATGCAGCTCGTAGAGCAAGGCAAGGTGGATTTGAAAGCTGATTTTCAGACCTATGTGAAAGGACTGGAATTCGATAATCCTTTTGACAAACCTGTAACGGTAGAGAATCTGCTCACACACACCACCGGATTCGAGATTCGCGACCCGCAGCAGGAAGACATCCATGATGATTTTGACAAAAGTGTATCAATGGAGGATTATGCCAAGTTACATATGCCACCTGTGGTTCGAGAACCTGGTAGCGCCTACATGTACGACAACTTCGCCTTCCTGCTGCTTGGCATGATTGTGGAGAATGTGAGCGGCGAGCCGTTTGAATCGTATATGCAGCAGCATATCTTCCAACCTCTGGGTATGGATAACAGCAGTTTCATGCTGAACGGCAAGTTCAAAAACCAACTTGCAACTGCCTATGATGCGGGCCATAATCCACTTGACCTGTACACCCTTTCCCCAGCACCTATGCCTCAAGGCGGCATGCTCTCAACGGCAGAGGATATCGGGAATTTCATGATTGCTTTCCTGAATGATGGTGTGAAGGATAACGAACGTATCTGGAAAGAATCTACGGTAAAAAGCATGGAACAATACCGTTCTTCCATTCATCCGCTGCTACCCAATACCACGTATGGATTTGAAGCTGCTTTTCAGCTTCCGGGTGCAGGCAGCAGTTCCAAAGTTATCACCAAGGCTGGCGACCTAATCGGATTCAGCTCTTATCTCTTCCTTATTCCTGAGCATAACACAGGTGTCTTCCTTACTTACAACCAAACGGGAGCACTTCGTAATCTCTTCTATCCTGCCTTTATCCAAACGTTCTTCCCGCAATATGCGGAGCCCGTCAAGTTCAAGGACTATACACCTCAAACTGCGGATGAGCTGCAACGCTTCGCGGGGCTATACGCGGACCTGCGACTGAGCACCATTGTCAGTTCCCTGAAAGATGGCGGCAAAGAACCCGGACAATTAAGCATTTCCGACGTCTTTCTTGGCTCACGTACCCTGATTCAGGTTGAAGATCATCTCTTCAAGGATGAATTAACAGGCCAGTTCACGGCGTTCAAGGAAAATGCTGATGGAACCATCTATATGAAAGAACCTTATCTCAACCCGTTCGGATATGAGAAAAAAGGGCAGAAACCCCAAGGCTTCCGGGATGTCCAGGCGAATAGTCCTTATGCTGAAGCCATCTATGGATTACAATCCCTTGGATACTATAGCAATGATGCAAATGAAGCTTTTCAACCCAAAAATGCCGTTACACGGGCTGAATTCATTGAGGATGTCCTTAAAATGAGCGGGCTGAAAGCCAGCAAAACGACGCCACCTGCGGATACCGACTGGGCAACTCACCCTGCTGCCGGTTACATTCAGCTGGGTTATGAATCCGGCATGATCACAGGTGCGGATGAGAAACAGTTCAAACCGGATCAGGTCATCACACGTCAGGAAGCCATGGTGATGATCTGGAGAACTTTCCAGCTGAAATATCCGAACGAACTGTTCGAGGATGTGAAGCTGGCCGGGCAGACAGATGCCTGGGCTGTGCCTGCGATCCAGATGATGGTGAAGCTAGGCATACATGGCCCAGAAGTGAAGGTGCTGGAGGATGGATCAGTCGATTTCCTCTCCCGCAAACCACTGATTCGCCAAGAAGAAGCAGCGATTATGTACCAGCTTTTTACACAGCCAACCGACAAGATCGTAGCTGACCTGATGACCAAGCAGCCGCAATCGGAAACTTCCTCAGACGAGGAACCTGCCAATGATACAACCGCGCCTGCAACCGTGACTCCTGAATAATCAGAATACCAACATCATATTCACGGTATAAAAACGATAAACAGGCTTGTTCAAAGGAGGATAACCCTTCTTCTGAACAAGCCTGTTTTGCTTAGCGCAGTGACATTTAGGAGTACCGTCCGATAATATCCTACATCATACTGTCTAATAAGATTTGCTGAGTTCGTTATCAGCGCTTTAGGAATTATACTGACTATACCTCGCTTAACATAGAAGAGACATGCTGATTCCCATTCCGCTGGTCATATTTATCTGCAGCCGCTTTGGCATAAGCCGCAAAATAGTCGGCCAGTTTAGGCAAATCTCCTGGATCTCCTTCATAGGGGAAAGAAGCAGGAAGCCGCAATCGGTATCCTGGAGATTCGTCAGCCCAGCGGTGCAGCAGTTGTGCTGCTCTGGCATAGAACATCATTTTGGCAAACGGATCTTCATGCTCCATCGCGAGCACTATGTTTTCTTCCAGAACATCGATGCCCTTCGCCGGGTTCGTGCGTGCAAGATAATCCATCTGCTCAGCAAAGCTCTGAACGAAATCATTATGTCCTTTGATCATGCGATAGCCTTTCGCCTGATGTTTGTCAGCTTCATAAATCCTGCCAAGCCGGTATAGTGGCATCAAAATCTCTGATAAGGTCAGGTGCGGAATTTCGGCACAACTCATTCGCCCTTTCAAAATGGGCTTCGCCGCTTCCAATACCTTCTCATCATCACCTACCAATAACCAGTAGCGCATGATCTCGTCCTGCTCACAGGCTTCACAATCACTCATAAAGTCACGATCCATACTTCTGAACTTCGTATAGCTGGTACCTGCCTCCTCCAGCTCGCCAAGATCCATAGATATGCGGAATCGATAATACCAATACGAACGTTCACTGTACCCAAATGATTTGAAGCGACGTCCAAAGTCCTCCAGCAGCTCCATCATTTTAACGCGAGACACTTCCGGGAAGCTGGATAGTTCACCCAAAATCCATTTATATGACCACATTAACGTTTCTTCGTCATAGCGTTCAGGCTGTTGATCAAACTTGCCTAGCTGCCAGGAAAAAGCAATCAGTGCTTTCATCGGATAACCGCAAAATGTCGCGGTCTCCACAATCTCTGAACGTGCTTCGTATGCTTCCTCCTCCATACCATTCACATCAGCGACTCTTGCCGCTTCCTCCAGCATACCAAGCTTCGCTGTTCCATTAGGCAGGCCATAGGCCTCATCCATCAGATCCTCAAAATCCATTTCGGTCTTCATCAGGCATCCCCCTTACGATCTGTATTCGCACGCAAACCCCAATCAATAAAACGAACGATGCCCTGATTCAACACCTCAAGCTCCTGCCGATTCATCGCATAATGTCCCATCATCAACGCGTTGACATATAACATCTCAATGGCAATCGGAGTCATTTGGGCATCCGGTGAAGTCAGGACCCGCTGAATAATTGGATTGTTGATGTTCAGGTACAGGGTCGAATAACCTGCCGAACTAATGCCGGATGACAATGATCCTAGGACAGATGAGAATAATTCTGTACTCTCCTCACTTGCTTTTTCCAATGCACGCAGCGTGGAAGACTCCTGCGAGAGCGTGAACAGCACCGGCAAATCGGCTGGCTTGAAGCCCTTCACCTCTGCACGGCAGCGGAAACGTTGCAAAGCAGAATCAGCAAGGCGCAGGGCATCATAATACTGATTTCGTTCAGCCGGCGGCACATCGATGAAACTCATGGATACCTCGTCCGGCTGCAGCCGCTGCGTCTGTACATGCTGTACCGCCAGTGGCAGCATGGCCATCAAATCGCTGTCGTAGATGTATCCACCGTTAATGACCATCATCGATTGGGCTGACGCGACATGATGAATCTGGCGATACTCATCCACCGTGGTCGTGAAATACAACGTTTCTCCTTCGCTCATCAACTCGCCCAGTTCCCGATGGCCGCGGGTACTTTCAAACGGAAGCCAGCGGTGAATCATGGCGTAGAACTCCTGATCCTGCACAGCCAGTGCCTTCATCGACAGCGCATGCAGGCGAATCAGCTTCTGCAGTCGCTCCGTTTGGCTCTCAGCCATGTCGGCCAATCCTTTACGAAGGGCATCGCCAAGTTCGGAGCGAACCTCTTCCAGCTTTTCATTTTCATAAAAATGTTCCCGTGAAGCTGTTGGTTGAAGCTCATCTGTCCAGATCAGACATTTCACGAAGAAGGCCCAATCCGGCAAAATATTCTCCGCCTTCTCCGAGATCAGCATTCGCTTCAGATACACCCGGTGAGAACGCTTGGCATTCAGATTAACAGCATGGGGCAGAACAAAGGCTATACCTCCTGTACGGCCTGAAGCCGTCGTCAGTGGGATGAAATCCTGGAACTTCTCTCCAAGCAATCGTTCACCAAAAGCCAGCACCTCCGCTCGGCGTCCACGTGCAAGCTCAGGCTCCATCAACCAGATCGGTGACTGGCTATTGACAATATGTTGAACTCCATCGCTATGCAAGCGGACTGGATAAGGCAGCAGCGCTCCATAATAGAACAGGGCTTCTTTCACATATTCCGTTTCAAAGTAATGGGCGGCATCCGGCGTACAGCGCAGATATACTTTCGTTCCCGGAGACAACTGTGTATCCAATTGACGAATCGTATACGTACCGTCGGGCTTACCCCGCCACTCCATCGAAGGTCCACCCTTCGCGGATTGCGTCAGCATGACGATTTCATGACTCACCATGAAACAGGACAATAATCCGATCCCGAATCGCCCGATAAACGAAGTCTCTCCATCGAGCAAGGCCTGCTGCCCACGCTTCGAGGATTGACCTATCATCGCGAGAAACTCATGGATATCGGCTTCCGTCAAACCAATGCCGTTGTCCTCCACCATCATGGTCAACTGCTCACCTGTTCCGGTTAGTTCCACACGTACTTCACCCTGGAATCCCGGTTCCGCCTCTGTTCGAGCTGTAATAGCATCCGTCGCATTCTGCATTAATTCACGTAAAAATACTTTAGGGCTGCTGTAGAGATGGTTCGATAAAATCTGGATCATACCGCTTAGATTCACCTGGAAGCGATATTCATTGGATGCTGTCATTTCGCTCACCTTCCTCTGGTCCAAACACATCTGATGTTTCCTACTTGGAAGTGTTCGTATGATGTGTTAGACGAAATAGTTATGTACTCACAAGACATGAGACGCTCCATAGATGGATACGCCAAGTGACGACGTCAAACCGGCCTTGGCTAACCAAGACCGGCGTTAGATGAATATTCAGGCATTCATGATATGTAAGAGGCCTTAAGTCTAATTACCACGTTATGGATGGCAATGAAACGGGATATTGCATCCTTTTAACCAGAATACATGGTATAAACCATAGTGAAAACAAACCTTAGACCCGATTTCGCCGGACTTTAGGGTGAAGTTGCTGCTCACATTTGGGACTAAAGACGGAGAAGTGTTATTTTCTGGCCCACCATTTGAACGATATAGCTCATCTGGACGTATAATCTCCAAACTCAGATCGGACGGTGAATATATATGATTGAAGTTCGCAACATTTCCAAGCAATTTAAAGTGCATCAGGCACTGAACGATGTCAGCTTCACGGTTGAACAAGGCAGCGTTACCGGGCTGATTGGTCCCAACGGCTCGGGCAAAACCACCCTGATCCGCATCATGAACGGCGTTCTCGGTGCTTCGGGTGGGCAAGTGAGCATTAACGGCCTTGATCCCTTCCGTGAGACAGAGAACGTACTCGCCATATGCGGCACATTAACCGAACAGAGCGGATTGTATGAAAATATGAGTGGGCGCGACAACCTGATCTTTTTCGCTGAAGCTTTCGATGTACAACATGCCAAAGCACGGATTGACGAGCTCGTGGAACTGTTCGAATTGCAGGAATATCAACATCGAAAAGTAGGCACCTACAGCACAGGTATGAAAAAGCGCGTAGGTCTAGCGCGGGTGCTGCTGCACCGCCCCTCCATTCTTTTTCTGGATGAGCCAACCAATGGGCTTGACCCGGACGGGATTCAGATGGTGCTCCGAATCATTCGTCGGCTAAATCAGGAGGAACATATGACGATTCTCGTGTCGTCTCATGTGTTATCCCAGCTATCGGCCGTGTGTGATCGGTATATTTTCATGGAAAAGGGGCGCAAGGTTGAGGAGGGTACGGAGCAGGAGATCGTCAACCGATACCTGACCTCACCCCGGATTGAAGTTGAAGCGACCATGCCAAATGGCTGGCAAACGGTGGGTGGGTATACACCGGAGACAGTTTCCGCGAACAAAGCCGTTTTCCAGCTTCAAACCCGTGAAGATATTCCGTTGTTGCTGCGACAATTGACCGAGCGTGGACAAGTCTATCAGGCCCGGATTACGGACAGCGATCTGGAAAGTATTTATTTTGCCATTAGGGAGGCACACCATCATGAATAACAGACAAGCCATACGTGCACTTGTTCTCAAAGATATTCGAGCCATCACAGCCAGCGTGCAGCTCTGGCTGCCTATGTTGATCGTTCCGCTGGTTATCGGGATCATTATGCCAGGGATACTCATTTGGACAGCTTCAAGGATGGAACTTTCTTCCTTCGGCAATATGAGCTTCCTGCTTGATACGCTGGATAACCTCACCCATGCCGGGCGGATTCCACAGCTTGCTTCGATGCCTACGGATAACCACCGTATTGTTTATTACCTCGCCTTGTACATGTTTGCGCCCCTGTTTCTCATCATTCCGGTGATGGCATCCAGCATTCTAACGGCCAACAGTTTTGCAGGCGAGAAGGAGCGCAAGACTCTGGAAGGTCTTCTGTTTACTCCGATGAGTATGGATACGTTGTTTAAAGGCAAGGTGTTAGCCGCCCTTATTCCTTCCCTGCTGTTATCCTGGATTACCTTCATGATCTACGGCATCATTGCCAATATCCTGATGTATCCCATGTTCGGGGCATGGATGTTTCCCAATCTGAACTGGATCATTCTCGTTCTGTGGGTTGTTCCGGCGTGCAGTCTTGTGGTCATTCTGTTGAATGTACTAATCTCGGCGAAGGTGCGTGGATTTCAGGAGGCCTATCAACTCGGAGGACTGGTCGTTCTTCCATTGCTTGCCCTGATCGCCGGTCAGGCGAGCGGCATGCTGCTTATCAGTCCTCTTATGTTACTTCTGGTCGGAGCGGTGCTTCTGCTCATCAGTTTTGCTTTGCTTCGTCTGGTCACCTTGTGGAACAGTCGCCAGCAGCTGGCTGAAAGTCAGATTTAAGATGGCATCCCGCTCATATTGCTTCTGGAATGCTTTTGAGCGGGATTGGCAGCAGCATACGCAGATGTATTTAAGAGAGCTATTTTAATGAAATTCAATTTCATATCTGTCCATTTTATCCGACTGAGATGTGTAACATATTTTCCATAGTTTACCGATATAACGTAAGGTGATAATGTGTTACTTACATACATAAACAGAAGGGTGACGATTGATTTATGAACAAATGGTCTACACGCATGCAACGCACGGTCTGCTCCTTGCTGCTGTTCACACTGATCGCGGCAGCCATGCTTGGAGGCGGAGCCAATGCTCATGCAGCTTCCCTCGGCCAAACTACGGTATATTATGAGTCCGATGGTGTATTGTACAAAGTATCCGGTGACGGAAGCGGAACCACAGAGGTATTGCTTGATTTTGAAGGAGAGGGTCTATCTGCGGCGGGAACCTATCTCTATTACACCCGTTCCGAGTCTTCCACAACGCTGCTTCGCGTTCCTAATGATGGTTCAAGTGATTCTGCTGAAACCTATGCGACAGATGTATTGAGCTACTTTACGGATAATGGGTTCATCTATTATATGGATTCCAAAGGAACGATCTATCGTGCAAATGGCAATAGCGAAGCTTCCGCTGCCACCAAAATTGCAGACAAAGCAGATACGGATTTCCCGCTGCTCGCCGTAACGAAAGGCCGTGTATACTATAATGGGCTCGTTAATGGGAACCCATGGATCGTTTCCAAGGCATCCAATGGCAGCGGAGCCGTACAGCGGATTGCTGCTGGCGCAGTAGAAAGTCGTTATTTTATGAACGAGGCCAAAAACGAACTGCAATTGATGGTAAACACTGACCCATACGAGCAGTACTACTCGACCAACGCCATTATCATGTACAAGGTAAACTACACTACAGGCAAAGGTACAGCTGTTAATCCCAAAGCAAAGCTGGACGTAAACGCTGTTTATGCCGGCGGCTGGGGCAACAATCTGTATGTGTATAACAAAGGCATCAAGCTGGACAGCAACAAGGATTATGATTATTCAACAGGCAAAGCCTTTGCATTGACCACTTCTGGCAAAACGCTTCAGATTCATAGTAAGAGCATCCGGGAGGTAAGTCCGCTAGGTACGGATAAGGTTGTCGTTGTGGATGCAGACAAAAAGGCATATGCCAAAACCATCGCTGGAAACAAGGTATCCAAGTCTGCCAACCTGAATTTGAACAGTGTCACTTTCGTAACTGCTCAGCTGACCAACGGAACACCAACTATTGCGTATCTATCCGGTACAAATGGTCTTTATTCCGTGAGCACAGCCCTCAAAGTAGCCAAGCTTGCTGGAGAGGAATGGGCAACGTTCCAGCTTCATGACGATGTTCCGGGCATGTTCTACATCAACGCTAATGATGTCTATCGCCTGTATCATGTGCAAGCCAATGGCTCAGGCAAAAAGGTGCTAAGCGACGTTTTCCTGGATGATATCCTTCTGGTCGTGCCAAACTAAGCCACACATGTGGGAATAGTTCTTATAGAGTCTTATAGCTAACTTAACATTGTTGTTTCAAATAAAGAGGATAACCCTAAAGCCATCACGGCTCTGGGTATCCTCTTTTTTTCATGTCCAAAACTATTTTTCAAAAACATCTTCCATATGAGAATGATAATTGTTATCATTAAGAAAATAAGACAAAAGGATGGTCCGTATGACTGAACAGCTTCCCTTCATTTCTGAAACCTCATCTCTGCCGCTCCTCTCTTCCATGTGCCGTGTACGGCGCGGGGAGCATTTCCGTGTGCAAGGCAAGACGGTGTCCCGGCCCATGCTCTGTCTTATTTTACAAGGAGACGGTGTCCTGGTCTTGAACGATACAGTCTATACCGCCGAAGCCCATCAACTCTATGTTCTGAAGCCAGGAACAACAATTGAAGCGGCTGCACGCTCGGCTGTTACGGAGTTTATAATACTTAGTATGGATACGGTATGTTTACAGCAAGTGCACGGCCAATGGATAATGTCCTCCTCCTCCTCCTCTGCTTTCCCGCTTGATTGGGAGACAGGCAGACTGATGGTTCGTCACGACCAACAAGTCAGAGCACGATTTGAACAATTATATAAAGCCTATCGCGGCGTTCACCCTGATCACTTTATCAGTATACATAGCCAGCTGCACGAGCTTTTGCAGTATCTCTCGGAGAACCGGCTTGAAGAAAATTATGAGAAGGTCGATCCGGCGCTTGAACGCAGCATTATGTATATGAGGCGGTTCATGAGTGAAGGTATCAGCATGGATCAACTGGCCAAAATTGCCGGATTGACACCTAGTTCCTATTCTCGCAGTTTCAAAAAAGCCAAAGGCATGTCACCTACCGATTATCTGAATCGCTTACGGATCGACGAGGCCAAAAAACAGCTCAAGCAGGAGTCATGTGAACTCAAAGACGTCGCCGTATCTGTTGGCTATGGCAATGAATACTATTTTAGCCGCAAATTCAAACAAACCTTGGGGATCGCACCCAGCCTATATATGAAAAAAGACCACATTCGCGTGGCTACTGCGTCCAGGATTGAACTTCATGAGAATCTCTCTTCGCTCGGATTACAACCCGTAGCTGCAATGGACGGATGCCATAATCGGGAGCTTGATGAAGTCGAGCAGCAGCAGCAGCTGGCTACGCAATTGGAGAAATTACGTCAGGCCAAGCCGGACCTGATTATCGGTGATTTTTATCATAAACCCTTCTACGATCAGCTCAAAAGTATTGCACCTACGGTTATCCTGGATCAGGCCGATGACTGGAAAGAAAATCACTTACGCTTGGCTGAACTGGTCGGACGAGAGCAGCAGGCTCTGCAAAATTTCAAACAGCTTGAGCTTCGCAACCTTGATGTTGGGCTGCGTTTGAAGCATCATTTCGGGCAAGAACGTATTATGCTTATGCAGGTTACGAATCAGTCTATCCGGCTCCAGGAAACTATCGAGCATCCATTGAATCGCCTTATCTACGGTGAACTCGGACTAAAACCTGCACAGATCATGTCTACAGATTTAATGACAGATGAGTATGCGGCAGATAGCATCCCCATGCTGGACACGGATCATCTGTTCATGAATCGCGTCACCAATTCGCCTGCCAGTGAGAAACAGCTTCGGCGTATGAAACAAACTACAGCCTGGAATCGCTCTCCAGCCGTGTTGAAAGGTAACGTACATGATATATCTAATTGGTCTGTATTATCCTGGACCCCAAGCGGACGCCATCAGATCATGGACGAACTGGAACAGATCGTTCAGCAACTTGTAACCTTATCACGTGTAGGATTAATCGGACAATTGTAAAGCATGTGTTTTTCTTCATTATAAATGTACATGTGCATAATCAACCTAAGACCAAAGAGCCCTCTCCAATTCGGAAAGGGCCCTTTGCGTTGCTGTTATTCATGTTCCTTGATCTCTTCCTTCGGAACCAATTTGTATATTTCTTCATCTTCCATGGTATCAATCAAGCGATCCAGCCATTTGTAATAGGCCTCTGCTTGAAGCACTTTATGCTTGTCTTCCTTAAGAATGTGAAGAAGCTCAGCATCTCCTTGTTCATCCAGGTCAGCAATCAAACGATTCATTTCATCAACGGATTTGCGCAGTACCTGAAGGTTACTCTCCACGGCTTTTCTCCATTTAATCACAAAATAATCCGTAAACGTCTGATGCCAGTCATACTCCACTTCATATAGGTCTTTCCGGGAGCCTTTGCTCCATACTTTATTCACCATTTTTAGATCCAGCAGTGTACGTACGCCGGTACTCATGCTCGTTTTGCTCATTTCCATTTCCCGGCCCATATCATCAAGGGTCATAGGTTTGTCTGCAAAAAAAAGCAATCCATATAAGTGTCCCGTGGACAGCGTAACGCCGTAGAGATCCATATTACGCCCAATGGCTTCAATGACGCGTTTACGGATTCTAAGAACGGTTGCCTGCTGTTCCTCTTGTAAATGGTCCAAGCTCATGCTTGCAACCTCCATTCTGAACATTCCCAGTCTCGGCAAAATAATTGCAACGGTTTAAGATCCGGCTTACATGGGAAAGTATCCGGCAGGACATCCTATATGCCAACAGGCTTTAGGTTACCCCATGTATTTCATGGGTTCTCTACCAAGTTGCAAACGCCTACGACTATTTTTTAACCAAAAAAAACGGCTTAGATTCAGCACATTTTCTATTGTAGGAAAAGCGATATCAAATGTAAAGGTGTCTTATTAGCCAGAATAAGGAGAATGACGGAGCATATGGACGGAAAACTTCGTACAGTTTTTACTGTACAAACATTATGTACTGTTTATTCGGTTGCTATACGGGTTAAGTATTGTTAGAATACAAAACGTTACCCAGAAAGACGGGAAGCGAAGCAACGATTACCGGATTTCGTGGCTGGGCGCACAAGTGTATGGGCTTGTGGATGCTGAAAGCCGTTCGAAGTGCACAACACATCAGAAGGGGTGAAAACATGACCATACTTGAAGTAAAGAATGTAAGTAAACTGTTTGGCCCCCAAACCGAGCAAGGTCTACAATTACTGGAGCAAGGTTGGGGTAAAGAAAAGTTGGCCAAAGAAAAACAGATAACGGTTGGTGTCAACCGGGTCAACATGGAAATTCAGGAAGGTGAAATTTTCGTCATCATGGGACTGTCCGGAAGTGGTAAGTCTACACTTGTTCGAATGTTCAATCGTCTGATTGAACCGACATCGGGAGAGATTCTTGTCCATGGTAAAGATCTACGTAAGATGAACAAAGAACAATTGCGCGAAGTGCGTCGGAAAACGATCAGCATGGTATTCCAGAAGTTTGCGTTATTCCCGCACCGTACCGTTCTTGATAATGTGGAGTATGGACTCGAAGTTCAAAAGGTTGATAAAGATGAACGTCGGGAAAAAGCAAAAACGTCGCTTGAACTGGTTGGCCTTAAAGGCTGGGAAGACAAAATGCCAGATGAGCTGAGTGGCGGGATGCAGCAACGTGTAGGTTTGGCCCGTGCGCTGGCGAATGACCCGGAAGTACTGTTAATGGATGAAGCATTCAGTGCACTTGATCCATTGATTCGTCGTGATATGCAGGATGAGCTGATTGAGCTTCAGGATAAAATGAAAAAAACCATCATTTTCATTACCCATGACTTGGACGAAGCGCTGCGCATCGGCGATCGTATTGCCCTCATGAAAGACGGCGCAGTCGTGCAGATCGGTACTCCGGAAGAAATCATGATTCAACCGGCCAACTCATATGTGGCCCGCTTCGTCGAAGACGTGGACTTGTCCAAGGTCCTCACCGCATCTCATGTTATGCGACGTCCGGAAACGATTACGCTTGACCGTGGTCCTCGTGTTGCCCTCGAATTAATGCGCGAACGTGGTATTTCCAACCTGTTTGTCATTGACCGTTCGAAAAAGCTGCTTGGTGTTATTACAGCAGAAGATGCAACCCGCGCGATGCGCGAAAACAAAGTGTTGAACGACATTCTGATCACGGATGGGCCGACTGTGTCGCCCGAAACCCTGATTCATGAATTGTTCGAAATTGTAAGTTCAGCCCATGTGCCGCTCGCTGTTGTTGGCGAAACTGGCCGTCTGCAAGGTGTTATCGTCCGCGGTGCCCTGCTTGGAGCACTAAGCGGTGAAGTTGCAGTAAAGGAGGAACTTGCGAATGATTCCCAAAATACCACTAGCATCGTGGATTGAAGCGATTGTTGACTGGATGAGCTCCTCGCTCTCCGGATTATTTAAAGTCATTTCTGTTGTTATTCAGGAGGTTGTCGGATTTTTCTCCGGGCTGTTCATGCTCCCCCATCCGCTCCTCTTTATTGTAATCCTTGGTGTATTGGCATATCTTGTTGGCCGAATACCACTGACCCTGTTTACAGTTATCGGTTTCTTGCTTGTAGATAACCTCGGATATTGGTCCCAATCGATGGATACTTTGGGCCTCGTTATTACATCAGGATTAATCTCCATTCTGCTTGGTGTTCCCATCGGTATCTGGCTCGCATACAGCAAAACTGCAGCCCGGATTATTACACCATTGCTTGACTTTATGCAGACCATGCCTGCATTTGTCTACTTGCTGCCAGCAGTAACCTTCTTCAGCCTTGGTGTGGTTCCCGGTGTTATCGCGTCCGTTATATTCGCGATTCCACCAACGATTCGCCTGACTCACCTCGGAATTAAGCAGGTATCTGGCGAACTGGTCGAAGCAGCGGATGCTTTTGGTTCTACGTCCATGCAAAAGTTGTTCAAAGTGCAGCTTCCACTCGCATTGCCTACCGTAATGTCAGGGATTAACCAAACCATCATGCTGTCGCTGTCCATGGTTGTTATTGCTTCCATGATCGGTGCACAGGGTATTGGTGCGGAAGTCTATCGTGCGGTAACACAGCTGCAGATTGGTAAAGGTTTTGAAGCAGGTCTAGCTGTCGTGGTCCTTGCGATCGTACTTGACCGTTTCACTCAAAATCTGTTTATGCCAGGCCGCAAGAAAAGCTCACGCTTCTCAGCGAAACAAAAAGCCTGGATTACTGCTGCAGCAACATTCGTTGTGCTCGTAGCTGGTTTCTCACAATACTTTGTTGGCGGCAACAGTACTTCTGCCGGCGGTAACAACACTCCAGCGAATGCTGTAGGTGAAGAAGTTAATTATCAGATCATTGGTATTGATCCGGGTGCAGGCATTATGAAGTCCGCTGCCAAAGCCATCGAAGATTATCATCTGACGGACTGGACCCTGATTGAAGGATCTGGTGCAGCGATGACTGCCACGCTGGACAAAGCCATTAAAGCGGAACAACCGATCATTATTACAGGCTGGACTCCACACTGGATGTTCAACAAATATGATCTAAAATATCTGGATGATCCCGAAAAATCTTTCGGTGATGCAGAAGAAATTCACACCATCGCACGTAAAGGCTTAAAAGAGGATCACCCGGTTGCTTATGAATTCCTGTCCCGTTTCCAATGGACATCAGATGAAATGGGCGAAATGATGAGTGCCATCCAGAATGGTACATCACCAGAGGAAGCCGCAAAAGACTACGCTGAGAAACATGCAGACCAGATTGACGAATGGACCAAAGGTCTGACGCCAGTTAACGGTGATGCATTTAAACTTAGCTATGTAGCCTGGGATTCTGAGATTGCAAGTACCAACCTGTTGAAATATGTCATGGAAAGCAAACTTGGCTATAAAGTGAACGCCCTGCAAGTTGAAGCTGGACCTATGTGGACAGGTGTCGCTTCAGGCGACGTAGATGCCTCTCCAGCAGCTTGGCTGCCATTAACTCATGCTGACTACTGGGAACGTTACAAAGACCAGGTGGATGATCTGGGAGCCAATATGACGGGTGTACGCACAGGGCTCGTTGTTCCTGCCTACATGACAGACGTTAATTCGATAGCAGATCTGGAAACAGGTGCATCTTCCTCTACTCCATCGGCGAATGCCAATGTGGGAAATGAAGTGAATCATCAAATTATCGGTATCGATCCAGGTGCCGGAATTATGAAATCCACAGCCAGTGCCATTGAGAAATACGGTTTGTCTGACTGGAAACTGGTTGAAGGTTCAGGAGCCGCAATGACAGCTACACTGGATAAAGCCGTTAAGAATAAGGAACCGGTTATCGTTACCGGTTGGACACCGCATTGGATGTTCAACGCATATGACCTGAAATACCTGGACGATCCGGAAGGCGTCTACGGCGAAGCAGAACAAATTCATACCATTGCCCGTAAAGGGTTGAAGGAAGACAAACCTGTCGCTTATGAATTCCTGGATCGCTTCTCATGGACACCTGAGGATATGGGTGAAATCATGGTCGCCATTCAAAACGGAGAAGATCCCCAAAAAGCCGCAGCAGCTTTTGCCGAGAAACATAGCGACAAAGTGGCTGAATGGACCAAAGGTCTGACCCCGGTGAATGGAGATTCCATTAAACTGAGTTACGTAGCCTGGGACTCCGAGATTGCAAGTACCAACTTGCTGGAGTACATCCTGAAAGAGAAACTGGGTTACAAAGTAACCTCCCTTCAAGTGGAAATCGGTCCAATGTGGACCGGCATTGCCAATGGTGATGTAGATGCAACTCCAGCGGCATGGTTGCCGCTCACCTCTGCCGATTATTATAACAAGTACAAGGATCAGATCGATGATCTCGGTCCAAATATGGACGGTGCCAAAACAGGTCTGGTTGTACCAACCTATATGGACATCAATTCCATTGAAGATTTAAAAGATAATTAAACCAGATTGAGATGGATAAACCTGAATTTGGCAAAAAGACCACCGAAATTTTTTCGGTGGTCTTTTTAGTGTAACTTTTACTTGGGAGTGTCTCCAAACCTAATGAAAGCCTGAATGTACCTGAAGTTCCGTTAAAGTGGATTTTCTCCCTTTCAATGAAAAGGTCCGCTCCGGATCGAATCCAGGGTCAGCTTCACACTGGCGGTTGGAGCAAAGCAAGTGCAAGTGCTAACGAATCGGAGACGTCTTATTCAAGGATATGACGCAATTCCAGAAATCTAAAGCGCCTGAGACACGCTATATCAGAATAAAACAGTCGTTTGCAGTGTTTTTGTCAGGCAATTCAGTAAATAGCGTGTCTCATGTTCCTTACTTTGTAAAAAGAAGAGCTGAAGGCAAAATAAGGCGTTCTGAGTTCCTTAGAAAATTGTCTCGAAAATCTCAAGCATAAAGCTAAACGTACTAATCATTATCTTCTACATTAAAGGCTGTGAAACTGAATTATGTACTCACAATCTGCAAATTTCTTTTCTTTTTCCCGCTCATCCAATCAGCAGCAATAATACGCCAATCGTAATCAGCACAATACCAAAAAGCCCATACACCACTCTTGCACCCTGACGTCCAATCGTTTTCACAAAGAGACCTGCTCTGAAACTCTTCATAAACCAATCCCAATTGTTGATTCCACCCAACAAACTGAAAATCCCTGCGGCAATAGCCAATAGTGCGATTAAAACCGGTTGATCTTGCATGTCAACCCTCCTTCAATATAATCCTGTCTACTATACCTTCCTCTGGTAAAAATGAAAAGTCATTAATTAGTAAAAAACAGCTTGCAGATGTAGGTCTGCAAGCTGTTTTCCTTAGAGTAAAAGAGTTTAGCATTCAGGTTAAACTGGTTTTGGCTTCCTTTTCATAGGAAGATTGACTCGTCTTATTACTTCGCCTGAAACTCACTCGCTGACATCAACAGCGTTACAACTTCAGCACGAGTTGCTTCAGAGAGCGGGTTAAACAAGTTTTTGCCTGTGCCTTTCACCAGCCCTGCATCATATGCAGCCGCGATATAAGGCACGGCCCATGCAGATATTTTATTTGCATCTGCAAAGGTTAATGTGGCATTCGATTCAACTGGAAGTCCGAGTGCTCTTACGAGCATAACCGTCATCTCTACACGGGATACTTTGCCAAATGCACGGAACGTCTCATCCGTATAGCCACTAATGATCCCTTGTTCTACAGCTTGAGCAATAAAGGATTGTGCCCATGCTGGAATTTTGGAGGCATCCTTAAACGTCAACGCCTTGCTGCTGGCCGGAAGTTCAAATGCTCTTGCCAGCATTACAATGAACTCGGCTCGAGTCGCCGGTGCATTTGGACGGAAGTTACCGTCCTGATATCCATTTACAATTCCCCGGGAAATGGCCTGCTCAATGGCAGCTGCCGCCCAGTGATTGCCGATATCTTTCAAAATCACACCCGGATTGGTTGGTATAGTACCGCCACCATTCCCATTACCAGGGACGGAAGGAGTTGTAGGCGTGTTCGGCGGGGTTGGATCCGTTGGTGTTACAGGTGTGGTTGGTGTCGTTGTACCTCCACCACTATTACCACTGCCCGGATTACTTCCATTATTTCCACCGCCATTACCAGGGTTGCCTCCATTCCCATCACCCGGAAGTGGAGCTCCCTTCAGATCGGTACTACGTCCTTCCGTTGTCTGATTTACCGTACCTACCCGGTCCAGATGTTCATGGAAGACTTCATAATCGACCAGATTCAGTTCATAGTACCGGTTGTCATTCTTCGCCGCTCTCATGGAACGATAAAAGTCTCCACCGTTAGCCATAAACGAGTTCGTCGCTACGATGTAGTATCCGTTTGGATCGATATCCGTGTACGTACCATTGGCATTCTTAATCTGTACTTTGAGTACGCGTTGACCGACTTGGGTCACCGTATTAGATATGGCATCAACTTTCTCTCCCGGCTTCGTGGAATCGTAGTAGAAACGCATGCCTGAAACTTGCGGGAAGCGCCCTTCTCCTGTTTCCACGCCGCTCACACCATTTTCCAGCGCAGCCGTAATTTCCTTACCTGTCATTTTCAGCGCAGACAGGTTGTTGCCGTATGGCATTACGGCCAGCAGGTCGCCCAGGGTAATATCTCCCTGCTTGAACGATTCCCGAATGCCTCCACCATTTTGGATGGCGACATATCCTTTGACATCGTTTTCCTTAACAATGGATTTCACTTTCTCCAGCATGCCGTCTGTCACGAAGTTTCCTAGATTCGTTTCTTTTTTACGAACACTGTTACGTTCTCCGTCCAGGAATACATTCGTTTTACCGATAACTGTTTTTCTGAACTCTTCCAGAGGTTTCGCATAGGTTGCCAGCTTCGCTTTTGCATTCGGATCATCTGTGTAAACATACTTACCGGTGGCATCCTTCGCATCCAGGTTCAGCAATTTGCCGTTCCATGTTTTCAGTACGCCTGCTTCGTTGAACGTGACATCCAGTTGACCCAGGGAAACGTCATATTCTCCTGTCTGTACGACCAGCGTAGGATCGGTGTGTGTATCTACAACCACCGGTTTGTTCAGAATGGTGTGTGAATGACCACCTACTACGATGTCGATGCCTTCTACCGCTTCTGCCAGTTTCAGGTCTTCCGAGTAACCCAAATGCGTCAGCGCGATAATTTTGTTGATACCTTCATCTTGCAGCATGTTCACTGTCGCCTGAGCACTTGCTTTGTAATCCTTAAACTTCAGATCATCTCCCGGTGATGACAGGGATACGGTATCCGGTGTCGTCAAGCCAAAGATTCCGACTTTCTCGCCGTTTACTTCCGTGATAATAGCCGGATAGATTTGGGAATTCTCGCCTGGATTTCCGATAGTACTGTTGTACAAGCTACCCAAACTCGCATCCTTGGTATAGTCAATATTGGCACTCACAAATGGGAATTCTGCTTGTTCAATAAATGTCTTGAGTACGCTTGGGCCTTTATCAAACTCATGGTTTCCAAAGGTCATGGCATCGTATCCGATCATGTTCATGAACTCCAGATCCGCCAGACCGTTAAAGAGGTTAAAGTACAATGTACCCGAGAATACGTCCCCTGCATCCAGCACCAGGGTGTTATCATTACGTGTTTCCTTAATCGCTGTTACGCGGCGCGGGATGTTATCCAAATGCGCGTGCGTATCATTGGTGTGCAATACACGCAGGTTGAAGTCTCCCTCTTCTGCCGTGCTTCCAATGCTCAGCTGCGCGAGCAGCGGATCATGGTCACTGACCCGACCATGGGAATCTTCGAAATCAGCATTCACATGAACTGCTTCGATCGCCGCAGTTTTGGACAGATTTTTGCTCACCAGAATGTGATCCAGTGTCTGAGAGTTTCCGTCATAGATGTAGGAATAACGCTTGTTCTCTGGCAGCTTGTTTACCAGATTGTCCAGTTCATTACCTTCAACAATATTCAATGTTTTGGAGAACTGGAAGTCATTGAAGTCGCCAAGAACAGCGACATTCACCTTAGGGTCTTTGTCGATCAATTGGGATACAAATTGATTGACAATTGTCGCTTGCTGCGCACGCTACACTTCGCTGCTGCGGGTTACAGGCTGAACATTTCCAAATGGGGCTAAATCTCCACCCTTGGAATTGAAATGGTTAGCGATAACAACCACACGTTCACCATTAAATTCAAACTCTGCCGCAAGCGGTTTTCTTGAAGTTTTAAAAGCAACATTATCTGGTTGAATGCGCCCTGGATTCAGCGACAAGTTGCCACTTGCATCGAGGGCAAGCGCTGTTATTGCATCACCTTTGGTACCTGCTTTTAAGGATACCCGATCCGGATTGTACAGGAACCCTACTCGGATATTACCTCCGGTTGCTCCCCCATCCATATTATTTAGCGGTGCAATATCGGTATACTGATAGCCTGGTCCATTATTGCTTTTAATTGCATCCAGAAGTGTTTTGAAGCTTTCACTCGCGTCTGTGTTTCCGCTATCTGTTGCGCCGTCGTTATCCTGAACTTCCATAATCCCGATGATATCAGGACTTTTCAGATTGTTCACAATAATGTTGCCGATTTTATTACCACGTGTCGCATCTTTTTTGCTGAAGTTCTCCACGTTAAACGTAGCAATGGTCAACTTGTCTTGGTTCGGTTCAATCGACGTCGTAGCCTGTTGCAACCCACTGGATACAATGGCAGGCAGGCTGCCTTCCAAATTTACTTTATAATTACTACCCGAATAAGAAAGCACTCCATTAATCGGACCTGTAAATTTATCACCTGTGGTCACAGCTTGAGAAGGTTTTTTGTTAATAAACAAGCGTTGAGGATTTAGAGAACTTTCAAACTCTCCTGCTCCGTCTCCACGTAAGATTAACCCTCCTGCCGGAGTCTTCAATGGTTTATTAGGTTCATTGTCTACTGTCACTGCTAATCCAGGACTGCTGGAGTAAGGTCCAAGAATGGTTGCATCATTTAACTGAACACGCATGCCTTCAAGACTTTCATAGAAATCAATGGCATCCACATCGGGGTTGAATTCGCTCAATCCATCCGAATCAATGACATTCGGTATTACGCGGCCACCTTTTCCAATGATTACGGGTTGTGGCAATTCAACATTGGGTTGTTCCAACGTAATCTCAGAAGCTACAATTTCAGTGGTTGGCAGGTCTGTTGCACTTGCTGCATACTCTTTCACCTTGCCGGCAACCTTTACCTGGTCCTTGACCTTCATTCCATGATCTTTCTTATAGATTAAAATCCCCTCAGAAGTTGCTGGATCTCCATCTTCCTGACCAGGAATGGATTGCATATAGAATGAATCTGCGTTAACTAGAGATGTAACAATCCCATCTACATTCTGTACATTCAATCCATCATAAATGGAATAATGGCCTGCCCCCTGAATTTCGTGAATACGTACACCATCCACCCGATTCACCGCAGTATACTCAAAAGAAAAAATGGTGCTTACTCTGCTATCCGCAGTGGCAACAGCTTTAATGATTTGATCTTGATTAATCGTAATAGGCTGTGTGTATTCCGTTGAATTCACAGTTGGTTCGGAACCGTCCAGTGTATAGAAAATTTGGGCACCAACATATGGAGAAGTCAACGTAACTTCCGTTCCTTTTACAATGCCACCGGAAGGTGTGCTCGCTGTTACGGAGAGCAGATCTTCCAGAATATCCGACGCCGTTCGAGGAATCAACTCCAGACCGTAAGTGGAATGGTAAGTCAAGACTCCTGTCACTTTATGATACGATTTGCCAACAGAGAGAGCAGATGGGCTGTTTTTGGCATAAATCAGCATTTCCCCGCCATGATCATCTGTCGCCGTATACGTGGAAGAGCTGCTTTTTGTCACTTGAATATTGTTTACTTCGACAAGCATCCCTTCATACTGCCCTCCAGAACCCTTAGTCCCCCCCGTACCTGGAGCAAAATGGGATGAGTTGAGCGATACAGGTGAAGGTAGATCCTGTGACTTTTCGACAGTCCGAATATAGCCACCCTGAAATCCGGATTTGCTTGCTTCAACTTGGACTAGGCCGTTGTAGATCGTAATTGGACCGTAGGCTTCTATCCGGTCTCCAACTTCCACACCAGAAGCATTGCCGCGCACAACGATCCCGGCATCGTTATCCTGAATATACAGATTGAATACACTTCCGGATAATTCGCTGTAAGTTACAATGCCTTGAACGGTAACGGTCGTATTTTCAGTCGCTTTTCTTGCATCAGAGATGGAAATAGGGCTGTTGTCGACGATGGTGTAGTCAAATCTGGTAACATCGCTATTGTCGATCCCCTCTTTGACTGCGTAGGTTTCAATATGAGTTGCATCATTTACCGTGATGGGCACGGTGTAGGGAAGATAATCAGTGTCCGTATTCTGCTTGTAGTATACCGTTGCCCCGACTGTGGTTGTTTCCAAGGCCACCTTGGTCCCGGTTGGAACAGCGCCGGAAGCAGGATTGGCTGTGACGTTTGCCACTTTAGTTACAGGAGTCTCATCGATTAGTTGGAAGGTTGTTGAAGTGGAGTCAATGTATTTGAGGCCAGGAAGAGAAAGATAGGAAGATAACGTTCCATTGGTTATCCTGACTTTTTTGCCAAAAAGCTCGGGATTTTTATTTAATCCAAATATGTCCCGCACTGAGGGATCACTGGGAATTTGAACAGACATAATCTTGCTTAAATCCGTTTCCCCTGGAGTATCAGCAAGTCCGAAATTACTACCTCCGCTAAACGGAGCTTCGGTTTGAAGTTGGTTTTTAGAATTATTGTTAAAATACCCGATAACGTATCCTTCTACTGTCCCCGGTAATCCATCATTGCTGCGAGCTATCGCCTGAGCAACCGTTGACGGCTCATCCGCCGCGGCTGCCTTACTGCTGAACAATCCAGCCGGAATAGCACCTGTGATGAGCAGAACCATGGCCAGGAACAACCTGAGCCACCTCTTCATTTGCAGAACATGCATCTTTTACCTACCTCCATGTTTTAAATTCATAATCATTTGTTCATGAAGCTTGTACATTAGTTCAAATATAAGATAACTGAACTTCTACTATGTGTAAACAATATTCTTTTAAAATGATATAAAACAGAACATAAACATCACAAAATCGATCATGAGAAATAAAAACAAGTAAAAAAGTACTACTTCACAGCTTTCATATGTCAGATTCATTGCTTCCACAGTGAAATTTTGTGTATTTTAGCCTACATTGAGTAACTTAAACTAACACGAAAGAGATGAAAGTCTCTGTATTCGACATATATTGCTAGATATCCCTATAGCCCATTCGTCTTAAAGCGATTTGATTCAAGATCTTTTCACAGCAAAACGATGCGACAGTCAGGGTTGACCATCGCATACGTCTCACTCATTTGACATCCTAAGTTAAGCCATACATTTCAACTTTGCTATATCCAGCCTAAAGTTTGTCCTACTTCAAGAAATAAGTTACTTCTTCACCGTGCTGTTATATTGCCCAATCTTATCTGTAATTTGCTTCGCTGCTGCATCCAATACGTCTTGTGGTGTACCTTGTCCATTCAGAACGGTCTCGATCGCTCCTTCGACAATTTGACGGGCTTCGGGGAACACACCCATGACGGCCCCGGATGTTGCTGTCGAATCCGCGGAAGCATGCAATTGGTCGACTGCTGTCTGGAATTGCGGGTACTTCGCCATATTATCCTTTAATACTTGCTCATCGTAGGCTGCTGTCGTAATTGGGAAGTATCCTGTCGCAACACTCCAGTTGGCTTGTACCTCAGGTGTAGCCAGGTACTTGATGAATTCCCAAGCGGCTTGCTGTTGAGCCTCGGATTTGTTGTTCATGATATACAAGCTTGCGCCACCAACAACAACGCCGCCTTCTTTGGCATCTGCCGGACGTGGCAGGAAGCCTGTTCCCAGCTCAAACTTGCCACCAGCGCCCTCTACAATTTTGCGCAATCCAGCGGTGGAATCCAGTGTCATGCCAATTTGCTGCGCGGTGAATGCAGCGGTCGTATCATCCGTGCTGCGTCCCAGATTGGAGACGATTTTCTCGTCCATCATCTTTTTCCACCATGTCAAAGTCTTCACACCAGCCTCGGAGTTCAGCATGGATTCAGTCGCTGCACTTGTTCTTCCGTTACCATTGTTTACATAATCTGCATTCTGGTTCGCGAAGAACTGTTCCATAAACCAGCCATAGATGGCCATGGACGCACCTGGTTTACCGTCTTTCGCCAGTGCTTTAGCTGCTTGCTCAAACTCTTCATATGTCTTAGGCGGGTTCTCCGGGTCCAAACCTGCTGCTTTGAACATATCTTTGTTGTAATACAGAATCGGGTTCGATGTGTTGAACGGCATCGCGTTCAATTTGCCATCGATGGTGTAATAACGGATGATATTGGGCTCCAATTTGGACAGGTCGAACTTGTCTTTATCGATAAATTGCTGAACCGGTGTAATCATGCCCGAATCAATCATGAACTTGCTGCCGATCTCGTATACCTGGATAATATCCGGACCGCTGTCCGATCCCATAGAAGCTTTAAGTTTGTTCAGGCTCTCATCATATTTCCCTTGATAAATTGCCTTCACCTGAATGTCCGGGTGACTTGCGTTGAAATCGGAAGCGAGTTGATTAATGGCTTTCTCCCCTGCACCCGACATCGAATGCCACCATGTCAGTTGTACCGGTTCAGCAGCTGCAGCATCTGCCTGCGCTCCACCCGTTGTGCTTGTTGTTTCGGTTTTTCCGCCACAAGCGGACAATACCAGCATAAGTGCAGCCAACATCAATGCAAATGTTCCTCTTTTTTTCAAACGAAACCCGATCATAATCGCTCTCCTTTTTTTGAGGCTCACGTCACAATAAGTGCTTTAACTTCTGCAAGGTGGCCGTTACGGTTACGAATCGTTCTTTTGATCGCTGTTATCACCGGATTTTTTTCATCTCCCTCAAAGGGGAAAATCCGGTGATAAAGGCGAACGCTTCGCTTCTACAGAATCGATTTCGTCCCCTCCACTACTTTTGCAGGCTTCAAAGAACATATTTCAAGAGTGAGGCCTTGTTTATTCGCTCCTGGGTATCCAAACCACAAATCCGTTAAATCCATAAAACTTTTAACTGAATCAACCCTTCAGGGCGCCTGCGGCCATACCGCGTACAAGCTGTTTCAAGCCAAAGACCAGAAGCAGCAGCGACGGTAAAATAACAAGCGCTGTGCCGGCAAACACCAGATTCCATGCTGTGGATTCCTGGAACTCCAGCATCGAGATCCCGATCTGTACCGTCCTCATCTCCGGCGTATTTGTGACGAGCAGCGGCCACAGATAGGAGTTGTACATGCTAAGGAACGAGTATATTGCCAATGTTCCAAGTGCCGGACGGGACAATGGCAGGACATGGGACACAAAATACCGAATGTGCCCACAGCCATCCATCTTCGCCGCTTCAAACAGTTCCTTGGGCAGCTGCATGAAGAATTGTCTCAGCAGGAATGTACCAAACGCTGTTGCCAGGAACGGAATCGTCAGCCCCTGATACGTATCGAGCCATCCCCAACTGCGTACTGTCAGATAGTTCGGAATCATGGTAACTTCCCAAGGAATCATCATCGTCGCCACAAACATGCTAAAGATGACGTTCTTGCCCTTAAACTCCATTTTCGCGAATGCATAGGCCGCCATACTCGCTGTAACAAGCTGACCAAGCATCGTCAGTCCTGCCACCAGAAACGTATTGCCGATAAACGTACCAATCGGAACGATATCGAATACTTCCGTGAAATTGGACAGGTCTATCGATTGCGGGATGATATGTGGCGGATACGCACTGGCATCCTCTGGCGTCATGACCGCCATGAAAAAGGTGTACAGCACCGGATACAGTACAAGTGCCGCACAGATTGTAAGCAATACATACAGCAATGTTTTGGTCCATGGTGTCCTCATTGGTAATGCACTTTCCTTTCCATCCATTTGAACTGAATCAGGGTCAGCAGCATAATGACCGCGAACAGGATAAGCGCCTGCGCACTCCCCGTCCCAAAGCGGAAATTAACAAAGGCTTCCTGATAGATGGAATATACGAATACATTGGTACTGTCCATCGGGCCACCCCGGGTTAGAATATTGATCTGACCAAACGATTGGAACGCACCAATGATCGATACAACAGTGACGAAAAACAGGGTTGGCGACAACAGCGGCATCGAGATTTTGCGAAAAGTAAGCAAAGGACCTGCGCCATCAATCTTCGCGCTCTCATAAATTTCATCCGGGATGCCCTGTAATCCGCTGGATAGAATAATGTAATTGAATCCGAGATTCATCCAAATCGTCATAATGGAGATCGATATTAACGCCCAATCCGGGCTGGTCAGCCAGGGAATTGGATCGATTCCAACTTTGCCTAATACATAATTCAGCATGCCCAAGGTTGGATGGAACAGGAACTTCCAGATGACCGCCGATGAACCGACAGACAATACCACGGGCAGAGAGAATACAAACTGGAATATACGCATTCCCTTGAAACGGTTGTGTGTTAATGCCGCTAGAATCAGAGCTGCCAGCATGCCAGTTGGCACGGTAAACAGAACAAATAGCAACGTCACTTTCATGCCTTGCAGGAACAGTCCGGACTGGAATACCGCCTTGAAATTGTCCAGTCCCACATAAGCTGCAATCTGTCCGGTAGGGTCAGTGGAATGCAGACTCAGGTACACCGACTTGAACATCGGATAAAACAGAAACACTGCAAATAAAAGCAGCGATGGTGCCAGGAAACCATAGGCCAGCATATTCTCCCGCATCCGCTGCACACGCAGCGAAGCTGTCCGGCGCTGACTCGAATTAGATACGCGCCGTCTGGCAGCAAGCAAGCCGATCCGGTTGTCAAGCTCACTCATCGGATTTTCTTCCCCCTTGATCTACGCATTCGGTGTGTGAACTTCATCACCCACATTACCTAGTGTAAAAGCCAACTGTCACAGCAGCATCGGTTCTGAATCAACGGAGCGTTAATCGTGGACAAGCAACTTTACCAAACAAGAGATGTTAGATAGACTTCAAAACAAGATCAGCAAACAGCAAAAAAACCGCAAGAACTCCCCTGATTTGGGAATGCTCGTGCGGCTTAATGTGTTAAGAGAAGATGAACACCGATTCGATATCAACTCCATAAATTTAACAGAAAACTGGATATTTAACATTAACGCAAAATGTTCAGTTGAAATTTTATAAGAAAATGGTTGGCATGTAAGCACATTACATACTCTTCTCATGCCCATTGCCTATTGTAATAGAAGAATCCTTTTATCGATTGAGATGGTACGGCACAGTGGTAACAATCACGTCTTTGTAATTGATCAGATAAGCACGGATCATGAAGCTGGTCTGATTATGCAGTACATTTTGCCACCAATGCTTAGTGATGAACTGCGGAATTAATATCGTGATATGGTCTGTCTCGGCCGTCTTCCATTCCACGGTATCAATGAACTTCTTGAGCGGTCCCATAATGCTGCGGTATCTCGATTTAATGACAACCAGGCGAACGCCAGGGTTCCACTCTTCCCACTTCTGTTCCATCTTTCGGATGGCTTCATCATCGAACCCGATATACAAGGCAACCACATGATCTGACATCGTCTGGGCGTAAGAGATTGTATTCATGACCACCCTTGTAATGCCAGCCACCGGAATGACGATCGTATTGCCCTTTCTCACCGGTTTCTCCAGCTTGATATCAATCCGCAATTCATCCGCGATGTTGCAGTAATGACGGTGAATGCGCATGAACACGTAAACGACGAGTGGCAGGAAAATAAAGATAACCCAGGTTTGCGTGAACTTGGTGAATATAAAAATCAATGTAATCGACAGCGTGGTCAGCATGCCAATTGTATTGACGAGCAGCTTCACACCCCAGCCGGTTGGTTTGACTTTGATCCAACGAATCATCATGCCCAGCTGCGACAGGGTGAATGGAATGAACACGCCCACGGCGTAGAGTGGAATCAGGCTTTCCGTATTCCCTTTGAATCCAACAACCAGCAAGGCAGACATCACACTGAGAAAAATAATACCGTTCGAGAAGCCAAGGCGGTCTCCTCTAACCATAAACATATGCGGCATATATTTATCCTTTGCCATCATGAAGGACAGCAGCGGGAACGCAGAATACGCCGTATTCGCCGCCAGGAACAAAATCAAGGCCGTCACGCCCTGAATAATAAAATACATCGCTCCCCTGCCAAACGTAGCCTCGGCAATCTGGGAAATAACTGTAGCTTTCGGATCAGGCTTTACCCCGTAACCATAAGCAAGCAACGTGATCCCGATAAACATGGCTCCCAGAATACAACCCATAAGCATCAAGGTTCCCGCTGCATTTTTCTCGGCAGGCTGCTTGAAGTTCGGAATAGCGTTACTCACCGCCTCAACTCCGGTCAAGGCCGAACACCCCGAGCTGAATGCCTTCAGCAGCAAGAACAGACTCACATGAGACATACTCGTTCCGAATTCAGGGGCGGCAGCTTCCATGCCACCAGCGAGAAATTTGATCCCCCCGGATATAATCAGAATCGCAATCGAAAAGATAAACAGATATATGGGGATCGCCAGTACGGAAGCAGATTCCGTCACCCCCCGCAAATTCATAATCGTCAGAAATACAATCATGATCAGTGCAATGACTATGCTGTAATCATGAAGCACCGGAAAGGCAGATGTAATCGCATCGGTCCCTGCGGACGAACTTACCGCAACAGTCAAAACATAATCGACTAGGAGTGATCCCCCGGCAATCAGGCTTGGAGCCGTACCGAGATTATCTTTGGCTACGATATACGCGCCGCCCCCTGTGGGATAAGCAAATATCGTCTGGCGGTAGGAAAAAATTAAAATGACGAGTAATCCCAACACGGCGATGGAGATGGGAACAGAGTACCACAAGGCGGCGAATCCGGCCGCAACGAGCACCAGTAAAATCTGCTCCGTACCGTAGGCAACGGACGATAGTGCATCGGAGGACAGGATGGCGAGTGCCTTCCATTTCCCCAATTTCTCTGCATCCAATTCAGCCGATTTCATAGGCTTGCCTATTAAGATTCTCTTCATTTTGCCAAGCATGATCATAACTTCCTTCCGTCTTTCATCTGTGAAGCATTGTTATTATGCAAAATCGCTGAGCCATTGACAATACGTCATTTCACCCGAATTTCGTCAGCGTGTGATAATGCATCCTACGATTCAATAATCGATAACAAAGCCGCGCTTTATTAGCTTTTTGAACTTTTTTGAACCAAAATGGCGTTTGTTCCCGAAAAAAAAGGAAATGGCCTTCGGTTTAATAAACCAAAGACCATTCATATTAGACTGTGTTGGAGCTCTTTCTTTTATACGATCTCATTACGTCAAACCTACATACTCAAAATGCCAGGACGTGGAGTGACACCGAAAGCCTGGGCCAATGTAGCTAACTGATGATCTGTAATTCTCTGTCTGATCTCATGACCTGCAACCAGCATATACACCTGGGCCGCCTTCTCAATGGTCTCGATGAGACCAAATGCTTCATCAATCGTTGTACCCGTTCCAAAAATCCCGTGCTGCGGCCAGATGACCGCGTGGTATTCCTTCATTTTCTTAGCCGTTTCCCGTCCGATTTCATTCGATCCAGGCACCATCCACGGAATAATACCAACACCGTCAGGAAATACAACAACGCATTCCGTACACATCTGCCACAGCGTCTTTGTAAATTTCATCTCATCCAACTCATGGATAAATGTCATCGCCAGAACGTTGGTCGCATGGTTGTGCATCACAACCCGGTGATTGGGGTCGACTTTCAGACGTTCAATATGACTCATAAAATGCGTAGGCCATTCACTCGTCGGGTTCGCTCCCGACTTTAGCCCCCACAGCACTTCCAGCTCCTGTCCATCATTCGATACACGCAGCACCCCCAGATTGCTCTCTGGATCAGCCAATACATTTTTGAAATATTTGCCCGAAGCTGTCACGATAAAATATTTACCTGCCAGCTCATGCATCGAAAATGCAGGTTTGATCTTGCGAATAACATGGTTGATATCAATATATTGGGCGACTTCCTCTTCCTTCAGCAGATAGCTGACATTGCCACCGTTTCGTTCATCCCAGCCGTTCTTCCACATATGTTGAGTAATTTCCGCCATCTCACGAACAAATGGGATATGGAATCCCGCCGTCTGCGTTGTTTCATTGGTAAGGGTCACGTTCATCATCATTCTCTCCTCATGATAAAAAATAGACTTCCCGTCACGTACATAGTAAGTTCCTTTTTTCACATTCATTATACCTTTGTTTATCTTTGTAAGTCAACATTTCACAGATAAATACACCCTATTTATTTTTGTTTACGTTTGTTTTGTGTACAATTATAAAATTAAGCAAAAAAAATACCTCACCGGCGTCCGGCGAGGTCAGTCACACATCTATCTAACACGAGAAGGGGTTTACAAGAATTATCTTACCTCTGCTACCTTAATAGAAGCTGAAAATGAAATAAAAAAACGATGAAAACCCATTTACCAAAAAATTACGGTCAACACCGCTACACATCCATTTAAGCTATATATTTAAAGACCTTGAGTTACCCTGAATGTGCAACGTATTTATTCCTTTTTTAGCAAATAGGATGGGTGCATCAGCCCTGTCGGTTCATAACGCTCATCGCGTACATATTGGAATCCCAGCTTGGATAGCATGTGACGTGACACTTCATTATCTGGATGATGCCCAGCAAACAACGCTTTAACCTTCAGTTCTCCAAATGCATAGTCAATTACCGCCCGTGCTGCCTCCATGGCATAGCCCTTACACCAGTAATCCCTGGTAAGATGAAATCCCAGTTCATATATCTCTTCTTCCGGAGAATAGGGGCGCAAACCGCAGCAACCAACAAATACTTCCGAATCTTTCTCAAAGAGGGGCCAATATTGCACTCCCACCTCTTCTTGCCTTTTTATTTCCTGCGTCAACCGCGCTTCCACTTCATCCTCACTCAGAAACCCCTTGCTGCTGATCCACTTCGTTACCTCAGGATCTCCCCATAGAGCTGACGCCAGAGCACGGTCTTCTTCATTCCATGTCGAGAATACAAGTCGCTCGGTTTCAATAAACGTTATTCTGTTCATGTCCAATAACCTCCTGTTTCACAACATCAGTCTTCTATACCACTTCTACAATGAATTACTCGAATAGCCGCATTAGTAAACAAAAATATAATTTCACACGTTATATCATTCAAGATTAATAACTATAATTTCTGAGCCAGTTTCTCAAACTGATTAATATGAGGCTTAATCTCTTTTTCTACACTTTTGATAAAAGAACTAAATTGCTTCTGACTGAATTCATCTCCAACACCGACATCTTTGTATACTTTTCCTTTTTGATATGTAAATGAAAAGAAATAACCGACCTTCAATCCATCTAATATATTCCCGGCATCTCCCAGAATTTTAAGACTCATATTAGAATCCTTGTAAACAAAAGAATAAGGAGGGTCTGCCACAGTAATATGTCGAACCTCATACCCTGTAATCCACTGATCTTTCGTAAATGTTCCAGTTTGAATTCTTGCTTCCTGCATTTCATCGGTCAGCGAAGTTTCTTTAATAAGCAACTCACCCTTCCCTTCTTTTTTATCATTCTTCCAGAACCCATCATATTTAAGCTCAGTAATGCTGTCCTCTCCACGTGTAACTACTTTATAAGTACCTTGTCCCGAACGTTTGCCTGATACCCAGTTCCCCTTATAAGTCTTGCTCTTACCCCAGGTCATCGTTCCATAGCCATGAGGCTTGCCATTCTTGGTTTCACCATAATAAGTTACTCCATTCCCAAACTCCAAGGACCTCATTGAAGAGGCTGCGTCTAAAATGTGTAAAGGCATGAACAACGATAAACACAAGGTGAATCCCAAAACGTAAAACAACATCTTTTTCAAAATTTACAATCTCCCTTTCGTTTTGATATAAGAATACATTATTCCTATAACAACTACTTAAATTTATAATCCCCTAGTATAATATCATTTCAACCCCAGATGCATCCATAAAAAAAAAGAAACCCTCTGCCGACAACATGTCCGACAGAGGTTCACAAAGCACGCTACATTCATTAGAAATCAGATGTTGCGATTTGAATTGTGCCTGTTGAAGCACCTGACGGAGTAGTCAACAAAGCAGCTACGAGCAGCAAATCAACAGACAGCGTAAGGCTGTTGCCTGCAGGGATCAAATACGTGATCACTGGAGCGTTAACACGAGTCACAACCAGGTCTACCGGGAAAGGACCAAAATTGTTCACTGTGATGCTGGCATTCGTGCCTCCAGCAAGGTTTTCATAATATGATTTACCCACACTAGCCTCTAAGGCATAAAATTGTTGCGGTAAAAGGATGGCCATGGAAATCACCTCCTTTTGCTTTGATACGGTATTCTATGTTTGGAATCTATTAATGTAACGGTAAAATGACCGTGTGATAACGTCCATTTTGATAGAGATGCTAGAATATTAGACACAAAAAAAAAGCCCCGCCAGATCATCCGGCGGAGCCAATAATAACCATATTCATACTTTAAGGTTCTAAGCGTACAGCATGAAAAAGTTCAACTCATGCCCCTGCTGTTTGAGGTAATTATACAACTGTGAACGGTGATGGAACACATGCGTTAGCGTTTCAATCTGCCACTGAGCCTGCAAATGACCATGCTCCATATAGAAAGCTTTGGTTGAACGATTCAACAGATCTTCTTCGCTGAGTGATACAATATAAGCCTTGTAAGCTTCCAAATTGCCCCAAAGTGTTGCCTCCAACTTTTCAATATCCTCGATCCCTGACAGGCTATTCTCTACCACACCAACCTCAGCTTCGCTCTTCTCCTGCATAATGGCGAGGTCCGATGCCGTGATCTGAATAAAATGATGAACCAGTTCCACCAGTGAACGCATATTGTCCTGCGGGCGGTAAGCCCAATCCTCTGGACGGATCAGACGAATCAGGCTCGCCCCCGTACGTACTCCCGTCTCCAATTCATTGAGCAGATGATCCCGCATTTGCAAAGTTCCATTCATATATGATATCTCCTTTACTATTATTCTCACGATTTCAGTATAACGGAAGAGGCAACCGAGTTATTGTACAAATCGGACAACCTTTTGTCGATGTTCTTTGGCAGCGGTCAGCGGAGTTTCTCCATAAAACTTGCGGAATTGACGAATCAAGTGAGCTTGGTCAAAGAAACCATGATTCAGGGCCAGTGCTGCCCCATCCAGCGTATGCCCCTGATGAATACTGCCCAGGACACGGTGAAAACGAACCACCTCACTGAATCGCTTCGGACTGATTCCGACCCATTCTGCGAACTTCCGATGCAGCTGGCGTTCGCTGACAACTTCTCGCATGGCCAGCTCGCTGACGCTCATACGTCCTCCATCGATAAAGATGCGATGCAGCGCGTTTTTCATCAGATCATTCTCATATGTACTGGTTTGCACGGATAGTGGACTCAGATAGGCATTCATTACCCGCACCCGTTCTTCAAAGGTTCTTGTTCCAGCCATCCGCTCCTGAAGCTCATTCAACCTGACTGGCCAACATTCCTCAAGCGGAATTCGCATGTCCGTAAATCCTTCCAATGGCAGACCATGAAACACGTACGCCCCTCCCGGAAAAAAACGTACGCCAAATGTGTAATCAGCAGAAGGACTTACATCGGATGCCTCGGGCACAGAGAACGGATGCGAATAATTGCCACAGTACGCATAGGAATGAACCGAACGGACCGCGTCGTATGTAATCAGCATATCCGTGCAGCCATCAGGCAATACCCGAGCGGGCACTGAGATCGTTTCCTGATCTCGCTCTCCCTCATGCGGAATAAAACCTGATTCCCAATAACAGGCTACATGAGCCATCAGGGAAACAGAAGGTATTCGCTCAAAATAATAGGTATTTCTATCTGTCCCATTCATCTGAATGGGTCTGAACAGCGGATGCAGGCTGGGGTCCACGAACCATCCCTCCGTTACTAGCATTTATGTATATATCTATCATACCATTAACCGATGAAATGAAGAAAAAAAGTGCCCCGCCGGACGATCCGACGGAGCTAGTCACACATCTATTTAACACGAGAAGGGGCTTACAAGACTTATCTTACCCCTGCTACCTTAATGGAATCTGAAATGAAGATGAAAAGAACATCAATTTTTATGGGCAACGCCGGAGACATTTATTGCTCCCATGAAGGATTAAGCGCTCTAGCCATGGCACGAATATAATCCTGACTAGCCCGCTTCATTTTACTGTAAACTTGATCCTTGTCCCATCCGCATATTTTTCCAACTGATTGCCCACCCAGGAGCCAGCTCCCCTGTTATCACTTGGACTTATGTATCTAATATCAGCGCCCGCGCCACCTTCTTCACACATCGCCATCGGCCACTCATCCCGGTCATAACCCGCCTTGGTCGGATAGCCTTTCAGCGACTCTCTGCGATTGGCATCCGCCCCATCCCGATCAATGGTACAAACTGCCGAATGTCCTGCTGCAATGGCATCACGAATATGTGCTCCTGTCTCCGGGTAACGATCCATCGGGAAGGTCAACGTGTACGTGGTAGCAGCACCCTGGACTGTTGAAGAGGGCTGTACATATACACTCCCAGATAAAGCCATAACAAGAATAAGGACAAGCGTACACCACTTCTTAACCATCCAAACACCTCCAAATAATGTTAAATACCCTCTCAGTTTACAGACGCATTGTGAGAGAGTATCGCACCATTTGTAAAATAAATGGAAGAAATGATGTTACATGTTGACCTATTGACAAGCGATTTGCCTTGTTGGAATTTTAAAATGATGGACTTTAGGTCAAACGCCCAGTCGTTTGGGTAGGCAATCGCATAGAATGCCGTATAAATGATTTGGGAGGTTTTTTCTTGAATAATTATCACATGATGCATCCAATGGCCAACTCACATTATGTACCCCACATGCCACATAACATTGTCGTTCATCCAGTGGATCATTGCGTAGTCGAAAGTCTGATGTCCCTGGTTGGAAAAGTAGTTATCCTGGAAACGACTCGCGGTAGACTGGATGGATGTGTGGTTGCTGTTAAACATGACCATGTTGTACTGGAGGAAAGAAACAGAAAATTCTTCGTGCGTATTGCCGAAATCGTCTGGATTATGCCTGACTAAATATCGATTGAGGGCTAACGAATCGAACGCCTCTTAAAATGTAGGATTAGACCACACTTAAGAGATGACTCCTGTACTGCACGTGCTGCAGAGGAGTCATCTTTTTAGTCTGCTCGTTCCACTGTTCATCTTTTTTAAAAAAACGCGTACAGGTTTAAAGTTTCTCAAAGGAACATTATAATGAGAGTACGAAATAACGATGCACTACGAGGTGAGAATTTGCAATATCTGTTTATAATACTATTCATCCTAGGTTTTATGGCTTTCTTCGTATTTATTGTTTTGATGGTCTTATTCATACGAAAACATAATCGGATATCGATAAGGCATGTGATGTTAACGGCGGCATGTTTTGCAATTGCTTCGATCGGAATGTATGGCATGTTGGCTTTACCTTCAAATTCTCCGCAATCATCTGGGACAAATCACACGGAGAAACACGAATCTGGCCCAGCTACAACAGAGGAACATCATGCACCTCTAACTCAAACGAATGCCTCTGGCTTCCATATGACAATGGAGGAATTCAAAAACAAATTTAATGGCGCCGTGGGCAAATACCGATTGAATGGTTTGAGTATTACCAGCTTGAATATGAAAGACTCTTCAGAGCAGGATACTGGCGCTTTCGAATATTTATTTAATGATAAATTAAGATTGGTTGGTACATTAAATTCAGATCAAAAAGTACAAGAAGTCAGGTTGTACGAGACTGGTGATATCAGCGAACCAACGGGTGGAATCTTTTTGACGGCTATCGCTACACTTATTCTGACAACCAATAACGAGTACACGTATAATGATGCGCAAGACGTGATTCAGGATATCGGCATATTGGATCGTGATGTAAGTCAGAGTAATTTTGATGGAACGACGGTTCGAAATGGATATGAATATCGCTTCAGCGTACAGGATCATGATCACTCTACTTTTGAAATAACTGTTGCGAAATAAGACCCCATTGTGTAAAGAGGCCGCTCCATGAAGGAACGGCCTAACGTGTGATATGTACTGTTTGGATAGTTCAGCTTTTGTAATTGTGAGCTCCTCTTTTTAGGAATATACCCAAAAATGTGACTTATGGTATTCGCTAATCATCCCTAGCATCTGCTCTAGCATGATGTGTCTTACCTTTGAATCACATGATTAACGATACTCTGAGCATCGTATTTAACCCATCCCAATAGTGCTGAACCTCGTGATGTTTGCCAAGGCAGCCCTACAAAATATAGTCCAGCAACCGGTGATACGCCTCTCTCGTGTAAAATTCCACCTTGGGAATCAAAAGCAGTAGTGATATCAATCCAACCATCATTTCGTTTAAACCCCGTCGCCCAGATAATATTATCTATTCGTGTCTCACTACCATCCTCATACAGGATGAGGTTATCTATTGCATTTATAGCACGTGGACACTTGTTAACTTGCCCTTTAATGATCAACTCTTTTAACTCATAGCCATAGACGTACTCTGGCTGATTTCGCAACCATTTTCCAACCATACGATCTGCACTTGCACGTAATACTCCGAGCTTTTCAAAATACCAGAATATACTTCGTTTCATAACATGCAAAGGCCTAAAGGTTATATTTCGAGCTATAGATATGTATACGGTTTGTTTATCATCTGATGCTAACTCCACGGCGATTTGGGCACCTGAATTCCCACCGCCTACGACTACTGTTGTTCCAGGAAGCAATTGAGAGCGGTTTTTATACTCTGATGAATGAAGCTGAATTACATTCTCGGATAATGACTTCGCAAAATGAGGAACATTTTTGGTCTGGAAAGGCCCCGTGGCAACGATAATATTGCGCGCTTCAATTATTCCATCATTGGTTTCAGCATAGTACACCTCATCTTGCTTCGAGAGACGGGAGATTACACAGTTTAACTTTATAGGAAGATGCATTTGCTCGGCGTAACTTTCAAAATAATCTGCAATTTCATCTTTGCTTGGCAGGCCATTTTCATTTCCACTAAGCGGCATTCCCGGTAATCCGTCATACATTCGTGGGGTAAAAAGATGCAAGGAATCGTACCGTTTACGCCAAGATTCCCCGACATATGAGGCAGCGTCAACGATTAAGAAGGTTAACCCCGACTGCTGAAGATAGTAACCTGCTGCCAAGCCTGCTTGCCCAGCTCCGATAACCAATACATCATACATATGTATCATCTCCAATATCACTTATGCATTAATATATGAGCACTTATTCATATGTTCATTTTACTTAACTACTGTCTATTTAGCAATAGAAGAAAACATCATCAAACTTGTTAAAATTAAAATGACTCCCTCGCGGGAGCCTTTACTCAATTAATCCTATTTTGCTTGTAACGTATCTTTAATGCTATTCCTGATATGCTGGTTAGTTTTCACCTGGTGTATCGATCGATATCGTCGAACGCAGACTGATGCTCTCTTCTATGATAATCTTCATGCTGACGAACATCGTTCTTTAACTTGGCTAAGAATCCCCAACCCATAAATACAAGTAAAAGCACGCTAATCAACGCATAAGCAAAACTATATAGATTCATGTAAAAATTGATGAAAATTGCACCAAGCATCAAGCCCAGAATCCACAATGTCCACTTTGTACTCTTTCTCAAATGATTTCCTCCCTCGATCTAATTAAATGAAAAAAGGCTCCCTTTCGGGAGCCTTTCATCTATCGGCATTAAAAGGTTTTTACACCTTTATTACATCATGCCGCCCATTCCACCCATACCGCCCATGTCAGGAACGCCAGCAGCGCCTGCAGGTTCTGGTTTGTCAGCGATAACCGCTTCAGTAGTCAGGAACATTGCTGCTACGGAAGCAGCGTTTTGCAATGCATAACGTGTTACTTTCGCAGGGTCAACGATACCCGCTTCGATCATGTTAACCCACTCGCCAGTCGCAGCGTTGAAGCCTACGCCAGTTTGTTCTTTTTTCAGACGTTCCACAATTACGGAACCTTCTTCGCCAGCGTTAGCTGCGATTGTGCGAATTGGAGCTTCCAGAGCGCGCAGGACGATGTTTACGCCCGTTTGCTCGTCGCCGGACAGGCTTACACCTGCAACCGCGTTATATACGTTCATGAGCGCTGTACCACCACCGGATACGATACCTTCTTCAACCGCAGCGCGAGTTGCGTTCAGGGCATCTTCGATGCGCAGTTTGCGTTCTTTCAATTCTGTTTCAGTAGCCGCACCGACTTTGATTACTGCTACACCGCCGGACAATTTAGCCAGACGCTCTTGCAGTTTCTCTTTGTCGAACTCGGAAGTTGTTTCTTCCAGTTGTGTACGGATTTGGCTTACACGTGCATCGATATCGGATTTGTTACCAGCACCGTCAACGATGATTGTGTTTTCTTTCGTTACACGGATTTGACGAGCTGTACCCAGTTGTTCCACAACAGCGGATTTCAGGTCCAGACCCAGTTCTTCCGTGATCAATTGGCCACCAGTGAGGGCAGCGATATCTTGCAGCATTGCTTTACGACGGTCACCAAAGCCAGGAGCTTTAACAGCTACAGCGTTGAATGTTCCACGCAATTTGTTCACAACCAGCATCGCCAGTGCTTCGCCTTCGATATCTTCAGCGATCAAAACAAGCGGTTTGCCTTGTTGAACGATTTTTTCAAGCAATGGCAGGATTTCTTGCGTGTTGGAGATTTTTTTGTCTGTGATCAGGATGTACGGGTTGTCCAGAACAGCTTCCATTTTGTCCGTATCCGTGATCATGTATGGAGAGATGTAACCGCGGTCGAATTGCATACCTTCAACCACTTCCAGCTCGGTAGCGAATCCACGGGATTCTTCAACCGTGATAACGCCGTCTTTACCCACTTTTTCCATAGCTTCAGCGATCAGTTCGCCTACTTCTTCGTCAGCTGCAGAAATTGCTGCAACTTGTGCGATGGATTGTTTGGTTTCAACTGGTTTGGAGATGGATTGCAGTTCAGCTACAGCAGCTTTAACCGCTTTGTCGATCCCTTTACGGATACCGATTGGGCTGGCGCCTGCAGTTACGTTTTTCAAACCTTCTGTGATCAGCGCTTGAGCCAATACAGTTGCAGTTGTTGTACCGTCACCGGCAACATCATTGGTTTTGGTTGCTACTTCTTTAACCAGTTGTGCACCCATGTTCTCGAATGCATCTTCCAGTTCGATTTCTTTAGCAATCGTTACACCGTCATTCGTGATGAGCGGGCTTCCGAATTTTTTCTCCAGAACCACGTTACGGCCTTTAGGACCGAGTGTTACTTTAACTGCATTAGCCAATGCGTCCACACCACGAAGCATGGAACGACGAGCGTCTTCACTGAATTTAATGTCTTTAGCCATGGTAAGAAAACCTCCCTAGTATATTGTGTAAAATGGTGTTGCTATATGGTTCGGTTAACCGATTAAATTTGAATTAGTCGAGAATCGCGTGAATATCGCTTTCTTTCATAATCAAATATTCTTTACCTTCGAACTTGATTTCTGTACCGGCATATTTGGAGAAAATAACGCGATCTCCTTCTTTCACTTCCAGAGCTACACGTACTCCGTCTTTCAATACTCCAGCGCCAACAGCAATAATTTTACCCTCTTGCGGTTTTTCTTTAGCGGAGTCCGGCAGTACGATCCCGAAAGAAGTTGTTTGCTCTTGCTCCAGTGGTTCTACCAATACGCGTTCACCTAAAGGTCTGATCATGAAAAATAGCCTCCTTTTGAAATTATATAACGTTACATTGTAGGTTGTAGCCATATGTATTAGCACTCGACAGTGTTCAGTGCTAACAACCAACTTTATGATACTTCAACTTGAAGCATGATTTCAAGTCCTTTTCATGAATTCTTGCGAGATTTTACGTTGTATTTACATCAACCCAGCCAAAAAACTCCCGATTGGCCTGTGTAAATGCCATAATACCTTTTTAACTTATTCCACAGAATCCGTAAGTCCTCCTGCATCGTTCTCAGGCAGCCCTTTTCCATTGTATCCATTGTTGAACATAATATGCCTGCTTGTCCCGTACATCAGAATATATAACCGTAAAAGTTTGTCGCCCTTCATATCCCGGGTAAGAACTGACCGCCTTATCCCGGGGATGGGCACCATACAAGATTAACACAGTTACAAAAATCGTATGAAATCTCTCTTGTTATACTGCGCTCTGCTTATCATCCTCGTCACGATCATATCGTGACTCGATCGCTGCATCAGCTGCAAGCTGTTTGCGATACACAAAGCCAGACAGAAACACACTGATCTCATATAACAGGAGCAAGGGAATCATCACAAGAAAATCGGAAATAAAGTCAGGTGGTGTGACCACAACCGCAATGAAAATCAGGACAAAATACGCGACTCTGCGCATTTTGCGAAGCCTGATCGGATTCAATATCCGCAGTCCTGTCAGGAACATAATGATTAACGGAAGTTCGAACAACAGGGATACCGGCAGTACAATGCCAAACAAAAAACTGAAATACTGCTTCATTCCGTAGGTCTCGACAAGCCCCATTTTTTCCGTAATTGATGAAGTAAAAGAAAGTGCCATCGGGAAAACAACGTAGTATGAGAAAGCTAACCCGATCAGAAATAACAGAAATACATAAGGTACGTACTTCAGCGTGGCTTTTCGCTCACGCGGCCGCAGACCTGGACTGACAAACTTCCAGAGCTGAAACACCGTAAACGGCAGCGTAATGACCAGCGAGAATAGTCCGGCAATCTTCATGTAGATGCCAATCCCATCCCAGAACGAGAAGGCATGCAGTACAAACCCCTGAGCAGTCTCTGCCTTCGTCAGATATTGATACACCGGGTCCGCTACCAGAAAGCCTGCCACCAGCCCCAAAATAAAAATACTCAACACATAAATCAACCGCTTGCGCAGCTCACTCAAATGTTCTGTAAGCGTCATTTCTTCCTTCTGCTGCGTCATGCCTGCCCCCCATTGTTGCCAGCTTAAAATACAAAACCCTTCCGGCAGGAAGGGATTTCTCTTTCATTGCCGTCAAAGTTATTCCGGCAGGCGTTTGTCCTCAGGCTTGTCTGCAGATGCAGTCTCAGATGCCAGCGGCTTCGCCTTTTCCTGTTCCTTGCGACTGGATGAATCATCATCCGAAATAATCTCACGTGCGCCTTCTTTGAATTCACGGAAAGTGCGTCCGACTGCCCGTCCTAATTCCGGAAGCTTGTTGGGCCCAAACAACAGCAACGCGATAACGGCCAGCAAAATAAAACCTGTTGGTCCAATTGAACTAAACATGGATATTATTCCTCCTCGTTTCAAGCTTCAAAGATGCACACGCTTGCCCATAGGCTCATAGATGTCTTTGCTTCATTTTGAATTATGTCAATCATACCATAGATGTAACCACTTACATAACCCACATTATTCACAAAAGAGACCTCGACATCCAATCATTTTTCCCTGCTTGATTTCCACCCGCTACTATAAGTTTCACACTTATTGCTTGAACTGCCCCGTAACCATCAGCAGCGCTTCCGGAAGCTGATCCATAATGGCCGCCAAATGCTCATGCACACCCTTCGGTGTACCTGGCAGGTTGACAATCAATGTACGTCCGCGAATACCACATACGCCGCGGAACAGCATGGCAGAACGATTCTTGCCCATGACACTGTATCTCATGGCTTCAGCCATGCCTGGAACTTCCCGTTCAATGACCCGCCGGGTCGCTTCTGGAGTAATATCACGAATCGCAAGCTCCGTACCTCCAGTGGTCAATACCAAATCAGCGTGAAAATAATCTGTCATCTCAATCAAAGCCGCAATAATCTCATCGGGTTCATCCGGAACGATGCGGTACTCCACGATTTCCCCACCCAGTTCTTCTTCCACAAGTTCCCGGATCACTTGGGCACTCGTATCCTCACGTTCCCCGCGGGCCCCTTTGTCGCTGGCTGTCAGGATTGCTGTTCTCCACACCATAAAGATCACCCTTCTCCTCTATGAAAATAAATGTCCCTTATCGGCTGAAATCGCCGTTTTTGCCACCACTTTTGAAATTCAGCATGGTTGGACCGATAATCATATCTTTTTGCATGGCTTTACACATGTCATAGATCGTCAGTGCCGCAGCCGACGCCGCCGTGAGCGCCTCCATCTCGACACCTGTCTTTCCTTCGGTTTTGACCGTAACTTCAATCTGCAATTCATCGACACCGTTGTCATGAAAACGGATATCCACACCCGTTAATGCCAATGGATGGCACATCGGAATCCAGTCCGACGTTTTCTTGGCGCCCTGTATGCCCGCAATTTGAGCCACAGCCAGAACGTCACCTTTGCCGATGCGGCCCTCCCGAATGGCTTCAAGCGTAGCCGGATTCATCGTCACTTTGGATACCGCCACAGCTGTACGCACGGTACTTTCCTTACCCGAAATATCAACCATCCGGGCTCGTCCCTGTTCATTAAAATGAGTCAGTTTGCTGCCGGAAGCCTGGTTGTTATTCGTTTCTGAATTCAATCACATCACAACCCTTTATTCGATATGTAATATACCTTCGGTTGTTATCAACAGATCAATCCGCAGATCAAGCGGGTCCATCGGAATTTCATCTTGAAGCTGGCCTGGCAATACCAATGCAGCCATCCGTGGTCTTTTGTCCGTCATCGCACATTTCGCTGCAAGCGTCTCGGCAAAACGGTCATAATAACCGCCGCCATAACCGATGCGCCCTCCTTGAAGGTCATATCCCAGCCCCGGTACGATGACAAGATCGATATCCGGCCAGCAATCAGGTTGCAGCACTTCACAGGAATCCTTGGGTTCAGGTATTCCCCATATTCCCGGCTGAATATCCTGTTCACCCATGACACGCCGCAACTCCATGCGAGCCGGATTCGCCAGCACTTTCGGTGCGAGCATTCGATCTCCATGCTTCCAGCCCTCTTCAAATAAAAAGGCCGTAGATGCTTCGCTTCCATAAGACAAATAGCTAAAAATCACAAGCCGCTTGTTCCCCAGCTTCCATTTGTCCCGTCTAAGGCGCTCCAGCTCCCGCTTCGTCACATGATTAATCTCAGTTATCACCTGCTGACGCATGCTTTCATCCATCAGATCCCGGCTCTGTCTCAGCTTGGAACGAAGGCGGCTTTTCTGTTCCGTATGATCCTGCATGTCCTTGAATAACCTCCTGTTGATCGGGAAGGTAAACTAGCTCTCCATTAAAACCATTTATATGTTATGCACCAGTTGTCATCATGTTGGAATCGTTAAAATGATTCATTTTCTGCAAAATCCTCATGTATTAACATGCCTTCTTTCAGTTTATCATTGATTGACCAAAAAGACTACACGCCCCAGGCACTCCTAATCGGTGCATTTGCTCTGTATTTCATGTAAACTGGGATATAGTTGTCATATCAAGAACTGGACCTATGGAGGAACTTAATTTTATGCTGCTGCAAGTATCCGGAATTATCAAACGTTTTGGTGTCGATCCAATCCTGGACGGCGTGAACTTACAAATATTAGAACGCGAACGCATCGGCCTCGTTGGGGTTAACGGTGCAGGGAAATCCACTTTGCTCAAAATCGTGGCTGGGGAAATGTCCTATGATGGCGGACAGATTTTCAAATCCAAGGAAACAACGCTTGGTTACCTCGCCCAGAACAGCGGACTGCAATCCGATCGCTCCATATGGGAAGAAATGATGAACGTATTCGCCCATCTGACCCAGGCTGAAGCGGATTTGCGTCAGATGGAGCAGGATATTGCTGACCCCTCGCAGATGGAAGATGAAAAAAAGTATGCCGATCTGCTTGAACGTTATGCTAAACGCTCGGACTGGTTCAAGGATCATGGCGGTTATGAGATGGAGACCCGCATTCGCAGTGTACTGCACGGAATGGGCTTTGGTGAATTTTCACCTGATACCCAGATTGCCACACTGAGCGGTGGGCAAAAGACACGGCTTGCGCTTGCTCGCATTTTGCTTCAGGCCCCTGACCTGCTCATGCTGGACGAGCCTACCAACTATCTCGACATTGCCACCCTCACGTGGCTGGAAGATTACCTCAGAGGTTATTCCGGCGCGCTGCTGGTAGTATCCCATGACCGGTATTTCCTTGACCGGCTTGTAACAACCATTGTGGAGATCGAACGACACCGCTCCAAAAAATATACCGGCAATTACAGTAGGTACATGGAACTGAAAGCTGCGGAGTACGAAAGCCAGATGAAGCAATACGAGAAACAACAGGATGAAATCTCCAAAATGGAGGACTTTGTTCAGAAGAATATCGTGCGTGCTTCAACGACCAAACGGGCACAGAGCCGCCGCAAAGCACTTGATAAGATGGAACGGCTCGACAAACCGATGGGAGATCTGAAGAAAGCTCATTTCTCTTTTGAGACGGCTGTCATGTCCGGTAAAGAAGTGCTCCGTGTGGATCAGCTTTCCGTGGCCTACGATGAGGCTTCGCCGTTGTTCCGCAATGTATCTTTTGATCTAAGACGCGGGGAAACGGTTGCTTTAATCGGTCCAAACGGTATAGGTAAATCCACCTTGCTCAAATGCCTCACTGGAAGTTTGCGTCCTGTAAGCGGTGAGATCCAATGGGGTACCAAGGTGCAGATTGGCTATTACGATCAGGAGCAGACGGGGCTTAATCCTTCCAATACGGTATTGGAAGAGCTGTGGAGTGCCTATCCAGGCATGGAGGAAGCACGGATTCGTACGGTGCTGGGCAACTTCCTGTTCAGTGGAGATGATGTACTCAAAAAGATCTCATCGCTCAGCGGTGGAGAAAAAGCTCGTGTCTCCCTCTCCAAGCTCATGCTCAAGGAAGCCAATATGCTCATTCTGGATGAGCCTACGAACCATCTTGACCTGTTCGCCAAAGAAGTACTTGAAGCAGCACTGATGGACTATGAAGGCACGTTGCTGTTCATCTCGCATGACCGGTATTTCCTCAATAAAATGGCTGAGCGCATTGTTGAACTGCATCCGGGTGGAACAGAACATTACCTGGGCAATTATGATGACTATGTGGAGAAGAAACAGGAACTTGAAGATATCGCTCGCGAAGCGGCTGAAGCACGCCTTGCCTCTTCCAAAAACTCGGCTAAGTCTGATCCAGCCCTATCCGCAACCGAAAAATCCGGAGCCGCCTCATTCGAAGCGGACAAGCAGGCCAAGCGCGAAGAACGTAACCGCCAGCGCAAGCAGGAAGCTCTGGAACAACAGATTTCGAAGCTGGAAACGGAGATTACGGAGCTTGAGGCTCAGATGGCCCTGCCTGAAATATATCAGGATTACATGAAGCTGCAAGAACTTCAGGAGAAGGCAGAGGATCACAAGCTTCAACTTGCCAAGGCTTATGAAGAGTGGGAAGAATTAGCTTTGGAATAAGAAACCAAATAGAATGGACTTGATATCAAAAGCTGATTCCTAAATGGAATCAGCTTTTTTTGTTGAACATAAAGCAGGACGGATTGGAGTAGAATGATTCCCCATTTGTCAAATCTACTCGAATCAAGTAAAATATTTTTGCATTGTACAGCTTCTCATTTATCCACAGAAAAGCAAGATAGCAAGCAATTGAATTTATTTAATTATACGGCGGTAGAATAGCTTTTTGCACACAAAAACCATATTTATCCACCAAGTTATCCACGTTATCCACAACTTTGTGGATATAACCCGGCCATTCTATCCCCCAAAACCCATTATTATCGAAAACATTACTGGTTTGACTTTGAGATAGTTACCCACAATTTATACTGAATATGTGGATAACTATAATCACATCTTGACAAACACATTCGTGCTTTCAATTTTTTTCTCCTATAAAGGACAAAAGCAGACCTTTGTATTTAAGGCCTGCCTCTGTTCTTCTTTTAATCAGAAAGTGATGTGATTTGCCGGAATACTTTTACGCATGCACGGATTCATCCATTTCGAAAGTCTCCGCCTTTAGTCCGGCCGCATTACAAGCTGCAACATACGCCAGACCCGCAGCCATGACAATATCATTGTGCGTGGCGGTTCCTCTGAATTCACGTCCTGCACGCTCCACGGTAACCGCAGCTTCTGCACTCGCAGCCTCTCCTCCGCTCAGTGCGTGCATTTCCATATCGACAAACGTAATGTCGTCCGAGATACTTTGACCAATCGCACGAATCGTTGCATCTACCGGACCACCGCCAACGGCAGAATAGGATTGCTCCCCTGCGCTCGTGCGAATACGAACTGCTGCCATTCGATCCGTCATGCTGCCCGCCGTAACCTGCAATTCAACCAGTTCATAATCCTGTGCAGGAATATTCATGGTCTGGCTCACCATCTGCAATAACTGGTCATCACTGACCACCTTCTGTTGATCGGCGGTTTCTTTAAATATCTCATACAGTTGTTCCATTTGCTGCTCATCCGGTTCAAAGCCATATTTGCGAACCCGATCCTTCAAAGCGTGACGCCCGGAATGTTTGCCCAGAATAATCATGCTGCGTGGAATGCCCAGCGCTTCCGGGTCCATAATCTCATACGTACTCCGATTCTTGAGCAGACCATCCTGGTGAATACCAGACTCATGCTGGAAGGCATTGCGCCCTACTACCGGTTTGTTGTAGGCAATCGGGAAATGCATCGCACGGCTAATTTGACGAGAAGTCTCATACAACTGGTTCAGTTTGATATTTGTGGTTGCGCCGATTACATCTCCCCGTGTCTCCAGAGCCATAATCAGCTCCTCCAGGGCACAGTTGCCCGTCCGTTCTCCCACACCGTTGATGGTTACTTCAATCTGGGAAGCACCGTTGGCGATCGCAGCCAGACTGTTGGCAACCGCAAGTCCCAGATCGTTATGACAGTGTGCGCTGTAACGTACCTTGTCTCCGCCTCTTGCACCCTCACGTACCTGACGGAACATCTCTCCATATTCATGCGGCAATGCATACCCGACCGTATCTGGCAAATTGATAATACTTGCTCCTGCTTCAATAGCTACTTCAACCATCTCAATCAGATCATCCATCTTTGTACGAGCCGCATCCATGGCGGTGAACTCCACAATATCCGTGAACTGACGTGCATAGGAGACCATCTCCCGGGCAGTAGCCACGACTTCACTACGCGGTCGGCGCAGTTGATGCTCAATATGGATGTCCGAAGAGGAGATAAACAGATGAATTCGGCGGCGCGCTGCGTCAGCCGTTGCTCGAACAGCTGCATCAATATCCCCTTTGACCGCACGTGCGAATCCGCAAATCTCCACGTTTTGCAATTGTCTGGAAATCGCCTGAACCGCCGCGAACTCACCTGGACTTGAGATCGGGAATCCAGGCTCGATGACGTCGATGCCCAGAGAAGCCAGTTGATGTGCCAGTTCAATTTTTTGTTCAGGCTGCAGACTCGCTCCCGGTGCTTGCTCTCCATCGCGCAGTGTTGTATCAAAAATCTCAATCATGCGTTTGTTATTGTTCGTTGTCATATTCATCAACCTCCATCAAATTTGAATGTATATTGGATTTTGGGGATGTGAACCAGGCGTTCACTTCCCGTTTTCTATGTTTATTCATTTTGCATTCCATGCCGATGTGCACGTCGACTTGCACGCCGGACATATTTCTTTGTCTGAACCATGATTGATTCCCATTGCCCACCCTGCTGCCGGCAGCAAACACAAATAACCCGCCATCTCATCTAAGAGACGGCGGGTTATTATCCCCTCCGCGGTACCACTCTTGCTTGATGGTCCAGGCTTGCGCCAGGCACCATCCACCTCGTCGTCTCCAGCTTAGCTCGGTTGCAGCTGCTTACACGCAACAATAACAGCCGATCCAGCTGGAGAAACACCCTATAACGGAGGTTAGCCGTTGCTGTGTACCACAATGCCCTTTGGTTACAAGAACAAGGGATGAGACATCGTCTCACTGCTTCCACAGCTCCGTTCCCGGGCGAGATTCAAACGATTCCAGCCACTGCGTCGCACCACCCCGCAGCTCTCTGTGCGCTTCATCGTTTTACTGCTCCCGTTCATTACATTTATGATATGTGACCATGCATTCATCACCATTTTGAAAATCAAAAAAGCCTGCCATCTCCTGCAATAATGCAAGAGACGACAGGCTGTTCACCTTCGCGGTACCACTCTTGTTGACTTTCATTTCCTTCGAGCTGATCCTGTATGCGTCCATACCGTTATCATTGCCCAAAGTGACAAAAGCCCCCTCAGTTATTGTTGATCTTCGACCGATATGTTATCCGGCTTCATCAACAACGGCCCATTCACGGAGGCAACCCGTAACCATGTACTTTGGGCCATCATCGGCCTTCGGCTTCTCCCGGGGAGTTACCGTGTTCCATCGTTCCGCTTCCAGGTGAGTTTCAGGTTTCCTTCGACTGCGTTGCACCACCCCGCAGCTCTCTATGACCGGGAATTACCCTACTGTTCCTGTTCATTGCGTTTCAGTTCAGGAATCTGAATTCCTGTTTTAATTTGTAATTAATATACAGTCTTCACTTGAGACTGTCAAGTCTTCAAATACATGAATTATTCTACAGCGATTGAACAGACCATGCCTCAAGTGAAAGTCCCGGATCAGCCTTGGCATCGAATTCCGAGATTTCTCCCCGCTGCCATTTCAAATACGCCGCAGCTCCAATCATGGCGGCATTGTCGGTACAATACTCCATTGGCGGGATCAGCAATTCGAGCCCTTCCTTCGCACAACGCTCCTGCAAAGCTGAACGCAATCCGCGGTTTGCAGCAACGCCACCGCATAACAGCAATTGACGCGATCCATATTCACGGACAGCCCTTACCGCTTTTTCTACCAGCACTTCGACGACAGCTTCCTGAAAGCCTCGTGCCACAGCGGATGGTTCAAGCGTTTCTCCACGCATTTTGGCTTGATTCAAAACATTCAGTACAGCAGACTTCAGGCCGCTAAGGCTGAAATCATACGAATCGGCTTCCAGCCAGACGCGTGGCAAAGGTACCACCTGCTCTGCTTCAGCAGCCATCCGGTCCACATGCGGTCCTCCCGGATAAGGACAACCCAGTGCACGCGCCACTTTGTCATAAGCCTCGCCTACAGCATCGTCACGCGTACGTCCGATCAGTTTGAACTTGCCTTCGGATTCCATATGCACAAGCTCGGTATGACCACCCGAAACCACCAGTGCCATCGCTGGATATTGCAGCTCATGGGTAAGTCTGTTGGCATAGATATGTCCCGCAATATGATGTGTGCCAATGAGCGGTTTGCCAAGGGCCATGGCCATGGTTTTCGCAGCTACGATGCCGACCAGCAATGCACCAACCAGTCCAGGCCCTTGCGTCACAGCAATCGCACTTAGATCACGCGGACGGATGCCGGATTGCTCAATAGCCTGTTCCAACATCAGTGTAATGACTTCCACGTGTTTACGCGAAGCCACTTCAGGCACAACCCCGCCAAATGCCTTATGTGTCTCGATCTGACTGGAGATCAGATTGGACAACACTTCCCGTCCATCCTTGACTACCGCTACGGATGTTTCATCACAGCTTGTCTCCACGGCCAATATATAAGATGGTGCTGAACTTACCTTTTCATTGAAATCCTTCATGAATCCGTTACGCTTCCTTCCTCTTCGCCGCTCCGGCTCGCAGGCGGCAAATTCGCCCACATAATCATCGCATCTTCCCCATTGTCGGAGTAATACCCTTTGCGAAGACCAGCCGATTCAAACCCTTTTTTCTGATACAAGCTCTGGGCAATCCGATTCGAAACCCTGACTTCCAGCGTCATTCGCTCCATCCCGAGATAAGTCGCTGTTCTCATCAGTTCGTCCAGCAGTTTCTCGCCGAGCTTGCGTCCACGATAAGCTTCACGGACAGCGATATTGGTAATGTGGGCTTCATCCATGATCGTCCACATGCCGGCATAGCCGATCGCTGTACCTTCCAATTCCATAACCATATATTTAGCAAAATGATTGTGTGTCAATTCATTCTGAAATGCTTCTTCCGTCCAGGGCAGGGTGAAGGCCTCATGTTCAATAATCATGACATCGGGAATATCCTCCAGCGTCATGAACCTGAACTGAAGCGCTGCTTCCTGCTCGTCACTCTCCACATTGTCCATCTGCTTCCCCTCCCTTTTAGCCTTTGCGCAGCAGGTTGGCTTCCGCTTCAGCCAGCTGGGTATAGTTCGGCACGAGCGCATGCACGTCATCTCGCTGACCTGCAAGCAGCGCCTCGGCGCCTAAGCGCCCAACCCAGCGGCCCTCCAGCTCATAGGGTACGAGCTGGAGCGCCGTTCCTGCGGGGCAGCGAAGCTCAGCCGCTGCTGCCGCATGCGGGCCCGTCTCGCCGACAATCCAGACGGCAGCGGGCCGCTCTTCCGGCGCCGCTTCCGCCATGCGGGCGGCGAGGGCTTCCAGCCATCCGTCCACCAGACGGATGGCATCGGGCGCCAGCCGCCGGGGCGCAGCGCTCCCGGCGGAGGCGAACAGCGCGGTATAGGCTTGACCGCGCCGCGCATCCACAAGCGGAACGATCCAGTGGACAGGGGCGGCACCTGTGCCGCCCTGGTCCGCGGATGGCGTTCCGCCAGCCCCTGCTGCGGCATCCCCTGACGCAGCTTCGGCCTTGGCGGCGAGGCCGCTGTGCCAGCCGCCCCAGGCCAGGGCCTGAAGGCTGGACACCCCGACAACGGGGATGTCCCACGCCCAGGCCAGCGTCTTCGCCGCGGTCACCGCAATGCGGATGCCCGTGTACGATCCCGGGCCAATGCCGACGGCAACGCCGTCCAGCTGTCCTGGCTGCGTGCCGCTGGCTTCCAGCAGCTGCTCCATCACAGGCACGACGTGTACCGAATGGTTGCGTTCTGCCCGTTCATTGCGTTCTTCCAGAAGGGCGTGGCCTTCCATCACTGAGGCTGCCATCACCGCAGTCGAGGTATCCAACGCCAAAAACCGCTGGCGCGGCTGTTTTTGTAAATCTTCCATCATCATTTGACTCCATTCTGTCTGAACTGTCGGCACATGGCAGCATACGTCTCGCCATACCCATCCAGCGTAATCGTTCGATCCTCCGGACCGGTCGTCTCGATCTGCACATGCAAGTGTTCCTGCGGCAGCAATTCGGGAATGATGCTGGACCATTCCACCAGACTGACTCCGGCACCATAGAAATACTCATCCAGTCCAAGCTCGTCCGCTTCTTCCAGCGATATGCGGTACACATCCATGTGATATAAGGGCAGACGCCCTTCATATTCCTTGATCAGTGTAAACGTGGGGCTGTTAACCACATCACGTACACCCAAATGCCATGCAAACTTTTGTGAAAATGCCGTTTTGCCCGCGCCCAGATCACCGTCCAGTGCAATCACCATGCCGGCGGTTGCCTGTTCAGCGAGTGCGGACGCGAGTACTTCTGTATCTGCAATGCCATGGGAGTGATACACCCACTGCTCATGCGTCTGATTCAATATACGCCCCACCTTTGGCGGTCAAGCCGCCTGAGTTCACTTTGAACTTTATTATATCGGTCCCATTCTCCCCCCGCAACATCGAAGGATCAGAAGCAGAACGGAAGACAGGCCACCATTCACACGAACGACAAATAAACCGGCACCTGACGGCACCGGCCTTTCCTGACATCCTTTACCAAACGTCTCTTTTACTCTTCCAAACGATCTACACGTACCGTCTGGGTATTCCCCGGTCTGCTGCCCACTTGCACCGTTGCCATACCATTCGCTTCATCCACATTTTCGATCCAGACCGGATCTCCTTCTAATGTAACTGCAATCGTATCTTTGGAATCATAAATGGCTTTCGCACGTTTAACATCCATCATTATTATTCATACTCCCCTTCCGGATCTTCATGTGATTCCCGTACCATGCTATCTGTCGTACTGTCACCGATATAACCGTTATCTTCCGTAACTTGTCCACCGCCCAAACCCTCATTCACCATCCGGTCAATGTCAAGCATGAACGACTCCCGGTCAAGCGGCAGTTCTTCTGAGGTAATAGCCTCCCAGTTAACCGCTGTTGCAGGCGTATGAAAATCTTCAGACCCTTCCGACTCGGCACGAGGATACGGAGAGAACGTATGGGCGTGAGCTTCAGCTTCGTCTCGTTTGTTCTTCATAGGGGTACCTCCTGACGTGATAGTTGATAACTAACATCATCCTCTTTCAAACCCAGCGTTTTAGATCGCAGATCTTAAAGGATGTTTCTGTTATCATCCCCCACTCTTTCTGAAGCATACCGTTCCGGTGAAATAGGGTTATCCCGCCCACGAAATGCCCATACTATTCATAAAATGTTCTCGGAAAGGAGCCGTTCATGCATACAGTCTGGAAAGGTGCCATCAGCTTTGGTCTGGTTCATGTTCCTGTCAAAATGTTTTCGGCTACCGAAGACAAAGACATCTCCATGCGTTATATTCACAAAGTCTGCGGCAGTCCACTTGCTTATGTACGTAAATGCCCTTCCTGCGAAGTTGAGGTTCAATGGGAAGAAATCACCAAAGGATATGAATATGAGAAAGGCAAATTCGTTTTGTTCGAAAAGGACGAGCTTGAAGCGTTAAATGATTCCAGCAGCAAAACCATTACCATTCTGGATTTTGTGGATTTAACGGAAATTGATCCGATTTATTTTCAAAAAACGTATTATCTATCCCCCGATCAGGCGGGAGGAAACGCCTACCAGCTATTAATGACAGCCATGCGGGATACAGGAAAGATCGGCATCGCCAAGATATCGATTCGTTCCAAAAGCAGTTTGGCTGCCATCCGTGTGCTGGACGATTGCCTCTCCATGGAAACCATTTTCTATCCGGATGAGATCCGTCCCGTCTCTCAGGTTCCCAACCTGCCCGAGGTTCTGAACGTAAACGAGAAGGAATTGACGATGGCCAAACTGCTGATCGATCAATTATCTACTCCTTTTGAACCCGGAAAATATACAGATGACTATCGCGCCAAACTGCTGGATCTGATCAATCACAAAGTGGCCGGTGAAGAAATCAAAATTGCTCCGGCCAAGCCGGAAGCCAATGTCATGGATCTCATGGCAGCGCTGCAAGCAAGTATTGAAGCTGTGAAGCCCATTCCATCCGATCCCGGAACCACCACAGCCAAACCTAAGAAACGAGCTCCCAAGAAAACGTCGGTCCAAGCAGCGGCTGGAGGAGAAACAGAGGCTCCTGCTCCTTCGAAAAGAAAGAAGGCTGCTCCTAAGCCCAAGGCTTAAACAGCAAACAGCACAGGATTCACTTGTCACTAACATTAACATTGGAAATCCGGCTATGGAGCCGGATTTTTGTTTTGCATTCCATGTTTGCAGCAGTCCTCACACAAGAATGATCCCACTACGATGGAAAATACAATTGACGAAAGTTGATTTATATTTTATATTAACTTATGAAAAGTAACTTATTTATAAATGTACAGTTGAGTCTCCTATCTACATGAGCTATGACATTACAATAGTCTGTTTCATTACCAATGCGAGAACCGTAAAAACAACTACACTTGTTTACAGGAGGAAATCCTTATGACTTCTACTTATCAAATTCCTGCTACAACCCATCTGGGTGAAGTAAGTCTGCGAATCAGCAATTTGGATCGATCCATTCAATTTTATACCGAGGTGGTCGGACTGAAACTGCTTGAACGCAGCGAAAAAGTCGCTACCATGACAGCCGATGGAAAGCATTCGCTTTTGCGCCTTGAGCAGTTAGCCAATGCAGTGACGATGCCTGTTCGCTCCACAGCAGGTCTGTATCACTTCGCCATCCTGCTGCCTGACCGCAAATCGCTGGGTCTTGCCCTCCGCAATCTGGCTGAGTCGGGCATTGAAATTGGTCAGGGTGATCATCTGGTCAGTGAAGCATTCTACATTTCCGACCCGGATCAGAACGGTATCGAGATCTATGCAGACCGTGCACGGGACACTTGGAAGCGGGATGCAGATAATAACTACATTATGTCAAGTGATCCTGTTGATGTAGACAGCCTGTTCGCTCTGGCCGCGAACGAGCCTTGGCAGGGATTGCCTGCCGGAACCGTTATTGGTCATGTTCATTTCCACGTACGTGGTCTGGAAGAATCGCGCCGCTTCTATACAGGCGTGCTTGGTTTCGACATCGTTGGTAACTTCGCCAACATGTCTGCCCTGTTTGTGTCCGCAGGCGGTTATCACCATCACATCGGACTGAACATTTGGGCTGGTACAGGCGCACCTGTGACTCCGGCCAATGCGACAGGCATTGACTACTTCACTATCATTTATGACGGAAAAGAATCATTGGAACAAGCTGTTGAACAACTACGTCAATCAAACGCATCGATCGAACAGCAAGGTAAGGACTGGTTTACTGTAGACCCGCAGAATATTCGCATTCGCTTGACCACAACGAACTAACACGGGAAATCCGTGACAATAATATTGTGTATGAAGCTGCGTACTCTGATTAGCCCGGACACCAATTCCCTCGCTCCATATAGGGAATTCAGTTGCCCGGGCTTTTTTGCCTACCTTTTATTATGTTGATATATGCCTTTATCCATTTCCTAATAAAATTGGTGCAATTGGCGCATCCTAACCAAATATCTAGATCGACATGCGAAGGAGAACCCATATGATTGAGAAGGGGCGTTTAACCGTAAGACAACTGGGCTCACTGATGTTCTTATGCACGATTGGTGAGCAGATTATCGTCTTCCCCTCGATGATCACCTCATATGCACATCAGGATGCATGGTTGTCCGCAATATTGGGCGTTGCTGGAGGAGCCGGGGTTTTGTCCATTATGCTTGTTGTTTACAAACTGCAGCCCCGAATGAATCTGATTCAACATGCATTGCATACTCTTGGACCCTGGATCGGGGCCTTCATCAGCTCTTTTTATTTATTCTATTTTCTGATAAGTACCTCTGCGTTCATAAGGGAAATTGGGGATTTCATGACGACCCAGATCTTGCCTGAATCCCCGCTCTTCATTGTGAATTTGCTCTTTGTTTGTACTCTTGTCTGGGGACTCTTATCTGGTCTGGAGCCCATAGGCAGGAGCGCCGAGGTATTTCTTCCCCTGATCGTGCTGTTTCTGCTCATTCTGACCGTCTGTCTGTTCCCACAATCACATCTGGACAACATCAAGCCTGTTCTTGGAGAAGGCTTACTGAATCCCTTTAAAGGATTTGTCGCTGTGCTTACCTATCCTTATTGTGAATTGTGCATCTTTCTTATGCTCTTTCCTTATGCCAAAAAGGAAGCTCATTGGGAAAAGGATATCCTTCTGGCAGCCATCATAGGGGGATTAATGCTTACCCTAACGCTAACGATCTGCCTGTTGGTCATGGGGCCATTTATGACGCAGCACCATTGGTTCGCAGCATTTAATCTGTCGCTGAAGATCAATATAGGCAACTTTTTGCAGCGAATCGAAGCCTTTATGGCTTCCGTCTGGATTATTGCCGTGTTTTTCAAGAGCATTCTGTTCTTCTATAGCTTTGTACTCGGAATGACTCATCTCTTTAAATTGTCCAGCTATCGACCACTTATCTTGCCGGGCGCCCTGTTGATTCTGGCTATGTCCATTATTCTGGCTCCCAACGAGAACTTCTATCTCAAAGTTGTTATTCCGTATTGGATTGATTGGGACCTGACCTGTGGCATCGGAATTCCTCTGCTGCTCATTATGGTACATAAACTAAAGGTAAAGCTTCGGAAGGGCTAACCCCTGTTCCACTCAACTTAGATGATCAACCTCCAGACAGATTTGAAAGAGGAAAGGAGTTTTTGGCACATGTTCAATCCCCTGGTTCCTTTTGAACCTGTATCCCGAGATGTAATCCCTACCGGGCAAAACTGGATTGCCCAAATCAAATGGGATGGGGTCCGCATGCTTGCTTACGAGGACGGAAAGGGAATTCAGTTAATTAATCGCAGATTACACAACCGAACTGTACAATATCCTGAGCTGGTCCAGCCACGCAATCTGTGCTCCGTCCCTTCTTATATTTTGGATGGAGAGATTATTGCCCTTGACCCGGATACGGGAAAACCGTCCTTCTATCACGTGCTGCGGCGAGATCGCATGAGCAGACCGGATGGCATTGCCCAGGCTGTATACCAGATTCCAGTGACTTATATGGTATTTGATATTCTTTTCTGCGATGGGGCATGGGTCACAAATCAACCACTTGCAGATCGTCAGCGTCTGCTGCATCAAGTTCTGAATCCTGCTCCCCATGTTCAGGAGGTGACCAATACGTCAGATTCCGATGCCCTGCTCACTGTGATGAGACAGCACCAGATGGAGGGAATTGTATGCAAAGACCTTTCCAGCACCTATGCAATCAACGGTAAGGATCAACGCTGGCAGAAGGTCAAGATTTTCCACGACCTATATGCGATGATTGGCGGAGTCACCTACCGCAGCGGCATCGTGAATGCAATCGCAGTCGGTGTATACGATGGGCCTAACTTTGTCTATATTGGTCATGTCGGCACTGGTAAATTGAACTCGGACTCCTGGCGTAAACTAACCGAAGAAGTACAACCTCTCATCCGAAAGGTTAGACCCTTTCATAACATACCCGAGAGAAGCGCGGAGACGACATGGGTCGAACCAAGCATCGGCGTCAAAGTGCAATTCATGGAACTGACCCACCATTTCACCCTACGTCACCCAAGCATCCAGGCTTTTGCTTCGGTAAAGCGAGATGAGTGTCAAATCAGCCAGATCAGTCATCTTATTTCAGAACCATAAACCACCTTCCATCCGCCTGAAATAGTAAGAGGGCTTCCCTTAAAATCATACTTGTCACCAAAGGAGGTGTTCTTCATGGCCCATACAATAAAGGGCACCATAACCATTAATGGAATGGAGCTTACAGTGACCAATCCGGACAAGCTGTTATGGCCCGAAGCAGGTGTGACCAAGGCAATCTATTTGCAAAAGTTGGCGGCACTGGCTCCCTATCTGCTTACGTACACCCGAAATCGGCTGCTCACCACGATACGTTATCCACATGGTGCAGGCGGCCAGTTTTTCTATCAAAAAAATGCCCCGGAGCCCGTTCCGGAATTTGTACGAACCGAGATACATGACGGGATACGATATGTGGTGATGGAAAACCTTCCTGATCTGTTATGGCTTGGCAATCTGGCCGCTCTGGAATTTCATCCTTCCTTACACGCCGTAGACAACCATCTGCCTTGCGAGTGGATGATTGATCTCGATCCTTCGCAGGAAGAAGAACCTCGCATCATGCAGGCTGCACTGATCGTGGGGGAAACGCTGACTTCGCTTGGTCTGAGATCGGTACCGAAAACCTCCGGTGCCACAGGTGTACAGATTATTGTTCCGATCCGCCAAGGTGTAACCTTCGATGAGTTAAGGGACATCGGTTATTTTGTAGGCAAATACGTTACTCAAAAACATCCGGATCTATTTACACTGGAACGACTTAAAAAAGACCGGGGCGATCGTATTTATTTTGATTACCTCCAGCATTACGGCGGCAAAACGCTCGCAGCTCCTTACACTCCCCGCGCCAAACCAGGTGGTACTGTGTCTACTCCGCTCACATGGGATGAAGTTCGGAACAACGTTTCGGTCAAGGATTACCACTTGATGAACATCGTGGAACGCCTGACGCAGACCGGGGATCTGATCGCAGCTGTCGAACCCCAACCCGTTGAACTGGTCATCCAGCATTTAAAACAAAAATAGCCGGTCACCCTCAAACCAAGGGTACCGGCTATCTTTTCGTTTAGGCGCGATGAGATTCGCTAATGTATACCTTTTTTCTTGAAACGTCCGCCCTTCACATCGTGAATGTTACCAATCGCTACAAAGGCATGTGGGTCCCAATCTTCAACAATGGACTTCAGTTTAGCTTCTTCCAAACGGGTAATCACCACAAAGATAATTTTCTTCTCATCTCCACTGAAGCCGCCCTCTCCATCCAGGAAAGTGACGCCGCGACCAAGACGGTCTGTCAAGGCAGAACCAATATCACGGTATTTCTCACTGATAATCCATACCGATTTGGATTGATCCAATCCTTCATTCACAATATCAATCATCTTCATTGCAATATAATAAGCAATCATGGAATACAGGGCGTTTGGCCAGCCAAACACAAAACCTGCACCTGCAAAAATAAATACGTTAATGAACAGTACGATCTGACCTACAGACAATGGTGATTTCTCACTTAACAGAATAGCTACAATCTCCGTACCATCGAGTGAACCACCAGAACGAATGACGAGACCAACACCAACCCCCAAGATCAATCCGCCAAATACAGCTCCAAGCAGCGGTTCACCTGGCGTCAGTGCAGGAACGTGGTGTAACAATGATGTTCCAATCGACATTACGACGATCCCGAGCAGTGTAGATAACGCAAACGTTTTACCAATTTGTTTATATCCCAGAATCAGGAAAGGCAAGTTAAGCAAGGTCAGGAAAATTCCGAGTGGCAGATGTGTAATCTCTGACACCATAATCGAGATCCCTGTTATTCCCCCATCAATAACGCCATTCGGCACGAGAAATACTTCGAGTGACACAGCCATCAGTGCAGCACCGACCAGAATCATCACAATGCGCTGCAGAAGCTTCAGTGAAAACACCGAGCTCTTCACATTGCGGTCCGGCTTGGATGTTAGTTCTTTAACCGATACATTGGACATGGTATCCCCCCCGTTTTGATCAATATGTGAATCCATTTCATAAATCATTTAAGTACCCAGAGGAACCCTGCATACAGAGGAACAACACCGTTCCAACGCTATATGCACCCCGTTATAAAAGCACCTAAAGGCTATATGAAATGTATTCAAGTATGTCTTAATTCCGGTTGACACTTCCAAAAGAGAGCAAAAGGGAGCCTGTTTTCCCGCAGACTCCCCTCCTTCGCCAAGACATAATTTATATAAACATTATATCATAAAAGATCAAATTTGAGCAAAATAGTTAGCAAAAAGAAGATAAATTCACAAAAAGTGAATTTATCTTGAGAAATTCGCCCTATAACGGCTAAAGCAGCGGAGAAAGCATGCGAGAAAGCATTTCTGCCCCTTTTTGCCACCGTGAACGCTGCTGAAACGCCTTCACTTCAATCTGGCTGCATTCATCCAGATCACGCTCAAAATCCTCGGTCAGCCGGTCCATGGATGATGTCTCAAACAACACGGCGGTCAACTCAAAATTGCAGAAAAAGCTGCGCATATCCATATTGGCTGTACCTACCGTCGCAAGTAAATCATCCACAATCAGGACCTTGGCGTGTACAAAACCTTTGCGATATTGATAAAACTTCACTCCTGCACGTAACAATTCTTCCACATAGGACATAGACGCCAAATGCACCAGCCGGGAATCTGATTGATACGGAATGATGATTTTCACATCGACCCCACTGACGGCAGCCGTCTTAATAGCTTCGTATAATGCAGGATCTGGAATGAAATAGGGTGTTGTGATGTATATGCGTTCGGATGCCACCGAAATCGCTCCAAAGCACATTTCCTGAATAGCATCCCAGTCCTGATCCGGCCCGCTGGCCAGAATCTGAATCCGTTCTTCCCCACTGCATATATGTGGCGGGAATAGCTCTGTCAGTTGAGGCTCAGTAATCTGCTCGCCGGAAGCGAGCTTCCAGTCGTTCAAAAACGTATTTTGCAGGAAATATACGGCATCACCTTCGATCTGTACATGAGTATCGCGCCAGAAGCCAACCTCCGGATATTGTCCGAGATAATCATCACCTATATTAATCCCACCCACAAACCCAATCCTTCCATCCACCACAACAATTTTACGGTGATTCCGGTAGTTCACCCTCCGGTCAATCGTTGCAATGAGCGGCGGCAGAAAATAATGAAACTCCACACCTGCGTCCTGAAACTTGCGGATAAAGCTCCAGCTCATCTTGTGACTGCCGAGTCCATCGCAGATCAAACGTACTTTGACGCCTTCTTTTGCCTTGCGAATCATCACATCCTGAAACTTTGTACTGATGACATCATCCCGAAAAATATAAAATTCAACATGCAGATGGTGCTCTGCCTGTTCCATGGCCCTCAACATGGCTTCATATGTCTCTTCACCATTCGTCAGTATTTGACTCCGATTGCAGCCTGTAATTGGGCTCTCAGACAGGTGTGACAGTAAATTGAACAAACGGTGCTGATGGATGTACCGGCTGCCCGACATCTGATCGGCATGCTCGATAATGTGAGCCTGCTCCCAGATCGTTTCCCGTATTTCCCGAAAGATTCGTGAACCGCCTTTACGGACCTTCTTACGTTTGCTGTAGTCCTGGGCGACAAAATAATACACAACAAAGCCGATCAAGGGTACACAGAATAAAATAAAAAGCCATGCCACAGCTTTCGCCGGATTGCGGAATTCCAGCAACAGAATGGTGGCTGCCTGAAAAGTAAATACGAGCAATATAATAACCAGCCAAAACATTCGGCTTCCTCCTCATGGCAAGGGGTAACCTTGCCGTTCTCTCTCACTGTACAAGCTTTGACGATAAAGCCTTTAGCTAATCATTAGATACCCAATGTATGCACTGTTCGTAACGTTTGCTTAGATAAAATTTTACATACACATCTGATCTGCAATGGCGCTCAGCCAGTTCATTCCATGCTTTGGCGTTGTATATTCTGACTGTGTTCCCCTCTACATATGATTCATTCCAGTCTGCCGATCAGCACTCCATCGCCATTTCGCACACTCTGTCTTCCAGACTCTTCCTCTTTTCTTGATCGGAAGGTGGTCTTCTTACGTAAAATTAGATATAATATTCGTTAAAAACTTATTACTTAAAGGAGAAGACTAGTTAATGGACAGTGAGAGGTATGCGTTAAATTTAGTATTGGTTGCTTTTTTGATAGGACTTTCGGCATTTTTTGTAGCGGTGGAATTTGCACTCGTAAGAATTCGCCCGAGCCGGATTGACCAAATGATTGCAGAAGGAAACAAGCGTGCCTTGGCTGTTAAACAAGCCGTTGCCAACTTGGATGGATATTTGTCCGCCTGTCAGTTGGGTATCACGATTACATCTCTGGGACTGGGCTGGCTGGGAGAACCCACGGTAGAGAAAATTCTCCACCCTGTGTTCGAAAGCATGAACATGCCGGAGGCAGTTTCTTCATTCTTATCGTTTGTTATTGCGTTTGTCGCCATCACGTATTTGCATGTGGTAGTTGGTGAACTTGCACCTAAAACGATTGCAATCCGTAAAGCCGAAGCCGTTGCTCTACTGACGTCTACACCTATCATCTGGTTTAACCGAATTATGTATCCTTTTATCTGGCTGTTAAACAGCTCAGCGAATCAACTGGTCAAGTTATTCGGAATCAAACCTGCATCGGAGCATGAAGATGCGCACTCCGAAGAAGAATTGCAGATTATCATCAATGAAAGCTTTGAGAGCGGCAAAATCAACCAAGCTGAGTTCGGATATGTAAGCCGGATTTTTGCTTTTGATGACATGCTTGCCAAAGAAATCATGGTACCCCGGACTGATATGGTCTGCCTTTATGTCAATAGATCGAACGAGGAAAACCTGGATATTATCCGTCAAGAACAATACACTCGTTTTCCAGTGGTAAATGAGAGCAAAGACGATATTATCGGTATCATTAATACCAAACAATTTTTCCTGGAGTTGTACGGAAACGAAGAACCTGTCGATCTGTCTTCCCTCATTCAGCCGGTATCGGCTGTTCACGAAACGACTCCGGTCAAGGACCTGCTCAAGAAAATGCAGAAGGATGGCGTGCATATTGCCGTTCTGGTTGATGAGTATGGAGGTACTTCCGGGATTGTAACGATTGAGGATGTGCTGGAACAGATTGTCGGTGAAATCCGGGACGAGTTCGACGCAGATGAAGTCGAGGATATTCAGGTCATCAATGAAAATTATGTCATTATGGATGGCAAGGTTTCGTTGTCCAAAGTAAACGACATGTTCACGTCAAACCTGGATGCAGATGAGTGGGATACCATTGGGGGATGGCTTTATAGCCATCGTCCAGAGATGAATGAACAGGAAGAATATGAGTTCGAGAATCTGACCTTCGTTTTGCTGGAAAAAGACAAGAATCGCTTCTACAAAGTCGCTGTTGTTCCCAAAGAACCACTGACCATGTCTGATTACACCGATGAAGACGATAAAGAGTCCAATTGGGCTAAATAAAGCAACTCCTTCAATATATAAATAAGAAGAGCACTTGCCTACATTGGTAAGTGCTCTTCTTATTATTTCTGGTTGAATGTGTTACTTCCCCATGGTATCACTCAACCAAGAATGGAACTTACCGTCCCGTTTTTTAGTTTGATTTTAATACCCACTTCGCAATATCATCGATAATGGCTTTGGAGACATTAGATGGCTCAGCGTACTCTTGACCAATTGAAAGTCCATCATAGCTGGATAACAGATGATTTACTTTTGGATAGCTATTGTACGTTACATTGGTATGACCTTGAAGAGCCGATTTCCAGGTTTGGAATTGATTCATAGACACTTGCACATCATTTTCGCCTTGGATAATAAGCATAGGGGTATTTTGTGTTTTAGCCAGTTCCGCAGGCACATAATCTCTCTGCTCAAACCACCAATAAGCAGGTTGAAGTGGAAACGCCTCAGGAAGATGATCTACAGAATATTGAGGATCTTTAACGATCGCAGCAACATTTTTATAAAAATCAGCTTGTTCTTTGATGATCTTCGTGTCTAAACCTAGCCGCTCCATCCGGTCTACCAATTCGTCCTGCTGCTCGGTAAGCACATCCACAAAGCTGCTGCTTGGTGCAGCAAGCAGAATACTTCCTGCAATATCATGTTGTTTATCCTCAGCAATGATTAACGGCATTGCAAACCCGCCTTGACTATGTCCAGCCACAAAAATCGCTGTAGGATCAATATTTGAATTCTTTTTAAGCAAATCTACTGCATCGTTTACCTGATCTACGCTTTCTTGTTTTAATGTGAATTTAGGCTGTGAAGCCACCTTATAGGTATGCTCATACGTGACCTTATTGTATCTTAATACAGCAACGCCTTGTGAAGCTAAACCTACCGCAAGATCGCGAAACGGCTTTGCACCACCAATGGCAGCATCTTGATTGCTAGCCCCGGATCCGTGTACCAGAATGACAACTGGGAAAGGTCCCTCTCCCTTGGGCAAAGTTAATGTCCCTGGTAAAGCTAAATCACCTTGACCAACCGTAATATCCTGTTCTGTGTAGGCAGATGGGTCGTCGTAGCTTGGTTTTTGATACACATCTGGAGTAGCGGCCGCAATGTACAAGTCATCCACAAGTCCGTTATGGTTCATTCTGACCGTAATATTTATAGAAGTAAGCTCTGTCTTGAACGTGTAGGTAACATTGCGATGCACTGTGTTATTTTCTACGTGTTTAGCTATGGCTTTATTTGTGATTTTACCATTTTGTCCTTCTAATGCTGCCCATAGCTGACTCAACAACGTGGGTGACAACACTCCGCTAACAGAGGTATGAACATACTTCGCAGCTTCCTTGCCATTGCCCTCACTTATAAGTGAAATAAATATGTCCTCAGGTGCTCCCTTCAGCGTCTCGGCAAGAAATCCCGCATCCATTAAGGTAACTCCTTTCGTTAGCTGAACAGGATTGTCTAAGGGGACGACTTGCCCATTCACCAACGCCTGTTTCTCTCCAACCTTAGCTACAATCGTAAGCTCATTTTTTCGTATGGTGATTTGTCCTGTTTTTTGTTGCCAAGATACCTCTGCCCCATTCTGTTCTGCAATCTCACGAATAGGAACCAGATTTTTAGTCCCAGCGGGTTGTTCAGCAGCTGCTGAGATGGATGTTATCGGCAGAATGAGACCTACTAAAGTAAGAGAACATAATAGCTTTTTCCAATGGTTCATCGTCATAACTCCTCCTAATCATTTTTATGTTATGCATAGATCTATGAGCATTTATTGGCTCAGAACTCTGCTTATAACAACAATAGCAATGATAAGTAACAACAGGACCCAGGATAGTGGACGAGCGAAGTTAATCGTCCAGCCTATGCCATAACGTTTTTCTACGGTAAAAGAAGGATCATTGGCATTGAAGTAAATAAAACCAAGCTTCCAATGATCATCGTCATTCACAGGCTGCTCCTTGGATCGTTCACGACCCTCTTGATGATTCCGAATTTTCCCACCGCCTTGTCTGCCTGTGAGAGATAGCCCTATCGCGCCTAACAAGATCAGCACAGGGGTGATGAAGCTAATACCTTTTAACAAGACGAGATTTGGGACGAACATATTCATCTGAATGAAGGCAAATAAAATGGTAAGAAGCAACCCCGTTATGATCGTAAATAGGGACCACTTACGGCGGAATTGAATATTTTTAGCAGCAAATTGGGCTGGATCAGACGTGGAAAGCTGTTGTTTGCTTGTTTTAATACTCCAGTTCACCAGCATCATTAGTGCAATGATGCCTAGCTGCACAAGATTAATAGCCAGTACCGAGAGGTAGGTTTTGGGCGTACTGGAAATGACATTGCCCTGAAGATCATATTTCATCGGAATGACGTTAGGGAGTGCGTTATAATTCAAGATTGTAATGATCGCAATGCTTACAATAATAGCCATGTGAATGAGAAACCAATAGTTGGAATAGGTGAGTTTATTTTGGCGGAAGGTGGTATCGATTTTAACCCGTTGAGGTGTTTCTACAGTTGTAAGTGTTTCTTTTATCTTTTTCATCTTGAAATGAAATAACATATTTAATGCAGCCCAGTACACAATGAAAATCATTGTGCAAACACCGGTAATCATTGCGGTAGACTCTTCATTAGCAGATCGGAGTAAATACAGGCAGACAAGTATAATAATCCCGTTTCCGATTAGACTTACGGTAGCAAACGTTCTCCGTAGCTTACGTAAGACTGGTGTGTAGTAGTTATATTCACTTACCGTAACCCCAAAGCTGATTGTTTCCCTTGTCACATATGGTGCAAAGGATAGAAGTAAGGCTAACGGAGCAAAGATTAAAATGATAGGTAATATACTAAATAGTTGCATACATAACACACTCCCTTGATTCTTTATTCTTTGTTGTGACCTATCTTCACATCATCATACATTTGGTCTAACACCGCAGATAGTTCCTCCTTGGTCATTCCGCGACAAATCGCTTCGGCAATAATCGGTCTTAATTCTCTTTGCTGCTTTTTCAAAAAATCATCCGTTAAATCAGGCATTCCATCAGGGTTCACTACGACTCCCTTTTGTCTATGAACTTGAATGTATCCATCTTGCTTGAGTAGTGTATAAGCCTTGTTGACCGTATGAAGGTTAACCCCAATATCTGCGGCCAAATTCCGAACCGAAGGTAGCGCCTCACCTAGCTGTAACTCACCACTGGCAATACCTTCGATAATTTGATAAACAAGTTGCGAATAGATGGGAAGTTCGGATTGCATATCCAGTTGAATAATCAAGAGTTCACCTTCTCTTTGTTATCTGTTATATATCAAGTATAACAGTTATAACACAAGTGAGCAATATATATGAAAAAAAACCGCATATCCATCGAAAGGGTAAGTTTCCTGACCCTCCACCATTGATATGCGGCTTATCCTGTTGAGCTTATCGATATGTTTCAAGAGCAAACATTAGTGGTGACACATGACACAGTTGTATTTCAAATTCCATTCAGAGCTCAGTCTTATCTTCAACTATCCGATAATGGATTTTGCGAACTATAATTTTGATAATCATATATAGCGGAATAACGATGATCATCCCAAGAATATTTCCCAGATCTGCACCTACGAGCAGCAAGATGACGGTAGTCAACGGATGAATGTCCAACTGTTTGCCATAGACATAAGGAGAGATCAGATTGTCCTGGATCTGCTGGGCGATGACAATGATGACAAGCGACCAGATCGCCATTGAAGGTGATTCAATGAACCCCACAATAACGACAGGAATGGCTGCCAGTAAGGCCCCTACATAAGGAATGAAATTCAGAACAATAGATACGGCCGTCAGAAGCAATGCATATGGCAAACCGAGAAAGAGAAAACCAATATACATCAGGATGCCCAAAGCCACATTGACAATGACACGACCTACAATATAGCTGCTCAAAGCTTCGTCGATTTCATGGACCGTCTCTTCTCCATCTTTACGGTAACGTCTCGGCAGCAACAGTGTGAGATTGGTTCCAAATTTGCTGCCTTCCTTGAGCATGTAATACAGCATAATCGGGAACGTCGCCAGAATAATGACCAGATTGGATACGACCGAGAACAACCCGGATACATAATCCGTTACCTGGGCAATCCCTTGACTCAGAAAATCAGAGAAGCGTGAGAACAGATCGGAATCCTCAGGTATATATTTTGAAAGGAAACCACTTCTTTCGAATTCAGCCAACTGATCACTGAGCGAAGTAACCAGTACAGGGGCATTCTCCACAAAATTCAACAGTTGCTCACGCAGTGAAGGCCATACAAGCACACTGAATCCTGCCATAATCAGCGCAATTACCACGTAAATGATAAGAACGGACAGTGCACGCTTCATTTTGTGCCGTTCCATATAGTCGACGAGCGGACGCAGCAAATAATAGAAGAAACCAGCAATCAGCAGCGGAATGATGATGATGTGAATTAGCGAGGTCAGGGGGCTGAAAATAAAGTTGACTTTATCCCCCAAATACACGATGAGCAGCAGCAAAATAATTGCTGTGCATATACGGTAAAACTTGTTGTTTATCAAGAAACGTGATCCCTCCATACGCTGCTCTGCCAAATACGACTGCGGCGATAATATGTATGTAATGCAATTTAATACAGCATGGGCAGCGTGTTCCATTCCAAGCCGTATTCTTATGTATGATTATATGTACCCTTAAATGCTAGTCATGCCACAGTGGATGATGAATATACTCGCTTTCTGAAAAAGAAATTGGGCAAAAAAAAGAAGCAGGCGATTAGCCTGCCACATCTCTTTTGTTGAATACAACCCATGAGATCAACATGAAAATGACATAATATACAGCTAGCACAGCAATAGAAAAGCCAAGTGTCATACCTGCATTTCCATCGTCAAGCAATCCATAATCTGCTGCTGAATCCATATAACGACTGAGATCCATGTTATTGAACAGAACATACTTAGCCCATTCGTAACGAACGGGATTGAAGATCAATGAGAACAAATTCTGTGTAAACATGATAAATAGAGACAAACCGATGGCCAGAGCTCCTGAACGAAACACGGAGGAAACCATAAAGGCAATAGCGAGCGTAATAAACAGGTCCACGTACAGATATCCCCATAGTGCAAATGCGTGTGATGCAGAAGCCCCGCTTCCATTCTGAGTTACGGAATGGGAGAACAGGATATACGACATTACGGTTGCCAGAATAACAACAAGTAATGTACTCAGAATGCTAAATCCAATCACGGTCAAATATTTGGATGCCAGTATTTTGCTGCGTGACCACGGACGAATCAGCAGTAATTTAATCGTTCCCCAGGTGAATTCCCCAGCTACCGCTTCAGCTGCAATGACGACACAGAAGATGGTATTCAGGAAAAAGACGATTTGAACGGTAGTAATAGCTGCTTGCCAGTATGGAACCTCACTGGACCCCATGCCTTGATTAAGAAGAACCGGCATCAACAGCGAGATCAATGCCAGAATGGATAACATAATCCAAGTACGCGGACGACGGAAAATTTTCATGTTTTCATTCATAATGAGATTGCCGAAATTACCCAATGCTTCCGCCCCCAGTCACCTGCAAAAATTGATCTTCCAGCGTATGGGTTACGTTACGGATACCATATACCTGAAACCCTTCACTAACCAGCCTCGCATTCAAGTCCGGAATCTGCTCACGGGATAAACGAATCACAATGGCATTGCCCTGAACTGTAGCCTCGCTAAAGAGTTCGGCTGCACGCGGGGCATCATTTACCTCAAAAGCAACCTCAGTAAGTACGTCCACTCCCGCCTCAGCTCTGAGATTTCTTACATCAATCAATTTGCCATTTTGGATAATCGCAACGGTATCACACATCAACTCCATCTCCGACAACAAGTGACTGGATACAAAGACCGTGATCCCTTCCTGCTGACAGAGCTGACGCAAATAATCCCTAAGTTCCCGTATTCCCTGTGGATCGAGCCCGTTGGTCGGTTCATCCAATACCAATAATTTGGGTTTATGTAATATGGCTTGGGCCACGCCCAGACGCTGGCGCATACCCAGAGAATAGGTCTTTACCTTGTCATGAATGCGAGCTGTAAGCCCAACTCGTTCAATCGTCTCGGCAATGCGTTCCTTCGTAATACCAGGTGACATCCGGGCAAAGTGGACGAGATTCTGATATCCAGTCAGAAACTTGTACATTTCTGGATTCTCGACAATAGCCCCAACCTGAGCTATGGCTTGCTCAAATTCATTCTTCACACTGTGTCCCGAGATGATGATATCTCCTTGACTGATGGACATCAGTCCTACCATCATTCGAATCGTTGTTGTTTTCCCCGCTCCATTGGGTCCTAAAAAACCAAAAACCTGCCCCGGAGAAATATCCAGAGTCAGGTCACTGACCAATGATCGGGAGGAGATGATTTTACTGACGCCCTGAAGACGGACGACCGGCTCCTGCTGCATTCCATTTCCTCCTTCATCAACGAACATTCACATCATGTCCGTTTCTCATATGAAGATAGTGTATCATAATCTTTAGTATATTGTCCCGCAAACTGGGATTTCCCCTGACGTTTCGTATGAACTACACACGCTTCACAGCATCCAAGCGGCATCTCACTCCGATAAAATCCGGTGCGAAATACGTGATTGCCTCCACAGTCCTCTTCCTTTAGTTCGACAGAGCCCCTAGCGACCGACACAATCATCCCACAACTGACACAGTAAAAGCGGTCCATTTCGATCAATGAATTTCCTTCCCCTCACAAGGAGCATTGGAGTCCCTGTTATTTGTCGTTAGACGCTGAATTTTGATACATTTTGTATCTAATTCGTAATTTACTTGACACCGGGACTAATGTCAACCCCCTACAGGTTTAAAAAGAAATGAAATGCAAAAAAAGCTCTATAAATGCGACTAAAGTCTCGCATTTATAGAGCCATCCCAAGTACAAATGATACAATTCGGTTCATCGTATGGGTTGATACTATCAGTCGGCTTTGTCATGCTCAGTCTTGGTATCTCCATTCTTCGGATAATACCAAAGCAGCGTCCAATCGTCCCCATCCTTTACGATATAACAATCCTGCACGATTTGAAATTGACCAAAGGTTCCCGAAAACTTCTGGGTAACACTAATGCGATACGCCTCTGCAAATGGCTTAACGCCATCAATTACCGTAACGTCAAACTCACGCTCTGGTTTTTCCATCTCCAGCTCAAAGGTTTCCACCCCAAAGTGCTGCATGAAAATATGCGCTCTGGACTGTAAATAGACGCTTTTGGGAAAGCGCTCTTTCATCAATGGATGAAACAACTCCCATGAACTGCCGAAATCACCCGTCTGCTCATATTCGTAAAACTCTTGGGCAATGGCAACAGCTTCATCTGGCGCATCTGCACGAAACAGATATGGGATGGTTCTGCCTATGAGCCATAACAGCAGCAGCACAAGTGCTATGAATCCGATCTTTTTAAGTAACGCATTCCGGTTCCTTCTTCGCAGCATGCCCCGTCCCCCCTTGTCCTACTTCCATACTTATGATGGATAGCAAGCAAGTAGAAGCGTGAACTAACGAGCAGCATTTCCTGGGAAATCACTTTCTTTTGACTGAAGAACGCCTTGGGGACCTGAATCTTCTGTAAACAACATTAACACCCATATATAAGGCAATTCCGCCACATCCGCCAAGCAGGTCCACGCCAACATCACGGATTGAACTCGTCCGGTTTGGGCTGAACTGCTGAATATATTCATCAATGGAGGCGATAACCGCTACTACGGTCAACGCAGCAGCGATACAAGCCCACATTCGCAGTTTCCTATATCTCAGCCCACCATAGATAAGCACCGCCAGCACAGCATATACAAATAAATGCGCACTTTTCCGAAATATGAACTCAACAAAATCATACGGTCGTTGTCTTAAGGAATAATCAAGCTCACCGTATGTGAATTGCACATCGGGTAGTGCAAATCCGATCTTCACCTTTTCAGACCATTTATGCAGCCAAGGCTGGATGGTCTGCTGCTGATATGATTGGGTAGAAAAGTGCCAGATCACCAAAACCCAGGCGGCAATCAGCAGCAGTGACAAGATATAAACATAAGGTCGTTGTTTACGCCTATGCTTATGTCTTCGTTTCCCGTAATCCTCCTCCATAAGCAAGGTCCTCACCACTTTCATAAGCCTTCCATTATTTCTGTTTATTTCTCCAAATGTTCTTCAATTATTCCGTGAATGCGATCCCTTTCCTGCTGATCCACGATGTAATAATAAATCCCATTGATTTTCTCGCCTTTACCCTTAATCTCCACCGTATCCACATTCTCCAGATCATTGCGATATTCGAGGAGAAGTTCCTTCATCTCATCAAAAGTAACATCCGTTCTGACATGAGTACCCAGTTCATCTAACATATTTTGGATATGAAGTACACTGGAGAATTGCATTGTATTCTTAAGCATCTGCTTCAGAACCTCACGCTGTCGATCATTACGCCCCAAATCCCCTTTCGGATCATCATAGCGCATTCTTGAAAAACCGAGCGCAGCAACCCCGTCCAGATGAATATTCCCTTGATCGTACCGCTGTCCCTCATAATCAAATGCAAAAGGATTATTTACGTCCACGCCTCCGACCAGGTCGATGATTTTGGAAAAGCCCTCCATATCCACTTTCATATAATAATGAATGGGGACTCCCAAAAATTGCTCGACGGTATTTACTGACATGTCCACGCCTCCGAAGGCATAAGCATGATTGATCTTATCTACTGTATTGTGTCCCACAATGTCTGTCCGTGTATCCCGTGGAATATTAAACATGAGCACTTGTTTTTTCCCTGGATTTACACTCAGTACGATCATCGTATCCGAGCGCCCTCGATCATTCGGACGCTCATCCACGCCCAAAATCAGTGCGTTAAAAGGCTCTTTGTTGTTGATGTCCACCTGCAGCCCACCTCTGCTATCTGTGACCGAGACGGGCTTTACAGGATTTCGGGGCTCATAAATTTGGTCAGCGGTTGATTTAACGGATTGGTAGAGATATATGGCATAACCAAACACAACAACTACAAAAAAGGAAACAATCCAGATGGTAACTTTCATCCACTTTTTCATGGGTTCTGCCTCACTCACATTCAAGATGATGAATAGCGGTTAGATGATTGCTGCCGCTTTCCCTTCCAGCTTCGTCAAACCCGGACGACCAACAGAATAATATTGAAGAGTAGACGCCTGAACCTGTTCAGCGCTATACAGATTACGACCATCAATCATGATGGGATCCTTCATAATTTTGGCCAGTTCATTCAGATCGATATGAGCGAATTCCTTCCATTCAGTCAACACGCACAGGGCGTCTGCTCCTTCAGCAGCATGAAGCGGATTCTCTTCCCACGTGATGGAGGCGACATCTACTTCTTTACGGAAGTTCGCAGTTGCAATGGGATCATAGGCCTTGATTACTGCTCCGGCATCACTTAAATGCTGAATGATATCGATTGCTGGAGCATCCCGCACGTCATCTGTCTCCGGTTTAAACGCTAATCCCCAGACAGCAATTGTTTTTCCTTTTAAAGATCCTAGCGCCTCTTCCAGTTTGTGAATGACATGAAAACGCTGATCCTGGTTTACCTGGACAACCGATTTTAACAGTCTAAAATCATAATCCACCATGCCTGCGATCTGAATTAGCGCCTGTGTATCTTTTGGAAAACATGAACCCCCATAACCAATACCTGCCTTCAAAAAGGAAGCTCCAATACGTTTATCGTAGCCCATGCCTTCGGCTACTCGTGTAACGTCAGCGCCTACTTTTTCACATATATTCGAGATTTCATTGATAAATGAGATTTTGGTAGCAAGAAATGCATTGGAAGCATATTTAATCATTTCTGCCGACCGAATATCCGTAATGATCAGGTTCTCGGTCAATGGCCGATGAAGTTTTTTTAGTGATTTAATCGCACGATCACTGTCTGTTCCAATGACAATCCGGTCAGGATTCAGCGTATCCTTGACTGCAGATCCTTCTCGAAGGAATTCGGGAACCGAAGCCACATCGAAAGGCTGAGATGAAATACTGCTAACCAGCTCACGAACACGATCATTGGTGCCTACAGGAACGGTGCTTTTGGTCACAATAATTTTGTAGCTTTCTATGTGACTTCCAATCTCTATAGCTACTTGCTCCACATAGCTCAGGTTGGCCTCGCCGTTGGGAAGAGAAGGCGTGCCTACAGCGATAAAGATAATATCCGACTGACTAATCGCATCAGCAATATTGGAGGTGAACGATAGTTTGCCTGCTTGCATGTTGGAAGCCATCAACTCTTTGAGGCCGGGCTCGTAGATGGGCACGTTGCCCTCGTTGAGCATCTTCACTTTGGCCTCATTGTTGTCCACACAGATGACTTGGTTGCCGATCTCCGAAAAGCATACTCCCGATACAAGACCTACATACCCTGTTCCAATCACCGCAATATTCATCTTGTTTTCCCCCAATTCACGCAATTTTGGATAATATCTTTCCATTCCATCTCGATTCGTACGATATCCTCTTCCACCAGCTCACTGCCCATCTGAACTTCAATGATTTCAAGTTCTGTGATAGCTCTTACACTATGTTTTCCGCCAGATGGGATTGAAATGGTATCGCCCTGATTAATCTGTTTTAAATCACCATCCAGAATCAACTCACCTTGCCCGGAAACAACTGTCCAAACTTCGTTTCGTTTCAGATGATATTGGTAAGATAAATTTTTATCAGCCCCAATAATAATGCGCTTGGTTAGTACCTCTTCTCCCTGGGAATTCCGTGTATAATCAAGAACTTTATAACAGCCCCAGCGTCGTTCTTCATACATGGGACGTTCCGCACTATCTTTAAGAATTTCTTTGATTTGTGGACTAGCCTCTTTCTCGCTGACCAGAATACCATCTGGGCTTATAGCTACAATTACGTTTGAAACGCCTAGTACACATACCGGGATATTCAACTCATTGACCAAATGTGTGTTTAATGAGCTATCTGTAACTACTCCCTTGCCCACAATGTTGGTGCTCATCTCATCTGTCAGCGTATTCCAGGTCCCAAGGTCTTTCCAATATCCATCGTAAGGAGTAACTACAATTTGAGAGGCCTTTTCAACAACTTGATAGTCGAAACTGATTTTCTCCAGCCTTCCGTATTGTTTGAGCATCTCTTCATATTGAATTGGCAGTTCAAGTGAGATCAGCAGATTAATGAGATAATTCAGCTTGAATGCAAAAACCCCGCAATTCCAAAGGGCAGATTGCTCTATCATCTCTGCCGCTTCAGTCTCACAGGGTTTTTCTTGAAAACGTGATACTTTGGCGTAATGGTTGTGTTTTTCAGTTTCGTGTGGATCGGGAATAATATAACCGTATTTCTCTGAAGGATAGGTGGGCTTCACCCCGATTAATGCGAGTTCCGCACCAGACTCATCCAACACTCCTTCAAGCTCCGTAACTTTATAGAAAAAGGATTCCTCCACATATGGATCAACAGGAAGTACAGCGACCGTTTCGTTCAGACTGACACCCTGTACCGAGTACAGATAAACAGCTGCTAAGGCAATCGCAGGAAAGGTATCTCTGCGTTCCGGCTCTACGACAAGATCAGCCTCATCGCCCAGTTGACTTCGCAAAATCTCCACCTGTGGCTTACTCGTTGCAATCGTGGCCTTTTCGCTTAGCCCTGTGTGCTGCAGTTGCCTCCATACGCGTTGAACCATGGATTCAGTCTGCCCTTCAGGGCCCTCCAGTACTTTCAGGAACTGCTTCGATCTCGTATCGTTGGATAAGGGCCATAACCTCTTGCCTGATCCACCGGAGAGAAGTACGATTCTCATGGTTATCACTCCACTCTCTATAGTTTACTCACATTGGACCCGGATTTTTTATACGGTTGCGGTTGTTTCCATATAGTTAGGCGCAAGTGGAGAACCGGCTTTTGAAGAGGAATCCATGTTTGCCGAGTTAACTTCATGAGTCCAGATGCTATAATATCCCGAGTTTTTCCCGTAGGAGTTATCAATCAGCACATTGGGTTTTGCCATAAGGCAAGATAAGATGTGTCCATGTAATCTGGAAGAATGAATCATGCGATAGTCTGCGAAACAACGAATAGCCTTGTTCACCAGATAATCACTATATTTCATCCATAAAAACTGTGAAATGGCTCGTGACGCCCGCTTTTTCAATCCTTTACTGATGTAATAAATAAATTTCTTTTCATATCTGTTATATAATGTTGGCCAATCCTGATTATCCCCTTGTACTTCTATCGGGGTTTGTTCTGAATTTTTTTCAATATCGGTTCTATAAAAATTGAGTCTCTCTTTGCTTGGATTAATCTTTACTTTTATTGGCCAAAGTTGATGCGCCATATCTGGAAGAAGAGCAACATGACAATTTATAAAATACGTAGATGCCAACTGATAAGATGACTCATCTCGCACATATAAATGGAGATTTGTATGTTTATTAAAAATTGCTGCTGTTTTAAGAATGTTGCTTTCCTCTTTATAGAAAATAGTCTGAGGCAAAATTACTATTTTGTGTCGAGGAAAATTCTGAACAACTGCTTCTCTCACCTTCTGATGAGCTTCATACAAATCCCCGAAATTACCTCCCCCACTAAGAACAATAATGTGGTCTTCTGGGATATGAATGTTTTCATGAAAATCATGCACACTGTATCTTGCAGAAACGTGAATATGGTTGCTCTTAAAAAAAGCCTCTGCTCCTTTCATAATTAATATATCGCCGCCGTTACTATATACCGGATAATCAATGTAATAAATTTTGGATTTAGGAGGTACGACCTCCAATATCGATTCAAGCCGCTTTTTTAACTCATCCATGGGATGAATCCTTTGAACGTTTGGCATCTTTTCCGGCTCCTTTAAGTATATTTTTCTCTCTCAATCTTTCCTTTAGAAACGTAATATCTTCCTTGTTGTACAACATCTTATGCATAGGCATTTTGAAAATAATGGATACAGATGCCAATGACATCAACATGCGAACAAAGGAACCGAGCAATAATGCCAACCCTATTCCGTATAAGCCCAGAAGTGGAGTGAGCACAAAAAATAAAGTAATGGTCACTGCCAATGCTACAATTTGCCGGAGTACAATTACACCAGGTCTGCCCAATGCATTGAATGCCGAAGCCAGAATCCAGGACCCTCCGCCAACAATGCATTCCAGAGATAACAAATAAAACACACCGCTAGCTTCAAGAAATTCCGGTCCGAACAGTATTCCAATAAAAAAACGACCAATCAGCATACTAGGTATGATGATGATCGTCATAAGAACCATACTAATGCGGAAGGCTCTGCCTACAAGAGTCAGCACCTTCTGCTGCTCCATGCCTGCGACCTTCGGAAAGATCACATTCGTTATGGCAGTCTGAACTACGTTAAACATTCGAGAGAGGGCAAAAACAACCGAATACAACCCAAAATCTTTGGGTGTAAGCAAAGCTAAAATAATAATTTTATCGAACTGGTTATACAAAGTACCAAGCAGTTCCACACCGTATACTCGAATGCCATAACTGAATAGGTGAACACAGGTTCTAAATTGGCCTGCCAGCTTGCTTACTGAACTGAATATTTGCTGACGCATGGCATACATGTAACAGATTAATACAAGTATATTCGCTGCAAAACTAACAATAATTGCTCTTTCCACCGTCAATATGCCTGTTATCCACAGGAACACCAGACCAACAAGATTAAATAAGGGAGCAAACAGCCTGGATAGATTATAAATATGGAATTTATCCGTTCCTTGGGCGGCGGCTGCAAGCACTCCCATAAACAGCATTACAGGAACCATGGATACGGTATACCAGCGAGCAATGGAAACGACCGATTCCGAATACCCGGAGAGCCAGAAAGAGATGCCAAACCAACTTACAATCCCAGCGATCAAGCTGATAGGAATTTGAACTGCAAAACTCATGCTGATGTATGTGGGTAATTGATTGATGTTCTTTTTCACATTGTAGATTAACGAGGTTGGCAGACCAAATGCAGCTAGACCAGATATAAAGGCGGGCCAGAACAATACAGCAGCAAGTTCACCTTTACCCGTTGCCCCGAACATTCGAGCTGTAATAATAGAAGTGAGCGTTGTCACAGCCATAATAAGAATATTGGCAACACTGGTCATAAAAATGGTCTGCACCATGCTATGCTGCCTTGGTTTTTTGGCAATTGCCATGTTCATCAGGTGTTCAGTCCTCTGCTGTTCCGGAAAGACCCTACGATCGTTCCGTTACGATAAGATATCTTTGCCATTTCACTCATGACCTTTTGGACATTATTAAATGAGATTAATATTAATAATGCCGCTTGAATAATCCTTACAGTATGCTTGAATATTCCCCATCCACTCTTCTTATAACGTGTTGCATCACTAATGCCTTGCCAATAAACTCTTCGCAGTAACCAACGTTTAGTTAACCTACTTTTTGCTATTTTGTGCTCTACAATAGCGTATGGACTGTAAAAAACTTTATACTCTTGACGAACTCGGCCAATTAGCTCACTTTCTTCACTTGACATTAAATTGCTACCTACACGTCCCAAATCTTCTCTAAATGGTTTAATCTGCTGAAAAATACTCATCCTGAAAGCTACATTAGCTCCAAAAGGAATAGAAGGTGCCTGCATTTCCACAATATCGCTCGAAAAATCCATCAGCGTATACAGACTAACGATATCATGTGGTATCCAATCAGGCTTCCCCCCCTCCCAGATAGGTACTATTTTTCCACCAACACAACCAATTTGGGAATCCATATCAAAAATTCTAACGACTTCTCTAATCCAGGTAGAACACGCTAGTGCGTCATCATCCAGGAATAAAATAAACTCCCCCTTCGCTTCCTGTATCGCTCTATTTCTTGCATAGGATAATCCTAATTGAGGCTCGAAAATATAGCGAACATGCGCTGGCATGTTAAGAGAGTCGAATAATTCTTTGGTATTATCAGTTGAATTATTATCAATAACCAGTATCTCGTAATCAGCACTACCCGTGTCCCCATTCAAAACACTTTCAACAGCCTGCATCGTGTCTATTGCTCTGTTGTGTGTACAAATGGATACTGAAGCCCTCATGATCTCACCCCAAATATAAAGTTTTATTTGTTCAGGCTAATTGCTTCAACAGCTGTCCGCGATGCGACCATAAGCAATGATTAGTGACCCAGTCATAACCGTTATTTCCCATCGTTCTGGCCAGTCCTTCATCTGTAATCAATTCTTCGATACGATTGGCGATTTCCTTTTCATCCAGAGGATTTACCAGATAACCGGTTATCTCGTCCTTTACTGCGTCAGGAATTCCACCACTATTGCCCGCAATCACAGGTAATCTGTAGTAATTAGCTTCAAGGAATACGATTCCGAAACCTTCTACATCACCTTTTTCCTTAATATCGCGGCTGGGCATGATGAATAAATCAGAACATTCATATAATTGATGCAGCTCATGGTCAGTAATGCCGCCTGTGAAAACAACTACAGAATCTAATCCGTACTGCCTCACCAAACGTTCCAGTTCCCCTCTGTGTGGACCCTCTCCACATATTAGATATTTCAGATTAGGAATCCGCTCGATCACATGACTAATCGCTTTAAGAGTAACATCATGTCCCTTGCGCTCCACCAAACGCGAGACGGTTATCATCACTTTGTTATCATGCAGATTATATTTATCCCGGATATCTTCATGAAGTCCAGAATTAGCGTTTAATTTGCTTACGTTTAATCCTGGTGGGATAATGACAATTTGCAGCTCTGGAATACCGAGCTCAACCAACTTTGACTTCGTATACTGGCTATTGGCAATCACCTTGTCAGACCGCCTCAAAATGAACAACAGGAGTGGGAATAACTTGCTCTTCACCATCCCCATAACATCCAGACCGTGAACATAAGGGAAATATTTCACTCCAAAAAATGTTTTCATCAACGGGCCAGCGATGCCTACTGGAAATATGTTAACAAAATGTATTTCGTCCGCCTTTTTGCGCCATTTCAGAATAATAAGCTGGAAGACTAGGATAAGCTGCGATACGATGAGCAGGAGCTTATTGGAATTCCAAAAGATTCGCTTCCGGATAATCTCGAAATCGGCCTTCTGGTCAAATTGTTCGGAGGCTGCAACATCCTTTATTTTATTCGTTAGAACCGTGGTCTCTTCTGCCGGAATCTGAGATATAAGTCCATAAGCATAATCATGAATCCCTCCTTTTTCCGGGGGGAAATCAATAGCAACAAAAACCTTATTCATACATTTTATCTCCCTTGAGAGGTCTTATGGAAAGAGTATCTACATCGTGTTCATAATGATGTTCACCGTGTCTTTAGCACATTTATTCCAGGAAAACAGACCCGAGTGATCTTTTCCTTTATAAGACATTTGCTTGCTTAATTCCGGATTGGATGTAATTTCAATCAATTGTGAAGCTGCTTCTTTCGGACTGTCCGGATTAAAATACAAAACAGCATCTCCACATACTTCTGGAATGGATGCACGAGAAGATACAATAACGGGGCAACCTGACGCCATTGCTTCCAAAGGCGGCAAGCCGAAGCCTTCATACAAGGAAGGAAATATAAACCCAGCCGCATCCTCGTAAAGCGCCTTTAATTCCTCATCTGTAACATAGCCCACCCAATTAACAGCATCGGATTTGGCCCATGTCTGTTCACCAAAAACTTTACTGTTTTTAGAACCAACAATAACAACGTTCAGATTGTGAGCTTCGATCTCAGGTAATACTTCAAAAATCAAGTTGAAGTTTTTATAGGGATTCATCGTACTCACAGCCAAGACATAAGGTGATTGAATACCATATTTTTCGATCGTTCCTGCAGCCGCCTTTTTTCGATGAATGTGATCAATACCCAGATGAGTGACCACGAGCTTGTGCTCCGCTATTTTACAGTGCTGCATCAGTTCTCCTTTGGAGAAGTGAGATACAGTAATAATCTTCTTGGATGTTTTCCCCAGTCGAACCATCAAAAATTTGTACCAGGCACGGAAAGCAAAAGAAAAAGCCTTCGGGTAATTGAAGACAGCAGCATCATGGATGGTTACAATCTGATTTTTGTTAAAAGCCGGACCCGTGTTACACAGGTTGATTAACAATCCTCCCTTGGCATAAAAGGGAAGTTCAAGTTGCTCCCAAAGATGTCCTTTCAACTTACCAACCGCTTTGTGGCGTATATGCTTGAATGCTGGTTCGTTAATTATATTGGAGGGAGATAATAAGCAAAATTCATAACGGTTTCCGTCAATTTCACCCCGATCAATCAATTGATCCATTTCTTTTACAAGCTCCAGTGCATATCGCTGAACTCCGGTTATGGTCTGGGTCAAAAAACGAGCATTAATATATATTTTAATCATGTGCATCTCCAGCTCTCTTCGAAAATTCTAAGCGACTCGTCACGGGTATTTCCTGAACAGAAGCTCCTGTAAACGCCTCATAATAGAGCCCCACAATTTCTTCGTTCATCCGAGAAGCGTTAAATTTATCCTTATAGATGGCATAACCTGCCTCACCCATTGCTACCAATTCAGCCTTATCTAGGTTCTTCAGGATGTTCAACAGTTCATGAGAATGTTCAATATCAAAAATATATCCACTTTCACCATGCTGAATGAGTTCCGGTAAAGCTCCGCGACTACTTCCGATAACGGGTTTCCGATTCTTCATAGCCTCGATAGCAACAAGTCCAAAACCTTCCCATCTGGATGGCATGATGACCGCATCACATTGCTGATAATATCGATCGATTTCCGCATTGTTCACCCAGCCAAGACGAATAATGTTTTCGGGAAATTCCCATACCTTGTCTTCAAGTACGGTGTCTCCGATAACATACAAGCGAATGTGCTGCTGCAATTCCGGATGTTTTTTAAACATATCCAGAACAATATCAAGCCCTTTTTGTCGGTCATACCTGCCCACGAATAACAACTGAATGATATCCGTCTCCTCTGAAGATTTGCTTAAGGGAATAAAGTCACTAGCTTCGCGTTCACGTATACCGTTATAGACAAGTTTGGACTTAGAAGCGGATAAACCCAAGCGTAAAGATTGTTCCAGTTCATACTTGGAAATATTAACAATGACATCCGTTTTATATTCCATAAGTTTTTCTATTAAAAAATAACCTTTTCTGTACAATGGTTTGGTGTCCATTAGAAAAGCCCAGCCATGGGAGCAATAAAAAACGCTGGCTTTCTGTGGAAAAATAAAAAATAAGCCCCTTGCGAGGATACCCGCAAATGAGCTATGAATATGAATAATATCTGGTTGAATAGACTTAATGGCTTGATGAATTTGTCTCATGGCTGCGAAAAAGTATTTGGGGTGACGTGTATACTTATAACGCAGAATATGATCTGGCTCCAAATCAAAATCAGAAGCCGAATTATAGTCACTCATCAGCAGATAAACATCGAAAAATTCACGTTGGTATCCAACAACTTCATTAAGATAGGTCGCCATTCCACCAACGACGTATTCGCCGATGTGTAAAATCCTCAATCTTCTCACCCCACTTTCTGTGATATTTCCCCTGAATTACGAGACCGAACAATAGCCATGCCAATGAGCATCCAGAAGAAAACGTTGGCAGGAAACAACTCAAGTACATTCGTTGTAAGACTTGCAGCTGCCACTCCCGCGCCAAGTGCAAGTGCCATCTGAGGCAGACGCAAAGGGCTCGAGTCAGTTGACGTATTCATTTTCTTGACAAGAGAGACAACAATCCACATAAATAAAACGACAAAATAAATGATTCCGATCCAACCTGTCTGCTCGTATAAGGAAAAATACTGATTGTCTACCGCAAAATTGCTAGAGTTCACACCGATCATATACGTTCTCCGGCTTGCCGCCCCTACCGAACCAATGCCATTGCCAATTACTCCATTCATCGTAAACGGAGAAGTAAGACTGTTCCCCCATGTCTGTAACCGATCCAATAAGGAAGAACTGGAAAGCAAATTTTTAGATTCAAGCATTCTGCTCCCGAAGAACACAGCTGCTGGGAGCAGCATGAAAGTAACGCCAATTAGCAGTGTGTTTTTTTTGCTATATTTTCGAATCTGGAGAAAGAACATAATGATTTGATATACAAACCATAGTAACAGTGCTGATCGAATGGTCGACAATAGCAAGAAGCTGATTGTCAGTAATTGAATGATTACTCGAAAAAAACGATGTTTCAATGCCATTTTAGTTCGTTCTGCAATCAAGCCTGTTATAAGCAAAGCATACGCATATCCGTCAGGTGAATAGGTTATAGATGACAGGCGAGGTACACCTTCTAAATAGTTTTTAATGTTCACTCCATAGATAAAACCAAGCGAAATCAACTTTTCAATCCCAAGTGAGTACTGAACCAGCCAACCAACAATTAATAAAATAAATATAATCAGGTTTGTTCTGGCAAACGCATAAATGCCTTGACATTGTGAGATGAGCATCCCGGTAAACATCATAATTAACGGTAAAAATGTGATTTTAATCCCGTATATAAGTGTTACAACACTCGCACCCAGTAACAGATTTAACGCACCTAGTGCAATAACTGAACCCAATATGAATAGAAAAGGCCTAATGAATAAAGTCTGGCTTCGGTATACTTTCCCTAAAGCAAAGATCGCGACCAACACCATGCCTACGTCCTTTAGTGAACGAATGATGATGTTATCGACATAAATAGAGACCAGACCATAGAAGGATAAATAGATCAGCAATATATGGACGGTTGTATTGAATAGTGAATACTGTGATTCTGGCTTCACATAAACATACGAATGGGGTCTGGCATTCAAGGAAGTAATTTGCATTTTACCCTCCACGCCTGATTAACTTATCGTATATATTGATATGTTCTTTAAGAAGATAGGCTTCATTAAAAGTCTGGCTATGCGCATAACACTGTTGTTTCAATTGAACCTTATCCTGTTCGGGTAAATGATAATATTGAAGAATTCCTTGAGCAATAGCCTCTGAATTGTAGGCAGGAAATGAAAATTTCCCCGGTTCAACCAGAATCTCTGGCATGCCTCCAACACGAGAAGCATACACAGGCGTGCCTACCTGATACGATTCGATCACAACTCTTCCAAAAGGTTCAGCCCAAGTGGAGGGAACAACGGTGAGATCCATCTCTTTCATCTGTAAGGCAATCTGAGATTTATCCAGTTTCCCTCTGAAAATAATGCGTGATTCGGACCCTGCTAACTGTTTCAAATGGTGCAGCAGTGGACCATCCCCAAAAATATGCAGGTTGCCCACAATATCCTGTCCAAGACTTTTTACCGCCTCAATTAGATATTGAACACCCTTTACTTCGGTTAATTGCCCAAAATAACCGATATTCAATGGCTGATGATGGTGAATCTCTTTCTGTGCATACAACTGCTGGACATTGTTGTTCTCCTCTACAATGTTATGAATGACATGTTTGGAGGATTGTTCGAAGAAACCAAGCGTTGTATGACTCCCAAGGATATGATTGGATATACCAATGACCGAAGATATCATTCGGCTGGATCTTCTTGATATTTGCCTATATAACCTGGAGTAGGCAGAAATTTTGATCGGGTCAATTAATGAAAAATCACGTAGGGTATGCACAACCGGAATATTCAACTCATGTGCAGCCTTCCAGATCGCCAGGCTCAGACCAGGGATATTCTGGGTATGAATAATAGCAGGTTGTATTCTGGTTAGAAATGCCTTGATGTATCGATATTGCCTGATATTAAAAATATCCTGGACTCTCCACATCATCTTATTGGCTGCGGACGTTTCTTGTACAGTATCTCCGATCCAGTACCGATTGTTATAAGGCAGCCGCGAGACTTCAACCCCGTTAATCATCTCTGTACGTATTTCCCTTTTCTCGTGCCCACCTACAGTAATGACTTTGACCTCATAATGACGATTCATCGTCTGCGCCAGAATTTGTGTTGATATCTCCGCGCCTCCAATAATATGGGGTGGATACAAGCTGTGAGCAATTAATACTTTTTCCATTCTTCTCAACTCACTTTATCAGCTTCATGAGGTTTCCTGCAGCATCGCCCGGTAATGATCGATCGTAAGTTTTAATCCTTCTTCCAAGCCAATCTCCGGTTCCCAATTTAAAATTTCTCGAGCCTTGTCAATGACCGGACGTCTAACCTTAGGGTCATCTTCTGGCAAAGGTAAAAAAACAAGATTGCTGTCTGATTGCGTAAGCTCTTTAACCAAACGAGCAACTTCAAGTACGCTATATTCTGTGGGATTACCAATGTTGATGATTTCCCCATTCGCTCTATCTACAGCCATCAGCTGCTGTAGTCCTCGAATGTTATCATCCACATAACAGAATGAGCGAGTCTGTGATCCGTCCCCGTATACTGTAATATCCTGTCCTGTCAGTGCCTGTGTTACAAAGTTGGAAATGACACGACCATCATCGTTTCGGAGTCCTGAGGAATACGTATTGAAAATACGCGCTACCTTCACGGGAACACTGTGTTTCGTGTAGTATTCATAACAAAACACTTCGCCCAAACGCTTGGCCTCATCATAACAGGCTCTTGGTCCCCAAGTGTTCACGTTACCTCGATAACTCTCAGGCTGTGGATGAACCTCGGGATCTCCATAAGCTTCGCTCGTACTCGAATACAGGAACTTGGCTCCTTTGGTACGGGCGAGCTCCAACAAATGATAGGTTCCTCGAGTGTTCACCCAGATCGTTCCGATCGAATCCGCCTGATAGAATTTGGGTGAAGCAGGTGAGGCCAGATGATAGACTTCATCTACTGGCTGATCTACCAGAAAATCCAGTGAGTCGGGCAGCGTTACATCAGCTTCAACGAAAAAAAAGAGGGGGCTGTTAGCCACCTCTTGCAGATTTTTAGAAACGCCTGTTGAAAGGTTATCTATTCCGGTAACCTGATGTCCCTGATCAATTAATGATTTGACTAGATGTGAGCCTAGGAAACCGGCCGCTCCCGTCACTACAACATGTTTCAATGCGATCACACTCCATATTATCTAATGAGTAGGTTAAAATGTATTACTTTTAATCATAACGCCAATGGTTTTAAAAATGATAATGATATCCATCTTTAAGGAAACGTTAGAGATGTAGTGAAAATCATATTGCAGATTGTGGTGAATCGGCTCTTTGCGAACATCACTTACTTGCCATAACCCAGTAATTCCTGGTTTCACCAGAAACCGTCTGCGCTCCAGATCCGTGTAGCTTTCTTCTACGATTCGCTTCATTTCAGGTCTGGGACCTATGAAGCTCATGTCACCCTTGATAATATTCAGCAATTGTGGCAGCTCATCCAGGCTCGTTTTACGAAGTAATCTACCCAGCCGTGTAATTCTCGGATCATCGCTTGTCGTTGGAGATACGCCATATTTGGGCGCATCTGTACGCATCGTTCTGAATTTATAAATACTAAATTTAACTCCGTTTTTCCCGTAACGTTCTTGTCTGAATATTACAGGTCCTTTGGAATCAAGCTTAATCATAAGCGCTGCAACAAGCATGACCGGTGATGTAATCAGCAACAGCACAGCCGCAATAATAAAATCAATAAACGGTTTTATTACGTCAGCATATCCGCCAACACGCTGGGAGTAAGGCTGTTCCAATACTGCCGAAGTGCCATCCTTGGCCAGGGCTTCTCCACTCCCAAAGTATTCCGGTCTTGAAAGTTTCACAGACTATCCCCTCCTGCTACAAGCATTTGGTTCAATTGTTCCTTCATCAGAATCTCTTCGATCGCCATTAGAACCGGCGCACGCAATTCTTTATTTTTGAGGGCAAAATCAAGTGTCGTCAGGATATAGCCCAGCTTCTCACCCACGTCAAACCGGGAGCCTTCAAAGTCATAAGCACTGATTCCTTCATCCCGATTCAGCATTTGCAGCGCATCCGTGAGCTGAATCTCACCACCCGCACCCACATTTTGTTCTTCCAGATACTCAAATACTTTCGGTGTCAAAATGTAACGGCCCATAATAGCCAAATTGGAAGGTGCTGTACCCAAAGGTGGCTTTTCAACCATGCTGTTCACAGAAGATAAACGTCCCTCTGTATGCAGGGGATCAATAATTCCATAGCGGTAAGTTTCACTTGGACTTACTGTTTTTACTCCGAGTACAGACTGGTTGACCTTCTCATATTGCTGAATGAGTTGCTTCGTGCACGGCACATCCGAAACCACAATATCATCGCCAAGTAATACAGCAAACGGTTCATTACCAATAAAATTTCGAGCACACCAGACTGCATGCCCGAGTCCCAGCGCTTCCTTCTGCCTTATGTAATGAATATCAACGTTGGAGGACTTCCGGACTTCTTCCAGTAAGCTGAGCTTTCCTTTTTCGAGCAAATTCTGCTCCAGTTCAAACGCGCTGTCAAAATGATCTTCAATCGCACGTTTTCCCTTGCCCGTTACAATAATAATGTCCTCAATCCCGGAAGCTACAGCTTCTTCAACGATGTATTGAATGGTCGGTTTATCCACAATAGGGAGCATTTCTTTAGGCATTGCCTTTGTAGCGGGTAAAAATCGGGTCCCCAAGCCTGCTGCGGGAATGATTGCTTTCCTCACTTTAGTCATAAATACCACCCTATCCATTATTATTTTTTTATGTTTAAAAGCATGAGTTGGATCATTTAAATCCATGAAACCATGAAATAAATTGATGCAATTCTTACTTTTAATTTCATAAAAGGGCATTAAACCCAACCTCACATCACACCCTTGACGATATACGTCTAAGGTACACTACCCACAGTGTGACCGAGTGCCTACCTTGATAAAGGTATAGTAGACATCACCTTGATGACATTATTTATGGATCAAATGTGTGCATTTGTTACACATTTTCCCCATAGTACGCATTCCGGCTCTTGGGCACCTGTACATTGTTCAAAACTGCTCCGAGGATACGTGCATTCACATGTTCAAGGTGGGCTTTTGCCTTTCTAACCAGATCCCTCTTCACCTTGCCTGCACTTACGACAAGAATGACCCCATCACACAATGAACTAATAATTAAAGCATCGGTAACTGCCAGAACAGGAGGTGTATCAAATAAAATCACATCGTATTCTTCCTTCAAATCCTGGAGCAAGGCCGTCATTTTACGAGATCCAATCATCTCTGAAGGATTAGGAGGTATAGGGCCGGAAGACAGAACATGCAGCCCTTCCACTCCGGTTTCCCGAAGTACTTCCGTAACTTTATATTGGCTGGATAATACACTCGTCAGCCCCACATGGTTAGGAACATTAAACATGCGATGCACCGCAGGTTTACGTAAGTCCGTATCCATAAGCAAAACCTTTTTTCCCTCTTGGGCATAGGTAACTGCCAAATTACCTATCGTTGTCGTTTTTCCTTCACCGGACAACGCCGAAGCAATCATGATCGTTTGAATCTGACTATCAATCGATGAGAATTGGATGTTGGTTCTCAACTTTCGATACGCCTCAGATGACGTAGACTTGGGATTAGCCATGGTTACAAGGCTCCCTTTATCATTGGTTAACCGTGGCATACTGGCCATCACCTACCTGTTTTTGAGATATGGTTGTCTGCTTGGAAAAACGGGCGTCTTCTTTTCGGATTCTGGAGATGACAGCTAGTGCAGGTATACCCAGTTCCTTCTCTAGTTCATCCTCTGTTTTCAAAGTATCGTCCAGGTATTCCAACAGGAATATAAACCCTATAGATAGTAGAAGTCCGACAAAGAAACTGATCAGGATGTTCATAACGGGATTTATATTGATAGGTCCAGAGGAGTCCGTAGGTTTGGCTTCACTCAGAATGGTTACATTATCCACTTTCATAATTAAGGGAATTTGGGATTTAAACACTTTGGCAACGGCATTTACCGTTTTTGCCGCTTTTTCAGAAGATAAACCGGTGGCGGTCAAACTCATAACCTGGGATTCATTCGCGGTGGTTACCCTTAGGCTTCGTCCCAATTCATTACCGTTCATGCCAAGATCGGGGTATGTAGCTGCTACTTTATCGAGGATTGCCGAAGATTTGATTATTTCAATATACGAATTAATCACTTTAATGTTGGTTTGAATTGAACTAATATCGAGGCTCGGTACACCTTGAGCATTATATGCCTGGTTCACGATTAATTTGGCATTCGCCTCGTAAATAGGTACAGTCAAAAAATAATTTTTAACACCTGCCCCAATACAAGCAACCGCAACGAAGGCAATGATGATCCAAAAACGTTTGCGTAAAATTTGCATATACTCTTTTAGCTCCATCTCGTATTCCTCCCATTTAAGTCAGCAAATTATGATGAAGATCGTTTCCTCTTAGCTGGTTACCAGAACAACAATCTACGCTTCATCATTACGGGTTCTTCCGGCTCTATGATTTGATAATTGTTCCATACCGAGCACGCATTATTTTGCAAAGTTTGAACTAGATGACTTCCAAATCGGCGTTCAAGCAGGTGATATGCGGCTTTCATTGAGAATGTTCTTTCTTCCATATTATGGGCGTCTGATGAAATGAAATGAAATCCGTTTTCTTTGCAAAAATGGAAACACCATTTCTGAACTTTTCTTCCGAAAAGCCCCAAGACCGATTGAGCCGTGATTTGACATAGAGCACCTTGCTCAACATATTCAACCAACAAATCGGGATTGTTCTGGATTGGACGATTTCGTTCGGGATGAGCAATAATAGGAATGATACCCGCCAACTTAAGTTCTTGGAGTATCCCGGGGAACTGCGAGGGGATATGACCAAAGGGCAATTCCAGCAACATGTATCGGCTCCCGGCGAGTGTGCAGCACTTTCCTGCATATAAGTCTCCAATCAGGTTGTCATGCACCCTGATCTCCTGTCCGGGACGGATCTCCAAGCGAATGTTGCGTTTGCGAAGTTCTGCATGTAGCAGGTCCACTGCCTGATTGACCACGTTGGGTTTATTGTTGTACTGCCCGTTCAGGTGATGCGGAGTAGCAATGATCGAGGTAATGCCTGAGGCTGCCGCTTTCTCAGCCATCGCAATGGACTGTTCCATATGGACAGGGCCATCATCCAGACCGGATAAAATGTGGCAGTGCATTTCAACCATATCCAAACTTCCTCAATGTATGATCCCCCTCGCCCCTTTATTCATTGCGCAAATGCTTTTGGTGTTAAAGAACTAATGCATAACGCTATGAAATATAGTAAAATGGCGTTAAGTACATGCTTGTTCAGAATATGTTTAGAATGTGTTCATTTCATATGGTAAAATCAATGTAATGATAGGTTTCCTGCAAGTTAGGTGGTTCCGATGCCTTCTCATACTGAAACCGGGAAACAGTCGGAAACTGAACTTCTCGAATCATTGTATTTAACTGTCCCGTTATATATAGTGTCTGCTCTTGCTGAATATGCAAGTTTGAATGATACAATGTGAGCTCACCGAAAGGCTGTTTCCATTGCAACTTTGCGTGGAGTCGCACACATACATGGCTATCTTCTACATCCAAACCAATCAGCATCTCTGGTGATATCGGCAAGTCCAGGTCGCTCAGGAAGGTGATCGCTCGTGTGTCCATACCAAGCAACAGAACGGGGCGTCTTTTGCGGTCCACCCATTTGCCATGAAACTCCTGAATGTACATATGGACATTTAATTTGAGATCCGCCCATTCCTGAATCATTGAATTCATGGCTTCATTCCTTTAGAATGGATTAGCTTGCAAGGTTGCCTATACTCCTTCTCACAGGTATATTGGCTAGGCAACGTGGTCATACTTAAAATATCCCAAATGATACATTTTGTAACTCCATACGTCCAATTTACGATACAATTTGTATCATGTCAAGCAGTATTTGGACATGGTTCTTTTGATTTACGACAATATGAGATGTCCTTAGACAGACCTATATACAACTAGGACTACTAAGGCGTTACGATGATGCAGGAAAGCTGCCCTGATCAAACATTTGGCTCAGGATTGTTTCAATATATATTTGATGGCGTTCAGGGGGAAATAGCATATGAGCTACGGAAATCGCATTGCTGAATTAAGGGAACAGCGGGGACTTACTCAAGAAGAACTTGCGAGCTCCATTCATATTACAAGAGCTGCTCTCTCCCACTACGAGAAGAACCGACGCAAACCGGATTTCGAAGTGTTAACGAGACTTGCTGACATCTTTGGCGTATCCATTGATTATCTCATTGGACGAACGAAACAAAGCGATGTCGTGATGGATGAGGACGTAAGGGAATTCGTGGACGCCCTTGAATTATCGGATAAGGAAGTGTTGGAGCGCTTCGGTCTGATGATTGATGGCAAACCCTTAACAGAAGAAGAGGCACGTCGTTTTATTGCTTTTGTCCGTATGGAACGCAGTATGGATTAAATCCGCAAAGAAGACCCAGCACCGAGGAATATCACGCTCCGGTTTCTGGGCTTTTTTATGTCTTGATTTGATTTCCCTCCATCTATTCGATGCTTGTCGATGTGTTGTCAAGCCCGCTTGTTGTTGTCGGAGGATACGAAATGGTTCCAACGCTCCGGGTCGATTCCGCATTGCAGTAAAACTTTCATGATGTCCATCTGGGTTGCTTCGACTGGTTTACCTTTCGGCTTACGATCGCCCCTGTTTGGATGCTTCATATTCATTCCGCTAACCTCTCTTATCTTTATACTTTCCCTGCACTCCAAAACTAGCCTTATTATACTTGAGAAAGTTCTTCAATGTTGTCGTCTCATGGCGATAGCGTTTTTTGTGCGGGTTCTAATTTTGTCGAAAACCAAATAGGAGCTCTACAGCGCCGCATTGGCCGCCGTAAAGCTCCTATTATTCTTAATACAACCGGTTCATGCAATCGAACAGGAATGGATTAACCGCCTGTACGTGCAAGTTCACGCATGTTGGCTTCAAAAGCAGCCAGCAAAGCGGCCTCTCCGGTGAGGCCTGTTGCCTGAATCCGTTCGATTTGCTCGGTCATTCGTTTGAAGTCCTTCGGAATAACCCGAACAAATTGATCTACAGATTGCTGCCAGTTATCCAGAATGCGCTGTCCAGCCGCACTGCCTGTATTCGCAACATGACGTTGAATCATGCCTCGCAGATCTGCACTCTCAGAAACATCTTCGATACGCTCCAAAAGTACCATTTCCAGATTACAACGTTGCAGGAATGTGCCTTTTGGATCATACACATAAGCGATACCGCCGGACATCCCGGCTGCAAAGTTACGACCTGTATCACCCAGAACGACGACACGTCCACCCGTCATGTACTCACAACCATGGTCACCTACACCTTCAACAACCACTTTGGCACCGGAGTTCCGTACAGCAAACCGCTCCCCGGCGATACCACGAATATAGGCTTCACCACTGGTTGCCCCATATAGAGCGGTGTTACCAATGATGATATTATCTTCGGCATCAAATGTGGCTTTTGGTGAAGGCATGACGATCAGTTTACCTCCGGACAATCCTTTACCTACATAGTCATTGGAGTCCCCTTCAACGGTCAATGTCATGCCTTTAGGTACAAAGGCCCCAAAGCTTTGTCCAGCAGAGCCGACAAATTTGAACTGAACCGTATCTTCAGGCAATCCTGCAATTCCATATTTGCGCGTAATTTCGCTGCCCAAAATGGTACCTACTGCACGGTTTACGTTGGTAATTGGAAGCACCGCTTCAACCGGTTGACCGGATTCGATCGCAGGTTGTGCCAATGGCAGCAGCTGCTGCATATCCAGCGTCTCTTCCAATTGGTGATTTTGATGCTGTGTACGGTAACGTGCAGAGCCTTCTGGCATTTCAGGCACATGCAACAATACGGACAGATCTACACCTTTTTTCTTCCAGTGGTCTACAGCCTCTACCGTTTCGAGGCAATCGGTACGCCCCACCATTTCCTGAATCGTACGGAAGCCAAGCTCAGCCATGATTTCGCGGACATCTTCAGCAACAAAACGCATGAAGTTGACGACATGAGCCGGATCTCCTGTATAATTTTTACGCAATTCAGGGTTTTGTGTTGCTACACCTACCGGACATGTATCCATCTGGCAGACACGCATCATGATACAGCCGAGTGCAACGAGTGGTGCTGTCGAGAATCCATACTCCTCAGCTCCCAGCAAAGCAGCGATAGCCAAGTCACGACCATTCAGCATTTTTCCGTCTGTTTCCAGAACAACACGGTCACGCAGATTGTTCAGCATCAACGTTTGATGTGTCTCTGCAAGACCCAACTCCCAAGGCATTCCCGCGTGGCGAATCGATCCTTGCGGAGATGCACCTGTACCACCGTCATAACCGCTGACGAGGATAATATCGGCACGACCTTTGGCTACGCCCGCCGCAATCGTTCCAACGCCGACTTCGGATACCAATTTAACGTTAATCTCTGCACGTGGATTGGCATTTTTCAAGTCATAGATCAACTCAGCCAGATCCTCAATCGAGTAGATATCATGATGCGGTGGCGGAGAGATCAGACCTACACCTGGTGTTGATCCACGAACCTCAGCAACCCAAGGGTATACCTTACGTCCAGGCAGCTGTCCGCCTTCACCCGGTTTTGCTCCCTGTGCCATCTTAATCTGAATCTCGTCGGCATTAACCAAATAGTTGGATGTTACACCAAACCGTCCAGAAGCCACCTGTTTGATCGCACTGCGACGAGAATCACCGTTGCTATCTTTAATGAAGCGAGCCGGATCTTCCCCGCCTTCACCAGTATTGGATTTACCACCAACACGGTTCATTGCAATGGCGAGATCTTCGTGTGCCTCTTTGCTGATTGAACCGAAGGACATTGCCCCTGTTTTGAAACGGCGCATAATGTCTTCCACGGATTCCACTTCTTCCAATGGAATCGCAGGACCGACCGGTTTCAGTTTCAGCATGGAGCGAATGGTCAGCAACTGATCATTTTCACCTTGCACGAGTTTGGAATACTTTTTATACAGTTTGTAATCGCCCGTACGTACTGCATGCTGCAGCGTATGGATCGTCTGTGGATTGAACAGATGCTCTTCTCCGTCGTTACGCCATTGGTATTCCCCGCCGGAATCCAGTACCTTGTCATTGCCATCTTTGTCCGTAAAGGCACGGTTGTGATGAGTCAATGCTTCGGCAGCCACTTCTTCCAGACCAATCCCGCCAATTCGGGAAGGCGTCCAGGTAAAGTAACGATCAACGAAATCTGATTTCAGACCCACCGCTTCAAAAATTTGAGCTCCGCGATAGGATTGAATCGTCGAGATTCCCATTTTGGACAATATTTTAATAACGCCTTTGGTAGCGGCTTTGATGTAGTTCTTCACGGCTTTCTCATGTGAGATGCCACGCAGCAGCCCTTGCTGAATCATGTCATCCAGCGTTTCAAACGCCAGATAAGGGTTCACGGCACTTACGCCGTAACCAAGCAGCAAAGCATAGTGATGAATATCACGCGGCTCTGCCGATTCCAGCAAAATGCTGACTTTGGTTCTGGTTCCTTTACGAATCAGATGGTGATGCAAACCTGCCACAGCCAGCAAAGCTGGAATAGCGGCATTCTCAGCGTCCACACCACGGTCAGATAGGATCAAAATGTTATGACCTTTGTCAATGACACGGTCCGCAGCTTCAAAGAGCAGTTCCATCGCTTTGCGAAGTCCTTCTGCGCCCTCTTTGGCAGTAAAGAAGATCGGAATTGTCATGGAACGGAAGCCCGGACGACGAACGTGGCGAATCTTCGCAAAATCCTCATTAGAAAGTACCGGTGTATCCAAACGAATCTGACGACAGCTCTCCGGTTCAGGATTCAGCAGGTTACGCTCAGGTCCGATCGTAGTTGCCGTAGACGTTACAATCTCTTCACGAATCGCATCGATCGGTGGATTGGTAACTTGTGCAAACATCTGCTTAAAATAGTTATACAGACGCTGCGGACGATCCGACAGAACCGCCAGCGGTGCATCATAGCCCATGGAGCCTGTAGCCTCCATACCTGTTGAAGCCATTGGCTCCAACACTTTGCGCAGTTCTTCAAATGTATATCCATAGGCCAGCTGAAGCTGGGTCACGTTATCATGTTTTGGATCAGGCAGTTCCGGTGCATCCGGCAGCTCATTCAGATCCATCAGATGCTCATCGAGCCACTCCTGATACGGATTCTCGGCCGCAATGAGAGCTTTCACTTCCTCATCCGCAATGATACGGCCTTGCTCTGTATCGACAAGCAGCATACGTCCAGGACGCAGACGATCTTTATATAGAATTTCTTCAGGAGCGATATCAAGTACCCCTACCTCGGAGGACAAAATAATACGGTCGTCTTTCGTTACATAGTAACGTGCAGGACGCAGACCATTACGGTCAAGAGTTGCACCAATCTGCAAACCGTCGGTAAAGGCCATTGCTGCCGGTCCGTCCCACGGTTCCATCATCGTGCTGTGATATTCATAGAATGCCTTTTTGGCAGGATCCATGCCCTCATCTGTACTCCAAGGCTCAGGTACCATCATCATGGCCACGTGTGGTAATGAACGTCCGCTCAAATACAGGAACTCCAGCGTGTTATCAAACATCGCTGTATCCGAACCATCCGGGTTGATAACCGGTTTTACTTTCGAGATGTCGTTACCGAACAATTCACTCTCAAACAGTGACTGCCGGGCATGCATCCAGTTCACGTTACCACGCATCGTATTGATCTCACCGTTGTGGATCATGAAGCGATACGGGTGAGCACGTTCCCAGCTTGGGAATGTATTCGTACTGAAACGGGAGTGAACAAGCGCAATCGCTGATTCCACGAGCTCTTCCTGTAGATCCAGATAGAACTGTCCCACCTGTTCCGTTGTCAGCATGCCTTTGTAGACGATTTTGCGGCAGGACAAGCTTGGCAGGTAGAATGAACCACCCTCTGCTTCCTCCGCCGAATACCGAATAGCCAGCTCCGCACGTCTGCGAATGACGTATAGCTTCCGTTCAAATCCTAATTCATCCTTAACTTCTGCCGATCTTCCAATGAACACCTGACGTACATAAGGCTTCGCTGCAAGCGCAGAACGTCCCAGCATCTCATCAAACGTAGGCACATCACGGAAACCAAGGAATGTCTGGCCTTCTTCTTCAATGATCTTCTTAAGGCTCTCTTCATGCGCGCTTCGAATGACAGGATCTTGTGAAAGGAACAACATCCCTACACCGTAGAAGCCCTGTTCAGGCAACGCAAAACCAAGACGGTCCGCTTCCTGAGCAAAATAGCGATGTGGAATCTGGATCAAGATACCGGCTCCGTCACCGGAATTCGGCTCACTGCCCTGTCCTCCGCGGTGTTCCATGTTACTGAGCATGGTTAGTGCCTGACTAACGATGTCGTGTGAAGGTACTCCTTTGATGTTGGCAACAAAACCCATTCCGCATGCGTCTTTTTCGAACTGTGGGTCGTACAGACCCTGTTTAGGAGGTAATCCGATGTGTCTCATGGAACGCAACCTTTCTATAATGAAGTATTTCGGAAAGATCAAGAACATAGGCAACAAGCAACAATGAAACGGGAGGAGCGGGCATTTTCAATATGAATAATCGCCGCTAGATGAACGAGGGCGACAGCAATAAATGCTGTCAATCTTACAAGTGCTGCTATTGCGGCAGAGGCCAACCATGAGATGAGCTGATCCAGATCGCCGGCAATCAGCTTGGTATAACAACACGCAACCGCTGGCACGGTCGCTGATATGGAGCGACGTTTTTTGATATAGTTCTATTATTTTAACACCGACCTAACATCAGCGCAATTTAAACTTTTTAATACCTCTGATAAGAAATGTTTTGCAGTACAGCTTTAGTGTACTGACGTTAAAATTCATCTCTTTTTCGAATAATTATACACACTTTATGTCAGAGTACAACTAATTTTAATTGCTGACAAAAGAAAATCATTCCATATGTGGCCTGCGTTTAACCATAGTTGAGCTAAATTCTTATACCTTGCTCCAGCGACTATCTTCATCCCTATGCATTTGTATACAAAAAGAGTCTGCAACCCATTTTCGGGTCGCAGACTCTTTGCACTATTTGACTACTATATTGCATAATTTTGATACTTGAGTTCAAAGTTTATTTTCACTATTCTGTCCGATTCCGGTTCAATTCGGCTTATGCCGTCACCACTTGACCGGATTCAGCCACTTCGACTTCTTTTTTGCGACGTCTGCCGTTCCAAAGGAAGAAAGCCAAGGTCAGCAGCACAGATATACCTGCATAGATTGACAGAATGCCGACCTGATGCCACATTACATCGAAATTGCCACTGGATACAACCGCTTTGAAGCCCATGATGCTGTGCGTCATTGGCAGCCAAGGGCTAAATGCCTGAAGCCATGACGGAATCAGCTCTACCGGGAAGGTTCCCGCACTTGCTGCAAGTTGGAAGACCAATAACAGGATGACAACATAACGTCCTGGCAAGTCAAGCCAAGTTACAAGAGCCTGAACAATAAACATAAAGGTTAGTCCCGTAAAGATCGTGAATAGATAGAACAGCGGTACGCTGTGTGTTTCCAGTCCAAGACCATACAGCATGAAGCTTGCCACGATTACGGATTGGATAATGCTCACAAAGCCGAATACGAGTGTACGGCTGACAAAACGATTCCAACCCGTTGCGCCCGGTACGGAAGTTTCCCGCATTTTCAAAACAATCGTTGAAATCAGTGATCCAACAAACAAACCGATGGACAGGAAGAACGGCGTCAACCCTGTACCGTAATTGCTTACGTTCTCTGTTGTGTTCTCGGCTGTATTCACCGGTTCAGCGAACATATTCACCACATCGTCCGTTTTCTTGACTTCTGACGTTTTCTGAGCTGCATCGTTCAGCTTGGTAGCCAGTTCGCTTGAGCCGTCTTTCAGCTCAGTTAAACCATCTGCCAGCTTGCCTGCACCGTCACCGAGTTGTTTGGAGCCGTCCGTTAGTGAACTCACGCCACCGCTCAGTTTACCTACACCCGTTTGCAGAGCTGTGGTTCCCGAACCCAATTGCTTGGCTCCATCTGCCAGCAATGTACCGCCATTTGCAGCCTCGCCCAGCTTGCCGCTAAACTGCTTCAGACCATCGGAGAGCTTCGCTCCGCCTTGGCTAAGCTGTCCAGCGCCCGCCAGCAATTGCTGCTGACCATCCACCAACTGTTTCGCACCTGCCAGAAGCTGCTCTTGGCCTCCATGCAGCTCGGACGCTCCCGCTGCAAGTTGCTGATTGCCCTGGTGTAATTGATCTGCACCCTGCGCAAGCTTCTGTTCGCTCTCATGCAGTTGCTTACTGCCTTCGGCAACTGCTGCACTGGCTGCCAGCAGCTTCTGTACGTCCTCACTGGCTGCCAGCTCAGGGTTGGATGCTGCAAGCTGCTTCAACCCGTCAGCAACGCCCTGAGCACCGTCAGCAACCTTGCTGCTGCCGTCTACTGCCGATTGCAGGCCAGTGGCCAAAGTGCCGCTGCCTTGCACTGCACTTTGCAGACCCTCGGACAGCTTCGCACTGCCCTGCTCAGACGATTGCAGACCTGCTTGCAGCTTGCCTGCTCCGTCTACGGAAGACTTCAGTCCAGTTTCCAGCTTGGCACTGCCGTCCTTCAACTGATCTGCACCGCTCTGAAGCTGGCTTGTTGCGGCTGTTTGAAGCTGCTGCAAACCGGATACCAGATTCGATGTACCACTTTCAAGTTTGGTAGCACCCGTGTGCAGTGCATTGACACCATCACTTAATGGAGACAAGCCATCCTGAAGTTCCAATGTACCGGACGCCAGCTTCGCCAGATTATCCTTGAGCTTCACCGCCCCGTCATCCAGCTTGCCTGCGCCCGTATTCAAGTCTCCTGCGCCATCGCCAGCTTCAGCCAATCCATCCGATACTTCGGAGAACTTGTCGAGCAGGGTCTCCGCATAGGATTCCGTCACTTTGGCCGAAACCTTAGCTTTCAGATCCTTAATGGCCGTCTTGCCAATCTGCGCACCAACAAAGCTGTAATTACCATTCGGTTCGTAGATCAGATCAGCCGGCTGTGGCTTATCATCAAGCAACGTGGTTGCCTGGGATGAAAAGTTTTCCGGGATCGTGATTTGCATATAATACTTGTCGTTTTCCATGCCTTCTTTGGCTTGGCTGGCACTGACAAAGTCCCATTTAAAATCTGCATTCTTCTTCAGTTCATCCACGAGGTCACTACCGACATGTAGTGATTTGCCTTCCAGCTCGGCACCTTTATCAAGGTTAACAACCGCGACCGGCATTTCATCGACATGACCATATGGGTCCCAGTAGGCCGCCAAATAGATACCACTATATAGAATCGGAATAAACAAAATTGCAATAACGGGGATCAACACCTTCGGGTTTCTCACGGCCGATCCCACATCCTTGAAAAACACGGATAAAGATTTCATGTCATTTTCTCCCCTTGTTCTCTCTGCTTTCCAAGCAGAATAACCATAATGAAATTAATTGATGTGTTCCGGAAAATTACCGAAACACGAAGTGACCACTTTCCTCAAACGGTCACTTTAGAGCAAAAAAACAAACCTGTCTCTCGACAAGCCTCACTGCCTGCAATACGCAAGACTAACCCATATTATAGTAGAATAAATTCGGGCTACGTTGCAGCAGCAATTCCTTCCATTAAGAAAAGGCGAAAGTAATTCTTGATTTCCTCTTTGCTCAGCGGCTCGTGTTGCTTGCTCCAATCTGAGGTGAGGGCGATGTACAAACGAATCATCATAAAGGCTACTACCTGTGGATCACAATCCCGAATCTCTCCGTTGTCTCTTGCCTTCTCAAGCTCCCGTGCCAGAAAATCGGAGATGACTTTCTCCACTTTCTCCAAACCTTCTTTAGCCTGAAGAGTTCCAAAATCCTTAAGCTCCTGGGACAATTTAACCAGCAAATCGTGATCACGGCGAAACTCCAGCAATGAATCAAGCACACGAAACAGATTATCAAAAAAAGCACTTTCCTGATGAACTTCACGATGAGCAATATTTTTCATTTCCTGGATGACTTCCACCAAAATCTGATCAAACAATTGTTCCTTATTCGTAAAGAACGTGTAGATCGTTCCCTTGCCAACATTCGCAATCTTCGCTACCTGATCCATCGTGGTTGCCTTGTATCCAAACATGGCAAAAGACTGCGCGGCTGCATGAATGACCTGCTGTCTCCTGTCAATCGGAGCCATCATATCCCTCCTCGTATTCGTTGATCGTCCTCTTTAAATGACCAAAAATACAATTCGGTCATTCGGTCAAAACCAAGATTACCACTCTCATCATCAGATTGCAACCCTAACATTAAAAATTTGTGTTAAATTTTTTTAACCGAAATGCAGTGGAAACTGCTTCTATCGTCGTCTATAGTGTATGATGACTCCAATAACACGGATAAAGACGAAGTTTCGATGTATCAGAACATTAACTATAGTGTAAATATGTAACGAATGAACATGATTTTCCGCTTCGCTGTATATTCATGTAGTAATGCAACGTGCGGTATGACTATGAATGTTAAATTTAAATTGATGAATAAAGGTGAACTCATGCGAAAACCAAGAGTGCTCTTGTTATCCGAAGGTTTCGGCACCGGTCACACCCAGGCCGCCCACGCGCTCGCAAGCGGCATTAAGAAAGTCAGTCCACATGTGCATAGCCGGGTTATTGAGCTGGGCAAATTTTTAAATCCAACCATGGCTCCGCTTATTCTGTCCGCATACCGCAAGACACTAACCGTTCAGCCCAAGCTGGTCAGTCTGCTGTACCGGACGCAATACAACAAATCGCTAAACGGATTTACCAAACTGGCCTTGCACCGGATTTTCTATACACAGACGGCTCAAGTCGTATCCCAATTGAAACCCGATGCCGTGATCTGCACCCATCCATTTCCGAATGCGGTCATCTCACGACTGAAACGTCAGGGACTTAATATTCCACTATATACACTCGTCACAGACTACGATGTGCATGCAACGTGGATTAATCCCGAGGTCAACAAATATTTAGTATCCACGCCACAGGTAAAGGCTCTGCTTGAAATCAGGGGTGTTGAGCCTTCACGCATTCAAATCACAGGCATTCCTGTGCATCCTGATTTCTGGGAAGCCGGAGACAAAGTGAGCCTCAGACAGGAAATGGGGCTTCAGAACATGCCTACAGCTCTGCTGATGGGTGGCGGATGGGGACTTTCTTTTGATGAAGAGCATATGAAAGCCCTCACGTCATGGGCGGATCGGGTGCAGCTGCTGTTCTGTCTGGGAAGCAATGAGAAAATGATTGCCAAGCTGAAGGAAATGTCCTGCTTCCAGCATCCAAATATACGCATTCTAGGGTATACCCGCGAGGTCAGCAAACTGATGGACGTATCGGATGTGCTCATCACGAAGCCAGGTGGCATGACTTGTACGGAAGCATTGGCTAAAGGCCTGCCGATGTTATTCGTACCTCCATTGCCGGGACAGGAAGAAGAGAACTGTGAATATTTTGTACAAGCCGGATACGGGCAGGTCATTCACTCTGCTGACGTTATTGCGGATCGCTTCAGACATTTGTGTGAGCAGGTCTACGCACCGCATCAAGCTGAAAGCCAGCTGAAATCAGTTCACAATCCAGGTAACAGAAACACCTATGATCCAACGTGTTGTGCCCAGGCTGTCCATGATTTATTGTTCCCGGCTACAGCGGAAGTCACATCGGCACCCAAGGAGCGCTTCACAGCCGGAATTGGGGCAACTTCGCTGTCAGGTACCCGAATCCCATTCTAGCAGCTCTATGACCCCTTCTAGTCGTTCTACGAAGGCGTTTCATCTCTTAAAGACATGCACAAAGAAGGTTCCCCTCCATTGATCCGGAAGGGAACCTTCTTTTATTTCGTTCATATCTCCGTATGATTTGCTGCAAAAAAGGGTAATTTAAATAACAACCCCTCATGTCCAAATAAATTAAAAACGAAGAAATAAAACTGCATTTACAGAGCTTTTCAAGGTCTATGTATCAAATACATAGTTAACTACCCTGCCTGTTTGCAGAATTTACAGGTCAATTACTTGTAAAAAGTATGATGCCCGATCGTTTTTACTTTTTTTTGGGAGCGAGCCACTGTGAGATCGTCCGCAAGCGTCAATGACAAGAAATAATACGTATCATCGGCGACTTCCTTTTTCCCATTCAACGCTGCATTAACTGCCTTGATACTGTCCTCATTGGGAGTAACACGTTTCAAGCGCCCGTTCGCTACAGGACTGAATTGAGATTTCTGGTAGATTACTTTGTAAATGGTATCGGGAAAATTGGCTGACCGCAGCCGGTTTAAGACAACATTGGCTACTGCCACTTTGCCTTCGTACGGTTCACCTTCCGCCTCTGCCATGACGATTTTTTGCAGCAGAAGCAGCTCTTTATCGGACACACTGTATGACCAGGTTGCAAGTTTCGAGTCTTCCTGGTTCAGAAGTTTGGTCCGCGTAAAGTAAAGTTTTTGGGGGGGAGTCGTAATTGCAGCTACCGCTTTGGCACGCTCTACTTTCGCCAATTTGAGAGCAGCCTCTTTCTTTGCTTTGGCCGCTGCTGCAGCTCGGGCCGCATGTTTAGCCTTGGCTTCTTTCTGTTGCTGCTCTTCTTGAGCAGTCGTGAGCCAGTTCTTGGCCGGAAGCGAATTGGTCCAGTTATCAGCCTGGATAGACGCCTCAGTAGACAGACTTGTCCCGTCTTCCATCATCCGCCTGTCTCCGCTAAAAGAATTTTCGCTATTTTCCGCAGAAGCCGCAAGTTCGGTCATCTGTTTGCTATCACTTGCCTCATTCCATTTTCCAGTCGCCTGGACGACATTAGCCCCCACTATACATACAAGCAGCACAGATAACATCGGTGCCACCCAACGATTCTTGCTTATAATATCCATTCGAAGATTCCTCCTGTCGAAACAATTCCCTAAACTTAGTAACCACAAAAAAAGAATTTGAATAACGATGGCTAATATTACATAGGGAATAACGTAATGTCAATGTGATTTTATGTCATATCAATGAGTTTCAGGAAAAAGAAAACGTATCCACGACCTCATACATCGGCGCCTGACCTGGCTGTGTCACATAAAGCACAAAATCTTGCACCATCCAAGAATTAACACCCAAAAAGTGCCCTGGAAGCACTTCAAATATTCCTTTATCCTCATTTCCTGGGTCCCCACCCAGAAATTTACGCGCGATCGTAATATGAGGAGAATAAGGTCTTAATTCAGGTTCGAATCCAAGGGAGAAAGTTGCATCCACGATCCGTTTTTGCAAAAGATGCAGTTGGTCGATCTCTCCTTCAACACCTTTCCACAGCACCTTTGGTGTCTCTTCCAAACCGAACGTTCCCCATCCGGATAATTGCAGTTCAAAAGGCTGGAATCCGGACGCTGCCGAGCGCAGCACTTTCCGAAGTTGGCCAATGTCACTAACAAGGGTATCTCCCAGAAATTGCAATGTAATATGATAATCCCGGTAGTCCGTCCATTTGCGAAAATCAAACTTTCCTTGCACCTGTTCCGCAGACATCCGAAGTGAATTCTGAATATGTGCCGGCACTCGAAGTGCAGTAAATAATCGTTCCCGTCGGGATGGAAGATCCGTATGTGAATGTGAATAGTTATTCATGGTATACACCTCTTCTAAAGTTCGCTTTATTATTTCACAGTCGCCTCTATGGTTTCAAGCTGGTTAAGTATAGAGTGACACAATTTTTGGGATTTGCACATGAGGCTGTATTCCTGCCTTTTACGCACATCACCTTCTTTTCTGCTACACTAAAGCCACAACATATTTCCATTCAGGAGGCCACTAACTATGGGTAAAATTGTATGTTTTCCATCCTTGTCGACAAAGCAGCAGCAACGCATTCTGGATGCAGCACCAGGTTATACACTTACGGTTGGCAAAGCCAGGGAGATTGATACATCGGAGTTAAAAGAAGCCGAAATCATCGTAGGCTGGTCTCCTCTGGTAACCGAGCATGCACTGAAAGAAAACAGTCTTCTGAAATGGGTTCAGGTCTGGTCAGCAGGTGTGGATAACCTACCTTTCTCAGATTTGGAACAAAAAAGTATATTGGTAACCAGTGCTAATGGCGTACACGCCATTCCCATTACTGAAATCATTCTGGGCATGATGTTGTCCCACAGCCGCTGGCTCAGACAAGCGATGCTGCACCAGCAGCAGGCGGAGTGGAAATCACCTGGCAAACCACTGCCAGAATTGCATGGCAAAACTGCGGTTATCGTCGGCGTCGGAGAGATCGGATCAGAAACAGCGCGCATTCTCAAGGCACTGGGCATGAAGGTCATTGGGGTTCGGCGCTCCGGAAAAGACGTTCCGAATGTAGACCAAATGTACAATATGTCCGGCCTTCATGAAGCACTGGGGCAAGGCGATTACGTCATCAATATTTTGCCACTCACAGATGAAACCCATCATATCTATAATCAGACTGCATTTGAGCACTTCAAATCCGGTTCCTGTTTCGTCAATGTCGGACGTGGTCCAAGCGTGAATACGGAAGCTCTGCTGGGTGCACTGAACAGTGGGCAGGTTGCCTTTGCTGCACTTGACGTATTCGAGGAGGAGCCGCTCCCTGCCAATCATCCGCTGTGGGGTAAAGACAATGTCCTGATTACGCCGCACATTGCAGGCAGTACAGAGCAATACACCGAACGGGCGCTTGATATTTTTGTTCAAAACCTGGAAGCGTATATTGCTGGACAAACCCTCCCGCTCAATCTGGTGAATTATAGTCATAAATACTAAAAACGCTAAATTCCCCTATGTGAAATTGTACAAATCCATGTAAGGTAGTTTCCCTACAAAAATCAAAAACCTCGGTACCGGAAAATGAATTTTTTCCGGTACCGAGGTTTTTTCTGTTATTTTCAGTTCAACCGTTCTATGTGCAGAGCCAAATGTGACGTATAAACGTGCCTTTGCTCACCGTTCGATACTGATCAATGTTCCATCCGGCATCCAAAATGTGCCCCGCTACCCATTCGGTGGAAACGATCACTGCCCGTCCTGCAAGTCTCTTCAAACTCGTCAACATAGCAAGTTGCTCCTCATCCGGAAGAATAGAACAGAGATTATATGGCATGTCCAGAATGGCTGCATCGTAGAAACCTTCCAAATCATTCATATCCCCGAGGGTAATTCTGGCTGGATCATACCCATAATGAGGAAGATTAATGCGTGCACCCTGTACTGCCAAAGGGTTCAAATCATTACCTCTTGCCTCAATCCCCATCGACAACGCCTCAATTACAACGGTTCCCATTCCGCAGCACGGATCGAGCAACTGATGTCCCTCCACTTGCGGAATAGCAATATTGACCAACGCTCTGGCTAACGTAACACCAAGGCCCGTAGAGTAATTTTGCGGCTTGTGATGATGGGTTTGCCACGAGCGATCAGCCTCAGTCCATTGACCGAAGAGCCATTTTCCATTCACATGCATTAGTCCAAAAGTCACGTCAGGCTGTTTCATCATAGCTTTGCCTTGAATGCACATGCCCAGCTCTTTTTCCAGCAGACGGGAATGTGCATAATCCGGCATGTCATCGCCCTCTTTCAAGCAGACAACCTTGAACGTTTCACCAGATGACAGGGCGACTTGTGAAGCAGCAGGTTTCAGACCTGCTACTGTATCCGCTTCGGCCATCACATCCAGTCTGCCCCGGACAAATGGACTTCTACCTGGTGGAATGCAAATATTGGAGCGTACATAGGCGTGATCTCCTGAACCAATATCTGTTCCAGGAACGAGCATCGTTTCCAATTCCAATTCACATAGGGCACGTTCATTCTCATGACAAGCGAAGGTATATACGTAACTTCCGACAACTGAATCTTTGCTGTTTGTAGAGCTCAATATAGTACCCTTCCTTCATGTTTCTTCTATTATAAGAAGAGGTTTTATATTTTTAATTTTTCAATGGAAGAAAGCAGATCTTCAGACAGGTCTTTCAAGGTTTGAATATTGCCGCTAATCGTTTCCATTGAACTCACCTGTTCTTCGGCTGACGCTGACACTTCCTCAACACTTGCCGCGGATTCCTCTGATACTGCCGAGATTTGTTGACTGAAATCATTCATCCGTCCGCTCGCTTCCTGCATACCTTCCAGACCATCTGTCATTGTACCAATGACTTGAACCATACCCTCTACCGACTCACTAATGGTACGGAACAGATTGCCGGAATTACGTACTTGCTGCTGCCCTCGTTCTGTCTCCAGTACACCTGTTCGCAATTCCTCAACAACACCCTGAGAATCCTTCTGGATGTCCTCCGTGATGACGGTAATCTCCTCTACAGAAGTTCGAACGGCTTCGGACAATTTCCGCACTTCTGCTGCAACAACTGCAAATCCGCGTCCACTCTCTCCTGCACGAGCAGCTTCGATGGAAGCATTCAATGCGAGCAGGTTGGTCTGTCGCGCAATGTCATGAATGACTTGAACCAACTGCGATATATTTTCGTTTTTGCGGTCCAGCTGTTCCATCTTGTTCATGGAAGACGAAACTACACCAGCAATCTGCTGCATCTGGTTTACGGATTGCTCCATGGATTCGCGACCGGTCAGTCCTTGTTTCAAAATGAGATCTGACATCAGTCTAAGCTGATTCCCCTGTTCGGAATGTTGCTGGATATGTGCGTTCAATCCTTCAACAGTACGGGCAGATTCAACAGCCGTTTCCGCTTGACTCTCTGCCGCTTTTGCCGACTCTTCCATCGTTATGGCAATCTGTCGACTGCCGATCTTAACCTCTTCAGAGGAAATGGCCAGTTCGCTGCTTTGGCGGTTGACGGCTTCAGCGATTCGTCTGACATTCAATACCATCGAGGTCAGATTACCTTTCATGTCATTCACGGCTTTGGCAAGAACACCCACTTCGTCTTCATGTTTGGTATGTATGTCCTGGACATTCAATTGACCTTCCGCAATCAGTTTCACGGCACTGATCACCCGAAGCAGCGGTTTAACGACTTGTGAACGAATAATGGGAATGCTGACGGCCGTAATCACAATCATAATCAGGACACCCACAAAAATGATCATCCTGCCATCTTGTACGGATCGAATGGTCTGCGCGGCAGAGATATTGGACTGCTCCTGATTGTACTGCACCAGATAATCGAGATGAACTTGCATGGAATCAAAGGAAGCTGCCCCTTTTTCGGATACTTCCTTGGCCAACTGTTCCTGGCCTTCATCACTCAGCTTGATGGATTGCGTGTTAATCTTGAGGTACGCTTCCCACTTCATCTTCAGTGCGTCCCAATGTTCCTTTTCTTCCGTAGACTTATCCTGTTGATCATACATTTTAATAGCCTGAGCTGTTTCGCGAATGTATTTAGTACGTTCTTCAGCCAGGTTTGCTTTCTCACTTGCCTGGGCATCATAATGGCGATAACTCAATGACAGAATATGTTCTGTCGTATAGTTCAATCGGTTAATCTGCTGGAGTGATGGTATCCAATTATTGGTGATATCATTCGTGTTATTTTCCATTGAATTCATTCGTGTAATAATCGTGACACTCAGAAGAATTAAACAGAGGATTAATAAATAGAACGCAATGCTGATACGCAGACCGATACTCTTGATCCTGAATCTGCTAAACATGTGATTTCCCCCTTGTGCCCATCTTCGGCCACTTCCGTATTTTAGGTGCTTTTGTCGTTGTTTTACCCTTCTTTTGGCATCTTGCAAAATACTCTTTTCTATATTATATCTATAGGAAAAGAGACGTAAAGTATTATAACATTCTTTTGTTTTAGTCATGCTTTATTTTGTAAAATCTTGTGATTATTTCACACCATCTGTTGAACGGAATCGAATAATGTAAAATTATGACCTAAATGAAGCAAAAAAGAGCTGCAGCATACGGCAAATATCCGATCTGCAACTCTTACGATTTGAATCCATGCAGATGGCAGGTATGGACCCGCCATTCTTTGTATCACAACGGCTAACAGTCGTCCTCTCATGCGTTCATCAGTAACTTATAAGAGGCCAACCTTCGTTCGTAATCCGGTCCAGCTGTCACCACAAGTAGCCGATCCGTATCTAGCCTTTGGCACACCTGTTGCAACTGATCCCAGACCTGTGCAGGTGTACCGGCATAATGCCGCTGTACTCCATTCTCAGTGGCATCAGTGGTCCCGTTGTTATTGCTTGAACTTGTGCTGATGTTGTCAGCCTGCGTAGAAATCTCTTTCCCAACGGCTCTGCGTCTTTCCGCCATTTCGCGGCTCCAGGACAACGCCTCTTCCTGCGTCTCCGCACACAGTACACTGACAGCAACCATAACCTCCGGCTCTTTCCTATTGGCGCTGGGGATAAACCCCTCCCGATAACGCCGCACAGCCTCGGTACCCTCCGTATCACTCATAAATTGTCCGAATACATACCCCATACCGAAGCGGGCAGCAAACTCAGCGCTCTTTACATTGGTCCCCAGCATCCATAAGGATAATGGAAGCTCCGGAATCGGGCGGGCCGTCACCGGATGTTCTTCATAGGTATAGCGGTCTTCCAGCAGTTCGGTTAGTGCAGCGAGCGACTCAGGCAACTTGGACACATGTTGCAAGTAATTGCCACTCAAGGCCATCGTTGCATTAGGACCGCCCCCAGGAGCACGTCCCAAGCCTAACTCAATGCGCCCCGGGTAGAGCGCCGCCAATAGTCGAAATGACTCGGCTACCTTAAGCGGGCTATAATGTGGTAACAGCACAGCACCAGAGCCAAGCTGGATCGTGTTCGTTCGCGCGCCAATATGGGCAAGCAACACTTCAGGTGATGCTGATGCAAGTTCGTCCATATCATGGTGCTCAGACGTCCAGTACCTTGAATAGCCCCATACTTCAGCATGCTGCGCAAGTGTAACGGATTGTTGCAGCGCCTGTTCTGCTGTGGCGCCGTTCAACCTTGGAACAAGGTCAAGTACGCCTAGATTGTATTTTCCACTGATATTCGCACCCAAGCGTCTCATCTCCCTTCGTCTTGCTTATCTCTAATCGAGATCGTAGATGGAACCGACCTTAAGACCGTATAGTTCATTGTATATTTTCTCGGCAAAAGCATCCGTCATCCCGGCAATATAATCGATCACCATATGCTCCCAAGTCCAGATCGGATTCGCCTTCGCCTGATCCTTCTCATAGCGTTGCAGCCAGTCGGACGGAATAATGGATTTGGACGTTTCCGGGTCAAGGAAAGCATCCCACAGACGCTTGATCATCCATTCACTGCGCTTTTGCAACCTCTGCACACGCAGGTCACGAATCATGGTCACCCAGGCAAAGCTCTTGAGCACACTCACCGTACGCAGCATATCGAGATCCTCGGCACCTTCACGGACAAACGTCACCTTTTTCCAATCTCCGTTATCAATAACCCCCAGGCTAGCGACAAAAAGACTGACCCAGTAAGCCTTGACCTCACGGCGGGTACGTGAGTAATCATGCTCGCAGAACGGCATCTTTTCATTCCAGATGCGCAGGAACGAAGCGAGAACTTCTTCGACTTTTTTGCCAATCGCTTCCCTTGTCCATCCGTTCCAGAACAGATCCTCCAGCGTCGTAATCTTATCCACAATCAATCGATTGATATGCGGATCTTGCAGGAAATGCTCGTGTACTTCGATTTTGCCTGCTTTGATGCCATCTTCCAGATCATGTGCGGAATACGCAATATCGTCGCAGAGGTCCATCAGCTGTGCTTCAAGCGTCTTTTTGCCAGCAGGAATGTCCCAACGATTGCGAATCTCGCGGATATACTGCCATTCATGATGGTACATGCCTTTCTTGCTCTCCGTGCCGGGATACGGATACTTGTTGATGCCGAGCAGCACCGCATCCGACAGGTTCAGCCCATCGATATCTTCCCGTTTTTCCAGAAACATAATGAGACGGAAGTTATGCGCGTTGCCTTCAAAATGCTCGTACTTCCGCTTGAGCTCTGCACGAATCTCCGCTTCCGGTTGAGGTGATTTGGCCCCGCGATTTTTCTTCATGATTTTCTTGACCTCTGTGTTAATGAGACCATCGAGGATGCCATCCAGCACTTCTTCACCTTTATGCCCAAAAGGCGGGTGACCGAAGTCATGCGCAATCGCGGCACACTCCACCACTTCCGAATCAATAATCAGTCCGGGACTGTCCGCCTGGTTCAATTCTACCTCCGGGTAGCGACGCAGCAAGCTTCTTGCTGCTTCTCGTGCAATCTGCGCCACCTCCAGGGAGTGGGTCAATCGTGTGCGATAATAATCGCCTGTTCCTGCGCCAAATACCTGCGATTTGCCTTGCAGCCGACGAAAGGTTGGTGAATGTATCAGTCTGGAATAGTCGCGCTCATAGGCTGCACGAGCCCCATCCAGTTTCGTTAGTTCAGGGTATTGTCTATGTTCTCTCAGATCGTTCCATTGCATGTTGATCACTCCTAGCCGACTGTCTCTATTTTGAGTGATTATACACATATTCTGCAGTTTCGAAAAGCAAAACCTGTCTGCGATTGTCATCTCTTCTCACATCAACTTGTGATACACAGTCGTCTTCTCTTATTATACCCTGCCAGACTATCATCCGTGCACCTAAATGATAATGATATAAAATGACATTATAATTCACTCAAATTTTGAGGTGTTTTTTGTCAATAGGAGTTGCTGTACTGAATTCTTACATACGCCCCTAAGGGTTTAAGATAATATTCTAGGTGCGAAAGTTGAGTTAATAAGTACAACGTATCCCATTGATTAAATTCTATTCAAAAAAAAGTTCGATAAAGTATCCCTCAAAGAATGAGAAATCTACTTTACCGAACATTTAATTCTAAGTTCCGACATCCTCACATTACTTTTGATGATTGAAATTTTGCGAGATTCAAGTTGTGAAGAAGGGGTGATTTTTTTTCTCTCGCTAGCTGATTGTAACTTATCCCCAAAAACAACCATGTAGTCAAGTACGAAAATTCCGGGACGGATATCATTAAGGATACATAAATTATTAGCAAAGAAATTTTAAGACCATCATTAAAATAACTTTTCTTTAATTTAAACATTGGATATAAGAAAAATATACTAAATAAAATAAATCCAATAATACCACTATTAACCAATAACGTAGAGAAAAAATCAGTTGAGCGAACATATCCAAATCCAACCCCGAACAACTTGTTGAAAAATGGCATATGTGAAAAATATTCCAGATGTTTGAACATAGAAGAGGATCTTTGAATTCCAGAGTGGGAATCAATCTTATTAAATAGTAAGAATTCAAGAACGGAAGCAATCCTTTTATAATTTAGGATAGCTAAAATTGCGGAGAAATATATTAGTATTTGACAATACCTATCTCTTAAATGATAACGCAAAACTCTATACATGAAATAAATTAATATTCCTAAAAATGCGGTTGAAGAGGTCGATAAAATTAATGCTATTAGCATGGGAATGTGGAATAAAGGTTTGCGTAAATGTATTGCGAATATCCAGAGAGGTAATACAGTTAGCGCGAAAGCGCTTGGCTCTCCTGTTAGACTCTTCATCCTGAGTGTATCTATTCCAAAAGCATCAGTTCTCTGACTCATGCTCCCCAATCTAGGATTACCGTTAATATCTAAAGCAAATACTCTGTTACTTAAAAAGTCTCCAGTTGTTCCAAATAGTAAATAATAAAACCATTCGTAAAACCCATAAATAAGAAATATAGAAGTGCCTATGAATATGTACTTATTCCACTCCTTCTTGTAAAAGTACTTAGTGTAAAAGCAAATTATTGAAGCAGCAATAAGATAAATGGATTGAGTAAATAGGCTCGATCTTAAAAAAACATGCCCATTTTCGTTAACTAATATAACATTGTGTACGAAATTGTAGTCATATCCTCCATTCATTTTGAATAAGACAGTTAATTGTGCTAAGGCGTTAAATAACGTTAACACGTAAACAAAAATAATTAAGTCTCTATAAAAATAATTGGTTACCTGTTTAACTTCCATATTGTTTTTGAATTTTAGACTAATAGCAAATAAAAGCACAAAAACAACTGATAACAAGGATAAAAGTAGCCCAGGCGTTGTTCCTGGATTTGAAGGCATTAAAACCCAAGAATTTATAGGTAAAACAATGGCCCATATTTTAAAATAATTATCAAAAGGTTTAGGGGCGGATAATACTTTAATATACTTTCACCTCTCAATATCGCTTTTGATACAAATTGTATCACTGAGGATAGTATGTATCAATACCAAAGAAATTTTTCTGTAAAAATAGTTTTATTCATTTTCAAAAAATTGCATCAGTAAGAACCACTATCCATAACACATGACCTACCTACATAGCCTCACTTTGTTATTATCACGAATTGTAAAATGAGATGCGACAGTTCCTCTATGAAAGTTCATATTCGGACAATTCAAATACATGAAATATCGCTGTTCTCTCCAGTATCATCCGCCTCTTCACTACTTCCGCTGTTTTTATTAACAAATCCTGATGTCTACAGTAAAAAATCCGACAGGAAGGAAATACCCTGTCGGAGTGCAGATGGTGGTTGCAAGGGTTAGGCCGTTGCAGGTTACAGAAAGAACTCTACCGTACCTTAAACCCTTACGTTACGTAAAATGTTGTAACCTAGCTTTCTTGTTACACCGTTATATCACTGCAGTATTGCGGATTTTAAACCATAACCTTGCAGATATCGTTGGTGAACTCAACCGGGTCTTGAATTGGCAGTCCTTCAATCAGCAATGCTTGATGATACAGCAAGCTTGTGTAAAGGCTCAGTTTTTCTTTATCCTGTGCAAATGCGTCTTTCAAGGATTTGAAGACATCGTGATTTACGTTGATCTCCAGCACTTTGTCCGCCTGTACATTTTCACTGTTCGGCATAGCTTTCAGGATTTTCTCCATCTCAATCGTCAGCTCACCTTCGGTGGACAAACATACCGGGTGGCTTCTGAGGCGTTTGGAAGCTTTAACAGCTTTTACTTTGCCGCCGAGCTGTGCTTGCATCGCTTCGAACAACTCTTTGTTGTCGTTGTCCTGTGCGTCCGTCTCTTCTTTATCTGCACTGTCCTCGATGCCCAGGTCACCACTGGAGATGGATTTGAATTCTTTTTCTTTGTAATTCGTGATCATCTTGATTGCAAACTCATCGATGTCGTCGGTGAAGTACAAGACTTCATAACCTTTATCGAGTACACCCTCGATCTGCGGCAGCTTCTCAATCCGCTCAATGGATTCACCCGATGCGTAGTAAATGTACTTCTGATCTTCCGGCATTCTGGAAACGTATTCGTCCAGGCTCACCAGCTTCTTCTCTTTGGAAGACGAGAACAAGAGCAGATCCTGCAGGGTGTCTTTGTTCACGCCATAGTCGCTGTATACGCCATACTTCAACTGACGGCCAAATGCTTGATAGAATTTCTCGTAATTCTCACGCTCGTCCTTGAGCAAGCTTTGCAGTTGGCTCTTGATCTTGTTTTTGATGTTCTTCGCGATCAGACTGAGCTGACGGTCGTGTTGCAGCATTTCACGGGAAATGTTCAAGGACAGATCTTCCGAATCCACCATACCTTTTACAAATCCGAAGTAATCTGGCAGCAAATCACCGCATTTGTCCATGATCAATACACCGTTAGAGTACAGTTCAAGGCCTTTTTCATACTCTTTTGTATAATAATCAAACGGTGTGTTCTCCGGGATAAACAGGATTGCATTGTATACCACTGCGCCATCCGCGCTGATGTGCAGATGTTTGAGCGGTTTGTCAAAACCGTAGCGTTTTTCCATATAGAAGTTGTTGTAATCTTCTTCGGTCAGTTCGCTTTTATTTTTACGCCAGATCGGCACCATGCTGTTCACGGTTTGTTCTTCTTTGTACTCTTCGAATTCGTTCTCTGTACCCTCTTTTGCACGCTGACCTGTCACATCCATCTTGATCGGGTAGCGGATAAAGTCGGAGTATTTCTTGATGATGGATCTCAGGCGGTACTCTTCCAAAAATTCGTCATACGAATCTTCTTCGGTATTTTGTTTAATCGTCAGGACGATTTCCGTACCCACGGAATCTTTCTCTGCTGGAGAGATCGTGTACCCGTCCGCGCCTTCGGATTCCCATTTCCATGCTTCGTCGCTGCCCAGCGTTTTACTGGTTACCGTCAACTTGTCCGCCACCATAAATGCGGAGTAGAAACCAACCCCGAATTGTCCGATGATGTTGTGTCCGTCTTTGGCTTCATTCTCTTTCTTGAACGCCAGCGAGCCGCTTTTTGCGATAACCCCCAGATTGTTCTCCAGCTCTTCCTGGGTCATCCCGATTCCTGTATCAGTGAGCGTGAGCGTACGGTTCTCTTTGTCGATGGTAAGCTTGATGTAGTAGTCCTCTTTGTTGAAAACTAGTGTGTCGTCCGTCAGTGCTTTGTAATATATTTTGTCAATGGCGTCGCTGGAGTTGGAGATCAGTTCTCTCAAAAAGATTTCTCTTTGGGTGTAAATGGAGTTGATCATCATATCCAGCAAGCGTTTGGATTCAGCCTGGAATTCTTTTTTAGCCATGAATGGGTGTCTCCTTTCAAATTGGGGATAGAATGATTGGGTTAAATATAGAAAGTAAACCTTTGAATACTCCCATGCAGAATGTTACGTTACTAGAAAAGCCTTCAATCGCTTTGATCCCTAGATTTTTTTGATTCACTCTATTCCTCATTTAAAATAAGCGCATGATTTTGTGCGGTCTAGCCGTTCCGGTTACGAATCGTTCTTTCGATCGCTGTTATCCCCTAATTTCCTTGATCTCCTTTTAAAAAGGGAGAAATTAGGGGATAAAGGCGAACGCTTCGCTTCTACAGAATCGATTTCGTCCCCTTCACTATTGCCGAACCATTCACCAACTGATTTTAAACATTGAGATTTTAATCAATTGAAAATCTATTGATCATTCTTTCGCGTACCAGGCTTTTTCTGGCTCATTCCACTCTCATGTCCTATTCAAAGTTAACTTAATCCATATTCAAAAACACAATCATTCCATATGTAGTCGTGCAGTAAAAACATCATTTGTTAGCACTCTGATGATCGGAGTGCTAAACCCTTCCTTTTATATAACATATGGGAAAATTGGGTGTCAATACGATGGCGGTTATTTTAACAAAATCATCGAATAACACTTCAAGTTTTGCACATCTCTAACCATTTTAGCTCAATACATCATGCAACACAAAAGCCGCCTCGAACCAAAGTTCGAACCGGCTTGGAGACAGATTGTAATAAGTATGTTGGAAGAGTAGCTAGTATCACATCGTTCCCCTCTAATGTATTTTGAAGGGTCATCCACCTTGCTGTGTAGCAACAGGCGCACTGGTTGACTAACTTAGGGGCGGTTGATAATGGCAAGCCCACGCTAAGGAACCTCACTGACGTTAATTGGTCCCTTTAAGATGTTTTCATATTCTAACAAATCGTAGACACGCTATTTCTTACCTTTAGTTGACCTTTGGAGACTTTCCGCAGGTTTTTCGTAAAATAGCGTGTTTGAAAGTCGTTAGACTGGGAGATGGGCAGTAAATCGCAGAATAAGGCTTCCTAAGTTCGTTAGATTTGGAACAGAAGTTGGATTACAGCTACAAATTACACTTACATTTAGCGTTGGCGTTCAAGCTGCGTTACAGCAAAAGTTAGAGTTACAGAGGTCGGTTATACATTTAGGTTACGGTTACGGTTGCAGGGTACGGTTGGAGATGCAAACCTCTACTTTTTGGCCATCTTTGGATCAAGGGTATCGCGCAAACCGTCCCCGAGCAAGTTGAAACCAAGCACGGTGAACATGATGGAAAGTCCGGGGAAAATAAGCGTCCACGGCGCTTTTTGCAGAAACTGGCGGGAATCCGACAGCATTTTGCCCCATTCCGGGTCAGGTGGTTGGGCACCCATGCCGAGGAATCCAAGTGCAGCCGCTTCAATAATCGCTGTTCCAATCCCCAGTGTGCCTTGTACGATGAGCGGGGTGAGACTATTGGGCAAGATGTGCCGGAACAGAATTCGCATATTGCCAGCCCCCAGCGTACGCGCTGACGTAATGAATTCCTCCTGTCTCAAGCTAAGTACCCTTGAACGCACCAGTCGTCCGTAGGTCGGGATGTTCACGATCGCTATCGCGAGTAGTGCATTTTGCAAAGACGGGCCGAGAATCGCCACAATGGCGATTGCCAACAGGATAGCAGGGAAAGCGAGCAGGATATCGAACAAACGCGAGATGAGCATATCAGCCCATTTTCCATAATATCCTGCAATCAGACCGAGCAATGCGCCCGCAATAATAGAGCCAATAACAGAAAAGAAACCCACCCACAATGAAATGCGCGCTCCATGCAGCACTCTGGAAAATACGTCACGCCCCAGATCATCGGTACCAAACCAATGCTCTGCCGAAGGGGCCTGCAGACGATCCGTAAGCACCTGCTCTTTGTAATCATACGGGGCAATATACGGGGCAGCAAAGGCCAGCAGGATGAAAAAAACGATAATAATCAAGCCTGCCAGCGCAAGCCGATTTTTCCGAAACGTTCTCCAGGCTTCCCGCCACGGACCCGATGCAGGTGCCGACGCGGCGTCAATGGAAGCTCCCGTATTGGTCGATAATTTGGCCATGCGGCGTCTCCCTTCTGTTCATACTCATTTATAACTAATGCGAGGATCGAATACGGCGTACAGTAAGTCTACAATCAGATTAATCACTACGAAGAAGAAGGCCACAATCAGGATGCCGCTCTGGATCACCGGATAGTCGCGCGAACTAATTGCTTCATATATATAGCGACCGACACCGGGCCAAGCAAAGATCGTTTCCGTCAGCACGGCTCCCCCCAGCAAAGATCCGGTCTGTATGCCGATGACGGTGAGCACGGGAATAAACGCATTTTTCAACGCATGTCCATATACGACGAAAAACGGGCCGAGTCCCTTTGCCTTCGCGGTTCGGATATAGTCCGAACTCATTACTTCGAGCATACTGGAACGCGTCATCCGGGCAATAACCGCCATCGGAATCGTGCCGAGCGCGATACTTGGCAGCAGCAAATGTTTCGTAACCGTCCACAGCTGATCCCAACGTCCGGCAATCATCGTATCGAGCACATACAAGCCCGTAATGGCTTCAACCGGATCACGTGCATTCATCCTGCCGATGGACGGCAACCAGTGCAGTTTATTCGCAAACAGCCACTGCTCCATCAGCCCAAGCCAGAAGATTGGCATCGATACACCCACCAATGCTATGACCATACAGCAGTAATCGAACCACGAGTTATGTTTCCACGCACTGACAATCCCGGCATTCACGCCAATAATGATCGCAAACAGCATACTCGCCATCGTTAATTCGAGGGTCGCTGTCAGATAGGGCACAATTTCCTGGGCAATGGGAACCTTGGTGCGGATGGATGTGCCCAGATCTCCCTTAAACAGATCGCCCAGATAAGCAAAATATTGTTGAAACCAGGGTTTGTCCAGTCCGAGCTGGTCACGCAGAGCTTGCTTGGATTGTTCGGTTGCCTTTTGCCCGAGTATGGTCTCGGCCGGATCACCCGGAATGGCATGGATAATGGAAAAGACGATCAGGGTCATGCCCAGCAGTACGGGCAGTAACACGAGTATACGTTTGACGATGTAACTGTTCACTCCTCATTCACCTGCCTTTAACGTATAAAAAGCGCTGGCAGACATGCATGCTTTAGATCGTTACATCCTGATGTGGGTTCTGCCAAGCATTGCGTATACGCCAGCGCTTTGTAACTAATGAATCCTGTTAATACTAAGTCAGCTCGTATATAAGTTATTCAAAGTAGGCATTGGCATAGGATTCCGTGCCTAATGGGGACGGTACGAAATCCTTCAGGTTCGCTTTACCTGCCAGAATAGGCGTGGTGTGCACCAGTGGAATCCATGGAGCATCTTGCTTAATAATCACTTGCGCTTGCTTGTACAGTTCCGCACGTTTGTCCTGATCCGTTTCTTTCTGCGCACTCGTCAGCAACGTATGCAGTTCTTCGTTTACGTAGAAGCTGCGGTTGTTGCCCGGGATTGCATCCTTATCGAGCAGCGTGTACAGGAAGTTATCCGGGTCACCGTTATCACCGGTCCAGCCGAGCATGTAAATATCGTCTTTCTCCCCGGCTTTGGCATCATCCAGATACGTTGCCCACTCTGGTGATTCAATGTTGACGGTCACTCCGATTTTCTCAAAATCGGCCTGGATCGCTTCGGCAACCTTCTTGCCGTCAGGCATATACGGCCGGGATACTGGCATGGCATAGAATGTTACCGGATCAGGCAATCCGTCAGGGTAGCCGGCTTCGGCAAGCAATGCTTTTGCTTTTTCCAGATCATAAGCATAGTCCTCAATACTGTCGTTATACCCCCACAGTGTTGGCGGCATCGGGTTCACCGCTGGCTGCGCTTGTCCCGCAAAAAAAGCATCAATAATGCCCTGTTTGTTTACCGCATGGTTGAGGGCTTGTCTTACTTTCACGTTATCAAACGGTTTTTTCTTAAAGTTGAAACCAATGTATGACACGTTAAATGGTGGACGCTCGATTTTTTGCAGCTCGCTATTCCCCTCAAGGATGGACAGATCGTCAGGGTTCAAGTCTTCCATGATATCAATCTCGCCGTTTTGCAGCGCATTGAAGCGAGCCGTGTTATCCGGAATGGAGCGCACAATCACTTTGTTTAGCTTCGGCAGTCCCTCTTTCCAATAATTCGGATTCTTCTCCAGGGTGATGGAGTCGTTCCGCTTCCACTCTTTGAATACAAATGGGCCTGTGCCTACGGGCTCGCTCTTGAAATTTTCCTTTTTCTCCTGAATCGCAGTTGGACTTGCAATACCAAATGGCGTCATCGCAATGTTTTGCAGGAAAGGCGCTTGTGGCTGGTTCAGGGTGAACTCGACCGTTGTCTCGTCAATCGCCTTCACTTCCTTAATCACACGTCCGTCTTCCGGACCAAACATGGAGTCATAATAGTCGAAGGAATCTCCCTCGAATTTATATTCACTGGCCGGATCACTCCATCGGTTGAAGTTGAACACCACAGCGTCTGCGTTGAAGTCGGTACCATCGTGGAATTTCACGCCGGACTTCAGCTTGAAGTCATACTTGAGTCCATCCGCCGAAATCTCCCAGCTCTCAGCCAGTCCAGGAACAACCTCGGTTCCACCTTCTTTGTAGTCCAGCAATGAGTCGAATACCTGATGGCCAATCTTCAGCGACTCCCCATCCGTCACAATTGCCGGGTCCAGTGCCACGGAATCTCCACCGCGTCCCATAATCATCGTATCCTGTGCTGCCACTTCTGCCGGAGGCTCGCTACCTTCTGCCGGAGCGGGGGAATTGCCTGTACCCTCGTTACTGGTGCTAGAGCAGCCCGATAGAATCAACACTGTGCTCATAGCCATGGCCATGACCCCGGATAACCATTTTTTTCTCATTCGCATACGTACAACACCCTTCCCTGTCTCATAATGTGTGTGATACTGGCGTGAAAAAACTCCAATGATTACAATCGATCGGTTTGGTGCCTTGTATCATATGAAAGGCTTTAGATGCCTTTGATACCTGTGTTGTAAATCCGGATATGTTAAATCGTATATATGAAGTGTAAAACGGGATGTAACCGTACACATTTTGTTAGTTATTTTCGGATGATGTGGCGAGTTATGAATTACCTGTGCTCGTTGCGTGATAATTGAACTTAGGTCAATAAGCAACAGCAGAATGGTATCGACTTGGTGGCGGCTTAATAAGGCTGATTTAGAGAGAACGGTAGTGTTGTTTGGTATGGAATTTGGTATGGAATTTGGTATGCAGTTTGGCTAAAGGCTTGGCTTAGGGTTTGACTACGAGTTAAACGTCATGGCTAAAATGTAATTGGCAACGTCTAATGATGGCGATTAGCCGGAACAGAAATTTGGTAAACAGAACATTTAAGTGGTTTCTCAAGCAGGTTGGATTGGATTACTTCAATACGTTGTGAAATTGATCAAGAGATGCTGGATTTTACAACAGGGAGACATTACAATAACTTTTGATGTTAAAGTCTTGTCATGATGAGGAGGATTGTATAAATAAACAGTGGTGAAAATCGATTTCGTGTAACTTACTTTACATCACATTCATCAATTAGACAAGAGATTTACGGACATAAGTCTTCAACTTTATTATATATGTTAATATCATTTACATAAAACACAAAAAAGGAACACCGTTCGACAAAATGCGTCGTGTGTCCCTTGTTGTGTTCTCTCTTTTAAAACTAGGTCTAACTTATATTTTAAGTTATGTCAGCTTATTTTTTGAATAAACCTCTGCGGTACATGACCGTGATAAAACGGTAAAAATCATAACTCGCCCCACTATCGATGCTGAACAGCGGATTTTTGGTGTCATATGCCAGCGCTGCGTCCACGGCAGCTTTTGCCCAGACTGGAACTTCCATCTGCTGGCGCGCCTGCAGTTTATCGACCTGGGATTTCAGCGCATCAAACGCTGCTTTCTCTTCGGCTGTCATCGGTTCGCCCCCTTTCGGTGGTTCGGTTGGATTCGTGGGATTGGTCGGTTCGGATGGCTCTGGCGGCTTTGGTGTTGCTGTTGCATATCTTGCTCTCAATTCCGCTGCCGATCCTTGGAACTCATTAATATCCACGTTGCCGCTGATCCCGTTCACCTTGCCCGAGTCCGTATACTGCCAGAACGTCCAACGTTTCCAGGCAGGCTGGTCATCTGGTACACGGGTGTTGCTGTAACGTGCGATCCATAGATCGTATGAGCTGAGTGATGTATCAAAATTCCCGGCAAATGAATTGCCCGTGTATATGATCGGTTTCACACCCTTGAGACGTTGCAATTCCGTTAAAAAAGCCTTAGCTACCGTGTTGATCTGAGCTTTGCTCAGGTTACCAGGGTTGTTCTCATAGTCCATGACAGGAGGTAATTGCAGTGCCTTGGCGCCTCCTACTTTTTGCAGTGTATTGGCATAATGCGCCGCTTCAGCCTTCGCACCATCAGTAGTCGTTGCGCGGAAAAAATGGTACGTTCCGACCAGCATGCCTGCCGCCAGTGCGCCGGTTACATTTTTCTGAAAGTTCGGATCGGTATACGTCTGCCCTTCCGTGGCTTTGATGAACACAAATGTCATGCCGCTTGCCTTCACTTTGGCCCAATCGATCGTGCCTTGATAACGGGAGACGTCAATGCCCTGCGTGTTGCCCGAGCTTCTCGTTTGCATGTTTCTCACACCCTTTATGCGGCAAATTGCCGTTTGTATATAGTTAATGCTTGGGGGGCAGGGGTTGCTTGTGTGCGTGTCCCTGATGTTGGTAAAAGCTGAATTTGGATTGCTAGAGTGTATGTCACATATGGCTATATAAGGGCTTCATATTCTATGTCGTCTGTTGGTAGACTACTAGGTATCCATTAACTCACTAAGGAAAAGATACCGAGTCGGTACGTGACCGTTCCAGATACGGATCGTTCTTCCGATCGCTGTTGTCTCCAAATCTTCTTGATTGATTTTCTTAAAGGTTAGAAATTCAGAGACAAAGGCGACCGCTACCGCTTCTTCAGAATCGATTCCGTCTCCTTCACTACTTGTAGCCAATGAATCAGACTATCGATTCAAATATTTTCTCTCCCTCTCTTAATAAAGGGCACATTTGAATGAATGAATGTTCTTTACTTCGTTTCATCTCTGGTCTGTTTGTCGATATCCTTATCATCTGACTGTACAAAAGATTCTCTGGAATCAGGAGTATACTTGTCGGTAATCCCCCCGTCTCCTCCCTTACCCTTGAGCACTTCAATCGCCTGCCGGATCGCAGGTGGAATTGGTGCTCCCAGCTTGCCCCCATTTTCAATAATGGACAACAACTCATTTGCGATATAAAAAAAGGCGACCGCATCCCTGAACAAATGTCCGTCTCCCAGAACACCGTCCACCAGATGAGCCACCGATACCATTGCAAAAATAAATACCTTTCGGGCGATGCCAAACATCCCGACATTACTCTCTAACCTGCCGCTCATTCCCGCTGCCGCGATGCCGGTAAGGTAGTCGAGAATGACGAATACGAGCAGTACGCCTAGTACCCCTGACCAGCCTCCGAAGAAATAGGTTGCTGAGCTGGTTATTAAGGCGAGGAGCCATTTCCATAGGGTGTCCCATCGTTCCATGGTTTCACCTCCCTCAAAAAAGGTTTCGAACTTTCTCACTCCATGACAACAAGCTACTTCTCAAGATGAAGCGTTTCTCATATGGTCTTATTTCATAGATATTATCCTCGCGGAATGAATTATTTACCCTACTGAACCCGTTAGCAACTTCCTGTTATCCAACATTTATACTTATAGTGTTTACGTTTTTTTCACTATGTACCATCACAATAAGTATACGGTTTAGCCGGTATCTACCCACAATGTCACACCTTTTTCTAGATTCCCTTTGATTATAAAGCGTAGTAAGGGTTACAACATGTCTCCTATACTCATTTTTCCATCTCTCTGTCTGATCATTTATGGAATAATATACGCATACGCTTCTGGCGTTGCGGTAAATCCGTAACTGTCATTCGAACCCGCGAGCCTACATCCCGATGCAGTCACATATGCGTTAGGGGATATCCTTAATGAAGCCCCTGTATAATTGGTTGCAAATATTTGAATACCGTTGTATTTCATCCCTTCCAAGTAGCTCGTTATAAAATTCCGGGTGTAAATAATGTTATCCAAGTTTCTAATTATAAAAATCATTCTTGGAGGTTTGGAAAGTTTAAGGTCGCTAAAGTCACAAGTAAAGTATTGGATAGCAAGGGATTGACTACCGTCTGAATAAGTGAAATTCAGTGTAGTGGATACCCCCGACCAAACGGCGGGCTTTATGAAGAAGTTTTCCGGCACAACTGGACCGTCAATCGCGTAATTATCCAATGAGTAAGCATCAATTTTAGACATCAAATCACCTCCGCGTTCAGGTGGTAAGTAACACCTGCGACTGTGCTGAGTCCTGATATACCTTCGTTAGACTCCTTTATAACGTTTGCAAACGGAACGATTACAGTGTCATAAGGTTTTATTTTTTTGCCGGAAATGATATGGACGCCGCCCACAAGAACAGTTATGGCAGCTTCATTTGCTGTAGGGTTGCAGAAGGCAATTGATTTCAGGATAACACGCGTCCCGGTCGGGTAAAAAGCTGTGCTTGATGTTGCCATACCCGCCCTAGACACGTCCGACTTATAAAGAGTTGTGTTGTTCATCAATTCCCCAGATATTCTATAGTTTAATGACGGCCCAGTACCAGAAAGTTCGATTGTACGCCCTTCATGCAAAACCTGGTCGGCAACAGGAAAAATAATAGTGTCATTCGTTTTTATCGCGTGTTCATATGCAAACCAAACATTGCCGATTTTTATTGAAAAAGTAACGTCAATTGTTTGTGGATTACAAATAACTATTGATTTAATAACAATCTTCTTAGCTGTAGGGACAGTGTAAACCACTTTGTTGGTTGTATTGTTGCTCGGTGATGTTCCTTTAAAAAAGATTGTTGCCTCGCTTGCATCATTAATTGAACCCCATCTCAATTCCGCCTGCCCTTTTTCGAACAATGCAAGGTCATCAGCTTCTGCAGTGTACGGCACATCCACCGCACCCGCTGAAAATTTAATCCTTGAAATAGCTTTAACACTCCCGGGAACCCCAGATGCTCCACCCGCTACAACTAGACGAAGTTTTACCGATGTTACACCGGAAGGAATAGTTACTGTTTTCGACTTCCGATGCCAATTGGAATTAGAGTCGGCGACAAGAGAATTGATTGTTATATCATCACTGGCATTTTTAACTTCAATAAACAAAACTCCCGTTGTCATTCCTAATGTATAAAACATTGCTTGTAAGTTATATGTCCCAGCGATGACATTGATTACGTTGGAATCAAGAACTGCATAAGAATTAGCCGCCACAGCTCCTGTCACTTGAAAATACTTCAGCGTTCTAAAGTTAGTACCAGCGGTCACTGACCATGGAGCTGACCCATAGTCACTCCACCCGTAAAACCCTAAATTTGCGGACGAATTTTGAACAAGATTAGACGAATCCAAGCTGATAATAGACGCTACCGCCGCATTAGCTTTTGTTGTTGCATCCGTAGTCGCTACACTTATAGCCGCAACACTCGCATCCCTAACCGCCTTCTCCGTCGCTGCCACCGTCTCGGATGTACCATCCGTCTTGCTTGACAATTGCACCTTCCCTTTTTGAGTCAAAGACGCATCGGGAATATCCATCTTGCTCACCGCTTCACGAAGCGTATCCAGCTCGGCCTTCGTCGCAACTCCTGCATCAATCTTTTCAAAAACCCCATTAATACTCTCACGGGTAACGTTCTCGTTCCCCAAGGGAAGAGGCAATTTCAGTCGATCTGTTTCTTTTGGCATTACGCCCACACCTCCAGTTCATTCCACGTCAAGGACGCGGTATCGAGTTCGTCCCATGTCATCTGTTTGTCGTCCAGATCATCCCAGACCAGATAACGATATTTATATTCCACGGCCATATGGGCCGGTTTCAATTCATCAATTGCGCGTTTGAGATCGTCAATATTGGGCGGAATGCCCATCGTGTCCACAAATCTCACCGTAAAGCTCCACGCTTCCGGTTGAAACTTTACATCCACCTTGCCCCCGGCGTAAGCCTCAGCCACGTTCGCAACCAATCTCCCTGAAAACTTTCCGGCACCACGCAGCTTCGCTTCGACCACCGCACGCCGCTGATCCACAGGTTTGAGACGATCCGTCTCAATGCCAAGCTCCTGCTCCCAGAAATCCAATCCCCACGTTGCCGTGCGGACAAAAAACTGATCCAACGTCTCATCCAGCGCCTGATAAAGCTGATCCATCTCGGTTCCTTTGGACTGCATATCCGCCTGCATCACACGTGAAGTCTCATAATAGCTCGGCAAATACGAGAACAGCTCCCGCCCTTTTTCACTCGTCAGTCCAACATGTACAGCAGAAGGTGCACTCATGACCGGCATCCTCCTTTCCTTTCGCATCAACGTAGACAGCTTCACTCAATAGCTGCGCTCCCGAGCGGCGTACCACACGACCCAAGCACTCCTCTTCATTTCCAGCTGAACCAGATACCGCATAGTCAGAACATTCCCGATGTCCCACACTACCGCTCCCTCCACATCCGCACTTCGCTCTCACCATCTGCCCAACACTACTCATGCACATCCACCGCCCCCAGTACGGCCACCTGACTCGCGGTCATCTCGATATTTTGGTCGCTCACACCATTTACGGTAAGCTCCGAATAGTCGATAATCGGCGGAATATCAAGCAGAATCGCGGCAATACGGGTGTAACGCACAAGCGGATCGGCAAAAGCCAACTGTTTCAAATATGCGATCACTCCGCGTTCGATCAACGCCCGTACATCTGCCAACGTCGCATCACTTGCCAGCGTCAGCTTCACCTTAATGTTCATCGGCACTTCCTCTGCGGGCATGACAGTCACCACCGGGCCAGCAGGCGCAACGCCTTCCCCCTGTCCATCCTGCGTTGGGTCTACGTACTTCTGCACCGCCGCTACCAGATCGCTACCCGCGGCACGTTTATCCGTATCCAGCAAATACAATCCCACCGTGCCTGGCCCCTGCCATAACGGAATCACACGCGTTGCACCTACACCTGGTACTTCACTGGCCCATTGCACATATTGCGATTTGTTGCCGCTCGTTCCTTGGTTGCGGACTTTGGCATAAAAACGTTCCAGCAGCGCCGTATCGGCCTCAATATCTGCACCGCCTTTAATCACATCAATGTTCGTGACAGAAGTTACGCCACTTACAGGTGTAGACAGCACAGTTACCGTGCCCGCAGGCACATTACTTTCTTTTCCGGCAACAAGCGCTCGCACGCCTACCACCCCGGAGCCCTCTGCATCCAGTTCCAAACGCCCCACCGTTTCATATTCGAGCGAAGCTTCAGCAGATACTTCATCCGCGAGCGTAGCCACGACCGTTCCCGCAGGCACCACTTTCCCCGGCGCACCTACGAACCTCACCGAACCTTGTGCCGCCACCGCAGTCCGCCGCGTAAGGCCATGCTCTCCCGCCCGCAGATCCAGCTCTTCCGAACGAAAATTCGGATCACTGCTCGCAGCCGTACTTGCAAACCCGCGCCGCAGTAATTCCTTCGCCCACAAAGCCGCCTCAGACAGCATAAACGCAACCGGAGCCTCCGCATCCCACAAGAACGAACCCTCCGACTTATCCAGATCCGCGGGCAGACGATCCAGCATACGCTGCATAATCTGTTCCTCCGTCTGGTCCTCCAAATAACGCGGAATCTCAGCCATCCCGTCAGATCACCTCACTTTCCAGAATAAACATCTCTTCCTGCACACTCGCCACCCGACACGAGAACATGCACTGCTCCCGATTCCAATCGAACGTAAACTGGTCCACCGCATCCGTACGCGGATCAGCCAGCAGCGTCTCCGTAACCATCCGGGTTATCTCACTTTCCATCACGCCCCGGCTGTCACCCTGACCAACCAACTCATCCAGCTCCGATCCATAGTTTCGGGAGTAAATCACATGTCTGTACCGCGGCGTTTTCACGGCCTTAATGCACCATTGCACCCAGGCTTCATGCGCACCCGCCGCAGCAACTTTGCCACTTGGAGTCAGCACAAAATCCCCCGCATCGTAATCGAATCGCCAGCTCCGTCCAAATCTCACCTCTTCCGAAGCCGCCCCCGACAGATCTTCCTCGTCTCCCCATACCACACCCGTTTCCGGGAACAAACTAGGCATGCGCACTCACCACCTTACACAGCACCACAATGTCGTTACCGCCATTCACCCGCATCGCCAGCACACGGTCTCCAGCTTTCAATCCTTTACCAAGAGACCACACTGCTTCTTCCACTTCCTCTTCTTGCAAAAGAAACCTTCCCGTGCCGGTCGTTCCGCCGTTTGCCACGTCAGGTATACCGGAAATCGCGCCAGCAGCCTCGCGCTCCGGCAACCCAAGCGTGCCCGGTAACTCGGCCACGAGATAGTCCTGCACTTCGTGCTTGAAATCATCCAGCTTTACGCCGGATGAAGTCATCGTACCCAACACCGCGCCAAGGCCACTCACAGCCTGACGGGTTTGTGTGCTCATCGCCCCCCGCATGACCTCGGCAAAATGCCCATACGGATCATCTTTATTCAAGGTAAACCCTCCTTTTCACCATCTCGACAGTACCCAGCTCCAACGTCATCGTTCCAGGTCCAGCGGACAGATCACGGCTAACCGACATTACGATCAGTTTCAGCCCTTTGAGCAGCACCGCGTCTCCGGCACGAATCGTATTCACATCCGGTGCGGTTACGGTAAAGGTCTCCTGAATACCCGTCAGACGGCTTTTCGCCAGCTTTTTAGCGGCCGCCGCTGTTTTGACCTGATCGTCCTCGATGAGCTTTTGCAGCGTGCCCAGTTCGGCTACACCCTCCTGCTCAATCGCCAGCACTTTGGAGGGAACCTCTTTGCCGCTGCTGGACTCCGAGGCCGCCATCACTTTAACTTTGGTGACCGCACCTTCGAGCGTACGCATCTGGGTCAGATCAATCAGTCGATCCAGCTCGTGCACCTTCGCATTGCTGCCAACCTTGAATAACTGCAACCCGCCGGGCGTCATCCGCGGATGATACATATCCCCACCGGATTTCACCGTTTCCTTCAGATCGGCAAACATCATCGAAAAAATCGTCTGCGACCGATACACCGCTTTGCTCAGCTTTGTTTTGGTATCCGGCAGCGCGGCGTATGGAGTTTTCCATTCCTTGGCATACGTTTTGAGTCGCTGCGTGGCAGTTTGGTCTTTCGGCAGCAGGAACTCGTCCTCTGATTTTTCCAGATAAATCATCCGGTCGTAGACGGTCAGGGACAGTCGCTTGGTGCCGCTGTTGGAGCTTTCCACTTCCCAGATGACCGCAGGGTGCAGCAAGTGGACCATTGATTTTTCGCCAAAAGGAATCCCGCTGATCCGCACCGCCATACCCGGTGAGATCGCAGGCAGACCCGAAGACGCAGACACCGCCAGCCGGATGTTGGCCTGATATGCAATCTGGTCGAGCGAATCCTTCAGCGTAATCGTCTCCACCAGCTTCGTGATGTCATATTTGTCGTCGACAATGACCTTGTAGGTCATGGCATCACCAGCTTTTGTCCGGGCTTGATCCGGTTCGGATCACTGCCGATGGTCTTCACATTGAGCTTATAAATCTCGTTCCATTTGGAACTGCTGCCCAGCTCAAGCTTTGCTATTTTGGACAGGGAATCCCCAGATTTGACGGTGTAGGTCTTGCTGCTCGTTTTCAGATCCGTACGAGAACCTGACTTGCTCGCAGATGTTGTACCGCCAACCTTCTCCACTTTGGAATCCCGCCACGTTCGCAGCGTAATGTCAAAGTAAATATCCCCGCTCTCACCGCCTCGGAAGGTGGTATTGTGGGAGATCAGATACACGGGCACGTTCACCCCCGTGTTGGTAATGATGAAGCGAAGCGGTTTTTTCGATACCAGAAACGTATTCAGCATATTCATCGCTACAAGCGGATCAGGCAAAGGCTCGTACATGCAATAGGACGCATCATATTCTTTGGGAAAAAAAGAAGAGAAGGTGATCTCCTTCACCTTCTCCCCCTGCGCAAAATCAAACTCACCATACTCCAACATATTAATCGTTTCGTATCCCTTGGATCGGGAGATCGTCAGTTCTTCCGGTTTCACCGGAAATTGAAACTTCGTTTTCCCGTCGATCAGGGTAAATTCCATTTTGACACCTTCCACGTTATCTTCAAATACAGTCATGACAGGCCTCCTTTCTGCTTAGGCCATAATGGTTTTGCGATTTTCCATCGCACGGCGCACTTCGCCTGCAAATCTCATTCCAACCTGATGTGAGATGGCATCGTAGTCGATGGCGTTCTCCCGGACAGTCACCTGCACAGCACCTTGTGGTACGTTGACGGTAATCTGGTTGGTCGTCTCGGTTTTAAAATCCTTCAGGTAACCGGACAGACTGCTCATCTGGTCTTCGGATATTTGTACCGTCATCGTGGATGATTTGCCATTGGCCTTTCCAGCAGTTTGCGCTCCGTTACCTAGACCCATGGCTTGGGACTGCATCACGCTTGTTCCCATGAAACCAGCAGATGTAGACTGGCCGACCTTATTGTTCATATATGCTTCTGGACCCGTCATTGTCAGTGCCGGTGGAATATAGGCAGGTGGCATCTGCGGACCTGTTGCTATTTGCGACGTTGAAGCGACCGTTGCCGCCGATACGGTCTTGTCCTCCTTCTTCGAGCCAAAACCGAAGAAACTGGATATGCCATCGGTGATGTTTTTCGTTTTCTCAGAGATGTAATCCGCTGCACCCGACAATGCGTTACCCACACCCTCGGTAGCGTTGGACATAAATTTTCCAATATCCTTGGATTTGTCCCCAATCCATCCCCCTGCTGCACTGCCAGCCCAACCGCCTACTGCACCACCAACCCATGTTCCGATGCCAGGCAAAAGAACACTACCGATGGCGCTACCAATCGCTGTACCTGCTGTGCCGCCAATCATGGAACCAACCGCTCGGCCTCGCTCCTCGGGAGGAGCGGTTGCTATATTCGCCACATCTGCCAACATACTGATGGGACGAATCAATTTACCGGCACCTTTCGCAAGACCGCCACCCCATTTGCCCAACATGCCATCCCCCGAGAAGAGATTGGACATCGCCATGGGTGAACTGGACATCAAGCCTGATACTAAATTTGACTTTTTGCCACCACTAATTCTTCGGTTTCTGTCCATTTTTTTAGCTTCCTGAAAGGCACGCTCAGATGTGTCTGTATCAATTCGGGACACACTTGGCGTTGGTGCAGGAGTTGGAGTAGCTGCTCTGGAAGCAAACCTTCGTCCCCCTCGTCCACCAGATACTTTCCGGACAGGCGGTTTGCTTGATGTGTCACTACCTGTTCTTGAACTGTTTCGAGTTTGATTCTTACCTATCTTACCTTCCGCCACTTCTGTACTCTTACTGGGATTAGAAGCCTTATCCTTTTTAGATTTCCGATCAGACCGCCACTCTTTAAACTTTTTACCTAAATCAGTAGCATTATTAAGAATATCTAAACCAGTGCTGGTGTATTCTAGTGCTTTTTCCCACCACTTTTTATCTTCTTCTTTAGCTGCATTATTTATAGTTGTATTATTACTCCCAATCACAACTGACATAGAAGGCCCACTCACCGGGTTCATTTTCCCCATCGCCACTTCAACCTTTTGCTTCACCTCAACAGATACCGTTCCTGATGCTTTCACCATCTGATTTCGGAAACTGTTCAGTTTTACCAAAGCGCGATCCAATGCTGGACTGAGCTTATCAATCAACCCAATCGTCGGTGTAATTCGCAGCCTGCTGATTCGCACAGCCGTGCTATAAACACTCTCCAGCCTGCGCCCGGTTGTTCTCAGCTCATTGTTCACCTTGATTAGACTCTGATAGCGAACTCTGCCCAGTCGTTCCGTAGAACGCTGGATCTGATCCAGATACCGGATAGTCGTCCGCATTTCCGCATTGGATTTGGACAAACCCACAATCATTTCTGCCATTTCTTTCACCCCCTGTCCGATTTAGTTATCGATTCATTTGCGAGGTTATCGCTGCCATTTCCTCTTCCGAGAACGCAATCAACAGCGAACGCTCCCCGCGTGGCAAAGACCAAAATTCTCCGGGCCGTAGATGATGACGAACCCACATGTGATATAAGAACGTAGTCATCCCGCCGGAGTGAATCAGTTTTTTAGGTCTTCAATCTCCACACCGAAGCCGGACAGCTCCAGCACCTTGTCGCCTACGGCATCCAGTTCACCTGCTAGCAGCATACGGCGAACCGCTTGTTCCCCACCGGACAGCTTCATGCGACCCGTGATGCGGTTGTCTCCCCAACCGGACAGTTCGAGTCCGCGTACATTCATTTTCACCGTCGCTTCGGAGATCAGCAGGGCGTTAAATGTTTCGGTATCCACCTTTTCCTCGGTGCGGCCTTTGACCGTCTTGCGAATCGTACAGCGTTCGCGGATCTGATCCACTTTGGAGGACGTCAATCCACGCAGGGTCAGCAACAGATCCAAACGTTGAATGCGTACATTCTCTTCGGGCAGACGTTCTGCTGCTTCAAACAACTGATCCAAAATTTGTTCTTCAGACATATTCTCGTTCATACTCATGGGGTGCGATCTCCTTCTCATTTCACAATTGGGTTAAAACATCTCCATATGCTGGGACAACAAAGAGACCGAGAATTTCTCGGCCTACATGTGTTCCCATTTCTGTAAGTCTCGTTGCACATACGCCTGATCAGACAAGCTTCATTACGAGGTCTTTTAGAAGTTCGAAGTCATTCCATCCTTAGTTCGCTACAATCGGGTTCAACAATTCAAATCCTTCAAATGTAAAACTTGTTTCCTCCGGTACTTCCTCACCCGCTGTCCAGTTAGCAAGTTGGATTTTGTCCACCATGCAACCTTTCAACAGGACACTCTCATGTCCGTAGGATTCTGGATCGTCCAGCTTCGAGATAATTTGGAACTTGGTGAAGCCGCGCTGGATCATGTCCGAAGTGACTTTGTAACCTGTCATCGTACCTGTTCCTTTTTTCGCACCATTCTTGTGTACTTTCCAGTCGTTGCCGACCAGATTCAGCTCACGCTTCTCAATTTCAACGCTGGCCTCCAGCTTATTAATATTCGTCTGCCACACACCATCGATATGCAGCTGACCATGGGTACCGAGAATGACTCTTGACGCATCCAACATGACAATTCCTCCTTGAGATTATAAAATATCGTATAAACCATCCATTCAACGAATCGGCGTCTCTTTTAAAAGACAGTTTCCTTCTACACAACCTTATTGCACGTAAAACGTTCCAAACAACTGCTCCATGACATCCGTCAGCTTCACATTCCATTGCAGAAATACCTGATCTGCCTCTGGCTTGAGAATGGGTGCAGCACCATAATACGCTGGATCGAGAACGACATCGTATCCCTCAGCTTCAATGACATTGCTCTGTGCGAGCAGCGCCAGATAGGCTTTCATCGCACCGATTAGCGCCTGACGGCCCTCTTCCGTATTGTTTACTTTGCCGATATACGTATCTTCAGCAGAGCGCTGCAAATCTGTATTAATCGCATCCATCACACGAATAGAACGGATTTTTTTCCATGCATTATTCTGTCCTGCAGCAGGGGTCACGAGTGTATTCACTCCGCGAAGCGCCTTTACCTGACGTCCATCATGGAAGAAAATAAATACGCCATTCTGTACCGCCTGCTCCTGTTCTGCACGAGTCCAGCGACGCGTCACGTCATCGAACGGAGAAGGTGCGTATGTGGTGGATTCATTCAGACGTTGTCCGGCAATCAGACCCGCGACGTAAGCAGACGTTTCCGCCGAGCTGTAGAACGCATCTCCCAGACGCACACCCGTACCCACATTGATTACACCCTCATGGTTCAACGTGAGTGAACGTGCCGCCGCCTTCTGTGCTGCTGTAGCAGAGGTGTCATCCGCCGTAGAACCGCCGAATACAGCCATCACAGGTTTACCCTCACTGCGCACACGTTTCACCCATGCTGCAAAGCTCGCCAGCAAAGGCGCATCCGCCGCATGATCCAGTGCCAATACGTCGAATTGCTCACCTTCCAGCGCGCCCTGCACGGCAATATACTCCGCATTGGTCAGTCCATCGTTGCCACTTGCACCACCTTTGAACGCCGCTCCCGCAACGGTTGCAACGACACCTGTACCATCGCCAATCGCCTGAGCGTTAATCCAAATGTTGCTTTCATCCGCATTGATCTCTTTCGCCAGCGACGCTGCCGAAATATCCGCAGTCAGCAGTGCATACAGCATCCGGTTGCCTTCAAACAAGCGCACTTCATGCTTTGTATTATCAATTACTCCCGGCTGAATGGTGACGTAGAAGCCGTTACCTTTATCACCCGGATACTTGGCGTCCAGTTGCAGCACGGCTGCATCACTACTGTCTTTCAGCGTAAGCGTCGCTGCTTTCGCCGTTTCCCCGGCTACCCGATAAGCGAGCAGTTTTTTCGGTCCGCCTAGCAGGGCGAGCTTCAAGGACGTATAAGCTGTCCCGTTATCCAGGGCATGCGCCGAGAAAATACGATCAATTGCAGCTTCACTGCCAATTTCTACAAAAGTACCTACCGGACCCCAGTTGGCCTTTATCGGCACAACAACCGTCCCGCGATTACCAGCCTGAATGGCCGATGACGCTGCCGCCTGAAAATTCATATATAAGCCCGGAAGTACCGGACGATTCGTTTGCTCCCAAGTTCCGCCTGCCATTATCCCTTCACCTTCGCTTTCATAAATTGGTTGATGCGTTCCTTCGCTTCCTCAATGGAAAACGTCACTTGCGCTGCTTCGTACAGCGCACCATGCAGCACCTCTGCCTTAACGGCAAATAGGGCTTCTGCATGATTCATCAGCTCGGCCCGCGTATATTGCGTGGCAGCCTGTTTGTTTTTTTTCACTGAGCTTGCCATAACCATCTCACCTCATTGTTTGACTACTGAATTCGTTGAACCTGATCTTTGGACTATAATTTTGACCTATGAATTTTTGTCCCTATGAACCTACGAACCTATGAACCTATGAACCTATAAATTTGAAGCTAACGTATGATATTGAATTTCTCATCTGGAACCCCATCTAGAGTCCCTCTCGACTAGCACTTACTCTATCCCTTTGCTATGGTGAATCTCGCGGATCAATGGCACATCCGTACCCGGACGGCGAATACGCTGCTGCAGCGTCAGACGAATCTGTCCGTTCAAATAGGCGTCTGCCTGCAAGTCGGCAGAAACTTCATCCAGCGTCACATATCGCGTACCGTCTGTATCCGTCAAAGCAATACGGGGCTGCACAGCCAGTTGTTCAACCAGATGTGTGACCGTTTGACGGACATCTGCTACATTCGCAGCCAGTACATGCCCAATCCATTGCTTACGAATCTCCAGCGCAGAAGTCCCTGTGGTGGTTGTGCTGCATCCCGTCAATCGCCACAGGATGGACTTGGCCTTATAACCACCAGGCCAGACATCCCCATATATGGACCATTCCTGCCCGAGCTGGGTTCGTGTCCAGCCCTGAAGTGCAGCCATCCACGAATCTGTTGCTCCAGCCTGAGTGTATTCCACCGTTTCCGGAACATACACCCCAAATCGCAGGCTGCGCGTAACCAGTCCAGAACTGGCATCCACACGATCACAATCCGAGGAACCCAGATAAATACAGGTAAATGCCCTGCCTTCTTCATCCTCCAGCCTGACCTGATGCAGTCCTTCCATCAGCGCTGCTGACCATGCTTCCACTTGTTCAGCCCCTCCATCTTCGGGGCGTGCATAGGGAGAGATTTTGATGATCCTCCTATACCCCGCCCAAGCAGACTTCGGTACTTCTTCTGCAAAAGCAATTACGGCACAAGGTCCGGCTAATACCTCTCCCGGTGCAGGAATATCCTGTACTCGGCCATTCCATGCCGGGACAAGAGCCTCCAGCTTCTGCTTAATCGTTTGCCTGATGACGTTGCTCACTTGCCCTGTGCTGGCCGTGTTGTTTACCCCACTACTCATAGACACATTCATTTCACCTCCTTCAGCTGCAAGTGTGCGATCTGCCCGCATTGTGCAGCGACAATGCTGCAGCAGCAAATTCCCCCTTTAACTCAGCTCTAAATATACCGGCGCCAAAGCTGGACACCATTCACCGCAACAAAAAGACCGGCCCCTTGTGGCCGATCTGTACATTAGCGTATGTGCTTTCGGTGTGTGTCCTTTGCTATTGATCCGATAATACAATCTTACACCCTTTCATCCCTAGCGCAGATGGTGATTCGTACGACTTCGGTGCGAATAAGGGTGTATCTGGGATGGAAAAAAGACGACTCAGCGCGTCTCATTCCATCAGTACCTTATTTCAGCGTAACCTTCGGATTCAACGTAATCTCAAACGCACGTCCCCAGATGAAATCAGGGTTCGCATATTCCAGGAGTGCACTGCAATACTCCGCATAGTTTGCTTTGCCATTACAGATTTGTTTGATCGCTACGTCCCCTTGGGCAAAGGCTGGTTTTCCTGCCAACGTTGCTGTATGGGTCTGCATCAGATCTCTGAGTAAAGTTTGCAGATGAGCATAATCTTCTTCCGAGTTAAACAACACCATATTCTGATCCGCAAGGGTCGCCACATTGGTATACAGCGCATGCGCTCTGGAATACGTACGAATATCTGCAATCGCTACTGCTTTATAGTAGTAATCTTTCAGGAAACGTTTGAACAACAATGACCCCTGTGCATTCATGGCATCTCGCAACCCGTGGGCATGTGTTTCTGTTGTAATCAGAGCATAACGGGATTGTCCCATACCCACAGCCATACCGATTTTGTTCCCCGGCGTATTCCATGCACTGTAACCCAGAACCCGACCCGTATACGGACTGTTCAGGAGTGCTTCGGCTACATCGACGTTGGCCGGACCTTTTCCTACAAAATCAATCAACACCGAAGGCAGCCCCTTCTCACTATTACTCGTCAATTGCGCCACTGCCGCCTGCACCTGATCCAGCGCTGTAATGGCAATAATCTCAATGTCCACCTGTTTTTTACCCGGTTTGCCTGGATGACGATTCGTCATGCGATCCAGCTCAGACGCCATATCAAACGAAGAAGCTTCAAGGGCAGATGCAGCATTCGTTAATTCATTTCCATTTTCCACATCGGAAGTTGTATCCGTTACCACATCAGATTTTGGATAAGCGGAATCCGCTACAACCACACCACCAACAATATCCACATGACGCACCACATTTTCATGCACATTCATATATTCATAGGCATTGATAATCGTGGAACCATGAGGGCCAAAATATTTCACTGCATAACGCGTCTTCTTCCCACCACGAAGCAGTTGGTTCGCCATACGTGCCACCAGAGCGTGACCCAGGCCATCCGCATCTGGAAGGATGATCGCCCGATCGGGATTTTGTCCATCCGTCCCACCGAGCCATTCATTGATTCGTGCTTCCACATAATTGATCTCGTTAATCTGAACGCCTTGCGTATTCGCATCGTCGACGCCTACAGCGAGGAAGTCAATATATCCTTTGCGAGCAAGCTTATCCAGAATGTACAGATTCGTTTTGAATTTATGTTGTCTGGTGTTGTAGTACTGTTCTTTATTAAAATACGTCGTTTCCCCATATTCCGTAGACTCTGGAGAAAGGTTATACCCGTTCACAATATCCTCGAATTCCGTAAAGGACTGGCGCTGCTGCTGCATCAGTGCACGTGATTCGTTGTAGGCATCCAATGTGAGACCATCTGCAAAAGAGGTGGTAGCGAGTCGCATAATGGTATCCATCACAAACACCGGTTTACGTGGATATTTCCCTTTAATGGTTTTGATCACATCAAGCAAACGTGTGGTGTCCTGATCATAATCAGGATATATGCCGCCTCCATCTTCACGAAGCTGACGACTGCCAATCAGCCCCCCATAAGCCAGCATATCCGAAGAGATGATGAATCCATCGACTTTGGCGGCATTTTTCAAAATGAAATCATGAATGTTGGACGGTTTCCCATACGTAGGCGTAGACGTCCCAAGCAACGTAGACCCTTCAACCGTTTTCTCGGAATCCAGACGATTTTGAATGTCACCCAGGTGCGGTGTAATGATGTGGATACCGGCTGCTTTTCCTTGTACAACGACGTCATCCAGATTCGCTGGACGATCATCCAGTGGAACATACAATACTGTTTTCATATCCGAAAACCTCCTGTTAGATAAGTTGAACTAGAGATGTTACACCTTGTCACTGCGATTGCAGTACCATCTTCCGATCGCTCTTATCCCCAGATTTTCTTGATCCCTTAGTTCAAGGGTAAAATCCGGTGCTAAAGGCGAGAGTATGCTTACGAAGTAGCTTTCTTGCAGAAAGCTTTCAACTTCGCTTCTTCAGATTGGTTCTGCACTCTCCGTTTTGGTGTAAAAATAAAATTCAACTTAATAATGTTATGTTCGTTCTCCCTTTAGTACCCGATCAGAGCAAGTGTGCAATCACCGCATAAAAAAACGACCCTTGGCTGGACCGTACATTAGCGTATGTGCTTATCGGGATAGGCCACTTGCTACTGATCCGATAATACAATCTTACATGTTTAAATCGGTCGCGCTGTCGGTTGTCCGTATGGATTACGTCTATTTGTTGTTGCTCTCACGGCGGTTAAACGTCGATTTCTTGCAGAGACTTCTGTCGGATAACCCAACAAATCCATTCCTGATGCTGTTTATATGATATAGCAGCCTTTCTAACCCTAATTACAATAAAGGATGGATACAATTATGAAAAAAAAGCTCTGGTTCTATCTGTGGATCGCTGTTACCAGTTATATGGCTGGCCCCGTTATGTATGCATTGACAATGTACACCTTTTATCAGGAAACAGATGCTCTAACTACTTCACTCATTGGATGGACCACTGCAACATTCTCATCCGTTGGTATCCTGTTTATCCTGGTCACAGTCATTCTGCTTCGAGTGCTGCACATCTATTATTTCTGGCTGCAAACTCTGCTTTTTGAGTTACTTTTCCTTGTGTTCGTCTATATGACCACTGTTCTGCTTGGGGTTGGAAACACAAGGTTACCCTCGCTCTCCTTTCCTTTTACGTCCGAAGGCATTCCCTTGTGGATGTTCTGGGGGAGTATCGCGCTTATGAGTTCCTGGGGAATATGGTCTGCGCGTCAGCCCATACGAAAATCACCATACATGCTGGCGTCCAGAGTTATTCTAATCCTGTTTATCCTTGAAATATGGCCCCGTTAAAAAGATAAAAAAGAGCACAGCCTTCTCAGGCTGTGCTCTCTTAAATGTATATTGTTGCTCACGCGATAATATAGCGAAAGTTTTCCCAGCTTTCCGGAACTGAATTTCCGTTTCTGGCATGATGGTAGAAGCTGAATGAAAATTTGAACACATGACCTCCATACCAATCGCGGGAACGTCTGTCGGTGAGCCAGTATTCCAGCTCATGTGGAAGTGCAACAGAGCGTTCTGCACGGATCAATGGCAGACGGTCAACTGGAGATTGCAGCGTCGGCATCTCCTGTTCAACATCCACATCCCGGCTCAGTCGCAGCGCCTTGACCATCGTGAGAAAAGGCGGAATGCCTTTGTGGAACAAAGCAGGGTAATCCAGTTCAAATAATATATTAAGCGCATGCCCGTAGGTTAGCATGTGGCCGATCAGATCATGATGTGCTTCTGCCTGATAGATGGTACGAAATGCGCCAAGCTCATCCAGAATCAGCCGGGACAATTGTTCCGGGCGTTCTATATCAGGGAATCCGTCTGCCTCATTTAACTTCAAGCTGCGAATTTCTTTCACCGTTGTGTTTACCCAGGATCTACCTGGAATGGTTCGTTCAAAAGAATCAATAAGCTCAACCATCTGATTCATGTCCTGCTCCGTACCCCAACCATCCAGTTCACGAATGGCTTTTAGACTAAGGGCACCATAGATGGCCTGATGGCCAACCCAGTGCAGCTCTCCAATGGTTCGATCCAGCGCTGCCGTAATACGCGCTTCGGACTCTTCTCTGGGCAAAACCTCTCCCTTCCGGGAGGTCAAGCCATCGTTCAATCCGTGCTGGCGAAGCATCGCTTTCGCCTCAGCTGTAACACTGCCCGCCGCAAGGGCAGTCAGACGATTTTCCCGCACCCAAAAATAAGCCGCAATAGCTCCCGCCCCATAATGGGCGTGCCACAAATCTCCTGTACGCTCTCGACTGGATACCATAATAGCCAGCCCTTCTTCCAACAAACGTCGATCCAACATGCCACCACCCTTCATCGATGCGAATCCTGATATACACACGACCAGCAACAGTTTTTTAGCAAAACACTCCTTTAAAGCGTTTACTTCTATAAGATGATTCAAATGGTGCACATATGACCGTTTTGCCTGCTGTTCCGCGCATTTTAGCCGATTCGAAGTCTCCCAACATCACGAATGGACACTTCCAGCGGATATATGTTAGCATTTTGCTCGGAAAAGAACCAGACTCGCTCCTTCTTCACCACAATAAACAGACCGTTCACATCCCCTATAGGGGCAAATGTATCGCTAATTGCTCTCCATCGTTTCAATCCCATCTGCTCAAGTTCATCTACCGTAGAAAGCACATCTTCCGTAACAAGTCCCACCTCACACACCTGCAGCAGATCCTTCTCCGAAAAGGCGCGGTCACTCTCGTTATGAACGGTATGATGAGCAATCAGCTCCAGAATGTTACCGACAGGATCTTCGAAATAGAGTGAATTCGAGTTCCAATTGGTTGAATAAGTTTCATCCTCACCTTCATGCCTACTTAAACGGACACGTGCCGCTGCCCACGCTTTGGCCTCCTGAAAACGATTTGCTGGAATCATCCAGGCGAAGTGGTAGAACGGATTCTGATCTGCTTCACTTCGCATGAATATCATTTTCGTTAAACCAATCTGTAGCGTGAAGGAATGTTCGGACTCTTCAGCCATGTTCAACCCCAGAGTGTTGATATAAAAGTGCTTGATGTCTTCCAATCGTGCTGTATATAATTTGACCTCTTCAAAAATCATGCTGAGCCCCCATTCACCCGACCGTGTATCTTCTCCCACTCACTCCATGGCACCATGCCGAGTTCCGGCTTCGCTTCATCCGGGAGCATCGATATGAATTCCAGGAAATGACCATCCGGATCGGTAAAATATACGGACACAGCCGGCATCCATCCAAATACGTACAACTCGCCAATATCATCATCCAGAAAGTTACGCGTCTTGATCCCTTTATCCTCAAGGTAAGTGACAGCTTGCTTCATGTCCTCCAACGATACCTGAAAAGCAAAATGCTGTCGCCGCACCTCGGAAGGGTCCTTTTGCCACAGTCCGAGCATCGCGTTGCCTTCACCGCCAATCCAGTAAAAGGAGTTCCCACGTTCCTTCTGCCCATAAGCGTGCTGCAATCCAATGATCTGTTCATAGAAATGATGGGATCTCTCCAGATCCGTTACGTTCAGATGAGTCTCAAATATGCCTTTAATCATGATAAAACCCCCTTTTCTTTTAACTCTCGGACGGCTTCCGTACAGCAGTTAACGTCTCGGCAAGGTGCAGAAATGAACCAATCACGCGTTTGATCCGATCCTCAATGTCCTGACTGCCTTCAAATTCTTCGTATCCGTCAAATGTTGCTTCAAATCTTCTGCGTTGTGCACCACCAATGGAAATCCACTCCTGCGCGTTAATACCATGCAAATTGCGAATAATCGCCTGCAGCTGCAAAAGCGAACTTACTCCCACCGCACCTCCTGCTGAGCTGATGGACAATACCGGCTTACCACTGAAATGAGCCTGGCTCAGGTGATCCAATGCATTTTTGAGTACACCGCTGATGCTGCCGTGATACTCTGGCGTAGACAGAATAATGGCATCTGCGGCAAGCATACGTGTGTTCAGGTCAGACAGATGCTGATCTTCATTCTGTTTTTCATCCGGAGCATAGAATGGGAGCGGTGTCTGATATAAATCGAACAAGCTGGCTTCATGCCCCTGACCGCTAATTACTTCCACGGCATATTCCCCTAAACGTGTACTGGTTGCATTTTTCCGATTACTGCCTGCCAAAATGATAATATTCATCTATGTCACTCTCCTTCGATTTTATATGGACATTTCATCTCTTCGTTTCAACTTTCTCTACTCTCATCTTACCTTGCTTCCACCTCGGAATCGTCGGCAGATAGACTTAACTTGTAGCACAAAAAAACTCAACCTTTGGGTTGAGTTTCTACGACTTTAGACTGAGAGTATATCGGAATGGATCAGACGACCCAACCATTTCTTACAGCATGAAGCGCGGCTTGTGTGCGATCTGCCAGTCCCAATTTGTCCAAAAGATGACTGACATGGGTTTTCACCGTTTTCTCGGTAATGATTAGTTTGATGGCGATCTCTTTATTACTCAACCCTTGTGCGATCAGCCCCAGAACCTCTCTTTCCCGACGGGTGAGCATGTCCGGTCCATGAGAAGTTTCTTTCCCTCGCCCATCCCGCTCTTGCTCTGGAAGTCGAGTAGATGTATGGGGATTAGCATGCCCAGGCAGGTCATTCATTGATTGTTCAGACGAAGCCATCACATGCATTAATTGTCCTGCTGCGGCTGGATGAAGCTCTACCTGACCTGCATGCACATTGCGGATGGCAGCGGCAAGATCCTCTGGCTCAATATCTTTCAGCAGATATCCCTTCACTCCAGCGCGTACGGCGGGTACGACATGATCCTGATCCGAAAAGGATGTAAGTACAATGATACGGATTCCAGGCAAGATCGAACGAAGCCTTCTCGCCGTCTCAATCCCGTCAAGCACGGGCATATGCAGATCCATTAATACCACATCCGGATGCAGCTGTTCTGCTTGTTCAAGTGCTTCCTGTCCGTTTGAGGCTTCTCCGACGACTTCCATATCTGGCTGAGTGGACAAAAAAACGTGCAACCCGCGCCTCACCATGGCATGATCGTCCGCGAGTAAAATCGTAATCGGCATGTCTTCTTCCCCCTGATTTTATACAGATTCGGACGGAAGTGGAATGACGACCGTTACCGATGTTCCCTTACGGGATGAACTCACAAGTTCAAGTCTGCCGCCCAGCGATTGGGCTCGTTCTCTCATGATGGACAGACCAAGTGAACTGGCAGGCAAGGCCTCACGCTTTTTGGCTCCCCCTTTTCCACGATCTGTAACGATTAATACCGCTTCCTGATCGCTTAGCTGGAGGGATATCTCCGCGGAAGGGACCCCTGCATGTTTACGTACATTATTCAGCGCTTCCTGTCCGATACGCCATAAGCCTTCCTCAATACTTTGAGGCAAGGAGCGCATACCCGTTCGATGTACAACGACCTGCAATCCCTGTCCTGTACCATATTCCTGCAAGGCACTGAGCAGTCCAGATTCCAACCCCGCCGGACGAAGCTGCATTATTAAGGCACGCATTTCCTTCAATGCTTCCTGTGACAAGGAACGTATATCCTTCATCGCTTCCGCAGCGGGATGCAGCTGTTGTGATCCGGATAACATGCTCTCCGCCCCTTTGGCTGTCAGGGACAGGGAGAACAAAATTTGGTTCACCGAATCATGCAAATCTCGAGCCAGTCGGTTTCGTTCCTCCAGTCGGGTCAATTCCCGGCGCTTGTATACCAGTCTCAGACTCTCCCACGAGGCTGTAATATGTTCAGCGAGTGCATCGAAAACCTCACGATCTGCCTGAAGGAAGCCATTGGCCGAACCCAATCCAACCACCAGTACTGCCGTTTCGCCAGGGGAACTTAATGGGATGGGCGCAGCCAAGCCCGAAGCCAAAACGGACATAGGGAACCGGGTATTGCAAATGGCAGAAACGTCCTGAATTTCCGTCGCCGACAATACCATCGCCCGATGAGAATCAATCACACGATGCATGCGATTCTCCACCTCTGGAGAGAGTTCGGATTGTGTCATCATTTCGGACTTGCCATGAGCATGAGCCGCCTGTATCATAAAGCTTCCGTTCTTCTGGGATAACAGTGCGGCAAATGGCCAGTCGTAATGATGCCCGAGCAGCTTTACAACCGTCTTGGCCATATCGTCTCCACTGTTGCAATCGTTGACCTTCACGCCTAGCGATCGGCTGAACTCCCCCAGTCTGACATACAGATCCGCTCGCCTTTGCTCTGCGCTATATAATCGCATCCGTTCCATTGCACTGCCGATCTGATAAGCTACAGCCTGCAAAAGCGCCAGCTCACTATCACTAAAATGCTCTTTTCCTGGCGAAGCAACATTCAGCAGTCCCAGCATCTTCTCCCCCGAGCGAAGCGGAACCGTTGCATGATGGGTGATGTCCTGGGTATCTCCCCATTGATGATCGACGGCATCCTCCAGACGTTTGCAATTAATAATATTGACGGCATTGTCCAATCTTCCGTCCCGGAAGCGATTCACGCACCAGCAAGACCCGCAGCGCATCGGCTGCTTGTCATGATGCAGCAGAGCAGGAGGCAGACTGTAATCAGCAATACAGGAGTACTCTCCCTGAGCATCGATCAGGAACACCCAGCCCGTAGTCAAACCCGTCAGTTCCAACAGTTTGCCGAGTACCGTATCCAGCATCAGATTCAGGTCGTTGGATGTGTTGAGCGTTTCCGCGATCGTCTTCAGTGTATACATCTCCTGCATTCCGGCTTGTTCCGTCATGCGGATTCCTCTCCTTTGACTGATCCTTAGTGTTGTTTTCAATTATTGTATACAATCAGCGAAGGATATAAAAGGTTGAACTTCTTGTTTCAATTTAGCCCAGCTTCTGTCGTTCTTTGCGAGAGGCGGATAACGGCTCCATATTAATCAGACCACGGTCCGACAGAGCCAGCGCCATTTTATAGAAAGCACGTGTTCGAATCTTCGTATACGTATCCTTGCTAACAGGTGGGTCAAACACATGGTTATACACTTTATAGTCAAATACATCGTCATCCTTCAGGTAACGCTCTCTGACGAGTACACGTTCCTTCTCGCTCAGTCGAGATACCACAAAATCAATCGTATCGCAGTACGCCTGACGTGCGCGCTGTACATCCACATTATAGATTGCCGTTCTGGCAGTGGAATCCCCGGTCACATTCGTTGCACCATGGAAACGCTCAGCGTAACTCGCCGTCACCATCACCTCGCGTTCTTCAAAAGCAATCGTTTTATAAATCCGGTATTTTTCCAGCGCGGCTTCAACAGCAGTCTGTGTTTTGCGTCGGTCCAATTCGGGCAGCATCAGTTCCATATTCATTCTCCTCCTTTAACATTCGTTATAGAATGAAAGTATAGTAGCTTCGCATGTTCCACTCCGATGACAGAAAAATCTTACAATCGCTGTTATCCCCAGATTTTTTTGATTATATTTTCTAATGTAAAAATCTAGTGATAAATGCGAACGCTACGCTTCTCCAGCTTTTTTCTGTCCTCTTCGTATGCGTAACTTAAAGTTCATTCTATAAAAGTTAAACTCGCATTCATCTCATCTTTATTAGAGTTATCCAGTTCTCTGAAATAGTAACGACATTTTTCAAGTTTTTTTCTGTTGCCTTTTGGAATCAATTAAAGTCAGCTATGAAGCAGGAATAATTCATTTTCCTCATTATCCAACTTGTCTCAACTTTACATTTTGTTCGTATTTTGTTCGTATTTCTATTTGAGGATACCACTTTCTGGGGATCGGCGTAAACCTTCATTTTGGGTCGTTTTAACTATAAAATAAAAGCCGCGCTCTCATTTCCTTTACCTTTTGGCATAATTGTTTCATATCCCTTTACCTAATGGTATATATACGATATAGTACAGATAATTAAAGATCCTCGTATAAGTCATTTTCTAGTTTTAATATTGAGAAGGTACATTTGAATATTAGATGAGGGCAGTATTGGCACTTCAAAGAGAGTGGCAGTAGTGAAGGAGACGGAATCGATTCTGAAAAAGCGGTAGCGTTCGCCTTTATCCCCGGATTTCTCCCTTTAGGAAAGGGAAAAAAGGAAATCTGGGGATAACAGCGATTGGAAGAACGATCCGGTTCCGGAACGGGGCATCCGCAGATGGTCAAGCAATACCTCATGCCTGTTCTTCTCAATATTAATTAGTAATACACTTGTACGAATCAAAGGAGTGGAATGAATTGTGGAGCACGCTTTTGGTCCTTATCTGAAACAACTGCGCGAGCAACAGGGATACAGCATTAATCAGCTCGCCGAAGCAGCAGGAATCAGCAACTCGCAAATCTCACGCATTGAGAATGGGGTTCGCGGAGTTCCCAAACCTGCTACCATCCGCAAAATCTCGGACGCACTCTCGGTTCCCTACGCGGATATGATGAAACAGGCCGGATATCTGGAAACCGGAAAACCAGCAAGTGAGCTCCATGACGCTCCAGAATGGGCAACTTACAAGGACCGTCGGGACTTCAAAAAGATGCTCGAGGACGAGGATGATCTGATGTTTGACGGCATCCCGCTGGATGATGAGGATAAGAAACGAATTAAGGATGTCCTGACAGGTCTGTTCTGGGAAGCCAAACAGATGAACAAACGCAAAAAAACGAACGATCCGGACGAGCGCCCATGAAGCATTTCAAGCTGAACAAACTAAAGCAGCAGGTGAGATGATATGGATGACATTGTAACAAAGCTGATTCGAAAACACCGGACAAACTGCCCTTTCAGCATTGCCAGAGCCATTGGAATACAGATCCGGTTCACTAATCTGGGCAAGTCTACCAAAGGACTGTATTTCCGAAAGCTCCGTCGCAGATTTATCGTCATTCACAATGATTTACCGCCGGAATGGCAGCGCTTCGTGTGTGCCCATGAACTTGGACATGACCGATTGCACAAAGGCATAAACCGGTTCTTTCTGGAGGAACACTCTTATTTTGCCCCAGGCAAGCTGGAAAGGCAGGCCAATCGTTTTGCCATACAGCTTCTAACTTCAGGGGTGATGCCAGAGCCGGATGAATCACTGGAGAAATTTTGTTTACGTACAGGACTGCCACGTGAAGTGCAGCATTTTTTTTAGTCTTTTTAAGAACATATGTTCCTTTAACATAAAATTCTCTCTTCATCTTTCACTGTGAAAATCTGATGTCACTTTCGGGTTACCTATTTTTACGTGAATAGCGAGATTTCCTAATAATAGTCTGGTAAAATACAACATGAGTTGTGCAAACGCTCACGTAGATTATTATTTATGGGGAGGTTACTGATTCATATGAAAATCTGGAAGACTTACGTTTCGCTTGTGCTCACGCTCTGTCTGCTGTTCGGCAGTGTAGGCATTGCCGCTGCTGCAACGGATACCAATCCGGGCACGGGTAAACACATTACTATTCTACATACGAATGACATGCACGCACGCGCAGTTGAGTCCTCTCCTGCGATGGGTTTCGCCAAAGTGGCTGGCATTGCGGACAAATACCGTAGCGAAAACCCAAATACCCTTCTGCTGGATGCCGGAGATGCAGTGCATGGTACAACCTTTGCTACACTTGTTAACGGGGAAAGCATTGTTAAAGTGATGAACGAAATCGGTTATCAGGCCATGGTTCCAGGTAACCACGAATTCAACTACGGCTCCGAGCGCCTCATCGAACTTGCGGATATGATGAAATTCCCTATGCTCAGTGCCAATGTGAAAAAGAAAGACGGAACTCGTCTCTTCGAGCCTTACCTCATTAAAGAAGTCGACGGCGTGAAGATCGGGATCATTGCGCTGACTACACCGGAAACGATGTATAAAACAAATCCGAAAAATGTGGAAGGTCTTGATATTACAGACCCAACTGCGGAAGCCAAAGTTCTTGTTAACGAAATTCGCAGCAAAGTAGATGTTGTTGTTGTATTGGGACACCTTGGACAAGACGCGTCCAGCACCGATACTAGCTTCAAAGTTGTAAAAGAAGTGCCTGGCATTGATGTATTCATCGACGGTCATAGCCATACAGTTCTGCAAGATGGACTTGTATCCGATAACGGAACATTGATCGCCAGCGCTGGTGAGTACACTAACTTTGTAGGTGTGATCGACCTGTGGGTTGACGGTGACAAAGTAACGAAAAAACAAGCAACACTGATTGATGAAACGGAAGCAAAAGACATCAAGCCGAATGAGAAAGTTGCCGCATTGGTGAACTCCATTCAGAAAGAACAAGAACCCATCCTGAAAGAAGAAGTAGCGAATACAGCAATCCTGCTGGACGGCAAACGTGAACAAGTACGCGCAGGTGAAACCAACCTGGGTGACCTCCTGGCAGATGCCATCCGTGACATCAGCAAAGCCGATATCGCGCTCACCAACGGTGGCGGTATTCGTTCTTCCATTGAAAAAGGTATCGTAACCAAGGGTGATATCATTACAGTACTTCCTTTTGGTAATCAAGTTGTAACGCTTGAAGTAAAAGGCTCCGATGTACTGGCAGCCCTTGAAAACGGTGTAGGATCTTATCCGGAACCAAGCGGCGGATTCCCACAAGTATCCGGCATGACATTCAGCATTGATTCTTCCGCCGCCAAAGGCAGCCGTGTACACTCCGTTATGATCGGAGATAAAGCCCTTGATCCGAAAGCAACGTACACATTGGCTACGAATGATTTCACTGCTGTTGGTGGTGACGAGTACACGATGTTTGCAAAATACACAACGTCCGGCATGTACGGTGCTATGGATGAAGCGTTGATTGAATACATGCAAAAACTGGGCGCTGTAGACATCAAAACAGACGGTCGAATCAAGGAAGCAAAAGCTCCTGCGGTTGAACCGGAAGCTCCAGTAACGGAAACACCAGCTCCAACTACACCGAAACCAGAGACTCCAAAACCAGAAACACCGTCGAAACCGACGCCAAGCAAACCAGCTCCAGCCAAAGTGCATGTTGTAAAATCCGGAGATTCCCTGTATTCCATCTCCAAACAATACGGTACCACTTGGCAAGCTCTGCAAAAGCTGAATAAGATCAAAAATCCACACTGGATTTATCCAGGGCAACAATTGAAACTGCCTGCAGCCTCTTAAGTTCAGGGACGAGCAAGTAGTTGTACCCATACGCTCCAAAAAAGGGTGTCCCTCAAGCCATACCCGGCTGATGGACACCCTTTTCTATTTTACATATACATCACTCAGTAGTTAACCTGCCGAGTTGTACACTCCATGGTTTATTTACTTGAATATAGCTTTGCTGCAAAAATAAATCCCCCAAAGTCACTTTAAGAGATCACTTCATCTCATGCCTTTACCATGGACTATTGAAGATATCTCCAAAATTGCCACTCTCATGCGGTTATTTCACATTCAAAACGCTATATTTCTCGTTCCATGATTTGCGTATTTGCACATGCATAGATTCCTGACATGTTACGTCTGAAGCTCTTATGGACAAACCTACTGTATACAGAATACAATTTTTCAAATTCTAGTTATTTGGTATGACAATACGCAAATAGTGTTGCATCCTTACATGACTATAGCCCTCTTTTTAATGCTTTAATCCGTTACATAACCACAAACATCTCTTACCGCATAATATCCGGACCTATTATACATCGTTCTATTATATAGAGGCACGTAGCACGGTTTCATAAGGATATATGTTTTTAATTCCGGACTATAGCTGTTCCTTCACCTGACTTACAGCCTCTTGTGCCGACAGACTGATTCGTTTGGATTCACCTCGTGCTGCAAGAACATGCGATCCAAATTCCACCTGTCCCTCTGCTGCACCTCGGCCAATAACAATCTGGACAGGCAAACCGATCAATTCCGAATCCTTAAACTTCACCCCTGGCCGTTCATCCCGATCATCAACCAGTACGCTGTATCCGGCATCTAATAGTTGTTGTTCCAGTTCCAGAGTGAGTTCGCGTTGCTGTTCATCCTTCCAGCTCATTGGGATCAGATGTACATGATAAGGTGCAATGGCTGATGGCCAACGGATACCATCTTCTCCGGCATATTGTTCAGCAATAGCCGCCATCAGACGAGACACACCGATACCGTAACAACCCATTACAGGTGCGCACTGCCGTCCATTGCGATCCAGGAAGGATGCTCCCATAGCGTCACTGTACTTGGTTCCCAGTTTGAAGATATGCCCGACTTCTATTCCTTTTGTGAATACAAGCGATTCTCCACAGGTTGGGCAGCCGTCACCTTCAGCCGCAAAACGGATTCGGTCTACTTTGTCCAATGCAAAATGTTTACCTGGAACTACATTCGAATAGTGTACATCAACTTCATTCGCTCCTGTAATGGCATGTTCCATTGCAGCTACATCCGCATCAATTACAATCGGCAGATCTAGTCCAATGGGACCCAGGAAACCTACAGTTAATTTCGGATGACCCGCTAAGGCAGTTTCATCAGCCAGAATCAGCTCCTCTGCACCCAATACCTGCTTCAGCGCGATATCATTCACTTCATGATCCCCACGAACAAGTGCAGCGACCAGTTGACCATCGGCCTGATATAGCAATGTTTTGATCATATGCTGAGCATCCTCGCCTACAAAGGCGCTTAACTCATTGATCGTACGTACTCCTGGCGTTTGGATACTAACCAAGGTATCCCCTTCGGCTTTACCATCAGCTTGATCAACCGCTTTTAGGTCAGCAGAAGCTTCCACTAGTCCTGGATTCTTAGCAGAAGATTTAGAAGTCTGATATCCTGCCTTCTCCAGATTTGCGGCATATCCACAGTGTTTGCAGGTTACGATCGTATCTTCTCCCACATCAGCAAGTGCCATGAATTCGTGGGTCTCCCCCTGACCACCAATGGTGCCCGCATCAGCTTCCACTCGAATATATTCCAGTCCACAACGCTCCAAAATGCGCGAATACGCCGTATTCATGGCCTGATAGGTGCGATCCAGCTCTTCCCAATCGGAAGCAAAAGAGTACGCATCCTTCATGATGAACTCCCGTCCCCGCAGCAATCCAAATCTTGGACGACGTTCATCTCTGAATTTGGTGCCAATCTGATAAAGTGTAAACGGCAGCTTCCGATAGGAATTAACCTCGTCACGAGCCAGTGCAGTCACAACCTCTTCATGGGTTGGACCCAGGGCGAATTCCCGTGCATGGCGATCCTTCAGACGCATCAGCTCAGGGCCATACTGTGTATATCTTCCGGATTCTTCCCATAACTCAGCAGGCTGCATGATTGGCAGCAATACCTCCTGACATCCTGCACGGTCCATTTCTTCCCGAACAATACGTTCGACATTCAGCAAAATACGACGTCCCAAGGGCAGATAACTGTATATCCCTGCTGCGAGTTGGCGAATCATACCTGAGCGCAATAACCAGCGATGCCCTGCTGCATCTGCCTCTGCTGGTGCTTCACGTAATGTTGGAACAAGCATTTCACTTTGACGCATCTTGTCACACCCCTTATTCTTCTATTCATTATTGTAAATCAGGTTATAAACAGCAAAAAAACACATCCGTCAAGGGACGAATGTGTCGTGGTACCACCCTTATTTAACTGCACATTGCCGGTTGACCCTGCCATCAAACTATCAAGGCATTCGCTATAAACCGGTTCTCCCGTCTGCAACCTATGCAAAACGTGAACGCGCAGTCCTTCAGGGCATAACGGGCCCATCCGGCGAAGGTTACAGGCCGTTCGGGCCTTCTCCTCCGCAGCTCGCGAGGTAGGAATAACGAAACAGCAACAGAAACCTTGCACTAAATGGTTTCCTCCCTGAAGAAGCTGGCTAACGTAATTGTGTCCTCGTTGATCGCTGTTATCATTTTTGATCACCATAGTGTATTTACAAGAAATTGTCAACCATTCACTCAAATACTACCCCCGAATAATATTCCACCACATCACGGATGAGCATGTACGCGTCTCCATTCGTAAGCTCGTTTTTGTTTGCTATACCAGCAAGCGTGTCCTCGCTTAAGAAGTTCTGCATTTGCAATTGAGTAAGTGCCATTTCAGGTGTAGTTTCAGCTTCAGTAGCTCCCATTGCCAAACATAGCATATATGCAGCCTGATTCAAGGTTAAAGGTGAAGCGGAAGCATTCTTCATGCTCATAACAACTTTATCTGCACTGCCTGTATAAAAGGTTGGAAACATAGCTTGCAATCTTTTCAATTTACTTAAGTAGCGTTCCGGATTCATAGTCGTATCCAGATCCCAACCATCATTATTATAATTACCTGAGGTCATATACATACTCGCAGCAGCAAGTAACCCCCTATAATCCTTATGCTCCATGTACTCAGGCTTCTCAAAATTATGCATCGATAGATCCATGCCTTGTTTCTCCAGCATCTTACGCAATTCGGCTGCACGCTCCTCGGAAGCTGAGATTTCCCGGAAGGACTCCTTGTGCACATATGCCAGTTTGACCGCTGCTCCAGCAGCTTCTCCAGTAGCCATCCCCAGAGGAACGACCCTTGCGCTCCCATGTGGAATCGTGTCATAACTTGCTGCTCGTCCCACTACTAACAGACCATCAACGTTCAACGGAACAAGCGAACGGAAAGGTACGCCATATTGAATTGGACTCAGCATAATTGTGCCAGGATTGCCCACACTCGTACTTTGAATATCGATATCGTATGAACCATAACCAATTGCATCCCAATGATCTCGATTCTCCATAACATCAGCAAGTGTCAGACGATATTCACCATAGATGTGACGTGATTCTCTCACGTAGAGCTCATCCGCCGTTCCGGCATATTCAAGCCCTGCAAATTCCTCGTAATTTTTCTTCAAAAAATCAACGATCAAAGGTGCTTCCTTCCGCCCTATTTCCAGTCCCTCTTTCACAGATGCCGGATCCAGCGGATCCACTCCAAAGATCTGCATCGTATTGATCAAGATCGTATCATCGTTTTGTCTCCCAATGTTCAGACTGCGAATCTTGATGCGTTGCGGATCGGTCGATTCATATTTTCGCGCATCACCGTATCCCCAGGCACTCATTTTATCAACACCCGTACCTTCTCTTTCCCTGAACTTCTGCCAGACTTCATCTGTAACACCACTTAGCTTAAATACGAGCGTAGAGACCATCTTGGACTTGCCATCACCAATGTCCTGTCTGCCTATGGAATATGGAACCCCAGCAGCTGCTGCAATATCTGCATCCTGAGTAGCGTCAATGATTGAACGTGTTGCAATTTTTATAACTGTCCCGTCCTCTTTGGTTATGTTCATCCCCATAATTGTAGTTCGCCCTTCCGAGGCAGACTCAGTAATGGGCTCCACATGTTTAACATTCATCAGAAGGTCAATATTAGGTTCGGAATGAATCATTCGATAGAAAACGTTAGCCGCTGTATGAGTATCAAATGAACTGCCCTCTATTTGGTCAAACCACTCCTGAAAAATCCCTTTATTTAGAAAATCAGGCTGTCGCAGGCTGCTTAACCACTCTGGCTGATCAGGGGAGTAATTCAAATCTAACGTATTAAGTCCCCCTTCGGTCATCAACCCTCCCAGCATATTGCGATCTCGTGCTTCAACCAACAATACACGCATCCCATTGCGGGCAGCAGATAACGCAGCCGTAATTCCCTCCGGATCAGTTCCAGCAACAATAACGTTATAAGAATCGGACAGCGTTGTGCTCGATTGTACAGTCTCCAATGGCTGCCACACATAATTATTATTGAATTTATAGTTCTTGTTCCAGATATAAAAGGCAGCATAAGTTACACTAAATAAAATAATAAATACAGCGACCGTAATTGCTGTTGCTTTCTTTTTTTTGCTAACCAAAATAATTAATCCTCCACTATGTAATGTAAATTCATAAAAACTATTAATGTATCACTAGCTCCGATATTCTTCCAACAAAATACTTGTACGCCCTCCTCTCTAACCATAAAATGTCCAAAAAAAAAAAAAACACTCCCCAACGGTTTGCACCATGTCAGGAAATGTTGATTATATCGGCAACATGTCATGATTAAGATCCTACGATTTTGCATAACAATCACAACAAAAACTTGGACTGTATCCTAACTTCATCCATTATAAAGACCCCTTTTTGCAATGTAAAGGCATATCAAATCTATACACTTCATATAAAAAGGAACTTCAACACTCCCCAACTGTTATTACTCACTCTCCATGAATTGATGGGCGATGGCTGACATGGCCGTGCGTTCCCTGTAATATAGAGAAATAGAAACCATGTATTAATTGATAAAGGAGCTTGTCCTATGCCATATATTATTTACGATCTTGAATTCACAGTAAGTCGCAATACACGTTACTCTTCTGAAATTATAGATATCGGTGCCGTCAAAGTAACGGAAGGTGAGCACGGCCTGTTCGTATCGGACTCTTTCCACACTTATGTTCGTCCATCCAATAAATCGGTGCTGTCTGCCGATACGATTCAGTTTACGGGTATTACGCAGAAAGACATCGACGCAGCCCCTCTTTTTCCGGAAGCGCTGAATCAATTTATCGCCTGGATGGGAAGTGAATCCTATTATATGTGCTCCTGGGGACCGGATGACCGCACCAAACTGATCTCTCATTGTCGTACTCATCAACTTGATGTAGCCTGGATCACCAACCACAATGATCTTCAGCAGCAATGGTCGCGCACCGTGCGCAAAGAAGGAAAATTCCGTCAGTTTGGACTCGCTCAGGCTCTTGAACTGTGCGGTATTGAATTCGATGGCACCCAGCACCGCGCTTTGGATGATGCGATTAATACAGCCAAAGTATTCATGCATCAATTTGATCAATTCAAACTGGAAACCAATTGCGCCGCAGATGATGAGGGTATCACATCCAAAGTGGTCTATTCCAGCAATACAGAAGATGACGACAAAGATTCCCCTTTCGGAAACCTTGCACACCTGTTTAAGACCAAAGAGTAATTGCGTACAACACATGTTTGAACTAAGGTACAGCAGCCATGATCTATACTAAAGTTCAGTTGTAGATCTCCCGCCAACGTTCCAGACGTTCTTTCATCATGAGGCGATATTTCTCAGGCTCCAGAATTTCTGCATCGGGTCCATATTGAGACAACCAGGTTAGAAACCCTTCTTCATCACTCAATATGGCTTCAAACAACAACGTGCCTTCCGGTTCAATCGTCAAGATGGGGCGTGCAAAAAACTGCTCCTGCATGACACGCTCCACAGCGTGCAGTGAGAATCTGATTTTGAATGCAGTCCACTCCGTACTGCCGCTAAGTTCCTGTGGCGTACGGAAGTGAGATTGTAAAAGGTAATCATCTTTGCGGAACGTGCGTGGCAAAATCCGAACCCTGTACAAACGGTTCACTTGAAATATTCTCAGTTTCTCTGACAGGTGACAATACGCCAACAGATCAAATCGGTATTCACGAGGAATAAGACAGTAGGGGTCCATTCGTGCAATCCCCTTTTTACCTTGAAACAGATATTCTCCTTCAATAGTGTTCTGGGAAATTCCGGCCTGAAGCAAGGTCACCAGTGAATGATTCAGAAGTTCGGTACTTTCATTTTGCCAAGCAGAAGTACCCACCTTGAACAACCCGCCAATTTGCTCAGACCATTCCACTCGCTCTGTTTTGTTTTTCTGACTCGAAGCAACCACTTTCTCATACGCGCTCTCAAAAGCAGGCTTCAGCAACGGACGAATATTCTCCATGACTTCTGCCAGGTGCATAAAGGCTTGAGCTTCTTCATCAGACCAATTCAGCGGATACATGGCAAAATGGCTGATAAACATGTATCCTCTCCCGTGTCCCATATTGGCGATGGGGATATGCATTGCACTGAGGGCCTCCATGTCGCGGTATATCGTCCTTTCCGTTGTCTCGCACCGCTCGGCAAGCTCACGGGCCAGAATACCCGGCTTGGCCTGCACAAGAGTTATAATGCGCATTAATCGGATCAGTCGGTCTGTCATTTTGCCGGACCCTCCACGATGTTGTTTCAATAAATTCGATACAACTCCATCCATTTTTTTATTAGTATGTTGTTTAGTACATTCGACTTATTCCTTGACTTCACCTTCAAAAAATTATGTAGAAACATTCCTTTCCGCCTCAACATCCCTAGTTCTTTATCCCTATTCACCTAACATCGTTTTTCCGCGATTATGAACCATAGAATTAAAAGTAATCCCGTAATGGTACCGAAGTTTCTCCACAATTTCGGCTTCCGCATAATAATCCAGATCCTGTTTGCGAGCCGCTTCAATTAACAAAGCATCTGCGTGACGACGCAGCATATCACTGCCCTCTTGTGTACGACCTCTTTCATAAGCGCGCAAAGCTTGTTTAATCAGAGGAACGGTTTCGTTTAATTTAATCGTCTTCTCTACCTTAGGATCTTCCGGCTGGCGCAGCATGCCCAGATGACTGGTGTACTGAATATACAACTGTTCTCTGCGCAGCAGCACTCTCTGGCTTTGTTTCAACTTTCGTGTACTCCAATAAGCTGAACATACGGCACTTTTCCCCGATACACGAGGTCCCATGGCGAATTCGAGTAAGATTTGTTTACTCTCTCCCTTGTATACATCACCAAGTCTTAGAACCCAACCGATATCCGTTTCTTTGGAACGACAGCCATAGATACCCTTGAGCTGAATTCCAAATTCCGGTTTGAGCAAAAGTTCCAAGTCTCGGGACACAATTTTGGGTGCTATTTTCCTGAGTCTTTTGGCAGGGGCACCGTTACGCCACTCTACCATCATATATACGGGGTCGGCTCCCCCTGTCGGTATGGCCTCTCTATTCCACGAATAAGATACTTCAAAGACTGAGTTCACTGGTAGTCTCTCCCCCGATTTATATGTATTATCTTCTAAGTTATCAGGGTAAATGGACACTATATTGTCACGGAACATATGTTCGCAGGAAATTTTTCCATAATATTAGTTTCTCGTCCCTAAATCCGTGTAATTACGACAATAAACGACGAAAAAGCTTGGCAGTATGCCAAGCTTTTAGACCACTTTTATATGACAAGTCCTAACTTAAATCGTAGAAGTATTCATTCCCATTTTGTGTGAATTTTGTATAGAATCAGGTTCTGTGATTGGCGCATAAGTAATGCTGTCGATAATCAATTCACGCCCGATCGGCTCCCCATTTACAGTAATCATAATGGTTTTGGTTGTTGCAGCTTGTTTAGTTGTGTACATACGTCTCTACCCCTTCGTATTCACGATCTTCATAAAAATCGGATATATTGTTTTCTCTCATTAAATTACAAATTTCGTTAATATGAATAGCAGGCACCCTGAGCTGAAGTAAAAGAATGAGGTCAAAACCGTCCAGAGTGCTGCCCTGTCCTTCTATTACCCCGACACCCTTAAAATTAAACAGCTGTCCACATGTATTGATTTATTCTCAAATAGGGTAATTAAAACTACATCATCTTGAACCCATTGTCCCGGTTTTGACGTATAATGTAAGAGCCGTATTTCAACAAATGACGACGGAATCGGCAAACGATTATGTAACCGAAAGAAGGTGCCATTTATGCCAAAACCCATTCAGGGTTATTTCATTCGGGTGTTATTCACCACATGTGTATTGTTTACTGTTTCTTTGACTTCTACAGTCAGTGCAGCAAATGCCAATATATTCTCCGATATCTATAGTGGATGGGAACGAGTCTCCGAGCTTCCTGGAGAAGTAAACGCCTTGCAGGAAAGCTATAAACAGACGCTGGAGCAATTGAATCAGACCTCTGCCCAATTGGGACAAGCCCAGGCAAATGTCGAAGCATTCAAGGCCCAGAACGAGCTGCTGCTGGCGCAAAACGAAAAACTGACCGACATGGTGAGCAAGCTGCAAAATGATCAGGATGCCAAAACGGCAACTGCCAAACGCATTCAAACGATGATTATTACTGCCGTTTCACTCATATTGGGTTACTTTGTTCTGATTCGTGTGATGCGCTGGGGAATGCGTCGCCGTTCAGGCCGAGTATAAAAGAACAGGAGCAACCGCATGCACATACACCTGAACAATGCCGAAGCTGGCGGAGCCGGACAAGTGGTCACGTTTTCGTTGATCCAGGACGACCGCCTGCACATTCTCCACCCCCAGCAAATTGTCGCTTTTCGTGGCCCAAGCAGCAGTCGCCATGACAAATTCATGAATATTTCAGGTATCTATCGCAAAAAAAAGCTGATCAAATCCGAAATTACCGGTCCTTGTCAATTTGTGGCCGCCCTGCCTCCCGGATTCACCATGAAGGAAGTTGAACTGAGCGAGAACAGTGATCTGCTGTACGACTTCCGCCACCTTTTTTTCTACTCCGACGGCGTCACGATGCACACCAAAATTCAGAAAATCAAAAACATGCTGATCACTCGCGATGCCGTGAAAATGAAGTTTTCGGGCAAAGGCAAAATCGGATTGCTGACACAAGGTCAGGTCTGCCAGCAGGAACTGCACCCTACCGCACCACTGTATGTGGATGCAGGCAGTATTATCGCCTATCCCGAGAACGCGCAGCTTGAACTTACCGTGTATGGAAACAACCTTGCCAGCCAGCATATGAACTACCATTGGAAGATGACAGGTCATGGCTCTGTACTCTTTCAGGCCGGCCGTGAAAATCATAGACTGGAACAGGATATGAATGATGAAGGCTTATTTAAGCGCATTCTGAAAGAAGTCATTCCTTTTGGAAATGTAATAATCAAATGAGTCCAGATGACGTTAGGCTCGGTTATATATGGTGTCTCATGAAAAGCATGCTCACCGTATTGGAAATGTGTTATACTGTACCGGACAATTGAAGAAGAAAATCCATGCCAATGGCATGGGAGAGGTTCGCGAACTCCCTCTATAAGACTCGACCTTCACTAAGGTCAATGTAGTCTTGCGTACATTTTAGGTAACAACGTACGTAAAAAACTAAGGACACTAGATCGTGCCTGCATTTTTGAAGCAGCTTACGAGAAGGTGTGTTTTTTGATGGATGCCAGTTCATGAACTTCTCTGTTCTTCCGACTCTCTGTGCCTATGTGCATGGATTGATCTTAAGAAGATGGAGAGGTTTTTTTATGTTGAACGAAGAAAAAGCAGTCGTTGTATTCAGCGGCGGTCAGGACAGTACAACTTGTTTGTTCTGGGCCAAACAGCAATTTGCTGAGGTAGAGGTGGTTACCTTCGATTACGGCCAGCGTCACAAGCTGGAGATTGAATGCGCCGCAGAGATCGCTCGCGATCTGGGTGTGCAGCAAACGGTACTGGACATGAGTTTGTTAAACCAACTCGCGCCCAATGCACTCACCCGTACGGATGTGGAGATTACGCATGAAGAAGGCGAACTGCCGAGTACGTTCGTAGATGGACGGAATTTGCTGTTCCTCAGTTTTGCAGCTATTATGGCGAAGCAAAAAGGGGCTCGTCACCTGGTCACAGGTGTATGCGAAACGGATTTCAGCGGTTACCCGGATTGTCGGGATTCGTTTGTGAAATCGATGAATGTAACGCTGAATCTGTCCATGGACTACCCGTTTGTTATTCACACCCCACTGATGTGGCTGGACAAAGCCCAGACATGGAAAATGGCGGATGATCTTGGTGCCTTTGATTATGTACGTGAGCGTACACTAACCTGTTATAACGGGATCATCGGCGATGGCTGCGGAGAATGTCCTGCCTGCAAACTGCGCAAAGCCGGACTGGATCGCTATCTGGAGCAGCGCACTGATTCTGCTACTGTTGGAACTGCGGGAGCGGACGTGCGATGAGAGAACCGGGAACATTTCGCATTGTGGAGCGGTTGCAGCGGATTGGAGAAGATATCCTGCCTGCACAGCTTCGCTATCATCGCAAACGTGTGCTTGTCAGCAAGGAGTTTACGTTTGACGCTGCGCATCATCTGCATTGTTATGAAGGCAAGTGCAAGAACTTGCACGGGCATACGTATAAAGTCGTTTTTGGCATTAGCGGTTACCCGGGTGAGACCGGACTGACGGTTGATTTTGGACATATCAAGGAGATATGGAAAACACAAATTGAAGGGTATCTGGATCATCAGTATTTGAACGAAACCCTTCCCCTCATGAACACGACAGCTGAAAATATGGTCGTCTGGTTGTTCGAGCAGATGGAGCATGCCTTGCAGACCGAACCGTATGCTGCAATGACCGAAGGTGGTCGAACAGAGTTTGTCCGCTTATATGAGACGCCGACCAGTTACGCCGAGGCCAGACGGGAGTGGATGATCGATGAGTAGTGTGGAACAGAGCAAAGAGGCTCGTATTCCTGTGATGGAGATCTTTGGCCCGACGGTTCAAGGTGAAGGCATGGTCATTGGGCAGAAAACAATGTTCGTTCGCACCGCGGGCTGCGATTATCGCTGCTCCTGGTGCGACTCGGCCTTTACCTGGGACGGCAGTGGCAAGGATCTGATCCGGATGATTACGCCGGAGGACGTGTGGAACGAGCTGCGTCGCGTTGGCGGCTCACGCTTCTCCCATGTGACCATCTCAGGCGGCAACCCTGCCCTACTCGCTTCGCTGGGCGGATTGGTTAAGCTGCTTCGGGAGAACGGCATCCGCACCGCGGTAGAAACGCAGGGCTCCCGTTGGCAGTCTTGGCTGGCGGACATTGACGAAGTCACCGTCTCACCCAAGCCACCCAGCTCCGGCATGGACACCGATTGGGCCGTGCTGGATGATCTGATCGGACGGCTGGCCGCTGGCCCGGTAGAACGAAGTCATAGTCTGAAGATCGTGATCTTTGATGAGACAGACTTGGACTACGCCCGCCGCGTGCATGCACGGTATCCGGGCACAGATTTATTTTTACAGACCGGGAACCCGGATGTCACTTCTGCCGATACGCCAGATCTGGCGTCTTCGCTGCTTGCCCGTTATGAGTGGCTGATTGATCAAGTCAGTGCATCCGATGATCTGAACGACGTTCGTGTGCTTCCACAGCTTCATACGTTGGTATGGGGCAACAAACGCGGCGTCTAATGGGCTATATGGGTGGAATGGGCGGCATGATGTAATTTGGGAAACAACCAGAGGCTAAGATAGCCTATCATATATACCGGTAAGCTTCGTGCGTTGCCGGAAATAAGGAGCGTTTACGAATCCATGAGACAACCTGAAGAAATGCAAGATTTAACGTTGCTGGGTAACCAGGGCGTAAAATATACGTTTGAATATGATCCGGGAATTCTGGAGAATTTTGATAACAAACACCCCTACCGGGATTATTTTGTCAAATTCAACTGCCCGGAGTTCACCAGCCTGTGCCCGATCACGGGTCAGCCGGACTTTGCAACGATCTATATCAGCTACATCCCTGATGTAAAAATGGTAGAGAGCAAGTCACTTAAGCTGTACCTGTTCAGCTTCCGCAACCATGGCGATTTCCACGAGGATTGCGTAAACATCATCATGAACGACCTGATCAAACTGATGGACCCACGCTTCATTGAAGTGTGGGGTAAATTCACGCCGCGCGGCGGCATTTCCATCGATCCGTACACCAACTACGGCAAACCGGGTACGAAGTATGAGCAAATGGCTGAGCACCGCATGATGAATCATGATATGTATCCAGAGACGATTGATAATCGTTAATTGGGTAGATACATCAATTATGTTTTGTACACAATAAATTCATAGAACACACAAAAGCCGAACTCTTCTATCTGAAGAAATTCGGCTTTTTTTTACAAAAAATCCGATAGCAAAGTACAGAGACGTCGATGCAACATAGATAGTCAGAAAAGTCATGACTGCCATCAATAGAATGGTCATCGCCAAATTACGTTTGGCAAGAACATATGGTGATAGCGATTTCATATTGATCAGTCCTTTATCATTTCTGATTTAGCAGACCTTAATAGTAGATTTTTTAAAGTATATCAATAGTTTACATTATAAAGAGAACGTTAATTTCACCTGTTCCCCTTGTCGACCTATCAAATCTGTCCTATTATGTAACAATATGCTTAGGCACATCACATCATCAGGCGCTGATCCCTCGTGACCGCGACCAAAGGAGAACTGTTCATGTCCATGCAAAATTCATTATCCAAAGACGCCGCTGCGCGTTCGAAAGCTCCACCCGGATTGGATGCTCAAGGTACCGTTTATCGGATCTTAATTGCCATCAGTCTGGTTCATTTGTTCAACGATTCCATCCAATCTGTCATTCCAGCTATTTTTCCAATTCTGAAAGACTCCATGCATCTCACGTATACGCAGATCGGATGGATTTCGTTTGCTATTAACTTTACTGCTTCCATCATGCAGCCTGTTGTAGGCTGGTTTGCTGATAGAAAACCGACACCATCCATTCTACCCATCGGTATGGGCTTTACGTTTACCGGTATGCTATTGCTAGCCTTCGCCGACAGTTATATGGCTGTCCTGATCTCTGTCATCTTTGTTGGGCTCGGTTCGGCGGCTTTCCATCCAGAGGGTTCACGGGTATCCCATATGGCCGCAGGGCCTCGTCGGGGTCTCGCTCAGTCAATCTTCCAGGTGGGAGGTAACGCCGGTCAATCTCTGGCTCCATTGCTCACCAGATGGATTTTCATTCCGTTTGGATTGTTCGGCGCCATCGGCTTCACGGGCATAGCTGCTGCGGGGATCGCGGTGCAAATCTATATCGCTCGCTGGTATGGACGCATGCTGCAATCGGGAGGGTATTTGCGTAGACAGGCGGCAGCCCGTCGTGCTCCCAATCCGGCATTACGTAAAAAGATTGCTGCTGCCATAACCATTTTGATTCTGCTCGTCTTTGTCCGTTCGTGGTATGTCGCTTCAATCGGAAGCTTCTATGCGTTTAACCTGAAGGATACATTCAACTTGTCCACAGAGGACGCACAGATCTATATCTTCTTGTTCCTGGCGGCTGGGGCTCTTGGTACGTTCTTCGGTGGTCCACTGGCGGATCGCTTTGGTAAACGCAACATGATCTTTCTGTCAATGGCTGGAGCCGCTCCACTGGCGCTGCTGCTGCCTTACGCGAATCTGTTCTGGACAGCCGTGCTGCTGACCATTATTGGTTTCATCATGTTATCCAGCTTCTCGGTGACCGTTGTGTATGCACAGATGCTGATTCCGGGCAAAATCGGAACCGTCTCCGGCCTGATTACTGGCCTGGCATTTGGTATGGGCGGTCTGGGCGCTCTCGTGCTGGGGAACTGGATCGACGTGTTCGGCGTATCTCCAGTCATGCAAATGTGCAGCTTCCTGCCACTGATCGGAATCTTCACCTTCCTGCTTCCATCGGATAAGTTGCTGAACCGTTGGGCGGAAGAGAATGGTAGTGAAGAATAACAAATCCTACACAACATAAACTTCAATGCACAATGAAACCAAAGAACACTGTTACGAATGTTTAGCGAAAAGTAACGTCAGATGGTTAACTAACCTTGAATTTACGCTTGCATGTGCAAATGGGATGAAGCCTTTACCTTTAGGCTTCATCCCGTTTTTGTTTTGTCAGCGTTAGCGTCAACCGTGTGCAGCTTCCACCACGCGGTGCCCTACTTCATGACAAGGGTGGTCAGCCAACAAGAGCGGCAGCAACTGAGCCTGCGAGAAATTTTGGAAAACAGTAGGATCACATGTGTATAACGAATCCAGCGCACATTATTAGCATCATTTCTGACAATCCGCCAATGTAACGAATCGTAGACGCCTTATTCCTCATGTTTTGTGTGTTTTCGCATCATTTAGTATGATTATCATGCAAATAGCGATGGTGATATTCCTTAGAATCAGCGCATCCTTCTATAGACCATAATAGGGTGCCCTCGATTCGTTAGCCTCAGAATCAGAACCGAGAGGCTGTGGTCACATAGCCATTTTTGTGAAAAGACATCATTGCGAAAGGCGCTGAAGAATCAGGCGCTTTTTATATAACATTTTTCCGGCTTCGGCAACATCACGAATCGTATTTTTGTTACTCACCGAACCGAATACCATACCCGCAATCGGAATGAGCTGGAACAGCTTTTTCCATCCAAACGATTCACTGTAGGAATTAAAAACCTCCCGCCAGCCCTGCATTTGAGAGATAACCTCAACCTGCTTATCCGGATTATCGTAATCGGCGAGTTCATCAATAATCGCTTTCTTGCCCACAATATCTGCCGAAGAGAATTGCAGACATTTGACGATAAATATGCGCTCTTGAGGTTCGTCGGGATCATATCCATAGCATAACGCCATCTCCTGCAGCACCTTCAGGGAAAGCCCCATCACCATCGGAATATCCGCCGCAATCGTTACAATGCCCCCGATACCTGTTGCAGCCCCTTGTGCAGCAGCAAACCTCGTCCGACTATCCGTAATACTATCGGCAGTGCGATCCAGCACTTCAAGCGGTAAGCCTTCCACGCTGTGAATTTTCGTCGTATCCTTTGACTCTCCATCCTGTTCATCGTAAGAGGTATCGGCCTTCATGGAATAACCGGATTGGATCGCTTCCTCTCGGAGCAGCTCAGCCACCTTCTTTTTCTGAACGAGAAATTTCCCGCCATTCTGCACATACTGGCCGACTTCGTTCAGCGAGTCGCCAATCTTCTGTTTCAGCGCTTTGGGCATCACTTTATCCAGCATGGCAAATGGCAAACGTCCAATTTTGTCCCAAATAAACAAGTCCTTCTGCCCTTTTTCCCATTTTAAAATCTGTTCCAGCTCCCGGTCCAATGTCTCACGCGAATCCATATATGGCCTCCTAATGTTATGTGTATAGTAAATTGTATACTCCTCATACGCTTTGGTCAGAGGGATGGTTGCTTCTATGTAAGTTTATGGTATTCATCCTCATGCCTTCATACACAATGTTTGCATAAATAAGAACCCTTAATCAGCGTCATTCGCTAAATAAAGGGCTCTTTTGATCCAAAACCTCAATTCTTATTTTGCTTTAGCTGCAGCCTTCCCATCCGGAACAGGGACTCCAAAGTGAGGCGTGCCATCTTCGTTCCAGTGAATGACCTGCGCGCGGGCGTGACGATTCGGATCGTAGAGAGGGTCTCCCTCGATGTCCTTGTAATTTCGTGCGTGATAGATGAGAATATCCGTCTTGCCGTCCGGTGATACCGTAAAGCTGTTGTGACCCGGACCATATTGACCATTCTCTTCACACGTTTGGAATACCGGCTTAGGCGATTTCACCCAGCTCGCTGGATCAAGCAAATCGGTGTCTTCATCCGCAGTGAGCAACCCCATACAATAATTATAGTCGGTCGCACTCGCCGAGTAACCAATGAAGATCCGCCCATTGCGATGCAGCACTGCTGCCCCTTCATTTACCTTGAAGCCGATGATCTCCCAATCATATTCCGGCGTAGAAATCATGACCTGCTCCCCACGCAGCGTCCATGGATTTTCCATTTCGGAAATGTACAGGTTGGAGTTGCCCGGAATGTCCGGGTCCTTTTGCGCCCAGACCAAATAACGGATCCCTTTGTGTTCAAACGTTGTTGCATCCAAGGCAAATGTCTCCCAACGCGTCCGAATCTGTCCCTTCTCTACCCACGCGCCTTCGAGCGGGTTGGGCGAGTCGTTCTCCAGCACATACATGCGGTGGTCGAAAAGGCCCTCATTGGTTTCGCTGGTATGGGCTGCAGCGTAATGTATATACCATTTTCCATCGATAAAATGAATCTCAGGTGCCCAAATGTTGGCACTCATCGGTCCTGTCTCATGTTTGTGCCAAGCCGTTACCGGCTCAGCATCTCGCAACTCTTCCAAGGTTTGTGCACGCCGAATCTCAATCCGGTCAAAGGCTGGCACGGAAGCAGAGAAATAGTAATAGCCATCTGTGTGACGGTACACCCACGGATCAGCACGCTGCTCCAGAATGGGATTGGTAAATGTAATGGAATCAGTCATGGGAATGCTCCCCTTTCAAATGTGTGTGTATGGCTCGGAGTGAAGATTTGTAACCTTGTGCGGTAAACATAAAACCTATTGCTGGTACACCGCGGGCGCTTCGGGGGTGGCAGGGCCTTGTCGCTCTCTTGTCCTCCGATTTCTTTTTCCCACCGCTCTTGGCGGTTGAAATCGGATGCCAAAGTCGCTCCTTCGGCTCCTTCCTCCCCCTTCACTACTGGTGCACCTCAAAAGCAACAGCCTCGCTCTAACCGCGCTCGCTGAACCAAATCCAAACTCCGAGCCGTCGGTGTGGCTCTGTATCTATGGGGTCGACTGCTTCGCTTGGTCGACTCTCCCCACTAAGTGCATCGCTGGCCATATTTTTTCGGCCAGCCCTTGGTACACCGCGAACGCTCCGGAGGTGGCAGGGCCTTGTCGCTCTCTTGTCCTCCGATTTCTTTTTCCCACCGCTCTTGGCGGTTGAAATCGGATGCCAAAGTCGCTCCTTCGGCTCCTTCCTCCCCCTTCACTGCTGGTGCACCTCAAAAGCAACAGCCTCGCTCTAACCGCGCTCGGTCGACTCCGCCCTAGTTCGAGCCATATCTAAGGCTCTTTACTTCTCCGCTGCGCTGATCTGCTTGCCCCAGACGGCAATGCCGCGATCGTTCAGACCAGTAACCACGAGCGCTGGCTGGCTTCGCTCCCAGTCCCAGGATGGGAGCAGCTTGAGCTCCTCTGTGGAAGCTCCGCCCCACGGGCTTTCTTTCCACTCCAGCGTCAGTGTTTGTTTGCCGTCAAACGTCCATTTGCCTGAACCGTTTTCGCTTTTCAATTGGCCATTGGCTTGCAAGGTGTAAGGCACTGCCTGCACCTGTCCGTCCACCGACGGGTCAACAGCCAGTCCTTCCCACTCCCCGGCGATCATCGACTTCGGTATGTCCTGTGTGTACTCACCTGCATAACGTTCTGGTGATACCACAGGCCAGCCGTCCTTGGTCCACAGCATTTTACGTACATGCAGATACGGCCAGTTTTTATCCGTCTCCCCTCTCGCATGATGCACGATATAATAATTGTCGCCATCCTTAAGGACCGAGTTATGTCCTGGTGCAACCCAGCCTTCACCTTCGGTGAAGCGGTATCCACCCAGAATTTTGGTTCCTACTTCATATTGAGGCAGATGCTCCGTATCCAGCATGTTCATGCCATTTACGTCCGTGTAGGGACCTGTAATGGAATCAGCGCGGGCTACACGCACGTTATAATCTTCGAATAAGGAATCATATGAGACGAATAGATAATACTTTTTGAACTCCGGGTTATACACAATATATGGACCCTCCACCGCACCTTCTTCTGTAGCACGATCACGGGCGGCAATGCGAGTACCATACCCCTCTTCCTTGAACTTTCCAGTTTCCGGATCCAGAGGTGCAATGTATATCCCATCGAAAAAGGAACCGTAGACCATCCATGAATTGCCTTCGGCATCCAATACCGGATTGGCATCAATGGCATTTAACTTATCCTTTTCATTCTCGGATGTTTTAACAACCAACCCTTCATCTGTCCAAGGACCCTCCGGGGACGAGGATGTTTGCAAACCAATAGCCGAACGCGTACTGCCAAAGGTCGAAGCCGAATAATACATCCGGTAGGTGTCGCCAACCTGAATCACATCCGGTGCCCACAGATTTACCGCTCCAGTCCAATCTAGGGCTTCCTTCGGAATGCCTGGCAAAGCCTGACCTACCCATGACCAGTTAATCAGATCATCCGATTTGCGTACCATGACGCCGGGTTTCGCTTCCCCTGCGACACGGACGTCTGTGGAATAGACGTAGTATCCCTGATCTGTTTTGATAATGGCTGGATCATGCGCATTGTTCACAGTCCAACGGGATTCATCATCCAAAATGGAGGTGTCATACAATTGAGTATCTTGGGGAGCCTCAGGAAAGACCGGCGTGGACACCGATTCCCCTGCGCCATCTCCAGAACAGCCTGTAACTCCGACCAACAGCAGCAGCAGCATGGAAGCAACAACTCCTTTTCCTGAATTCGTCCACCCGCGGAATGTTCTCCGCTGATTCATCCTTTCACTCCAGAGATCGCTACCGATTCAATAATCTGTTTTTGGAAGATCAGGAAGATGATCAATACCGGCAGCAGCGCAACAATGGATGCTGCCATAATGAGCGGATAATCCGTCTGGATCGCATACGTGGCATTAAAGTTCGCAATAACGAGCTGCAAGGTCTGTTTTTCAGGTGAATTCAGATAAATAATCGGTGCCAGATAATCGTTCCAGATGCCCATGAACCAGAGAATCAGCTGAGCGGCAATCGCCGGTTTAATGAGCGGGAACGTAATGCTGGAGTACAGTCGGAAATAAGAGCTGCCATCAATTTTCGCTGCTTCAATAATGGCATCAGGCACACTAAGCAGATATTGACGCAGGAAGAAGATCATGACGACGTTACCAAATAATCCTGGAACGATAAGCGGCAGCAGTGTGTCCACCCAGCCCAGCTTCGAGAACATGATGAACTGCGGAATCATGACTGTCGGATACGGAATCATCATCGATGCGAGCAATGCTAGAAACAATTTATTTTTATGCGGAAATCTTAATTTGGCAAAAGCAAAGGCAGCGATACTCGACGTAAACGTCCCGACAACGGTAACACTGATCGCCACGATCAAGCTGTTTTTGATCCCGCTGAGTAGCGGACCTGCTTCCCAGATTTCCTTATACTTTCCGAATTGGAACACTTCAGGTATCCACACAGGCGGAAGTGCGAACACATCTTGCTTCTCCTTCACGGAAGTGGACAACATCCAGATCAGTGGTGCAATCATCGCAATAGCACCAAGTGCCAACACGATAAAAATGATAGAGTTCGTTAGTTTCCTCTTTTGACTGTAAGACATCTCCGGTTCACTCCTTTCCTAGACCATTAATCCCCATCATAGGCTGATTTTTCGTTCATTTTGAATTGCACCAAGGTAATGACAAAAATGAAAATACCAAGAATCATGGCCATCGCAGAGGCATAACCCATTTGCAGGTTGCTAAATGCTTTCTGCCAGATGTAGAAGACGATGGATGCAGATGAATATTCAGGACCGCCGGTAGGCGTCATAATGTTCATTTCGGTGAAGATTTGGGAACCACCAATGATATTCGTAACAACGAGGAAAAAGGTAACTGGCTTCACCATCGGCCAGGTGATGTTGCGGAAAATCTGGAACCCGTTTGCTCCATCGAGCTCAGCTGCTTCGTAATATGTACGTGACACACTTTGCAGTGCAGCCAGATACAATAACATCGTATAACCTAGACCTTTCCATACCGTCATAATAATCAGGGCCGGTTTAACTGTATCTTTGTTTGCGAGCCAGTTAGGGCCTTCAATACCGAACAGATCCAGGAATTGGTTCACTAATCCGTAATCCCCGTTGTACGCCCAGTTCCACATGATGGACACCGCTGCGAGGGAAGAAATAACCGGAATATAATAGATTACACGGAACGTCGTTGTGCCGGGAATTTTACGATTCAGACCCATCGCCAGCAGCAATGCAAGCAACAAACCAATCGGGATACCCAGCATCAGATAAAAGGTGTTGAACATCGCTTTGTAAAACAGATCATCCGTGAGCAAATCCTTAAAATTGGCTAAACCAATAAAGTTCATCTGTCCCAAGCCATCCCAATCCGTAAACGAACCGTACAAGGAATATAGGAAAGGGAACAGGACAAAGATCAGCAAACCAAGAACCGGAGGCAAAATAAATAAATATCCGTACAGCCTCTCTTTGCGATACAAACTAGATTTTGTAATCACTGCGCTCACCCCTGTTTCTAATATCAGCATGTTGCATGAATCGATACACGCCTGCTTGCTTGATCAATTCATGCAACATACCCGTATGGAATCCAAAATGATGCCAGCAGCGTGATAGCAGGCTGCTGGCACCGCCTTTTTTTGAAAAACGGAATCTACTACTCTATCCATTTGGCTTAGGCTGCTTCTCTCTGAACCTAACTTCATTCTTATTTCATTCACATGATTTCAGCATGTTGCTAAATGTTTTATTTCTGAGATTTCTTCTCTTGTTCTACCGCTTTGTCTAACAGCTTTTGCATTTTGGGCTGCTGCTGCTTCACATATTCTGCGGCTGTAATCTTGCCATCCAGAACCGGTTGAATGTCGGTGAAGAACAGGTCATACCATTCTGCGTTGTACGTGTAGTTCCCTGGAAGAGAACGGCCATAATCTTCTACGATATCAATGAATTCCTGTTTGTTGGCTGGTTTTGTAGATGTATCCTTAGCCCATTCGTCAGCCATATCGAGCAAATTCGGGATCTGTACTTTGGCATCCACCAACTGCTGCATGCCTTCTTTGGAAGCTGTGAGGTAATTAACCAATGCTGCAGCTTCTTCTGGATATTTCGTTTTGGCCGATACACCGATACCGAGTGAACCGATCCACGTTGCGGATTTTCCGGTAGAGCCCGCAGGGAAAGGCAGCAGGTCATACTCGAAAGGCAGTTTCTCGAATGTACTCATATCCCATGGACCTACAGGGAAGAAAGCCATTTCCCCTTTCATCCAGCGTTGGTACGTATCCAATGTTTGCGCTTCCTCAATGGAAGGCGTGATTTTGTATTTGTTTTGCATGTCCGCAAAGAATTGCAGTGCTTCCGCGAATTTCGGATCATCAATGGTCACTTTTGTTTTCGTTTCATCCAGCCAGTCGGCGCCATTGCTCCATACAAAAGCTTGCAAGGCCCACTGTACGTTAAAGCCTGTACCAAATACGTCCGGTTTGCCGTCTCCATTCGTATCCTTGGTCGCTTGCTGGTTTACCTTAATGAACTCATCCCATGTATATGGCTTGTCCTTGTCAGGGAATGGAATGCCTTCTTTTTCAAATAAAGTTTTGTTATAACCGAGTGCAAACGGACCCAGATCTTTCGGCATGCCGTAGAGATCGCCCTGACCTGCCATTTTGCCATCATAGCGATACAGATCCACACCATATTTCCAGATGTTATCGAGATCTACATCCGCATTATTTTCAACGTAAGGTGTCAGATTCATCAACACATTGCTGTTCACATAGGCTTTCACATCGCCAGGGTTAAAATAGAATACGTCTGGCAAGCTGTTGCCTGTAATAGCAGCTCTCAATTTGGTTGCGTACTGATCCGCAGCTGTTACGATAATTTTGACTTTGACACCTGGATGCTCTTCTTCGAATTTCTTAACAACGGCTTGATATGCCTTCTGTTCATCTGTTCCGCCCCGGAACATAAACGTCAGTTCCTTGTCCCCGCTTGAACCGCTGCTGCCACCGCAGCCTGCAAACACGATTGCGCTTACAAGCATAAGAAGCATTATCGTAACCAAACTCTTTTTCTTTACCATCTGAACCCCTCCTGATCTGGATTTGTAACCGTATTCAAGTAGCTGGAAATAAGATTTCTGTTGTTAAATTTATCAAACCCAGATCACTTTAGTCAATACTTTATTAAAACATTTTATATTTATTTAAAATAAATTAGTATGTTGGCCATCCGCTGGAATCCCATAGCAAGTCGTTGATTAGCAATTTTGGATTGCCATTATCATCAGCATCATAGGCGTGGCGCGCAATCACATTACCGTTATACACATCCTGACCACCGGGTCCCTTCCACTTGACGTTCCCCGAGTCCAATATCGTTCCGCCGCCATTCAACATGCTCATACCGTTTTTGTCCACATAAGGACCTGTAATACTCGTTGAACGTCCATAGACCATTTTGTACGTGCTATTTACGCCCTGGCAGCAAGAATCAATCGAGGCAAACAAGTAATAATAGCCATTCCGATACACAATACTTGGAGCTTCAATGGCACCACCATTATTCGGACGCGCCGCAATGGAGGATATGCTTCCGGTCGGTTTCATTGTGTTTTTGTCGAGTTTCACAATCTTCAGACCGCTCCAGAAAGAACCGAAAGCTAGCCACGGGTTGCCTGAAGCATCGATGACCAGATTCGGATCAATAGCGTTATAATTGTTGGCGGTTGTGGTTTGAAGCACTAATCCCTCATCCTTCCACTGACCTGCTCCAATGCTGGTTGCAGACGCAAGCCCGATCGCAGATCTGTTGGAGCCAAAGGTAGAGATGGAATAATACAGCCACACTTTTCCGTTGTACTGCTCAACGTCAGGTGCCCATACATCCAGACCGCTCTGTCCCGGAACGGCAGAGGCCCACCAGGATGGCTTACTCAGGAAAATCTGTGGAACCCGATACCATGATGACCCGTTATCCGATTTCAGTACCTGAATACCAGGACCTGTTGAGAAGGTATACCATGAGTTTCCTTCTTTGATGATGGATGGATCGTGGACGGCAATATCTCCGCTCAGATTCCAAAATGCCGCGAATGCCCGGGACTGACCCGCCAATAGCAAAACAAGTACAAGTAGTGCAGGCAATGCCCAACGCTTCTTCCTGAATCTTGTCATTCCTTTGAACTTTTCCAAATCGAATTCCACCTCTCCTGATCAAATAGTTAATTTGGTTCATGAAGTATTAAATCAATTTAGGTATACTAGGATTATAAAAGCGGTTACATCACATTTCAATGGTATATTTCAAATATATATGAAATGATTCAAGTTATTTTTTAAAGTAAATATTCAACATTTTATGAATATTACGCTCATTTATGCTATGTATACACGGGATTTGGCTTCCTTTTCTCTGCCCTTCCCTTCCATCGGGTAATCATTTATAATTATCTAAAACAAACCATATAAATGTACAGAAGCCTGGAACTCAGAAGGGCTTTGTTCAGAACGTGGAAAGGAAAACCACCTATGATTTATATTAAAGATCTGATGTCTGGCGTTAATATTTTCAAAGCACTCAGTTCCGAAATCCGGATTCAGATTATTGAGTTGCTTGCCAAGAACCAGAGTCTTAACCTCAATGATCTCGCAACCAAACTGGGGCTCAGCAATGGCGCCATTACAATGCATATTAAGAAATTGGAAGAAAGCGGCCTGATTGAGATCAACACTGCGGTTGGCAAACATGGAATTCAGAAGATTTGTTATCTCAATGAGGAAAAACTAATGGTCGACCTGCGTTCACAGGAGATTTTTAACCGATACGAGGTTGAAATTCAGGTAGGTCATTATAGCGATTATCAGGCAGCTCCTACATGTGGTCTCGCCACCCGAGACAGCATCGTCGGTGAGTTCGATGATCCGCGCTACTTTGCTGACCCACTCCGTATTGATGCAGAGATGATTTGGCTGGCCGAAGGTTATCTGGAGTATCGTATTCCCAACTACCTTAAGCCTAATCAGACGTTCAGCGAAATCCAGTTATCCATGGAATTGGGTTCAGAAGCGCCAGGTTTTTGCGATAATTACCCTTCGGATATTTTTTTCTACGTCAACGGCATCGAGATTGGCTGTTGGACGAGTCCAGGCGATTTTGGCAATACCCGGGGTACGTTCAATCCAGACTGGTGGCCGCCGCATCTGAATCAATACGGGATGCTGAAGCTGATCCGCATCACTCAAGAGGGCAGCTATATTGATGGATGCCGCATCTCCGATGTTACTCTGGACCAGATTGGCCTTGATTACAAAAGCGATATCCACTTTCGGATTGCAGTAACGGACGAACCCGTGAATAAACGGGGATTGACGATCTTTGGCAAAAATTTCGGCAATTACGGGCAGAACCTGCTTGCGCGTGTACTTTATAATGTGCAAGAGGAATAGTTGAGTATAAACTGCGTTACACCTCAAAAATCAACAAACAGCCGCCCAGTTAAAAAACGGACGGCTGTTTTCATTTTCTGTTACTTCACTTCGTTCAGACGTTCCGCCAAACGGTCCCAGGTTTCCGTAATTCCCTGCAACATCCCCATATCCATGACGGTTTGCAATGCCTCTGCGGATACATACTCTGATCGATTAACGATCTTTGTCTTGCCCCCAAGATCAATGAATAGCATGGTTACTTCGGTTGTCGGCAGGTTCTCATCTGTGTTGCCTTCGGCGTCCGAGAAATAATCGATATAAACAATCCGTTCCGGCTCAACAATTTCCTTATACACACCTTTTCCCCAAGATTCCATACCGTAAAAATCTCCCTGGTTCTTATCCTCACATTTCATGCAGTAATGCCAAACACCGCCTGGTCGAAAATCCACATTACAGACAGGAATGGCCCACCCTCTCGGTCCCCACCAGTGCTGAAGATGTTCCGCTTCCTTGAACATGCTGAACACAAGCTCACGAGGTGCGTCAAATACACGCTCAAGTACAAGTACCTTTTCATTTTCCACACTCGACGCCATTCCGTTGTTTAACATTGTCATTCCTCCTTATGAGTTAGCGAATACCTATGGTTTGTCTTTCTTACTTTGCAGTTCACGCAAATAATGATCCAGATTGTCAAAACGGTCTTCCATGATATTCTGAAACGACTGCACCCACTCATCCAATGTTTGAAAAGGTTCTGGACGGAGCTTGTAAATCCTGCGGTTGGCCACGGCCTTTACATCCAAAATGCCATGATCACTGAGCACTTTCAAATGCTTCGAAGCTTGAGGTTGACGTAATCCCAGCTGTTCAGCAATTTCCCCCACAGTAAGAGGACCATCACGTAATAATTCGACGATATGCATACGATTCGGTTCAGCCAAAGCGCCCAGCAAGGCCATATCCATACCCGGATTGTGTCCTGACATGCTGTTCACCTCATTCAGTTAATGTGTATAGGTAGAATCTCATCTCCTTCACCAAAATGTTCTTCTTCCTGATATTCAAAGCATACCCCATAAGGAATATTCCTGTAAAGGAATATTATCAAAATAATTATAACTTTTATTAAATAATTCCGAATGATGTATACTACATCCCGATGGAAATACTGAACGTTCCAATCGATACGATTCAAAGTGTTAAACATCAGCCAGCATTATTCCAGATCAGATTGGATAAATTCATAACCAACACGAAGGAAAATAAAATGTACGGTCAGTGGCATGACAACGGACGGCTATTGGACTATTAAATTTTCCCTGAGACAGCAGACAGGACCTCCCTATAAGGAGGCCCTGTTTTGATGTTTCCAATATTAATGATTCTGCCTGTACGTTTTGGGAGACATGCCATACGCCTTTGTGAACTGCCGGGTAAAATAATTACTGTCGTTAAACCCGCATTCATAAGAAATTTCGGTAATGGACAGGTTCCCCTGTTTTAACAGATAACATGCCTTTTCCAGACGCAGCTTCTGTAAATATGAAATGGGCGTCATCTGATAATAGGATCGAAATATCCGGTTCAGATGCCTTATAGAAACATTCGACTTCCCTGCAATCTCATCTAAGGTCAGGGGTTCCAGATAATGATCCTCGATATAGGAAATGGCATTCGCCAGATGCATCAGATTAGTGCCCTCAATTCCCTTCTCCTGTGTCTCATAATGCCTCGACAAATAAACAACCATCTCCGTAAAACGGGAGATCAGCATCGTCTGATATCCTTGCTGCCTGTTTCTATACTCCTCAATCATGACAGTGATTAGCGATTCCACGTACTCCAGGTTGGGAATAGGCAAGGCCATTTTACTCGGATAGGAATGAATACTGCGATAAAATGGCTCCAAAACAAACAAAGCCTGAAACCCCTTGGATTTTCTCAGATCCGGTCCGGCAGAAGCAAGCATTTCCGGTCTGAACATAATATTGCATATCTGAAAATCATGAGGATCACTGTAGGCATGGGGAGTTGAACCATTAATCACAAATACATTGCCCTTCTTAACAAAAAATTCCTCCGTATTGACAACATGTGTCGCATTGCCATTCAGGACAATGACAAGTTCCGAAAAGTCCACATGCTTGTGAAGTTCGGTGTCTTCCTCATGTCCTCCATATTGAATATAGAACGGAAATTCCAGATCAGCTGTAAACCAATTCAAATAGGCGTTGCTCAACAGTTCGCCCTCCATGATTCATGTTGGGATGAATGTCTATATCATGCTACTCCATGACCGAAAAATCAAGGTTTGCCGATCATTGGTTCTCTATAATTCCTCATGTAGCGATGCAAAAACAGCACAAATCGAGGGGGTGTCATTAGTCGTGAAAACCCGATTATATGATTTATTTGTCGGGTGCAAAGGCTTTTTTTAAATCCACAATTGTAAACGCATTCAATACAATAACGGATATTATCAGGGGGGTTATTATGGTTCATTCGATGAGAAAGATTGTAAACTATTCCGTCGCACTCACACTTTCATTAAGTTTGCTGGCAGGGTGCAGTAGTAGCAATGAAAGCTCGGAAAGTAAAGAAGGAAATGCCAGTGATACTTCACCGATGACGTTGACATTCTTCGGAGCAGATTCCAACGCGAACTGGAATAAGATGCAGGATGATGTCGGCAAGGAGATTACCAAGCAGACAGGTATCACACTGGATGCCGAATTCGCAGTATCGGACCCCGCTCAGAGACTGGCACTGATTGCAGCAAGTGGTGATTACCCCGATCTGATCAGTCCCAAGGGGGATTTGGACAAATTGGTTGATGCAGGGGCAATGCTGGACCTTACTGATCTGATCGATCAACATGCCCCAAATATCAAGAAACTCTTCGGCGACCAAATCAAGCGTCTGCGCTACAGTAACGAAGATCCCTCCATCTATGTCATTCCTACGTATTCAGCCATTGACGGAATCAACTTCGTGGCTGGTGCAGGTTTTGAGCTCCAGCATCGTGCTGTGAAGGAGGCCGGGTATCCACAGATCAAGACACTGCAAGACTATGAAAATGTCATTCGATCCTATCTGGAGAAGCACCCTACCGATGAGAATGGCAACAAAAATATCGGAATGACATTAAACGCCGATGACTGGCACATTCAAATTACCGTAACAAACCCTGCAGCTGAAACCACTGGTAAATCTGGTGATGGAGAGTACTACATTGATCCGGAAACGCATGAAGCAACCTACCATTTCCGCACGGAAGGCGAGAAAGAGTATTTTCAGTGGCTTAACCACATGTATAATACCGGGTTGCTTGATCAGGAGTCTTTTGTTCAGAAAAACGACCAATATCTGGCCAAAGTCGCTTCTGGTCGCGTCATTGGTCTGATTGATGCAGACTGGGGCTACTCTGATGGAGAGAAGGCGCTGAAGGCGGCAGGCAAAAATGATCAAACCTATGGACATTATTCTGTCATGCTGTCTGACCAGTACAAGGACAACCGATATCAGTCTACTGGGTTCATGGCAGGCTGGGGAGTAGGCATAACTGAAAGCGCTGAAGATCCGGTCCGAGCCATTAAATTTCTGGATTTCCTTGTTTCTGAAGAAGGCCAAATCCTTAATTATTGGGGCGTAGAAGGTAAGCAATATACGATGGAGGACGGTAAGCGTGTTGTACCTGCGGAAGTGCAGCAGCGCATTATCAATGACAATATCGCCTTTAGCAGAGAATCCGGCGTAGGCCTTTACACCAATATGGGTGGTCATTACGGGGATGGCGTGAAAGACTCTACTGGCAATTATTATACCAAGAACTTCCCGGAACAGATTATTAAGAATTACACGGATGTAGATAAAGAGACTCTTAAAGCTTATGATGCAACGACCTGGATGGATCTGTTTCCGAATGAGAAGGATTTCCCGGTAAAACCATGGGGAGCAGTATGGAATATCTCTGTGCCAAGTGATGATGAAATCAACATTATAGCTAACAAGGTGAAGGATATTACATGGAAGCAGATTCCGCAGGCCGTCATGGCCAAACCGGAAGAATTCGATGCCATCTGGAATGACTATCAGCAGAAGCTTGTTGATGCAGGTGTCGAAAAAATGGAGCAGGGTTTCACCAAATATGTCCAGGATCGCGTTAAACTCTGGAATGAATAGGAGCACTACATGATGACGAACTACAGCAATCCCGTGATTCCGGGCTTCTATCCAGACCCCAGCATCTGTCGGGTAGACGAAGATTATTATCTCGTAACCAGCACATTTGAATATTTCCCGGGTGTTCCCATTTTCCACAGCAAAGATCTTGTGAATTGGCGCCAAATCGGCCATGTTCTCACTTCTGTCGAACAGCTTCCACTTGCTAAAGCAGGCAGCTCCGGGGGCATTTACGCACCGACACTACGCCACCATGATGGCTGGTTCTACATGACAACTACCAATGTAAGCGGAGGTGGCAACTTCTATGTACGAAGCAAGCAACCTGAAGGACCTTGGTCGAATCCTATTTTTGTTGCCCAGGACGGTATAGACCCCTCCCTATTCTTTAACGATGATGGTCGTATTTACTTTCAATCCGCCTGTAATGGCGATGAAGGCGAAGGGATCTATCAATGTGAGATCGACATCTTGACGGGTAACAAGCTGACAGAGAGCCAGTTCATCTGGAGGGGAACCGGCGGTGCCGCGCCTGAGGCCCCACACTTGTACAAAATAAATGACTATTATTATCTAATGATTGCCGAAGGGGGAACCGAATACGGGCATATGGAAACCATTGCGCGAAGCAAGGATCCATATGGGCCATTCCATCCCTGCCCTCACAATCCGATCCTGTCGAATCGCAGCATGAAAACCAGTATCCATGCCACCGGTCATGCGGACCTCGTTCAGGTGCAGGATGGAAGCTGGTGGGCGGTATGTCTGGGCTTCCGTCCGGCAGCCTACCCCATGAGGCATCACTTGGGACGCGAGACGTTTCTGGCACCCGTGAACTGGACGAGTGACGGATGGCCTATAATCGGTTATGAAGGACATATTGAGCCTGTCATGACCGGGCCGCAGCTGCCTGAAGTCCAATGGCCCCGCAAGGAAATCCGGGATGATTTCAATGTGTCCACACTTGGCCTGGACTGGATCTTCCTGCGGAATCCAGCTCCAGACAGTTGGTCACTCACAGAGCACCCGGGCCATCTTGTTCTGCGAGGAAACCCCGTATCTCTCAATGATGGTGGAAATCCCGCCTTTGTAGGTCGTCGCTTGAGCCATTTCTTATGCAGCATGGCTGCCAAACTGAGCTTTGAACCAACGCATGATGGCGACGAAGCGGGATTGACCGTCTATATGAATGAGAAATATCATTATGATCTGGCTATTACGCGGATTGATGGTCACAAAAAAATGATATTCCGACGAACGGTTGGTTCTTTAAGAACCGAAGTAATTCGGGATTGTGGAGCTGGACCTGCGATATTACAGATTCAGGCCCAACGTGATATGTTCACTTTCTCCGTACAGCAAGATTCAACAACTGACTCTGTCCTCGGCTCTGGCGAAACCCATCTGCTCTCTACTGAAGTGGCGGGCGGCTTCACAGGAGTCATCATTGCCATGTATGCCCACAATCCATCAGGAGAAGGTGCACCCAGCCTGTTCGATTGGTTTGATTATGAACCACTGGATTAAATAATGGTGTAACCTTCGAATTTAAATGTAAAAACTATAATATAACCTCTATTACAATCATCCCCTTCAAGTAGATACTCTTTAAAAAGCCTTGTGTGGTAACATAAGGAAAGGAGTGAACTTGAAGGGGATTTTGCTATGGCTAAATCCCTCGATCCGCTCAAGAAACGTTCTGCATGACTCCCCCTTAAATCTCAGAAAAGATTCATTGATTTATTAGAGAAGTTCTCCTAATATTTTTAGTAGGAACACCCAGCAGCTCGGCACCATGGTAATACTTCATTGTCTTTATGAGAGCGCTATCGCTGCAGCTCTAAAGAAAAACGGGAGGTTGCAGATATGAAATGGAATCACTTCAAGTCCAAGCTTCTGCTTAAGTACACGCTATCCTATATCTCCATTTTCCTTATCCCTCTTGTTATATTAACCATCATTATTTATCACAATGCTGTGGACACACTCCGTTCAGAGATCGAACAGACCAATGTCAATCAGTTGACCCAAGCCAAAACGGTCATTGATGACCGCATGAAGGAATTGCAGGATATCGCATTTCGTATCGCCTATGATGAGCAGCTAACCCGTTATTGGACACACCATCCCTATTATAGTCGGGAATCGATTAGTGCCTTGGTCAAATATAAAGCCACCAGTTCCATTATCGATGAGCTATTTCTGTTCTTCCGCGGAGATGATAGCATCTACTCGTCTCAGGGCTCTGAGAACCTGGATGTATTCACGGGCCGCTACAAATTTAATACATGGAACAAAACGGATATGATCCGGGATTTGAATAACGTTCAGTTTCCCACGATACGACCAGCTGAACAAGTCGTTCAAGGAACCAAAGTACCCAATTCCATGCTGGCCTACCTTGTACCGATTGCACCTAATAATACGCCCGCCCACGGCACTGTCATGTACCTGATTCACGAGTCCAATCTGACCGGATTGATTGATTCCATTCTCAGCGACTACCATGGGATGACTTATATTTTCGATAATTATGGGCAGGTGCTGGCCGCTAATTATAAAGGAGAAACCATTACCGAACAGGAAGTCAAATCTCTGTTTGAACTTGAGCCGGGAACACACAGCCTCTCCTTGAATCAAGAACCGCATTCGGTTGTATCCGTCAAATCAGACGCGGGCTGGACTTATGTAACCGCGATGCCAAGCAATCAATTTTTCAGCCGAATTGTCCATATTCGTACCTTTGTTGTTCTTGTTTTTTCCTTCATGGTGGTAATGGGTACCTTCCTCGCCATTATGTTGGCCCGAAGACAATACCATCCGATTTCAGACTTGATGGAGTTTATTCGTTTAAAAAATCATCCTGAACCTTCCGCATCCAGCAACGAGCTGGAATGGATCAAGAAAACGCTGCATGATTACAGCCAGCGTGTGGACCTTCAAGAGCCCTACGCTCGTAATCATATTCTGCTCATGTTACTGAAGCATGGTCATACCGGAGAGCTCCCCTCTGAGTTTACGGATAATCTCGGCATACGCTTTAACCGGTCCCATTATTTTGTCATGACTTTGGGATGGGAAATGCATGCTTTTCCCATCGTAGATCATCCTGAACAGCGTACTGTTATGCAGCTGATCAACGATATGGAACTGCCGGAGTTGTCGGCTTTTGCTTACGGCGTGGAGCTTCCACAGCCAGACCAAGTAGCCCTCATCGTCGGATTTGATGCCGAAGTCGGGCATGAATCCAGCTTGAATGCTCGTATGGAATCTATTGTTGAATCACTGCAATTAATGGTGACAGAGCACGTCGGAATCGCTCCCGCGATCGGGATCGGCAACAGCTATAATTCTCCATTACAGCTGAACCAATCCTATATCGAGGCATCAACCGCGCTGGAAGCGTCTATGCTGCACGGACAAGGCAGCAGTACCTTCTTCAACGCCCTTTCCGGCTCTAGTGAAGAGGATTCTTCCTTCTGGGTCCCTAAGGATGTGCTGCTGAAACTGGTTCAGAGCTTGAAACAGGGCAGTTACGATGTGGCGGTTCAGATGGTATCAACCGCGTTGAATACGCTGAAATCCGAAATGCCGTCTGTACCTCTGCTGCGCTGCATCTGCTTCGATATTCTGAATACGATGCTCAAAACGGCCTCGGAGCTTGGCATTCATCACGTGGTTAATCAGCTTCCAAGGATCACTTCCTACGACTCGTTGGAGGATTTGGAGAAAAAACTGACAGGACTTGCCGCCGAGATCTGTGCTCATGTCGAGGCGAAGAGCGAGACGGAAGAAAGCTCCCTGATGGATGAAATCGTTGCTTATATTGATGCCAATTTCTCGGATTATGACCTCAGCCTGGGTACGATTTCATCGAAATTCACGATCTCTTCATCGTATTTCAGCCGTTCCTTCAAAGAGAAGATCGGCATGAATTTCACCCAATATATCTGGCAGAAACGCATGGATGAGGTCATAAGGCTGCTGCTGCATACGACCGACCCGTTAAAAGATATCATCACGCGCGTCGGTTATCTGGACACACCGAACTTCATCCGCAAATTCAAGAAAGAGACGGGTTATACCCCAGGACAGTACCGCAAAATGCACCGTCCCAACGACTCCTCCGATTCCCCGGATGACGATGACGAGGAATGCCTTGGTTAATGGATGGATTCGTAAAATAAATATAAACCTCCCCCAACCTTTTGGTTAGGGGAGGTTTTGTATGTTTTCTACTCGTATAGACAATTCGATGCATCGGCATCCAGCTCTTTTCTTCTATTTCCCTACCGGAACATCTTGAAGCCCTTGATGTATTGCACCCAGCAGACGATGGGTCGGATCACAGCCGTATTCCCAGAACATAATGCCGGACAGTCCCTGATCCTTCACGTAATCGCATTTGTGCTGAATCGATTCTTCATCATCATACGATATTAAGCTCGACCCATTAAACAGAAACGGTGCACAGGCTTCCTCATCCCAATAACGGATATAACCATTCTTGTTGATGTACTTCGCTTCCAGTTCGGCAAATGCCGGACCGTAGCCGCCTGTGCTACCGGCCATTTGGTGAAGGCCGTGGTTTCGGTCAGGAACCTCAGTCCAGATCCGGGAGTAGAACGCAGCGCCGATAACAATCTTCTCCTTCGGAACACCGGCGCGGACGAACAGATTTACGGAAGCATCTGTACTAATTCGGAACAGATCACCGGTTGGTGTATACAGATTCGTATGATGTCCGGTCAGAACCTGAAAACCGCCGCGCATATCATAGGTCATCAACTGCACAAAATCCAGGTACTGCTGCACCTCAGCCATCTCTGTACCGTCGACGTAGTATTGATCAGCCCCTGCCGCAATGGTGAGCAGATAATGACGGCCATCCTCGGAGCCCTTGGCATCCAGCGTTTCCCGGATCGTTTTGAGAAGTAAGGTGAAATTCCGTTTATCATCAGGACTGGATGCGATACCGGCTTCACCGTAACAAGGATACTCCCAGTCCAGATCGATTCCGTCAAAAGGGTATTCCTCCAGCACCCTAACCGCTGATGCGGCCATACTGTCCCTTCCCGACTGGGTTGAGGCGGCTTCAGAGAAACCACCAGCGCTCCATCCGCCCACGGACAGCAGCACCGTTAGATTTGGATGCTCCCGCTTAATATTCCGGATAACCTCTCCGTTTTTTAAATGCTCGGTGGTGATTTCATCATTCTTGACATGACCAAAGGCTACATTCAGATGTGTCAACTTCAACAGATCCTCATCCGTCATGTCGGGAAGAACAGAATCGACGACATAACCAGCAGCAATATATTTCGTCATCCGCTTTCACTCCGATCCATTCCATGATTGAGATATCGCAGCAGCAATCTGCAGAGCTTCCTTGCCTGTACCAATCTTGTACCCTGAGGCCGAGTATCGGATTTGATCCTGATTATCCAACACGAACAGATGCGGATAGCCCGCTTCGTGAGCGGCAGGTTTCGAAATGAAACCGGACAAGGCCGCATAGCTTGAATCCCGTACAAAAATCGTACGTACCGGCAGCCTCGAATGAGCCCCAGAGTCAAAGGAGGCGTTCCATTCTGTATCTCCGATCACCAGCACGATAGGCACGCCCAGCTTATCCAACGGCTCAGCCAGCTCACACAGCTCACGAATCAGATGTTTGGTCGGTTCCCGTTCTGGTTCAATCCACGCGGCAATGGCCCCCTCTGATCCCAGAAGGTCCTTCAGCACCACCTCTGAACCATCCAGACGAGTCAGCTCATTGCCGGTTGACAGATTGCCCAGCACAGGGATGTCTACCACCGTCTCCCGATAAGTCAGTACTACCTCCGTGGTGTCTCCAGCCCGAACGGTGCAGTAAATGAAGCGGACTCTTACCGTTCCGTCTTTCAGACGGATGCCGGTCGTTAAGCGATAAGCTCCTGGTTCAACCTCAAATGGTTCGCTATAGATATCGGTGTGACCATATGGATAAATCAGCGTTTTGTACACGCCATCCTCCAGACGGGCCAACGAGAAATTCTCCGCATAGGATGCTAACGGCGCATCCTCCCGAGCCTCTGAATCCTTGAGAAGTTGCAGCATTCCCCAGCTTGAGCTCTCCTGATTTCGAGAAGAGGTGAGACTGAACACCGCATCCTCCCAGCCTTTGTCACTAAGATACTGCGGTTTCTGCTCGCTCGGATGCAATCGGGCCGGAATGCCCAAACTGCGGCACACCGCCACAAACAGAATATCGAGCGACTGTGAATCTCCCTTCATCAGACTGTACGTACCTATAGGGTTTCCCTTGCCTTTCAGGTTAGGAAGATCCTCATAATACGTATAGCTCTGTTCCAGATTGCATGCAAGCATCAAAGGATCTTTCCTGAACACCGCTGCTTCTTCCTCGGAATAAGCATTCTGGAATACGGATCGATAAGGCACCACCATTTCATAAGAGACCCTCGGGCACAGAATGTACTTCACAAACGTCTCTTCTGCCCATTGTCCTCGCTGCGAAAGAGAACCTATAAGATGATCGTCCAGTGTCGGCCGAAGAGTATCGATCAAGTCTTTTTCGTTCATCGACTCCAGCAACTGTAGTGGCCACTCACCAAATTCACCGGAACGTTCCTCTAGGAAAGCAGCGATTTCGCGGCTGTTGCCCCGTGCCTTCTGTAGAATATCCCGTACGCGCTCCGGAGGCAGTCCAGTTGTATGAGCCAATGCTAAGGCCTCTTCTTCACTCAGGAATGTATCCTCATATTCACTCCGAATCTTCGTGCCTTCCTCCAGGCGGCGGTTGTGTTCCCGAATCTTCTCTTCCGGTAACGAAGCCACTACTTCTCCCTCCCCTTCCGGAGGAGGAACCATATCAAAATCCACGATGCCTGATGGCTGCTCTGAAGAATCCAACAGCAGCTCAATATGATCGCCGTCCTGAGCTTTGAATAGCATTTCACCCCACTTGCCACCACTAACCGCACGAATCACTAGGTCGCCATGACCTGTCTTAAAGGAAGCAGCTCCTAGTGTATCCGTCTTGATTTCGGCGATCGGATAAAATTCAGCACTATTGTATAGCTCAAAGCGGACACTCGCTTCAGGTACGGGCGCACCCTGCTCATTTATCACCTTCACGCAGATGGTATGCGCAGGCGCATAGTTCTCCAGTAAATTGATCTCCGTATATCCCTTCTCGGAAAGTGTTATATCCTCCGGTCCCGGATAGTCGGCAAATATCCTCGTATTAATCAGCATGGCCCTGCGGGCTGGAGGACTGAACCACCCTTGATTCAATCCGGCTTCCGGCTCGCATGCCCCAATGTAATACCACTGGCCATCCGCCCAGGCTTCTACCCAAGCATGATTGCTGTCACAATGTGCCCAGCGTGGTGTGTAGACCTGACGGGCAGGTATGCCGATGCTGCGAAGAGCGGCTACCGCCAGCGTGGATTCTTCTCCACAACGGCCGCGGGCATTCCGAATCATCGTCAGTGGCGATATCGTTCGCAGATCGCTGCCAATATAAGTTGCTTTCTCATGACACCAGTAATTGGTCTCCAGAATGGCATCCGCCATGGATAACTCCGCTGTCCGGTCAGCCAACTCATCAAAGATAATGCCACGGAAGTCTTCAATATTCTCAGTATTGATTCGATAGGGGAGTACAAAATGCAGAAACAGATGATCCGGTACGCGTTCCCCCCAAGGCACACGCTTGCGAATGTCCAGTGCCCGACGCACATGACGGAGGAACAATTCCCCATCATAATCAGCCAGGTCGTTCACCGGCATGTAGGCATACACATATTTCAAAGCCCATGCCTCTTCTTCAGTTAATGGCTGCTGAAACACATGAAACAGTTTATCTTTGCGGGCATACGCAAAGTTTAACTTCTCCTGGAATTTCTGCTCGATCCGCTCCAAAGACTGTGCATCCATCGAGAACACCAAGGTTTGGCTGGTCATCGCTAGCTCACTCCTTCCACAGCTTTCCGTCTTCCCGAATACAGATTAAGGTAGTGCCGTCCGAGGAAGGCGTACTAATCTGGAATAGGCTACGGGTCGTTTCAATTACAGGCTGGCAAATTAATGTTTCCTCACCCATAAGTAACTTCACATCCTGTGTAAATTCACCATGGGCTTCAAAATAATTGCGTTCACGGTAGTAGAGTCTGCGTAGCTCCCATTTGATTCGTTCGTCTTCTGGCAGCTCAAAGGACTGATCCGTTCCGTCATCCGAAAATACGACATATCCCCATAGCTCCGGATAATGCATGTTGATAATACCCATGGGCGACCAGACCCAGTTGTCCTCCGGATAAGGTTTGCCTGTATCCGGATTCACCACCTTGCGGTACTCACCATCCTGCACCTCGGTCTGCCATTCCACCCGCGAGAAGTTGACACGCCAGAACTCACCCGGTGCAGGAGGACGGTTGCCTTCTGCACATTCCTTTAGGCTGGTCCAGGGAATCGCGACCTCGACGCTCCATTTTCGGTTATCGGCGCCAGGTGTGTTCAGCTCCCCATCGATATGTACGGCTGTCTTGAGACCGCTGATATCCCAACCGTTAACCGGAGGTCCACCATCCCGATATGGCTTCACCAATAACAGGTCCCATACCGTATTCAGCGCATTGATCTCGAACTCATAATATTGATGGGTATCCCCGTCGGGATCGATAAAAATCTCAAAATCATTGTCATAGAAAATAACAGAATCCCGCTCTGTCAACGTAGCCCAGATCTGATCTTCAATCAACTCGGCAGCAAAGTAGAAATAATCGTCATCCCACAGCATTTTTACCCGTGTCTGCTTTCCGGGCTTTGGACGAAGATCGCCTTCGATATCAACGAAATCATCCGTCCAATCGGCCGCATCCCAGAATGCCTTATCTACGCGACCGTCGAGCACCAGCGGTTCCAACGCACGCTTGCATATATAATGTTTGGGAGCATACTCAATCTTCGGCTCAGGTACTCCACTATGATTCATATCGCTCTCTCTCCCCTTCATGAGGGAGGGCATGCATCTATAAGTGCATGCCCTCCCGTAATGTTAGTTATGGGTAACAACGGCTCCTGAACCGCCGTACATTTCCAGTTCCTCGTCGAATTCGAGCTTAAGAACCGTCACCTGCTCATGTGTGTCCTCCGGGGTCATTTGGATCCACGTTGTCCCCGGGATATTGAACCAAGGCACGCCCCCATGAATCTCATGGTGAAGTTCTTTGCCCGAATGCAGCACAGTAATCTTCTTGATCTTATTGCATAGTCCCTTGATGCATACATTCTCTTTTGGATCGTCATAAACAAACAGATACAATGTCTTTCTGTCCTCGGATACGGTGCTTCCCCCCAAATAATAGCGAGGCATAATACCTTCACCCGTTCCGAAGACGGCCTCTTCATGGGTTCGGATCCAAGCTCCCAGTCCTAGCAGAATATCCTCCTGCCTCTTATCAATGGTGCCATCCTCGCGCGGACCGATATCCAGCAGCATATTGCCCCCCATTGAAATACAATCACAGAACATTCGAATGATCTGATTTAACGATTTGTATTTATGGTCTGTTGGTACATAGCCCCAGGATGTGTTGATCGTGGTGCAGAACTCCCATGGTCCCTCCGGTCTTGTAATCGGGATGCCTTGCTCTGGCGTTTTATAATCCCCATAACCTTGAAGGCGGGAGTTGATGATGACATCCGGGTTCAAAGATTGCAGGTAATGCTTGAACTCCGGCAGATTCCACTGCTCCGCACTTCGCTCCCAGTCCCCATCGAACCACAGCAGATCCACCTTACCGTAATTCGTCATGATCTCCCGCAGCTGGTGGTTATTGAACTCAAGGAATTTTTTCCATTTCTCCTGATCCTGAACACCATCCACAGGGCTTGAATGCCGATTGACACTGCTGAGATCCTCCGGTACCTTTCCACCTTCAAACACACTAGGATAATCCGGGTGCGACCAATCAATCAGCGAAAAGTACATCCCCAGATGTATGCCCTTCTCCCGAATTGCTTCCGCATATTCCCTCACGAGATCCCGATTCGCTGGTGTCTGCTTGACGACATTGAGGTCACTATACTGCGTATCCCACAGAGCAACACCATCATGATGCTTCGTTGTCAGTACGGCATATCGGGCTCCCGATTTCTCAATCAAATCCGCCCACTTCTCCGCATTAAACTTCGATGCCGTAAAGCCGTCCAGCTGCTTCATGTACTCTTCGTAGGAGATCCTTCCATTATAGAAGGACCACGATTCCGAAACCCCGTCCACAGCATAGATGCCATAGTGGATGAATATTCCCAGCTTGGCCTCTTCAAACCATTTCTGCATCCTTGTTCACACCTCTTTCTGGAATCCTTGTTCTTATTGGCCTGTGTTCCAGCGATCGTAGGCCCCTTGATACAGTTCAACGATACGGTCGCTGCCCATTTTTTTGATCTGTGCAATATACTTATCCCAGTTCTCAAGCGGCTCTTGGCCTGTTACGAACTTCGCTTCCATCTGCTTGACGTACGTATCCAGATCAGATAATAAAGCGGTCGCTTCGCTTTGCTCTTCATTTGTTAAATAAACGTTAGGGAATGGTGATTTTCCGATAGGCACCAACTTCTCTTGATTCTGCTGGTCAAGCCATTCATCAAATTCGGTTCGAAGACCTTTCGCTATATCCGGATCATTAATACCCGGTGTCAAAATGCCATAGTTCGGCGTAATTTTACCGCGATATTCCTCACGATCCCCGCCACCAGGAACAGGCAGCCACTCTTTTACGAGATTTTCCTTGTCTTTGAATTTCCACAGCAGACCTTCAGGACCTTGATTGAACAGGGTCGCCCCATCATAGCTGTACATATAATCGATCCAACGCATGGTTGCCTCAGGGGACGGGTTGCTGCTCGTAATAGCAAAGGTTCCACGTGCCGATATGCCTGGGTGTTTACCGTATACAGGTGAGTCTGCGATCTCACTCTTCACGGGTGTCATCAGCGGATGCTTCGTGCTAGGCTCGCCGCCGAGTGTGAAGTATGGATGGTAGTCGTTGAACAGCGCAAGCTTGTTGCTTTCGCCTTTTGCTTTTTTCTGATCGCCTGTTTGGGAGAAGGTCTCATGATCCAGCAAATCTTCTTTCCACAAGCGGTTCATGAACGTCAGATAACCTTTGTAACCTTCTTCTTGATAAGGATAGTGAACTTTTCCGTCCTTATCCGCGTAGATTCCTTCGTTGTACATCCCCCAGAATCCGAAGAAGTACATACGAAGATCGTCCAGTTTTACAGAAGTAAGCGGAATTTCATCTTGTTGACCGTTGCCGTTAGGGTCTTCTTCCTTAACACGCTTCAGGTACGTATATAATTCCTCCGTAGTCTTAGGCTCCTCTACATTAAGTGCTTTTAGGAATTCCCCGTTATACCACATCGGGCCTCTGTACCACACGGCAGCCGTATCAATAAATGGCAGTGCATACATATGTCCGTCAGGCGTTGTAAATGATTTGCGAACATCCGGGTTTTCGTCGAGAATCTTCTTAATATTCGGGGCATAACCCTCATCAATGTATTTTTCCAGTGGGATCAGAATGCCTTGAGTTCCATAAGTAACCTGCTCAGCTGGCTTGAGATCCGCAGCATAGAACATATCCGGTAAATCGCCACTTGCGAATACCAGGTTCTTCTTGGTTTCAAAGCTGTCGATCGGCGAAAGTTGATACTCCAGCTTGATGCCTGACAATTTCTCCATCTCTTGCAGGACTGGCATCGTGTTCCAGTCGGCTACCCCCGCATCCTGGGACATGACCTTTAATGTAAGTGGTTTGTCCACAATCGGGAATCCTTCTTTTTTGACCCCTTCGACAGTTGAAGTCGCAGAACCTCCATCTTCATTGGAACCACAAGCTGCAAGCAATGCTGCGGATAGGGTGAGGCAGAGTACAATGGATGAAGCCTTGCGAAGCTTTTTCATGACAACAACTCCCCTTTTTTAGTGTGGATTATGGTTTAAGATCATCCCTTGACGGAACCGATCATAACACCCTGCACAAAGTAACGCTGAAGGAATGGATAAATCGCAATCACAGGTAAGGTTGAAACAATAATGACGGCATATTTGACCAACGCAGCAATTTCCGCTTTGGAATTCATCGCCGTTGCTGAAGAGGTATCGATCGCTCCCCCGCCCTGTGCTGCCATCTCCTGAAGTACCAGGATTTGGCGAAGAAAGAGCTGCAGCGGATACTTCGAGGAATCGTTTAAATAGATCATGGCACTGAAATAGCTGTTCCAGTGTCCGACCCCGTAGAAGAGCGCCATTACAGCAATGATCGGCATGGAGAGCGGAAGCACAATTCGGATGAATAACCGGGTGTTTGTACATCCGTCGATATGGGCCGCTTCCTGCAGCTCCTTGGGAATAGTCGATTGGAAAAACGTACGGCATACGATAATATTCCAGATGGATGCAGCTCCTGGCAGAATAAGCGCCCACATGCTGTTCACCATACCAAGATCCTTAACCAGCAAGTAACTCGGGACAAGCCCTCCGCTGAAAAACATCGTTACCATAAACATGGCCATGAAGAATCCACGTCCCACAAAATCAGAACGGCTGAGCGCGTAGGCTGCCGGAAGAGTGACCATCAGGTTGACGAGTGTACCTACGACGGTATAGATGATCGTATTTTTGTACCCAATCCAGATGTTGGTGTTCTCAAAGACGCGGGCATACCCTTCAAACGTAATTCCTTTGGGTAGCAGCCACATCTCGCCGGAGCTTACAAATTTGGGATCACTGATTGAGGCGCTAATGATGTATAACAGCGGGTAAAGCACAATGATGAGTGCTATCGTCAGATAGATGTAGTTGCACCATAAGAACACTTTATCGCTTCTGCTTTCCTTAACCGCGGTTGACATGTGTTTTCCCCTCCTTTTACCACAAGCTGTTTTCACTGGTGCGACGTGCAATTTGGTTCACCGTAATCAGCAAAATCGCATTAACGACCGAGTTGAACAATCCTACAGCTGTGGAGAAACTGTACTGTGCATCGACCAGACCGGACCGATAGACAAATGTCGAGATGACATCGGATGAACCCATGTTCAACGGATTTTGCAGCAGCAAGATTTTCTCGAATCCCACGCCCAAAATACTGCCCATATTCAGAATTAACAAAATGGTGATCGTAGGGATGATCGCTGGAATGTTAATATGCAGAATTCGTTTAAACCGGCTCGCACCATCCACCACGGCAGCTTCATGCAATTGCGGATCCACACCTGAGAGGGCTGCAAGATATATAATGGTACCCCAGCCTGCACTCTGCCAGACTCCTGAGAGTACGTACACCGTCTTGAACCACGCAGGGTCCGTCAGAAATTGAGGGGCCTGAAATCCAAGAGCCTCCACCAAATTGACAATCATGCCTGACGAAGGCGACAAGAAGGTAATAATCATACCCGACATGACAACGACCGAAATAAAATGCGGTGCATACGTGACCGTCTGTACGGTACGTTTGAAGAAGGAGTCCTTTACTTCATTGAAGGCTAACGCCAGAATGATCGGCAGCGGAAAACCTATAGCCAGCTCATACAAGCTGATACTGAGGGTATTCCATAACAAATCCCAGAAATAATACGAATTAAAGAAGCGGATAAAATGATCGAACCCAACCCACGGGCTTCCCGTAACACCAAGCGTCGGGATAAAGTTTTTGAATGCAATTTGTATGCCGTACATCGGCCCGTAATGAAAAATCAGAAAGTATAGAAATGCTGGCGCGATAAACAGATACAACTCCCAGTTTCGAATCATCCTTCTCCATAATTTATTTTTCTTGCGGTTCGGAATCGTGTATACCGATAGGTTTTGCGACAAGGCGGACTTCCCTTCTGGCTGCATCAGTTGTTTCCTCCTTTTCTAAATGAAAATCCGTCCGTTTTGTAAGAAGAGCGAAACACTCCTGTTCAAATGTAAGGAATGAGTCCCGGACCACATTTCTATCATGCGAGGCCCTTGTTTCCCTCACAATTTGGTAACGCTTACATACTGAGTTTATGAATCATTTTCGAATCCGTAAATATGCTATTTCGATCCTCACTCTTAAAAACACGGAAAGTACTGTTACAACGGGGGTTTACACTTATGGTCCCAGCTTGTCATTGTCATTTTGGAGAAGTAAAACATGTGGAATTTGACCCATTTCCCTCTTGAAATTGTCGTTCGGAGTAGCTTCGCATAATCTTTAGAGATGTCAGATCTGAATAAAAGTTGAGCAACAGACCTTAAAGTCAAAACCCACATATGTTTAGGAAAAAGGTATTCGATGTATGCAGGTCGCATTCTGGATTCACATCGGTCGTACAGGTCGCAAGGTCTTAGCAAGTTTAGCGCATCGCCATCTTGAATGTAATAGAAGTTTCTCTTCATTGCTGCTGTGTTTCGACCTCCTCCTCATGCATTGGTCCTTGCAATGTCTTTCCGGTCTGCTCTCGTAATGGGCGAGGCGTGCCTTTTTTTCTCTTGATGCTTAGAAAAGTAATAAGGATAGATTTAATTCAAACATATTAATGTAATATTATCTACCATACATTTACCACCTGCATCAAGCTCCCTTATGGCTTGGCTTTATTCTATGAGTTTCTTCCCGTCTCGGTAAATATGTCGTTTTTATCCTTGACTACAATGTGCATAAACGTAGATAAACACTGGATATATCCAGTCATATATGTTGATTTTGCACATGACATGGGGAGCTGGAATGAATGATAATTTCCGAATCAGGCCAAAAAAAAGCAGCTCCGTTAACACGAAGCGGCTTTATCGCCTATATAGATATTGATTTAGATCTTATAAACGACAATTCTAATGTCATTTAACATTACATATTTTAGCTTAATTCCATTTTTTAAATTATTTTGAGTTATAAAACATAACACAAACAAATAGAATCATTACATTTCAGTCGGACTACAAACGATTCGGACTGAAAGACCGGTGATCTCCCTAGCAAATACTTCATATCGATCGTCGGTTTCAGAAAGAAATCAAAAAAAAGCGCGCTCCGATCAAGGATCGAAGCACGCTGGCAAGACTTGATTATTTTCCAGAAGGCTGTGCTTCTGCCGTGTATCCTGTTGGAATGTCTGTCTCTGCGGTTACATCGGTAATCACCATTGGATACATCATGTCCGGGTCAGGTTGGATAATCGTATACAGCACAATGGCACGTCCATCCTTCTCCAGTTTCACATCTTCAATCTTCAATCCATAACCAGGATGAGGCATTTGTGCGGTCAGTTTAACTTTTACCGTCTTGTCATCCACTTTGGTAGATGTCACGGTAGGCACAATCCCCTGTTGGCCTTCGCCTGGATTCGTTGGAGTAGGTTCTGCCGATCCGCCATTGCCGTGCTTATCTACAAACTCAAGTGCATTGAAGATCATGCTTGCAGCCTCCATACGGGTAAGCGACTGATCTGGACGGAAGTTTCCGTCCTTATCCAGTTCAATGATGTCCATGTTCAGCAGGTTCTGGACCGCAGATTTGGCGTCCTTACCGATTTTATTTTCGTCTTTAATATCATTATACAGCATGATGACCGGATATTCTCCGGTTGTGTTAATCCCTTCAAGGAGCAAAATGGCAAACTGCTCACGCGTCATTTTGGCCTGTGGATTCAGCTCCACCGGAATGGACAGACCATTCTGTGTTGCAGCCTGAACGGCATCGGCGTACCAAGTCGTTGGACTAATTTTATTTTGTGCCGAAGCGGCAGCGTATTCATTTTTCAGACCAAAAGCGTTCACGATCAGTTGAACACCCTGTGGCTCAGACAATGCGAGATCCGGACGGAATAGATCCGCCGTTACTCCATTAACAATACCTTTGGCATGTAACGAGTCCACAATCGTTTTTTGTCCTTCATCTTTTACATCCGAAAACGCAAGTACCGATGCACCTCCTGCCGTCAAAGACACGCAGAGCGCAAGCGTTGCAGCCAATCCTTTTTTATGTTTCATTTCTTGGCACCTCCATATTTAGTAAACCCATTTTTGACCTCTTCAATCCTACAGACGGGAGACTCTCCGGAAATGTTTCAGTAAAATCGACATCTGGTGAATAAATGACGGAAATACTGCATATACCCTCACCCTGTGGGCGCTGATCTGCTTTCTTTCCATTATGCTTGCTTGCTTCGTTGACTTCCTTACCGATTAGCGCAAAAATAAGAATAGAGAATTCTATGGAATGACGGATAAACAGCAAACCCGATCGCATAAAGTAAGAGGGCACGACGCGCTATTATCAGGTGTCGGCCCTTTTCTTGACTCCGCTTCCGAACCAACTTTCACCCTGAACAAAGGAGAACAAATCTTATGTCCAAGAAAGGATTACTACGAGGCTATGTCATTGCCAACTGGCCCGTATATCTGTTCGCTGTACTACTGATTATTGCCTCCAATGTAGGTCAGGCGTCCTTGCCCCGAATTCTAGGCAGCTTCACAGATCAGCTCATGCAGAACACATTTCAGATGAATACAGTCATCCGGTACAGTCTTTCGCTTTTGGCTATTGCCATCGCTTATAATCTGCTGTTCGGTACCGGGCAATTCATGATCATGAAGCTTGGACGCCGCTTCGAATTTATGACACGTGAGCGTATTTTCGGCAAGTTTTCCGAACTCAGCGAGCACTATTTTTCCAAACAGGGAAATGGGAAACTGCTCAGTTACGTCATGAATGATGTCACCTCGGTACGTGAAGCCATCTCCAACGGCGTCACCATGATGACCAATGCTACATTCCTGTTATTATCCTGTATCGTGATGATGCTGCTCAGCGGAATCCCGATGAGACTTATTCTGATCAGTATTGTGCCTTTGCTGGCCATTCCCTTTCTGGTCGTTTTTTTCGGTCCGCGAATTCGCAAGCGCTCTCGTGATGTGCAGGATGCTCTTGCAACGATGACGGAATCCGCAGAGGAACAGCTGGGTGGTATTCGTGTAACCAAAACATTTGCCATTGAAGACAGCGCCCGTGAACGATTCGGGCTCACAGTAGATGCAATCAAAAGCAAGCAGCTGCGGCTCGTTCGTCTGTCCTCTCTATTTCAGGCCTTGTTACCGCTGCTGGGTGCCATTTCACTGGTTGTCTCCCTTCTTGTTGGCGGAATTTTGACGATGCAGAACTCCATTACACTCGGAAGTTTTGTTGCATTGACGTTATACTTGCGGATCATCATGGGACCGCTTCAACAAATCGGTAATGTGATCAACACCATGCAGCGTTCTGGAGCATCACTGGAGCGGGTAAATGATCTGTTGACTGAAGTGCCTGACGTGCGCGAGCTTCCCAATGCGACAAGTCTCAAAGCCGTGAACGACATTACGATAGAGAATCTGTCCTTTTCCTATCCCGGCAGTTTATCCCCTGCGCTCAAAAACATCAGTCTGAATATCCAGGCAGGACGAACTGTGGGCATTGTGGGCAAAACAGGTTCTGGTAAAAGTACTTTTGTGAAGCTATTGCTGCGTACATATGAGCCGCCTGAAGGCACGATCCGTATTAACGGAACCGACATCCGGCAGCTGTCGCTGGAAAGTCTGCGATCCCGTATTGCCTATGTACCGCAGGATGGGTTCCTGTTCAGTACAACCATTCGGGACAATATCGCTTTTAGCGACCGTGAGGTTCCGCTGGACACCGTAGAGCACAGTGCACGACAAGCGATGATATACGAGAACATTATCCGGTTCCCCGATCGGTTCGATACCCTGCTGGGTGAACGCGGACTCACGTTGTCTGGCGGTCAGCGTCAGCGCACCAGTCTGGCGAGGGGGTTAATCAAAAAAGCGCAGGTGCTCATTCTGGATGACAGTATGAGTGCTGTGGATGCCGTCACCGAAAGTGGCATTCTGCGCAGCCTTCGTGAGATCGGCAAAGGAAAAACAACGCTGATTATCTCTCACAGGATAAGTGCGGTCCGTCATGCCGACGAAATAATCGTTCTGGATGAAGGCCGAATCGCTGAACAGGGAACACATGCAGGTCTGATGGCCGCAAAAGGATTATATGCTGCAACCTATCGTTTGCAGGAGGAGGGATTACATCATGACTGATCGTAACGCTGAAGTTCGTTCAGATGCCGGAGCACAAGCACCGTCAGGGCATGGGTCCGGTTCCGATGCAGGCGCAGACCAGAGTAAGCGCACTTCCTTCAAAGCGATGATGTCCTACGCCAAACCCCATAAATGGGCCTTTGCAGGTATTTTTTTCTGTTCGCTGCTCGGCATCTCCGCCGATTTGCTTCAGCCTTACCTGGTGAAGATCGCGATCGATGATCATCTGGCAATTGGTCAGACTAGTGTAGGTTTCCTTGTCCAGTTGGCAGCTATCTTTTTGGGGCTGGCTGTAATCAGCTTTATTTTTACCTATGTACAAAACAATCTGCTGCAGCATGTCGGTCAGAACATCGTCTCTCGCATTCGTAAAGACCTGTTCAAGCATATCTCCAAAATGTCAATGTCTTTCTTTGATCGCTTCCATATCGGCAGTCTGGTGACGAATGTATCCAGTGATACGGAAACGATCAGCAGTTTCTTCACCCAGGTACTGCTTAGTCTCATCCGGGATGGCATGATGCTGGTGCTCATTATCGTCTTTATGTTCCAGCTCGATCCGGTACTCGCGGGATACTCCCTCATCGTGTTGCCTGTAATCGCCATCGTTGCGGTATTATTTCGGAGCCAGCTGCGCAGAGCTTATCAGAATGCCCGAACTCGTCTCTCCCGTTTGATTGCATTCACGGCAGAGAACCTGTCCGGCATGTTTCTGATCCAGGCGTTCCACCAGGAAGAAGAGCAGAAGAAACGATTCACGGAACAGAACCAACTTCACCTGAAGGCCAACATCACACAAGCTCGTTCGAATGTTATATTCAACCGGACGTTTGATATCCTTGGCAATGCGGCGCTTGTTATGATGGTATGGCTTGGAGGACGTGCCGTGCTGGGCGAATCATTGCAGGTGGGTGTGCTCTATGCGTTTATCAGTTACATCCGTCAGTTCTTCCAGCCGATTAACCAGATTACCATGCAGTGGAACACATTCCAGTCGACCACCGTATCCATGGATCGCATCTGGAACATTCTGAGTACCCGTCCGGAAGTCGCTGACCCTATACCCGGAACTGCCTCCACACTTGAACCACGGAATGTGATGGGACAGATTGATTTTAATGATGTTTCGTTCGGCTATCGGGCAGATCGCCCCCTGATTCAGCATATGAATCTGCATCTTTATCCGGGTGAAATGGTGGGCATTGTAGGCACTACAGGAGCTGGCAAAAGTACATTGATCTCCCTGCTCAATCGCTTTTACGATGTGAATCAGGGCAGCATTGAGATCGATGGCGTAGACATTCGCCATTTCCCGCAAGCCAATCTTCATCGGATCGTTGGGCTGATCCAGCAGGAACCATTCCTCTTCTCAGGCTCCATCATTGACAATGTACGAATGTTCCGCGAGGATATTACGAGAGAGCAGGCTATTCAGGCCTGCCGTTTCGTCGGAGCACATGCCATGATTTCACGTCTGCCGCAAGGGTATGATACTCGTCTTTCCGAACGCGGAAGCGGTCTGTCCGCCGGAGAACGTCAACTGATATCGTTTGCCCGAATCGTGGTCTTTCAGCCCCGAGTGCTTATCCTGGATGAAGCAACCGCGAATCTGGATTCGCATACCGAACAATTGGTACAACAGGCGCTGGAATCCGTCTCTCAGGGAAGAACAACGATTGTTATTGCGCATCGTCTCTCTACAGTCATGCATGCAGATCGGATTCTCGTTATGGAGAATGGTGAGATTGTCGAGGAAGGCTCGCATCAGAAGTTGATCGATGCTGAAGGGGTATATGCTGATCTTTACACCCATGCGCGTGAAGCCGGTAATGATTCAGCTATTTCTGGCTAGCTCATCGAGCCAAATGGGGTAAATAACGTTAAACGTGCCGCTCTGCGATGCAGGCGGCATGTTTGTATATTTTCTGGGAAATGATGTTAAGGAGGCGTATTTATGAAACCTGAAATATATAAATTATCAGAGTCGAAGCTGGAGCATCGACAGATTGGCTATCGCCGCTTCACGGCGATATGGAAAGGAGCAATATGTCTTCTGTTCTTGCTGTTATGTGTCACCCTGTTATGGATCATCTATGAAGATCACGCTGAACAACTGGAGACATTGTATTATTCCATCGCAGCCATTCTTGGCATGTGGTTTATCGGGCCTTTATTTTTTATGTTTCTAGCCCGCGCAATCGCGAGTTCTCCTGTGTTATTATCCTGGAATGATGAAGGGCTTCGTATCCTTAAACGGACCATTCCCTGGAATGAGATTCGTAAAATTGAGCTTGCCTCTCCCGCCTTCAGCAAATGGATATTGTCTGCTTCCCCCATGATTGCCCTGTATTTGAAAAACGGCACCCGGCGTCATATCCAGACCGATCATTTGCTAACCAAAAAAGAGCTCAGTCGAGCAGTTGGCCTTCTGCAGGAGACGCTGCGCGAGAAACAGCAACACCACATCTGAAATCCAGTTCACATTATTCAGACTTTTCGATACCAACAGACAGGTTCATTCTATAATTCCCATACGGCAAAATGTCTTCCAGCAAACTGCCAAGCTGCTCCATTGTTCCTGTGCGTACGATCATCAGATAACAGCCCTCTCCGCTGACACGGTGAACCTCCACGATGTCTTCACGTGCAGCCATAAATTCACGGAAGGCGGCATGCCGGTCGCCGGAATTCAGAAAAATCGTTACAAATGCCTGCAGGCCCAAGCCAAGGCGTTCCGGGTTCCATTTTACCGTATACCCTTCAATAACACCCAGATCATGCAGCTTGCGTACTCTCGCACCTACAGCCTGTCCGGTCAAATGCACCTCTTCGCCGATCTCTTTATGAGAGCGTTTGGCGTCCTGGATCAGGCATTTCAGTATGCGTATATCTGTATCATCAATCGTCTCATTCATCTATTTTGCAATCCTTTCAACTTGAAATTAAAGTGGTCTGTTTTCTTTCAGTGTGTTATTTACGCCCATAAACGGGTTGTATAACATATAGGATAATAACATTAATTCCCGAAGGAGTGCAGCTTCAATGAAAATTCAATTGATTCGTAATGCTACATTATGGTTGGAATATGGGGGTCTGAATATACTGGTTGATCCCATGTTGATGGATAAAGAAGTAATGCCTGCTTTCCCGAACACACCCAATGAGTTACGCAATCCTAGAGTCTCCTTACCCGAGACGGAAACGGATTATGTGAATCCGGATCTGGTGATCGTTACGCATACTCACCCCGATCACTGGGATGAAGCAGCAGCGAAGCAGCTCCGCAAGGATGTACCTCTGCTGTGCCAGCCAGGAGATGAGGCCGTGTTCACTGGAGCCGGATTTACCAACGTTACCGCCGTGAATGAGAAACATGAGTATCATTCTGTACGTTTGGCCCGCACTTCAGGACAACATGGAACCGGAGAAATCGGCGAACGTATGGGCAAGGTGTCTGGTTTTGTATTGGAAGCTGACGAAGAACCTGTCGCCTATATCGCCGGGGATACCATCTGGTGTGAAGAGCCAGCCGAGGCCATTCGTCAATATCAACCTGAGGTGATTGTGGTGAATGCCGGCGGTGCCCGCTTCCTGCAAGGAGATCCGATCACGATGGACGGACCTGACGTAGCTGAAGTGAAACGCCATGCGCCGGATGCTCATGTCATTGCTGTGCATATGGACGCCATTAACCATTGCATGATGTCCCGGATGGACCTCGCCAGTTATCTGGCATCCGAACAATTGGACGGACAGGTGCTCATTCCACGCGATGGCGAGAGTTTTGTGTTTGGGCCGGGAGCCGGGTTGGAGTAAAATTTTCGTTGAGACATGTTATGCCGAAAAGGCAGTCTCCGGGTCTTAAGTATGCGCGAATATAAGGGACTGCCTGTTTTGAATATTTCATCGGAATTCCAAAGTTTAGCGAATAATGTTAGTTAACTGTCTAGGGTTGCTGTTTGTCCAAACATCTAAGGAACCCGGGACACTCTATATGGCGAAATAGTACACGTTTTTATATCACGAAAAAAGGCTGGATGCGTATAAACTCGCATCCAGCCTTTTTTCTTATTAATATCACAGAAATACGGGATCATTCTGCCATCGGAGTGCCCTGTGTTCCGTTGTTCCCTTTATTCCCGGTGCAACCCGCATGAATCTTCCTGATCTACTATTGGACTTTCAATCGGATTACGTTCCACGATGCTTTGGCCAGGCTTGCCGTGATCAATGTATCTGATACTTCTGCATCACCACGATTATGCGGAGCAACGCGATTCGGCTGTGCTGCGGTATTGGCTGCTTTTAGATCATCACTTTCCAGCACAATATGCTCAATCAAGCGGCACTTTCCAAAGCTGCGCAGATCCACTTCAAGCGGAAGTGATTCTTCCAGATGACGGTTCACGGCAAACACAGTTACTTCACCCTGCTCCTCGTTATGCACCGCAATGCCCTCCAGATAAGGAACATCCGTAATTTGTTTGGTATCATATTTCGGTGACTGAATCAACGGCACAAGTGCTGTTCCACGTCCGAACACGGAAGCATGCATGAACGGATAGAAAATCGTCTGTCTCCATGCAGCACCGCCATTATCCGTCATGATTGGAGCGATCACGTTGACGAGCTGCGCCAGACATGCCATCTTGACTCGGTCCGCATGTTTCAGCATGCTGATCAGCATACAGCCCACAAGCAGTGCATCTTCATGGTTGTATACGTCCTCCAGCTGTGGCGGAGCAATCTGCCATGGGTCCAGCTTCTTGTCACTTTCATTGGAGTGGTACCAGACATTCCATTCATCAAAGGAAAGGAACATCGTCTTCTTGCTGCGCTTCTTCGCTTTGATATAATCACAGGTCGCTTTTACCGTCTCAATAAAACGATCCATCTCAAGGGAACGCGCAAGGAATGTTGGCGTATCCTGCTCAGCATTACCGTAATACTGGTGAAGCGACAGATATTCAACATGATCATACGTATGATCCAGCACAGTTGCTTCCCATTCCGGGAAGGATGGCATACCGAGGGATGAACTTCCGCAAGCGACCAGCTCAATCGTCGGGTCTGTCCACTTCATCACTTTTGCCGCTTCAAGTGCAATCCGTCCATACTCTTCTGCTGTTTTGTGACCAATCTGCCACGGACCGTCCATTTCGTTGCCTAGGCACCAGGTTTTGATGGCATGAGGCTCTTTGTATCCATGTTTAATACGCAAATCACTATAATAGGAACCTTCCGGATGATTGCTGTACTCCACGATGTTGCGGGCTGCGTCTACACCCCGTGTTCCCAAGTTGACGGCCATCATCACTTCCGAATTCGCCTGTTTGGACCAATCCACAAATTCGTTAAACCCGAATTCATTGGTCTCGATTGTTCTCCAGGCTAGTTCCAGTCTTCGTTTGCGTTCAGATACAGGCCCAACCGAATCTTCCCAGTTGTAACCGGATACAAAGTTACCGCCAGGATACCGCACAATCGGAACCTGCAGCTCCTTAACCATCTCCAGCACATCACCACGGAAGCCCGCTTCATTCGCTGTAGGATGACCTGGCTCATATATTCCACCGTATACGGCACGTCCCAGATGTTCAATAAATGAACCGTATAAACGTTTATCAACTACGCCAACTGTGAAATCCTTGTCTACCGTCATTTTTGCTTTTTCCATCGTGAAGTTCAGCTCCCTAAGATTAATATAAAAATTAATTGATAATCTATGGATCAACGTTCATATTTATATTAAAATCGATTATGGCAGCAATTTCAACCTGAATTTTGCAAAATGTTATTCTTTTGACTGGATTTATGTTTAACTTAATTCTATAAATCAAAAATGGAGGAACAGATGTGATTAGAGCAAATACCGATGCAGAATGGCTGCCCCTTTACGAAGCACTCGCGAGTGAAGTCCGTCTGCAGATTATCAGGCTTGTCGCGGAGACCCCAATGAACGTGAAGGACATTGCGGCATCACTCGGCCTGAGCAGTGCAATCGTAACCATGCATGTTCGCAAGCTTCAGGATGTGGGCATCATTCAATCCAAAATGATTCGCAAGGATGGCGGCACGCACAAAATGAACAGCCTCGCTGTCGACTGGATTGGCATCTCCATGCCACAGGAAACGGGTACCACCCGCAAGCTTCATGAAGTAGCAATCCCAGTCGGGCATTACACCCATTTTGATGTGTATCCAACTTGTGGACTGGCTACATCCGATCACGTCATTGGACAGTATGATGATCCACGCTATTTTCTGGATCCCGAGCGAATGCATGCCCATATTCTCTGGTTTGGACGCGGCTTCGTGGAATACAAAATTCCAAACTATATCTTGTTAGGCCAACAGATCAGTGCCATTGAATTGTCACTTGAGATAGGTTCAGAGGCCCCTTCGGTCAACCCGAACTGGCCTTCGGATATTACATTCATGCTCAATGGTATTCGACTCGGTGAATGGACAAGTCCTGGAGATTCGGGAAATGGACGAGGCATGTTTACCCCGGATTGGTGGAGCGACAGTGTCAATCAATATGGCATGCTCAAGGTGCTGCGGATCACCCATGAAGGCACATTTATTGATGGACAGCATATGTCCGAAGTTACGCTTGCCGATATTCCCGTGGAACGTAATCAGTGGACATTGCGCCTCTCCGTGGAGGAAGATGCGCAGCATGTGGGCGGGCTGACGTTGTATGGTCAAGGATTCGGCAACTATGATCAGGATATTCTGTTCCGTCTGTACTACCAGGACTAATAAACAACAAAAAGAACCTTCCATCCCCCGTATAGGCAGAGATGGAAGGTTCTATATGTGGTCATTATTTAATAAGCATGCTGGAACTTAAAGTGCACTTCCACCAAACAGGAAACGGTACTCCCAATGTTTGCCGGAGATATCACTAATCGTTACACCGCCGCCAGCGTTGGAATAGGTGTGCAGTATTTTGCCGTCACCCAGATAAATTCCCGTGTGGGTAATCGTAGCAGTGGATTTGTTAACACTAGAATACGATGAAGCCGAACTGCCTTTGTAGGACATAAAGTACATCAGGTCACCACGCTTCAGATTTTTCCAATTGGTCTGAACGGTACCGTTGGCTTTCACATAAGCACCTTGTTTACGCGAATCGGATGGAAGCTTGATTCCAAGTGCATCGATAAATGCCTGGCGGACAAAGCTTGAGCAATCAAACGTAGCCGTACTGTTACGACTTGCCCCAAATTCATAAGGCGTTCCCCAATACTTCATGCCAGCCGCTATGACTTTCTCTACAGAAGCACTGCCTGTAACTGAACTTCCTGTTGTCGTGTTGCCTTTCACGGCTTGTGTATATTTTGAAGAAGAAGATATGTATCCTGTCCGCTTACCGGAGTCCGTAACTTTATACCAGCCTGATCCGGATTTTTGCAGTACCGTAATGGTCTCCCCTTTTGGCACCAAACGAACAATGCTTGCGGAAGAAGATGGTGACGTACGCAAATTTACTCCCCAGATGACTTTAACTTTTGAATTTTCAACTGCGGCTGCCGATGCAGGTGTCGTTAATGCTCCTGTTGTCAGACTTCCCATCAGCATCGTTGCTGTTACACTTGCAGTAATGATCTTGCTTTTCCAGTTCATGATGTCGTGTTCCCCCTGATGTTACAGAATTTTAACCTGGCCTCATTCGCCGGGCTTGCCCCATTGTAAAACGGGCTGTCCATAACGATCATCAGTCCAAAGTCCTGTATTCAATCAGGCAGGCTTGAGCACTAAGAATCAGGGAAACTTCTCACACCCGTTGGCTAAAACTGCCGCAAATCTCTTCTTTTTCAAAGGTTAAATTATTGTAACTATTTGCTGTGCTTCGTTTTACGCAGAAATGAGGCCTAAACCCATCATCACTTGGGACATGCGACATATGACCTATATTTTAATATTTAAATTCTATATTTGGTAAACATTACTATGATTCATTTCTCGATTATCCAAACCTATACTCCTAAAATCATCACAAAAAAGCCGGAGATATCTCCCCGGCTATACTCGTTTCAATATGAATTAATTATGGCTCAATACCCCAAGCATTGACTCCGCCAATATAAGCGGTCACTTTATTCCAGGCGCTGAAGGCCGTTTTGGTCGCATCGAAGGAATAGTCATTGGTCTGATCAAAATTCGTCCAGTTGTTCTTCGAGAAGCGACCTTGGATAATTCCCGTCTCTGCTCCCGCAGCCAGACTGCCTGCTTCGGATTTAAAACCAATCTCCAGATACGTATCCGCTGTGCCTTTGGCCGGATCTACCGTCACAAATTGAGCTTCAACGTTGGCGCTTCCAACCTGAGCGTAATCACACCAGAAACTCAGATCGGATGCACTATCCTTCGTAAAGTAATACCGCACCTTCACCTGACTCAGATCTACTGCTGTCGTGCCTGTGTTCTTGATATTGAACTGCGGGGTCACCGCATTGCCTGACGTCCCTGAACCGCCATTGCGATATTGCACTTCAAGTGCACCTGTTGTTACAGGAGGCGCTGTTGGTGTCACCGTCACTACATTGGACAAGGTCTGCCCGCTTGCATTCACTGCCACCACTCGGTAATTGTATGCAGTACCGTTCACTGCCGTGGCATCCGTGTATGTCAGTGCCGTCAGACCTGCAGCCAGATCGGCGTAGGCTCCACCTGCTACCGAGCGTTGTACCTTGTAACTTGCAGCTCCGGTCGATGCGGTCCATGTCAGCACAGCCTGACTATCGCCTGCCGTTCCCGTAAGGGTTAACACGCCCGGTATGGAAGTTCCCGCTTGCGGTGTTGCAGAGGCTTGAGCAGAAGGTGCAGATTCACCAGCAGTATTCACTGCCGTCAATACATAATAGTACGTTTTTCCATTCGTCAGTCCTGTATCCGTGAAGGTCGAACCGGTAACCCCTGTTGCTATGGAAGTATACGGGCCACCGTTCACCTCTGCACGTTTTACCGTGTAAGAAGCTGCACCCGTGGATGCGGTCCAGTTCAGAACAACCTGCTCACTGCCTGCTGCAGCTGTCAGACCGGCCGGAGCTGCTGGCACTTGGACCCCAGGGCCTCCTGCGTCACCAAGGAGACGATCAAATTCGCCATACGCGGTAGCCATATCCACCTGTGACCAGAAACGGTGATACGTAAAGGTTGGTGCGCCATTTTCCCATTTTTTTGTTGTTGGATTATAAGACGTTTTGTACAGATTATCCAGATAAGCCCATGCCGGATCTTGCTTGATGGCTGGACGCAGGTCAGAATAACCAATGTATACGCCATTACCACCCTTGGCCGGGTCAGAAGGTACGCCGGCTGTACCCGGTATCGTGTTACCCTGTCCGAAGGTTCCTGTCCAGTTCGCCGGAATATAAATCTCTTTGGCGAAGAAGCGGAAGTAGTCTTTACGTACTTCCTCGGTCACAATCCCCACACCATCATTGTAATCCCACGCCGTGTTCAACAGTTTCTCTGCCATATCTTTGGCTGCCTGACCTTTGGCACTGAGTACGCCACCTTCGGCTTGAGTTCCCGCTGCAAAGAACGTCAGGGTTTTGATATAACTTCCTAGCACGCCTGTATCCTGAGCAGGATCTTTGGTTATCACATGGAAATTAGGATTGTTCGTAAAGGAACTGAACCCGTTCCATTTGTCCGGTTGCCCCTGCCATTCCTGGCTGCCTGGAATCCAGAATTCGCCCGGTGCAGGTGTAGTCGCAACCTGTACATTGGTACCGCCAAGAATCCGTTGACCTGCCGCGTTCAGATAATATCCTTCTGCATCCGTCACTGGACGCTCATCAACGAACACATAATCCTTGGCCCAGTCGACCCACTTGGTAATGACTTTTTTGGCCATCTGGAAGTTCTCGGAGCTGAGGTCCCCGCTTTCGGCCAAAATGTAATACATCTCCGCCACGCGCTCCAGCGGCCATGCCTGGAATCCAAACCAGGTGTTGGAATCCGGGTCACGATATACTGGTGCTTCTTGATAGGCCATGTCATAGAATGTGCTTGTTCCTGCCGGATAAGCTGCATATGAACCGCCTATACTGTTGGTTGCTCCCCCGCCGATAGCTCCTTCATGAGATTGTAGCCAAGTGTAGAATTCAAGCTGACGTTTCAGCGTAGCATTCCAATCTGCTTTGGCTGTTGCTGATTTCGGAATCAAGCCGCCAGCCGGATCAGACAAGGCATAGGCTGCCACCGGATTTTGATATGCCTGATGGGTATGACTCGCTCCAATCCGCCAAGCCCAATCCCCACCTTGACCCAAGCCGCCGCCCCATGACGTATACCAGGCCATGAGATACATGTTGGAATCCTTGCCTGTACCCGGAGTTGGTGTACCGTTCTTGGCACTTCCAATCTTTTGGAAGTATTTATCATACATGCCATAGCGAAGATAGTCCCCCATTTTCTTCGCCTTATCCAGATATTCCGTATTGTTGTATCCCATCTCCTTCGCCCAATACAGCACCTGTATAGCACGCGCATCGGCATCCGTTGCGTTCGTGTAACGCCATTGCGCTGACGGTGTCTGATTTTCCTTTGTGAACAAGCTCATGAAGCCTTCGTTTGCCTTACCAAAGGATTTATCATCCTGGGATGGATGCGGGATGGCTTCCCACACAGACTCCTGCTCCCCACGCTGGAACGTGTTCACATAGGTAGCCGTATGCGATGGATTCAGCAAGTTGCCATATCCATACCAATCATCCACATCGACCAGCCAGTGCATGAGATAAGTCTGATTGTCACCATAGGTCGCCTTGAGTTCGGTATCAATTGGGTCTTTACCCGCTGCATATTGACCATTAAGTGGCGATGGATATTGGTCCGGGAAAGGTTTTTCCGCCGCATAGGTAGCAGGGCTGTTCGGGTTGTATGAGCTCATCGTAGGCTGCTCTTCCTTCCCGTCACCTTCGTTGACCGGGATAATATATTTCTCCATGCTGTCCCAAGCCGCTTCCAGTTGAGACCAATCTCCCGTATAGTGACCATACATTGTTTCCAGCCAGAGCCAGTAGCTATATGCCTCGGATGTTGTCATGTGTCCATAATCCGGTGCCTCGCTCATCAGCGTTTCAATGGAATGATAGGGAAGGCCTTCTGGAGAGAAATAACCGTTCGCCGGATCTTTCAGCTGATCATACAATTGCAAAAATCGAGCTTCGTTTATCCCATCCGCCTGAGCATCAATGGTCTGCTCTTCGGCATAAGCCGTTTGGGGGCCCGCCCATAACCCGGAGTATCCGGTCAACATTACAGTCCCTGCAAGCATGGCCGTCAAACTTTTTTTCGCAGCTGATTTCAACATGTACTTACCTCCCTGGAATGGTGAAATTCAATTTGAATTACTTTGGGTCTGCGCATGCTGTTAAACTCCCTTTTAGGTTACGGCTCCATGCCCCAGACTTTCGTCCCTCCCTGAAACCCAGTTACGTGATCCCAGGCAGCAAAGGCCGTCTTGGTTGCATCATAGGAATAGTCGTTGCTCTGATCAAAATTACTCCAATTATTCTTGGAAAAGCGCCCCTGGATCACACCCGTCTCCGCTCCGGCAGCCAGGCTGCCAGCCCCGGATTTGAAGCTGATCTCCAGATACGTATCCGCTGTACCCGTTGCCGGAGTCACCGTGACAAATTTGCCTTCAACATTGGCTGTGCCGATCTGGGCATAATCACACCAGAAGGTCAGATCCCCTGCACCATCCTTGGTAAAATAGTAGCGGAGCTTCACGGTACTCAGATCAATCTCCTGCGTTCCTGTGTTTTTCAGATTAAACTGCGGAGTCACCGCATTGCCGGACGCACCTGACCCTCCGTTACGATACTGCACCTCAAGCGTGCCCGTCGTTGCCGGAGGCGCACTCGGTGTCAACGTCACGATATTGGACAACGTCTGTCCACTCGCATTCACGGCGGCGATCCGATAACTGTACGGCGTGCCATTTACCGCGGTGGTATCGATATAATTCAACACTGCCAATCCAGTTGCCACATCGGCATATGCGCCGCCCCCAACGGAGCGCTGTACCTTATAAGTCTCAGCTCCCGTGGCTGCCGTCCAGGTCAAAATCGACTGGGCGTTCCCTGCTGTACCGCTTAACGTCAGTGCGCCAGGCAACGATGTTCCAGCCTGCGGCGTGGCAGTGGCTTGTGCAGATTCGGGCGATTCCCCGGCTGAGTTAACAGCCGTCACCACATAATAATAGGTCTTCCCGTTCGTGAGCCCCGTGTTCGTATACGTCAAGCCATGTAAGCCTGTCGCTACAGAAGTATATGGACCCCCATTTACCTCGGCACGCTTCACGGTATACGATTCTGCCCCCGGTGATGCTGCCCAGTTCAGGATTACCTGAGCATTCCCCGATACAGCCTGCACCCCCGAAGGTGCAGCAGGCATGACGACCGGTGTGACACCAGGTTCCTGACCGTATATCCGTATTCCCGCATCGTAGACTGGGAGATATACGCTCTTCGTCACATTGCCTGTGCCCAAGCCCTGGAATGAATGATCGTTATTCGCATTCCAGGCGCCTTGCGGGCCGGTAATGCGGAACTGGACCTCTTTGCGATAATGTCCTTCCCCGCCTGGATAGATCTTGGTTCCCGTAAAGTCCGCAGTAACAGCGTAGATTCGTTTCGCCGCATCAACCACAAGCGGTTGGGATACGGTAGCGCCCTCGGCGTATTCGGTTGTAACCTTGACATCAGATACGGTATATCCTGCAGCGTAAACTTCACTCAGATCCACGAAATAGCGAAAAGACAATTTATCCCCCATCCGCGCAGGCCAGCCCGAACGATTGTTCAGTTGAGCCTTGATTTCCGTGTAATTTGAACCGGATGCCTTCACGGCAGCTTCGACAAAGAACTCATCCGTCTTCACTTCTGGAGCCGGAAAATTCGCGATGGGCTGATCATTTTGGCCAAATAACAGATTCATCTTGGCTAACGCGCCTGTAAAGCCTGCATTGTAATCGGTTGCCACCTCATTGCTGACATAGTCACCAATGGAATCGGTATAGGCATCCGTCTCATCCGGTCCACCAACCATCGCTCCGTACAACGTGTGACGGTGCTCTGATGGTGTATTTTCAGAATTCATCCATGAACTGTGGGAGGTTCGGTGATGTGGGTGTTTAGGCGAATTCTGACCATAACCGACCACATAGCTGCTCTGGCGAGGATTATCCCCCAGGATATAGTTCATTTGTGAAACGGCAAAGTCCTGATACCTCGCTTTCTTCACCGGATCACTGACCCAGTCAGAGTACACAAAAGCAATAAAGGATGCATTCGCTGCATAGCGGAGCGATCCCCATGTATCAAGCCAGGCAAGCCCGCCCGGTGTATACTTGATCCGTTGTCCATTCGTGCCTACAGACCAATAATCCAGATTGCGCTCCGTGGATTGAATGAACCGCGTCGCTTCTGGCATGTTCAGGCTCGACGTAATGCGAGCGAGCAGAATCTGGGCTCCGTAATGTTTGTCATCCCAGCCTTGGGTCCATGTGTAGGCCCAATTCCCGTTCTGTCCATCCGCCTGCCACAAATTCGCCGTAGCAATCGCTTTGGACAAGTAAGCGCTATCATTTGTCGCCATATATAACCATGTTGCAGCCCAGGCAAGTTCATCATAGTAACCTGTCCATGAATTGTAGAACGATTGAGCATCTGTAATGCAATCCGAGTATTTGCCTCGATACGTATCACCGAAGCTGTACAACTCCTTGGCATGCTGAAGCAGTTTGTTGGCATAAGCCGGGTCACTGTCACGGAACACAATGGATGAAGAAGCGAGTGCCGCTGCGGTTTCTCCCGCAAGTTCACTTCCCGGACAGGATGCATCGATCTTATAAGCAGGACGGTTCATCTGCATCACTTCAGCCGGTCCCCACCAGGCATGGTCTGTATTGCCTGCTCCAACCTGTCCCCATAATTCATTTGGTTTCGTATGCGCTTTCACAAAATAGTCTGTGGCCCATCTCAAGTTATCCTTAATCTCCTCCAGTTGCCCTGCCTGCTCGTATCCCTCACGGTATTCCACAACAGACCAAGCTAACATCGTAGCCGAATAGGCCATAGGCAGACCAAATTTCACATGATCTCCAGCATCGTACCACCCTCCGGTCAAATCAACCCCAACATCCGCTCCGTCATTTAATCCGGAATCACCACGCCATTCCACCCGATTGTCTTCCGGCAATTTCCCTGAACGCTGTGTTTCATAGAAATAAACCGCCTTCTGCAATGCTTCCGCATAGTTATGATTCCCGGCAGCCGCATCTGCCTTTCCATTCCATGCCTGTATGGATGTACTTCCTGCCAGTAGCCCTGCCGATAACGCAAGAATAGCGATTCGTCTCCACCAGCTTCCCTTCATCTTCAACCATTCATCTCCTTTGGCAATAGTCGTCTCGTCATTCTTCAATTACACTGATGAAATAACCCGCTCCCTTCTATGGTGTAACTCCATGTATTTCCACCATTAATTACCATTATATCCTTTTGTTCCAGTTGCAATATCAGCGCTGGTGACTTCTGAAATAACATTGTTGTGACATGTTTGGGTAGTGATATGACAAAAAAGACTGCCCCTCATATCGCATGAATGCAATATGAGAAACAGCCTAGATATTTCGTATACCCCGTGCTACAGACTAAATTATGATCAAGCCTTTATCCAATCTGAATATCCTTCTTTCGGATCGTTTACACTCTGAATTTGTTGATTTGCTCCTGCAACTCTTCAGCCATTTTGGACAATGAGCCTGCAGATGAAGCAATCTCTTCCATCGAAGCCAGCTGCTGCTGGGTTGCGGCAGATACATTATGTACCCCACCTGCTGCTTCTCCCGCAATGTTGGAGATCTGACCCACATACCCTACCACTTCACTCGTACTTGCAGACATTTCCTCCGAACCTGCCGATACTTCCTGGATTTCACCAGCGACCTTGTTCACTGCATTCGAAATCTGTTCAAAGGCTTGTCCCGCCGCGGTTACAATCTCAATGCCTGCCTCTGTTTCATTGCTATTTACTTTCACAGCCTGCACGGCATGATCTGTATCCTTCTGAATCAATTGCACGAGATCCGTAATTTTTTGAGCAGATTCAGAGGATTCCTCGGCCAGCTTACGCACTTCTCCGGCAACAACAGCAAAACCTCTGCCATGCTCTCCTGCTCGTGCCGCTTCAATCGCTGCATTCAATGCAAGAAGGTTGGTCTGACGAGCAATATTGTTGATAACCTCGGTAATGGTACCAATCTCTGCGGAACGCTCTCCCAGCCCTGTAACCAGTTCTGTCAGTGATGCAATGGAATTGCGTACAGATCCCATCTGTTCAACTGCCTGCTGAATAATCATATTTCCTTCTGCAGACTGATTTGCTGCATCAACGGCAGACACGGATACACTTTGAGCAAGCTCAGCAATCTGTTCCGAACCCAGAGCCATCTCACTCATCGCCTGTGAAGAACGTTTCACCATATCTACTTGATCCGATGTCCCTACAGCCAATTCCTCAACCGTCTCGGAGATCTGTTCTGACGCCCTTGTATTCTGCTCTGCACTCGCGAGAAGTTCTTCCGAGGAAGCGGCTACCTGTTCGGATGTCATCGATACGGATTGAATCATCTCCCGCAGGTTGCCAGTCATCACATTGAAGGAATCGGCCAGCGTTCCCAGCTCATCCTTGTTCTTGAGAACAATCTTCTCACTGGTCAAGTCACCATTAGCAATCAACATCGCTGCTGCATTCATCTTCTGAATTGGACGTGAGATGATGCTTGCAATGAAGAAGGCGATAAACATGGCAATCAGGAAAGCAACAATGGTTACTCCTAAAATAATATTAAATGCTCTTTCGGCGGTCTCAACCGATCCATTCGTAGCTTGATCTGACCCTTGATTCCCCATTTCAATCAATTTGACAATGGAATCGTTGGCTGTATACCACAATGAATAAGCCTCTGTGTGCAGTTTACTGGCCTCGTTATAATCGTTTTTCAATCCTAGTTCAATGAATGCAGGCATCTTTGCCAGATATGCCTCATAGTTGGTGCTAAACTCATTGTAAAGTTTCATTGCCCCTTCATTGCTATTTATGAAAGTTAACAATTGTTTTCGTTCATCTTCTATCTTGCTAAGAAGCTGATTCAAAGCCTCGTTCAACTTGGCAGTTTCATTTTTGTCCTGTTCCACAATGACTGCGAGCGCAAGGCGTTCCACATCGGAAATATCACCATTCATCTGGCCCAACAGAGATACGCTGGGCATCCATGTCTTGTCCACATCATCGGCTTTGTTAGACATATCATGGATTTGAGTCAGCGCATAAATGCTGACAAAAGCTAACAACCCCACTACCATTAAAAATCCGGTCAATAATTTCATACGAATTGTAAATCTAAGCTTCCCCATCACGCTTCCCCGCGTACCTTCCATATTCCCCACTCCTCAACTTAGTGCATAAACTACTACATATTTATAATATATCGACACCTTTCGTCATGAATTGTAGATATCGGAATTCAATTTTTAAAATTTCAGTTAACTTCGAAATAAACACAAAAAAACCTTAAGTCTTTGGCTCCTCAAAGACTTAAAGTTTTCATATCTGAAACTTCTCTTCTGATACCTGCTATATTCAACCGTTTCTAACGGAAAACCCGCTGGTGAATCTTAATGAAGAAATCGGGAATCGACTTGGTATAATTACGCGTAGCAATCAAGATTACACTGACCAGACTTCCCAGAATGAATCCGCCCAGAATATCCCCGGGATAATGTACACCTACATAGACACGCGACACTCCTGTCAGCACAGCAAGCAACAGCATCCATCCTCCGAAGCGGCGCCCGATAAAAAACGAAGCCGCAGCAAGCGCGAATACAAAGGAAGCATGTTTGCTTGGAAAAGATGGATCTGGCACATGCGGAACCAGTTGATTCACCGTGCCTTCCATGAACGGCCTTGGATGACCTACCACAGGTGAAATTCCCCATTTTGCCAGACCAAGTGCTACGATCGAAGCTACACACGCATAAAACACAATTCGTTGCTTCGAAGGATCGCCAAGAAACCACACAATCACAAGAAGCCCTATCATTACCCAAACCGCATATTCAGCTGATGTAATCATAAACCAGTCCAGAAACGGAATTCGGTCTGCAAACTGGTTGATCCAATTAAATACAGATTGATTCATAAAGTGTTTAATACCTCCATTACACAAAACGCGATTATTTTTTACATAATAAATATACACTAACTATTTGTCAAACATGTCGCCTGATAACCGAACTTTCGAAATCAAAGAGGACATTTCTCTTACTTTTTGTTAAACTAGTTTGGGTTACATAATAGTTCATTCATAGAAAGGTGAAGATTATGCTTAAGAAATGGTTATGGGGGACATCCCTAACCCTGGCACTTGCCATAGCCGGCGTTATTGTATATTACGGATACTCGATTGTTCATTTTGCCAATAGCATCTCAACCGCTTCCGAGACTTCCACTTCTGACACAAACCAAAATACGGACACCCCAACCACCCCTGTTCCCAAATGGGAAGGGAAGGAACGAGTTAACATTTTGCTGCTTGGCGGTGACACCAGAGGGGAGGATGCCGGTCGTTCAGATTCGGTTATGGTCGCTTCCATTGATCCTTTATCCAAGAAAGCCCATCTCTTCTCTGTTCTGCGTGATACATACGTTGATATTCCGGGACATGGCAAGAGCAGACTCAACGCGGCCTTCTCCTACGGCGGAGCGGAATTAACCAAACAAACGGTAGGTGACTTGCTCGGCATTCCTATCCAGCACTACGTGTATACTGATTTTGTCGGATTCATGGCGCTGGTTGATGCTGTAGACGGGATCGATATTGATGTGGAGAAAGACATGTATTACACCAGTAAAGCAGATAAACATATGTACGATATTGATCTCAAAAAAGGACTTCAGCATATGGACGGTAAGACTGCCCTCCAATATGTACGGTTTCGGCATGATGCCACATCAGACTTTACGCGTACCGAACGGCAACGGATTTTCATGACTGAGCTGGCCAAAAAGATGCAAAGCACCACTTCACTCTTCAAAATTCCTGAAATATTGGAAGCTGTCGCTCCATATATCGAGACAGACCTCAGTCCAACGCAGATGTTGAAATTGGCTTCGCTCGGATTTGATATTAACGTGAATGAAATCGATAAACAGCAGATCCCTCCTAACACGCTGCTTACCAATGAGCTTGCAGGTTCTGCCCAGGTACTCGGTGTAAATAAACCGAAACTCCAATCATACATTCAGAATTTGTTCGAGGAAGATGCAAAATCTTCAGAGGATGAATCAGCGAAAGCACAAGACTTAAACTAAATGGAACGGAAAGAAAACGAAGATGGTATCGTAATTCGAAATGATAACTTTGATTAAAAAGATGGCAGCCGCCATCTTTTTTTGTACCTTTTTTCCCCATTTAATGCAGCCTTAATGTTCAACAGGTACCCTTAAATGATGAATTCCGGTTACACGAAGGAGGAATACACGTGAATAAACCGCGAATCGTGGAATGGACACAACTGCGCGGCCTTGCCTTTCTCGCCATTGTGATGCAGCATAACATCGCGGAATATATATATCGCACCGATATTGAACAACCTGATTCCGTCATGCTGACCATGATTTATCATCTGACTCGTTTTGGTACGCCGACATTTGTCTTTCTGTCCGGTGTAATGCTGTTCTATCATCACAGTCGCACCAAACCGGATTACCCCCGTTTTATCCGTAAGCGGTTTGGAGATATCTATGTGCCCTTTGTGGTATGGACGTTCATCTATTGGTTGTTTGTCCGGATATTCACGCCCGAGTTCTGGCTTTCGGGTATGCCGGATTTCCATAGTCTTGTTCGTGAACTGTTCCTCCCCCAGACGGGATATCATCTTTGGTTTGTTATTATGGTGTTTCAGTTCTATATTCTGTTTCCCCTGTTTCTTGCGGGAGCCAAGTTCATTCAGAAACGTATTGAAAAAGTTACACGTTTCACCCCAATGCAATCCGTCATCACGCTGATTCTCATTGGGATGGCATTATACACGGTGCTTATGAAATGGTCCTACTACAATATGGGTGGATGGGCAGCTTCCTTACCCCAACCCTGGTCGGGTTTGCTGCAGTATCGCTCCTATTCATGGGTTATGTACTGGTTTTACTTTTTGCTTGGCGCAGTCTGTGCCTGGTCAGTGGATAGCTGGAGAAGTTGGACTGCAAAGGCATTGCCCTGGATTGTCTGTCTGTTTATCGGCATGTACATCTGGCTTGGATATGACGTGCTGCGGGGATCGGACGATGTCGTTAACCTCAATATATCAACCTATCTGAAGCCAACAACATTCATCATCATCATGGCCCAGATGTTCATGTTCTATGGGTTCCTTGTACTTCTGCGAGGCAAAGATACACCATTTCAGCGTCTCCTGACATGGATTGGGCGATATTCGTTTGGTGGCTATCTGGTTCATGCACTGGTGATCTACTGCATCGCGTATATCACCCGGCCACTTACACTAACTGGATGGCACCTACCGGTTACATTGCTTTCGTTTCTGGTCACCGTAGCAACGTCTCTTGCAATCAGTTGGGGACTTTCCCAGCTTCCTGGTTCTCGCTTTACCATCGGATTACAGCGGAAGAAACGCCCGGGTTCCCGTTTGCATGATACTGTTTCTGCGAGCAGAACAAGTTCATCCGAGCGTAATCCTTCAGTCAGCGCAAATCGCAGTCCGGAAACCAGCTAATCCTGGTTGAATATAGAAAAGGCGTCTCCCTTCGTGGAAGACGCTCTTTTTCACTTCACTTCTGTGGAAGCGGATCGACCAGGTACAGGTTCGTGAGGACCAGGAGCTTGATGTGTATGGCCCTTCTGATTAACGAACCTTTTCAGGTCACCCGTCAACTGCTCCTTCAGCTTGTCTACCAGCTGCGTTTCACTGATGCCTTTTGACTGAGCAATCTCAGCAAGTGACTTCCCGCTCTGGAGCTGCTGATGGAGCTGCTCCGGAGTGATGCCGATAAAGCGGGCAATAGCACCCTTGTCCATCATTGGACGTCTGTTGCCATGGTGAGCGAACTCACGTCTTAATTCCCGCAGTGGTGTGTTGATTACCTTCTTCAGCTTCGTATCCATCCCTGCTTTGGCTGCTGCTGCCTGCTCTTTCGTGAGACAGCCTTCTTCCGCTGCTTTATCCACTCGCTGAGAGAGCGAAGGCTTCAGCTTCTCTAACAATTGTGCCTCACTAAGTCCCTTGCGCTCCTTGGCAATCTGAGTCAACGTTTTGCCAAGCTCCATCTGTTCTTTTAAATCACGGAGCCCAATACCGAGCAGGTCTGCCGTTTCTCCTATCATAAACAGGCCATGACCTGCTTGCATGCATGGCTTGGTCTGGTTTGTGGAGGAGGATGGTGCCGCTACTTGATCCTCAATAGATCCATTTGGATCAGCGGATGCTGTATAGCCGGTTGATGCTGTTATAAATACGGCTGCCAGTCCGACTGCCATCCATTTTTTCCATTTGCATTTCATTTTTCTTCTTCCTTTCATATGTCAAAATCCTGTGCTCTCTTAGTTTGAGCCTAACCTCCGCTTTTTTATGCCATAAAAATACAAAATGTCATTGTTTTTTTCACAATTCATCACAAAAACTCCTATTTTTTTCAATTCATTTCCGGTATACTGGAAGTAACTTCATGATCTAGTCGAATAGTCCTTAATCACTTTATTATGGGAAGGGCGTAACCAAACGATGCGGAGAGAATGGTTTGATCCGTTTAGATCCGATGTGGAGGTGGTGTTCGCTGCAGCAGAGCAGCTGGTACAGAAATATCCTGAACCAATGTCAGAACATGCACTAGAACAACTTCATTTGGTCAATCCGTTGTTACGAGATTCGGGTCACAGCTACATTGGCTACATTATTCCTTTGTGGATGCAACTCTCGGATGGTTTGCCTCCAGAGAAGGCACACAAACTGAGTACGGCTTGTCTCCTGCATATGCTATATTTTCTGAATCAGGATGAGGTTATGGACGAACAGCCAGAAGATGTGACACTGAAATTATCACTGGGTAATCTTTACTACGTGGATGCGATCTGTGCCTATTCAGAGCTATTCAGTCTTTCTTCCCCGTTCTGGACGTATTTCAGACAGTATGTGGAGGATTGGGCCATGAGCGTCAACGGTGAGAACACCATCGATTATTTCAAGAGAAGCCCGCTATTCATCGCCCAAAAAGCCGCCCCACTTCAGCTTGGAGCTGCTGGCTCACTCCTTCTTCTGGAACAGGAGCATCGCATCACTCCAGTATGTTCTGCCGTCAACATTGCACTGATGACCCTCCAGATGACAGATGACTTCACAGACACGAAACAAGATGCTGTGCATGGAAATTACAACAGCTTCCTCTCCCACATATCCGCAGCACTGGAACACAACTACCCGGTTCATCCGGTAAGCGAACGTATACATGATAATGTATACAATACTCAATTGATGAACTCCTATGTAGACATTGCTCAGCAATATAACATCAGACTAACATCTTCTAACTCGGGAATTACGCATCTCGAAGCGTTTAATTCTTACTTATGCGGCATTCTGGGACAAACTGTTCAGGACATTGAACAACACAAAAAAATGCTTTTTCAAGGCGGGTTTCATTACTGGATCAGCGAGAAACAACATTTGTCCTAATCAGAAAAGAAGAGCTGGTACAGTTGAATTTTAAATATGAAGGGAATGTTGACGATGATGGTATCAGAGAAAACGTTGCACGAGGATATTATTGAAAAGGCCTGGACCGATGAGCACTTCAGACAACAACTGCACTCCAACCCGAAGCAAGCGCTTCGCGAAGCATTTGGCATTGATATTCCTGAACACATTCAAGTCCGTACCGTTGAAGAACAACAGAACGACTACGTTCTCGTGATTCCTCCCAATCCAGCCAAAGTGAATTATGACGTAAATTGCGGACCGTGGAGAAGCTAAACGGATTCAATTGAATATGTAATGGAACGACACAAGGGGTAGCGAACAAAAAAGCCATCGTACACTTCTGCCACTCGTCATTCGACGAACGCGGCAAAAGATACAACGGCTTCTGTTCCTACTCCTTTTGTACTTGTAAAGCTGATCTGCCCATGCATGGCTTCAACGATCCGGAAAGTCACCATCATGCCAAGGCCTGTGCCCTTGATTTTATTCGAGAAATAAGGCTCCCCAAGCCGGACCAGCGCTTCCTCATCCATGCCTTCACCGTTATCCCTAACATGTACCTTGATGACCCCATCTTGGGCATAAGCCCAAATATCAATCTGACCCTCTCCTTGCAGCGCTTCTATACTATTCTTAATAATATTAATAAAAGCCTGTTTGAACTTGGAAGAGTTCCCTCTAATCCATAGATCTGGTGGAATGTCAGTTGTTATTTTGCCGCCTTCCAGATTAGCCATCGGTACAAGAATACCTTCAATATGATCAAATTCATCCGCGATATTGAGAGAGACAATATGATCGAACTCCGGTTTGGCAAACGTGAGGAAGTCGGTAATAATGCCGGAAGCCCGATCAAGTTCCTCCAGAGCAATCCGCACATACCCCTTGTTTTTGTTGTCTTCCTGCTCTGTCATGAGCTGAAGGAATCCTCGCGTCACCTGCAGCGGATTACGAACCTCATGAGCAACCGACGCCGCCAGTTCGCTAATGATCTCCATTTTCTCGGATCGCTGCAATTCATTATTGAACAATTCCAACTCTTTCGAATATTCAAGCACTTTGGTATGTTTTTCAGCAAATCGGCTTCCCAGTATGGCAATAAGTGAGATAATAAAAGCAACCATGGACCATTTCCACCATATCAGATGATATGTTCCATTACGCTGGTAATACCACAGAAGTTCAGCAACACTGATTAAGGCAAATGTGCCGAATCCCGTAGCCAGCAAAAGAGCTTCCCGGCTCCGTTGAAGCGCTTTGGCGATGGTGCCGATCATTAAGATGCTCAACAGGATCACGAGAACGAATCCAATTACATTCTGAACCAGCAAACTATAGAGCATGTCCCATTGACCGCCTGAAATAAAATCAATCATCAGGGCAGCCACAGCTACTATAGAATAGATGAATTGGAATTTTCTTAGTTTGGTAAAGATGCCATAACGACCTGGTCCGATAATTTGTTCAAAAAAATAACAGAGTGCAGGCATGCCCATCAGCATAGCCAGGTCAAACAATACGGAATAGAGATTACCATAAACCTGGTAGAACGTATATAAAAACTGTGAATAAGTGATAATCATCGTTCCGATTGAACCCATCACGATACATAGCGAAATCCACAACCCTTTATGGAATTTGCCCAGGAAAAATGTGCAGCTCAGCATCGTAAGCGCCGTGAATACAAAGGTCGCTCCCAATATCACATCAAGCAGTCCATTGTGAATATACTTTTCCTGTAATGTAGCATAAGGCCCGACCTGAACCGTTCCGTAGATGCCAAGTCTGCCTTTCTCATTCTCGGACCATATATACAGTTTACTATCTGAATTCTCTCTCGATAAGGGTAACAGCACAGCATTGTTGTCATAATTGTAATGATAATTCTCGTACACCTTACGATCGTCCAGATAGATCACAATGTGGTTCCCTTTAATATTTTCAAAACGGATTGCCGAGCTATCTTCGGTTATTTTAGGAATGGTCACACGAGTCCACATGGAACCCGAAGGAGCTTCTACACTGCTGTATTCCAGCCTTTCTGCACCTTGCTTCTCCCAGATTTCCTCCGAACCTTGAACCTCACTGATGAATCCCTGATCGTGTACGTTCCCCCACTTTACTTCCCATCCCGTAATGGATACAGGTCTGTCAACTTCTCCTGCATTCGCTGAGACGAAACCATGCGGCAAGCAGAGAATATTCAACATACTTATCCATAAGATGATGATAGCTTTGGGCACATTTTTCATTCACAGCACCTCAAAGTTCTTATTTTCTCTATTCCCAAGTTCTCTCATTTATCATTCGCCACAGTTTAACGTGTCACCTTCTTGTGGGGAAATGAAAATTCACATTTTAGTAGATTTATAGTTTTATTTCCATTTTATTGATAGAATCCGAGTGTTTTCTCCATTATCCGCGCAGATCCTCGAACTGGTTCTCAATCATTTCGCGCTCTTTCTGTTCAATCTTCGTGCGATATTCCAGCCACTGCTCCGTTTCCTCATCGTCATAGATCGTCCATATATCCGAGAAAAGATAATCCCGCAACTGGACAATCTGTCCTGACCATATCCCGCCTACCCAGAACAGCCCGTCCGGGCGGCGTATAACGGTACGGGAAAACCCAGGCGTAGACGCTTTTTGCCCGATTCGGATTTGAGTGATCATATTGCCTAGCGTAAACCAATCCAATTGGAATCCCTCCCTCATATATCCATGCTTTATCATAACATAGGCCAAAGATGAAAAGCTGTAAAACTGACCTGAGCGATTCAATCGTGCCTTCCGGGTGTAATGGTTCCTCAAAGCAAACAATTACCCTTGAGGAGATGATTCAAATGAATGAGCCACACAGAACGGTAGAGGTAGAGCATAAGGATGTCCAACACAAATCGGATTCAAGTATGGTCGCTTCCACGTTTATCAAGTATGCGGCTTATATCATTATTTTCTTTGGATTCCTGTACTTTCTGGTCAAATATGTATTTCCCAAGTTTTAAAGTATATAGATTGAATCTGTAATCCGTACATCGTTCACTTTCATCTTATATTCATATTTGGGGAACACAAGGGAATCCTAATGGGTGCGAGATTACAACGTTAGCCCTTTGGGTAACAACGAATAATAACCTTTTCAACATAACTACCCCGTCAAAAAAACCATTAAATATAATCCACTTAAAGGGAGTGTTATTGATGTCAGACAGACCGATTAGCAATGAAGAGAGCGAACGCTACTACGACCGGTATCAGAGGTCACGTGATATTCCACTGGAAACCGAAGTGCCTGAAGGTGACATAGACACTTTTGATGAAGTTACGGGAAGACGCATCGAAACAGAGGAAACAGTCGATACAGTGAATCCGCCTCTGGCAGCGACTACACAAGAACCGGAATTGGAGTCACGGACAGCAGAGCCTGCACTCGAATCCGTACCTGATGCTGATCTTATCCAACCCAATAGTCCGGTTGATCCCGCCGCACCCGACCCCAATGCCCTTCATGGGACGGACTTGCTAAACGGCGCAGGGGCGGACGCCAAACCGGAGAATAATATTCCACCTCGGCGTTAATCCTCATGTCACAGCCTGAATTAGGAGGTGCAGACACGATGAAGGATGATCACAAGCGACAAGTACATGAGCCCGACAATCTGGTAACCGAACGGGATATTGATCCGAATTTTGGATTGTTTACGGAAGATTCCTTTCCGGATGCCCTAGCGGATGAGGATCAGCTTGATGCTGTTGAACATGCAATCCCGAAGGAAAACGTTTCCCGAAAAGATTCATCCTCAGATGAATAGGAACGCATTACAGATCCAATGAGAATATAAGGAAACCTCTTGGTCAAGAGGTTTCTTTTTGCTTTTATCTTCCTGGTAAAAGACTTATCCTGAAAAAGAGATGGCTACCGTAGCTTTACGGTGCCATCCCTTTTCTACTATCCCAATAGCCATTTCATATTTTGGCGTTTTTAATTACTTCGCCAAAGGTTTGCCCGAGCCGGGCAACTTCTCCTCCAGTCGGGACCATTTCGCCACAATGGCGGTAATCAGAAGCGCTACTCCATTGATGATAAAAATCCACCGAATCGGCAGCCAGCCACCAAGAACACCACCAATTATCGGCCCCGCCATCGTACCGATCTGGGAAGCTGATTGATTCAGGCTGAATGCTCTTCCCCGGAAGCCAGGTTCGGTCACTTGCACAATCATTGCATTAATCGCCGGGAACACCGCAGCAAAGAACAATCCATATACAAAACGCAATATGCCGAATCCAATATAACCTGTAGTGAAAAACTGCAGCAGGTTACCAATCGCCCCTCCAACGAGGCCAATGATCAGTACTTTCCCATACCCGATTCGCGAACCGATTTTACCCCAGCGCGGCGCCATAATGACCGTAGCTACACCAACCGCAGAGAAAATTATCCCTGAGCTGAGAGAAGCACGATCGGGCTGAATGCCCATTTCCATCACGTATACGGTCAATAATGGCTCCAGAATCATCACGGAGAAGGTACATATACCCATCATGCCAAGCACCGTAATAAACAATCGATTGGCCCTGGCTTCGCGTATGTCGTCCATCACATGAGAACGTGCCTTGTTCCGGTTAAAATTCTCTTCTTTGACCCAGAAGGTTGCGATCAACGCCGAGACCAATACAACGATGCTGGAAAATAAAAACGCATTGCGGTTGCCATAATAGTGGCTTACCACCCCGCCAATTAACGGGCCGATTATCCCTCCTGTTGCCCCGGCTGTAGACATGATACCAAGTGCATACCCTGTCTTCTCTTCCGGTGTATTGGTACCGACCAGTGCAATCGCCGCCGGAACAAACCCCGCGAGCAATCCCTGAAACAAACGAACCACGATTAGTGAATAGGGGTCCTGCACAAAATAATTGATCAAATACAAAACCGCAAGGCTGTATCCCGACCGGATCAGCATTGGCTTGCGCCCGTATTTGTCAGCCAGCGATCCCCAGAAGGGAGACACCAGCGCACTTGCCAGAAATGTAATGCCAAAGGCAAGCCCGGACCAGAACTCCAGGTGATCACGAACGCCCAGATCGCCACTCAGAAACAAAGGCAGAAATGGGATGGAGATTGAATAAGCGGTGCTGCAAAAAAATACACCAATCCACAAAATCACCAGATTACGCTTCCACGAGAAGTCCATATACCCGCACGCCCTTTCCGTTACTGACGCCGGGACTGCCGTGTATTGGAGCGGACGGAACAGACCCGTACGTCCCTGACTGCGGAAGCATTTTCCTTATTTTACACCTCTGTAAGCATTTACACCATCCCTTATCGCCCACAATATCCTGCCTTGCATTGCCATCTTGTCCGCAAAAACGGTATGATAGTTGAGGAATTATCCGACAATAATTCGGACTAAACATTTTATGCAGAGATGCAAGGGGGAACGTTCTCATGTCTTTTCGGTGGAAAAAAACAACAGCTATGTCGCTGGTTCTAGCGATGCTGCTTATCGTCATTAGTGGTTGTGGGCGCCCTTCAAGTGGCGCGACGGAAACACCGGTCCCGGCTGCACCCGAAGGGCCAAATCCAGTGGCCACAATTGAAATGCAAGACGGTCAGAAAATCGTCATTGAGCTATATCCCGAAATTGCGCCCAATACCGTGTACAATTTCATTTCATTGGCGAATAAAGGTTTCTATGATGGGTTGATCTTTCACCGTGTTATCCCAGGCTTCATGATTCAGGGTGGTGATCCAAACGGAAACGGAACAGGCGGCCCGGGTTATGCGATCAAAGGTGAATTCACATCCAACGGTCACAAAAACCACCTGAATCATACGCGTGGGGTCATCTCCATGGCGCGCGAATCTGATAATCTGGACTCCGCAGGCTCCCAGTTTTTCATCATGTTAGCAGATGCTGATTACCTGGATAATGCCTATGCCACATTCGGTAAAGTGACAGAAGGTATGGACGTCGTTGATGGAATCGCTGCTCAGGAAATAGGCGAAAAAGACAAACCTGTTACCGATCAGGTGATGAAAAAGGTCACTGTGGACACCCACGGTCTGGAATATCCTGAACCGGTAAAAATGCCTTAAACTTTGAAACGGATCTTAGTAATTCATCTTGATTCACAACCTGTAAGACAAACAAAAGCTCTGTCCTGCGTATGCACGCAAGGCAGAGCTTTATTCAATGTTAGCGTTTACACGAATGACTTTATAAAAAATGCCCTCTTCTGGCACAACTCTATATGCAGCAGCTCTGCAACCCGCTGATTTCAATACATCCATCCCATCAAACGCAACCAACCGATGATCGCAATCCATAGCGGACAGCTGAAAGCAACACCCCATGCAAGCCCTTTCAGTAAACTACGGTTTACTTCCACGAACAACGACTCCTTTCTCCAGGGAATAGTCGCAGTATCGGTAATAATATATGAATTTATACCCGTTTTCATTCGTCACGCTACCCCCTATCTCCTGCTTTTGTTCCGCGATTTCATGGAATGGGTATGGTGAACCTGATATAATATGTTTACTGAACGAGAATGGAAGCTGATTTATGTTTTTGAGAGGAGATCATTCTATGGCAAAATCCAAAAAACACACCCCTGCTCCCAAAGCAGCACAGGATAAACCGACCACACTAAAAGATCTGCTGAGCAGTGATGTGCTAGAAAAACTGAAAGCTCAGGCGGATGAAGCCAAGGCTGCCGAGGCAGACCGCAAAGAGCAGGAGCGCCTGCAGGCGGAAGAAGCGCGTAAAGCTGAACAGAAGCGAAAAGATAATGATTTTGAGTACCTGTTGAATAACAGTTCGATGGACTGGAAGAAACACAAGTAACTTTTTCAGCAATCAGATCATCTTGATATCTAAATTATAGATACAGGGCCGTTCAACGGTCCTGTTTTTTTGTGTAATGCGTATGATTCATGACTCTTAAGTCGGGTATGTAGAGATAGAGAGTTACTGATAATTCATACAATACGGAGGGATCAGGATGACTGAACAACGTTTGCAAGGAAAAGTGGCGATTGTAACCGGAGGTGGCTCAGGAATTGGTCAGGCGACAGCCATTCGTTTCGCTGAGCACGGAGCCAAAGTGTTCATGCTGGACCGGACCCCGGAGAATGCAGAGGAAACCAAACAGACGATTGAGAACGCAGGCGGAGAAGCCCACGTTATTGAATGTGATATATCCAAACCGGACAATGTGCAGAAAGCAATCAATCAGGCGGCAGAGCAAGCAGGCCAGCTTGATATTGTATTTGCCAATGCGGGCATCAACGGCACGATGGCTCCGATTGAAACGATGGAACCTGAGGACTGGGATCAAACGATGGGCATCAATATGCGCGGCACGTTCGCAACTGTGAAGTACGCCATACCCCATTTGAAGGACCGCGGAGGAAGCATTATTATCACGAGCTCCATCAACGGTAACCGTGTATTCTCTGGTATTGGCTTCTCTGCATACGCTTCCAGCAAGGCAGGTCAGACGGCTTTTACGAAGATGGCTGCATTGGAACTGGCTCGTTACAAGATCCGTGTCAACGCCGTTTGCCCGGGAGCCATCGATACGAACATCGATGACAACACCTATCCTTCGGACGATCTAAAAGAAGTACAGATCCCGGTTGAATTTCCCGAAGGTCATGAACATCCACTCAAAGGTGAACCTGGAACGTCGAAGCAAGTCGCCAATCTGGTGCTCTTCCTCGCTTCCGATGAATCTTCCCATGTGACCGGTACCCGGATTTACGTGGATGGAGCGGAATCTTTGCTCCGCGGATAAAAATTAGGAACATACTCCATATGGAGTTAACTACCGAACATCCCGCAAACGGCCTGGATATCCAGAACGCAGCGGGATGTTTGGTTTGAAATATATATAGAAGAACGAAGGAAAAACTCGTCGCTTCCTCCCTGGTTTTGAATGAATTGTTAACCAGGGCTTGTCTTCAAATCTGTTGAATAGAGAAGCGTTCCCGAGCGTGTCCAGCGTACGCAAGTGAGCTGTATTTTGAATGTTCGAGCATGCGCCCTTCATCATGAACGAGCAAACGCTAACGAATCTGAGGCGTCTTATTCAAGGATTTGAAGCGTCCGCAGAAATCTAAGAAACTTAAGACACGTTATATCAGAATAAAAAGCCGGTTGCAGCGTTTTTGCCAAGAGATTTTGGGAAATAACGTGTCTGATGTTCTTTACAATTTAAAAAGAGAGCCTAAAGGCCAAATAAGACGCCCTGTGTTCCTTAGAAAATCATCTGGCCATTCGGTGAGAATCAGCCAGCCCCGACTTCAAGACTTTTTGGAACCTGACCTCCATCATTGTATAGCTTGTCTGAGTTTGAAGACATACCTAGAGCGCTGAACTCTTTCCTCTTTTCACTCGATTATTCAACCGCTCCGGAATCGCAAATAGCAGGACGTACATCAGAGAGAACATCGCTACTGCCAACACCTCTTCCCCAAGAATGTACAAGGGATAGGGACCCAACATATCGAGCACTGAAGGCGTATCCGGTTTGTGTCTCAGGAACATATAATTGGCGTCAAGCACGACATCCACACCGTATACGACCAACGCAGCCACATTCACGAACATCATCGAACCCAACACAGATCTCCAGCTTGGACGAAGCTGCTCCACCCAAGTCATATAGAGCAACGCCAGAATAATACAAGCGTGAGCAGTAAAAAATTGAATGAACCGAAAATGTGCATAAGCATAACCGAGATTAGGCGTTACGATTGCCATCAAGGCTCCTGCTATTCCTGCGAACAGCAATGCAGAATGCAGCAGTCGGCTGCGTGTCAACAATAGCAGCGCCGATAACAATAGTGACAGACTGCATAGCTCCAGTGGCAATGAAGTTTGCAGACTCCACACATCCCCATATATATACCAGAGCTGAAGCACAATCTCACAGCCGAACATGACACATGCCAGAACGATCCGAAAGGTACGGCGTGTGTTCGGTGCCCAGGACCGCAGCAAATTTCGAAACAGGAACATCAATATAATTATTCCAGCAATAAGGCTAATCGCCCATAGGTGCGAAGTGGAAAACAGTATAAACGGTTTTGCATCATAAGGGTCTAGCCACTGGGGATAAGCCATACGCCTCTTCCCTCCTTCTCATTACACAAACACAATATATCTCTTTAATGTTAACTTTTTCATTTTGGCATTGAATGAACAGACTGTCCAGATGGAATTCTAAAATAGGATTGTATTTTAAATATCTTTATGTTAAGATAAATCCAACAACAAAACAAACTAAAAGTTAGTAACTTTCTTTACGGAAATACTATAAGAAATAATTTAACCATCAGGAGGAATTTATAATGCAAATCAAAGGACTTCACCACGTATCCGCTCTAACAGCACATGCCGATCAGAACTATCGTTTCTACACCAACGTCATGGGATTGCGCCTGATCAAAAAAACAGTCAACCAGGATGACGTGTCCGTTTACCACCTCTTCTACGGCGATGAAAAAGGCAATCCGGGTACTGAACTTACCTTCTTCGAGATTCCGATGGCCGGACAGACTCGTGAAGGCGTAAACAGCATCTCCGCAACGTCACTGCGTGTTCCAAGTGATGCTGCACTTACGTACTGGCAGCAGCGTTTTGACGAATTCGAAGTCCCACATGGAGAGATCGTTGAACGGGGTGGTCGTGCCACGCTCTCGTTCACAGATTTTGAAGGACAACGTCTGATTCTGGTCTCGGATGAAAACAATGCAGGTGTCGCTGGGGGTAAACCATGGGATCAGAGCCCGGTGCCTGCCGAATATGGCATTGTAGGTCTTGGTCCCATCCATCTTACGGTAAGAGATGCTTCCCTTACCGCTCCGGTTCTTACCGAACTGCTTGGTTTCAGAGCGAAAGGAAGTTACCCTGCCTTTACTCCCGGGCAGCCTGATGTTCTCGTCTTCGAATCTGGTGAAGGTGGAAGTGGCTCCGAGGTGCATGTTGAGGAACGAAATGACCTTGCCCAAGAACGTCCTGGACGTGGCAGCGTACACCATGTTGCGTTCCGCGTGGATAATGAGGAAGAACTGAAACAATGGGTGGAACGGGTTCATAACTTCCGATTCCCTAACTCTGGTTTTGTAGATCGCTTCTACTTCCGCTCCCTGTATTTCCGTGAAGCGAACGGTATTCTGTTTGAGCTTGCAACGGATGGTCCGGGATTTGATACAGACGAAGAAATGGAGCATCTGGGAGAATCGCTTGCCTTGCCTCCATTCCTCGAAGGTCGCCGCGCTGAGATTGAAGCGAACCTGAAACCACTGGATACCGTGATCCGCTAATATTCGTAACTGGCGTGTAATTCAGCAAAAAGATTTCAATTCAAAACAAAAATAAAAACGATGTTCACCAGGCAACTCTGAATACCGGATACGGTTCAGGAATCCCTGGTGAATCATCGTTTTTTTATGTTTAGGCTTGCCTTGCCCCTTCTGTAAGGTGGCAAACCTGCAAATTGTGTTTTACTTCGTCAGATACGATGTTGTCAGCGGTACAAACAGAGCCGAACCTGGATCTTCTGACACAATCTCGACATAGACAGCGTCTGTACCTTTAACGTCCACATCTATACTCATCATACCGCTTTCTGGAGTGATATTGAACTTTTTGAGTGTCGCGAGATCCTGATCATAGATATGAATCTCCTGATTTCCTGTTAGCGCGGCAAGTTCCAGGTGCAAAGAAGAATATTTTTTACCCGTATTAATCTGGATGTCGTCCCCCTGTTTTGAAGGATCATTATGCAGATAAACATCCTTGTAATCCTTGCCTTTATATGTGGTATCCTTAGGATCTTTGGTGTGCCATGCGGTAGATCCAAGTACGGATGTTCCAAGTGCACTCAGCGTTACTTTTCCGTTAGTTACAGGCGCAGATCCATTCGTTCCGCCAATGAGGACGGATGAAGTTGCACTGTCATACGTGATCTCTGTTCCAAGCAAGGATCCCACAGCACGAACAGGCAAATAAGTTGTTCCGTTATACGTAATAGGCAACACCGTTTTACCATTGGCATCTTTGGCTGTCACCGTGGCACCATCCAGTTTTAGCGTAATCTTGCTGTTTAGATAGGCTTTAATCTGTTCCAACCCTGTTGCTGCAAGTGCACCTGTCCCGATCCCAAGCGTTAATGTGCCTACCATCAAACCCAGTACAACCTTCTTCTTCATCAAAATCCCTCCTGAACGTTAAAATAATTTGTCCTTTATACATTTAAACGACTAAAGTGATAATGTCAATTGTTTACTGCATTTTTAGTACATTGTTCCTATCTGTAGGCAGCACAAAACAAGGCTGAATGTCCCGATTTTTTTCAGCCTCGTCCTGTTTCCTACTGCCCGATAAGGCAGAAAGGAAGATATTCTTTGTACATCCTTATCTGGCAGAACTTCTCTTTCACCACGAGAACTGCCAACCTTCGTCCCACCAGATGTCTACACGACCCTATCAATCAAAAGATTCATAATATTCTTCTTCATACACTTCCATGCTGTATTTCAAATTTGCAGCTTTCCACTCGCCATCTTGATACACATAAGCGAATGTCAGATCACCAGCATATAAAGCTGCACCGTAAGATCCTGCTGCTGATACGACAAGTTGGCCATCCTCCACGCTGTAATACGTTACTCCACCGAATCCCAACTCTTTGTTATACAAGCCGCCACTCGTGTCTCCTTCGATCCGTGAAGGTTCTGCTTGAACTCCATCAACGGCAACATCAACATCTACACGGTCTGATCCAACCGTAACCTTTGACTCCACATGCTGCTTCACAATCTCATCCAGAGATTGCATCTTCATCTCTTCCAGCGTTATCGGATTAATGATACGGGCTTGTCCCAAATAAATACCTGTTCCATGACCTTCCGTATACAAAACAACGATCTCTTTCTGGCCATCTCCATTCAGATCCAGTTCGTGCACTTCGGGTTTGTAAGACCCGCCTTCTCCCTTCCAATCACTAAATTCTTGTGTCTTACCGTCCACTTCCAGCACCATTCCGTTATATATATATCCTGAACCCTCCACTTTCATAGGGTACAGTCTTACGTTCTCATTTTCGGGAGCAACTGAGATGTAGTCCTCCTTGATGGAGGTTGCTTCTTTGGTTGTAAAAGCTGCTTCATTCATTGTTTCTATATTGGAAGCCACGACCGCTGAGGTCTGGCTGGATTGATCATCTATGTTAAGCTGTTTTTGCGATTCATTCATGGTTCTGGCAGACGAAGTTGTACTAATCGTAGCTACCGCCAAAATAATCATCAGCAGGATACCTGTCCAAGTTTTCAATATGCTGGGCTCCTTATCTGTTGTGTAATACTACCATTATATCTTCATTTATCGCCCAAGCGTTGCGAATTTGTTAATGTTTCATAAAAAAATCTTTACATATTTCAGTTTTTGCGAAAGAATGTTCGGCTTTAACCATAATAAGCAAAAAAACACCCCGGAAACAGCTCAAGGCTGCATCCGAAATGCTTTCGTTTTGTCCATTAACCGATCTGTTAATTGTCTCAGTTCTTCAGCTGAGGATGAAATCTCCTGCATGATTGCAGTCTCTTCATGTGCCGCATCCATAATCCGTCTCGCCTCATCTGAGAATGATCCGGCTTTTCCTTGGATCTTTTTCACATGACCATGCGTCTGTTCCACGCGACTGGTCTGTTCCCCAATTTTGGATCCGATTTCATAAGCACCCTTCATAAACACTTCTACCGTACCTGTAAGCTCCTGCAACGTCTGATCAACAGAGATCGTACGCTCCGACTCGTTCACTACGAGGCCATGCTGTTCATGGATCAGTTGGGCTGTATCCTTGATACGCTGCTGAACACGACTGATCAGCTCATTAATCCGATGCACCGATTGTTTACTCTCATCTGCCAGCTTACGAATCTGCTGAGCCACGACAGCAAAGCCTGCACCCTCTTCTCCCGCACGCGCAGCCTCAATGGAAGCATTCAGGGCAAGCAGCCCTGTTTCCTCTGCAATGTTTTTGACAGACTGAGTGATGGCTTCAATATCCGAGGCTTCCTTCTCGAGCAGCACCATGATGTCCCGGGAACGGTTGTGGGATTCCGTCAGCTCGTCCATTCCTTTCATCAAAGAAGAGAAGGTCTGCTTCGTATGATCTACCGAACGTTCCATCTGACCGGACATCTCTGTCATACCGATCGACTGACTGTGCATACGCTGAAAATCGTTCAACATCTCATCGGCTGTAATCAGCGACTGATGTGAAGTCGTCTTCTGCTCTTCCACACCCACAGCAATATGATCCACCGCATCAGACATCATTTCGATCTGCTCTGCTGCCTGGGCAATTGCTTCACTAAGTGACTGGGCATTCTGCGAGGTTGTGCGTGTACTATCTGTAATATCGTTTACAATACTTCTCAGATTGAAAACCATTACGCGAAAAGCATCATATAATACAGTAATTTCATCCTGTGTACGTCGCGCTGGAATCTCGGCCGTCAAATCCCCCGACGAAACTTGTTGTGCAGCACGGGACAAATGCACAATTGGACGAGTCAACCAACGGGAGGCAAACCAGCCCAGAATCGCGTTCCAGCATACACCCATAATGAGTACGATAGAGATATATAACCAGCTTGGCATGGAGAACGAGAGCCAGTCCTGAAGAAAAAATATAAAAAAGCCGCTAGTTCCGTACGTAATTAGAGAAATCAGTACCAAACCTGCGACGGTTTTTGCGCCTAAAGTCCATTTCATATTCACACCTCATAGTCCTTTTTTCCTATTTTACCAGTAGATAACCAAATAACATGTGATTTAGATCACTGAAAACGACAAATCCACCACGCATCTTATTCTTCATGCATGACTTCTCCTCTAAGTTGAGCATAATTGAAAAGACGAGTTTTGACTGACTAAACCTTTAATCTGCCAAGGTGATATCCTTAATTTAAATTATTTATCGGTAAAAAGGGTGAAATGATTTAGCTTGGCATCCATTTTGCTTAAATGATATACTGAGTGCGCTTCGGCATTGCCGGAGCTGACCTATTTTTGGATGCCACTGGAGGCGAACGAAATGTCTACAATGTCCACAAGGACGGAGAAAGATTTTATTGGAGAAAAAGAAATTCCTGCTTATGCTTATTATGGAATACAGACGGTTCGGGCTGTGGAGAACTTCCCGATTACCGGCGTTCCGGTACACCGGGAGCTAATTACAGCTCTGGCTGCGGTGAAAAAGGCTGCGGCAATCACGAATATGGAGCTGAAGATGCTGCCACGCAAAATTGGCGATGTCATCGTCATGGCTGCTGAAGAAATGATGAAAGGCCATCATCTGGATCATTTTATTGTTGACTCCATTCAGGGCGGTGCAGGCACCTCCATGAATATGAATATGAACGAAATTCTGGCCAATCGCGGACTGGAACTGTTATTGCAGAACAAGGGTGACTATTTCCACTGTAACCCGAATAACCATGTAAACATGTCCCAATCCACCAATGACGTAATCCCAACTGCACTGCGCATTGCTGCGTATCGGTTGTCTGAAACGTTGCTGGATACGATGAAGCGTCTGCAGGATGCGTTCCGCAAAAAAGAACAGGAATTTGACGATGTAGTCAAAGTAGGTCGGACACATCTTCAGGATGCTGTGCCTATTCGCCTTGGACAAGAGTTCGGAGCCTATGCACGTGTTATCGGACGTGATATCGAGCGTCTTGAGTTCGCAAATCGTCGCCTGCTCACCATTAACTTGGGTGCGACGGCTGTAGGTACAGGTCTCAACGCGAAACCGGAATACATCATCAAGGTCACGGAGCATCTGTCCGATGTGACCGGATTGAATTTGCAGACGGCCGAGGATCTTGTGGATGCGACACAGAATACGGATGCCTATCTGGAACTGTCGGCTGCACTGAAAGTATGTGCTGTCAGTCTATCCAAAATCTGTAACGATATTCGCATGATGGCTTCCGGCCCACGCGCAGGATTCAATGAGCTGCGTCTTCCACCGCGTCAGCCAGGTTCGTCCATTATGCCAGGTAAAGTGAACCCGGTTATGGCGGAAGTGATCAATCAGGTGTCCTTCCAGGTGATGGGCAATGACCATACGATCTGTATGGCCTGTGAAGCGGGTCAATTCGAATTGAACGTCATGGGTCCCGTTATTGCGTTCAACTTGCTGCAATCGCTGAAAATCATGAATAATGGTATCGACGTCTTTACTCGTTATGCTGTTGAAGAAATGGAAGCAAACCGTGAGCGTTGTGCATTGATCATGAAGCAGAGCTTTAGTGTAATTACAGCGCTCAATCCACATCTGGGCTATGACGTGGCAGCCTCCATTGTGAAGGAAGCGTTGAAGACTGGAAACACCTTGCAGGAGATCATTCTTGAGCGGGGTCTGCTGACACCGGAAGAATTGGAAGAAATTTTGCATCCGGAGCAGATGACTACTCCTGGTATTGCAGGTGAGCACTTCCTGCACAATATGGAACGGTAGTAAGCTGTTTTTGAGCTCTACTAATGAATATATACAATGAAACTCCGATGACCGAAAACAACCTTTCAATCGCTGTTAAATCGGAACAAGTAACCCCCGCAGACCGTTACCACGGCTCGCGGGGGTTACTTGTTTCTCGGTTATGTTTTGTTGTTACTGAACCATAGAATTATTTTCCCCAGCGTTTACGCTCAAGTGAAGGTAGAATTTGAAGCTCTTCCCTGTATTTCGCCACCGTTCTGCGGGAGATAACGATGCCTTCATTCGCGAGTAATGTCGTGAGTTGGCTATCCGAGTAGGGGCGTTCCGCCCGTTCAGAACGAATCAGCTCTCTCAATCTGAGCTTCACCGCCGGTGCAGAGGCCATTTCTCCATTCGTTGTTTCAATTCCTGTTGCAAAAAAAGCCTTGAGTTCAAACACACCGTGCGGTGTCTGAACATATTTGCCATTGACCGCACGGCTCACCGTCGACTCATGCATGCCGACAGCCTCGGCAATCACCGCCAGATTGAGCGGCTTCAAACCGGCAGGTCCTTCACGCAGAAAAGATATCTGTTCACTCATGATCGCCGCCATGACCCGCATCAGAGTTCGGCGACGCATGCGCACGCTGCGAATGATCGCTCTCGCCTCTGCTGCCCGGCCTGACCAGACCTCGTCTGCATCGATCTCTCTGATCCAGCGGCAGCAAGCTTCGTTCAGCGATACCCGCGGCACCCCCGCTGAGTTTAAACGTAGAGACACCTCATCATTCCTTATCTGAACAACGGCATCCGGAATAATATAATGTGCATGTTCCGTACACCCGATGGATCGGCAAGGTTTCGGGTCCAGACAAGCAATATAATCATAGGCTGCCTGAGCCTGCTGCGACGAAATCCCCAATCTTGTTCCCACTCTTCCTGGATGGAAACGAACCAATTCCTCCAGACCGTGCTCCACCATTTGCTCCGCATGCTGGTTAGCGAATGGGTCACGCCCGATCTGAAGCAACAAGCATTCACGCAAATTTCGTGCGCCCACACCTGCGGGGTCCAGCGACTGGAGAATGTGCAGAGCTGCCTCAGCCTCAGGCATCGATACTCCCCTCGCCGATACAACATCCGTCAATTCCATCGTCTGATAGCCATCCTCGTTGACGCAACCAGCCAAATAAATAGCTGTTGACTCCATTGCTGGCGGAAGATTCTGCAACCGCAGCTGAGATATCAACAGATGTTCAAGTGTAGGTTCGGCCCCTTTCATCTGTAACAGCGGATCATAAGAGGAGAATCTCTCCCGATTCAGACGTCGGGGAAGACGGGTGCGCAGGGCAGAGGCCTCTTCTAGCTCAAGCACCGGATTTTCATCCGCCGCCTCCTGCAAATAACGAGCCAATTCCTGACCCGACAAGGTCAGCAGATGAATGGATTGCTTCATCTCCGGCGTAATGGATAATCGAATACGCCCCTCTTGCACCAACTGAAATCCTAACATCCGTCTCCCCCCTAAGCGCTGCTCAAGCTACTACAGTATACTGACGAACAAAGACTATTTTCAGGAAATGATAGCATATACACCAAGCGATTGTCAGCGGGCCCAAACCCAATTTTTCAACTTAATATTTCTCCGATACCAACTTCGCCTGGGTGAAAAGCAGCAAGTAGTCTCTTCCTCCTGCCTTCGAATCCGTTCCCGACATATTAAATCCGCCAAATGGATGTGTACCCACCAGTGCACCTGTGCATTTACGGTTAAAGTATAGATTCCCCGCAAAAAATTCCCTTCTGGCTTGTTCCAGATGTTCGCGATTGCGAGAGATCACCGCACCGGTCAGTCCATAGTCGGTATTATTGGCAATATCCAGCGCATCCTCGAAGGATTCTGCCTTGATAAAGGCCAACACCGGTCCAAAAATCTCTTCCTGTGAAATCCGTGCTTGCGGGTCGACATCGGCAATAATGGTCGGTTCAATGAAATAACCTGCCTCGTTCCCTGTACTACCACCGAGTACAAGGCGTCCTTCCCCCTTGCCTATTTCAATATATTCTGTGATCTTGGCATACGCCTTGTCATCGATAACCGGACCTACCTGGTTTCCGACTTCAAGCGGACTGCCCATGCTCAGCAGCTTGGTCCGTTCAATCACTTTTTGCAAGACCTCGTCATATACATCTTTATGAATAATCGCGCGGGAACACGCGGAGCACTTCTGTCCCGAGAAACCAAATGCTGAAGCTGTGATGGATTCCGCAGCCAATTCCAGATCACTGTCGTTATCTACAACAATTGAATCCTTGCCGCCCATTTCGGCAATCACTCGTTTAATCCATTTCTGTCCCGGCGCGGTGCGTGCTGCACGCTCATTGATCCGCAGACCGACGTCTCTGGAGCCTGTGAAGCTGATAAAGCGGGTGAGCGCATGGTCCACCAGATAATCGCCAACCTCACTGCCCGGTCCTGGCAAATAGTTCACTACGCCATCCGGCACACCCACTTCTGCAAGCAGCTCCATAAATTTAGCGGCAATAACCGGTGTTGTACTGGCTGGCTTCAATACAACGGTGTTGCCGGATACCAATGCAGCAGAAGTCATGCCTGCCATAATCGCGAGTGGGAAGTTCCATGGTGGAATGACAACACCCACACCAAGCGGAATATAACTCAATTCATTATCTTCGCCTGCAATTCGTGTGAGCGGCTGTGGTTCACTCAGACGCTGCATCTCACGGGCATAAAACTCCATAAAATCAATAGCTTCGGCTGTGTCTGCATCCGCTTCTGGCCATGTTTTGCCTGCTTCGTATACCATCCATGCCGAAAATTCATGCTTACGACGACGCATGAGCGCCGCCGCTTTGTACAAATAACGGGCACGTTCATTCGGGTCCGTATGCTTCCAGGTGCGGAATGTTTCCGCAGCCGTCTGGATGGCCTGCTCGGCAAGCTCTTGATCGGCCTGATAGATCTTTCCGACGATCTGATTTTTGTACGCAGGATTCACGGAGGATAACGTGCGGGCGCTCGTTATTTTTTGCCCACCGATAATAATAGAGTATTCCTGGCCAAGTTCAGCCTCCACCTTGCGAAGTGCGTTTTCAAAAGCTTCCCGGTTGGCCGGGACTGCAAAGGATGTGAATGGTTCGTTAACAAAAGGGATATTCATAATGATTTCCTCCTTCAGATGTGGGGGTTCGCTGGCTGTTTGCCTGAGTTGCCATGCATTTTTACTCATCACCCAATATATGTAGCAAGATCCGTGCCAACTCCGGTTGATGAAGGAATATTTTTATAAATAAATGTTTTTCTTCAAAATAACCGCCCGTTATCTTCTATGCAGAACAATCTTGGCATGATTATTGCTTGATCACTTTGTTATAAAGAAACATGATCCATAAGGAGGAACCCCGATGAGTATCGGAACGGAAATGTACCGTAAAACGCTGCTGACCGTCGCAGGTAATAAAGCTGTGGAGAATCTCTCCATCAAATACGGCAAAAAGCTGGCTGGCAAGTTTATCGCAGGCAACACACTGGAAGAGGCTCTCGAAGAGATTCGCGTACTCAACAACAAAGGCATTATGGCTACACTGGATCATCTCGGCGAGGGCATTACCCATTTAAGAGAAGCTGGGCTGTATCGGGATGAGTATATACGTCTGGTGGAAGGCATTGCCCGTCAGAATGCGGACTCCAATGTCTCGCTAAAACCAACCCAAATGGGACTCGCGCTGGACCCTGAGGAAGGTTATCGAAATATACGTGCGGTTGCCACCCAAGCGAAGCTGCATGATCTGTTTGTGCGGATCGATATGGAGGACAGTCCGTTTACCCAAGCGACTTTGGATATTGTGCGCCGTTTACATTCGGAAGGACTGGATAATACAGGTACGGTACTGCAAGCCTACTTGCATCGTACCGTGGAAGATACACGTGATATGATTCGGGAAGGAATCCGGCTGCGTCTGGTCAAAGGTGCTTACAAGGAACCTGCATCCGTTGCTTTTCAGAACACTTCAGAAGTGATTGATCAATTCAAAACGATGATTCGCAGCCATCTCGATCAAGGCGTATACACAGCGGTTGCTTCACATGATGACCATATCATTGCCTGGACCAAGCAATACGCGAAGGATCGGGGAATTTCCCCGGATGCGTTTGAATTTCAAATGTTGTACGGCTTGCGTATGGGCGAACAGGAACGCCTGGCCAGAGAAGGTTACCGCATTCGTTGTTACGTGCCCTATGGAACGATGTGGTACCCGTACTACACCCGCCGTCTGGCCGAGAAACCCGCAAATCTCTGGATGGTGGTCAAAAACATGTTCAGATAATTGTTGCCTGGATTAACACTTGTAAGGTACAGCAAGAAGAATAAAAAACCATGCTGCCTTTTTTGAGGCAACATGGTTTTTTGGTTACCAAACAGCTACACAGCAGGCCAGAGAGATGGACCTATCTCATTACCATTCACCAATGTCTAAAAAATGAGCATCCCTAAATTGAAATGTCTACTTTTCTGGACACGTTCATTAAGGATTTATTCCTATACCCAATGGCCCCGTGCTTACTGTAATGGTGGCTGTAACGGTATTGCTATTTCCATCAATTACAGAGACTGTGCTCCCCGTATCTATCGCGACGTAAACTCCATTGGTTAAAGGGTTCACGCCTACACCGGATGGTGCAGTTCCCACCAGAATGGTAGTAACGACAGTATTGCCACTTCCGTCAATGACAGAAACCGTATTACTGCTGTTGTTTGACACGTAGACAAGGTTGGTGTTTGTATTCAGCCCTACTCCAAACGGCCCTGTTCCCACCGGAATCGTAGCTATAACAGTATTGGAAAATCCACTAATAACCGAGACCTCGTTATCACCGTTATTTGCCACATATATCCGGTTATTTATTGGATTTACTGCTACTCCCAACGGCTCTGCACCTACATTAATCGTATCTACGACGGTATTGGTACTTCCATTAATGACAGAAACGGTTCCGTCCCCCACATTAGTCACATAAATGAGGTTGGTGATCGGATTCACCCCTACACCAAATGGTTCCGTTCCCACTGGAATGGTAGCCGTGACTGTATTCGTATTTCCGTTAATGACGGAAACCGTGTTGTCGCTGAAATTATTTACATAGATGAGGTTGGTATTCAGATTCACACCAATGCCCTCTGGCTGAACACCCACTGGAATGGTTGCAACGACGATGTTCGTATTACCGTCAATGACAGAAACCGTATCGTCACTAAAATTAGTCACATAAATCAGGCTGGTGTTTGAGTTCACTGCTATAAACTGAGGCTCATTGCCAACAGGGATCGTGGTTATGATAGCATTAGTATCTCCGTTAATAACACTGACATTATTACCTCCAGAACTAGCTACGTAAATTAAATTCACCGAAGTTGGTATACCAGTTGCACCTGTAACACCGGTGGCTCCTGTGGCTCCCGTTACTCCAGTAACTCCTGTGGCTCCAGTAACTCCAGTACCGCCCGTGAATCCTGTTGCTCCAGTAACTCCAGTAGCTCCCGTAACTCCTGTTGCTCCGGTAACTCCAGTACCGCCCGTGACTCCTGTTGCTCCGGTAACTCCAGTACCGCCCGTGACTCCTGTTGCTCCAGTAACTCCAGTACCGCCCGTGGCTCCTGTTTCTCCAGTAACCCCAGTAGCTCCCGTTACTCCGGTAACTCCTGTGGCTCCCGTTACACCTGTTGCTCCGGTAACTCCAGTACCTCCCGTGGCTCCTGTGGCTCCCGTTACACCTGTTGCTCCAGTAACTCCAGTACCGCCCGTGAATCCTGTTGCTCCAGTAACTCCAGTAGCTCCCGTAACTCCTGTTGCTCCGGTAACTCCTGTTGCTCCGGTAACTCCAGTACCGCCCGTTGCACCTGTTACTCCAGTAACTCCAGTAGCTCCGGTTGCTCCCATGGCTCCGGTAACACCTGTTATACCCAGTGATTCACCCAACAACTCCTGTGACACCAACCGATGAGCCGCCACCAACTCACCTTCGGCATCTTTGCCCCAGACTGAAATTTGCGCTTCCGGAGCAGCTGTGTCTGCGGTTGAAAATACATACTCGAACGCATCAAAATTGGCCGCATAGTCTTTGGTTACAACCTGATTAGGCAGCACATTAAACAGTTCTTCCACATATAACGTTCTAATTCCATCCAAGAAGTAACCCAAAAGAAGTACATTAAACACATCAGTCGAATTTCGGTTATCAATTTTAATGGTGACAAGTTGAGTGGGACGTGTACCCGTTACACCTGAAATATTATTTTCAATGGGTCCAGTTGATAAAATGGCCATTTAATCAACCTCCTTTTTATTATGACTTAATTTCCTTATGTTACCTACTAAATATCATCCCGAGCCTAACTGTTCGGCAGATACTAATCGGTGCGCGTCTACCAGCTCACCCGAAGATGTCTTTCCCCACACGGAAACCTCGGTCTCATTCACAGCTGGACCACTGATCGTGAATACGAACTCGTAAGCAACAAAGTTTGTACTATAATCCCTAGTGAGTACCTGGTTAGGAGAAACTTCGATCAACTCACTGACATACAACGTTCTTTCCCCGTTCAAGATATAACCGAAAATCTGAAGAGTTGAACTATTGACCACATCCGTGTTCACAATCCTCACCGTCACAAAACTCGAAGGATTCACACCAAGAACTGGACTATTGTCAATGGGTCCGGTTGATAGAACAGTCATACAATCCCCTCCTTCAGGCAGCCTATTCCCCATTCTGCATCAGAGCTCACAGCTTTAGTTAGCTGCTCAATTGTTGGATGAGAATGGAAGCATTCGCATTGATCTGTGATCCGCCTGCTAGTGTTTGCAGATCAACAGCCGATGCACTGGAATGATTTCGTAAAGTTATCACATCACCAGGAACAGCGGTAATAATAATCATTCCTGGATTCGGTTGAGTACCAGCTCCTGAACCATAGACACTGCCACCGACAGGGGCTCCGTTTTGATAAAGGGTAAATTGGTTTGCCTGAACACCTGCAATGATAAAGAACACCGCATAGTCCCCAGCATTACCAATATTAATTTCAGCCGTGCCAGGTGTATGAGTAATGTTGGTAAGGTTTTCGTTGCTATCGAAGGTTATATCCGTCTCGGTAGCTACAGACTGAGCTGAGGTGTTAAAGATATAGCCATACGATGCCAAACCTTGGCCTGTAGAACCTGTGGCTCCCGTCACTCCAGTGCTGCCTGTGACTCCCGTCACTCCAGTGCTGCCTGTTGCTCCCGTCACTCCAGTGCTGCCTGTTGCTCCCATCACTCCAGTGCTGCCTGTTGCTCCCGTCACTCCAGTGCTGCCTGTTGCTCCCGTCACTCCAGTGCTGCCTGTTGCTCCCGTCACTCCAGTGCTGCCTGTTGCTCCCGTCACTCCAGTGCTGCCTGTTGCTCCCATCACTCCAGTGCTGCCTGTTGCTCCCGTCACTCCAGTGCTGCCTGTTGCTCCCGTCACTCCAGTGCTGCCTGTTGCTCCCGTCACTCCAGTGCTGCCTGTTGCTCCCGTCACTCCAGTGCTGCCTGTTGCTCCCGTCACTCCAGTGCTGCCTGTTGCTCCCGTCACCCCAGTGCTGCCTGTTGCTCCCGTCACCCCAGTGCTGCCTATTGCTCCCGTCACTCCAGTGCTGCCTGTTGCTCCCGTCACTCCAGTGCTGCCTGTTGCTCCCGTCACTCCAGTGCTGCCTGTTGCTCCCGTCACCCCAGTGCTGCCTGTTGGTCCGGTTGAGCCTGCTCCTACACCTGTGGCTCCTGTCGCACCTGTGGCTCCTGTCGCTCCGGTTACACCTGTTATGCTCAGGGCTTCACCCAGCAACTCTTGGGATACCAATCGGTGAGCCGTGACTAACTCGCCTTCGGCGCCTTTGCCCCATACGGAAATTTGCGCTTCCGGGGCAGCGAGGTCTGCTGTGGAAAATATAAACTCGAACGCATCAAAATTTGCGCTATAGTCTTTGGTTATGACCTGATTGGGCAACACATTAAACATTTCTTCCACATATAACGTTCTGACTCCATCGAGATAGTAACCCATAAGATGAACGCTATATGCATCTATTGAATCCCGATTATCGATTTTGACGGTGACGAATTGAGTGGGGCGGGTACCGGTTACACCTGAAATATTATTTTCAATGGGGCCGGTTGATAGAATGGCCATTTCATCAGCCTCCTTTTTTATTCTTCTTCATACGGATTGAGCCTTCGTATAGCATTATTCAGAAGTTTCTTAATGGTGTGGACAATTCATGCTCTATATGAATAATCACTTAACCAGCCCGGTATCGGGATAAGAGGTAACAGTGTAATTTACCATTTCAAATGTTAGTTTTAATAACTCATACCTTACCCGAAATCCTGATTCGTCCATTTTAATCAACAATTATTCCCAAACCATAAAATTGTAAGCGCATAACAAAAATCAACAATCAATACTTCTCCCTTCTATGCCGATAGCATGTATGCTTCATGTCAAAAAATATATACACACTTCATTTGGAAAGCTATAATATGGGTAACCATCATTCTCCCAATCATTTTATATGCAGAACACTTATAAGCAGCTCGTGTAACTGGTGTAGTTTCCGAACGTTATGCTCTAACTGAGGTGATACCGATGAAACATTTACTTCCAGATTTGATGTCCTTATTACGTACAGATATGAGTATCCTGGATTCAAGCCTCTCCATGCCCAGCATCCCTTCAACCACTGGACTGGCCGACGCCATCCCCCTGTTCAATACAAGTCCTTATCTGTTAATTCAGGATGATGGACCTTCGTTGGGCTATATTGCTGTATCCGATGTTCTGCAAGAAATGATGCATGCCCATCGGCTTATGGAGGCTTATTTCGAGACAACACTGGAGACAGCAGGCTCAGCTCTGACGTTGATTAATGAAGAAGCAAAGGTAACCTACTGGACATCGGGTGCGGAGCATGTTTTTTCCATTAACAAAAAAGATATCATCGGCAAACCGGCAGCGGATTTCTTTCCCCCGGATCGCCTTCAATCGCTCAAAACGTTATATACAGGGGAAACTGTGTATCGAAAGCAGCACCAACCAAGACCCGATCTGTTCGCCCTGATTAATGCACGTCCGGTGCATCTCGATGGACGTATTGTAGGCGCGGTTGCCGCCGAAGTGGATATAACAACCGAAATCCGTCTGCATCAAGAGTTATTACATATGACTTCCAAAGTCCAGCATCTGGAGAAAGCCGTTGCCCGTCTGCGGCCGGATTCCGATCCGTTTGCCAGAATCAAGGGCAGCAGCCCGGTAATCAACCAGTGTCTGGAGACTATTCGCAAGATCAGTACCACCTCAGCTACCGTGCTTATTCTTGGAGAGAGCGGAACGGGCAAGGAGTTATTCGCCAAAGCCATTCACGACCTGCGTGAACCGCAGACAGCGCCGTTTATTGCCATTAACTGCGGAGCTATTCCTGGTTCATTATTTGAGAGTGAATTATTTGGCTACGAGAAGGGTGCATTTTCAGGGGCTGATCCCAAAGGAAAAAAAGGGAAAATTGAACTAGCCGAAGGCGGTACGCTCTTTTTGGATGAAATAGGTGAGATGCCACTGGAGCTTCAGGTGAAGCTATTGCGTGTATTGCAGGAGAAAAGTTACTTCCCTGTCGGTGGAACACGCATGAAACAGGCCAGCTGCCGGATTATCGCCGCAACCAATCAGAATCTGCTGGGCATGATCGCCCGCAACCAATTCCGGGAGGATCTCTACTATCGACTGAATGTCATTAACCTCGTCATCCCTCCTCTGCGTAAGCGCAAGGAAGATATTTACGAGTTGACACAGACATTCCTGCAAGAGTTTTCCTTGCTCTATAATCGTCATATTGAATTGGTTCCTCCTGAGGTGTTCAAGCTGTTATTCCAATATGACTGGCCGGGTAACGTACGGGAATTAAGAAATGTGATTGAACGGATCACCATTCTCACCACGGATGGCGAGGTTAAGCCCGAATATCTCCCTGACACCTTCATTTCATCCATGGATCAGGCACAATCCATTTTGCACGAGACGGAGCAGCTTCATCCACAGCCTGGCCTGGAATCGGGCTCATCTCCTCTCCCAAGTGGCACGGGCCCATCTGTTCCAATACATGAAGGAGAAAACGAGAAGTCCACGGATACTTCGACCCTATCCTATCAGGAGCAGTTAGACACCTATGAGTCGGAACTGCTGCTGCAATATTTGAAAGCCGCCGGAGGCAACAAAAGAACACTCGCCCGGCAGCTCGGCATCTCCAGAGCAACGCTCTATAACCGCATGAAGAGGCTCGGTCTATGACCAGCCTCTTCTTATCGATATTCTGGTACGGACGGAACCCCATAGCCATTCTCATCCAGATAGAAGAACTGGCCGATTGGTTAGTGGAAACGAAGCGTTAATACTTCCATTTTGACTAACTTATCAGCTTCATGAACCTTGTATCTCATAGTCATCTGATTAAGATTGACACCATCAAAAAAAACACGCAGATCTGGCTCAATTGGCCAGTTACTGTGTGTTTTTTTAGGTTATTTCAATGATTAAATTTCCAGTCAGCCCGCATTATGCTTTCTGTCACTATAGCACTCTTGCCAATCGGACCAAAGCGGCTCGCAGATGCCGATAGAATGTGGCCCGGCTCATTGAGCATGCCTGCGCTGCGGCAGTTGGATTGCCAGCATGTGTCCAATAGGCCGCATATAACAGCAGCTGATCCTGCTGGGAGATACCATGGACCCGACCCTCCAGCAAATCCAGGATATGCGTCTGTAGGTGGATTCCACCCGACATGCCATTCACTCGCGCAGCATACTCATGCAATTCTCCGGGAGAGTGCAGATAAGTCAGCATTTTACGCACGTCCTGTTCGGACCAGGGAACCTGATTCACTCCAGATGCCCCCTGCTGTACCCCACTGCCCTTTGTATCCGGAACCAAGAGGGACATCACCCAATCCCCGAATTGTCCACTGCGCAAATCCAGATCCAGTACATCTGCCTGATCTTCATAAAGGTCACATAAACGAGTACGCGCTCTTTTACTCCGAAAACCAATGCTCTGCAAAAACAGCTTCAGATAAGGATTGGTTGCGACCAGTATAACCCTGGCCCCTTCTCCCAGTAGTGACAGCCGATCCAGCGACATATAACCCACAAGTTCTTCACGTTTGTAACCTGGCACATCAGCCCTTGCTGCAGCAAGTACCGCAAAGTGAGTATCCGTCTGGTCCGGATCGCAATCCAGCTCTTCCGGTGTGAAGCATTCCTGCATTTCGGCTGGAAAATAGTTGCACAACAGCCCGCTACTCTCCCGGTGCACGAGTACCGTAATGAACATCGCGATCGGAACGCCCTCCTTGTCACGCATTAATACAATTCCCTCAGGATAACGCTGTGCCAATTCGTCTAAAAAAGCTGGATAAGACGGCGCCTGCCACGGCTCCACGCTATATTCACACCACTGTTGAAGCAATTGGTGCAATGCCGGCAAGTCTTCCGCTCGCATCACTTCCAGCGGAGAAAACAGTGAATCAGCCGACACATCAGCGTACTTCCGATGCTGGAGCATGGATTCCTGACACAAAAGGAGCATTTTCCTCGTAATCTGGCGTCTCTCATGCGGACCCGCTTGTTCATGGAGCGGCTTTAACAGACCTGCTATTCGCACACGCATGGCTTGCAGACGCTGTGGTTCGCGTTGGCGAAAATCCCGAAGCAGATGTAATCTGGCCATATCATGCAGCGCCAGACCATTGGGCCCGGAACGAATGAACGACATACGCCTCAGAACGTTATATTCCTCAAGCGTCACCTCTGTTTGCAGCACGGAGGCCAACAATTCCTGATTCGCTGTTTCCAGCAGCGTTAATACCTCAACCATCGGGTGCAGGCGGGGTAGCGTCAATTCAAGCAGCAGCCTGGCGCTAATCATTTGTGACAATTCGGTCCAATCGGAAAAGGGAACATGCCTGCGCTGATCCGCAGCCTCCACAGCAAGCGCCAGCCCGAGCGGATGTCCATCTGTCATACGCGCAATCGTCCCGGCCAAGTTCTTATTCAATGATCCTGCCACCGCAATATATTCGGACACTTCTTCACCCGTAAAATGTAGGAGAGGCATCTGTACGAGGCGCTGCCGCAACCTTGGATGTGTCCGCCACGCTGAACCGAGCTCCGGCCTTGAGGCCAAAATGATAAGTACACCATATAAAGGCAGCTTGGATACGAAGACTTCCATAAACCAACTTTCGAGAAGAGCCAGCTCTTCATAATTATCCACAGCAAGGACCAGCCGCCTCTGTACTGAAGGCTTATTCAGCAGGCTCAATGGCCGCGGGTTACCATCACCCCCCATGGTCTCAAGTCCCAATGTAGAGGAGAGATACTCCAAAAAAACTGACGGTGTCGAGCCGCAGGATCTGCCATCCATCCATATTGCGGTCGCTCCCTGGTTTCGAGCAACGGACAACATCTCGGACAGCAAGGAAGATTTACCGATGCCTCCCATGCCCGTAACTGAAAAAATGGTTAAAGGTGCTTCCGGATTGCCGAGCCATCGGTCCAACATCATCAGTTCCTTGGCTCGACCCACAAAACGTTTTCCATGACCATAGTGGCTATCGTATTGAACCTCACTACTGTTCTCCATCTGTGTCCTCCGTACTAGATACTGGTACTTTCCATATATCTTATTTCCTCACAAGTTGAGACTATATTGAGACGCACAGTTACATGTGAAGTGATAAAATCTAGATAAAAGCCAAATTATAGTAAAATATATAAAACAGCTATATGTAAACGTTTAACACAGGGTACATACAGCTTTCATTCCGCTGTTTAACATAATCGCCATTCCGCTAATCGAGCACACCAATCAAGTGGGCATTGGATGTGATGCAGAACGCTGAAGTCCATTAGCATCACCTATTTTCGAACTTCATGCTTCCCTTTCAGAACCTATACAGCCCGATATTCAAGGAAAGGCGGATTTGTGTGAAAAAAAACCTCGATATCTGTAATCTGAGCGGACAACTAGGAATCAACCGTGAACGACTTGATGAATGGTTGCGTCAAAGCGTTGTTTCATCCAAAAAGATGGAGACGGAAACTCTTCCGGAGCGCAGCTCTTCGCCATATCGCTTGGCCGCTCCCACCTCGTTATCCCTTGCACCTTCCTCCGGACAACCCAAACTGTTTCGCGGCCGCCGTTCGGATTCTGGCACAACCGTATTACCAAGAGAATTACGACAAGCCCGTCGCATCAGTAAAAATAGCTAGACTGTGCATATCTTCCATTGATGCACAGTCCGGACTGTCTTCCAGCCTGATCCATCAAGACGAAAAATCCTGTTCCTCCTCGATCATGGCATGAGCAAGCAGCGCCATCTCCAGGCAGATTCTTCTTTCCTGATCCATAAAATCAGGTCCCATTAATTCTTCTAACTTCTCCAATCTATTGTACAGAGTTTGCCGATGTATGAACAATTGAGCAGCCGCATCCCGCTTGGAACCGAAGTTTTGCAGAAAGGCATCCAAGGTCTCCACCAGCCTTAGATGATGTGTCCGATCATAGTCAATCAGGACGCCCAGATGGTCATTTACAAAAGGCTGTAGAAACGATTGGGGCAATGCTTTTAGCATTTGATATATACCCATACGTTCGTAAAAATGAATATGTTCCAGCTGATCTACGGATCGTGAAACTTCGATAACCTGATACGCTTCCCGCAGACTGTCCGGTAACCCTGTTAATCGGTTACGCACCTTGCCAAATCCGGCATGGATCGTGACCTGCTTCAGGTTGCGACTCGCAAATCTCTTTACATCACCAAGAATGCCTTCAAGTGATTTTACCAGTTGATTTCGTGTGGATGTCTTGCTCTCTTCCTTGGCACAGCATACGTATACCTGATTATTTTTCAGCATGATGAGGCTGGCCAGATTGTTCTTTTTGAGTAAAGAACGCAGCAGCACCAGAATATCCTGATGGTTGGTTTCCATTCGCTCACGGCCGATGCCTTTCAGACGGTGCTCCATCTCAATAACTCCGCCGGCAAACCAGTACTGTCCCTTCACCAACAGACGGAGACCCATTCGGGTCTGAGCCTGCTCCTCATGAAGAATGTTGCCGTTCATCAGATCCTGGATCAGCTCATTCTGGTTGCGTACCATCTTCTCCTCCAGAAACTGGGATCGCAGAGTCAGCGCTGCCGCTGCCTTCGCCGTATAATCGAGCAACAGTTTAAGAAACTCGACGGGTGCTGAAGGATGTACAACCATGCCTACCGCAGAAAAAACCTGACCAAAACATACGACCGGGTGACACAGTAACACCTGTTCATCATCCAGATGGAACCATAGCTCAGTGTCTGAATCATTAAGATCCAGATGCTCAACCTCCTGTTCGTACCATGTGTAGATTGCTTGCTGTATGTCCGAAGGCAGTTCCGGCACAAAACTGCCCGGTTCCATGGACGAGATGTACACAACCGGCTTGGCCGCGTATTCATGCAAAAGGTTAAGTACAGCCGACATGTCTGTACTCTGTAATGTTCGCTGCTGAAGCTGACGGGAATAGGTTTCCAGGCTCTTCAGCAGCTGGTGTTGATGGTTGATGAGCAAAGCGTGGATATCCTGCGTGATCTCAACAAAACGGACCGGTTGCTCAAACACGATAAGCGGGAATTGATGCCTGTCAGCCAGTTCAATCAACTCTTCGGGAATGCCATGAATGCTTGTGCCAAACTCCACGCAGAGCCCTGCCGCTTCGCTCCGGATTAACTGGAGCAGATATTCTTCACGCCCTTCTTCCGATTGAAGCCATAGTCCAGTGGATAAAATAAGATCATGGGGACTTACAAAGGGAGAGACATTGGTAATCTCCAGCACATGAACCCATCCAACTTGACGTGATGTTCCTTCTTTCCCCGCAGCAAGCCGGGCTTTGGCAAAGACGGGGCGAGCCAGAATATCCTTTATCGTAAACACGCGGTCATTTCTCAATATCGATCCCTCATAGTGTCATTTTTTCTTACATTATAAGCGATGGACAAATGTCCTGAATAGTCTTTTCTCGACATTATGTTGATTCATTTTTGCAAAACATAGACATAAGGTAAGGTGCAAAACGATGCTCCAGGTCATAAACTTGTAGTATAAGCTAACAACCATTAAATGGACGAGGTGCATGGCGATGAGAATCGGAATCCCGAAAGAAATCAAAAACAATGAAAATCGTGTAGCAATGACCCCAGCCGGAGCTGCTGATTTTGTCAGAGCCGGACATCAGGTCATGATCGAACGTGGCGCAGGATTGGGTAGTGGATTCACAGACAACGAATATCAATCGGCCGGAGCGGAGCTTCGGGATACAGCTTCAACTGTGTGGGCGGAGGCAGATATGATCATCAAGGTCAAAGAACCCCTTGCCAGCGAATACGCCTATTTTCGTCCTGGCTTGATTCTCTTCACCTACCTGCACCTCGCAGCGGAACCTGCACTGGCAAAGGCACTGATTGAAAGCCGGGTGACCGCCATTGCGTACGAGACACTCGAAGTTAACGGTACGCTGCCTCTGCTCACCCCGATGAGTGAAGTTGCCGGACGGATGTCGGCTCAGATTGGAGCGCAGCTGCTGGAGAAAACGGAGGGCGGCAAAGGCATTCTGTTATCCGGCGTACCTGGCGTAAGCCGTGGCAAGGTCGTCGTTATTGGTGGCGGCACGGTGGGCACGAACGCCGCCAAAATCGCGATCGGTCTGGGTGCGGATGTGACCATCCTCGATTTGAATCTGAATCGTCTGCGCCAGCTGGATGATATTTTTGGCAACCAGATTCATACGCTGGTATCGAGTCCATCCAATATTGCGTCGGCTGTTGCGGCTGCCGACCTGCTGATCTGTGCGGTGCTGATTCCAGGCGCCAAAGCGCCAACCCTTGTCAGCGAGCAAATGGTTACCACCATGGCACCCGGTTCGGTCATTGTGGATGTGGCGATTGATCAGGGCGGAATTGTGGAGACCATTGATCATATCACGACCCACGATGAACCGACCTATGTGAAGCATGGTGTGGTGCATTACGCGGTAGCGAACATGCCAGGCGCGGTGCCGCGCACGTCTACGGTGGCGCTGACTAACGCCACCATGCCTTATGCGCTGCAGCTGGCGAACCATGGTGCAGCCGCCGCGATTCGCGGCAGTTCGTCCATTCGCAGCGCGGTGAACGTGCTGAATGGACATATCACGTATGAGGCGGTTGCCCGGGATCTCGGGCATGACTATGTTCCCGCAGGACAGGCGCTGGAGAATACCGCCGCGGTCCAGTAATCTTGATATGACCGTTCCACCCGGCGCCTTGCCGCTGGCATGTGGAACGGAATAGAAGCGCCAGTCCGGGCAGATCCTGTCCAGGCTGGCGCTTCTTGTTTTATTTTCACATGAAATAGGAATGAGATCTGAAGATGCTTCGGGTGGCGCTCTATACTACACGTTCGCTGCATACCTCACGGAAATTACAGTCCCGGCAAGCGCGGCGCGAAGGCATGGGCGTGAAATACGAAACGTCCTTGGGACGGTTGTAATACTCATCATCCACACAGGAGCGCATCTCCGCAATATACCGCCCCACGTTCTCCTCCACCTTCAGAATATCCTCTTCCGTTGCCGTAAACTCTCGGTGTGTCCCGGTTAACAGGTACTCCACCCGCAGCTCAATCTGCTCCAGCGGAACCCGGTAATGCTCCCTCACATAGGATGCGTACAGCATCAACTGATCCGAGAAGTCATCCTCCTTACCCGTCTTCCAGTCCACAATGACGATGTTGCCGTTGCTGCGGCGATATAACAAGTCCATCTTCACATATACACGCGTATCGTGCAGCATCATCGTATCCCATTTCTCAATCTCCAAAATATCCGTACTCGCACGGGACAGGTCCTCCCATGTAAGCGTCTGGTACAGATTGCCGACACAGGCCGAGGCCCGTTCTTTGATCGTGGCAATCCGGTCATTCAACGTGTCATCCCCGTAATACATCTCGGACAACATCACCCGGTTCTTGGGGTCGAGCCGCCACTGATCCTGATCCATCGATTCCACATACGCCTGATTCAGCAGCTTGCGCATGGTCTGTTCCAGAAAGTGCTCACGCGGTTTATCCTTGCCTTCTTCCCTGCTGCGTACCGCTGATTCACACATCCGATGCGCGAGGTCACCAAATACGAGGTATAGATTACTGAGCTGCTTCAACCGATACAGACGTACCTGCATCTCATCGGCTGACTCTGCCTTCCAGCCGTTATGTGCTCCATAATAATGATAATAATATTTGCGCAGGCACTCATCGAACATACTCGCCCGCGACTGCGAATAAGACCACTGCGGGTATTGTGCCATAAGATATTCTGCCTTTCTGTATGCCGGATCTGCATGAGATCCCTTAATGCTCACAGTATATAGGAAAGGGCAAAAACGCCGCAAGCACCCTTCCGTAATTTTCTTCTATCCGCAACCGTTTCCGATTCGATGCGTAACGTTTATATAGTAACATCACCAAAAGATGAAATTACAGAGTTGAACGTATACTATACTAAAAGAGTACAGGATTTTGCAGTTAGACAGATGAATTGTACAGGCATATCCTAAAAGGAGGCACCACCCATGAATCGACCGGATTGGTTCCAGGCGGAAGAAGCATTACAACAAATCCAAGTCATCGGAAGCGACCGGAATGAGCTCGTGAACATCATTGGCCATGTAGAAGGATTAAATTGTATCGGCACAGGAACGGATGCGGCGGTATTTACGTATGACGGATTGCCGCAGTATGCCTTCAAGATGTACTCAGATCATGCCCTGGACAAACTTGAAAATGAAAAACAGGTATATGAGCAGCTCCAAGGCCTGCCCTATTTCCCCACCTATTACGGCAGCGGCCGGAATATTCTTGTGATCAGTTTTGAAGCGGGAGATACCTTGCTCGAATGTCTGGAAAAAGGAATCCCGGTCCCCGAGCAGGTCATGCTCGATGTGGACGAAGCGCGCGAGGCAGTACGCAGCCGCGGCCTGAATCCACGAGATATTCATCTGAAAAATGTCATTCTTCAGAATGGACGCGGTAAAGTCATCGACGTCTCGGAGTATATTCAGGACGGCAACGATAATCGCTGGGAGCATCTCGTCTGGGCCTATCACAACATTTATCCACGGATCAAAGGCACACCCATTTCCCCACGCATGCTGCAAACGATCAAATGGGGTTACAATCAACTGGATCAGGCCAATATCAAATTGGACGACCTCTCCAAAAAGGCTAATCGATTATTCTCAAAATTCATGAAATAAACATCTTCATAAACAGAATACGTTTCTGATATCTGATATTGATAAAATAATCCGGATTACTCGCGCATCTCTGGCGGTGATCCGGATTTTTGTTTGTTTGTACCATGTTGACGCAAGGCCTTCCTATTTTAATCGCCCCTGCGAGGGTGTCATCCCTTTGTATTGTTTATACAGCTTCGTAAAATAGTTAGCATTATCACAGCCAACCTGGGCAGCGATCTCGGTAATGGTCAGGCTGCTCTCCTGCAGCAGCTGTTCGGCTTTCGTCATTCGGCACCCGTTCACATATTCCACAAAGGTGCGTCCAGTCAGTTTTTTGAACATTTTGCAAAAATGATACGTGTTCAGCCCTACCTGCCCGGCTGCCTCGGTAACGGACATTTTCCCTGTTGGCTCCGCTTCAATCTGCTCAATCAAAAGCTTGAATCGTTCCCGATTGGGAAAATACGATTCCGTTGTTTTATCTGGGAGATGGTGTGGCATAAATGTGCGGGCAAGCAGAGTGAACAAGGCATGCAACTTGGATTTCACAACCAATTGATAGGCCAGCGGCTGTGAGGCCATCTCCTCGATAGCTTCATCCAACAGGGAGTAATAGCCTTGGCAAGCTATGTCGTGCTCCGCCGGTTTTACCGGGAACCTTACCTTCCCTTCCAGATAGGGAGCAACATATTTCAAGTGAACGGGGTCATGGGTAAAATCATGAAATAATGCACTGTTGAGCACAACCGAATCATAGTGGATATCCCCTTCCTCCAGAGCATACCCGACATGCAGCGCCCCACCAGGAATAATAATGACCTCACCTGCTTGAGCTACGTACGGCCTGCTGTCGATATGAAACAGGGCACTACCCTTCCGCATAAAAATCAGTTCAAAGTGTTCATGCCAGTGCAAGTACAGAATGCATTCTTCCGTTTTCATCCCCCAACAACGATTCTGGAACAGCTGAAATGGATGCGATTTATGGTCAATGCGGGTATTTTCGTGAAGCGCTTTCAGATCCAGCACGCTGTCTCCTCCTTTCCCCACAAGATCAGACTAATATTGCACAAGATTGTATAGAGCCATCCGGCAGATGCCCGGCTATAATGAGTGTGTCACGAAGTACTATAAGCCAATATTGGAGTGAAATACAACCATGAATAATCCGTTACGCATAGGCACCCTTGTAGGTGGACACGACGCAGTCCGCGTCATTCCACAGATTATGAAACATGGCTTCGAATCATTCAATCTGACCTTCTGGCAAACAACTGGTGATCTGAACCTCGCCGAGACAGCCAAACGTGTCCGTGAAATCGTGGATGAACAGGGAATTGTCATCTCTGCAGTAAGTGTGTTTGGCAATCCGCTCACCGGAGCCGGGGATAATGCCGATACACTAGCCAGTTGGGAACGGGTAATTGACCATGCCCAGCTCTTCGGAGCGGATATCGTCTCCGGGTTCACCGGACGACTGACCGATCAACCGATTGACCAATCCATCCCGCGATTCAAAGAAGTGTTTGGAGAACTGGCACGCCGGGCTGCAGACCGGGGTGTACGCATTGCATTTGAAAACTGTGATATGGGTGGTACATGGCAGATGGGGGATTGGAACATTGCTCATAATCCAACCGCCTGGGAGATGATGTTCGATGCAGTTCCCGATGAAAACATCGGATTGGAATGGGAGCCATGCCATCAAATGTCCAGCCTGATCGACCCGATTCCGCAGCTGCGCAAGTGGGCGCCTAAAGTGTTCCATGTGCACGGCAAAGATGCCACCATTGCCTGGGACATCGTCAAAGAATATGGCGTGCACGGCCCACGTGAATTCGTCTGGCACCGTACGCCAGGCTTCGGGGATACCAACTGGTCTGACATCATTACGATTCTGCGCCAAAACGGGTATCAGGGGACGATTGATATTGAAGGCTGGCACGATCCTGTCTACAAAGATGAACTCGAAATGACCGGACAGGTGCACGCACTAAACTATTTAAAACAATGTCGCGGTGGAAATTTTGTTCCCAATCCGGTATAGAAACGGGATTAACATGGAGTGGCATGATGTCCATTGCACGAGCATAGAAAATGAAAAGCATAAGGAGATGATAGGATGAGTCATCCTTATCGGGTAGTTGTGGCAGGCTGTGGGGCCATGTCCAACACCTGGGTGGATTACGCCATGCAAAGGCCGGACACGGAAATTGTGGGGCTTGTCGATCTGTATGAACATACCGCCGTTGCACTCGCTGCACGTCATGGCCTTTCCTGTCCCACGTTTACGGATATCAGTGAGGCCATTCAAGCAACAGATGCCAACATCGTATTTGATGTCACCATTCCAGCGAGCCATCACGGCATTGCCATGACGGCGTTACAACAAGGATGTCATGTATTTGGCGAAAAACCTCTGGCGGAATCCTTCTCTGACTGTGAAGATATTGTTCAGACGGCACACCGTACGGGCAATATTCAGGCTGTGATGCAAAATCGTCGTTTCGATCCACGCATTCGCGCTTATCGGCAGTTGATTTTCGACGGAACGATTGGTCAGGTCGGTTTTGCTGGGGCAGATTTCTTCCTCGGACCTCATTTTGGAGGATTCCGTGACCTGATGGATAGTCCACTGCTGCTGGATATGGCGATTCACACCTTCGACCAGGCACGATATATTCTCGGTGCCAACCCGGTTTCAGTGTACTGTCACGAATTCAATCCTCCAGGGTCGTGGTATCAAGGCAATGCGATGGCATTGTGCATCTTTGAAATGTCCGATGGCTCCGTGTTTAACTATCGCGGGTCCTGGTGCACAGAAGGTGTGCCTACTTCATGGGAAGCATCCTGGCGCGTAACCGGAGAAAAAGGAACCGCCATCTGGGACGGACATGATGACATTTATGCTGAAGTTGTCTCGGCGCAGCATCTGGATGCGGAAGGCAAACCGTCCTTTTTCCAACCGTGTGAGCGAATTGAGGGACAACAGCCCGTCATGGAGAAAACAGGACATCACGGCTGCCTCGAAGACATGTTTGCAGCGCTGGAGTCCGGACAACTGCCTGAGACCGATTGCAGTGACAACCAGTTCAGCATGGCCATGGTCCTTGCGTCCCTCGAAAGTGCCCGCACAGGTCAAAAGGTGTTCATCGCCGATCTGCTGAAGACTGTATAGCGAAGCCGTGAGTAACATAGCCTTCCTCATAAACCAAGCCCAAACTGCGAATCTTTTGCAGTTTGGGCTTTATTGTTTCTTACCTACTTCCTTTTCCTATACAAGGTACAAAAAAAGTTTCTGATAAAACGCGAAGTAGTGGAGGGAACGAAATCGATTCTGAAGAAACGAAGTGCTCGCCTTTATCCCCGGATTTCGACTTTACAAAAGGCGATCAGGAAATCCGGGGATAACAGCGATCGAAAGAACGATTCGTAACCGAAACGGCCGCTTTACGAGGAGTAAGCAAGCTTTTTTTACATGTATCTTTTATAGAATTCCTTTTTTCATTGCTTTGTACACAAGCTGCGAGAACAGGCTGTTGGACCAAGCAAACCAGGGCCTTGTGAACGTGTTTGGATCATCCGAATGAAAACCTTCATGCATGTACCCAGTGCCTGCATCCGTGTTCTCCAGCAGATCGATCATCTCCAGCATTTCCTTATCATTGTCTGCGGTCAGACCCTGCATGGACAACGCCATGTGCCAGATGTATCCGGGAGGAGTATGAGGGCTGCCGATGCCTTTGGCTGCTTGTCCTTCATAATAAAACGGATTTTCCTTGCTCAAAATAAAGCGGCGTGTATTCTGGTACACGATGTTCTCGGTGGAAGCATACTCCAAGTATGGAATAGACATAAGTCCCGGGGTACCTGCATCATCCATTAAGCAAAAGTTGCCGTAACCGTCCGTCTCATAGGCATAGATCTGCCCATATTCGGGGTGACGGTAAATACCGTATAAGGAAATACCATGTCGTATTTCTTCTTCCAATTGGGCCATCACGCTGACAAGCTTCTCATCCCTGAATACCCACCTTGCAATTTCCCCCATTTGGCGCAATGTCACCGCTGCAAACATATTTGCCGGGATATTATAATGAAAATCACATGCATCATCACTAGGGCGGAAGCCGGACCAGATCATACCGGTATAGTTTAGCGGCATCCCCAATCCTTCGTTACGGAGCGTATCATGGGCCGGGCAATTCCGCCGCATGAATCGATATGGCGACTGCTCACCATGGCGCTGCTCCGTTTTCCACAGACTGACTATGCTTTCCATCACCCTCTTGAAACGCTCGTCAAATATATCCGTCAATTCCGTCTCACGCCAATACGCATAGGCGAGCCGCATAGAGAAACAGAGTGAATCCAGCTCAAACTTGCGTTCCCACACCCACGGCGACATTTCTGTCTCATCATTCGCATCCCAATGCCATCCATTAGCCGTTTCGTTGAACGCATTGGCATAGATATCAATGTCCGCATAGAACGTATGCCGTTTGATCAGCCCCCCAATAATCCGTTGCAACTGTTCGTCTTCCTTCGCGAGCGGAACGTAGTGCATCACCTGCTCCACCGAATCACGCAGCCACATTGCCGGGATATCCCCTGTAATAACAAAGGTTGTCCCATCATCCAATAGCTTTGTCGTCGTTTCCAGCGTGTTGGGAAAACAGTTACGGAACTGTGCCAGCAATCTTGGTCTATGTTGCAGCCGTTCCTCGGCCTCGGTAAGAATGTTCTGCACAGCTTGCGGTAATTCCAGATGCGGCATGGGGATTTTCGGTAATCTGAACTGTTCCATGGATGTCGTCTCCTTTGAATTGAAGTTTCCATATTTGTTTGCATCGTTTCATTCAATGAATTGTGTCGCATTGTTATTTTCGTTATGATAAATTATAATAACATTATTATTTGTAAGTGTACTTTGCCGGAAGATGATCGTCAATTCATAACGGATGGTATATTAAAAAATAAATTGGATCATATGTTGTAGATTGAAATGGCTCGTTGGTTTTATGCAAATTGTTTACATATGAAGGAGTAATGAAATGTCACGTAAAGTATCTATCCAGTCGCTGGCCGACCAGCTTGGATTATCCAAATATGCCGTCTCCCGTGCACTCAGCGGCAAGACAGGCGTCAGCGAAGCGACTCGCGCCCGTGTGCTTGAATTAGCCCGTGCCTTGGGATATCGCCAAAGCACCCCAGGAAGCAGTACTGTTCCAACAGCTACCCACGCAGAACAATCCGAGCCCCCATTTGCTCTCATCTGCATGAATCAGCTCAACCGGGGTGAGCCTCACTATTGGCAGCGCGTCCTCTCCGGCATGATCTCTGCCTGTAATGAAAGAGGATGGCATCATGCCATTGTATCTCCCTCTCTGGGAGTTGCTGATGAACACACACCTCCAGAACGGGCAATCGCTCCTCACTTGGATTGGGAACGTTGTGCCGGGGTCATCGTTATGGGCGCTTTCCCCCATGCTGTCCTGCAACGACTGGCTCAGACAGGTCGTCCCATTGTACTCGTGGATCATCAGGAGCCACTGTTGAACTGTGATACCATCAGCCATGATAACCTGGAAGCAGGCATAACTGTGGCGAGATATTTAATGTCGATGCAGTGCCGTCGCATCGGTCTGATTACGGATGATGGCCGAGCTGCCAGCTTTGCACAGCGGAAGATCGGCATCGAACTGGCCTTGAACCATTTTCACACAGACAGCAGTCGGTTGATCACGTTCAGAGAATGGAATATTCCTTATGAGAACGGCGAATGGATCGACCAATTGGCTGCCACAATCAAAAACATGCCCGCCGACGAACGGCCCGATGCCTGGATTGGCGTCAATGATGATATCGCCTTGCAGTGGATGAATAAACTGCAGGAAATGGGATTCTCCACACCTGAGGATTGCCTTGTCATCGGTATCGACAATGTGCATGCTGCTGCTACATCGTCCCCGCCTCTGACCACAGTCAACCTATGCAAAGAGGAACTCGGTCAGCGTGCGATCGAAGCTTTACAGCGCCGGATTGAACGTCCAGGCACACCGAAGGAAACGGTCATGTTATCCACGTCCCTTATTCCACGGGAATCGGCGTAACTTTAATTTATTGAATACCAAAAAGGCCTCGCATGTTATTATGCGGGGCCTTTCATCACTATCTTGTTATTCATCCAAGCTTATTCCATTCCGTTCTTGGCATTCATAACTGTTATTTCTGCCAAGGCAGACTGGTGTACGACGGAAGATCTACTTCCCAATTCACGTCTCGATACTCACGATTAACTACGGTTCGTTTTAAGGTTAATTTCGTTCCATCTTCTTTGTAAAAACCACGGATGACCAATTTCAGATTGTCTGCAACGTATTCTCCGTCATTATTAGGCTGGTCTGGATAACCGATTACTTGAACAGGATACTCTTTTCCTTCCGAATCTACGGCCACCCAGCGATCGCCATTAAAAGCATTTCGGAACGTTCCTATTCCCTCCAGGACTAGTGAGTAGTTTTTGTCATAGGATTCCCACACCGGTTTGTAATTGAAGTCAGAAAATAAAATTTCATCTCCATATTGTTCAAATTGCAATACGTAGGTGTAAATTTCAGCATCCTTACGCATCTTTTCCAGATCCACTTCCACGGACTTCTCCTCCCACACTGGGATGGTGTAGCCTTCCAGAATAAAGCGAATCTTCTTCGCATCCACCGTAACAAAAGCAGGGTCCCATGTCTCCGATAACTTCAATGGACCGCCATCCATTAATCCACTCAAATCTCGGAGCCGGAACTTGGCTTGACGGGCATCTGGTCTGCTCCCGTTGAATATTCGATACTCATTCGTTTCAGGAATTTCGAGGTGATACATTAAGTCCATATCATTCGCCCAATTCTCTCCGACTTTGGCACGCAGTTGATCATCCAGACTGATGTTCATGTCAAGACGGGTCCCGTTTGGCGTACGTACAAGCTGTGTCATATCCAGTTTCATGCCCTCAGGAGTGGTGTAGGTATTGTTCATGGGAGCCTCAACAGCCAGTGATTTGGCTTTGGTCATATCGATGTTGAATTGAAAGCTCCAATCTATAACAGCATTTTTATCTTCGTATGATTTTGTCTCAAAATTATAATAGCTGCCTACTTTTAGATGCCCAAGTTCTCCACGCACGATCACCTGATCCGGGATATCATCATGCAACTGGAATATAAATCGTTCAGCTGCCGAACCGCTTGTTCTGGTATCCCGGGCGAGAGTTGCAACCTGCTGCCCCTGATCGTCCGTAATATGAATTCTCCCCGCCTCTGGAGATATCGCAAAAAGCCCTAGCCCATCAGGTGTTGTTTGTTTCATTGTGATCACGATTTGAGAACGATCCACCAACACATCTTCAATCTTAAGCGTGTAGCCCTTATCCTCGATTTGGATGTTGGGATTAACTACGAGACCGAGCGGCTTCAAACGTTTGTAATCATCGGCAAAATAGGAATACTTGAGTTCTTCTGGAACAGGTATGTTAGGCAAAGGCGGGTTATTTACAGCATTTACCGTTGGTTGCGTCGATTTTGCTGTGTGATCAAAAGCAAACCAGGCCCCTCCCACAAGGATTACAACTGCCGCCGCTGTGATTCCCGTACGGCGCATCCAATGGGACTTGGAAGCCTTTTTCGTGAATGGATCCACGTCTTCTGCGCTCTCCATGGACACCCCTTCCAGCTTCCGCATCACCTCAAGCGTAAAGTCCGCATCCGGTTCTTCACGGAATAAATGCTGTTCCCACAATCGATCCTCATCATTTGGAATAGGCTTCATACGTCGATAAACCTCCTTTGCGCTCCATTTGTTTCTTCAACGTTTTCTTCCCTCGATAAAGTGCATTACGCACTTGCGTCGGACTCATGTCCGTGATATCTGCAATCTCTTCATAGCTCAGCTCATTCGTATATTTAAGAAGCAGCACAAGCCGATACGATTCTGGCAGTTGGTCCATCTGGCGATAGATTTCACGCTGCATCTCCTTATGCAGTACATGTTTCTCTGGCGTTTCACCACTGGTTTGTTCCAAACCCGTATGAACAGCGGTCATCACAGGTTTCTGTTGCCGCATAAAATCCCGCATCCGATTCACAGCGATGGTGTATACCCAAGACGAGAAACTGCTTCCTTCCCTTCGTGTCGGAAGATAGCGGTACATCCGGAGAAACGTATCCTGAGCGAGATCCTGTGCATCCTGATGACTCGCACCCATTCCGCGCAAAATGCCGAAGACTTTATTTTTATATCGATCCACGAGCACAGCAAATAACTGTTTGTCCCCCGCAATAATACGCTGAATGAGCTCCTCCTCTGGTATCTGTTGAGTCATGTAATCCCCCTTCTCTACAGCTTCCATGCATGGTTCTGTACTATTTAGACGGAAGCACTTCCTGAAACCTCTCACTTTATCCAAAAAAAAGAATTCGCGCCACCCGGTGTAAACCGGATAGCCGAACTCTGCAACCATTGAAGGTTCATTGTTACTGCTGCACTTGCTGCCATGTGGAGTTTTCTTTTTTGCTTCGTTTATCAGTCCTCTCTGCTTTTCTCGGAGACAAAATCACTAAGCTGTGAATAGATCGCTACGATCTCATCCATCGACATACGCACGAGTCCACTGGATGACGGGGCAACAAACTCATGAATTTCCTTGACGACCGGGTCGTCCTGAAATCCCCATTCTGCTTTGGCACGCTGACTGTACTGGGTGTATACCCCTTTCCCAACAAAACAGGCGATGTCTGGTCGGTATTCCTCCAGCTTTTGCCGTAAAATCTGCCGTCCCTCTGCATATTCTTCCTTTGTAATATCGTCCATACCTTTTGTTGGCCGGGCAACAATATTCGTAAATCCGTACCCCAGCTTCAGCAACTCCCCATCCTCTTGTGCATCATATAAACGAGGTGTCAATCCGGAACGTTCAAGAATGCGCCAGAAACGGTTTCCTTTATAAGCATAATGATGACCCGTCTCTCCAGACGTAATGCTCGGATTGAATCCAATAAATAAGATTGATAAACCATAATCCAGATGATCTGGAATCATAATGAAGAGCCCCCTTATCTTTTTTAGTCAATTACATCTTTGATCTGTGTCAGCATTTTGCATAATTCGATTCTAATCGTTCTCGGGTACAAGATATTGACGAATAGAACCATTTCGATCTATATCTTGCTGATTGAAAGTCACTCTTTGGATTTTTGCAAAATGCTCGTCTATAAAATGATATAATGGTTGAAGTATTTTCGAAATCGGACTGAAATTTTCATGAAAAAGGAAGCTGAACTGATGATTGCAGACATCATGCTTGAAGTCGTCCTGCCCGTCTTTCTCCTGATTGCCGTCGGGTCCTGGATGCAAAAGGTGTTCAAGTTGGACTTGTACACCCTTGCCAAAATCAATTTCTATTGTATTACCCCCGCAGCCGTCTTTATGAGCATGTATCACTCCGATATGTCAGGGGAATTGCTCGGAACTGTAACGCTCTTTTACGCCTTATATGTACTTATTCTCTATATTGTGGGGTCTGTGTTCGCACGCTCGCTTCGCATGAATAAAGGCATGAAGGCCGCCTTCAACAATAGCATCATGCTGGACAACGCAGGCAATTATGGCCTGCCTATCAACTCCCTGGTATTTCGTGGTGATCCACTGGCCTCTTCCATCCAGGCACTGGTCATGTCTTTACAGGCATTGCTGACGTTTACCTATGGTGTGCTTTCCATTCAAGGTGCGAAGCTCAAAGGCAATTACCGTGCGGTAATCATTGGATTTCTAAAAATGCCCGTTCCTTATGCGCTGTTGCTCGGCATTTTGTTTCATATGGGAAATATTCCACTGCCCACTTTCCTGTCCATGCCGCTGACTTACGCGCAGCAAAGTATGGTCGCTGTAGCACTACTAACACTCGGCGCCCAAATTGTAAAATATCCGATCCGCTTGTATCGTCTTGATGTGTATATTAGCACATTTCTGCGTTTGCTGATTGGTCCAGCTATTGGGATTTCCATTGTACTGCTGCTCGGTTTGCAAGGTATCGCCGCTCAGGCCCTTATTATCGCATCCGGTATGCCTACCGGAGTCAATGCGTCCATTCTGGCCGAGGAATACGATAATGAGCCAGACTTTGCCGCCCAGACGGTTCTGATCTCAACTTTGCTTAACATCATTACGATTACCGCACTGATTTCGTTTGCGAAGACATTCTGATGCAATATTTTAAAAAATGTCCAGTTCACTCTCCTCCAAGGAGCAGTGAACTTTTTTTGTATGGCGATGGATGATATAACAGTTGAACTAAAAAAAGTCCAATGCACCCATATGCCGGATGCCTTGGACCTCTACTATTGCCTGCATATGCCATCTGATCAAGTCATTGTACGACTTACCAGCCTAAAAAAACTAAGATTCACATGTCGTTCGTTCAGGGAACTTACCGCCTTCTCTGAACAAACATCGAACCAGTCGCTGTGCGGCCCGATTGAAATAAAAACTCGGACTGACACCCTCCACCTGAACAGGCTCCAGTTCCTTCACACTTTCTTTGACCTTATTCATTTCAATGAGTCCCATCTTCCGCTCATTCGGTCCGAATCGATAAATAACCTTTTCATCGTCTTCCGTCTGTTTCACCAGCAGAATCATTGACGCCATACAGGTTACCCCCTATCGTTACGTTGTGAGATTCCAATGACCACTTGCTTACTATTAATTATTACCCAGAACGGATAGGAAACATATAGGGCTTTAGTTATTTATATTAACGTTAAAACTCCTAATTTTAATTATCTTGAATGAAATATTTTGACGAAAAAATAACAAAAACAGGTTTGGATATACCAAACCTGCCCTATTACCTTGCACCTAAAGGAATCATAAGTCTCATGCTTCATCGATCCTTTTACAAACGTGGGTCCACCGATTCAGACTCCAGATGTGCAAATACGCACGACCTCGTACTTTAATCGCAGGTTGGAGCCCACACCTCTTGCAGTGCAAAACGGAAGATCCGATCCAGTTCTTCATATTGAATAATCTGTTCATTCTCCAGTTGGGATGCCAGTTGTTCATAATGCGCAATCTTCTCAGCCAAAAAAGCCTGTATGGCGGGCAGCTGCGGCTCCAGATCAAGTTCCTCGCCTGCCTTTTTCCGGCGCAGCAGTTCATGAATCTCCGTATACAGCGATGTATTCGCAGGTACAAGTTCTTGCACTAGCTCTTCAAATGCCATCGGTGGCATCGCATCATAACGTTCAATCCAGCCACAAGCGAGTAATGGACGAAGAACATAGAAATATTTTTTAATCCTCACTCGCTCACCTTGTAAATAATCCCGGAAATTGCCCTTTGCCATATTCAGATAATGATACATGCAGGACTTGGGCGAGAAGGTCAACGGTGAAAGCGCACGGATATGCTGTGCCACGTTATACTGTTCATCATACTGAATGGGGGATTGCAGCCACTCCAGTAACGGTGGATTTGATTTGCGAAACAGCTTCAAAGCCTTACGCAGATCCCAACCATTGATATCAAGCTGATCACTAATCGGGCGTTCGATAACATCCCTTTTATCCTCAATGGACAAGTACCATTCCAGCGGTCTCACATAAAGAAAACGCACATCATAATCGCTATCCTGTGAAGGAAACCCCCACGCCCGACTGCCAGATTCACAGGCATAAATGATCCGTACCTGCTCCTCCTGTTCAATCTGCTTCAACTGTTGTCTGATCGTATCTTTCATTTCTTCATTAACGTAGGTCATGGTCAGCCGCCTCCACATTTTCCAATTTAAATCTCTGTCTCTCTCACCCGGTTCGCGAGTGTATCATATCCTGCCACAGTCTCGGCAATATACGTCAATACCGCTTCACTCCAACCGTAGATATAAAAGGTTTTGCCATCCCGTGGCGGTACCATTGCCTGCTGATAAGGTGCTATATCCACAATAAATGCCTTCAGCTCCGGATTCATCATCCGGCGATATCGCTCAAGCTCGGCATATAACGGGGTGCCTTCATTCTGCTGTTCATCGGTGATCATAATGATCTGATCCACTTTTTCTCCGATATCCCGAAGCTCTCGTACAGGCCGTCCCGTGTCTGTTCCACCTTGTGCACGAATCCGGTGAGCTTGGGAAAGAATGCTTTCATCCATCTTTGGACGAGCATCCTCAACCATATGGTCGAATAACCAGAACAGCGAGTTGCCGCGTGTTTGTTTATATAGCGCCAGTGCCAGCACCGAACCAATCCGCAAATAATCCCCTTGCATTGAACCGGAGCGATCCAGGAAAATGGCGGTTCTTCCCGGCAGCAATGGCAGGTTGCCAATCGATAGCTCCACCGCTTCCCGCAAAGCATATCGCAGCTCTTCTCTTGCGATCATTTCATACGCACTGGCAAATCGGAAAGGCAAGATGCGCGACTTGCGCAGGGCTTCTGCATCCGTTAAACGGCCCGTCACGTAATCGATATTTTTCGATTTATCAAAAACACCTGCCCGATCCATTGCATTCAGATGACGTAACAAGGCAAAGGTCGGCATCTGGGACATCAACGCCTCCCATACCGTACGTGTCGGCTGCATGATCGATGTGACCACCGAATACGGCAGTTTGCCTTTTTCGATCAGATGCATCCGACTCGCCGGGTTTGGGGTAGCTTTCAGCTCTTCCAGCGCCTGCAACTGCGGCAGTTCCGCAAGATCCACCTCATGTCCTCGCAAATAACGGAACAGGGCTTGTTGCTTCATATCTGTCGGCTTGGGGTGTGCTGTAGCGATCATATCGCCCAGACTGTATCCACGTCCGCGCCCGTTGTATTTGATCGCCCAATATTCAGTAATGCCGTTCAAAAATTGACTTACCTGACGCTTCACCGCTCGACCGCCCTGCCCCCGACCTGTTCCTCTTAGAATCGTCAGAAAATCGGCCAAGTCAGCCGGTGTCTGTACGACCTTGGAGAATATCTTCGCAAACTGATCCGGCTCCACCTTGGACAACAGTGCCAGACCGTACAGAGGCTGTAAACGCATCAAGCCTTCATTACGAGCATAGACCAGCGCCCGCGCCATAAACCCTGCATCGACCTCAGCCATCTCCTGATGACTGACCATCGCATCGTCCATCAGTTGCTGTGTATCTGCATAGAACGTATTGTTCAATGTATTGGTCATCAACAACTGTATATATTGTTCCTCCACCAAACGCTCATAGGCACCGTAGCCCCCATGATTACGTGTCGTTGGCTGAGGTTGATTGAATAATTGTTTCGCTCTGCTCATCACTCATGACCTCCCGGTGTGAGTCTATTTACTGATATTCCATAATAAAATGTTCCGAGGAAAAAGGTGGGAAGGTATAATACCCGCTCTACCGCTGAGCTACACCGCCATGAACGGCGGCGATTGGATTCGAACCAACGACCTGGTCGATTAACAGTCGAAGTAACCCTCCCTGGCGCCTCGGAACCTTGATCCGCAGAGTTTGTTGCTGCCCCGCTTCACAACCTTATTATGCCTCACACATTTGCACGCGAACATGGCGAAAGTATGGCGACGAATCAATTTCATAACTCATAAAAATATCGTTTTCAACCTCCATAAGTTTAAAATGAAACCAGCCACTCATCCTGATACAATGAAGGGATAACGGTAAATGGGAAGATCACGAATGATTCTATATAATGCAGAATTGTTCTGCCAACATAGTCATCCACTACATCCGCCTGACTCCAGGCCACCAAGGAGTGAATGTTCATGGCTAAAGAGAGCTTTGACAAAGAAATTCAATTTCTGCGCATGCTGTCCCTGACAAGTGGTGCGTATAACCGTAAACAGTATGCCGAACGGCTTGGCATATCCGTACATACTTTTGATAAAACCCAACGCAGATTAAAAGAAATCATGCAGACCGTCGCTGACCAACGCTCAGGCTCGGAACCAAACAAAGAAATGGCGGATCTCGTCCGCTTCCAGTACGGAGAATCTGCTGAGCCCATGCTGCTCTTCCTCTTTCGCGCCAAGTCGATGAAAGAGACTGAAGTTCAGCGTCTTTCTATCCTTTTGCATACCTTACAAGATCAAGCTTTAACCGCCATGGAGTTACTGGATGCCTGCTGCGCGGATCTGCCAGAGGAACTGGCGCTACCTGACGAAAAGACCATTCGCTCCGATCTGAAGTATCTGGAAGAAGTAGGGGTGATCCGCAAGGAACCTGGCGGCAGGCCCTATCGTTACCTTTTGCAGCAGGACGTACTTACGGGTTTAACCGTGGAAGAACAGCTGGAGTTGTATGATTTTGTGGATATTATGGCGAACACCCAGGTTCCGTCCGTACAAGGCTATATATTGCGGGACAGTCTCAAAAAAGCCATTGCTACAAGCTATCCACAGGAAGAAGCCACCGAGCCATTTATATATAAATACCACTATTATTCACGCATTCTGGACGAAGCACATCTGTACACTCTGCTTAGTGCGATTCGTCAGCGAAAGTATGTCCAGTTTCTGTATTATTCACCCAAAAAACCGTCCAGCTACAGCTCGCAGAATACGAATCCGCGCTTCGAACGGGAAGCAGGCGGACGACCCAACCGGATCGTACCGCTTGAAGTTGTCTATGACCATCAGTATGGTCGCTGGTATGTCATTGGATATCAGGGACGCCGAGGCTTTGTGAAATTCCGGATGGAAGGTATTACACAGCTGGAGGAACAGGATTCGATTGAAGAAGGATATATGCTCGAATTGAAACAACAGTGGGCCGAGATCAGCCGCTACAGCTGGCTGGTGGATACGGGGAATACCGTGACGGTTCAAGCCCGATTCTTCCATCCTCAGGACGGCCAGCGTAACTTCATTCTGGATCGGGTTCGTTTGCAAGGCCAGTGGGGAACGATCACGCCCGAAACGGAACATACCTTTCTCTATGAAATTCAGGTCAACGGTACCACCGAGATTAAGCCGTGGCTTCGGAGTTTTGGTTCAAGCTGCGAGGTGATCGCTCCACAGAGGCTGCGTCAGGAGATGATTAAGGAATGGAAGGAGATTGCGCAATATTATGAATCTGTTCGAGAAGATGTTCAACTACCAGATGATGACGAGATTGAATGAAACCGGACTGTTCACCTGGACTTCACAGGAAAGAGCCTGGCTGCGCATGATGCTGAATCACCCTGCCGCACCAGAAGCGCTGCACCCTGATACGTTGCACAAAATGCATGACATGCTGGATGCAGAGCAGGATCTGGACCTTCAGGATTACCTGACCGAAAAAGCCAAAAGTGAAGAGAACAGTGTCTTTCATCCACTGCTTAAACCATTACGGCAGATGATTTTGCATCATCAGGGGTTTCGTTTGACAGGGCGTGTCCGCAATGGACGAATCAGCCAGGATCAGTTTGGTTACCCCTACAAGCTCGAATATTCCATGGTCAAAAAAGAATGGTACGTGCTCTGGTATGCTCCACTCTACAACAAACTGATGTCCACCAAGCTGCACAGCATTATTACCGCGGAAGCCCAGCCGCTTCAACCGGAAACCGCTTCTCAATATGCTGCCAAAATCGCGATTTTAACGGAGAACCGGAAGACATCCGTGACGATCGAAGTGCTGCCTGAGTTTAATCAGGAGTTATCGCGAATTCTGTATGCCTTTTCCTGCTTCGAGAAGCAGGTCGAATTTGTGGAAGCACAACAGACGTACCGCATTGAATTGACCATTCCGAGGAATGAGATGGATTATGTGCTGTCCAAAATGCGTTTTCTGGGCAAACGGGTACGGATTGCAGATAACGCTGCGCTTCGGGAACGAATGTCTGAGACAGCGGCCAAAGTATTGGCACGTTATGCTGAATCCGAGCCTGAAGCAAAGCCGGAACGGACTTCTGGAGGAGTGCGGAGCCACCACGGAGAGGAACCTATTGTAAAGAAGGAAGGCAGTGATTCTGCATAATGATTCTGCCTAAAGTATGTATTTTATTTCCAATCATTTACAGATAACTTGCTAACCAATTGCCGCAAAACACAAAGGGGTTATCCCGAGTCATGAAGATGAGGGGATACCCCCTTTTGATGATTAGCTTACGCGCCACTACCGGCAGCCGAATTCCTTCTTTTATTAATTGCATGCACACCCATCACAACCGCAATCAATTCATACGTATCCAGATGTTCTGATTGGTTGTCTAACACAAACGCGCCGGAACCGAACCAGCCACTTGTACGCTTGAAGCTTGCCACGATTTTGCCGCCCATCCCGGTGATATCATATTCCTGTGAAAACGCCGGAGCGGAGACATCATACACACCACGCGGTCCTGCATCGTACTCATACTTTTTACTGAAGAAGCTGATCCTCGCCCGTAAGACACCCCATTCCCTTCCATCGGCTGAAGTCACATCCCAACGGTTACTTAACATGCGGAATTTACCACTGCAGATGAGCCCCGAGTTATCGAATACATCAAGCGATGAACCAAATGCACTTTTCAAATCGAGATGACCTGCCTGTTCCTGTTCATGGTTCATAATCTCGGTGTACCCAGCATTAAAGAAATTATCTCTGAAATAGAGTTCCATGGAATCCCTCCCTTACAAGAAATAAACCTTCTCCCTTATTGCAAAACGACATATATCCCTATTTACGTATAAGAACTGGGAATTTATTCAAATAAAAAAATCTGCCAGCTAAATTGCAGCTGACAGCATCTTAACTTAAACTTCAACTTTTTTATTATTCAGATATACGGCAACACCAACCAAAATCACAGCCACGATGATTTCAAAAATAATACTGGCCCATGTTCCATCTGACCATGTAATCCGATTGGACGTAAAGGAGAGCGCTGTGCTTTCTTCAGTGAAATGAAATAATTCATTGGTGTTAAAGCGACCCGAGAAGATGATATTCTCCAGCCAGCTAATGACATTGATTAGTACGAAAAATGCGACAATACTAATCCATGGTCCTGTTTTAAAGCGGAAGCTGCCTCCAATCGAAATGGAGAGAAAGATGATTATGATACAGAATATAGCCACCCACCAGAGAAACAGCAACACATTGAGAATCTCCGAAAGATGAATACCCGAATCGTTCATGTAGCTGGTAAAGTTAATCCCTGTATGCGTTGTACTGTAAATAAAGTAGTGAATGGCAGCAACAACCATTAAGCCCAGCCAGCAGAGTGTTCCAAAAATGATCGGAGACAAGACGTGAGACAGCCCTGTTACCGGCACAAGACGGCGGTTGAACGAACGGATATTGGATCGATATGTCTTGATCATTTTCACATAAATGGCCACACCTGCTCCGACATATGCAATGACACCTACAAGACTCCCTGTTACTTCAGAAAAAAACAATGCCAGCCCAATCTGAACGATAATCAATACGGCTAGCCCAGCCAACAATGTATTCCAATTCCTTCTAAAGTCATACTTCAGCAGTGTCATCATTCCGCATAAACCTCCTTGAACATTTCATCCACACTTTTACCGTACTTGAGGCGCAGTGTCTCCACTTCTTCCCGCATTACCAATTCCCCTTCACGGATGAAGATCACTTCATCAAAAATTCGTTCAATATCCGTTACGAGATGTGTAGAGATGATCAGACTGCTGTCTTCGTCATAGAACTTCACAATCGCATCCAGAATTTTGCCACGTGCAACCGGGTCTACCCCGCCAATCGGTTCATCGAGCAAATAAAGACGAGCTTTACGAGAAAGAGCCAGTGTTAATTGCAGTCGTTCATTCATGCCTTTCGACAGATGTCTTACCTTTTCGCCCTCTCCCAGCTTCATGAAATCAAGCATCTCTCTCGCTTTCTCTTGATCAAAATCAGAGTAGAAATCACGGTAATACGCAATCGCGTCCCGTACCTTCATCCAACTCTCGGTTAATGGGCGGTCCGGCATAAAGGATACCAGTGACTTCGTTTCCAAGCCTACCGCTTTTCCCGTAACACGAACATCTCCACTGCTGGGGTGCAGAAGCCCTGCAACCAATTTCATCAAAGTACTTTTACCGCTACCGTTACTGCCCAGCAGACCTACAATTCGGCCTGGTGCAATATCAAGCGTGATATCTTGAAGGGCTTTCTTGCCGCCATACGTTTTGCTCACATGATTCAACTCAAGAATATTACTCATTCACTGTTCCTCCTCTTCCATCACGATGCAGTGATTGCTTTCCTTCTGCAACGGCATCCGCCACGATATTTACGATATCCTGTTCTTCGATGCCCAGCTCCTGCATTCCTGTCAGAAAACGCTCCAGCAATTCACCAGCCATCTCTTTTTTGATCGTCATAATTTTCGACTCCTCACTTGTCACGTATCGGCCCAGACCTCGCTTGGTTTCAACCACTTCTTCCCGCTCCAACTCCTGAAATGTTCGCTGTACTGTATTGGGATTGATCTGTAATTCGGCCGCGAGCTCACGAACCGAAGGAATTTTATCGCCTGCCTTAAGTGTACCGGTCACAATCTGTCTTTTGATGTACTGCATAATCTGCAGGTAGATTGGCAAGTTGTTGTCAAATTCGATGCTCACAATGTCCTCGCTCCTCTCTGTATCTGTGTGTTAGTTACATAGTACACTAGTGATTTGTTGTTGTAAAGCCCATTTATTTAAAATGGCTTCAAATGCAAAAAAAAGGGCTGTCATAAAAAATTCAACCTCGCTCCATGCGCTAACGAACCTACCGCACCTTAAAAGGCGGATCATCAACGCTTGTAAAATTTAACGAACCTCCGTAACGCTATTTCGTCATAACACGTTGCCAAAATCTACAAAATCGACCGAATCGATGAAATAACGTCTCTGTGATTCGTTAGATCTCAGATCTGGGCAGATGGGAGCGAATAGCGTGTCTGATGTTCATTGAAACAAAATAACACGAATAAGGGATGTCCTCTGTCATATTCATGACTGATGGGACATCCCCTGATTCTTCCAACTACATTCATTGTATGATGTTATGGGTCTGACAAGAAGTTTTCTATACGATATCCAAAGGCACTTTGCCCTTAGGTGCAGGGAATGCCTCGTTCAACCGAACAATTTCATCTTGGGTCAAAACAACGTCCATTGCCGCAGCATTTTCGGCAACATGTTCCAGCTGTACAGCTTTCGGGATCGCCAATATGTCTCCATCCCTGATAACCCAGGATAACGCAATTTGGGAGGGACTGACACCTCGATCCTTGGCAATCTCCTGAATGACTGCATGCTCCAGTAATTCTTTACGAAGTCTACCACCTTGGGCCAGCGGACAATACGCCATCACAGGAATACGGCGTTCCCTCAACCAGGGAAGAAGCTCGTATTCTATACCACGAGAAGCTGCATGATACAGCACCTGATTCACTGCACAATGCTGACCAGCTGGAATGTTCCAGAGCTCCTGCATGTCCTCAATATCCAGATTCGAGACACCCCAGCGCAGAATTTTGCCTGATTGTTTCAACTGTTCCAGAGCTTCAACCGTCTCTTCCAACGGCACACCTCCACGCCAGTGCAGCAGGTACAGATCCAAGCGATCTGTACCCAGACGCGAAAGGCTGCGCTCACAAGCAGTAATCATCTGCTTCCGATCCGCATGATGAGGATACACCTTGGATACCAGGAATACATCATCGCGACAGTCTGCTATCGCCTTACCAGTGACCTCTTCCGCTCCGCCTTCTGCATACATCTCGGCCGTATCTATCACTGTCATTCCACGTTCAATGCCATAACGCAGTGCCTGAACTTCTTCTCTCCGACTGGATTGTTTCTCACCCATGTACCATGTTCCCTGTCCGATTGCAGGCAGTGTTGTCCCATCGGGCAGCTGGATCGTACGCGTTTGATTTCCTTGTTGCATCTTTACTCCTCCAATCTGAAAATAGTCCTCATTATCTATTCATTATTAAACCGATCTAAGCTATTACCTTCACTCGCCCCTTTATTCGAACGCTTCCAACGCTCCACCATCATGATATACAACTGATCCAGTGGTAATGTGAGGCTGTTCTGGGCAATGCTTACCGTCGCATCGACTATGCTGCTGTTTACCGTCATTAATTTGCGTTTCATCCCATTCTGACGATCCAGAAATGCTTTCTCGTCCCACAATTTAACCCCAATCATCTTCTGTCCCATGAATTCATACATAAAAATATTCTCAACATCTTTCCAGGCAATTAACCCTCCTGATGTGTAAGAAGATGAATCCACAAACCCATGCTCATCGACAACAAAGGAAGGTTCCTTCTTAATCATCTTCACCAGGCTGTAGCAGAGACAAAGCCCAAAAAATAAAATGGAGAACACGCCTATAACCGAAGAAATGGCAGAACCTTTGGCTGAAGAATCATCAAACAATAAAAAAAATCCGGCTGCTACAAAAAGTGCCGCCCCCACTGTAAGCCATGCCATTCGTTTCCGGCTCGGGTATTCCACGTGCTGTTGATCATAGGATGTGGACAAAGTGATGTTCCTCCTTCATGGTGACTGAGACAAGAATATTCTATATCAACGAGGTACAGCTCATTAAATGGGCTGGATTACCAAATATACTTAAATAGCATTGTTCATTAAACAGATTCAACTAACATTAAACATCATGTTCAGACAGGTTTTCGTCCATTTCATGACTATTCAAACATTAGGATTCGTCATGCTTCCAATAATTCCTTTCGGGCACAGGCGATATTGTTAAGAAATAGGAGTATGTTCGTTCAGAATCGTGTTGTCCTGCCTCATGCTTTCCGTTAATATAAATGGAAAGGTTAGGAAATTAAAACAATCTGATTTGTGGTGGGAGGACAAACAATGAAGAGTCTGCGCGGCATAACATCGGAGGATCTTTTTCAGATTACATGGGTTAATGATCCAACTCCGTCTCCTCAGGGCGGACAATTGGTATATGTAAGCCGGAAAACAAACGAAGCACGAGACGGTTATTCTTCTCACCTGAGACTCCTTAACCTGGAGAACCAGAAGGACAGACCTTTCACATCCGGAAATCAGGATCACGCTCCTGTTTGGTCGCCGGATGGTTCACAGCTTGCTTTTTTACGAGAGCACGAAGGCAAAACACAAGTGTGGGTGATCGCCTCAGATGGTGGAGAAGCACAGCAAATCAGTCATTTAGAACATGGCGTCAGCTCCCTGCTCTGGTCACCAGATGGGCTCACTTTGCTTGTTAAATCATCTGTGGACACGAGCGAAAAAGACGAAGATGGAACTAAAGATATCGATAAAAAACTGCTGCAAGAACTTGTGGTGGATCGAATTCGAATGAAATCTGACAGCGGTGGACTGTGGAACGGTCGCCGAACCCATCTCTTCCGTGTTCCAACCGAAGGTGGAGAGGCGATCCCTGTAACGACAGGCCATTATGACGTTGGGGACTATGCGTGGTCGCCGGACGGAGAGTCCATTGCGTGGATCGCTCAGTTTCCGGAAGAAGGCGAGCAGCATAACGATTACACCCTGACGAACCATGTGTATCGTGCCAAGGCTGACGGATCTGACGTGCAGCAGTTGACTCCGGAAGGATACTCTTTCGGCCGGCTGACGTACGCACCCGATGGACAGTCCTTTGCGTTGCTTGCCAGCGACCGCTCCTATGGAAATGCTACGCTGGTCAAACTCTACACCCTTCCGATCTCGGGCGGCAAACCCACATGTCTGAGCAAGGATTGGGATGTACAGATCAATCACAGCCTCGTTGGTGATATGCGCTCACACCTGACCAATACAGGTCCTGTATTCAGTCGTGATGGTTTATCCATTCTCTGTCTTGCCACTATTGAAGGCAGTGTCCGGATGGCCCGATTTGCACGGGACGGCAGTCATGCCGAATACATTTTGCAGGACGAAAAAGAGTTCTATCAGTTTGCTGAGCTGGAAAATGGACAGATTGTGGCTGCCGTAGCAGACGTACTTCGTCCTGGTGATCTCTTTCTATATACTCAACCTGATGAAGTTGGGGCCGAGCCTATACAATTGACCCATAGCAATCCTCAACTGGTTGAAGAGATTCAACTTAGCACACCCGAGACCTTCTGGTTCGATTCCTCTGATGGCCTGCGACTGCAGGGCTGGATGCTGAAACCAGCTGGCATGGTGGAAGGAGTCAAAGTCCCAACCATCCTTGAGATTCATGGCGGTCCACATATGATGTATGGCTTTACGTTTATGCATGAGTTCCAGATCCTCGCAGCACAGGGATATGCTGTTGTGTATATCAACCCGCGAGGTGGGCTCGGATACGGGCAGCAATTCGTAAATGCCTGCCGGGGTGACTATGGCGGCGGGGATTATCGTGATCTGATGGAAGCCATGGATTATGCGTTATCCCAATATTCGTTTATCGACGAGTCCCGTCTGGGCGTCACTGGCGGCAGCTATGGTGGCTTTATGACCAACTGGATTGTTGGACATACCGACCGTTTCAAAGCAGCCGTCACTCAGCGTTCCATATCTAACTGGCTCTCGTTCTACGGGGTGAGTGATATTGGATTCTTTTTCACGGAGGACCAGATTGGCGGTAATGCATGGGATGACACCGAGAAGTTATGGAAACACTCCCCGCTTGCATATGTAGGTAATATCAACACGCCACTGCTGATTTTGCATGGTGAGCAGGATCTGCGTTGTCCGATTGAACAGGCTGAACAACTCTATGTTGCCTTGAAGCGGCGCAAACAGACCACTCGGTTCGTTCGTTTCCCGGGAGCCAATCACGAGCTGTCCCGCGGAGGTCACCCTCACTTAAGGGTACGTCGTCTGGAGCATATTGCTGGATGGTTCAATGAGCATCTATAACGCCATCATAAGATCACATTTATGAAATAAAAGGTAAATTTTCTTCCTCCTGCTACCTATGTCTGCCTGAGCGAGAAGAATTCTGGATCAGCAAAAAACCACCAGCAGAATCGGTCATATCATGACCTTCTCTGGTGGTTTTTACTGTTTGGACGTTTAGAAATAGGGTAAATACTGCGTCACTGTCCATACGCATGCTCGAATCATTTTTATAATAAAGCCCTGGATGCAGCCCCATACAAAATGGAACCCATCTGCTCGTTACAAGTTGCGAAATCATCAAATTTATTAGATAATAATCTGTCGATTGTAGTCGAAGGAACGGATTTCAAGGGGGATTTAAGCAATGAGCAAGAGCAAGAGCAATAGTCATACATTTGACGAGCAGATTAATCGGCTCTCTACGGGATCAGAGAAATGGGATGCGCTTGAGGAGATTTTTGGTGTGACGGATGCACTCCCCATGTGGGTTGCTGATATGGATTTCGCCGCTCCACCATCGGTCATTCAGGCGTTGAAGACTCGAATGGAGCATGGGATTTTTGGCTATACGGTGCGGACAGATGCGTATCACGCAGCGCTATCGGGATGGATGGAGCGACGTCACCACTGGAGTATTAACGATGAATGGGTTGTATTCACCCCAGGTATTGTTCCTGCACTCAGTATTGCTGTCCAACGGTTCACCGAACCGGGAGATGCAGTAGTAATTCAGACTCCGGTGTATGCACCCTTCTATGAAGTAGTACGCGGTCAAGGCAGAGAACTGATGACCAATCCGTTGGTGGAGAACGATGAACATTACTCCATGGATCTGGAGCATCTGGAATCCTGCCTGAAGACGGGTCGGGTCAAAATGTTAATTCTGTGCAGTCCTCATAACCCGGTTGGACGGGTATGGACTCATGAAGAACTTCAAAGCCTTGCTGCTCTCTGCGTGCAATATAATGTAATCATCGTTTCGGATGAAATTCATGCCGATTTGGTCCACGAACGCGGTGCGCATACTCCGCTGGCCCTTATTTCTGAAGCTGTCGCTGAACTCAGCATCATCTGTACAGCACCAAGCAAAACGTTCAACATTCCGGGTCTCTGCACCTCCAATATCATCATTCCAAATGTCAAACTGCGGGAATCATTCATGCAGGGCGTGAAAACGATGGGACTTGCCAACATCAGCACGTTGGGAGCAGTTGCATCCGAAGCGGCCTACAACGGTGCTGAAGAATGGCTGGATGACTGCCTTGCCTATATCCGCGGAAATATGGAATACGTGCGGCAATATGTCGCAGAGCATATGCCGCAAATCGGAATCCGGCTTCCGGAAGCGACTTACCTGCTATGGATGGATTTCCGGAAGCTGAATATACCGCATGCGCAGCTCTGTACGATGCTGCTCAAAGAAGCGGGACTCGCTTTCAATGATGGAAGTATCTTCGGAGCAGAAGGCACAGGATTCATGCGCATGAATGTGGCCTGCCCACGTTCCACAGTGGAAGAAGCCATGCGCAGATTGTCTGTGCTGGTGGGCAGACTGTCGAGCAAGTAAGTTGAACTACGTTAAAACTATTGAATATGCTTACGAATTGGATACACCTTATTCCGAAGGTTAGCGTGAAATGGGAAAGCTAACGAACTTCAACCCCTTTATTATCGTTTGCATAGCAAAATTCTGTGAAAATACAGGCAATACGGGCGTATAAGGTGCCTACGATTCGTTACAACACCGAAACTGTAGAATTTCGTCTCATAGCGCGCGCTCGGTTCGTTAAAATATTGGTTTCGTTAACATTGCAAAAGGGGCTGTCACTGTAGTCAAATCCATGATTCATGTTCATGGTGGACTACTCGGACACCCCTTTTATATTGGAAAACGGTTTATACCCCATAAGTTATGAAATTGGCATTTGAACAATCCGATCGCATAACCTGTCCAGTAACTTACGGTCATGGCTAATGATTAATAGTCCCAGGTTGCGCTGACGCGCGATATTCATCACCGTATGCCAGATCTGGGCCTGTGTGATCGCGTCCAGCATGGTGGTCATCTCATCCGCAATGACGTAACGCGTCCCTGTACCGAGTGCGCGTGCAATACAGAATCGTTGCAATTCGCCGCCTGACAACTCACCAGGCCTGCGATCCAGCCAATTCGTCTGGATACCCAAGTCATCGAGCATCTCCTGATCCTCGATTGCCGCTTCCCCCAAGACACGGCGCATCCGCCAGCGAGGATTCACCGCTTTCTCCGGATGCTGGAATACAAGCTGAGCCGGACAGGCTCCGGTTTGCGGAAGCGACTTCCCATCCAGCAGCACTTGACCTGCCATCGGTTCCATATAACCTGCAAGGATTCGTCCAAGACTTGTTTTGCCACAGCCACTGGGACCCCACAAGCCAACGACTTCTCCCTGATGTACTTCCATACTTATATTCTGAAATACCCAAGCGTCTTTACCATAACGATACCCTGCATTTCTAACCTCAAGTGGCATGAATGCACCTCACTTCCCCACCACGAACTTTGCGCAGCTCAGGACGTTCACTCGTGCATGCCATGGTCGCTCCAATGCAGCGTGGTGCAAATGAGCATCCTTCTACCTGCTGCCGACCTGCTGCAGGCTGGGTACCAGACAGAGGTTGAAATTCATTTTGTGGCAATGCGTTCCAGAGCGCCTTTGTGTATGGATGTCTTAACCGTTCGCCCTTTCCCGTAAAATCACAAGCCTGTGCCGTCTCCACATTGGAGCCTGCGTAAAATACAGATATGCGGTCTGCTGCCGTCAAGGCAGTCGTAATATCATGGGTAATCCAAAGAATGCCGACCCCTTCATTGGCCAGTTGACGAAAATGCTTCATCGTTTCAGCCAGCACTTCGGGATGAATGCCAGGTGTTGGCTCATCTGCAATAATGAGTTTCGGAGCACCAGAGGTAGCTGTTGCCATCAACACCCGCCGAGCCATACCACCTGACAGCTCAAACGGATATTTGCCCGACGTGCCATGAGGCAATCCATAACGTCCCGTCAGCTCCTGCTCTGCCTTTTGCATCGTGGATCGGAGCGTCGATCCGTGCTTACGCCCTGTCTTTTGGCTTAGAGGTTGAACCTGCCTGCCCACCTTCAATAACGGGTCCAAATAACTGACCGATTGCGGAATGTACACCAGCTCATCTCCACGCAGATGAAGCTGCCGATCCTTGGTCAGGTGCTCGCCTGCATAGCTAATCCGACCTTCTATCGTCGCATTGGCAGGAAGAATGCCCATGATCGCCTGCGCCAGCACACTTTTGCCAGATCCACTTGCCCCTACGACGGCGACAATCTCCCCTTCATTCACAGACAGATTCAGATCCTGAATAACATGGTTCTCCTCGTGCCCAAACCATCCCCGAGCACGCCGGAACGAAACCGATACTTCCTCCACTTCAAGAAGTGCCATGTTTACATCACCTCCCTTGAACTGCCGGTTCCCGTTAATGTCTTCAGACTACCGCCCAACACATCAAACGCACGGACAACCAACAACAATGCGAGACCTGGGAAAAAAGCCAACCACCACATACCTGCGGATAAATATCTCATCGACTCTGATAAAATAATTCCGATCGCTGGCTGCTGCGGTGACAACCCCAGCCCCAGAAACGTAATCGCTGCCTCATGCAGAATGGCATGAGGGAAGATTAGCAGTACTCCCACGAACAGCTGTGGAATCAGATGGGGCAGCATGTGCTGCACCGCAATACGCATTCGCGAATGACCCAATCTACGTGAAATGTGAATATACTCGGCTGATCTCAGCTGAATCATCTCTGCCCTTACAATGCGGGCCAGATTCGGCCAATGGGTCAGGGCAATCGCTAACGCCACCCCAGGCAAACCTCCACCGAACACAAAAGCCAACATTACCAGCGACACCAAGTGAGGAACACTCAGGAAGAGGTCAATGATCCATGAAATGACCCGGTCCGCAGCTTTCCCTGAAGCAGCAGCAAGACCCAGCAATAGCGCGATAAGTCCGCCGCCGCAAGCCGCGAGTAACCCCACCTGAATGCTCGTTGCCAATCCTTTCAATGTGCGCATGAACATATCTCGTCCCAGCCAATCCGTACCGAAAGGATGTGCCCAGGCTGGAGCCAGATTCCGATCCATTAATGAGGTCAGCGTCGATTCTGCGGGAAGCAGTCTGCCTGTCAGCCACACGGTGGCAATCCAGATCACTCCCAGGCCACCCCAGATCATCGCCCATTTGCGCGGATTACGGAAACGAGGATTACTGCCACCTGAATAACCTTTCCCACCATGAGTACGTGGATGGACTGACCTCCAATTCCTCTTGTTCCCCGCCTCACTTCTGGGAGAGTTAACTTTCGGATGCTGTGCAGTCTGAGCCGCAGGCCGGGAGGGACGTTCCAATGTCTGTTTCATCCTGTAGCCTCCTCCTTCATGCGCGGATCAATGATACGGTACAGAATATCGGCAATCATGTTGCCTGTAAACACAAATATCGCACTGCACAGTACAAGTCCCAGCAGCAGCGGGACATCACCGCGCAATCCCGCCTGGACCGTTGCTTGACCCAATCCGGGATAGGAAAACACTTGCTCCGCGAGCACAGCTCCACCGAACAATTCACTAAAAGATGCAAATTGCAGCGTCAAAGCTGGCAGTACCACATGCCTGAACCCATGACGACGAAACAATTGAACACCTCGCTCACCTCGTGCCCTAGCAAAAAGAATAAAATCCGAGTCCAGTACATCCACCAGCTTCTGCCGGGTATGCAAGGCAATGGCAGCTACACCAGTCAAACTCAATGTGAGCGCAGGCAGAATCATGTGTATGACCCGATCGCCCCATGACACTTGATCTGCCGCCATGCCCGCAGGTACACCAAGCCCAATGGGCAGCCAGCCAAGCCATACACCGAATACCATGAGCAGCAACAGCGCGATCCAGAATACCGGCGTGGAAGCCAGTGTGTAACAGTACCAACAGATCAGACGATCCAACCGTGAATCCCGTTTCATGGCAGCAACGACGCCCAGACCGAATCCAATCAGACCGGATAACACCCAGGCCACCGCCATAAGAGCGACAGAATTCATGAATCGTTCCTGGATGATGTCCGCAACCGGCTGTCTATAGATCATCGATGTTCCCAGATCGCCCTGGACTAGTGCCTGTCCCCAAGTAAGCAGCCGTTCTACGGGTGAATCATTGAGTCCCCAGCGTTCCTCAATAAGACTACGTTGTTCTGCGCTCACCCTGATCATATCTCCACCAATGTAAGCCTCCACCGGGTCCACTGGAGAGAACTGCATTAATATAAAAGACACCACGCTGACTCCTGCCAGCAAAGATAACAGCCGCAGCATTTTAAATCCGACAAATCTGGCCCATCCCATCCTGTCCTCCATCCAATCTCTCCCCAATTCAGGTTAAAGCTACCGCAGCGTTTCTATTTCGAATCTTCTTCCCAGGACCATTCTTCCAGGTTGGATGTCACAGGCCACCCATGACCATGTGGATGGATCTGCTGTTCACCGATGTTGAGTCCATTCTTCACCAAATACAGATGATCAATGTTCACCAGCCATGCCCATGGCGCATCGCCCTGGTAACTGAATCCTGTCGATCCATCCCACTCCGCTTTCTGCCAGAAGGGCAGTGCCTCTTCTTCCGTTGTCGCTTGGAGAGCCTGCTGCATCCAGTTGTCCACGGTTGGATTACTGTACAATCCAGTGTTGTAGTACCCTTCCCCTTTATGGGAACTACTGTAGAGGTTGTATGTCTCAAGCGGATCATGACTGCCCCACCCGAATAATACGGCATTGGTATAAGCCAGCTTTTTCGTCTCTTCCCGGCTCTTTCCCTCTACATTGACCTTGATCCCCGCTTGGGCCACCATATCCGCAGCAGCCAGTGCCAACGACTGTCTCGTTAAATCGCCTGCAAAATAAAGCAGATTGAACTCGGCCTTTGTACCGTTCTTCTCGACAATTCCGTCACCATCTGTATCCACCCAGCCCCCATCAGCCAGAATCTGCTTCGCTTCATCCGGATTCGCATCTGCAAATACAGAATCCGGATTGCTCCACGGCAGGTCGTCGCTGACCGAGTAGGCCGGACGACCATGGCCCTCCAGTACCCCTTCCACCAATGCTGTGCGATCAATCGCCACATTTACCGCTTTGCGAATGGAGATGTCGGATGTAACATCATTGCCTGCCGGCAGGCCATCACCAGACTTCACGCCTGCGGGCTGCATCGGGAACATGATGCCCCGGTTATCCACTGTTTTCACTGATTCCAGCTTCATGCCGTTCACCTGCTGCTTGCTGAACGCCGCCGGGATAGCCGCAATATCGACTGTTCCGGCTTGCGCCGCTGCAAAGGCTGCATCCTCATCCAGATAGAGGAACGTCAGTTTATGGAATGTGGACTTTTTCCCGTAATATTGTTCGTTAGCCTCGACGATCGCCTGCTGACCCTTATCCCATTGCACCAGCTTGTATGGACCAGACCCAACCGGATGCTCGGCATAATCAGGACCATAGGCGTGCTCGGGCACAATTCCGAGTGTCGTCAGAAGACTGATAAACGTGGACTGCGGCGACTTTAATGTAAAAACGACAGTGGTTGTATCCGGGGCTTCCACATCAGCCATATTGGTCAAATCGATGACCGAACCGCTCTTGGCAGCCGTTTCAAATGTAAACCTGACATCTTCGGCCGTCAGTGGCTCACCATCGGAGAACTTTACATCATCCCGGAGTGTGACGGTCCAAGTCAGCCCATCTTCACTGACGGAATGCTCTGTCGCCAGATCATTGACCAGTTGAAGTTTGGCATCCCTTTTTAACAAAGTGCTCTGAAAGAGCGGTGAACCGTACTGTCCCCAACCCGTAGTGGGATCAAATCCGCCCTCCGGTTCCGTGCCAACAGCCAGCACCAATTCGTCTTTGGGGAGAGAAGTCGCCGCCTGATGAACGCTCTCTATTGTTGAGGATGTCCCCTGTGTACATCCCGATAGCCCAACTGTGCATATAAGTAAAATGCCTAATCCCGCTCTAACTGATCGTTTCCCCCATGAAAATCCGTGCATTACGCTGTTCCCCCTTCAATTTTTACGATTCAACCCATTACGTGTTACTTTTTTTGAAAATTGTAGCACAAAATAGTTTTATTGTGTCAACAAACTTAACTTCGAAATCCATTTATTTTCATTTACAGGGAATTTAAACGAGATTAACAGGGAGGTCCGTAGATGGTACAGCGTTTCAAGTTAGGTATTATAACAAAACAAAAAGAACAACAGATTATCGGTAATGGACCAATAATCTGTTGTTCTACATACGTGCTATGGACAAAGTCGGCTAATGCCAATGAATCGGTTATTGAAATTTTGAAAGTTAATCCGTTGAAGAATCAGGAGAATGGTGAGGATGGTGATGACTTTGTTGATTTTGGCTGTGATCATGATTGTGCGGACTGTGGTGGCTTGCCATTTTGTTGAGCTCATCCACATACGTTACGGACAGCTCTGCATACAGTACTCCTTTTTGAACCTGGATCTGCTGATGCAGATGACGCAATCGTCCTAGGTTGCCCCGTACCGCAATGACCTCCAGACACTGATCATGGTTCAGGTGCACATGCATATTGGAGATGATGTCATGGTGTGCCTCGTGCTGCAGCTCCATTAACCGAATAGGAAGATCACTGATATGGTGGTCATACACCATCACAATGGTTCCAGCTACATCCTGCTCGGAATGCAATGCAGAAGGCTCCAGCAATGTTTTACGGACCAAATCACGGAAAGCTTCTGAACGATTCTTATACCCCTGCTCTTCGATATAGCTGTCAAACTGTTCAATCAGAGGCGTGGGAAATGCCACACCGAACCGGGTCAAATCTTCTTTGTCTGCCATTCATATCCTCCTGCCGCCTCGTTTGCTTCGAGTGTACCACAGTCCTGTCTTCTCATCGACTATACTGTTGTTTCTTGGTAGTGGCAAAAAGGATAATGTAGCTCGCATTTATTTAGGTATCTTGGTCAGTTCCTGTCTGACTTTGGCATAGGTAGCACTTACCTTCTGTTCCAGTGTATAGATATGTTGTTTGGAGCCTGCCCATTTCTCCGCTGCTGCGGATAAGGAGTTCAACGAGCTTAATACGCGTGATGACTGGCCTAGTTTTGCACTCTGTTTGAACTGCTGCAACGCGTTTGAATATCGCTCTTTCGATAGGCTCGCCTGTTTTTTGCCCGTTTGAATCTGCTTCTTCACGGGATCAGCTCCAGCCAGTAAAGTACGCAACCGTTTCACTTCTGTGCTCTTTCGTTTGCGGGCTTCGGCAAGCTCCTTTTTCTTGAAACGAATGTCTTGTCGAGCAAGCTGAACAACTGGTTTTAACGTATCCGCTTGGGTGCGAATAGCCGCACTCCATTCCTTGTTTTTGATCGCTTTGGCGGCATCGAGCTGCCTATTCACTGAACTGTACAAGGCAAACAAAGACTCATACCGGGCCTCGGTTTGTTTTACCTTTTCGGTTAGACCAGCGATCTTTGCATCATCGATTTGCCTTATACCCACACGTAATTGTTCCAGCTCCTTGGTATTGGCGGCATGAATGGTCTTTATCTTTTGTTCCCAAGCTTGTTCCTGAGTCGTCCAGTTGCCTACGTTCTCGTACGCTCGTTGCAGGGACAACTTGGTCTGCGAATCGGCCTTGCTAAGCACGGTCTCCCACGCCTTCTGGGCTGTTACGCCAAACTCAGGACCCGCCGCTTCAGCAGCGGAGGAATAATACATCACACTCATACTGAATATGATGATGAGTCCCAGGCTCATACGGGTCCATACGTTAGCGCGAAGGTTAGGGCGCGCCCCGCATCGGTTGCTCAGGTTGCTCATGAAACTATGATTCTTCATGCTCCTCATAAGGGATTGATTCATAATCTTTTGGTTGTTATCATTCCCCTCATTTATGCCGTGTTCCCTGATTTGTGTTGCACACGAACAAAGACCCACCTGATGATTTTCCTTTTCTTCCAAAATTCCAGTTTGCATTCTCTTCTACCCCCTCAATGTGAATTGATAATTAGAACCTGCTGGATGTGTCTGTGCGGTGACTCGATTACGATCCCTGATATACAAACTGGCAAAAAACAAAAAAAGCACCCGCAAGTCAGGCGTATTGCCTGCTCTTACGGGTGCTTCCCTCATAAGCCGTTCCATATGGGATTCGCCGAAATGGTCATCATCTCGAATCGAACCATTACCTTTTCCTAATATATTCCATACTTGTATTCTGGTCAAGTCAGATAGAGAAACCAGCATATCAACCGGGAGAACCCTTCCCGCTTGCAGATTACTTTACCGTCCAGCCAGGATGGCTTTCATTTCTTCTGTCAGGTCTTCTTCTTTCAGGATCATGTAAATGTTCTCCCCCTGGGTAACATTCAACTTGATCTGATAGATGGTATCTTTCTCTGTTTGATAACCGGACCTTTGACGTTGAAGCAATTCGCTGATAATTTTTTTATTTTTGGTAGCGATCTGTTTGTTGCCACTTAAATTCCCGTCCACATATTCTGACTGAGGGTACACCATCTGAGGATTTCCGGGACTGTTAATCTCTTGCATCACAAACTGCGCGGAAGCCACCTCATCTACTGAAAATTCCAGTTGTTCGTATAATTTGTTTTCTTTCAGCCAATTCAATACCCGATCATAGCTTGGTTTGATCTCAAAATTCCACATCTCCTTAGGCTGAAAAGGATCATTCGATGAAGAATCCTGATTCATTTCCGCAAATGCAAAAGACTGCCACGGGGAACGTTGCTCCTCGTAAGTCTGGTCCATAATGTCCTGCTTCAGCAATTCCTTGAACTCACGAACTTGCTGCGGATTACTGATATATACCTTCAGATAAGGACTAATGGTTGAGCGAATTCCAATACTCAGCGCGTCCTCTTCCAGCTTATACGTATCGTATGCAACTCTTTTGTAGTCCTGGGTCTGTTTCAAAGTCATTAATTCCTGACGGAACTCCGCTTCGGGAATGTAGTATTTACGTTTCATCACCTTGCCGTTATCCAGCTTGTAATTAATAAACACATACTCGTCATTACGCATACCTGGATTGATGGGATCATCCAGCAAAGACAGATCAGAATCCACGATCTTCTGATGAAGAGCAATAACAGCTTTCATATATTCAGAATCACTTGAATAGAAAGGACCATCATCCATTTTCGATGAGACACCGTTAATATAAGTGTATCTCTCTCCACCTAGCTTGATACTGTTAACCTTGTTCAACTCAGGCACTCGTGCAGCATATCCATTCCAGCTGGCAACAGGCACGTACAAAATCAGTCCGGCGACGATAGCATATAAAACCATCTTGGGCAGCAGCTTGCTGCTCCAAATCAACCACGTCTTGCGAATAATCATCTCGGCTACAATATAACCGACAACTCCACCGAGGATATATCCGAAGATTCCCCACCCCGATGATCCTCTTGGAGCAATAATGGTGAAGTAGGCTCCGCTAATTAAAACCAGCGTAAACATTAAACCAAATCGGAATATGGGTTTAACAAGTGTAAATGTCACCGCTTGGGTAGCAGATTCCACCTGTCTCTTCGCATAGAATACGTAAGATAACAGAATGAACAACACTGTCAATATGAAATAAATAATGAGTTCCCAACCGATCACAGGAGCTCCACTAATCGAACCCATGCGAAGAACTAAAGATATTTTTTCTGCATTTCGCCCAACATCATCGTACGGATATCCAAGCAGGTAATGTTGAAGATGCAAGGAAAAAATGAACCATACAACAACAGGCAACAGTAGGAGTGCGTATACGGTGAGTCCCTGTAATACAGACTGTCCAATGCACATGCCTACCACCACGGTCAGCATGAACATAAACAGCGAGTAAATGCTCATACTGAGGCCCCACATCCAGATTGAACTACCACCGAAAGTAAAAGCTGGATGATCCAGTACTGCCCATACCCAACCGGTTATTGCTGCGGTAATCCAGACCGGAACCAAAGTCACGACGAACCCCGTCAACAAATTAACGGTTAACAGATGCTTGCGGCGCAGCGGCAAACTGTGGAACAGATCCGAAGGTGCACCAGATTGCATATAACGGAATAAAAATATACCCGCAGCTACCGGGAACGTAATGGCAAACAGAATTTGCACTTCCCCATTCGCCTGGAACAAGCTGGTAATCTGCTGTGGTACTTCCCGGTACTCTGTACCGATATAGAGCGGCAGCGAAAACAACAACGTGAGCAGATACAAAATGCCAATCCATCCATGCTGCCTGAAATTTTGGAACAGGATGCCCCGGTTACAGAACAATCGGTTGAATATCATATCCTGCATCCTCCATTTCATAGATAAATATTTCTTCCAGCGTCAGCGGCAGCACATCCAGCAGATAGGGATCAAGTGCACGGAAGCGTTCCGTTACAGCCTCGCGATTGCCTTTCACAATAAACAGGGATACACTGCCACGCTTCTCTTCATGCAGAATATTCACCTGTTCCTCCATAGCCTTGGCATGATCCGGATGACGGAATGCGACCTGTATTTTATGCGTATCAGCCTTCAGATCATCCAGATCTTTCTCTACGATAATCCGGCCTTTGTGCATGATGGCAACATGGTCGCACAGGTCTTCAATTTCGCGCAAATTGTGAGACGAGATCAGAATCGTCACCTGACGCTCCGCTGCTTCCTGGAACAGCAGATTCTTGATCTGCTGCCGCATGACCGGATCAAGCCCATCGATTGGCTCATCCATGAGCAGCACTTCAGGCATGCAGCTAAGTCCAAGCCATACGGCTGCCTGACGGCGCATACCTTTGGACATGCGATGCAGTTTACGTTTCACGTCCAGTTTAAATACACTGCCAAGCTGTACAAAACGCTCCTCATTCCAGCGCGGATATACCGAACGATAGAAGGCAGCCATCTGATGGATGGACGATTGCGGGAAAAAGTATGGTGCATCTGCCATAAAAATGGTGCGTCCCTTGAGGTCCATATTTTCATATATTTCTTGTCCATCCATACGAACCGTGCCGCTATCCTGACGATAGATGCCTGCCAGTATTTTGAGCAGCGATGTTTTGCCTGCCCCGTTGGAACCGAGCAAACCGTAGATCGATCCCTTATGTACTTGCATCGTGACGCCATCAACGGCTTTTTCCTGTTCAAATGCCTTAATGACCTGATTCAGCTCAATCATGTGGCTCCCCCTTCTCTATACGGGCCATCGCTTCCTCAAATAAAAGCGTCATATCGGCTTTGCTCAAACCGGAATATGAAGCTTCCGCAATCAGCTTCACCAGAGCGGCTCTGATTTCATCTCTCATGGCTGCATTCGGATGTTCCACGGACGATGATACGAAGCTCCCTTTTCCCTGCAATGAATAGATATAACCTTCACGCTCAAGTTCCCGGTACGCCTTCTGAATCGTATTCGGATTAACCGTGAGCTGCCCGGAAAGTGTGCGAACGGAAGGCAGCTGCTCATCGGGTTGGAGAACACCGTACACGATCATTTCTTTGATTTTGTCCACTAGTTGCTCATAGATCGCCTTACGGCTGCGTACATCCAATTCGAACATCCCGCACCTCCTCTCTATAAAAGTTGTAATACCCTATTGATGAACGATGACTGTATTTTGAAGTGTATGTATCCAACCCTAAGGTGTATTAACTGTACTACTATTATTAATACAGTTAATACAGATTGTCAACCATTTACTTTGACTTCTTATATAATTCGCGTTAGGTTTATATATATGATCAAAGTGACATATTAACGAGCTGAAATAGATCACTCCGCTAGATAAAAGGCGTAATTTTGGGGTTCAGTTTGGTTCGGGCGGGTCTCTCCTGGTGGTAAAATCACTTTTCGGGCTAAATACGTTCAAAGCTTGTTCTGATCTTTCACCTTCCGTTATGATGGAGAAGAACGTTGTACTTGCATACTGGTTCTCTTGCTCGCTTCGCTCGTTGCTTGTACAGTTGTCACTCCGTCTGGCCTATGCGTACATATTTTATAGATGGCTTTATAAAAACCTCATGAGGGAGAATTCGGAATGAACGAACAGAAACAGAATGATTCTATAGATCGTAATCGCCCAGAAACTACAAGCGTGTCAAATCGCTTTGAAACAAACGCGACAGCAGCAGCATCGACAAAGCGTGTATTAATCGTAACCGCCGTTGATGCGGAAAAAGAGGCTGTACTGCGCGGCCTGGGTGACAAAGCAGCGGAACGCTTTGATGTTATTGCTGCGGGCGTAGGCCCTGCCTCGGCCGCAGCAGGAACCGCTGCCGCGCTGGCCTTTGCCTCAGCAGCGGCTGGCGCAAGTGCGCTGGCGCAAGGCTCCGCCGCGCCAAGCCAAACTGATGCGGCACAGGCATCTGCCGCATCCTCAAGGCCGGGGCCCCTTGCCGGGACCGGACTGACCCCAGCGTACACGCTGGTGGTCAGTGCCGGCATCGGCGGCGGGTTCCCCGGCCGGGCGGACGTCGGCTCCCTCGTGGTGGCCGACGCCATGGTTGCCGCCGATCTGGGCTCGCAGACGCCAGACGGCTTCCTCAGCGTGGACGAGCTCGGCTTCGGCTCGTCCCGTGTGGCGGCGGACGCGGTGCTTGCCGCGCGCCTGCGCCATGAGCTGCAGCGGGCAGGGCTCGCTGTCAGCGGAGGCACGGCGGTCACCGTATCCACGGCGACCGGAACTGCCGAGACGGCCGCGGAGCTGCTGCGCCGCGTGCCAGATGCCGCCGCCGAAGGCATGGAAGGCTTCGGCGTGGCAACGGCAGCCCAGCAGTTCGGCTTGCCAGCACTCGAACTGCGGGCCATATCCAACGCGGTCGGCCCACGCGACCGCGACGCCTGGCGCATCAAGGATGCCCTGGATGCGCTCCAGGCTGCAAGTTCCATTTTACGGGAGGTACTTACATCATGAAAATTGCATTTTCCCCTTGTCCCAACGATACATTTATCTTTCACGCCTGGGTGCATGGACTGATTCCTGGTGCACCTGAGCTTGATGTCCGTTATGCGGACATTGATATTACCAACGGCCTTGCCGCAAATCCGGATGGACCAGATACACCTGAAGTCATGAAAATATCCTATGCAGCACTGCCTTATGTGCTGAATGATTATGCGCTTTTGCCTGCGGGCGGCGCACTTGGCAGAGGATGTGGTCCACTGGTTCTGACCGCTAACGGCACAACCGATCCGGCCTATCTCTCGGGACGCCGAGTTGCCGTGCCGAGTGAACGTTCAACAGCCTACCTGCTATTCCGTCTCTGGGCAGCACAAAATGTTCCCGGCGGTGTAGGCGAGATTGTCGTTATGCCATTCGACCAGATTATGCCTGCTGTCCGGGATGGCAAGATCGATGCCGGCCTGGTTATCCATGAAGCACGCTTCACGTACCAGAATTATGATCTCAAACTGATGACAGATCTCGGTAACTGGTGGGAAAGCGACACAGGTCTGCCAATCCCGCTGGGTGCAATCATCGCCCGTCGCAACCTGGATGCTCACGCCCTTGCAGGTTGGGCACGTGCCTCGGTGGAATACGCATGGGCGCATCCGGATGAGTCCAAAGCATACGTCATGGAACATGCACAAGAGATGGACCCTGATGTAACTGCACAGCATATCGGCCTGTACGTTAACGAGTTCAGCGCCAACCTGGGCGATGATGGTTACGGTGCAATTACAGCATTGCTTGGACGAGCGATGAAAGAAGGACTTGTTCCCGAGTTCAATCTGGATTTGTTGCGGATCTAATTCGCAAGGGCATCAATCCAAACAATCAATGAAGCTAGGCTGTGCCAATCTCTCTTTCTATTTTCTGCTGGGTACAGTCTCATTGCTAATATCTCGTGTCCGAGGCGCTAACGAATCGGTAACACCTTATTAAGCAGAATTGAGCGGAACGGCAATACTTACGAACCTCAGTCACGTTATTCCGTTAAATCTCAGCGAATAGATAGAAAAAACAGAAAGAACGGCGAAATAACGCTTCTGTGATTCGTTAGATTCCAGTATCCGTGGAATTCCGCATATTAACGTGACTCAAGTTCGTTAGATAATACAAAGGGCTGTCCTATAAAGTCATATTCATGACAATAGGACAGCCCTCTTTAATTTATTTCAATAACAAACCGAACCTATATACACTGATAATCCAAACCTCGGCACATTGATCCCACCACGCGTATAAGACCTAACCACTCAGCGGATCTAACCACTCATCCATTCAATGTAATCTCAAACGTTCTTCTTACAACGATCCAAACTTTATTACACCCCCACTACCGTACGAATCATAACCCGCAGAGCATCCAGCATCATGGGGATGGGCAGTGACGGCACCGAAGGCTGATGCACAGCCATCTCTGTTGAAGCTGGAAAATGTACAAATCCGGCACGAATCGGAAGCTGCTTCAACCGGATATAATCCAGCACCCGATACATCGTATTGTTACAAATATACGTGCCTGCCGTATTGGACACCGCAGCCGGGATGCCTGCTGCCCCCATGTTATTCACCATTGCACGAATGGGCAATGTGGAGAACAGACCGTCTGGGCTTCCCTCCACGATGAGCTCGTCCACGGGAAGCTGGCCTTGGTTGTCCGCATAGGAACCTGGAGGAATATCTTTGACATTAACAGCAATCCGTTCAGGTGTAATGGCCGTCCTGCCTTTGGCCAAACCACAGGCGATGACGACATCCGGTTGATAGGATTCCATCTCTGCGATCAGCAGATCCGCACATTCATCGAAGTGCACAGGCAGCAGGACTGTTTTCAATTCCGCTCCCTCTATCACTTCCTGCACAAGTGCCTCCATCAGCTCTCCCGTCGGATTGATCGCATCCCAGCCAAAAGGTTCAAATCCGGAGATCAGAATTTTCAGCATCGCTTTTCCTCTCCTGTCTATTTCTCGGATTTGTAACGCAAGCCCCACTGCCCGCGGATCGTGTCCATCAACTTCATAATTTCCAGGGATTCGTCCAATTGGATCGTTCTGCTCTCCGTACGTCCTTCCAGAATGCAGCGCCCTGCTTCCTCTGCTTCAAACGCATATCCAATGCACGTCCGGTCATCGGTAAATGTCTCCGGTTCGTCCTGGCCGTTCACGTGCAGATAAGCTTCTTTGCCTGCCAAGAAAAGTGGTAAACGAATATACCCTTCTGTGCCATATATGACCGCTTCGTTACTCAAGTTAAGACGAATGGCCCCATTCAGCGATGCAGAACGACCTTCGGAATAAGACAACAGTACGGAGAACTGTTCGTCCACACCCGTCTGTCCAATATTCGCCGTACTCCACACATGCTGAGGCTGCTCGCCAAAAATCATGGACGCGAAGGAGATCGGATATACCCCTGCATCAAGCAAAGCCCCACCACCCAGATCCGGGTTAAGCAACCTGCCTTCCGGCTCCCAGCCTACGCGGAAACCAAAGTCGGCTTTGACCAAACGCACCTCGCCGATTCTGCCTTCCGCAATCCATGCTCTGGCTTGGGTAATCGGTGGCAGAAAGCGTGTCCACATGCCTTCCATAAGAAAAAGCTTGCGCTCACGCGCCTCCTCGACCAGCTGCTCCAGCTGACGGGCATTCATCGTAAACGGTTTCTCACAAAGTACTGCCTTGCCCGCTTCCAAACAAGCAAGCACATTTTCCTTATGTAACGGATGCGGTGTTGCCACATAAATAATATCCACTTCAGGGTCCAGCAGCATCTCATCGTATGAACCGTAAGCGCGTGCAAAACCATAATCAGCTGCAAACTTCTCTGCGCTTTCAGATGTTCGTGAACCCACCGCCGCTTTTACGGCGTTCCCGGCATGCTCCAGGTCTCGTGCGAACTGGGATGCAATCCATCCCGTACCCATAATGCCCCAATTCACCTTGTCCCGTCCAACAACTTTCGTCATCGTAAAGCCTCCCCTGATATCAACATATTTTAAAAAGATCACGATCTCGATTAGGCCAACACGGAGTCTTCTTTATTTTACCAAAAAGAACCGCTTGCGTCAGACCCGTTTCATCTTTCACATTCCATGATGTCATTTCATTGATCTAATTGAGATCCACTCTCATTTCAATTTTTCTGTATTTTTGCTAAGATGATTGCAGATCACGGATGAAAGGACGACCCGACTTTGTCCACACTGTTAACCATTGATAAACTAGTGAAACGTATCGGTTTAACCGAGCAGCATATTTTATTTGAACATGTGAACGCAATCGTGGATCAGGGAGAACGCATTGCCATACTTGGTGCATCCGGCCAAGGAAAAAGCACATTGCTCCGCATTCTCGCCCTGCTGGATATTCCTGATGAAGGAGACCTGATCTGGAAAGGAATTTCTTATCGGGATTCGGACCCTCGTATCTGGCGCATGCGCATGACTTATGTCGCACAGCAGGCTGTCATGCTGGCAGGCAGTGTGGAAGATAACCTGAAAACCGTGCACCTGCTTCACAGGCAGCCATACGATCAGGACCTCGCCCGCCTCCTGCTTGCAGGAATGGGATTGGAGAATCTTGATATTCATAAGCGGGCCATCGACCTCTCCGGTGGGGAGAAACAACGCATAGCCCTAATCCGTTCCATGATGCTGCGTCCTGAGGTCCTGCTGCTGGATGAAGTGACTGCTTCCCTGGATCGGACCAACGCACGCCTGGTGGAGGAACAATTGACCCGCTGGAGCCAGCAGGAAGGCACTTCGCTCGTCTGGGTTACCCATGATCAGGAACAGGCACAATCATTCAGTACAACCACCTGGTTTATGGGCAATCAGACACTGCTGGAGCGCCAGCCAACAGCTCATTTTTTTGACAACCCGGCTACGGACCTGGCCAGACAATTCATTATGCATCCTGCCCCCGCGGCAGAATAAGGAGAAATCATGTCACTCATCGCTCTGAGTTTTACCATTATATTCGTGATGGTCACCATGCTCATCTCTGTCTGGCAGAAGCTTGATCTGGAAAAAGATATCGCTATAGGCACCGTTCGTTCCGCTGTACAGCTGTTGCTTGTCGGATATATACTTCAATTTATTTTTAACTCGGATCACCCCGCTCTTATCGTTGCCATTGTCGGATTCATGATTATCGTAGCCTCCCTTAATGCTGGCAAACGCGGCAAAGGACTTCGCTGGATTTCCTTGTATATTGCGGCTGCAATTACGGTCACGGAGCTGCTCATGATGGGGCTGTTGTTAGGACTGGGTATTGTAGAGCCTACCCCCCAATACATTATTCCGTTGAGCGGGATGACCATCGGTAATGCCATGGTAGTGTCCGGGCTGTTCCTGAATCAGATGAAACGCGAGGTCGAGTCCTCCAAAGGAGAGATTGAATCCCTGCTTGCACTGGGCGCAACGCCAAGACGTGCTTTTCAGGACGTATTGAAACGTTCCGTAAAATCCAGCATGATCCCCACGATTGATGGCATGAAAACGGTAGGACTTGTACAGCTTCCTGGTATGATGACAGGCATGATTATTGCGGGTGCCGATCCGGTTGAGGCCGTGCGTTACCAGATTCTGATCGTGTTTGCTTTTACCAGCTCAGCCGCCATTACCAGCATTCTGCTCAGCCTGATGACGTACCGGCAGTGGTTCACATCGGATATGCGTCTGCGCTCGCTATGATATATCCACCTTGCGAGGAAAGGAGGTCACACCATGTTAACCCATCCAATCACCAATAATAACGGCAGCACCTCCCATACATTGACCCAGCCGGATCACCCGAAACGCTCTGATGAATCCATGTCCCGAACGGAAATGGATGCTTTTCTGAACGATGCGCTGCTCGAACTGCGTCAGGCAGAGCTGGTTACCGTGAATACGCATTGGCAATGGAGTCAAACGGAGCTTCCACACCATACTTTGGTCTACATGCACAAATTCACGGGCAAGCTGGTAGCGAACGGTATCGAATCCCTTGTCACTCGTAAGTCCGCCTTCTTGTCTACACCGGGAAACTTTCTTGAGCTTATCTCTGATACGGACCAAGAGATTGAATTGTATATCATTCATTTCGATCTGTTTCGGGTGGCTGAGAAAACGAAAGAACGGCGAATATATGAGCGAGAGCTTGGTTCCCCTGTAACAGGATGGATTCAGGGCCCTTACTATGGGATACAGCGAATTGCCGCACAATTAACAACTGAAGCTTCACAGACCAGCCTGAAAGTGCAGCTGCTTCTGACTGATCTGCTTCATATGCTCTGGCCGCAGGAAGGTCAGGTGCATGCGGAAGCACAGGACGAGCCTGAACAATGGCTCAGATCCACCTTGCAGTACATGCGGGAAAACTATATGAACGAAATCAAGCTGGAGAAGCTGGCCGAACTGGCAGGTATGCATCCATCGTATTATTCACAGCTGTTCAAGAGCCGGATGCAGAAAAATCCTATCGAATATATCACTCATTTACGAATGAATCGGGCCAAGGAATGGCTCATGACTTCAGATCTGCGTATTCGTGATGTGGCCCGCCAGGTAGGCTATCGGGACGAATTCTATTTCAGCCGCCGCTTCAGAAATCATGCCGGTTATGCGCCAACTTCCTATGCCAAGCAGGTACATCGAAATATCGTCTCACTCTCCTATCCATACACCGATCACCTGATGACGCTTGGCATCACACCCTGTGCAGCTCAAATCCAGGGCCATCTGCCCCATGTTCCCAAATCGTTGACGCTGCCGTTCCATGCCTATGAACCATGGGAACAGGGACGCCAGGCATTCCTGGATGTGAATCCCGATTTGATTCTGACCAAGGACAACGCAGCCGTTAAAGCGATGGAACATATCGGAGATGTCGCTCCAATCATCACCATCCCTTGGAATCAGACAGATATGTTTGGTCATTTGCAGAAAATTGCCTCTATTGTTGATCGTACTCAAGCGGCTAAGGAGTGGCTGGATCGGCATGAGCGCAAGGCGGAGCGGGCTCGCAAAAAGATCAGGGAGACAGCGGGTCAGGTCACCGTCGCGATCTGTACCTTAACTGCAAAAGGACCGCGTATGTACAGCAATCGTAACTTCGGACATGTATTTTACCGCAGCCTGCAACTGGCCGCTCCTGATCGAATTCAGAAGGAACTAACGGGCAAACCTGCCGGAGTGGGATTCAACTGGATGTCTTTCACGCCTGGAGAATGGGATGGATTGGAAGCGGATGTGCTGCTAATTGCGGTTACGTCCATGCACGAACGTACCACTCTGTTACAGCAGATTACTGCTGATCCATTGTGGAAAAACTATCCCGCGGTAAAGGCTGGGCGCGTACATGTCATAGACTGGAATTCATGGGTCGTATACGCTCCGCATTCCATCAACATCCAGCTCGATGAAGCGCTCTCTATGTTGACGAACCATGCAGCATTTCTGTAATCTAAAAAATGTCCATCTCTATAATCTTAATTTATGCCATGTACGGGCCTGAATTAAGATTTTATAATGTTCACTAATTGATAATGATAATCAATAACAACAGCAATGCGTTGTTGGTACCAAAGGAGTGACCCGCATTCAACATCCGGGACTATCACAACGTCCGTCTAAACCAAGAAAATCCGCAGTCACGGTTGGCCTCATGTTTTTGGCGGCCATTGCCGCACTGCTGCTTAGTATGTTTGTCGCCATTTCTCTTGGTGCCAAAGGGCTCACACTGGAGACCGTATGGACTGCCATATTTCAGTACAACCCGGCTTTAACGCCGCATCAGATTATTCACGAGCTACGGCTGCCACGAGTCATTGCTGCTGCAGTGATTGGTGCCGCCTTTGCTGTGGCCGGAGCGCTCATGCAGGGAATCACACGCAATCCGCTGGCAGACACCGGCATTCTGGGGATCAATGCAGGCGCTACCTTTGTCGTGGCTCTAAGCTTCGCCTTCTGGCCGGGATTGCCTTATGGCTGGATTATGTTCCTGTCATTTGCAGGGGCTGTGCTTGGCACGCTGCTCATTTTCCTGCTGGGTATGGCGGCCCCCGGAGGTCTGACCTCCATCAGGCTTACTGTTGCGGGGGCCGTTATTGCAGCCATGCTGAGTTCGCTCAGCACCGGTGTCGCCATCTATTTTGACTTGAGCCAGGATTTGGCCTTCTGGTATGCGGGTGGGTTCGGGGGAATTGAATGGCGGCATCTGAAGCTGATTCTGCCTGTTCTGCTCGTTACTCTGGTACTCACTTTGCCTATGGCCCGTCGGATATCTCTCATGTCGCTAGGAGAAGAAGTTGCGATTAATCTCGGAATCAACCTCCGCTGGACCAGGCTGTTTGCCTTGACGGCGGTTGTTGTGCTGGCTGGCGTATCCGTTTCCGCTGTAGGCTCGATCGGCTTTGTTGGACTGGTCATTCCACATATTTCCCGCAAATTGGTTGGCGTGGATTATCGACTCATCATTCCGATGTCCTCCCTGCTCGGAGCCGTCCTGCTCGTGCTCGCCGATCTGGGATCACGCATTGTGAACCCGCCTCAGGAACTGGCAGTAGGCATTATGGTCGCCTTTGTCGGTGTACCCTTCTTCCTCTATCTGGCCCGTAAAGAAAGGAGGGCCCTATAGCGATGAACAACAATACACCCTCACGGGGCAAACGTTCCATAGCGGTCAGCGTTGCGCTGCTCTGCATCGCCTGTGCCGTTATCGTGATCAGCCTCAACTCGGGAACAATTCGCCTGTCACCAATAGCCGTGCTTCACACCCTGCTTGGTTATGGCACGCCGGATGATCAGATTGTATTGTTCGACTATCGACTGCCACGCATTCTGGTTACTGTACTCGCCGGAGCGGGACTCGGTGTGGCTGGTGCGGCACTGCAAGGCATTACACGCAATCCATTGGCCGATCCGGGCATCCTCGGCTTGCATGCAGGAGCGGCTTTTGGATTGATGGTATTCGTAAGCTTCTCCCATTCCATGAATGGCTCAGTTGCCTTGCTGATTCCGTTGTTTGCTTTTGCAGGGAGTGTCGCCGCGGCGTTGATTATTATGCTGCTATCCTATGACCGACATAACGGAGTATCCCCCATTAAGCTTATTCTGGTGGGCATTGCCGTAGCAGCCGGTTTCCATGCCCTGACGCTCTATCTGTCCCTGCGTTTGGATGAAGACACCTATTCCTTCGCCGCCCGCTGGCTGGCAGGCAGCGTCTGGGGCAGAGACTGGGTTCATGTTCAGGCGCTGCTTCCATGGATTGTGCTGTGCATCTCGTACATATGGAGCCGCTCCAAAACGCTGGATGCCTTCAATCTGGGAGATGCTGCCGCGACCAGTATTGGTACACCCGTCAGATCCCAACGTGTTATTTTGCTATTGTGCACGGTAGCATTATCTGCCGTCAGTGTGTCCATGGCTGGCGGGATCGGATTCATTGGTCTGGCGGCGCCGCATCTGGCCCGCAGACTGGTTGGCCCGATGCATCGCCATCTGATCCCAGCCGCCGGACTCATCGGCATGGTGATCCTGGTTGCAGCCGATACAGTCGGGCGAACGATCTTTCAGCCCAATTCCATTCCGGCAGGCGTCGTGGTCGCGGCGATCGGCGCACCTTACTTTTTATACCTGCTGGTACGAACCAAGTAATGGCTTTATCGGAACAATCCGAATGAATAATTTTACCGGTACACCCAACATAAAAACGACATCCATGAGATGTTCAAGGAGATTGAGATTACCCATGTTAAAGAAAAACCTTATGCTCTTCATGAGCATCTGTCTGGTGCTTGTACTCGCAGCCTGCGGGAACGCCAATAATTCATCCTCTGCGTCGGAAGGTTCTACGAAGGACACTTCGAACGCTGCACAGGACACCCATTCCGCTTCTGGAGAACAACGCATCGCATCCATGTCGATCCATCTGACCAATGACCTGCTGTCTCTCGGCATTACCCCGGTTGGTTCGGTGATCGGCGGGGAAGCCAAAGCCTTCCTGTCCCATGTTGCTGACCGTCTTCAAAATACAACGCCGCTTGGTCCCGTTAAGGACCCGGACATGGAAGCCTTACTTGCCCTGAAACCGGATGTCATCTATCTCGACGAAGAATTCTCCGGTGATGATATTGCCAAATTCGAGAAAATTGCCCCTGTACACGTCTTCAATCTGGATGATGGCACTTGGCGCGACCACCTGAAGGACATTGGTAAACTGGTCAACCGCGAGAAAGAAGCCGAACAATACATTCAGGATTATGCAACTGAAACGGAAGAAGTGAAATCCCTGATCCACGATACAATCGGTGACGGCACTGTAATGGCGATCCGTGTTACTGCCAAAGAACTGCGTGTATTCAGTACACGCCGTCCAATGGGCCCGATTTTGTACGAAGATCTGGGGTTAACTCCAGCTAAAGGCATTAAGGATTTCGACTCGTCCAAACCGTATCAAGTTATTTCCCGTGAAGTGCTGCCGGACTTTGATGCCGATGCGATCTTCGTAGTTGTGAACTCGGATGATGAAGCTCAGAGCATGTTCAAAGAACTGCAAAACAATCCGATCTGGCAAGGACTGAAGGCTGTCAAAGCAGGTCATGTCTACCCGATCGGTGCTCAACCTTGGCTGGACTATTCTTCAATCGGCAATAAAATGGCCATGGATGAAGCCAAAGAAATGTTTTCTAAGAAATAAAATGTTCCTTATGCACAACATATAAAAAAACACCAAAAAACCTCTCTTTGTAGATCGAAACAGAGTCAGCGAACATGCTCTCTTCATCCACTCAAAGCAGAGGTTTTTTTATTATCCAAATCGGTATCCCTGTAGATAAAAGTCCGTCGGCATGGCCTAATCACAAGGTACAAACGACGATCTCAACATCCGTTTCGGCAAAAGCATTCTGAATAATGCCCTTCACCTTATCCCACTTCAACCTGTCCAGCCCGCAGCCGATTTGCGGCATCGCCAGTTTGTTGAGCCTCTCTCTAACGCATATGTCACGCATGGATTCCACGGCACGAGTAAACGACTGATAGGTCGGTTTGTTCGAAAACTTGGCCTTGGTGACCAAATTCAGCGTCCGTCCTACCGGATAACATTGTCCGATCTCAAGCGGCTCCTGCTGCGCCTGCTCCTGGAGAACCTCCAATCCAAATCGCTGCCGAAACTGCACAGCAATGCCTGCACCCATCCGGGCATCTGCGGAAATGCAGTGTGCTAGCGTGTAGGTATCATCCATGGCAAACAAATCCTGCTGTATTTCGCGAAACTCCATATTGTCTTCTTCCCCCTTACAACTTTTACTTTTTCAATTTCTCCAACTCAGTCTCCCGCCAAACGATCCTCAAACGCCTTGAGCGTTTTCTGTCCTGCTGACCGGTCCAATACAGCAAATACGATTCGTTCAAAGGAATGCCTAAATTTCTCCTCTACCAATACATCATGGAAATACTTCGCTACGTCCGCCGGATCATTCCTGAATACCCCGCAGCCATATGCACCTAGTACAATGGTTTGATGTCCATGCAGCGCGGCCACGTCCAGAATATAGCGAATACGCCCTTTCATGACGGACTCAATCTGCTGCTCATCGGCATCCTCCCGATCTCTCACCACTCCTGCATTTACAGCAGGCGCTGTGATGAATGACGTCAGATAATATTTGCCCAGCAGCCGATCCTCGTCATCGCGAATCACCGGGACAGCAGGCGAATAGATCATGTAATCCGAGTACATACAAGATCGCTGCTTGCGATTGTAATCATACATTTCGCTCATTTGGGCGATACATGGGTACAGGCCTGTAGCACGAGCCAAGCTTTCCTCCTGTGCCTGGCTGCCTCCCAGGAAGCCGCCGCCGGGGTTTTTCGCTGATGCAAAGTTCAGGCAAACGACATCTTCCCTTCCTTCATCCACAGAAAGACGTGAAGCGGCTGCGAGTGTGGTCTCGCCCGTAACCTCGATGCGAACGTCCGAAGCTTCGGTGGCAGGTTGCATCTGAACCATTTCTTTAGCTCTCTTTTCTCGAAGAGCGATAAGCTCCGTTGGACGATATAATATCGAATCCTGGATCGCTCGCTGTAAATCCATACCGATCTGAACTCTGCGATCATACTCGTTCACGTATTCTCCTTCTTCCAGAATAGCCAGCGTCTGATGGGCGATACGGGATCGTTTGGAACGTTGATTTGTGCTATGGAAGTCTGTTGTTTTACTGCGATTGTTGTTCTGTATATTGTTCTTATAAAGTTGATCGTTCATCTTCATCACTTCCTATATTTTCTCTAAGACGGGTGAGGATCTCACCCAGCCAGTTGGTTCCCCGCCACGTTTTTCTATTACGGATGCGCGGGTCTTCTTCCGCCAATCCAACACCCCAGATGCGGTCATCCGGGCTTGCTTCCACCAGGGTCGTGCCGCGGGTGGCGAGCAGTGTGGTCAGCAGTTGTTCGTTTTGGGTGAATTTGGCTTCGTTGCCCTCATAGACAATGCGTTTGCACTCCGCTTCCCATACCGTCTGGTCGAACCCTGCGACCTGTCTGCCCAGCTTTTTTTGTACGGAAGCGGAGCTTGCTTTCAGGATCTTGTCTGCAATAATCTGATCGCCGAACAGCAGTGCTTTCTGGTGCATCATATATTGCTCTGCACTCGTGTAATGAACGCCATTCACGGTAAAATCCGCCGGGTGCCACTGTGAGAACGGAGACGCTGTGCGCCAGAAAAATGTAAACTTCTCCATCGATAATCCCTCCTAACTTTATGGGGCCAATCTTTCCGGGTTCAGTCTGTATAAACGAGAGGGGCGATGTCCGGCATTCCCTGTATACTCCCCCGTTTCGATGACCCAATCGGCGATTTTGCGCCGGAAGGCGGCAGCCAGAAGTTTTTTGCCACTGATGGTCTCATATACTTTCTGAAGAGCGGTGAGCGTGAACGTCTCCGGCATCAGATTAAAAGCTATATCGGTATACTCCACCTTCGCCCGCAGACGTTCCAGCGCATAGTAAATGATCTTTGCATGATCAAAAGCAATTCCTTGAACCTCATTCACGGTAATATTGCGGCTGCGCACTCTGCCTTCCAATGTTTCCTTCGTCTCAATGACAGCCGACAATTCCTCTGTTCCATTCGTCAAAATCAACTGCACCCTGCGCTCCGTCACACGTCCACGCTCATGAATATGGCGTTTCTCCTCCAGAAGCCGCTGCTCCATTCGGAACCAGTCTGCTTCGCTGGCATCGTCGCCAGCCTGAAGTTGCAGTTCGCTGCTGTCAACCAGCGCCATGTAGGAGCAGCTGATTACACGCGTACGCGGATCACGATGCACATCTCCCCAGGTATACAGCTGCTCCAGATAAATATCATCCAGTCCGGTTTCGGTGAACAGTTCCCGCCTAGCGGCATCTTCCAACGATTCCTGCATGGAGACAAACCCACCCGGAAGCGCCCACTGCCCCATATAGGGATGACCGCCACGACGGATCAGCAGCAACTGGAGCTCAGGTTCCGCAAGCTTGCGATAGTTCTCCTGCGTCTCACTTCGTATTGTAAATACCAACATATCCACCGTTACGGAAGGGCGATCGTAATCGCCCGCGTCATAGGTTTCTAGAAACTGTTGTTCACTTATATTCACGTGATTCTGATGCGCTAATGGATTTTGATCAGAATTACCCTTATGTGTCATTTCGAAAGACCCCATTCTGTTATTAACATTTTGTTATTAACAATTAGTTAATAACAATCTAACATATCTTTTTGACCTAGGTCAATATTTCCAATTAGGAATAAATCAGTTGTTTTATTTAATACAAATGTGTTATTTTATTTTAAAACACTTGTGTTAGAAAAGGTGAGGCAATGAAACGAATCGCATTATTGGATATTCTCAGAGGTTTTGCCATTATCGGAACATTGGGGACAAACATCTGGCTGTTTGCATACTTAGGTGATCTGAACAAAATGTTTAGTGATCCGCTTGAGCCGTGGTGGAGTTCATGGGACAAACTGCTGCAAACGATGATGATGGTGCTGGTCAATGGCAAATTTCTCGGACTGCTCACGCTACTCTTCGGGGCGGGCATGGAGATGAAGCGGCAAAAAGCCCAGCGTGAAGGCTATACTTGGCCTGGTGTCTACATCTGGACATGCGTTCTTTTGCTGATTGATGGTCTGCTGCATTACACGTTGGTCATGGAATACGATGTTCTGATGAGTTATGCCATTACAGGCATGATTGTCTCCTTCATCATTAATCGCTCCCGTCGTTTCATTCTGATCATGATGGGCATCGCAGGTGGCGTGCATCTGATTGGGATTACCGGAATTACGGCATTATTGGCGCTGGAATCCGGTTCAGCCTTCAATGGCATGGACACGATCACGGGTCTATACGCCTCGGGCACCTGGTGGGAGCAAGTGATGTTCCGTCTTAGCAACTTCGGTTTCTTCCGCACAGAATCCATTGCCATCATTCCACTCAATGTGTTCCTCTTCCTGCTGGGAGCGCTGCTTATGCGGGCTCAAATATTCTCAGATCATGATTCGGGGCGCCTCAAACGTCGCAACTTAATGATTGTGGGACTTGCCGCAGGCATTCCTCTTAACCTACTTCTACTGGTTCCTGGTGGTATTATGGACCTGTTCGTCCGTTATATTAGCGCTCCCGTGCTTACTCTTGGTTACTTGGGACTGATTGCTTATATGATGAAAAAAAATATATTCCCCCGCCTCTTTAACCGTTTTGGCGAAATCGGCAAGATGGCTCTGAGCTGCTATATTTTGCAGAATATCATCGCCTCCGCCCTCTTCTATGGATGGGGTCTTGGACTCGGTGGACAGCCTTCCTCCCTGTTCATTTTGCTAATGTGGGCCAGCATCTGTGTAATATTAATGATCTTCTCCCACCTCTGGCTGCGCAGATTTCGTCAAGGTCCGGTGGAGTGGATATGGCGTAAGTTGTCCATCTCACCTGCCGCTAAAGACACTTCACCTTCCACCCCCATGTAACCTTTGTTCCATATGTAGAATACTCACAAAAAGGATAGGTTCGCGGATTAATACTCCGTTGCCCTATCCTTTTCAATTGGTTTTGATGTTAAAAAATATGGAAGACACCAATCATTCTTTTAGTCAAAAATAAAATAACAACTTTACTTGACGATATGTCAAATGAAACTTATCATTTAGTTAGTCGACTAATTAAAAGGATGGAAGCGCTTATGAAATCAGATCGAAATGAACGGTTAATGGGCCAATTATCAGAACTCGTCAAGCTACAGCGTTACAAGGTTCATGAGAAGCTTGTCAACCACCCTGAGTTATATCCGGGTCAACCGCCGCTGCTATTCCAGCTTGAACGGGAAGATGGTCAGACCCAGAAACATCTGGCCGAACAGCTTCACCGCGCCCCTGCTACGGTAACGGTAATGCTGAAACGTATGGAAAGCTCGGGATTTATACGGCGTGAAGCCGACCCGAAGGATCTGCGCAGCCTGCGTGTCTATCTGACCGACCAGGGCCGTGATGCGCTTAAGGAACTGAGAGAAGTATTCCAGGAGCTAGATCGCCAAGCCCAGAAAGATTTTACACCGGAGGAATCGCAGCTGATGTCGGCGCTCGCCCAACGCATGGTTCAGAATCTGCGAGAATATTAAGTGAGATGTTTCTGTCTGTATGACTATTTGCAACAAGATTATTTCATAACGAATGAGGTGATTTTCCCCATTGTGGACGTTAAAACGATTTCTTACCCCGTATAAGTCAGCGGCCATTCTGGCTCCATTGCTCATGGTCCTTGAGGTTGCCATGGACCTACTTCAACCCAAGCTAATGTCCAGCATTGTGGATGATGGTGTTCTTGCAGGGAACCTGTCCCACATTATGACTACAGGTTTGTTTATGCTTCTTTTTGCGTTAATCGGATGGGTTGGCGGTGCAGGCTGTACGCTGTTTTCAAGCAAAGCGGCTGTTGGATACGGAACCGATCTGCGCCAGGAATTGTTTGATCATATTCAGAAGTTCTCGTTCCGTAATCTGGATACCTTCCAGGAAGGCTCGCTTATTACTCGCCTGACGAGTGATATCACCCAGATGCAGACCTTTGTACAGATGCTTCTGCGTATGTTTATCCGTTCGCCGATGCTGATTATCGGCAGTATTATTATGGCGTTTACGATCAGTGTCAAACTGGCGCTCATTCTCATTTTGTCCGTGCCGATTCTGTTTATCATCTTATATATCCTGATATCTGCCTCCTATCCACTTTTCGCCAGCGTTCAGAACAAACTCGACAAGGTGAACGCGGTTCTTCAGGAGAATCTGGCCGGCATTCGTGTCGTCAAAGCTTTTGCACGCGCACATCAGGAGAAGAAGCGTTTCCAGCAAGCCAATGAAGATTATACCCATACGGCAGTCAAAGCCTGGCGCATCGTATCGCTGAATGCACCGGTACTAAGCCTGATGCTGAATGCAACCATTGTAGCGGTGCTGTGGTTTGGGGGCTTCCAGGTAGTAGGAGGCGATATTGCCGCCGGGGACTTGATTGCTTTTATCAACTACGTAACGGTTGTCCTCTCGTCGCTCACTTCAATCGGCATGATGATGATGAGCTTCTCCCGCGCCAAAGTATCTGCAACACGCATCAATGAGGTGCTTCACACCCAGCCTGATATTCAATCGGGAGATGATATGTCTCGTAAAGGAGCAGGTCAGGTGGAATTCAGGGATGTCTATTTCCGCTATGATGGAGAACATACCCTCTCCGGAATTACACTGACGGCTCGGCCGGGAGAAAAAGTGGCCTTACTCGGCTCTACAGGATCAGGCAAAACCTCACTTGTACAGCTGATCCCCCGCTTGTATGATGCCTCACAGGGTGAAGTGCTCGTGAATGGAGTGAACGTGCGTAACTGGGATCTTCAGGATCTTCGCAGCCGTGTGTCCATCGTATTACAGGAATCCATCCTGTTCAGTGGCAGCATCCGGGATAATATCTGCTTCGGCAGACCTGATGCAACGGAAGCTGAACTACGTGCCGCAGCTCAAGCGGCGGCTGCTGATGATTTTATTATGAATCTGAAAGATGGATATGACACGGAGTTGGGCCAGCGCGGGGTCAATCTCTCAGGTGGGCAGAAACAACGGATTTCTATTGCCCGTGCCCTGCTCATGCAACCGGAGGTTTTGATTCTGGACGACAGCACCAGTGCCGTTGATCTGCGTACCGAAGCAAGCATTCAGAAGGCGCTGCATTCACTAATGAAAAATAGTACGACCTTCTTGATTGCACAACGGATCTCTTCTGTAAAGGATGCAGACTGTATTTACGTGCTTGATGAAGGAGAGATCGTGGCAAGTGGTACACATGAACATCTCATGGCCCATTCGTCACATTACCAATCCATCTATTATTCGCAGCTACGGAAGGAGGATGTTCAATTTGGCTAAAAACGCTTCTTCCTCCATTCATCAGACCGTTGTCCCACCGATGATCGGAAGACCTGGGCCACCTGGCCGAGGTCCGGTTCCCAAAGTAAGAGCCAAGAACGCCCGGCACGCCATCATTCGAGTGTGGTCATACATGGGACGTCATCGCAAAGGGGTTATCGCTGCTCTGGTATTGACGGCTCTTGGAACATTACTTAATCTGGCAGGACCTTATCTGCTCGGCCGTGCGGTCAACGAACATATCGTTCCCAAAATGACGGACGGTCTACTGAAAGACTGCATGTTATTATTGACCGTATACGTTCTCGGTTCGTTTATGATGTGGGCTCAATCCTATGTCATGATCGGTGTCTCTCAACTGACTGTGAAGGATTTGCGCCATGCTCTGTTTTCACGGCTGCAGCAGCTGCCGATCAGCTTTTTTGACAAAAATCAGAGCGGTGATCTGATGAGCCGGGCTACCAATGATATCGATAACGTGTCCACAACGCTGAACCAAAGTGTAACCCAACTGATGTCCAGCGCCATCTTGCTGGTTGGCTCCCTGTCGATTATGTTAGCGCTGGATGTCCGTCTGACACTGCTCAGTCTGGTCACGGTTCCCCTGATTACGATCGCCACTCGGCTGATCGCTTCAAGAACCCGCAAACATTTTACCGCCCAGCAAAAGTTGCTAGGTGAGCTTAATGGCTACGCCCAGGAAACCATTGCCGGACAAAAGGTGGTTGCAGCCTATAATCGCCAGGAGCAGGCCCAAAAACATTTTCAGAATCTGAATGAGAAGCTTCGCACTTCCAGTACCCAGGCTCAAAGCGTATCGGGTCTGGTCGGGCCAACGATGAATGTCATGAACAATATCGGCTTTGCCATACTGGCAGCCGTAGGTGGATGGATGGCTTATCATGATCTGACGTCCATCGGGCTGATTGTAAGTTTCCTGGCTTACTCCCGCCAGATTGAGCGGCCCATCAATGATTTGGCGAACCAGTACAATCTGATTCAGGCAGCTATTGCAGGTGCCGAGCGTGTATTCCACATTATCGATACACCAAGTGAATACGTGGAAGAACAGAAGAAACAACTGGAGCAGATTCAGGGTAACGTTGTATTTGAGGATGTATCCTTTGGGTATAACTCCGAGAGGGACATTCTGAAAAAGGTCAGCTTCACCGCCAAGCCAGGCGAGATGGTTGCACTTGTCGGCCCGACGGGAGCGGGTAAAACAACGATCATTAACCTGCTGCCTCGTTTTTACGAGATTACGGGTGGACGAATTACCATTGATGGCTGTGACATCTCCGAACTGGAGAAGGACCAGCTAAGGCGCGAACTTGGCATTGTGTTACAGGATGCCTATTTGTTCTCCGGCACCATCCGTGACAATATTGCCTACGGCAAACCCGATGCAACGGACGAACAGATCCAGCAAGCAGCGAAGTTGGCAAATGCCCACTCCTTCATCCGCAAATTATCGCAGGGTTACGATACCCCGATCATTTCCGGTGGCAGCAATCTGAGTCAGGGACAGCGACAACTGTTAACCATTGCTCGTGCCATTCTCGCTGATCCTGCCATTCTTATTCTGGATGAAGCCACGAGCAGCATTGATACACGCACCGAAATGCAGATTCAGGAAGCGATGCGCACCTTGATGAAGGATCGTACCAGCTTCGTCATTGCCCATAGGTTAAGCACGATTCGTGAAGCCGATCAGATTCTCGTCATTGATGACGGCAAGATCGCCGAACGAGGCAGCCATGATGAGCTGATACAGCAGCAAGGTTTCTACTATCAGTTGCATCAGGGACAGCTTACTTGATTTGGGTTCGTGTTGATTGACTGGTTAAAAACACAGAACCACAAACTAAAACGCCGCATGAGGTTCCGTTTTATTCCGGACCTTTGCGGCGTTTCCATTTTAACGCTTCATTCGTACAATTCCGCGTGTAGTTTTATTTAGAAAATTTAATGTGTGTTCTTTAAATTCAGAAGGAGGTAGGTTTTTTATTTCTTCAATAGATTGATCGAGAGTTAGCTTTTGGCGAAATAAAATGGTATTAATCTTTTTTATCGTGCTTATTTCTTCATTTGAGAATCCATTTCTTCTTAGACCAACGATATTAATACCATGTATGTACGAACGCGGACCATCTGCTAAAGAATATGGAACGATATCTTGTGAAACTTTACTCCCCGCTCCAATCATTGCAAACCTTCCGATGTTACATGATTGGTGTACACCAGAACCACAACCAAAAGTGATATGGTCTTCAATGTTAACATGTCCGCCAATTTGCACATTATTAACGATGACGTTGTGATCTCCCATCAATACATCATGTGCGATATGAGCATAATTCATAATAAAGTTGTTACTTCCTACTCTCGTGAAACAATCTCCTTTTGATGTGCCTTTACATATGGTGGCATACTCTCTCACGGTATTATTATCTCCAATAATGAGATACGATTCTTCGCCCTGGTAACTTTTATCTTGTGGATCTGAACCGATAATGGCACCATGTGAAATGTAGTTATTCTCCCCCAATATCGTGTTAGTCCCTATAATAACGTGACTTCCAATCCTACACCCGCTACCTATTTTAGAATTTTCTTCAATGATACTGAAAGGTCCCACTTCGACATTGTCCCCAATTACTGCTGTAGGATGAATAATGGCTGACTGATGTATCATTTAGCACCTTCCTTTGTTTTGGAAAGTTCATCAAGTTTTTCATTTAGTTTTTTTATCGTTTGGGGGAGTCTGGAAAGTGCAGCGGATTCTCGTAGTTGTCTCTTATGTGAACGAGCTGTATATCCTGACACCATTGAGTTCTCGGGCATGTTTTTAGTAACCATGGTTTTAGCTAAAACTACGCAGCCGTCTCCAATGGTGATATTATTAATTACCGCACTTCCACCAGCCAATATGACGCGATTACCAATTTTTGATGAGCCCCCAATTGCACTTGTACCTGCGATAATGCAGTGCTCACCAATTTGAACATTATGGCCAATTTGAATAAGGTTGTCCATTTTAGTTCCTTTACCAATACTTGTTGAATAAATCGTTCCGCGATCAATAGTGGTGTTTGCTCCAATTTCAACATCATCAAAAATAACGACATTTCCGATATGTGGGATTTTAACTTGTTTTTGACCATCCCATTCAAAACCAAAGCCGTCAGCGCCAATTACTGCGCCTGAGTGAATGATGACATTATCTCCGATGAAAGTATCATGTAGAACAGTGACATTAGGGTGGATCAAGCAATTCGTTCCAATGGTCACATTCTTACCAATAAATGAATGCGCGGAAATAATAGTATGATCCCCAATAGATACATCTTCTTTGATTACCGCAAATTCGTCGATCTGCACATTACAGCCTAACGTTACCGAAGGATCAATTGCTTCTGATGATAATACACCACTGCTTTTGGTTTTCTCGCTAAACATTTCAATTAGGCGAATAAAATCAAGTCGGGGATTTTTCACCTTAATAACAGGTACTTTAAATTCTATTATTGTCGTTTCTGGCACAATGAAAGCCGAAGCCTTACATTGATCTAATTTATTTAGATTTTTATCCGTAACAAAAGCAATATCTCCCTCTTTAGCAGCATGTATTGAACCTACGCCTGTTATCACGACATTGCCATCACCTATTAGAATCCCATTTAACTGTTCAGAAATTTCATTCAAATTACATGGCATGATATGGCCTCCTTATGTATTTAGATTAGATTATTTAATAATTCTCGAGCAAAAAGAGTGTTCAAATAATGAGACGTTCCTGATCCTATGATTCTTGCATGAAAAGGAGGATTCAAAGCTAAATCGCCAATAAGATCCAGCAGCTTGTGACGAGACAATTCATCATGAAAACGTAAATTGGGATAAATTTTCTTTTCACCAATAACTATGCCATGCTCTAAAGAAGCACCTTGTATTAAACCTTTGCTTTTTAAGTACATTATTTCTTCTTCAAAACAAAATGTCCTAGCTGGCGCAATATCAGTTAAGTAATTGTTTTCTATAAAATTAAAATTGGATGTTTGATCCGAGAGGTAGGCAATTTTATGTTCATTTTTAAAAGACACGCAATAGGAGGTCATAGAGGAGGGACGAGCTTCAAGAAAAGAATCACCGTGCTCAACTCTAATTTTTTGTTGTAAATGAAGGTACGTTTTTTTGACTTCTTGCTGCAGATAGCCAACTTCTGAAATCTTGACTGCAATATCGGTAGAGCTGCCATCAAAAATAGGTAATTCTTCACCATTAACATCAATAATCACGTTATCGATGCCCATCCCACGAACAGCAGACAGTGTATGTTCAACCATAGATACGGTGTATCCATGCATGTTTTTAAGCTGTGTGCAGCGTTCCGTATTGGATACATTACCGATTTTAGCTTCAATAATTTCATATGGATCTACATCCACTCTTCTAAAAATAATACCTGTGTTTGGTTGTGCAGAATGCAGAGTTATATTTGACAAATTCCCACTATGTATAGCAATGCCGTCTAATGTAAAACGATTACGAATCGTTTTTTGGTACATTGCATCTCCTCCATTTTAATTGAATATTATTTTACTGAAATAATGCAACAGCCCACCCTGTTTATCGTGTAACTCAGCAAACAGCCTCGCCTCCTTTGACATAATTCTTCATCCGAATCCTATTTACATGTATTATATCGATTATGATTAGCTGATGTTGTCGATATTTGGAGGCTCGGCAAATTCACACGGATATGTAGCTGAGAATAAAATGATCCGCAAGTACGCTGAAAAAAAGCGTCACCGAAGAGCAGCATAACAAGAAACCTTAGCACGTTATCCGAGCTAAGGTTTCTAAACGAGCCATTTTTTATTTTCTTAACTGTCTACTTGACGGGATCAGTTCAGCGTTTTTGTTAGTTGGAATTATGCCCCCATAGGTAAATGAAGGGTAAATGTAGAGCCAATCCCCATTTCACTATGAACAGTAATTTTGCCATGATGATCCTGAGCAATTTTCTGACAGAGTGCCAGTCCAAGTCCTGTACCTTCTTCCTTGGTCGTATAGAACGGATTAAAGATCGTTGCCAGAGAGTTCTCTGGAATGCCGCTGCCCGTGTCGGTAATCGAAATAAGTGCTCTATCTCCATCATGTAACAGATCAATATGCACTTCACCAGGGTCTTCCATCGCTTCAAAAGCATTACGGATCAGGTTGATTAGAACTTGTACAATTTTGTCCCGATCCATGTTAACAACGACTGGCTCCCCAGTCATTTCAAGTGTAATTCGGTGGCCTCGTGATGCTGCATCTGACTCGGTTAACGACATGACACGTTCGAGACATTGCCCCACTCGTTCAGGTTTCATGTGATTTGTGTGTGGTTTGGAAAATTGTAAAAACTCAGCCGTTAGCTCTGTTACCCGCGTGATCTCCCCCATGATGACTTCATACCATGGTGCAATATTGAATGCCTGTCCGCGTGAGAGCTGCAGGAATCCGCGAATGGCAGTCAGCGGGTTACGAATTTCGTGAGCCATGCCAGCCGCCAGTTCACCAACGGCTCGGAGTCTTTCGGAACGGAAGACCTCCTCTTCGTTTTTCAACCATTTATTGCGTTGCTGTTGGAATAACCTGTCCTCCGCCACCGTAATAAAGTGCTGCAACGTCTCAGACATTCCCGGATATAAGGAAATACTGTAGTTCACCTGCAATCCCCGCAACTCCCCTGACAGCAGTGACGACATGCGTTCTTCAATGTCTTGTATAACAGGCAAAATGACGGCATAGCGATCTCCTGCATAGCGGGATATACCGTATGCATCCGAAAACTGTGTCGTAATAATTTCGCCTGTATTTCCGATTACGCTGCACCAGTTGTCTTCGACCTCTTTGTCAAACCCGTTAAAATTCTGAATATTCAGGATAATCAGTAGAAAGGATCTGTGCTCCTCCACCGTTTTATTAAGAGCATCTATGTAACCTTCGTAATTCAGCAACCCGGTGAGCGGGTCATGGAGGGTGAGAAAGTGATTTTTCTCCCGAAGCCTGCGCTTCTCTGCCTCGCTGTTAATCAGTGTATGATAAAAAAATATAATGACAATCGCCGTTAACATGTCAAACAGGGATACCAGCAAGGCATATGTATCCATCGGTACATAGGAAAGCCGAATCACTGTATATTCCAGCAATAGCAGCATCGATATGGGTAAAGTCTGCGCAACACGTTGTTTATTTTGGATCATCGACATGATCAGCAGATAATATAACAATTCGCACCAGTTCAGTTCACTGAAATAATGGAAAATGCCGAGAAAAATCCAATGGATGTTACGCAATGCAGGATAACGTTTCTCCCCATATATACTTGCTACAAGTAACACACCAGCACATATCATTAATGCGAGATGGGGAGTAAGCCCTAGAAAATAAGAGGACAGGATAACAAGCAGACATCCCAGCGGGAAAATAAGCATTTTCATCGTGTAACTTAGCAAAAAGCCTCGCCCCCTTTGACATTTTACTCACATCAAATACCTCAATTACATGTATTATATCGATTATGTTTAGCTAATGTTGTCGATTAGTGGAGGCTCGTCAAATTCACATGAATGTATAAATTTATAATTAAAATAGGACAAACGGTTTATAGGAAAATGCATATTGCGAAACGATCTTACATATCACAATGGTCAGTACTGTGTTACATTACATTAATGGATTTATTTAGGATATTACCTTGGTTATGGAGTGATAAGCATGATACAACAAAGAAAACCTTTGGGCATAGGACACTTTCTCTGCTGATACTTATTCTAGGATTTGCTTTTAATTATGGTTGGGGAGCAGAGAATTTCAGGTTTGGTTATTATCTGTTTGAGCTACTGAAATTGCCGATTTTTAGTAACGGTGACCAGGGACTCCACCTTCCCTTTGTGGCGACGGCAATCTTCTGGATACCTGCTGTAATTATGGCTAGCAAGTATCGGTCGCACTATGGTACACGGGTAGCTTTTAACGTAGCCGGGTTTATGCTGCTCCTCTGCATCGTTGGTCCCGTGGTTGATATTGTGGACAGGTTTGTAAATTCATAAAATAAAGAAGCCAGCACTCTTGTTATTCGAGAGTGCTGACTTCTTTGCTTTATTACTACACTTCTATTTTTTCGCCATATACTTGCGGATATCAAATGCCACCGCAGCCACAATAATCAACCCTTTAATAATCAGCTGCCAGTAAGGACTTACACCGATAAAGGTCAGACCATAGTTGATGACTCCAAAGATCAGCACCCCTGCCATAACACCAGGCACCGTTCCAATCCCACCCGCAGTCGAGACGCCCCCCACGACACAGGCCGCTATAGCATCCAACTCATACATGTTGCCGTAATTGTTCGTTGCCCCGCCCGTACGCGCGGCTTCCAGCACACCGCCCAGTCCATACAGTGCACCTGCAATGGCATACAACGCAACCAGGTTGCGTGCCACATGAATGCCGGACACATGCGCAGCCTGAATGTTGCCACCGATGGCATACATGTTCTTGCCAAGGCGGGTCTTGTTGAAGACGACCCAGCAGATCAGCGCAACCGCTATAGCAATCAATACGATATAAGGAATGGAATAGCCGCCGCCAAGATCGATGTAACCAGACCCAATAACGGTAAAATCGGGTCTCAGTCCACCAATGGGTTGTGACTGATTGGGCTCTGTATCAAAATAAATCGAGTTCAGACCATATACCGCAACCATTGTGCCCAGTGTGGCGATAAAGGGTGGCACATGTAATTTGGCTACAATGATGCCGTTGACGAGGCCAACCGCCAGGCCAGCAATGATCCCGATGACGATCGGCAATCCCACCCATAAGTGTGGCAGATCGGGAAAGAACCGATTAGCATATTCGTCGATTTGCAGCATCGATGCGGATACAACAGCCGTTAGACCCACGACCCGGCCTGCCGACAAATCGACCCCGCCCGTTACCAGGATAAACGCCGCACCCAGTGCAATGATGGCTCGTGTGGAGGACTGTTGTAATATATCCCGAAGTGTAGAGAAAGCAAGAAAGTGCGGATCGGCAATGGCAATGCCAATGACGAGCAGGATCAGCACAATAAAGATCGCGCGCTGCGCCACATACTGCTTCACCTGATTGATAACTTGTGTATTCATGTATTCCCTCCTGACTAAGCCATCCGCTGCTGTGCGGCCAGCCTCATGATATCCTGCTCTGTTGCCTCGGCACCGTCGACGATTCCGGTGAGCCGTCCTTCGCTCATGACCATAATTCGATCCGACATGCCCAGCAGTTCGGGCATCTCCGAGCTGATCATAATAATGCTTTTGCCCTGGCTAGCCAGTTCCGTAATAATGGTGTAGATTTCAAATTTGGCGCCCACATCAATCCCGCGTGTCGGTTCATCGAGCAGTAGAATTTCAGGGTCAGTCAACAACCATCTGGCCAGAAGTACCTTCTGTTGATTACCACCGGAAAGGTTTCGAATCAGCGTGTTAACTGAAGGCGTTTTAGTTCTAAACTTCTGCGTCTGCTCGCGCGCCTCATCTCGGCCTTTCTTCTCATCCAGCAGACCGATCCGATTCCGGTAACGTCCGAGACTCGCGATAATCGTATTTTCATATACAGACAACACTGGAAAAATTCCTGTGACTCTTCGCTCTTCGGTCAGCAGGGCAATGTTATGACGCTTTGCTGCGGCAGGTGACTTGATCTTCACCTTGCGCCCATGAATCGAGATCGTCCCTGAAGCAAGTCCGCGCAAACCGAACAATGACTCGATCAATTCCGTCCGCTGTGCCCCAACAAGGCCGCCAATGCCAAGCACTTCGCCTTTCCTCAATTCAAACGTCACATCCCGGAACGAATTCGGCTGGCTGGAGGTTAAGCCTTCTGCCTTCAAAATCACTTCTCCAGGTATGTTCGTGCGTTCCGGGAACCGTTCATCCAAATCACGTCCAACCATGCGGGTAATGATCAGATCAGTCGTTAAATCGGCAGCATCCCAGGTACCGACCACAAAACCATCCCGCATAATCGTGACCTCATCCGAGATCGTCAGAATTTCCTCCATCTTGTGCGAAATGTAGATAATGGACACCCCGCGACTGCGAAGTTGATTAATAATGGCGAAGAGCTGGTCCACTTCCTTGCCCGTTAGCGAGGACGTTGGCTCATCCATCACGATGACTTTGGATTGAAAAGAGACCGCTTTGGCGATTTCCATCGACTGTATTTTGGAAACGGATAACGTTCCCGCCTGAGCCTTCGGATCAATGTCCAGATTCAAGTCCTTGAACAGAGCCAGTGTATCGGCATACATTCGTTTCTCATCCACCAGCAGCCCCCTCATCGGAAAGCGCCCCAGCCAGATGTTTTCCATCACCGGACGGTGTGGCACCGGGTTCAGCTCCTGATGAATCATCGATATGCCATGCTGAAGCGCCGCTTTCGAACTCGGAATGTCCACCTCATTGCCGTCCATCCGAATCGTCCCTTCATCCGGGCGGTACATACCGAATAGGCATTTCATTAGCGTGGATTTGCCAGCTCCGTTCTCTCCCATCAGCGCATGAACCGTACCCGGCTTTACCTTCAATGTGACCTGACTTAGTGCCTGCACACCCGGAAATGCTTTGGATATTCCGTCCATCTCCAGCAGGTAAGGTGATTCCATCTTTCATCCTCCCCTTCCTTAAACCCGGCAAAAAAGGACGCCATCTCATGACGGACGTCCCTGTTTGCTGCTGTTATTGGGCGTCGGCAATGTTGTCTTTCGTAATTTTTTTGTAGGCAATCCAGACGTATTTTCCATCCGTAATGTCATAACCGGTGTTTTCCTTCGTTGGCGTCTCACCCTTCGCGAGTACGGAAGCCAGTGCAACCGTTGCTGCGCCCTGGTTCTTGGCATCATTCAACACCGTGCCCAACATCGTGCCGTCCTGAAGGGCCTGAATAGCTGGAGCAGTTGCATCCACGCCGACAACAGGCATCGTTTTGCCGTCTTTGAAGTATCCGGCTGCTTTCAACGCTTCAATGGCTCCGAGTGCCATGTCATCATTGTTAGCCAGTACCGCTTCAATCTTGTCTCCATGGGAGGCAAGGAACGCCTGCATTTTCTCCTGGCCTTTGACCCGATCCCACATCGCCGTGTCTTCCGCAAGCGCTTCCACTTCAATTCCGGCATCCTGGATGGCCTGAACGGAATATTTGGTCCGCAGCTCAGCATCCTGGTGGCCCGGCTCGCCTTTCAGCATGACGTATTGCAGTTTGCCGTCCCCATTTTTATCTGCTTCCGGGTGGGCCTTCCAGTAGTCCACAATGAGCTGACCGGAGATCGTGCCGGACTCTTCCGCCTTGGCTCCAACGTAATACACTTTATCCCACTTGTTCATGTCTTCGGCAACCGGCTCACGGTTCAGGAAGACGACCGGAATGCTTGCGGCCTTGGCTTTATCGATGATGACACCTGCTGCGGTCCGGTCAACCGGATTCACGGCCATTGCGTTGTATTTCTTGGATACAAACAGATCGACTTTCTCATTCTGGGTCGGCTGTGCGTTCTGGCTATCCACGATATCGAGTGTGGCTTTGCCTTCTGCTGCTGCGGTCATTGCATTCCGCACACCCGTCATGAACGTGTCATCGAATTTATAGATCGCCACGCCAATCTTCGGCGTTTCCGTTCCTGCCGCCGCCTGACCTCCTGTATCTGTTCCTGTGCTGCCGCCTGCGCTGTCTCCACCACTGCTGCACCCCGCCGCCGCAACCATACACGCTGTAAGCAACAATGTCATCCACGTTTTCTTCATATCCTAATGACCTCCCCCAAGTTCATTCGGCTTTACCGATGTCTTTATTATGAAAGGGTTTACAATAAATTCGAATACAAGATCTTCCTCTGTTTTATCGAAATCTTCCTCAATTGAACCTTCATTGTACAAAAGGGAACAACAGCTTCTGATTATCCATCCAGAACATATTGTCCGTACTGACCAATTTCGTTTCAAGCGTCACCCTCGCTTGCACCTGTTGATTGTTCAACCGTGCAACAGCCTGATTCACACCAAGATAACCTGCACTGAATCCGTTTTGCACGATCAAATGCTGAATTCTGCCTTCCTGTAACTGCTCTAACTGCTGCTGTTCACTGCCAAAACCCACAATCTTCACCTTGTTCCCATTGTTCTCTGACGTACGTCGGTTCAGTTCATCCGCTGCGCCCAGAGAAGCAGATTCCTGAAGTGCAATCAATCCGTCCACCTGCTGCTGGTCAAGCAGCTGCTTCGCCACCTGCCAGCAAGCATCCCGGGTGCTGCATACGGATTGGGCCTCCACATGAATGTCCGGGTATTGAGCCAGTGATTCCTCTACCCCTAGCTCCCGGTTAATCAGAACAGGATTTACAGGATCAGGACCAAGCAGGGCTATACGTCCTCGTCCTCCCAGAAGCACAGCCATGGCCTGACCCGCCTCCCGTCCAGCCTCAACGTTATCCATCGAGATAACACTTGTTATGCCTTTTACAGGAAATTCATCATTCAACAAAATCACGGGGATAACCACTCCGTTGGCATTTTGAGTCTGTGCTTTCTGGATGATGTCGCTGAGTGCCTTCTCACTCAAAGGATCGATTAACAGGGCCGATGCTCCCTGTTCCAGTGCCAGGGATACTGCATCCACCTGGGCTTGTTCACGCTCGCTTAGTGGATAAGTCCCATCTTGCAAGTGCTCTTGCTTGACCTTTCCCTGTCCTGCTGTGAAGTCGGGAATAGATGGCGCGTAAGTTAACCCCTCTGAGGGAAAAGCCTCCACCGTAATGAGCTCCGCTCCCGCTTCTTTCGCAGCCGCTTCGGCCCCAAGACGTATCGCTTCTGCGAGTTCTCCGGTTCCCGCTGGCGTAATCAGTGCAATACGCGGCGGCGATCCCGCCGGATCAGTGGACATACCACACGCCATACATAACAACAGGCAGCAAATCGCTGCTATCATGCCCGTATAACGAAGAGTAAGGATTCTCGGCCGTATGAATTCCACGTGAGTGCAGATTTTCATTTTCATAACCAGATGATGCGCAATCCATTCCGTTCTATTTCTATGGATCTTATTCGACCTGTTGGTTCGCTTGGTGAACATGCTGTTCCCTTTATTGTTCATCATGAGCATCGTCCTCCTCTCGTTCCGATTGGATCGGAATCCGAATCCAGACGGTTGTGCCTTCTTCCAGCTCACTCTCGAATTCAAGACCGTAAGCTTCGCCATAATAAAGCTGAATCCGATCATGTACATTGCGTACAGCAACACCTGATCCTGCACCACTTTTCACGATAGGACTGCCCATTAGAAGTTTTGACATCTGCTCTTCTGTCATGCCGACCCCATTATCCGTAATCCGAAATACCAGCTTGTCGTCCTCCCGGTATACACGAATCTCAATACATCCCTCGTCCATATGATATTCAATGCCATGCACGATCGCATTTTCAATGAGTGGCTGAAGCACCAGCTTAAGTGTCAGGCAGTCCAGCGTATCCTCATCCGCAGTCATGCTAAAATTGAATTTGCGCTTGAACCGCATCTGTTGAATCGTCAGGTAATGGTGTGCGTGCTCCAGTTCTTCCCTGACCGTAATAATCGTTTTGCCCTGACTGAGACTGATGCGAAACAATCGGGATAACGAAGTGATCATCGTAATGACTTCCTCATTCCGACTCATGCCCACCATGCGCACGACCGAATTCAACGTGTTGTACAGGAAATGCGGATTGATCTGAGCCTGCAAAGCCTCCAGTTCGAGCCGACGCTTCTGTTCCTGTTCATGAATGATTTCACTCATTAAAGTACGGATTTTATAGACCATCAGGTTAAAACGACGGGATAAACGTTCCACTTCCAGCGGCCCTTCGATGGGTAGCTCCACGTTAAAATCCCCTCGCTCCACAGCCTTCATCTTTCGCTCCATCCGCCGGATCGGACGTGTCAGACTGGAAGAGAGGAACAGCGAGACGAGGATAACCAGTACCAGCACAACCAGCAGCACCCGAATCAGATATCCATTGACCTCCTGACGAGTTGTCATAATCTCATCCAGATAGGCCACACCAACGATTTTCCATCCGATATTGGCGACAGACTTGACCGTATTCAACCTTTTCTGCCCGTCCGCCTCATCTTCATAACTGCCGGTTGCAACCAGTGCCTGTTCGATATTTTCGCTTTTGAGCCCCATGTACATTAATTGCTGCTGCGGATGGTAGACAATATTGCCTGCACTTTCGTCGATAATGTAGACGTATCCCCGCTGTCCCAGACTGACCCGGCGGCTCAGTTCGTCCATTTGTTTGAAGTTGATATCCACCAGCAGAATGACCTGCCGATCCTGACCATTTTGGCGTACGGTAATGCCTTTACTCATGGAAACGACCCATTTGTATGGGCCTGTGTACATGTTCTGAATATGAGGCAGCGAGAAACTAAGATGATCCGGCACTCGGAGCGCAGATTGAAACCACCCTTGCTGTGTCACATGGGCACTCGGCTTTAATTCGGCTGAAGGTCGGTTCTTGAGCAAATGCCCAGTTGAATCCAGCAAAGTAATAGAGATGATATCTTCGCGGCTGCTAAGCAGCGTGTCGAGCTGTTTGTCTACCTGATCTCCTTCCCACGTGCCGTCCCGCAGCATATGTTCTTCAATGGCTCGATACAGATGCGACATGCTGCGGACATAATCCTCCAGATTGTAACTGACCTGATCCACGATCTGTCTCGTCGTCAGCTCCGCACTTCGTTCCGCGGCCTGCGTGAATTTGTCATGAAGCAGCATCGCCATGATGGTCAGCACCAATACAATGAAGACAGAGAAGGACCACGTAATAATAAAGCGGATACTGCTGACTCTTGATGAACGCAGCCTGGACCGCAGCTTGAGCCAAAGGGATCTTATCCATCCGGCAAACGTTCTCATCGACTTGTGCCTTCACTAGCTGTTAGAGCAGTCTGTTTGCGATATTCTTTGGGCGAGACGCCGATATGTTTTTTGAAGCAAAAACTGAAATAATTCGGTTCCGCGAAGCCTACCTGCCCTGCAATCTCAAACGACTTCATCTCTGTGGATCGAAGTAATTCCTTCGCCGCCTCCATCCGGATCTGCATCAGATATTGCAGGAAGGTAAGCTGTACTTCTTTTTTGAAAATGCCACAAAAATAACCCGAGCTGATATGCAGATGCCCGCATACTTTCTGAATGGACAGATCCGGATCGGCGAAGTGTTCTTTGGTAAACGACAATGCCTGTTCCACAATATCCTTGTATACATGCTGCCTTCCGCTGGCAATGCGATGTTGTACGAGCAGACAAACCTCACGCACCTTACCTTGTGCCTCAGACAACCCAGGCAAACGGAACAAATCGGCATACAACTGGAACCCTGCTCCAAATATATCCTCCATGGCCTCGCCCGATGCCTGAGCTGCCTTCCAAACGTTTGTTAAAACTTCAATCAGATACAGTTGAATGTCACTTCGCCCATGCTCCACCGTAATTTCCCGGAAAATGATCTCCAGTGCATCCTCCAGCTCCGCCTGCGTGCCCGCTTTCAGACAACGTGTCAGCGTTTGCTGCTTCAACTCGTCAAAACGCAGTTTGCCCGCCGTCTGCCGCTCCACATCTGCAATATAGATAAGCGAATCAGTCCCCGGTACAAGCCGATAATCCAGAGCCAGTAGTGCATCCTCATAGGCATGCTTTACACCTGCCAATGTGTTCACGATCGAGCCCGATCCAACAGTAGCAGGGATACGCAGATAGTGATTGATGCTGCGCATTACATTTTCCAGCGCTTGCTGCTGTCGTTTCTCTCCATCTTCTCCACCCCACTGATCTACATAGAGCAGCACAATCGTCTCCTGATGCATAAAAGCATGTCCGGCCCCATGTTCCGTCCATACCTCTGCGGCAATGTTCAGCGCAGCGAACTGCTTTAGCTCCGCATCCGCGGATTGTTCTCCATCCATATGCAGAGTCAATACGGATACACCATAGCGTTCACCATGCAGATCCAGTCCGCATTGCTTTGCTTTGCCATGGATATATTCCGGTGATTTCTGCCGATGCAGCAAAGTTGCCATCAGGTCCGCCTGTAACAAGGGCAGGCTTGTATAATAATGGTCGCGCAGCTGCTGTACATCCTCTCGTTCGGCCACATCCGCCGCCATTTGCGCACGCAATCTTGTAAGCAGTTCTGTCAGATGTCCCGCCGAGAAAGGCTTCAGTAAATATTCATCCACACTCAGCGAGACCGCTTGCCGGGCGTAGTCGAATTCATCGTATCCGGTCAATATCACCACTTTCACAAGCGGATTGCGTTCCCGCAACCTTCGAGCAAGTTCAAGTCCATCCATAAATGGCATGCTGATATCCGTTACCACAATATCCGGCTCCACTCGTTCGGCCATCTCCAGTGCTTCACGTCCATTCTCCGCCAGACCCACTATGCGCAGATCGAGTGCTTCCCAATCTACCTCTACAACCAACCCTTCGCGTACATCCTCTTCATCATCCACCAGCAATACCCGGTACACGTCAGATTCCTCCTTTTATTTAAGGGGCCATAAGCCCAAGCAATAATGTATATGTCGATATGATTCAAGGTTGCCATCATAATATACAATATAAATTTAATTATGTAATCGCTTACTTTTAAGATGATAAGATTGATATAATAGGCGCTCACAAACGTAATATATGGTAAATTATTGAAAGGGGTTAATTATGAAATAGGATAGGAGTCTATTAACTGATGAATTACTTGAAATCCGGAATTTTAACGACCGGCATCGCCGCAATATTAATTTGCAGTGGTTCAATTACAGAGATGATTCGAACCGATCGATCTGAAGCATCCACCGAGTCTTCACGCTGGGAGAACCAACCTCAAGAACTTCAGGAGAAGTTAACAAAATCATGGATCAGAGGAATAGAGGCGATACGTAACACGCTGAATGAGAATAGTGAGGAGAATATAACTGAATGGAAACTGTTTTACAGCTTGGAGGATTCATTAAACACCCTTCCCGATAAAGATCACTCTTCATTCATCGCTGCCTATTATGGTAACAAACGAAGAACCATGCTGGAAACCGGGGATATCATGCCTGCCTTGCTTTTACATCCTGATCATACAAAGGCAATACTTTTTTGGGAAAAGCATGATGGAACCTACGCCATTATTACATTAGAATCGCAAATCAATGCAAGCAACAAGCCTGAATGGGATGTAAGTCATTCTTGGATAACCAAACAGCCCTCATCCACTTGAAGTGGGTCAGGGCATCATTGATCCTCATTGATCTTATATCCGTTCGTAATCCTCATAAAGAGTTCTGCATGTAATTTAATGCGTTTCCGTTTCTCCATCCTCTTCTGCTGATAAAGATAGGTTGGCATTTAACCCCTTCACATAAATCATCGTGGTATCCGGATTGATATGCCCCATCATTTCTGCCAAGCGATGCAGTGGTGTATGCTCGGCCATGGCGTATCCGAACCGATGACGCAGATCATGGGAACTTAGCCCTTCCAGACCGGCTGTAGTCATCACCCTTTTGATCAAATGGCGCAGCGCCCTCTCTGTTAAGCGATCACTGGTTTTCTCGGAAGGAAACAGGTAAGGACTATCTGGCGCGAGACCCTCCATGTACATCTTCAACAAAGAAATACATGTCATGTTCAGCGGAATTTTCCGTTGACCGTTTCGTTTATCGGCCCGCACGGTAAGTTGCCCGCTTCTTTTGCCCAATTCAATATCATCGGGAGCGAGATTGCATATCTCCATCGTTCGCATACCGGTATGAAACATGAGCGTTAGGATGGTCTGATCCCGAAGTGAGTTGCCATTTTCGACCGCAGATAGGAATGATCGTTCTTCCTCGGTGGTCATTCGGCGGGGGCTGACCTTGTCTTCCGGAATGAATTTCAAAGGTTTGGAAGGGTCACTGTTGATTTTGGATTCCGATGCAGCCCACTTGAAAAAACGCTTCAATGTAATCAGTCTGCGATTAATGGTAGATGGCTTCAGCTGCATCACCTGTTGTGAATCTTCACGGTAACGGACCAAAGTCGAGGTATGCACGTCTTCGATTCGAAAAGAAACTTCTTCACTCCGAGAATCGTTCGCCTTATACCATTCGATAAAATGCTTCAAATCACTCGCGTATTCCTTCAAGGTTTTGGGAGTCAATTCTCCCTCAATCGTAAGCATATGTATGAATTCCTGAACAACCATTTCCCCTTGTATCGAAGTACCAGAACTCTTATCCATTAGAAAAAACCTCCAAATCTTGACTTATATTAGCGGACATGGTATTATCATATTAATCGATACATTAGCGGACATCAAGTCTGTGGGTTTGAATATACCTGATTAGCGTTGATTTTTAAATTAGCCTTTTCAAAATGGTCGTTTAAAAACTTATTTTTTGGAGGAACTACATGCAAACAGGTACAGTGAAATGGTTTAACGCGGACAAAGGATTTGGCTTTATCGAAACTGAAGAAGGAACAGACGTATTCGTTCATTTCAGTGCAATTCAAGGCGACGGTTTCAAAACATTGGATGAAGGACAACGCGTCCAATTCGAAGTAACTCAAGGTAACCGTGGTCCACAGGCTGAGAACGTTACTAAAGTTTAATCATATTAAAGCTGCCTTGCACAAGGCAGCTTTTTGTTTTATTTCATCCAAAAACGAAAAGCGGAGGTATGACAAATGGATAAAGAACAATTGATCACAGAAGTAGCCAAAAACGGCGGATTCTCCAAAAAGAACGCTGAAAAGGCCGTAACGGTTGTACTGGATTCGATTTTGGAAGCTTTAAAAGAAGGCAAAGAGGTTCAACTGGTCGGATTCGGCAAATTCGAAGTACGTAATCGCGAAGCACGTATGGGTAAAAGCCGGAGAACTGGTAAGGAAATTCAACTTCCAGCAGGTAAAGTTCCCGTATTCACAGCAGGATTAACCATGAAAGAAGCTTTAAACTAAACAGCAACAACAGGATCGGAAAAGAGGTTTTTATTCAAACACACAACGAACATTTTGATGTAAATTTCGTATTTTCTACGGTTGATGATATCATTAACTTTTATTCCGGGAAGCAGACCAACCAGAGTAACGCGGAAGATCACACCCATTCAACACCCCCATCAACAGAGTCTGCACAGACGCCACAACCACCCACTCGCTAAAACGAACCTTTCATCTTGGACAATAAGAAGCCCTGTTCCGCTCAAAACGGTCCAGGGCTTGATTTGTGTATTTGTGTCAATCGAGCACCCAGGGAGAATGAATTTTGGGTACGTCATTGATTAATTGTTTAGTATAAGGATGCTCTGCATGGTGAATAACTTCCTCCGCTCTCCCCGCCTCCACCATTCGTCCATGCTCCATAATGCAAATCGTGTCGCTCACATAATACGCCAGACCCACGTCGTGCGTAATAAACACAATGGTCATGCGGTTCTCGTCACGCAGCTTGAGCAGCATATCCAGAATCGTTGAGCGCGAGCACGCGTCCACCATGGACGTTGGTTCATCGGCGATCAACACCTTAGGATGCAGCATGAAAATGCGGGCAATCATGAGCCGTTGCATCTGTCCACCGGACAGTTCAAACGGATATTTGTTGTATAACTCCTCGAACTTCAGGTTGACGAAGGAACAAGCTTCCTTCATTTTGGCATATTCCTCGTCCTTATTCAGCTTCAGCCCCTGAAGTTTGATACAGTCCACCAGCAGCTTTTCCACCCGGTGAAATACGTTGAACGAAGAGAACGGGTCCTGGAAAATGGCCTGGATATCCTTCCAATAGGCTTTACGCTCACGATACCGCTTCAGTTGTCTGGGCTTACCATCGTATTCGATCGCTCCACCCGTTTCCTTGAGCAAACCCATGATCATTTTCGCGAGTGTCGTCTTGCCGCTGCCGCTCTCTCCCACAATGGAGATAATCTCCCCTTCATGAAAATCAAAGCTCACATCGTCCACCGCTGCCTTTTTGCGATTGCCTGTACCGTACACCTTGGTCAGATGGCGGCCGCTGATCAGCACCTTTCCCATCGCCATACTATCTCACTCCTTTCGGGGAGCCTTGATCCGAACCCGTTACGCCCGGAAAGAATCATTTCATTGGTCTGCGATATCGTCTGTGTCAGCTCGAACATCTCGGACATCTTCTTTATTTAGGCCGCTTTCCTCCTGGTTTTGTTCACTCTCCTGGGACTCTTCGTTCACAGCCTCCTGCTCTACGTGACCGTCCTGCTCCTGCTCCCTGATCTGCTCCAGCATCTCGGGTGTCAGGAGACAGCGATATATGCGCCCATCGACATGAATGTTCTCAATTTTCCCCTGGCGGCACTCGTCGGTCACCAGTGTACATCGCTCTGCGAAGCGGCATCCTTCCGGCACATTCTTCAGATTTGGTGGTGCACCAGGAATGGCAGCTAGTTTGTGCTCCTTCATGCCCTCTTCCGGCACAATGATGGAACCCATCAGCTTGCGAGTGTACGGATGCAGCGGATTAAAAATCATCTGCTCTGCCGTGCCTCGTTCCACAATCTCTCCGGCATACATCACCATAATTTCATCCGTGACATGGTACAGCAGAGGCAGCTCATGCGTGATGAACACCAGTGATTTGATTACCTTGCGTTTCAACAAATCCTTCAACAGACGAATAACTGCCTTCTGAGAAGTTACGTCCAGAGCCGAAGTAGGTTCATCCGCAATAAGCACGTTAGGATTCAGAATCGTTGAGATGGCGATAACCGTTCGCTGCTTCATGCCGCCGGACAATTCATTTGGATACATATCCAGTACATCCGGCGACAGGTTCAGTGATTGGAAGCGCTCCGTAGCCATCTTCCGCACATCCGACCGTTTCATCTCCGGACGATGCTCCTTCATAATATCTTCAATAAACCTGATTATACGCAGCGTTGGGTTCAGTGCATTCATAGCGGCCTGCGGAATATAAGCAATTTCCTTGCCCAGAACGCGCGAACGAAGCTGCTCTTTGTTCAGCTGCATAATATCGGTACCATTAATGCGGATCGAACCACTGCCATAATGAAGCGGCGGGAAATAAAAGCCCATCAGGCTGAGCGCCAGCGTCGATTTGCCACAGCCCGATTCACCTGCAATGCCCAGCGTCTGCCCCTCTTTCAGTCCGAACTCCACCCCGTCGACGGCAAAGACGTTCTCCTTGAGCCGGGTACGGTAATAGGTTTTGAGACCGCTGACCTGAAGTATAGGTTGGTTCATGGTCTTAGCTCCTTATTTTCGGATTGAAAATTTCGTCCATGCCCGTATTCATCAGATAAAGCGAGAAGGTAATGACCGCAATCGCCAGCGCCGCAGGAATGAAAGCCCACCACGCCCCTGCTACTGGCGCTTCAAACACAAGTGCCCAGTTCATCAGAATGCCGAGCGAGATCGTATTATACGGCCCCAGGCCCAGCATGGAGATGGAAGCTTCGGACAGAATGCCCGATGCCGTCTGGAGCACAAAAGCCATCACCACATAAGACGCGATATACGGCAAAATCTCATGGATAATGATACGCGGCGTACTGTGTCCCGAAATTTTCGCAATGTGCACATGATCCCGGCTGCGCAGAGATGTCGTCTGGGCTCGCACAGCCCGGGCCGTCCAGGGCCAGCTGGTTATCCCGATAATGATCGCCGTCACCAGGGAACTGCGTGAATCAATGCTGACGGAGATCAAGATCAGAATAATGAATGAAGGAATAACGATAAAAATATTGGTAATTGCCGTCAGAAAGTTATCCAGCATTCCCCCGATATATCCAGACACCAGACCCATAACCAGACCAATAACGGTCGCAAACACACCTGCAATCAGCCCCACACGTATGGATGTCTGGATGCCATACATCAATTCAAGGAAAATGTCCCGTCCAAAATTGTCCGATCCTAGCAGCAGGCCATCACCAGGTGGCTGGAACGCCATCGCAATCATCTCGAGCGGATCACTGCGATTGATGAGCGGATAGATCGTAACCAAGAGCAGCATGCCGACAAAAGTCACCGCACCGATCATGAATTTGGGTGACTTCAGCAAAATAGAGATCGAATGCTTCATATCACTGTTCCTCCATTTGAGCGGCCTTGATGCGCGGGTCTATGAAGCCGTAGATGACATCAATGGTAAAGTTCGCAAGCAATACAGCAATGGCAATCAGCAGCGTACACCCCGAGATTAGTGGGTAATCCAGCTGCCTTATGGCCGTGAACAACCATGTGCCGATGCCCGGATAACTGAAGACAATCTCACAGATAAGTGATCCGCCGACCATCGTACCGATGGAGAGCGCAAGTCCCGTAATTTGCGGCAGCATGGCGTTACGGAACACATAACGCGCGATTCGGCCGTCGCGAATACCCAGCAGTTTGCTGTATAACACATAGTCTGAATTCAGCTCATAGATGGACATCTCCCGCATGCCAATGGCCTGACCACCAATGGTCACAAGCACGATGGAGAGGAACGGCAAGGTATGATGGCGAACCACCGACATGATGAAGTCGAAGCTCAGCTGCGGCACCATCTGGAAGTCATATCCCCCTGATAAAGGGAACCATTTCAGTGATAACGCAAAGACATACAGCATAATAATTGCCAGAGTAAAAAAAGGAATGGAATTGATAAATAACGCTACCGGAAACAGCACTTTATCAAAAACACCCTTCCGGTACGCTGCAATCGCACCGAGCAAATTGCCAATCAGCCAGCCGACCAGGATGGCCGGAAGTTGAAGCCCCACCGTCCAAGGGACGGCGGAGGCCAGAATGTCCGTCACAGGTTTCGGATACAGTCCAAAGGACGTGCCCAGATTACCTGTGAACAGATTTTTTAAATAAATGCCGAATTGGGTCCATAGCGGCTGATCAATGCCGAATTCCACCGTAAATGTCTCATACACCCGCTTGATGGAATCCGAGTCGGTCATCCCTGACGTCATTTTGGAAGCAATCATGCTCACCGGGTTACCTTCTATCAGTCTTGGCAAAATAAAATTCAGTCCGATGGCGATGACCAGGGTCAGGCCGTACCAGAATACTTTTTTGGCGACATATCTGGAATAGGCATTCATAGGATTTAGCACCCCCGAGTTTAGCGGATAAGGGCCTTATGTCTGAAGTGACGGTTCACTTCATCGCGTCCTGATTCAATATGAGTTCCTTAATTGTGAATCTGATACAATGCCTTAATACCTGCACCGTCCATCGAGATTTGCGGCGGAATGTTGGTGCCATCTCCTTCGGTCGGGAAACCTTTCCAGACTGATTCGTTCACGGTGTCAAATACCCATGGTCTGTACATCAGCGGAATGGAAGGGATATCTTTCAGCCAGATGGTATTCAGTTCGGTATACAGTGACTTCAGCTTCGCCTCGTCAGACACAGATGGAATCTCTTCAATAATGGCGTCTGCGCGGTCATTCTGGTAACGTCCCCAGTTCCAGAATGCCATCTCACCCATTGGGGCAACCCCTTTGGAGTACATGATCGTCATCGCACGGTTCCATGGCTGGCTTGGGCTGACCCCGCCTGCAGGTGTGTTCATGATGATGTCGAATTTGCCGGTTTGCAGATCATTGGTCCATACCGGGGATTCCGGGAATTTGGTGCGAATTTCAATTCCTATGGCCTTGGCGCTCTGCGCTACGATCTCCAGGGCAGCGTTCCAGTCAGACCAGCCGTAAGGACATTCAACCTCGAAAGGTCCAAGGCGTGTGCCGTTAAGAACACGGATGCCGTCTTTGCCTTTCGTCGCTCCAATCTTGTCGAGCAGCGCATTGGCTCCTTCAATATCCATCGTCCATTGCAACGACTTGATGGCATCCTGGTCAATATATTTGGACTCGGCGTCTGAGTTCAAGGTCAGAGAAGGCTGCATTGGTGCGGAATATCCGCTCATGGCCAGCTCCGAGATTTTGTCATAGTTAATGCTCATGGCTATTGCACGGCGAACGTCAGCATTATCCAGTCCGGCTTTGGACAGATTGAAGAAAATGCTTGGCATGGAACCGGGTAGATAATACGGTGCATCCTTCAGATACGTTTTGACAGCAGCCCCGCCTTCCCACATCTTCCACACTTGAGGGATAAACTGCTGGGAGACGTCCACTTGCCCACTTTTGAACGCCAGATCACCTGCGGCATTATCCTTGTAGATCACGTGAGTGATGTACTTCGGTGCAGGCAGCTTGCCGAACAATTTCTGTCCCCAGTAGTTGTCGTCACGGACAATCGTAATTTTCTGGTCGTTGTAAAAGTGAAGCTTATAGGCTCCGGTTCCCACCGGATTATCATTAACCTCTTTGCGAATCGCGGTCAGATCATTATTGTTCTTCTTCTCGATCTCTTCCCAGATATGCTTCGGCAGCATCGGGATCAGTTCAATGCTGTCCAGTACGGTCAGCTTGTTAGGGTTATCGGGGTTCAGCTTAATTTCCACAGCTTGCTCTCCATCCGCTTTCACTTCACTGATGTAGGTCCAGAAGCTGCTCCAGTTGATATCGTATTTTTTGCCCAGTTCATAGGTATATACAACATCATCTGCCGTAAAAGCCGTTCCGTCGCTCCACTTCGCATCCGCATTCAGCTCGATACGCAGAGTGGTTTCATCTGTCCATTCATACGACTTGCCCAAGAGCGGTTCAAGACCGCCGTCCAGCTGGTTCACCATGAACAACGTCTCGTACACCAGTTCCCTGGAGTTGCCGTAATTCACTGGAAATGCGGGATTTCCGCTCAACAGATTGAAGTTGGTTGGTGGCCCCCATTGCAGCCCGTTGATATACAAGGTCTCATTACGTGGTGTTTCCTTGTTGGTCTGTGGTGCAGGTTCGTTCTGGGTTGTCGTGGTGGGTGTATCCACCGTCCCTTGTGGTTCACTTACAGATGGTGGCTGAACACTTTGGCAACCGGCAAACAATGTGACCGACATGAACAGAGCGACGAGCGGTGTGGCAGCTCTTTTAAATCGCATTCTGAACCCCTCCGTGAATTCATATTGATGTTATTGGAAGCGCTTACTTAAAGTTATTCTATGACTTATCTCACACCAAACATTCCATCTCTTTTCTCAATTTTGAGACATTATTTATACGGACACACGAAATAACCAACTCCGCAAGAAGCAGCTGGTTATTTGCTGAATTATGATTGATTATTACTCCCCATTAGATCAAGAACGGTTTACTTGACGAATCCATTACGAATGGCAAAGACGACCGCCTGTGTGCGGTCTTCCACCTGAATTTTTTGCAAAATACGATGCACATGCGTCTTGACTGTACTCTCTCCGATAAAAAGCTTGCGAGCAATCTCCTCATTCCGTAATCCATAGGCCATCTGCTGCAAAACCTCCAATTCCCGTCCGGTAAACGGTTCCGGCAATGCTTCATATGCTACTGTTTCCTTCACCGAATCCGAATGACTCGGGGTTGAACGAATGGCGAGACCGATCACCTTGGCTGCCACAGCCGTGCGGTAGATCGCCTCCCCCCGGTATGCAGCACGAACCGCATCAACGAGTTCGTTCGGCGCCGCATCCTTAAGCAGGTAACCGACAGCTCCGGCACGTATTCCTTTGTACACATAATCCTCATGATCGAATGTGGTCAGGATCACCACTTTGCAGTCAGGCAGTATCTTCATTAGCTCCGCTGTCGCTTTCAGTCCGTCTCCTGCTTCCATCTGCACATCCATCAATACGACATGTGGACGAACCTCTGCTGCCAGACGGACTGCTTCATGTCCCCCGCCCGCTTCGCCTACCACTTCCATATCCTGCTGTGCATTAATAATAAAACGTAAACCATGCCGGACCAGATGCTGGTCATCTACGAGGAGTACACGTATTTCCTGTATGTCCTGCTCCATTACTGTTCATCACCTCCCATAATCTCCTTCACATCTTGAGGAATGGTAAGGGTTAACCTCATTCCATGTGGATCGACTGCATCAATCGATAAGGAACCGCCTGCCCTTTCGCATCTTGCTCTCATACTTGATAGTCCGAAACCGGGAGAGATCGGATTTTCTTTGCGATACATTCCGTTATCCTCCACAATCATATGCAGCTGCTGCTCCTTCTCCAGGATGTTCACCTTCACTTGCGAAGCCTGGGCATGACGAATAATATTCGTTAACGCCTCCTGAAGTACACGATACAATAATTCGGACGTTTCTGGCGTCCAATGACTCGTCTGCTCTTGGGGAGTGAGTTTGATCGTAAAACCTGCCATCTCCCGTATCTCATTCACCAGACTCGTCAAGGCGACCAGCCCGAGGCCTGCTTCATTGCTGCCCATCTGATGAGCAACGGTCCGAACCTCCTGGAGACATTGTCTGACTACTTCAAGCACCGTCCCCATCGCTTTGTCCGCTTCTGCTGCGTCCATCTTCATCATATACGGCAATGCCTGAAGCTGAACAATAATGGAGGTCAATCGGTTGCCAACACTGTCGTGCAAATCCATCGAGATCCGGCTTCGTTCTTCAAGTACGGCATACTGCATCAATCGCACGGTAGCCTGCTCCAACTCCTGATGTGTATCCTGAAGCTCCCGATGGGCATGTGTCAGTTCAGCGTGCATCTTCTGCAATTCCTCATAATGTCGTTTGCTGTCCTGTCTGCTTTCCCGTCTGATTCTCGCAGCCCAGCATAGAATATAGGTTCCAGCGTGAGCCATCGAATACACCAGAATCTGATTGGGTTCGTATTGATCCACATAGAGCAGCGCCGCATTCCCGATGATGATAATGATGCCAAGCAACGAAGAACGATGGATGGGCAATTTCAGCGCAGTATATCCGATGAGATAAAAGGTTAATTCAAAGATACGATACTCGGCCTGGAAGAACTGGGCATAGAGCAGCGTCACCATCCAAATCGCCAATATCCCTAACGTTCGCATCCGCTCATTTCGAAGTGACTGCGGAACCCAAACCAACATAAGGTAGGGCAGCCTTACGATCAGTCCTACACTCAACTCGACCCACGCCAATTCTTTGAAGGGCTCGATCAGACTGTAAAGCAGCAGCACCGTTAAAATAATATCTGCTATATGATCCAGTACCACCTTTTGAATCTGCATCCATTTCGAATCGTTCTGCATAGCTTTCCTTTCTAATCCTAAAGTTTGAAACGATTATACACCTCTGCCTTGAAAACGCTGGATTTTGGCATACAGAAAATAGCGCCGGGCAACGATGCTTCCCAGAGGCAGAAACAACAAAGCACTGCTCAGTGAAACCACCGTATGATGCACATCCCATTGGCTGGCGAGCTGTCTCAGCACCATAACCACGATCAGGAGCAAGCTGCTCGCCAGCGATCCCCTGGACATCAATTTACCTGTAGTTGGATGGACTCGAAGCTGCTCCAGATGTACCCGCCACGCACCAATCCCGCAACCGATGAGGAGAAAAACAATATATAACAGGATATTGCCTACTGTTAATGGTGTATTTACTACGCTCGAAAGCACCCAATACGCAATGATTGCTGGAAAGACCCATAAACGGGATGTCTTCACTTCCTTCTCCCTTAAAGATAACAATAGAACAATGACGGCTATTATCACAAGATTCATCATGTTTGTTTCCTCACCTTCTTCACGTGTTCTCTGATCTACAATCAGTGTAGCCGAATTCAGCGGGAGTTAAGTCCACCTGCGGATGGATTGGCTCAATTCATCTTTTCCATCCAGGGGTTTAGCTTGGGATACGCAACCCTCTCCTCCGGCAGAACAAAACAGCTGCGCTGTCCTGAATGGACAGTGCAGCTGTTTTGGAGTTTAGCTTTAAAGTTGTTTTCTTCTACCAACTGTTCAAAATGTACCTGCAAGCTGTTCACTTCCCGAGTCCATGATAAACAGGCAGATACCCCGCAGTGCTGCATTTCCCCGCTTAGGGCAAAGTCGTGCTGAGTTGTATGTCCATGCTCAAGGTCAGTCAGGCAAAATAAAAAACTGGCTCCGTAAGGAACCAGCCATAGTCTCGTTTTTGCACATTAATTCTCGTACACCAACCTACTTGCTCTTCAAAAGCTCACGCAATGTCTGCCGATCATATGTAGAGACCAGTCGTTCCAAATGAGTGTCCAACCACACCTCATCCTGATCCCACCATTTTAGTTCCAGCAGCAAAGCAATGATCTCGTCGTCAAAGCGCTTTTTGATCGGCTTGGCCGGATTGCCACCCCCGATGGTGTAAGGCTCGATATCCTTGGTGACTGTCGCATTGGAAGCAACGATGGCACCGTCTCCAATCGTGACACCCGGCATGATGGTTACATTTTGACCAATCCAGACGTCATTCCCCAATACAGTGTCTCCCTTAAAAGGCAGCTGATCCAGCGTAGGGGTCACTCTCTCCCAACCACCACCAAAAATATTGAAGGGATAGGTCGTCATGCCCTCCATCCGATGATTGGCACCATTCATAATGAATGTCACGCCTTCGGCAATTGCACAAAACTTACCGATCACCAGACGATCACCCAGGAAATCATAATGATGCTGAATGCGGTCATAAAATTGCTCGGGTGGACGACTGTTGTCACTATAGTACGTATAATCACCGATCAGCACATTAGAGCGCGGCGGCAAATTTTGAATGTAACAAACGGTACGAATATTGTCGTTAGGGAAAAGTTTTGTTTTATCGGGAGCCATATATATTCCCTCCTTTTCCACCATTGTAACAGATATTAGATTTTAAACGGACGGAGTTCTATCTATCACTCTTACCGTTTGGTTGTTCATTTCTTTATACACAAAGTAATCGAAATCAGCGTGTTTACGGGTCCCGCCAAGATCCTGCACACAGAGACCGATATAGGTACCGGTAAACCGGATATATTCCGGAGATTCATCAGACAGATGTGTGATATCAAGCCACCCGCTTACCCGACACCAGGATGGATCATCATCTAACGCATAGTAAAAGCAGGCACGATCGTGATTGACCACAACCTTTAAGCGGATTTTGTTCACTGATTCTAACGGAATATCCTCCAGCAGCAGTTCGTCGTATATCCCGTACCTGGACTGAATAATGCCCAAGCACAATCCCTTCTCTTCATGACAAGTAACCCGTAAATAAAGATAGTCTTTGGTATCGTAGTACAGAATCAGTCCTGCCATTTGCTGTGGATGGTCCGGCGCAAATTCCAGACAAGTTTCAGCTTCACACTCAAACGCCTGCAATCTCCGGGCGACCATGCTCTGCCTGTGCGTCGAACTCATAGACTCCATTCCGTGCAAGCGCAAGTAACCGGGACGTTCTGTCAGGCTGAGCCAAGTCGGATCGGGTGGTATACGAAGTGTATTCCAATCGTTCTGAAGCTCGAATTGATCAAAGTGGTCCATTTCTGCTGCTGGTTCAAATGGATGTGCCGTGATCTTCGGTGCGGGCACCTGAACCTCTGGATAACGATCTCCACTCGCAAGCCTCAGCCAGCCGTCCTCGCTCCAAGTGCACTGCTGAAGCGCCGTCTCGCGTCCAAGTATGCAATATTTTTGATTGATGGGCCGCCCGACCAGATGAGCCATGTACCACTCGCCGGTGTGCGTTTCGACGAGGCTGCCGTGACCGGCCTTTTGCAGATCTAGTTCCGGCCTGCCGTATGAAGTGAGGATGGGACTATCAGGATCGACCTCATAAGGGCCTTGTAACGTACGGGAACGTGAAACCGTAACCGCATGCTCATAACCGGTTCCCCCTTCAGCCGTTATTAAATAATAATAGTCCTTGTGCTTATACAGATGCGGCGCTTCCGTCAGTCCTAGTTCCGTTCCTTTAAATATGTTAACTGCAGGCCCGACCATCTGTTGTTCTCGGACAGAATATTCCTGAAGAACGATGCCTGCAAACCGGTTTTTACCCTTACGATGATCCCAGATCATATTGACCAGCCACTTCCGTCCGTCTTCATCATGAAATAAGGAAGGATCAAAACCGCTGCTGTTCAGATACACCGGTTCGGACCAGGGCCCTTCAATATCTGTTGCTGTCACAAGGTAATTGTGGGTATCTTTAAAAGCGCCTACCCGGCTTTTGACATCTGTGTAGATTAGGTAAAATAAACCGTTGTCATAGCTAAGGCAGGGTGCCCATACACCGCCGGAGTTAATGTTGCCCTCCATGTTCAATTGCGTTACACGGGTCAGTGGAGAAGCGATCGGCCGCCAATGAACCAGATCCCTTGAATGTTGTATCCGAACACCAGGGAACCATTCAAAGGTGGAGGTGGCGATATAATAATCTTCCCCCGCCCTGCATATAGACGGATCGGGATGAAAACCGCGAAGAATGGGGTTCGTGATCATATTCATGTAAGAAACCTCCGGTATGAAAGTAATGATAGGTAATCAACAAAGGTTGATTTCAATACCAGCCTAACGCTTTTTTACCAGCTTCCAAGGCGGTTATGATCCGCTCTACATCGTACACATTTCCTCTCCATGTCCCACCGCTGACGGATTGCAGCGCAGCCCACAGCCGGGTATCATCCGGCAGAGCTTCATCAGGTCGCATATCCGGATGGAAAGACCTTTGTGCCAGAGTAAGAGCACCTTCTTCCGGTGAAACCTCCGTCTCTCCTTCTCCGACAAAGTTAATGCTGCCCTCCAGTGTATTGCGATCCACGACGATGTCAATTAAGTCTCCGTTCCGTAGCTTGCCAATCGGTCCGCCTGCCAGTCCTTCGGGTCCAACATGGCCAATACACGCTCCGGTGGAAACACCAGAAAACCGGGCATCGGTAATGAGGGACACGTATTTACCAAAAGACAAATGCTTGAGCGCAGACGTCAGCTGGTACGTCTCTTCCATGCCGGTCCCCGTTGGACCTCGTCCGAGAAGCACAACAACGTCGCCAGCCAGAATACCGCCAGTCTTAATCGCATGGATCGCCTCACGCTCGGTGGTAAACACCTTGGCTCTGCCACGATGACGATATACGCCATGCTCATCCAGCACAGCAGGGTCAATAGATGTGGATTTGATCACAGAACCTTCAGGAGCGATATTCCCGGTTGGAAATGTCACGGTCGAAGAAATTCCAAGACGCTGCGAGTGTTCCATACTCATGATGACACTGTCCGGATCAATGCCATCCTGCTCTTTCAATTGCTTCCGCATGAGATGACGGCGTTCTGACGATTCCCACCAATCAAGCACTTGACCCAATGACGTACCTGTAACTGTCGGTACAGACTCATCCAGCAGGCCGAGCTGTCTGAGGTGGAGCATGACCTCCGGTACGCCTCCTGCCTGAAAAACCCGGATGGTCGGGTAGAAGATCGGTCCGTTCGGCAGGGCACTAACCAGTCTCGGAACATTTTTGTTGACCTGTATCCAGTCCTGTACCGCAGGCACGGTTAAACTAGCCGCATGAGCAATAGCCGGTATGTGAAGAAGCAGATTGGTTGAACCGCCAAACGCAGCATGAACGGTCATGGCATTGCGAATCGACGCTTCTGTGACAATGTCCGCCATCTTCATCCCCTGGGATTCCATGTGGATCAGTGCGCGTGCGGATTGGCGCGCCATTTCGATCCAGATGGGCTGCCCGGAAGGTGCAAGCGCGGCATGCGGCACCGTCATGCCCATGGCCTCAGCTACGACCTGGGCTGTTGCCGCAGTACCTAGAAACTGACAGCCTCCTCCAGGTGTAGCGCAAGCCCGACATCCTAAATCCGATGCCATTTCCAGAGAGATTTCCCCGTTGACGTATCGTGCGCCGATGGTCTGAATTTTACCCGCGTCCTCTCCATCTATAGGCGGAAGTGTGACGCCACCGGGAACGATTACGCCAGGCAATTGCGGCATACCGGCAAGCGCGAGCATCATCGCTGGCAGACCTTTGTCACACGTTGCGACACCAAGCACGCCTTTACGCGTCGGCAGGGAGCGAATCAGTCGGCGAAACACCATAGCGGCATCGTTACGGTAGGGAAGCGAGTCGAACATTCCGGTCGTTCCCTGTGATCTACCGTCACACGGATCGCTGACATATCCGGCAAACGGGATTCCTCCCCGGCTTGACAGCTCTTCTGCAGCAGCCTTCATCAGCAGGCCGACCTCCCAGTGGCCCGTATGGTAACCAAGTGCTGCCGGGCTGCCGTCCTCATTGCGTATGCCGCCTTGTGTACTTAAGATCAGAAACTGTTTACCGTTCAATTCCCCGGGTTTCCAGCCCATTCCAACATTTTGAGACATGCCGAACAAGTCGCCGCTTGGAGCATTTCGCAGCAAATCATCCGTTAAAGGAAGACTTCCGGCAGCCCCTGGAGCATGTGCTATGATATCGAAGCAGTTGGATGCCGTCTCCCCCATAATCGACGTAATCTGTTCGTACATGGTAGCCTCCCAATGTTTATGACTTCACGAAGACGGTTTTGATGGCGGTGAAAAACTCGATAGCCGCTTGGCCCTGTTCCCTGGAATGCGAGCTAGACATCTTCATTCCACCGAACGGAGCCTGCAGCTCTACGCCAGCCGTTTCCGCATTGATTCTGACCAATCCTGCATCCATATCCCGGATGAAAGACAGCATAGCTCCAACATTTTGAGTATAAATGGAAGCACTTAAACCATAATCGGTGTCATTAGCCACCTCTATAGCTTCTTCCAGGGAATCCACTGGCATTAAAGCAAGTACCGGGCCGAAGATTTCTTCCCGGGCGATGGACATGTGCGATTCGACACCTTCAAATACGGTCGGCTGGACATAAAATCCCTCTGCAAGCCCCGGGTCGTCCGGTCTTTTTCCACCTGCCAGCAGAACGGCACCTTCGTCCTGTCCTTTTTGAATATAGCTCAGCACGGTGTTGAGCTGTCCTTCGTTTGCACATGGACCCATCCAGCTGCCGGAAGCCATGCCATCACCCAGTCGGATTTCCTGAATTTGCGAGAGGAGCTTTTCTTTAAAGGCGTCATATATTTTTCGTTCAATAATGACCTTGCTGGTGGCCGTGCATTTTTGACCAGTCGATTTCAAGCCACCGCTGATGGTGGCCTCAACAGCCAAATCCAGATCAGCGTCTGCCGCGATGATAATCGGGTTCTTCCCACCCATTTCAAGTTGATACTTGGCCCCTCGTGCCAGTGCTGCTGCGCCGACGCGCTTTCCCACTTCATTGGAACCCGTGAATGTAATTCCGCCCACATCCGGATGCTCTGCAAGCGCATTTCCGATCACCGAGCCTCTGCCACATACCAGATTAAGAACGCCTGCCGGAATACCCGCCTCTTCAAAACATTCCATTATTTTAGCCGCAGTAACTGCCGTTTCCTGTGCCGGTTTTAACACAACGGTATTGCCGTAAATCAAGGCCGGAGCCGTCTTCCAAATCGGAATCGCTACAGGAAAATTCCACGGAGCAATAACGCCCACAACACCAAGCGGGACGCGGGTCGTAAACATCAGCGCTTCGCTGTCCGTCGAAGGAATAACATCGCCTGTTTTGCGCATGCCTTCTCCTGCGTAATACCTTAAGATCGCGACACCGCGCATCGTCTCTCCTTTGGCTTCAGGAAGGGTTTTGCCCATTTCCCTGGTCATCGCTTCCGCAACCTCATCGGCCCGGCGTTCCAGGACGTTTGCGGCCTGAAATAGATAGTTACCACGCTCCGCACCGGTTAACCTCCGCCAATCCTTGGCTGCTGCCTTCGCCGCTGCAACAGCCTGGTTCAGATCCTCTACGCCGGAAGTGGGGACGTAGCCGACTACCTCCTTCCGATTCGCCGGATTAATACTCGGTTCGGTCTCACCGGTTGTGGCCTTCACCCATTCTCCGTTAATGTAATTGCTGTATGTCTGCTCTACCTGAAATGTGGTCATCGCATTCATCCTCCTTATAAACTAGTTTGAAATGACTGGATTGATGAGTGTCCCGATATCGCTAATAGATATTTCAATACGGTCCCCAGGTTCAAGTGTAAAATCATTGGGTGGTACGATGCTTGTGCCTGTCAAAAGCACCGTACCGTCAAACAAATCGTTATCCCTAGCCAGAAAGGAAACCAGCTCATCCAGCTTTCGGTTTAATTCACTCGTGCTCGCCTCACTCTTGACAACCACTTCCCCTTCGCGATAGATCTGGCAGACGATGCTGAACGCATACGGATTCTGCACCGTTTCCGCTAGTCGAATGGCCGGACCTATGGAGCAGGAATTGCGCCACATTTTTGCTTGTGGCAGATACAGCGGGTTTTCCCCTTCGATATCACGGCAGCTCATGTCATTGCCAACGATGTATCCCACAATGCTGCCATCCGCGGCAAGCACCAATCCAAGCTCAGGCTCCGGGATCTGCCAATTGGAATCGCTGCGAAGCGTGACTGCCTCATGCGGTCCAACGGTGCGGGCAGCTGTGGATTTAAAAAAGATCTCCGGTCTTTCTGCATCATAAACCTTATCGTAAAAAGTCTTCACATCCAGCTTGCCATCCGTGGCTTCATAATTTCGCGCTTCGCGGCTGCGCTGATATGTTACACCCGCCGCCCATACTTCCGGAGCTTCCAATGGAGTGGTTAGATGCAGGGAAGTCCAATCGTCAGTCAGCTCGTTCAACGGCTTAAGAGCGCTTTCAATAAGTTGGACTGGAGAAATTCCCTGCTCTCTTGCTTGATAGATCAAAGTCATAAAATCGGCTTGCGGCAAACGATACGCTTTTTCATCATCCGTAACGGCTGCCAGCCACTTCTGTTGTCCATCCAGAAATCGAATAATTCTCATTCAAGCTTGCCCCCATTCTCCCCCATCGGGTTGATAATACTACCATAGCACCAGCTATGGTTCATGACGATGCTCTAATCACTCCGACGATTTACCCTTTTCACGCATTCTTTTTCTGTTAAGATGGATCTATATCAGTTGAACTAAAGATGATTTACACGGACACTCCGATGACAGAATAACCTTCCAATCACTGTTATCCCCAGATTTTTTTGATTCCCTCTTCACAAGGGGAAAATCCGGTGATAAAGGCGACCGCTTCGCTTTTTCAGGTTTTTTCTGTCCTCTCCGTTTCTGTGTAAATAGTTAGTTCAATTGATATAGACGAAACGATAAGATGTTGGATTATAGAACATTACGAGGGGGTTGGGTTACTGTGACCAAGCTTTCAGAAGCCGTGTATTTAGGTCGTCTGCCCGATGTTCGCATGTCTTTTCAATTATTGGGGCTGCATGCACGAAAAGTAGATTCCAACTGGACTTATCCGTCCCACGAGCATTCGATGTATGAAATCCACTGGATGATGGATGGCCAGATGAACATGGTCGTTAACGGGCAGTCATACAGCCAGTCTGTTGGCGACCTTCTGTTTATCCGTCCTGGTATGACCCATTCCTGCACCGGTGCCGGACCGCAGGGGTTCACTTATTTTTCCGTACATTTCAGCATACACGATACTTCTTTTTGCAGAGAACTCAACCGCTATAAAGACATCTATTATCCGGCAGATTCCGATCTGGCTATTGGTCTGTCCTCTTCCCTGTCTACACTCTATGATCTGGCCACAGAGCATTTGTTGAGCTCGCTGTCTTCCTCCAAACAAATGAAGGTTCATGCCGCCGTATTTGAACTGCTTGGCTCCCTGGTCGGCCAGTTATCTCAAAAAGCATCTGTTACTTTATCCCGAAAAGAAACCATCGCCCATCAAATTGCCGAGCACATTGAGGATTCCGTAAGATATATCCATCTTCATGGGGAAATTCAGGAGAGCGAGCGAACCTGGATTCAAGACATCGCCAAGTCACTGAACATTAGCCCATCCCAGGTCAATCGCATCTTTCGGCAGATCTACGGCATTGCCCCGCGCAAATTTTTATCCGAAACCCTGTTGAACGAAGCCCAGCGGCTGTTAAAGCAAACAGACCTGAACATTGACCATATTGCGATGATGCTGGGGTATAAAACCAATGCGCATTTCAGCCGTCAGTTCAAGCGGTGGACAGGCATCGCGCCAAGTGAATTTCGCAGCCATTCCCAGCAGGCAACGGCAGCCGATCATCCTGATGATTGACTTTTTAGTGTTCACATGAAATAAGCAGCTGCTGAATGATCAGCAGCTGCTCTGTCTTTACAAACGTCGAATCTGTTCAGCCGGTTTATTCTAATGTAAAGGAGGCCAAACTCGCGCCTCCGGCTCCCCTGTAAGTAAAATACAAAGCCTGTCTACCGTCCGGAACGGTAATCTCGGCTGTGTATTTTTTCCAATCATTTGTAAAATGTACCGGAATCACTCCCAGAACAGGACCGTCCCAGGCCGTTTTGACCTCGAAGACTCCATTACAATATCCGCGCACCTTGATCCTAACCTGGCGAATTCCGTTACAATCGAAATATTTAAACCCTGCCGTTGCGGATTCAACCATGTTGGCAATATATCCGGTCTCTTCATCGCCGTCTCTTCCATCCTGAGTAATCTTCGGAAAGCGGCTGTCCAGCCACGCTCCCTGTCCGAAGCCACCTGTATACAGTTGATCATCTTTCGTAAAAAGATTGCAAGCCAGGTAAGCCGAGTACTCCCCTTTTCCTTCAAGAGGTCCCCCATTCAAGCCGAGGGAAGTCATTTCCACTTGAGGAATGCTTCCGTCCTCCTCAAAAGAGATCTTTTCAACGCAGCCCTGACGGTTAAATGCGTCCCCATTGGTGTGGCGGTGATAGAAAATGTACCAGTCCCCGTTTATCTCCACAACGCTGCCATGGTTATTCCCGCCATAATACATCGGCTTGTCAGCTGGTTTATAGGCGTCGATATGAAGATCGCAGTTGCTTACGATAACGCCCTGATATTCAAACCCTTTGTTTGGAAATGTACTGGTAGCATAGCATAATTCATGCATGACGATAGAGGAATAAACCAAGTAGTAGATGTCCCCTCTCTTCCGGATGGAAGGTGCTTCAAAAAATTCATGTCCTTCAAATCCGCTGCCCTTGCTGTATGGTTGGCTAGGAGCTACGAATGCGGGTTCATCCACAATCGTCAGCATGTCCGGACCAAGCACCGTCACCATCGCGCCATGTCTCGATTGATCCCCGGGCGCACAGAAGCCGGTATACAGGTATGTATGCTCCCCTTCAGTCAACACGCCGGGATCGAATTGTGGCTCGTCCCCGTCTCTTTCTCCCAGTCGAGTGCCATCGGCATATTTCACGTAACCGTAGAATTCATATTGGCCGGCAGGTGTATCGCATACAGCCACAGAAACAACCGGCACTTTATCCAGCACATAATACAGATAATACCGTCCATCAGGACCTACCGTAACATCTGGCGCATAGAGGCACATACTGGCATCCGGATTCAGCGGATCATCTGTTTTTCGGTAGATCACACCTTCATTTCGCCAATTCCCCAGGTCATTCACTGGGGCCGACCAGCATACATAGTCATTCAAGCAAAAGACATGTCCGTTAAATCGATCATGCGAACCATACACATAAACTCTGCCGTCAAATACATAAGGCTCACTATCAGGAACGTACTCCCAGGATGGAAGGTATGGATTTAACCCCTGTTTCTTCATTCAAGCTGCACTCCTCGCAAAAGTAATTAGGCAATATGATTTGAAAATAAATCCCGTATAATAGAAAACAACTAAAACGCTTACTGACTTTTCAACTCTAATAATAAGGTGAAGACAATGACAAACATTTTTTACGTTGAGTATGACGCTGCACATAACAGCAATTTTGTTTTTGATATTCCCGAAGGGCACAACTGCTGGCTTTTGGTTATTACACAGACTCCTGCTCAGTTCTGGGTAGATGGAAAACTGAAGGATTACCCTCCCCATTGTGCCGTTTTTTTTGAACCGCATCAAAAAGTGTATTATCGGGCTTGTGGAGAGCAATATATTAATGATTGGATTCGTTTTGAAAGCGATGAGCCTTACGTGACCGAAACCTCGCTTCCATTTGGCAAACCTTTTCCTTTGGATGACCCCGAATATTGCCACATGCTATTCCAACTGCTTGTCATAGAGAATTCATTCAAAAAAGATTACAGGGAATCATCCATAGATTGTCTGCTCCGGACCCTGTTCAATAAACTGCTTGAGTCTTACTTTCAAGAAAAGATTAGTCCTCAACACTATAATCTTTTAAAACTTCGGGCGGCCGTCCACAATAATCCCAGCCACCCTTGGACCATATCGGAAATGGCTAAAATCATTAGCATCAGTCCGGGATACCTGCAATTCATTTACAAGAAATTGTTTGGCCTCTCGTGTATGGATGATGTTATTCATAGTCGAATTCGCTTAGCCAAAGAATACCTTCGACATAACCTCTACACGGTTTCAGAGATTGCAGACCGCTGCGGTTACCGTAATGTAGAGCATTTTTGCAGGCAGTTCAAACAAGTGACTGGTTCGACACCAAAGAGATTTCACAAACGGATCGTCGACTTGCCTGTTGGCACAGCCGATTTCGATGGGGTCAACCCTTGATTCCCGTCATCGTAATCCCCTGAATAAAATACTTTTGTCCGATGAAGAAGAGAATCAGCACGGGGATCACTGTAATCAAGGAAACCGCCATCAGCATCTGTATTTGGGAAGAGCCAAAAGAATTCTGAAAGAACTGCAAACCGATAGCCAATGTAAAATTCTCATCGCTATTCAAATAAATTAACGGAGACATGTAGTCATTCCAGTGAAAGGTAATTGACATGAGACCAACCGTAATCAAAGCCGGTTTGATGGCTGGCAGCAGTATTTTGTAATAAATCTGGAAGGCATTTGCACCGTCAATATAGGCGGCTTCATCCAGATCTTTCGGAATGGTTTTGAAGAATTGTCTGAGAAGGAAAATGTTAAATGCTCCTCCCCCAAAAAAGGAGGGAATGATCAGAGGCATCAACGTATCAAGCCAGCCAAGTTTGGTGAACAACAGATACGTAGGAATGAGAGTCACCTGACTGGGGAGCATCATGGTAGCAAGCACGACGGTAAATAACAACCCGCTGTATCTGGATTTGAAGCGTGCAAAGCCAAAGGCTACAAATGAAGCGGAAAGAACCGTTCCAAACGTTGCCAGTCCCGTTACGATTAAGGTATTCCATGTATACCGTGTGAAATCCGCATACTGCCAACCCTGAATGAAATTATCCCACGTAAAAGTTCCCGGGATGATTTTGGGAGGCAGCGTATAGGCTTCCGAGGGGATTTTAAAGGCGGTGGAAAGCATCCATATAAACGGAAAGATAAAAACGACTGCAACAATTGTCAGTATTATATAACTCAAGCTGACTCTGATTCGATCGCTGGTTCTTTTACTTTTATAATAAGCCTCCATGGCTGCACCTCCCAAATTAGTTATCGTAATAAACCCAGTGTCTGGAGGTCCGGTTTACGATTAGAGTGATGAGCATAATAACTAAGAATAATAACCAGGCCAAAGTTGAGGCGTAACCCATCTCGTTATATTTAAATCCGCTGTTATAAATATGCATCATGTAAGTATAGGTGGAGTAACTTGGGCCGCCTTCGGTCAGGATGAAAGGTTGCATAAAGATTTGAAAACCACCGATAATCCCCATGATCAGATTAAAATAAAGCGTAGGCGTTATCAGAGGCAGAGTAATCCGCGTAATTTTCACTAAACTGCTCGCTCCATCCATTTCAGCACTCTCATATAGGGCTTCCGGAATATCCTGCAGCCCCGCAAGTGTAATGATAATGGAATTCCCGATGGTCCAGACCCCCATAATAATAATTGCCGGCATCGCCCATTTGGTATCGCTTAACCAGTTCGGTCCTGTAATGCCGAATAGAGAAAGGAAATAGTTAACGAGTCCGTATTGAGCATTAAAAATCCACCCCCAAAGCAAGGTAACCGCAACGCCGGATGTGATATAAGGGATATAAAAGCTGGTTCGAAAAAAACCAACCCCCTTAATTTTTTGATTAAGCAGAAGAGCAATCAGAAAGGACAAGAGCAAGCTGGCCGGAACGGAAACCAACACAAAATATAGCGTATTCAGCAACGAACGGTAAAATAGTGGGTCCTGTGTAAAGGCTCTGACGATATTATCTAAGCCAATAAATTGACCTGAGCCGGTCATATCCATATTTGTGAAAACCAGAATGATGGAATAAACCATGGGATATAAAGTGAATATTAAAAAGCCCAAAAGCCATGGCGAGATAAAGAGGAAAAATGATTTTTCCTCCCTTTTTTCAATGCTAATGTTTCGAGCCTTCATTCTTTCGCCTCCATAAATGCCTGCATTTGCAAGACCGATTATGATAGAGATGGGGGGACTGCCCCCCCATTGTTAAACAAACCGTACATTGTTCTTCTATTATTTGTTTTGATGGATCGAGTCAAGAGCGGCCTGAATTTGTGAGGTATAGGCTTTAGCGGCTTCCTCAGCCGATTTCCCCTGAACGGTGACCTGCTGCCAGGTCTGCTTGTAAAGATCCCCTGCCTTAGCAATGGAGCCTCCCCAAGGGAAAGTTATGGCATCCTGCAGTCCAGTTACAAAATCCACCATGGAGATATCTGTACCTTCAATTTTCAAGTTGGCAAACGTACTTTCAGCCGATTCTTTCGCCGCAGGAAGATTTACCTTGCTGTACAATTCGCCTACCTCTTTATTCAGGGATACTGTTTTTATATAAGCCCAAGCCGCTTCTTTATTTTTAGAATCTTTATTCATGGCGAAGCCGGTCTGAAATTTAATGTTGACTGTCTTTCCGGACGGATCTTTTGGAGGCATCACAATTCCCCATTTGAAATTTGATCCAATATTTTTGGAAATCGTCGAAGCTTCAAACACACCTAGCGGATACATCGCAGCCTTGCCTGCAGCGAACATTTGATCCATGGGCATGCTCTTGGCAGCAGCATCATCCGGCATTGCTTTTGCGTTCACCAGGTCGCCAAACAATTGGTACCCCTTAAGCGTATTGGGATCATCCAAAGTCTGTTTGGTCCAATCCTCGTTATATGGCATCCCTCCGTATATAAATGGAGCAAAGCTTTGCAAAATCCAGTGGGACACAATACCGTAGACCCGGTTTACTCCTTCACCCGACGAGATCTGTTTGGCTGTTGCCGAAAAATCATCCCAAGTCCAGTCATTTGTTGGATAAGGGATCCCCGCCTTGTCAAAGATGTCTTTATTGTACGCAATCATAAAATCCGAGGCTGTTGTCGGCATACCTTTGCGTGTACCGTCCGGATCAACATATCCTCCGTCAACTCCCTGCGTAAACAAAGCTTCCAGGTCTAATTGATCCTTTTCAATATAAGGGTTTAAATCTTCGAACCATTTAGACCTTAGCCCTTTCCAGTCCGGGGACATCATAATCACATCACCAGCATTTCCCGCAGCGAGAGCTGCATCCAACTTAACATCGATGTTATCTGCCGGGAGCCAAACTTCATGCACCTTCACTTTTGGATAGAGTTTCTTGAAAATTTTAGTTGCTTCCTTCCGGGACTGGAGCTCCTCACCGCCGCCCCACCCGAAAATGGTAAGGTCGCCGGAAATTTCCTGCCCACCCGGATTAGAACTGCCCCCAGGGTTTTCCTCCGCCTGATTACCGTTTCCTCCGCAAGCTGTGAGCGCTGTCATTAATATCCCGATGAATAGAATGGCTGAAAATCTTCTCATATTTATCCTCCTTTGTACTTAGGCCATGGCTAATGTTATAACCCGATGAATGAATTTAACATCCTGACTACATTCGAAAAACGGGGGAGGGGATTACTGATCAATCCTTATTTAATACAAAGATCCTATGACCAACCCAAACCTGAATCTGTCCTAAAATTGCACGGTGAAACTTCCCAGACATCGCATATCGAAACACCACTCCTTCTGCTTTGTTAGCGTTTTCTTTTGTTATTTAAAAGTAAGGTTTCTCACGGTTTGATTCAATGACCTATCCTAAAGAATTATTGATCAATAGTCACATTCAACTATTTGTTGTTACGGGCTGTGGTAAAACTCTTGCAAGAAAAGAAGATGTCTTAGAGGAATGAGACGAACAAAAAAAAGGGACTCGATGTGCTCATCGAATCCCTTTTATTCCATCCTGATTATTTAGATGTAAGACTTACTTTTGCAGCCGTTTGATCCCAATCCACGGTCAGTCCCAGTCCTTCAGAGATGAAGCGTACCGGTACAAGTGTGCGACTGTTCTTGATAATGGCTGGTGCATCAATTTCGAGCGTTTCACTATTCACCGTTGCCGTGCTGCTTCCGATCTGGAGCACAAGCGTCTGGTCATTCAGAACGGCTGTTACCGTTTTCGCTGTTTTGTCCCACGTTACTTCTGCACCCAAAGCTTCAAGGATGGCGTTCACAGGTACCATAACTCGTCCGTTTTGCTCTAACGGGTCCTGATCCGGGAACGTAATCGCTTGGCCATCCAGGGTTACCGTAATCGCTTTGTCTGTTGTTCCTGTTCCGGTATCCGTACCTGTATCTTCCGAAGTCTCAGGCAGAGGTGTTACTTCACGTCCAAGCTGCTCTTGCAGATTGGCAAGTCGGTTCAGGGCAAACGTCGTCAGCGATCCCGCTGCCATGGAGCCCATACCTCCGCCAAAGTTACCGCCAGGACGTGTCTGGGTATTGCCTGTGCTGGCTGTTGTTCCCGTTCCTGTTGTGCCATCCGGCGGTGTCGTACCATCGGGAGGTGTCATGCCTTCAAAACCTTCCGGAGGCGTCATACCTTCCATGCCCTCTGGCGGTGTCATACCTTCGAATCCTTCTGGTGGTGTACCACCCATGCCACCCATACCGCCTGCTGCATCAGCGTTGGCTGAATATGCGATGTTGGATTCAAACTGCTCTGCTGTGTAGAACTTCGTTGGATCTGCTTCTACATATGGACGAATGATGTCAGCCAGATCTGTGATACGGTCCTGAATGTCTTCCAGATAGTCCGTTAACTCATTGACGTAGCTCAAGTATTTTTCCTTATACTCAGGCACAGCCAGCAGGTTGTTGATCATCGGTACATTTTCCATGCTAATGCCCAGTACTGGCTCGTCCACAGATACGTTCGTTGCGTTGGTGTTGGTCATCGTTGATCCAGTTGTTGTTGTTCCACGTCCGCCTCCACCGGCGTATCCATTAAAAGACATGTTAAAGTCCCAAGGGACAACGGTGAATTTGCCATCTGCGTCGCCGTAGAGCATGTAGTTATGCCCTTTGTCACCGCTATAGCTATCATAGTTGCCAAAGACCATGTTGCCCGCGATATATTTCAGTGCCGAATCCACGTCCAGCACACTCTCGATATCGCCTTTTTCACCTTCAGGCATGTCGTTCAGCGTTTTGATGAAGTTTTTGAGCTTGGTTTTATTCTCGTCCGTACCCAAATCTTCGGTGATGGTGCTGTAGTCACTGCCTTCTGAATACTGCAGATAACTCTTCTCCTCCGTATCGTAGAGGACACCGTCCTCATAATCTTCGCCGTAATTGCGTTCCAGGTAGCTGTCATCTACTGCTTCGACCCCGGTATAGAAACCAACCAGTTCGCCGTTGATATACAGATTAACGTAGTTCGTCATCGGTACATCCATGCCAATGCTGCGCAGCGCTTCATAATGAAGAACTTCACGCATGTACGATGGATCGGCGTAGTTGTTGTTCAGGACCATTTTATCCAGACCAAGCAGGGTTTGTGTTTTGTCGTATTTATCGAACTTCAGTCTGAAGCTGTAACGGTCGGAATCTTGCATCGAGGCTACGGATTTCAACGTCAGATTACCCTTGGTGGAGAAACCAACGTTATCCAGCTTGTTGCCGTCCACTTCCACACTTACCTTCTTATAATCCTTATCCAGCGGGCTTTCGAGCATGCTCTTCCAGTCTGCATCATCAATCGTAACATTCACATCAATGATGTTGTCCGTTTGGAACAACGATTCATAGGCTTGAGTGACACCTGTGCTGGTAGTTGTATCCTCAGCGGCAAACGCAGCGTTCGGGCTTCCTAGCAAAACAAAAGAAGATGATGTTACCATCGTCACGGACAAGGCCGTTACTGCAACTTTACGTAGTAAACTATTCAAATGATGAATCCTCCTTATTGGTTTCTGTTAAGCAACGTAGGCTTATGAAACCATGGTAGAGGACAAACCTTTAATGAATCTTAAATCAATGATCCACAACAAAAAGTAGCCCATCAGGCTACATAAGTTGAACTATAAATGGTACACCTTATCACTCCGATTGCAGGATGGTGTACAATTGAGCTTCAACTTATATAGACGCCTGCCAGGCTACTTGTTCTGATCCTTTATAGCTCGGTAACGGTCACACCTGCTGCTTTGTAGTAGTCCTCATCTACATTGTTTAGAACGTTGGCCTTCATTAGGATGCCGACTCCGGCAAAGAGTCCGATTCCGTTTGTGTTCCCTTCGATTCGGTTATTTTCAATCAACACATTCTCGGGGTTACCTTCGCCAATATTGCCGGCTCCGGCATCGCCTTTGTCGCGTTCAAGACGCACGCCCCAGTATCCGCTTGCGGTATTGTTACGGATCACATTGCCTCGAATCACCGTACCCGGTCCATTCAACACTTTGATTCCTGCCGCATCTGCAATCGTGGTTGTATTCTCGATGAGGTTATCCTCGATTAGAGTATCGGGGGTGCCCATAGTTACCGAAATGCCGATTTGGCTGTTCCTGATCGTGTTGTCATGAATGTAGTTTCCTTTACCCGACTTGCTGTGATTGCTGGGTGCTGAACCCCCTGTATTGCCAAGTCCAATCCCTGCGCCTGTCAGCACATCCGTAATGACATTGCCGGAGATTTCATTCAAATACTCCAGTTCACCATGAAGATCAATAGCATCCAGCTTGGTTCCGTTAAATGTATTGCCACGCAGCACGTTGTTATGAGCGACAAACTGAATCAACGCTCCATGTCTGAGATAAGGGCCCTCAAACGTACTATCCTCAACCACATTCCATAACGTATCATTGTCAAAACCGAGTCGATCAGTCTTGGCCGTTCCCTGAATGGAAATTCCGTAGCCTGAACCCCCAGGGCCCAGATCTGTTGCATTACGGAATGTTGCATGCTTCACAACGACATCTCGGCTGTGTTCGATGCGGATCGCCATTCGTTTGAATTTCTCCACAATTACGCCGTCGATCGTAATGTCATACGATGGAGCCTCACCATAGTTGGCGATGTGAATTAGGCTATCCGGCCCCCCTGCGGAGGGATTGTTGGATTTGTGATCGGTTGTGTAGCTGCCAGACCAAGATGATGTTATGGTCATATTGGATACGAGAATGCTGTGCTGAGCCGATGCTTTCAGGACCGCGCTGCCCGTCACCTGATCCAGCGATGTCTTGAGCACGGTTCCGCCACTGCTCTCTCCTCTCAGATTCACCCCGGATTTGAGCTTCAGGTTGGTGGTTCCATCCGGCCCGGACAACAAATTGTACACTCCATCAGGCAAAAACACTTCATCACCAGCGTTCGCCTCATCAATAGCAGCCTGTATTGCGGGTCGGTCATCACTCGTATGATCAGCCAGATCTGCTCCGTAATCCCGTACATCAATCGTACGTCCGGTTACAGCATGAGGAGAATGGATAGTATGCGGTGCTCCATCTGTCTCCGTCAGTCCTGGAGCGATAAAGGGCACCGTCCCTTCGGGTGGTTGTGGCTCAATGTATGGAATCAGGGCAACAGGCGTTCCTCCCCCTGCATAAGGGGCATACAGATGCACATCGGTCAGACTCGTGTAAATACTTGAATCAGAATTGCCATGCCCGGTGATCCGTACATAACGTGCAGAAGTGTCCGGGATATCAAATGCCTGCATTTCGGTTGTATCCCCACTGCTTTCGCCGCCATATACCTGGGTCCAATGATTCCCGTCAACAGACGTGTCTATCTCAAAGAAGGTCTTTCGGACATCCCCTTTGTAAAAACCAATCCCAACATAGCTCACTTGCTGAACCTGACCCAGATCATACATGATCCATTGCCCCTCTCCGGCAACTGACCAGCGTGTATAACTGTTATTGTCGAGGGTATTGGTCGCCAGGTTGCCGTCGCTACCGCTTGCCGAGACGGAGGCAACAGGCAGGGACGATACCGGAACCGCAAGGGTGGTCATACCGGTTGATAGAGCACTGCTGACGTTGCCGGCTTCATCAATCGCCCTCACTTGAAACGTGTACGATGTTTCGGCTGCAAGTCCGCTGTCACGAAATGACTGCTTACCTTGTTCAGCCAGCATAACTCCATCTCGATAAATCCGGTAGGCAGATACAGCTGTATCATCACTGGCAGCGGGCCATCTCAGTTCTGCAAACTCCGTTCCCCAGTTGCGAATCTCAAGCTCAGCTTCCTGCTGCCATTCTGGCGCGCGTGTGTCGCTTCCATCTTCGATTAATGAGATAACAGATAACTGTGGACGCGGATTGCTCGTTCCGTTGGCTTCCTTGGTGTATACGTTCACGGAAACACCTGTTGATCCCGCATCCGCGAGCAAAAATGCAACCTGATCCGCATCTGGGCGACTCTTCAAATAATCGGTTACATCCACTTCATAGACGGCCGGGCTTCCACTACGATCTGCCGTGACCTGGAATGTGCCAAGCAGCGAACTTTCGCTGAGACTTTGGACCGGGGCATTCGACCAGGTTAACGATGATTCGCTCCAGTCTGTTTTATTCAAACCGTAAAGAGACAACTCTGTATCGATATTCGATGTGCCTTTTTTGGCGGCAATCCGTAGTCGATACCGATCTCCTTCGACCTCATTTCCGGTCATGTCAAATTTGAAGTACACATATTTCTTGGTCGATGGCGTGGAAGAAATGCTTAGCAATCCGGTGCTGGAGCCCGTGGCCTGATTGAAATTCAAGTCAGGCTTGCTGCTGTCAATCGCCGCATCGTCGTTTGGCAGCTTGCTGGCGATGACCTTTTCAATCAACGGTTTCTCTTCTTCCTCTTCTTCATCTCCAGGCGTAGTGTGTTCGGGATTGCTTTTGAACATAACGGGCTCCGTAACGATCCGGTTCTTCACATGTTCATCAAGGAAGGCCCATGCCTCCGCATTGGCAACCTCGGAAGCCGTCCCTGTAAATCCATGGCCCTGACCGGGTACGACTTTCATATCTACAATCGGGACACCCGCCGATTGAAGCTGTCCCGCGAAAGTAACACTGTCGGTATAGGGAATGGTGGCATCAGCATCACCGTGCCGAATCCAGAACGGTGGATCATCTGGTGAAGCATACGTGCCCGGCATGGCAAGTCTGGCCTGCTCCGGAACATCGAACGCACGATGCCCGCCAAGCAGAGCTGTGACCGAGCTATAGTTATTGGCAAATGTCGTCGTAAAATCAGCAGGTCCGTACCAGTCGGCAACGGCCTGCACTTTGTCGGAATACTCAGGCCATCCGCCAGAACCTTCAAGATCAGGTACATCTACCGTCACCCCTGTATCGAGCTCTACAGTGTCCCCAGCGACCATGTCCCCTGTTGTGCCGAGTAATGCAGCCAGATGGCCGCCCGCTGATGATCCCCAGACGCCGATCCGACTCGGGTCCAGATTGTACTGGGCTGCATGGGCCCGCAAATATCGGATAGCGAGCTTTACATCCTGAATCTGGGCAGGGAAAGGCGCCTCAGGTGTCAGCCGGTAGTCCAGAGATACACCGATATAACCGCGTTTGAGTACATAATTGCATATGGAGTTTAATGCCTGCTTCCTGTCCCCGTGATTCCATCCACCTCCATGGATATAGACCATGACCGGCATCGGTTCAGCTGCCGCTGTCTCGGGAACAGCAATGGATGAATAGATTGCTCGCCCACCAGCCGTTCCAATCTCCACATCCTCGTATAAAGTTACTCCTTGTGGTGGCGTAAACTCCGTATTCTCCTCTCCAGGCGGAACTGGGGATGGGGCAGGCGTTATACCGGGAATAGCCTGACCGTAAATGACAACATTGTCGATATACATGTTGGCCTGCATGGCATCTCCTGTTCGAAAACGAATTTTCACTGTGCTGTTATTGTTCGCTTCCGAACCCAGCGTCCAGCTTTTTAACGTATTTCCTTGCTTGTTCTTCGCATCAGGAGTGCCTGGGGCAAGTTCAAATGTCTCCAGCGTTGCCCAGGAACTGCCTCCGTCCTTCGACCATTCAATAATGATGCTTCCGCTGATATAGGACGAGGCGCGTGTGTAGTAGTTCAGCCGGATATTTCCGTATCCAGTCAGATCAAGCGGCAGTGCGATTGCATCGGTTCCGTCAATTTTGATCATGTTGGGCAGCGAGGGGGCGGTTGTGGAAGATGACGTTTTGGCCTTGCTCCCTCCTTCTCCTTCCTGAAGCCAGGGGGCTCTCAGTGCAATTCCGCCTGTAGAGCCAAAGTTGTCCGGATCATCAAAGTTTTCCGCGTAAATCTCCAACTCTGGGCCCTCCGGATCCGGGATATTTTCTTCCTGCGTACTATTTAAAATAGAATGAGGAACAGCGTCTTCGATCGCCCGGACTTCATGCACGGGAACGGTAATACCGCTAATGAGTATGACAGACATGGCAACAAGTACAACCCGCTTCTTCCACGTTTTGAACACGTCATTCACTTGCATCCCCTCCGTATTCAGCTGACTTGCCACTCCGATGACAGAACAACCTTCCGATCGCTGTTATCGTGTAAAATGTATAGTTCAACTTAAATCGTTAGCGACGCGGTGCGGACACGCCTTCACCCTTATTGAATTTCTCGGTGGCTTCTTTGATTGCCTGATCGCCGCCTTTGGATTTCCATTCCTCTACCACTTTCGGCCAATCGGAGATCGGCTCCTTACCATAAACCATCTTGATCATGTGTGTGAGCAATACCTGAGGAGGTGTATCCGAATTGGGAGCAATCTCGGGATTCTGTACAAAAGCTTCCAAACGCGGATCAAAGTTGATGCCATCCCGACCTTCTTTGGCTAAGATGGTATCGTAAATATTCATCAGCGTTCTGCCTTCTTCTGTCAGCGATAACGAGCCTTTATTGTACGTTGTGTCCTGTACGAACCATAAGAACGACTGACGGTAACGCTCTTCGTCTACACCAGCGGAGTCTGTTGGAGCTGTGTATGAAATCACGCCATTATCCTCTGTGTAGGTCTCTCCTTCTGTGCCGTATGTGAAAAACTTCTCCGCTTCGTCAGACACCATCCAGTTGAAGAAACGGATAATGGAAGCCGGATCAGCCGCATCCTTATTAATAAAGTAGGCACGTGTCACCGGACCGTACAAATAATAACCGCCCTTTCCGTCCGGGCCGACAGGGGAAGGGATAATCTCGATTTTGGCATCGGGAACCGACGCTTTAATCTGCTTCTCCCATTGGATCAGTTCGTTGGCATTCATGGACCACATGCCCGCCTTGCCCGAGAGAATCGTATTTTTGAATACGGTGGAATTGATGGTCGCGAACTCTTTGTTGATCAGCCCTTCCTCGTACATCGTCTTATAGACCGTTAGGGCTTGCTGCATATTCTCGTTATCCATAAATTTAGGAACAACCTGGTCGCCCTGCTGCTCCATCATGGACAGGAATTGCTGTACGTCATAGGCACCGAAAAAGGTATCCGCATATTTGAAATCCTCACGCCCCATATACGGATTCTCCACGCCGAGCTTCTTAAAGGCGCGCAAAACGTCCATAGTCTCCTCAACCGTCGTGGGCACCGGCAGTCCCGTTTGATCCAGCAGATCCTTGCGAATCCAGGTTGCCCGGCGGGATGGATTGGATAAATATTCAGGGATAGCATAGATATGGCCGTCATGAGTTACCTGGTCCCAGGCTTCCTTCGGCACGGTTTTGAGCAAATCTTGCCCGTACTGCTGCAGCAGTTCATCCAGCGGCTGAAATACTCCAGCTTCGACCGAGCCTGCCATCTCTTTGCCGTTGACGCCGCCGTCACCCTGCACCACGTCAGGAATATCATTGGTGGCAAACATCTGGACCATTTTCTGTTCATATTCCTTATGGGGGACCAGGACAATTTCCAGATCGGTATTCGTCAGATCCTCCAGTTTTTTCACCCATTGATCCTTGTTAATGTCTGGTGACTTCTCCACATACGTATACGCCAGCGTACGGAGTGAAATGGAGAATTTCGTTTTGCCGTCTCCCCCGCCTTCACCGGATGCCGCTCCGCTGCCTTTGTTGCACCCGGTCATAACAGCTGCTGCCAGCAATAGCGCCATGCCTGAGACCATCCACTTTTTCATGCTACCCCTCTTTTCATCCTGATTTAGGTACCACTCGTTGGTGAAGCGCTTTCAAATAGATGTTAAAACATCCCCACCGCCTGCAACAATGGGGATGTTTTAGATGAGATTGCGTTTTCTTTAGGTCCGCACTCCCTAGTACGTCTTGGATACCTCGATCTTCTTCGTTACACCGTTGTCGGTAAAATAGAGATGGATGCCGTGATCCTGGTCATCGATGAAATAGGGGACATACTTCGGCTCCTCGATTTTATATGGTACAAGCAGTGTTACAATTCTGTGGCTTGAGGCCGGCCGCGTTTCTGCGGTCAGATGATAATGTCTTTCCAGCCCTTCGTACTCTGCCGGGTCCACCTCTGCGAATTGATCCGTCTGGCTGAGCGCCAGCTCACCGGAGGAAGCATATACAAACGTGCCCTCAAGCCCCGCCATATTCCCGTTCAGACGGAAGCTCTGCCCTTTCAGCTGTAGCGGGTGCAGTGCATGGAACAGCCATTGAACGCTGTCCGGCTTCTCCAGGTCAATGTGGTCCACAATGACGAAGTAGGATGATTGCAGAAAATGAATCTCCCGTACAACACGCTTCACATGAGGTACGGTGCTGGCATAGGCATCGGTCGCTACCGCGCGCACATAACCATCGCCGTCCCGCCAATAGGCCTCTTCGATCTGCCCGGTGGCGGCCATATTCAGCACCTTGTTGTTCTCAGCATACTGCCCTGCTCCACCAATCAGCAGGTTGTTTTTGGAACGTGTCTGCCTGCGCCATTCCCGGTGAAAGGAGCTGCCGTGGGCGATATAATAGCCTGTATCCGCCGCAAGCGGCTCACCGAATGCGTGCAGGGTAAAGCTGTTCTGATCCGCATGACTGTGGCTGATGGAGCCATAACGGCTCGACTTGAGCAGCAGCATAACATGCTCATCCGGATCGTCCATCCGGTGATGCATGGCTACCCAACCCACATCACGGAACCACTTCAGCGGCTCGATGTCCACAGGCGACTCTTCCTCCACCTGCGGATAATCGTGGCGGTATACCAAGTCGTCAAAGTTAAAGTCCCACCAACCGTAATTATAAAAAGCTCCCTCTGTCCCCGGATCGGATTGGCGCACACGCTCAAAGTACCACTGGTACCAACGGTTGCCTGTAACACCTGCCAGTTGGCGGACAAGATAGCCTGTTTTCAAGTTTACCGGGTCACCCAGCGTAGACTGATCTCCAAAGCTGGCGCGCCGTGCATCGGGCGGGTACACGTAGAGTGGAAAATCCCCAGTACGCTGGAAGAACGGCCGACGAAAGAAATCGATGCCAGCATAGTTTCGTAACAAATTCATCGCTTCTGTCACGTAGGCCATACCTGTTGTCCAGTACATCGGGCCTTCAGCCCAACCTCCATCACTTCCTCCCCAAGGGGAGTACAGACAGGCATAATAATCGATCGCATAATCCAGCCACACTGCAGCCTGCTGATGCTCATGCAACAAGGCCATACAGCAGGGCACAAGCACGGAAGACAATGAACGCACCGCATGGCTGTCATAAGGCACATGATGGATCTTCGAGCGAACCATCACATGCTGGGCTACCTGTTCTGTCCGCCGCAGCAAACTGCGCCTTACCATCTCTTGCTCTTCACTGTTCAACTCATCATGCAGCCAGTCATAACCCCAAGCAAGCGCAGCGGCAACCCGAAAGGCCGCCTCATCGTTATAATCACGAGAGGTCGTTCCCTCTGTATCCCAAGCCGCCACATGCAATAACCAGGTTTTCGCTGCTCCAAGCAACCGTTCGTCACGTAGCACCCGCCCCGCGATGCTGAGATGTCGAATCGCATATAACGTTTCCTGACAATCAATATACATTTGCCTCCAGAGCGCGGCGACACGTTTGTTCTCCGGGTAAGGCAGCGGTTCACGAATTGGTTCGCGGTTGGCCCATGGCTCCACGGAATTTGCCATAAATACATCCCAGCCGCAATATGTAGCATCTGTCGCAATGGCATCCGCAAGTGCCTGCAGCCCGCTCTCTCCGAGCCATAACCGGGGGTGAGACGTGTCTGTGGAAATGTACCGCTGCGCCCGGGAAGGTAGCGGTGTCTCGGGTAATCCCGCTGGCACAGTGAACTGCCGCACCTCACTCCAAGCCGACATTTCCCCTTGCTTCCTTTGCGAGGCATGCCCTTTGGCTTCACTCCCTTGCTTCCCCTGAGAGACATATGCTTCGGCTTCGCCCACTTGCTGCACTGGTTGATCTACAAGCAGCGCATATCGCCAATAGTACTCCCCAGGTTCAAACACCCGGTCCGGCGTGAAAAAGTTATACGGGAGCGGCGCAAAGGTCATCGTCTCTCCTTCCTGAAAAGAAGACCCCACCGATACTTGCAGCATATAGGCATTCTCGTCTTCTTGCTGTGCCGCCATCCAGGTAAACCTCGGCGGATTTTCTCCTAGAACGGTGTGCTCGTCAGGCGCATAGTCCACATGGAACGGCCCGCTGATTGGTTGGTACAACGGTCTTTCTGCAAGCTTCCGCTTCACTTCCATCGTATCGTCCCCTCCTTATCGCAATGGTGTAGCATCAACGCATGTACATCCCGCCATTGATTTCAATCGTTTCTCCGGTTATAAAAGAACCCAGCTCGGAACACAGGTACAGCGCCGCTCCTGCGACATCATCGGGAGTCCCTTCCCGCCCAAGCGGAATGCTGCTTACCGCAGAAGTTCGGCCTTCCGCCGAGGTGAACGTAGCGTGGAACGCCGTTTGTCCGATGAAGCCCGGTGAAAGGGCATTGACCGTAATCCCGCCAGGAGCCAGTTCTTTGGCAAGTCCTTTGGTTAACGCAATGACAGCCGCCTTGGATGCTGCGTAAATAGCTGCACCCGGCCCGCCACCATTATGAGCCGCTACGGAAGTCAGATTGATAATTCGGCCGCCTCCAACCGCCTTCATGCCAGGAATGACCGCTTTGGAGACAAAGACGGCGCTCTTCAGATTGACATCCATAATCCGGCTGTACAACTCCTCGCTCATTGTTTCAATGGGGCTTCGCTCCACCAGATGCCCCGCATTATTAATCAACAGATCAATCGGACCGCCGAAGCGGAGTGTGATATCCCCAACCATCGATTCTATGGCATTCGTATCAGTCACATCCGCCCGAAATGCCGCTGCTTCACCGCCAGCATCCCGGATGGCGGTCACTACCTCCTCCGCCCGATCCATATTATGCAGGCCATTCACAGCCACCTTTGCTCCGCAACGTGCCAATGCCCCAGCAATGGCAGCACCAATTCCTCCGCTGGAGCCGGTAACCAGCGCAATTTTGTTCTGCAAGTTGATATTCATGTTCTATCTTCCTCCCTGATATAGGTTCAATTAAATCCGTTTACTATGCTGATCTGCGGGAAGCGCCATCGTAATGGTCGTTCCCAAGCCTTGCTCACTCTCAATCATCAAGCCATATGATTCTCCAAATACCAGTTGAATCCGTCGATGGACATTCATAAGACCGATGCCTCCGCGATGGTAGACATCATCGGAATCTTCTCCTGCCAGACGATTCAATTCCAGACGGTCACGCAGCTTCTCCAGGCGTTCCTCGCTCATGCCCATGCCGTTATCCTGGACGATGACAAGAAAGCGATCTTCCAGGCGCCGAGCATCGATGCGGATAAAGTGACCGGGCTCCATGCCTCGTGGAAATGCGTGTTGTAGCACATTTTCGACCAGTGGCTGAAGAGTGAGTCGAACCATTTTTTCCAACAACAGATCCGGTGCAATGATGACCTCAACTTCAAGCTCCCGATCCATGCGATGTTTCATAATGGAAAGGTAGGCCAGCACATGCTTCAGCTCATTCGCAACCGTAATTTCCTCCAGATTGGTCTGAATGGAATACCGGAGCATATGAGCCATGGATTCCACCATCTGTGCAATTTCTTCGGAGTCCTGTACGACGGCATAACATTTGATCGTTTCCAGGGTGTTGTAGAGAAAATGCGGATTGATCTGCAATTGAAGCGCCTGAAATTCCGCACGGTGCCGTTCCAGCGCCTCCTGCTGAAGCTCGATTTCCGACTTCTGGCGGCGCAGCTCGGACTCGTATACACTCTCAATCATGTCCGACAGACGGCTGACCATCAGATTATAGCTGCGGATCAGCACACCAATTTCATCGCGCCTTTCCTTCATCTCCACCTTGTTCCAGATTCCCTTCTCCGTCTGTCTCATTCCGTTCATCAGCACACGAATAGGTTCCACCTGAGATGCTCCGATCCGGTAGGCCACAACAAGTGCAGCGAGCAAGGTTCCTGCACCAACCCATAAGGTGGCCGAACGGATCGTTGCAATCGGTCTTTGCAGCTCAGACAGCGGCACGGAAGCGACAAAGCGCCATCCCGAATATGCAGAAAGCTCCGATATGAGCAGCCGTTTGGTGCGATCCGTGTTCTGTTCCAGTGATCCTGCCTCCATGTGCATAAGCCTGTTCACCGTGCTGGACGGCATCGCTGTCTGCGCCTCTTCGTCCCCGGGTGTGTAGATTACCGTTCCGTTCTGATCCATCACATACTGATACCCACCTTGACCGAGGTCGAGTTCTCCCCATATTTTGTCAAGCTCCAGCACATTTACTTCCATCGCCAGTACTCCGTTGGGCGTATAGGAGGACACTCCTCTGATCCGGCGCGCGATCGTAATCACATTGGCACTCTGTCCACTGCGAATACTGCGGGTAAGCAGCGTCGATTCGCCATTTGCAGGGGTTGCAGCCAGCAACTCCTTATACTGCTGTGCCGCGTCGATATCCGGTATGCCGGCTGAATTCTGGTTGTCATCAATCACAACACGCCCGTTATCCCCGATAACATACAGAAACTTGATCTGTGGGTATAACATAAAAACAGGCGGGAACACGTTCGTCTTAATCTGACGGCTGTACTCGTAATAGGCATAACTGTCCTCCGAATTCATATCGAGGAAATGCTTCACACTTCCGTTCGAGAGAATGGAGTAGGTTGCACGATCATAATTTTGCAAATACAGATCAGTCTGGTACGCCGTATTGCGCATCGTTTGGGCGATGTTGTCCGCAAGCTGGTCGTTCATTTCAGTCGAGGCATAGGTATAGGTAAACAGGCCGATGGCGGACAGAGACAACGTAATCACGACGGCAAAATGAAAGAACAGGCGGATGGACAGGCTGCGCTTCATCATTCAATGCCCAACTTGCTGCGGTATTCGGACGGGGTCAGTCCGGTAATTTTCTTGAATGTTTTCGTAAAATGGGGATGGTCCGCATACCCCACTTCGTAGGAAATATCCGTAATCCGGTTGCCCGGCTGTTCCAGCATGCGTTTGGCCAGTTCCATTTTGCTGCGTATCCGGTATTGGATAAAGGTCTGGCCTGTCGTCTGCTTGAACAGCTGGCTAAAGTAGGACGGGTTAAGGCCCAGCTTGGCAGCAATCTCGTCCAGCGAGACTTCGCGGCGCAAGTGCTTCTCCAGATAGGCTTTTGCTTCTTCCACCGGATGTTTGCGCTTGCCGCTGCGCCGCTCCTTGATCGTCTTCATTAATATGTGGATCTCATTGCCCAGAGCCTCGAAGCACTCTTTTGAGGAAGCGCTTTCATTTATCTTGCAGGATGTACTCATTGTTCCGTTGCCACGTGCGTTCATGCGGGCCACAATCAATTCCAGCAATTCCTGAAAAAGCTCCGCTGTCTGCTCAGGCATCAAGGAATATGCCGGATAACGACCAGACCATGCTGCGAGCAGCTCCGTCACATCGGACTGCCGTAACTCCCATATAGCCTCTTCCAGACGCATCGCCCAATCATTCAGCTCTCTCACGGGTACAAGGGAAACCGCAGGTTTATCCTCTTCGGTGGCCAGCAATTTGAGCAGCAGTTCATGCAGCTCCTGTCGTGCCACAGGCTTCAGCAGATATCGCTTTACTCCATAATCCATACAGGCTCTTGCATATTCAAAGTCCGAATAACCGGAAACCACAATAATGCGCATCGTACTTCCTTGCTCGGATAAACGTCGGCACAGCTCAATACCATCCATCGTTGGCATGCGGATATCCGTAAACAGGATGTGCGGCCGAAAGGCCTCTACCACCTGGAGGGCCTCTTCCCCATGCGCAGCCTGCCGAATCTCACAGTCGAACAGTCCCGCTTGCTTGATCATCTTCGCCAGACCCATCCGAATCATCGGTTCATCGTCCGTAATCAAGATTCTGAACATCGTCATTCCCCCGTTTCCGTCAGATCTGTCTGCTTCTTGTACTTAAGATTTGACGGAGCCAACCATGATTCCTTTTACAAAATGTTTTTGCAGGAAAGGGTAAATGATAATGATCGGCAAGGTGGCGATAATGATGGTTGCCATTTTGATGCCTTCCGGTGATGTATGTGCAAGGGTGCTGTAAACGGCAGAACCCGCATCGACGGAAATATCGTCACTTTCAAACAGCTTCTTGAGTGTGACCTGAATCGGCCACCAGGCTGGATCATTCAGATAATACAGCGCAGTTGAATAGGCATTCCAGTGGCCTACCGCATAGAAAATACCGAGTGATGCCATGGCTGGTTTGGACAAGGGAATGACGATACGCCAGATGATGCCGAATTCCCCACAGCCATCGATGCGGGCAGCGTCGATCAGTTCACCCGGCAGCTGTGCGAAGAACGAGCGCATGACGAAAAAGTTAAAGGCATTGATCGCTCCTGGCACAATCAGTACCAGCGGATTGTTGACCAGATGCAGTTCTTTCATCAGGATAAAGTTCGGAATGAGCGGCGCCGAGAATACAACGGTTATTAGGACAAACATGACGACCACAGAGCGCCCCTTGTACTCTGGACGGGAAACGGGATACGCCAGCGATGCCGTTGCAGCGAGATTGACCAGCGTCCCGAACAGCGTCACCCCAACCGATACTGCAAATGCCCGCCAGAACGAAGCATCGCCGAATACATATTCATAATTGATCCAGGTAAAAGCCACAGGCCAGAAGCTGACCTTTCCGCCCATGATCGCTTCCGAGCTGCTAAGAGATTGAGCCAGCACATTAATGAAAGGCAGAATCATCGTCAACGAGAGCAGCGTAAGAAAAACGAGATTTCCAATGCGGAATATACGGTAACGGACACTGGGGGAACGCATCGATCTCGCCTCCTAATACAGGCTTTCGCCGGTTGTTTTTTTGCTGAAGAAATTACCGAGTAGAACAAGCATCAAACCCACAACTGACTTGAACAACCCAATGGCTGTTGTATAGCTGTATTGCTGTGAGAGCAGGCCGGCTTTGTAGATATACGTATCGAGAATTTCACCCGATTCCAGATTGAGCGGATTCAGGAATACGAACACACGCTCAAAGCCCAGATCGAGGAACTTCCCAATGTGCAGCAGCAGCAGAATCATAATCGTCGGCAGTAAGGATGGCAGGGTAATCGACCATATTTGCTTCAAACGTCCGGCTCCATCCACCTCTGCCGCCTCATACAGATCGGGATTAATGCCCGCAATGGCAGCCAGGAAAATAATTGTGCCGTACCCGGAATCCCGCCAAATCCCCGAACCGATCAGAATGGATCGAATGTACGAGTCTTCTCCAAGAAAGTAGATCGGCTGCATGCCCAGAAATCCAAGTGCCTTGTTCACCACCCCGGCATCCATCGAGAAAATACCCATGAAGATGCCGCTAATGACGACCCAGGACAGAAAGTGGGGCATGTATACAATCGTTTGCAGCAAACGCTTAAACACAATCATCCGCACTTCATTCAGCAGAATGGCCAGTAAGATCGGAACCGGGAATGCAATCACCAGATCATATAGTCCAAGCAGAAGTGTGTTATTGAGAATTCGCAAAAAGTCATAATGGCTGAACATCTTCTGGAAATGCTCCAGGCCTACCCAATCACTTCCGGTGATGCCTTTGAAAATGTTGTAGTTCTGAAAAGCAATGATCGAGCCGAACAGAGGCACATATTTGAAGAGGAAAAAATACAGGATGCCCGGTACAGAGAGCAGATATAGTATCCGGTATCGCCACAGATAACGTCCCGCATCTCCGAGCCGAGTGCCCAGACCAGACGAATTAAGTCTGGCTGTTCCTCGGCTTGGCGGCGCAATGTCCGCCGGCTTCACGTCTTCTCCCCTCCTTGCTTCTGTGATTGCATGGCTTTCAAATTATCAGGAACGTTCTCGTCCCATGGGATTTCATTGAATTCAACGGAAATGTACTCCGGCTCACGATCGATAATACGCGATAACTCGCGTGTGAACACCTCCACGATCTCCTGCTTTTGCTCATCCGTCCTGCCTTCATACAGCCTGATCGTAATTTCTGGCATCCGAGTTAAGCTCCCTTCACCATGTAATGTAAACGCTTCAACAACTTCATCTTAGCGTTCCTGTAAGAGAGCAACAATGGACTGTCTTTTCGTTCACTTGTGTTTTTTTTAGGTTGAAGCAGCCTTTGCGCCACCATTTCAGGCTTTAAAAACAACTGTTCTTCTATGTAAATAAGCCTATAGCGGTTTCGCACGCTATAGGCTGAAAATGCTTGATATTATGGTTTTTTCACCTCGTCAGAAAGCTCCTCTACTATTTCAGCTCTCTAAGACTACATTTATTTTCCTATATACTCATCCAAAAAATGATCTACTCTCTGGAAATATTCAGTGGGGTAGTGATTGATCGCATCGATGTGCTCGGTGTTTTTCGGATACCATACTTCTGCGCTTGGATTATCTTTTAAGGACTCGTATATCATTTCTGTATTTTTATAACTGATTTGCTGATCTCCAGTACCATGAATGAGCATAACGGGCTTGTCTTGCATTTTTTTCACCGCATCCATGGGAGATACGGAATCAAGATCCACATCAAAGACCCAATTGGCCATCCAGGTCGATGTATAACTGAATGGAAACGCAGGTAAACCTGAAAAGAAAGGCAGGCCCTCTCTCAGAAATAGCCCGGCATTGCGAAACGGACTATCCGCGATTACAGCTTGGATATCATCACTTTCACTTGTGGCTAGCAAAGAAGTAGCTGCACCCATTGAAAAGCCGATCACGCCAATGTTATCCCCCGCATGGTCTTTGGATTTTAAATAGTCTACGGCTCCCAGCAAATCATATTTTTCATTGAGACCAAGTGTAATCAGATCACCATCGGATTTACCTTGCGAGCTGAGATCAAATGCCAATACATTGTAACCTTTGGGAACGAGATGCTCTACTAACTTTGGGGTCCGCCCTTTGACTAAACGATTGCTTGTATATCCATGGACGATAATAATCGTCTTATCGCTTGATTTAACACCAGGATTTGCAGGAAAGAAGGTACCTCTAATCGCATTATCATTTTTCAAACTCTTGAACTCGACCTCTTCGTAGGGCGTTTTATTGATATTCAATTCGTAGCTGACATTCGTATCTCTAGGATGATGCAGCAAGGTGTCTACTACTTTATACGATATAAAAAACACAAGAGCCACCACAAGCAAAAGCACGATTCCCAGGCTCCATAAAATGTTGTTCCGTTTTTTCACACGAACGTTATGATTGGGTTCTAATGATGCTTGACTCATTCAGACTCCTCCAGTTTTTCTATAGGTGATATGGGTCCGAACAAATAAAAGGCATGCCCCTTCAGATTTTCCCACTCGGGATGATGAAGAATACTTTCTCCAAGAGTTAAAGCCACACCATTTAAGAAAGAGATATAAGCACGGGAGATCATTGCGGGAGAAAAGCTTTTGTTGAACTCTCCCATTAATTGTCCCTTGGCATAGACACTTTCGATCTCATCGGTCATTACCTTTATACTTTCAAGGACCTTCTGTGTAAGTTCAGGGAATCTTATTCGTTGTCCTAAGACCGATTGAGCAAGCCGTAATTCATTGGTATAGAAGTAGATATGGTTGAATTGTTCTGCCACCATGTTCTTAATCAATGCGCCCGGCGTTCCCTCTTGTTGTAGACAAGCAAGTGATCTCATCTGTATATCAGCAAGCGGCTCAAGAACAGCGGCATAGAATAAAGCTTCTTTGCTAGAGAAATATTGAAAAATGGTTCCAGGAGTCACTCCCACATTCTTCGCAATGATAGCCGTTGTAGTATTTGAATATCCGCTTTCTGCGAACAGAACAACTGCTTCTTTTAGGATCCGTTTACGACGCTCCAACCTTTTTTCTTCATTGATGGGTCTTGCCAAATGTATCCCCCTCTCTAATAAACTTTAATTAATTAAATGATCAGTTAATTAATTAATTAATAATATATCTTTAATTATGGATGATTGCAAGAGCTAATTTAGCTTGCTTACTTCCAAGCAGGATGAATCTCTACAAATACAAACAAGCCGGAGTGCGGCCCAACATGCGCCTCCGGCTTATTTGTATCAGGTTACTTTGAAAGAACACGTTTCGCTTTCCATATGTATTTTGCTGATCGGTTCATAAACGTAAACCAATTTCAATCCACGCACTCCATACAGAGTGCGACCTGGGAAACATCAGGTACATCCCCTGTTCTATTTGGTGTTTCAATCCACGCACTCCATACAGAATGCGACTAAACTCAGTGAAATATTCAATGACAATATTGATGTATTTCAATCCACGCACTCCATACAGAGTGCGACCTGGGAAACATCAGGTACATCCCCTGTTCTATTTGGTGTTTCAATCCACGCACTCCATACAGAATGCGACTAAACTCAGTGAAATATTCAATGACAATATTGATGTATTTCAATCCACGCACTCCATACAGAGTGCGACCCCTGGCCGGATTCACCTTTACACCAACAGCCCGATTTCAATCCACGCACTCCATACAGAGTGCGACTAGCGACCAAACAACTTAATGTATCAGCAAGAGGAATTTCAATCCACGCACTCCATACAGAGTGCGACGCGGGGCAGTCTGATCTCGAATCGTTTACGGAAATTTCAATCCACGCACTCCATACAGAGTGCGACCGCATCAATGGCTCCCGTTTCCGCATGGTCGATCGATTTCAATCCACGCACTCCATACAGAGTGCGACGCGAAGAAGTTATATACAGTGGTTATAACATCGAGATTTCAATCCACGCACTCCATACAGAGTGCGACCAGACACAATCATTAGAGCGTCGGTGTGGCGTATTTCAATCCACGCACTCCATACAGAGTGCGACTCAGGAGTCCAGCAATTTCGGACATATCCTTGAGGATTTCAATCCACGCACTCCATACAGAGTGCGACTCGACCAACATACCGTTGTCATCGATCTTCCAACCATTTCAATCCACGCACTCCATACAGAGTGCGACATGCGGCCCGGGCAATAGACTTTAAGGCTATGAATATTTCAATCCACGCACTCCATACAGAGTGCGACCACCGACCGCTGCGACCTTGTTGAACACCCACCAATTTCAATCCACGCACTCCATACAGAGTGCGACCCTGTTGAACCTGGCGCCATGGATGGACTCCCCAATTTCAATCCACGCACTCCATACAGAGTGCGACCCCATGACTCTGCCGACTGTCTCGCACCGGAGATAATTTCAATCCACGCACTCCATACAGAGTGCGACCACGATCACCAAATGTTGATGTAGCTGCATTAGCCGATTTCAATCCACGCACTCCATACAGAGTGCGACGTGATTGCAAAGGCTGGGTTAAGTTTGTTCTTAAGGATTTCAATCCACGCACTCCATACAGAGTGCGACATGAAACCTACACCCGGGCAGACGGTAAGCCTATATTTCAATCCACGCACTCCATACAGAGTGCGACATATGACTTTATAATACCATACGTTCACAGTATTAATTTCAATCCACGCACTCCATACAGAGTGCGACGAACAGTATCTATAAGATGGCTCGGATGTTTAAAGATTTCAATCCACGCACTCCATACAGAGTGCGACCTGTAGTGTCTGTAATGGCACGCAGTATATTGATATTTCAATCCACGCACTCCATACAGAGTGCGACTTGCTACTCCGTTGTTCAATCTGTTGTTCGGTTTCATTTCAATCCACGCACTCCATACAGAGTGCGACCGCCGCAATTTTTTGTGTAATTTTCTTCGCATATTATTTCAATCCACGCACTCCATACAGAGTGCGACATCCGCGTACTGTTGAACAGATTGCGGCCGACAACATTTCAATCCACGCACTCCATACAGAGTGCGACTGAGGATCGGTTGATGGAGCACCTTACGAAAACGATTTCAATCCACGCACTCCATACAGAGTGCGACGAGTTTCTTCAGTTCCTCGCAATATTTTACATAGATTTCAATCCACGCACTCCATACAGAGTGCGACTTGTGCCGATTTCAAGGCTGCTTTATGTTCCCTAGATTTCAATCCACGCACTCCATACAGAGTGCGACTTTTCTCAGCAATTTCACATCCAAGCCAGCTGCCGATTTCAATCCACGCACTCCATACAGAGTGCGACGCTGTATATTCCGGAAAATGACGACTACATTTATCATATTTCAATCCACGCACTCCATACAGAGTGCGACGGAAGCGAGTTAGCTTATGTAGGTATTGCGTGTATTTCAATCCACGCACTCCATACAGAGTGCGACTCAGTACATTTTCAGTACTGGCTATTTGCTGGTTACATTTCAATCCACGCACTCCATACAGAGTGCGACCTGGACATCCGCTCTTATTTGCAATCACCAAAAGGTATTTCAATCCACGCACTCCATACAGAGTGCGACGTAGCCGGGACGCCTGTTATACGCGGTACCTTTCGATTTCAATCCACGCACTCCATACAGAGTGCGACGACGGCCGTCCTGACGGGCATTGACGAGGAGTACATCATTTCAATCCACGCACTCCATACAGAGTGCGACTCCCGCCGCCTGAAACGGGCTTAAATGCCTCGCCTATTTCAATCCACGCACTCCATACAGAGTGCGACTTGGTCGGGTCGTTAAGGCAACCTAAATCAAAGGGATTTCAATCCACGCACTCCATACAGAGTGCGACGGTTCATTGGCAGTACTGGCGATTAACACAAATAAATTTCAATCCACGCACTCCATACAGAGTGCGACGGTAATGACCCTACACGTATCACCGAGTTCCTTATATTTCAATCCACGCACTCCATACAGAGTGCGACTCGCCAAGGGATCACATCCAACCAAGCGAGCATTAAATTTCAATCCACGCACTCCATACAGAGTGCGACTCATACAGTTCATCAGCGATCTGTTTAAACTCAGGATTTCAATCCACGCACTCCATACAGAGTGCGACCTGCCACCTTATTAAATTTTTTTACCCAGAAATACATTTCAATCCACGCACTCCATACAGAGTGCGACGCCATGAATGCTTCAAATTCGCTGTATTCTTCATCATTTCAATCCACGCACTCCATACAGAGTGCGACAAAATGTTCGAACCTAGCTCATGAGCAGTATGGATATTTCAATCCACGCACTCCATACAGAGTGCGACACCGTCAGGAACAATAGACTTCCGACCCACATCTGGATTTCAATCCACGCACTCCATACAGAGTGCGACCGAATCTTTTCTTGAGTCAGCTTCTTCAGCTCAATTTCAATCCACGCACTCCATACAGAGTGCGACGTTGGTAGCACGATTAACTCAATGGACTTTTCTATTTCAATCCACGCACTCCATACAGAGTGCGACACGTCTGCCAGATCGTAGTTCAAGTTAACTACTGATTTCAATCCACGCACTCCATACAGAGTGCGACATGTTTTTCTATAGATTCTGCTATAATGCAGGGAATTTCAATCCACGCACTCCATACAGAGTGCGACTTAATTTGTGGTACTAGACTCTTAGCAAATTGAAAATTTCAATCCACGCACTCCATACAGAGTGCGACTCAAGATCAAGCCAGGGCTTCCTTCTTGCTGGATGATTTCAATCCACGCACTCCATACAGAGTGCGACTTGGCTGCACCCTAATCGGTGGAATCATTGTAGGGTATTTCAATCCACGCACTCCATACAGAGTGCGACCAAGCGCGCGCGGATGCCATCACATCATACAAGGGATTTCAATCCACGCACTCCATACAGAGTGCGACAGCGAAAAAGTACGTAATAGCAATATTTCTCGAATAGATATTAACGTCTTTTCGTTATTTCAACTTAGTTAGAACCTTTACTCAATCGAATTTGCTTAAAATTCATTGCCAAAAGGTCACAAAAAGGACATTTTCGACAAATTCCGAGGTGCGAATCCCCCAGGAAAATCATGTGAGCTTGGCATTCGCACCTGCTAAAGTATTAACGGATCACCCATATCATAGGAATCTTTGGCTCCCACATGTTGGACTTTACTTTTGTAATTATCGCCTAAGTTGTAGAATCGAAGACTATCTGTATCCTTATCAATCAATTCTTCCAGTTCGAATCTTAATCGTCTAAACTGGGCAGCGTCCAGTATACATTCAAATACTGAGTTCTGCACTCGCTGACCGTGATCCACACACTTTTTAGCCACTTTAGATAGCCTTCTTCGACCTTCACTATCTATTGTGCTCACATCATACGTAATTAAAATAAGCAATCATCACACCTACTTCCACAGAAACGGAGGATATTCATCCAGATCCCCACGTATATATCTTGCCAGTAGTAACGCTTGAGTGTATGGTACAAGACCCCAAGGTATTTTTTCATTCAAATACGGATGCATAATCTTGTCCTGTTTACGATCTTGCCACGCTTTTAACACTTTCTTTCGTGTTTCATCATCCATAATGACTGCAAGATTTTCTTTTACATAAAAGCCTTTATCGTTAATCACTTTTTTATTAATAAGAGAGAGCACAAAACGGTCTGCGTACACTCCCCGAAGTTCCTCCATCATATCCAGTGCAAGAGAAGCTCTGCCAGGACGATCCCGGTGCAAAAAACCAACATATGCATCAAGTCCGACAGATTCAAGTGCAGACTTCATATCATTAGCGAGCAAGGTATAGGCAAAGGATAATAATGCATTCACTTTATCTAAGGGAGGACGGCGACTGCGTCCGTAAAAGTAAAATGACTCCTTTTGCTGTAGGATCAGATCATCGAAAACGGAGTTATATTGAACAGCGGCAGAGCCTTCCAAACCACGCAATATGTCCAATTGTTCTACATCGCGTAACAGCTTCATCGTTTCTCCTAGCGACTCCGTGACCTTCTTGATTCGTTCTGTGTCGATACGTAGTGCATAATCTCGTGTGGCACGTTCCAGAATCCACTTGTTGTTGTATAACTTCCCTGTAATCATATTACGAGCAACCCGCGCACTGCGCACCTCATCGTCCGAGATACGGTACTGCTCCTTCCGCAATACAACATTTCCTCGATCCTCACCAATGACCCGTGCGAGGAATCGCCCTGTTCGTGTCATAAACGTCAAACTAACATTCCGAGACGCACAAGCCCCCATCAGTGCTGGACTTACTCCAGCATAGCCAAAGGTGCATACGGCCTCCAGATTATGTAGGGGATAGCGAGCAAGAATTTCCTCCTCCTGCTTCACCACAATGTTTTCTCCATCCAGTGCCAGGTATGTATCAGGCAATGTTACAAATAAGGTGTTCAGCAGCTTTTTCATTCATTCAACCTGCTTTCGATGTAACTTGAAACAGAGCGTTTGTTCAAGATATCAGGCACACATATGTTGTTCAAAGAACAACTTAGGCAGTGTGGTCCTGCTTTGGCTTTGGGGGTGTGGTTCCGTTCAAAGTAATGTCTCATCTCTTCAATACTTGCCCTCACACGTTCCCGGTCTGCCGTAGTAATAACTACTTCTACCCGATGCTTAATCTCGTCATAATAAAAATAGGCCTTGTTAATATCACATACGAGCATCTCTTCCAGACACATGACTTGTGCTACCAATTGGGCGTGATCGGAATCATTTCGTTTGGGTTTGCCACGTTTATATTCAACAGGAAAAGGAAGGTATAACCCTTCCTCCCCTGCAAGCGGAACTCCAGCCGGATCACGAATGAATTCAACTACGTCACAGATACCTGTGATGCCAAGTTCTCTCGATTGTACCGGAAGTGCACGAACCACCAATTTATCTCCTCGTTTTTCACGAAGCGCTGGTTGATCTGCCTTTCGATGCAAATGATCTCCCTCAATGGTACGCACATTATCTTCCCACTGTTGTTCAATATGAATTAATGCCCACTGCCTTCTACAAAAGTTAAAATGCTGAATACCCGAAAGCAGCAGATAATCCTCTTCGTTATAGTCCTTCATATTCTTGGACTTCTAATCCATCGAGCTGCTGAATATCATAGGTATAACGTGCATAAGTGTTTTTCTCAGCCTCGGTGACTTCCAGATTCTCTTCTATGACCAATGAACGATGTACCTTTGCAGAAGAGTATTGTCCCAGCTTAGATTTGTGCTCCCACCAGTACAGCTTGTGTACCTCCATGCTTCCGTCAGGACGAGCAGAGGATGTATCGTTGGCGAACAATGTGCGAAGCGCCTCCCTCAACTTTTCCGCATCCTCATATGTAAATCCAGTCTTCTCTGCAAGTTGTGTGTTGATGCTGCCATAGATCACGTATACGCCAAATTCGACACGGTGTTTCATACCCATGGTGTCCGAGCCACGTTTGTCTGGATCTTTGGGAGAGGTAACAGAGTTGACGCTTTTCGTAATTTGCATGCTGCTAATATCGATCCGATCCTGACTTACCGCAGTATGAATAGATACCGGACCACGAATACCTACCGACACATCTGTTCCGCTAAAAGCAAAAACCTGCCCGAAGCTGCGTACATCTATCCAAGACTGGCATGCCGCATCTGCATATAATTCCTTATTGGCTTTTTTACCCTTAGCGTGTTCCTGTACGGCTTCATTAGCATCGACTCGATCCTTGATCGAACGGTGCCCATCATCCCGACGATCATCGGATTGCACCAGTATTGACTCGCCCATATCTTGTAGACGGTTGCGCAGCTTGCGCTTGATGCAAACGTCGGAAATCTCTCCGTAACCATCATAATTCTGACGTGGACGGTTCCCGTTCAGCGGGTCACCATTCGGATTGGCATTGCGGACAGAGACTACGACAGCAAAATCAATTTTACGATCCAATACGCTCATTCAATTTTCCTCCTGTGTATCGTTATCTTCACCTTGTTGTGTGTCTGATGTACCCGTCGCTTCCTTGGCTTTTTTACTGGTGTACAGATCGTTACGCTGGCTGTAAAAGCCAAGCAAATACAACCCAGTTAGCGGTTTGTCTGTGTAATCTTCCAGGTTGAGCATCGCACCTACCTCATCTAGCAAACTGTTGTAGTATCTTGCATCCGTACCCATTTTAGCTTGATAAGGTTGTAAGTTCGACTGAATAATACTCCAGGTACGTCCTGGACGTTGGGCAAAAGCATTCATGTAACGAATCGCATTGCTGGCCCGTTTCTCTTCTCGTCCCAGCGCTCTTCGTTCCAGCACATCGGCAATCGCCAGCATCCGTCCAAACAAATAACTGCGATCCGTCGTTTCCGTGTTCAAACCCACATCGAAGCCCTCCTTCTCATTCTCCTTATTCACCAAGGCACAAGCGATGCTCAGCGTCTTCTCCCATTCCCATGTTTCCATCCCAACCGGGTTTGATGCACGCTGTACAGCACTTCGCACGATATCACGAGGCAACTCACGTCCTACTTCTATAATACATGGCAGGATTCGCTCCATCAGACCTTTGACCAGTTTGTCGCTCGCTCTAGGTCCGTATGCCGCAAACGCAATATCTCTTGTCGCAGGTGCCCCGGTAAAGGTCGTCCAGTGGTTGTCCTTGTCCTTCCGGTACCGATGTTGCCAGTAACAACTCGTATGCCACTTTTCCAATCGATCGAGGTAATCCTCATGATTCAAATCCTGATAGTACGTGATCGACATTCGACCTGGCGTCGCCGCGTCCAGCACCATAATCGTGATATGGGCGTAATGCTCACCATCATAACGGTATCCGTCAATGGCTTTCTTAATCTCTCGCGCAAAAGCTTTGGACGTTGTATCGCCTGCCGGTGCAGGATTTCCAGAGTTGGACGAATTATCTCCGTAGGCATCCACATCGAAATCCTCTTCAAACTCGCGATCTTCGTCATAATCCTCCAACTCTTGGGCAGCTTCCCTCAATTCCAATGCATCCTGATGAGGTTCCGGCAAGTCCAGCCGCTGGTTTCCCCATACGACAAACACTTTACCGTCAATCGTAATGCCTTGCCTGTCAATCAGCCATTTAAGCGCATTATGTCCCTTTTGTGATGCCATGTAACTGACGGATGCAGCCTCACGACTGGTTCGAAACCTTCCACGATACGTAAATCCTACCGAGTCATTCGCCGAAATCAGCTTAGATTTGTCGCCAGAATGCCGAATTCGGGAGGTATGTTTATCGGCAACAGGCAATATTTCTCCCGTCACATAACAGATATCCATGTCCACAAGACTACTCTCATAAAACTGAACAAATAACTGTTGTACCTCTATATCTCGCCACAGTCTCGCCTCTGGGTCACCCGGAATGTTGACAGCGAACCGCACAAACGCGCTGCTCTGATCAGATGCCAGCACATTGAAGATCGGCGGTTTTTCACTCGCTTCCTGACTTGGGGCCGGAGCCCACTTATCCCGCAGCTTCCCCTGTTCATCAACATGCAGGATACCTTCGGCAACGAGATCAGCAATCAAAGTTCCTTTGCGGACATATTCATACACGCTCTGCACTTTTTCATGGGAGTAGGACGAATCGCACCAAGCCTTCAATTGAGCCAGATAATCCTCGTAAGGCGTGCCTTTCACATCACCGCAGAACTGAACAAAATCCCCAGCCACATACAACAACTTGTCAAAAAGCGGATATGGCACCGGAGCGCTTGTCCTGCTGGCCGCAGCTTCGGTACACGGAATGATCGTGCTGCCCTCTACCTTGTCTCGAACGTAGGCGGTGGAGAAGTTTCCTTTCCCATCCAAATGCACTTCGATATGTGCAGTCTGCGTTGTATGAGAGACTGGGATCAGGGCGTATTCGCGCCCATTCTTTTTTGTTTCGAATCGTCCTACTGACAATATGTTGTTATTGTAGGTTTGCGTCAGATTCGCCAGCCAGCTCATACCGTATCACGCCCCTCAAACCATTCGTCATGCAACTCATCCACAGATTTCATGTTATCTGTGTGGAATGCTTTGGATGTGCCTTCCCCTATACTACGCACCAACGTGCACTCCTCGGGACGATCGAAACGAATAATGCCGTTATACATCTTGGCCCGCCACAATCGCACTTCCCGCTCATTGCGCCCTGTCTCATCCGGGTAGTTCATACCATGCACCATCGTTCCAAAATCAATCTCTGGCACCTTGTCGTACGCGCCTTCTCCTTCGCCGAATAGACAAGGCTCCACATATGCCTGACATTCGCGAGTTCCGAGAAAAATATCTCTGCGTCCACCGACGTTCACCGCTCGCTTGGCGATATTATGGTGTTTGTGCTCATTTCGGTCGTAGGCCAAGTCTTCCCGATGGGGATTGAACCTGAAATGAGCTTTGACCTGATAACATACGTCTTTCAAATATGTATAATAGGCCAGCGTATTTCCACCATTGTATTCGATAGGGCGCATCCCTTTGGACTCGGTCTGGATTGGCTTCACGATTCGAACCTCATCCACGAACCAGATAATGGTTGGTTTCCAGTAGATGGATTCTACGATCCCTTTCAGCGCTTGATATGTCGGTACCTGATAGCTAAATTTCTCGCCTCCCAGCTTCGTCATCGGATCGGTAAACAACGCATAGTTGCCATATACTTTGAATTCAATCTGGTTCCGCATTGCATAATCCTCCTTTCTGGATAAACGTTGGTGAAGCTTCGGGGAGAAACAAATTATGCTGCTCCCCGTTGCCCAAAGCAGTGTATCAATCTTTTTTAATGTTTAAAACACCAGTTGATTTTAACCTCAATTTTTGTGTTACCAGACACCGCACATATAGCCTTGAATAGTTCAGGAATCATCATTTCGCTTGTTACATGGCTGTTAAAAATTTTTGATGATTCAAGAATCTCGTTTCCTGTGTTACATTCCGTTCTGAAGAAAAGTTTCCCACGACTGGTGCTTTTGGTAAATATCATCTTACTCACCTCCCATCGTATATAACCCATCCTATGTTCAAACACATAGTTTAATTACTTCGTGTGTTTTAAAAGATTGAATGTAAAATTTATCTGTCCATATATTTATGTTACACTCTAAGCGGTTACTACTAATTCAGACTCTAATTGTCGCTACTAAGCGCGGATTGAAAAGTGTGGTTTAATGATTGGAGACTCGCCTTTGGCGAGTTTTCTCTCTTTAACGAGTCATACGTTCTATAAAACCAGGCTCTCCCACTCTCCATTGCCCTCCAGATGCATACCGAACTTTTTCGAGTATGCCGTATCCCTTAATGCAAAGGCTTGTCCGTTTAGCAATGAAATAATCTCATCATTTTGGCTAAGTATCTTCATTTCATGCTCGTACACATTCACGGTATATTGCTGTGCTTGGCGCAATAGATCGCTAAGCTCACCCGGGCCTAATTGACCGTTCAGGTCTGTAATTAGTTCGCGGCCTATCTCATCATAAGGAACGATAACTGGTGTTGCTTTCAACGTGATGACTTCAAAATACTTCTCAACTGTTGCAATAGCAGACTTGTTAACTAGTTCAGGTAAATGACCATGTTTCTGTTTATATCCGTCGATGTTGTATGAATTACGGTTCATCAGATCGAACAGATTTTGCTCCAATTTCGGCACTGGATAATGCACTTTCTCCCCAATGCCATGATAGTAATACTTGAAGTAACAAGTCATCGCCTCTGCCGATAACAAACTACCGCCCAACGCTTCTGGGTCATCTGCGAATTCTCTCAATACCCGTTCCGTCATCTCTGCACCAAGCTTAATTTCTCGCAAATGCTTCAAATTTTCATCAGCCGACCGAATAATATATACATCCCGCAGTGGCACTTCCCGGTGGCGGTTGCACCTCCCCGCTGCCTGCGCTATGGAGTCCAGTCCGGCGAGCGAGCGTATCACACACTGAAAGCTGATATCCACCCCCGCCTCAATGAGTTGTGTACTGACGCAAATAACGCGATCTCCATCTTCCAGTCCGGTAATAAGCCCAGCGAGCATTTCTTTCCGATGAGCCGCACACATGTTGGTACTCAGATGCACAAGTCGAATGTTCTCCGTCTCCACCCATTCGGATTCATTCAACTCGCGATACAATTTACGCACAGCCGACTTTGTGTTCAATATGACCAGCACGCTGTCCACTTTGTTCATCTGTTCTTGTACAAAAGCAGCCAGCTCCTCTGCCACCCACCCCGCAGGGGCTTGAGAAGTCAAATCATGAATGTCCACCCGCCTGAAGGCATCGCCCACATGGCGTAGATCACTTACGATCTCCGCATCATTTGACAGTCGTAGCTTCTGTGGCACCTCATGTAACGCAGGCTGGGTAGCCGTGCATAGCAGCAGACTGGACTTACCGAAAATACGCAGAAAATTGAGTGCTTCGTTAAAGAGGGAAATACAATACACAGGCACTGACTGTACTTCGTCAAAGACTATGACTGCGTTGGATAGCTGATGTAATCTGCGCACATTGCGAGTTCCCTTGGCATAAAACGTATTCAAAAACTGTACCATCGTTGTGAAAATAATCGGGCGATCCCAATGATCCCGCGCCAGCTTCAATTGTTTGCGTTTCATATCATAACGTTCGCCATCTTCATCGTCTTGTCGTTCATCATCCTGGTTATCTACCACATTGGAATGGTGTTCCAGAATCATACCTTCCTCATCATCTTCCCCCAGCAAAATACGGCGGATCTCCGCAGCATTTTGTTCGATTATGGTGGTATACGGTACAACGTAAATAATGCGTTGCTTGCCGTGTTCCAGCGCGTGTCTTAGCGCATAACGCATACTCGCAAGCGTCTTGCCTCCACCTGTGGGAATAGACAAGGAGTAAATGCCCGACTCACGAAATGCAAACTGTTCGCATTGATTGGACATCTCCTGACGCAACGCCTGAATCGGATTAGTTGAGTCTGCATTCAAGCTTATCTTATGAAGATGGTTCATAAGTGCATCGTAACTCTTTTGAAAAAAAGGCTTGTAATCTGGCACCTCAGCCGGAGGCTCGTCCTCTTCAAACTCACGGGTGTTACTTCGGTCAGCATCGATCAGACAACTAAATATGTATTTCGTCATGAGTGACGCCGTAATCAGCGGCAATCCATGATGTTTAGCTTTACGATAAAAATTCTTCCATTCTTCGACGGCTTGAGCAAATAAATGGTCAAGCTCTTCCGTTGTTACATGCTGATGAAATTGTTGCTTAGCTTGCTCATAATGAGGCAGAGCATTATCCTGGACACGTTTCAGATAAGGAGATTCCCGATCCGGTGATACATAATCCCGCAATCCCTGATGGTGTGAGATGATGCAATTCGCCAGCCATTCTGCTGTCATCCGGCTTGGTACCTTCTGGTCAGGTCCACCATACCGTTGATGCAACAGCCTTCCCCCTGCTGTAGAATGATCCACCGATCCCCTACGAGGGGCCTGATCCGATTGGGCAACGGCAAGCTGGATATAGTTTTTGAATTCATCGGTGAACTTGCCCATATCATGTAGTAATCCTGCCAACGCTGCCAGATGTTCCACGTCCATTTTGGCCCCCGCTCGTCCACTGCCTCTGCTTACCTCCAGCAAATGCTCGATCACCGTCTGAATTGCCCAGTCCTTGACTCGTATATGCGCAATGTAGGTCACAAGTGTCCCCCTCATTTGATTTGAAACAACACAATCTTACTTCGGTATTCAGGAGATTCGACTTGTATCTTACATTTCGACAAGAAGATTCGGTTTCCTTTACATGAAATTGTAAAATTTTGTAGCAGGTTAGGTGAAAACAAAAAAACTGGTTTCCAAAATGATTGAAGGCATCTAAGATTCTATAACCGGGCAGTTAGGAACACCCGTAGGAAAAGGATATACTCCGCAATTCCAGGGACAATTTCGAGAAAAAGCCTCCCGTGTCGGATTATATACCTTGCTTAAATCTCTCAATTTAAACAGAGTGCTAAACAAACATGCCGTAGCTTTTATGTGTGATCCTTGATTTATTTCAATCTACGCTCTCATATAGAGTGCGACAAAAGTTTTTTCGACCCGGTCCTTCTTCAAAGAATTTCAATCCACGCACTCATATAGAGTGCGACTATCATACCGTCCATGCACAAGCATTACACGATGATTTCAATCCACGCACTCATATAGAGTGCGACGAGGCATTGCTGCAGCGTTATTATGAGCGTGTCAATTTCAATCCACGCACTCATATAGAGTGCGACGTGGAATACGGGGATGTAACTCGCCTCTCAGGAAAATTTCAATCCACGCACTCATATAGAGTGCGACTTCAACACTCAGCACATTGTCAGCCGCACCTAAAGATTTCAATCCACGCACTCATATAGAGTGCGACGTTAATGCGGTTGCTGTTGCGGGCGAAGAGTACCTATTTCAATCCACGCACTCATATAGAGTGCGACCCTTGTTGCCGAAAACATCGGCCAACTCTGTGATATTTCAATCCACGCACTCATATAGAGTGCGACAGCTGTATACACGTAAGGACGAACTGTCCAAAGAATTTCAATCCACGCACTCATATAGAGTGCGACGCAGCTAACGTGCAGGCGAGTCCGACAACTACACAATTTCAATCCACGCACTCATATAGAGTGCGACTGGAGCCGATGGACGTCATCAAGCGCCGTATCGAGATTTCAATCCACGCACTCATATAGAGTGCGACATAAATTTGATCGCGCGTTTGCCTATACCAGTGAATTTCAATCCACGCACTCATATAGAGTGCGACCGTACGCTATGACAGCATGGAGGGCTCCAAAAGTGATTTCAATCCACGCACTCATATAGAGTGCGACTCTGAACGGTTAGGTACTGCATGGTTGATCCGGTTATTTCAATCCACGCACTCATATAGAGTGCGACTGGGCAAATTGTGCTTTTGCCTGCATTTTTAATTTATTTCAATCCACGCACTCATATAGAGTGCGACAAGCAGCGTCTGAATACCATCGGCAATCACCTTATTTCAATCCACGCACTCATATAGAGTGCGACAGCAGAAAATAACGTATATTCGTTTAAAAAAAGATGTTTTTTACGTTATTCTATCGTTTAGTAAAGATGATAAATTCATCTTAATACAAATAATCCATTTAATTCAAGAATGATGTTGCCAAAAGGGGACAATAATGCTTAATCGACAATTTTCGAGGTGCGAATCTCCTAGAGATTTTATGTGAGCTTAACATTCGCACCAGTAAAGCAGCGCTTTTCAGCGGTCTAATCTTTGTTACTTAAAAATATTATTTTGATAATATCAACATCTAAAGAACCAAAAAATCCCATTATATTCGATCTTATACTATATGCTGCTATGACCATCGCATCATATTTTTATTGAAATCGATCAAGCTTCAAGTTCATATCCACACGTTCTGGAGTCCACAATAAGACATCCGTGAGAAATGTCAAAGCATCCATTCCGCACAATCTATCCACGATTGACTCTATCAGTTCTTTGACATTTCCTTGGGGGTGCTCAGCGAGAATTATTCCTCCGGTATCTCCATTAATATATAAGTGATCTACGTGAGTAACTTTGTGTACATGCCGTAGCCATAGCTTACCTTCGTCAAGGAAAAAAATATAACTTTCATTCAAGACATAGCCTTGGTAAATATAAAAATCCTGAACGTCATCAAAAGGACCGATCACTACAGAAGCTAATTCAATACGATCTGACATACTTAGGAACACCTCTTTTTCATTAGATCGCTATCAAAATCTCATATTTCTGTAACATAATAGATTAGTATAATTATATTTTTGTTTTGTACCGCCTTAGCCTCAGCAAAGTCTAACAATTTTCTAATATATCTACTTGAATCAAAAATCATTTTTCATGCATAGTAATCCTTCGTTCTGAGATATCGCCCCCACATCCAAAGATAAATATATTTTTTAATGAACTAAAAGTTCGATTTATTATACATATAGTATAACAAGTTAAATTTTTATTCAATACTAATTTATACAAAAAGTACGACTTCTTGTATTTATAGTCCATATTCAATAAAATAAATGTATATACACACTTTTTTCTTGGAGGTTAATGATGGCATTAAAACCTAGCTATAAACCAATGGAGATTACTCTAATTAAAAAGGACAAGACTAAAACTTACCTGCGTACTCAACTAGGTATTTCACCTTCTACTCTAGCTAAAATGTCTAATGGAGAGTTTGTTGCGTTAAGTGTGATCGCACGTATTTGCGAAGAACTACAATGTCGTATTGAAGAAGTTGTTGAATTTATAGAGGAGTAAATTTAAGTGGATATCTCAAACTTATTGCGATGCAAGAGACTATACATTTTAGCGGATTTGAAACAGCGGGTTTACTTTATATAGGTAAACTTGTCTGCATTTCACATTAATCTACCATATTCCAACTAACAACCGATACTCCTTTCCAATAAGAAAATTTGATGTTCATGCAACACGAGTTCCGATAATTTTATTTATAAAATAGGTAATCATATTATCCTGATTTAACACATATATCATCAACTTTTGAATAAAAGTGCCTATCTTAATTCTATTAAGGTTCAATCTCCTCTAATATCATCCCCACAATCGAACGTTCAGTAATCGAAAAAGACAAGCTCGTATCTATTCACTTCGCACAGTATAGATGGCCCATCTATACTGTATACCAGAATTATTGAACCCACTAATTTTTTTTAAGGAATATTATTGGAATTCTAAACCTACAACGCTGCATATAAGAACGGTAACACGTTCCAGCATTTTAATTCCCTTTTTTTATTTATCTTCCTCCTGATCTTCGCACTCCATAAGGAGTGCGACCGGAATACGAGACTCGAACTCGTATCAGTAGCTTGATTTCAATCCACGTACTCCATACGGAGTACGACTGCATCGTCACCTATAACGTCCAGCGTGATAAACATTTCAATCCACGCATTCCATACGGAGTGCGACCACATTTATCCTCTCAAGCGTCTTTTAATATAATCATTTCAATCCACGCACTCCATACGGAGTGCGACCTAATTATTCAATCGACGGGGGCAAGGACGTAGTTATTTCAATCCACACACTCCATACAGAGTGCGACCAACATAGGTAAATATGCTCTAGGATGTGTTGAGGATTCCAATCCACGCACTCCATACGGAGTGCGACATTCCGGAATGATGGTCGATCCACCCATGCGTAAGATTTCAATCCACGCACTCCATACGGAGTGCGACTCGGGGCATTTTTGTTTATGATGCTTCTGTTTAGAATTTCAATCCACGCACTCCATACGGAGTGCGACCACAAACGTTGGAGCTTAAACGTGAATATTTACTTATTTCAATCCACGCACTCCATACGGAGTGCGACATGAGCAATTTGACTATTTCACGATGGATCTGGAATTTCAATCCACGCACTCCATACGGAGTGCGACTTCGGTTTTGGGTGGGCAGCGATAAGAGTAATCGATTTCAATCCACACACTCCATACGGAGTGCGACTGGAATTCATGTCCGATTATGCAGCACCATTTTCGATTTCAATCCACACACTCCATACGGAGTGCGACATTCCGCTACGTTCGCATAGCTCTTTGACTTGTAGATTTCAATCCACACACTCCATACGGAGTGCGACCAAAATTATTTTTTCGTTGTGCGCTTCCACTATATTTCAATCCACACACTCCATACGGAGTGCGACTTTGTTTTCTTGTTTTTTTGTCATTAACAACAACCGATTTCAATCCACACACTCCATACGGAGTGCGACTTAAAGGGAGATTAAACACCTTGCTAGCAAGATTGATTTCAATCCACACACTCCATACGGAGTGCGACGCCGTCGGCAAACACCAACTTGATCTCCTTAAGATTTCAATCCACACACTCCATACGGAGTGCGACTGTGACACATCCAATGTACCACCACCAAGAGCTTTATTTCAATCCACACACTCCATACGGAGTGCGACGCCCATTACAGTCGTTGCTTTTGTTTCGCGAGACAATTTCAATCCACACACTCCATACGGAGTGCGACCTCATTACGAAACTGACCACCACACTCAGTATTAAATTTCAATCCACACACTCCATACGGAGTGCGACCGCTGGCCTATCTCTCAATTCTGGCTGGACTTTCTATTTCAATCCACACACTCCATACGGAGTGCGACGCTCAATTTCATCTTTCATTTCCGTCATACTCAATTTCAATCCACACACTCCATACGGAGTGCGACAGCGAAAAAACACATATCTCAACGATCTGATCCATTAAAAACGCGTTTTTTCACTATTATTCTATGACTTTCCATATCATAATTCAATCTATTCCTGTCTACGTTATGCCAAAAGGCAATAAATTCCCCCTTTTCGACAAAATCTGAGGTGCGAATCCCCCAGGGTTTTTATGTGAGCATCACATTCGCACCTGCCTAAGTCACATACCGATTCCCCTGAACAACCTCCTCACTCCCCCATGTACATTATGACCAAGATCACATCCACTCTACCTGTTTCTGTGCTACATTTACGAACGACCAGTTGACCATATTAGTAATCTAGTCAAACATAGACACACCTTTTACTTAATCAGAAAACAAGGAGGTGGATATACCATGAAAACCATCGATCGAAGGCAGCAGGTCATTGACTCTGCTGAGAAATCGTTCGCGCTGTTTGGATACAAAGCCACCACAATGGAGCAAGTTGCGAGACTGGCCAATGTGGGGAAAGGTACGATCTATACTTTTTTCGAGAACAAGGAAGAACTGTTTGGGGAGATCCTCCACTCGATCATTACTGATATGAAGCGGATTACAGAGCAAACGGTTCAAGACGACAAACCATTTCTTGAGAATGTACACCAGACCATGGACGCTTTGCTGGAGTACAGAGAGGAACATGAGCTGTTGATTAAGCTGTTCCAGGAGGTGAACGAGTTCGGCACGCCTCAGGCGAAGGAAGGTCTGCAAAAAGTAGAGACAGCTATTCTCCAATATCTGGAACGACAGGTTCACCGCGCCATGGAACTACAGCAGATTCGTGAGGACGATCCCAGACTGGTGTCTTTTGTCCTGTTGAAGCTGTATGTCACATTAACATCCGATTGGAACAAAGCGCATCCTTCGCTGCACAAGGATCAGATCAAGCATTTCGTGGGCCTCTTTCTCAAACGTGGATTATCCCCTACATAAAGAAAGATGCGCGGCTGAATCCTTTTTTAGATTAAAGATAGATAAAGAGAGCAACAGAGTAGCGTAATGATGGGGAGAGAACATGATGAAATCATTCACTGTATTTGGGCAGGATTTGAAATCCGCCTTCAAGAAACCCAAAGTATTTATTCCGATTCTCGTGGTGCTGTTCATTCCGGTACTGTATAGCGGTCTGTTCCTCAATGCATTCTGGGACCCTTACGGCAAAATTAATGAATTGCCTGTCGCCGTGGTCAACACGGATCAGGGGGCAACCTACAATGACAAATCGCTGGAAGTCGGACAGAATCTGGTCGATGAATTGAAAAAAAGTGACGACTTCAAATGGCAATTTGTGACCCGAGAAGAAGCCGAGAAAGGCATGGAAGACAACACGTATTATATGACGATTGTTATTCCAGAGGATTTTTCCAAGAAAGCAACCACTCTGATGGATGACCATCCACAACCAGCAGAGCTAATCTATGAACCCAATGAAGGTTACAACTTCCTTGCGGGTCAGATTGGCGGGACTGCGGTCAAACAGATCAAATCCAAAGTCTCGGCCAAAGTGACGGAGTCGTATACCGAAACGTTGCTCGACCAGGTGGAGAAAATCTCTAACGGTTTGGCGGATGCCGGAGATGGTGCAGGTCAGATCAACGAGGGTGCGGTTAAGCTGGATGAAGGTGCCTCCAAGCTGAAAGAGAACCTGTCCAAACTGGCCGATGGAACCAACAAACTCGAAACAGGCATTCCCCCGTTAAAAGAAGGCACGAACACCTTGGCTCAGGGTATTGGTGAACTTCATACGGGAGCGAGCTCCCTTTCCAATGGTTTGTCCCAATTGGCGGCAGCAGGTACGAAGCTTGGAGACGGAGCAGCACAGGCTGAAGCTGGCGGTAAAAAGTTACAGGCTGGGATTCAATCCACTAAGGAAGGAGCCGCAAAATTGGATGCTGGACTGGCAGCAACCGAGGAAGGCAGTGCCAAGCTGACCGCTGGATTGCAGACTTCAGTCGGAGGCAGTGGCAAAGTAAGTGAAGGTGCCAAGGCCGTTGCGCAAGGTCTTGCTCAATTAGCTGAAGCCAGTCCGGAGCTCGCTGCTAACCCTGCTGTACAACAGTTGCTGGCAGCAAGCCAGGCTGTTGCCGCTGGTAGCGAACAGGTATATCAAGGTGGACAGCAATTGCTTGAAGGCAGCCAAAACCTGCAAGCTGCTCAACATCAGCTGCATCAAGGCAGCAGCCAGTTAGTGCAGGGTGAGCAGCAGCTTTTAGAAGGAGCAACACAATTGTCCGCTGGACAGGTGCAGCTTGCGACTGGCCTCCAGCAGTTCAACTCCAAGTTGTCTGAGGCTGCCGCTGGCGGAGCCAAACTTTCAGAGGGTTCGAGTCAATTAAACGCAGGTGCAGGGAAACTGGTTGATGGGTTGAACCAACTTTCAGACGGAATCACCACCATTGCCGATGGTTCCCGCAAGCTGGATAACGGCGCAGGAGATTTAAAAGAAGGTACCACCAAGTTGACCGACGGCTCTGGTGAGCTTGCCACCAAACTGAATGATGCCGCCGATCAAACGGGTAGTGTGAAAAAGACGGATGAACTTGTAACGATGTATGCAGAGCCTGTTCAGGTGGATGAACATAAACATAATGAAGTGCCCAACTATGGTACAGGATTCTCGCCATACTTCCTGTCATTGGGACTGTTTGTCGGGGCATTGATTGCAACGCTGGTTGTACCAACACGCAGCAGCTCGGTTACCGATGCGAGTGGTTGGAATCGTTTTGTGAGCAGAACGCTTGCTTTCACGATCATGAGTGCCGTGCAGTCCCTGCTTGCTTCCTGGCTTGTCTTGTCCGGCTTGGGCCTGGAAGTTCAAAGCGTGCCTTTGTTCCTTTTATTCAGTTTCGTTACCAGCCTGACCTTCATGTACATCATTCAGGCTCTCGTCACTTGGTTGGAGAATCCCGGCCGCTTCCTGGCGATCCTCATGTTAATCTTTCAACTGACCACCAGTGCAGGTACGTTCCCGTTGGAGCTCATTCCGAACTGGCTGAAAGGTTTCAACCCATGGCTGCCAATGACCTATTCGGTAACCGGGTATAAAGCGGTTATTTCAAGTGGACAGTTCGGTGTGGCATGGGATCAGATCGGAATTCTGTGCATCTTTGCGGTGATTGGTCTGGCGGCTACCTTTGCCTATTTCATGATGCATCGAACAAATGAGGTCGAAGAAGTAAACAGTGAAGCAGTGCTTCACGTGTAAGGTGGAAACATAAAAAGCAAGGCCTGTTATAAGCAACGCCCTCGCCTCAATAACAGCGGGTGTTTGCTTATACACGGCCTTGCTTTTTTAGTGAAGAGACAAAAATGTAGATCGCCCTTCCTCATTCCTCGATCCTAATATGTAGAAGAAATCTCGCCGCTAGAAAATGCGACAAATGCAACCAGTAGGAGCAAAATGATAATTGCATAAATCGCCGTGCCAATGATGCCACAGACAAGACCAGCAATCGCGAGTCCTCTTCCCTGTTCCATGCGAAGCTTGATTTCTTTAAGAGAAATAGATGCAAATACGATAGCAACAATCCCTATCAGAAATCCCAAGTATGGAATCATCACTGACAAAATCCCCAAGACAAGAGCTGCGATAGACTTGCTATTGGTTTTTGGTACTACATAAGGTGGTGGCGGAAGCGGATCGCTATAATAACGGTCCACATCATTGTGACGTTGATCCAAAGGTAAATCCTCCCTGTTTATTAAGTAGTCTTATTATACTTGATTAACTGGGAAAATATGTCCCATTATTTGTAAATATTCCGATTTTATTAAATATATTTACTTTTTTGTCCGGAAACACGGAGCACCTAAGAGCACAGGAAATATGATATTCTATTTTAAGGATAAGGAGGTTTATTATGTATAAATTCGCATCTTTACTATTGTCACTTACTTTTCTGATGACGGGTTGCAGTGAAACGGATAAATCGGTCGAAGCTTTGAAGTCGGTAGAGCTTCATGAGGAAAATATCCATACTATCAAGGAACTACGTGAAGAAAACGCTCATCTTCAGGAACAGATCGTTCAACTTCAAGAGAACGTACATAGCGAGGAGCTCAGAAACAATTTAAGAGAAACTCTAAACATGACGTTTAAGCTGATCGCTGCTATGGAGGCTGGAGATATTGCGTATATTGAGTCCGTATCTTCACCCAATGTAGATATATCCAAAAATAGCAATACCATGATTATTCATAATGCAGGCCACTCCTATGAAGTCAATTTCCTTAAAGGTATACAGTGGGATGAATTCGAATTCAGAGGTTATAACCAAAAGGATCCGGACCACTTCATGCTGTTCATAGCCAAATACATCACGACAAAGGGTTCGGAAGGAAATACCGCATATGAGTTCTCTTTTGTTCGTTCCCCAGAAGGAAATTGGCTATTTGACGGCTACATCTCATGAATGAAACTTAGTCAAAAAAAAGTGATGCTACATTTGAATGTAACATCACTTTTTTTAAATATATCTATGTTTGCTTACCCTTCCACTTCCACTCGCTGCAAAAACGTGCGCGTGCGCTCCAGCTTGGCATTGCCAAAGATCTGCTCCGGCGGTCCCGCCTCGGCGATTTCGCCGTTGTCCATGAAGAAAACGCGATCCGCGACATCGCGGGCAAAGCTCATCTCATGGGTGACGATCATCATCGTCATATTCTCTTGCGCCAGTTGCTTGATGACCCGCAGTACTTCCCCCGTCAGCTCGGGATCAAGTGCCGAGGTCGGCTCGTCGAACAGCAGAATGTCGGGCTGCATCATCAGTGCGCGCGCAATCGCTACGCGCTGTTTCTGTCCACCGGACAGATTGGCGGGATAAGCATCCGCCTTGTCGGACAGCCCTACTTTACCGAGCAATTCAAGACTTCGCTGCCGGATGATTGCTGAGCTTTCTTTTTTCAACGTCTTCGGTGCCAATTCCAGATTCGCCTGTACCGTCAGATGCGGAAACAGGTTGAAATGCTGAAAGACCATGCCCATGCGATCCGTAATCTTCCGAATATCCGCGGCACCTGCATACGAACCGTTCTCAGCCAGCGCCTGGCCTTGAATGCGAATGGTTCCTCCCGAAATATCCTCAAGATGAATCAGGCTGCGTAACATCGTACTTTTACCTGAACCGGAAGGCCCGATTACGGCAATAACCTCACCTGGCTCCACGTTGAACGATACCTGCTTCAGCACATCAAGTGTACCGAATGATTTTCTTAATTGATTCACTTCTATAATATGTGTCATATGCAGACAGTCCTTTAATTGATGAGATTGGATAACTTCATAAACTTCTGTTCCGTACGCGTTTACTCAAATGTATAACGTTTCTCCAGTGCCTTGAAGAACAAGGTGAGTACCATGGTCATCAGCAAATACATAATAGCTGCAATCAGGAATGGTGTCAGACGGAAATCCCGGTTTACTGCGGCCTGTGCGTAATGCAGCAGCTCAGGTACAGCAACAGCATACAGCAATGCCGTATCTTTAATAAGGCTTATGGATTCATTTGCAGTAGCAGGTAATGCTACCCGAAACATCTGCGGGATGATGACTTTCGTCATCGTCTGCCATTTGCTTAGACCCAGTACCTGTGCAGCTTCATGTTGTCCTTTATCAATCGAGAGCAATCCACCTCTGAAAATCTCGGCAAAGTACGCACCATAATTCAAAATAAAGGCCAGTGCTGCCGCCGTAAAGCGGTCAAATACAAGATACTCCCCTACGCCTGGAAGCAGCGGCAGACCGAAGCAGAAGAACAACAGCTGCAACATCAGCGGCGTTCCCCGCATCACATATACGTACGTATGAGCGATCCATGCCAACGGCTTGAATCGGCTTTTCATCAATAAAGTTACTCCAAATCCAAGTGGTACAGACACTATAATGGCCAGCAAAAATAAAAAGATCGTGGTCTGTGCCCCTTCAAGCATGGGCTTCATGACGCCCCATAAATACTCCCAGCTCATCGCAATCGGCTCCTCTAATCTGTTAACCCCGCATTCCGCAGGAGAATTGCTCCTTTTTGGAATCCGGGGTCATGTTGTTTACTACATATGTCAGGCAAGTGGCCTGATCCTATTTCAAAACTTCATCTTCACCAAACCATTTGGTGGAAATCTCGGCTGCTGTACCATCGGCATTCAGCTCATCCAACGCTTTTTGCAGCTGATTCAGCAGTTCTTCATTGCCTTTTTTCACACCAATGCCGTATTGTTCCGGAGCAAGGGATTCATCCAGCAGTTTGAACGTTCCCTCTTCCTTGGACATGTAATATCTCGCGACCACTTCGTCGATGATGACAGCATCCAAACGTTTCGTCTTGAGATCGGTAAGGGCCAGTACGTTGTCCGGGAATTCGGAAGCATTCACTTTATCCTTCAGAGGACTTGCCGCGAGTGCATCTGCCGCAGAGGACAAGGCCTGCAATCCTACATTTTTGCCATCCAGTTCATCCAACTTCGTAATCGGTGAGTCCGCGAGTGTGACTGCAACCTGGCTGTTCTCCAGATACGGCTTCGTGAACAGCACTTTATCTTTCCGCTCATCCGTAATCGTGTACCCGTTCCAGATCAGGTCGATGCGGCCGCTGTTCAGCTCCGATTCTTTGGAAGACCAATCAATGGGCTGGAACGTAATTTCTTTACCCATTTTCTCCGCTGCCGCTCTGGCATAATCGATATCAAAACCAACAATTTCATTCTTGTCATCCCGGAAGCCCATTGGAGCAAATTTATCATCTATCCCCACAATAATGGCATTATTATCTTTGCTTCCCGAGCTGGAACAACCCGCAACAACAATCATGCATATGCTGATCAATAATAGAAATATCGCTTGTTTTCTCATCTCTCTAACCCCTCCATGTCTATAACCAAAACCCAAACGCTTTAGTTCGTTACCACGTTATCAGAGTATTATAATAACATAGCATAGGAGAAGAGTCGAGCCTCTTACCTTTTCCTTATCTTTGAACCCACTTAATTGTCAACAATTTGTGAAAAAGCTGCTTTCACTTGCATGGAATCTACCAGCTTCTTACGTACTGTTGAATCCCACTCCCCCGGTTCCTGGAGGGTCTTCAATTCCGTTCCAGCTTATGACAGCGAGCAACATTCTTCTCTTGCTTTTCGTCTGGAAGATATTAGGGAGGTGAATAAAATAAAAGTATTCATTACTATGAGAACGAAAATTTCATTCTTGTTCCTTACAACTTTACTAATATTATCCGGCTGTAATTCTACTCCAAGTAACAGTACTAACGGAACTGCCTCACCCCCAGCGACAAATGCAAAGGAAGCCGAGATAGGATCAAAACAGGTTCAAGAATCGGAGCCCAACTTACCTAAGAAATTGCCTACGCCAACTATTCAGAGCGAAAGCGGCACCTCTATTCCAGCTGTACAGGGCAGTTATTGCTGGAGTGGCACCTGTGCTGATTATGTGGGAGGTAAGGACTTGCTTAAAGGACATACACCTATGTCCGCTCTGGTTGGTGAAAAAGTATCCATAGATATGGGCATAGATATCCCACCTGATGAATTAGATTTGTTTGAATATGTGGATGAGAAAATCAAGCCTCTCGCTTTAACGAAGGAGTCATTCCATCTACCGCAAGAACCAGGAACCCACTACTACGGTGCATCTGTCCGCTGGACTTCAAGTCAAGATTCACAGATCAGCTACGGAAGTACTTCTTTTGCGTTTGTAGTTCGTGTTGTTGAGAAAAAATAAAAACAAACAGGGCCCCTCCACTGCAGAGGGCCCTATTTAATCTGTTTAATCTTTTTTTATTCTTTATTTCTTAGTCGTTATTTCTTAATTCTCAAATTCTTAAATCTTAATTCTCAAATCTTAAATCTTAAATTACAGTTTAGACTTCATTTTTGTACATCCTGCCTCTATCTATTGCTGCACTTTCTCGCGATCTTTCCCTTTATCCGATTCACCCGCATTTTTGTTGGCGGCATCGCGATCCTTCTGCATCTCCTCAACGGTTTTCACTTTGAGACGTGCAGCACCTTCATATTCCTTCGTAGGAATCAGGTTGCCTGCAGCCAGTCTTGCTTCTGCCGCAGCAATGGCGTCACCATATTGCGGCAACCATTCGGCTTGAGCGACCAGCATCTCGTCGACCATTTGCCAGATCTCTTTTGGATTACATACCGCACCCACGAGTGGGTCCATCATGAACGCCTGACGCAATAGTTTGTCGTCACCATGTACCGCAGCTTCCACCGCAAGTCGTTGTACGGAAATGCTCACATTACACACGGCAGCCGGGCCGAGCGGCAGGTCACCTACATGTGGCATCGAAATGCCGTTGCGGTCCACATATCCCGGTGCTTCGATAATCGCATCATCAGGCAGATTGGAGATCACACCGTTATTGACGGTATTGAAGTGTCCGCGGTACACGCGTCCCGTCTCCAACCCTTCTATAATGTAGGAACCATGTTCTCCGCCCCGTTTTTCCGGGGCAAATTGCATCGGTTCATCCTTCATCCAGTTCGGGAAATCAGTCTCAAACCAATTTCTGCCCTCTGTACACACACGCAGATACCCGCCCGTCTCGCCGTTAATCCAGCTGTCCAGATCAATCCAGTCCTTGATCTCTTCCGGACGTTTGCGGTACCAAGGTACATATTCACTAAGGTGACCATTCGATTCCGTACTGTAATAACCAAATCGGCGCAGCATATCAATCCGCACTTTCTCGGTACGGCTATACTCTGGATGTTTCTCGAAGGCTTCGAGCAAATCACCCGTAAGGTCTTTCCCTTCATGGGATGCCTTGATGTACCAGGTCTGATGATTAATTCCTGCACATACGATATCCACTTCATTCATTTTCAGTCCAAATGCTTCCGCAATCTGGTGATGACCATGCTGTACCCCGTGACATAGTCCAATCGTGCGAACACCGCCATACTTGTTGCAGGCCCATGTCAGCATAGCCATTGGGTTGGAATAATTGAGGAGCAGCACATCCGGTGCGCTTTGCTCACGAATATCCTTACAGATGTCGAGCATCTCAGCAATTCCGCGCTGGCCGTACATAATCCCACCTGCACACAACGTATCGCCGACACATTGATCCACCCCATATTTGAGCGGAATATCCACATCGGTTGCAAAAGCTTCCAACCCGCCCACACGGATTGTACACAGTACATACTTCGCGTCCTTGAGCGCTTCTCTACGGTCCGTTGTCGGCTGAATCTGAATATTCAGTCCATTCTCGCGAATATCGCGCTGACACAGCTCGGTAACCATGTCCAGATTGTGCTGATTGATATCACAGAACGCAATCTCAATATTGTTGAATTCAGGTACCGCGAGCAAATCACGCAACAACCCCCGTGTAAATCCGATACTGCCCGCCCCGATAAATGCCACTTTAAACGACATGCACAGTTCCTCCCGTAATCCGAGTATATTCGCCCCGGTTAATGTTCTCACTTCATGAAATCATTGTAGCAACGGGTTGTAAGGAAGCGTTATCAAAATCATGACCTCTTCGCAGCGAGGTTGTCAAAAATCCTCACTTTTGTGTCCTAAGATCATCAAGCCTATCCTGCTCAGATAAAAACAGAGTATCTATCCCCTATTATTCCAGTGGATAATGACTGACATGTCGCTCCATCGCGGAACGGAATTCAACCGGAGTTCGGCCTGTATATTTCTTGAATAACATATGAAAATATTGTCTGCTCCCCACGCCCACGTAATCGGAAATTTCGGAGATTGGAATATTGGTCTGCTGCAGCAGCATCTTCGCCTTTTCCATTCGCAGCATCGTGAGATAATCGGTAGGCGTGCGCTGCATGTGCTGGCGAAAAATACGGTGCAAATAGCCTGGATGCAGATTCACCGCTGCTGCGATATCCTTCATTTGAATATTACGATCCATATTGTGATGCATGAATTCAATCGTCCGTTTTACGTACAGCTCTAGCTCTGTCTGATCCAGCGCACTTCGGTTGATTTCCCCGCGAAGTCGTGCAACCCGAACCAGCAGTTGGATAAACAGCGTGCGTACCAACGTACCTTGCTCAGGCGACTTCAAATCACGTGCTTCGCGATGATGCGAGCGTTCCTCCGACGGTATAACTCGCATGGGTGCAGATGGTCGTCCCTGCTCCATCAGTCCACGCTGATCCAGCTCCAGCACCAGGCTTTTCATAATGTGGTACACCTCTTCGGGATCAGGCAAAACCAGATAAGGCGAGGCTTGTGTTAGAAATTCATGGACTTCCTCCTCTTCCAGCGCGAGCTGGCGAATAGAAGGCTGGCCTGGCTCCGAGCTGGCAACTCCAAACTCCACATTCAGCATGCGGCACGGTACCCCATCCTTCACCAGCAGACGGTGCGGAACCCCCGCGTCCAGCAGAATGAACTGCCCTTTTTTCAATACTGCCTGTTCTGAGCTGCCATCCGGCATCTGTACATCGACCCTGCACATTCCCGAAATAATGTACATGATCTCTGTGGAATCATGATCGTGATAGGACATCTGGTAGTTGTCCCATTGCTTGTAATAATACGCGTAGAAACGCGGTCCATAGTCCTCCAAGCGCAGTTTCTCCTGAAACAGACTGCCTGTCGAATGTTTTGCTTCCAATGCCTGCACCTCCGTTGCTGCAACGATCCTCACTTTTCTCCATTGTAGCAAGTCTCGGCGATGTATTTCACCTATGCAAAAGAAAAATCATTGCGATCATAAATTAGATAATCGTATAATTAGTTATAAATCTAATTTATTTTCATCTAATCTATAAGTAGGAGGTCTGGAGACCATGAAAACTACATTTTTACTTGTGAGGCATGCATTAAAAGAAAAGCGCATCGGTGATGTTCCCCTCACATCCGAGGGAGTAGTACAAGCTGAGTCAACGGCACTTCATTTGGCTAATGTACCTGTCACCAAAATCATTGCAAGCCCACTTCGAAGAGCGATCAATACTGCGGCGCATATTGCTCTCAGAACAAAAATTACAGTGACAGAAGACCCGCGTCTGCGGGAACGCGCCAACTGGGGTGACTTGCCTGAACAAACAATAGAAGAATTCATTGCCATGTGGGACCGAACCACAATTGATCCAGACTACCTCCCACCCGTGGGTGATTCCTCTAAGCAGGCAGGCGAACGTTTGGCCTCTTTCCTAACGGAATTGACAAGTGTAGAGCCACCTGATAGCCATATCGTTATCGTTACTCATGGCGGGTTAATTACAGATTTTCTGGTAAACATCTTTCCAGAGTATGAACTTAACGTCTGGCATCCTGCTTTTATCGCTATGCAAAGTCAACTGATTCCCGAATGCTCCATCACCACATTGATTCATGAAAACGGGAAATACACCATTCAAGATTTTGCATCCGTAGCTCATTTGAAATGATGATGTCGACTGTTGCTTCAGTTTAGCCATATCCAAAAAAACTCCGGGTAACCTCCCGTACGTTAAACGCACTGAGGTTACTCCAGAGCTTCACTTTAATACAACAGCAAACACTTCCTATAACAGAATATTACTTTTGAAAACCTATCGCCTTTTACTTCTCACTTTTCACCCTTACCCGACTTGGGCGTGTGGAACTTGGGCAGCGTAACCTTCGACCAGTCGATATCGGATGCCATGTAGAAGGATGGGTAGGACGGCTGATTGTATCCACTGTTCTGCCCGGCAATGCCGACACGATACATCGCATCGTGCATCAGCGTGTACAGTTTACGATCGGTCTTCTCGGTGCTCAGGTAGATGCGGATCGCCGAGCTGTCCTCAGTTCTCACCAGCATTTCTTCCCGCCAGTCCCCGAAGATATCCGCTACGAGAGATGGCGTACCTTTGGTATAATTGTTGGTCAACGTGCCGGTCGCGGTCAACAGCGTACCCCGATTCCAATCTTTAATCGCAGGCGTGACATTGATGGCACCGTCTACGATCTGTGTTGTCATATCGGCGGCCCATCGTATATTCATATTTGTGCCAGGGGCTTTATCGCTTATTTTCTCACCGCTGGCTGTCCACAATCCTACCGCCCATGTCTCCAACCCGCGGCGGGTCGGGTCCACATCACCGATCATGCCGCGTCCAGTGTCTTTGCCCGTATATCCGCCATAGATCACTTCCCCAGTCTTCGCATCTCGCAGGGAATATCCGTATGGCGCCCAAGGACCACCCTCATGCACCATGAAGATCTCCAGCCCCGGACGATCCGGATCAATATCCGCTACATGAAGCGCATCCCCGTGGCCCAGACGTGCGATCGTTCCCGGAGCAGCACTCTCCGCAGGCATCAGGTCCTTGGAGCTGTACAGCACACTGCCATCATGATCAATCGTGGCCGAGCCGTACACAATCTCCTGTTTACCGTCTCCATCCACATCAGCGACACTGAAATAGTGCGCGCCTTGCGTTGTAATGGAGCCATACACCGGGTCTGTACCGTCCACCCCATGCGGACCGTCATTGAACGGGTTCTTCATGGGTGTCCATCCACTGTCCACTTTCCATTCACGCTTGAGCTTTTTGCCATCCCAGTTATAGGTGACCATGGTGGAACGTGTGTAGTACCCGCGTGCAAAGATCGCAGACGGTTTCTTCCCGTCCAGATATGCCACGCCTGCCAGAAAACGATCTACCCGGTTGCCTGGTTCAATACGCGCCATTGCGTAATCGCCCCACATCAACCCATCATCCTGCCGTCCCGGCTCATAAGGAATGGTCTCCAGCTCTTTGCCCGACTCTCCTTCGAACACCGTTACATACTCAGGTCCATCCACGATAAAACCTTCGAACTTGCGCAGCTCATTCTTGTCACTGCGGCTTGGTGCATACACATCGATGAAGTAATCGGCCAAACTCTCAGCATCCTTCTGAGACAATGGATAGTTATACTTTTTGGCAATCCCAAAAGCTTCCTCCAACGTAGCAGGCCAGTTGCCTTTCACGACCTCTTCATGTTTATGCCAGTTCTTGAACATATCCACGACATGATCATAGTAGCCTTCTGCACTTAACCGGTAATCATCTTCGTTGGAGTATCCTGCCTTGCGATCCTGCTTCGGAAGGGTGATGTATTTCTCGGAAGTGACCTTTCCTTTTTTGTTATATTTGATTATCTTGGTTCCCGGTGCGGTCTTGAACATCATCTCAGCCTTGCCATCCCCGTCAAAATCATAAACGAGCATCTGTGTATAATGAGCACCCGAACGGATATTAACCCCGAGATCGATCCGGTACAACAATTGTCCGTCCAGCGTGTAACAATCCACGTACGTTTTACCGGTGTAGCCTTTTTGCGAGACATCCTTGGAGTTGGAAGGGTCCCATTTTACAAAAAACTCATACTGTCCGTCCCCGTCCACATCGCCCACACTCATGTCATTCGCAGAATACGAGTAGGCTTCTCCGACAGGCGTCACACCATCGGCCGGTTTTTGCAAAGGAATATCGACGTAGCCGTTCGCCCAAGGTTTGACGGATGCACTGCGCTTGCTCTCCTTGCCCTTCTTGCTTACCGCTGCCACTTCATAACGGGACGATGATTTGCCTGCGGAATCAACATAGTTAGTGCTGTCGGTAACCGTCGCAATCTTCTTGCCATCCCGATATACGTTGAAATCCGTGCCTGTCAGACCTTTATCGCTATACCCTGTGGCCTCGTCACCAAGCAATCTCCAACTGAGAAAAACACCCTCCGAAGTAGACGCCGCAACCAGACCGCGATCAAGATACTCAAGCTGAATGTCTTTCAAAGAACTCCCTCCCTTATGTGACTGCACGCTGGCCTCAGCCGTGCTGTTATCACTGGAAGCTGCTGCTCCGCTCGCACCCGCTGTTCCCGCAACGAGCAAAGCAACGCTTAGTGCCGAAGACAGCATTTTGGCTGCAAGCGGCATACGTACCTTCCTGCGATTGGAGTCCATACCTGAAACCGATCCTTTATGTATCGGCGCTGTTGTTTTGGATTTCATCGACCTTCACTCTCCTTGAGACAGAATGGGTGATGCTTATGGCTGTGCTTGGATCGTGGCGACATCCGTCAATCTATACAGACGTTCATATTCTTCAAATTTCACTGAATGCGCTTACAAAAATATAAAAGAAAGATCTCCCGCCTCAACTGAATTTCTTGACTCCGTCCCCCTTCCATTCCATCTCCATCAGAGCAGCTTCATGCTACCCATCGGGTATTATTATAGACATCCTACCTGCCGCGACATAGGCAAATATCCGTCCAAAACGATCAATATTCAGTGTTTTTAGAAGACATTTTAGGAAATCAAACCAACGAACAATTCAGTCTCAAGGCTGATTCAGGCTCACCGCCAATTCTTTTGGAACGAATCTCACACACCCTATTGGGGCGTAAAACTCCAACGATGAATTCTAACGAACCTCAGTAACCTTATTCGGACCAAAACGGGGCTATGCGAGTCAAACTCCACCCAAATTCACTAAATAGCGTGTCTAGAATTCGTTAGAATTTCCAACTTAACCAAATCACCTATATAGCCTTCGCTCTGTTCGTTATAAAAGAAAAAGGGCTGTCGCCACAGATCATTTCCATGATCAGAGGACAGCCCTGCTTCATACGTCCGCTTACGCATCCCTAATTTCGGATCTTCAAGCGGCTCTTAAACACTTCCATCAGCGAACTTCATTTTTCACAACCGAACCAACTGTATAACATTCCTTTTAAGGCTCAATGCCCCAGACCAGAGTATCGCCTTTGTAAAGGGTCACCTTGTTCCAATCCTGATAGGATGTTTTGGTTGGATCGAAGGAGTAATCATTACTCTCGTCAAAGTTGGACCAGTCTGTTTTGTACATCCGAAGCTGGATGTCTCCAGTCTGTCCACCAGCCTGAATGCTGCCAGCGCCAGATGTGAAACTCAGTTCCACATAGGAGTCGGTGAATGTGCGCTGGATGTTGGCTCCACCAACTTGAGCGTAATCGATAGCAGAATCCATTGCAGCAGAGCCTTCTTTGGAGAAGTAATACCGGATCTTCAAGTCACTCAGATTCACAGCGGTGCTGCCCAGGTTTTTGATGTTGAAATACGGTTTGATCTGGCTATCCAGAGCATTGGTATCTCCCGCACGATATTGCAGAACCAGATCACTGGTCGGAACAACTACACTTTGCGGTGTTGCAGAAGCTGCCGCAGAATTGGCACTTTCCCCGGCAGCGTTCACGGCACTAACCACATAATGATAGGTCGTTCCATTGGTCAGACCTGTATTCGTGTAGGATGTGCCGCTCACGCCAGCAGCAACCGTAGTGAAGGGACCCGATGCACTCAACGCTCGTTTCACGTTATAACCTGTCGCTCCTGCCGAAGCCGCCCAGGACAAGCTGATTTGAGCATTGCCTGCCGTAGCTGTCAGCGCTGTTGGTGCGGCAGGAGCAGTCGCGCCTGCAACCGGCACAGCACTTTTTACAGTCGAGTTTGCACTTTCACCCACGGCATTCACGGCGCTAACCACATAATAGTAGGTTGTCCCGTTCGTCAAGCCTGTATTGGCATACGATGTGCCGCTCACATTGGCAGCAACGGTTGTGAATGGACCAGAAGCACTCAGCGCCCGCTTCACGTTATAGCTCGTCGCTCCTGCGGAAGCCGTCCAGCTCAGGGAAACCTGTGCGTTGCCTGCAGTCACAGTCAGTGCTGCCGGAGCTGCTGGAGCCGTCGTTTCTCCACCTCCATTATTGCTGGCCGGAAGAACAGGGAATGCATTTTGCACCAGCATGACGAATTGATCATGGAACCAGTGGCCAGATACCGGAGCGTTAGGCAGTGCACCCGTCAACACACCATCACGAGTTGTAAAGGTAGGATCACACATCCGGTCAAAGCCCTTGCCTTCATTGTTCGGAATTTCCGAACTGGAACCGTCGGATTCACCCGGAGGCTTGACCCACACATATGCATCCAGATGAGCTGGTCCTGGTGCTGCCTTCGGTGCTTCACCTATGCCTGCTCCACTGGCATTACACCAGTTCCCCCGATGCTCCCGGCGATCTACACGTCCGGAATTCACATAATCGTTGATGTTGCTGCCCGTAGCCGATGCAGGACGGTTAACCCCGCCCCAACCATTCCGGCTGGTATCAATCAGGAAACCTGTGCTGCTTGGCCAGCCAGCTTGTACGAAATCGGCATACAGCGCAGCGGTGAAATCGGTTTCGTCAAAATAAGGATTCCACTCATAGAACTTGGCGGATTTAATCGGTTGTCCACCGATATTGAGATCCGGGTTGGACAGGTTCGGCTCTCCCAGCGGTGTCGTGTTCGCTGTATTCGTAATGAAGCCATCCGCACTGTTCAGACCTGCAGCTGTCCCTTGCACAACACTTGTATACAGCGCGACTGCTGCAGAACGGTTGTTATCCCACCCAAGCCAGCCGGAGTGGCCGATATCCAGATAGTTGTACACATTCGGAATGGCGTGCAGCTTGTCCAGTGCATACTTCACACCCGCCTCATAGATACCTGTTGAACTGGCTTGGCCACAAGCTGGTGTACTCAGGTTGGTCACAAGGTTAGGCAGACTGTCCGGTTCAATGACTGCAATAATGCGAATATCTTGATACTTCGGATCTGCGAAGATATCTGCGATCACATCAATATAATCCGTTTTATACGTCTGCAGGGCCGCCTGTGTTAGTGGAAGTTCACCATTGGAGGCCAGTGCATGACAATCCCGCCCAGGCAAGTTGTAAATAACGAATGAAGCGGTAATGGGAGTACCTGCCTTCTTTTGCGCCAAGGCGGCATCCAGATGCTGCTCCACACTTTTGCGTCCGGCATTGTCTGTTCCACCATTAATGGCGGCAATACGGTCGATCCAGACTGCTGTTGGATAGGATTTGACCGTTTCCATCTTGGCTTTTAGCGCTGCATCACTGGTGAGAGCGATGGACGTATCTACGAGAGCGGAATAATCCTGGTTTAAATACGATGTAGCTCCGACAAACGGATTATCCACATGGGCTTCAGCCGCCTGAGTTACTCCTGGAGCCATGCCCGGGAAAATCCCTGCCGCGAGCAGCGTTGCTGCCAGCATTTGTTTTACACTTCTGCGAAGCACCTTTCCGCCTTTCGATAAGGTTTTCGATCTTGTCATTAGGGTACCACCTTTCCTGTAATTGGATTGGGTATATACTCATGTCTGATCCTCTGTGTCGGCAAGATGCTATGCACGGTAGAGAACGTATAGATGAGCTGTAGGAACTTCACCTCCATGAATGTAGTTCAATTGGGGCAAGCTAGGTCAACAACAATAAGGTGTGAAACAAGAAACAGAAATGATGGTGTCTTACACTGAGGTTAAGTGACAAAGCAAGGGGGTAACATCTGTAGGTGTGTGGGGGTGATCTTCGGTGAACGGCTTTCAAGGCATTGCTCAGACTTTAATAAAGTAAGCGCTTACTTATGAGGTTTTAAAAAAAGGCTTACCCTCGATACAAACCTCACATCGCGTGTCCACCTCCTTATGAATCGATTATACTCCATGTAAATATTACTGTAAATTGAATTTATTAAAATTTATTATATTTAATTCCATAAATCATGCAGGAATTCCGATATGTCCCTCCCCAAGCCAGAAAAAAGGCCCATCACGGGCTGATCCCCCGTAATGAGCTATTTCACATGGCATATTCTCATGCTCTCTTTTTATGGAAGCACCACAATATCTCCCGGTTTCAAACCGTTCAGTACTTCGGTCTTGTCATCTGTCTCGATGCCTGTTTGAATACTCTGCTGTGCATACTGCCCGTTGCCCTGATCCAGCATTACATATGCCGTATCCTGATCTCGCATGACCGCCAGCGTGGGAACGACCGTCGCTTTCTCCTTGCGCAGCGTTTCAATCTTGCCTTCCAGACTCAATCCACCGATCAGCTTGGCGTTTGGCTTCAGATCAATGACAATTTCGAATTGGGAGGGCTGCTTCAGATCTGTTTCCGTTCCCTTTTTGGCAAACCTGGCGATTTTGCTGACCTTTCCGGTTAACGGAACCTCCTTATTGCCCGTCATATGTACGCTTACAGGCATGCCTGTTTGGATTTTGAATAGCTCCTGCTCGCTAATGGTCGCCACAAATTGTAGTTTGCCCGTGTCCACAATGGTACCCACATACTGACCTTCGCCCACCATCCGTGTCTTCGTCTCCGTATCGTTCATCAGAAATACACCGGATACCGGCGCGTACACGGTCGATAAACCAATCACCGCTTTCTTGGCCTGAACCTCCTGCTCCTTTACAGCGATGGATTCCTTGTTCATTTCGTTGGTCAGTCGTTTTGTTTCCCGCTCGGCGAAGGCTTTCTTCCGTTCTTCCTCGGTAACCCCCAATTGCTCGGGACCTTCACCCTGAGTAAGACCAATCTCATTCAGTTGAGCTTCCAGCCTCGATTTCTCAATATCGGTCTCCAACTGCTGCACTTCCGTCTGCAATGCTTTCGAATCAAGCGAGAACATGACCGCTCCCTTGTGAATGGGCTCCCCGTTCTCCACATTCCACTGCTTTATTTTCGAGGCAAAAGGAGCGTAGACATCCGTCTGTTTGGCATAGGCCGACTTGCCTTTGACCTGAATTTCCTGCGTAATCGTCTCCTGTGTGACTTCAAATGTGATGGGCTGCGGGGCCTCGATGGGCGCTTCGGGTACCGGTTTATATTGCTGGTACAGAAAGTATCCAGCGCCTGCGAGAAGTCCGATCATGATGATTCTCTTTATCCATTTGCTTATTGCCGAGTTCTTCATTGCCGTATGTCCCTTCATTGAATCTGTCTGTTGATTCTGTCTGTTCAATCTGTCTGTTGAATCTGTCTGTTCAATCCCTAAACTTTGCTTCCCCTGTATCTCTGTTTTATTTATGCCGATTTAATCACCTGCAACGCATTTGTACGTGAGGCGCTAATCGCTGGATAGATTCCCGAGAGTACTCCGGTTAACACCGCAAACGCTATACCAGCAGGCAGGGCCGACGTCTGAATAATTACTTGAAGAGGTGTACTTGCCTCCATCGAAATTTGCCCTTGGAGCAGTCCATTGACCCCCTGGATGGCTCCGTAAGCGATGAAGACACCCACAATGCCGCCCAACACTCCAAGTACAGCAGCTTCAGTAATGAACATCTGTCTGATCTGCCACAGATTAGCTCCCAGCACCTTCATGACGCCAATCTGTTTGCGGCGCTGATGCGTGGACATGATCATTGCAACGATAATGGACAGCGAAGCCAGCAGCATGACGAATATGCCAATGCCCATAGCAGCCTTCTGATACATGCCGAGCTGCTCCTTCATCGCCTGCTCCTGATACAGATTGCTGTCTGTCATCAGTGTCAGCTTCTTAATCTGCGCCTGCACCTGTGCCACATACTTTTTGTCCTCCACCTTCACGAGCGCCGAGTTCAACCGTCCTGCTGCGGCGGCCTGTGCCTGACTGCTCTGGAACTGTTCGGCGAGCATCCGTGCGGTTTCGAGGGAAACATAGACCTTTTTGTCATACATGGCATTGTTCTCACTCATGCCGGCAGGCACCTTCAGCACACCCGTCACTCGCAAAGGCGAACTTGTTTTGGCTTTGGACGAATCATTCATGTCCTGATATTTCAGGTTAAACTGTGCCTGAAACAGCTCGGTTTGGGTAGACATCAACGTCATATACTGCTGTAGAAACTCGTCATTAAACGAATCCTCCATGAGCTTGTTGTTCAGTTCGCGTATCACCTCGGCGTCTACAAGCCCGAAGGTTGCACCGTAATTCACAATAGCGGCTCCGCTGATCCCCGATGCCCCGCCTTTGTCAAAACGGTAGCCAAAACGACTCAATGATCCAAGCTCTGTACCGATGACTTCCACATTGGAGCTTTTGCCATCCAATGTAGACATCTCCAGCATATCCAGCTTCAGCATCGGAGCAACGGCGACAACATGCGGAAGGCTGGCAATAATATCGATTTTTCGAGCCGTTAGCGCTCCTCGTTCGAAGGTGGGCGTCTGCCCATTGCTTCCGCCCGAACCGATTCCCTCATTGGGAGACACCGTAATCTCATCCATTTTGTAATTCTCGTTTAACGTTTTTTCACCATAGACTTGTACCGACTGCCCCACACTTAATGCGATAATCATGGCCGCACAGCCGATGGACAGACCAATCATGCACAGTAGAGTAACCACCTTCCTGCGCACAATCTGTCCCCATGACATTCGCAACACATCCAGAACTCTCACAACCGCTCTCCTTGCTCTATTGCCTTGGACGGGCCACTTTCCACCAAGCATCCGTCCTGCAATGTAATGACAACCTGCATCTGCTCCGCCACTTCAGCCTCATGCGTGACAATAACGAATGTTGTATGCATCTCCCGATTCAGCTGTTGCAAAATGGAAATAATCTCTTCCTCCGTTCGTGTATCCAGATTCCCGGTAGGCTCGTCCGCGAATATGACGGACGGCTCCGTAATCAGTGAACGCGCAATGCTGACACGCTGCTGCTGCCCTCCCGATAGCTGGGAAGGGAATAATTCGGACTTGTCGACAAGGCCAACCTGTTCCAGCAGGTGCATCGCCTTTTGCTTACGCTGTGATGGGTGAATGCCCTGAAATACGAGCGGCAGCTCCACATTTTCCCGAATGGTCAGGTTCGCCAGCAGCTCATACGCCTGAAAAATAAAGCCAATATGTGTCCGGCGAAATTCCGCCAGTCGGTTCTCACTCATACGTACAATATCCTGATCTGCAATAAGGATCTGGCCTGTGTCGGGCTTCATCAGACCTGCCATCAGATGCAATAACGTCGATTTGCCTGAACCGGAGCTTCCCAGCAGTGCAACCATCTCACCCTTACCCACGGATATGTTAATGTCCTGCAACACGGGAACAGTCCCTTGTGTATTGCGGAATGTGTGTGACACCTGTTCTACTCGCAGCATGAATCCGGCTTCCTCTCATCGATGTAATAGAGGTAATTATAGCCATCAGATGTATCGGTCCAATCTGGACTTGTATCCAATTTGTAAAATCAGTCTTCAACCAAATTGAATCAAATGGAGATCTGGGGATTTATGAAAAATGCCCGCATAACAAAGAGCCCTATGGGTTCAGTCCTTAACATAGCGACTTCATTCCATAGGACCCTAGTATCTGAGCATTCCATATTCACATCTTTACCAAGCACGGAAGCTAAACCGATATAACTCGCTTTTTTCCATGGAGCTTCCGACAACAAAAAGATTGCTGTCATTCCATTTCAACTTGATAAAATAATTGATATTCCGATAGATAACTGTATCCGACCCCAGCTTGCGGTCATTCAGATAGGCAATGTGCACTTCGTTCTTCTGTCCTTCGAGCGTCAAAAAATAGGCAATGCGGGACTCCTCCTCATCCAGATCGAAGCTCCAGATGGGACCTTTGACCAGCAGCTCAAACTTCTTGGTATCCGCTCGATATCTGTACAATCCTTGTTCGTCATTGATCATGCCCTGAATCAGCATATCCCCATTCTTCAATACCTTAAATTGCTGGATATCCTGGGCAGGAGTGTATGCGGTGATATCATTTTTATCGTTAAGAGAGAAGCTATAGACGGCGTAATTTTCTTTCAGTTTGACCAGCACATACACCCGTGATAGATCCCGGCTGATCTCATATAAATCCAGCATAATCAGGGTATCATCCGTACTTGAAATGTTGCTCGTCTGTGCAACCTTGGCAGCTAACTCATCATAACTGTACAATTCATGTTTCTTTCCTGTCTTTAGCTCCACCATGTTGAACACCAGATCATCATATCCGATGTAGGATTCATTGCCTACAAAGACGCGTGAATAGGAATTGTCATTCTTCAGCTTGCGATGTTCTCCTGTTTTCAAGTCATATTCATAGGTTGTCTTCTGCGCCTGAGTCGATCGGTACTGTGAATAAATCAGCTTGCTCTTATCCGGACTCAGGGTAATGCCATACTCTGTATTGGTGGCGATGTCCTTCAAGAGATTATCATCCATATGCAGCTGTGACAGCTTGATCCCGGTATAGGAACGATCCGGTCGATTCAATATGACTGTGTTGGAATCAGCTACCTCAAAATCATAGATGGCAAAGTCATTGGGCAGCTTGGTAGCCGACTCAATCTGAATGGTGCTGCTTGGCGGCGGGGCGAGGCGGCTGTTGAACTGTTTATCCGGCAGAATGACGGTTCTGGGCTTCCCATGTCCAATGCTGAACAGACTACCAATGCCAAAAATACCTCCGACAAATACAATCAGCAAACCGGATAACATAAGCATATCGCGATGTCTGCTCCAAAATCCTCGTTTCTTCATACGTCCCATTCTCCAGGCAGACTGATATTCACCTGTGTTCCCTTGTTTAATACACTCTTCATCTCCACCGTTCCCCCATGCTGCTCCACCGTGTTTTTCACAATTGACAAGCCCAGCCCGGCGCTTCCCTTCTCTGTCCTGTTCATCCCGTTATCCCGATAAAAGGGTTCAAATACATGCTTCAGCGCTTCCTCCGGAATGCCTTCTCCTTCATCACGAATCAGTATGGCTACCGAATCTCCCAGCCGAAACGATTGGACCTGAATGATGGAATTCACATTCCCGTATTTGACCGAGTTATCCAGCACATTCAAAAAAACTTCCTTGAGCTTGTTCCAGTCCCCCTGGACATACAGCAATTCTTCCAGTTCATAGCGAATGCCAATATTGTACTTGCCCGCCTTGATGGACATGTCTTCGCAGGCTTCCCGAATAATATTCGATACATTTACCCGCTCAAAACGGAAGGTCTGAATCGGTGTGGACGATACGGTCACTTCCAGGATATCCGCAACCATGACGTTGAGGCGTTGGCTCTCGTTGATAATATATTTCAACCCTTTATCGAAGAACGCTTGATCCGTAAATCCATTATCCCGCAGAATCTGGGCATACCCCAGTATCGTGGTCAGCGGTGTCTTTAATTCATGCGTCACATTGTCAAAAAAAACCTTGTTGCGTGCCTGCAAATGCTTGACCTCATCCCGTTCTCTCTCAATCACGTCAATCTGCTCCTTTACCCGAGCAATCATGACCGTAAAGCTAGAAGCCAGCTCTCCAATCTCATCCTTCGTGGAGATGTGGATGTCTGCATTCAGGCTGCCTTGTGCAACTTCTGCTGAACGTTTTGTCAGCACACGAATCGGCTTCGTAATCTGGCGTGAAATAAAGACAGATCCTATGAAAACAAACACAAAAATGACGGCTGCAAAGCCCTTGATGGTGTTCTGAAAGCGCAGATGCCGTTTGAATAGATCCGTATAATCCCTTTCCAGCTGGATAATGCCAAGGATACTCCCCTCCGACAGCACAGGGAAAGACAGATTCCCTGTTACTCTGCCTTTGTCCACCACGGTTGTATAGGCGATCTTTGATTTCATGGCAGCCTGTAGATCAGAGGTTTGAGCAGCAGCCAGCTTCGCCTCCGCACCCGTGCTGCTAAAGGGATTGCCATCAGACCGATAGACCCTGACCTTGCCGCCTACTGCGGAGCCGATCTGTTCTGCGAGGTCCCGATTTCCTGTTCCCAGGGAGTCCTCACTAATCCGTTTGTTATGAATCAGGAAGTATTGATTGAGCGCGATATCCAGATTTTTTTTGGATTGCACCATGTCCTCCTGCACTTCCCTGTACATGTTCTCCTCACCCACTTTATTCGAAATAATGAGCAAGGCCGAAAAACCAATAAATACGATGACCGAGAAAAGAACGACCATTTTGAACTGGATCGTCCACTTCATGTATGCACCTGAATATTCAGTTTGTATCCTACGCCGAAAACCGTCTCGATAAGTGAAATCCCCTGCTCCCCACTATCCAGCTTCTTGCGGATTCGCTGAATATGAATATCTACCGTCCGGGTATCTCCGGGAAAATCAAATCCCCATACTTTATCCAGCAACTCGGACCTCGTATGTACTTTGCGGTGATGGTTGACCAAATATAAGAGCAGATCATACTCCTTATTGGTCAGTCCGGCGCGTTCCCCATCTTTCCAGACTTCACGCTCATCCTTGCGGATCTCAATATGTCTGCCAAGCCGCACCACTTCATAAGACTGATTCTCCAGCGTCTCGCTGATTAGATCAATCCTACGGAAAATGGCCCGAATGCGAACAACTACCTCACGAATGTCGAATGGCTTGGTAATATAATCGTCTGCCCCCAGCTCCATGCCGAGCACCTTGTCCAGCATATCGGACTTTGCCGTTATCATAATCACGGGAATCTTTGAATTCACAGAAAGTTGTCTGCACACATCGAATCCGCTCATATCCGGCAGCATCAGGTCCAGCAGGATCAAGTCTGGTCTGGACTCTCTGAGCAAATCCAGGCCCTCTCTACCTGTTGCTGCTTCGGTCATCTCAAATCCTTCCTTGCGCAAAGAATAGGACAGGATATCGCGAATGGACTCTTCGTCTTCAATAATCAAAATCTGTTTCGCTCTCATGATGAATCTTAATCTCCCTGCTCTATGAATTTCATCTGCTTTATATTTTGTATCTCTGCTCCATGATTGAACAGAGGTTCACCGAAAATGTTACAACTCGGATACAAGTCTGGCGTCTTTGGAAACATCATCCCTATATACTATGGAACATAGAGAACAAACCAGACCGGAAAAGGCCAGATCGGTATCCAAAGGGGAAAACATCACGTGAACAAAACAACCATTCATGATGCTTATGTAAACTATAAATCAGAAGTGACACGGTATCTATCTCAGATCGTCAAAAATCAACAGGATGCAGAGGATCTCACGCAGGAGTGCTTCATTCGAATGATGAATGTATCGGCAGACATTCCGGAAGACCGGCTACTCTACTACCTCAAAAGAATTGCCCGTAACCTCGCCATGGATACATTCCGCAAGCGAACCCGCACACTAAGGCGGGACAGTAGATTGGAGATGCAGACCTATCACTGTGATACCTCCGAGTTGGAGATTTCCGAAGGTGTTAACGACCTTGTGTCGGTCATTAACAATACTGAACATCGCAAAATTCTTGAATTACGCGTGATTCACGGGTACAGCATCAAGGAAACCGCACAGCTCGTCAACCGCAGTGAAGGCATGATCAAATCCTCGGTATTCCATGCCGTCAATCGTATTCGGGCCAAAGTCATCTCATAAGAGATGGCTTTTTTCATGAGCAGAAATGACGTGAAATCAACATCTAATGTTAGAAAGTATCAAAATTTGATAGATGGAGCATGACAAAGGACTCATTTTTACAAAAGTCGAGTTCGTTTTTACAAATTGTTATGACTATGTGAGATTTTGGTGTGTTAGAATATGGACGAACTCATGTTTCAACTAATATTTGGGAGGGATTTGGTTGGGTAAATTGACACGTATGCGAGGAGTATGGGTAAAATCACTCCTGGCATTGTCCATGGCATTGCCGCTTCAGATCGGATTGTGGAACGGAGATGCAACGGTTCAGGCCGAATGGGCAACAGACCCTGCACCGTTCATTCAAGCGAAGGTTGTTAACGGAAATGCAGGCAAGAAAGTACTGTTCGACAATACTCATGCACAGACAGCCGGAGCAGCTGACTGGGTCATTGACGGAGGCTTTTCTGACTTCGGCAATGCACTCGCGAATGATGGATATTATGTAAAGGAACTGCGCAAGACCACTCCTTTTACCTACGACGATCTGAAAGAATATAACGTGTTTGTCATCGCTGAACCCAATGTTCCCTTCAAAACAACAGAACAGGCAGCCATGAAAGAGTATGTAGAAAAAGGCGGCAGCATCTTCTTTATTGGAGATCACTACAATGCTGACCGTAACAAAAACCGCTGGGATGGTTCTGAAGCGATTAACGGCTATCGTCGTGGCGCGTTTGAAGATCCAGCCAAAGGCATGAGCACAGAGGAGCGTAACTCTGAGGCTATGCAGAATGTAACTAGCAGCGACTGGTTGTCCGATAATTTCGGCGTACGCTTCCGTTACAACGCATTAGGCGATATTAACGCCACTAACATTGTGCCTGCTGGACAGGCATTTGGCATTACGGAAGGTGTATCTGCTGTAGCCATGCACGCAGGATCTACACTTGCGATCACCGATCCAACAAAGGCTAAAGGTATTGTATACCTGCCGAAAACGAATGCAGCTTGGCCGAACGCTGTTGACCAAGGCGTATACAACGGCGGTGGAGTTGAGGAAGGTCCTTACGTAGCCGTATCCAAGCTGGGTGCAGGTAAAGCAGCGTTTATCGGGGATTCCTCTCCGGTTGAAGATGCTTCACCGAAGTATCTGCGCGAAGAGACCGGTGCTCGCAAAACAACGTATGACGGCTTCAAAGAAGTGGATGACGGCAAATTGCTGGTCAATACCGTTAACTGGCTTACTACGCAAGAAAATTACACTAGCTTGACTCAAGTAAGCGGACTTCAACTGGATAATGCAACAGCATTGCTTCCGTTCGAACAACCTGCTGCTTCCACAGAACCACAGGCTGAACCTTGGGCCGCACCAGCTGCAGGATACAAATGGTATGATCGTTCCACATTCAAAGCAGGTTCTTATGGTGGACCAGCTTCAAGCGCGAACGCTTCCTACAGCTTCGTGAAGCAGGAAACCCTGCCTAATGCGGAGGATTTCCAGATCCGTGTGGTTGTAGAGAACATGCCTGCTAACACAACCGTTTCCGGTTACAGTGCAGGAATCTATCTGACGGGCGGAACACAGGTCGCCATGATTCAGAATGAAAGTGGTACATGGCCGACTTCTTACGGATATAGCTCCAACTTTAGCGTAACTTCCGACAGCAAAGGTCGCGCAATCAAGGACTTGAATGTCCGCATTAAATCAGGTACAACGGGCGCTGCCAGCCTGCGTCTGCGTCTGAACGGCAGCAACCTGATCACGACTGCAGTTACCGTCGGCAATGTTCCGGCTGAGCAGCTTCCGGAAGAAGAAGGACCAATCCCGGCAACGATCAGCATTGCTGATGCACGCACCAAAGCAGCTGGTTCAACGGTTACAGTTGAGGGTGTCGTTACTACAGAGCCAGGTGCTTTTGGTGGACAATCCTTCTATCTTCAAGACACAACCGGCGGCCTTTATGTTTTCCAAAGCACTGGCGGCTTCCACGCTGGAGATGTGGTTAAAGTAACAGCAGCAACGGCGCTGTACAACAGTGAATTTGAGCTTACGGATATCGTAGCGATCGAGAAAACGGGTACAGCCTCCATCCCTGCTGCCATTGAAGTGCCAGCAGTTACGGCTGCAAACCAAGGTCAACTCGTTCAATTGAAAGAAGTAACTGTTGAGAACATCATTAGTGCAACACCGGTAGGTTCGTTTGAATTCGATGCAGTTGCAGCGGACGGAACAAGCACGCATGTACGTGTGGATACACGCACAGGTGTAACGCAAACGTCCTTCCCTTATGCAGCAGGCGATAAGATCAGCGTGACAGGTGTTGCCGCTATTTTCAAAGATGTATTTCAACTGAAGCCTAGAAGCTTGAACGATTTCGTAGCAGTTGAAGAAGGCGGCGAAGAAGGACCTTCTACGCCAGCTGTTGGCGCACCAGGTAAACCGGCGCTTACATCCAACAATGGTTACAGCAACGGTCTGTCCGAAGGATCTTATACCGTTACGATGAACCTTTGGTGGGGTGACAATGGCACTAGCTATAAGTTGTATGAAGATGGCGTGCTGATTGACACACAAAAGCTCACAGACGCTACCCCAGCAGCGCAATCGGCCCAAACTACGATTAATGGCAAAGCTAACGGTACTTATACCTATGTAGCTGAGCTGACGAACTCCAAGGGTACAACTCGCAGTGAAGTACTCACGGTACAAGTTGCGAATGCTGCCCCTGGCAAAGCAGTTCTCTCCCAAGACAATTGGGATGGGGACGGTAACTACAAAGTGACGATGAATCTGTGGTGGGGAACCAATGCAACAGAATACCGTCTCTATGAGAATGGTCAACTGATCGATACCAAAGCACTGAACGCAGTAACACCTAATGCACAAAGCGCTGTGACAGATGTATCCGGTCACGCGAATGGAACGTACACGTATCGCGCCGAGCTGATCAATGCAGCGGGTGTGACAAGCACGGAAACGATTACGGTACAAGTAACGAAATCCGCTGTATCTTTGCCAGCAGCAAGCTAGGTCTCAATAAGGAATGACTAACGTTTAACCAAGCATAGAAAAAGCGAAGCAAGTTTCCCGGGACTCCAGGCACCTTGCTTCGCTTTTTTGCTGTTTTTTTCTGTTATTTTTCTCTTAAGATGAAATTCTCTTCAAAGTTGTTACCATTCATATCTGTCCACTCAATGACAATAGTTTGGTCTTCATTCCTACTAACCTGTGAACCTCGTGTTCGCGTTATAGGGAACTTTATAGAATTTGAAGCTAAACCTCCATCTTCCTTTCTAGTTATCCTTCCTTCATTGATGTTAATTTTATAATTTTGAATATCTTCTAAATTATCTTTTTTATAAAATATAGTATACTCCCCATTTTCCGTTCTTTCATTTGTTACTGTCGTATCTAGCTCGCCTCTCCAATGATCACTCTCTCCCATGAGATTAATTCTTGTTTGCATTTTTGAACAACCAGTGAGAGACATGCCGACTATTAAAATAAGTATAGATATAGAGACCCATAATACGTTATTGTTTTTTCTCACAATTTACCTCCATTACTAAATTTATAACTATACAGTATCATAAGATGAGTCTACTTCTAAAACAGTAATTTCATATAGACTCAATATTTTGCTGATATTAACTTCCTATATAATGCAAAAAGCAGCACCTGCTATTGCATGGGCTGCTCTTCCGATAGAACACCAACGGAGTGAAACATATCCATCATGTTCTTTATTTTATTCCTTGATTAGCAAGCAAACTTTACCTTTACTTCTCTATACCAGCTTCTTGCGAATATACCCCGAGATCAAATCGATAATCGTGATCATCACGATAATACCCAACAGGATAATCCCTACTCGCGGCCAATTCCGCGTACTGAGGGCAAAGATCAGCGGGGTACCGATCCCCCCTGCCCCAATTACACCCAGTATGGTCGCAGAACGCACATTAATCTCGAACCGATACAACGTGTAGTTAAGGAATCCAGGCAAAACCTGTGGCAGTACAGCAAACCACAGCTGCTGCATGCGAGTTGCTCCGGAAGCTAGCAACGCTTCAGAAGGACCATAATCAATATTTTCCACTTCGTCAGCAAACAGTTTACCAAGCATCCCGATGGAATGCAGTCCAAGGGCGAGTACACCCGCGAAAGAACCCGGGCCCACCGCCTTGATGAACAGCAAAGCCATAATAATCTCAGGGAACGTACGGATAAAGCTGAGCACCATTTTGCCCGTACTCGATACAGGACGGAAGCTGCTCATATTCCGGGCAGACCAGAATGCAAACGGGATACATAATACGGCGGATATGACGGTACCCAGTACGGAGATCGCCAGCGTATCCAACAATCCTCGCAGCAAATCTTCACCCTCAGGCAGATAAACAAAGTCCCAATCCGGGGAGAAAACCCCAGCGATAATTGCCTTCATGATCTGACCAGCGGTTTCCTTCAAACCGGTAAACGGCACACCGGCAAGTGCCCATGCGTACACAAGTATAAGCAAGATTACAATAACCCAGCGAAGCGGGTTCTTCCGTGGTTTGCGCCGGATTACGCTTGTTTCATTTTTCATCATAACAATTTCTCCCGCAGCTTAGTACTTACATAATCAATGATCAGAACAATGACAAGGGTAAACAGAATGATCACACTCGTTTTGTCATATTCCAGGAATCCAAGTGTTGCTTCATAATACAGTCCGATGCCCCCTGCACCAACCAATCCGAGTATGGCAGCGGCACGTACATTAATCTCAAAGGCATACAGTACATAGGAAGTAAACTGGGCGGCCAGTTGGGGCACCACGCCATAAACAATCAGTTGAATCCGGTTCATGCCTACAGCCGTCATCGCTTCAAGCGGTCCCTGATCAATCGTTTCCAGCGTTTCGTAGGTCAGCTTGGCAATCAGTCCCACCGAGAAGACGGCGAGTGCCAATATACCAGGAATCGGTCCCAGTCCAAACACTGCAACGAACAGCGCCGCCAGCAGCAGGTCAGGCACGGTACGAATCAGGTTCAGTACGAAGCGAGCCGGATAGTAGATCCAACGGCTAGGCATTAAGTTGCCTGCACAGATGATCGAGACCGGAATTGCGATGATCGCACCGATCGTTGTACCGATCAGAGCCATACGGATCGTCTCCAGCATGCCCTGAACGATGTTGTCAAAGTAGCTCCACCGCGGCGGGAACATCTCACGCAGCAGATCCATCATGTTCGGCAAACCTTCAAACAGCTCACTGAAGCTGGCATCGGTCTGTCTTGCACTTGCCCACAAAAGCAGCAGAATGATGACTAGCGTGAGCAGATGCTTGGTACGCCCTGGTGGTTTGGGACGATGGACAGCCGAATTCGAGCCTGTGCCAGGACGCTTTCCCTTTCCTGATTCGTTCTGCAAGGATCCATCTATCGATACGTTTACGGGTTGCTTCATACCAGAACTTCTCCCCGCTGTTCCTGTACAGCCTGTTTATCCAGCAGCTCGTCTGCCAGAATAGGTCTGCCATAAATTTCTGCAAAACGCTCATCCGTTGCTTCGGATACCGGACCATCAAACACGACTTCGCCGGCACGCAATCCAACAATACGGGTCGCATACTCTCTGGCTAGATCAATAAAGTGAAGGTTAACGATCGTTGTAATACCGAGATCCTGGTTAATGCGTTTCAGATCATCCATTACCTGTTTCGTTGTGAGTGGATCGAGTGAAGCGACAGGCTCGTCTGCCAGAATGATTTTAGCTTCCTGTGCAAGCACTCGGGCTATGGCCACCCGTTGCTGCTGCCCACCGGACAACTGATCTGCACGGGAATAGGCTTTTTCTTCGATATTTACCCGTTCCAGTGCTCCAAATGCGAGTTCTGTATCTTCTTTGGGAAAACGACCCAGAATGGTACGCATCGTGGAATGATATCCCACGCGTCCAGCAAGCACGTTACGAAGCACACTGGAACGTTTCACGAGATTGAAGCTCTGAAAGATCATGCCGATATCCCGGCGGATCATGCGCAGTGACTTGCCATGAGCTTTGGTGATCGACTTGCCATTAATCAAAATCTCACCTTCACTGATATCATGAAGTCGGTTAATGGAACGCAGAAGCGTCGATTTTCCCGCACCAGACAAACCAACGACGGCAATGAACTCTCCTTGTTTAAATTTCAGATTAATATTATTCAGGCCCTTGGTGCCGTTAGCGTATGTTTTCGTTACGTTGTGAAGCTCAATCATGGCAGTAATCCTTCTTTCATTAATATGGTATTTCGCAAGGTCACGCTCTAATGGGACAAGCCAGCGCAGCGTATGTCACGCTGAACTGGCCTGCCCGCTGTACCAATGAAGTTATCCAATGAAAACATAATCAATGCATTGCGATCATTAACGTTCTTTCTTTTGACAGAAAACTACTCGGTTTTTACTTTCTCGCCGTACTCACGAACGATATCAAACTTGCTGTCATCCGACTCTACATAACCTTCATGTGTGTAGATTTCTTTGATAATTTCGTGACCTTGTGGATCTTTACCGATGTCGATGAATGCTTGTTTGATCTTCGCTGTCCAATCTGCATTCATGTCAGTACGTACTGCGATCGTATCGTTAGGAATAGGCTCAGTGAACGCCAGTACACGAGTATCTTCAAATACAGTCGGGTAATCTTTCGCTACCGTGTTACGAGCATCTTGGAAAATCGCTGCAGCATCAACGTCGCCGTTCAGTACTGCCAGTACGCCTTGGTCATGGCCTTTAACTGTGATTGGTTGTACATCTTTCAAAGGATCAATGCCTCTGTCGAGCAACAGGGCTGCCGGCCATACATAACCTGCGGAAGAAGTTACGTTTTGGTAAGCGATTTTTTTGCCTTTCAGATCCTCAACGGATTGGATCGGCGAGTCTTTTTTCACAATAATCATGGATTTATACGAATCTGCCAGTTGCTCGGTTGGAGCGCCAGTCTCATCATTTACACCAAAACGTTGTGCCTGAAGAATAACTTCAGCTGCGCCTTTTTCTTTGGCAAGTACATAAGCCGTCGGAGGCAGGAAACCTACGTCCACTTTATTGGAAGCCATTGCTTCAATAATTGTGTTGTAGTCTGTGGATACGCTGACCTTCACCGGGATACCCAATTTGTCACCCAGCAGCTTCTCGAGCGGTTTTGCTTTGGCTTCGAGTGTATCTGCATTTTGTGATGGAACGAATTGTACAGTCAGCTCAGTCGGCACGTAACCTTCAGCGGCTTTGTCTGTCTCTGCCGTGTCAGTACTGGATGAATTCGAGCTCGTATCAGCCCCGTTAGCCGAACCTGTTGTACTACTGTTAGACCCACAAGCACTTAGAAACAGAACCAAAATCAACAATGGTAAAAATAAAGCAGACTTCTTCAAGCGAACACCCTCCAAAGAGTTTCTATTTTTCATTACTTGTCTACTATAGTCGTCAATTATTTGCGCGATGTGAAACGAAATTTGGAGTTTTGTAAAGTTTCCTGTCAGGCTGTCAGAGCGGCTTTGATCTGTTAGAATAGCCTCATTACGGTTGATAATACAAATAGAAATGGTGAATTCCCTTGTACTCTGCCGCTAGAATGACCTGTGATTAGATATGTTTAAACTTATATATTTAGAGGAGATTGTAAAATGACATCCATACCAACTACGGCAAACGTCGACATCATGGTAACCAGTGACCTTCATGGAGCCATTCGCCCCATACATTACAACACCAATGCTTATCGCCCAGCCGGACTTGCTTTGCTCGCTTCGCTGATCCGACGTGAACGGGAGCGTTCACCCGAACTGCTGCTCGTGGATAACGGCGATCTGCTGCAGGGCTCTCCCTTGGCCTCGTATGCTGCTTCCTTTGTTTCGAATCACGAAGTGCATCCCTTCATTAATGTTCTGAACGAACTGGGCTATGATGCAGCCGTGATGGGCAATCATGAATTCAACTACGGCCAGGACTTGCTGCGTAAAGCCGTTGAAGATTCCCATTTTCCTTGGCTATCCGCAAATATTGTTATGAATCGTCACAAGGAAGACTACGAAAGTTTAATTGAACAACACAGCGCCGACGATCATCCGTCGTATAGAACTTATCAGGATGACACGGTCGTGATCCATTCATATGAAGGGAATCCTGAAAAAGAAACACGGGTCATTGCACCTATTGGAGCAGGCATACCCGCCTTCGGTCCTCCCTATCTGATTAAAACCTTGTCTTCAGGCGTTAAAATTGCTTTGCTGGGTGCAACGACGCACTATATTCCGAACTGGGAGCATCCGAAAAATATAGAAGGTTTACAGTTCCTTGATGCTATGGAGACTATTCGTGCGTGGGTTGGTTATATTCGTGAACATGAACAGCCGGATGTGCTCGTGGTCAGTTATCATGGTGGTTTTGAGAGCGATCTGGAGACGGGCGAACCTGCCGAGCGGTTAACCGGAGAAAATCAGGCGTACGCCATCTGCCGTGACATTGAAGGGATTGATGTTCTGCTCACCGGGCATCAACATCGTCAGCTTACCGCTGACATTCATGGAGTGACCGTAATCCAGCCTGGATTTAGTGGGAATGGCGTGGGTCATGTATCCATTGAGTTGGACCGGTTATCGAATGGAAAGTGGCAGATTGCAGACAAACAGGCTCGCTTGTTGCTCTTGGATGAAAATAGTGATGTACAGCCCGATGCGGCTGTTATGAAACTGACGGACGAGTTGGAAGCAAAAGCACAGGCATGGTTGGACCAGCCGATTGGCGAGGTGGCCGGAGACTTGTCCATCACCGATCCTGCCGCATTGCGGCTCGCGGCGCATCCCTTCATTGCTTTTGTGCATCAGGTGCAGATGGAAGCAACGGGAGCTCAAATCTCCAATACCGCATTACTCAGCGAAGAAGCGCGTGGGTTCGGTTCCCTCATTACCGTTCGGGATGTGTTGTCCAACTTTATCTATCCCAATACACTGACAGTGCTGGAGCTTCGTGGTCAGGACATTCGGGATGCATTAGAGCAAACGGCGCGTTACTTTGAAGTGGAGGCTTCAGGCGAAGTAGTCGTTAATCCTGCTTACATGCAGCCGAAACCACAGCATTATAATTATGACATGTGGGCAGGCGTCGAATATGAGCTGGATATCTCCAAACCTGTGGGAAGTCGTGTGGTGAAGCTGGAGCGTGAGGGCATACCTGTTGCGATGGACGCGACGTATTCTGTAGTGATGAACAGTTATCGCGCGGCAGGTGGCGGTGATTATGCGATGTATCCAGGCAAAAAGGTACTTCACGAAGGCGCCACGGATATGGCGGCACTGGTGGAGGATTATATTCGCAGACATCAACCACTAACAGTGGAGCATGCGAATAACTGGAAGGTAATTTAATTTTCAAAAATAAAAGTCAAGCCAGTATGTATTTTTAAAAAAGTACAATCACTAAATTCGATAGTGTGGGAAATCCATTAGCTAATGTTCTAGGGCGTGTCTTCAAACAGTTTGAAGACACGCCTTAACTACAAGTAACGGTTTAGTATACTATTAATCATTTTAATTCACTCCAACTCTATTAACTTACGGATAGTTACTTTTATGAAACCATATCTTTTATTCATAGGTTTCATTAAGTCCCCGACGTTGAAGTGAATCGAAAAAGTGATGTTTGTTCTTACTAATCAAACTTTGGGTTATTTGTAGTCCAATCTGATGATCAGTTTCGGAAAGTTCAAGCATATCCCGAATTATATTATATCCATAATTAAACTCATAAAACTTATTCGAATATGGTTCAATGTATAGCGTCTTCTCTTCTAACTTCAAAATATGCTCCAGTTGAGTACCTTTGGGAACATGATCTAATCGAGTAATTATAATTTGGGTAATATTAGGATTAATCTTATGTTCGTTCAACTCATCAAAAATATCAGAGACTACCTGACCATATCTTGTTGCAATAGTATGAGGGATGCCTTTATACTGCACAACGATGTTATTCACTTGAACCTTTTGATAAGGTTGATTTGCTAAATGCCTTCCATTCCATATTTGTCCAAGGGGAACTGCGATGTATGTGGAAGCGATAATCATGAGAATGAAAAGCAATATTTTTTTTTGTCGGCGAGGCCAATCGACCCCTCTCCAACAATAGATGGCCAGCATCAGTATACCAAGAAAAAATATCGACAGCATATTAATCATATCAGGGTAATCTGGATACATAAAATTCAGAGTTGGCGCAACGTACCGAACACTCTCCAGTTTATAACCATGCATTAAAGTGAGGAGCATGTACACAGATACACTGCATAGAATAGCCATTTTAAAAGGTAATAAAGAAATTACAAACGCAAAGCTGATTGCGAAGTAAGATAATCCGAAAATAACAAACACAAGCAGATAAACTGGAGTGTCTTTAAAGATTTCATGAACCGTGAAAAATAAGAGGGTTGAAGCTGGAAGCGTACAAAAAAAACTAAATAACCATGACTGCAAAGTTCTCCGTATAGGGTTCCAGTTGGTAAGTCTTATCATATGAACCATATGGTAACGCTTAGGTGAATTCAATATAACAAGCGTCATGGTGGACATGAAAAGTCCATATAAAGGTATGGTAACAGGCAATTCATCTATGAAAAATACAAATTTGCTCAAATACAAAATGAACAGTCCCATGTAGAAAGCCCAGATATGTTCACTACGCCATAGGACCTTTAGTTTTAAAAACCATAACCGTATCATGTGCGTACAACCTGCTTTCTGAACAACATTGAGCTGATCAAAAGCATGAGGGCTACCCACAAGACTAAGACATACCGTTGAAGCATAAAATTCGGCTGTAGTATCATTTCCGATACATAATCTGGATTAAACCAGATCGCAAACATTGGTTGTCGGACATATTGAATACTGATAATCAAGTAAATAAAAACTAAAATAGTACTGTATATCGTCCTCTTAAAAATAAGTGAGCATAGTCCAGTTAACGAGACAACAAAGGATACGGTTAAGATGATTTGCAAGAGTGTAATTAACCATAAGAGATTAGGACCTTGGTTTGATAATGCAAACCAATAAATAGAATCGATCAGTATCAAACTCATGCTTATTCCGGCCCCAACCGCTACAAGCTTAGAGATTAAATAATTTGATGGGATAATTAGATAAAACATGATCGTTTTCAGTTCAAAGTCTCTTAGTTTTCCGCCCCAAACAGCATTTACGAGAACGGGGACTAGAGGCGTCACAATAATCATTTGGAGCTGAAGCATAGAAAGCCAACGATTTTCAAAGTGGGTCTCTCCACTCATTTGTGCCAAAACAAGTGGGATTATCGTTGTGAGAAAAAAAACAATGATAAGTAGCATGCGATGTTTTAGCAAAGATTTAAACGAAAAATGAAGTTGTACCATAAATTCATTCAATGGTTATACCTTCTTTCTATTCGTATAAATATAGGCGTGCTCCAAAGTAGGCTCTAATAAAAGGCTGCCTTCCAACGGGGTATCCGATAGATAGCGAATATGTACACCACTTGCAGTGACCTGTGTTGAGATGATTAGTGCACCTTGTTTTTGAAGCTTCTCTGTCACATTCTCTCCGCTGTAAAGCCACACCTTACCCTCGACCGATTTGATGAAAGCAGGGATATCTCCAAAGTAGTTAACATTCCCTTGGTGCAGTACAAGAACAAAATCTGTTGTAAGTGCAACATCTTCTACAATATGAGTGGAAATAATAATAGACCGGTCTGTTGCAAGAGTTGTTAACAGTTGTCTAAACGATACACGCTCATGAGGATCAAGTCCAACAGTAGGTTCATCAATCAAAAGTAACTTGGGGTTGCCGACAATAGCCTGGGCAATACCTAAGCGTTGCTTCATACCTCCAGACAAAGCATTGAATTTTTTGTTTCTTTGCTCCAGTAGTCCAACCTGATTGAGTTTTTCTTCAATTTCTGTTATCCGCTGCCTCCCATGAATATTTTTCAAACGACATACATATTCAAGAATCTCCTGCACGGTCAAGTGGGGAAAAAAATCAAACTTCTGTGGCAAGTAGCCAATCTGTTTTCGAATCGTATGTAAATCCTGAACGACATCCATGCCTTCATAGTCTACTTGACCTGTATGGGGGGCAATGAGCGTGGAGATGATTTCGAGCAATGTCGTTTTTCCCGCTCCATTTTCGCCTAGCAAACCAAGTATTCCAGTATTCATTTCAAAAGATACATTCTGGAGAATAGGCTTATCGTAATGTTTCGAAAGATTTTGAACGCTCAATTTCATAAATACTCACCTGCTACCTTATTTTTATTTTGACATCTAAGTCCTTAGATACATAATTCAATTTTTTCATCAACCAAGCTAGGTGGAAGTGGATCATGAGAGATGATAATAATCGCCTTATTGTTCTCTTTCAAAGAGTGCATCAATTCAAAAAAAGTTTGTTTATGCATCGCATCAAGCGCAGAAGTGACTTCGTCAAACAAGTATAATTCTGCATTTACTAGCAGTCCTCTAGCCATGGATAACTTCTGTTTTTGACCAACAGATAGTTCAATTCCATTAATACCGATTAAAGTATTATAATGATGATCTAGTGAATCAATAAACGAAGCAATACCAACCATTTCACACACCTTGCGTAGTTCTCTCGAAGTTGCTTGAGCGTTCCCCAGTAAAAGATTCTCTCGAATTGAGCCAGAAATGACTTGAGGTTCTTGAGTAACGAAACATACCTCATTACAATATACAGAACGAGGGATATCATTAATATCTGATCCCTTATAACGAATCTCACCTGTATAGTTCCGATACAAACCTGCTAGAATTTTTAACAAGGTTGATTTCCCGCTCCCGTTTGCCCCAGTAATTTGAAGAATTTTTGATCGAGAAACAGAAACGGTTAATTCATTAATACACCTAATACCGACTTCAGCATAGCTATAGGAGAGATTTGATATTTCCATGACAGTTCCAGTAAAATCAGTCAAACTTTTCGGATGATATTTACCATTCTCATTGCTATTTTTTGATGCTGCAGCCGGAATATTATCCATTCGATTTATAGAGACCACGGTTTCCTGTACCAGGACGTTAAATTGAGAAAACCTTAACAGAGAGTAATTGAAATTGCTGGAATACGTTGTGAATGCTACAAGTTCCCCCAGAGTAAGATTGTGGTTTCCAATATAATAAAGTCCACCCAAGAGAATTGCTATATATGAAATAAAGTTTAGGCCTTCTACTGTACCACTAGAAAGAATGGTTATCCTGTTCTTTTTTAATGATGACGATTGATAACTACTCAATTCCCCTTCAAACTTTCGAAAGATCAGACCTTCTGCATGAAAAACTCTAAATAGCGTGAATTTCTCCAAGGTCTCATTCAATAAATTAAGATAACTATCTAATTTCCGTTTAACTATCGTGTCCATAAATTTTATTTTTTTTCCAAATACCAAGAATGATATAAGTAATATTGGCCCAAGAAGAACTAAAATTAATGAAAGTTTCAGATTGATTTTAATGAGTATAATAATAATAAAGATGAAACTGATACTATCTACGAGAAACTTAGCTAAGTCCGTTACGGCAATTGAGAATGCTTTTGTATCATTTTCAACTTTGTTAATTAGCTCTCCCTTGGGGAGCGATTCGAAGATGTTCATAGGAAGAAAGAAGATACGTTTAATTAGATCCGTCTTTAAACTGAATTGAATTTTATAAGAGATACTCGCTACTTTATATTTGCACACCAAGTTAAAAAGAAGATTCATCAAACAAACAATAAAAATCAAAAAAACGATAAAAAAAGCATCCTTAATCTGGTTAGAACTAATCAAATCAACGAACTTTCCAAAAAGGATAGGCTGCATTATTCCAAAACACAGAGGAAGCCCCATGAATAACAAAATTGTCACAATCTCACGATTATAAGGGAGCAGTCTTTTATATATAAAAGCAAGACCTTTCATAATTGAATCTCCTTAGAAATACCCTTTTAAAAGTTAACCTAGCAATATCTCTTTTTCTTCTTCTGTCAAAGTTAAGTAAAGATGAAAAATGGAGTGTAATTGTGTTTTGGTAAGCCTACAATAATCCACCGGTGGTGATGTTACAGCTCCAGATAACTCATAGTTCTCATGATGACAGCCACCGCCACACAAATTTCTAGCCCAACAATAATTACAATTTTGCCGATTGGATGTATGTGCTTCTAGAAGAAATACATTTTTCTTATAATGATCAATATCAGAGTATACGTTGCCCTGTTTGTAATTTTTATTGTTAACGAAGCGATGACACGGATAGAGATCACCATGAATATCAACAGCATAAAAGTTAACCTCGGCTCCACACGAATAGGTCGACTCGAAACCACTATGTAATCTCTGTAAAAATTTCATTACATTATTTATCTTTTTAGCCTTACTATATTCCTTCGCTTCTATAAGTTTTAGAAAATACTGTGTTAGAACCTCAAATTCTACACCCAAATCTTCAAAACTCTCTCTGTTAAACATTTGCATAGCAGGTGCTAAAAAAGCACTTCGAAAATTCAAAGAAAATAAGTGTTGGTATATTTCTGTATAGTTCGTATTTGCGGGAGTAAGTGTAGAACGAACCCCCAACTGATTTTTGTTCCTGAGCTCTTCCGTACGATTCATGATTATTTCGTAACTACCTTTTTGGTTACCATAAAATCTATTCTCATCATGAGCAGACTTCTGGCCATCAACACTAATTTGAACATAGATATCATGAGCACGAATAAAGTTAATGATTTTCGGAGTAATGAGGGTTCCATTACAAGTCATACTATATTTAATTTTTTTATGATGTGTCTCCGCTAGTTTATTAGCATATTGTACAACTTGCTCGATTGTTTCAAAATTTAATAAAGGTTCCCCGCCAAAGAAAACAAGAGTCAATTCTTCAATATTTCCTGAATTCTGAATTAAAAAATCCACAGATCTTTTCGCAGTTTCGAAATTCATTTTTCCTTTTTCATTGTACTCGCCATCTCCAGCATAACAATAGGTACACTTTAGATTGCATTCTTGTACCATCATAAGTGTTAGAGCGCTGATTGTTTGAAAATGGGCTGTCTCAATTTCTTTAGTTTTTCTTTCTTGATTGATCATTTCATTCTCGATCAGAGAATCAATGACTTCGAGAAACTCTCCTTTCTCTAATGGTGAAGGTAATTTATTGTATAATACCGATACTGTTTCATTTTCTGACTTGAGAATCATCTCTAAATTGTTATCAATTTCATATAATGCATTACTCTCTGGAACGTATGCATATTTAGTAGAATTATGTTTTAGAAGCATAACATCTCCTGGTGTGATGCGTTCTTCCCAAACATTTGTTAATTCGTTCATTTCCTTTGCTCCATTCTATACGTTGTAAGTTATTCTTGATAAAATAACGCTCAAAAAACCCAGATTATTTCTTAGAAAATCTGGGTTCTTTGCTGAGCAGTGTGTCTAGTAAAAAGCTCACTTCTCACAATCTAACCATCAGAATCTTTGGTAATGCAGGTTTCCCATCCACCTGAACATCCCCAGTCAAGTGCATCACATTTTACACAGTAGTCCTTTGTATCACATGTCCAACATAACTTTGAGTCAGAGGAACCCTTAGCAAATCCCTTGTTGATCTGTTTAAGCATATCTCTCCCTCCCTTCATTTAGATTAACAACCAAATTTAATTAAATTGTATTTGCATAATAAATTATCCAGTAAATTCATTAATTAAACAGTAATAATTATCACTTACATTTCTTCATGTTCGACCATTAAAAGGAACATTGTTGTAAAAAAGAGCAGAACCTTCATGTACGAAGGTTCTGCTCTTTCCATTTCGTATCGATCTAACCAGGGTAGAGGCAAGTGCGGCAAGCAAAAGAATCGTCACCCACACCAGTAAAAATTTGCCATGATCAGCGCGAATTTGTAATTTTTATAGAACATCCAGCAGGTGGACGATGCCAGGATTGGAAATTGATCGCATTAATTATGCCTCTGCTGTCATTTGACCTGTCTTTTCCCCCACCGAAACCAATGCCCCACGCTCATCCGCCGAGCGCATCTCGGCTTCAATTAACTCAAGCGTGCCTGTTGCGCTCTCTGGGGTACATACAGATACAGGCGTACCTGCTTGAACAGACTGGATAAAATATTTGAGCTGGTGATAATATCCCGAGTCGGGTGACAGCTCAGCGACGAAGCCGGGAGCATTGTTCGGATTTACTTTCAGCTCACCATTCTCAAAGACCAGATTCCCCTGCTCCAAATTAACCCGATACGTCATGGAGAAACCGTAGTCTCCCCCCAGTGTCCAGTCGGCTTGGGCATTCAGCACTTTTCCGTCAGGGTATACATAATTGGTGGAGACGGTATCATAGCCACTTCCCGGAATGACGTTGCGAGCCAGCGTGGATACTTGATCCGGTTTGCCAAACACCCAGTGAATAATATCCGCATCATGGATGTGCATGTCTAATATGCAGCCACCGCTTTTCTCCCCATCCAAAAACCACTCTTGAGGCAAACCTGAACCCCTGAAGAAATAACCTGCGTTGACAGCTCCATAGCGACCGTCTTCTACAACGGATTTCAGATACGCATAGGCTGGCCAGAAGCGTAAACATTGACCAATCATCAGTGTTTTCCCAGTCGCTTTGGCTGTCTGCGCCATCTTCCAGCCTTCCGTCGAATGGCGAGCAACCGGTTTCTCACACAACACATGATAGCCTTTCTCCAACAAGGAACACGTTAGTTCAGCATGTAGTGGTGTAGGCAGCGTAATATCAATGATATCCAGTTCTTCTTGTTCCAGCATCGCGTCGATGTTGTCGTACAAACGATAAGGTGTGAGATCATATACTTCTTGCTCTGTTGCCATATTGCCGGCCGCTTTACCGTTCTTCAGTTCCTCTATTCTCAGATCGCAGATGGCTATCAATTCCACGGGTTCCCCTTCTGAGGCAAGGCGTACATAGTTATCAAAATGCATACGTCCCATAAACCCAAAACCGATCAATCCCACTTTTAACATATTTCTACCTCCCATATAAAAATAGAATTTATATTCTTATAAACGTTGTTATCTGAATTTATTACTGAGAACGTCCAAGAATGGCATCCATCGCTTTGGATGTATTGAATATGATCTGTTTCGAATGATGAGTGTAAGGCGGAATCATCTCGGCAGTCACATAGTTGTCGTAACCAATGGCCTGTAGTGCTTGCATCACCGCAGGATAATTCACATCTCCAGCCAGCAAATCCACAAATCCATGAAGCCCTCCCGCTTGACGACGGTAATCCTTGAAGTGCACCTTCTTAATCCGGTGACTGAGAATGCGAACCCACTGCTCCGGGTAACCGTTCTGTACGACATTGCCCACATCGAAATACGAACCTATATAATCTGAGCTAAAAGAATCAATAAAGGTACGCAGCTCTAGCGGCGACACCAAAAATTTGTTCCATACGTTCTCAATACCAATCGATACTCCTGCACTTTTCGCATACGGCAGCAGATACGCAAGGGCTTCTTGTGCCCGTTCGTAAGCTACTTCATAATCCGTTACTTCGCTGTCTGGAATAAAGTCCACACCAACCGCACCCGGAATAACCAGAATGGTATCCACACCAAATGCCGCGGCAAGCTCCAGCTGTTTTTTACACACATCCAGTGCTTTTGTGCGAATCTCCGGACGGGCGCTCGTCATCGGGTAATCCCAGTACAATCCAGTTGCAAGTCCCGCGATTTCGAGTCCAGCCTCTTCCAGACGTCCTTGAATATCACGAACCTCCTGATCCGTGGCAGACAGACTCAGCTCGCCTTCTCCATTAAGCGAAAGTTCAATCCCCTCAAAGCCAGCTTGCTTCGCCGTCTGAATACAATCCGCAATAGAGGCATCTCCTGCAAACGACCATATGTTAATCCCTTTTTTCATCCGAATACCCTCCTTCAAAATATGAAAACCTGTTCTTCAGCATCGCATAGCTATCCCAATTGAAAATAACCAAATCGGCTGGGCAAATGAAAGTTCACAGCCCCCGTGGGCTGCCATGCCTGATACTCCCGATCTCCCTGCACATTCTCATCAATACGGTAAGCGTTGACCCTCCAGCATACGCCTTTAGTCAGGGGCGACTTGAAGTTACTCGCTGGAATATGGATCACATACACCCGATGGCCCTGACGATCCACTTCTACAGCCGTTTGCAACCCCTCCAGCTGCCAGGTTACATCTGCCTTCAATTCGGAACCTTCGCTGTTATTGTGAATGAGCGCATCAAATATTACGTTGTGCGGACTGACCTCCAGTTCGATATAATTCCTGCCATCGCCCTGTTCATCAATGAACAGTTCAACCACATCCTGCTCATACAATGGCTGATCCCTTTCCGTGAAATCAGATACAACGTGATCATCCTGGCATACAAAGCGAATATGCAAATATTCGGGACTCCAGCCAAAACGGACTTCTGTGGATTGATGAGGTGGCCTACCTGTTACCGTGTCCACCAGTTCCACTGGAACACATCGTTCCCAATCCGCAGTCGAGGGGAATCCATGCTGTGCAACTGACCTAAGCGGTTCGCAGCAATAACTCGTGCTCCGTTCCACAGGGAGAGAGCGCATCGTAATCCTCTCCTTTTTTAGCTTAATCCGTGATGTTGTCTCTCTCGTAAGAACATGTGATAATACATATATTATAAATAAATTACGCAGTTATTTATTTAGGAGATAAAGAGATTATTTGCACAATTCCGTTCAGTTTTAAATAGATCTATTTGGGCCAATCTCATCGAAAAAGGAGCTGGAATTTATGTCTCTCCAGCAAGCGGTATATCCTCTGCAACGAACCGTCACTTACAAGGAATGGTCTCCCAACGTACATTATGCTCAGTTCCAGAGCCTTCCTCCCGGCAAGCTGGCAAAGCGGCGTCTGTATGACTTTGAACTTCTGTACGTCTCTCAAGGTGAAGCTGCAACTTATATGAACGATAAACACCATATTTTGAAAGCTGGTCAGCTAATTATGCTGCCTGCCGGTGTCTATCACCAGAATGAGGTGGTTTCCAGCCCGGAAGCACGTTTCATTGGCATTCATTTTGATTTCTTCAACGAATTGACCATTCAGACCGAGGCAGATATGGTTGTTAACGAAGAGACTGTTCTGCACCATAAATTCGCAGTGGAAGCTTGCGCAGAGGGCATGACGCCGCTATCTATCAACCCGGTGTATACCCCTTCTCCAGCTGCGGTGCAGCTCATGGAGCAATTAGTACATGAATTTACGATGCGCCCACCGGGATATGAACTGGTATGTAAAGCCCTGATGCTGCAAATATTGACCCATCTACTGCGTTCATCCTGGCGAAGTTCATCAAGTCATGATTCGGTACACGGAGAGAAGCTGCTCGAACTCATGAAACGTATAGAGGTTGCCCCATCCGACCCGTGGACCAATTCGAGCATCGCCAAACAATTGAACCTGAGTGTGGATCACATGGCCAAATTGTTCAAACAGGTTGCGGGCATGCCTCCCAACGAATATATTCAATCCATACGCCTAAGCGAGGCACGCAAACTACTGCGGGAAACGGATTATTCCATTGAGGCTGTGGGTGTACAAAGCGGTTACCCAGACATTCATTATTTCAGCCGTATGTTCCGCAAATATGAGGGCATTTCCCCCCGGGAATACCGGAAGTTGTCCAGAATGCTGTGAAAAAAACGGTCATCTTCCGCTCGATAAGCGAAAGACGACCGTTTTTATAACTTCTATCCATATTTGATTCAATATTTGATTGATTTTTATTCTGCACTAAAGCTTTTGGCCCATTCAGCGACCCTCTGACTACTTTCTTCTTCTGATAAATCTTCAATTCGAGTTAGAATGGACCACCTTACTCCAAAAGGATCTACTATACTTCCAAAACGATCACCTGAAGCAAAGTTTATAATTGATTCCCGTACTTTGGCTCCTCTTGATACCGCATTTTCGATTACTTTATCCACATTCAAGACGTAAATCCCCAAAGAATAACATGCATTGTCTTCATCTGGTGGCAGAGCCAACTGATATGCTGGATTCGCTGCTCCTAGCTGCAAAAAACCATTTCCAAAATCTAATTCCGCATGAACAATCATTTGATTTCCATCCCCATCGGAATGTTCGGTAATGTCTTTCACCCTTGCATTGAAAACATTTTTATAGAAAGTGATTGCACCAGAGGGATCTTTCACTGTTATAAACGGAGTAATAGATGTAACACCGTTGGGCGTACCATTCGTTGTATATTCGCCTGAGACTGCAGTGTATTTTGTGTTTTCAGTCATAATTACCCACCTTTAAATGATTTTAATTTATTGATTTTAGGCTTATTTATCAAGTGATCCCAGTATCCATCTCGGTAATCCCTGATTGTCATCATTATAAAATAACTACACTGACATCTACTGTCAGTGTAGTTATTAAAGTTGATAGTATTCCATTAACTCGGACACAACCGCAACAAGTTTGTCCTTTAAACTCGGTGGTTCGATGACTTGAATGGACTTACCGTAGGATAGGAGAAAATATGGAACATAGGTATGAAGTGAATTTTCCTCAAGTAAAAAGATGGCTTGGTTTGAAGTCCGTTCTTTCAAATGGTGTCCCATAAACCAATGCAAGCATAAGTCATCCAACGCCTCTGGCCTTCCTGTGATAATTAACTGAATTAATCCATCCTTGTCCACTACATCAGGTAATAAATTATGCATAAAAAATTCACGAGCTGAGAAAGTTTCGGAACGCTTAAATTTATTTTGAGTCCGCTGGATTTGTAGAATCCGTTCGGCCCGAAAGCTGCGAATCTCATTCCTTAGATGGCAAAATGCAATTGTATACCACTTATTGTTCCAGTAAACCATTCCATAGGGATCGATCACCCTATTCTCCGATTGTTCTTTATGGCTTGCGCGATAATCGATTTCTACAGAGAAATCGTTTGCCACAGCCTGCTCCAATTCCATCAACACAGGCTGAATGGAAGGATCTCCCTTGCGGCTGATCACATCAAATCCGGCTAAATGACGACTAAGTATACTTTCTTGTTCCTGATTTGAATATCTTTTCAACTTTGATGTTGCATGCTCTAACGCCTCATTCAAAGGGTATCCCGATTCTTTTGCAAAAACAGCAGCTTGAAGAAGCGCTTTTTTCTCTTCAATATCAAATAACAGAGGTGCTGTGATAAAAGTATTCAGTAAGCTATACCCGCCATGATGGCCAGCGTCTGAAATTATAGGCACTCCACTGGCACATAATGCATCAATATATCGATAAACGGTCCTTATATTTATTTCTAACTTTTCTGATATTTGTTTTGCAGTTATTTTCGTGCCTGAATTTAGCATCCATAGAATGGCTAACATATTATCGTTTTTTGGCATACCATAGCCCCTCGGTTTTAATTTTTTTCTCAACTGGTATATCAACAGCTCTTTTAGTAAAAAAGAGTTCCCTCCGCCCAAAACTGGACACAGGAACTCTTTGGTTGATCGCTATTATATTTTGCCATTGGAAGACTGGCGGAATATACAGCGGTACGGAACGATCATTTTGACAGCCACTTCATATGAATGATCCAGATAATCGAGCAGCTGTTTAACCGCGAACATGCCCATCTCCAGCTTGGGTACATGAATGGTCGACAACGGCGGAGAGGTGAATTCGGATATTTCAATATTATCTACCCCAAAAAAAGCGATATCCTCCGGAATGCGGAGCCCCTGTTCGGTTGCAGCACGCATGGCCGCAATCGCCATCATATCACTGGCTGCAAAGATGGCTGTAGGTCTGTTCGCATTGTTGGTAAATGCCTGCTTGGTCAATTCATAACTCAGCGAAACATCCCATTTCACATCGATCACCCAATCATTATCAATAGGTAATCCCGCATCCGTCATGGCACGCCGATAACCAAGAAACCGTTTTTCCTCACGAAAATCATTCTTGAATTCTGCTCCGCCAATGTAGGCAATGATCCGATGCCCTTGGGCAATCAGATGATTCGTTGCCTCCCTCGCCGCCTCTTCACGATCATAACCGACGACCGGAATGTCCGGGTCCGTAATATCCACTCCCACAACAGTCCGTACATTAGCCTTGAGCCAGCGATAGGCTTCCGGATCAATCCGTTCCACCACAATCATGCCATCAATCTGATGTTCCTTTACCAGAGACTGCAGCTGCACGATATCCCCATCGTTTTCGATGCTGTACACAAATTCCAGACGCATGCCCGCTTCAGCAAGCTGCTTCTCAATGCCTTCCATAATAACTGAAAAATAAGGGCTGTTATATTTATTTTGGGGAATGGCCACCACACAGCCGATCGCATATGCCGTTTTGGGCTGGACCTTTTTCTTCTTGACCAGACGCTGTGAACGATAGCCCAGCTCCTCAGCGGTGTCCCATATTTTTTTGCGGGTTTCATCGCTGACCGATCGATTGACATCGTTCTTCATCACACGTGAAACGGTAGAGATCGATACACCAACGCGGTCTGCAATATCCTTCAATTTTGCCATGTGAAGTCCCCACCTTTCCTTTAACTATGTATTTAAACCCCATTCGTATTGGGGCAATTTCATCTCTTCAAACACAAATTTGCGGCAAATATAATTCTATATTTCTACTGGCCAGAAGTCAATGAAATGGTGCGTGGGCACAGTCTTCTATAAAATAATAGCGGCAGTCAGGGAGCTTGCTGTCCCCCATAACTGCCGCAATTTTGATCCTTTTTAAGAAAACGTATGAAGCTCTTCCCCTCTTCCCCCTCTTGATCGGCTTCATTCACTTATTGCATCTTGGAGGCCAAATCCTTAAGCGCTGCGTTCAGATCACCATCTCCGGCAAGTGGAAGCTTGAGTGATTGCTCACCATACGTCCAGACCAGATCGGTTTTCTTGGTTGTAAAGGGAGATACAATGCCATACTGCTGCGCATCCAGGAAGATTTTATTATCTTCACCTACAGTGGCAATATAAGCATCCGCTGCGGCCTTGTTCGCCGGAATCGAGTATCCCTGCTTCGCCAGTTCTGTCTGTCCTTCCGGACCTGCTAGCCAAGCCAGCAGCTTGTAAGCCGCCTCTTCATGCTTTGTATTGGAGCTGATGGCAAGACCTGCTGGCTGAACAACGGTTTGGTTGGTTTTGAATTTTGGCAAATAGGAGATACCGTAATCCACACCAGCCTCCTGGTAGTTGGTTGTATTCCAGCTGCCACCCGGATTCATCGCTACTTTGGATGTCGTAATCGCAAGATTCACCTGTCCACCCAAACCTTCAATCTGTGCAGGAGTGGTGTTGATCTTTTTATTTTTGGTCAAGTCGATAAAATAGTTCAGCACTTCCATCGCTTCAGGTGTCTCAAGCGCAAGGGAGCCATCGTCATTCACCAATTTCGCACCGTTGGACCACAATTCCGGCTCCAGGAACCAATCCATCGTTGATCCTGGTGAAATGGACAAGCCCCACTGCACAATGTTTCCGGCGTCAAAACCCGCTTCGTCTGCGCTTTTCCCGTTCTTATCCAGCGTCAGCTTGGTTGCAATGTCAGTAATTTCATCCCACGTTGGCTCAAGCGATGGAACGGGAGCTTTATGAGGATTCGTGGCTTCATTCTCAAAAATCGCTTTGTTGTAATACCATACGATGACGTTGGCATCGATAGGCAAGGATACTTGCTTGCCCTGATATTGGTGAAGACCGAGCAGACTTTTGTCCACATTGTTCAGATCAAACTGATTTTCCGCGAGCAAGCCGTCCAATTCCTTGAAAATGCCCAGCTCGGCGTATTTCTCCACGTATGCATAACTCGTTTTGAACACGTCCGGAAGTGTGCCCCCAGCTGCATTGGCTGTTAGTCCGTCCCAGTAGCTGCCCCAATCCTTGCCTTCGAGTTTGACCTTAATATCGGTATTGACCTTCATGAACTGATCCAGCAGTTCCTGTGTACGATGAAGCTCTTCTGCCGTCCCCCACTGGGAGTATGTGATCGTAACAGGTTCGCTCTGGCTGCTGCCGGAATCAGAAGAGTCGGCGTTTTCGGACGATCCCCCGTTTCCACATCCACTAATCACCACCATTGTAGCAAGTACAAGTGCCCAAACATTGAATAGCCGTTTACTCTTCGCTCTCATATACACAGCTCCCCTTTAAGTCATATCAATAAGTCCTGTTCACCTGAAAACCGGAAAGCAGGCAGCCACTCTACCCTTTGGTGCCCGTAAGCACCACCCCCTCGACGATATAACGTTGTGCAAACAGATACAGCAGACCAATAGGTACAATACTGATAAATGCACCTGCAGCAAGCGCCGGCAAATCCTGGCTCGTCTGACCAATCAACAGCTGCAAGCCTACGCTCATCGTAAACATTTCTGCATTTTTGATATACAGGAACGGCCCCAGAAAATCGAGCCAGGAGTTCACAAAGGCAAAAATAATAGTCGTCATAATAATGGGTTTGGACAGCGGCATAATGACTCGTGCATATACCGTCCAGCGATTGCCGCCATCGAGATATGTAGCCTCGTCCAGCTCCTGGGGAATCGTCATGAAAAACTGTCGGAACAGGAAGATATAATAGGCACCTCCAAGCCAGGCTGGCACAATGAGCGGCAACCAGGTATCAATCCAGTTCAGCTTGGAAAAAAGGACGTACGAGGGAATCATCATAATGGATGGAGGAATCATTAAGGTAACAAGTACAACCGGGAACAGAATATTCCGGTACTTGGTTGCAAAACGGGAGAAACCGTAAGCCACAAGTGAACTGGACACCACCGCCCCCGCTGCAACAAAAAAGGAAATGATAAATGAGTTCTGAATCCACTGCCACATCATCGGCTGCACAGCGAACAACCGTTCAAAGGCTTCCAGACTGAATGTGTCCGGCAGGATGGTTGGAGGTACCTTGTAGGTTTCCGCTTTGGTTTTCAGCATGGTCGAGAGCATCCATACCAGAGGCCCTGCGAACAGCATTAATGCTGCAATCAGCATGGTATATTTGGACGCTTTTACCGCTATTTTTCGGCTGTTCATGTAACTCTCCTCCTATCGTTCTCCCTCGTAATACACAAAGCGGTTCGATACTTTCATCAGGATCAGGGTGACAAGCGAGATCACGGCGAACAGGAAAATCGACTGCGTCATCGCCATGCTGAATTTCAGATCGGTAAAGGCCGACTTGTAAATATTGTAGACAAACGTATAAGCAGAGTAGTTCGGACCACCCTTAGATAGCAGCAGCGCTTCCGTAAACATCTGAAAGTTATACATCGTCTGAATAATGATGACAAACAGGATGGAAGGACTGATCATCGGCAGTGTAATTTGGAAAAATCGGCGAATCCCGCTTGCACCGTCAATTGCAGCAGCTTCATACAAATGTCTAGGTACATTTTTCAGTGCAGCCAGGAAGATCAAAACCCCGCTGCCCGAGATCCAGACCTGAAGCATGATGATGACCGGCTTAATCGTATGCTCCCCGCCAATCCAGTCCACTTTGCCTATACCCAGCGCGCCAAGTCCGGCGTTCAGGATGCCGAATTCGGAGTTGAATACCAGTCGCCAGATAATGACCGTTGCTACGATAGGCACCAGGGTCGGTAAATAGAAGAAGGTACGGAACAGGGCAATACCTTTGACATTAAAATTAAGCAGCATGGCCAGACCCAGCATACCCGCCGTTACGATCGGAACACCGAATACCACGAAAAACATCGTGTTCATCAAGCTTTTCAGGAAGATGGGATCATCCATCATGTGCGTAAAATTATCAATGCCGACAAAATTGAAGTTGGTCGCTCCCGGGAGTCTCGCATCCGTAAAGGCGTAGAAAACCGAAGTCCCGAAAGGAAACAGGAAAAAGGTGATAAATCCGATAATCCAAGGCAAAATGAAGAGAAAAAACAGCAGTGTGTCATATTTTCTCAACCTGTTCATGATGACACCCCTCAGCCTGAAATTTCTTCTAAATAGACGTACCGTTCTTCCAAAATAGATTTCTCTGCCGCCAGAGCAATAAGCAGCGCGTTACGACCAACCTGAGCACTAGCAAAGGGCTGTCTGCCTTCCTGTACACATTTCAAAAAATCAATGCGCTGGGTCTGTCCACCCGTGTGTCCACCCATAATGGAATCCGACGTCACATCAATCTCGAGATGGTCCTTCGTCCAGTCCTGCCCGCCAACGATATCAATCGTTTTGTCATTACGGGCAACCATTTGGCCGCCGTTCTCTCCGATCAGGCCAATCTCAAGCCCTTCTCCCATCAGATTGCGCGGTTTCAAATACATGCACAGGCCCAGATTGGCCTTGCTGCCGTTATCATAATCAATGGTGATAAAGGCATGGTCGACGATGGAGGTATCCGAAATTTCTTTCGTCGGGTAGTGACTGTATGAATTCTGAATCCGATTAGGCTCTCCTTGCTTCATGACATGCTGGCCTCCAGAGGCAAACACGCGGACAGGCTTCGCCTGGATCATCCAGTTGAAAATATCGAAGTGATGACAATCCTTCTCTACAATCGCTCCCCCAGACTTGGTCTTGTCATAGAACCAATCCGCAGGCGGGAACGGATCACGGAATTCCTTGCACCACATCAATTTCACGTCACCAAGACGTCCGCTCTCCAGTTCCTTCTCCATTCGGCGATACAGATTCGAATACCGATATACCAATCCGATCTGCAATACCCGTCCCGAGGCTTCCGCCGCTTCTATAATGGCATCACAGTCCTCAATGGTATGGGCAACCGGCTTCTCCAGAAATACATGCTTGCCTGCTTCCAGAAAAGCGACTGCCACTTCACGATGCAAATAGTTCGGTACACTGATGACCACCGCATCCAAATCTTCCTTGGCAAGCAGCTCACGATAATCGCTAACGATGGTAGGATTACTGTTCTTAAGTTCAGCCAGCGTACGTGCCACATTGGCTTCATTCATATCACAGATATAACGAACCTCACTATCCTCAAGCAAATCAAAACCAATGCAATGATGTGACCCCATGTCTCCTACACCGATAAAAGCCATTTTTATCTTCCCCATGCTTACACTCTCCGTTGCTCGTTAATTTGCGGCAAATGCCATGAAGCCAACTCAATGTCAATAAATCTAACAAGACTGTGACTATGTAACGATAGTAAAATAGTTTTAAATCCTTGTCAATTGATTTTGGCTAAATTTTAAATTATTTTGCGGCAATATATTTGCAGTGCATTTCACATACTACTAAACAGTATAACTCTTTATTCATCATAAATTAAGCGTTTACATTTTTATTGTATTATCATATACTTTAATTTGTATTCATTTTTATTTGCGGCAAATATTATATTATTCCCATGTGTACTCATGTTCAAAATTCAATGGAACACGCTTATTTTCAATAGAAAACACAATAAATTCTGGAAAAAATTCTGTTGAATCTCCCGTATCCATCCCCTATAATGCAATTTAGACACAGAATCCAAGAACTAAAAATACATTTTAAATTTGCCGCAAACCAAAATCACATCTTTTTAGTTGTTTATCCCCCGATTACTACCATGAATCTTACATAAAACGTTACTATTCTGCTGCTTCATGCGGATCAGAAAGGAGTTGAGCTCTCCTAACGCTCCCCTCATAACGAAATTCGGGGTGGGCAGAACGAGGTATCATTCAAAATCCATTATTCAGGAGGTATACCATGACAAGATTATTTGATAAAAGCAAGCGGAGCCTTGGATTGTTTTTGGCTTTTGTCCTCATGATTACCCTGCTATTGCCTGCGGGAGCCTTACCCAAAGCCTCTGCTGCAACCATCACCATTGATGGCAATATCAACGACTGGAGCAGCGTTAGTGCTCTCACCACCAATAGTGGCACTGCCCAGACGCTCAAGGTGACCAATGATGGAACCAATCTCTATCTGCTTATTCAAGGCTCTGGTCTGAGTACAACGATGGGCAACTTCTGGATCAATACCGATAACAATACGTCAACGGGTTACCAGGCTGCGGGTTGGGGAGCTACAGGTGTGGAGTGGCTGCTTGAAAATACGGGGTTATACCGCTACGGCGGCAGCGGAACGGACTGGGTCTGGAACTTCAACAGCACGTTGACCAGCTCCCAATTCTACCGCAGCTCCACCGTCATTGAGGTCGCTATTCCTCTCTCTACACTGCAAATCAGTGCTGGCAGCACAGTGCGGGTCGGGTATATCGACAACAGCTCGGATACGTCGAGATTGCCTGCGGCTGGACAAACACTGCCCGCTTACCTTCTGACCTCGGCTGGATCGGGTGGTGGTACAGGGAACAATACCGTAGTGAATCCTGTAGAGCTGGACAGCCCACTCAACAATCCATTCAAAGGCTGGGCGCCTTCGGCCAAGAGCACAACATATACACAGCCACACAGGCTTGTATATGCTGGTGTAACTTGGAAGGAGCTGGAGTCTACCAAAGGCACATATGATTTTAGTGCAATTGAAGCCGCCAACAATTTTGCCTACTGGAAAAGTAAAGGGGTCAAAGTGGTGTTTCGCTTCATTCTGGACAGCCCGACAGGACAGGCTCATCGGGATATTCCCGACTGGCTCTACAATGACATGATTGCCCGCGGAGAATCGCCTGGAACCGTATACAACGATACAACCGGAGGCATGGGTACGGGAAACAACATGGGCTTCTCCCCCAACTACAACTCCACCTATCTGCAAGAACGGCACAAATTAGCCATCGAAGCCATTGCGGCAAGGTACAACACGAATGATCGTCCGGTCACCTTTGTCCAAATCGGTTCCCTCGGACACTGGGGCGAGTTCCATACGTGGCCTTATGTCGGACCCAATGGTGAAACCAATTACACGGGTGCTTTCCCTACCAATGACATCTCGAACAAGTACGTTCAACATTATATTGATGCTTTTGCTGGCAAAGAGGACAAAATGCAGGTTCTGATCCGGCGCAGTATCGCCCTCGCCAAAACCAATAACAAAGGCATGGTCATGGGCATGTTCAACGATGTGTTTGGACATAAAGACAGCTTTGATGCCGATTGGGGCTGGTACACAGGTACCCAGAACGGTTATTGGGATGATATCGGCCAGCAGCAGCCAGGACATCCGAACTTCTGGGAGACACGTATCTCAGGAGGCGAATTTTACGGGGGAGCTTCCGGCATGCTTGCGGCATTAACTACCGGCAGCGGATTCACGGAAACGTTGCGTCAAACGGAGCTTAGCAAACCAAGTTGGCTGGGACCGAATTCCCCTGCCTCGCTTCCTCTAAATCATGCCTTACAGGCCAATATGGATGCACTCAAGAAACGAATGGGTTACCACTTTGTCGTGAAGGAAATTTCGCATCCATCCACCATTAGCGGAAGCACGTTTACAACAACGATTAAAGTGGAGAATAAAGGTGTACAGCACTTCCCATTTGCGTGGCCGGTTGAAATTCAACTGCGCAGCGGCAATACCGTGGTCGCCAAGAAAACAACAACCGTTAATCTGACCACGTGGAAAACGGGTACCTACACCCTGTCCGATTCCATTCCGGTCTCCGGTCTTGCTGCCGGAACCTATGATATCGCGATTGCGATCATTGACCCGGAAACGAATAAACCTGGCGTAGACTTTGCCAATACAAACAAGCTGACCGACGGCTCGTTCAAGCTGAGCAGTGTAACGAAATAAATTACCACAAGCTACAATTCATATCCAATTCAAATGCAAAGAGCAGGAATGCAGGGCACCATGCCCTCCATACCTGCTCTTTCTTTTCCGGGTATAAGAAACTGAACATTCTTTACCAGGATAGCTGGAAACTATCCAATAGAGCCTACAGAAAAGAGCATGGTCGCCATTGTTCTTGGTCCATGCTCTTCTGCGTTATTGCGCCTTGTTCCGCAGCTGACTGTAATACAGTTCGCTGTAGAAGCCACCTTGTTCCAGCAATGCGTCATGCGAACCCTGCTCCAGGAGCTGACCATCCTTCAGTACAAGAATACGATCGGCTTGGCGGATCGTGTTCAGTCTGTGAGCGATAACAAAGCTGGTGCGGCCTTGCATCAGGCGCTGCAGCCCTTCCTGGATTTTGATCTCCGTGACGGTATCGATGCTGCTGGTCGCCTCATCCAATACAAGAATGGACGGATCGGCCAGAATTGCCCGGGCAATCGCAAGCAGCTGCTTCTGTCCCTGACTGATGCCACTTCCGTCGGCCTGAAGCACTTTGTCGTACCCGTCCTTCATCCGTATGATGAACGAATGGGCATTCGCCAGCCTCGAAGCAGCTTCCACCTCTTCGTCGGTCGCATCCAGACGGCCGAAACGGATATTTTCACGAATCGTGCCCTGGAACAGGAATGAATCCTGAAGGACAAATGCCATATGTGAGCGCAAATTCTCGCGCCGAATGGTCGTAATGTCACGTCCATCCACCGTTAGTGTACCGGATGTAGGATCATAGAAGCGGGATAACAGCTGAATCAATGTTGTTTTCCCTGCCCCGGTCGGACCTACAAGAGCAATCATCTCACCCGGCTTGGCTTCAAAGTTAATTTCATGTAAAATATTGCGTCCTTCATCGTATCCAAAGGATACCTTGTCGAAGCGAACGGCTCCCTCCACCTTTTCGAGAGATACTGCTGCGCCTTCATCCTTCGCTTCCTCATCCTCATCCAATACCTCGAACACACGCTCTGCCCCGGCAATCGCAGACAGCAACGTATTCCACTGGTTGGCCAGATCGTTGAGCGGACGGGTAAACTGACGGGCATATTCTACGAAGATGATAATCACGCCGACGGTAACGGAACCTTGAATCGCCAAGATCCCGCCAATGCCTGCGACAATCGCAAAGCTCAGGTTGTTCAGACCATTCATCAGCTTTGGAATAAAACCGGAGATGGTCTGTGCCCAGAAACCGGACAACCGGATCTTCGTATTTCGTTCCTCAAAGCCGCGAATGACCCGCTCCTCCTGAGAGAACGCCTTGATAATCTTCTGCCCGGACAAGGTTTCCTCAATGTACCCATTGAGTTCGCCGAGATTACGTTGACGCTGTTTGAACAACGGTCCGGTTCTGCGCGTTATCCAGCGCATGCCGATAGCCATCAGTGGTACCACGATAAATGTAAGTAAGGTCAGCAGCGGACTTAACCAGAGCATCACGCCAAACGTTCCGATCAGTGTTAACACACTGGAGAAAATCTGGATGGCCGAGCTGTTCAGCGTACCGCTGACATTCTCAATGTCGTTGGTAACCCGGCTCATGATCTCCCCCTGCTGACGCTTGCCGAAGAATGGAATCGGCAGTTTGTGCAGATGGGAGAACAGATCATACCGCATGCGGAACACGGTCTCCTGTGCAATTTCGATCATCCATATATTTTGCAGCCATGACGTCAGGGAGAAGAAAACGTAGACTGCCACCAGACCCAATAAAAATGTCGTCCAGCTGGAACTCGTTGCTTCTCCATCAATGAATTTATCCACGGCCACACCGACCATATAAGGACCAAGCAAAGCGAGTGCAGAACTAGCAAATACCATCAGCAGCACCATCGTCAGCTTGACCTTGCGACGGGCCAGATACGTCCAGATTCGGCCTAACGTACCAGACCAGTTCTTCGCCCTTGCCTTCGGCTTGCGACCTCCTCCTGCCTTCAGCGTATCGGGATCAATCGGAGGCGGGGGCTGACGGAAAGGTTCAATGAATGCTTTGAACATGTGGTGTACCCTCCCCGTATTGTGATTCATAGATTCGGCGATACAATTCGGATGAATCCATCAGATCCTCATGTTTCCCCTGTCCAATCAGACGCCCGTCGTCCAACAACAGAATCAGATCCGCAGAGGTGGTTGAGCTGATCTTCTGCGTGATGATAAACGTTGTACACGACAGCTCTTCCAGTGCGCCCAGCAGCCTTGCTTCCGTGGCTACATCGAGCGCACTTGTACTGTCATCCAGAATCAAGATGCTTGGACGACGAATCAATGCACGGGCAATCGAGAGCCGCTGCTTCTGTCCACCCGACAGATTGACTCCTCGCTGACCCAGCTGTGTATCATAGCCATTCGGCAGCTTCTCAATGGTCTCGTGAATCTGGGCACGCCGCGCTGCTTCCTTAATCTCTTCGAGCGTTGCGTCCTCCCGGCCCCAGGCGATGTTATCCCGTACCGATCCGGTAAAGAGGACCACCTCCTGGGGCACATAACCGATAGCTCCGCGCAATGTGGCTATGTCCAACTGTTCTGCGTCATTACCATCGATACGAACCTCGCCGTGATCTTCGGTATAGAGCCTTGGAATGAGCTGTACCAGCGAGGATTTACCCGAGCCTGTCGCTCCCATGATGGCGATACGCTCGCCTCGTTTGGCTGAGAACGTAATGTCCTCCAATACGGTAATTTCACTGCCCGGATAACTGAACCCTACACCCTGAAAATCAACTCCACCCTGGATCACAGGATTCCCTTTACCCGTTTTTGCAGAACGATCTGTATCCATGGATTGACCCGAATCCGAAACTTCCTCCGTGTCAAAAACTTCGTTAAGCCGTTGTGCCGAAGCACTCGCTCTGGAGAAGGTCACCAGAATCCAGGACAGCGCAGACATGGCGCCAATGGTGCGAAGCAGATAGTTAATAACTGCGACGACTTCACCCACGGTTGCACTTCCGGTAGTGATGTCACGTCGTCCAAACCATAGCACGGCGATGATACAACCATTCATCATGAGCAGCATGAATGGCATCGTCGTCTCCGTCAGGCGCAGCGCGGAGATCGTGCCCTTCATCAGCTTGCCGCTATATCCGGCAAAGCGTTCAATCTCGTGGCCCATCCGGACGAAGACACGGATCAGCCGAATGCCTGTCAGATTTTCCTGGATGACTCCGTTGACGGCATCCAGTCTGCGCTGCACATTGCGGAACAGCAGCGCTGCCTTTTTGATCATCCAGATGACAAACACGAGCAGTACAGGCACCATCACAACGAGCAGCAGACCCAGCTTCGGATTCACCACAACCGCCATAATCATGCTCCCAATCACCACCAGCGGCACACGTGTCATGAATCGCAGACTCATAAACACCGTATCCTGCACCTGTGTAACGTCTCCGGTCAACCGGGTAATCAGGGATGATGTGGCAAACCGGTTAAACACTGCATAAGAGAACGCTTGCACTTTGTCATACAGCTTCTCCCGCAGATCGTAACCGAAGCCGAGACTCGCATGTGACGCAAAAAACGAACTCGCAATTCCCGCGGCAAACGCCACAACGGCACTGCCCACAAGCACTCCACCCCATAGCCAAACCACTGACAGATCTCCTTGCTGGATACCGTTATCAATGATCTTTGAGATTAAATAGGGTTGAGCCAATTCGACCGTCAATTCAATCAGCATCATGACCAGTGCTGCGATGGCGGCGACTCGATACTTCTTCAAGTAGTACAACAGCTTGATCATAACCATTCCTCCGGCCCAGAGCGTTTCATCTTCGTGACGATTTGGTATGTTCACGCAGCTAGCTCCGTTAGTCTCTTTACATAAATCTATGTAAAATTTCACGTATCCAATACGCCTATTATATCGCATTTTGAACTTTCAAATCGCTAATATCTTCTATGCTTCTTATTATTAACCTGAAATAGACTTGGAGTGAACATTCATCTGCAACAAAAAACCTGAGCAGACTGCCCAGGTGCGATGATATTCCAATTCGAATACGTTTATTGACACTCAACTCATCCCAGCTATTTTACTCAGACTTCTTGAAATCGGCTTGCTGCTGTTCATAGATTTCATAGAAATCATCCCAGACAAGTACATTGTCCTTTTCTTTGCTCCACCAGTCTTTGTACCATGTTTCAATCTCCGGGCCACCACCCTGTTCCCACTTTTGCTGCGCTTCTGCAGCAGCCTGCTCAACTGTATACTTACTACCGCTGATAATGGAACGGGTGAAAATATCATTAATGGCTGTCGTCACATTGGTAAGCTTCACCTGAAGCTCTTTGGGCAGCTGCGGCATATGTTCTGAGTGGGTAACGCCTTCACCCACCGGCAGATCGTTCATGTATACTTCCCTTGCTTCCTTGAAGAGGCGAAGTCCTTCCTTCTGGGAAGGGATTTCCTCACTAAACAGCATTTCGGTGTAACCGCATTTGCCTTCCTCCAGGCGGCTGTACAGCATCGCGTAATCACCAGCCCAGCTTATTTCCTGTTTGTACTTTTCCTGATCAGATATACGCGGGCAGCCCTGTTCGTTCAACGTATAATGAGTGCCTTCGAACCCGTTCTTGACCGTTCGGCCTGTCTCGGTTTTGGTTAGAAAATCAATATATTGAATGACGGCTTCCGGATTTTTGGCACGGGCATTCACAACGGCCGTCATCTGCACCGGGTTATTCCATACCATCGTATATTGACCCACCAATGTGGAAGGCAGGGCAATGACCTTCAGCTTGGCATCAGGCACATTCTGCATGAGCGTATCCAGTTCCTTGGCCGCAAATCCAGTGTAATCAGCCGTCATTGCGGCATACATGCCTATTTTCCCGTTCAGGAAATCCTGTTTGGACTTAGCTCCATCCTTGTCGGTCAGAAAATCCTTGTCTACTACCCCCGCCTCAAACAATGCCCGCTTAAACGCCGTCATTTCCTTCATGTGATTGGGGCCAACAACGATCTCCCCGTCCTCCACGTTCACCCAATTGGCATTGTACATGTAGCGGAATAATCCCGCAGTGTCCCCAAATTGCAAACCTCCGATTCCAAAAGTATCGTCTGCACCGTTCCCATCCGGATCATTCTCTGTGAATGCCTTGGCGACCGCCAGCATCTCTGCTTCGTTCGTCGGCACCTCCAGGTTCAGCTTTTCCAGCCAATCTTCACGAATGAAGAAACTGGTCAGCGGAAATACCTCATTCATTCGGCCTACTTCATATAACTTGCCATCGCTCTTGATCCCAGCTTTCTTTAACTGTGGATACTTCTCCATCAGCGCTTTATATTCCACACTGGAGTTCTCAATCAGTTCATCCAGCGGCATCAGTTGTTTTTGATTAAATAACGTATTCCGAATAGGCGTTCCGAATTCAAAAATAACATCTGGTGCACTGCCCGAAGCAAACAGCACGTTTAATTTGGACTGCGATTCCCAGCGGGGAACCGCCGTATATTTGACATTGGCCGGGCCGTTCTCATTGATCCACTTGGACCACATGTTATCCTCAATCGTTCCCATACCGCTTGGTACGGCGCCCCGATCATAGATCGTCGACGTTATATTGCCGCGCGCACCTTCCCCTTCAGCCTGCTCACTTCCACTTCCTCCTGAACACCCTGCCAGTATTCCGCCGATTAAGCCCAGAACAAGACCGGACTTCATCCATGCCTTGATGGATATCACCATAAGATCAGACCCTCTTTCTTATATAATGTGAAATGAAATAAGCGAATGGCTTGCAGCCTGCACTACCCTTTGATGGAGCCCAGCATGACCCCTTTAACAAAGTACTTTTGCAAGAATGGATACACTGCCAAAATGGGAATGACCATCACGATTACGGCCGCTGCCCGAATGCCTTCTGGCGTTAGATTCGAAATCATCGTCGGATCGGTAAAATCCTGCACGTTCAGATTGGACATAATCATATTTTGGACCAATACAGTCATGTTGTACTTAGAGGTGTCGTTGATATAAATCATCACACTCATGAATGAATTCCAGTACCCTACACCATAGAACAGAGCAATGGTCGCCAGCAACGGTTTGGACAGAGGCAGCACGATCCGAAATAACAATCCGAGCTCTCCGCATCCATCGATGCGTGCAGCTTCGTCCACTTCCCCTGGCAGATTTTCAAAATACGATCTCATAATCAGCATGTTATACGTACTTACCAGACCTGGCAGCCAAAGTGCACCATAACTGTTCACCAGCCCAAGGTTCTGCACCACCAGATAAGTCGGAATCAATCCGCCGTTAAAAATCATCGTGAATACCATCGCCATCGTAAAAAACCTGCGGTGGTAAAAATGCCTGCGCGACAGCGGATACGCCGCCATAATCGTAACAGCCATACTCAGCCCCGTACCGATTAACGTAATCTCGACACTGTTCCAGAACGCATTCAGGATTGGCGTCCCAGTCATTAGACTGTGATAGGAAAACCAGGTGAAGTCGACTGGCCATAGCCCTACTTTACCGGATACAACGGCTCTCGCATCACTCAACGACAAAGCCACAATATTCAGAAGGGGCAGGATACAGCTGATGGCTACCAATGTTAACAACACATAATTGATCATATAAAAGACTTGTTCTCCTCGTGTTTTTCTCACTCTGCTCCGCCTCCCTTACCACAAACCTTCGTTAAATCGACGTGCAATATAGTTGGCACAATAGATGAGAATAAACGCGACCAGTGATTCGAATAATCCCATGGCCGTCGTCAGGCTGAACTGCGCTCCCTGAAGACCTGTGCGATAAATATACGTACTGATGACATCAGCAACCTCGTTCACGTTAGAGTTCTGCAGCATATACACTTGGTCAAATCCAACTTCCATCACGCGCCCCATCGACAGAATAAGCAGCAAAATAATGGTGGAGCGAATGCCCGGAAGCGTTACGTGCCAGATCTGTCGCATCTTGCTCGCCCCATCCATCTGTGCAGCTTCGTACTGGCTTGGATCGATGGTCGTTAGTGCCGCCAGAAAAATAATCGCGTTAAAGCCCATGTCCTTCCAGATACCTGACCCGACAAACACGGCGATCCAAGAGCCTTTGTTGTACATGAACGGATACGGCTCTCCCGTCCAGGCTTCCACCCATCGGTTCACAATTCCGTTCTCCAGTGAAAATACGGTCATGATCATCATTGCAATGATGACCCAGGAGAAAAAGTGCGGCATGTACACCACGGTCTGCACGGTCCGCTTAAACGCCATGTTTCTCACTTCATTCAGCATGATCGCCAGAATAATCGGGATCGGAAAACCCACGATAATGCTAAGCAGACTGAGAAATAGAGTATTACGGATGATCTCCACTGTGCGCGGATCGCTGAACAAGGTCTGAAAGTGTTGAAAGCCCACCCATGGACTGTTCCAAAGCCCGTCATAGAAGTTATAATCCTTGAAGGCGATGACCAGCCCCCCAATCGGCGCATAACGAAAGATAAGATAAAACAGGATCACCGGAAGAAACATCAATAGTAGCGGAATATTCGTCTTGAAACGGCGAAGCCGCTGCTGCCGGATTCTCTGCCTCACTTCGTTTTCTGGCGGTTCCAACCTTGGCGGCCCTGCGGCCAGCTCTCCCTTCATGTTCATCACTCCTCTCTGCTGTGGATGTCTATAGTTGTATTTTAGATATAAATGTAAGCGTAAACATTCGATATTTAACGATCCTTTTTTAAATTTCTACGCAAAATAACCCCACATCGTGGGGCTGTGTTCGGTAACAGCTTCTACTCGCTGCTCTCATGGCTCGGCTGCTTGCGAAATTCGCGGGGCGACAGCCCGGTTATCTGTTTGAACACGGTTGTAAAATAACTGGAGTTATCGAACCCGGTCTGTTCAGCAATGTCCGCCATGCTCTGCCGGGTACTGTGCAGCAGTAACTTCGCCTTATCCACTCTACGCTTGCTGACGTACTGGCTGAAGCCATGACCGGTTTCTTTTTTGAACAGGTGACTGAGATAATTGGGGGTCACGTGAACATGCGCGGCTGCCGCTTGAAGATTACAATTGCTGGAATAGTTCATCTCGATGTACTGAAGGACCCGTGTGACCACATGATCCTGTTGTTCCTGCGTAAGCCGGACCAGCATACCAAGCCATTCTTCTCTTTTGCAGCGTGCCCAAGCCATCACTTCCGCTACCGAATGAATCCAGAGCAACGGATCTGGGCCGAACTTGTCGACACTCGCAAACTGCTGAACACGGAACTGCTGCACTAACAGATCGGTCATCACTTTCATGAGCAGCTGAATCTCGGCTTTACATTCAGGGAGAGGCATCCGGGATGCATGGCTGAACAGTTCATCTATCCGTGCAGCCATTTGCTGCATCTGCTGCTTCAACAAGAATGCTGCCAACTCATCACGCAATCGATCCGATCTCTCTACCAGACTGTACTGTTCCCTAATTCGGTTATCGGATTGCCGCTGGCAGTATCGCTCATGCGCTTTGCGAAGAACACGACAGGCCTCATCTAGAGAGAAGGGCTTGAGCAGAAACTCCATAGCACCATAACGGATGGCGCGCTGTGCATATTCAAACTCCCGATAGCCCGTCAAAATAATGATCATAATGTCCTGACCACGATCATGGATCTGTTCTGCCAAGTCCAAGCCATCCATCACCGGCATGTTGATATCCGTAATAATTAGATCCGGTGTACAACTGTTTACGGCTTGCAGCGCTTCTTCTCCGTCGGCAGCTTCACCAACTACTTCCCACCCGAGTGGATTATTGGAAACCAGATGTATTAATCCTTGCCGAAACATCGCTTCATCATCGACTACGAGCATTCGTCCATTCAATGGATGTATTCTCCTCTCAGCATGTTATCTGTTCTCTTCCAGCAACCTATTCTACCTGATAGGGCAAACGAAGCCGCACCAGCGTTCCCACTTCAGGAGTGGATTCGATCTGCACACCATAAGGGTCGCCATGAATCAGTTCGATTCGTCTGATTACACTTCGCATGCCAATGTGTTGACGCTCCTCATCAGCGTGTGCCAAAGGTGCCAAAATACGATCCATCATGGATGGGTCCATCCCGCATCCGTTATCGGCTATCTCCAGAATAAGCATGTCCGATTCTGCATCATTTCCCGCGTACCGGAAGACGCGAATCTCGAGACGACGATTGTCTCTTTTGTCCGCAAAGGCATGAACAAACACATTCTCCACAATGGGTTGCAGCAGCAGCCGAATCACCTGGCAACGTAGCAGTTCAGAAGGAACAGAAATCTCGATCGATAAGGCCTCCTGATACCGGGCCTGCTGAATCTGCAGGTAATGGTCAATCTGGTTCATCTCATCCTGCAGGGTAGTCAACCGCTGGACTGGCTCCAGTGTATATTGCAGCATTTCGGACAAGGCCGTAACCAGACGCGCCGACTTCTCATCTCCAAGCATATAGAACTTCCAGAAGAACATACTTAATGTGTTATACAGAAAATGTGGATTCAACTGGGCCTGTATAGCCTTGAGCTCAGCTTGCTTTTCACTTAATTCACGCTCATAGACTTCATGAATCAACGTATCGATCCGTGATGCCATCGCATTGAATCGTTCTCCAATGAAGCCCAGCTCATCCTGTGTCTGAATCTGAACGCGTGTATCGAATTGTCCGTCGCGCACTCTTTTCATCGCGTTAACCAGACTGGCCAGTGGACGCAGCAGCCTGCGGCTGATGATGGTAATAATGATCCACGAACACAGAACCGTGGCTGCCGCAGAAAATACAGCAACCTTTACGATAATCTTGCCCTTATGCTGAATCTGAGCCAAGGATACTTTGCTGATTAACGTGAACTTGGCTTTGTCCGACGTTTGTTTTGTATACAAATGAGCGGTTCCCTGCTCGTCCCTAATCTCGGTTGCTCCCATGCTTAGTTGTGTAAGCGGTGGTGGGTCTGCATCTTGATTATGAAACGCATATACCAGTTTCCCATCTGCATCCAACAAATACGCGGCAATATCTTCATTAAGACGTAGGTCCTTAAGATAGGATTCATACAGAGAGGTATTAAAGAGGATCAACATGACCCCATACGTCTCCAGATCAACAGAACGCATTAAGCGCCCTGCCAGAATCCAGTTGGATTTTTCCTCCTGAAGAAAAGCATCTACATCCAGACGGTTCCATACATATTCTCCTCCCGTCCCTTCCAGCTTATGGACCATCTCAGCCAAATATGAGGGGTCCATCTGTTGGAACGATCCGGCAAACGTACCGAGATTAAATATGTTCCCCTTCAAATCATAGATTCGAATTCCCATGATCTCCGGTGCATCGAGACGAACCTGATACAACTGATCATCCAGTTCCTCCTCCAGCTTCATCTGATCATAGGAGGAAATGCCCGCAGCCTGCGCCTTAATTGCATTTTTCACGGAGGGATTCAGCGTAATGTAGTCCGTCACTTTATACATGTCGTGCACCCTGGAATCGAGTCTTGCAAGTACCTGTTCTGCGGTAAGACTATACTGGCGACTCACTTCCTCATTAAACAGCGAAATATGTATGCGATAAGTAATTAACCCCGTGATGCCTGATATCAATACAGTCGCCGCCGACAGAAACAAAATCAGTTTTGTTCTGAATTTAAAGCGTTTACATAACTGAATCCATCTCATCACTCTTCGCACCTCACCCTTGTCCCGCACCACTTTATTCTTAAAAAAGATATCATACCCCTATGTAAAACAACAGAAAAACCCTGACCCCGTGTTGACGGTAGTCAGAGTTTCTACCTGCTCTATGAAGGATAAGCCGTATGAACATTTGTCAGAACAGTATTTTCCATAGATGACTATTTGCCGTATGTCTGCTCCATACGTTCTTCTTCATTGGTGGACAGCAAAATGTTCAGCAGCCCCATCACGTTATTCGCTTCTGTTCTGGCTTCCGTATACTTCTCAGCAAATGCGGCTTCGTCCTGTTCCGGATCTATTGCAGCCAGTTTGGCCCACGACTCGCGTGCTTTATCGTAAAGTTTCGTTAAAGTGATGTCATACGTATGCTGCGCGACAGGTGCCATGGAGTCGAACTCCGCTGCATTCTTGAAAAATACCATCGAGTCCGTAAAGGACTGACTGGTGTAATCCTTGTTCTTCATGGCATCCTCCGTGAGGAGCAGCGCCTGACGAGAGATAAACAACGTCTTTACCATGGCACGTTCCAGATTGGTTGCTTCTTCCCATGATACATAGGAGACTTCCGGTGCCTGAACGGTTGTGAAAAAAGGAAAGGCATCATCGATCAAACGCTGTGAATCGGAATGGATGGGAATACCTGTGTTCATATTCACTACCGCATCACTGTAGTTGGCGATATTAATATTTTTGGAGCCTTCTTCACTTACCCTGCGTACCGGATGATCGTTAAGCGGGACACGGATATAGCCAAGCTTGTCTGCATATTTCTGCTTCAATTCCTCCAGTGTAGAGTCCACTCCGATCTTGCCTTCTTCAGGCGAAGACCCCGCTGTATCGGAAGTTGAGGAGGTGCCCGCAGAGTCTTCAGCATTGGTATCTGCTGCGGACGTGTCAGTCGTTGACGTGTCCGAGCTATTGGTCGCTGTAGCCACCGTGCCAGCATCCTGAGCAGACTCCTTCATCGTTGCTTCCTTCGCCCCACCGCCACATGCAGTCAATATGGCAACCAAGCTGAAAATGGCCGTGAACATCTTGATTCTATGATTCCAACTCATTGTGTAATCTTCCCCTTATCTTATGTATGTACCTGTGTTATATTAACCTCTACTTCAATCCATGAATAGTTCATTCCATAAACATTCTTTCGGATAACATAGATAGACTACTATATAATCTGGTCTTTATTCTATCATAAGTTAAATACTGGGTGTATAAGACATTGTGCCTGCATGCTTATGCTGTATTTCCGTCAGTCCTATTCTCACTTACGGAGAGAACAAAAAACACGGTCATCCATGAAAGGATAACCGTGTTGATATGCACGCTCGGTAAGCTGCATTATTCGTTTTCAATTCATCGCCGTATGAATGATGCAGCAGGTTGCAGGTTCGATTCCTCTTATTTGATGCCTTTGGCCTTCTCCATATGATCAGCCCGAATCTGGGGATCCGTGGAATTGACTGCGGACAGCATGTTGTAGATGGCCTGAATATCCTGTTCCTTATACAACGTTTCGGGGACTTCGGTCTCAAGCCTTTCCGTTTTGCGCAGGATGGTCTCCACCAATTCATGATCATAGATAATCAGTTCATCCGAATTAACATACCGCACAGCTGGATCAACACTGATCCGGCAGCGATTGGTGAAGGTCACCATAGAGACGAGACGAACTCTTTTATAATCACCGAGGTGTGCCTGAATGGCCTCCACATGCCCTCGGTGCTGCATCAGTGGGTTGTACATCTTGATTCGGCTGCTGCTGACTGTCCAGTTGGCCTCTCTTCGGCCGCCACGAATCTCACCTGTCGTCAGGTTTCGTGTCTCAATCACGAAGATTCCCCGTGGACCGATAACGACATGATCAATCGATGAGTAACCCGAGCGAGACTTGGGATTGGCAACGAGCAAGTCGTTCAGCACTTTGTATTCACCCGGAAGAGCATGCAGCTGCTGGGCAGTGCTTGGTTCCTCGGGCTGACGGGTCCAATCTCCGTCCGATTTCGTTTTGCGACGACTACGGACCATACGTGTGGGAATGGGGGCCGTTGACGGTAAAGATGAAGCGGAAGCTGATATCTGGTTCGCGAGCTCTGGCTGTGACTTGAACAGAGACAGGATTTTTTTGAACATGGGCAAGCTCCGTTCTATGTAGTGTGGGTTTCGCACATCCATTATGTATACTTCTATTACTTATGTCGGATAAAGAGGGGCAAAAATAAAGGGAAGAGGACCAACAATCCATTGTTCAACTAAAGTATATACCAATATTTAACCAATACTGTGACTTTAGACGCATACGAGAAGGGGAATTTTAAAAAAAACAGCGTATTCCTTTCTATTGAAGAAAAAGAACACGCTGTTGTCTTGGTTGTGAGGATTAAGCCTGTAAATAATAGGTGTAAAGCACCTGCGTACCCTTTTCATCCAGACCGTTGCTGGATATTTCCTGATACAAGGACTCAGCCAAGGCCAGCCCTGGTGTCTTCATCCCCATAGCTTTGGCAGATTCGAGAGCGATACCCATGTCTTTGATAAAATGTTTCACATAGAATCCAGGCTCATAATCGCCTGCGATCATGCGCGGACCGAGATTGCTAAGTGACCAGCTCCCGGCTGCACCGGTAGCGATGCTCTTCAGCACATTCTCCGCGTCCAGACCGGATGTCTTGGCATAAGCGAGTGCCTCGCATACACCCATCATGCCTGAAGCAATGGCGATTTGGTTGCACATTTTGGTATGCTGTCCTGCTCCTGCTTTGCCTTGCAGCACAATGTTAGTGCCCATTTGCTCGAACAACGGACGAACCGCTTCAAAAGCCTCCGTACTACCACCAACCATTATGGACAGCTTGGCATCCCTTGCTCCGATATCCCCACCGGAAACCGGTGCATCCAATGCATGCAGTCCTTTCGCTTCCGCGGCTTCATAGATCCGTGCAGCCAGCAGCGGACTGGATGTGGTCATATCAATCAGGTACGAGCCTGGTTTCGCGTTGGCCACGAGACCATCTTCACCAAGATAAATCTCCTCAACATCCTTCGGATACCCCACCATCGTGATGATGACATCACACTCGGCTGCCAGTTTGCCTGGTGTGTCATGCCATACGGCACCTTCCTTCACCAGCGCATCCGCCTTGGCGGCCGTGCGCGTATAGACATGCAGTGGATAGCCTGCCTGCTGGATATGCCCTGCCATGCTTTTGCCCATTACGCCTGTACCGATAAAGCCAACTTTCGTCTCTCCAGGTGCCTTCGTTGTATTTGTCATCGCAGGTTTCCTCCTATTTCTCTATACTTCGTTTGGAGCTTGTCTTCTAAACTTGCTATATCTGTATGTTAATGCTTTCTGTCTCTTCCGTCTATCTTGTTTCGTCTTCTATTGTTCAAAAAGATAAAACAGGAATCGAAAATCCATTTCCTGTACAACCTAACGGAAACTTCCTTGAACGGAAAGGAGAATTCCCATGAGCCGTGAAAAGGGAGAAATCACGATTTGGCTGTCCTTTTCCATCATTTTGTTAAGTGCAGGCCTCGTGTGCCATGTGCTGTCCATTCCGGCGATCCTGGATTATGCAGGCAGAGATGGCTGGCTATCGGTAGTCGCTGCTGCTCCCTTATTTTTGTTATTTCTATGTATGATGTTCGTTATTATCCGGCGGGTACGCGGACAGCGTTTGACGGACTGGATCACGCGGGAATTTGGCGTAATTCCTTCATGGGTTTTCCGTATCACTGCCTCACTCATGCTGCTTGCACTTGGATCACATACCTTATATGAAACAACAAACTGGACGGTATCCACCTATCTTCAATTCACCCCACCCTATGTGCTCGCAGGTGTGGGTGCACTGGTTGCTGCCTGGGCGGCTGCCAAAGGTATCCGTTCCATTGCCATGACTTCAAGTCTTCTGCTTCCATTCGTGATCCTGCTTGGATATTTCGTGATGTCAGCCAACATGAAATATAAAGACTATGGTCAGTTGTTTCCCATCATGGAATATGGTTCCGGCCCCGTTCTAAGGGGCATGATCTATTCGCTTGCTGGACTGATGGAAATCTGGATATTAATGCTGTTCCAACACGATATCAAAAGTAAAATTCGCTGGTGGCATCTTCTGCTGCTTGGGTTATTCATGCTCAGTATGGCAATTGGCCCAACGCTGGGAGCCATCGTTGAGTTCGGTCCGGAGGAAGCAGCAAAACAACGAAATAGCCCCTATGAACAATGGAAGCTGGTGAATATAGGAAAATTGCTCCAGCACGTGGACTTCCTGTCCATCTATCAATGGCTAAGCGGTTCATTTGCCAGAGTGGCGATCTCCATCTATCTTATCGTCGATCTGCTCGATTTTCGTAGACCAAAGAAAAGGTACGTTGCCGTTCTAATTGTCACCTTCATCATGTGCGCCATAGCTGTACAGTGGTGGAGAATTGATTACGTTGACTATTATGTAAACCATATTCAATTTCCCGTGATGCTGGCCTATGTATCCACGGTAACAGTCCTGTTGACCCTCGCCGCATTCATACACAAAAAAGACAAGGAGGCTCCCGCCCATGCCGCTCACAACCACACCAAAGAAGAACCCCCATCTGGCTGAACCATTCCGAATCAATGAGCATAATCTGACGACGTTTTTTGCAGGTTCAGACGATGTGATCACCAGCAGCCATATGATTGGGGAATCTCCGCAGCAGATTGTCATCGTGTATTGCAGCGGTATGGTCGACAGCAAATCCATATATGATATTATTCTTCCCGAACTGACCCGAACGTACGAGAGTACTCACTTTGTTCGTGCATCGGATATCGAGAAGTCCATTACCCTGCAATGGACAAGTATAGACATACAGAATAATCCGCTGGGAAAGGAACTCATGTCCTTGCGGGTGTTTGAGGGACACATGCTCATCTGCATTCCTTCCATCCAGAAGATGTGGAGCATGGATATATCCAACATTCCTACACGGTCGCCGGATGAATCCACTACGGAAGTATCGATCCGCGGGGCACGAGATGGCTTTATCGAACGACTATCAGTTAATATTGCGTTAATTCGTACACGCCTGCGTACGGCTGAATTAGCCTGTAATATTGAATTAATTGGTTCTCGCTCCGTGACCAAAGTCGCCCTGATGTATATTAAGAACATTGCCAATCCCGAGCTGATTGATGATGTGAAGAATAGGCTGCGCAAAATCGATATCGAACGCATTATGACGGCCAATGAACTAGAGGAATTATTGTCCCCTTCCAAAGTCACATTGTTTCCGGTAACCCATTACACGGGCAGACCTGATTTTGCGGCTGAATGTCTTCTGAACGGACGTTTCGTCATTATCGTGGATGGCAATCCCAGCGTCATCATCGGACCCGTCAATTTGTTTCTGCTTCTCAAATCCCCCGAGGATGCCAGCTTCCCGTTTCTTCCGGTGAATGTGGGCCGTATGCTGCGTTTTATCGGGCTATTAATAACCGTGTTCTTGCCTGGTTTCTATATTGCGCTGACTTCTTTTCACATGGACCAGCTACCCTTTCCTCTAGTAGCCACGATTTCGGTTGGGCGCATGGGTTTACCTATGGAGTCTGGTGTGGAAATGTTTCTCATTATGCTGCTGATGGAGCTATTCCGGGAAGCAGGGGTGAGGCTTCCCAGCGCCATTGGTCAGACACTGACCGTTGTTGGCGGATTGATTATTGGGGATTCGGCCATCCGTGCAGGCATGGTTTCCCCGCTCATGATTGTCGTCATTGCTGTAACCGTAGTGGCCGGAGCAACGATTGTGAATCAGGTCATGACCAGTTCTGTTCTGATTCTACGTTTTTTCTGTTTTGTACTGGGGGCATCCCTTGGCATATATGGGTTCATTCTGTCCATTATCCTGTTCCTGATCTATCTGACCGATCTGAAATCGTTCGGGATTCCTTATCTCACGCCGCTCAGTCCGCTTAATTTCAAACAGGCACTCGCCTCCTTGTTCAAACTTCCGAAAGGATGGATGAAACGCAGACCTGTCTATCTCGAAACGCAGGAGCCGCGCAAAGAAGGGAATGAGCGATGAAGCGCCTTTTACAGCGATGGTTGCTTGGAGCGTTAAGTGTCTCTCTTTGTTTCGTGACCAGTGGGTGCTGGAGTGCATATGAAATTCAACAGGTGGATTATGCGAAAGCGATCGGGATCGAGTATAAGGATGGGTTGTACCATATGTATGTTCAGAGCATGGACTTTACCAGTGTAGCCAAAAGCGAAAGTTCAACCAAAACGGCGGAGGCTCCACCCGTGTGGGTTGGACATACATCAGGGAAAACATTGAATCTGGCGGTAAACGAGCTGTTCCGAAGTTCCCAGCTGCATATTGCTTGGGGCCATGTGACAGCCATTGTCATGGGCGAAAGTGTCTTGACAAGCAAGCATATTAAGGAAGTGTTTGACATGCTTGGACGTTTCCCGGAATCACGTTATACCACCTGGGTGTACGGCACGCGCGATCCACTAGAAAATATTCTTAGTGCCACGTCCATATACAATTTGTCGCCACTGGATAGCATTCTGCACAACCCTCTTCCCTTCATTTCTGGAAGAATCGCTGTTTCCTCCAGTGCTCAGTTTCAAACTCATTGCCACCCATAACAATACGTCCACGACAACTTATCTGCCTTGTATCACCCTGAACAAGGAACACTGGTCGCAGAACAAAAAGAATTATGAACTGTTTATGATTGACGGTGCTTTTTTTGAAAGAACCGGGGATGATTTTGAATATTTGCCCCATAGCAAGCTTTCTGGATTTCACTGGTTACTTAAGGATATGCGTCGTGCGCCATTGATTATTGAGAACGAAGGAACCGTCTATGGTGTGCTCAGCGTTGGTTTGCCTAATATCAAAATTGTGCCTGTCATTCGTGGGAATGAGGTTCATTTCAACATCGATGCCAAGTACCTGACCGCTTTGTATGAATATCTCACCCCTGTTTCCTATGACGAGATGGTCCGATTCAGCGAGAAGACATTGCGGGAGCAAATCATGCAAACGTATCGCGAAGGTCTGAAACGCGGGGTCGATGTCTATGGACTTCAGGAGAAGGTTTATCGCAAAAATCCAGGTCTGTGGCGCAAGCTGTCCAACAACGGCTCAAAGATGATCCTGACGGAAGATTCCATTCAGAAGCTGGACATTCATATTACCATTCCATATACGGGTAAATTCCGTAGGAAAGTGTAGCCATAACAAATCCCCTGCCGTATGAAACGGACTAGGGGATTGTTTGGTTGATGCTTCGATTATTTTGGTAGGGAGATGAGATTTTAAATAACATTCATGTGATCTTCTAATCTTCGTTATCCAGGGATGAGTAGATCGTATTGCCAGCGTTATCGAGCCCTCGGATGTCCATCTGCATTTCCGTTATTGGCTGCTGAATTACAGCAAACCACAACCTCCCCTGATCAGAGGGATCAAGGATCCCTGCCTCTACTTCCGCAACCGGAGAATTCGGATTATAGTGGATAAGTAATCTGATTATGTCCGGATTGTGGATATATCCGTATATAATATAGCACGTGTTGTCATTAGAATACTGGTATCCCGTCAGACGATAAGATATTGGCTCATCCTTATTGTCCTCAAGGACATTTTCTGATTTTATTACTTTTGAAGACCACTTCCTTTGCTGAATCAAGGCAGAAGCAATACCCTCAGTCTGGGTGTCCTGATATAAAACCAAGTGAGTTCTTGAATCGACGGGTGCTACCACCCTCACCTGTTCAGGTTGAATGTTATTTCTGGCTAGCAGGGGGCGAACTCTTCTGGCTTGCATGATCGAATCAAGAGGAGAAGCGCTACAAATACTATAATAAATAACACATATGCTCCCCGTTTTCGATTACGTGTCATATGCAATCCTCTTTTCTTTAAAAGCTAAATTTCAATCCTAAGTATTCGACTATGATCCATGCAACAGGCCAAAGTAATGGAACATGAACAACCCAATAAGGGGCTTTATATCGCCCGTTCTCGTAACTGATCCCACAATAAAAAATCGCGAATAATACGCCTAAAGGATAGGTGAAAAGAATTTTAACCAATAGATCACGGGAAGTATCATATGTGTGTGGATACGGTGCCGATAAGGACATACCAAGTCCAAAAAGAGCCATAGGCCAAATAAACAAAGTAACTCCATACAAAACTAAAAATAATAATAAATAATTGTATAACTTCTCATTCTTCTCTCTTGCTCATATGCCCTCCTGATTGCCTGAACGTAATCGCCCAACGTGAATAACCTTTATCAGAAGATTTTACAGGATAGATATGGAATTATAAATAGTTTATTCCTTGCTGATTAATAAAAAGACCTCCAACCATACAGGTTAGGAAGTCATTAATGATGTTAAATTATCATATTCCCCCTAGGCAGCGACCGCCTATCAGACTATTATCCGTTCTGCCTATAGTACTCCATTATTCGCATGCGTGTGGTCAGTATCAGGGTCTGTGGCAGTAGCACCACAAATATAAAAATCAGCACGATCAGCCACAGATGAGCGGCAAAATTCTCTGCGCCAAACGATGGTTTGGGAAGCTCAATGAAATACCACCAGCACGGGATGGCAACAAACCAGGTCAATCCGGTAGAGATGAATAACTCCTTCACCCCACTCCATAGAAAACAAAACACAATGGCAATGGTTAACGCGAACCATGGATGGGGCTGCCCCGTCCAACTCCTATCTAAAAACATTAGCAGTGGATACAACAGTGTTGTGCTCCATCGCCAGATGCTGTTGGTGTACAGTTTCATGAGATTCCTCCTTTGTAACAAGCAACCCTTTTACTTTATAAACAATACCTATGCTAAAAAGTTGGACCTTCTGATCCATTGGTTTGCATGCATAATTACCAATTTACGGTTCATACTACCATAAGGAAATTATATAAGGAGTGACAACATGAGGTTAAAAAGCATCATCGCCGTTGGAACGGTGTTAACTTGCTCGACTCTGTTATGGGGCTGTGGCAATGCCAATATGAACCATGCTTCGCAGCAGAAGGATACTGTTCAAACCGAGAGCTGGAGCGATCCCAAACGACTGGAGGCTTCCCATCTGGAAGCGCTGGAAAGGATGGAAAAGGATCATATTCATCGCATGGTTTCGCTAAATGCGAGCATGGATGAAGACAAAGTAATGACCACTCTTGAACGATCCACCCAGAAGCTGGAGGAAATGAGACCGCTCGCTGAAATGCTGCAACATGAGGGCCATCCAACACTGTTACAACGAATTCAGGAGATGGCTGGAGATATTCAAGGCTCGAAACAAGTGGTTGCTGAGATGAAAAAACTGCCTCAGGATGGAAAAATTAAGATTCAGTCGGAAAATTCCGATTCTTTGCACCACATCAGCAGTTTTCGCGATTACCACCAGTACATGCAAGAGAAGATTCAAACGTTGAACAAGTCTAAGTCAGCTACACATTAATCCGAATCAGCTACTTGGATGACGCTGCTCTATATAGAAAAAAACCATAATAGTTAGATGGGAAGGTCCATTCCTATCTAACTATTTTCTTGTAAAGAGGTGTTACTGTACCCTGCTGCGATCCCTGCGATCTTCTCTGTCCGCTTCCTCCATTTTACGAATAAATCGCATCAGTTCTTCTTTATGAGCTTCGAGTTCATTCAGCTTTGCAGATGCCCCATCCATAAATGACTGCATTCTGTGTGACAGTTCTGTTGCGGATGTACCGATCCAGTCCTGCTGCAATCGGCCATGAATGGAGCGCATTTTCTGTTCCTGCTGCATGAGCCGTTGCTGCAACTGCTCACATTGCTGAACAGCCCTTCTTAAATCAGACAAGGATACGGATATTCTGCCCATTTCTCATTTCCTCCCGTTAGTCCTTCTATGTAAACTAAATTAGTGTTGGTCTGCGATTACAAAATCCTCTCGTTTACGCTCAATATATTCCGCTATTTCGCTGATGGATTCCTGATACCAACGATTGATCGCTTGCAGCGTTGCTGTTGCGTTATAGGCGATGGGAGTAAAGGACTGACTTTCGCTGGTAGATATATGTGTCTGAAACATCTGAATTGAAGCCTGGGCATCATTCGAGAAGTCACTTAAACTCAGCCTCATCTCCCGAGCAGCCTGCGCTAACTCTTCCGGTGTTAATTGAATCTTGCCCCCGCCTTTTCCACTAACCATTCCTGTAGCCGCTGCAATCAACGGAGGAACAATGCCTGACATCAAATTGGAGAACGTGGCTAATGCTTCCTGATGTGCTGTCCATCTTGGAGAAATATCAATGGTTTCACCTGTGCTCCGGTCTATTAGCGGTCCTTTTAGATTTCCATTCTCATCAAACTCATATTGATCCATGGAATGATAACCCTTGCCTTCGTCCTTCGAGAATGAATCAAAAAATCTCATAATATCACCAACATGAAGCTTGTCCAGATCCACACCTACTCTTACGTCATGAACTAACATCGGTGAGCCTGCACCCAGAGGCTGAAAAGGAACCTTTAACTGAAACTGAAATTTCCAATTCTGATACATCGCATTAGCGGTGTCAAAGTCCTGACCCTTATACACGGTACTTCCTACGTGCCTGTCATATTCACTTATTCCCCCAGCCCCTACAGAATCATTGGGATGAACCACGTTAACCATTTTGTTATCAAAATGACCCTCATTCACCTTGGCCAAACTGACATCATCCAGCAGATTCGTTACACTAGGAGCACTATACGTCATCCCAGACACATCCTGACGAGCAGCTACATATTGAGCCAAACCGCCACCCAGGGAATGACCCGTCAATGAAATGTCTGAATCAGGGTACGCCACCTTCACCGCCTCATACAATTCCTCAGCTTGGTGGAACTGATTATTTTCCCAATCCAATTTATCCTTCATAAGTTTGAAGGGACTATTTTTAAATATATTATGACGTTCTGGATCGGTTATCGCATCTTCAAGCCTTCTGGTTCTGCCACCTACGACATCGAAGGCATCTGTCTCAATATCAGCTGCTTTTCCAATAATACCTTCAGGTTCAGTACCTCTATAACCGATGATAACTTGATTTGTTTTGGGATTCTCAAGAACTATAGCATCAAATCCTGAATACGCACTATGCAGACTTGCACCCTTTGGTTCAACCGTTCTCCAATCCTTGTACTCATCCTTGTCCAAAATATCACTACGACCTGCAGGAACATCCGTATATGCAAGCTCAGATATTTTTAAATATAATTCGTCAGTCATGTATTTATCCATCCTATTCACCCTTTCTTCTAGTTAACGGAAGTTGTATAATGCACATTATCAAACGACAACATTAGGAATATGAGGTGATTACTTGAAAAAATCAGGATTACTTTTTATATTAATGATCTGCGCCATATCATTCACTTTAGGAGGATGTATGTCAAACGAGAAAAAAGAGATTATTCAAAAAGCTCAGGTAGCAAGCCAAGCCTATTTTAAAGAAAAGTATGGAATTGATGTTGAATTCACAGACCATAAGTTTATTCCCGCTGATTTATCCCATACCGTTTCTTTAACTGGATATGTGAAAGGAAACAAAGATCAGGAAATATTCACTATGGTCGATTATGATACCTATGAAGTCAAGACGGGTTCAGTGCCAGATGAAATCAAGCCTCTTCAATAAATGAATTCTACTTAACTCAAACAAACATATACGATTTTTTTATCTGAGAGCCTTGTAGATACTCGGCTCTTTAATTATGTAATAAGAAACCACTTCACTAGATTCCATCCTCTTTTTCCAAAAGAAGTAGAATCATTATAGTGCATCTTCGGCGTGACGTGTACATAACAACTGAAAAATGAGTACAAAGTCTTTATCCTTTTGGGTAGTAGACAGTAGGTACATTCAAGTACTTAGGCAGTTGTTACCAGTAATAAGCTCACACTTTTGCGTGTATACGTGAGGAAATAAATCTAGCTTTATCCTAATAAAGTTAGTAGGCAGTAACTGTCCACATAATTTCTAGATATGCCACTGCCCTCACTTTAACATGCTATTCATTCAAAGGTATTTACCCTAATCAATCATGATTCATTCCACCCACAAGGATACCCATATAAAAATGCTGAACAACATAACTGGCATAAGCGCCCCAGTGGCTAACATGATCCAAAGTGTTACTGGCCTTACATTCTGGAAGTATTGATCAAACCAGTGAAATCGTTCTTTCCGCCATTTGGCAAACTTGAGTTGCCTGATCATATGCTTCAACATTTTATGCCGTTGCTTTCCTTCCTCCACTTCTTCCAGCGCATGTCTTAACTCGTCATACAAACACGCCTCTTCCTGCTCAGCCAGTGTGGTTGTCGTCATTCTGCATCCCCTCCTTTACCTAATTTAACACGGAAACGTGACCAAAGTTTGGAATTTTATAGAGAAATGAACTTAAGATTGCTCAGGTTCCACAATCATCTTCACCAACTCCTGATCTGAAGTTCTAAGAACAGGCCATTCTTTCAGAACAAGTCCGGATCAAGCTGTCTTCCCTCGTGTGATGCACAGCAAAAAGCGATCCTCTTCCATGACCAGCGTCAAGTTGGAGAACCGCCATAATGTACCGTTTAATACAATTCAGTCGGGTTAAACATCACAGTGTGATACAACGATTACATTAGCCCACGTTTTTGATCAATTCATTCAAGCACACAGCACCCTGCGCACGCA